>OY764017.1:945000-3580236 GCA_963667795.1 Christensenellaceae bacterium | reverse complement strand
TCATAAACAATCTGTAAGTCGAGATTTAAGGCGCTTTCCAGCGTTTGTTCTGTTGCGTATTCGTCCGGTATATATTGATCTTCATTGCTGGGGTCACCGGTTATCATGAGATACTGTTCAATTCCTCTATCATGCGTTATTTCACGCGTCGACGTCCGCCCGGTGTTCAGTTCGACGACCGGCGCTTTGTAGAAAACGATTTCGGCCTCTTCACCCGTTTCATTCTGTATGTATTGATAGGTTGCTATCGCGTCGGTACTGAACGCAAACCGGTCCCATACCCGGTCGTTTGAAAGATTCGAATACGCGTTATACGCCGAACCGGCCAGCAGAAACACCGACAACGCCAAAGCGCCGATTGCAACGATGCGCTTCAGCCGCTTTTGGAGATGGTATGCTTCCGAAACGGCCGACACGGCTGTTTTCGCGCCTATGGCAATAAACAGCACGAAAAACGGAAGGAGCGGGAAGGTATAGCGTATGCCGTTCAACGCCCAAACGAAGAGCATTGAAATGAACATAAAGCAAAAGTAAACGACCGAAACGACGTCCCGCCCGATACTGCGGTAAATGCCGATGATAAATAACGGAACAGCAACCCAAACAACGGCGAACGACAGAATGTGGAACGGAGAAAACGGCGCAAGAAATTCGCTGAACAACAGATTGAAATAGTAGCCGAAATTCCGAATCAGCACGCTTGCCGAAGCATATCTGCTTACACTCGCACCCGTGGAATAATATGGCACGATCAACATCGTGCAAAGCGTCAGCGCAGCATAAGCTGCATATGGTAAAAATTGAATATATAATTTGCTCTTTTGCGGCAACTGAATCAGGCAACTTGACGATTTTTTCTTTTGCCAAACGTATACCAGCAAATAAATCATCTGAACAACGAACAACGCAATCAAAAGTGCAATGCCAGCCGCCCGTATTGCATTCGCAATAGAGATACTGATCCCTGCCAGCACGGCAAAAATAATCTGTCGCTTTGTGCTACTGCTGTTCAAGAACTCATAGATGCAAACGATGCTGACGACGCAGAACAGCAGATGCGGAATATCCGTCCAAATATAATTATTAAATGCGATAAGATTCGGATTGAATCCAAATAATATCGTCAAAAATGCGGACCAGCGCAGAGAAAAACGCTTAGTGAAGAATAGATAGAGGAAAAATACGATCAAAGCAAAACATATAGCGCTGGGAATTTTATAATAAATCAACGTACTGTAATCTACCGTATTGTAGCCGAATATAGAATAGATCACGGCCAGCATAGCGGAATATCCCCAGGCTTCGTGTATGCCCGCTACAGCACCGTTTGCAAGCAGAAAGCCTTGCTGCATATATACGGAGTAGTCGGCTCCCCAATCAAGCCCTTTGTTGAGCGTAAGCAGGCAAAGCATGCCCGACGTCAACGATAGAGCGATGGCGATACCGTATCGTTTGCCGGTTGCTTTTTTGCCCGGCGTCCATTCGTTGCGCGGATTGTTTTTTGTGTATCGGAGCGTGATCCAAACAACGTGGAGCAGCACTGCCAGCAGTACTGCAATTACAAACACGGACAGCACACACATGATAGCGCAACCGATATAAACCAGAGCTTTGCCGGTGTTCGGGGATAGGTTCAGCATGTCAAAAACTCGCTTCACGAGGACCGGAGACGATCCACCGTTTAAAACCTGCATGAAAAACGAATTGAAAAAATCAATCGTAATCTTTATTCCCAATGGAACGGCGCCTGCCAAAGCGATCAGCTTTTCCGTGAGCGACGTATTTGCACGAACAAAGCCAACAATCGGCCGATAGAAGGAAAAGTAGAATGCAATAGCCAACGGAACAAGGACGCGGACAAAGCTTTCAAAGTATTTCTGCCAGTCGCCGCCGTCCAAAAAAGCATCTCCCTCAACTAGGAAGATGAACGCCGCAAACGAGATAAAAAAAATAAGGTTGTAAATAAACGGGGTTTTCTTATCGGTGCCGCCGGGCATTGTTTGATTTTTCACTGACTGCTCCTTTCGATTACGCTACGAAATAGAATCCTTCGTATTATACCAAACTCCGAAATATGCCACAAGATGAACCGTACCGTATAAATGTTTGATAGATCTTGTTTTCAGAAGCGCGTGTTGCGTCAAACGACGGTGCGCAAAAAAACCACCGCGCGGTGATTCAAACTGAATGTATGATTCGCGTTAATAACCGTTACCGGAATAAAAACCTAAATATCACAAAGCGCATGTCTTTTTAAGACGTTCTCCCGTTTACAACAGTTTATATTTGTGATTAAATTATATTGTTTAAAATCAAAACTTTATGATTGTCACTTTTTACCGCCTAGCATTAGATTTTGTTACTCAATTATTTGGCATCAACAGCACCCATCAAGCGCAATAAGAGGATAACATGGATAAAAAGTATCAAGTTTTTATAAGCTCTACTTTTAAAGACCTGCACGAAGAGCGACAGAAGATCATCAGTATTTTACTCACCGCTGATTGCATTCCCGCCGGTATGGAAGCGTTCGTGGCAACCGATCAAGAACAGTTCTCCGTAATCAAGAAGGTTATTGACCTTTGCGATTATTATATTCTAGTTTTAGGCAATCGTTATGGTTCGATTGATTCCAACACTGGTATAAGTTATACCGAAATGGAATATAACTACGCAATTGAGAAAGGCATCCCCGTTCTTGTGTTTGCACTTGATGACGAAAAGCGAGATCAGGACGAACCAGAAGATAAGAAAGTGAAACTCACCGCGTTCAAAACGAAGGCTATGTCTAACAGACTTGCCAGTATGTGGAAAGATTCCGGCGATTTGCAAGGCAAAGTCGCATTATCCATTATGCATGCAAAAAACGAATTCAACAGACCCGGATGGCAACGCGCAAAAGATTATGATGAATTGTCTCTGCGGCAAGATATTGAAAGTCTTCGTTCCCAGCTTGAAGCGACAGAGAAAGAACGCGATGACTACAAAAAATCTCTTGCCGATTATGCAGCAATAAATACTGACCTTGCTTTTGACAACAAAGAAACAGTTACAATACCATACGTTGTTTATACTCCGTTCGAAGGAGCCCGTTACACTTCTGCTATTTTTACATGGATCGAATTATTTAAGAGAATATCAATTGAAATGGCTAATACTTCAATCACAGAAGATTATGTTTATGAAACCCTTTCTTCATTAGTGAATGATAATACTATTACCGATAACGTGATAGCGAAGGTAATAATGAATCAATTCGAAGCTCTGAAGTTAATCGTTACAGACTATAAAAACGGTCAATTACTATATTCGCTTACAGCCAAAGGTAAGAAGCTAAAAAACGAGCTGAATCTGATTCCAAAGGGTACTAACATTTAGAAAGCCGCTGTGGAAATTCTATAAAAATAAAACCAATCACAACTCACGCGCTAAGTCGGTTACATTATGGTTATTATAAAGGAGGAACAGCTTATCAATAACAATGAAAACTCGCACATTGGAAAGCGTTTTCAAGAAGCTGTATGCTTAAAACTCAACGACGCTTATAATCAACAATTTGAGACAGAAATTGCTATCGCAATTGGTTCGCCCCAAAAGCTACATAGATTTGATATTGTAAATTCTGATCAATCAATCGTCTGCGAATGCAAATGCTATACTTGGACAAATAGTGGAAATGTACCGAGTGCAAAATTAGGTTCTATAAACGAAGCTGCATTCTACTTGTCATTTCTCCCGGAAAATACATTGAGAATTATCGCATTGTTACAATCAAAGCATCCCAATAAAAAAGAAACATTAGCCGAATATTACTTCAGAACATATCATCATTTACTA
The DNA here is from genome assembly GCA_963667795.1 of Christensenellaceae bacterium. GTDB lineage: Bacteria > Bacillota > Clostridia > Christensenellales > CAG-138 > UBA7703. Next base: position 3,576,399 of record OY764017.1, on the reverse strand, counting down.
GGTAACATCAAGATATTTGAATTTTCTCCGAACTCGAATTCTCTCATTTCGATCAGCAATGGTCAAACCATGTGAAGTAAACCAGACGCCGCTTCTCAGCGGCGTCTTTCAATCTCCTCCCCCTACTCCTTCACCGCATCCCCCGCACCATCACCGTCCTCCGTCTCCCCTTGCTCCTTCGCCGCTTCGACCGCCTCAATGACCTTCTTTACGAAGTCACTTGCGAGTGTGACGGCCGCTGCATCGATCTTGCCTTCTGCGACGATGTAACAGATGACCGACACCAGCGCGGTCGCCGCGCCGACAAGGATTTGCACAAAGTCCGCGTCCGCGCCGAGCGCAATGGCAAGGCCGGAAACCGCGCCGATGAGCGCAAGCAGGAACTTGCGGCTCAGCAGGTTTTTCAGTTTTTCTTTCCAGTTCATATATCTATCTCCCTAATCTAATTTTTTATACTCGAACCATTCGGGGCGTTTTTTCCCCTGCAATGGCTCTTGTTTTTTATACTCGAACCATTCGGGGCGTTTGTCGCGCGCTTCAATGATTCTCAATGATCGAATCGACCAGCTCTTTTTGCACCTTGCGCATTTCGCCGGTCGCGTTGCCGGTGATCGAATGCGACAGCAGCGCGTTGAGCGCCTTGAAGACGATCTGGTCGGACGTTTCCCCGCGCGCCGCCGCTTTTTCAAGGCACAGAATTCGCGCGTCGTGGTCTTGCACGTCTTTTGCCATGCGCGCCACGTCCGCCTGTTTTTCGTCCGCCAGCTTGTCCTTGCGCGCCAGTTTGTGCGCGACCAGCCGGTCGATCAGCTTGCTCAGCCCGGCGCCCAGGGCCCCGCCGCCGAACACCATCGTGAGCACTTCCACCGTGTTCATAACATTCCTCCGCTTGTTGTTCCGTTGCTTTTATTCTTCTGAATTTTTTGTATTGTCCGGCTCGTTCGAAACCGGCGCTTCGTCGGAATCTTCGCCGCCTATGTTCACGACCGACCCGCTTGCGCCGATCTTGAGTTTGTGTTTGTTCAGGCTCGTTTTCAGCCCGAGCTGCAGCGCGCAGTAGCCGATGTACGGCGCAATCAGCTCCACAATGCCCGTCACGGCGACGTCCGGCTCCGGCGCGAGTCCCGCAAACACCGCGCACCAGTAGGCAATCAGGTTCCCGACTCCGACCAGCTCCAGCGCGGCGAACGATAGCTTGCTAAACTCGTCCAGCCGTTTTTTGCGCCTGCTTGCTTCAGTAGTGTTTTGGGTTGCCATAGCCTTGCCATGCGGACATTCTGGATTTCCGCCCTTTCACATAATCGTAACAGCGGCGGTCGTCCATCTGCGTCAGCTGGCAGCCGTATGCGCCGCCCGCCCACTCGACAATGCGCCCCGCGCCGACGTACAAGCCGATGTGCCCGCTCTTCCACGCGAGGTCGCCGGGGTTCGGGCCGGTCGTCTCCGTGCAGTGGCGTGCATACAGCGTGTTTGCGTTTGCGTCGAAGCCCGCGCTGCGTATGCCGTGTTTGCGCCAGAGGCCGACGATCCCGCCGGAGCAGTCCGCGCCCGTGATCGCGGGGTTATTCTGCACCGCGCGCAGCATGAATGCCTTGCGGCCGTTGTCGTAAAACTCCGGCTGGCGCGCCGCGCCGGTTTCAATGCGCGATTGCGAAATCACGTTTTCGCTCAAATCCTTGTTGAACAAATTTCCGCCGCGGATGTAGAGCGAGCGCGGATAGTCGCCCGGTCTGTCCGGGTCGATGCAATAGTTGAGCGCCAGCAGGCAGAGTGTGCGCCGCGTTTCGGTTACGCGCGCAAGGTCGATTTTCAGCGCCGCGCGGATGCCGCCTGAAATGTGCGCCGGAATCTCGATTTCGCCCGCGTCCGCGCCGTCGTCGGTCGTCGATTGCGCGGGAAACAGCGCCGCCCATGTTTCGCGGCCGATCACGCCGTCGGGCGTCAATCCGTTCGCCCGCTGAAAGGCTTTTGTCGCGGCATAGCTTTCGTCGCCAAAGCGCATCTTTGTCGCCGTGCGCAAAAAGCCGAGCGCGACCAGCCGCTTTTTTGCAAACAGCACGTCCGTTCCGGCGGCATACCGCGAGATGTCCCGGCAAAAGCGGACGGCGTCCGTGGTTTTTGTGATATCCGCCATAAAATCCTCCAGTTCTCTTGGGTTGTTAAGGGTCGCAACCCTTAAGCCATATATTTCGGCTGTACCGGTTCACCCGGTACAACGGATCGCCCGTTCCGGGCGGTTTCCCTGTGCGTTTTGCCGCCCGCGAATCCGCAGGATGAGAGGCAAAACGTGGTTGTCCCAACGAAAAGCCTGCTTTTCGTTGCTGCGAAAGCAGTGTGTTTGGACGCGTCCCCGCATGCGCGCGCCCAAAAAAGCAAAACAGCGCTTCGCCCGCACGCCGCGCCGTTTTTGCCGCACAAAAAAGAGACCCCCGCGCATCAACGCGGTTGGGTCTCTCCATACCTTTACGCTCTTATTTTAGCATGGTGCAAAAGGACATTGGGTGACGTGGTGCGGTTTCCGGCAAACTTTATGCCGGGCCGTCCTGCTCCCGCGTGAACGAAACGTCGAACACCAGCAGGAGTTTTTCGCAGATGCCGCAGAGTTCGCTGATCGTGAAGTCCCATTCGCCGCTTTCCCAGCCGGAGACCGTCTCCCGCGAAACGCCCATGTGCTGCGCAAACTCGCCCTGCTCCATGCCGAGTTCGCAGCGTCGCGTTAAAATTACCGACGCGATTTTGCCGCCGGTGATGCCGTCCAGAACGTCCTTTCGGCTCAGTCCGTCCGTTACGCGCGCAACGAACGCGTCGCCTAAGTCCCGTTTGTTCATTTGCATCCTCCCGGTGCCGGCTTGGCCCGCTTCACCGCCAGCGGCGAATATTTTTCATAGTTGTTTGCGTGCTTACCCGCGTACTCTTCAAACGCAACCATATCCACCTCGCCGTTTTCTTCCATGATAAACAGGATGCGGAGGTTGAGCGTCTGCGTTTGGATGCGGATGATGTACAAATCCCTGTAGTCGGAGAGCTTTTCAAAATTTTCGCCTTTACACAAAATCGACACAGGGGTATTCGACAGCTGTTGCAGCAGCTGCACGGTTTTCTTTTTCACATACGCGCCTTCCGCCGGTTTTTCAACGAAGTCGAAGAAGTCGGAATAAAAATCCTCATACACGACCACATGAAAATCGGCGAAAAAATCCTCATTTTTCACGCATCGAACGCCCTCCTGATACGCAAATTGTATTCCCCGTACACTGCATTGTCAATTCAACCGAACCCGCCCGTCAGTTTGCTCTGCCGATGCGCTTGCGCGATGCACCAAATGCGTTTGCCGCGCAAAAAAAGACCCGCTCAAGTTGAGGGGGTCTTGGGGGTATTTGTTTTCTTGTTGATAGCTGGTGGTTTTGAAATTGCATTGATGCAAAGATTTAATACTTTCGTTCCTTTTCAAACACAACATACTTTCCTAGCGACACTTCGACAGTTTTATAGCCGACGTTCGCCCAACTAATCGCAATCGAATGAGCCGTTCCTTTTTCTATAGAACGCGGTGATGCATTACCCCAATATGGCCGATATGTATATGCCGAAGGTGAAAGTGAAAATCCAAGTATCTTTTCAATCTCCGCATAGGTAAGCGTAATCTTGTCCTGTCCAGATTTGCGCAGATATTCGGCAAGTCTTCTAAACTTTTCTCCTGTTGCCATAGCTTTTCCCTATCCCTTTCGATTTCTTTCTTGCGACATAGTCAGCATTTCAATCATCACTGATGCAATCCGTACGCCAATCCCTAGTCTTATTATGCATTATGATTAAACCTCTGTCATCGTTTTTTATTTCACCTCTCCACCTTCCCCACCCTTTTACACTGCCTCTCGCAATAGTGCGTCCGCTTGGCGACTTCCGCCCAGGGCAACCCGTCGCAATAGCGCAAACGCAGGATTTGTTCGTGATGCGGCGGGAGTTCGGTCAGCGCCGCGTCCAGCGCGCAAAGCCGCTTTTCCAGCGCGATCACCTCCGCCGTCAGCTTGCGTTCCAGTTCATCCAGCTCGGCGACATATTCCGCAAGGCGGTCGCGCGTCGGGTCGTGCGTCCGGCGCTCGGTCAACTGGCGGCTTGTGTATTCGGCGCAGGAGCGCAGCCGGGCGATGCGTTCGCAAAGCGCTTCTACTCTTATTTTCTTTCTCCGCGCGTCCTGCAGTTCATGCATCATGTGTTCGTTCATCGTGCGCTCTCTCTTTCGAGCGGGCGCATTTTCTTTCGCCGCGCGTCCTGCAATTCGTTCATCATGTGTTCGTTCATCGTGCTCTCTCTCTTTCGAGCGGTCGCATCTTCTTTCGCCGTGCGTCCTGCAATTCATGCATCATGTGTTCGTTCATCGTATGCTCTCGCGCGCTGTTTTGTGTCGTCATCATCGTTTTCACTCCGTATCATTCAAAAAATTCAAACCCTGTGTCGGCTGAGGCAAACCCCGCATGTTCGCCCGCCGATGATGCAGGCGGTGGATGCACCGGCACGATTTTCGCGTCGTCCGGTCAAACCCGCCCGTGTGTGTTCATTCCTCGTCCGGTATCGTCTTGATCAGGCCTTCCGGCAGCACAAACGGCGTCGCGCACTGCTCGCCCGTCTGCTCCGGCGCGCGCTTTTGCGGCAGCCCCGCCGTATACCCGCCGCGCATGACGGCCTGAATGTCCCTTGGTATCAGCGCGCGCGTGCGCTGCTGTTCCAGCGCCGTGTGGTATGCCCGCAAAAACACGTCCATGATCCGCGGCAGTTCCTTTTGATCCGCCATGCCCCACTGCCGCAGCTGGGACATCCCGCCGATTGCGCGCCGAATCGTCTCCGGCAATTGCAAAAATTCCTCCCGCGTGGTGCAGTTGGACATTGCGCTTTTTGCGATGCGCCAAGCCTCGGTGCCCGTCAGCTCCGGCGCGCGGCGCATATTTGCAATCATGCCCTTGACCGCGCCGATGGACGGCGGAAAGCCTTTTTCGTCGGTTGCAATCAGGGCTTTCAGCGCGGCGCTGACCTGTTCAAACGGTTCCTCCGGAAACATGTCGCCCCACAATAGAGCCATATCGTCATAATCGTCGTCGTTGTATCCTTTGTAGTAGCCAGGATACGCCAACCGCAGGATTGAAAGCATTTTCAAAATCTCCGGCTTATTCATTCCGTGCAAGCTCCTTCATCAGCAGTCTTTTAAAGGGGTTGCCGGACTCCGGCTGTTCCGCCTTCTCTTTCTCGGCTTCACGTCCCGCCCAGGTGCGCACGGCGGCCTGCCAGTTCTTCATGGGCGAACTGCCGATGCGCCATCCCTTGGCCTCGTAGAAGTCGTAGAAGCGCTGTGCGTCGATCTTGTATCCGTTCTCCAAACAGTAATCCTTTATCTCTCCAAGGGTGGGACATAGAGAGCGGCGCGGCTTGTCCGCGCAGGGTGCGACAGCACCCTCTCTCTCTTTTCCCAACGGGAAAGAGAGATTGTTTTCTTTTTCTTTCTCCGTTGTCTTTGTCTTCGTCTTTTCCTTTTCCGTTTCCTTCTCCTTCTCCTTTTCTTTCTCCTTGGGGGGCGTTTGGGGGCGTTCGCTAGGGTTTGCTTGCGCTTTGCCGCGTTTGCCAGCTTTGGCAACACCGCCAAGCGCGCCGTTCTTGCGGTTGCGTTCGCAGCGCGTCTCATAGTTCTGCTTGTCGCGGTCGATCTGCTCGCGTATCGACGGCCACACAAAGCGTTCGCTCCCGTTCAGCTGCGGTTCCGTGCCGGATTTGCTGTAATCAAGGCACGCCGCAAACAGCCGTCCGCGGGCTGCGTCGCTCAGCGGTTCTATCGACTTTAGGTAACTGTGATACGCGGCAAAATACTCTCTTGCCATCAGTTAGGCTCCTTTCATTTTGTTCGACCGGAACGCTCGATCCGGCCTTCCCCTTTATGCTAACCCCAAAAAGTCGAAATCTGCTCTTATAACTCCATTCTGATAATTTCCACGCACGCATTTTGTGCAAATATGCGCGCCGCCGTGCGGAAAAATCGTGTTCGTTTACCGGCGCATGTTCCCGTTTTTTGCTCCGCAAAGCACCCGCACAAAATCACACCGCAATTGTATTTACACGTTCAATCCGTTAACATAGCAGTGTAACCAGCGTGCGTGCGACGCTTTTTGCCGCGGCGCACAGCTTTACTCGTCCGAACATTCTTTCCATACGCAGAAGCGTAAAATCAGACATATTTTATAGGGGGGTTTTTATGTACTGTACAAACTGTGGAACGCAGCATGACGGCAAGTTTTGTCCGAATTGCGGCACGCCCGCCAAACAGCAGGCGACTTCACCGGAACCCGCTCAAACACCGATTCCAACACCCGTTCAGCCGGATTTCACGCCGGAATCGAACCAGCCGCCAACGCATAAACGCATCACCGATCAGTGGTGGTTCTGGGTGCTGATTGCTTTCACCGTGGCCGCGCTGCTCTATTTGGTCGTGACCCCGGTCAACATCGGCAAAAAGGGCGCCGCGCCCAACACCTTGGTGGAAGGCATGATCGAATCCGCGGTGGACGCGGCCGAAGACGTCGCAAAAGCCGATCCGTCCGCGCTGGAGTCCATCGGCGACGCCGATTTGGAAGAGCCCACCGCCACCGAAGCACCGGCCGCCGCGGGCGTTTTCAACATGGATTGAACGGACGTCACCGTAACCGAGCAGGTGCTTTTCGAGCAGGACGGCGTCAAGGTCACACTCCAGTCGATCAACTTTGACGGCTGGTGGGGACCGGAGCTTTCGCTGCTGCTCGAAAACGACACAGCCAAGGCCGTCACCGTGCAGGCCATGAACATGTCGGTCAATGGCGCAATGGTGGAGGGCTTCCTGTCCTGCGATGTTGCCGCGGGCAAAAAGGCGAACGATGAACTGACCCTGTCGGAAACGGAGCTTGAGATGGCCGACATCGACGTGATCACCGACCTTTCGTTCTACTTCAACGTCTATGATTCAGACTCCTGGGAGACGCTGTTCAATACGGACACGATCACAATTCAAACCAGCGCGGCGGGTTCGTATGTGCAGTCGTTTGACAAAAGCGGAACCGTTGTTCTGGATCAAAACGGCGTCCGCATAACCGTCCAGGGCCTGAACTCCAATGAAAGCCTCTGGGGTGTGGACGTCAACGTGCTTGTGGAAAACAACAGCGGACGCAGCGTGTATGTGCAGACCGACGACGTTTCCGTCAACGGGTTCATGATCTATCCGTACTTCTCCTGCGCGGTGACGGACGGCAAGGTCTCCTATGACATGATTTCGTTTATGCAGAGCGATCTGGACGAAAACAACATCACTGAAATCGACACGGTCGAGTTGATCTTCCACGTGTTCGATTACGACAACTGGGACACGATTCTCGACTCCGACCCGATCACCCTGACTTTCCCGATGTAAGGGTTCTTCAACAAACGAATAAGCAACCAAACGCAAGCAGGCGCCCGATTATGGGCGCCTGTGGTGCTGCTGATAATTTTTATTGTTCAACCATATATCAACACCATCTCAGACTGTCCGAAATATGATATGATGATGATAGACAACTTAAGAAAGGCTCGTATGCATATATGAACTGCCCGAAATGTGGAAGTGAAGCAACTGGTAATTTCTGTCAAAACTGCGGCGCAAAACTAAATGACGACGCACCCGCAAACAAGCTCTCTGCAAAGGTGACTCCTCAAAAGCAATTCATGCCCGCTTTTGTGGCCGATCTTATAGCAAAGTTCCCGCAAATCAACGTGTTCGGCATCGTTGCGTTTGCGCTGTCCATCTTCACCGTTATTTTCAGCGGGGAGAACGTTTTCCTCGTCCTTTTTCTGGTTGTTCTAACAACTGCATTCATCGTGCTTTCGTTCTGGGAAGTGCAGCAAAAATCCGTGAGTATCGGTTTTACAGTTGCCGCCATCGCGTTTGTTTGCATCGGACTGGTGTCCGGAATTGTCACAGCCACAAAAGCATCCAAACCCGCCGTGGACGGCACGGTCGTTGCCGCCGGTATCGAAACGCCCGTTTTGAGCGCGAGGCCGACTGCAACTGCGAGCGAAGCGCCGAGCGCGACACCGATCGTAACGCCGGAACCGACCGCAACGCCGGAGCCTACGCCATCGCCAACACCGGACGTATTTACCGTTCGATACAGTGACGGTCAGTACAAAGTCGGTTCGGATATTGCCGCGGGCGAATATATCGCATTTTCCGACGGATGGATGGGTTACATCTGCGTATCGTCCGACGCAAACAAAGACGATATTATTTATAACGATACATTTGAGACAAACACCGTCTTTACTGTGTATGACGGCGAATATCTCGAGCTTTCCAGTTGCATTGCGTACATTGCCGATGAGTTCTATTCGGCCTATACGGTCCGCATCGATCAGGACGGCATCATGCTGAAAGTCGGGCACGATATCGCCGCAGGCGAGTATAAGCTGGAAACCGACGAAGACGATTTTGGCTATTACTGTATCTATAACGATTCGCGACATGCGAAAATCGTGAAAAACAACGTCTTCGAAGGGTCGTCTTATGTTACGGTAAAAGACGGGCAATATCTCGTGCTGTCCGGTTGTTTCATCATCGATGCGGACTTGGCCGCGGTGCCGTCGTCCGATGTCGATTCGTCGGCAAGCGCGACCGCCGCGCCTTCTTCCGCAACCACATCTGCGCCGACCGCAACGCCGCATGCGACAACGCCAACACCAGCAATTACGCCTGCCGTTGCGCCGACTGCCGCGCCCACACCGAACCCGACAGCGGATGGTTATGTCTTGCCGTAAGTAAGATTTCCCGATGTAATTTTTATACAACCAAACGCAAGCAGGCGCCCGATTATGGGCGCCTGTGGTGTGTTTATTCCCGCTTTCCTTTCCGCCTTATCGCATTATTACGCGCTTTCCCCGCCCCTATGCTATACTGATTTATATACCACAAACCGGAGGGACACGCGATGAAACGGCTTATCTGTATTCTGATGCTATCGACAATGCTGTTCGGCTGCGCGGCAAACGTTCCGGCCGAAACGACAACCGAACCCGACGCGCCCGCCGCCGAAACCGCGGCCGCCGAACTCGACGCGGTCAGCGCCGCAACGCTGGCGCGCTACCGCGAAGGCGAACTGCAGGAGTTTGAAGGGACCCGTCTCGACCCCGCGGTCGGCCCGCGGGACAACTCCATCAAAGGCGTACAGGACGTGGACATGACGGCCTATCGACTCACCGTCAACGGTCTCGCCGACGCGCCGATGGCGTATGCCTATGACGACGTGCTCGCCATGGAGAGCGAACAGCGGCTGATCACGCTCTACTGCGTGGAGGGCTGGGACGCGACTATCCTCTGGGAAGGCGTTTTGATGCGCACCCTGCTGGAATCCGTCAGCCCGCAATCGGACGCGAACACCGTGATTTTCCACGCCACCGACGGCTACACGACCTCGCTGCCGCTGTCGGAAATCCTCGAAAATGATCTGATGCTGGCGTACAACGCAAACGGAGTCGCACTCCCGCCGGAAATGGGCTATCCGTTCATCTTCGTCGCCGAGGACAAGTGGGGCTATAAGTGGGCGCGCTGGATCAACCGGATCGAACTTTCCAACGACGCAAGCTACAAGGGCTACTGGGAAGGCTACGGCTACAGCAACGGGGCGGATCTGGACGAAAGTTTTTTTGATTAAATACTTGCCAATTATGAAAAAAGCGCGCTGCGCACAAGGCGTATCGCGCTGTTGCCGAAAGTTTCTTTGATTCACACCAATAAGCACGCATTTTGCAGGGAAGCCAAACAAGCAGGACTTCCCTGCTTTTTTATGGGCGCACGCCTTGACAAACGCCCCGACGGATCATAATATAGGAACAATATTATTATGATTGAATAAGTATTCATACGTGTTGTTCAATCGTGTGATTCAATATGGATGCAGGACGTTGGGGCAAATGGAAACAAATCGCAAAGGCACATATCTTCGCGCGCTGAAGGCGGCATTCCCAAACACCATACCCGTGCTGACGGGCTTTTTGGTGCTGGGTATGGCTTACGGCGTGCTGATGCAGCAAAAAGGCTACGGCGTGCAGTGGTCGGTGCTCATGAGCGCGGTCGCGTTCTGCGGCAGTATGCAGTTTGTGGCGATCACGCTGCTGACCACCGCTTTCCATCCGGTGCAGGCGCTGCTGCTGAGCATTATGGTCAACGCGCGGCATCTGTTTTACGGCCTGTCCATGCTGGATAAATATAAGGGCGCGGGCAAAATCAAAGGCTTTTTGATCTATACCCTCTGCGATGAAACGTTCTCCATCGTCTCGTCCGTCAACCCGCCGGACGGTGTGGAGCGCACGCCGTTTTACTTCTTCATTTCGCTTTTGCACTATCTCTATTGGATCACGGGCACGTTTTTAGGCGGCCTGCTCGGCAATTTTATCAAGTTCAGCACACAAGGCCTCGACTTTGTGCTCACCGCGCTGTTCGTCGTGCTGTTTATGGAGCAGATGAAGCAGCCGGAAAATCGCGCCTTCGGGCTGATCAGCATCGTCGGCACGGTGATCGGACTGTTCGTGTTCGGCGCGGACAATGTCGTGCTGCCGTCCATGGCGATCATTCTGACCACGCTGCTTGCGGGGAGGAAACGGCTATGGAGCTGACCTTGACCCCCGTACAGATCATCATCACGATCCTCGCCGTCACACTCGGCGCAATGATCACGCGCTTCACGCCGTTTTTGCTCTTTCCGGAGCATAAGAAGCCGCCGGAGGTCGTCACCTATCTCGGCCGCGTACTCCCGCCCGCCATGATGGGCTTGCTGGTCACGTTTTGCCTGCGCAATATCTCCCTTGTGGAATCGCCCCACGGCCTGCCGGAGCTCATCGGCATCCTCGTGATCGTCGTCGTGCACAAGTGGCGCAACAACGTGCTGTTAAGCATCGGCGTGGGCACGTTTGTGTATATGGTTCTCGTGCAGGCGGTGTTTGTGTAAAACAGCATGCTCAACACAGCAACAAACGCACCGGAATATCCGGCGCGTTTTTATTTGCGTTACGATTGTCAGCGTCATTTTTACACTCCGGCATTATGGTATTTCGTCGTCCGCAATGTCGCGGGCAATCACGCCATAGACAAAGCTGTGCATTTTTTTGTGGGTCGCGATGTTTGTCAGAATCGCAATGCCGCACAGGATCAAAAGGAATTCATACGAAAAACACACCCACTTTTTAAGGAGCCATATCGCCAGCAAATACACAAGAATAAACGTGACCGTCTCAATAAACAGGTCCCGGCATGTCAGATACTCCTTTTGCGCTTCAAGGATCGAATCCTGCTCCCGATAATCGTAGTATATCTTGTACCATTGTGCGTTTTCATACTTCCGCCGTTCTTTCTTTTCGCTTGGCAGCTGCGCAATGATTGTCTTATATTTCTCCATCGCTTCCTGCGTGCTGAACCGTTCGTCAATCGGTTTGCCTGTGCTGATCTTGCTGAATATGACATTTCCGGTCCTTGGAATCACAAAAAAAACCGTCAGTTTGTTTTTAAAGCGGCTGCCGATCACCGAATCCACAATAAAAACGAATAAAGAAACAACGCCCGCTAGCGCTGCACTTTCAAACGCTGAGGCCGCAATTTCCAGCAGGGATTTGGATTCCTTCGGTAAGTTTTGCAATATGTCTGTGCAAAATAAGAAAAAGAGGAGTATATAAGCGATGAGAAGATATTTCATTTCTTTTTCACGGTAGTCGCTCATTGTTGTCTACCTCCCGAATGTTGCTGCAAAAATTGAAACATAGCCGTTTTTCTCACTCGTTTCAAGTGAGTTCCATTCCGCCGGGGGTGACTTTTTTTACGCAAGGTCAACGTTTCGAGATTGGTAGTTCCGCTTGCATTCTCCTTTCATTTTTGCACACATGTCCTGCTGTTTTTTTCGATATGCCGCCGTCCGTTTCGGGCGGTCACATTCTAACATTATATATTGTACAGCCGATTTTAGTATTTCGCAATTATGCCTTCCTTTGCGTATTGATATGACTTAAATTGTTTGATACAATCATTAGCAGTGTGCGATTCTCAACTTGCAACTCTATGAAACGAGGGAAAAAACGAACAGAACTATGGCATGGCAGTTGCTTATGGTTACCTGTCTTATATTTGTGGTTGGACAACTGATACAACATTGATCACAATGACGCTGCATGGCGACAATTTCGAATTCTCACACGCAATCTCGTATCAGGACAAAGATTACGAAGCCGAAACAAACACCGACGGCTTATAACAACATCATCCCGCAACGAGTGGAAAACAAATGAAAACAACGGAGGAATCTTTACAGATGAAGTGCCCAAGATGCGGAAGCGACAACGTCAACGTACAAATCGTCAACACAAAATCAACAACATCCAGGCGCGGGTGTCTTTGGCAATTCGGCAGGCTTATGCTGATTATATGCACATTGGGTTTGTGGCTTCTTGTTGGAAAATCAAAGGAAAAAACCAGAATTAAAAACGCGTCCTTTGCGGTTTGCCAAAATTGCGGTAATCGCTGGAAGGTATAACAACATACAACCAAAACATCACGGGTGCGGATAACGTGGAATGCTCCATATCCGCACCCTTCATTTATGCTTTTTGCAAACGTCCGGTCATAAAAAAAATTGCGCGCAAGCGGTGCAACGGAGCGTCTGCATGCAATATGTGTAAAATTACTTTAACACCACGATTCCCCGCGTGCGATACGTTGACAGAACGACACTTTGATGTCAAAATTATTCTATATAATAGTATAAAATTAATCGATTTCTGAATTCGAATATAGAGGAGTAACATATGGCAAGAGGGGGCTCTGGCGGCAGTCGCGGTGGCGGATCATTCGGCGGAAGTCGCGGTGGCGGATCGTTCGGCGGAAGCCGTGGCGGCGGATCGTTCGGCGGCAGTCGCGGCGGCGGATCGTTCGGCGGAAGCCGCGGCGGTTCATTTGGCGGCAGCAGGCCGTCCGGCGGATACCGACCGTCGGGCACATACTTTGGCAGCAGCAGGCGTCCGGTCGGCGGGCCGGTGCATACCGGCGGCGGTGGCACGAACGGCGGCTGTGGTTGCAGTGCGAGCATCATCATCATCGCAATCGCGCTGGTTTTTCTTATCATCCTGGTCGGCTCGCTTCCCACCTGTTACCCCGCCGCCTTTCCCTTCGGCGGCTCGAACACCGGCAACGTCACCACGTCCACGGTGGAGCGCGAAAAGCTCTCCGCGTCGCTTGTAACCGAAACCGGGTATTATACCGACGAAACGGGCGATTTCATATCGTCGTCTTCACAGCTGACAAGCGGACTGAAGACTTTTTATAATCTCACCGGCGTCCAGCCGTATGTCTACATCACCGACAACATCAACGGCGATTATGCGCCGGACGACGAAACGCTCGACTCGTTTGCAAACACCCTGTACGACGGATTGTTTACCGACGAAGGACACCTGCTGTTTGTCTATGTCGATCTGGCCGGCGGCGACAGTTTCGATGGTTACATCGTCATCGGCATTTCAGCAAAAACCGTTATCGACGACGAAGCATACACCATCCTCACGGACTATATCAGCGCGTATTATTACGATACGTCGCTGAGTAACGAGCAGTTCATTTCAAACGCGTTTGCAGACGCGGGCGAACGCATCATGCATGTGGAAACGTCGGCGTGGCCGTATGTGCTGATCGTTCTCGGCGTCATCGCCATCCTCGTTATCCTTCTGCTTTGGTGGAAAAAGCGCAAGGAGCAGAAGAATCTGGAGGCCAGGCAGACCGAAGAGATCCTCAACACGCCATTGCAAAAATTTGGCGATTCGGACGTCGAGGACCTTGCCGAAAAGTATGAGGACACGACGGAGTAACGCGATCAACCTTTATGAAGCGACCAAATGCGCGTCGCCGCGGCGCGCACCAAACAATACAAGAAAATTATGAAACGAAAGGAATACGAGAATGAGTATCTTATCAAGATTCAACGACATTGTGAAGGCGAACATCAACGCCCTGCTTGACAAGGCCGAAGACCCCTCGAAGATGATAGACCAATATCTGCTCGACATGACTAAGGACCTCGCGGAGGTTCGCCAGGAGACCGCCGGCGTGATGGCCGAGGAAACGCGCACGAAGCGCCTTGCGGACGACAACCAGGCGCAGGTCGACAAATACGACGCGCTGGCAAGAAAAGCGATCGCCGCGGGCAACGAAGGCGATGCACGCGTGTTCATTGCGAAAAAGCAGGAACTCGAAGCTGCGGGCGCAGGGCTGAAAACCGCCTATGCCGCCGCGCATGAAAACGCCGTCAAGATGCGCGCCATGCACGACAAACTCGCAAGCGACATCGAAACCCTCAAGTCCCGCCGCCAGAGCATCAAGGCAAAGGTCGCCGTCGCCAAGACGCAGGAAAAGATCAACGACCTCTCGTCCTCCGCTTCCAAGGCGGACGGCGCGATGGACGCGTTTGCCCGCATGGAAGAAAAGGCCGACAATATGCTCGACCGCGCAAACGCCATGACCGACCTCAACACCAACACCGCCGTGGACGAAGCGCGCAAGCTGGAAGCCAAGTATGCGCAGAACACGCCGTCCGTGGACGACGAGCTCGCCCAGCTGAAACAGGAAATGGGTCTGTAAGAAACCAATATCGCTAGACGCACAAAGCGCCGCCAGAAATGGCGGCGCTTTTGAAATAGCATCAAATTTCCGGTCTTTACTCGGCTGCTCTCCCTCACTCTTCTTCCACGGGATCGAGCTGCCACTCTTCGTCGCTGTTCATATAAATCTTTATGTTCTGGCCTACGACAAAGTCGCGCTCAACCCCGGCATATTTCATGTGTATTTGCGTGCCGTCCGGCAGCGACAGTTGTCCTTCGTCGTTCATCGTCATCGGAACCTGCTCTTCATAATCGGGATGCGTTACCTCGAATTCCGTAAACCCCAGTGCCGCAATGATTTGCACAAGGTTTGACCCCTCAACACTGGAAAGCTTCATCGACATGGGTACGCCTGTTTCATCGTCCACGTTTTCAAAGACAATACTGCCGCCTTCGGTCATGTAAAATTCTACATCAACCGCATTTTGAAATCTTGCGTCCATATATTCGCTCCCGTAAACCACCAGGCTGATCACATACGCTTCGCCGTCTTCCGTCACTGCGTTAAAGCCCGTAAGGCCGTTGGTCGATACGATGATGGAAGTAATTTGTATGTCCTTCTCCGTCGGTTTTGCGCACCCCGCAAGAATTCCTGCAAGCGCGATTATGATACACAGTACAATTGCCAGTTTTGCTTTCATCATTCATCCCCCTCTTTTTTTGTTATCGAATCCAGTATATCATTTATATTTGTGCAAATACAGCCTATGCCGTATAGATTCATGCGATTACATACCGGCTTGTATGGCGTATCCCTATTATAATCTCTTATCATGCTGCCCGATATTTTAGCATGCTCTCTTTCTGCCGCGCATGCCGATCGGGAAAGCGAAGCGTTGCCTTGGGACGAGTTGGTGCACACTTCCCTGAGCAGCGCCGTTATCGAAGATTCCAACGTTACCGACGTCCAGGCAAAGGTGTCTGTGCGCGCCGGAGAAGGCCTCTACAACGGCTATTGGCACAGCATGTACATCGTGTTTGATTCCATGCTGAGTTATTACCTGCCGTTGATCGCGTCGGCCGGCGGCATCGTGCTGGAAAGCTCGCCATGGCATTTGGACGTGCAGACCGGCGACGGCGACCTATACGAGCTGCAAATTTACGGCAGTAACTCCACCATGTACTCGTTTGCCGTCGGCGCCACCATCCTCGTGGGCGACGATGTTGGCGAAATCTGCCTGCTCGATCAGGAGCCTACGCTCGGGTTTGAATATCTCGTCAGCAGCGAGCCAAGCTGCCTCTTCGGCGTGTCCCGATGGAACTTTACCGACGGGACGGACTTGAAAGACCTCGCCGTCAATTTGTATTCCGGGCCGCCGCTGCCCGACCTTGTGGCGGACGCAATCACTGTCGACGAATTGGCATCCCCAAACTATTATGGCGTGAACGCCGCAATCGTTTATGAACCCAATTCCTGGATTCTCTTTGACACAGGCATAACCAACAGCGGCACGGCCGATCCCGAGCAGACGTTCAACGTTAAGTGGTACATCAACGGCTATCAGGTTGGCTACGGGATGCACAGCATCGTGCCCGCCGGAACGGACATGACGGAAGACAACAGCTATCTTTGATGGGCGTTCGATCCGGGCACCTACTATATCGAATTCGTAGTCGACTGCGACAACTACATTCTGGAAAAGGACGACACGAACAACACGTCCGGCTTCTACATCGTCGTTGGATATTAACCTAAGGTTGAGGATAGGCACATTTTGAAGCAGCATAGTCGTTTACTTTTCCTGCCAAGTTGTTCTCCGAATGCTTCACGTTGTCGGGGTTGATCTTCTCGCCCAGTTCGACTACTATTACAATAGCGACTGATGAACGTACCGTGTTGATGCCACTTTTGTGGAAGCGCCGGCTTGCGAAAGGTCGCTATTTTATTGTTCTCCTTGTTTTTTACCGTTTCGGGGTTCATAATGTGATTAAGGACATCGTCTTCGTGGGTCGCAGGCAATTGTCGCCTGCCTACCGTCAGTTGATCGGTGTCTTTTTATTATTCCTATTGCTTTTCCAGTCAAGTTGTTTTCCGAGTATTTCACGTCGTCGGGGTTGCTATTTGCTTCCCTGTCGCGCATAATAGCAGAAGGAGCCTTGGCGGACCCGTTTTCAGGCGTGAACCTCGGGGCACTTCGTGCATCGTTGAGTCGCCCGGCTCCTTTGTTTTTATCCTCCATCATAAAGACGGCAACAATGTGTACTGCCTTTTTTGTGTGTCGTCGGAGTTGATTTTTTCGCCCAGTTTAGCTACAATATCGGTAGCGACTGATGAGCTTGCCGTGTTGAAGCCACTTTTTGTAGAAGCGCCGGATTGCAAAAGGTCGCTGTTTTTATTGTTCCCCTTGCTTTTTTCAGCTTCGGGGTTCATGATGTAATTAAAGACATCATCTTCGTGGGCCGTAGGCATAAGACGCCTACCTGTCGTCAGTTGATTGATGTCTTTTTTATTATTCCCTTTGCTTTTTTCCGCATCAGGGTTCATAATGTGATTAAAGACATGGTCTTGCTGGGTCGTTGGCAATTGTCGCCTTCTTTCCGACAGAAGACTGGTGTCTTTTTTATTGTCCCCCTTGCTTTTTTCAGCTTCGGGGTTCATAATGTAATTAAAGACATCGTCACTGTTGGTCGTAGGCAATTGTCGCCTACTTATCTTCAGTTGATCGATGTTTTTTCCTTCTCTTGTATATAAAACACCTGCACTCTTTATATCTTCAGAATAGTTCGGATTTGCGTCAAACGTAGTTTCGACTCGGTTTTGTAGACCAACTTTACCTTCAGCATCTATTGTGATCGGTATGATTACACTCCAGCCTTTCGACGTCTTCCAATCCGTCCATATAACAATGCTGTCATGACCTTTTTTCTGTTGTTTAGCGGTATTGTTCGTAATTGCAAGCGGGTTTGCAAGCTGTTCGGGTAGTTGTTTCAAAACTTCTATTCCGAGATTGTGTTTGCCACCCATGTTCCTACCGCCGATACTGTAGCCTTCCGGATATGCAATTTTCCACGCGGTCGACTGCGTCATGTACAGGGGGCGATTCGACATTCGATGGTCTTGCAGTACTTTCGGCGGCATACCGAGCAGTACTTCGTCACGTTTTGGTAACTCGCCACTAAAAACGCCGTCAATCTCGTTTCGATAACGCGTAACGTTCCTCGGGTCGGTCAGTTCCAGTTCAAGCGATTCCTCCCGTGTCGCAGGAACTGCGTTTTTTGTTTTGCATTCCGACGTCGTTTTCCGAGTATTTCACGTCGTCGGGGTTGATTTTTTCGCCGATGCTTTTCGGATCGACGACGTTTGTGCTTGAAAACTCTGTCTTTCCGTCATCTTTTACACCGTTATTGACAGTATTTTCGGCACGCGTTACCATATGTATGAACCCATTGTTGGCACTCGAGGGCAATTGGAGCCCAGAGAGCAAGCGCCAATTGTGGGTTCTTTCTTCATTTGGATCGATATACAAAATTCGGCTATGATCTATGAACCATTGTGGATCCTTATCTTTTCCATATGCATTGAGAATGCGAATTGCGTTTGGATTGAATCCCTTTGCCGCATTTGGTTCGAGATCAAAAATCACAAGGACGGGATTGTTGTTTTTGTCAAACAACTCACCAAATACTGTCAATCGATCCGGTACCGTTCTGGATTTCTTAACTAGGATTGGCGTGTGTACGACTGACGGCGCTTGCCATAAAACACTATCCGTCATTTCAGTGTGCTTCTTCATGTGGTTTACATCCTCAACGTAGATTTCCACTTTCTTTTCTTCTACGCCAAGTTTTTGAAGAACCGCTGGGGTTGAGCCTAAATCGAACGGTAATTCTGATGGTCCGTTTATCCAATCATCAAATTCTTCCGAAAATGTCTCCGCACGCGCTTCGTTTTGTTCTTGCAGAACAGCATCACGAGCATCGATTTCCGTCACCTCCGTGCTCGAAAACGCACTGCCGCCCGCCGCAGAATTTTTGCTTATGCATGCCGACGTCGTTCTCCGAGTATTTCACGTCACCCGGCTTGATTTTGTCCCCCGCTTTCATTTATACTGGTCTCGGCAGGAGACATAAAAACGGCTTCTTCGGAAGCACTCGTTGACTGAAGTTTCGACGGGGTGTCCTGCTCAAGCGCTTGATTTTCAGGCGCTTTTTATTTTTTGTGCAAAGTTCAAAACCACCCCCAAAACATACGAAAAAACCGCCAACTGGCGGGCTGCATGCGTTTTGGAGCAGGTAACGGGACTCGAACCCGTGATCTCAGCTTGGAAGGCTAATGTGTTACCGCTACACTATACCTGCTTATTCGGTTTTGTTGTCGTGGCGCTGGTTTTGGGAAACGGGGCTCTCCGCTCAAACCGTTCGCCGCTGCTCCACGGCTTATACATTCCGGCTACGCCGGTTCATCCGGCGTAACGGATCCGCCCATCGGGCGATTTCCCTGTGCGTTTTGCCGCCCGGGAGTCCGAAGGACGAGAGGCAAAACGTGGTTGCCCCGACAAAAAGCTCGCTTTTTGTCGGAAGAAAATGGAGCGGGAAACGGGGCTCGAACCCGCCACCTCAGCCTTGGCAAGGCTGCGCTCTACCAAATGAGCTATTCCCGCAGGAGGCGAAAAATTCTGGTGCGGGCGAAGAGACTTGAACTCATACGCCTGTGCGGCACCAGAACCTAAATCTGGCGCGTCTGCCAATTCCGCCACGCCCGCACGTTCCGGCCGCTGCCGTTAGGGAAAATGGTGACCCGTCGGAGACTCGAACTCCGGACACCCTGATTAAAAGTCAGGTGCTCTACCAACTGAGCTAACGGGTCAAAATGGCTGGGGTGGCAGGATTTGAACCTACGAATGCCAGAGTCAAAGTCTGGTGCCTTACCGCTTGGCTACACCCCACAGTCCGCAGGTTTTCAAAATGGGGTGAGTAGTGGGATTTGAACCCACGACCTCCTGGGCCACAACCAGGCACTCTAACCAACTGAGCTATACCCACCATGCATGAAAAAACCGGAGCCTGCCGCTGTTTCCTGCCGCCGAACTGAGTGTCCGGCACCCGCACCGCATACGCGCCGGGGTGCCGTGCAACTTGGCGCGCCTGCAGGGATTCGAACCCGGGACCTACGGCTTAGAAGGCCGTTGCTCTATCCAGCTGAGCTACAGGCGCAGGACAGCGAGTTCCGAATCAATATTATAGCGGCGGTCAAGTGCAATGTCAATGGCAAACCGGAAAAAGATCAAATGCTTTTCAGCGACATTGCCCCGAAAAATCCGAAAAACCGCGTCGCGTCAGGCGTTTTTGCCGCAGCAGTTTTTATACTTTTTTCCGCTGCCGCAGGGACAGGGTTCGTTGCGGCCGACGCGCGCTTCCTTACGGACGTAAATTCCGCTGGTGCGGTAAGCCTTCGCGATCTCCTGGCGTTTCTCTTCTGTCAGGATGGGTTCCCATTCCTTCAGGGTGTACAGCCAGCTTGCTTTGGCCTTGTGCATGTTGTAATACAGCTTTTCAAAATCGACGCTCAAATCCAGCGCGGTGTCTTCCTTGAGCTTGTCGAGGTTGACTTCTTTTGCCAGGCTCGTGTTAACGCCGTCGATAAAGCCCGCAAACTCCGTTGTGCTCATGTCGAACGACGCGGCCAGCTCAGCCTGTGTGCCGGTCAGCTTGCCCGTGCCTTCGGACAGGATTTTTTTATACGCTTCGGTCTCTTTTGCAAAGTATGCGTCCCAAAACGTGTCGTGCTCGCTTTGGCTGCGCTCGGTCTCTACCAACTTGGTCCATTCTTCATACGGTTTCATATTGTTTCTCCATCTTGATCGTTTCTTTGATATTCATATTCCAAAGCAGCAACGCGTCCTCGCCCGTGTCGGAATAATACCGCGGGCGACGCCCGTTCTGCTCGAAATCCAGTGTTTTGTAGAGGTGCTGGGCGATCATGTTGCCTTCGCGCACCTCAAGGGTCATCTTCTCCGCGCCAAGACGTACCGCAAGCTCCATCATGGCAATCATCAGCCGCCGGCCTCTGCCCTTCTGCCGGTAGTCTTTCAGGATGGCGACATTCGTTATGTGCGCTTCTTCAAACAGCACCCACATGCCGCCGTAACCGCAGATCACGCCGTCCACTTCCATCACAAGATAGTTTGCAACTTCGTTTCGCAACTCGCCAAAGAGCGCATTTTTCGACCATGGCGAACGAAAACACGCAACCTCGATTTCATACACCCGTGGAACGTCTCTCCGCGTCATCGGACGAATCACTTCCCCGCCCATATCCTGTTTACGCCTTTCCGTTATTCTGCTTTCGCAGGCGCTCCGCCTGGGATGCACGCAGGTAGGTTGGTTCAACCGCGTCCTGCGCCGTGTGCAATTGTTTCAGCGCCGCAATCCCGACCGCCTTTGCGCGCGGGTATGCGGGCGTGTCCGTATTCGCATCGCCGTAAAATACCGTCTCCGGCGGAAGTGTTTTTAAGTATGATTCGATCTCCACCGCACAGGGCGCTGTAAGCGTCTCTCCGGCCTGATAGAGCGCGGCGTAGGCGTTGCCGTTTCGCGCGTCGATCATTGCGCACACAGGCTTAGACGGCTCACCGCAGGCAGTATACAAAGTGCGCAGCGCGTCGACCGGTACAACCTGTTTTTTCAGTGCAAACGCCATGGCGTTGATCAGGCTCACGCCGATACGCACGCCCGTGAACGAACCGGGCCCGATATCCACGGCAAACACGTCGATTTCGTCGGTACGCGTGCCCGTTTGGCTCAGCAGTTGGTCGATCATCGGGGCGACGGTCTCCGCGTGTTTCTTTTCGCCGTCCGCTTCAAGTTCCAGTATGCAGTTCTCCCCGTCAAACAGGGCCACGGTCGCAACCGCGGCGGTCGTGTCGGCCGCAAGCAGTTTCACAGCGCATCCACCACGCTTTCATATCGTTTCCCGTATGGGATCAGTTCAATCGTCCGCTCATCGTCGCCGCTGCCGCATAGATGCAGCTCCAGCCGCTCGTCCGGCAGTGCTTCCGGCACGCGCTCCGCCCATTCCAGGACGATCAGCGCGTCTTGCGCAAGATAGTCGTCAAAGCCGATGGCAAACAGTTCGTCCCCGTCTTCCAGTCTGTATGCGTCAAAGTGAATCAGCCGCGGGTCGGTTTCGTATTCGTGCACGATGGTGAACGTGGGCGAACGCACTTCGCTCGTGCCGAGGGACTTGCCCATGCCGCGCACCAGCGCGGTCTTGCCCGCGCCAAGGTCACCGTATAGCGCGACGAACGCAGGCGCACTCAGCGCGGTAACGAGCCGCGCGCCCAGTTGTTCGGTGTCCTGTTCGGTTCTGCTTTTCAGCGTCTTCACGTTTCGTCGTTTGCTCCGGTTTCGTTCCTTAATAAATACCCTGCTCCAGCAACTCGCGCGAAAAATCGCCAAAGCGGTCTTCGCGGATGGCTTCCCGCACGTCTTCCATGAGCTTGAGTGAAAATCTCAGGTTGTGCATGGTAAGCAGCTGTGCGCCGAGGATCTCTTTTTCCTTAAACAGGTGGCGCAGATAGGCACGCGTAAAGTTCTGGCAGCAATAGCAATCGCATCCGTCTTCCAGCGGCGTAAAGTCGCGCTCGTACTTCGCGTTTTTCAGCGTCATCTTGCCGTGCCGGGTCAGCGCCATGCCGTTTCTGCCCGCGCGCGTTTGCAGCACGCAGTCGAACATGTCCACCCCGCGCAGCACGCCTTCGAGCAGGCAATCCGCACTGCCGACGCCCATGAGATAGCGCGGCTTGTTTTCCGGCATATAGGGCATCATGGTCTCCAGCATTTCGTACATCAGGGGCTTCGGTTCGCCAACGCTCAGGCCGCCGATGCCATAACCCGGAAAATCCATGTCCGTGATCGTCTTTGCGCTCTGAATGCGCAAATCCCCGAACATGCCGCCCTGCACAATGCCGAAGAGCGCCTGGTCTTCGCGCGTGTGTGCGGTTTTGCAGCGCTCCGCCCAGCGGTGCGTACGTTCCATCGCGGCGATGGTATATTTCCGGTCGGACGGATACGGTGCGCATTCGTCAAACGCCATGGCAATGTCCGCGCCGAGCGACTGCTCGATCTCCATGACGGATTCCGGCGTAAAGAAATGCTTGCTGCCGTCAATGTGGGAGCGGAACATCACGCCGTCTTCGTGGATGTCGTTGATCTTCGCCAGCGAAAACACCTGAAACCCGCCGCTGTCGGTCAGGATCGGGCGTTCCCACTGCATGAATTCGTGCAGCCCGCCCGCTTCCTCGACCAGCTTGTGGCCGGGACGCAGGTAGAGATGATACGTATTGGCGAGGATGATGTTCGCGTTCACGTCCCGCAAATCGCGCGGGGTCATCGCCTTCACCGTCGCCTGCGTGCCCACGGGCATGTAGCAGGGCGTGTCGATGTCGCCGTGCGGCGTATGCAGAACACCCAGCCTTGCGCCGGTCTGTTTGCAGGTATGAATCAGTTCGTATTGAAACGGTTTTTCCATTCTTTGCGGTTCTCCCGGTCGTTGCGGTTCGTAGTCGTCCGTATTTTATAGG
The DNA here is from genome assembly GCA_963667795.1 of Christensenellaceae bacterium. Taxonomy (GTDB): domain Bacteria; phylum Bacillota; class Clostridia; order Christensenellales; family CAG-138; genus UBA7703. The sequence continues at coordinate 3,553,198 of OY764017.1, read as the reverse complement.
ATCAGCATCGCGTCGCCAAAGCTGAAAAAGCGATAGCGTTCTTTGATTGCGTGTTCATAGCAGCGGAGTGCTTCCTCGCGTCCCGTCAGCGCGGATACCAGCATCAACAGCGTGGATTCCGGCAGATGGAAGTTCGTAATCAACGCATCCACGGCCTTAAACGTGTAGCCCGGCGTTATGTAGATGCTCGTCCAGTCCTTGTTTGCGTGGACGATGCCGTTTTCATCGGCAGTGCTTTCCAGCGTGCGTGTGGACGTTGTGCCGACGGCAATGATACGCCCGCCGTTTTTTCGCGCGGCGTTGATTCTCTTTGCCGCATCGTCGGTCACCTCATAATATTCCCGGTGCATCACGTGGTCTTCCACGTTTTCTTCACTTACGGGACGGAAGGTGCCGAGGCCGACATGCAGCAGTACGTCCACAACGTCCGTTCCGCTGGCGTGAATGCGCTCCATCAGTTCCTTTGTAAAGTGCAGTCCTGCGGTCGGCGCGGCGGCCGAGCCGTTCGTTAATGCATATACGGTCTGATAGCGGGTCTTGTCCTCCAGCCGGGTTGTGATGTACGGCGGAAGCGGCATCTGTCCCGCGCGGTCAAGCACCTCTTCAAAGATGCCGTCGTATACAAGTTCAATCAGCTTGCCGCCGTCGGCGCTCGTGTCGCCGAGCACGCGAATGCCAAGCTCTTCGTTCACTTCATATTCGCGGTCTTTCGCCGCGCGGCGCGCAGGCCGCGCAAGACATTCCCATGTCTTTTCACCCGTGCGTTTGAGCAGCAGGAACTCCATCGACCCGCCGGTGTCTTTCCGCTTTGCAAACAGCCTTGCGGGAATGACGCGCGTGTTGTTGCGAACCAGCACGTCCTCCGGACGAATGAATTCCGTAATGTCGGAAAACACACGGTCCTGAATCGAGCCGTCCGCGCGGTTATAAACCAGCAGGCGGCTGCTCGCACGCTCCGGTATCGGCGTCTGCGCAATGAGTTCTTTTGGTAAATCGTAATAAAAATCGCTTGTGTGCATGTTTTCGTCTCTTTTTTTCCGCACTTTTTTCAGCAATACGGATTCAATTTTGCCCGCGTACCCTTATTATAACAATCTTATCGCGCGACAACCAACGTATTATAACGAAAAGCACGTTTTATTGCAAGTTTAGGCCGCATGCACGGCATTTTACATTTTCCGAATCCGCTCTTATAAATTTACATAGTTTTGATATTCGCCTTATTGAACTAAAACATTGGTCGGCTAAACTAAGCATGTGAATAAAAAGGGGAAACATTGTCCGCGGCGGTTTCAAAGAAGGTCTGCGGCAACCAACGTTCTTTCGGCTGCAAGGCCGGTTAGGAGAATATGAGTAAGTACGAAATTGAAAATCTGAATCTGTATTACGGCCAGATGCAGGCGCTCAAAAACATCGCCGCTTCCATTGAGGAGCGGCGCATCACCGCGCTGATCGGGCCGAGCGGCTGCGGCAAAAGCACATTTTTGCGCACGCTCAACCGCATGAACGACCTTGTGGAAGGCTGCCGTATCACGGGCACCGTGATGCTCGACGGACAGGACATCTACACAGGCGGGCTGGACACGACGATCCTTCGAAAGCGCGTCGGCATGGTGTTTCAAAAGCCGAATCCGTTCCCGATGAGCGTCTATGACAACATCGTCTACGGCCCGCGCACCCACGGCGTCCGCGGCAAAGCCAAGCTGGACGACATTGTGGAGCAATCGCTTCGGGACGCTTCCATCTGGGACGAACTCAAGGACAGGCTGAAAAAGGACGCGCTGGGTTTAAGCGGCGGACAGCAGCAGCGGCTTTGCATCGCCCGTGCGCTGGCGGTCGAGCCGGAGGTCATCTTGCTGGATGAACCGACGAGCGCGCTGGACCCGATTTCCACCAGCCATATCGAAGACCTTTTGGTGACACTGCGGGAGAAGTATACTATAATTATCGTAACGCATAATATGCAGCAGGCCGCGCGCATTTCCGATAATACAGCCTTCTTCCTTCTCGGTGAAATCATTGAGTACGGAGACACGGAACAATTGTTTAACGTTCCAAAAGACAAACGAACAGAAGAATATATTACGGGGAGGTTCGGTTAATGAGAATCACATTTGAGGAACAACTGCGCCTGCTCAACACAGAGCTGCTCGAAATGGGCGCGCTGATCGAGCATGCCATTCAAGCCGCCAGCGAGGCGCTGATCCGTCAGGACGTTGAGGCCGCCAACAACGCAATCGCCTTCGACCGTGAGGTCGACCAGAAGGAGCGCGAAATTGAAACGCTCTGTCTCAAGCTCTTGCTGCAGCAGCAGCCGGTCGCGCGGGATTTACGGCTCATCTCCGCCGCGCTGAAGATGATCACGGACATGGAACGCATCGGCGATCAGGCGTCCGACATCTCCGGCATCGTCATCTATCTTGCGGGCAAGCCGTACATTAAGTCCCTGGAGCACTTGCCGCAGATGGCGGAAGCCGCCGTGCGCATGGTCTCCGGCAGTGTCGACGCGTTCGTCAAAAAAGACCTTTCGCTTGCGCGCAGGGTTATCGATATGGACGACATCGTCGACGATCTGTTCGATACCATCAAGGGCGAGCTGATCGATTTGATCCACAAAGACCCGGCAAACGGTGAACAGGCGGTCGATCTGATCATGATTGCGAAGTATTTCGAGCGCATCGGCGACCACGCGCAAAACATTGCGGAGTGGGCGGAATACGCCATCACCGGCGTGCACAAAGGCGCCGAGCTTTGATGGATGTCATTGTAGCCGGAAACAGCTAACACACAAAAAGGAGCCACACTATGATTTATTACGTTGAAGACGACTCCAACATTCGAGAGCTGGTCGTTTACACGCTCAATCAAACGGGGCTGGAGACGCGCGGCTTTTCGGATTCCGCTTCGTTCTTCGCCGCCTTGCAGACGGAAAAGCCGTCGCTTGCGCTGCTGGACATCATGCTGCCCGGCGACGACGGCATCTCCATCCTGAAAAAACTGCGCGCGTCCACCGCAACGGCGGAACTGCCGATCATTATGATCACGGCAAAAAGCGCGGAATACGACAAGGTGGCCGGGCTCGACCTCGGCGCGGACGACTACATTGCAAAACCGTTTGGCATGGCGGAACTCGTTGCGCGCGTCAAGGCGCTGCTGCGTCGCAGCGGCACGAAAGCCAGCGCCGAATACATGCGGTGCGAAGAGCTCGCCGTGGATTTAAAGAAACACGTCGTAACGGTGGACGGCGAAGAAGTCGCGCTGACGTTCAAGGAGTTTTCTCTGCTTGCCTGCCTCATGGAAAACGCAGGCCGCGCGTTCACGCGCGAGCAGCTGCTTGAAACCGTTTGGGGATATGATTACGAAGGCGGCACGCGCACGGTGGACGTGCATGTGCAAACGCTGCGCACAAAACTCGGCAAAAGCGGAAAGCGCATCGAAACCGTCCGCGGCGTCGGCTACCGCTTTGGGGATTGATACAACATGATAAAACGTATTTTTAGAAACATTTTCCTCGCATCACTCATTACCGCAGTCCTGACCGGCAGCCTTGTCCTTGTTGCGCAGTATCACATTTTTGAAGACCGCATTTTTTCCGAGCTTGCTTCGGAAAGTTCTTATGTTGAAGCGGGCCTGACCCAGGCCGCGGACGAAACCGAATATCTAAACAGCCTGACCACCGGCAGCCGCATCACGTTGATTCAGCAGGACGGCGCCGTCGCATTCGACTCCGTTTCGGACGTGGAATCGCTGGACAACCACAGCACGCGGCCCGAAGTGCTGGAGGCGCTGGAAAGCGGCGCCGGCAGCAGCTCCCGCTTTTCCGATACGCAGTTGATTCAAAATTTTTATTATGCAAAGCTGCTGCCCGACGGGCGCGTGCTGCGCATCGCAACGTCGCAAAAGAGCGTACTCGGCATCGTCGGCTCATTGGTGCCGCCGCTGTTTGGCGTTATCGTGATAATCCTTATTTTGTCTTTCGTGTTCGCGCGTTACGCGGCAAGGACCATCGTCTCTCCCATCAACGCGCTGGATTTGGCAAACCCGCTCGGCAACGCGGCCTATGACGAGCTGGCCCCGCTTTTGACCAAGATGGAAAAACAGCGTCGTGAGATTGCAAACCGCATGGCCGCGCTCTCCGAAAAGCAACGCGAGTTCACCGCCGTTACGGAAAACATGCGTGAAGGGTTGATTTTGCTCGACTCCGAGGACCGCATCCTCACCATCAACGGCAGCGCCGCGCGCATCTTCGGCGCGGACGGCAAGACGATCACCGGCAGTCATGTTCTCATGCTCAACCGCAGCGTCGCGCTCCAGCAGGCGATGGAGAACGCAAAGGCCGCCGGCGCGGGTGACGCAACGCTCATCAAGGGCGCAAAGACCTATCAGGTGCTCGCCAGCGAAGTACGCGACACCGGCACAGCCGTCGGTACCGTCATTTTGATTCTGGACATCACGGACAAAGTCGCCGCGGAACAGATTCGCCGGGAGTTCTCCGCCAATGTTTCGCACGAGCTGAAAACGCCGCTGACGTCGATTTCCGGCTATGCGGAAATCATGCGTGACGGCGTGGCCAAGCCGGAGGACACCAAGCGCTTTGCGGCAAAGATTTTCACCGAGTCGGCGCAGCTTATGTCGCTCATCGACGATATCATCCGCCTGTCCCAGCTGGACGAACGGGAGTCTCTCCCGGAATTCGTTCCGGTCGAGCTGAAGACCGTTTGCGAGGACGTCTGCGCGCGATTGAAGCCGCAGGCGGAGAAAGCGCACGTCACTTTGAATGTCGGCTGTCAGGACGTAAGCGTACGCGGCATCCCGAAGATCCTTGAGGAGATCGTGCGCAATCTCGTGGACAACGCCATCAAGTACAACCGTAAGAACGGCAGCGTCACACTCACGCTCAGCGAAACTGAAGGCCGCGCCATGCTGCGCGTTGCCGATACCGGCATCGGCATCCCGGAAGAGCATCTTTCCCGTGTGTTCGAGCGGTTCTATCGCGTCGATCGCAGCCGCTCCAAGCAGATCGGCGGCACGGGACTGGGTCTTTCCATCGTCAAGCACTCGGTCGAAACCCACGGTGCGACAATGAAGCTGGAAAGCAGCATCGGCAAAGGCACGGTGGTCACCATCACCTTCCCCGCCATAGCGCAGGAGTCGAAGCCGGAAAAAGCATAACGCATCCGCAAAACAAAAAGAACGGCTTTTACGCCGTTCTTTTTATTGCTTTATTTCACAAAATATTACTTGGATTCTCCGTCATCTGGCTTGTCGCCTTTGCGCACACGGTTATTCTTGTCTTGCGCATCCAGCGAAATACCGAGCAAAAGCCCGATCCCAAGGCCGATCGACATGCCGAAGACGCTGTTGCCAAACACCGAAAGCCCCAGCGACATTCCGACGCTCAAACCCAGGCACATATAGATCACCATCCAGGCCGAGGCGGGTCTCTCTATCTCCCAGAGCACCTCGCCCGCGTTTGCGCCTTCAATACGCTTGAACTCGTTTTTTTCCAGCACGCGTTCGGACGCAGTGTTGCCGTCCTCCGTAATTGCGCGTACAAAATACACGTTTTCCTTGGCAAACGCCCACTCGCAGAGCGCCTTGACCGCTTCCGTCGTGTATCCCTGCCCCCGATGGGCTTCCAGCACGCCGTAGCCGATTTCAACGGTCTTGTCGTCCGGCTCGCCTTTGAAGCCGATGTCACCGATCATCTCGCCGGAGTCCTTGCGCGTCATGCGCCACGCGGTGTACCAAACCTCCTGTCCGGGGTGGTTCAGCACGCCGTCACGCATTTCGGCATATGCGTTTTTCATGTGCGGATCGGTTTCGGCGTCGATCATTTCCTCCAGCTCGTCCACGCGCATCGGTGCTAGCCGCATTCGCTTTGTCGATATCGGGTGCTGGTTAAACGTCCATTTGTTCTTAGCCATTTTGCCGTCTCCAGTCGTTTTTTATTCCTTTGCCTGCCAGATATGCGGCAAGATGCTTGTCGTTTCGTATCACAATGCACTTGTCCGCATAGCGCTGCGCCGTATTGAGATAGCCCTGCACACGCCTTTTTGTCCTGCCTTTGTGCAAAACCCACCAGAAGAATTCCCAGTCCATCTTTTCAATGCAGCCGTTTGCCATGCTCTCGCGTGTGTTGCCGCGGTTTTTCGCGTGCCGCCTGAGCACACGGTATACGCACACAATCCAACTATAGCGCAGCCAAACGATCTCGTCCGCGTCGTACAATCGTTCGTCGCGCAGCAGATCGCGATAGTTGCCGTCGATCACCCAGTCCGGCTTTTCAAGCGTTTTCCGGACGATTGCACGTGCTTCGTCCCGGTCGCGCTCCTGCCAGTCCGGCAAAAAGTTGACCGTGTCGAGATAGAGCGGCTCGCAACCGATGTGGCTAGCAAGCCGCTTTGCCAGCGTGGACTTGCCGGAGCCGCTGTAGCCGATGATCGCAATCTTCACGCTTTCCTCCATCGTCACCGTGCGTTTGATTTTGCCGGAAAACGCCCGCCGTTTCGCAGGCGGGCGCATGATTTTAAATAAAACCCATGGGATTGCCAAGGGCGTTTTGCCGCCCGCGAGTCCAAAGGACGAGAGGCAAAACGTGGTTACCCCGTCAAAAAGTGTGTTTTTTGACGGAATGTTCTTATTCGAGGAAATCTTTCAGCCGCTTGCTCCGGCTCGGGTGACGGAGTTTTCTCAGCGCCTTGGCTTCAATCTGGCGGATGCGCTCTCTGGTTACATTAAACTCCCTGCCGACTTCTTCCAGCGTGCGCGCCTTGCCGTCGTCCAGGCCATAGCGCAAGCGCAGCACTTTTGCCTCTCTCGGCGTCAGCGAATCCAGAACGTCCATCAGCTGCTCTTTTAACAGCGTGACGGCAACCGCCTCCGCAGGCGCGGGTGCGTCGTCGTCCGGAATAAAATCGCCAAGGTGGGAATCGTCTTCCTCGCCGATCGGCGTTTCCAGCGAAACCGGCTCCTGCGCAATCTTGATGATCTCGCGCACCTTTTCTTCCGTAATGCCCATCTCTTTTGCAATCTCTTCCGGCCGCGGGTCGCGTCCGTATTCCTGCACGAGCTGACGGTTGACGCGGATGAGCTTGTTGATCGTTTCCACCATATGCACGGGGATGCGGATGGTACGTGCCTGATCGGCAATCGCGCGCGTGATCGCCTGGCGAATCCACCAGGTCGCATACGTGGAGAACTTATACCCCTTGGTATAGTCGAACTTTTCAACGGCCTTGATCAAACCAAGGTTGCCTTCCTGAATCAAGTCGAGGAACAGCATGCCGCGCCCGACATAACGCTTTGCAATCGAAACGACAAGGCGCAGGTTCGCCTCGGCCAGTTCCTGCTTCGCGTCCGGATCGCCCGCGGCCATGCGCTGCGCAATTTCAACCTCCTGCTCGGCGGTCAAAAGCGGGACTTTGCCGATTTCCTTGAGGTACATGCGCACCGGGTCGTCGATGTTGATGCCTTCGGCCGACGCAATCGCCGTCTCGATTTTCTTGATCTCCTCGTTGATATCCTTCTCAACCTCAATGTCTTCCACAACGTCGATGTTGAGCTCCTCCAGCCGGTCATAAACTTTTTCGACCTGCTCCTGATCGAGTTCAAGCTCCTCCAGCGCGTCCATGATCTCCTTGTAGGTCAAAACGCCTTTCTGTTTGCCCGTTTCAAAGAGGTCGTTAATTTTTTGTTTGCGCGTTTCTTTTACGTCCAAGATTCCCTCTCCTTTCCTCAGAGCCCCCGCATACGAAGGTTGAGTGTCTGCATTTCGCGTAATTTTTCCGCACGCTCGTCCGCCGTCATCGACGGCTCCGCGAGCTGTTGTTTGATGGTTTCGATTCGACAGGAAATGTCGCACTGCTCAATGCGGTTGAGGCAGTCCTGTGCGCCTTTTTCCGCTTCTGCGCACTCCATGTCCTCGCGCAGTATCGCGGTGATGCGCTCGGCGGTGTCTTTTTCAAGACCCGCAACCAACAGTGGCACGTTTGGCGGTTCGCCGCGCTCGTGCGCTTTTGTCAGCGCCTCGGCAAACGCTTTTAACCCCGTGTCTGTGAACGGTTGTTTGTCGCCCTGCTTTGCAACAAGCTTCGCCGCCTCCGGCGAGCCGATCATCAGGCAGATCAGCGCGGACTCCGCGCGTGTTCGTTCGTTGTCCGTGCGCGGGTTTTGCCTGTGCGCTTCGTGCTTTTTTACCGGCGGAGTGTCCCCGTGTTCGCCGTCGATCGGTCGGGCGGTCTTGCCCTGCGCCTTCAGCGTCTCCAGCGTGTAGCCGGTCTTTTTCGAAAGCTGCTGATAATACCGCTCCCGTTCGACCGGCGAAAGCCCGGCGATAAACCGGCAGGCTTTCATCGCATATTGCTCACGCTCATTTTCACGATCCAGCGCAAAATCGCGTGCCATACTCTCCAGCTTGAAAGCGTTGAGCGCAAGCGCCTGATCCTTGAGCGTGTCGAACGCTTCCTTGCCGTTTAGGCGTATAAACTCGTCCGGGTCCTGCTGATTTGGGAATACGACAACCCGCACCGTCAGCCCTTCGGCGGAGAGGATGTCCAGTCCGCGTATGGTCGCGTTCTGTCCCGCCGCGTCGCCGTCGTAGGCGATGTATACAGTGCTTACATAACGTTTGAGCAGTCTCGCCTGCTGCTGGGTCAGCGCCGTGCCAAGGCTCGCTACAGCGTTTGTGACGCCTGCCTCATACAGGCCGATCACATCCGTGTAACCTTCCACGATCACAATGTCCGAAAGTTTCCCGCCTTTTTGCAGGTTTAATCCGTAAAGATTGTTGCGCTTGTTATACAGCGGCGTGTCGCCGGTGTTGATGTATTTCGGTTTTTCATCGTTGCTGAGCACCCGCGCGCCAAAGCCGATCACACGGCCGTTGGTCGCGATGATCGGAAAGATCACCCGTCCGCGGTACGCGTCGTACATCCGTCCCGACTTTGCGTTTTTCACAAGAAGGCCCGCTTCAACGAGTTCCTCCGGCGTAAACCCTTTTTCGCCGAGATAGTTTTTCAGCGCTTCCCATTCCGGCGGCGCATAGCCGATGCCGAAACGCCGGACGGAGTCGCTCGTGATACCGCGTTTTTTTAAGTATGCGCGACCCGCTGCGCCTTGCTCGCCAAGCAGCGTCTCCATAAAAAAACGAGCCGCCATCCTGCAAGCCTCCGCGAGGCGTTCACGCTTGGCACGCGCGCGCTGCATCTCCGCGTCGTTGACCTCTTCCGGCATCGCCATGCCTGCGCGGTTGGCTAAAAACTCGACCGCCTCGGGAAACGTCATGTGCTCCACGTCCATAACAAACTGGATCACGCTGCCGCCGATGTGACAGCCAAAGCAGTAATACAGCTGTTTGTCCGGTGAAACGGAGAACGACGGCGTCTTTTCGCCGTGCACAGGGCAAAGCCCCCAAAGCCGTCTCCCTTTCGGTTTTAAAGCGACATAGGAAGAGACGACGGACACGATATCGTTTTTACTCAGCAGCTCGTTGAGCCAGCTTTCCGGATATGCCATCCGATCTCCCTTTCCATGTTTGATACGGCGGTGTCGCGGCAAGGATTCGATACTGTGTCACTCCCCGACCGTTTCGCTCCGAACATTTTCACAAGTGCGCATGATTGTGCGTTGGTTTCTTTGGCAAAGCCTTTGCCTTTTTCAAACCGCCTAATTAATATTCGACCCCATTTGCCTGTTTCCTGCCTGAAATTGCATTTTATTTTAAGATGTCCTGCATTTTATTTGCAGTCGTCAATGGTCACAGGGTTTGTATCCATCCAGGATTTCGGCACAAACAGGCGCATATAGTCGCGAATGGCATAATTGTCCGTCATCCCGGCAATGTAGTCCGCAACGGCACGTTCTTTGCCGTCGATCGCGAGATTTTTGCGATATTCGTCCGCAAGGCGGTCGGTATTCGCCAAATAGTAAGAAAAAAGTTCTTCTACAACACGTTTGGCCTTCTGCTCCTCGCTTTTTGCCACCGGGTTGTAATAAACATTTGCAAACATAAAATCGCGCAGCGTGTCAAACTGCTCTTTGATCGGTTCCGACATCAGGATCTCCGGCTTGTCAAAGCTCTGCCTTACAATGTCCAGGATCATGCTGTTGATGCGCCGTCCGTGGCTGTCGCCAAGCACTTTTATGCAGCTTTCGGGCAGGTCGCTTTCGGAAAGCACGCCCGCGCGGATCGCGTCGTCGATGTCGTGGTTGATATAGGCGATCCGGTCGGCAAGCGAAACCACACGCCCTTCCAGTGTGCAGGGATTGCCATCCTTTTTGTGGTTGAGTATCCCGTCGCGTACCTCATAAGTGAGGTTGAGGCCCTGCCCGTCGTTTTCAAGTTTCTCCACAACGCGCAGGCTCTGCACATTGTGCTCAAACCCATCCGGCAGCAAACTGTTGAGCACGTCCTCGCCGGAGTGCCCGAACGGCGTGTGCCCAAGGTCGTGCCCCATGGCGATGGCTTCCGTCAGGTCTTCGTTGAGCCGCAGCGCGCGGGAGATCGTCCGCGCAATCTGCGAAACCTCCAGTGTGTGCGTCAGCCGCGTACGGTAGTGGTCGCCCTGCGGCGATAAAAACACTTGCGTTTTGTGCTTTAGCCGCCGGAAGGATTTGCAGTGGAGGATGCGATCGCGGTCGCGGATGAAATCGGTGCGTATCTCGCATTCCGGTATCTCTTTTTCACGTCCGCGCGTGTTTTGCGACAGCGTTGCATACGGCGAAAGCGTCTCCGCCTGTACCCGTTCATAATAAATCCGTGCGTTGTCTGCCGGCATGCTTTCATCCTCCGTTCTCTCGGTATGTATTCGCCGTTTCCATGCGAATTCCTTGTTTTTAACGAAATAACGGTAAAAAACCCGCCTGTACGATACGATACAGGCGGGTTTTGCGTCCTTGCCTTTGTTTACGGCTTACTCTTCTTCGCAGTCGCAATCGCAACCGCAGCCGCATTCACACTCGGGAATTTCAAACTCGATGGTCTCGTTGCAATACGGGCAGATCAACCCGTCTTCGCTGTCGATCATGTCTTCGTCGAAATATACCGTTTCGCCGCAGTGCGGGCACTCCACCTCGATGAAGTCGTCTTCATCGAACATGTCCACGTCAACATCCAGAATTTCTTCGATGTCGTCGAGCTCGTCGTAGATGCCATCCACGCAGTCGCTCAGGTCTTCGATGCTCTCGTCCTGTTCTTCCAGTGCTTCGGCAATTGCGCCGAGCGTGTCGATCACGCCGCGCAGCACTTTGTCGGTGCCTTCGTCCTTAAGGGACAGGCCGTCAGCCAGTCCGTCGAGATATGCAACTTTTTCAGAAATATAACTCATGGGTTGTTCCCCCTTCATTCGTTCGGCGCGTTCACGCCGTGCCGGAATTTTGTCAGCAGCGTTCCATGTATTCGCCGGAGCGAGTGTCCACGCGGATGCGGTCGCCTTCGTTTACGAACAGCGGCACGTTGAGCGTGTAGCCGGTTTCCAGCGTCGCGGGTTTGGTCGTGCCGGTCGCTGTGTCGCCGCGCACGCCCGGATCGGACTTGATGATGGTCAGTTCCACAAAGTTTGGTGCTTCCACGGAAAAGGGCTGTTCCTTGTAGAAACGCACCTTGACGGATTCGTTCTCAACGATGAAGTTGATCGCTTCCTCAACCTGAGCATGGTTGAGCGGGATCTGCTCGTAGGTTTCCACGTCCATGAAGTAATACAGTCCGCCGTCTTCATAGAGGTACTGCATCTCTTTGGTCTCGATGCGCGCCGGCGGGTATTTGTCCGTCGGGTTGAAGGTCCGCTCCAGAACCGCGCCGGTCATCACGTTTTTGAGGCGAGTACGCACAAAAGCCGCTCCTTTGCCCGGCTTGACATGCTGGAAGTCTGCGATCGACCAGACCTGCCCGTCAATCTCAACGGTCATGCCTTTTCTGAATTCGCCTGCACTGATCATAATCTGTTTCCTCCGTTAATCAATTCGATACGTTTGATGCTATTATCGTTTTTCTATTCGTATTTTCATTCAAATCAGCAATATTCAATTATTGCTGAAAACAATGCGTTTTCTTGCTCCGCTGTTCATGCGGCTATTCTCAAATCAGCAATATTCTAATTATTACTGAAAACAATGCGTTTTCATGTATCGCTGTTTATATGTTTATTTCAAATCAGCAACAATCACTTTAGATACACAAAAGCTCCTTCGGCGATGAAACGAGGTTGAGGTGCCCCGTCTCCGTCACGACGCAGCAGTCTTCAATGCGGACCCCGCACAAGCCTTCCACATAGATGCCCGGCTCAACGGTAATCGTCATGCCTGCCGTCAGCGTGTCCACGCTGGACATCGCCGCTCGCGGCGGTTCGTGGATTTCAAGGCCGAAGCCGTGGCCAAGGCCGTGGCCAAAGGCGTCGCCGTAGCCTTTGCTTGTAATATAGTCGCGCGCCGCGGCGTCCAGCGCTTTGCCGGAGACGCCGTTTGTCAGCGCGTCCAGGGCTTTTTGCTGCGCGGTCTTCACGATTTCGTAAATCTTTTTTGACGTGTCGTCGATCTTGCCGATGCCGAACGTGCGCGTCATATCGGAATGATATCCGTTTTTAATGCAGCCGAAATCCGCAACAACGAGATCGCCTTCTTGCAGTTTGCGTTCACCCGGCACCGCGTGGCACATGGCTCCGTTCGGGCCGCCCGCAATGATCGGGTCGAACGACGGGCCTTCGCTGCCGTTTTTTGCGCAAACGTAGTTGAGTTCCGCTGTCGCTTCCAGTTCGGTCATGCCCGCGTGGATGCGCGTCAGCCATTCGGCGTAGGACTTGTCCGCGATGCGCTGCGCCTGCTGGAGGGAAGCAATTTCGTCCTCCGATTTGTACAGCCGCGGCAGCGTGATCGTCTCATGGAACGGGACCCACTCCACCGGAAATTCCGAATACGCCTTAAACGCACCGACGCTGAGGTTGTCCTGCTCAAAGCCGCAGCGTTTGCAGCCGTCGTTTGCAAGAAACCCCTTGAGGTTGTTCAGCTGCTCTGCATAGGTCGATTCAACAACTTGTGCGCAGCCGTTCGTCTGTGCTTTTGCCTGTATGGTATAGCGAAAGTCGGTTACGAGATACGCGTCCTTGTGTGTGACAAGCAGGATGCCGTCCGAGCTGGTAAACCCGGAATAATAGCGGATATTGACGCCGCTGGTCACCAGCGCCGCATCAAGTCCGTCTTTGCGCATATTTTCGCGCAATGCTTCTAATCTCTGTTTCATACGGAGTTATTCTATCACAGAACAAGTTGCTGTTCAACTACAATCAGTCTCCCACAGGCGACTTCTTATCCGCCCTGCATTTTGCCGCAAAAAAGCTCCGGCTCCTGTGAAAAAGAGCCGGAACCGATTGTCTAAACTTCGGGATTGTTAAGGGTCGCAACCCTTAACCCATATCTTCCGGCTGCGTCGGTTCATCCGGCGCAACGGATAGCCCGTTTCGGGCGTTTTCCCTGTGTGTTTTGCCGCCCGCGAGTCCGAAGGACGAGAGGCAAAACGTGGTTATCCCGTTAAAAAGCGGGCTTTTTAACGGCCGGCTTATCCCCAGTACTCCTGATACTTGCGGACGTTCGCCTGATGCTCTTCATAGGTCTTGGCAAAGATCAGCTCGTTCGTCTCCGCCGGGTTCTGGTTGCAGAAGTAGAGATACCCGCCTTCCAGATAGTCCTCGTTCGGATAAAGCGCGGCTTCAATGGCGGCTTTGCCCGGGTTGCAAACCGGTCCGACCGGCAGTCCCTCGTATTTATAGGTGTTGTAGAGCGATTCGCTGTCGCGTTCCGCTTCCGTAAAGGTGTATTTCGTCACCCCCAGCACATACGACAAGCTCGCGCAGGATTGCAGCGGCATGTCTTGTGCAAGGCGGTTGTGGAACACGGCGGAAACCTTCGCAAAATCATCCGGCGCCTGTGCCTCGCGCTCAATCAGCGAAGCCAGCGTCACCACCTGGTCCATCGTCATGCCCAGCGCGTCGGCGCGGGTCAAATACTCGTCCGTAAACACTTCGTTAAAGCGATTGAGCATCTTGATGAGGATGGTGTCCACGCTTGCATCGGCATAGACTTCATACGTGTCCGGGAAGAGATATCCTTCCAGCATGTAGGTGCGGAAGATGGCATTCTCGGTCTGTGCCGCGTCGTCAATAAACGCAAAGTTCGTAAAATCTTCGCCCGTCTTCACCGCGTCGGTCAATTCGCCTGTATCCGAAATCAGTCCTTTTCCAAAGAGCACTTCCGCAATGCCGGCCGCAGTGTAGCCTTCCGGCACGGTAAAGATGACCGTTTCTTTCGGCGGATTGCCTTCGCAAAGCACCTCCACGATCTGCTTGATACTCATGTTTTTGCTGAGGATGTAGGTGCCCGCCTTCAGGCTGTTCGCCTTGCCGACAAAGTCCACGTATACCTTAAACGCGGCGGTGCTCGGAATCAATCCTTCTTCATCGTATCCGCAGGCGCCGTACAATATGCGCGCAATGCTGCTTGCCGACGAAGACGACGGAATGACGACCTCAATCGGCGTCGCGTCGTTTGAATCAACAGGCATGATGTAGTTGGAGAGCACATAGTTTACGGTCGTCTGCGCAATCAAAAACACGATCACGAGGCTGAGGCCGAGCACGACCGCCGGTCGAACCGAAAGCCACATGCGGCGCAGTCGTTTGCGCTGTTTTGCTTTTCGTCTGTCTACTCTCGTATCCATAGGCACTTTTTCTCTACTCCACGGCGTCTATTGCCGCGCTATCGTTCCTTGTTTTGTTCGCCCGCGTTATGCTTCCAGCGGGCTCAGGTCGATTTCAACCGCTTCGGCGAGTATTTTGTATACGTCGCCAAGCATACGCTTGAGACGGAATTCCTCCATCAGGTAAGCGGAAGCGTCCTTGTCAAACTGAAGCAGTTCGCCGACCTTTTGCAGCTTCGATATGGTCGCACCGTCGGTTTCGCCCGCAATGATCGCCGCCTGTGCGCGAATCTGCAGCTTGTTGTATTCTTCAATGAGCGAGCGCGTCGTGCTGCTCTCCATCGCGCGTTCCTTCGCGGTCATATACGCGCGGTATTCTTCGCTCGCCTGGAGTTCCCCGGCGAGCTGCTTTGCCGTATCGTAAACCATACCGATTCCTCCTCAGATTTCAATCAGAATGGGCATGATCATCGGCGTACGTTTGGTCTTGCTTTTCAAAAAGGATTTCAACGCCGTGCGTATGCTGCTTTTGATCGCCGCATAGTCGCCGCGTTCCGAGCCCTCGAACTTGCGCGATTCTTTGATGAGGAACGCCCGCGTTTCGGCAATGAGCTCCTCGGAATCCCGCATGTATACAAACCCGCGCGAGACGATCTCCGGCGCGGCGAGTATGCGTCCGGTTTCGCAGTCGATGGTGATCACGGCAACGACAAGGCCGTCCTGTGAAAGCGTTTTGCGGTCCTTGAGCACGATGTCGTCGATGCCGCCGATGCCGTCCACCATGACGCTGCCGGCCTGCACGCTCTCTTCCATGCGGCCTTTGCGCACAGTCAGTTCGATCACATCGCCGCATTCCGCAACAAAGACATTTTCGGGTTTAATGCCCATCTCTTCGGCAAGCCGTCCGTGCATGAACAGGTGCCGGTATTCCCCGTGTACGGGGATGAAGTATTTCGGTTTCACAAGCTCCATCATCAGCCGCAGTTCCTCGCGGCATGCGTGACCGGAGACGTGAACGTCCGCCATACGGTTGTAAACCACAACCGCGCCTTTTTGATAAAGCTGGTTGATCACGCGCGCAACGCCGCGCTCGTTTCCGGGGATTGCCGACGCGGAGATGATGACCATGTCGCCTTTGCCGATGTTGAGTTTGTGCGTCGACGTCGCCATGCGGAACAATCCGCTCATCGGCTCGCCCTGACTGCCGGTCGTGATCACGCAAATCTGATCGTCCGGATAGTTTTTCAGCTGTTCGACGCGCACAATGCTCTCCGCCGGAATTTTCAGGTAGCCAAGCTTCATTGCAACACGCACGATGTGCTCCATGCTGCGCCCCTGGAAGCACAAGACCCGTCCGTGCGCAACGGCATAGTCCGCAACCTGCTGAATACGATACACGTTGGATGCAAACGACGCGACGATAACGCGTCCGGCCGCAACATCAAAATAATGTTCAAACGTCGGACCGATTTCGCGTTCGCTCTGCGTGTAACCAGGGCTTTCAATGTTCGTACTGTCGCTCATCAGCGCAAGCACCCCGCGCGAGCCGTAATAGGCAAAGCGGTTTATATCGATCGGTTCGCCGTCGATGGGTGTAAAGTCGACCTTAAAGTCGCCCGTGTGAATCACGGTGCCGATCGGCGTAATGATTGCCAGCGCGACAGCGCCCGCAATCGAGTGTCCGGTTTTGATGAACTCGATCTTAAAGCAACCGAGGTCGATCTTGTCGCCGGGGCTGATGTTGATCAGCGTCTGACCGGATACGCGCGCTTCGTCCAGCTTGTGTTCGACCAGCGCCATGGTAAAGCGTGTCCCGTAAACGGGCACGCTAAACTCCTTGAGTGCATACGGCAGCGCGCCGATGTGGTCCTCGTGACCGTGTGTGATTAAAAATCCGCGCAGTTTTTTCTTGTTTTCGCGCAGGTACTGCATGTCCGGTATAACAACGTCAATACCGGGCATGTCTTCGTCCGGAAAGATCAGGCCGCAGTCGATGACAATGATGTCATTGCCATACTCCAGAACGGTCATGTTCTTTCCGATCGTTCCCAATCCTCCCAGGGGGATGATCTTCAGTTTATTTGCCATATTCTTTTTTTCTCCAATATCAGTTTCGTCCTATCCCAAAAGCGGAATTTCCCATTTTCCGCACATGCTCAATTTCAGTATCTGACTCTTCCCGATTCTTTCTTTTTTTTGTTTTTCTTTATCTTTATTTTTTTGCGTGTAGTTGTTCGCTTTCAACTTCTTTACTTCAGGCTTACGTTTTAGCCGTTCGTACGGTTTTCATCGCACCGTATGTCTGTTCGTTTGCTTTGCGCCGTTGTAGCCGCGTTAACTGTAAAAGTCGTTGCCGCCGTATGTTCCGTAGAACGTGCGATCGCCCCAGACTTTGTCTGTCCGCTCGCTGCGAAACGACATGACGTTGCTCGGCAGCAGCCGGTTCCCGCCGTTGAACACGTCGTCGGCATAGCCGATCACGTCGTCCGGAATGGTCTTTGTCAAAAAGTCGCTCCGCCCCACAACGGTGAACTGGTATTTTTGGTACACAACGTCGTTAACCGTGTTCGGCCACTTGCTCGCTTCAACGCGATTGACGATGACGCACAGCACCGCGCGATAACCTTCCTCCGTCCTGCCCGCTTCAAAGTATGCAACCCGCGCGGCAAGCAAGATGTCCTCGGCGTCGTAATCGCCGCTGGAAACACTCGGCAGCTCCTGCGAAGACGTTTGCACCGGCGTAGCTGTCGGTGTTGCCGTCGGGGCTTCCGTTGGTTTTTGGGTCGGCGTCGCCGTCGGTTCCTGGGTCGGGGTTGCCGTTGGCTTGGGCGTTGGCGTTGCGGTCACTTTCGGCGTTGCCGTGGCCTTTGGGCTCGCCGTCGCTTTCGGCGTTGCAGTCGCTTTCGGCGTGGGTGTCGGCGTCGGCGTCGGGGTTGCCGTCAGTGTCGGTGGCACGGTCGGCACGGCGGTCGGCGTCAGAACCGGCGTTGCGGTCGGCACGGATGTTGCAATCACGCCGGACACCTGCGTTTCGCTTGTGATGGCACTTGCGCTTTGTTCGTCCTCCGGCGTAACGATGGAAATGGAGTACGCGTTCTCAAGCGGCGCGTCGCCGAATGTAATCATCTCCGGGGTCGGTGTTGGCGTCGCAATACCCATCATAACCGTCTCCACCGGGGTTTGATCGCAACCGAATGCAAATGCGCAAAGCGCGGTCAGTATGAAGCCGATCATGGCGTTTTTCATTCGTCGTTTCAATAATCCGGTCGTTTCCTTTCCGGCGGCGCGTTTTCGCTTTTTTTTACCAGCGCTTGTGTATATCACGCCGCGGTGGTTTCCTCCCGTGCCCGCGTTCCCTTACAGGATGTATTTGTGGATGTCGTCCTCATGGTATTCGCCGCCGATATGCTCGTCCACATACTCCGCGTCTATGTTGAGGTCAATCTCCGGGTGCTGTCCGTTTGCGTTAAACGAAATGTCGTCCAGCAGGTTTTCCATAACGGTGTGCAGCCGCCGCGCGCCGATGTTCTCGGTGTTTTCGTTGGCCACAAACGCGTATTTTGCAATTTCTTTCAGCGCGTCCGCGGTAAAGCTTAATTTCACCTTGTCCGCCGAAAGCAGCGCCGTATACTGTTTGGTCACGGCGTTTTCCGGCTGCGTCAGGATTTTTTCAAAATCTTCCTGTGTCAAATCGTCCAGCTTTACGCGAATCGGGAAGCGGCCCTGCAATTCGGGGATCAGGTCGCTGACCTTCGCGGTATGGAATGCGCCCGCTGCAATGAAGAGGATATAGTCCGTCTTCACCGGGCCGTATTTCGTGCTGACCACGGAACCTTCCACGATGGGAAGGATATCGCGCTGCACGCCCTCGCGGGAAACGTCCGGCCCGCCCGTGCGGTCCTGACCCGCGATCTTGTCGATTTCGTCGATAAAGATGATGCCGTCCTGCTCCGCACGCTGCAGCGCTTCGCGATGCACCTCGTCCATATCGATCTGCTTTTCAGACTCCTGCTGGATGAGGATGCGCCGCGCTTCCCGCACGGGGAGTTTACGCATCTTCGTCTTCTTCGGCAGCAGATCGCCGAACATCTCGCCGATGTTGAGGTCGATGCCCGCGGCGAACATTGCGTCGTTCGCGCCGCTCTGCTCTTCCACCTCGACGTCAACGAGCTCGCTCTCCAGCTTGCCCGCGCGCAGTTCCGCCGTCACGCGTTCTCGTTCGGAGTAACGCTTTGCTTTCTCTTCGGCGCTCGGTTCCGGTTCGTTCGGTTCCGGTTGTCCGGCGTTCAGCAGCATCTGCAGCGGATTTTGCGACTGCCTGCGCTCACGCTTTTTCGCGCCCGGTACCAATAGGTCGATCAGCCGCTGTTCTGCGGCGGTTTCCGCAATGAGCTTGACTTCTTCCATCTTTCGGTTCAGGGAAATGCGGATGGCCGCATCTACAAGGTCGCGAATCATCGATTCCACGTCGCGTCCTACATAGCCGACCTCGGTATATTTCGTTGCTTCTACCTTGACAAACGGCGCGTCCACGAGTTTTGCAAGCCGTCTTGCAATTTCGGTTTTGCCGACGCCCGTCGGCCCGATCATAACGATGTTTTTCGGCGTGATTTCCTCGCGCAGTTCGTCCGAAAGGCAGCTCCTGCGATAGCGGTTCCTTAGTGCAACGGCGACCGCGCGCTTTGCCTTGTCCTGTCCGATAATGTATTTGTCCAGTGCTTCAACAATCTCTCTCGGTGTCAAAATCATAGCGTTCAAACCTCCTCAACGACGATGTTGTCGTTTGTGAAGACGCAGATTTCGCCCGCAATGCGAAGCGCTTTCTCCGCGATATCCTTGGCCCGCATGTCCGTGTTTGCTTTCAGCGCTTTTGCCGCCGCAAGCGCATACATACCGCCGGAGCCGATGGCCGCAATGCCGTCGTCCGGGTCGATCACTTCGCCCGTGCCGGAGATGATCAAAAGCTCCTCTTTGTTTGCAACGATCAAAAGCGCTTCAAGTTTGCGCATGATCTTATCGCTGCGCCAGTCCTGCGCAAGCGACACCGCCGAGCGGGACAGGTTGCCGCCGTATTGTTCCAGCTTCTTTTCAAACCGTTCGCAGAGCGAAAACGCGTCTGCGACCGATCCTGCAAAGCCGACCACGACCTGATCGTGATATAGCCGCCGTACTTTTTTGGCCGTAGCCTTCATGATGACGGATTGGCTCATCGTCACCTGTCCGTCGCCTGCAACGGCGCATTGCCCGTCTTTTTTGACGGCGATAATCGTCGTACCCCTCAGTTCCAAGCGGGTATCCTCCTTTTATTAAAAGCGCCCGCCGCGCGCATCGTGTGGTGTTTTACTTTTACGCGCCGCGAGCCAGTCATATTGCCTTTTATCATAGTAGCACAAAGCGGGCAAATTCGCCCGCTTTCAGCAATTCGTTTGCAATTCTTTCACGATTTTGAGCGCACGCTCCGCTATTTTGCCATAGCGCTCTTTTTTGTTGCGAATGCGCTCGGATAAGCTCTCCATAATGCCGAACGTCACGTTCATCGGCTGGAAGTCGCCGCCGCAGTAGCCGGACACATAATGTCCCAGCGCGCCAATGGCCGTTTGATCCGAAAAGTCGACCGGCGTTTCGTTTTTTAGCCGTTTGGCAAGCGAAATCGCGGCGACAAGCCCGCTGGACGCGGACTCGACATAGCCTTCCACGCCGGTGATCTGCCCGGCAAAATACAGCATTGGATTCGATCGCAGCGAGTAGTCGAAATTCAACAGCTTTGGCGAAGGCAAAAACGTGTTGCGGTGCATCACGCCATAGCGGACGAACTCTGCATGTTCCAGTCCGGGAATCATGCCGAACACGCGCTTTTGTTCGCCGAACTTGAGGTTTGTTTGAAAGCCGACGATGTTCCAGAGGTTGCCGTCCTTGTCGTCCTGACGAAGCTGCACAACAGCAAACGGCCTCTTACCTTCCATCTCCAGCCCGACCGGTTTGAGCGGGCCGTAGCAAAGCGTTTGTTCTCCGCGCTTTGCCATGACCTCCACAGGCATACAGCCTTCAAACACACGCGGCGTTTCAAAGGCATGCAGTTCGGCTGTCTCCGCAGTGACCAGCGCGCGGTAAAACGCGAAATATTCGTCTCTTGTAAACGGGCAGTTGAGATAATCGTCGCCGCGTCCATAGCGGGACGCGCGGTAAATTTTCGAGAGATCAAGCGAGTCATAGGCAACAATCGGCGCCGCCGCATCGTAAAAGTGCAGCGACCCACCGGCAAGTTTGCCAATTTCGTCCGCAAGCGCACCGTCCGTCAGCGGGCCGGTCGCAATAATTGCGGGCGCTTCGGGAATTTTCGTGATTTCCTCGCTGTGCACCGTGATGTTCGGGTGGCGTTTGATTGTTTCCGTCACGCGTGCGGCAAAACCATCCCGGTCGACCGCAAGCGCGCCGCCCGCGGGAACGCGGGTTTCGTCCGCAATACGCAAAACGAGCGAATTCAGCAGCCGCATCTCCGCCTTAAGCAGGCCGACCGCGTTTTCAATCCGATCGGAACGCAGGGAGTTGCTGCAAACCAACTCGCAAAACGCATCGCTTTGGTGCGCGGGCGATTTTCTCAGCGGCTTCATCTCGTAGAGATCGACCGCTATGTTGCGCTCGGCAAGTTGAAACGCCGCCTCGCACCCGGCAAGACCCGCGCCGATCACACTGACGCGCGCTGCTTCCATCAGTCTTCGCCTTCTTGTGCCGTTTTGTCTTTTTTCGTGTTGCGGTGAATATGACCGCATTCTTTATTCGTGCAGGTGATGTAGCTGCCGTTCTGGCCAATTTTCTGTACCATCATATTTCCGCATTCCGGACAGTTCATCTTGGTCGGCTTATCCCAGGATACAAAGTCGCATTCAGGATAGCGTTCGCAGCCGTAAAACACCTTGCCTTTTTTGCTCTTGCGCTTGATGATCGATGCGCCGCATTTCGGGCATGGCACGTCAATTTTTTCAACGATGGCCTTCGTGTTCCGGCATTCCGGAAAGTTCGGGCAGGCAAGGAACTTGCCGTAACGCCCCATCTTGATGACCATGTTCGCGCCGCATTTTTCGCAGATGACGTCCGAAACCTCGTCCGGTATCTTTTCCGGCGGCGCTTTTTCAATTGCGATTTCCACCTTTTTGTGGAACGGACCGTAGAATTTTTCCAGAACGTCGACCCAACTGATGTTGTCTTCTTCCACATCATCCAGCTGAGATTCCATGCCCGCGGTAAATTGCACATCGACAATGTCGGTGAAGTTGTCCATCATAAAGCGATTGACAACATAACCGAGTTCGGTCGGAATCAGCTGTTTTTTCTCGCGGGAGATATACCCGCGATCGACAATTGTGGAAATCGTCGGCGAGTAGGTGCTCGGCCGTCCAATTCCTTTTTCTTCCAGTGCCTTGACCAGTGTCGCTTCCGTGTAGTGCGGTGGCGGCTGCGTAAAGCGCTGTTCGCTGTCGAGTTTGTCCACTTTGCATTGCTCGTCGACGGAAAGCTCCGGCAGCGCCTTTTCTTTTTCTTCCTTTTCGTCGCGGCCTTCCGTGTAAACAATCGTAAAGCCGTCAAACAGCGTGCGTATGCCCGTTGCGCGGAAGGTCGCGCCCTCGCAGCCGAGCGTGACGGTGCTGGTTGCAAACAGCGCGTTGCTCATCTGGCTTGCAAGGAAACGCTCGTAAATCAGCTTGTACAGGCGGAACTGCTCGCTCGAAAGATACTGCTTAATCGCCGTCGGCTCATTTTCGATGCTCGTCGGGCGAATGGCTTCATGCGCGTCCTGCGCGTTTTTGCGTCCCTTGTAAAAGTTCGGTTTCGGCGGGACATATTTTTCGCCAAAGCGTTTTTCAATGTATGCAAGCGTCGCTTGCTGCGCTTCGGTCGCCACGCGCACGGAATCGGTACGGATATAGGAAATCAAACCGACCGCGCCTTTGCCGCCGAGCTCAATGCCTTCATAAAGCTGCTGGGCGATCATCATGGTGCGCTTGGTCGTGAAACCGAGCTTGCGGGAGGCCTCCTGCTGGAGGCTGCTGGTCGTAAACGGCGGAACGGGATGCCGCGTTTTCTGACCGTTTTTCACGTCGCTGATGACGAACGGTTTGCCGTCGATGCGGCCGAGTACTTCTTTCGTCTCGTCCTCGGTGCGCAATTCACGTTTCTTTCCGGCTTCACCGTAATACTTGGCTTCAAATGTCTTTTTGCCGGTGGCTTCCTTCAGTTTTGCCGTAATGCTCCAGAACTCTTCCGGTACAAAGTTCAATATCTCGGTCTCGCGGTCGCAAATGATGCGCGTCGCAACGCTCTGCACGCGGCCCGCGGACAATCCCTTTCGCACCTTACGCCAAAGGATCGGGCTTATTTCGTAACCAACCAGCCGGTCGAGGATTCTGCGCGCCTGCTGCGCGTTGACCAGCCGCATGTCGATTGCGCGGACGTTTTTAATAGAATTCTTCACCGCCGTGGACGTGATCTCATTGAACACGATGCGGCATTTGCTCGTTTCGTCCAGCTTGAGTATCTGTGCCAGATGCCAGCTGATGGCTTCTCCCTCGCGGTCAGGGTCGGTCGCGAGGATAACTTTATTCGCGTTCTTGGCTTCCTTGCGAATCTTTTCCAGCACATCGCCGCGACCGCGCAGCGTAATATATTTCGGCTCGAAACCTTTCTCAACGTTCACGCCGATCTGGCTTTTCGGCAGATCGCGAACGTGGCCGTTTGAGGCTACGACCTTATATTTCGTTCCTAAAAATTTCCCGATCGTTTTTGCCTTTGCGGGCGACTCCACGATCACCAGAGTATCCGACATATGTTTCTCCCTTCGCCGGTTGAGTTGTCGAAATCATTGTTTTCTCACGTATCCGGTGCGTATTATTCATCCGGTAACTGCTTCATTATTCCGAAAATCTTTCATTCTGTCAAGCATGAATTACCTGCACAGGTCGCAAATTATAACATACTCCCCTTGAAATTACAAAATAAATCTAAAACGGCGCATGCATTTTTCATCCGTTTGCACTGCGTCGTCAGGTGAATATATGGGTTTCTTCTATTGTATTATCGCTCGTATGATTTCTGCTTGATAGCCGCGCCGTGTGTTACGCCCGACATCCGGTTTGCATCGTATCGGGAAGGTGCGGCGGTAACGTTGCCCGCATCCCGTTTACTGCTGTTTGCTGTTTTGTAAACGCAACAACGGTTGATTTATGCAAGCAATACTTTTCAGCCTTCTTTGATGACGACCCGCTCCGTATCGATGGCATACCGCCGCCCGGGCAGACAAAGAATCACACCGGAAAATTGCAGTTCGGTCAGGCATGCATTCAGCGGGCCGATCGGCATGTCCAGCGCGTCGCAGATTTCGTCAAAGCTCAGTTCCCCGCGCTTGATCAGCCGGCAAACCTTGCGCTGTGCCTCCGGCAGAGTGGAAAGCGAAACAATCTCCGCATCCGGATACGCCTGCGCGGGCACATGCAGGCAGCTGTATTCGTTCAGAACATCCTCCGGCGAAAGCACGGCCTTTGCTTCCCCGCGCGCAATCATACCGTTCGGGCCCGCGCTCATCGTGTCGCCGATTCGGCCGGGCACGGCGAAAACGTCGCGTCCCTGATCGTGCGACCAGCCCGCCGTGATTGACGTTCCGCTGCGCTGTGCCGCCTCGACCACCAGTGTGCCATGCGCAAGGCCGCTCATCACGCGGTTGCGAATTGGAAAGTGAAAGCGGTTGGCGTGACTGCCCGGCAAAAATTCCGAAACCACCGCGCCATGCTCTATAATTTCACGATAAAGTTTTGCGTTGGATTGCGGGTAGACGACGTCCACCCCGCAGCCGAGCACCGCAATTGTCCTGCAGCGGTTTGTCGTGCTTTCCAGCGCGCCGCGCGCCGCCGCCGCATCGATCCCCTCCGCCATGCCGGAAACAATGAGTACGCCTGCCTCCGCAAGCGAAAACGCAAAGCGCTTTGCCGTGTCCGTACCATATGCCGTCGGACGGCGGGAACCGACCACCGCAATGGAAACCTCCGGTTCGGGCTCCAGCGTACCTTTGTAATACAGCACGCTCGGCGCGTCGCTCAGCTCGGCAAGCAGCGCAGGATAGTTTGCCTCTCCGGGGTATGTGAATTCGATTTTATTATGTTCCAGCTTTTCTAAAAAACGCTCGATATAGCCCGGTTTGGACGCTTCGCTCAATCGTGTCGTCACGCGTCCGGTCAGCTTCGAAAACAGATCGTCTCCAGCTTCATACGCTTGTTTT
The DNA here is from genome assembly GCA_963667795.1 of Christensenellaceae bacterium. GTDB lineage: Bacteria > Bacillota > Clostridia > Christensenellales > CAG-138 > UBA7703. Next base: position 3,528,245 of record OY764017.1, on the reverse strand, counting down.
GCGTCGGTAAGCGAATCAAACCGCGCAGCAATCCTGTTGAACAGACGCACATTGTACTCCACGGCGTAGTTCAGCCAAAGCCTTGCTTGTTCCTCGCTTGTTGCCTCACGCATTTTTTACGCGTCCTTTCGGGATTGGTCGAGACTGCGGTATTGAATCGCCTCGGCATAATGCGAAAGTTGAATTGTTTCCTCGCCTTCTACATCCGCAATGGTACGTGCAACCTTCAGGATGCGCTGGTACGCGCGCGCCGACAGCTTGAGCTCGGCGTATGCGCGCTGAAGCAGCTTTTCCGCATTTGCATCCGGCGAGCAGTACTTTTTAATCAGCTTTGTGCTCATCTGTGCGTTGAGCAATATACCGTCGTTTTCAAAGCGTCGCCGCTGGACGTCCCGCGCTTTTTCCACGCGTTCCCGAATCGCCGCGGAGGGTTCCCCGCCGGACTTTTCGGAAAGTTCGGCAAAGCCGACCTCCGGCATTTCAATCTGAATATCGATTCGATCCAGCAAAGGCCCGCTGATGCGCCCACGGTAGCGCTCGATCTGTGAGCGCGAGCACCGGCACTCGTGAATGCGCGAACCATAGTTGCCGCAGGGACAGGGATTCATCGCCGCGACCAGCACAAATTCCGCAGGATACGTTGCGCTTGCCGCCGCACGGCTGACGGTGATAAACCCGTCCTCCAACGGCTGGCGGAGCGCTTCGAGCACATCGTGCCGAAATTCCGGCAGTTCGTCAAGGAACAGCACGCCGTAATGCGCAAGGCTGATTTCGCCCGGCATGGCGCGTGTGCCGCCGCCGACCAGCGCCGCGCTCGACGCGCCGTGGTGCGGCGCACGAAACGGGCGCTCTCGAATCATGCCGATTCCTTTGGTTGCACCCGTTATGGAGTGTATTTTTGTAATTTCGAGGGCTTCTTCATAGGTCAACCGCGGCAAAATGGACGGAATCGCCCTTGCCAGCATGGTTTTACCCGCGCCCGGCGTGCCGATGAGCAGGATGTTGTGGCCGCCCGCGACAGCGATCTCCGCCGCGCGCTTTGCCCCCTGCTGTCCTTTGATTTCGTAAAAGTCGGTGGCATATCGCGTTTCGCTGCCCTGCCAGTTTTCCGTCGGATGCGGCGTTATTTTACCGTCCCCGCGGATATGCGCGCAGAGGTTCGTCAGCGAATCGACCGGCAAAACAGACACGCCTTCCACACAGGCGGCTTCCCCCGCGTTGCCTTCCGGAACGGCGAACTTCGTCTCCCCGCCGGAAAACGCATCGATCACCATCGGCAGAACGCCCGCAATCGCGCGGACGCTGCCATCAAGGCCGAGTTCGCCGAACGCGACAAAATCCAGCGCCGGGTCGACGCCAAGCTGACCGGACGCGCCGAGAATGGACAGCGCCACGGGCAGGTCGTAAACCGCGCCTTCCTTTCGCATGTCGGCAGGGGCAAGGTTGACCGTAATCCGTGCCGCCGGAAAGATATAGCCCGCGTTTTTGATTGCCGCGCGCACACGCTCCCGCGATTCCCGCACCGCCGCATCCGGCAGGCCGACGATTTCGAACGCCGGCAGTCCGTTTGCAATGTCCGTTTCCACCTGTACGCCGAATCCACCGATTCCGCTGAGTCCATGGCTCTTCACGCGTGAAAGCATGTTTTGCTGCGTCCCCCCATTTTATATTTTGCTTATGCCGAAAGAAAAGAACCGCGCACCGCACAAATTACGATGCGCGATCCTTCTGATATGCCCTGTTGCTCTTAGTCTCTTTTCTTTGTCACTGTGCCTTTGCCGCCAGCTTCTCTTTTCCGTTGAACACGAACAGCCGGTTGCCGACAAAGTTAACGACGATGGCGACGCATGTAGCGATCAGCTTTGCAATCGTGTCGCCTTTGACAAAGCCGGATAGCACGTCCGGCATCCAGCCGGCGGCCCACTCGTTCGTCACGCCGAACACCTCGCGGCAAAGCCAGATAACGCCGAGAGATACGCCGAGGGATATGAGGTTGACCACAAGAAACAATACAATCTCGCGCAGCGAACGCGTCCTCTGCTCACGGAACGTCCAGTTACTGTTCCAAAGATAGCTGTTCACAATGCCGCAGGTGTAGCCGAAAATCTGTGCTACATATACCCAGCCAAGCAGTAGATTCAGCGTTTGAAACACCGCAAAGTCGACCAGCGTGTTGAGCACGCCGACGATTGCAAACTTGACCAACTGCCAAAATGTCTTCTTAACTTCCGCTTTACGCTCCATACATCAACTTTCCTCCAGGCAATTTTGCGATAAACGCGGCCCAATCGCTCGGCACCGCAAGCCCGGACAGCCCGGGATACAACAGGATAAAGAACATCAGCGCAAAGCCCACCCAAACCCACTTGATAAAGGCGGCGTCTTTGCCATATTTCTGCTCCAATTTTTGCAGCAGGTATACCGTCGCCATCAATAGGAACGGCACGGTTGCGAAGAAATGATAGATAAACGTACAGCGCGACACCAACACCCAGGGCAGGTAGTTTGCCAGCACGCCAACAAAGAATATCTGCAGCGTTCTGTCGGGTTTGATCTTTTTTGCAAGCCGCAGTCCAAGCAGTACAACGGCGCCGATGGACGAAACCCACCACACCGCGGGATTGCCGGAGATGCTGAGCGTGGAAACCTCACCCGTGCCGGAAATGTAACTGTTGTAGTAATACCACATCGGCTTGATCGTAAACGGCCAGGAATACCAGCTGGACTGATACGGGTGCGTCGCGTTCAGCGTCGAATGATAGGTGTACATAAAGTTCTGATAATTCCAGAACGTGTCCAGCATGTCTCCAAAGCCATAACTCGTCCGCTGTCCGGCTGCATAGATATAATACGGCGTGTAGGACGCAAAATAGATCGCGACCGGCACCACAACGAAGAACAGACAGCACCATAAAAGCGTTTTGAGCACAATCGGCCAAAAGTCTTTAACCTTTGCTTTTTCCGCCGCCGTTCCTTCGGCTTTGATCTGCAAATAGTCGAAGTATCGCGCAATCAGTGAGCCGAACAGCAGCACCGCAAGACCCGCGCCCGCATAGATGCTTGTCCATTTACAGGCCGCGCCGATGCCGAAAAACAATCCGGACAGCGCAAGCGGTTTCAACGTCTTTTTCAGCCCGTCCACAAAGATATTCATCGTGATGTATTGGTACATATAGTAATACATCAGCAATATGAAGAACACGGAATATACGTCGATGGTCGCAATGCGCGTTTGCGTAAAGTGCATAAAGTCAAATGCAAACAGCGCCGTTAGGACCAGCGCGTAGTTGGAATTTTTAAAAATGCGCTTGCCGAACGCATACAGAATCGGCAGCATGCCGATGCCGAACAGCGCGCCGGCCACACGCCAGCCGAACGGGACCATGCCGAAAACCCAGACGCCGATCATGATGAAAATTTTACCGAGCGGCGGGTGTGAATTCTCGTACGGAGAGAGGTTGTTGAAGTGTTCATATGCCGTGCGTCCGTGGTACAGCTCGTCAAAATACATGCCGTTGTAATAGCTTGGCGTGTATTCCACAACATCCTGCTCGTCAAACAAATTCGCCTGTGTGCCGGTCGCGCCCGCTACCGTAACGGGTATCTGTTCACCAGCTTCGTTAAAGAACGCCATCTCGTTGAGCTTGAGCGTGCCTGAATAGAGCGACAGCGTCACTGCGTCCGCCGTAAAGTCGGTGGTCACCTTTTTCCAGCGGAACATGTCGTCATAGGTCTGCTCAAACATCTCCTCAAAGCCGTCGGCGGCGGTGATGAGTAATGTACCGTCCTTGTCGATGTTGCCATATACGCTGTAGGCCGTCACATGCTGTGTTTGGTCGAACTGCACGGTGACGGTCTCGCCCGGCGTTTCGCTGTACCAGTAGTTCTGCGGTGCTTTCATTGAGCCGAGGTTTGTCAGCGCCACGATGCCGTAAACAAACGTGATGGCAAGCACATAGATGATATCGCGTTTGGTATAGTGCAGCTTGTTATCCGTCGGAAGTTTCGGTAAAACGTCAATCTTTTCCTTTTTCTGTCCTGCCGATAATTGTTCGCCATCCGGTCCGTATTCGTCATCCTCCGGCGCGAGCGCGGGTTTGATATTACTCTGAATCAGAATCTTCACCGCAACATAGCAAAGGTAAGCCGCGAACACAATCGTTGAAAGCGAACCTATGAACGTGATGATGTTGTAGAGCGTGCCGCGCGCCGCCTGATGGTTGACCACATACATGGCGCTGGTAACGTTTAGCAGCGCCGTCATGCTGATGCCGCCGAACGCAATCAGCAATCGCCTGTCCTTGAAGTAAAGATACGACATCAACAGAAGCATCAACGCCGGAATCATATAGCGTTCGTGCATGTAGTGCCCGAGCGTGAAGATCAAAAGTGTCATCACTGCCCCGCAAAGATACAGCGCGCCTTTGCCGCGTTTTCTGCCAAAAATGTACAGTACGATGGAAAACGCGACCGAAAGGCAGATGCCGATCATGCCGAGGATGTGGTACGGAACGCCGAGTATGAGCATGTCCGCCGTCTTCCAGTTGCCGCCAAGCAGCGAGCCGAGGTTGAACGCCTCAATGGACATGTAGTGATACGACGAAGCCGTGGACGCGTACTTTTGCGCGAGCCAGTACCAGGGCTGCGTCCCCTGAAACGGCAGCGCCAGCACATACAACACGGCAATTGCGGACAGCACCGCAAGCCCCGTTTCCAAAAGGTGCTTCTTCCAATCTTGTTTTGCGTCGATAATATCGATGATATATGCCGCCGCAAACAGTGGCCCGAGCATGAGCGCCTGCGGCTTGATCAAAATCGCAAGTCCGTACAGTGCACCGGCGGCGATGCGTTTGTCCTTTTGGAACAGATAGAAGCAAAGCACAAGCAAAAATGCCAGAACGGAATCGATCTGTCCCCATGCACCGGAAACGAACATCAATACCGGCGCAAACAGGAAAACACCCGTCAGCGTCAGCGCACTCTTTTCGCTTGCGGCGTTGTTTTTTGCAAGTTTGTAGATGAAGTAAGCGCCAAGCAAATCGGCAATCGTCGCGGGCAGTTTAAAAAGGAACGCCATGCCGTTTGTTCCATACGAGATGCCGAATACCCTGGCGACCCATGAAAGCGCCGCACAAACATACATGTACCCCGGCGGATAATCGGCGAACGCACCGGAGGTATAGAACGTGCTGGTGCCGTCGTTTAGCACCATGTTGCCCCAGGCCATAAAACACTGGATATCCGTCGGATGCCCGAAAAAGATCAGCGAAAGCAGCAACCGCACGAAAAACGCGGCGATCAGCATGGTAATAAGCACAAAGTGCGGGCGGTCCCGTCCTTCCAGTGTTTCGCCGTCATAGCGCAGATATTTTTGATACAGCCAAGCATAACCGAGCACAAACGCGGCCGTAACGAACAGCGTGAGGTAGAGTATGCTGTTTGCAGAAGCCGTTTCTGCTTCCGCGGAAGATTCCGCGCTCCCGTTCGCATTGGAGATCGTTCCGGTTTCGGTTGCAAGGTCGACGACGGTGGCGTCTGTGGACGTGCATTTGTAGAGTGTCACGTTGCGATATTCCGCCGTGCCGGACGCAGTCGTGCCGTAGCCGCCAAGCCGCAATGCTACATTGACGCTCCTTTGCTCCACGCCCGTTTGGAAGTACAGCGAAACAGCCCGCCACGCTTCCGTGCCAAACAAATTCTCGGAATAACAATATGTGCCGTCGATTGCATAATTATCGATAGAAAGGTTAGCGCCGGTACCATATTCAACGGACGTGGTACGAATCTCTGCGCTTAGCCGGTAGCAGGTGTTTGCTTCAACAGCGACCGTCTGGCATGCGCGCGAATCGTTTGCCACAAGGTTCGTCAGAACGACGGCCGTTACGCCGTCGTCTACGGTTTCAAATGTTGCCAGCATGCTATCTGCGTCGCTGTAATAGGCAGATAATTCCCATCCGGCCGGAAGGTCGGCGCTGTCGGCGAATACGGAAAAATCGCCGTTATAGATCAGGTCGTCTCCTTCGGTCGTGTCCCCTTCGGCAAGCGCCGTGGCGGGAACCGCCAGCAAGCTTATGAAAAGCAGGATTGCAAGCAGTTTACGCACAAACGTATCCTTTCTCCATCCCTCGTTGGTAAAAAAATCTGAAACAGTATACCGCTCTTTTCATCAAGCCGGTCTGTCTGGTGTATTATAGCACGCCGTGGCATGGCAGACAATTTGCACCGCCCGCCGCGACCCAATCGTTTACGGTTCTGTCACAATTCAAATACGTGTTTTTTCGTTCGCTTACGCGCGTCAGTTCGCCGCGAAAAAAGCGTTCAGGATATGCCGCAGTTTTTTGTCTTTTAAATAGATTTCCACAACATCAAACCGCGCGGGACAATCGAGCAGTTCGTTTTGCATTAGATAGCGCTGCGCCGCAAGCGTCAGCTGGCGCTGTTTGTTTTTTGTCACGAATTCGCCGGGCGTTCCGTAGGCAATTGACGAACGCGCCTTGACCTCCACAAAGACGATGGTTGCGCCGTCTTTCATCACAAGGTCGATCTCGCGCGGACCGTCCCGAAAATTCTGCGCAAGGGAAACATATCCTTTTTGCTCCAGCGCACGCTTTGCCGTCTCTTCGCCGCGTCGCCCTACGCTTGTCGTGCTCATAAAAACTTGCCGATAAACGAACGCCGGTGAATCGGGCACGGGCCGTATTCTTTCAGCGCCGCAATGTGCTCTTTTGTGCCATAGCCTTTGTGCCTGGCAAAGCCATACTGCGGATACAGCGCGTCCTGCTCAATCATGTAATGGTCACGCGCAACCTTGGCAATGATCGAAGCACATGCAATGTTATAGCTCAGCGCATCGCCGTGGACAATCGGGTGCTGCTTTGCCGGAATGTCGAGTCCGTGCATGGCGTCGATCAGCACGTCCGTCACGGTTATCGGCATATTGGCAAACGCCATGGCAAAGGCGCGCTTTGTCGCCTGCAAAATGTTGATCTCGTCAATCGTCTCCGGCCAAACCCAGCCGAGCGCATAACCGAGCGCCGTCTCCGTCAAAACAGGATACAGTGCTTCCCTGCGCTTTTCGGTCACTTTTTTGGAGTCGTTGACGTGTGCAAGAATCGGCTCCGGCGGCATCGCGGCGCAGCCGACGACGACCGGTCCGGCCAGAGGCCCTCTGCCGACTTCGTCCATGCCCGCAACAACTGTGCCGTCCGTTTCCCAAAACAGCGTGTCCGGTTCACAGAGCTTCTTCAGCCGCTCCGGCTCCGGCAGGCGCGTCATGCGTCGCTCTCCGGTTGTTCCAGCGTAATGCGCGCAATTTTCCCCGCGCGAAATTCGTCCAGCACGATCCTTGCCGCGCGATCAGTATCAAGCGCGCCGCCTTTGAGCAAAAAGCCGCGGCTTCTGCAAACCGCCTCCAGCAATTCCTCTATCGACACGTCCGCAGTCACTTTTTTATAGCGCTCCATCAGCGCCTGCGGCTTGACTTGTCTTAGATAGTCCAGTAGGTCGGTTGCAAGCGTCTCCGTGTCCATGATTTCGTCCTTGATCGAGCCCAAAAACGCGAGATGTTCGGCCATCTGCTGATCTTCCAGCTTTGGCCACAGCATGCCCGGCGTGTCCATGAGTTCGAGATACGGTGTGATCTTGACCCACTGCTTGCCGCGCGTCACGCCCGGCCTGTCGCCAACTTCCGCACGACTCACGCCCGCAATGCGGTTGATCAGTGTGGATTTTCCGACGTTCGGAATGCCGACCATCATGCAGCGCACGACCTTGTTCACGCCCTTTTGCTTCATGGCGTCGACCTTTGGCTTGGCCGCGCGTTCGATGAGAGAGGTTGCGATTTTTTTTGCCGATCCACCCGTCGCGCTCACGCCTGCGGACTGAAAGCCGAGGCGGTTGAAATATGCGATCCATTGCTTGGTCGTCTGCGGGTCGGCGAGGTCGCTCTTGTTGAGCAGCACAACGCGCGCCCGCCCGGCAAACAGGTCGTCAAAGTCAGGGTTACGCGAAGCCAGCGGTGCGCGTGCATCCACAAGCTCCACCACCACGTCGATCATTCGTAAGTTTTCAACGAGCATGCGGCGCGTCTTCGCCATGTGCCCGGGGTACCAGTTGATTGCCGGCATATGTTTTCCTTTCGGTCGCTGTGTCTTCTAAATTATCTTCGCTTATTATAAACGATTCCCGTGCTTTCGCAAAACCCCTTACTTTTATTAAAAGAAAAGTAAGACAAAAGAACGTATGGTTTGTTCAAAAGTCTCTTTCTCTGAACATTGGGATTCCAAAGGGAGGATTCCCTTTGGCGGTGGTTTGGAGGCAGCGCCTCCTATAAACAAAGAGAGAAAAGAACCCCCGCCAATGGTTCGGCAGGGGTCCATTTTGGTTTCGTTTGTTTTACTTTTTCTTGTTCTTATCGACGATGCGCTCACGGATCTTCGCGGACTTACCGGAACGCTCACGCAGATAGAAGAGCTTCGCGCGGCGGACGACGCCGTGGCGAACCACTTCGATGCGACCGATGCGGGGGCTGTTGTACGGGAACGTACGCTCTACGCCGACGCCGTAGGAAATACGACGAACGGTGAAGGATCTGCGGACGCCGCCGCCCTGAATCTTGATCACGACGCCTTCAAAGTTCTGCAGACGCTCGCGGTTGCCTTCAATAACCTTGACGAATACACGGACGGTATCGCCAACCTCCAGCTTCGGCAAATCTGTGCGAAGCTGCTCTTTTTCCAGTTCCTGAATAATGTTCGACATTGAAAATTTCTCCTTTCATTTCGCAAGCGTTCATATCCGAATGCCGAACAGAGGACCGCCCGATGTCACGAACGCGATTATAACACAGCCGCGTTCCGATTGCAAGCCGTTTTTCGCATGGTTATGCGGCTTTTCGCGTATTGGCCATCTTTGCCGACCGCGCGTCGTGCATGTACCACAGTGTGATGGTGAACACGACGATCACACCGCCGACCAGCGACCACACGCCGGGATTCTCGCCGTTGAAGAGAAACACCCAAACCGGATTGAGCAGCGGTTCCAGTACCGCCAGCAGAGAGCAGGTTAAAAGCGGCGCGCTTCTCAGCGCAACGGCGTAAAACACATACGCAAGTCCGACCTGGAACAATCCAAGCACGACGATGCCGCCGACTGCCTGCGCAGTAAAAACGGGATGCGTAAGCGCAAGCACCGGCAATCCGATCAGCGCAGTTAGGAGCTGACCTTGCATAATGCCGTTGACGCGCGTCTGCTCGCTTACGTTTTCGCTGGCGATGAACATGCCCGCAAAAAACATGCCTGAGATCACGGCAACCACGTCGCCAATCCATCCACCGCGGCCAATCTGACTGATGAAGCACAGCGCCACGCCAAAGATCGTGATCGGCACCACGGCGATGTCCAGCGGACGGAGCTTCTTTTTCTGCACGAATGCGACGTAAAGCAGCACGTAAACCGGCGCGCAATACTGGATGACGATTGCGTTTGCCGCGGTTGTGAGCTTGTTTGCGGTCACAAACGTTGCGCATACGCCCGCAAGGCATACGGCGATGGTCAGCGTTTGCTTGCTGATGTGCAGTTTAATGTGCTTGGCGCGCAGGTAGAGAAAAACCACACCCGCGGCAAGCAGCCCGCGCGCGCCCGTGATGGCAAGCGGATTCCATGGAACCATCTTGATAAACAGCCCGCCCGCGCTCCATAACAGCGCGGTAATCAGCATGGCGATTGTGCCTTTTGTCGTATCCTTCATAGCGAAAAAATCACGAGGGCATAGCCCCCGCACTCCTGATAAATCATTCCGTCACTGTACTATTGATTCGCTAAAACAAAGTCTTTAGCGGCTACAGCCAGGCGTCGTCCGGCGCTTCCATCGCGTCGCCGTCGCCTTCCTGTTCGGTCAAAAGATCAGGCCGGTTCATCGCGGTCTTGAGCCGCGCCTGTTCCAGTCGCCACGCTTGTATCTTTGCATGATGGCCGTTGAGCAAAATTTCCGGCACCTGCATGCCGCGAAAATCCGCAGGCCGTGTATACTGCGGGTATTCCAGCAGTCCGTCGGCAAACGATTCGTCCTCGGCGCTCTGCTCGCTGCCGAGTACACCGGGTATAAAGCGGCTCAGGCAGTCGACAAGCACCATGGCGGGCAGTTCGCCGCCGGTGAGCACATAGTCGCCGATGGAGATTTCTTCATTCATGATCGACATGACCCGCTCGTCCACGCCTTCGTAATGCCCGCAGAGCAACAGCAATCGCTCTTCGCCCGCAAGCTCTTTCGCAAGTTTTTGATCAAGCGTTTTTCCGCGCGGGGAAAGTAAAATCCGCCTGGCTTTTTGTCCTTCCAGCACTGCGTCCACGCAGTCGAAGATGGGCTGCGCCATCATCACCATGCCTGCGCCGCCGCCGAAGGGATAGTCGTCCGTCTTTTTGTGCTTGTTGCTGGTATAGTCGCGGATATTGTGCACACGCAGTTCAAGCAGGCCGTTTTCCTGTGCGCGGCCAAGCATGCTTGCGCCGAACACGCCGGAAAACATCTCCGGGAAAATCGTCAGTACGTCAATCCGCAAAACAGCCGACCTCCTCCAGAACGTCCGCCTCAAACGTGATACGCGCGTTTTCAATGTCCACCGTGTGCAGCACGCGCTTGAGCGCGGGCACGAGGAGCTTACCGCCATCAATTTCGTATACGTCATTCGCGCCGGTTTCCAAAACATCCGTCACCTTACCATAGGCCTTGCCGTTCGTGTCAAATGTTTCGCAGCCGATCAAATCGACAATAAAATACGTGTCCTTTTTCAGTTGAACGGCGTTTTCGCGATTCACGCAGAGATAGGTGTTTCGCAGTGATTGCGCTGCTTCCACCGTGTCGTAGCCGCTTATGTGCATTAAAACAGCGCCCGGCTGAATGCGGACGTTGTCTATGTCAACAGGCGCATACGCGCCTGCCTGTTCGAGATATGCGGTTTTCAGCGCGCGAAATCTGGCCGGATCGTCCGTCAGCAGGATCAGCTTTACGTCTCCATGCACACCGTGCGTGCGGACGATCTGACCGATGCGCAGAAACTCATTTCTCAACGATATCGACCATATATTTCTTGTCTTCGCGGACGCTCGCAGCTTTCACGACCGTGCGGATCGCCTTGGCGATGCGCCCTTGTCTGCCAATGACCTTGCCCATGTCGTCGGGCGCGACGGAAAGAGAGATCACGACCGTGTCTCCATCCTCGCGCGACTCCACCGTCACTTCGTCCGGCGTGTCGACCAGGTTTTTAGCGATAAAGCGTACCAGTTCCTCCATTTGTCCCATCCTCACTCGATGGCGCCGCTCTTTTTGAGCAATGCGCGAACGGTTTCTGTCGGCTGTGCGCCCTTCTTAATCCACTCCGCGGCATGCTCGTTATTGACCTTCAGCTCAACGGGGTTGGACAACGGATTGTAGTAGCCGAGTTCCTCAACGAACGCGCCGTCGCGCGGTGCGCGGGAATCCGCTACTACGATACGATAGAAAGGTGCCTTCTTTGCGCCCATGCGGCGCAGTCTGATTTTGAGCATTGTCTGCTTCCTCCAATAAATATAAAAAGTTTTTGTTTATATCGAATACGCAATAAAACGTGATTCGCCTTCTTGATTGCGCCGCCGGAGGTTAAAATCCGAACGGCATGCCGCCGCGCTTGCCTTTTTTCATGCGTCCACTCATCTGCTTCATCATCTGCCGCGAAGCATTGAATTGGTTCATGAGGCGGTTGACTTCCTGAATGCTCGTGCCGCTGCCGCGGGCGATGCGCTTTCTGCGGCTGGCGTTGAGCAACTCGGGATTTGTGCGCTCCTGCCTGGTCATGCTTTGAATGATCGCCTTTGTGCGCGCCATCTGCTTTTCGTCGATCTGCGCGCCTTTCATCTTGCCTGCGTCCATGCCGGGGATCATCTTGAGGATATCCTCCATGGAGCCCATGGAGCTCATCTGTTCCATCTGGTCGAGAAAGTCGTCGAGCGTGAAGCTGTTGGTCTTCATCTTCTCGGCCATCTCGGCAGCCTTTTTCTCGTCGAATGCGCTTTGTGCTTTTTCAATGAGCGTTAAAACGTCGCCCATGCCGAGGATACGGTTCGCCATGCGGTCGGGATAAAACGGCTCGATATCGGTGAGTTTTTCGCCGATGCCGGAAAACTTGATCGGCTTGCCCGTCACCTGACGAACCGACAGCGCCGCGCCGCCGCGGGTGTCGCCGTCGAGTTTGGTGAGGATTACGCCGGTAAGTTCGATGGTCTCGTGAAAATTTTTTGCTACGTTCACCGCGTCCTGGCCGGTCATCGCATCAACAACCAGCAGGATTTCCACCGGATCGATCGCGTCGCGGATGCGCTTCAGCTCATCCATCATGTCCGCGTCGATATGCAGCCGTCCGGCCGTATCGACGATCACAACGTCCAGAAAACGCCGTTTGGCTTCTTCAATCGCTTCTTTTGCCGTTTGCACCGGGTCCTGCGTTCCGTGTTCGTACACGGGCAGTTCCAGTTTTTCGCCGACGACCTGCAATTGCTTGATTGCCGCCGGGCGATAGATGTCACACGCAACCAGCAAGGGTTGCTTACCGTATTGCTTCTTAATATATGCGCCGAGCTTGCCGCACATGGTGGTCTTGCCCGCGCCCTGCAAACCGGCCATCAGGATGACGGCGGGCTTGTCGGTGCCGAATTCAAGTTTTGCGTTTTCACCGCCCATCAGGCGGGTCAGCTCTTCGTTGACGATCTTGACGACCTGCTGTCCGGGTGTCAGGCTTTCGAGCACCTCGCTGCCGACGGCGCGTTCGCTCACGGTTTTTACGAACTGCTTGACCACGAGGAAGTTGACGTCTGCTTCCAGCAGTGCGAGTTTGATCTCGCGCATGGCTTCCTTCACGTCGTTTTCATTCAGTTTGCCGCGCGAATTCAGCTTTTTAAATATCGCCTGCAGTTTTTGTGAGACGCCTTCAAACGCCATCGTCATCCTCCGTAGTTATCTTTGCCAGCGCGTCCACAATCGACTTTTGTCGGTCGGTCAGCTCAGTTTGTGCCAGCGCGTCAAGAAGTTCTTTTGCGCGGGCTTCCTTTTGTATCAGTCCGAGCTTTTGTTCCATGTTTTTCAGTTCGTTTTCCGCCGTTGCAATCGCGTCGCGCACCGCCTGTCGCGAAATCCCTTCGCGCTCGGCAATTTCACTGAGCGAACAGTCTTCAAACGCATATTGGCGTACAAGCGAACGCTGACGCTCCGTCAGGAATTCGCCATACCAATCCATCAATTGTCCAAGTTCGATCAATCGATCCATACGTTCGCACCTGTAAAGCTGAACGGCTTTACACCTTGACTATTATACGGTGGTGTGCGAATTTGTCAAGAAGAAATTCAAGTTTGATTCGATTTTGATTCAAAAACGGCTCTTCTCATGCCGTGTAAGGCAACTTTTACCCAAAAGCGCGATCTCGGCTGTCAAAAACTCAGTCCGTTGAAAGCAGCGCGGTCGCAAACATCTGTGCATCGAACGGCTGCAAGTCGTCGATACCTTCGCCAACGCCGACGAAGCGGACCGGCACATCCAGCGTTTTGCAGATCGATACCACAACGCCGCCTTTTGCCGTGCCGTCCAGCTTGGTGAGGATCACGCCGTCGAGGTCGCAAACCTCCGCAAACGCCTTTGCCTGCATCACCGCGTTCTGCCCCGTCACTGCGTCCAGCACAAGCAGGGTTTCGCAGGGCGTGTCGGGCAGTTCGCGTGAAATGACCCGGCGAATTTTGCCGAGTTCATTCATCAGGTTCGCCTTGTTGTGCAGCCGTCCTGCCGTGTCGCACAATAGCAGATCGCAGTTTTTCGCCTTATAGGACGCGATTGCGTCAAACACGACCGCCGCCGGGTCCGCGCCTTCGTTGTGTCGTACCATCGGCACATTGGAGCGCGCTGCCCATTCGCCAAGCTGCTCCGCCGCCGCCGCACGGAACGTGTCCGCCGCGGCAAGCATGACCTTGCGGCCTTTCTCGGTATAGCTTGCGGCGATCTTGCCGATGCTTGTCGTTTTACCTACGCCATTGACGCCGACGATGAGCAGCACCGCTTCCCCGCTGTCCGCGGAAAACGGCTTACTTGTCTCCACCGCGTCGGCAATCAGGTTGATCAGCACTTTGCGCGCTTCTTCGCGGTCGGTGATTTTCTGTTCCTTCAGCGTTTCCTGTAGTTCGTCCAGCAGTTCCTCTGTCGGCATTGCGCCAACGTCCGCAAGGATGAGCGCCTCTTCGAGTTCTTCATAGAATTCTTCGTTGACACTCTCTTTGCCGCTAAATAGGCGCGACAAAAAGCTCATGCGCGTTTTGCCGAGTCCGGTCTTCCATTTGTTGAATATCGGTTTCTTTTCCATTGCTTTTATATCACCAATTCGGTTGTGTTCTGTCGTTATGAATTATACCTGCGCAATCTTGCCGTCCTCGCCAAAGCGCGCGGAGACAACTTTGCTCACGCCTTTTTCTTCCATCGATACGCCGTACAGCGTGTCGCAGACTTCCATGCTGCCCTTACGGTGTGTAATCAGGATGAACTGCGTTCCGTCGGCATAGCGCTTGACATAGTCGGCAAAGCGGGAAACGTTTGCCTCGTCCAGCGCAGACTCGATTTCGTCAAGCATGCAGAACGCCGGCGGCTTGAGCTTGAGCATTGCAAACAGCAATGCAATCGCGGTTAGCGTGCGTTCGCCGCCGGAAAGCAGGGTCAGCAGCTGGAGTTTCTTGCCCGGTGGCTGCGCGATAATATCGATGTCGCAGCCGAGGATATCTTCTTTGTCGGCCAGACGCAATTCCGCGTGTCCGCCGCCGAATAGTTCCGCAAATACGTCCGTAAAGTTTTCCTGAATCTGCGCAAACTGCTTGAGAAACACGTTTTCCATCGTGGTTGTCAGTTCGACAATCAGCGTCTCAAGGTCAGCCTTCGCTTTATTAAGGTCCTCGCATTGCGTATTCAGTGCCGTGTGCCGTTCGCTGACGGACTTGTAATCCTCAATTGCGCCAAGGTTGATATCGCCGAGTTCCTTGATCTCTCGCTTGATGGCGGAAATACGGGAGCCGGTCGCACCGATTGCGATCTCATGCCGCAGAGCCGCCGCATTTTCGTAGGTGAGTTCGTATTCGTCCCAGATGTGATCCTGCATGGTCGCAAGTTCCATCTCAAGCCGGCTCTGTGTGAGCTCCTGCTTGTGGAGGCGTTCCGCAAGGTCGCGCGCGCCGGAGATCAGCTCTTCGCGGCGTTTTCGCTGTTCGGAGAGCGCCGCAGACACCGCCTGCCGCTCTTCTTCCAGTTTCTTTTGCGCCTGCTTTTCGGCTTCGGTCGCTTCCTTGTCGGTTTCAATCGCGGATTGCATGCCACTGATCTGTGCGTCGATCGCTTCGATAGCGGCCTGATTGTCCGCCGCTTCCTGTTCCAGGTTTTGCAGGCGGATGCTGAGGGTTCTGTGTTCTTCAACCAATCGCCGCTGCTCGGCAAACACCGCGTCGCGTTCCTTGGTCAATGCCATACGGCGGATCTTCTGTTCGGAAAGTTCCGTCGCCACGCGTTCGCGTTCCTTGCGCACTTCGCCAAGCTCGGATTGCGCCTTGGCCACGTCGTCGCGTGTCGCTTCGTTGTCCTGCTCCATATCGGTCTGCTGTTTGTCCGCGTCCACGCGCTCCACTTCGATGTCGGAGAGGTTCTCCGCCAGTTGCGTGCGTTCGATTTCCAGCTCCGCTTCGCGCTCACGGCTGTTTTCCACGTCGCGCAGGATGATATCCAGCTGTTCGGCCTGTTTTGCCGCTTCCAGTTCGCAGGCATGCACCGCGTCGCGGAAGGAATCAACCTGAATGTCGCACTGAAGCAACTGTTGTTCCTTTGTGCGGACACTCTGTTTCTTTTCTTCAAGCGCAGCGTCGGCTTTTTTCAGCTTTTCGCGCAGTTCCTTTATTTCACGTTCGCGCCCGAGCAACGAGTGGCTTTGCTTTTTCATGCTGCCGCCGCTCATTGATCCGCCGGTGCTGATGATGTCGCCGTCCAGCGTTGCAATGTGGAATGCGCCGCGCGTGCGTTTTTTGAGCGCGATGCCTGCGTCGAGATCTTTCACGATGATCGTGCGGCAAAGCAGGTAGTCGATCACGCTGCGCACGTCGTCGTCGCAGGAGACCAGCTCACTCGCGACCCCGAAGCAACCCGGCATGTTCAGCTTTTCGCGCTCTTCGCGCGTCGGCATCGTCGGGTTCAGCAATGCCTTCGGCAGCAATGTCGCCCGGCCGTAGTCGTGCGCGCGCAGATATTCGATAACGTATTTTGCGTCCTCGGCGGTCGGCGTCACAATGTTTTGAAGCGTGGAACCCATCGCCATGGTCACAGCGGTTTCATATTCTTTCGGTACGCGAATCAGTTCCGCAACCACGCCGATGATGGCGTACGACAGCCTTGAATCGTTCGGTGCGTCCCGCAGGATGTTTTTGACGCTTGCAAAATACCCTTCGCGGGAGCGCTGCATTTCTTCCAGCACTTTCAGCCGGGATTGCAGCGAGGATATCCCCTGTTCGTCCCGCTGCAGCTCTTCTCGCAGCGACGTATATCCGTCCAGCGTATGGCGACGGTTTTCAACGGAACCGTCCAGGTCTTTTTTCGCCTGCTCCAGCTTTTCCGTTTCCGTCAACTTGGTTTCTTTTGCGTGTTCGAGTTCTTCTTCGAGTCGGGTGGTTTCGTCCTTGCGCTTCTGCGCTTCGGTGTCGATCACACCCAGGCGCTCCTGAATGGACGTGCGCATCGTATCATAGCGTGACAGGCTGGACTTATAGTCCGACATACGGTTCATCCGCTCGATGATGCTGTTTTTCATCGCTTCGAGCGCTTCTTCGCGATGTATCACGTCTGCATCGAGCGTTTCCACGCGGGTTTGCGACGCTTCGATTTCTTTTTCAAGCAGCTCCAGCGCCGCCTTGCCGCTTTCATCGGCCTGCATGCCGTTGATGGCCGCATCCAATTCGCCAAGCCGCGTTTTCCCGGTTTCGCGCTCGGTTTCAATGCGTTTTTTCTGTTCAAACGCGTGTTCACGCCGCTCGCTTAAAACATGGCTCGTGCCAACGCGGTTCTCCGCCTCGGACACCATGCCGACCAGCTTTTCCTGCCGCACGGATATTGCGCTTTCCAGCGAGCGCAGCTGATCTTCCAGCTTGGCGCAGGCTTCAACCAGTTCGCCTTCGCTTTCCGACGCGGCGTCACGCTCGGCAAGCATCTGTTTGGTCGTTTCCGCAATGGTCTCCAGCTTTTCGTGGGCGCGTTCATATTGATACAAAAAGAGGTTTACTTCCAGATCGCGCAATTCGTCGCGCAGGCGTAAATACGCGCGCGCGGACGCACTCTGCTCTTCCAGCGGGCCGAGGCGGTCCGCCAGTTCTTCCAGAATGTCCTCGATGCGTTCAAGATTCTTGTCGGTTCGGTCGAGTTTGCGTTCGGCTTCTTCCTTGCGCACGCGGTAGCGCATAACGCCCGCGGCTTCTTCCAGCGCGGCGCGGCGGTCGCCGGACTTGTTGGCGAGAATTTCTTCCACCTTGCCCTGGCTGATGATGGAATAGCCGTCCTTACCGATGCCGGTGTCGCGAAAAAGTTCCTGAATGTCGCGCAAGCGGCAGTTGTTTTTGTTCAGGCAATATTCGCTCTCGCCGGAGCGGTAGACGCGCCGCGTGACAGCGATCTCCGTGAACGGCATGTCGAGCAGCCCGTCGGAGTTGTCAAACGTCAGCGTAACTTCGCTGTAAGCGAGCGCCTTTCTCAGCTGTGTGCCGTTGAAGATAACGTCTTCCATCTTCGTGCCGCGCAGTGCTTTTGCGCTCTGTTCGCCAAGCACCCAGCGCACCGCGTCGGAAATGTTGCTCTTTCCGCTGCCGTTCGGGCCGATGATGGCGGTAATGCCATCGCCAAAGCGAATTTCCGTCCGCCTGGCGAACGATTTAAATCCATTGAGTTCGAGCTTTGTTAAACGCATGCTTCGTCCTCCAAAACTCCGAGTTGGATCAACGCTGCGTGTGCCGCAGCCTGCCCCGCGCTCTGTTTGCTTTTGCCGATGCCTTCGCCGATGGGTTCACCGGAGAGCATTGCGCAAATGGTAAAGCTTTTTTCATGTTCCGGGCCGGACGTGTCCTTACATTCATACGTCAGTTTGCCGATGTGTCCTTTTTGAATATGCTCCTGCAGACGTGTTTTGTAGTCCTTATCCATCTCGTCGACGCGTGCGTCTTCCAACAGGCGGATCACCACGTCGATGATCACGTGCCGCGCGGGTTCCAGCCCGCCGTCGAGATAGATCGCGCCGATGATGGCTTCCATCGCGTCGGAAACAACGGACGGTTTGTTTCGTCCGCCGGTGACTTCTTCGCCATTGCCAAGACGCAGGCAGCCCGGCACTTCAAGAGCGCTCGCCGCGGAGAACAATGCCTTTTCGCAAACCAGCCGCGCGCGGTGACGCGTCATCGCGCCTTCCTGCATTTGCGGCCGGGTCAGGTAAAGGTGCTCGCTGACGCAGAGTTCGAGAACCGCGTCGCCCAAGAATTCAAGCCGTTCGTTGTGCGTCCGCTTTTTCCCGTCACCTTTTACAAACGAGGTATGCGTAACCGCCGTTTCCAGCAGGGAACGGTCTTGAAACGTATATTGCAGGTTTGTTTCCAGCGCGGAAAGTGCGTTCTCAACAGACGGCATGTGTTCGTCCTTTATCCTATCGGTCTTTTTCTTCAAAACGGACAGTCGTTCGGCCTTCGCCAGTTCACAAAAAAACCCGCACCCTTTTTCTCTCCATTGGATGCGGGTATTCTTTTACAATGTTTGGGCTAGTTCTGCTCCAGGTAGCCGACGATGTCCGCCACGGTCTGTACCTTCGGCAGTTCTTCGTCCGGAATTTCAATGTTGAATTCCTGTTCGAGGTCCATGATCAGCTCAACGATGTCCAGAGAGTCGGCCTTCAGGTCGTCGATCAGGCGGCTTTCCATTTTAATGGTGGCTGCGTCAATATCCAGCTGCTTTGCAATAATATCTCTAACTTTATCAAAATGCATGATTCAAACTCCTTTTCGATGCGTTCCGCCGCATCACGTTCGGGTAGTATTCTATAGTACGCGGGTCAATCTGTCAATCCTAAACCAGTCCGCGTGCCTATTCTTCAACGCCCATTGCGGCGATTTCCACGGCCACCATCCCTGTCACGTCGCTGGAAACAAGCCGCACCGCCTGCAGGATTGCAGAGCGAAACGCCTTGGCGTTGGAGCTGCCGTGCGCCTTAATCACGCCGCCGTTTACGCCGAGCAGCGGCGCACCGCCATACTCCGTGTAGTCGAGTTTCTTTTTCAGCGCCTTAAAGGCTTTTTTGCTCAAAAGCGCGCCGACTTTGGAAATGAAACTCGACGTCAGGTTTTCTTTGAGCAGCGCCATCATCAGTTGCGCCGTGCCTTCCGTGCTTTTGAGCACGACGTTGCCGTCAAACCCGTCGCATACCACAACGTCGAATTCGCCGCTCAGCACATCGCGCGCTTCACAGTTGCCGGCAAATTTGACCGGCGCCGTCTTGAGCAACTGGTGTGTCTGTTTGGTCAAATCGTTGCCTTTTTCTTCTTCTGCACCATTGCTTAACAGGCCGATACGCGGATTCTCCACGCCAAGCACGGATTTCATATAAGCCGACCCCATGATTGCAAACTGCACAAGGTAGTCGCTCTTACAGTCCGTGTTCGCCCCGCAGTCGAGCAACAGCATACGGCCGTCTATCGTCGGCATGATTGTTGCCAGCGCCGGACGCTTGACGCCCTTTAAGCGCTTGATGATCAGCGTGCCACCGGTCAGCAGCGCACCCGTGCTTCCGGCAGAGAGCACGCAGTCCGCTTCGCCTTTGGCAACGGCTTCAATCGCCCGCACCATCGAGGAATCCTTCTTTTTTCGAATCGCCATCGTCGGCTGTTCATCGCAGCCGATCACCTGCGTGGTCGCAACCACGCTTATACGTGTATCGCTGAGCGCAATCGCAGCCAGTCCGTCTTTGATCTGTTTTTCGTCTCCGTAGAGGATCAGTTCGGCATCCTTCGGCAGCTCCGGCAAAACGAGCTTCAAACCCTCCAGAACCGCCAGCGGCGCATAATCACCGCCCATCGCGTCAATCGCAATTTTCAAAAAAACATCACTCCCATCCGCGGCGACTTAAAAAATGCCGTCCGCTTCAATCAAAAAAGTTCCATCCCTTATGCCGCTTTCAAATAATAAACATCATCATACCGTTTCGACGTGCGACGCCGCCGATTCTTTATTATACGAAAAATTCAAAGGGTATGCAACGCAAAAAAGACCTTCCGATGCGGTCGCCCGCTTCGGAAAGTCTTCCGCTGTATACGGTATTGTTCGTCGAACATCATTCGGCTTCCGTTGAAGGATGGATCGTCAGGCGTTTGCTTTTTCCTTCTTCTCCATGTCGACAACCAGCTTGCCGTCGTAATACCCGCACGTTTTGCAAACCGTGTGGGACGGTACGAACGAGTGGCACTGCGGGCACTCGCCGAGCTGCGGCGCTTTCAGGTTGAAGTTGCCTGCTCTACGCGAATCACGTCTTGCTTTTGACGTTTTTCTCTTGGGTACTGCCATGATAATCCCTCCTATTCTTCTTCAGATATCGCATCACGCAGAATACTCTTCCAGGATGCATCGGTTTGTTTGCATTGACACTTGGTTACGTTTCGGTCCGCGCCGCAAACGGGACACAGTCCCTTGCAGTCCTTCCTGCAAATGCTCGCAATCGGCAGCTGCAGAAAAAGATTGTCCAGAACGGCTTTGTCGATTTCGAGTTCCTCGCCCGTGTAGGGATACGTTTCATCGTCGCCGAGTTCGTCCGCGTCTTTGACAAAGCGCTCCGAAAACGAAACCGAAATTCGTTCGACAAATGTTTTTGTACAGCGCGCACAGTTGGTGTCGATCGCTGCGTCCACCTGTCCGCTTACCGTAAAGGCCTTTCCGTCGTAAACGTAAATGCCCGTTACGTTCAGCGGTTCGCTGAACGTAATCGTCCGCTCACCGTAGGTTTGCGGTTTCACCGTCTCGCTGATTTCAAACGGGAACGGCTCGCCAACCTGCCGGATCGCGTCCGCTGCTCGAATTCGCATGATTCCCACCGCCTGTCCGCCGAGGAAATCGGCGCATACGATTGCCGGTGCGCAAAAAGTTACTGCGCGTTTCCACGCAACCTTAGATATTTTATCGATAACCGCGCCGTTTGTCAATACGGAAGCGGCTGTATTCCATTTAAAAATGCGGCCAATCGTTGTGTTTTCCGCTTTTATCCGCTTATCGGGCAAAAGACCCGGGGCTATGCGCGACCCTTTGTGCCGGTTCTTTTACCGCCGTTCTTTTTTGCACTTTTTTTACCCGGTGTATTTCGACCGCCGCCGTAACCGTTGTTACTATTATATTGCGCCTTGCCTGCGTGTTTTGCGTTTGTTCGTTTTGCGCCGTATGATGCGGTCTGCCCGTCACGAAAGTCCGGCGGCACAAGACAGCCTTTGCCGTTTCCAATTAAATCGTCACGGTCGGCCTGTCGAAGCGCTTTTCGTATCAGCGGCCAGTTCTTTCGGATGTGGCATTGCATCAGCGCGCGCTGCATCGCTTTTTCCTCGCGCGTTTTTGCGACATACACCGGCTTCATCGTCGTCGGGTCGAGTCCCGTATAGTACATGCAGGTGCTCATCGTGCCCGGCGTCGGGTAAAAGTCCTGCACCTGTTCCGGTCGGTGTCCGGTCTTTTTGAGGTATAGCGCAAGCTCAATCGCGTCGTTCAGTGTTGCGCCCGGGTGCGAACTGATCAGGTACGGCACGAGATATTGATTCATGCCGAGGCTCTTGTTCAGTGCATCATATTTCTGTACAAACCGCTCGTAAACGGCATGCGGCGGCTTGTTCATATACTTCAGCACACGGTCGGACACATGTTCCGGCGCGACTTTAAGCTGTCCGCTGATATGATGGGCGATCAACTCGCGTAAAAACATATCGTCGCGATCGAGCAGCGCGTAATCGTACCGCACGCCGCTGCGTACAAACACCTTTTTAACACGAGGAATCTCGCGCAATTCGCGCAGCAGCCGTGTATAGTCCGCATGTGACGCGTTGATGTTCTTGCATACTGAAAATCCAAGGCATTGTTTGTCCGCGCAGACGCCGCTTTTCAGCTGCTTGTCGCAGGCCGGATGTCGAAAATTTGCCGTCGGACCGCCGACGTCGTGAATGTATCCCTTAAAATTCGGGTCTTTTGTCAGTCGCGTCGCTTCGTCCAGAATCGATCCGTGTGAGCGGGACGTTACGACTCGTCCCTGATGGAACGTCAACGCGCAGAAGTTGCAGTTGCCAAAGCAGCCACGTGCGGATGTGATAGAAAATGAAACCTCGTCGATGGCGGGAATGTGCCCTGTGTGCATCGGATGCGGTCTGCGCGTATACGGCAGTGCGTAAATTTCGTCCAGCTCGCGTGTGCCAAGCGGCTGTGCTGGCGGATTGCAGAGCAGCGCGCCTTTTTCGTGCGGCTGAAATAATCGCTTGCCGCGCACGGCGTCCTGCTCACGCGCTTGTGTCAGAAATGCCTGGCAGTATTTCTTTTTATCTTTGCCAACTTCGCTATAACTTGGCAGAACGATTGCATCCTTGGCATCGTCTATCGAAGATACGCGCACGCAAGTTCCCTTAATGTCGGTCAGTTCGCTTATGCTCTTCCCCGCGTTCAGTCCGTCCGCAATTTCGACAATTGCGCGTTCACCCATGCCGTAAACGAGGATGTCCGCGCATGCGTCGTACAGGATCGAATGCCGCACGCGATTGTCCCAGTAGTCAAAGTGCGCAAAACGGCGCAGACTCGCTTCAATGCCGCCGAGAATCAGCGGTACGTCGGAAAACGCTTCCCGGCAGCGGTTTGCGTAAACAATCGTCGCCCGGTCGGGTCGCTTGCCCGCCTCGCCGTTTTCCGAATAGGCGTCGGTCTTCCTGCGCGTACCGGACACGGAATAATGGTTGACCATGGAGTCGATATTGCCGGACGACACCAAAAAACCAAGCCTTGGTTTGCCAAGCGCGGCAAAATCAGCCGCGCTGTGCCAGTCCGGCTGAACAATCAGCGCGACACTGTACCCGCGGCTTTCCAGCAAGCGCGTAATGATCGCCGTCCCAAAGCTCGGGTGGTCGATATACGCGTCGCCAGTAACAAATATAAAATCCGGCCTGTCGATCCCACGTGCGGCAAGTTCTGCACGTGAAACGGGTGGCAATTGCTCTGTTTTGTTGGGTTTCATTGTTTTTCGTCTTCACTCACCGCCGCATGCTTCGGCTTATGCTCATATGTTTCGGTTGTGTCGTTCTGCGCAGGCCGGTTTTCGTCCGGCTTTGCCGGTTCCTTGCGAACGGTTTCTCCAAGCGTGCGCAAGGTCGCTTCAAACGAGCGGATCGCTTCTTCTGTCTCGGATTCAGTCTTCTGCGGCCCTACGGACGGTGGTTCCCGCTGTTCGCCGCTTGCTTGCGCCGTTGGTTGCGGTTGCGCTGTCTGCGGTGTCGTTTCCAGTTTTGGCGACGCAGGAGGCGCGCTTTCTTTTGGTTTCTCCGTCACAGGCTGTGCTTTGAGTGGCTGCGGTTCAGCTTGTGCCCGCTTCGGTTGATCGTTCGTTAGCGTCTCCGCCGTCTGTTTTTTGGGTGGTTGCACGTTTTCTTGTGTTGCAGTCACAGTCCGGGCGGCAGATTGTTCCGGTACCGTTGTATAGCCTTTTTTATCACGTTCGGAAAGATTGTCCAGCAATTCGTCCAGCCAATTTCCACCTTCAAATGCCTGCGCACTTGCCGGTTCGTCCGTTTTTGTCCCCGTTTGGGGTTGCTGCGCCGCAACGCGGCTGACCTTCGGCGCGCGCACCGGTTTCGGTGCGCCTTTGCCGCCGCGCGTAATCGAGCGTGCGGTCGCTTTCGCCTCGGTGACATCCTGTTCTTCTGTTCGCTGTTTTGTCGCGCTCTTGTCCGTTCGCTTTGCCGGTATGCGTACGTTCTTCGTTTTTTCCGGGAGTACGGCGCGTTTTTTTGCGGGTTTGCCAGTGTCAATGGCCTCGCGTATTTCCGCGGCAGGCATCTGCGTGTCGTTTTCCAGCTTTTGCAGCAGGTACTCCATTGCGGTCATCATTTCCTTCTTTTCCGCTTCGTATTGCTCGATGCAGTCGATCACCGCGTCCAAAAAACGATCCACTTCCTCAATGTCGTATCCCATGAATGAGCGCGTAAATACTTTGCTGATGATGTCTTGCGTGCGCATGTGGCGACCCTCCTTGCAAAAACAGGCACACCATTTTGCTGATGTGCCGTCAAAGAACCAGTTTTGTTCGTTTTTCGCGGCCTTAAATCAGGTCGCCGTAATCGTCCTCACCATTGCCGACGACGTCATAGTTGTTCGGCGCGACGACAAAGATTCCGCGGGAAATTTTGCACATCGTTCCGTTCAATGCATAGACCGCACCGGAAAGGAAGTCCAAAATACGCTGAGCCGTATCGAGTTCGAGCTCTTCCATGTTCACAATCACCGGCTTACGATTTTTGAGATTGTCTATGATGCTCTGGGTGTCCTCGTAGCTCACCGGATGATATACGATCATCTTCATTCCGCCGGAAATCGGCAAATTCGCGCCTGTCGCATTCGACACGCGCTCGTTGCGGCGGTGCGTTGCCGCACTGCTGCGGTTGTTGTTGAAGCTTACGACGTTGCCTTGCCGGTCGTCCGCATCGTCACGGTAATAACCGTCGTCTCTGCGTTCGTCCTCCATTTCGTCGCTTTCCTCGATGCCAATAAAATCCAGGAATTTTGTATATAAACTTGCCATCCGTTTTCCTCCGAAAAACCATCAGCCGCACTCTGCGGCGTTCCATTCCATTCTGGTTATTTTTTGTCCCGCGCCCCGAATATACGGGTGCCGACGCGGACTTCGGTTGCGCCTTCTTCAATTGCAATCGCAAAATCGTGACTCATGCCCATCGACAGCGTGTCGAAATTCTCGAACGAGCCTTTGCCGCGCATCGCCTCATAAAGCTCACGCATCTTACTAAAATACAATCTCGCCTGTTCCGCTTCCACCGCGGGCGGTACACACATCAGTCCGCGCACGTGCAGGTTTGGATAATTTTCAAATGATGCCGCGAAACAATCCAAGTCCCCATCCGTGACGCCGCCTTTTTGCTCTTCTTCACCGATGTTGACCTGGATGAGAATGTCCTGTTTCACATCACGCGCCTCCGCTTTTTTTTGCAAGAGACCCGCCAGATTTTGCCGGTCGACCGATTCGATCATATCCGCAAAACCGCAGACATATTTTATCTTATTCGTCTGCAGATGTCCAATAAAATGCACAAGACAACCGTGCTGTTCAAAAAAAGTTTTCTTTTCGGTCAATTCTTGCGCGTGATTTTCCCCGAAAACCCGCTGTCCGGCGTCAACCGCCTGTGCAATCTTGTCAATGCCCATGTATTTGGACACGGCAACCAGCGTCACTTCGTCCGTTTTACGACCGGCGCGCATACACGCCCGCACAATTTCTTCCTGAACCTGTTCCAAATTTTCCGCAATACTCATACTCATGGCTTCACATACTTCTGTCCTGCGGTCAGCGCGTTGGAATCGTTTTTCGCGCGGATAACCGCCTTTTTCTCGTTTTGCGCAAGGATTTCCACCTCAACGCGAAGCACCGTATCTCCATAGCTGATGTTGATGCCCGGTACGCCTTCAACCATTTCAATGGCTTTCAGCGGCACGACGAGCCCCTGCGCGGATTTCGAGATCGTCGCCGTTACGGTACGGGTGCCGATCAGTTTGCCGATATCCGAATTGAACTCCAATATATTGACGACCGCTTTTTCCGAAACGGTGCTTTCCCGCGCGGTCGCAGTGTAAGCCTCTTCGGAATAGTCGGTGAAAACAACGCTGTACTGTTCGCCTTCGGCAAGCCGCATCGGGTCGTCGGAATCTGTTACAAACGCGATGAACCAGTGCGTATTGTCTATGATGCGGTACAGCGGCATTTCACTCGTCGACTCCGTGGTGCTGGCCGTGTTGCCGCCTTTTACAACAGTTTTAACCAGTGCGGAGTTGATGGTCGAAAGTTTGTTGACGTTGAGCACCTGCTCGTAACCGTCGAAATAAAAGCTAACGATGCCGGTGCCGGACGTATTCTTGATGTCACGCTTCCAGCCGGAGATCGTTGACTCCTGGCTGTCCAGCTCGTTGTAAATCGTCGTAAGCGTGGTGTCGGCGGTAACGATGCTCTTTAGCAACGTTACACGCTGATTCTGCAGGTCTTTCAGCGTCTGCTCAAGGCCCAGCATGTCCAGGTCGCTCTCGCCGCGGGACACTGCACGAATCTGCGACTCCACAGTCGCAAGGTTACTGTTGAGTTCGTAAAGTTCCGCGGGTTCCTCGCCGCCGAGCAGCTGCAGCTGATACGTGTAAATCTGTTTTTGCAGGTTCAATAGCGTAACAAGCGTTTCGTCCTGATATCCTCTCTTGTACACCTCCGCAATCAGCTGGTCATTGCTGACCGTTTCACCCTCGGTAACTTCGAACGAGACCTTTTCATATTGCTCGGTCATAATGGTTGTTTCGTCGCGGATGATTGCGGCGGAAACTTCCATGTCTGCGCCAAGCGTTCCGAATTCGATCTCTCCAGTCTTCTTCGTCAAGTTCAATATCACGACGATCAGTGCGATAAAACCGATAAAACCGAATACGACAACGAAGAACCGACCGCGGATACGTACTCTGGATCTAGCCATTCACTTCACCGCCGACTTCATATCCCAGCTTTTCACTTCGTCCGTACTGACGATCGAAGTTTTCCTGATTCTTCGCGCGGTAAAGCTCGAAAAGTTCGTCCGCATCCATGCCGCTCTTTAAGCACATACTCACAAAAAAGTGCAACACGTCGACCAGCTCGCCTTTGAGCGCCGCATCGTCGATCGGCTTCGAATTTTTCCACCACTTGAAGTTGACCTCGTCCAGAACCTCGGACAGTTCGGAAATCATGGCGAGCACTTCCTTCTGCATCCAAACTTCCTTCGGATAAGAAAGATTGCGCCGCTCTACGATATCGTTGTCCAGCGACTGCTGCATATCAAAGATCACATCAAGCTTGTCCATGTCGTCCTCCATATAGCCCGGTTCGCAGGGCGAAATCCGTTTATTCATCCAATCCGCTCCAAAAGCGTCTTCTTTTGCTTGTTCACGCGTCCTGCTAGCGCAACGCATGCATTGTCCCAATCGAGGCATACCGGCAGAATTTGCTCTATGTCCTCCATTGTAACACATTCAATCCGACGGAGCATTTCCGCCTCATTATATTCACGTTTTTGTAACAGGAGTGTCTTGCCCAGCGCGTTCATGTGTGAGCCGGACGATTCCATTCCCAGCAGATAGTTGCCCTTGAGCTGTTCGCGGCAGCGCTCCAGTTCTTGCTTTGTTATGCCGTTTTTGCGTACAGCCGCAATCTCGTCCATCATGCGCCCAAGCACTTCAGGAGCCTGCTTCTCACCCGTCCCGGCATAAAGTGTGAACGTGCCTGTCGTCGTAAAACTCGTTGGAAACGAGTATACTGAATACGCCAGTCCAAGCTTTTCGCGAATCGTTTGAAACAAGCGCGAACTCATGCTCCCGCCGATCACGTTGGAAAGCACCGCAAGCGAAAACTGCTCCTTCGTATCCCGCGGGAAACCGGGCAGGGTCACGCAAAGATGCACCTGTTCGACGTCTTTTTCAACAAGCGTTGTCCGCCGACCGCCGGGGTACGACACATCCAGCTGCTTTGCTCCGCCGTTTTGAGCCGGAATATCAAAAAAGCGCGTCGCGGTATCAATAAGTTCCTGTTCGTCAAAATGACCCGCGCACGAAACAACAATGTTGCGCGGCAGATAGTGTTCGTTTTTATAGGCAAGCAGCGATTCGCGCGTAAACGCACGTACGCTTTCCCTTGTGCCCAGGATCGGGCTTGCCAGCGGCTCGTCGCCAAAGAACGCCATATTGGAAGCTTCCGCCGAGACGTCCTCCGGATTATCCTCGTTCATGAGGATTTCTTCAACGACGACGCCCTGCTCTTTTTTCAGCTCGTCCGGGTCGAATACGCTGTGGAACACGATGTCCGAAAGGATGTCCGCTGCAAGCGAAAGATGCTCGTCCAGAACCTTTGCGTAAAAGCAGGTGCATTCCTTGCTGGTAAACGCATTCAGGTTCCCGCCGACGGCATCCATCTCAATGGCTATGTCTTCCGCGCCCCTGCATTCGGTCCCTTTAAACACCATGTGCTCGATCAGGTGTGATGCGCCCGCCGTCTCATTCGTTTCGCGAACGGAGCCGGTGTCCACCCAAACGCCCATGGAGCAGGAGCGAACGTGCCCCATCTTTTCATAGATCAGCCGAATCCCATTCGGCAAGATTTTTTGTTGAATCATGTATTATCCATATCCCCTTCGGGTTAAAATGCCTGTCGGCTTTCACCGGTTTCTTATTGTACCACATGCCGTCTCAACAAGCGATTACAATATTGTCATATCGTTATTCTTTCTTTTTGCAAACGGGTTGGTCTTCTTTACGAACCGGGGGCGCAGCGTCTCCGCTGCGCCCTCCCGTTATGCTTTTTGTTTAGTTCTTATTTATCGGCAGGCAGCATGTCCTTGCGGGTCAAGCTGATCTTGCCGGATTTCGGGTCGATGTCGATGACGCGGACGAGCACCTGCTCACCCATGGAGAGGACGTCTTCCACCTTCTCAACGCGCTTGTTGGCAATGCGCGAGATGTGGAGCAGCCCGTCCGTGCCGGGCTTGAGATTGATGAACGCGCCGAAATCCTTGATGCCGACGACGGTGCCGAGGTATACATCGCCAATCTCGATTTCCTTGACGATGCCGTCAATGATCTTCTTGGCTTCCGCAGCCGCAGCCGAATCGGGCGAGGCGATAAACACCATGCCGTCATCCTGAATGTCGATCTTGACACCGGTATCTGCAATGATCTTGTTGATCGTCTTGCCGCCGCTTCCGATGACTTCGCGGATCTTATCCGGGTTGATCGAAAAGCTGATGATGCGCGGCGCATAAGCCGAAAGCTCGGCGCGGGGCTCGCGCAGGGTCTCGGCCATTTTTTCGAGGATGAAGAGGCGGCCTTTTCTTGCCTGCTCCAGCGCACGGGTCAAAATCTCGCGGTTGATACCCTTAATCTTGATGTCCATCTGAATGGCGGTGATGCCGTCATACGTACCCGCCACCTTGAAGTCCATGTCGCCGAGGAAATCCTCGAGGCCCTGGATGTCGGTGAGGATTGCAAGGTTTCCGGTTTCGTCGTCTTTAATGAGGCCCATGGCGACGCCTGCAACAGACTTCTTGATCGGTACGCCCGCATCCAGCAGCGACAGTGTGCTCGCGCAGATGGAAGCCTGCGAGGTCGAGCCGTTGGAGCTGATGACTTCGCTGACAAGACGCATTGCATACGGGAATTCCGCTTCGCTCGGCAGTACCGGCATAAGCGCACGCTCCGCCAGCGCACCGTGGCCGATTTCACGGCGTCCGGGTCCGCGCACCGGGCGGGTTTCACCGACGCTGTACGGTGGCATATTGTACTGATGCATATAGCGTTTGCTCTCTTCAAGCGTCAGCCCGTCGAGTGTCTGCGATTCACCGATGGTGCCCAGCGTGGCAATGGTCATAACCTGCGTCTGTCCGCGGGTGAAGACCGCGCTGCCGTGAACACGCGGGAGGAGGCCGACTTCACACCAGATGGGACGAATCTCATCCTGTGCACGTCCATCCGGACGGATCTTCTTGTTAATGATCTTGTCGCGGACGACTTCCTTGGTGATTGCGTAAAGAATCGAACCGATGTCCTTTGCGGAATCCGGATATTCTTCCGCAAACGCTTCAATCGTTTCTTTCTTCACCTGTTCGCTGCGAACTTCGCGCTCTTTGCGCTCAAACGTATCCAGCGACCAAACGACCTTGTCGAACGCAAACGCGCGCACTTTTTCCGTGAACGCTTCGTCCGGCTTGTAAATGTTGACTTCCATCTTCTCCTTGCCGACTTCGGCCTGGATTTCAGAGATGAACGCAACAAGTTTTTTGATTTCATCATGCGCAAAGAGGATCGCGCCAAGCATTTCTTCTTCGCTGATCTCGTTTGCACCGGCTTCAACCATCATAACGGCGTCTTTGGTTCCCGCAACCGTCAGCGACAGGCTGCTCTTGTCACGCTGTTCGCAGTCAGGGTTGAGGATGTATTCGCCATCGATAAGGCCGACCGCAACGGAGCCCGTCGGGCCCGCAAACGGTGCGTTGCTGATGGACAGCGCGATGGACGAGCCGATCATGCCGAGAACGTCCGGCTGAACGTCCTGCTCGACCGAAAGAACGGTCGCAACGACCTGCACGTCGTTATAGAACCCTTTCGGGAACAGCGGACGCAGCGGACGGTCGATCAGACGGCACGTCAGAATGGAACGGTCCGTCGGGCGGCCTTCCCGCTTAATAAACCCGCCGGGAATTTTACCGACCGAGTATAGTTTTTCCTGAAACTCTACCGACAGCGGCAGAAAGTCAACGCCGTCGCGCGGGGCTTTCGCCACCGTTGCGCATACCAGCACCGCCGTATCGCCCATGCGGACGAGACAGCTTCCACCCGCCTGTTCGGCGTACTTGCCGGTTTCGACGATGAGCGTCCGACCGCCAAGCTCCATTTGGAAGATTCTTTCCATGTTTTTTGTTTGCTCCTTTTTTCTTTATCTCTTTTTTATTATAACCTTAATTCAGTGCCGCCGCGCGAAAAGATTGTGGCGCCTTTTCAAATATCCGGAAACTCCGGCGCGCGTTGCCATTGCGGCTTGTCGGCGAAATCCAATGATTCACCGCATAAAAAGAAAGGCGGGAATAGCCCCGCCCCTTATTGTTATTTGATACGGATGTTCAGGCTTGCAGCAACTGTTCTGTAACGCTCGATATCCTTCTCCTTGAGGTAGTTGAGCAGGCCTCTGCGCTGACCGACCATCTTGAGCAGTCCGCGGCGGGAGTGATGATCTTTCGGGTGCAGCTTCAGGTGCTCGTTCAGGTGGTTGATCCGCTCTGTCAGCAGTGCGATCTGAACCTCCGGAGACCCGGTATCGCCTTCGTGCAATGCGTATTTTTCAATTGTGGTTTGCTTGTCCATTTTAAAATATTCTCCTTTTTCTTTTTGCCGTAAACTGAGATAGAGCGTCGGAGTGTCGCTTCCCCCAGTAAACGGGCCAAATACTGTTATACTATACCATATCTAAAGATTTTTGTAAATATAAATGGAAATCACAACTTATCTATATAGAGTCGTTCCCTTCGGTGTCCATCACCTTACGTCTTGCAGAGGCAGTGGCAATGTCTTTTGCAATTTGCTTCTTGAGTTCGTCTATGCCGTTAAACGTAATTTCACCACGAATCATAAACAGGAACGAAACAGTCAGTTCGCGTCCGTAAATATCCGCGTCAAAGTCGATAATGTGCGTTTCAACGGTGCGCCTGTCGCCGTTGACCGTCGGATTGTTGCCGATGTTGGTGACCGCACGGTAAGCCGTGCCTTCCACGTATGCCGACGTTGCATAAACGCCGTCCGGCGGCATAACGCGCGTCGGGTCGGCCTCGATGTTTGCCGTCGGAAATCCGATTCTCCGGCCGATGCGCCTGTTTTTCACAACACGACCGGAAAACGCATATTTGCGTCCGAGCATTGCGGCGGCAAGTTCCATCTCCCCACGTTCGACAGCCATGCGGATGCGTGTGCTGGATACCGGCGCGCCTTCGTATATCACCGGTTGAACGACGCTAACGCCGAATCCGCGTGACTTTCCGATTTTCTCAAGTGTTTCCGGCGTACCCGCGCCCATTGCGCCGCAGGTGTAGTTGTAACCAACGACCAATTCTCGCACGTCCCATCGTTCGCAAAGCGCGTCGATATACGCTTCCGTCGAGAGTGACGCAACCTCAGCCGTAAACGGTTCACTCACCAGTTCTTCAATGCCGAGCAGACGGATCATCGCGTTGCGTTCGCGCATTTCGGAAAGCAACCGCACGCCGCCGCCAAGCACGTCCATCGGATGGTTGGAAAACGTATAGACCGCCGGAACGGCATGCATAGCATATGCCGTGTCCACCGTCTTTTTCAAAAGAGCTCTGTGTCCTGTGTGAACGCCGTCAAACATGCCGAGTGCAACGACGGCTGGAGTTCGTTTTGCCATAGTCAACCTCAATACAGATGAATCGCGAGCTTTACGCGTTCGTTTACAACGTTCCCGACGCCAAGGAATTCGCCGCCCGCATACAGGCGTACATTCCCGCTTGCCTGTCCCCGAAGCTGAGTTTCCAGCCCATTCTTTGTCGGGGTGCGTCGATCTTCCGGCAACCGCAACTGCGGCAGGTACGAAACCGCGTCTTCGCAGGAAACGACCGTCGCTTGCAGTGTGCCCTGCGCATTTGCCGTCTGCAGGTCGTCCACCGTCTGTGCGCTGTCAATGGCGAACGGGCCGCTGCGCGTTCTGAGCAAAAACGGCATATAAGCAATCGTGCCGAGTGCTTCGGCAATACTTTCACAAAGCGAGCGTACATACGTTCCACGGGAGCACACCGTCCTTATTAAAAAGCGGTTTTCACCCGTCTGCGTCAGCAGTTCAAGCGTGTCGATGACTACGCGTCGCTTTTTCGGCTCCACTTTCACGCCCGCACGCGCAAGGTCGTACATTTTCTTACCGTCTACCTTCAGCGCGGAATAAATGGACGCCGTCTGCATCTGTTCGCCGGTTAACGACGGCAATACGGACAGTAGTTCTTCTTGCTCCACTACGCGCGTATCCGTTTCCAGCACAGCGCCGTATGCGTCCTGCGTGTCAGTCCTCCGGCCGAATGCGATTTCAAATACATATTCTTTGTCTTTGTCGACCAGCAGGTCGAACAGCTTCGTCGCACGTCCGATGCAAACCGGCAGCACGCCCGCTGCCGCGGGATCGAGTGTGCCGAGATGCCCGACACGTTTTTCGCCGAATATTCTGCGCACGTCATATACCGCGTTGCTGGACGTCATGCCTGGCGGCTTGAGTAGAACGACGACGCCGTCCATATCAGCAGCAGTCCTCATGCAGCCGTTTTTTTGCCGCGGCAAGCATTTGCTCCGCCGCCTGTTCAATCGGCATGCTCAGCGTGCAGCCTGCAGCAAATTTGTGTCCACCGCCTTGATACTGCGTCGCAATCTTGCTGACATCTGCGCAGGTTTTTCCGCGCAAGCTGACGCGAACTGTACCGTCCTTGCTTTCGCGCAGGAGCATGGCTATTTCAACGCTGGCGATATCGCGAATCATCTCGATAATGCCTTCCGTATCCTCGGCTTGTGCACCGCAGGAGACGATTTCGTCCAACGTCAGGTATGCGATGCTGATGCGTCCGTCCTCATGAAGGCTCGTTTTTTCAATAGTGAGCGCCTGGAGTTTAAGCTTATGGAACGGCACGGTGCGGAATAACCGCTTGTTGAGATCGGGCAAATCGAAACCCGCATCCAACAGCTCCGCCGTAATACGAAACGTGTCCGGCGTTGTGTTGCTGTATGCAAAATTCCCGGTATCGGCCGCGATTGCGGTATACAGGCAACTCGCAATGTCTTTGCTGAGAGTAAGCTGCAACTCCGTTATTACGCGATAGATCAGCTCGCCCGTCGCAGCCGCTTTTTTTACATAGTTAAAATCCGCATAATGATCGTTTGTGCCATGGTGGTCGATGTTGAGCGTCGCTTTCGCCGCGCGGAACAGCGGTTCGCAACGACCTAAACGCGCAACGTCCGCGCAGTCCACGCAAATAACCGCCTCGGCGGGCAGCGCCTGCTCGGGCGGAGTCAGCGTTTCTGAAAACGGCAAAAAAGCATATAAACTTGGAACGGGGTCTTCACAGACGACCTGCACGTGCTTTCCGTTGGCGCTCAACGCGCCATAAAGCGCAAAACAGCTGCCGAGCGTGTCACCATCCGGCGACATGTGCGCAATCAGCAGGATGTCGTTATGATCCTTTATAAACTGGACGGCGTCCTTTATCAAAAGCGCGTCACTCCTTCCCGTCCTCATCGTGTAATTCCTTGAGGATTTCCGAAATACGCACGCTGTATTCAATGGAGTTGTCCAGCGTGAATTTCAGGCTGGGCACCGCGCGGATGCGCATCCTTGCGCCAAGTTCGCGCGCGATAAACCCGGCGGCGTGGTTCAGCGCGTCCACGCTGCCCTGCCGCCTGGATTCACTTTTGTCGTAAACGGAGACCTTGATCTTCGCATATTTGAGGTCCTTCGTCACTTCAACGCCGGTCAGCGACGTCATCTCGGAAATTCGGGGATCCTTCATTCCGCGTATGATCTCGCTGATCGTCTTTTTGACCTCTTCGTTCATCCTGTCCGAACGGAACGTTGCCACGATAGTTTATCCTCCTCCGCCGCGACGCGCGCCATGGCGGCGGCCTTCCGCGGCGATATCGTCGTTATGTGCGTTTGACTTCCTCGATGACGAACGCTTCAATCACGTCATCCACGTTCAAGTCGTTGTAGTTTTCAATGCCGATGCCGCACTCAAACCCGGTCAGAACTTCCTTGGTGTCGTCCTTAAAGCGTTTGAGTGATGCAATCTTGCCTTCGTGGATCACCACGCTGTCGCGCACGATGCGAACCTGCGCACTTCGCGTGATCTTGCCTTCGTTGACATATGTGCCCGCGATGGTACCCACACCGGATACTTTGAAAACATTGCGGATGGTCGCGCGTCCAAGCTCCGTCTCCTGGAAGATCGGCTTGAACATGCCCTGCATAGCGCTTTTCACGTCGTCAATCGCGTTGTAGATGACGCGGTAGGTACGAACGTCCACGTTCTCCTTTTCGGCCATCGTTCGTGCGCTGGAATCCGGTCGGACGTTGAAACCGATGACGATAGCGTTGGAAGCGGAAGCGAACATAATGTCCGTTCCGGTGATCGCGCCGACGCCGCCGTGGATGCAGCGCACGCGTACTTCTTCATTGCTGAGTTTTTCAAGCGCTTGCTTGACGGCCTCGACAGAACCCTGCACATCCGCTTTGACGATGATGTTAAGTTCCTTGAGTTCGTCTTCCGCCATCTGCGTGAAGAGTTCGTCCAGCGAAACGCGGCTCTTGCTCTTCAGCTGCGCGGCTTTGATCTTGTCTCTGCGCTCTTCTGCAACCTGGCGGGAAAGCTTGTCTGCTTCGGCAACGTTCAGTATGTCGCCAGCCGCCGGAACCTCGCTGAATCCGAGTACCTCGACCGGTACGGACGGACCTGCTTCTTCCACCGCGCGGCCGCGGTCATCCACCATGGCGCGCACTTTGCCGTATGCCGTTCCGGCAACGATCGTGTCGCCGCGGTGCAGCGTGCCGTTTTGCACGAGCACAGTCGCAACGGGTCCGCGTCCCTTGTCCAGTTTGGCCTCAATGATCGTACCTCTTGCAAGGCGCTTCGAATTCGCTTTGAGTTCCAGAACGTCCGCCTGGAGCAAGACCATTTCAAGCAGCGTATCGAGTCCCATCTGTGTTTTGGCGGATACGGGAACGACAATCGTGTCGCCGCCCCACTCTTCCGAAACCAGTTCGTATTCGGTGAGCTGCTGTTTCACGCGGTCCGGATTCGCGTCGGGTTTATCCATCTTGTTGACTGCGACTACGATCGGTACGCCCGCCGCTTTCGCGTGGTTGATCGCCTCAACCGTCTGCGGCATAATTCCGTCGTCCGCCGCGACAACGAGAATGACGATGTCCGTCACCTGCGCGCCGCGTGCACGCATTGATGTAAACGCCTCGTGGCCCGGTGTGTCGATAAACGTAATCTGCTGTCCTTTGCAGGCAACGGTGTACGCGCCGATGTGCTGCGTAATGCCGCCTGCTTCGCCTTCGGTCACGCTGCTGTTGCGAATCGCATCCAACAGCGAAGTTTTACCGTGGTCGACGTGCCCCATGATGGTGACAACCGGCGGGCGGGACTGCAGCAGTTTAGGATCGTCTTTAACATCATCGGCGCTGTCGGTCAGTACTTCTTCATATGTTTTCGCAATCTTTTGTTCAAGCTCGATGCCGAAGTCGGACGCTATTAGCTCGCATGTGTCAAAATCGATCTCCTGGTTGATGGTCGTAACGATGCCGAGCATAAACAACTTTTTGATGATTGCCGCTGCCGGCTTTCCAATTTTTTCGCTGAGGTCTTTTACTGTTATGGTTTCCGTAGTGATCACCGCTTTCTCGATCACGACGGGTTCCGGCCGGTGCATAGGCTGTTGTTTGCCGCCACGTTTCGGTTTGCGGCGAATACGTCCATCCTCATCCCAATTCCTCGCGGTGGGTCCAGCATCACGCGCAATCGCTTTCTTATTTTTTCTTCTGTTATTCGCATTCGCATTATTGTTATTGTTATTGTTGGTAAACGTACGCGTATACGTGCCCTTCTTGGGATCGTAATTGCTGACGCGCTCTTTTGTTCCGGACGCAGAAGCGGTCGGTCCGGTTGCGGTTGCGGTTGTCGTGCCAGCGGCGCGCGGCGGGCGCGGAGCATTCGTTCCGCCCTGTGGCCTTGCCGTCGTGTTCCCGGTCTGTCCGCCACTTCTCTGCTGCGGTCTCGGGGTATATCCGTCCTGCCGGGGTGCGCGGGACGGTTGCTGCGGGGCGCGCCGTTCTTCACGTGGGGAGATCGGCCTTGCTTCATAGCCGCTGCTCGTTTGCTTTTTGGCAGGTTCCGCCTTCGGTTTTTCCGCGGGATTGCTTTTCGTCTCCTCCGCTTCTTTTACCGCTTCTTTTTCCGTCACGGCTTCTTTCTTCGGTTCTTCATTCGCCGGTTTCGGCTCTTCGGCAGCTTCCTGTTTCACGGGAACTTCCGTGGCTTCCAGCTCGTCGTCGTCTGTTCCGCCGATATGGACGGCCAGATCCTGATCGGATTCCAGTACCTCGCGCAGGCGCTCCATGCGCTCGCGTTCTTCACGGGCTTTTCTCTCCTGAATTTCTTTTTCAAGCATTTCGCTTTCGGAATGGCGCACCGAAACAAGCAGTTCGCCCACAGCCGACTGTGTCGTCGTCAGCCGTTCAAGCAACTCCTTCGTTCCGCTTTGCATTTCCTTTGCACTTACCAGAAATTTCGCTTTTGCCATATATGTCGTTACCCCCGCGTTATTCGCCTTGTGCGGTTTCTTCTTCCGCCGAGGCGCGTTTGATCATATTTGCAAAGCCTTCGTCGGTCACCGCCGCTATCATGCGTCCCGGTTTTCCGATCCAGCTTCCGAGTTCATTTACTTCCAACTGTTCCGTATGGTGTCCTATGCAGAGCGTCCGGTATTTTTCCTTCGTGTTTCCCGATGCGCCTTCATCAATCAACACCAGCCGCGCTTTGTTTGCGCGCACAAGCTTTTCCACGACGAAATCGCCGGATTTTAACCGGCCGGCCTTCATCGCGAAGCCGATAGCGCTAGTTAACTTGCTCTGCTTCGGCATCCTGACAGTCCTTTCGGAGTGCTTCGTAAGTCTCCTTTGAAATACCAATCTCCAGTGCTCGCTCCAGCGCACGCGACTTGACGGCCTTGTCAAGGCACGCGGTTTTCAGGCACAGATATGCGCCGCGACCGTTTGCGCGGCCTGTCGGATCGATCAGTACCTCGCCGTCGGGCGTTCGCACAACCCGTGTCAATTCCTTTTTCGGCCGCATTTCGCGGCAGGACACGCACATGCGCATCGGAACCTTTTTCGCCAATCCTTATTCCTCGCTTTCAGCAGGGCAATCTTCGTTTTCGGCGGGATAGTCGTCCTCGTAAATGGAGTCCATCACTTCTTCGGCCTGTGTCTGGCTCTTGATGTCGATCTTCCAGCCGGTCAGTTTCGCGGCAAGCCGCGCGTTTTGCCCTTCTTTTCCGATCGCAAGAGACAGCTGCGAATCTGGAACGACGACCTTTGCCGCCTTCTCTTCTTCATTTATATACACCATGAGGACTTTCGCCGGACTCAGTGCTTTTGCAATATAGACCGCCGAGTCGGAATCCCATTCGATGATATCGATTTTCTCGTTGTGGAGCTCGTTTACAATGCGCTCCACGCGTGCGCCGCGCTGGCCCACACATGCACCGACCGCGTCCACCTGCATGTCGGTCGAGTGTACGGCAACCTTGGTGCGGAAGCCCGCCTCGCGCGCGATGGACTTGATCTGAACGACGCCGTTCTGAATTTCCGGCACTTCCAGCTCGAACAGGCGCTTCACAAGGCCGGGATGCGTGCGTGAAACAAGCACCTGCGGGCCTTTGCTGTCCTTGCGTACTTCAAGAACATAAACCTTGATGCGATCATTGTTTTCATAGGTTTCGCCGGGAATCATTTCGTTCGGGGTCAGGATGCCGTCGGTTTTGCCAAGTTCGACATAGACATTGCCTTTTTCAACACGCTGAACGATGGCGGTGAGCACTTCGTTCTCTTTTTCAACATACTCTTCATAAATAACACCGCGCTCTGCTTCGCGGATGCGCTGTACGACAACCTGCTTGGCCGTCTGCGCAGCAATTCGCGAAAAATCACGTGTTTTTATCTCCTCTTCGAGAACGTCGCCAATTTCGTAAAGTGCGTTGACATGCTTTGCCTCTTCAAGCAAAATCTCGTTGATGGGGTTTTCAATCTCCTCAACGACCGTCTTCGAAGCATAAATTCTGAATTCGCCGGTTTCCGGGTCAACTTCCGCGCGGACGTTCGCGTTTGCGCCGTAGTTGCGCTTATAAGCGGACGTAAGCGCAGCCTCGATCGCCATGATCAGGACTTCCTTGCTGATACCGCGTTCTTTCTCCAGTGCGTTTAATGCTTCGACAAACTCGATGTTCATCTATCTTACTCCTTAAAAATTATATTCCCGTCTTTATCATACGTTGCCTATCGGTTGAAAAAAACTGTCGCGCTAAAACTTTAATTCCGGTTTCGCCAGCGCAATGCTCTTGCGTTCCAGCGTGGTTTCACCCGCTTCGGTCAGAATGCGAACCGTTTCTCCGTCAAACGAAATCAGCTCGCCGACAAACTCCTTTTGCCCGTTGACCGGCGCAAACAACTTGACTTCGACGCGCTTACCGATGTTACGTTCATAATCCCTGTCTTTTTTCAGCGGGTGGTCCAGCCCCAGCGATGAAACGGAAAGATAGTACGCCTGTTCAATCGGGTCCGCTTCTTCAAGCACCGGATCGACCGCCCTGCTGACCTTTTCGCAGTCGTCAATGGTAACGCCGCCCGGCTTGTTGATAAAAAGCGTCAACACCCAGTTTCCATACTCTTTTTGGAATTCAACATCGCAAAGCTCAAACCCGAGCGTTTCAACAGTGTTTTTTACCAACTCTTCGACTCGCTGCGTCGTTTTCAATCAAAATCCTCCAAATAACAGCCCGGCAAGCAAATGCCGGGACAATTCACATCTTTTGATAATCTCCAAACGTGAAAAAAAGCACCCTTCAAAACGAAAGAGTGGGTTTTGCCCACTCTCCGCTTCAAGTTCACACATCCAACGTTCGTAGTATAGCATTCCTGCAGTCGCATTGCAAGTGTTAATTCCCATACTGCCGGACGTATTGACCCTTTCGTTATTCGTTCGCCTGATTGTCTCCTTTGGGGAACGCTTTTTTCAACTGGGTTGCCGCGTAGAAGAACAGCGCAAAGTAGGACATTGCGGTTGCGCCGCCCAAGATATAGAGATTCCAGGGTTCCACCGCCAGCGACAGAAACGACAGCAGCGACAGCATGACGCCGACTGCAAACATGCCCGTGGCTATTTTGCCCGGCCAGTCCGCCATTGCAACCACGTTTCGCTTCGCCATGAACAGCCCGCCAAGCACCATCAAGGTCTCTTTTGCCATCATAAGCAGGAACAAAACAAGATAAACCGGTTTCTGTTTGCCGAGGTAGATGCAAATCAGCGCCGCAAGCGTCATCATCTTGTCCGCAAGCGGGTCAAGCAGCTTGCCGAGGTTGGTCACCCAGCCGTTTGCGCGGGCGAGCTGCCCGTCCAGAACGTCCGTAAAAAACGCGAATACAAAAACGGAAAGGGCAGGCAGATAACTGCCTGCCAAAAAGAGCCACATAAATACGCCGACAAGAACAATCCGCAAACCGGATAGAATGTTCGGCAAATGTCGCATTTACGCCCCCATATCCTCGACGTACAACGAACGTACGCCAGTATTCTCCGGTTCAGCAGCCTTTTTCTCCGCGGCTTCGCGCGCTTCGAAGAATTTAAGCGCAACCTGCGGGAATAGCGCGTAGCTGAGCACGTCCTCTTCCTGACGGATATGGTCTTTGATCTCTTCGCGATACTTGTCGAGCTCCGGTGTAAGTAAGTCGGCTGGGCGGCAGGTGATAACCGTGTCATCGCCGATCGCCTTTTTGCGTACTTCCTCGTTCACCGGACCAGGCAACAGACCATACTCGCCGCGCAGCAACGCCTTGGACTCCTTGGTGAAGACCTTATAGCGCTCGCCGTTGAGGATGTTCAAAACGGCCTGTGTGCCGACGATTTGGCTCGTCGGGGTGACAAGCGGCGGATACCCGAAGTCCTTGCGGACACGCGGTACTTCTGCCAGCACGTCGTAGTACTTATCTTCCGCGTGCGCCTGCTTGAGCTGGTTGATCAGGTTGGACAGCATGCCGCCGGGAACCTGATACAGCAGTGTATTGATGTCCACGCGCAGGGACTTGGTGTTCATGATGCCTTCCTTGAGCATACGCTCCGCCACCGGACGCATGATCGCCGCGGCTTCGGAAAGCTTCTTGAGGTCCATGCCTGTGTCGCGCTCGGTCCCCTGCAGTGTCGCAACAAGCGGTTCTGTCGCGGGCTGTGCCGTGCCGTTGCCGAAAGGCGACAGCGCGCAGTCCACGATATCAACGCCCGCCTGCGCGGCCATGAGATAAACCATGTCGCCGGTGCCGGTGGTGTTGTGCGTGTGCAGGTGAATCGGAACGTCAATTTCCTTCTTCAACCGGGTTACGAGGCGATAGGCGTCGTACGGCAGAAGCAGGTTCGCCATGTCCTTGATGCAGATCGTGTCCGCACCCATCTGTACGAGTTCCTTGGCGAGCTTAACGAAGTAATCCTCGTCGTGCACGGGAGAAACCGTATAGCTGATGGCCGGTTCGCAGATGCCGCCATACTTCTTGGTGAAGCGGATTGCAGCCTCCAGGTTGCGCGGGTCGTTCAGAGCGTCGAAAATACGAATGACGTCGATGCCGTTTTCGATGGCCTTACGGCAGAACTGCTCAACCACGTCGTCCGCGTAATGCTTGTATCCGAGGATGTTCTGTCCGCGGAAGAGCATCTGCAGCTTGGTGTTCGGCAGTGCCTTTCTCAATGTTCTCAAACGTCCCCAGGGATCCTCGTTTAAAAACCGCAGGCAGGAATCAAATGTAGCTCCACCCCATACTTCCAGCGACCAGTAGCCGATGGAATCGAGAACCTCGCAGGCGGGAAGCATATCCTCGGTGCGCATGCGCGTTGCGGCCAGAGACTGGTGCGCGTCACGCAGAATGGTATCGGTAATGTTTAGTTTGCTCATACACTCATACTCCTTTCGACGGCGCAGCGCGCTGTATTTCAAGCGCGCACGTCGTCAAGCTATCATCAACCAAACAGCGAGAGGAACACACCGGCTGCAATCGCGCTGCCGATAACACCCGCAACATTCGGGCCCATGGCATGCATGAGCAGGAAGTTCGTCGGGTCTTCTTCGCTCCCCACGGACTGCGAAACACGCGCAGCCATCGGCACGGCGGAAACACCGGCGCTGCCGATCAGCGGGTTGAGTTTGTTCTTTGTGAACAGGTTCGTGAATTTCACCAGCAATACGCCGCCGGCTGTGCCGCATGCAAAGGCGAGCACACCAAGAAGCATAATCGCAATGGTGTT
Source organism: Christensenellaceae bacterium (assembly GCA_963667795.1). Taxonomy (GTDB): domain Bacteria; phylum Bacillota; class Clostridia; order Christensenellales; family CAG-138; genus UBA7703. The sequence goes on along the minus strand of OY764017.1, from coordinate 3,486,274 downwards.
CCAGCGCAGGAACGTGCCCGCAGTCGCCGTCGCACCGACAGAAACGCCGAGGAAGATCGTTACGATGTTGATCAGCTCGTTCTGGGTCGTTTTGCTCAGGCGGTCCACAACGCCACTTTCCTTAAACAGGTTGCCAAGCATCAGCGAGCCGATTAAAGGCGCCGCGGACGGCAGCAGGAAGATCACGAATGTAGTCGCCACGATCGGGAATATGATCTTCTCGGTCTTGCTGACGCTGCGCAGCTGCGACATGTGGATCTGGCGTTCTTTCTTGGTAGTCAGTGCCTTCATGATCGGCGGCTGAATGACCGGTACCAATGCCATATACGAGTAGGCCGCAACAGCAATCGGTCCAAGCAACTCCGGTGCCAGCTTACTGGTGACAAGAATTGCCGTAGGTCCGTCCGCACCGCCGATAATGCCGATGGAAGCGGCGGCATTTGCCGAAAAACTGATGCCGAGCACCTGACTCGCCCAGTCCCACTGGCCAATCAACAGTGCAAGGATAAACGCAATGTAGATGCCGACTTGTGCGGCCGCGCCGTAGATCAAGCTCTTCGGGTTTGCAATCAACGGGCCAAAGTCCGTCATTGCGCCGACGCCCATAAAGATCAGGCACGGATAGATGCCGAGTTTCACGCCGAGGTAGAGATAGTCGATCAGACCAGCCTGCTTGGGATCGCCCAGCATGGCCCAGTCGATACCGTAGGACATGTGTCCCGCCGCGTCCACGACTTCCTTCTTAAAGAACTCCTCGTGGAACAGTCCGGCGCCCGGCAGGTTTGTCAGCAGCATGCCAAACGCGATCGGCAGCAGCAGTAAAGGTTCGTATTTTTTCACGATCGCAAGGTACAGCAGTACGCATGCAATCAGGATCATGACCAGATTCAACGGCGAGTTGAAAATCTGGTAAAACCCGGTTGTTTGTAAGAACTCCGTCATAGCATTTCTCCCTTATTCAATGGAGCAAAGCACGCTGCCGGTCTCCACGGAAGCACCCTTCTGGACGGCTACGCCGCGAATGGTTCCTGCAACAGGTGCAGGGATGTCGCTCTCCATCTTCATTGCTTCGAGTACGAAGACTGCCTGACCGGCCTTCACAACGTCGCCGTCCTTGACTTTTACTTCAAGGATCGTTCCCGGCATCGGGCAGGTTACCTTCGTTCCGTTTGCGGACGCAGCTGCGGGTGCAGGCGCGGCTTTGGGCGCTTCAACTGCGGGTTTCGCGGCCGGAGCGGCTTTTCCGTCGATCTCTTCGACGGCTACTTCATAGCTGGTTCCGTTGACATTAACTAGAAAATTACGCATAATTACCTCCGATTTTTCCTGTATATAAATGAAATTCTATTCAATAGGAGCAACGCGCTTAGTCGACGCGCTTCAGCGAAACGATTCTGAGTCCGGAAATGTCCTTCCCCATAACCTCCGCAACACATGCCGCAACCACGGCTACCAGAGTCCCGCGATTCGGGATTGCCGCTTCCTGTTCATCCACTGCCGCTACCGCCGGAGCAGACGCACTCTTCTTCTTTTCAATTGCAATAATAATGGCGCTTGAAAGTTTTGTGATAAAAATTAGAACGATAAGCCCGACAAAAACAGTGCCTATGCCAAGTAACATCGTACTAAGCCATACCGGCATACCAGCCATAACAAACATACCTCCGTAGTCTTACTTTTGCATAGAATGTATTATCCTCATCCTATGCCTTGTTCTTTATATTCGACATAATCCCTTGTGTTCCTGCTAAAGTTTTTACAAAAATTAGAAAATTGTTTATCGTTTGTCCACATACCACCATCTTGTCGGCAAATTTTCGTCTTTCTTGTAAAAAAGCTTGCATTCGTTTTTAGAATTGTGCCGAAAGCTCTTTTAAAAACCAAGCCGTCTTTTCAGTTCAGCCATTTCGCTTGCGCTCAGCCGTCTGACGTCGCCGGGTTTCATTTCTCCAATGACAAGCGGCCCAAAGCGTTCCCGCTTGAGCCGTAGTGTCCGGTGGCCAACCGCTTCGAGCATGCGGCGCACCTGCCGGTTGCGTCCTTCATGAATCGAGATCAAAAACGACGTGTCGCCCGCCTTCGTTTTGCGTACAAACTCGACCCTTGCGGGCGCGGTCATCCCGTCGTCCAGCATAACGCCGTTGACCAGCTTGGCAATTTCAGATGCGGTGAGTTTGCCGTCGCATACCGTGTAATATGTTTTCTCAACCGAAAACTTCGGGTGCGTCATGCGATAGGCCAATTCCCCGTCGTTCGTCATCAGAAGCAATCCTTCGGAGTTGATATCCAGCCGCCCGACGTTGTACAGCCGCGCCGGAATGTCCTTGACATATTCCTGCACGGTTTTCCTTCCCTGCGGGTCGTCGCTTGTGCTGACAACACCTTTGGGTTTGTAGAGCATAACCGTTACAAGCGTCTCAGCCGCCTGAATCGGTTTCCCGTCATACGTTACTTCGTCTTTTTCAGGGTCGACACTCATTCCGATTGCCGCCACTTCGCCGTTGATGCGCACGCGTCCTTCGGCGATCAGCGTCTCGCTGGCACGCCGGGAAGCAATGCCCGCCTCCGCCATATATTTCTGCAATCGAATCATTCGTTGTTCCTCGTTACTTTTTCGTTTGGTGCCGCCTTGCGTCATGGGTAAACGACATGCAGAATTTGTATCATGCAAATCTCACCAAATACAGTATACCTTCTTTTTCGTCCATAGCCAACCGTTTTTTTATGTTTTTTTTGCAATACAAAAGGCCGATATCATCGTCTCCGGCCTTTTGGTCATATCGCTGTTATTTTTCGATACTGCATTCTATGTTTTGCTTTTATTGGAAAAGCCCTTGCGTTTGAGTTCCCCCCACCGGCTTTTGTTCTTTTTAAAGCCGAACATTGCTTCTACCTTATATAGTGTATTAAGCTGCCGATAACCAAAATTGTCCACCAGCGAATAGAAGAACAGCCGCAGCAGCTGACCTAAGTCGGGATATTTTTTAAACGTGTTTTCCTCCAGCAGTAACGCGCCGACGGAGAGGATCGTTCCATAGAGCACGGCAACGGCGAAAAACGACAGCATGAAGTGGAGGTTGACAATGCCGAGCACCCATGAAATCGGAACAAACAGGAAACCGACGGTTTCAATCACCGGGCCGATCAACTCAAATATCCAGTAATACGGAAGGCAGACGAGACCGATGCGCCCGTACCGCGGATTAAACAGCATGTTCTTATGCCGCAGCAGGCTGTCTATCAGGCCGATGTGCCAGCGCTTTCTCTGCTTCTTAAGATCGCTCAGCCGTTCCGGAGGCTGTGTCCAGCAAATCGGGTCCGGCAGGAAGCGAACGGTGTATTTGCGCTTTTTTCGGTGCATCAACTCGTGGAGCTTGATGACCAGCTCCATATCCTCGCCGATGCAATTACGTGAATAACCGCCTACTTCGATCAGCGACGCTTTATTAAACGCGCCGAATGCGCCGGAGATAATCAATAGCATTCCCATGACGTCGAAACCGAGCCGCCCGGTTAAAAACGCGCGCAGATATTCTGTGGTTTGCAGCGCAACAATCGGCTTCTTCGACAGGTCGACCTCGGTCAATTGTCCGTCGACGATTTCGCATCCGCTGCCGATGCGGACGATACCGCCGACGGCGATGCAGTTCGGGTCGCTGACGAAGGAGTAGATGATCTTGATCAATGAACTTTTTTCAAGAATCGAGTCCGCGTCAATCGTCACCACAATCGGGTACGACGAAACGTTCACGCCCGCATTGAGTGCGTCCGCCTTGCCGCCGTTGGCCTTGTCCAGAACGATCAGGCGGAAGTCCTTTGCGGAGCGGTAGATCGTTTTTATCTCTTCCGTCTCCAGAGACTTTTTGTATGGCTGGTGGAACGGCAATAGTTTGAATTCGTCGATCAGCAGCTGCAGCGTCTCGTCCTTGGAACCATCGTTGACGACGATGACCTCATATTCCGGAAAATCCAGCGAAAGCAGGTTCTTGACCGAATCGATAATGGTCGCAGACTCGTTGTACGCCGGAACCAGAAGTGAAATCGGCACCATATGCTCCGAGTCTAAAAATCGCTTGTAGTCGATATACCGAAGTGAGCGGACGTACTTTCGCAATCCGGCGGAGGCGGAGAGTAGCTGAACCAAATAGATCGTGCTGACGGCGATGACGTAAATAAGCGAAAAATAGTTGATTACGATGGCAATGTCATATAACACCGTGTGCATTACGCCACCTCCCCTCTCATCAGCGCATCTTTATCGAGCGCAAACTGCATCATTTCACGCGCGAATTTGTCGTTTGTTTGCTCTACTCGTTTTAAAAGAGCCTCGTGGTCGGGGTAATGAACAAGCGCTTCCGCCGCCCGGTAACGTACCCACCATTCGCGGTCGCAAAGCAGTTTGATCAGCAGTTCTAAATTATTTTCCACACCAAATGCACCGAGTGCCGTTGCGGAAACGACACGCGCTTCCCAGCGTTCGTCACCGGCAAACACCCGAATCTGTCCGAGCGCGGGTTGATATTTGAGTTGCCCAAGCGTTCGTATCGCATCGATGCGCGCATTGAGCTGTTTGCTGTTCAGGTACGGCATGACCTTCTCAGCCAGGCTGTCGTACATGTATTCGCCAATTGCCTTGATGCAAGTACGGCGTATGTAGAGGTCCGCTGCGGTGTCGATCAGTATTCCGCATATCTTTTCGCGGTCGCCGGAATATGTCCTGAACAGTTCTTCCAACGTGCGAAACGACAGCAGCGAAGCAATCGTCTCGTCCCGGCAGATGGCTACCAGTTCTTTCTCCGCGCCAAGCAGACAAAGTGACAGCATGCCAATGTGTTGCATCTGCGTTGTGGAGCGGTAGCAATAGACCTGCGCAATTACTTCCGTCGTATACCGTGTCAGTTTTAGTGTTCCAATCAGTTTTACGACCAGGATTATGGAATCCATGTTTCTGCTGTTCAGTTGCTTTTGCAGGAATTTTCCAAACCACGCTCCTCCGACTTCGCGGCTGAGTATGTTCCAGGGTTCGCCTTTCAGTTCGTCCGCCGTTTCGGAAATCACCTGTAATCCGCGCAGTGAGCGAATGCCCGGTATCGCGGAAATCGAGTCGATCTCGCCGTCGGGCCTTACCATCTCATAGATTTTGTTTTTGATTCGGCTGGCCTGAACCTCGCCGGAAATCAGGCTGAGTAGCTGTTCGCGCATTTTTTTGATGCGTCTTCCCTTCGCCGCCCCGGTAAAATGCAGGACAAGCAAAAGCAACGTAAACAGCGTCAGAAATTCCGCCATAACGACGATCAGCCAGTTGACAACCATTTGAACGATAACCAAGCAGCATCGTCCTCCTTTAACACATCCGTGATAATATTCCTCGTCACTCAGTCAATGCCGGAAAAGCACTGCGCAACGATATCATAACTCTTTTTCAGCCGCTCATGATACGTCGGCAGGTCCCATGCGTCCCAGCTGTAATCACCGAACGGCACGGCGCCGCTCCCGCCCGTGGTAAATACGCCGAAGGAAACGCTCTCAATCGTCTCGCCGGTGATCGAACCGGTTATGTTCCAGTCGGCAATGATGTTCTTTGTACCCGGATCGCGCACATTGAGCAGAAGCCACGGGATTCGGATCTCAACGAACCCGTCGCCCGAGTAAAAATCCGAAAGCGAATCGAAAGCTGCATCGTCCGGGTCGGAAATGCCGTAATGCAAATCCCCCGCGGCAAACTTGGAAAACGGAATCACCTCACCCGTCTCCGGTAAAACGAGTTCCCGGCTCATCGCCGAGTAGATCGGCACAAACATACCGGAATCCTTCTCAAACTGATACTCAATCGGTTCAACCAGTGAATTTAAAACGGAATACTGATACTGAAACACGTCGTAATACGAATCGGTCAGTATCACGCTGTTGTCTTCGTCGTCAATACAAATCAAAAAGTCGGCGGCCTGCACAAATCCCCGTCCCGCATAGGCTGTGTTGCCCTGGTCGCCGATCGTGTCCACCGCAATGTACAACGCTCCGTCGGTCGGCAAACGTTCGCCTGTTTCGATCAGGAAATATACGTATGCCTCGTCGCTTTTTACAGACAGCCGCATGCCATCGTTAGCAGTAACACGATCATCGTCGTTCCATTCGCTCTTATCGCCGTCAAGCAAAACCGCCGTCGTCTCGCCGGGGTCGAACGAAAGCAACCCAAACGTCTTTTCCGGGCTTTCCACACTAAACCAGTATGGCCTGCGCTCGGCTTCCTCCTGGTCGGTCGTATTCCATGTGCGCTTAAACCATTCGTCCTGCCATGAGAAAACCAGTCCGCCCATGCAGTCCGCCGTCTGTATGTCGCTCATCATGGACACAAGCGTTTCGCCCTGCGCGGTCTCCTCTATATTCCCCTGGTCAAAGCCGGATATCGCGTTTACGTGCGTTTTCCCGCGCGAAGTCGGTATGCCGAATTCCGCAACCAGCACCGGCATGGTGTGATAGGCGTTTAAATCCTCAAGGTACGCAAGATACGTATTCGGGTTGTCCGCATCAATGTATTCCGACTCATAGCTCATCATGTCGGGATAATATGGATACACATGGTACGATGCAAAGAAGCCGCATTCGTATGCGTCCGTCGCCTTAATGTGTTCGACGTCCAGACTGACCGCATCCTCCATGGAAGGATTCGGCTCGCCGGGATGGCTGAGCGGGTCGGCCGTAATCCAGTTTGTTATGGCGATTGGCCGCTGCATGCCGTAATGCTCCGCTTCATAGGAGATCATGAGCTCCTGCACCTCGGCAAGGAACACTTCAAACGGGGACGCGTTCTCCGTGTGCACATACTCGCCGTAAAACGACGTTTTCTCCGGGTTCTTTTCGTTGGTACCGATGATGAAATCGGCGCTGAACTCAATGCCCGGCAGATAGCCGATCACGTATTGCGATACATCGCTTGTATACGTTCCGCCCGCGTTGCCGGGCAACTTTTCGATCTCCGCATTGCCATGGATCACGTCGATTGCATTCGTCAAATCCCTGTGGAATATCTCTTCAAGCTCACCGTCATTGCAGTATGCGTCCGCATACGTAACGATGAGGTCTTCATTCATATAAATACCCTGCATCAAATACAGCGGCTCGTCGGCAGATTGATTGTAGGCAAGCAGCGCATCGTAAAACACGGGCATTTGCGCCACATACACGCGGATTGTGTTTGCGTTCATCTCGCCGATCCATTGGAACCAGCGCGAGTAGTCCGACTCTTCAATTCCAAATTCTCCCGGCCAGTATCCGGGTTTGGCGGCGCCGATGTTCACACCCTTGATGAAAAACGGCTCGTAATCGCCCGATTTGTTTCGCATGAGGAACGATTTTCCTTCAACGACCGTCAGCGGTCCGGCAGGTGCCGGCGTTGGCGAAGGCGTCGGCGTTGCGGTTGGTTCCGGCGTGTTCGTCGCGATCGGCGCGGCGGTCGGCGTCGGTTCCGTCGTTTTACTGCATGCAAGGAAAATCGTACTCAGCAGCAATAAGCCGATCACGATGCCGTATTTTATTATTTTACGAGAGATGCTCCCGTCTATCTTATCTGGAGAGTTTTTCAAAATTGATTGCGCCTGTCTTTCTGCGTTCGGTGCGGTTTGTGTCTAAAAATAGTATACGATGTCGGAATATAGACGGTCAACTGAATTGTGTTGTCCTGTAAACTTCAGAAACATGCAGAAGAAAAACAGCACGCGCTTTGCGTGCCGTTCCTTAGAACCTGTTATGAACCTCAAGTTCGATATTTTTATTCTCTTTCGTCATCGCGGCAAGCACCGTGACCAGCCGAGTGCCATAATCGCCAAGGCTGCGCTTCATCCGCTCGGTATGACGCAGCAATACGACCGTTGGCTCGTTGATTTCGCCAAGGCAGTCGCAAAGCGCGTCCAGATTACCGCCGTACCAGTCCGGCAGTTTCATCCGCCGCTTGATATGCGCGTGGGTGCGTTCGCGCGTGTCCATGCGCCTTCCATTTAATACGATTTTTCGTTTGTTGGGCATATGCATTTACCTTAAAACATTCCATCGTTACGGCGTGCCGTACAGCAGTGCAAACGACTCATAATGATCATCCGTGTAGTAGACCAGCCCGTCGTTGGAAAAGACGATCCGCTCCGCTCCGCGATCATCAGAGTGCAGCGTACCCACGTCGCATTCATAATACTGCCGCCCGCTTGCCTCCGGTAAAAGCCCTTCATAGTTTCCGAACCGGTCGCCGCCAATGCACATGCCGTAGGAATAGTCGTCCAGTCCACCGCCGTTCCAGCCGAGATCACGCGCTTCTTCTTTGGTCATAAAGTTGTTCGGCAGCATACCGTATGCGGCAATGTATGCGGCGATATCGTCCTTTGTCGTATACGCGCCGTCTTCGTCCGGCGTGGTTTCATCCTGCGCCTCGACGGTCGCCTCCGGCAGTGCCTCGTCGTTTTCAGCTTCGGCTTGCGCCGCATTTGCCTGCTGCACTTCGTCCAGCGCAATCAGACAACTCGTCACCTGCGGCTCGTCAATTGTAACCGCTTCCTGTGCGGTCTGCTCTCTCGCCAGCCATAGTCCCGCAAGCGCAAGGACGACGATCAGGATGATTGCAAGCGTCCGTTTCTTCATTGTCTTGTCGCTCCTGCGTTATTCAATCATAGTCGCGTGGTACAGTTCGGCGTACAATCCGCCGGTTTCCAGCAATTCGTCGTGCGTGCCGCGTTCGCGGATACCCTGTTCGTCCAGCACGACAATCTCGTCCGCATGCTTCACGGTGGAGAGCCTGTGTGCGATCACAAGCGTCGTGCGTCCGACGGAGAGCTCTTCAAACGCATGCTGAATATCGTGTTCGGTCACGGTGTCCAGCGCGCTGGTCGCTTCGTCGAGAATCAGGATGCGCGGATTTTTCAGGAACAGCCGCGCAATGGATACGCGCTGTTTCTGTCCGCCGGAGAGCATCAATCCACGTTCACCGACTTCCGTTTGGTATCCGTTCGGGAATTTCATGATCTCATCGTGGATATGCGCATGTTTCGCGGCTTCGACGACTTCGTCGTCGCTCGCGTCGATTCGCCCGTAGCGAATATTTTCCATCACACTTCCGGCAAACAGGAACACATCCTGCTGGACTATACCGACGTTGCGGCGAAGCGAACGCAGCGTCACGTCCCGAATGTCGGTGCCGTCGATGGTGATCGACCCCGAACGCAGTTCGTAGAACCGTGGAATCAGGTGGCAAAGCGTCGTTTTGCCGCCGCCGGACGGCCCGACCAGCGCAAGCGTCTTTCCCGCCGGAATGTCGAGGTCGATATGGCTGAGCACACAGCGCCCAGCTTCATAGGCAAACGACACATCGTGGAAGCGAATATCGCCTTTCACGTTTTTCAGCGGCTTTGCGTTTGGCGAATCCTTGATGTCCGGTTCAATATCCATGATTTCGCAGAACCGTGTGAAGCCAGCCATGCCGAGGATGTACAGTTCGGCAAACGCCGCAAGCCGCTTGATGGGTGATACAAACGCCGCAATATACAGCGTGAATGTGACAAGTACAATCGGGTCGAGGCTGCTCTTGTAAATCAGATATCCACCAACGGCCAACACGACCAGGTTGAACATCGCCACAAAAAATTCCATGCCGCTGTTGAAATAGGCCATGTATTTGTAGAAATGATCTTTTGCATGGACGAACTTCGCGTTGCCTTCATCAAACTTCTCGCGCTCATGATCCTCGTTTGTAAACGCCTTTGCAACGCGCGCGCCGGAGATGGACGACTCGATACTCGCGTTGATTTCCGCAACACGCTGCTTGACCGTCAGCGACGCTTTTCGCATCTGCACGCGAATGCGCATAACGTAGTAGATCGCCACCGGCACGATGCATAAAAGTGCAAGCGCCAGCCGCCATTCTATAAACGCCATACAGACAAACGCGCCGATGACCGTCGTTCCCGAAATCAGCACGTCCTCCGGCCCATGATGCGCAAGCTCCGTAATATCAAACAGGTCGGTCGTCACGCGCGACATCAGTTTACCGGTACGTACCTTGTCATAAAAACTGAACTGCAGTTCCTGAATATGCGAAAAGATGTCCCTGCGAATATCGGCCTCCATACGAACGCCGAGCAAGTGTCCCCAGTAATTGATGATGTACAATAGCAGCGCACGAACGACATATGCCAAAAACGCTCCCGCGATCAGGTAGACGAATACGCGAACAAGTGTCGAGTCGACAGCCATGCCCGGCAGAAGCGTCCGCAGGATGTACTGCGTCAGCAGCGGGTATGCAACGTCGATGACCGCAACCATAAACGCGCAGCTTAAATCGAGGATTAAAAGCGCTTTATGCGGCTTGTAATATAATAGAAATCGTTTCACCTTACTCATGCTCACATCTTAACAGAACACATGCGTAGAATCAACCGCCGCAGGCTTCACTTTTCGTCTGATAGCGTGTTGCAGAATCAGCGAAAATCCTAATTATTGCTTTGTTTATGCGGATTTTGGTTGTTTGATACCGGTAAATGATTCTCTGTCGATCTGTATTTGAAAAACATCGCGAACTGGAGTACGCTTAATGATATGGAACGCGTTTATCACACACTATCACCGGTTTCTTCACCGGAAAGCAAAATTTTGATCCTCGGCACGATGCCTTCGCCAAAATCACGCGAGGCGGCGTTTTATTATGCGCACCCGCAGAATCGCTTTTGGCCTGTGCTTGCGCGCGTATACGGTGCTCCATTGCCGGAAACCATCGAAGCAAAAGCCACGCTCATCCTTTCGCATAGACTGGCGCTGTGGGACGTGTTACACAGCTGCGATATCATTGGTGCAAGCGACGCAAGTATCAGAAATCCCGTTCCGAACGATATCGCAGGTCTTATCAAAGAAACAAAGATTGCGCGCGTGCTTTGCACCGGAAAAACCGCCGCCCGGCTTTATACCGGGCTTGTCGAAGCATCGACCGCCATTTCCTGTGAAGTTTTACCGTCGCCAAGCGCCGCAAACGCCCGGTTCTCGCTGGACGATCTGGAAAAAGCATACCGCATGGCACTGCTTGGTGAATAAACAATGTGTACGGCCGATGCATAAAACCGTAACAAAATTTATAAAAATCGTCAGGCTTTCGGAAATCGATTGTTTTTCAGTTGTCTAAATATGAACAATTTGTTATGATAGCATCATGAAAAGTATGCTTGATCGTGTCTTCCTTGCCCTCAAGGGGTTCGATGTCAAATGCAATATACCACTTTCCACGCTGACCAGCTTTCACATCGGCGGTCCTGCCGCAATCGTTTTGCGTCCGCACGGTGCCGAAGATATCCGCCGCGCCATACAGGCTTGCAGTCAGTTCGGCTGCCCGTCTTGCGTGCTTGGCAACGGAACGAACATCCTTGCGCCGGACGCAGGATATCCGGGCGTCGTGATCCGTATCGATACGCCGCTGACAACGCCGCTGTTTGTGGACACAAGCGTGACCTGCGCCGCTGGAACGGCGCTGTCCGTGCTTGCGCGCGAAAGCGTCAACAGCGGGCTGATGGGTATGGAGTCACTCTCCGGCATTCCGGGGACGGTTGGTGGCGCGGTCGCAATGAACGCCGGCGCATATGGTGCGGAAATTCGTCACATCATCAAAAGTGTACGCATTCTGCAAAACGGACGCGTTTTGGACATCGAAACTAAAAAATCCGACTTTGGCAACCGTACCAGCAAGTATTCGGCGCCGGGTGTCATCGTCCTTTCGGCAACGTTTCAGTTGGAGCATGACGACGGCGGCGCAAAAAAGCGCATGCTCGATACAACACGCCAGCGCAAGGCAAAGCAGCCGCTGACCTTACCGAGCGCAGGCAGCGTTTTTAAGCGTCCAAAGGGTCGTTTCGCGGGTGCGCTTGTTGAAAATTGCGGGCTCAAGGGGTTCTCTGTCGGCGACGCACAGGTCAGCCCAAAGCACGCGGGCTTTATCGTCAACAACGGCAACGCGACGGAACGCGACGTATTGGAGCTCGTTTCCATCATTCAACAGCGTGTGTTCGAAGAAACCGGCGTCCAACTGGAACGCGAACTAAAACTTATGTCAGAGTTGTAAAAGAGGTTCTCTCAAATGTATCTTTTAATCGTAACGGGATTGTCCGGCGCGGGAAAATCGCTCGCTCTTCGCCGTTTGGAAGAGCAGGGCTATTTTTGTGTCGATAATCTTCCGTCCTCCATGCTAAATGAATTCGTGCAGCTATGTAAAAACGCGGATCCCGCAATCCAGAAAGCCGCCGTAACGATCGACAGCCGCGAGAGCCTGCTTTCGCGCAGCTCGGCTACCATTGCCGAGGCGTTCGATTCTTTGGACACGCCTCATGAAATCCTGTTCCTCGACGCGCGGGACGATGTTTTAAAAAAGCGCTACAATGAAGTGCGTCGCCGCCATCCGCTCGGTGAAGCAGGCGACGCGGAGACCGGTGTCAAGCGGGAGCGCGTCTTTTTGCAACCTTTGCGCAATCGTGCAAACTATATTCTGGACACAAGCGACGTCAAGCCGCGCGACTTTTCCTGCTTAATCGCCAAAGTTCTGCCGGAATACGAAAGCAAAGACCTAACGCTGCTGTTTTGCAGCTTCGGCTACAAACGCGGTGTCCCGGTCGACGCAGATTTCGTGCTCGACATGCGCTTCATGCCGAATCCATTTTACTATGCCGAGTATCGTCCGCTTTCCGGCATGGACAAACCCGTTCAGGAGTTTGTCTATTCGCAAAAATTCGTGCCGGAATTTTTCGACAGCATCGAACATATGCTAGAAGCCATGATCCCGCTCTATATGGATCAGGACAAGCACATCCTGCGTGTGTGTTTCGGATGTACAGGTGGTCGGCATCGTTCTGTGGCTGCGGCGGAGGAACTTGCAAAGCGCTTTGAAAAGCGCGGCATGCGCGTGCGCGTCTATCATCGCGATCTCGATTCCGAGGCGGCGGACATCAAGGCGCGTTTTGAAAACGCCTGAGCATTGGAAGCATGCTTTGTCTATTTCGCGCCGTTATGCGGCGCTTTTTTTACGCCTGTTTACAGCGCAACATGTAATTCATAAAAATGCCACTGACGCGAGTTTCAAAATCGTTTATAATGAATAATAGATCGCGCCGGCAGCCGGCGGACAATGCCGCACGTTTCATCGTGTGGCAGGATTGGAGCGGACGATGTCGTTTTCCAGCAGCGCAAAAGAAAACCTGGTAAAGATTCGTGTAAAGCCGCGCGTCCAGAGGCTTGCGCAGCTTGCGGGGCTAACACATACCTGCGGCGCGCTGTACGTTGGCCGCGGTCGCGGCGTGGTGTATTCAACCGAAACGCTCGCCGTCGGAAAATACATCCTTTTGCTCGCGTCCTCGCTTTTTCAATTGGAGTCCGTCATTGAGCTGAGCGAGCGTGAACACCGCCGCCCGCTGACGGTGGTTACACTTTCCGGTGATCAGGCGGAAACACTGCTCTACGAAACCGGATTGCTTTGTACAAAGGACGACGGAACCAGTTTTGGCGAAGTCGCGCCGGAACAGCTTCTTATCGACGAAGAATCCCGGCGTGCATTTTTACGCGGTGCCTTCTTAGGCAGCGGGTCCTGCGCCAACCCCTACCGCGGCTATCATTTAGAGATTATCGCACGCTCCGCAGCGTTCGCCGCGCAGGTGCTGGGTTCGATCAAAGGGTTTGGTCTGGACGCGAAGACCATGGTTCGCAAAGATCGGTTCGTGGTGTATCTCAAGGGTGACGACGTATCAGGGTTTCTCGCGCTCATCGGCGCGTCGGGTTCTGCGCTGAAGTTTGAAAACGTCCGCACCGAGCGTGATTTTCGCAACTACGTCAATCGCACCAATAACTGCGACACCGCAAACATCGGAAAAACTGTCAACGCGTCCACGCTTCAGCGGCAGGCGATTGAAATCATCGAGGAGCGTATGGGCCTAAACCGATTGCCCGCCACGCTGCATGAAGCGGCAATGCTCCGCATGAACCATCCGGACGCAACATTACAGGAACTCGCCGATCTCGCGGAAATCGGCAAAAGCGGCATGAACCACCGTTTAACTCGTTTGATCCGCATCGCAAGGGAGATTCGAAATGGCTGATTTTACGCATCTGCACGTACACACACAGTACAGTCTGCTCGATGGAGCGGCGCGCATACCGGACTTAATCCGGCGTGCCAAGTCGCTCGGTCAAACATCGCTTGCCATCACCGATCATGGCGTGATGTATGGCGTGGTCGATTTTTATAAGGCCTGCAAAAAAGAAGGCGTCAAACCGATCATCGGCATGGAAACCTATATAGCGCCTCGCTCCATGACCGATCGCGAAGGTTCGCAGGACCGCGACCTCGGACACCTTATCTTGCTATGCAAAAATCAAACAGGCTACGAAAATCTGATGTATCTTTCCAGCGAGGCGTTTTTGCATGGGTTTTACTATCGTCCACGTATCGATTACGATCTTTTAAGCAAGCATGCCGAGGGCCTTATCTGTATGTCGGCGTGTCTGGCGGGCGATATCCCGCAGGCACTGCTTGCCGGTCGATACGAAGCCGCGCTTGCAATCGCGAAGCGGCTGCAAGGCATGTTTGGCGACGATTTTTATATCGAACTGCAAAACCACGGCATTCCGGAGCAGTTGCAAGTGTTGCCGGGTTTGAGAAAAATTGCAAACGAAATCGGCGCCAAGTGCGTCGCAACAAACGATATCCACTATGTCGGTTCTGACGACGCGGAAGCACAGGACGTGCTGCTCTGCATCCAGACGCAGCGTTTTGTGGACGAGCCTGATCGCATGAAGATGCAGGGCAACCATTTCTACCTCAAGTCCGAAGAAGAGATGTTAAAGGCGCTTCCGGACGACGCGGAGGCATTAAAAAACACTGCCGAAGTTGCGGAAAAGTGCAATCTTGAAATTGAATTCGGCATCCGCAGGATGCCCGCGTTCAAAGCGCCGGACAACATGGGCAACACGGCGTATCTGCGCAAACTCTGCGACGAAGGTTTGCAGAAAAAACTACCAAACGCAGACGACTCCGTACGCGAGCGGCTGGAGTACGAACTCGGTATTGTCGAGCAGATGGGCTTTGTCGATTATTTTCTGATCGTCTGGGATTTCATTCATTTTGCTAAAACCAGAGGTATCCAGGTCGGCCCGGGACGCGGCAGCGGCGCAGGCAGCCTC
The DNA here is from genome assembly GCA_963667795.1 of Christensenellaceae bacterium. Lineage (GTDB taxonomy): Bacteria > Bacillota > Clostridia > Christensenellales > CAG-138 > UBA7703. The sequence goes on along the minus strand of OY764017.1, from coordinate 3,471,088 downwards.
GCGGCATACTGTCTCGACATTACAGATGTCGATCCGCTGAAGTACAACCTGCTGTTCGAGCGCTTTTTGAATCCCGAACGTATCAGCATGCCGGACTTTGACGTCGACTTTTGTTACGAACGGCGACAGGAAGTCATCGACTATGTCACTGAAAAATATGGTGATGGCCATGTCAGCCAGATTATCACGTTTGGTACCATGGCGGCACGCGCGGTCATCCGCGACGTCGGTCGTGTTCTTCGTGTGCCGTATGCCGACGTCGACCGACTTTCCAAGATGGTGCCCGCAGAGCTGAATATGACGCTTGAACGCGCGCTGAAAATTTCCCCCGATCTCCGTAACGCTTACGAATCGAACCCGGATACAAAAAGAATCATCGACTTGTGCCTCAAGCTGGAGGGTCTCCCCCGTCACAGCTCGACGCACGCCGCGGGTGTCGTGATCTCCAGCGTGCCGATTACGGACGTCGTGCCGCTCCAAATGAACGACTCCGTCGTGACGACGCAGTTCCCCATGACCACGTTGGAAGAACTCGGCCTGCTCAAAATGGACTTTCTCGGCCTGCGGACGCTCACGGTCATTCGCGATACGCTCACGTTCATCGAAGAAAACAGACAGACGCCGCCTGATTTTCAAAAACTTCCGTTCGACGACCCGGCGGTGTATAACATGATCGCATCCGGCGATACGGACGGCGTGTTCCAGCTTGAATCCACCGGCATGCGGCAGTTTTTGCAAAAGCTCAAGCCGGACTGCTTTGAGGATCTCATCGCAGGCATCTCGCTCTACCGGCCCGGCCCGATGGATCAAATTCCGCGCTATGTCAAGGGTAAGCACAATCCGGGCAGTGTCGTCTACGCGCATCCGCTTCTGGAGCCCATTTTGCAGACAACCTATGGCTGCATGGTCTATCAGGAGCAGGTCATGGAGATCGTCCGCACGCTTGCGGGATATTCTTATGGCCGCAGTGATCTTGTGCGCCGTGCTATGTCAAAGAAAAAGCATGCCGTCATGGCGCAGGAGCGCGAATATTTCATTCACGGCACGGACGGCGTCGTTGGCGCAGTGAAAAACGGCGTGCCGGAAGAGGTTGCAAACCAAATATTCGACGAAATGATGGACTTTGCGTCCTATGCGTTCAACAAGTCCCACGCAGCGGCTTACGCCGTGCTCGCCTACCGGACTGCGTATCTGAAATACTACTATCCGGTTGAATTTTTAACCGCGCTGATCAACAGCTTTTTAAGTTCCTCCGACAAAGTCGCGGAGTATGTCTATTCCGCCCGGCGACACGGCATCTCGGTGCTCCCGCCGGACGTGAACAACTCCCGTGCACGCTTCTCCACGGAGGACGGTGCAATCCGCTTCGGCCTGTCCGCCGTTAAAAACGTCGGCACCGCCGCAATGGAAGCAATGGTTGCCGAGCGCACGGAGAGCGGGCCGTTCACCAGCTTTTTCAACTTTTGTGACCGCGTCGACAGTTTGAATAAGCGCATGCTCGAAGGCTTGATCTACGCCGGGTGTTTCGACTCAATGGGCGGCAAACGCGCGCAGTATATGGCAGTATATGAGCGCGCACTGGACGCATCCGCCGCCGCACGGAAGGCGCGCGGGGCGGGCCAGCTTTCGCTGTTCGATATGGACCTTGGCGGCGAGTCGCTGGAAACCGTTGATATCCCGTTGCCCGACATGCCGGAGTGGAGCCATCAGATCATCCTCGCCAAAGAACGCGAGTCTACCGGGCTGTACCTTTCCGGCCATCCGTTGGACAACTTTGAAAAGCAGCTCAAGAAACTTCCGTACACCATTGCCGATCTTATGGAAGCAGACGGCACGACCGAGATCAAAGACGAAATGCAGATCACCGTCGGCGGCATGCTTACACTGTGCAAACAGCGCCCGACGCGCTCCGGCAACGGCATCATGGGATACGCTACGCTTGAAGGCGTGACCGGCAGCGTCGAAGTCGTCGTTTTCCCGCGGACACTCCAGCAGATCGGCGAACTCTTTTTTGACGACACGCCGGTGCTGGTCAAGGGCAAGCTGAACATCCGTGAAGATCGTGCAAATTCCCTGCTGATCGACAACCTCACACCGCTTCGGGACGCCGGGCGCAGCGTGTATATCAAGTTTGCAATGCTCGACGACGACGCGATGCGCCGTACCTGCTCTTTTCTAAAGCGATTCCAAGGACAAACGCCGGTCATTTTGTACGACGCATCAAAAAAGATTGCAAAAGGCGTGCCAAAGGAATATTATGTCGACCTTGACGGTATGTTCCGCGAAGAAGCGATCGAGCGCTTCGGTTCGAATTCCGTTGTCATCAAATAATGCCGTCGCGCGCTACATTCGCGCGGAAAGGATAAAACTTATGTCGCCTTCCTCACGCCTCCCTGTTAAGAAAAACGAGGATCTTACGCTCAAAGTAACCGCCCTGTCAAACGAAGGCCAGGGCGTTGCCCGCGTGGACGGATACGCCGTGTTCGTCATCGGTGCGCTCGCGAACGAAACGGTCAGCGCGCACGTCATCAAGGTTACGCCATCCTATGCGGTTGCAAAAACAATCGAAATCCTTACACCATCGCCCGACCGCGTTCAACCGGGCTGCCCGGTGTTTGCGCAATGCGGCGGGTGCACGCTTTGGCATCTGGACTACGCCGCGCAGCTTGCGCAAAAGCAGCAATGGGTTCTGGATGCACTGTCGCGACTCGGCGGGTTTCAAACCGTTCCCATACAGCCAATCATTGGCATGGAAGAACCGATGCGTTACCGTAACAAAGGCAGCTTCCCGTTCGGCATGCTCGGCAACGCCGCCGTGTTCGGCTTTTACGCACCGCGCAGTCACCGACTCGTCCCGTTTTCCGATTGTCCGATTCAGGAGTCATCCATTGTGGAGGCGGCACGCCGCGTTGCCGCATGGGCGAACGATTTCGGTGTACCCGTTTACGATGAAACCACCGGCAAAGGTCAGCTCCGGCACGTTGTAGCGCGTACAACCGCGAGCGGTGAGCGTATGGCGGTCATCGTGACCCGCGGCGGACTCAAGCACAAGGACGATCTGCTTGCCTATCTGGAAGATTTCGACAGCGTATGGCACAATGAAAATCCGAAGGACACAAATGTCGTTTTCGGGAATCGCTTTACCCTGCTTTCCGGCAAACCCGCGCTGACCGAAACCATTGGCGATAAGCGTTTTTTCGTCAGCCCGCAGTCGTTTTTGCAGGTCAACCGCATCCAGACACAGGCATTGTATGAAACTGCAAAGGAGTTTCTTTCCGCAAAACCGGACGAAACCATTGTGGACGCATATTGCGGCGTCGGTACCATCTCGCTTTTTGTTGCGGAAGATTGTAAGCGCGTTGTCGGGATCGAGCAGGTTGCGCCCGCAATTGAGGACGCAAAGCGCAACGCAGACGAAAACGGTGTGACAAACGCTTCGTTTGTCTGCGGCAATGTTGAAGACGTACTTCCGAAAATGGTCGCCTCCGGAGAGACAATCGATGCAATCGTGCTCGACCCCCCGCGAAAGGGCTGTGATCCCGCTGCGCTGGAGTCGATTGCAAAAAGCGGCGTGAACCGCGTTGTGTATGTTTCGTGCAACCCAGCTACGCTCGCGCGCGACTGTAAGATTCTTGCCGCGCACGGATTTTCGCTCACCACCGTCCGGCCGGTAGACATGTTCCCGCAGACGTGTCATGTTGAGTGTGTGGTGTTGATGGCAAGAGAGAAATAACCAATATGTGAAAACCCGTTATTCTTGAGTTTTTCGCATATTAAAGGAAGACCGGCCACACCAAAGCTGCGAATTATCGCTTCGCGGGAATTTACCCGCAGGGAGAAATAGCATATGAAGAAAGAGTACCCGTCTGTTCCGAAGTCTATGGAAAGCATGGTAACGTATGGCTTTTCATGGATGGATTTCGTAACGGCGATTCCGTCACCATTGTTTGTCGTCACCTCTTACAAATCGAATGGAAAAACCAACGCCTGTCTGCAGTCATGGGCTTGTTTTGACGGAGATAAAAAAGGCTTTTATGCTATTATATCGAGCGTGAATAAAGCGGGACATATGTATAAAACCATTCACGATTCCGGTGTTTGTGTTCTAAATTTTCCATCGGCCGGTATTTATGAACGCTGCTTGGATACGATTGTGAACAACCAGTGGGAAACGGATGAAATCACGGCTTCCGGATTAACGGCGGAACCCGCAACAACAGTCAATGCGCCCCGCATCAAGGAGTGTTTTCTTTCTCTTGAATGCCGCTACTTATGGGAGCGCGAAATTACCGACGGCAGCGATCATGTTTTGATGTGCCTTGAAACTACGAATGTCTGCATGGATGAAAATTATCTGGATGAATTGAAACAGGGCCGGTATGGGGAAAGCGGTTATCTGTATAACGTACATCACCCTGTGAATCCGGAAACCTTTGGCGGCAAGGCCCGTGATTATATCGCGGTTCTGAAAAAAATTCGCGACATGGGCGAGTATTAACGACTGACTGGATAAAACTTACATGATTAAGATTAGAGAATACCGCAGTAGTGACTGGAATCACATTTCTGGAATTCATGATGCGGCAAGAATGATTGAGTTAACGAATGCAAAACTGGAAGCAGCTTTTATCCCCCTAAAAGAGGCGGCGGATAAGGAAGACCTGTTTGCATATACACTCTGTGTTGCAGAATGGCAAGAAAAGGTTGTTGGCTTCGGGGCCTATTTAGAGAATGAGATTGGTTGGTTGTATGTTGATCCGGAATATATGAGAAAAGGGATTGGTACGCAATTGGTACAATACATGATGGCACATACCAAACGCCCACTTGAGATTGAGGTGTTGGCCGGCAATGATTCAGCCCTGAAACTATACGAAAAAATGGGTTTCCAAACCAAGGAGATTCTGTCAGGCGTTATGCCCGGAAATGAAACCTTTGCAGTGAGTGTGTATTGTTTGGAATTAAGCGATGCATAATGGAGAAGACATTTAGTTCCGAAAAAACTTCGCAAAAAACTATTTGGCCTTCAATGCCATCATTTTTGTCTGCTCAAGGCATATCTCTTGAAATCCACCGACCCATTAAAGAACTATACCGGACGCAATGAAAGGATGTCATACCGTGAAGAAGCATTCCTTGAAAAAATTAAGAATAGCAGGTTTATCCGTCCTAATAGTATGTGTGCTTTTGGTCGGCGGTTTCTTATTGTGGGCAAACGATTACTATCATGCAGACGTTGCGGCCCTTGCCATAATGAGCAGCGACTCACCGCCTGAAGTGATCGATCATCTAACGATCCTGCCGTCAAACAATTCAACCGATACGGGGATTATTTTTTATCCCGGTGCAAAGGTTGAAGCTGTTGCCTATTTGCCTATTCTTGAAAAGCTTGCAAATCGGGGGTTCACCTGCGTACTTGTAAAAATGCCTTTTAATATGGCCATTTTTGATGTGAATGCGGCTGATGACGTCTTCGAGAGGCTGCCGCAAATCTCAAATTGGTACATAGCGGGTCATTCCATGGGCGGTGCGATGGCGAGCGATTACGCATCGAAGAATCCCGAAAAAGTAAACGGGCTGATACTGATGGGCGCGTATATTTACGGAGATTACCCGCCCGAAAAGGCGCTCACTATTTACGGCACATTCAATGACAATCTTGAGAAAAACATCGACTACACGGAGAATATTGTGAAAATCGAGGGCGGCAACCACGCGCAGTTCGGCAATTATGGCAAGCAAAAAGGTGATCCGGATGCTACCATTACCGCCGAAGAACAGCAAAACATTACGGTAGATGCAATTTGTGATTTTATCAATGCCAACGGCGGCTGAGGTTCGTGTGAAGGCGGCTTAACCGTGTTGTGTATGTCTCGTGCAATCATACGAGACTGCAAGGTTCTCACCGCGTACGGATTTTCGCTCACCGCCGTCTGCACGTTGGACGTATCCCCACGAACGAACAAAATATGAAAATAGATATGGGCACATTCTCATGAGCAGATAAATGCAAATTTACACCCAAGGTATCAAAGTGAGAGCCTTGAGCCGCGTGGAGTTTGCTGCGAGGCTGCATAATATTTAAAATAAAGCGCGGACACCCTTGAAATGAAACTATGAATCAGGACACACCTACAGCGTTTGAATCTATAAGGCCTGCATTCTTCCCCACCAAAAAGGAGACAACTTTGCTATTCATGATGATTGTAAAAGCTTCAAACTTCGGAAGGTATCAACACGCCTAAGCCGCACTTGGAAGCCCCAATGAAACAGTACCATCAGGAGTTGGGTGACAAACCCGTTTTAAGCCATGGCTCGTTCGAACCGACCCACGACGTGGTGGCGGGTTTCTTTTTAATCGACGTGAAATCAAAAAAAGTGGCGATTGAATGGGTGCGAAATCCCCGACCCCATGGGCAACGGTGACGGCCAGATTGAATTAAGGCAAGCATGGGAATAGCGAACATTCAAAAAGTATTGTTTTAAGTGTTTTAAACGAAGAACAGTTTTTTGAAAAACAAAATCATTCTTTATTCAGGAGTTTCCCTTATGAAATACACAGGTTCCTGCCTTTGCGGCAAAATCACGTTTGAAATAGACGGCGAGTTCGACCATTTTTATCTTTGTCATTGCGAGCGCTGCCGCAAGGACACGGGCACCGCACATGCCGCGAATCTGTTTTCAACGACAGCTTCGTTAAAATGGCTGACCGGTGAGCAGGACGTTCAAACCTTCGATTACCGTTCCGAGGGTCATATCAAGAGCTTTTGCCCAACTTGCGGATCGGCGCTGCCGAATCTTCAGCTGGAAGGAACGCTTCTCGTCGTCCCCGCCGGGTGTATCGACAGCGACATTCACTTTAAGCCGCAGGGACACATCTACTGGTCAAGACGAGCCAACTGGGATAACGATCTGGAAACGGTGCAAAAGTATCCGGAGCTGCCAGAGGATTGAATCGCGCTGTCTCGATTGGGCGACGCTTTTAATCTTTGCACATTTACGCGCTGTCGCGCTAAGAGAAGAAAGGAGTAACAGCATGAAGTATTATGTGTTGGAAGGAACCTTTGCAGATACACTGCCCGATCAAGACGCGTTGCAGCGGGCGATCGACGCGCATCTTGAATATCTGAAAACGGGTTTCAATGACGGTTCAATATTGGTTTCGGGACCCAAAACGAATGTTGGCGGCGGCATTATCGTTTTGAAGTGCGACGATATCGAAAAATTTTGCAGCGATGATCCCTTGGTAAAAGCCGGTATTCAAAAATACCGGATCACGGAATTTAAGCTGCACAACTGCCAGGAAGAGCTGAGAAGCTGGTTTCAGCAGTAAGTATGCAGTTGGAAGCACCGCATGACTAAACTGTTTTACCATCATGCGGGTTGTCAGTCGTTCCACGAATCATGTGTTCAGCATATGCGCTCAAATGATCGCGAAGCTTAGGTGGTTCAAAAAATCATCCTACCTTTGCGCGAAACATTGCTATACTTCCGTATTTATATTAATATAGACTGTATATTATTTACTTTTCGATTCACTTTACGAGTAATCCGTTCACTTAACAAGTAATACGTCCGGAAGGAGATACATAATTTGTGGAGCTCACTTATATATTCATAATTGGTGCCTCGCTGGTAATCTTGTCTGCGATTTCAATCTATGCGTTAAAAAATCGAAACGTTGCCGGATCGATCCCTTATCTGCTGCAGATTATATTTGTATCTATTTGGTCCATCGGTTCTCTTTTCGAGATGATTTCGCCCACAGAGCAAGGCATGCTTATCTGGAGAAATATCGAACAAATCGGCATCTTCCTCCTCCCTGTCGCATGCGTCTATTTTTCATTGGATTACGCGCGTTTCGACCGGCTAAAAAAATTTCTCCCGCTGTTATCGATTATACCGGTAATCGCTATCATTTTGATTTTCACAGATGAATCAACGCATATCATGCGTGTTGGCTATACCGTTATCCAAAACCAATTCTTTGGCAAAGCGCTTTCCATTCAGCAAACGGATATCGGAAAAGCTCTTGTCGCGTATAACTATACGCTTGTTTTCGCCGCCTTATCGGTTTTAGTCGTCTTTTCAAGACAAGTTGCTCGAAATTTCAGAAGGCAAGTCATGCTTGTTTTCTTCTCCATGGGGCTCGTCTTTGTCCTTGCCTTCTTTAAAACCGCGTTTTTGGAGGGCACGCGCGTCAACCTTCCAATCGTAACGATCTACCTGCCGAGTGCATTGATCTTGTTTTATAACCTGTATAAAAACAAATTCTTCCGCGTATCTCCAATCGCCAGGGATACGGTCTTCGACGTGATTGAGATGGGTATCGTCGTTTCGGACAGCGCCGGGACGATTACGGACATGAACCCGTACGCCGCAAAAATTCTGGATTACAATTTTGGTATTCACGAGCGACCGTCGGGCAAAAAAATGGCGGAAGTGTTTGAATCCTTCCCCGACTGGTTGCAGCTGACGCAAAACTGCGTCACCGGCGAGCTGGAGCTAAAACTGACGAATCCAGAGACTTGCTTCATACATATTCGGGTCTATCCGTTAAAATCCCACCGCGGCGTAGCTGTCGGTTCGGTAACCATCATGCGGGATGTCACCGTGCTTCGCATGCAGGAATTCGCCTTAAAAACAAAGGCCGAAACAGACAGTTTGACCGGGTTGATGAACCGGGACAGCTTTATGTCCACCCTGGCAAGACGGTTGATGGAATCCACAATCACGGGTGAAAACGTCTCTGTATTAATGATGGACTTGGATAAATTTAAGAGCATCAACGATACCCATGGACACGATGTCGGCGACCTGGTTTTAAAGGCATTTGCAGAAGTATTGCGCGATGTGCTGCGCCATGAGGATGCAATTGCACGCATTGGCGGCGACGAATTTGAAGCCGTCCTTCCCGGTGCAAGCCGGAAAGAAGCCCTGATCATCGCAAACCGCATTCTGAGAGCCGCAAACAGCAAGGTTGTTCAAATCGAAAACGAGGCCGGCATCCAGCTAAGGCTCAGCATCGGTGTCTGCGACAACAATGCCGCAAACACCGAGGAAGACATTCTGAAATGTGCTGACAAAGCAATGTATATGGCCAAAGGTCAATCGGGCAACAGCTGCGTGGTTTGGGAATAGAGTAACGTAATATTACCATGATAATTTACATATTAACCACAGCTATACGAATAGGACAGGCTGTGATTTATAAGCATATTCCGAAACAATTGACCGCCAAATTTTTCCACCGGGAGGTTTCTAGTGAAAAGCTATCGAAAAGAACTGATGATGCACACAAGTACACGCAGAGCATTCGTCAATATCACACCGCAGGTCGAGTCGGCTTTGCGTGAAAGCGACATCGTGGAAGGCCTTTGCCTGGTTAACACAATGCACATCACCGCAAGTGTTTTTATCAATGACGACGAAAGCGGCCTGCACCAGGATTATGAAAAATGGCTAGAGCGCCTTGCGCCGGAAAAACCGCACAGCCAGTATGCGCACAACGGGTTTGAAGACAATGCAGACGCCCACATGAAACGGCAGATTATGGGACGCGAGGTCGTTGTTGCCATAACGAACGGCAGCCTCGACTTCGGCCCGTGGGAACAAATCTTCTACGGTGAGTTCGACGGCATGCGCAATAAACGGCTGCTGATCAAAATTATCGGAGAATAGCGCGCATTATTTTCGTCCCTCTTCTTGACAATCCACGCGCTATGCTTGATCATTTAATTATGGAGACCCCGTTCTTCACGGATAATAATATGGAAGTTGGAGACGCAGAATCATGCCCCCTCGCTATCAATGGATTTTTCTCGACGCAGACAACACCCTGTTCGACTATGATCGCGCAGAAGCGACCGCCCTTGAGCAAACCTTTTTATACTTTGGCTTTGCCTATGGCAACGGCGTCCGGCAAACATATCGTGAAATCAACCGTCAAGTTTGGGAAGATTTTGAAAAAGGGAAAATCGACAAAGCTACCCTGCAGACAACACGATTTCAAAAACTGCTGGAAACGTACGCTAACGAGGCGGACGCCGCGGCGTTCAACGCGCACTATCTTGGCATTTTCGCCGAATGCGGTTGTCTGATCGACGGCGCGGCAGGCGTTTGTGCAAAACTTTCGGAACATTGCTCACTCGTGATTGCAACCAACGGCATTTCAAACGTGCAGCAGCAAAGGCTAAAGAATTCCGGACTCACGCCGTACATCACACAGGTCGTCGTTTCGGAGGATACGGGGTGCCAAAAACCGGACGCCCGATTCTTTGAATATGCATTCGATCTTTGCGGCATTCACGATAAATCTTCCGTGTTGATGGTCGGAGATTCGCTGAGCTCCGATATTAAGGGTGGCGTCAACGCAGGTATTAAGACCTGCTGGTATAATCCGAACGGGCTGGAAGTGAGCGAACCGGCAGCGGATTATGAAATTCACAATCTGGAGGAACTCTACAGAATCATTTTGTAAATTATTCGATTTTGATTGGACGGATATTATGCGAAATAAGTTTCATACGGTAAAAATTCATATTATTGTTGCATACACGTTGATCGTTTTTTTCAGCTTCAGCGTCGTCTATTCCGGTGTTTTACTGGTGATTGAAACCAACGAAACAAAAGCCGAACAGCAACTGGTACTGAATCATGAAAAATCCATTTTGAACGTGCAATCGTCCGTCATCCGCAATAAACTCGTACGGTTGATTTCGGATACGCTGTATCTTATGGACAGCTATCGCATCAATCTGGAGGGACATTCGGATTTTTCGGAATTGGAAGAGCAATGGCTGGCATTTTCAAATCGCAGTAAAATTTTTGACCAGATCCGTTTTATCGACGTAAACGGCGACGAGCGTATCCGGGTGAACTATTCGGCGGACGGTGCATACCTGACCAGCGATACAGAATTGCAGAATAAAAAAGACAGATACTATTTCACGGAAACGATCGGTCTGGATGATAATCAGATCTATATTTCAAAGCTGGACCTCAACGTTGAAAACGGTTTAATCGAACAGCCGATTAAACCAATGCTCCGCTTGTGCGTCCCCACGCTCGGTACGGACGGTGAACTCCTTGGCATCATTGTGGTCAATTATCTTGCGGACGATTTGCTCGGTGCCATTCGTTCGACATCTGCGGGAAGCTACGGAGTGCTCTTTCTGCTGAATTCCAACGGTTATTGGATTGTGAACGAGGACGAAAGCGCAACCCAGTGGGCGTTTATGTACGAGGGTATGGAAGATGTCTCCTTTGCGCACGAATCCCCCTATGCATGGGACACCATCAAGGCGGGACAGGACAGCTCGATCGTTACGGAAAACGGTGTGTTTGTCTTTACAAATATATTCCTCAACTCGTCGGTTGCAATTAACAATTGTGCATATTCCCCCGTCCTTGGCGACGGTGATTTTCACGTTGTACTGTACCTTTCAAACGAATCAGTCGCGGGATCGACATTTTACAGGACATGGTTAACAGAGCTTTCAAGTGTTCTGGGGGCCCAAGTGTTTGTTTATCTTCTCTTCCTTGGGCTTGCGGTAACGCTTGGATGGTTCATCGGCTTCAACAAGTCCAAACGGGAAGAAATACAATATTTTTCTGAGTACGACGTGCTCACGGGTGTTTTTAACCGGCGCGCGGGATTTTATAAGCTCAATAAGCTTTTCAAGGAAGCAAGCGGCGCGGGAAAGACGATCAGCATTTGTTTTCTGGATATCAACGGTCTCAAAAACGTGAATGATACGCTCGGGCACGATGCCGGAGACGAGTTGATCGTTAGCGTTGCAAACGGCATCAAGGCAGCCGTGCGCAGCAACGACGTCGTTGCTCGTCTCGGCGGTGACGAATTCCTTATCGTATTCTGGGACGCGGATGAAGAGCGTGCGGCGCAAATCTGGGAACGCATCCTCGCGGAATATACGCAAATCAACGACACGGAAAACCACGCGTATATCGTCAGCGTAAGCTGTGGCATAGAAGCGCTTCCGCCGGATTCCAAACAAAGCATCGACGATGCGGTCAATGCCGCCGACGAAAAGATGTATGCAAACAAGCGCGAAATCAAAAAAGACCTGAAGGTCATCCGTGAAAACGTGTAACAAACAGATAGGAACCAGTGAGGATCAGCATCGATTTCATGCGCTACGTACACACAAATATCATCGCTAAAGACGCGCCGCGTCTGCTTGCATTTTATAAAGAAGTCCTTGGCTGTAGCAGCTGCGGTGAATCGCGCGACCTGCGCGGCGACTGGCTTGACCGGTTGACCGGACTGACAAACGCGCATATTACGGGAGAGCATCTTGTGCTTCCCGGTTACAGCGAAGATCATCCAACGCTGGAGATTTTTTCATACGATCAGATGACCGGCATACAGGATCACATGATCAATGCATATGGTATTGCGCACCTCGCGTTTGAAGTGGACGATGTTCAAAAAACGTTGGAGAAAGTGATCGCCGGCGGTGGCGGTATCGTTGGCGAGGTCGTCCATGCGGACTATGCAGACGGCCGAAAGGCGACGTTTGTCTATGCAAAAGACCCGGAGGGAAACATTCTGGAGTTGCAAAGCTGGTCGTAAAATAATTGTGAGCTGACTCGGTTTATACGATTTGGAGAGTGTCATGATGAAGCCGGTTTTATATGAGAAAGAGCAGTACACCATCACCACAGATCCTGAGAAACTTGACGTCGACGCCGTTTGCACGCTGCTTCACGAAACGTATTGGGCCAAGAACCGGTCCCGCTCCGTCATTATCCGCTCGCTGGAGCACTCGCTCTGCTTTTCGCTTTTTGACTGGACGCATCAAATCGGCCTTGCGCGCGTGGTTACGGACTATGCGACGCATGCGTATCTGTGCGACGTCGTCATTGCGCCCGAATACCGCGGCAAAGATCTCGGTACCTGGCTGATTGCCTGCATACTGAAGCATCCCGACCTTCAGGGACTTCGACGTATCAGCCTGCTAACCAGCAATGCACAGCCGTTTTACGGCCGTTTTGGGTTTCAAAACCTGGAAGACCCGGAAAACTATATGGAACTCTTCCACGAATAGTCATCCTTTTCTTCTCCCCTACTGCATATCCTTACCCCCCATCCGCTACGCGCCTGAACGGTTTATCTCTATCGAAATATTGTTGTTTCGCGCTCAAATATAGCATTGTATTTGTTGTTATCGTTTACATTTGTTTTAGCGTTTAAATGAATTTGTTGCATGTTTTTTTGTTTTCATATAAAATATATAAATCTCTCTAAAAATTAAGGAGTCTCATGTTTCCTCAGGAACAGGAAAATCTGCATATTGAAGAAATTCGCAAAGAATACCAGCGAATCGACAGTGATTGGCTTATTTTGCATTATAAAATTTCCGTTATACTCGTCGCCTTTGCGTTGGCCGTCGAATGCGTCATGAGCCTGCTTGTCGTCAATACGGAAATTCTGACAACGACGCTCAGCCGGTATATCATAAAATACATTGTAATTCCCAGCGGAACGAATATCGTCATTCTCTTTATCGAGTTAGGCATCATCCGCTCGCCGCGCATATCGCAAGTGCGAAAAACCTATGTGGTTTCGCTGCTTTTTACGCTGATTTGCTTCATTCTTTTCACGGTGCACAGCGCATTTATTTCCACGTATTATATCTTTGCAGTCGCAATGATTTTAACAACGTTTTACGCAAGCTTTTGGCTCACCGGCTTCACCGCGCTGTCCGGCTTAGTCCTTTTGGTCGTATCCGAGTTTTTCATTCACTGGGACTTGGACAAGGTCAGTATCCTTGAAAGTTCTCAAAGGCTCGTCGACTTTCTGGTCGCGCTTTTCATTCTTATCGGCTGCGGCATTGTTTGCATGGTAACGATCCGCTATGAACAAAAGAAAAATGAAGCGGGCATCCACAAGGAATTCGAGCGGGAAATGTTGAAGCGCAAACTTCAAATGGATGAGCTGACGGGTGTATTTAACCGTAAATCCTTACATGATGCAATGCGCGATATCGATTCTGACCGCACAGCACATTCCGTCATTTTTTGCATTGCGGATATTGATAATTTCAAGTATGTTAACGATCACTACGGGCACCATGTCGGTGACCTATGCCTGATTGAATTCGCCAAAATTTTGGTACACAACAGCGGTGCATCCGCCGTTTACCGCTATGGTGGTGATGAGTTCTGCTTGCTTTTTTGCGATATCGATATGCAATCCGCGGTCAATGCCTGCAAAAACGTACAAAAAACGATGCAGTCGCTTACTTTTGAAGGACATCCGAACCTCAAGCCGACCGCAAGTTTCGGCCTTTCTGCCTTTACCCAAACAGATAATACAGCACGTTTATTCATTCATGCTGATCAGGCGCTTTACGAGGCAAAAGAGCTTCGAAACGCCGTTTGCGTTTACCATCCCAAAGCAAGACGTACAGACTAATAGATATCTTGCAAAATGGCATGTATGAAAACGGAGTGTATTTTTGAACGGCAGCTATCTACAGAAGTTTTGCGTGAAGGGGAGCCGCTGTATGGAAATACGTTTGCTTGAACCACATGAGCGGGGTTTGGCGCTTAATCTTGCGCTGCGTGTTTTTATGCAATTTGTCGCACCGGACTACTCTGACCAAGGCGTGGAGACTTTTCGCTCCTACATTGAAAGTGAAACGGTAGTAAGCTCACTGACCTTCTATGGCGCGTTCGAAGAACATACGCTGGTCGGTATGCTCGCAATGCGCTCAAGTAATCATATTTCACTGTTTTTTGTTGGCGAACAGTCTCAAGGGTGCGGCGTGGGGCGCAGTTTGTTTGAGTTGATTCGGGACAGCGCGTCTTCGGGCGTAATCACGGTACATTCCTCGCCATTTGCAAAGCCGATTTATGAAAAGCTTGGCTTTACCGCCATCAGCGACGAGCAATTATCCGACGGTATACGATATATCCCGATGAAATATTTACACAACAATTCCACCGCTGTAGACAATCAAGGATAGACCATGATCACCAAACATTTTTTGTGTTCAATCGATACAAAACCATTCCGGCCATAGCCGCAGCGCTTACTCCCGCCGGTTTAGAGATTCTTGTCAAGTACCTTTCGGAAACAGCAAAAAGCGGCGACCGTACGGTCGCCGCTTTTGTGTGCTTTCTTGTGTTAATTTTGCGAATCGTCGCCGAATAGCGAACCGAGCAGGCTCCCCGCAACGCTGGAACCGCCGCCACCAAGAAGGTTGCCAAGCAGGCTGTCGTCGTCATCATCGTCATCGTCATCGTCGTCCATCAGGGCTGAAAGTAACGTACCCGCAACGCTGGAACCGGACGAAGAGTTGGAGCCGAGCAGATTGCCAATCAGCGAACCTGCCGCGTCGCTCGTCCCGCTGCCAAGCAGCGCGGAAAACAGCGAATCGCCGCCATCGCCGGACGAACCACCGAGCAGCGTGCCAAGGATGGAACCAAGGCTGCTCGAAGAGCTCTGATTCTGCTGACCAAGAAGGGACAGCAGCAACGGCGCAAGCTGAACGAGGATCGCCGTCGTCTGCGATTTCGTTGTGCCCGCTTTTTTCGAAAGTGAGGACACGGTCTTCTTGGTGTTGTCTCCAAAAAGATGCTCAAGTATCTTTGCACCGTCCTGTGCGTCAACGTTCTTCAAGAACGATTTCACATCGGAAACGTCGTCGCCCGCATGATCGGAGAGCGCCTTTTCCAAGGAAGCCTCGCCTTTTTTCGTTCCTGCGGATTTTTGCATGCTGGAAACCATCAGCGGCAACGCCGCACCAATCAACGATTCAACATCGGCTTTCTTTGCGCCGCTGGTTTTACTCAACGTGTTTACGGTGTCGCCACCAAGCAGCGTGCTAATCAATTGTTTTGTAGCGCTCATTTTTATCCCTTTCTGTATAGCCATTCCATTTATACTCTTTTTATTGTATTTGTTGACCGCCGTTTATGTCAATCCCAAATGAGCGTATACGCCGTTCCGCTTGAAAAAACCGTTTCTTCATAACCCGAGTTGTCCTTATACAGACTGCTTCCACGCATAGAATCCCCTGTAAAATCCATATTTGGGTTGAGCGCAAATACAACGGATGGACGTCTTTGGGGATTTTCTTCGTAATACATTTCCAGCCATTCGGAATCGATATACATCCTGTACGCCGATGGCGTGGCTGCGGCAAGATTTGTCAGCATGTATCCTTCCGGAAACAAGTCGACAATCAATATGCTGCCTTCTTCTGGTGCGGCTGAGCGGATATCTGAAACAAGCTGATCATGCATTTTTGCTCTTTGCTGCGTAGTATAGATTCCCTTTGCCGCACCGCTTTCAATCATCGTATCCAAATCTGTAATCGTCGCGTCACGGTATACCGCCGTTGCGCGGAGTGTGAACAACGCGGCCACAAACATTGCAAAGCCAATCACGGCCACTGTCTGGAATACCCGAACGCTTCCGCCTTTCAAACGTTTATCCTGACGATTTGTTAATTGAAAGTGGAACAACTCTTCTTTTTGGTCAAACAAATATAATACCGTCGCAACGGATGCAGGAAGCAACATTCCAGAAGCAGCCAATATTCGTGTGTTACTGCCAATCTGCGTGGAAATTGACAATGCACAGCCTAAACAATACAAAAAGATCACGCGATTTGATTTTTTACCCGACAAGAAATAAAGTCCCGGCGCAAGCAAGGCAATCCCGGCTGCTAGAAGGTTGATACGGTGGAATCCATCCATGCTGTAGGTATACGCGCGCAACGTTACGCCCAGCAAAAGCAAAATTGCCGCAATTGCTCCAATCCATCGCAAGCATTGCTTCAATCTTTGACGTTTTGTATATGCAGACCACACTCCAAGCGCGAGTAGACCCGCCGCGCCGTAACTGATCGGTCCGTAAATCACACGAATTGCATTTAGATAGCTTCCGAGAACGTGAACAATACTGATTGACTGGTGATCCGGGTCAGAAAGCATGCCGGAAACACCCCTTGCAACGTCAGCAAATGAAGCGTTTGCAAAAATGAGTGTAGCAACTATGCCCGCAACCGCTGCGCCGCCACCAAGAAACCACAGCGAGCCATGGATGCTCTGTTTTCCCGGATTACTCTTTTTTATCCGCACCCACCAATAACCTATAAAAGCTGGTAATGACAAAATGAAATGTGGAAACGCCATGACAGACGCGGCATAGGCCGCACCGCTCAGCGCAGCCAGCCAGCCACTTTTCTCATTTCGCTCGAAGTAGTCAAATATCAGCAAGACTGATAAAACGCTGAATAGCAATGCCATCGAATCATAATAAAAACTGTTGATCGCAAAATGCGTGTAACCGAGCAACATGGCCGCCGCAATCAGCGCCGCCAGGCTCCCGCTGCGCTTCCTAAATGTAAAAAACGCATACACGCTGACAAGGAACTGAAACGAAACATAAAAGTATCGCATGAACAAAATGCATCCGTCCGTGCCAGCGCCGTTCAGTGCTAGATAGGCGCCCAGCACCGGCGCTGCCAGAACCGCGGAAAACTGGTGCACTTCCCATGTATCCACCAACAGACGGTCGCCGTTAAGCAGCCGGTAGGTGATCGCGGAATAGTATTCTTCGTCCGTCCAATCATACCCGAACGGCACCCGCCAAATCAGCAGCAACAGCAAAGCAGCCAGTGTAAGCACGCAGATTAGCGTCCATGCACCGGCTTTTTTATTTTTGTTCATTTCTAATCCCATGCGTACATGATAGCATGCTTGCCGAAGCGCTTCAAGACAGGAAAATGCGTCCGTGCATCAGCGCGCCAAGCACGCTCCGGCAGCGTCGCGCTTTTTACATATGTGCAGGGTTTTCATAGAGGATCAGCATAATGACCTCAAGGTCTTCAGACGTATTATTCTTTATAGAATGTGTCTGCCCGCTTGGGCAAAGATGCATGTCCCCCGCGTGCAGTTGGTAAACCTCGCCGTCGTCGGTCACATCCGCAACGCCGGACAGCACGTAATACACCTCAAATTCTCCGTCATGGCTGTGTGAGCCAATCGACGCACCGGATGGAAGCAAACTCTTTGAAAACAGCCGTCCCGTTCCAAATGCGTCATTTGCGGATAAGAATTCATGGAACGTGACCGCTCCATCGCCGCCGCGCAAGTTTTCCGCCACGCGAACGGTCTGTTGTCCTGCCGTTTTAATCATATTCTTCTCCTTATTTTTTTGCAGTTTAAAAAGACTTAACAGTTCCCCCTGTACACATGCGGCAAATATTCGCCTGCAATGTGCACCAACCGGTCAATAACATCCACCGGCGTCGGTGCACGGTCTCGCATCCGGTACATCGGGAAGAAGCGCGTGAAGTGCAACGTCATATCGCTGTCCAGTCCGGCAAGCCACTTTGCCTGCTCGTGTATCATGTTTTCATCGTCGTTCAATCCGGGAACGACCAATGTCGTCACTTCTACATGAATGTGTTTCGCGGCAAGCGCAATCGCCTGTTTTACCGTTTCAAAATCACCACCGACGGTTTCGTAACATTCATTCGAAAAGCCCTTCAGGTCGATATTCGCCGCGTCAATCAGCGGCAAAATCTCCCGCCACGGCTCTTCGCAGATCATGCCGTTTGTAACCAACACAGTGACAAGTCCATCCTGTTTTGCCAGCGCGGCGCAATCGCGCACGTATTCATAACCGATCAACGGTTCATTATAGGTAAACGCGATACCGATGTTGCCTTCGCTTCTGCGTGCGTTTGCGAGTGCAACAAGCTCCTTGGGCAGAATCGTTCGATATGCAATCTCCCTATCCCCCGCCATGGATATTTCATGATTCTGGCAAAACTGACAGCGCAAATTACAACCGTAACTGCCGACGGAAAGGATGTTCGATCCACGATGAAACCGCGCCAGTGGTTTCTTCTCTATCGGATCAAGCGCAAGCGCGGTCACGCGCGCATAATTTCCACATTCGATTTTCCCGTCATGATTGACGCGTGCCTGACAAAACCCCGTCTGCCCGTTTTCCAGCTCGCAATGCCGCGGGCAGATACCGCAGACCTGCTTCATTTATGCCGCACCACCTCAAAGCGCTCCATGCGACAACGCTCGCTTTCCGGTATGCCAGCCTTTTGCTTTGCAATGCGCAGCTGCTCTTCCACCGTATCAACGCCGTCCAAATTTGGCAGCAACAGCCCTTTGCGGTAGCCGGACGTAACGATCACGCCATATTTCTTGGTGTCCAACGCTTCTATCGAATCAATCTTTTCAGCCGGGCCGAGGATATCGATGCTGTAGTCAATGCGGTCAAGCTCTCCTGCAGTTACCGGTGAAAAACGCGGATCCTCGCTGCATGCCGAGACGGCGTTTCGAACGATCTCGCTTGCAATGCTGTCGGTCACCGCGGAAATTGTACCGATGCACCCGCGCAGCTTCCCACGAACTTTCAGCGAAACAAATACGCCGGCGCGGTTGCTCGTCATCTCCTCCGGGAGATCATCCGGCATTGCAAGCGTTTCGCCCGTCTTCACAAACATCTCTACCGTACTCCGTGCAAGACGTACATATGCGTCTTCCTGTCCGCGGATTGCACCCATGCGTTTGCGCTCCTCTTGCTGACAGCGGACGTCAAACGCGCGGGATTCGTCGGTTCCGTCCGGTTCGAAGCAGGCGACCGCGTACCCGACGCCGAACGGCCCTTCATAGGAAAGCAGCTCACTCTTCACCGCCTGACGGTCGAACGCTCCGGCCATGATGCGGAACGCCCCCAACCCGCATTCCGCGGCGGACTCGCAAAGCTGCGGCTCAAACGTCATCATCGAAAGGAAGTCGCCTTCCGCCATCGCCTTCGTTACTTTTTCATCAAACACCGGACCTTCACTCGAAAAGCCATACGGCTCGCCTTCCGTCAGTTTGTGTGAAAGGTCACCGCTTGCAACGATGACGACGTCGCGATCGAGTTCTTCGGCGACTTTTTTGATGCACTTGCCAAGCCGGTAATGTGCAACGGCGTCCCGACCCGAAAGGCCGATTCGCACAATCTCGCAGGAAAGTTCCGGTTCGGCCAGAAACGTCAGCGGCACCATCGTGCCGTGGTCGAGCGTTTTGTCCCGTTCTCCACGCGTCCCTGCCGGGATGCCCGCGCGCTTTGCAGCCGTCTCCAGTGCTTTTACAAATTCCTCATCATAAAACACACTTACGCCAACGTTCTTTGCGCCGAACCGGCCGAAGTCACCACGCGCTTTTGCACCGGGCGAAATGTGAAAGTAGTCCGCATAACAGGTTGTATGGGGAGAAAGTATCACGATCGTTTCCGGGTTCGCCTGCCGAATCCGCCGCGCCGCCTCACGATATGCTTCGCCTGTTTTGCGAATCTCCCATTCCTGGCCTTTTCCAATTTCCGGCAGGATGAGCGGCGGGTGCGGTACAATCGCAGCCATCAATATGGACATGAAGAGTCCCTCTTTTCTTGTGGTTTGGTTTCAAAATCCAGCTCAGAATATCCCGATAAAAAGCCGCATGTTTTTGCAGCGGACAACGCCGATCCTTCTTCGGATATTGTAACATCGCGTACATTGACTGTCAAAAGATTCGCAACGTTTATACCATTTTCTGTTGTCAAGATCAATCACTGTTGATTGTTTTCGGCATTGATTGAAAATACGTTGTGATATTTCTTTTTTTCGTCGTACTGAATTGCCCGCGTGTGCTAAAATGGATTTATGTCACAAAGGAAGATCGATGTGCAAAAAAGGCAGCCAAATCGAAACGAATCAAAAAACACACGCGGCGTAGGCATGCGCGGCGCGGCCGTCATCGCGCTCGCAAGCGTCAGCGCTGCATGTCTTCTGTTTCTTGCGGTCGTTTTACCCGTCCGTGCCAGTCAACAAAAAGAAGAGGAGCCGGCGACCGTCACATTGATAACGCCCGCTCCTTCCGCTATACCGTCACCAACGCCCGTCCCGTCCCCGGAATCCGTGCTGGCCTTTGACGAAAGCGTGGACGACCCTATGCCGGAGCAATATGCGCGGCTGACCCTCGGTCAATCCTGCAAACTGCGTGGAGCGGTACAAAGCAACTATCCCCTGCTCTCGGTCGCAGTTACCATCACCTGTGCCTACAATGAAGACCTGTTCTATCCTTATACGCAAACGGTCACGTTCGATCCTGGGAAAAACGTCTTTTCCTACCCGCTGGACGACGATCTTACAGTGGAAGGCGCTTCTCTGGACTCTCTCGTTCAGTTTTCGCTGCTCGGCGCTGGAATCCATACTCTGTCTATCACCGCAAGCAGTACCGGTCAGCGCGTGCCCATTGAACTGTTTCGTACAAAGTTCTACGTTCTCTCCGATAGCTGGCGCACTATTAAAAAGTCCGATTTCAGTAACGATAGTTATTCCACTGCGCTCAGTTTTTTTAAAGATAAGGGCGCGTTTCTTTACGATTATCAGTGGGTCTACGCGCGCTATATCGTTGCCGATCCAGATTGGGAAAACGAACACATCGTTCCGTTCAACTGCCTTGAAGGACGTGAGCCGTGGAAGATTAACAAAGCCGCGCTGTCGTATTATGAGGAAGCTTCTTACTACCTCAACAACGTGCATGTACGTGTTTCCGGCACAACCGGCGATTCCGGCGTGCTGAAACTCAGCGATCTGATAGACACCTACAACGGCAGCTACTGTTCGCGCTTTACGTCCAGTTTGAAATCCATCAGTCATCACGCGTTCGGGACGGCAACCGATCTGAACGGCGGTATGGCGGCAAATGATAATATAAAAGAAAACATTGCGCTTATCAATGACGAAGTCGGCAACTTGCTTGCCTATAACGGCGTCAAGGAAGAAGACGGTGTGTCGTATTATGACTATACGTATTCCGGCGACTATTCGCTCTGGGTCTACAAGAACATCCCTGAAAGCGTTATCAACTATCTCTTGTACGAGCTTGCGTTCTATCGCGCAGGGTTCCAGTGGGGACACTATTATGTTTCCACAAGCGACGCAATGCACTTTACGTTGACGGACAACATTCGTATCAGTCACGATGGGAACGAAGGTCTGCGTAAGGTCTATGAATATTGCGAAACATATCCAGACAAGGAGTCCTAACGATGGTCATCTGTATCTTTGGTGAAAACTGCACTGGGAAATCCGCGATTGCCAATCGGTTGAAAGAGCGACTGAGTGCGGACATCTATAACGGAAAAGATTATCTGCGATTTGCAAAGAGCGAACCGGAAGCGAAAAAAGCGTTTTGCACAATGCTAGCCGATCATACCACGAACGATCACGTGGTGATCTATGTCGTTGCCGAACCGGAGCAGCTTCAGCTTCTCCCTGATGGTTGCCTGCGTATCCTTATAACGGCGGAACTGTCCGTCATCAAGGAGCGCTTCGCCGCGCGCTTGGGCGGCAAACTCCCGCCACCGGTCGCGGCAATGCTGGAGCGCAAGCACGGCATGTTCGACGATACGCCGCACGATCTTCTGATTCAAACCGGCGTCCAAAGTGCCGAGGCTGCATATGAGCAGATCGTTTCCGCGCTGGACAGCAGGTAGAAATAGCAGTCCTTTTTGTTTGCAAAAAGCCCGTCGTTTGCACGACGGGCTTTTGTGTTTGCTGTACTGCTAAGTGCTATTTATTCTGCATCGGATTTGATCTTCGCCTGCGCCGAAGCGAGACGAGCGATCGGTACACGGAAAGGTGAGCAGGAAACATAGTTCAGGCCAACCGCGTGACAGAACTCGATGCTCGAAGGATCACCGCCGTGTTCGCCGCAGATGCCGAGTTTGATGTCGGCGCGCGTGCTGCGTCCAAGGTCGGCCGCCATTTTCACGAGTTTGCCGACGCCTTCCTGGTCGATTCGTGCGAACGGATCGGACTCGAAGATCTTCTTCTTGTAATAATCGTCGAGGAACTTGCCCGCGTCGTCACGGCTGAATCCGAACGTCATCTGGCTGAGGTCGTTGGTGCCAAAGCTAAAGAACTGCGCCTGCTCGGCAATCTTGTCGGCGGTCAGCGCTGCGCGCGGAACCTCGATCATCGTGCCAACAAGGTACGGAATCTCAATACCGCGCTCTTGCATGACTTCCTTTGCCGTGGTGTCGACAATTTCCTTGACATAAGCAAGTTCTTTTACTTCGCCAACCAGTGGGATCATGATCTCCGGGATAATGTGGATGCCGGTCTCTTCGCGGGTTTCAATCGCCGCTTCAATGACCGCACGGGTCTGCATTTCGGCAATTTCCGGATATGTGACCGCCAGACGGCAACCGCGGTGCCCCAGCATCGGGTTGAACTCGTGCAGGTTTGCAACCGTGAGCTTAAGTTCTTCAAACGAAAGTCCCATTTCCTTTGCGAGTGAACGGATATCGTCGTCGTCGCTCGGCAGGAACTCATGCAGCGGTGGATCCAGGAAGCGAATTGTAACCGGCCGGCTGCCCATCGCCTTATAGATGCCCTTGAAGTCGCTGCGCTGCATGGGAAGCAGCTTTGCAAGCGCTCTGCGGCGGCTGCTTTCGTCTTTACTGACGATCATCTCACGCATGGCAGGAATACGGCTCTCTTCAAAGAACATATGCTCCGTGCGGCACAGGCCGATGCCTTCCGCACCGAACTTGACGGCGACTTCCGCATCGTGCGGATTGTCGGCGTTGGTGCGGACCTTCAGGGTGCGGACGTCGTCCGCCCATTGCATAATCGTTTCAAAATTACCGGAAATCTGCGCATCGATGGTCGGCAGCGCTTCTCCGTAAACATTGCCGGTTGAACCGTCCAGCGAGAGCCAGTCGCCCTCGTTGAATACGTGGCCGGAAACCGTCGTAAACGTGCGGCTCTTTTCAATGATCATAACATCCGAACAACCCGCAACACAGCAGGTGCCCATGCCGCGTGCAACGACAGCCGCGTGTGAGGTCATGCCGCCGCGCGCGGTCAAAACGCCTTCTGCGGCATACATGCCTTCGATGTCTTCCGGTGACGTTTCTGTACGGACCAGAATGACTTTTTCGCCATGCTTGGAAGCCTCGATCGCTTCCTCGGCGGAGAAATATACACGGCCGCATGCTGCGCCCGGTGACGCCGGTAACCCGGTCGCAATGGGTTCGGCTTTCTTCAGCGCGTTCGGCTCAAAGGTCGGGTGGAGCAGCGCGTCCAGCGCCTTGGGCTCAATCTTCATGAGCGCTTCTTCTTTTGTGATCATTTTTTCCGCAACGAGATCAACGGCAATCTGCAGCGCCGCAGCCGCGGTGCGCTTGCCGTTACGCGTTTGCAGCATGAACAGGCGTCCGCGTTCAATCGTGAACTCCATATCCTGCATGTCACGATAATGCGTTTCAAGCGTGTTTGCAATGGTGACAAACTGCTTATATACATCCGGCAAAGTCGAGCGCAACTCGTCGATCGGAGACGGTGTACGGATGCCCGCAACAACGTCTTCACCCTGCGCATTCATCAGAAACTCGCCGTAGAGTTTGCTTTCGCCGGTTGAAGGATTGCGCGTGAACGCAACGCCCGTTCCACTGTCGTTGCCCATGTTGCCGAACACCATGCTCTGCACAGTAACGGCGGTACCCCAGCTGGACGGGATGTCATTCTTGCGACGGTATACGATCGCACGCGGGTTGTCCCAGCTGCGGAAAACCGCCTTGATGGCCTCCATGAGCTGCACGCGGGGATCCTGCGGGAACTCCACGCCCTTTTCTTCGAGGTACAGTTTTTTATAACGATCGACAACGGTTTTCAGATTGTCCGCGGTCAGTTCGGTGTCCAGTTTGCAATTGTTCTTACGTTTGGCTTCATCAAAGATTGCGTCGAACTTTGCCTTTTCAACTTCCATAACGACGTCCGAAAACATCTGGATAAACCGGCGATAACTATCGAAAGCGAACCGTTCGTTGTTTGTCAGCTTTGCCATGCCCAGAACCGTCTGATCGTTAAGACCAAGGTTCAGGATGGTGTCCATCATGCCCGGCATAGACGCGCGCGCGCCGCTGCGGACAGAAACCAGATACGGATTTGCGGGATCGCCGAACTTCTTTCCGGCTTGTTCTTCGACAATGGCGAGCGCCTCGTTGATCTGCTCATCGATCTCCGGCGCTATTGTTTTTTTGTCCTCATAATACTTCGTGCATGCCTCTGTCGTTACGGTGAAACCGAACGGCACGGGTAAGCCGAGCGCCGTCATTTCCGCGAGATTCGCGCCTTTGCCGCCAAGCAAAGCGCGCATATCTGCGCTCCCTTCGCGAAACAGATATACGTACTTGTGTGACAAATTTCTCTTCCTCCTTCGATATTTTAACAACTCATTATACCTATCGTGCCGATCTTGCGCAAGCCGATTCCATATAAAAGACAGACTTTTCTGAAAAACATATGTTTCCTTGATATTCATCTGCTTTTTGCAAAAACAAAAGTGGAAAAACATAATATGTTTTCCCACTTGGCTGCCTCCCGAATGATAGATTCAATTCAGCTGTGTTTTGAGGCTATTATCAGGCGAAAATCTGCTAAAACAGCCGCAGATCGGATATCTCTTCCCGACTCATTTCCCCTTCGTCCGACAAGATCAGCAAGTACGCCGGCACGCCGTTTTGTTCATCTATCTTTGTGCCGCGCGCAAGCACCCTGTGTAAATTTGGGTATCTCTGATTCATCGTTAAAAACGAGAATTCAAGCGGTGCCCCGCTTGCCCGTACCGCTCGAACATTGTCGCGCAGCTTTTGTGCGTCCGCCGGGCGGAACAGAGATGCGCAGTCACGGGAAACCAGCTTGAACTGGTCGTAGTTCATGTTGAGAATCTGTAAAACCACATCGTTGAAAAAAGTCGCTTCCATCCGCTCGCCAAAACGCAGAATGAGGATTCCCATCGAAGATTTTGTCGTAACGGGATCCAACTGCGATACAGAACGTTTCAGCTCCGTAATATCGGTTATAGATGCAATCATAACCGGTAAATTGCTGCCGGAATACGGTATCCGGATTGCCTGCAGGTGACGCCAACCGTATTCGCCGTCGTCATCCCTGCTTCTGTAGGCAATCTCAAGCATCAGTCCGTCGATCGAGCGTTGCTTCGCACTTGAACTGACATATTGCCTGTCGTCCGGGTGGATACGGTCTTCCCGGAACACTTCTCCGCAAAACGTGCAAGATCCGTCCTTGCTGGAATACAGTGAGCGAATCGACTCGCCAACTTCCAGTATGTTTACACCGCCGTCAATATGCTTGAGCAGCGCATATAGTTGGATGGAATAGCCAGATTCGCTTATGTGCGTGCGTTCGGCTTCTACTAAAGTATCCTGCCGCCGGATACAGTACCGATTTTTACCCGCGTTTTTCGCTTCATAAAGCGCATAGTCCGCTTCGCTGTACAGCGAGTCATAATTAAGCTGATCACGTTTTGCAACGATCACGCCGATACTGGAAGAAATCGTCGCACTCTGTACTCCGTTTGAAAAGGTAAACCGCAACGCATCGCAAAGCGATTCCGCTTTTGTCTGAACGATACCGAGCGACGTTGCGTCCGGCAGGAAAACGAAGAACTCATCTCCGCCGATACGCGCAATCACATCGGAAGAGCGGAACATGTTTTTAATCGTTTGGCTGATTCGGACAAGCGCTTCATCCCCCGTCTGATGGCCAAGCGTATCATTCACTTGTTTGAAGTTGTCAATATCGATCATAAACAACGCTATGATTTCACTTTCGCCGAAGCGGAGCGTTTCCTCAATCGCCGCACGCGCGGCGGTGCGGTTCAGCAGTCCGCTGAGATCGTCCCGAAAAGCCAGGCCACTCAATCGTTCCATATTGCTGGTGCCGTCGCCAAGATCCGTTATCGCTATAATAGCCTTGATGTCACTTGCGTCCGGAGATCCTGTCATCTGAACGGTGACCTCACTCAGCCACATGCTGCTATCCAGTCGTTTCAGTCGAATTTCGCCGCTGTCCTTCATAACCCCGCTCTGAAACAGAATCTTGAGTCGTTCACGGTTGAAAAATATTCTGAACTTCAACCGATCACCGGGGTCCACGGCAGTTTGCTCAAATACCTGCAAAATGGAATATATATCGTTGCCTTCGTGATCTTTTTGTATTGTTTGAAATTCACCTTCGACAACTTCGCACTCACCTGTCGTCAGGTTTGCTTCCATATATGCCAAGCTCGAACCAACCAACGCGGACATCATGCTGCGCCAGCGCTCGTAGGCGGCTGCTTTTTCATGCTGCTGGGTCACGTTGCGCAAGGTGATGATCACCTGAACGCTGTTGCCTTTTTCATCTCGAATTGCCGTGAACTCAAAGGAATACCAGCCATAATCGCCCTCCGCCTTTTGCATGCGGCATTCGATTCGGCCGCTTGGATCACCACTTTGCATTGAAGCCCAAAGCGCTTTGTATTCCGCCATGCTCTCCTCGGCAATCAACCCGTCAAGAAATATGGATTCCTTGCTGTACTGCGCATCTTTCGGCAGGCCGTAGCGCTCCATCATAATTTCGTTTGGAATCAGCCTCTGCGAACGGATGTCGTAACGCAAAATCATTACGCCGCTTTGCTGTGCAGAAATGCGATACTCTTCCCTTGCGATTAAAAGCTGCTCGCGCTCCTTTCGTATCTGCCTGTTTGCCGTTGCATAAAGCGCTATTACAAACAGAATCAGCAATGCAGCGCAAGCCATAGCCGTCCCGATCATCAAATAGCCGTTGGTCATTTCTGCGCGGAACGCCGTATCCACAATTTCACCGGGAATCGCCGTGCAGATCGACCAGTCATTGATTTCGATCGGCAGATAGGAAAGATACCAGTGTTTATCTTCTATAGAATACGAAACAAACCCTTGCTGCTGCGCGTGAATATCTTTTACCGTATTAATGGCGCTGTAGTTCGAGTCGAATTCCGCGTTCGAAAACACTGTGAACAAATCATCATTGTGCAGCAGCTCATTGAGCGACTCGCTGCCTGCAATAATGTTGCCCGCGCTATCGCTGATGAACGTTTCACTCCCAGAATACTCCTTCATACGAAGCAGCTCGCTGATTCCACTCGTCGTCAACACACCGGAAATCACGCTGGAAACTTCGTCGCCCGTTTCAATCGGCACCATCAGTATAAAGCATTCCTCGTCCAACCCCGTCCGGTTTGGTTTTGCGCGTCCAATCGATTGATCCCCCTGCAACGCATTGAGAAAAACCTCGCAATCTCCAAAATAGACTTCTTCGTCTCTTGCCGTGAATCCGTAGCCATCTTTCCCAAGGATATAGACGTCGACAAAGTCGGAATTCTGTGCGATGGTCTTAATATGTTCGAGCATTTGTTTGGAGTGCTGCTCTTCCGAGGATTCGACGACACCTGCAATTGCATCCAATACCGAAAACTCGCCCTTCAGCTTAACGTCCAGCAGGTCGCGCTGTTGTGTCCCGATCGTCTGAAGGATTTCGTACGTCAGTTCGTGCGTTCGTTTTAAAGACTGCGCGGAAAGCAGCAGAAGCATGAACACCGTAACCGCAACCAGCGTTAACGGCACAACAAGCGTCATGATAATGCGAGCACTCCGTTTAATCATGCCGATTCCCTCCGTTGAATTATATATTTTCAGAACATGTCGCTTTTCAGTTTAATAGATTCGCTAGATTGAAAATGACGTAAAAAACCATCTGTATCAGTATTGTTCGATGCAATATTATATCTTTATCAAAGTCAATGGTCAATTCCAGATATGTTTATTATACACATATTAGACGCACAACCAAAATAAGTATTCGTTTTTCGTCAAAAAAAAACAGAGCCGACAAAGTCGGCCCTGCTGTGTTCATCGTCATTTACAGCATAGCGGCAAAGATTGTAACTACCGTACCGAGCAGCATCATAACCGCAATAATGATCGCTAAAATCCGTAAACCTTTGCTCATATGCATATACCTCCGTTAATCGCGTCCTATGGACGCATAGTTTTCATCATAACGCGTTACCAGCGTATCGTCCGCAACCCACGAATCGATGAGATTCGCATAATACTCTTCCTGATGACTCGTTTGCAGGTAACCGTCCAGTACGTCCTTTACATCCGCATACGGGATCTCGTGCGCGCTTTCCGTGGAAACACGCTTGATGATATGCCAG
Organism: Christensenellaceae bacterium; assembly: GCA_963667795.1. Taxonomy (GTDB): domain Bacteria; phylum Bacillota; class Clostridia; order Christensenellales; family CAG-138; genus UBA7703. The sequence continues at coordinate 3,442,003 of OY764017.1, read as the reverse complement.
CCGTAATCGGACTGTACCGGGTCGGAAACGTCGTCGTCGTTTTCAAGCGCAAGCGCCGCATTCAGGAATGCTTCCACATAATTTGCACCAGCGCCAACAAGGTACCCATCGGCATATGCTTCACTGTCCATGCCGGGGTCGGTGTTGTATTCGGCCAGCAGCGTTTCAAAATCTTCACCGGCATCCAGCTTTTCTTTGATAAGCAGTGCCGTCTCCTCGTCGTCGACTAAAATCTGACGTACGCGGAAGAATCCGTCCGGCACATAGAGCGGCGGCGCATAATAGCCATAGGCAGAGTAGGATTCATAGGCGAAGTACTGCGTAGGATCGGATGTGAACAATTCTGTTTGCGTGGCCAGCTCGTCTTCGTATGCCTGCTCCAACTCTTCGTCCGTCATCTCAACGCCTTCGAGCAGCTGCGCTTTGTGGTTTGCAATCAAAATATCGTTTACAGCATCTTCCAGCATCGCGGTCTTCAGTTTTCTAACCGTCGTATGATTCTGAACCAGTGCGTCGGTAAAGAGCGATTTCGCGTATACGTCCACGTTGGTCGCGCCTGCGCTCTCTGCCTGATCAAGGAACGTTTGATACGTATCGTCATAGTTGCTTCGCGCCGTCTCCTCTGCGGACGCCTGTTCTTCATCCGTCAGGGTGATGCCCGCAAGTTTAGCCTGATACACTTTCATTTCGCTGGCGATCAAGCCGTCCAGCAGATAGTCGACAAACTCGTCAATACCCTCGTCGGTATCCAGAGAAAAGCCGTAATAGGAAGCATAGCTTGCGCTGTTGCTGTATGCGTTTTCAAGCTGTGACACCGTAACTTCACGGTCGCCGACCGTAGCTGCAAGCACTTCGCTGCTTCCGCATCCGCTCAAAACCACGGAAAATGCCAATACACAAACCAGCAATACCGCGATCAGTTTTTTCTTCATCATGAACATCTGTCTCCCTTTGCAGTGTTGTAATCCAAATCGATAAAATTAATAGGTTGAAACGAGTGAATTATACTCTTGCCCGTTTGGCTTGTCAATGAAACACGTCGTGAACAATCTTGACAAAAGCACAATGGTCAGTGATTTTTACTGTCGATAGAGCGTGTAGGATCTGGAATTTTTATAGCAATATGCCCAAATACAATCTCGAGAAATGACAGTAAACCGAAGCACAGCTTTTTTTCCCCTAAAATCATCTTTCGGATAGAGCAGGAGTTCGCCATCTTCAATAAAATAGAAGTTTCCATAATCTATGACGGGTAAATTATACTGAATATCTCCATCTTCTCGCATCGTAAAATAGTATCCATCTCCACGCCAGTTGCCAAGCAGGAATACTTCTGCAAGTTCTTGTTTGCTTACCAGTAGCTCTTCAGCATCTTCGAATCCCAATATATACATAAGAAATTCTGCATCAGATTGCGCCGAATAACCATCCAGCAAGTACTCTGAATCATCAGTTAAATGTGCTCTAATAAGAATTAAATAGTAGTCGGATCTATGGTAATTGCCAAGCATTTCAAAAAAGCTTTGAGCTTTAGTATAATTGCCTGAATGATATTGGTTGACAGCATATTCATAAGCATCACTGCTATACACAGCAATCAGACTATCAACGTTCCCAAACGGTTGAGCTTCTTTAATTGCCTTATACGCGTAGTCATACATCTTTTTTTCAGCATAATTCGATGCTTGTAATTTGCATACCTCAACAAGTTCGGCCTTTGCTGGTTCGTAATGTTGATCAATCAGCTCATACAATATCTCTTTTGCACTCTTGAAGCGTCCACTTTGACCATCCGCTAAAGCTTGTCTATACTTCGTTTCCAGTATCGCTGTTTTTGATTGTCTGTAGTCCCCCATGCTCTCAAAGACAATATTTGCTTCCGAGTACTTTTTATTTAGTGCTAATTCACCGGCGCTCACATATTTGCTCGCCGTTGGAAACAGCTTGTCACCAAACGGAATACGTCCAAACGCTTCCACCCCCTGTACAAAACCCATATCGTCCATATATTCAAGGGCAAGATTTCGATTGTAAAACGCATTGAACGCAAACCCGGCGGCAACGAGAAGCACTGCCGCGGTCGCAATCCACCAGCCGCGTTTCTTACCCTTGCGCTTGTGTCGTCCGGCTTCATCTTCCGATATTATTGCGATTTCCTGCTGTTCGTCTACCGTTCGCGAATCATTCACCAAGCTTCGTTCCGCTTGAATCTCTTTTTTCTTTTTTGTTCTTTGTCCGACAAACGGCTTGAGCGCTTCTTCTGAAATTCCAGTGTTATATGGCGCAAGGGCAGCTATAAGCTCCTGCATGTCTTGGAAACGGTCTTCCGGTAATTCTGACAAACCCTTTTTCAGCACCTGTTCCAATTGAACCCGCATTTCTACTTCACGCGGGTTTGCAGCCGCCTCCCGGCAGAACCGGAGAACGTAGCGCAGCACGGCACAAAACGCATATATGTCCGTACGCACGCCGGGAAACGCCCATGCTTTCTGCTCGGGCGCAACAAACTCGTCCGACGGCGTTCCCTGATTGTTGTTTATGATACAGCCATTTTTCGACATAGAGAGGCCGCCCGGATATAGCCGGAGAAATACGCTGCCTTGCTCATGCATATGTTTCAATTCCAGCGCCACATGCATTAGGATGCCGACAGCCGACGTAACATCCAGCGAATGATTGAGTTGATCCAAATATATAGGCAATAAAATTTTCTGCTTTTTTGCTGCGCTTTTCTTTGCTTTTTTCACGAGCAGATAAACGATGACCGCCAACAAGCCCGTCGCGACAGCCGCAGCAACATACCATATCCAGGAAACAGCATGCGGCAGACGGAATAAATGCTGCGTGTTAATCAACGAAATCAATTCGTCGGCTCCAACAGCACCGTTGATTCCTTGTGCATCAAGCACACCGTATGCATTGATACCGACAACCAGCCCTTGGGCATTCAGCAATGGTCCGCCTGAATTCCCAGGATTGATATCCGCATTGATTTGCAGCAACTGTATTGCAGCAGAATTTTCATACAGGCTAACGCTTCGCACAGAGCTGATTAGGCCATTTGTGATCGTAGCTTCACTACCAACGTGCGCTATCGTATCGGAGAGCACATCCGCCAAAGCGGGGAAACCGATTGCATATACCCCTTCGCCTTGCTTATAATCAGCGCTGAGAATCAACGGAGCCGCATCCATTGCCACATCAATTCGAATAACCGCCAAGTCCTGCAATTCGCTTTTTGCGATCACCGTCGCCTTTTCACGGTTCGATTTGGATGTCCATACATAGACGGAATTTTCTCCACCTTCAACAACATGATAATTTGTCGCAAAATATGTGCTTCGCGCATTTTTGTAAACAATAAACCCCGTGCCCGTTCCAGCATAATCGCCTTCTCCCGAATCAATTAAAACGACGGAGTCTGTTGCCTTCATAACCGCGCTGGGTACGTTTTCCGCATACGCGGCAATTGGACACAGCAGCAGAAAAAGGCCGACAACGACCCGAACCGCCCATACTTTCAAACGAGTTTTGCCCATACGGCAAACAGCCCTCCTTATCACCATTTTGCCCGAACCGTCATATGTGCTTCAGCCGCCGCCAAAGCGCGCGCAACACTAAATGTCCGTGGTTGCAGCTATTGTTTTTTTGATTGCTTTCTGAAATCGGTACATTGTTACCTTATCCCGGTTTTACAGAAAAAAACGTTGTGACTCTAACGCAAGAATTTAATCTAATATTCGCAAATATGCGGCCATTCCACCGGTTTTTCCTTTGTCCCGACGGTGTGAATATAAAAGCGGTGTTTCCATTGTGCATATGTTGAACAGCGAGATGTGCTCCGCCGGAACGCCCGCCTCAACAAACTGTTTGCAGGCAACCATCCATAAATCGACGTGCACTTTCTCACCTTTGCGGCTGATAACGCACGGAATATCGGAAAACGCTTCTGTAAACTGCTCTGCAACATTTTTGCCGACCTCGAAACAATCCGCGCATATGGAAGGTCCGACGCTTACATATACGTCCGCCGGGTTCGTTCCATAATATTCCTGCATCTTGCCGACGAGATTCGTTCCGATCCGCCCGAGTGCGCCGCGCCAGCCGGCATGCGCAAGCCCGATACAGCGCTTTACCGGATCAATACAGTAAAACGCCATGCAATCGGCATGTCCGGTGATCAGTGTAACCGACGGATCATTGGTCACCAATCCGTCGCAACTCTGTAACGGATCAACGAGATACCCTTTGCCCGCGTCAGATGCGTCCACTTTCAACACGGTCGTTTCGTGTGCATAATTGTCCATCACCATGCGCTCAAACGGAAACGCAGCCGCTTTGCTGAATAACCGATAGTTTTCCATTACGTTTTCGCGGTTTTCCGGTCGTGAAAAGCTAAGATTCAGGGACGCAAAAAAGCCCTTGCTAACGCCGCCGGTTCTGGCTGAAAAGCCATGATCGAACCCGTCGAGCGTGGATAGCGCGGGGCTTGTATAGATTCCAATTCCGTTGACAAACCGCAGCCTTGAGGCACGTTTTACCGCCTCAAACTGCGCGGCAAATGTTTGATCGAATGTCATTTTTCGTCCAGCAGGCGCTGCAGCTCCTTCATAAAGGTCTGTGTGTCTTTAAACTCGCGATAGACCGAAGCAAATCGAACATAGGCCACTTCGTCTACATCCTTCAGCTTTTTCATGACGATTTCGCCGACGTCGCGCGTCGTCACCTCGGAAGCGAGTGTGTTGAACACTTCACGCGAAACATCGTCCACAACCTTATCCTGTATGTCCGCTGGAATCGGACGTTTTTCACAGGCTTTGCGAATCCCGTTTCTGATTTTTTCCGAATCGAACGGTTCGCGCCGTCCGTCCCGTTTTACAACCATAATAGGGATTTCTTCAATTTTTTCATACGTTGTGAATCGTTTCCCACAGTTGATGCACTCGCGTCTGCGCCGTATGGCGCTACCGTCTTCAGTTGGGCGCGAATCGATGACTTTACTGTCTGTGCTTGCGCAATATCTGCATTTCATGACGTGCAGCTCCTTATTTGGTGCATTGTTATGATATATACTACCATATATATGGTAGAAATACCATACTTATCTGTCAACGCGAAGTAGCGCCATGAAATAGCAAAAGCAAAAGACGAACCGTCAGACGGCTCGTCTTTGTTTTTCATCAATTGATCGATTAATACTTGCGCTTTCTGGCGGCTTCGGCTTTCTTCTTACGCTTCACACTGGGCTTTTCATAGTGCTCGCGGCGACGGACCTCTGCCAACACGCCACTGCGTGCGCATTTGCGTTTGAATCGTTTCAGAGCGCTTTCCAGGGACTCGTTTTCACCTACGCGAATTTCCATTTTCTTCCCTCCCCTCTTATACGACTCTTCCTTCATCAAGAAGACGCTAAAAGTCATTATAAGCGAGTAATAGGTTGAAGTCAACAGGTTTTTTCTTCAAAACCACATTGAAAATATATTCCAAGAATGACCTTATTTCATTGTGTCGTTCCTGTGGCTATGGTATACTGTGAATAGATTATGCGCTCTCGCAGCGCAAATATACTAGGGAGGAAAACTTATGAAAAAAATCATTGCGATCCTTTTGGCATTGGTTATGATCCTTTCGTTTGCAGCGTGCAAATCAACGGAAGAACCAGTGACAGCTGAGGAGCCCGCGGCTGCCGAAGCAACGGAAGCACCCGCTGAAGAAGTAGTTGAAGAACCCGTTGAAGAAGCCGTGGTTCTCGACATCGCTATGGTTACCGATGTCGGTAACATTGATGACAAATCTTTCAACGAATTCACTTGGATGGGCTGCAAAAACTGGGCCGAAGAAAACGGTATGACAGCGAATTATTACCGTCCTTCCGAAGACAGTGATGAAGCCCGTATTGAAACCATCAAAACGGCTATCGACAAAGGCGCAAACGTCATCGTCTGCCCTGGCTACCTCTTCGGCGCTACCTATCAGCAGCTGCCGCAGCAGTATCCCGACGTGATGTTCCTTGGTATCGATATGGGTATTGGCGACGTGCCCGAACCGCAGGCCAACACCGCGCTGATCACCTATCAGGAAGAACAGTCCGGTTTCCTTGCCGGTTATGCGGCCGTTAAAGACGGTTACACAAAGCTCGCGTACCTCGGCGGCATCGACGTTCCCGCAGTTGTTCGTTATGGCTTTGGCTTCGTTCAGGGCGCTGATGCGGCGGCTGCCGAACTTGGCAACACCGCTGACGTTTCCGTCAAGTACTGGTATTCCGGTGCATTCTGGCCGACCGACGAAATCAAAACCAAGACCGCTGGTTGGTACACCGAAGGCACAGAGATCATCTTTGCTGCCGGCGGCGGTATCCTCTACTCGGCAATTGCTTCCGCTGACGAAGCAGACGGCAAACTGATTGGCGTTGACGTCGACCAGGCGACCGTTTCCGATCGCATCATTACCTCCGCAAAGAAAGAGCTTGAGACCTCCGTCAAGGTTGCTCTGGACGACCTGATGGCAAACGGCGGCGTATGGTCCGAAACCTATGCCGGTGTTGAAACCAAGCTCGGCGCCGCACAGGACTGCGTAGGCTTGCCCATTACAGCGGACTCCTGGAGATTCGCCTCCTTCACCCTCGACGAGTATAACACTCTGTTCGAACAGGTTAAGAGCGAAGAATATGTCATTTCCCCTGCAATCGATATTGCGCCGACTGTTAGCATCGTTGTCGATTACCAGAACTAACAGGTCAAACACTGAACTAAACCATTTAAAGGGGCTGGGCGCAAAGCCCGGCTCCTTTTCAAACAATTCTACCGTGCAACCCTTGTTTCTTACTATTTGGGAAGGGATACCGCTTTATGAACGATTATGTAATCGAAATGCTGAACATCACAAAGGAGTTTCCCGGTATTCGAGCCAACGACGATGTCACTCTCCGCCTCCAGCGCGGCGAGATTCACGCCTTGCTCGGTGAAAACGGCGCAGGAAAATCCACGCTGATGAGTGTGCTGTTCGGCCTGTATCAGCCCGAAAATGGCACAATTAAAAAGGACGGAAAGGTCGTTCGTATCAAGGATCCAAATGACGCGAACGCTCTGCATATCGGCATGGTGCACCAGCACTTCAAGCTTGTTGAAGTGTTTACTGTGCTTGAAAACATCATCCTCGGCGTTGAACCGAACAAGATGGGATTTATTCAGAAGAAAGAAGCGCGCGAGAAGGTTGTTGAACTCAGCAATCGTTACGGGCTGAAAGTCGATCCCGATGCACTCATCGAGGACATATCGGTCGGCATGCAGCAGCGCGTTGAAATATTAAAAATGCTCTATCGTGATAACGACATTCTGATATTTGACGAACCGACCGCCGTACTGACGCCGCAGGAGATCGAAGAACTCATGGACATCATGCGTTCATTCTCCAAAGAGGGTAAGTCGATTCTGTTTATCACGCATAAGCTCAATGAGATCATGGCCGTGGCCGATCGCTGTACCGTTCTTCGAAAAGGTAAATGCATCGGTACGGTGGACGTGAAAGACACGTCCAAGCAGGAGCTCAGCCACATGATGGTCGGTCGCGACGTCGAATTTATCGTCAGCAAAGGCGAAGTGGAGCCGGGACAAACTGTTCTGGATATCGAGCACTTGACCGTGCCCAGCAAGCTGCACAAAAACAACGCGGTTAAGGATGTTTCGTTTCATGTGCGTGCCGGAGAAATCGTCTGTCTGGCAGGGATTGAAGGAAATGGTCAAACAGAGTTTGTCTATGCGCTCACAGGGCTTGAAAAGCCGTCCACCGGTACGATCACGCTGAAAAATGAGAAGATTTTACAGCTTGCGCCGCGCACCAAAAAACGCAAAGAAAAACAGATCAACATTTCCGTTCGTCAGCGCAGCAAACTCGGCATGAGCCATATACCGGAGGACCGGCAAAAATACGGCCTGGTTTTGGATTATACGCTGGAAGAAAACCTTGTTTTACAACGGTACTGGCAGCCGGAGTTTCAGGAAAAGGGATTTATTAAAAAACCCGATGTTCGCAAATATGCTGAAAAGTTGATTAAGCAATACGACATTCGAAGCGGTCAGGGACCCGTAACGACCGTGCGCAGCATGTCCGGCGGCAACCAGCAAAAGGCCATCGTTGCACGCGAAATGGATAAGGAACCTGAACTGCTCGTCGCCGTTCAGCCGACACGCGGCCTTGACGTCGGCGCGATCGAGTACATCCACAAACAACTCGTCGCTGCCCGCGACAATGGGAAAGCGGTTCTGCTCGTTTCACTCGAGCTCGACGAGGTCATGAACGTTTCCGACCGCATCCTCGTGATTTACGAAGGCGAAATTGTCGGCGAGTTCGATCCAAAGAAGACGACCGTACAGGAACTTGGTCTATTCATGGCGGGCGCAAAGCGCCAAGGCGCCAACTCCTCTAAGGAAAGGACGGCGAACACCGATGCCTGAAAAGAAAAAACGTAGTTTTAATTTCCCGGGGTCCACCAGCATTCTCGCTTCTCTGATCTCCATCGGCATCGGATTGATCTTCGGTCTGATCCTGCTGATCGTGCTCAACCCATCAGCGGCGGGCGGCGCGTTCGTAAGCCTCGTAACCACAGGCTTCCGCTCCAGCGATAAACTCGCAAAGGTGCTCTATCAGGCCGCTCCACTGATTATGACCGGCCTTTCCGTCGGCTTTGCGTTTAAAACAGGCCTGTTCAACATCGGCGCAACCGGACAGTACACTGTCGGCGCAGCCGCGGCACTCATCGGCGCCATTCAGTTTCAACTTCCCTGGTATGTGTGCCTGCTTTTCGCATTGATCGGCGGTGCATTCTGGGGCATCTTTCCCGGGTTGTTCAAGGCGCTGTTCAATGTAAACGAAGTGATCACTTCCATTATGTTCAACTGGATCGGCCTTTTCGTCGTCAACCTTACTATCAATAATATGCCCATGATGCTGGCAAAATACTGGGGCGGCGCTCAGATGGACCGTACTGCAAATCTTGCGCAGGCAAACCCGAACGCATTGATTCCGCGCTTCGGCCTCGATACGCTGATGAACAGCAACTATATGAATATCAGTATATTCATCGCCCTCATATTTGCTTTCATCGCATGGGTCATCCTTAGCAAAACAACATTTGGTTATGAACTGAAGGCCTGCGGTTTCAACCGTAACGCCAGCTTGTATGCGGGCATCAACGCAAAGCGAAACATCGTCCTGTCCATGGTTATTTCCGGCGCGTTTGCGGGCGTTGGCGGCGGTTTGTATTATCTCGCAGGTGTCGGTCAATATACACTGATAAAAGCACTGCTTATGGCAGGATTCAACGGCATCCCGGTTGCTCTGCTTGCGTCGTCCAACCCGATCGGTATTATCTTTTCGGCATTGTTCGTTTCCTATATCCAAGTCGGCGGCGATGCGATGCAGCCAGACTTTGTTCGGGAGATTATCGACATCATCATTTCGGTCATCATTTACCTTGCGGCGTTTGCGTTGCTGACGCGAGAACTGCTCACGCGCAGACAGATGCTCCGTCAGCAGGAAGAAAACAGCGCGGTCGATGCTTTGCCTGCCGCACCTGAAGAGAAAGAAGAGGTAAGCAATTCATGAATATTTTAGCGGATATCATCAGCGCAACGATCCTCTTTGCAGCGCCTTTGCTCATGGTCGCACTTGGCGGCATGTTTTCCGAACGAAGCGGCGTCATCAACATTGCACTTGAAGGCATCATGATCATCGGCGCGCTCTGCTCATGCCTGTTCCTGCGCACGCTGGAAGACAGCGGCTTTGGCCCGGCGCATCCACAACTCGCTATGTTGTACGCTATCCTTGTCGCTGCAGGTTCCGGTGCATTGTTCGCTCTGCTTCTGGCCTTTGCTTCTGTTAATCTGAAGGCGGACCAGACCATCGGCGGCACGGCACTGAATATGTTTGCCCCCGCGTTCGCAATTGTCCTAACCTGGGCCATTCAGGGTCAGGGACAAACAACGATCCTGATCCCAACGTGGTCGCGCATCACGCAGGAAACGCTCGGCATTGTGGAAAAGGACACGTTTCTGCAAAACCTCGTATTCAAGAGTTTTTACCAAACGACCATCTGGGCGATCATCCTGCTGATCATTGCGGTCATCGTCCTTTACAAAACTCGTTTCGGTCTGCGGCTCCGCTCCTGCGGAGAGCATCCTCAGGCGGCGGATTCGGTCGGGATCAATGTCTATCGCATGCGGTATGCCGGCGTGGCGATCTCCGGCTTCCTCGGTGGCATCGGCGGCCTTGCGTACACGCTGGCCGCTGGCAGTGCGTTCCAGTCGACCGTGTCCGGGTACGGCTTCCTCGCCTTGGCCGTTATGATCTTTGGTAACTGGAAGCCATGGAACATTCTCGGCGCATCCTTGTTCTTTGCACTGTTCAAGATTCTCGGTTCCTACAGCGGCAGCATACCGTTCTTGCCGAAATTTGAAAACATCAAGGCAAGCGAATATATATACCTCATGCTGCCGTATATCGTAACCATGGTTGTTTTGGTTCTGACAAGCAAAAAATCGCGTGCGCCCAAGTCTGAAGGTATCCCCTACGACAAAGGCCGCCGCTGATTTTTACAGCCAAACTTTTAACGTTCCACAGAAGTACATACGTTCACAAATTTCGGTGTTGCGGCGAATCGTCGCCGCAGCACCGCCGTTTTATTTATATCCGTTCAACATTAACTAACTCAACGGAGGTTTCCATGGCCAAACTCTACTTCCGCTATGGCGCGATGGGTTCCAGCAAAACCGCTAACGCGATCATGGTCTGGTACAATTATAAGGAACGCTGCAAAAGTGCTCTTTTGATCAAGCCCGGCGTTGACACGCGCGATGGCACGTATTCCATCCGCTCCCGCAGCGGTCTTGAGGCGGAATGCCTCCTGTTCGATCAGATCGACTGGGATGATGTCCGTGCAAAAAAATATGACTGTCTGATCATCGACGAGGCGCAGTTTTTATCGCCGGAACAGGTCGATATGCTGATCCCCATCGTGGACGATTACGGCATCCCCATCATCTGCTATGGGTTAAAGACCGATTTTCGCGGGGAATTCTTCCCCGGCAGCGCGCGTCTTCTTGCGCGCGCGGACACAATTGAAGAAGTCAAAACCATCTGCTGGTGCGGCAAGAAGGCAACCAACAATGCCCGCCTCGACGGCAAAGGCGGCATAACCAAGGTCGGCGAACAGGTCGTGCTTGGTGCCAGCGACAAATACATTGGCCTCTGCCGCAAGCACTGGATGACCGGCGATCCCGGCCCCGGACTGCGCGCGGAAGATCTCGAAAAAGGTTCGGTTCCCGGCGTATGCACCAGCCCGCTGGAAGTGAAAGACGAATGAAATTTTACGTTGCAAGCGGCGTGCCCAACGCCGAAAAGGTGAACCTGGCCGCGCACGCGCTTGAAGAACGCGGACATGAACGCACCTATGACTGGACGAAGCATGGAGACGTCTCCGGCGAACCGCAGGCACGCAAGCAGGTCGTTGCCGCAACAGAAATGCAAGCTGTTGCGGATGCAGGCCTTGTTGTGCTGCTTCTCCCGGGCCGTTTCGGTACGCATGCAGAGCTTGGCGTTTCCATCGCCACAAGCAAAAGCAAACGCATCCTGCTCTGGTCGGAATCCAGCGCCCCATTCGACGGAACGAGCGGCTTTTGCGTATTCTATCACCATCCTTCGGTGGAACGCGTCGTCTGTCCGTTTGAGGAATTCCTCGATTATTTAAAGACGCTCTAAATTCATGGAAACAAAAAACGGCCGGTTTGACCGGCCGTTTTTGTTTGTTTTATTGTTTTGTTAAGGCTGAGTTTCAACCGCAATGATGCGTCCCTGTCCGTGCGGATCGGCATAATCCTGCCCAACCACACCATCAAGTCCGTCAACGATGTAGTTGATGAGCACTTGGTTGTCGATCATGAACGATTCAAGCAGGAACGAGTTGTCCTGGAACATCGTATAACCGTCACCGGCATTTTTGAGCAGATAGTCGTGGCAAGCCAGTGTGTAGGTCTTGGTCAGGTCGAGCGCTTCGTCACCGACCATAACGTTCTTCACGCGGTATTCGCCGTCCACGCTTACAAACAGGCCGTTTTCGTCAAGCGTGACGGAAGACGGAACGTAGGTGTAGATTTCATAGGTCAGACCCGATACCTGCAGGAAGCCGCCGTTCTCTTCCGGCGTCACGCGGGAGCCCATTTCAAGGGCGTCCAGGATTTCCTGACCGGTCGCTTCCACCATGCAAAGTTCATTGCCAAACGGATGCACCTTGATGATGCCGCCGTAGGTAATGTCACCCGCGTCAATGTTCGTACGCACGCCGCCGCCGTTGACAAACGCAATGTCCGCGCCGGAGATGTAGCGGTATGCATCCGCACATAGGTCGCCGAGGTTTGTCTCGCTGTTGCGCACAATGCGCACGGCAGGATCGGTGCCCGGCTCGTAGATCACAAGATCGACGTCGGTCGTTGCAACGACCTCGTTGAGCAACTCTTCAAACTGCGCCTGAATCTGCGCAATATAAGCTTCGGTCGTTGCGTCCTTCTCAGTATAGTCGCTGATCAAACCCGTGGAGACGCTGCCGTCCTTGGTGATGTAGAGAAGGCCGACGCTGCTGAACTTGGAGCCCGTCTGCGTCAGCAAAACGCGTTCGCCGGTCTTGTTCTTCACACGCTCACACTCAATTGTGCTGTGAGAATGCCCGTCGATTACAACATCGATTCCGCTCGTTTTTTCAATCATTTCGCTCGACGTATAGGGCGAAGTCGATGCGTCGATGCCAAGGTGCGCCAATGCAACGACATAGTCCGCGCCATCTGCAATCGCGGCGTCAACGGCGTCCTGAACGATTGCGAAAAAAGCATCCGCACCGTCCGCCTGGCCGAATCCATAGATAAAGTTCCCGTCCGCATCCTGGAAATATGCAGGCGTGGATGTCGTGATCGTGGTTGGCGTGCTTACGCCTACAAACGCGACATTGACCCCGTTGTAGGTCAAAATCGTATACGGCTTCAGCACCGCGTCACCTGTCGCGAGATCAATAAAGTTGGCTGATACATACGGGAAATCCGCCATGTCAACAAGCTCAAAGTAACGGTCCATGCCATAATCGAACTCATGGTTGCCCGGAGTCGCCACATCGTAGCCGACCTCGTTCATGATGTCGATCAAATAAGAACCTTTTGAAAGCGTGCCGATGGCGTCGCCCTGCACGGCGTCGCCCGCGTCGACGAGCGCGACATAGCAGTCTTCATCCAAAAGTTGTTGTTTCAGCGCGGCGACTCCGGCATATCCTATCCCTTCGTCCACAGCGCAATGCACATCGTTGGTATACAGGATCGCGAGGTCCTTATCCAGCGACGCGGCAACGGGAGTTGGTTCTGGTGTTGGCGTAATATCGACAACGGCTACTTCTTCGGCTTTCGGTTTGCATGCAAACGAGAACGCAAGCATCAAAACCAATAGGAACACAGTTAGTTTACGAAGCATCTTCAAAATCCCCTCCTTAGTTTTATAAATCCACTATATCATATTTCCTGTCTTTTGTACGTTTCGTAGCAGTTTTCACCTAAAATATATTATGGTTTGACTTTGTTAAATTTTTCATTTCACTGTGCTGTTTTTTTACGTTGTAATCATGTCCGTTTTACTGTATAATCATTTAATCTGCTATCAAACGCGCAAATGACCCGCTGTCGGTGAAATTCCGCAGACAATCCGGAGTTTTGGGGATTGACACCATCCCGAGCGTTTGTTAAACTAATCGGTGTGCCATTGGGTCGAGAACTGCCACAGCCCCGGGAGTGAGCGCTCAATAACACACCAGATTTGAAATCAATAATTGGAGGAATCGCCATGAAATCCTATATGGCAAAGGGCGAAACCGTTGAGCACAACTGGTACGTTGTGGATGCAGCAGGCATGGTCCTCGGCCGCCTTTCATCCCAGGTAGCAGCCATTCTCAGGGGTAAGCATAAGCCCATATACACCCCGCATGTCGACACCGGCGACCACGTGATTATCATCAACGCCGCCAAGGTGCGCCTGACGGGCAAGAAGCTTGATCAGAAGAAGCACATCCACCACACCGGTTATCCGGGTGGGATTCGCGAAGTTGATTATCGTACGTTGCTGGCCACGAAGCCGGAGTTTGCCGTTTACGAGTCGATTCGCCGCATGATGCCGAAAGGCCCGCTCGGCGACAAAATGCTCAAAAAGGTCCGCATCTATGCCGGCCCCGAGCATCAGAACGCCGCTCAGAAGCCTCAGCCGCTTGAGCTGAAATATTGAAAGGAGAACAGAACATGGCAACTACCCAATATCTTGGTACCGGTAGACGGAAAAAGTCGATTGCCCGCGTTCGGTTGCTCCCCGGCAGCGGCAAAATAACGATCAACAAACGCGAACTTGATGATTACTTTGGTCTCGAAACACTGAAGATGATCGTTCGTGCACCGTTGGTCCTCACCAACACGCTTACGAAATTTGACGTATCCGTCAATGTTTACGGCGGCGGCACAACAGGCCAGGCAGGCGCAATCCGTCACGGAATCGCCCGCGCGTTGCTCGTTGCGGAACCCGCCCTTCGTCCAGCTCTCAAAAAGGCTGGTTACCTCACGCGCGATCCGCGTATGAAAGAGCGTAAAAAGTACGGTCTGCATGCAGCCCGTAGAGCACCCCAGTTCAGCAAGAGATAATTTGCTTTACATCTTGCAAATCAAAACCCCGCTTTTACGGCGGGGTTTTTCTTGTGTAAAACATTGGTGATTTGCTTTTGCGAGATGGTTGGTGCTATAATCCGTGCATGCAAAAAAAGCACGGTAAAAAATCGAATTTCAAGCGTAAAGCCGTCACCACCACAGCGGGTGTGTTTGCAGCGTGTTCCATTGCGATCGCTTCACTGACGAGTTCGCCGTCCGATCTGTTCGACGCGTCGGTCGTCGCCGAAACGCAGCAGGTTGCGCTTTTGGACGAACGCTTGCTTAAGGCAGCGAACCCGAAGCCAAGCGCTTGGGAACGACTCCGTGTGCGTCTGCGCGGTATATTTTTCAGGCAGGCCTCCGTCGTACGCGGGTTGATCCTCCTCCCCTTCTGGACGGTTGGAAAACTGCTTATCGTGCTGCTTTCCGCGCTCTTTGGCGCGCTGTCTCCCGTTTGGCAGGCGGTGCTTGGGTTGCTGCTCAATGCGCTATTGATCTTCGGCTTGTTTTCCGGCGGTTACAAACTGCTCTTTCCAAATAAAAAGCTGAAGAATTTTTTAACAAAGCGCAATATCATCCTGCTGTCTGCCGCATCGATCATTCTTTCTGTTGCAGACGTCGTACTACGCATCTATTGGGACGACTACCAGCCGATCAGCCTTGCAATCAAACTTGCCGTCGGGTTGTTTTTGCTGGTTCTGTTGAGTTGGCGTATTTACGGAAAGCGGAAACCGCGACCGGTTCCCTCCACAGCATAATAGCAAAAAACGCCGCACAGTGTGCGGCGTTTTGCATGTCACGCTTGCTTTGGGATCATATCCAGCAACGCGTCAACCTGTTCAGGCGGCGTCGCCCAGGATGTGCAGAACCGCACAACATCGTTTTCCATATCGAAAGTTTGCCAAAAAGCGTATCCAAACGACTTGGAAATCTCCTCCAGTAAATCTTTCGGTAAAATCGGGAATATCTGGTTGGTCGGCGAATCCGCAAAGAGCTTGTACCCGCGTTCCTGTATGCCCGTAGCCAGCCGTTGTGCTTCATGCACCGCATGCTCTCCAATTTTGAAGTACAGGTCGTTTGTAAACAGCGTTTCAAACTGAATGCCGAGCAATCGGCCTTTTGCAAGCATACCGCCGCGCTGTTTGATGAGATAGCGGAAATCCTTGTTCAACGCAGAATCGTTGATGATCAGCGCCTCGCCGAACAACGCACCCATCTTGGTTCCGCCGATGGAAAACGCGCTGGTATACCGCGCCAAGTCGGCAAGCGTGATGTCCGCATTCTCCGCCGCAAGGGCGCAGCCGAGCCGCGCACCGTCGACATACAGCGGCATGCCATATTCTTTGCAAACATCGTGCAGTGCAATCAGCTCATCCTTGTGATAGATCGTTCCGACCTCTGTCGGTTGGGAGATGTACACCATGCCTGGCTGCACCATGTGCTCCGCCGTTTCATCCGCATAGTGGGCGGCGACATACTGTCGCACCACTTCTGCGGAAATTTTACCATCCGCCGACGGAATCGAAAGCACCTTGTGGCCGGTCGCTTCAATCGCGCCGGACTCATGCACGTTGATGTGTCCGGAAGCCGGTGCAATGACCCCCTGATATGGCTTGATCGCCGCGGCGATGACAGTCAAATTCGTCTGCGTGCCGCCGACAAGAAAGTGCACATTGCTCTTCGCGTCCCCGAGTTCTGCACGGATACGAGTTTTTGCGCGCTCGCAGGTTGCGTCCATGCCATAGGCGAGGTCCTGCTCACGGTTGGCTTTGGTAATTGCCGCAAGAATGCTCTCATGCGCGCATTCGTTATAGTCGTTCATAAAATTGTACTGCATGTCGTTCCTCCGATGTTTCGCTGGCAAAGGCTGCCGAATCACAACGCCTCTAATAGTGCAGTATAACACATTTTGGTTCTTGCTATCGTTAGGATTAGCACTTTTCCGAACGCGGTTTGTTCACAGCGGGTCTACGTCGAGGTCACATGATTGTATGGTCTTGGATTGCATTTGCCTTGGCCCGTCCTTTATAATCAAGCCATGAAGCAGAAAGTTTTCGAGTTGAAAAATTTGTTATCTCTCACGTTGGTTGCAGCACTTTTATTCAGTTTTGCTCTCTTGTCCGGTTGTGGGCAGTCGCTTGACGGCACGCAGGACGTCCCTATCGGCACGAATCAGCCGATTGCCGCCAGTGCTGAACAGGATACATTTCCCGACGTCAGTGAGTTTGCCGTACTGTTCGTCAACGTCGGCCGGGCAGATGCGGCGATCCTTCGTTTTAACGACATCACCGTGTTGATCGACACCGGCAGCGAAGAATCCGCGCCGCAGCTGATCGCAGGGTTAAACCTGCTTGGCGTAAATAGAATCAACGCACTGTTTTTAACGCACAGTCATTCCGACCATATCGGCGGTCTGGATGCAATCAACGCAAATTATGCCGTGTCGATGGTCTATTCCCCGTTCTTTTCCGAGCAAACGAAGGGCGGTGAAGGCAAGATCGTCAAACGCTGTGAAAAGCTCTCTCTTCCACACACAGAACTCAAGGCAGGCGAATCCGTCGCCATCACGGACGACGTCTCCTTCTCCGTTCTCGGTCCGGTGGAGTTGAACGAGGATGACGACAACGACAACTCACTTATACTGCGCTTTACCGTACAAAATACGACGTTCCTGTTTGCTGGCGACATGCAGTTTGCCGAGGAGCACACGCTGCTTGCCACAGGAGTCGATCTTTCCGCGGACGTACTGAAGGTTGGCAACCACGGCAATCCTGACGCGACAGGTAAGCTGTTTGGTGCCGCCGTCTCCCCTTCGTTTGCAGTCATTTCAACTGATACGACGGTCGATACTGATTCCGCCAACAGTCGTGTCCGCGCCTTGCTTTCCAGCGCGAATGTATATGTTACGGAGGATTGTCCGCTTGGTGTTCTCCTGACGCTGGACGGCAACGGCAATCCAATCGTTTCGATTCCAGACATTCCGGCTTCCGGCTTGCAGGTTTCGATCACTGCGCTCGATTCCGACGAGCAGACGATCACGATTACAAATCAGGCTGAAACGCAGGCAGATCTTTCCGGCTGTATCCTGTATTCTGAAAGTTCCGGCGCGGTACTGCGAATTCCGGACGGAACAGTGCTCGCTCCGGATGCCACGCTTACAATCTCCGGTTCCAAAGGGGACGGCGATCTTCAGTTCTCCGGCGAAAAGAAACCTTTCAGCAAAAAGAAAAAAAATACTGTCATTGTCTATTCTCCACTTGGCACAGAAATCAGCACGCTGCATCAATAGCAATCTTGTATAAAAAGCAAACCGGCCCGCGAATGCTTCGCGGGCCGGTTTGCTTTTCTCCTTATTCCGCCTCGTCCGGGGCGGTTGACTCCGTTGATTCAGGTTTTGATTTACACGTGCTGCAGGCGGTAAATCCCGCGTGCAAAGCGTTTGTAGGACAGTTCTTCACACAGTCGCCGCAACGAATACACTCCATGTCGTCCGGTTTTTTCGAAGGGTCGACGCCCATTCGACAAACCCGCACACAGGTGCCGCAGTGTGTGCAGGCGCTTTCATCCAGCTTCAGTCGGTAAAACGACGCCTTGTTGAACAGCGCGTATGCAGCGCCAAGCGGACATAGATACTTGCAGAACGGCCGATATAAAAACACCGATAAAGCAAGGATGGCGACCAACACGCCGACCTTCCAGTTAAAGATAAATCCGGCGAGCGCACGCAATTCCACATTCAACGAAAGCAACGGGATCCCTGCAAATAGCGTACCCGACGGGCAAATCCATTTGCAAAACCACGGCGTCCCCGTTCCCGCGTCGTTTCGAATCAGCGACGGCAGCAGAATGACCATGACGACCAGCACGACATACTTGAAGTAGCGTAACGCCCTGTCGCCTTTAAAAGTCTTGATCTTTGGTGTTTTGATTTTGTACAGCAAGTCCTGTACCCAACCGAACGGACACAAAAAGCCGCAGACAAATCGACCGAACAGCGCGCCGGTAGCAAGCAAAAAGCCCGTTACATAAAACGGGAACTTAATGCTGCGCGACGCCAGTTCCGCCTGCAAAGAACCGATCGGGCATGCACCAAGCGCGCCCGGGCAGGAATAACAGTTTAGCCCGGGTACGCAAACAGCCTTTGTGTCTCCCTGCCAGATTCGTCCTTTGACAAAGCCGATCAGATAGCCGTTTGAAATAACGGTCCATGCGCCTTGAATATAGTGTCTGATTTTGTTTCGAATATACTTCCTAGCCAATTCCGATACACTCCAAGCAGATATGCGTTGCACGCGAAAGCACGACAGCTACTTCGCCGCCCCACACGCCGATAACGATCATTATAACCCCGACTGCCATCAGTATGTAGGGCAGCGCCCGCTTCATGATACCTGCTCCAGCAGCAGTTCGATCAAGCCGGTCCAGTCCGCATAGCTCTTTGCACCAACGACGGTCTGGCCAACCTGCTCGCCGTTGGAATCAAAGAACATTGTGGTCGGAATCGCATAAATGTTCATGGACATGTCGAAAAACGGGCCTTCCGGCAGGATGATCGGATACGTCAATCCCTGTTCAGCAATGAAATCCTTTGCACCGGAAACGTCGTCGTCGCCAAACAAGACACCGATGAGCGCAAAGTCTTTGTCAGCATACTCTTCACTGATCAGCTGTAAATCGGGAATCTCGCTTACGCAGGGCCCGCACCATGTCGCCCAGAAGTTGACCATGGTCAGCTTGTTCTCACTGATGATCGAATCGTCGATCGTCTCATCCGTTAGGGTCGTAAGCGAAAATGAAAGCCCTTCGTCCTCAGTGGTTTCTGTCGCAGCCGCCGTTGCCTCCGGTTCGGCTGTCGCTTCCGCCGTCGCGGTTACGTCCGCTTCGTCTTGCGTATCCTGCGCAACGGTACATGCGCCCAACACGGCAGTAAGCACAAAAACGCTCATTAAAATCAGCGCAATTTTCTTTGGTATTCCACGCAATGCTGTATTTCTCATCATCAATCATTCATCCTTTCATTCCCGCATTAGTGTGGATAGACACTTTTTGATCCGTTCGTTCCGAAAGTGTTATTCGGAACGTAATCCTTGCCACTGCATAACGGGTCTTTGTTCGATCATACGAAACATACCGGATGGATTCTGTGATTATATCACACTTGCCGCTCGACGGTCGAGTTTGCTGCACTGCTATTTCCCCGCCACGGTGAATTTGCCTTGCCCATTGCTTTGAGGATAATGTTGAGCTATAATGAAGCGAGTTTAATCCTATTATTTCAGCTTCACGGGCAATCTTTAGTATTTATTCTTGATTTTATCTCACTTTCTGGACTTTTTGTTCATTTTTGTTAATATGCTCTGGTTTTAATCGGTCTACGATATTGTTTGCATGTCTTGAGAAAGACTTTTTTTGCACTGCATCATCAATTTGTCACTTCGGGAGGAACTTTTCGAACATGGAAAAGGACATTAGCAAAAGAAATTGGATTTTGATCTGGGTGCTCGGTATGGCCGGACAGCTTTGCTGGAACGTTGAAAACTCCTGGTTCAGCACGTTTGTTTATCAAAGGGTATCCCCGGATCCCACCATTATCACCTGGATGGTCGGCGTCAGCGCAGTGGTCACCACCTTCTGCACATTTTTAGTTGGAACATGGAGCGACCGCATCGGGCGCAGAAAGCCGTTCGTCAGCATCGGCTATATCTTCTGGGGCGTTTTTACCATTGTATTCGGTCTCGGCGAATTTTTGCCCGACACGCCGCTGGTGCTGGTTGCCACATTCGTCGTGCTTTCTGATGCGATCATGAGCTTCTTCGGTTCCGTTGGCTATGACGCCGGTTTTTCAACTTGGACGACAGATATTTCCAACGAACATAACCGCGGTCGCCTCGGCGGCGCCCTCGCCGTTATGCCCGTTATTGCAATGATTATCGGAATGGTCGGTTTCAGCCTTATCATTGAAAAACTTGACTACTTCCCCTTCTTCGTCATTATCGGCGCAACGATTATTGTATTCGGCCTCGTTGCTTTGTTTACTATGAAAGACGCCCCCGAGCTGATGCCGCGCAGGGATGAACCGACCTACTGGAAGCAGCTGATAAAGGTGTTCAACTGGCGTACGGTGAAAGAAAATCGCGAATTGTTCTGGGTGTTTATCGTTATGCTGGTTTACTTTATCGGCTTTAACGTATATTTTTCATACATCATGATTTACTTTATAAACTATCTTGGTTTCTCAACCCAAGGTGCCGGCATCATGCTTGGCATTGTACTGACTCTGGCCTCGCTTATGACACTTCCTGCAAGCAGATTGATTGAACGCGGCCATCTGATTCGAATGATTCTGTATTCGATCATTGCCAGCGTTGTAGGCCTTGTTACCGTTTCCTTCACCGAAAACCATATCGTTCTTTACATCGGCATGTTCCTTGCAAGCTGTGGTTATATCATTACCATGCAAACACTGACAGCATGGATTAAGAATCTCTATCCAGAGGAGCAGCGTGGCCAGTTCGAAGGCATTAAGCAAGTGTTTTTCGTTGCACTGCCAATGGTCTTCGGCCCAATGATCGCTGAACCAATCATCGATAATCTTGGCGTTAGCATGGTGATCAACGGTGCGGCCGGTATGGTTCCCGGTCCTTCGCTCTTTCTTGTTGCCGCTGCGGTCACATCGCTGACAGTGTTCCCCTTGATCATTGCAAACCGCACGCATAAGCAGCGCCTTGCCGCAGCACAGTTGCGCACCGACGTTTGAAAGGATGTTTGAACGCTATGGATCAATCCTGTACGCAAAAAACTATCGATTTCGAACCGCACGTATACGCGCCGGGTGAATATATGCTCGACCGTCGCGGCATTCCTGTACCCGGTTACACGCTCAACGGCGACGCGGTGTATGATCGCTCCCGCATACGCACCGCGCCGTGGCGGCTGAAAGAGTGGGACTTTTATCAGATTTCCGACGACAGGCTCTGTTTGCAGTTGGTCATCGGACACGTTTCCTATGTCGGCAACTGTAATCTTGTGCTGTTCGACCATGCCACAGGAACTGTTATTTTTGAGCGCGGTGTCGTCACGGCGTTTCCGTTTGGCAGCATGCACATGCCGCAGAGCGCGCATGCAGATTCACTTTTAACGTTTGACCGATCCGGCGCTAAGGTATCATTCGAAACGCGCGGCGGTATTCGAAGGCTCCAGGCTTCCTTCAATGAATTTTCCTGCGACGTAACGCTCACGCCGGTCGTCAAAAACAGCGCGCTGGTCTGCACGCCGTTTCAAAAGCGACGCGAGTTCTATTTTAACGATAAAATCAATTTACTCAAGGCAGATGTCTCAGTTCGCGTCGGCGACACGGACTATACGTTTGAGCCTGACAAAACGTTTTCTCTTATGGATTGGGGGCGCGGTGTTTGGCCGTATGCACACGAATGGTATTGGAGCAGCGTCAGCACACTGCTCAATGATCTCCCATTCGGTTTCAACCTTGGCTGCGGCTTTGGGGATGACACAAAAACGCGCGGTACGGAGAATATCGTCTACTACGGCGAGTCTGTTATCAAACTAAACCGGATGCGCTTTGAAACAAAAGACGACCCCATGCTCCCCTGGCACTTGATCTCCGACGACGGACGATTTCAGGCCGTACTGACCCCGCGATACGACCGGGATTCCATCACAAAACTGCTGATCGTTAACAACCGCTGCCATCAGATGTTCGGAACATTTTCCGGTCAATTCATCACTGATAACGGGAAGCCGGTTGTATTTGAAAACGTCACCGGCTTTGCCGAACACGCCGTCAACCACTGGTAACGGATATAAAGACACCACAGAAAGGCGACGCGTTTGACCGAGTCGCCTTTTACTTATGTAGCTGTGTTTGTCGTATGCATTTTTGTTTCGCATATTTATGCTCATATCATATATGATTCCGTATTTTCATTCAGAAAAATCCAGATGGCACTATTCACCTAAATAAAGTGATTATGCTGTAACGACAGATATTTGGGGGCATATAGCCTTGAAAAAGCGGTTGGGAAATGTCAATCAAAATCAAACGAATTGTGAAATGCAGTGCCTTATATGGCAAAACATGGTATTCTTTAGCCGCGTTATGGTAAAAGAGGCTGATTTTCACCCGCGATGTGTGAAATATCCGTAACATCTTTACCAGCGCTGTTTACATATATATACCCCTCATGTATAATTTTTTCGACAGAATGTCTTTCATACAAGAAAGGATGTGTACCGAATGAAACGCACCATTGCACTGGTGTTAACGCTGCTGTTTGTGCTGACCATGATTCCGACGGTCAACACTGCAAAGGCAGAAGAAATCAGGCCGCTTAGTATCGAGGTTGCTACAAAGGCAACCAAACGTGTATACGAAGTTGGCGAATCGCTCGATCTTACGGGCTTTGGAATCACGTATTACGACGGTATTACCCAACCCGGAACTGCAAAAACCATGACCGATTATGTTGCCTCTGATCCGGCTGAAGGTAAATTTATGACCAGCATTGCAAACGGCTATACGTTTAAAGCCGAAGATGTTGGCACAAAAACCATTACCGTTACCTACAACGCCGGTACTCCCGAGGGACACACGCACATTGAAAAGCCTACGACAACGTTTAAAATTTCGGTCGTGGCTGCAGACGTCGGCTACCTCACGGGTATCTCGGTCGTGACCCCTCCAGACACCACCGAGTACTACGAAGGTGAAACGCTCGAACTTGGCGGTTTGACATTGCAGGCAAACTACAGTAACGGCGGCAATCCGGATCTCGCGCTGAGCGACTGCACCATCACACCGTCCACTGAGCATCAGTTGGAGACGGGTGATACCCATATCACCATCACCTATTCCAAGGCATATGAAGCACAGACGCTTACTTATACTTATGACTATGCCACGGCCGCCGATCCCAAACCTGCTACTGACCCTACTGCCATTACTGTTAACCCTGCACTTGCATCGATCAACTTCGCCGCTGGTTCCCTGCAGCTTAGTTTTGACTATGATCAAATTGGCACGTCGCAGCAGATCGTTTGTGATCCGGCTTTAACCGATCCAGACGCGGTTACTTGGGGCAGCAGCAATCCTGAGGTTGCTACGGTTGATTCTTCCGGCAACGTCACTGCTGTTACGCCTGGTTCAGTCATTGTCACTGCAACAACCCGCGGCAGCAACAAACAGGCAATCTGTGCCGTTACAGTAAAAAGTAACGAGATTGAACCTTCGCACATTGCCTTGAACAAGACCGAAACCACGCTGGGCGTTAATGCTACGGATGAACTAACCGTTACATATACACCGAGCAATGCGACGGTTAGAAACATCGAGTGGTCGATCTTAATGAAGGATGGAACAGACGCAACCGATTACATTAGTATCGATGCGGATGGCAACATC
This sequence comes from Christensenellaceae bacterium, assembly GCA_963667795.1. Classification (GTDB taxonomy): domain Bacteria; phylum Bacillota; class Clostridia; order Christensenellales; family CAG-138; genus UBA7703. The sequence goes on along the minus strand of OY764017.1, from coordinate 3,417,871 downwards.
ACTGCAAAGAAGGCGACGCCGGCCGGTATTCCTGTTGTTATAACAGCTGAAGCTCTGGATCCATCCGATGCATCATATACACCAGCGATAACCGCCACCTGTGAAGTGACCGTCATCGAGGTGTTTGTTGACAGCATCACCATGTCGCAGAGCACGGCAGCGCTGCACGCCGGAAGTTCAATTACGCTGGACGCATATGTGCTTCCCCTGAACGCATCGAATCCCACCATCACATGGGGTACGAGCGATTCTGACTGGGCTGAAGTTGTTGATGGCGTAGTAACGACCCACGCCTTTTCTACTGATAGCGCCGATTATCCAAAAACCGTCACCATTACTGCAACAGCGGGGACGCATACTACATCCTGTGTCATCACCCTAAACTATGCGACGTTGCTGACTGAAGTAAACCTGAGCAAAACCAGTGCGTCGATGAGCGTTGGCGATACAATGAACCTCACGGTATCGACCGCTCCTTCAGGCGCCACAAATAAAACGCTGAAATGGACAAGCAGCAATCCCGCCGTTGCCGAGGTGGACTCCTCCGGTAAAGTTACGGCGAAAGCAGCTGGCAGCACCGTTATCAAGGTTGCGGCGACCGACGGCAGCTTCCTTTCGGCTTCCTGCAGCGTCAGCGTCAGCACAGTCAACGTATTGATCATCTCTTTGAGTTCGACCTCTTTGAGCCTGGTCGAAGGCAACAGTGCAGCGTTGACCGCAACGGTTTACCCGAGCAATGCAACCAAACCGGCTCTCCAGTGGTCGAGTTCCAACACCAGCGTTGCAACCGTAGACACCAACGGTAAGGTTACCGCACGCAACGTTACCGGGTATGCCATCATTAAGGCTTCTGCTACCGACGGTAGCGGCAAATTTGCCGAATGTGTTGTAATCGCAAAAGCGAAAGTTGCCGTAACGGGTGTTACGCTTAACTACGGTACGTCGCTCGACTTGTTGCTGGGCGATTCCACAAAACTGGTTGCGACCATCCTGCCTTCCACTGCGACGAATCCGGAGGTAACCTGGAAGTCTTCTAACACCAGCATTGCCACGATTGATAAAGACGGCTTGCTCAAGAGTGTTGCACTCGGTGAAACCACCATCACCGCAACTGCGGACGGCAAGTCGGTCACTATGACCGTTACCGTTACAAATTCCGAGTATAACTACGGCGTCGCCGCGAACTTCAGACGCAGGGTCAACGTTCGCTCATCCGCAAGTGGCTTGAGCAAACTCGTTGGCTATGCCTACCTTGGCGACACGTTCAAAATTCTCGGCAAGACGGGCAACTGGTATTACATCCAGTACAATAAAACGACCAAGGCATATATCTGGGCGAATTACATCAAAGCATCCAAGACGTCGACCGGTTATACTTCGGCCGGGACCACGTCAGGTACAAGTCCGAGTCCCGGCAGTTCGACCGCTGCACCGACAACCGTAACCATCACAAATTGCCTCTACGCGGTCAACGTGCGTTCGGGACCGAGCACCACAAACGATCGTATCGGTAAAGCGAAGCTTGGTGCGACATATACTTACCTCGCCAAAGAGGGCGATTGGTATAAAGTTCAGTACACCACGACAACTATCGGATATATCTACGGAACGTTTGTCGCCCTTAGCTAGTTCGATACACATCCTGTCAATACACAACGAAGCCGCCTATAAATAGGCGGCTTCGTTAGTTCCTGCAATCAAGATTTCGTAGACATTATGACGTTTTCGTAGCATTCAGGTAAACCACCTGTTGCGCTGCAGCTCAGTTTGTTATACTTTCTATCATGAATAAAGAAAAAACAGAACGGCCATCCGATGCTTCGGCCGACAACCTCTGCCAAGCTTCTTCATCCAGGCGGCATTCAGGAAAGCGTCGCTTGCTTTACATTTTGATGATTGTTATTGGAGTATATCTTATGATTGACTGGCTTGGAAAACGAAATTTCATCATTCAGCGATACGAAATCGAGGATGCGCGCATACATGATGAAATCCGCATTGCTCTTGTTTCGGATTTGCATTCCTCCCTCTGGGGTGTCGGGCAGAGCGAATTGCTCGATGCCATTGACGCTGAAAATCCGGACGTAGTCATCCTAGACGGCGATTTGTTCGATATGCATGGCAAAAATGAAAACACTGTCATTTTACTCAACGCAATCTCAGACAGCTATGACTGCTATTTTATTTTCGGCAACCACGAATATAAAACAAACGATATTCAAGAAGTGACTGCCGAAGTCCTTGCGGCTGGAATCCCAATTCTCTCCGGTCATTCGGCTACAATCACGTCCGGCGACACCAGCATTGAACTCTTTGGAATTGACGACGGCCGGGGCGGCAAGAAAAAACAGCTCCAGCAAATAGCCGATGCGTCAGACGCGCGCAGTGATGATGTGTTTTCTATCATGGCCATCCATGTGCCCAACGGTATCGAATCCTATTGGCAATACGGATTTGATTTAACGCTCTGCGGACACACCCATGGCGGGCAGTTTCGCATACCCGGTGTATTGAACGGTTTGTACGCACCCGGGCAGGGCGTCTTCCCCAAATATGGCGGCGGTCGATACGATTTCGGTGAGCAAACGCTTATCATCAGCCGCGGTCTTTCAAAAAAGCCATACATCATACCGCGAATATTCAACCCTGCGGAGCTTGTGATCATTACGCTCAATGGCGTATCTTAATATAGAAAAAGGCGCTTCTAGCGCCCTTTTTGTTTACATGCAGTTTATTCGTAGAATACCGAGATGTCTTCGATCGGCTTGCGCTTCTTTTCTCGGATCTTGTCGGTCTTTGCGTAACCCACGGCCAGGATCAAGCGTACGCGCTCGTGCTTTTTCAAGCTGAACATTTCCTTGATCTTCGGTTCGTTGTGCCAGCCGATGATACAGGTAGACAGACCCTGCTCGGTTGCAGCATAGCAAAACTGTGAAGCAGAAAACGCAAGATCGATCGGCGCAAAATCCTGATCCTTAAAGCGTTGTGATACCGTGACCTTCAGCTTGGCCGTTTCCTCAAGCACAATTGCAAACGCCGGGCATGCATTAACAAACTTATTCATGCCGAGATCCTGCATCATCGGGCGCAATTTTTCAGCCATTTCCGGGTTTGTCACCACGAGATATTTCCACGGCTGGCTGTTGCATGCTGACGGCGCGAGCCGCGCCGCCTCTACGCAGCGCTCCAGCTTGTCCTTCTCCACCGTGCGCGTATCGAAATCGCGGCAGCTTTCGCGTTTATTGATCAGCTCGAAATAGTCACTCATCTCGTTTATTCTCCTTCGCCTCTTCTATTTTTTGTTTCGTGTCCTCCGCCATCAAAGCGCGCAGTTCCTTTAAATATGGAAACTCCGCCGCGTTATCCACAGCATAGGTAAGGTTCAGCTCATACTCAAGCGGAATCCACGTTGATATATCGCTCTCATTATGCTGAATGACAGCTTCCATCTTGTCGAGCGCTTTGTACAGACGCGCTTCTCGGGTTTGCATGGCATCCATCTCACTAAATAGGGCGTGCAGCATTCCTTTTTGCGGCTCCGGAAGCGAATCGACCAGAGATCCGACGGCGTTCACTTCCGTGGATTCGTTTTCTTCCGTTTTCAAAAAGGACGGGATGTCGCCTGTAATCGCTTCTCCAAAATCATGGATCAGACACATTTTGATCAGCTTGTCGCCATCGATATCGGGAAACTCCGGTAAGAGCAGCAGCGCCATAACGCCAAGACGCCACGAGTGTGCCGCAACCGTCTCCACTACGCCGCCGCACGTCACGCTGTGTCTTCCGTTGGTTTTCAGGCATTCAAGCGCCGATAAAAAATCCAATAATTCTCTCTGCTTCATGTGTTCGATCATACCACAAATTAATTTAATAGAAAACGCCTGCAAACAATTTTCATGATAAAATAAATTATGCTTGACTCTGACGTTGCGTCATGGTTTAGCATAAAGTGCGGAGGTAAGAGCGAATGAAACATTCTATCGGAACGTTAAGCAGTCTTTCGGGCGTTTCCGTCCGCGCACTGCACTATTACGACCAAATCGGACTTCTGCATCCGAGTGAGGTCGCAGAATCCGGCTATCGGTATTATGACGATGCAGCCGTTGAGCGTCTTTGGCAAATCCTTTTCTATCGTGAATTGGAATTTCCGCTGCGCGACATCGGCGAAATCCTGTCGTCGCCGGATTTTGATAGGGTACGCGCGCTGGAGGAACACCGATCTCTGCTTTTGCAGAAACGCGAACGGTTGGACGGTCTCATCGAACTTGTTTCCAATGCTTTGAAAGGAGAACAGAACATGGAATTTCAACCATTCGATACATCGAAAATCGATGCGTTGCGTGAACAATATGCTGCGGAAGCCAAAGCACGTTGGGGCGAAAGCGAAGCGTATAAGGAAAGCAACCGTCAGGAATCCTGCAGAACGGATGCCGACCGTAGCGCGATACAAAAAGAGTCTGAAGACATCTTTCGTGCGTTCGCCGCGCTGGTCGGAGAAAGCGCTTCTGACACACGCGTACAGTCGCTTGTGCTGCGCTGGCAGGCATTCATTAGCAAGCATCATTACAACTGCACGAACGAGATCCTGGCTGGGCTCGGCCAAATGTACGTTGGGGATGAGCGTTTTTTACAAAACATCGACGCATTCGGTGCAGGCACCGCAAAGCTCATGAGCGACGCAATCTCCGTATATTGTAAAAACGCCGGCTAAGGGCTGGACGCTTCACTGGATAGATCCGCATAGTGAAACACAAAAAGGCGCAAAAACCGCGCCTTTTTGCTGTTTCCTCAATTAAACGTTGTCACGATGCATCTTCTTGCGGAATACGAGAATAGCGATGGTCAAAACAGCGACAGCGTACCCGATCACCCACCAAAGATGCGGCATGATCTTTGCATACTCTCCGGCTACGGCGGCACGTCCCGCATCGACGGCATGTGCAAACGGCAGCATATAGGATATCCTCTTGAATGCACCGCCAACCAAATCCAGATCAAACCACGTTCCGCTCAGCCAGGCGCTCAGGTTCGTCAGCAGCGCGCCGCAAATGCCGCCGACCTGTTTGTCGGTAAACACGCTGCCGCACAACAGTCCAATACCGATAAAAAACAGCGCCGCAGGAAATGAAACCACAACTGCAAGCAGGACATTGAGCGTCATCTGCATGCCAAGCACCGCCGCGCACGCATAGCAAAGTATCGTTTGGCAAAGCGCCATGGGAATCAGCGGCAGCGTATAGCCGAGGATGAAGTTCTGCGCATCCAGAGGCGCTGCAAACAAACGCATTAGGAACGACGTCGTCCGGTCTTTGCTGATAAGCGTTGCCGAAAACAGTGACAGGAACGACAGGCCAAATACCGCGATGCCTGGTGTCAGATAATCCAGCTCAAACAAGTTCACCGGAATGTTGGATTGAATTGCGGTCAATAACAGTAAGAGGACAATCGGGAACCCCAGACCAAACGCCAGATTCAGCGGATCGCGCAGAAGTTCTTTCACATTCCTTTGCGAGAAAGCTTGTGTTCTGTTCATGCAATCGCCTCCTGTTCGGTAGCAAGCGTCACAAACGCATCCTCGAATGTGCTTGCGCCTGTTTGTGCCATCAGTTCATTCACCGTCCCTACGGCGACGAGCACGCCGCTATTCATCACACCGACTCGGTCGGAGAGCGCTTCAACTTCTTCAAGATAGTGTGTTGTCAGCAAAATCGTAACGTTGCCTTTTAGTTTTTTTACAACATTCCAAAGCTCGCGTCTTGCTAGCACGTCCAGCCCTAGGGTCGGTTCGTCCAGAAACAGTATCTTCGGTTCGCTGATCAGCGCCATGCCGATGCTCAGTCGCCGCTGCATGCCGCCGGAAAGTGTCTTTGCCCGGTTATTCGCAACGTTCCCCAGAGAGAGCCGCTCAATCATCGCTTGCGCCTTTACGCGTGCATCCACTTTATTCGCCCCGTAAATGCGCGCCATGAGTTCAAGGTTTTCCAATACGCTTAGATTCCTTGCAACCGCTGTTTCCTGTGGAGAAACACCGTTGCTTGCCTTGACTTTCTGTGGTTCCTTTACGATACTGTCTCCAAGCAGCAGCGCGTCGCCGCTTGTCGGCAAAGACAAGCCGGAAAGCATCTTGATCGTCGTCGTCTTCCCCGCTCCGTTGACCCCGAGCAGTGCGAATAGCTCGCCCTCAGCAACCGAAAGTCCCAGGTTATCAACTGCAACATTACTTCCAAATTTTTTTGTTAGTTTCAGCGCTTCAATTGCGTTTTTCATGTACTCTCCTTATTCCTCTTCATCTGCTATATCACGCTGCACAGCATTCAGAATATCCTCATATGTATCTTCCGTATTCTGATCCTGCTCCTCACTGTTAGAAGAGCTTTTCTGATTGAAAATTGCATCGGAAACCTGCGCCATAAACGCATCGCTTTTCATAATTGCAATACCGCTGGCTTCATCGCCCAGTACGACAAGACTGTCACCCGGCTGGATGTCGAAAATCTTTCGCGCATCCTTCGGAATGACAATCTGACCCTTTTCGCCGACCCGAACCGTTCCAAAAATGTGTTTACCCTTCGGTGCTTTCATATCGTCCTCACTTCGTACTATTTGTATGACTTTTCCTACTTTTCTTATTTTTCACATTCTTTATACAATATTTTTATTGCGTTGTCAATCGTTTGTACGGAAAAAAAGACGCATCGTTCATGATGCGCCCTGTCATTTTTTGTTTTTTACATCAGCCGATCACGTTAAGGTGCTCCAGCAGGATTTTCAGCCCGATTCCAATCAGCACAACGCCGCCAAGGAGCGTCGCTTTATTTTGATATTTTGCACCGAAGCGCTGACCAATCACAACGCCAAGAATCGATAGCGTAAAAGTCGTGATTCCAATCAGCCCGACCGACGGCAGTATAGAAACCTGCAAAAAAGCAAAGGAAATACCGACCGCCAGCGCGTCGATACTGGTTGCAAATGACAGCATCACAAGCTGTTTGTAATCCAGCGTTTCTTCCACCGTGCAAGCCTCGCTATCTCCGCCCTTCAGCGCGTCATAAACCATCTTACCGCCAATAAACGCCAGCAAGCCGAACACGATCCAGTGATCCACGCTTGTTATCAAGCTTTCAAACTGTTTTCCAAGCAACCAGCCGATCAACGGCATCGCCGCCTGGAAACCACCGAAAAACAGTCCGATGATTACGACGTTTTTCCAATTGCGCCGCCGCATGTTCAGCCCTTTGCAGGTGGATACCGCAAAGGCGTCCATGGAAAGCGCAACCGCTGTAAGCAATAATTCAGTAAATGTCATTCAAGCCTGTCTCTTTCCAATTTTGTTTAGAAACCGAGCCCGCAACAATCTCCGTCGCCCGTTCCAAAAATTCCTGATCCTGCGCGCTGAAACGTGCAAGCTTTGGACTGTCAACGTCCAAAACGCCGAATGCTTCCCCAAGTGTATTCGACAATACAATGACAATCTCGCTGTTGGACGCGGTATCACATGCAATGTGTCCGTCAAACGTATGTACATCGTTGATGCGAAGGGTCTTTTTCTGCGAAAACGCGGTTCCGCACACCCCCTGGCCGATTGGAATCCGCGTGCATGCGGGTTTACCCTGAAACGGCCCGAGCACAAGCGCACCATCGTGCAGCAGATAGAAGCCAACCCAATTGACGTCATCGAGGCATTCGTAAAGAAAAGCGCTTGCATTGGCAAGCGTGGTGACCGTGCAGTCGTTCGCGTCGAGCAATTCCTGCAGTTGCGTCAATTCCAAATGTGATCCCATGCGCCATATTATAATCAAAATAAGTTTCCTTTACAACCTCTTCTTCAACATGATAAATTATTTCTAGCACAGGGGGTACCTATGGAAACGGAAAAACGCAAACAATTTATTATTAATTTTCTATATTTCGCGATAATTTTAGGCATCATAATCTTTTTAACGCGGTATGCACTCGGCGTATTAATGCCGTTTTTGATCGCTTTGATCGTCTCACTCTTACTCAAGCCACTCGTACAGTTTCTGCGAGAGAAGGTGCATTTGCACAAAGGTTTTGCCGGCATTTTTGTCGTTCTGCTGTTTTATGCTCTGATCGGCTTTTTGCTCATTATCCTTGGTGCGCAAATTTTTGCCACCCTCAAATCGTTCTTTATCCGGTTGCCATCGATTTATTCAAGTGCAATCGTCCCCTGGGTGCAGGATACGTTTGCTTCACTTGAAACGTTCACCGCGAAGCTGGATCCTGATATTGCGTCGGCTTATAACGTTCTTGCGACAAAGCTGACCACGTCGCTGGGTGAAACGGTCGTTAATGTGTCGAAGCAGGTTGTCACAGGCGTCACTAACATTACGCTAAGAACGCCCGGCTTCCTTCTCAAGCTGATTATCACAGTTATCGCGACTCTGTTTCTTTCCATCGACTTTCCAAAAATTCGGGCATTCATCGTCCGCCAACTTTCCGAGAAGAACCACAACATGCTGCACAGCATTCATGTTGAACTTAGTCGCACGCTCGGCAGATACGTCCGTTCCTACGCGTTGATCATGCTCATCACGTTTGCCGAAATCGCAATCGGGCTGAACATCATCGGTGTAAGCAGTGCCTTTGGTGTTGCGGCGCTGATCGCCGTGTTCGATATCCTTCCAGTTGTGGGGAGCGGCATGGTCCTACTTCCCTGGACCATCATTACACTTATCTCCGGCAACTACCCTCGCGCCCTCGGGCTCGGTATCCTCTATGTCATCGTAATCATCGTTCGCAATATTATTGAGCCGAAGATCGTCGGCGACCGCGTTGGGCTGCACCCGATCGTTACGTTGCTCGCCATGGTACTCGGCACATATATCTTCGGTGGAGTCGGTTTGCTTGGTCTTCCCATTGCGCTTGCTTTAATCCACAGCCTGAATCGTGAAGGTGTTATTCATCTTTACAAAGTGGAACCCGAACCTGAAAAACCGTCAGATGCGGCAGGCTCCGGTGAAGGCGGCGTAAAAAAACTCCGCACACTATTGCGTAAAAAACCGAAAGAATAAATCGGTAACGCTGCCATTGAAACGCTTTTCGACAAATGACAAAGGCCGCCGAATCAATTCGGCGGCCTTTGTTTCTTCTAAATTTCTGTGTTCGGTGGCGCATATCGTTCAATGATTTTCTCCGCCGCCTTCAGGCCGTCTATCGCAGCGGACACGATGCCGCCCGCATACCCCGCACCTTCTCCGACGGGATAGACGTCCTGCGCAGAAATGCTCTCCATCAACTCGTCACGCAGGATCCGCAGCGGAGCGCTTGTACGCGTCTCCACTCCGGTCAAAACCGCATCGTCATAATCAAAGCCTTTCAGTTGTCGCCCAAACGCGATGACACCATCATGAATGCCCTGTGCCACGAATGGCGGGAGTGTGTCCCAAAGGTTCGCTTTTTCCACACCGGGCAAATAAGTCGGTTTGACGTCACCAAATGCCGTTGGCGCCCGCTTCTTTAAAAATGCCCCGACTGTGGAGGCCGGCGCGGCCGCGCAGCTTCTGCCTGCGCGAAACGCCGCCTGTTCCATCTGTTTTTGAAAATGCAATCCTGCGAGCGGTTCGTCGGGGAGGTCATCCACCCGAACCTGGACGACAACCGCGGCGTTTGCGTTTTCTCCGTCACGTACATAGTCGCTCATCCCGTTGACGACCACCTCGTCCTTAGCCGATGCGCTCGCAATCACTTTGCCGCCCGGGCACATACAAAACGTGTAAACTCCGCGTGTACCGCTTTTCCCCGTCAAGCGGTATTCCGCAGCGCCAAGCCGCGGATGTCCCGCATACGCCCCGTACTGCACTTCGTCAATCATTTTTTGCGGGTGCTCGATCCGCACGCCAACGGCAAACGGTTTCTTCGCCATCATCAGGCCTGCGTCAAACAACATTTGGTATGTATCCCGCGCTCCCTGTCCGATTGCGAGTACAAGCGCGGAGCACAAAACCTTTTCCGATTTGTCGCCGGATATCAACTTGACTGCAGAGATTCGTCCGTCGTTCGTCTTAATGCCGTCCAGACGCGTTTGAAAGCGTACCTCGCCACCGAGTGCTTCGATATCCCGCCGCATTGCGGAAACAACGTTGCGCAGCCGGTCCGTTCCGATATGCGGCTTTGCCGCAAAGATAATCTCGTCCGGCGCACCAAAGCGCACAAGCGTATCCAAAACAGCGCCTGTACGAAAATCCTTACTGCGAGATGTCAGCTTGCCGTCGGAAAACGTACCCGCACCACCTTCGCCGAACATCACGTTGGACGTTTCGTCCAGCTCACCGCTGAGCCAATATCGCGCGATTTTCTCCGTGCGTCGTTCAACGGGTTCTCCGCGCTCGACAACCAGCGGACGGTAGCCGTTCTGCGCCAGCAGATGCGCCGCAAACAATCCTGCCGGACCGAGTCCTGCCACGACAACGCGGCCTGTCTGTGGCTGTGTGCCGGGCTTCAGCGGATCTGGCCGCTTCTCTTCAAAAACTTCGATTCTTTTATCGCCCGCTTTTAAAAGACGCTTCGCCGTCGTGTCGTCAACATCGGCAACAACATGCAGCAAAAAGTGAACCTGCTGCTTTCTGCGCGCATCAAGCGAGCGCCGCAGAATCCGCACGCTGCGAATCGCCTTGCGGTCAATTCCATACTGCGTCGATATCAGGCTGCCTAATTGCTCATCGCCGTCTCCCAGTGGTTGGCTTACGTTTTGTATAATAAGACGCATTTTAAGTCGTTCTCCCTGTTTCTAAAGTAACGGCGGAGCCTGTTTTCGCTCCGCCGGTTTGTCTCGTTCCATTATATCGTTTGTTATGGCTGATCGATGGTTACCGTAACCTCTTCGACAGAGAGCGTAGTAGTCAGCTCAACCGTTGTTTCTTCATTTCGCACCTGTACATAAAGCGGCAATTTATAAACACCCGGCGTAAGCCCCGTTACATCCACCTGTACGGTGATGTCGCTACGCATCAGCACGCTGACAAGGCTATATCGTCCCTCGACGTTCAAATCAACCGTAGCAATGTCCATCGATACATTCGACTTGGATGGTTGGCCGACAACTTTAATCTCCAACTGCTCAAACGTCTGGCTGGTTTCAATCTCCCGCACTTCAATGAGCACGGACACCGTTTCATTATCCAGCAATCGTACACCGTCCGGAACAATCAGTTCACTCTCAACAGTCGTCGTAGTGTTCATGCCGTTTACCGCAATCGGCGCAAGCTGAATGCTGTCGATCTCGTCAAGGGTCGCCTTGTCGCCAACCAACCGTACAGTAGACGGCGTTGCCACGGCGCTGATGATTTCATGATTCGCCGCGAGGTTGTCGGCGCCGACAAGTGAGCCGGTTACATCGACAGGTACATTCTTCAGCGAATAGATCGGCAGTCGCACTGTTGAAGACGGCAGCGTTCCAACGATGATATCCGACGATACGACCTGATTATCCTTATCATAGAACGTAACGTCAAAGGTACTGTATATCGTCGAGGTTTTATCCGTTAAATCGACCACACACTCTCCGTGCGTAATCGTAGAGATATCCGTTTTAGGGCCGGTAATGTCCAGTCGTGTCGTCGTTGAAATGGCGTCCATATCTGCCCAGTAACCGTCCGGTAGCTCTCCGGCAAACGACGTTGTGACAGGAATGGTTTTTGTAACCAGCGAGTCGATTTCAACCGATACTGTGGACGGCGAAACAGACTGTACGACCCCCAGCGCCGAGCTGACCATCGCTTGGATCGGTATTTCATATTCGCGCGCTTCGCTGATGTTTTTCAGGCTTATGGTTGCATTAATGGAACTTGCGCTGATATACGCGTAGTTTGTAATCTGAGCGCTCACGGTTACGGAAACATCCTGCAGAATTTCCTCCCTGCTGCCACGAACGCAAAATCCCTGTGCAATCAATTCGGCTTCGCCGTCAAAACTCGTCGAGACCTCCGGTACAATTTTCGTTCGCACCGGCTTTTGGTCCGTCAGAACATATCCCCAAAGCAGCATAGCAAAAACCAGCGCTATTATTTTCAGCGCAAGGTTTTTTGTGAAAAAGTTCTTTAGTCCCGCAAGGATCGCGGCCTTGTTTGCTTTAGGAATTCTCATGCGATCCCTCCGTAGGTTTGCGTTTTACCCAGCTGAACGCGCTTGCCGTGCCGGGTTGTAAGAACAGACTCTCCAGCGTATTGTGCAGCGCTTTGGAGTCGATATAGCGAACAAGTTTGCCGTCGCGTGCAATGGAAATGGCGCCCGTTTCCTCCGAAACGATGATGGTCACGCTGTCCGAAACCGAAGAAACGCCAAGCGCTGCGCGGTGTCGGGTTCCAAGCTCGCGGGAAACGGAAAGATCGTCCGACAGCGGCAAAAAACACCCTGCGGCAATCAGTGTCGCTCCGCGAACGATCACCGCGCCGTCATGCAACGGTGTATTCGGTTCAAAAATGTTTTCAACCAGCGCGCCGGAAAGAATGCCGTCAATACGCGTGCCGGTTGCAATGATATCGCCAAGGCCGGTCTTTTGTTCAAATACGATCAGTGCGCCGACCCGCCTGTGGGACAGCGACAGGATCGTCACATGCATGTCATGCACAAGGGCGTTGCTTTTCATCGTAGAAGCGTCGAACCAGGCTTTGCCAAGCCGCTTGCCGCTGCGTCCAAGTTTCTCCAGCACCCGGCGAATTTCCGGTTGGAACAGAATGAAGATTACGATGATGATCGAGCCGGACGTTAAAATGGAATCCAACAGCCAGCTCAACGTCGTCAAAGAAAGAAGCTGACTGGCGATGGAGCACAAAAACAACAGCCCGATGCCCTTTAAAACCTCATATGCACGGGTCTCTTTTGTCCAGACGATGAGCTTGTAGATCAGGATTGCAATGATCGCAATGTCCAGTAGATCTAAAATGGAGATCTGCGAGAAGCCGCTTGCAAGCGCTCTCGTAATGCTGTTATATGACAAACCTTCGGATCTCCTTTCCTCTTCGCTCTTGTCACGCCGCTGGTCTTGGTCGGGATCAGATTATAAACAAAATAAACGTATCGAAACCGTACTAAAACAACCGCCTATTCATCGATTACATGTTCGGCAATGTCGGTTTCATACGCTGTAACTTTTTCGTTTAACGTGCCGCCGGTTAATTTACCGGACTCTTCGTACGCTTTCACGGCGAGCTCGGACAGCTCACGCTGTTTACGCCGTCCTTCGTCGTCCAAAACCGGTCCTTCGATCGGCAGGCCGTCCAGTTTTCGTACTTTTATCTTCATAAATCCTCTCATGCCTATTGATCTTATTATAGCATATACCAATCTGTATACAGCAGTCAAAATTTGAATTTTTCGTAGCAAGTTTGCGTTTTTTACGGGCTTCTGAAATTTCATTTTCTCAAGTAGGCAAAAGTCGCCGTAATACACCCGAAATGCGGCAAAATAGCGGATTTTTTGCGTGAAAAAATGCAATTCCCTTCATCATCCGATCAATGCGTGGTAAAATAAATGTGTTGGGGATTTTTTGTTCTTTGTCAAAACTGCACACCGGAATCATACTTTTCATTTCAACAGGGAGGACAGATCGGATGCTTTTGTACCACGGTTCTTCCATCGGCAACCTGCAAACACTGCAACCTTTTGTCGCCGATCACGGTAAGCCGTACGTCTACTTTTCCACAAATGAAACCGCCGCATGTTTTCATGCCGCAAAAATTGTTGAACGCCCGTATTACTGGTACCCTTACGGATACGATTCCACCGGAAAGATTATCTATACGGAACTCTACACCGGTGCGTTTGAAGAAGCATATGCGGGCAAGCGCGGCTACCTCTATACATGCGAGTTACCGGAGGAAACGCTGCTGCGCTTTCCGTCCAACCCGAACGCACGACTTTCTTCGGCCGCAGTCCCCGTCGCGCACATGGAGGAAATTGAGGATTTGTACGCCTGGTTCCTCGCACGCGAACGTGAAAACAAGCTGATCGTACAGCGTTACGATTCACTTACGCCGGAGGCGCAGTCCTGCTGGTACGGCAAGATACTCGAAGACCTCCGCGAGGCAAGCGACAGCACCAAGGTAAACGCGCTATCCGTGTTCGTTCGGCAGAAGATGCCCGCCGTATGGACCCGCTTCGAAGCAGAGACGAAATTATTATAACATAAACGCCGTTTTGAAAAATCGCCAAATGGCAACTATTATGAACCTCTAAAAGCTTTTCTCAACAGATAAAAGAGCCGCCATTTGGCGGCTCTTTTAAATGGAAAATCATTATAAGTTACGGCTGCATTGCACCAAACAGCACCAGCCAGGCCAACGCGGATTTTGCAACAAGGCTGAGCACGATATACGTGCGTTCACCATAGACATAATCGTTCCACTTTCCAACACTCTTGTATTGCAGGATCATGTTGATCGGGAACGTGTTGAACGCAAAGAAGTACGTTCCGACAATCGCCCAGACAAACCAAGGAACCATGTCGAAATTGCCCGTGCCAAACATATACAGTAAAATTGCCGCCCATGGAGCGAGCCCCGCAATAGAACCCCATACAAACGGTCCCCATTTCACGTTTTTCTTCTCCGCACCCATATTTAGTTGCTCCATAACGAGTCCAAAGAAGTTCATGGAAGCATTGACCACAAATATCAAAACGAGCGATGCAATGTCATAAATGCCGAACAATGTACTGATCAGTACGATCATGATTGATGAACTGACCGCATACTCAAACCAACGGAATTTGTTGATCCCTTGTCGGATGCCGTTTAGGTATGTTTCGCCGCTGAAATAGATAATTGCGTGTGCCAATGCGGAAATAAGCAGGAATGAAGCGACCAGAATGCCAAATGGCAGTTCGAATAACGGCTTGCTTGCGGATTCAAGAGATTGTGTCGCTACATTAAACGTTAGATAGTTCTGTGTAATCGTCGGTTGAAATTCCGCAATCGTCTGTATGACGCTTGTAGCCAGAAACAACATGATGCAGCCTTGAATGAAATGGAATGCCCCCATAGTGAGATTAAAGCGTCTAAGTTTCTGAAGTGAATGTTCCATCGTTTCAACCTCCTTTATTTGTTATTATACCACATATACCACTTTTATGAGTATTTACGTTTTGACGATTGATCCAAAACGCACGCAGCCAGTTTTTTTGTTTCATCTCTGACCAATGTGCCAAATCGTCAGTAGTTACGCACCGTTGGCGTCCAGTACTGTCCACCGTACAAATCGGTGATGCGGTAGCACATCTGCCAGTCGACGCCATCGCCAAGCGGCGCATTGCCGATCACCCATTCGTCCGTTGCGGTCATCTGTTTGCCTAGATAATACGTATCGGAGTACGTTCCGTCATAGTTGTAGTAGTCGCACAAAAAGTCAACTGTGTCGCCCGCCTCGATTTCGACAAGGCCTTTCATGATTGTGTCGCTCGCCGCCTCATAATCAGCCTGTGCGCCGGCGACGTATCCATACGGGGCGTCGCTTGTGAATACGAGGATGATATTCACGCGCTCATCGTTAAGCATTGCCGGAACGCGTCCAATGATGGTATACGCATCATTTACCTGATCTTCGCTCACAAGATAATATGCAACGATTTGCCCGTTGAGCGAAAGCCATGTACCATCGTAATCCATAATGAGGTCGTTGTCCGCGTCATAGTCGGCGACGTTGTCTAGACCGAGGTCGATATATCCTCCCCCGTCGTCAACATAAACGTTCTGCTCCAGCGTGACCACCGCGCTCCACTGTTCCTCACGCATCACAAGCGTCGGCGTATCGCCTTTATAGGTGATCATCAGGTTGGCAAACCCCGCGTTTGTCGACTGGTACATATCCGTAAATCCGCGAACCAGCGATTCGTCCACCCAACTGGAGTCCTTATCGCCGGTCACGACACTGCGGTTGCTTAAAAACAGGTCGAGTAGTTCCGTCACCGTCTCCGTCGTGCTGTTTGCTGTGTCTGCGCTGGACGTCGTGCCGCCAAGCAGCGTGCCAAGCAGGCTGCCGCTGTTGTCTCCAAGCAGCGTGCCGAGCGCGCTCTGGCTCGATCCGCTCGTCACCTGTCCACCCGCAGCAACAGACGCAAAGCTCTTGATGCACTTTGAGTAGCTCTCGTCCATCCCGATTGCATCGTAGGTCTTGATTGCCGAACTCACCTTGCTCAGTGATTGATACGGAAAATAGATCGAAACGCCGTTTGCGTGCGAAATATTCGACGAATTGCGGTTGTATTTCACGCAGCCGCGCAGCGCGTCGGCCAGCGCGTTTGATTCGATCGTGTCCAGATTTTCCGCAAAGTGGATCAGGTCGATCTGGTTGATCCTCGTGCTTGTCGAAAAATCTCGTGAACCGCTGCGCGCGCGCGCGACTTCCGAATATTCGTCGTTTTCAATCAGCTCGCTCGTGGACGTTGCAAACGACGTAAACGCAGACGGCACAGTGCCGGAAAGCTCCGCAAGATCGATCAGTGAAAGCGTCGTCTGGCTGGATGATCCACTGTATTTCACAAAATCATCGATCAACGTTTTGCCAACGTCAAGTGTCGGCAACGACGGGTCGGCGGACAGTTCGGACAGCCAGTTCGTATAGTACCAGCCGGTGCCGGGCTCCGTCGCCTCGGATGCGATGAGATAGTCCGCATACTGCTCGGATACAAGCGCGGTCTCCATAGTCGCCATGAGACATGCGTCAAAGCCGATAAAATCAAACGTACATCCGCCGTCTTTAAGCGCTTCGTTGAATTCATCCAGGCTCATCGAACCGCTCGGATACAGTTCGTCATAGCCGTACCCCGTCAAAGAGCCGCCGCCGTGATCCCACATGATGAGCATATAGCGATCGGCCGGGAAGTCTGACTTGCAGTATTGGATGAAGTCGGACAGTGTGTCCGGCTCCACCATGGAACGTTTCCCAACGTTGCTGTCGAGCGTTTGCAAACCGCCCTGCTTTACGCGGAAGCGTTGGCTTGTGCCACTCTTGACGACGCTGTTGTGCCAGTAGGAAGCGCCGCCGGTCTCAACGATCACGCGAATGTTGTCGTTTAGGGATGCGCTGACCATTTCCTCAAGGTCCTTTGTTGCCATGCCGCTCTTGGATTCCAGATCGGCCCCGCAAATGTACACCATGACGGTCACGGTCTCTGCGTCTTCCGTGTTTACGTATTTATCGCGCGCGGCGGAAGCCACCGTGCGGTCCGGTTCGTGTGCCGAATAGACCGCGTCCGTACCCGAAACCGCGCTGATCTGTCCGCTGGTCGAGCCATATGAACCCAACAAAGATTCCAGAGTGGAACTCACGGCATCGGACGTGCCTGTATCATCCGTGCCGGACTGGCTTTCGACGGTCGTATAATCGCTCGTCAAATCGCCCAGCAGATCGCCGACCGACGTGCCGGAACAATAATTCAGCAGCAGTACGGCACCGACGACGATCAAAGCAAGGATCAACAGCCGTCCCAGACAGCCGCGCTTGTTGGAGCCGTTGTTGTTTGCGCCGCCAATCAACAACATAAGCAAGATTGCAATCAATCCGCCGCCGGACGAACCTCGCGTTCCGCCAGTCGATCCGCCGGAAGAAGAACCGCCGCGCGATCCACCTCCGACGCTTCCCGTTCCAAGGCCGCTTCCGCGTCGTTTTACGTTTCCTCCGCCGCTGACGGTGCGCTTTGTTCGACCGCCCGGCCTGTTTGATGAACTCATATAGGGTTCCTCCATGTGATTAGTCGGTTTGTATTAAAAGGTTTTCCCCTATTCATTGGAATGAACGCGAAATTCACTTAACCCGGCGTTTTCCAACGTGTGATCCGTGCCAAAGCCGTCGTTCGATTTTCCGTCGTACCCTTCCACATCCAAATAAGGAGAATAGGTATATACGCCGATCGTATCGGCCTGTGTATCAAAACTCAGCGTCCGCATGAAACCAAGGCCGTCGTCCGAATTTTCCTGCATGTTGAAAAGCATTTGGTGCACCGTACGGTCCGGCAGTCCGTCTCCGTCGTCGTCAATCGCCTCCGGCATGTATGCAACCCCGTGGATATGCCCGCAAAGCACAAGACGGATATTTGGCGACGGCTCAACAACGTCTTTAATGTATCGTGTACCCACCGTCGAGTAATCGCTCTTGGTCAGGTAGCTGTGCAGGCATAGAATTGCATAATGATCGCTATATTGCGCGCAAATTTGATTGACCCAGTCCCGGGACAGCAACTCGAAGCCATATGAAACGGAAATGACCAAGAAACGCACATCCGCCGCCTCAAACGTCATATAGTAAACAAACCCGTCGTAAATCGAATTTATTTCTTCAACATTTGTGTCCGGCCGGCTCCATAAATACGGCGTAAATTCATTTCCGTATGCTACGTGATCATGATTTCCCGCAACGGTGACGACCATCATGTTTTCGGGAAGGTTTGAAAACGCTTCGATCATGTTGTCGATCTGGTATGCGTAATCGACACTGCGAATGATGTCGCCCGTATGAATCGTCAAGAGCGTGTTGCGTTCTTCGGCGGTATCCGCGATCCATTGCGTCATGGCGCAGAATACGTCGTTATTGTTTGCCGCGTATTCCTGCGTGTCAGACATCCATGCAACAGAAAACGGTGTTGGTTCGGGTTCTTTCGTCGGCGTCGGTTCCGACGTTGCCGTTGGATCGGGGGTAACGGTTTGCAGCGGCGTTACGGTGGTTTCAGCAGTTGGCGCCGTCGGCAGGTTGGCCGCAGGGGTCACACAAGCGCTCGTGCACAATATTAAAACTAGAAAACCGGCGATACACGCCAGGATGAACGGTCGTTTTTGTGCCATAACTGTCAGTTTTTTACCCTTCCCACGACCGGCGTTTCATCGCCGGAATCGTCTGTCTGGTTGGCAATATCTTACCATTGCATCGCGTTTGCGTCCAGTTGTATGCGTCGTGAAATCGTGCTAGAATGATTTATGTTGAGAAAAAATTCTCTTAATAGAATTTACATTCTGTTTTTGGCGCTGATGGCCACCGCCGTGTTCGGGTGCGCCCCAACGGCGGATACAACCGCCGTTGTTACCGATTCACCAGAACCGTTTGTCATTTCTGCAGTAACCGTATTGCCGACCGCGGAGCCGACGGAAACGCCCGAACCCGAACCGCAGCTGCGGTATATCTTTTTGCTTATCGGCGACGGGATGAGCACACCGCAGATACAGGCGGCAAGCGACGCACTCGCCGCCGTTGGCCGCGAGCCGCTTAGCTTTGTGGATTTCCCTGTGTGCGGATATGCGCACACAAACGACGTTGACGGCAATGTTACCGATTCCGCTGCCGCCGCAACCGCTATCTCTTCCGGATCAAAAACCAAAAGCGGTTATCTGGGTTTGGATAAGAACGAAAACCGACTGACTAACTTTGCAGAAGAATTCCGTGATGAAGGCCGGAAGATCGGTATTTTGACGACCGTTGCACTCGATCATGCAACGCCTGCAGGATTTTATGCGCATGTGAATTCACGCCGCAGCTATTCGCTTATTGCGGACGATCTGTTTGCCAGCGGATTCGACTTTTTTGCTGGCGGCGGGTTCCACGATACACCGAACGCGGACGAGCCCGCGTTGGAAAACGGCTATACGCTCGTACATTCTCCATACGATGTTACAGCGGATACAAGCGCGCGGCTGATCGTCTCTTCCGATCTGATCTTTGGAGACTATGGTGTTTTACCCGCCATTGACGGCGGAAAACGCATCGGCTGGCTTGCGAGCTGCACGTCGCTCGCCATCGACAGCCTCACCCAGCCAAGCGGGTTTTTCATGATGGTTGAGGGCGGACGAATCGATTATTTCTGCCACTATAACGATGCGGCTTCGTTCGTTGCCGAATTACTTGATTTCGATCAGGCCGTTTCGGCGGCAATCGCCTTTTACAATGCGCATCCTTACGAAACGCTGATCCTTGTAACCGGCGATCACGAAACCGGTAAGATTTCGTTTACGGACGGAGACCGCTCCGCTTTACTGAAACAGACGATCTCTTGCGACGAATGCGACGATACGCTCGTTGCAGAATGCATCTCCTATCAAACGCCGTTTGAAGAAGCGCTGCCTTTGTTCGCCGGTGTGTTCGGTCTCGATGCGCTGACCGAAGAGGAAACGGCTTATCTTGAAACCGCCTACAGGCACACGTTGAAAGGCGACCTCTCCGCCAGTAAAGCCGACGAGGAGTATGGCGTTTACGAGCCGATGACCTGCGCTTGCGCCAATTTGGTTGCGCAGCGTGCCGGGTTGGTGTTTGGCTCCGGGTCGCACACTGCACTGGACGTTCCGGTATTTGCGCTGGGCATAGGGCAGAAATTCTTCACCGGAGATTATGAGAACACGTATATTCACGATGGAATTTTGCTCGCGGCCGAAGCATACCCGATCGGTTAAAGTGCCGCACAATTTGGCATATAAATTTGGATAGAATAACAGAAACCACAGAACGGAGAATGCAGAAAGAAATGAAACTGACCTTTATTGGCGCCGACCACGAAGTAACGGGAAGCTGCAGCTATTTGGAAGCCTGCGGGAAACGCATTTTAGTCGACTACGGCATGGAGCAGGGTAAAAACTTTTATGTAAATGCCGATTTGCCGGTTTCGCCATCCGAAATCGACGCCGTATTGTTGACGCATGCGCACATCGATCATTCCGGCTTGATGCCACTGCTATATAAAAACGGATTCCGTGGCGAAGTTCACGCAACCAAAGCAACCTGCAATCTTTGCAATATCATGCTGCGCGACAGTGCGCACATTCAAGAGTTTGAGGCGGAATGGCGCAACCGTAAAGGCAAACGCAGCGGCGACGATCCATTTGAGCCGCTTTACTCCATGAAGGATGCCGAGAATGTCCTCAAACAGTTTGTTCCGCATCGCTACAGCGAACGCTTTACTCTGTTTGACGGCGTCGACGTGCAATTCACGGACGCGGGTCATCTGCTCGGTTCCTCGTCCATCGAAGTTTGGATGACGGAAGACGGTGCGTCCCGCAAGATGGTCTTCTCCGGCGACCTTGGTAATATCAATCAACCATTGATTCGCGATCCTTCCTTGATCGACGAAGCGGATTATTTCATGATCGAGTCTACGTATGGTGATCGCGTTCACGAAGCGCCGCCGGATTATGCAACTGCGCTTGCAGACGTCCTCCAGCGCACATTTGACCGCGGCGGCAGCGTCATCATTCCGTCGTTTGCCGTCGGGCGCACGCAGGAGCTGCTCTATTTCCTGCGCCGCATCAAAGACGAGGGTCTCGTCCACGGACACAACGGCTTCCCCGTCTTCGTCGACAGTCCGCTTGCAAACGCAGCGACACGCATTTATATTGAAAACGAAGACTTTTGTTACGATGCAGAAGCAAAATCCTTTGTGGAAGCCGGAATCAACCCGCTGTCGTTCGACGGTCTTGTTATTTCCGAAACCAGCGAGGATTCGAAGGCTATCAACTTTGACAAGCGCAGCAAGGTCATCCTTTCCGCCAGCGGCATGTGCACGGCTGGCCGCATCAAGCACCATCTCAAGCATGGACTTTGGAACGAGAACAACACGATTCTCTTCGTCGGTTTTCAGGCTTACGGTACGCTCGGCCGCGCGCTGATCGAAGGCGCTGAGAAGGTCAAGCTCTTCGGTGAAACCATCCGTGTCAAGGCGGAAATCAAGCAACTGCCGGGCATCAGCGGACACGGCGACTCCAACCTTCTTATCAAATGGGCAACACATTTTTCGCCCAAGCCGAGACGGGTGTTCGTCAATCACGGCGAAAGCGACGTTTGCGATCTGTTTACCGAACGCCTTAAGAGTGAATTCGGTCTGCCCGCCACATCACCGTACAGCGGATCGGTTTATGACTTGATTGCCAATGAGTACGTTATTGAAAAACAGCCGGTTGAAATCCGCAAGGGTGAAAAACCTGCCGCGACAGAGAAAGTTTCCCCGTATGGAAAATTGCTCGAGGCGTTGGAGCGGCTTTCAAATCTTATCAAAAACAGCAAAGGACGCAGCAACCGTGAAATTCGCAGCGTCACAAGTCAGCTGGAAGCAATCAGCGACGGCTGGGAACGCGAATAATATCCTTACAAACCAAAAAAGGCCCGCTTTCGCGGGCCCTTTTATTTGAATTCGGCTAAAGTGTGTTTCTAAAGTCTGAAAGATGCAGTTTTGCTGAATCTCCTTGCAGATTGAGGCGGAAAACGCAGGCACAGTGGTGCTTCGGCGAGGCTTTTCAACAAAAATATGCCAGTTGAGGCAGCGGAAATGCGCTTTTGTAATTTTAGAAACACGCTCTAATTTAATTGCAACAATCTGTGCTCGCCGTTTTTGGTGAGCGAACGCCACATCCCAAGCGTCAACGCAAGTAAAACGATGACCGTTATCGCCTGCACCCACACGCTGTGTGTTATTCCGGCCACTATAGCGGGCACCAACGTCGCGCCCATACCGGTGAACACACAAATCATCGTTGCCGCGCTTTGCTTTACAACCTCGGCTTCTCCCTGCCAGTCCAGCTTTGGCATGCGGATGTTGAGCCACAGGCCGAATACGCCGAACGCTACGGCATACGACAGCGGGACGGCGTACATCCAGAACCATCCGGTCGCACTCGCTTTTGTTGCAATGGATACCATTGTGCTACTGATCAAAATACTTGGAACCGCCAGCAAAAGAGAGACCATAAGCTTTCCCGTCAGCCAATCGCGTGCGGACACCGGCATGCCCTTTACGATCCATAAGGTCTTTCCTTCCATAGAGATCGAGCTGGCAGTCGTCGTGCCCATGGAAACGATCCAGCCGAGCGCAAATGGAATCAGTGAACGTGCAAAATCAAGCTCCGGCATATTGAGTGCCTCGGCGATCATATCCTGCTTTACAATGCAGAAAATACCCGCTGCGAGCAGCATAACATAGCTGAACGCCGTGTTCACGACATACACACTCGATCCAAAATACCGCTTTGCCTCGTTGCGAAACAGCGCCTTCACCCTGCCCGATCGCACCTGAGAACGCATGACGAACGTTTCGCCGGTCGGCGTGCTCTTGATTCTTGAATTGATCTCAACAAAGTTTTTGCCGATAAACAGCAACAGCAGTGAAACCGATATCACAAAAATTACGATCATACCAATCAAATCCAGCATCGACCCGGTGGTCAGTGCGTTTTGAAACCACATGGCGGGCGGATATGCCTGCTCGACAAGCGTTTGCATGGTGTTTGCGCTTCCCTGAATGCTCGAAGCATCCGTCATAGTCGTATTCATACGGAACGAAAAGACCATGATCAACAACACCAGCGCCATTTGTCCGAGAATGTTCACGAGGTTGCGTTTTTTCATTCTGGCGGTCGCAACGGTCAATATTGTTCCCAGTATGGCGCCGACAATAGTCGGAAGTGCGGGAATCAGCAACATCATCAGCACAAACAGCGGGTAATACCACCATTGCGGGTGCGCCATTCCGGCATAGATCACCCCCGCCGGAATCAGCAGCAGCGCCGCGTAGACAAAATTATACGCATACATGCTGGTCACGCGGCTCGCGGCAACGGCATGCACACTCACAGGCCAGCTCATAACGATATCGTAATCCCCAAAGCCGAACAGAACACCCTTGGTTTCAAATATCGAAAACACAATCAACAGCGCCGTGCACGCAAAAGCCATCAAGCCCAGAAGCGTCGGCAGCATGCCAATCTGCGCAAACGCGTTCGCCAGTTCCAAGCTATAAAAGACAGAAAAATATGCAAGTGCAAATGCCGTTGCCAGAAGGCTGTATGCGCTGCGTTTTGCCTGTTTTTTGTCCGGCGAGTTCTTCATGTGTCGAATTTTATTGATGCCGAATAACGAGCTAAGCTGTAGTTTTGATAGAATCCAGTATTCACGCATTGTCGGTCAACTCCAAAAACAGTGTCTCAAGGGATTCGTCTCCCTTTACGGTATCCATGTCGCCCGCGGCAATCAACTTGCCCTGTTTGATGATGGCGATTTTGTTGCAGAGCTTCTCAGCCACTTCCAGCACGTGTGTGGAAAAGAAAATCGCACTGCCCTGTTCGCATAGTTCTTTCATAAAGCCTTTCAGTGTATGCGAGGCTTTCGGGTCCAGACCGACAAACGGCTCGTCCAGCAGCAACAGCTTTGGTGCATGGATAAGCGCGGAAATAACGGCAATCTTCTGCTTCATGCCGTGTGAGCATGAGCCGATCAGGTCGTTGAGCCGCGGTGTCATTTCAAAAGCGTCTGCATATCGTTTGATGCGTGTGTCTCGATCCGCTCCACTCACACCGTAGATATCCGCAACAAAATTAAAATATTGAATCCCGGTCAGGTGTTCGTAGAGGTCCGGATTGTCCGGAATGTATGCCATATCCCGCTTGCAGCCGATCGGATCGTCCGAAATGCTCCGCCCGTTGATGCGGATATTCCCGCTGTCACAGGACAGAATTCCCGCGATGGCACGCAGCGTCGTTGTTTTGCCCGCTCCATTGTGTCCGATGAATCCATAGATGTCGCCGGGGTATACATGTATGGACAAATCGTCCACCGCTTTGACGTTTCCACCGTACGATTTGACCAGATGTTCGATCGTGAGCATGTTGTTCTCCTTGTGTTCTCTGCGCGTCGCAAAAAAACATTTCACGCGCAATGGTATTTTTCGCTATTATAGCATACAAATATATTTGGTTTAACAAACATTTTCGTGTTTTCATATGTCGTCGCGCAGAATTGACAGAACATGCCGCATTGCATAAAATGAGTTCAGACAGAGATTGAATGAAATGATCGGAGAAGAACGTTTTTTATGAAAGACGGATTTATCAAGGTTGCGGCTGGAACGCCTTCCATACAAGTCGCCAACTGCGAATACAATGCGGATGCGATCATCAAGGTGATTCAGCGCGCAAATGCGGAAGGCGTAAAAGTACTTGTCCTGCCGGAGCTTACCATTGCAGGCTATACCTGCGGTGATTTGATTCTTAGTTCCGCGCTTACGGACGCCGCACTGCGCGCGCTGGAGCGTGTCACAACCGCTACCAAAGGCAGCGACATGCTCGTCGCCGTTGGCGTCCCGATCGTCTACGGTCATCTTTTGTATAACTGCGCGGCAATGCTGCAAAACGGCCGCGTTCTGGGCGTCGTTCCCAAAACACATCTCACAAACTACAGTGAATTTTACGAAAAGCGAACCTATACGCCCGCCATGGAAACCATGGAAGAACTGGAACTGTTCGGGCAAACCGTCCCGTTCGGTACAAAGATGATCTTTTGCTGTAAAGAGATGCCAAAGCTGGCCGTCGGTATTGAAATCTGCGAAGACCTCTGGGCAGCCGAACCGCCGTCCACACGTCTTGCCGACTGCGGCGCAAGTATCATCTGCAACCTCAGCGCCAGCGACGAAGCCGTCAACAAGAGCGCATACCGTCGTATGCTGGTGCAGTCGCAAAGCGCGCGTACCAACTCCGCATACGTCTTTTGCAGCGCCGGAGACGGCGAAAGCACGACCGACGTAGTCTTCTCAGGGCACGATATGGTCTGTGAAAACGGAGTGTTCCTGGCGGAGGCAAAGCCGTTTACGAGTGGATATTGTTCCAGCGAAATAGACGTCGAGTTCCTCTCGCGCGAACGACGCCGCTTTGCAAGGAAGCTCTTCTCCAACGAAGGCATCCTGCGTGTTCCATTCTCCATGAAAGTTGAGAAGACCGAGCTTACGCGCATCGTCTGGAAAACGCCGTTCGTCCCGGACGACGCCGCACTCTGTGCGGAACGCTTTGAACAGGTACTCGCCATACAAAGCAACGGTCTGAAACAGCGCGTAAAACACATCAACGCTAAACGTCTCATCCTCGGCATCTCCGGCGGTGTGGATTCCACGCTCGCGCTGATCATCTGCAAGCGCGCTCTTGAATTACTCGACCGACCGGCGAGCGATATCCTTGCGGTGACAATGCCGTGTTTCGGCACGTCCAACCGGACGCGCGGTAACGCGGAAATTCTTTGTGAAGCGCTCGGCGTGCCGCTAACCACCATCAATATCGGTGACAGCGTCAACCAGCACCTCTCCGACATCGGGCATTCCGGGAGCGCACTCGACGCGGCCTATGAAAACGCACAGGCGCGTGAACGCACACAGGTGCTCATGGACCTTGCGAACATGCACGGCGGCATGGTCATCGGCACCGGCGATTTAAGCGAGCTTGCACTTGGCTTTGCAACCTATAACGGCGACCATATGTCCATGTACGGCGTGAATGCAGACGTTCCGAAGACCGCAATCCGCGCAATACTCCGTTACATTGCAGATCAGTCCGAGCCTATGCTGCGCGACGTTTTGGTCGACATCGTCGCAACGCCTGTCAGTCCGGAACTTCTGCCAACCAAGGATGGCGAAATTTCGCAAGTAACCGAGGATTTGATCGGGCCGTATGAACTGCACGATTTCTTCCTCTATCATCTGCTGCGCCGCGGTGCGACCAAGGATAAAATCATTCGTCTTGCATGCTATGCGTTCGACGGCGATTACAGCGACGACACCATCTCCCGCTGGTATGCACTGTTCATCCGCCGCTTCTTCTCGCAACAGTTCAAACGCTCCTGCCTGCCGGACGGCCCGCGCATCGGCAATGTTGCGCTTTCTCCGCGTGGAGACTGGCGTATGCCGAGCGACGCGCAGCCGCACGCGTTCAGTTAAACAGTTGTTTCAAAGCCGTCCATTTACGGGCGGTTTTATTTTGCTTTTCGGTTCATGATATAATTTACGAAGCACATTCAATTGATACAACTCGCGTCTTTACAAAACCATCATCCTTTATAAAGGAGAATGCATATGAGCGATTGGAGATCATTGCTGAATGCCGACCCGACCGACTGGCTTCTGGAGAAAGAGAACCCGTCCGTACGCTATTTCACACTTTTGGATATTCTCGATTGTACACAGGACGACGCGGACATGCTTGCGACAAAACGCAGCATCATGGAATCCGGGATGGTTCCTGCTATCCTAAACAAGCAAAGCCAACCCGACTATAAAAACGATTATCCGAAGTTTTATACAAACAAGTATAAGGGGCTGGTTTGGTCGCTGATTGTGCTTGCGGAGCTTGGCGCCGAAGCTTCACCCGAGATCAAGACACAATGCGAATATTTGCTCAGCGCTTCGCGCGAAACCAGCGACGGCGGATTTGCCATGCACACAGCCGCAAAGACAGGCGGTGGCAGAATCAGCGAGGTAATCCCCTGCCTGACGGGCAACATGGTTTGGAGTCTCATTCACTTTGGATATCTCAGCGACCCGCGCCTGCAAAGAGGCATCGACTGGATCACGACTTATATGCGCTTTAACGACGGCGTGGAAACAGATCCGCAAGCAGCGCCGTACGACCGATACGAAGTCTGCTGGGGTAAGCACACCTGCCATATGGGCATCGTAAAAACACTCAAGGCACTGAGCGCCATACCGCAGAACCAGCGAACCAATGCTGTAAACGACACAATTGAAAAAGCCGTCGAATTTATTCTGATACACCATATTTACAAGCGTAGCCATGACCTTAGCCGCGTTTCGAAGCCCGGCTGGCTGAAATTCAGCTTTCCGCTGATGTATCAAACCGATGCGCTGGAGATTTTGGATATCCTGACCGCTCTCGGCGTTCGAGACAGTCGAATGGACGACGCGCTGAAACTCGTCGTGTCCAAGCAGGACGAATCGGGTCGATGGGCCATGGAGAATGTGCAAAACACAATTCGCCTGCTGATCCCTGTCGAACAAAAAGGCGAACCAAGCAAATGGCTCACCCTCCGTGCAATGCGGGTACTAAAACGATATTACGGCAGTACGTGTTTCTAAGTTTTATTTCATCTAACCCATCAAAAGGTATAACAGCGCAACGACAACGCCGAGCCCGAAGAGCAGCAGTTCGTAAGCAAGCATCTGTCGAATCGGATTGACACGAAAATATTTCTTCGAATATAGCGCAAAGTGGTCGTCCCGACCAAAATGCGTGCGCTTTGATGTGCCGAAATTCAGCACGTATTCACACGCGGCAACAAACCACTCGGGAATTGAATATAAAACCCGCAAAATCAGCGTGCTTGCGAATATGAGAAAACGGAACCCGGGCCGATAGGCATGCTTTTCAAGCGTAACCGTGTGTGTCAGCTCGTGAAAGAAACCCTGCCGGTTCGTCATCAGCCACCAACCGATCGCAACATAAATCGCTGCACCGATAATCGCCGAAACCATTGCGTTTCTCAGCAATTCCGGTGTAAAGAACGTCATGGAGACTGCGTTACCGCCAAGCCCTGCGATCAAGTGGTTCAAAACCCTCACCGCTGCTTTTTGCGGTGCAAGACCGATTAGAATCAGTGGTACCGCAGGCAGTGCAACCGCCGCAAGCGATTGTTTGCTGCAGCATACGCGCGGTGTGTCCTCTTCGATCGGCGGATCGATAAACAGCCAAAGGAACAATTTCATCATGTTTGCAAACGTAAACGCGCCGACGCCGATAATCAACCATCTGGCAAGCGGCAACACTTTTGCAAATCCGCCGCTTATCGCCGTCATTCCTTCCGATACGCCCTGATGCATCATGCTAATCGAAAGATAGCCCGCCGTCAACGGTATGCCGCTGACACTCAGCGCGCCAAGAACAAAGCAAGCGCCGAGCGCAATATTCCCCCGTCCTGATCCGCGGAGTTTGTTGAGCGTTGCATCCCCACGCACGTGCAGGAATATTCCGCCCGCAAGCAGAAGCGAGCTCATGCCAAACGCAAGATTGACGATATGTACCAATGCGCCGCCCGCTGCAAAGGAAACCGATCCTTGTGCAACGGCAACCGACAGGCTGACTACGATCATACCGATCTGCGAAAGTGCGATGTAGGACAGCACCCGCAGCAGGTTTGACGAAACCAGTGAGAACACCGCGCCTAAAAGCAGTGTCGCCGTGCCAATCACAAACAGCACGACCGCAAACGCAACGCTGCCGGAAAACAGGCTTGTAGAGAGCATGACGATTCCGAAGAGCCCGGCGACGCACACAACACCGCAAAGCAGCGGCAGAACGGATGCAGGGACCTTTGTGTATACCTTCGGCATCCAAACGTGCAGGGGATACAGCCCAGCAAGCACCGCATAACCAAGGAAAATACAGATGCCGTCCATAAACATGCGAACGCTAAGATTGGCGGAGGCGATTCGAAGCGCAGTGTCCGTCAGCGAACCAAGCTGGGCATACAAGTCAATCAAGCCGTAGATCATGACGGCACCCCCGATTAGGACAAATGTCAAAAACAGGTTTGCCGTATTTTTCGCCTTCTCCGTCTCCGGATGAAACAGCATGGCGCAAACGCCGAGTGAAAAAGCGATCAGCAACATGCCTGCCGTCAGCAGGTCCATGGAAAGAAACACACCGTTTGCGCAGCCGAGCATAAACAGGAAAATCGCCTGATAACGCCCCTGCCGCGGCTCACCCGCAATCGACGTGCGCGTTGCAATAGACGAAAAGAAGAAAACGCCGCAGCAAAGCGTTGCCAGCACGCCGTGCAGCCCTTCGGATGTGAAAGAAACCTTGTATATCCCATCCGCCAGCAGCGTGATCGTTGTCGGGAAAGCGGCAATCACGGCGGCAGCAGCCGCACAGGCGAGCGTAACCACGCCGATAATCATATCCCGCGTGCTTTCGCGACGGTTCCAGAATCCGGCAACAGGCGCGACAAGAATCGGTAAAAATATCATCACAAAGATCAGAATGGTACGCGTCATCATGCAGCGCCTCCAATCAGCCATTTTGCAAGCGTTGTATGGATCGTTCCTGAAAACAGCCCCAGCAATATCATCATAACGGTAACCAGAAGGATCGCAATGGTCATGCTGCGTGTCTCCGTGCGCCTGCGCGACGAAACCTGCGGATTGCCCAGTGGGAAAAAAGCGCGGGTGACGATACCAAGCGTATAAAGCGCGGTCAGCACCGTTGAAATCAGCAGTGCGGCGACGGAAACATATCCCCAACCGGTTGCAAGCTCAATTGCAGCTTCGCCGATTCCCCATTTTGAAAAGAAAATTGGAAGCGGCGGCATGCCGACCAGTGCGAGTGACGCGACGCTGAAGCAGGCAAACGTAACCGGCATGCGTCGACCGATACCTTCGATTTCGTCAAGGTATTCCTTGTCTTCCTTTTCAAGCACCGCACCGATGCAGAAAAACAATGCAATCTTTACAAACGCATGACTGATGATATGCTGTGCACTGGCCATCAGGCCCGTCGCACTCATCATCGTTACACCAAGCAGGATGTAAGAGAGATTGCTTACGGTCGAATATGCAAACCGGCGCTTGAGATGGTTTTCGCGCAGCGCGCGTGCGGAGCCATAGACGATGGTAAACAGCGCCGCCGCCATCGGGATATACTGTGCGAACGTCCCTCGCAATAAGTCCGTCCCAAACGTGTAATATGTCAATCGTATGCAGGCAAACGCGCCGGCCTTGACCACCGCAACCGCGTGCAGCAGCGCCGTCACCGGCGTAGGCGCAACGGACGCCGTCGGCAGCCAGCCGCTCATCGGCATGATCGCAGCCTTTACGCCAAAGCCAAAAAAAGCAAGCGTGAATACCGTGCGAAGCAGTTGTTCGTGACCGGCAATCAACGACGCATGCAGCACGCCTTCCAACGTGAACGCCGCGTTCGATCCGCCAAAGCTGGCCGTGAACACGACCGCGATAAACCCAATCGAGGCGCCACCGATGGAATAAATCATGTACCGCTTCCCTGCGTATCTTGCCCGGTCGTCCATCTTGTGCATGACCAGCGGCAGCGTCGCCAGTGTCAGCAGTTCGTAAAACAGGTACATCGTAACGAGATTCCCTGCAAAGGCAATGCCAACCGCCGCACCATAGGAAAGCACGAAGAATGAGAAGAATCGCTGTTTTTTGTGATCCTCTTTCATATAATCAAACGCATACAGCGTTGTGATCGGCCAGAGGATCGCAACAATGCAGCCGAACACGCGCGACATGCCGTCAACATTCAATCCGATGGTTAAAAGCCCTGTTATATTTGCAAGACTCCACATCTTGCCACTATAAAGCGCGCATAATGCAAGCACCATTGCACTCGTAGCCAGCACAACGGTATAGGTCAGCGCCTTGAGCGCACGTGTACTGCGAAAATGTCGCAACACAAACAGCGGTGCACTGAGAAGCGGGAGTAAAACGGCGGCCAGAATCAAAACCTTCATCATGACAAACCTCCGCTGACCGTCGTGAACAGTTGCTCACCCAGGTCGCTGAACACACCCGGGAATACGCCGAGTACGACCACTGCGGCCGACAGAATCAAAATCGGAATCAATACACGCCAGCCGATTACACGCGGTCCTTTCACGCAGGCAAAGAAATCTTTCCCCGGGAAGAACGCATTTGCTGCAATCGGCAAGAACGTACCGGCAGACAGCAGCGAAGAGAGCAGCATAACAGCGACGCACAGACTACCGAGTGCACCGCCCAATGCAGCCGCACCACGGCTAAGCTCCCAAAGCGCGGCGAACCCACCAAGCGGCGGCAGTCCGATGACGGACAGCGACAACAGCGTAAAGCACCCCATCGTCAGCGGCATGTCGCGACCGACGCCCTTATAGTCCGAAACACGCAGAAAACCCGTTTGCTCCTGCACAGCCCCGGCACTGAAAAACAGGCCGGATTTTGCGCACGCGTGGAAAAATACCTGCAGTACGCCGCCGATAAAGCCAATCTGCGTAAATGTTAAAAACCCGATTAAAGCATAGGAAAGCTGCGAAATGCTCGAATATGCCAGCCGCTTTTTGAGCACAGGTTCCTTGTAAGCAAGCATTGCGCCCATCAACGCCGTCAGGCACGCAAGCGCAATGGAGACTGTTTGCGCCCAGCCCCCGGAAAGCAGCGAAACACCAAACACCTGATAGGATACCCGGACGATACCGAGCACGCCCATTACCGCGACTACGCCGGAAAGCAGAGCACCGACCGAAACCGGAGATTCGTTGCTTGCCGGAACCATCCAGGCCGAAAGCGGATACAGCCCAGCCTTGCAGCCGAAGCCCAGCACAAGCAGCAGGAACGCAAGCTGGTTGTGCGGTTCGCTTAACGTCACGCCGCCGACGGTAAACGCCTCAATCGACTCCATTCCGGCTAGTTTCATGCCGCCGAGTACAAGCGCCGTCCCCGTAAAAGAAAAGCCGATATAAATCAATGCCGCCCGTCGTGCACGCTCCGTGCCGTCATGCAGCACAAGCGGGAACGACAGCAGCGAGACAATCTCGAAAAACATGTAAAACGTCAAAAGGTTGGCCGAAGCATACACCGCGTTCAACGCGCCCAGCGTCAAAAAGAAAAACCCGAAGAGACGCGCTCGGTTCACGTCGCTTTGGTCGGTATCCAGCAAAAAAATGAACGTCAGCAAAAACAATACCGGTGCAAGCGCCATCAGCATACGTGGAAGACTGTCCAGTTCAAGAGCGAATAAAAATGTCCCTACATACATCGAAACGCCGCCGTGTGCGAATAAAACCGCTGCGATGTTGATCAAAAGCGAAACAACACAGCCGGCAAGCGAAAGTATACCGACGCGTCCGCCGCGCCGCGATAGCACGAACACGCCGAAAATAAGTGGAAACAGTATGGAAAGAAGCAAAAGTATCATGTGTTGCAACTCCTACGACCAGAGCGACAGCCCGTTTTGAATGATGCCAATCACGCCGATGCAGCCGACCCCTAAAAAGACGACCAGCGCGCCAAGTACAGCGCCGGACACGTCGAACATCCAGTCCGGTTCGTGTTTTCTCCTCTGCATAAACCCGGATGGCGTCCATATTGCGATGACGGCGGGCACATAGTACAGAGCGTTCAGCACCGTGCTGACAGCCAACGCAATCAGCGCAATCCACATCCTGTTCGGATTGAGCAACGAAGCGCTCGCAAGGCTGAACTTGACCACAAAACCACCCAGCAGCGGGATGCCGACCATAGACAGCGCACCGAGTGTAAACAGCACGCCGGCGAGTGGATCGCTCCGCGCAGAACCCCGCAACCGATACAGGCTCTTCTCATGACCTTGCACGCGGATCAGTCTGCCCGCGCTGATAAACAGCAACGGTTTCGTTACCGCATGCACCATGATTTGATAAAACGCCGCCGCGACGCCCAGATTTGTGCCCAGGCCAATTCCCATGAACACATAACCAATCTGCGCAACGGACGAATATGCCAGCATGCGCTTGATGTGTTCTTCTCCAATAGCACGCCAGGAACCGACAATCATCCCTGCAATACCGAAGGCAAACATGATGTTTGTTACCTTTAGTGAGCGGATGAGCGCAATAGTGAAAACCTCGTAAAAAAGCTTGACCAACAGAATAATGTAACCTTTGAGCACCAATCCGGACAACACCGCACTCGACGACGTGGTTGCCCCGCCGTGCGCAAACGGCAGCCACGCATAAAACGGGAACAGCGCGCATTTGATCGCAACGCCAATGAATAACAACCCCGCAACGATAGTTAGTGGCTCGGTATACGTTCCCGTTGCAACCAGCTCAGCAATCTTTTCACCCAACTGTGGAATCAATAAATGTCCCGTAATGCAATAGAGCATGACGACCCCGATTAAAAACAGACCGGAACCGAGCAGGCTGATGACAAGATAGCGGATGGTCGCAACGATTGTCTTTGCAGTGTCGCGCGCCATAACAATGGAACAGGCTGCCAACGTGCTGATCTCGATAAACACATAGGCCGTAAAGATGTCGTTGGTGTAGGTCATTACCAGCATCGCCGCCTGCAGTTCGCACATCATCAGGTAAAACAGGCTCTGTTTGGGTTCCAATATGTCCGATGCGGCGTCTTTTCGGCCACCAAGCAGTGCGAGTGCTTCGACAAGTGAAAACATCAGCGCCAGCAGCGCCTCCAGCGGCCCTGCGGCAATCTCATTGCCCCAGGGAGCGGGATAATGACCCATTTTGTAGGTAAACCGCTCTGCGTTTGCGGAAAGCTTTACCAGCAATATTGCGCTGAATACCGCAACAAGCAAACTCACACCCAAGGCAAGATAAAATCCTTTATTGCCTTTTCGGAACAGTGGCATGAGGATACCCGCGATCATCAGCAGAAAGATGCTGAAAAACGGAATGTTTTGATACCAAGGCAGCATGCCGCCCGCTGTGGCTGTCTCCGAAAACAAAAGAGCGGAACCAATCGAAAGCGAAATATGCATCACTCCGCCTCCTTTTTCGCCAGTGTCATGATCTCGTCGAACTCTACGGTGTGATATTTTTTATACAGCCGCAATATGAGCGCGAGGAAAAACGCGGAGACGCTGACGGACACAACGATGCCGGTGAGCACAAGCCCGCTCGGGATCGGGTTGATATAACGTGTTGCCGAAAG
This sequence comes from Christensenellaceae bacterium, assembly GCA_963667795.1. GTDB lineage: Bacteria > Bacillota > Clostridia > Christensenellales > CAG-138 > UBA7703. The sequence goes on along the minus strand of OY764017.1, from coordinate 3,383,469 downwards.
GTCATTGTTTACGATGATCGGCGCAAATCGTCCTTCTATATAGCCCTGCGCCGCGAGAAACAGGAACACAGACGAATCCATAACATTAAACGCCACGACCTTGCGCAGTAAATTCTTTTGCAATAGCAGATTGATAAACCCGATGCCGAAGAGTACCATAGCGGCAATTTCGTAACGATATGCGATTACAGTTTGCAAAAATTCTTTCATCACAACTCGCCTCTGCTGATCAATGCGTAAAATCCATACATCGTACAAGCGACAACGAACCCGACACAGATATCCAAAATCAAAATCAATCCCGCGCTCAGAATTGTGCCAGGCACGCCAAGAGGAATGTAGGATTCCAATCCGTTTGCTCCGGTAAAAAACGAATATGCCTTGCTCAACGCGTAACAAAGCAGGGCAATCGTCGTAATCGTTCGGAATGTGCGCATGTTGAAAAAAAGTTTGACGCGGGCCGCGCCATAACTGGCGGCAAACAGAATCAAACCACCGCCCATAATGGACCCGCCGGAAAACCCGCCGCCGGGCGAAAGATGTCCGTTTAGCACAACATACATGCCGAACAGCAAAATGCACGGTACAATAAGAAACGCGATTCGCTTTAATATGATGTCTTCGTTGGCTTTCTCAATTTCACGTTCATGTTTTTCCTGCAAGTCCTCTTCTACAACGATATTGTTGTGATCGCGCAGCAACAGTACGATGACGCTGCAAACGGCAATGAACAGCACGTTGCTTTCGCCAAACGTATCGAACGCACGATAATCAAGAATCATACCCGCAACCGTGTTGACGGCTCCTGTTTCGCTTAGACCATCTTCAATGTAACGCTGGGCGACTTCGTTGCTGGCCGGATTATTTGCCGAGCCAAAGAGCGGTAGGTGAAAAACTGTGTACAGCAACACGCCGACAAGGCAAATTGCAACCAGCACCGCGCTGACGTGATATAGATGGATAAAGCGGTTGATGCGCACGTCCTCAGGTAGCGGCTCCGTCTGCACATGCCTTTTGTGGCGCAGTGAACGTACATGTCGTTCACGCATCGGCATTTCTTCACCGTTTACCCAGTTTTTCAGTTTTGCGAGAAACTTCTTCTCCATAAACGCGGCTCGTCCTTCGTTTTCATCATTTGGAAGCGAAAGGAAACCCCTTCAGCTTTTATTCGTCCTTTGTTCCTTTCAGGGCATGAATCTTTTTCAGAGTAACAAAAAAGAGAATCCCCGTGACGCCCGCGCCCACGGCGGCTTCCGTAATGGCGAGGTCCGGGCTCTGCAGCATGGCCCAGATAACGGTCATGACAAGACTGTAGGCCATGTAGATGATGGCGACCATCAAAAGACGCTTTTGCGTGAGCGCAAAGATCGCGCATAGAATCAGGGAAAGCAGCAGCAGGCACTCAAATACGACGCTCAAACGGTATCACCTCGCATTCATCTTCAATATGTGTGTGCGTCAAAACCTCCGCACGAGCAATCAGATGGGTCATCACAGGGCTAGCAAGCCACATGAACACCACGATCAAAACCATCTTTGCAGACTGCCATGTGAAGCCGAGTAAAACAATCAATCCCGTAAGCGATAGCAGCAGTCCCAACGTATCGCAAAGCGCAGTTGCATGCATGCGGTTGAGAACATAATGAAATCGGAACGTGCCGATCACCGCAATACAGGCAACGAAAATGCCGAGCGTGAGGAACACCAGCCCGATAATTGTCTGTATCATTTGGCGTTTTCCTCCTTGCTCATTTTTTCCGCCGCTTCGCGCTCGGCGGCTTCTGCCCGCTCACGCTCTTCCTGTCCGCGTCGGCGAACGATGACGAGTCGTGTTAAAACGACAATCGCGATGAAGCTCAGCATCGCATACAAAATTGCGATATCGACCAGAAACGCCTGCTGAAAATAGACCGAGAGGATACACATGATGATGATCGTCATCGTTCCAACAAGATTGACGCCAACGATGCGGTCGGTAAAGCGCGAACCGCGGATGGCGCGCACGATGCTTAAAAGGCACAGTACCGCCAAAACGATGCCCGCACCAAGCAGGTATGTTTTTACGAAGGCGCTGTCCGTCATTTTTTGCATCCCTCCCGCTCCGTACATTTGTGGTCGATGCACTCCAGCGTTTTGACCATGTCACTCTCTTTAATTCCGTCCGAAAACGACGGATCGAGCGAATGAACATGCAGCACACGGCCGCGCAGGCCGACCGTGATCGTACCTGGCGTAAGCGTGATGGAATTGGCAAGCAGCACACGGACGCCCTCGCGCTCGATATCCGGTTCAAAATAAAACATCTTCGGTTTCACTTCACGTTTCGGGTGCAGCACAAGAACGATCACGCGCCAGGAGCTCTTTGCGATCTCGCCAATCAAGCGGAACAGGTATCCAATGTAATGGTATACCTCCCATTTACCAAACATAACGTCGCGAAATTTCTCACCGGACATCCGTCTGGTCAAAAACACCAGAAGGAACGACACAACGGCACCGATGATCAGGATTTCAAGCGTAATCCGGCCGTTGAAAACGATCCATAAAAACATGAATAGCGCGAACATGGCCGACTCCTTCCCCAAAACAAACGATATAAAACACAGATCTGCCTATAATAAATATTTGAAAATCCTTATAATATTCCTGTCGCCGCAATGCAACCATCTTTTTATTATATACGATTTCTTCCGCTAATTTGAAGAACTTTTTTCCATCACCGTCGCCCATAGTCGAAACAGACGAATGATCAGCCGTCCGGGTTCAACAAAAGAAGCCGGTCGTCCGATTTTATACAACCGATCACTTATCAATCGTATTGGACGGCATTTTTTCTATGAGAGCACCTTTTTCACACGCCAAAGTTCGCTTTCATTCAGCCGAACGGTCACATGCGTGCCGTCCGCTTCGTGCGTTTCGCTCAACACGGTACACGTCTGCCGAATCAGGCGCATCGCGTCGTATTTATCGTATGGCACGACAACGTCGATCTCTATCTGTGTCTTACTGAGTGCGTCGACAATGGCGGTTTTCAGCTCGTCAATACCTGTTCCATCCAGCGCACTAATGTCAACGCCGCCAGAACGCGGTTTCGCCTCGGGCTTATCGATCTTGTTATAAACCTCGATGCACGGCGTGTCAAGCGCCCCGAGCGAACCAAGCACATCTTCAACGACATGCATCTGCATCTCATAATAATTGCTTGAACAATCGACAATATGCAGGATCAAATCCGCTTCGCCAACCTCGTCCAACGTGGACTGAAATGCATTGACAAGGTCATGCGGGAGTTTGTTGATAAAACCGACCGTATCGGAAAGCAAGCACTCCGTACCGTTCGGCAGTGTGATTTTACGTACGATCGGATCAAGCGTTGCAAAGAGTTTGTCCTCGGCCAGTGCGTCGCTGCCGGAGAGCAAATTCAGCAGAGTCGATTTGCCCGCGTTGGTATAGCCGACCAACGCGACCACGGGAATCGGGTTTGCAGAACGGCGTGAACGGCGCAGTCCCCTCTGTTTCTCAATTTCACCAAGCTCCTGTTCCAGTTCAAAGACGCGCCTGCGGATACGGCGGCGGTCAATCTCCAGTTTTTTTTCGCCGGGTCCGCGCATGCCAACGCCGGATGAACCCTGTCTTGACAGAACACGCCCCATACCGAGCAACCGCGGCAGGCGATACTTCAGCTGCGCAAGTTCAACCTGCAGTTTGCCTTCTCTGGACTGTGCGCGCTGTGCAAAGATGTCAAGTATGAGCATCGTCCGGTCGATGATCGGCAGCCCCAGGATATGCTCCAGATTGCGCAACTGTATTGCGTTGAGCTCGTCGTCAAACACAAAGATGTCCGCTTCACAAGCGGATGCCGTCAACGCGAGTTCTTCCGCTTTGCCGGAGCCGATATAGGTGGAAGAATCCACCGCACGCCTGCGCTGCTGCTCCTTTGCAACGACTTTGATGCCCGCCGTTTCGCAAAGCTCCGCCAGTTCTGAGAGCGTGTCGTAGCCGTCTGTCGATTCGATCCCCGCCAAAACCGCGCGGTCCGGCTTGATCTCAACAATATTGTATGTATCGCTCAGCAGCCGCTTGTCCGCTTCCAGTATTGCGTCCATCAGCAGCTTTTGCGGCAGGTGATGCGCACGCATCGGCCCAAACCAAACCGGGATGCGCTCCTCGTCTTCCATGTCGCCGATAAACGCGGCATAAACGCTGCTCGCCCTGCCGTCCTTTACGCCGATGGCGCACATTGCGTCCAACCGGAGCGCGTTGAGCGAACCGAGGTCAACGTCCGAAAGATATCCGGTTTCGTTCGGGTGCGTGTGAATACAGCGCACGCCGCTGAGTCGGTCAATGTTGCGCACGAGACGCATCTCCTCCATATGGACGGAGTGATCGTCTCCAACACGAACGTCCTCAATGGAACCCGAGCGGGAAACATACACAAGTACTTCCCTGTTGATCAGCGACGTGAAATAAACGAGACGGTCGCAAACTTCGTTCGATAAGAATTCGTCCGCAGACATCGATAAATCATATAAGCCGAGCATTTCGGTCAGAACGATATCCCGAATGCCCGACGTATTACCATGAATTTCTTTTTTCATTCGTCTTTTTACAATTCCTGTTCTTTTTCATTTGTCCTTCGCGATAGATTGGATTTTGTGGGAAATTGCAATATGTCACCTTTTCTTTACAATTCCCGTTTTACCAATTATTTGGTACATATTTAAACCATGATAATCATATCATTCAATTTTAGTATTGACAATCAAATACGAATTTGTTATATTGTTAACCGCTTAATTGTTAACCGCTTAATTGTTAAGCGGCTAACTCATTCACAAGGGAGGAATCTAATGCTGCCGGATCAAATCGGAAAACGCATGATGTTTCTGCACATGCTTCGCAGAAAATACACGCATAATCATTGTCCAGATAGCACGCTCCAGCCCGGTCAATATCCACTGCTAATTTTCCTGGTAAGAAATCCGGGAATGACCCAGCAGGAGCTTGCTATGGCCATGCACGTTTCTCCGGCATCCGTTGCGCAGTCCACAAAGCGTCTGCAAAAAGCAGGTTTGCTGGAAAAACACACAGACCCGGAGAATCTTCGCTGCAACCGTCTGCACGTGACTGATGCAGGATTACAGATCGTCAGTTCGTTTCAAAAGGTCTTTTCCAGCGTAGACAAACAGATGCTAAAAGGATTCAGTGACGATGAGCTGGAACTTATCGAACATATGCTTGACCGTATGGCGACCAACCTCTCGGAAGACGACGATTCCACATTAACCTGGTTTTAGGAGGATATAAAACCGCATGATAAAAAAACTTTCCAAGTTTGTCGGCAAGTATAAGGTATATGCCATCCTCGCACCGATTCTTGTTTTGTTTGAGGTGGTGTTGGAGGTTTTTATACCGCTGCTGATGGGACGCATCGTTGACATCGGTATTCCGAACAACGATTACGCCTACATTTTTAAGACAGGTGGCTTGATGGTCGTCATGGCCGTAGGCGCGCTGTTCTTCGGTGCACTTTGTGCTCGGTACGCGGTCGTCGCCTCAAACGGCCTCGCAAAAAACCTGCGCAAGGGATTGTTTGAGCAGATCGAATCATTCTCATTTAAAAACACGGATCGTTTCACGACGCCGTCGCTGATTACACGCCTGACCAACGACATTACGAATGTTCAAAACGCATTTATGATGGTGATCCGCATGCTTGCGCGCGCGCCGTTCATGCTCGTCATGGCGACGCTCATGGCATTACGGATCAGCACACGCTTGTCGCTTGTCATTCTTTGCGCCATTCCCCTGCTCTCTCTGGTCATGTTCTTTCTGACAAAGACAGCGTTCCCCCGATTTGAGGCAATGCTGAAAAAATACGACAGCATGAATGCACGCACGCAGGAAAATCTGGTTGCAATCCGCGTTGTCAAGGCGTTTGTCCGTGGTGATTATGAGTCCGTTAAATTCAAGGACGCCGCCGCCGCGCTGAAAAACGCACAGAGGAAAGCGGAAAAAATACTTGTTTTTGCAATGCCCGTCATGCAGCTGACCATGTACGCATGTATCCTGCTCGTGCTCTGGGTCGGTGGTAAAGATATTCTCGGCGGCAGGCTGATGACCGGCGAACTGATGAGCTTCATTAGTTATATTACGCAGATTTTGATGTCGCTGATGATGATCATGATGGTATTTGTCAACCTCGTGCTTTCCAGCGCGTCCGCCAAGCGCATCATTGAAGTGCTGGAAGAGGTTCCCGCCATCAACGATAGCGAAGCGAACGACACGCTCACCGTGAAAGACGGCAGCATCGAATACAAAGACGTTTGCTTTAGCTATGCCGACGATCCGGAAAATCTTGCGCTGTCCCATATCAACCTTTCCGTTCGGTCCGGCGAAACCATCGGCATCATCGGCGGTTCCGGATCAGCAAAGTCCACGCTCGTTCAATTGATTCCTCGCCTTTACGATGTGCTGTCCGGCGAAATCATCATTGGCGGGCAAAACATCAAGAACTATACCATAGAAACGCTGCGTCAAAATATCGGCATGGTTTTGCAAAAGAATGTGCTCTTCTCCGGAACGATCAAAGAAAACCTGCGCTGGGGTAATCCGAACGCAACCGACGAACAAATTGTTGCCGCATGTGTCGCCGCGCAGGCGGATGGCTTCATCCGATCATTTCCGGACGGGTATGATACGGAACTCGGTCAGGGCGGCGTAAATGTCTCCGGCGGTCAAAAACAGCGCCTGTGTATCGCACGCGCCCTTGTAAAAGACCCGAAGATATTGATTTTGGACGACTCGACGTCCGCAGTCGACACGGCGACAGACGCCTCAATACGAAACGCGTTTACCGAACAGCACGGAAACACGACCACGCTCATCATAGCCCAGCGAATTACGTCTGTCATGGAAGCCGACCGCATCGTTGTTATGAACGACGGTAAGATCGACGGTGTCGGAACACACGACGAACTGCTTAAATCCAACGAAATTTATCGCGAAGTGTATACTTCGCAGCAAAAGGGGGTGGCGTAACATGCCCGGACCAATGGGAGGCGCGCACGGACGCGGATCATCGCAAAAACCAAGGAACGTTGGAAAAACGTTCGGCAGACTGTTGGGCTATTTAAAACGTTACCCGATTCAGCTTATCATCATCGTCTTCGGTCTGCTTGCCTCTGCAAGTTCAGGCGTTGCCGGAACTTACATGCTCAAGCCGATTATCAATAACATCAGCGACATGATCAAGGGCCAGTCGACGGATATGACGCTGTTCATTTCATATCTGGTGCTCCTTGCGGTCGTATACCTCGTTGGCGCGCTGCTGAACTACATTTCAAATCGCCTGATCGTCAACGTATCCACGGCGATACTGGAAGAAGTTCGCGTCAATATGTTTACAAAACTGGAAAAACTGCCGCTGAAGTACTTTGATTCCCAGACGCACGGCGAAATCATGAGCCGCTTCTCGAATGATACGGACGCGCTGCGCGACATGCTCCATCAGGGACTGCCAATGCTGATTACAAGCGGCATCACTGTCATCGGCGTGCTGATCATGATGTTCGTGCTCTCACCCATCCTGACGCTGCTTGTGCTTGCCGTATTTGTGCTGATGCTGTTCATTGTCAAGGGACTCGGTAAAAAATCCGCATTTTTCTTCAGCAAGCGTCAGAAGTCGCTGGCAACAGTCAACGGCTATATTGAAGAAATGATTGAAGGGCAGCGCGAGGTCAAAGTCTTCTGTCGGGAGAATGACGTTGCGGACGAATTTGAAAAGAAGAATGAAGAACTGCGAGAGTCTTCCACCGCCGCCATGACCTACGCCATGATCCTTATGCCGATTATGGGTAACCTCAGCTATGCGCTCTACGCCGCCGCGGCGGCCGCCGGAGCAGCTCTGGCTATCATCGGTCGCGCGGATATCGGTACGCTCGCCGCATTTTTGCAGTACACGCGCTCGTTCGGTCAGCCGCTGACGCAGGCTTCGCAGCTATTCAACGGCTTCATCAGCGCGCTTGCCGGTGCGGAACGCATCTTTGCGCTCATCGACTCCGAGCCGGAAGTCGACGAAGGCAACGTTACGCTCGTCAACGTTCAAAAGGGAGATAACGGCGAACTCATTGAGGTTGATTGCTGTACCAACACGTGGGCTTGGAAACGCCCCGTTGAAAACGGCTTTGAGTATGTCGAGTTGCGCGGCGACGTTCGCTTTGAAAATGTTACGTTCAGCTATGACGGCAAGGTCGACGTGCTGAAAAACGTAAACCTGTTTGCCAAACCGGGCCAGAAGATCGCGTTTGTCGGGTCGACCGGCGCCGGTAAAACGACCATTACCAATCTGATCAACCGCTTCTACGACGTACAGCAGGGTACGATTACCTATGACGGCATCGACGTGAAGCAAATCCGCAAGGACGACCTGCGCCGTTCGCTGTCCATGGTTTTGCAGGACACGCATTTGTTTACCGGAACCGTGCGCGACAACATTCGTTACGGTCGGCTGGATGCGACGGACGAAGAAATCGAACAGGCCGCCGTACTGGCCAATGCGGACACGTTTATCCATCACCTGCCACAGGGATACGACACGGTGCTGACCGCCGACGGCGCGAACCTCTCCCAGGGTCAGCGTCAGCTGCTTGCCATTGCGCGCGCGGCCGTTGCCAACCCGCCGGTGCTGATTTTGGATGAAGCGACAAGCTCTATCGATACACGCACCGAAGCGTTGATTGAAAAGGGAATGGACCGCCTTATGAGAGGCCGGACGGTATTCGTCATCGCGCACAGACTGTCCACGGTTCGCAACAGCAACGCAATCCTCGTGCTTGAAAACGGTCAGATCATCGAGCGCGGCGACCACGGCAACCTTTTGGAGCAAAAAGGCAAATACTACCAGCTCTACATGGGTATGTTCGAGCTGTCGTAACGCCCAAAGCACTTTTCCCCGAATCAACAAAAAAGCCTTTCGCACGCAACCGAAATCCGGCTGCCGCGAGAGGCTTTTTTTCAGTCGTCAAACACGCGTCGGCTTAACCGGCGTCCGTGATAAATTCGTCAAACGTATATACACCATAGCTCTTCACCATAAATTGCGCTTCACCCAGAAACCCTATGCTGAGCTGCCACGGACACGTCGTATAGTCGTCCTGAACAAGTTCGGCTGCATTCAGGCTAAAATGCGCCGCATTCTCTTCATCCCCGTCCCTACACAATATGCCGCGCATCGTTCCTCTCGTATCGACAGCAAAAACCACATGATACCAACTGCCGGGTTCAATTCGCAGGTCCGTATCAACAGGCTGGAAATAGTTTCCCTCAAGAAGGAATACAATTGGTTCGTTTTCTTCTCCGATGGTCAGTCCCATACTTAATTCGGAAGACAGCATAAAACCGAAATCCTTTGCCGACGGTTTAAATTGAATATAAACCGCCCGGTTTTCCGGCGCACCATCCTGTGTTTTCATAAACGTCAAAAACGGATTTTCTCCCTCGTCCGCCATGAATGATATGCCGTCGTTTGTCGCCTCCCTCTCAGTATCGGCTGCAATGTTTTCGCCGCTGTTACCGAAAAGCGATTCCGTGCTTTCTTCAAAGACCACTTGGGGCTCCGTAACAAGAGCTGAGAGCAATTGCTGCTGTGTCGCGTCCGTTTTGCTTTCGGATTCAACCGCCGTTTCCGCGTTATCGCCGCATGCGCAAAGCAACGCCGTCATAACAATTGTCAGTATAACGAAAAAAACGCTTTTCTTCATACGCTTCTCCCCCTGTAAAATCATTACCAGTGCCGCTAGACCATATGATGGTTGTTATTATTCGCATATTAAGTGCAATTTTTCCTTATCCAAGACATCTCAAAAAGCATATCACATCGTTTTTCGCTTCACAAGGCACATGCGTTTTACAATTTACATATAGAAAAAGAAGCTGTTTGCTTGACGGCAAACAGCTTCTTTTAGCTCAAAGGTTTCAATGTCTTTCGTTATTTCCCGGAATCGGTCGTTTTATCGTCATCGTCAAACTCAAATGCCGATGACGGGAGGACGCAGCCACCGTTGCGGGCACAGGACGCGCCGGACGAACCGCCGCTTCTGCGTTCGGCTTCCTTTGCCTTATCCGTATATTTGCGCATCTTGATCACGAGGAAAACGATCAATGCAATCGTAATGATAAGTGCAGTATACGAAATAATGTCGAATACCTTCGCACTCATAAACGAGAATGCGCCGAGCTCCTTTGTCATCACCCATTCGTAAACACCAGCGGTCGTGTCGGTTGCCGCAACGGTTTCCTGATAGGTGTAAAACGTGCCTTTGAGAAGGGACGCGCCACTGTTGATAACCATGGCGATGCCGAGCCAGATGTAGAGTTTTCGCATGTAATTTTTAAACTCTTCTTCTTTGCCCTCTTTGATGTTCTCAACGTTATAAAGACGCCCTTTGCCCGTAATACCCGCGTACAGAACGTAAACGGAAATTGCAAGCAGCAGCAGATCGAACAGCGAGAATGAATCGGTCATTTTGATTTCTCCTTACAGTTTTTTCTTTGTTTCTTCGGTTATGAAAGCTTCTTCAGCTTCGGGCCGTTCGCCGTATCCTCCACGGCGTACCCCATATCCTTCAGCGTATCGCGGAGTTCGTCTGCACGCTTGAAGTTTTTCGTTTTTCGTGCCTTCTGGCGCTCTCCGAGCATATCGATCGCTTTCTGCGGGAACGCTTCCTCTTTTTTGTGGCACAGCAGACCAAGCACACCGGTCAGCTCGTCAAAAAGGGCGCGTGTTGCGTCCACTGCGGCCTGCCCGCGCGGCTGGCTGACAAACGTGTTGGCGGCGCGTGCAAGCTCAAAAAGCACACCCAGCGCGTCCGCCGTGTTGAGGTCGTCATCCATCGCATTGCAGAAGCGCGTCTTGAAATCGTTCAGCGAGGCGAGGAACGCTTCATCCTCGTCGGAGTCGCCCCTGGCAATTGGCGCGTCCTTGATACGTCCACGCGCCGTACGGAGCCTCTCAAGGCCGCTCTCAGCCTGTTGAATCAGTTCCCTTGAAAAGTTGACTGGATTTCTGTACTGGACGCTCAGCATGAACATGCGTACTGCTTCCAAGTCAAATTCCTTGGCAATGTCGCGCACGGTAAAAAAGTTTCCGGCAGATTTGGACATCTTCTGGTTGTCAATGTTGATGTAGCCGTTGTGCATCCAGTAGTGCGCAAACGGCTTGCCCGTTGCCGCCTCACTCTGTGCAATTTCGTTTTCATGGTGCGGGAAGACCAAATCCTGTCCACCCGCATGAATATCGAACGTTTGACCCAGAATGGACATGCTCATTGCCGAGCACTCAATGTGCCAGCCGGGTCTACCCTTTCCCCAGGGTGAATCCCAGCTTGGTTCACCGGGCTTTTCAGCCTTCCAGAGCGCGAAATCCAGAGGATCACGCTTGTCTTCACCGGGGTCTACACGCGCGCCGTTTTCAAGGTCGTCTATGTTTTGCCCGGAGAGCTTACCGTAACCATCGAAACTCCGAACGGAGAAATAGACGTCTCCACCGGGTGTTACGTAGGCGTGTTCTTTTTCAACCAGCGTGCTGACGAGATCGATGATCTCCTGTATGTGTTCGGTCGCGCGCGGGTTCGCCGTCGCCCGGACAACACCAAGTGCGTCCGCATCCTGATAGTATTCCTTAATGAACCGTTCGCCGAGTTCCTTGACCGTCGTATCCTCTTCATTTGCGCGGCGAATCATCTTGTCGTCTATGTCCGTAAAATTCTGGACAAAGCGTACCTGATACCCGCGATATTCAAGATAACGGCGTAATGTGTCGAACACGATAAACGGGCGCGCATTGCCGATATGGAAATAATTATATACCGTCGGTCCGCAGGCGTACATTGAGATTTGCCCGGGTACGATCGGTACAAGTTCTTCCTTTTTGCGCGTCATCGTGTTGTAGATTTGCATGGTTACCCCTCCACTGTTCTTATTACTATACTATAATCTTGTGAAAAATGTGTACATTTTTCGTCTTTTGTTCAGTCCGTGCCCGAATCCGCATTGCTTTTACTCTCAAGTGCTTCTAGGCGTTTCAACAAAGCTTCCAGCTGCTGTTCGACCGGATCGGGCAGATGCACCTGATCGAGGTCGACGCCTTCTTCGCCGCTTACATCGACCATGTTTTTCACACAGCGTTCGGTGCCTTTACACTCACAGTCGTCATTGCACTGGCCAACATGGTCGCAAGGGACTTTGCATCCGTAGAGCCGCACGACATGTCCCGGCACTCCGACGACCGTTGAAAATGGCGGAACATCCTTCAGCACGACGGCGCCCGCGCCAATTTTGGCATGCCGCCCTATGTTGAGCGGGCCGAGTACGCTTGCGCCGGCGGCAATGGTCACGTGATCGCCGATGGTTGGGTGGCGCTTGCCGATGTCCTTGCCGGTGCCGCCGAGTGTCGCACCCTGATAGAGCGTCACGTCGTCGCCGATGACCGCTGTTTCGCCGATGACGACGCCAAGGCCGTGGTCGATAAACAGCCGCTTACCGATGATTGCCGCGGGATGGATGTCAACGCCGGTGCGGAAACGGCACCATTCCGAAATGATACGCGCCAGCAGCTTCATGCCGTGCGTGTAGCAATAGTGTGCGCGTCTGTGCATGCGCACCGCCCGGAAACCGGGATAGCAGCACAGCACCTCAAATGCGCCAGTTGCAGCCGGGTCGCGGTCAAGCACCGCCTGAATATCGCTCCTCAGCGTTTTAAACATACTCGTCTCTTCCTTTCGCGCAGAATGCGGCCTGCGCACGTTCACTTCCATTCTCCATCAGCCGAGCGTTTTTATGTAAGCATTTTGAAGCACGTCTTGTTGTCATACCAAACACTTCAATCGAGCCGCAAACACCGAATAAAAAACAAAAAAACACATTCCATCCATAAAGACGAAATGCGTTCGCGGTCCCACTTTACTTGGGGAAAAATACAAGTTCTCCCCCGCTCAACGCCTTAACGCGGCGGTCACGTCCGCCGGTACTAAAAGACGCTCAATCGCGCTTCTTTATCGGCGGCGGCTCTCGGGAGGCACTTCGGCGTACTGCTGCCCGGATCGGCTTTCAGCCGGTGACCGATCCTCTCTAATGGCACGTGCAACTGCGCTTACTCTTTCCCGATCAACGCTTTTGCTATTACATACAAGTTTATGTACGCGTCGGTGGTTTGTCAAGCCTGTTTTCTACTTTTTAACAATCGTAACACCCATGCCTGCATTCGTTACCCCTTGTCAAATCCGGTAATCTGGGCGATAATAAGGTGTTTATTATTATCAGGAATGCTAAGGGGAGATTGGGTCTTATGAAAATGTCCGCATTGATCGGTGAACGCTACAAAGAAAAGCCCGCCGATTGCACGATTGAAAGTCACGCGCTGATGGTGCGCGGCGGTTACATCAAACAGGTCAACACAGGCGTTTACACGCTGTTGCCGCCTGCACGCCGTATCACGCAAAAAATCGAGCGCATCATCCGCGAAGAGATGGACCGTATCGACGGTCAGGAAGTGCTCTTCCCCGTCGTTCTACCGGCCGACCTCTGGAAGGAATCCGGTCGTTTTACCAGTGTTGGCAAAGAGCTTGTCCGCCTGAAAGACCGTATGGGTGCGGACATGGTCCTCGGCATGACGCACGAGGAAGCCGCCGTACACCTTGCACGCGACGCGGCCAAGACGTATGCCAAATATCCGTTTATGATCTACCAGATTCAAACCAAGTTCCGTGACGAGCCGCGCGCTCGCGGCGGACTGATCCGCGTACGCGAATTCACCATGAAGGATGCGTATTCCTTCCATACTTCGCAGGAGGATCTGGAAGCGTATTATGATCGCTGTTACGAAGCTTATGAGCGCATTTTCAAACGCGCTGGCTGCAAAAACGTCATCGCCGTTTTGTCCGACTCCGGCATGATGGGCGGCAGCATCTCGCATGAATTCATGCTGCTCACCGATATCGGCGAGGACACGCTGGTCATCTGCTGCAATTGTGACTTTAAGGCAAACCTTGAAGCCGCCGAAAATATTGTCGATAATTCCGCGCTGTCCGCAATCGAGCCTCTCACGCTCGTGCCTACGCCGGACATGGCGACCATTGAAGAAGTCGCTGGCTTTTTGAAAAAGCCGCACAACGCAACCTGCAAAGCCGTCGTCTACCAAAAAAATTCGGACGACAGCTTCGTCATTGTCTTTACCCGCGGAGATCTTGAGGTCAACGAAACCAAGCTGCGCAACTTCCTTTGCGAGGAAGTGCATGCCGGTGTGGTCACGCCGGAAAGTGGTATCGTCGCAGGGTTCATCGGCCCAATGGGTCTGGATGCAAAAAAAATCACCGTCGTGTTTGACCGTTCTCTGGAAGGCATCGGCGCACTGGTCTGCGGCGCAAACACGATCGACCATCACTATACCGGATTCAACATCGAACGTGATTACGGCAAGGTTTCGTATGTTGACGTCGCAAAAGCCGTTGAAGGCGGCATCTGCCCCGTCTGCGGCAAGCGTACATTGAAGATCAGCAACGGCATCGAAGTTGGCAATATCTTCCAGCTCGGCACCAAGTATACAAAGTCGATGGATATGCAGTATCTTGATGAAAACGGCGAACTGCACTATCCTATTATGGGGTGTTACGGCATCGGCGTCGGTCGGCTTGCAGCCTCCGTCTGTGAAGAAAGCCATGACGATTACGGCCCGATCTGGCCGATCTCCATCGCGCCCTGGGAGGTGCAGGTCTGCATTCTCCGCGCCGATCAGGAAGAGCCGAAGCGCATCGGTACCGAACTTTACGAAGCACTGGAAAAAGCGGGCGTAGACGTGATCATGGACGACCGTCTCGTCAGCGCAGGTGTCGTCTTTTCAGAAGCCGATCTCATCGGCGCGCCGATCCGCGTTACAGTCAGCCCGCGCAATCTCAAGGACGGTATGGTCGAATTGACCACGCGCGACAAAGGTGTGAAAAAGCAAGTCCCCGTCGTAGAGGCGCTGGACGCTATACTTGATTTGCGCAAAGAGCTCTTTGACAAAATTGCTAAAACACTGTAACGCACCCAAAACAAGGCAATTAAAAACACGGCAGGTGAACCTGTCGTGTTTTTTTAGTCTGGAATTGTCGTTCCACTCAAATCGGGGTGTTCGACATGCGTTTGCTCCGCCAAACGCACAAACTCTTCTCCGGGCATCGGACGGGCATAGTAAAAACCCTGTATCTTGTCGATGCCGAGTTGCTGAACGATCTCGTTTTCTTCATGGGTTTCGACGCCTTCCGCCAAGATAACAACATTCATGGATCGTAAACCGTTTACAACCGTTTGTAGAAGGCCATATGATTTTGGATTTTGAGAAATGCCACGCACAAGCCCTTTATCGATTTTTACGCACTCAAACGGAAGCGACATCACATTGACCAGGTTCGAATATCCCGTGCCGAAATCGTCAAGGTAAACACCGACGCCACTTAGGCGCAGTTCATCCATCGTCTGTCGTGCTTTTGTCAAGTCGTCTAACAGTACCCGCTCGGTAATCTCCAATTTGATACGCTGCGGCGAAACATTATACTTGGTTAAGAGTTGTTCCAGTCTTCGAGCCGTTTCATCAAATTCATACTGTTGCGCCGAAATATTTACCGACAGCCAACCAATGTCGACGTCACTTTTTTTACTTAAAAAACGACATGTTTTTTCAAGCACCATCCAGCCGAGCTCGGTCGCAATGCCGTATTCGATTGCAATCGGTATAAATTCGCCCGGTGAAATCGGCCGTCCGTTGCTCTCGTTCAGCCGGAGGAGCACCTCGCCGCCTGTAAATCGTTTTTGCGCGCAGTCATATACCGGCTGGATATACAGGAAAAATCGATCGTCCCGCAACGCTGATTCCATTTGGTTGATAACAAAGTTCCGCCTTCCAAATTCATTGCGCAGCGCACTGCTGAATCGCACGGGCGCCTTTGGGACGGAGCTTTTTGCCAGCCTCGTGGCATACTCCAGCGAGTCGACCAACTCGTCCACACCTGCAGCATGCTCGGGATACAGAATGTCCGAAAACACTGCGTTTAGCCGTACTGTTTGTGTGTCGATCGTCCAAGGTTCATCAAACCGGTCGACAATTTTTGAAAAAATCTCCTCATACTCCGAATCGCACATCTTCGTTACAACCAGTGCAAATTCAACACCGGAAAACCGATAGGCTGCGATGCGCCCGTCCAGCGAAGTGAAAAAGCTGCCGACCAGGCGAAGAAAATCATCGCCCGCTCTCTGTCCAAAGTGATTGTTGATCAACTTATACTTATTGAGACATACGATCACAACCCGAAAAACCTGTCTGCGCGATGCCAACCGCTCCAATGTGTAAAAAAACGCTTCCCGATCGCCGATCTCCGTCAATTGATCGACGTGTATCCTCTGCTGTTGACCGTAAATGAAAAGCACAAGCAGTGCAAGGCTGGTAATCGTCCCCGTCAGGACCGTATGCAGATAATAAACCTGATATGCACCCATAATCATCATCAACACCGGCAAAGTGTAAATAATCAGGCGGAAAGATTTTTTTACACGCTTACGTTCCAAGCGATAGAAAATATAGATGATGCAGAATGCGACAATCATGAAAAGCAGATCGATTCTGCTAAGCGATCCTATGATAAAATTGTTGTTTTCATCGACGCTAAACAGCCATCCGGTCGCATAATTGGCCCAAACCAGTAGGATTTGTCCCGCGCAGAACACCACGATTACAACGCCCGCCGCCTTTAGCCGCGGCGATTCATATCGCTTTTCAAACATTGTAATAACCATCGCACCGGTGATTGCCGATATCATGAACGCCTCGGCAATATAGAGCATGGAGGCGACCGTCATGCCCGCCCAGCGCGGATATAGATGAAAAACTTCGAAAAAATGAAATGCAAAAATTGTAATTGCGATTGCAACCAAAGAAACGCCGACGCTGACACGAAAAACAGATTGCTTCAGCGACGGACGATTGCGGTCCATCAAAGCGTACACATAGATGATCGCAAGTAATACGCAGGAAAAATATTCAAAAACAATGATGTCCTTCACGGCCTGCGCGCTCTCCATTAGCTACAAATTTACATTCTTATACATCTTACACTACCGATTAGATTATTTCAACTATTCGTACAGATTTTAAATATCATGTAACTGGAAGGCATGTGCAATGTAAAAAAGGGTTTCATTTTTGTCATTGTTTGTCGATAATAGTAATACTATATTAGATTTTCACCTAACTTCAACCTTGTAGATGTAACAAGAACGCAGTGCAAACCGCGTTCTTGTTACATTGTCGTTTAACTTGCTATTATTGTTTATACATTTTTTCGTAATAAGCTGTATATTCGCCGGTCAACACATGCTCCATCCAATCCGTATGCGTTCGATACCAGTCGATCGTTTCTTCCATGCCCTGCTCAAACGTATATTCGGGAGACCAGCCCAGGTCCGTGGTGATTTTTGTGTTGTCAATGGCATAGCGGCGGTCGTGTCCCGGCCTGTCCTTTACATAAGTGATAATCGATTCGTCACGATTGAACGCACGCAGTATTTTCTTTACGATTTCAATGTTTGCACGTTCGTTATTACCGCCGATGTTATAAACTTCCCCGGAACACCCCTTCTCAAGAACGGTATAGATCGCACCGCAATGATCGGACACATGCAGCCAGTCGCGAATTTGCATGCCGTCTCCATACACCGGCAAGGCCTTGCCGATCATGCAGTTGTGGATCATCAGTGGAATCAACTTTTCGGGGAACTGGTACGGTCCGTAGTTATTGGAACACCGCGTGATATTCAGTGGCATGCCGAATGTTTCGTGATAAGCGCGGCAAACAAGGTCCGCGCTCGCTTTTGCGGCCGAATACGGGCTGTTAGGGGACAGCGGCGTCGTTTCGGTAAACATGCCGTCTTTTCCAAGCGCACCATAAACTTCATCCGTAGACACCTGCAAGAATTTCACGCCATTACGGAATTCCCGGCTGTACTTATCGTCCGGAGAAACTTTCCAGTGCTTCTTCGCCGTATCCAACAAAACTTGCGTTCCGATTACGTTGGTCGTTAAAAATACTTCCGGATCGACGATGCTGCGGTCGACATGCGACTCTGCGGCAAAATTAACCACATGCGTTATATCGTACTTCGAAAATAGTTCGTCCATTGCTTCGCGGTCTCGTATGTCCGCGCGTATAAACGTGTAACATTCGCTCTCCGGTACGTCGCTGAGGTTTTCCAGATTCCCCGCATAGGTCAGGGCGTCGACATTGACAATACGGTGCCCCGGTATTTTCTTCTGCATCCATCGGATAAAATTGCTGCCGATAAAGCCGGCGCCGCCGGTGACGAGAATGTTCATCGTTCGTCCTCCCTATCTACCCTCGCTTGCCAGCGCAAGCAGATACTGACCATATTCGGTCATCTTCAACTCCTGACCGAGCTCTTCAAGCTGTTTTGTCGTGATAAACCCGCGGCGCCAGGCAATCTCCTCTATGCAGGAGATATAGAATCCCTGGCGGGACTGGACGGCTTCGACATATTCCGCCGCCTTGAGCATGCCTTCCGGAGATCCCGTGTCCAGCCATGCCATGCCGCGTCCCAGAAGCTCCACATGTAACTCGCCGGCTTCCAAATATGTGTTGTTGACCGACGTAATTTCAATTTCGCCGCGCCATGACGGGCGAACATGTTTTGCAATCTCCACAACGCGGTTGTCGTAAAAATACAGTCCCGGAACTGCATAATTCGATTTCGGGTGTTCCGGCTTTTCTTCAATGGAAACGACACGCTTGTCATCGTTGAATTCTACAACGCCGAATGCACGCGCGTCCTTTACCGGATAGCCGAAGATTGTCGCGCCTTTTTCGCGGTTAATAGCCGCCTGCAATGTCGCGGTCAAATCCTGCCCATAAAACACATTGTCGCCGAGGATCAGGCAAACCGGGTCGTCGCCGATGAACTCCTCGCCAAGGATGAATGCGTCGGCCAGGCCGCGCGGCGTTTCCTGCACTTTATAGGAAAAATGCATACCAATGCGTTCGCCCGTGCCAAGCAGCCTTTCGTAAACCGGCGTATCCTCCGGCGTGGATATGATTAAAACATCCTTGATGGAAGCAAGCATCAGTACCGACAGCGGATAATAGATCAACGGTTTATCATAGATTGGCAGGAGTTGCTTGCTGACCGCTTTTGTGCTGGGGTACAGCCGGGTTCCTCTCCCGCCTGCAAGAATGATGCCTTTCATGTGATATCCTTTCTGAACCGAGTTCGGTTCGCTGACAATCCGTGATGCGGCGTTTGCCTCGTCGTCGCTTTCTGTCGGCTGCTGCACTTCTATTTCGTTCGGCGCATCTTCACATACGCCGCATTTTTCGCCAAGCTCATCAAGGTTGGAAACATCGAATCCTTCGGTGCTTTCCGGCATAAAAATCACTTTCAGCGTCATAAACAGCAGTTGGAGATCATGCACGAGAGAGCAGTTCTCGATGTAAAGCATGTCCAACTTCAGCTTATCCTCAAAATTTGTATTGTATTTTCCGTAAATCTGCGCATAACCTGTCAATCCCGCTTTTACCTTCATGCGGTAGCGGAACTCCGGCATGCGTTCACAATAAAACTCAACGTTTTCCGTACGCTCTGCGCGCGGGCCGACCAAAGACATTTCACCACGCAAAATATTGAAAAACTGCGGCAGCTCGTCGATTCGGGTGGCGCGTATAAACTTACCGAACGGCGTAATACGCTCGTCATTCGGGCGTGTCAGCAGTGCGCCGTCCTTCTCTGCATCCACAATCATGCTGCGGAACTTGTACAGCGTGAAGCGCGCGTAGTTTCTTGTGTAACGTTCCTGCTTAAAAAACACCGGCCCGCCGTCCTGCATCTTAATGATGATGGCTGTGGCCAGCATCATCGGGCTTGTTACGATCAGTCCCAGCAGAGACAGCGAAATGTCCATAAGGCGCTTGATCACAAGCTGCTCAATTGAGAACGTATGGTTCTTACACTGATATACCAGCGAATCGCCAATGATGTTTTCATGTGCGTTGTGGAAAATAATATCCTCAACCGTCGGTAAAACGAACAGCCGCTTATTATGTTCAAAGCAGTATTCTGTTATTTCCAGGCGCAAGTCACGCGAAATATCGCCCATAAACACGGTTGAATACGGTTCAATACAGCGCTTTATCGAATCGACATCCTCCGCCTCCGTTACCAACGCACAAATCTGATGGCGCTCCTTCATGGAATCGATCTTTTTAAAGGTTGCCAGTTCATGCTTGTCTTTTGAGCAGATCACAATCGACTGTCTCGCCGGATAGAGCAAATAGTACAATCTGTCTGCACCCGCGTAAAGAATCAACGCAAATCCCCACTGGAACAGCGTCATCACCAATATCGGGGAGACGGGCAATAACTGCTTTGCCGTCAGCGAGAGGACAAAGTAAAAAATAAAATTGGTTAAAAACGTCGCTAATATATAGGTGAAAATCAGTTCACGATACCGCATCGTGCCGATGTTGAAGCTGCGGTACGTTGTTGCAAACGCAAGAAAAACGACCAGATACAGAAACAAAAATACAATAAAGCCTTTAAACCAAAGGTCAATCTCCGGATAATAATTGACCGCCAAATACAAAAAGGCGCCGGCCGTAAGAGCCGTAATCGCCAGTTTACACAATAAAATTAACGAGCCTTTGAAGCGTCTCGGTGATAATTTCGACACACTGCGTTCCTCTTTCGCGGGAAAAAATCGACGTGTACGCACTCCGTCAGGCGGGCGTTCTGCGCCGCTTTGCGGCAGCTTTATCGCTGCATAAAATGCCGCCATATTAGCAACCGCCGCCGGAACGATTGTAGCATGTGCCAAACGTGATTGTCAAACCGCGCAAAGGGTTTTATGCTCTATTTCCCCGTGTGTTCGCCAGTGGCGAACAGGGCTCGATCAGTCCAAAACAATATCCCGTAAAAGAAAAGCGGGTTCGGCATTCTGCGCCAAACCCGTTTCTTTTATTCTTTTTACTCGTCAAGATTTCTTTTTCACCGGCAGCCAGATTTGACTGTGGTAATCCGTGGCGTTCGCATCGCCTTCGCTGTACATTTCAATGTTGATTCCGTCGGCAACTTCGTAGTCCGGATTGCCTGGTAGCCATTCGGTATAGATCTGCCGGTTCACTTGCTGGATTGCATTTGGCATTGCACCCGTACAGGAGAATATCACCCATGTATGGGCTGGAATTTCGCGCTTTACGAGACCTTGCGGCACGACTGCGTCCGCCTCACAATTGTCCCCGATGAGATATTGAAAACGCCCGCTGCCGTCGCACATGTCGAGGCAAATGCCATATGCCGGACAAACCTGGCTTTGATACCCTTTTTGAAAAAACTCTCCCCAAAATTTCGGAATTTCCTGAAAACTGGTTTCCTCGTTAAATGTGCGCTCTACACCAAGCACGGTGAACGTATCCATAGTTTCAATTTTGTAATTCATGATAGCTGCTCCCTCCATTACGATTTTGATAGCAAGAGGATTCTGATAGCGCAGCACGATCCCGGGTTTTCTTGCGGCCGACGGTGCGATTCCATGAAAGCGTGAAAATGCTTTTGTAAAGCTCTCCGGCGTATCGTAACCGTATTTGAGCGCAGCGTCAATCACCTTTGTTTTCCCGGACGTCAACTCCTGTCCGGCAAGCGAGAGCCTGCGCGCACGGATGTATTCCGACATCGTCATGCCAGTCAAAATGGAGAATGCTTTATCCAAATACAATCTCGATATCGCCACATGTTTTGCCGCCGCGCATCCGTCCACATCGTTTAGCAGATTCCTTTCAATGTAGCGCACCGTTTCGTTCAGGCTTTCAACCCAGTCCATGCCGTATTGCCCCTCCCCTACGGCCACATATTACCAAAGTTTCAGTTGTTCATTCCTGTCTTTTTCTTTACATTTTTGTCCGGCTATAGAACAAGGTTCATACAGAATATCCCGATATCCATTTCTAAGCAAGCTGACCGCACAATTTCTGTCGCGAAGCCAGGCCTCGCTTGCGTCGTTAGGAAGTATCACCGGCATACGGTCATGGATAAACGAAATACCCTCCGCAGCAGGAGCCGTCAATATCACAAACAGCGGAACGTTCGCCCCTGCCTCCGCACGATACAGCCCCGCAAAATAAAACATTCCTTCCTTATCGGGGCGCAATTGATATTTAATCTTTTTTGAACCCTCTTTTCCCCACTCGAAATAGCTTGTCGCAGGAATCAGGCAACGTCCGTAGCGCATCGGTTCCCGAAACATATTTTTATTTGCGGCGGTTTCGCTTCGCGCGTTGATCACGCGGCTTTTGCCGTCGTATAGGGTAAATCCCCATTCCATCATACGCGGGCCGTCGGCATCCAGAACGGGAACGTTGTCCGTCGGAAAGATTTCGCCGGTTTTTCGCATCAAAAGCGCCGCTTCATCATGATTTTTTTGATAAAGCAACGCTAGAACCTGACGATACAGCGTATCGTCGTCATCCGTGTAAAACCGCCCGCACATGGCGAAACTCCTTCCTCAGCCAAGCCAGAGACCAATACCGATGCCCATAATCCCGCCGATTAACACCTGAAACGGGGTATGACCGATCAGTTCTTTCAATTCAAACTCCGGCAGTTCAATAATTGTACCTTCCTTTATAAAGTGATCGATAATCGCCGTAATGGTGACCGCCTGCTTCCCGGTTTCCAAACGAACGCCGCGTGCATCGTATAAGACGACCGCAGCCAGCACAAACGACACCGCAAATTCAAACGAAGCAGCACCATATTGCTTTGCCGCGGAAACCATCAGTGCGCAGACCGTTGCCGCGTGCGAACTCGGCATGCCGCCGCTGCCAACCAATCGCTCAAACTTAAACTCTTTGTTTACGATCGTGTAGAGTATTACCTTTGCAAACTGGGCAATCGCCCATGCAACCATTGCCGCAACCAACACATGGTTTCGAAACATATCCTGAAAAAATTGCATATTCCCCATCCCAATCTTTTGGCGATTCCGGATCGTTCTCAGCTCCCGACACGCCCCCATAATGCATTATATTTTATATCACACACGCGTGCATTACAATAATGTAATATTCTATCTTGTTCCGTTTTTTGATTGAGATACCATGGGAAAATTTGATATATACAAAATGTTCTCTTGACAATTTCCGAATG
Organism: Christensenellaceae bacterium; assembly: GCA_963667795.1. Classification (GTDB taxonomy): domain Bacteria; phylum Bacillota; class Clostridia; order Christensenellales; family CAG-138; genus UBA7703. The sequence continues at coordinate 3,360,231 of OY764017.1, read as the reverse complement.
CCGGGCTTACGCTGTATAAATGAATAAGAATTTTTTTACCGGATTGCTTTGCATTCTTGCCGCTTTTGCCTTCCTTGTTTCGTTCCAGCCGCTTGCACTGGCCGAAACGGACACAAGCGCATCCGACGAGCTGCACTTTGGCAGCGACGGCACGTTTACCGTGCTGTTGCTGAGCGATTTGCAGGAAACACAGTATACAACCGGCCTTGTGCTCAGCGGCGAAACAAACGTTCTGAGTGATTACCCGGCCGACCTGATCGTTTTGCTTGGCGACCAGCTGGAAGGTTCCAGCCCGGTGCTCCGCATCGGTAACGACGAGCAAAACTGCATCGACACCATCAACGCATTGCTTGAACCAGTCGCCGACAGCGGAATCCCGTTTGTCGTCGTATTCGGTAATCATGATTATGAAGCGCCGATCTCTGTTGAGCAACAAGTTGCAATTTATGAGTCCTATGCCTCGTGTATTGGCGTCAGTTATGGTGGAAACGAACCGGAGTGTGGCGCGTTTACCCTGCCGGTCTATTCGAGTGATAGCGCCGAGAAAGCGTTTGAGTTGTATTTCTTCGATTCCGGTTCCTATCTTGCAAACGGGGATTACGATACGGTTTCGGCCGAACAGGTTGAGTGGTACAACGAACAAAGCGCTGCGCTGCATGAAGAAAACGATAGTCAGGCGCTGCCGTCCGTTGCGTTTTTCCACATTCCCCTGCCGGAAGTATACGGCCTGCTTACAGAAGTTGAAAAAGGTACCGACGGTGCTTTCGAAGGTGTTGGCGTCGGCAAAGGTAAGTATTACCTGCCAAATTACGACATGATCTGGACGGGCGACGTCAATGAATCACCCTGCCCATCCAGCGAGAACAACGGCCTGTTTGATGCGTTTTTAGATAATGGCGACGTCTTCCTTGCAGTCAATGGGCACGATCATATCAATTCGTTCATCGGCAATCTCCACGGCATCGACCTTGCCAATGCCCCGGGCAGCAGTTATACGAGCTATGGCGACAAGGACATCCGCGGCGTGCGCCTGTTCCGCTTTACCGAACATTGCATTCGGGATTATGAAACCATCCATGTGCGCTACAGCGATTACAACACGGCAATTTCCTATGGACCGCTGCGTTACTATTTCAGCACCACGACGGCTATTTACAACGCAATAAAGGTTCTGATCCTGCTCGTTTTGCTCGTCGGTGCACTTACTGTGCTGATTATTCTGGTCGTGAAAAAGAAGAAGCCTCACGCTCCAAGCAAACCGGTCGATACCGCGACAAGCGAACCTACTGAATTCGACGAGCCGGATGTGAAACGCAGTGATGAACAAGCTGGCAACGATACGACGGATGACTGACTTTCGAATATACAAATAACCTAAACATAGCACAAGCATGCTGTTTTCGCATTGTGAAAACAGCATGCTTTTTCATACCGACTTCAGTCCGTTCCTCGTGCGAAGCGCGAGGAATAAAAAATCCACCCGCTATGCGGGTGCGCGACAGAGGTTATACCAAAGAAGCCGCCTTTCTAATACAATGGAAGAGATCAAGCTACCATGTAAGAAAGGCGGTTTCATGGCTAAACAGGCAAACAGTTTAGCACGCACAAAATGGCTCTGTAAGTACCATGTTGTGTTCACTCCGAAGTATAGACGAAAGATCATTTACAATCAATACAGAGAAAGTCTGGGGAAAATACTCAGGCAACTGTGTGAGTACAAAGGTGTCGAAATATACGAAGTCCATCTGATGCCGGATCATGTACACATGCTGGTCAGTATTCCCCCAAAAATGAGTGTCTCCAGTTTTATGGGATACTTAAAGGGAAAAAGCGCGCTGATGATGTTTGATGCGCATGCGAATCTGAAATACAAATTTGGTAACAGGCATTTCTGGTCGGAGGGCTACTACGTCAGCACGGTTGGATTAAACGATGCTACGATAGCAAAGTACATCCGCGAACAGGAACAACACGACCAAGCAATTGACAAACTAAGCGTGAAAGAGTACGCGGACCCGTTTAAAACAAAGAAGCCCCTTTAGGGGCATAAAGTAAGATGATACATGGTAGCTTGAACAAAGTGAAAGCAACGCCTTGAGGCGTTTGTAGGCACCAAGGGCTTATAGCCATAAGCAAGCCACCCGTTTTACGGGTGGTCTTGACTTGCCTTGCATATCCTGCTGGAAATCTTCTTCATTCTGCTCTATAATCAAAGCCTATGAAAGAATTTTTGTACGCAATTCGAACGCCGCAAACCATCTCCCCAATCCAGAGGGTCTTAAAACCGTTTTTGACCCTTATTGCCGGTATCGCTCTTGGAATTCTTGCCAAAGCGCTGGATGAGACGGTTTCGAACGCGCTTCCCGCTTTCCTTCAAACGCTTGATTTGCGCAATTTCTTTTCCCGCATCGGCATATGGACTTTTTGTGGCGTCGTGCTGTCCGTCTATAGCAAAACACCACTTCGCGCCGCAATAAATTCCCTTCTTTTCTTTGTCGGAATGATAGGAAGTTATTATCTTTACACCGTACTGATAGCAGGCTTCTTCCCAAGAACGTATATGATGATCTGGATTTTTATTGCTCTCATCTCTCCGTTTACGGGGTATATCTGCTGGTATGCAAAAAGTGAACATCCCGTTTCCGTCATTCTTGCGGGCATCGTGTTTGCATGTATTGCATCGCAAGCCTTTGCATTCGGTTTTTGGTATTTCGATGTCTCCTATGTTTTGGAAGTCATTCTGCTGGCTGCAACCTGTTTTGTGCTATACATCTCACCCAGACAGATGTTAAAAGTAGTAATTGTCGGTACGATTCTATTCTTTATCGTTTCCCCGTTCCATCTATTTTGGGGAATGTTGTAAAGCATTAGTTTCCGCAAGATAAAGAGCCGTCCGAATTCTCGAACGGCTCTTTTCGACTTTTACGTTATCCGTTTTTCATCAGGATTCCGTCTGGCTTGCCGCGTCTCCGCGTTCATAGAAATTCACGATGCAGTGCATCGGACAAACCTGAATGCACGCGCCGCAGCGGGTGCAGGTCGTTTCATCAATGATCGCAACGCCATCGACGACATGAATCGAGTCGGACGGGCACTGTTTTTCACAGCGCTTGCAGCCGACGCACGCGGTCTTGCACTGGAGTCTTGCTATTCGGCCGATTGCCTTATTGCGGCACATCACCACGACCGTCTGATCCCGCGGCAGCAGGTTGATAATGCTGCGCGGACATGTGTCGACGCAAACACCGCAACCGGTGCACTTGTCTTCATCAATCACTGCAACGTCATCTACGATCTTTATAGCGTCAAACGGACAGCGCGCAACGCAGTCGCCAAGACCGACGCAACCAAATTCGCAGGCGCTCGGTCCACCGGACATAGAACTCGCCGCACGGCAGGACTGAATACCGCTGTAGTCGTATCGGGGCGTCACGTTTTCACAAGTCCCCTGGCAACGCACGCGCGCCACCTTTGGTGTGGAATCCTTTGCATCGACGCCCATAATAGCGGCGATCTCCCTTGCGGTTTTTGTACCGCCGGGTGTGCAGGCATTCGGGTCCGCTTCGCCTCTGACGACCGCTTCGGCAAACGCATCGCAACCCGCATAACCGCAGGCGCCACAGTTTGCGCCGGCAACCGCGTCGCGCACGGCCCGCACGCGCTCATCTACCTTCACAGCGAACTTTTTGCCAACAAAGCCGAGAACGATTCCGAAGAGGATGCCGAGTCCGCCAAGCGCGGCGGCTGCATAGAGAATTTTTAACCAAGTCTCCATATTACATCACCCCCGCAAACATGTTGGAAAACCCCATAAACGCAATGCTCATCAGGCCCGCAATGATAAGTGAGATCGGGAAGCCCTTGAGCGGCGCGGGGATGTTTGCCGATTCCAGACGTTCGCGAACGCCCGCCATCAGTACGATTGCCAGCAGGAAACCCAGTGCGCCAAACGCGCCGTTGAGCACAGAATAGAGCAGGTTATACTCTTCGGTGATGTTCAGAATCGTAACGCCGAGTACTGCGCAGTTGGTTGTGATGAGCGGCAGATAGATGCCGAGCGCGCCGTAGAGCGACGGAGACGCTTTTTTCAGGAACATCTCAACCACCTGTACCAGCGATGCAATGACCAAAATAAACGCAATAGTGCTCAGGTATTCAAGCCCAAGTTTGACCAGCACGTAGTAGTAGACAAAATAGGTGAACAGGCTTGCCAGCGACATAACAAACGTAACCGCCAGTCCCATACCAAACGCCGTTTCCACCTTGCCGGATACGCCAAGGAACGGGCACACGCCGAGGAAGCGGGAGAAGATGTAGTTGTTCGTTAGCACGCAGCTAAACATGAATAACAGTATTTTTACGATCGGACTCATTCGTTAGCCGCCTCCTTCCGTTTACCGGCTTGGATGCCGATGATGTTAAAGGCCGCCAATAGGAGTCCATAAACGATGAAACCACCGGCGGGCAGAATCAGCAACAGCATCGGCTGGAAGTTCGCACCGAATACGTTCAGTCCAAAGATCGTGCCATTGCCAAAGATTTCGCGAATGCTGCCAATCAGCGTCAGCGCCAGCGTGAAACCGATGCCCATGCCGATTCCGTCCATCGCACTTCGTGCAACCGTATTCTTGCTTGCAAACGCTTCTGCACGCGCAAGGATGATGCAGTTGACAACGATCAACGGCAGGAAGATGCCGAGACTTTCATACAGCGACGGCAGGAACGCATGCATAAACATCTGTACCATGGTCACAAACGTGCAGATGACAACAATAAATGACGGGATACGAACCTTGTCCGGAATGAAATTCCGAAGCAGTGAGATCACGATGTTTGAACCGATAAGCACGAATGTTGCCGCCGCCCCCATGCCGATGCCGTTGATCGCACTCGTGGTCACCGCCATGGTCGGGCAGGTGCCGAGCACCAGCCTGAACGTCGGGTTCTCCGTGAGGACGCCGTTTAAGAATACGCTTTTCAATGATGATTTTTCCATAGCGTTAACCCTCCGTCGGCACGTTCAGCGCCGCAAGCAGGCCATCCGCCTTGTCGACCGCCTTGGTCACCGCTCTGGAACTGATGGTTGCCGATGCCACGGCGTCGATATCTCCGCCGTCTTTCTTCAAAGAAACAGGCTGTTTTTTCCCTTTATACTGTCCGCCAAACCAGGCTTCTTTTGTGCGCGCGCCGAGTCCGGCCGTTTCTGCAAAGTTCGATCCGCCGACAAAAACACCGGTGATCGCGCCATCGTTGTCCACGCCGACCGTCACTTCGATTTCGCCGCCGTAACCTTTGGTAACGATCTTGCCTGTTTTTCCGACCAGTTGCCCGTTTGCGTCGTAACCGGCATGCGCTTCGCTCAATCCTTCCGGTGCATCGACTGCAACGAAGGATTCCGCATTGGACAGCACACTTCTGCGTGCTGCATCCGCGGCAATGACTTCCTGCTGCGCAATCGGCGCTTCAGTCAATGCGTTGGTTGCGCCCAGTGCAAGCCCGGCAACCGCGGCAATCGCAAACAGCTTGACGCCAAGAATCAAAATTTTACGCACGGGACTTCACCTCCCCGTAGATTCTGCGTCGCGTCGCCCTGTCGATCAGCGGTGTAACAACATTCATCAGCAGTATCGCATAGGTGGTGCCTTCCGGATATCCGCCGTATGCGCGAATCAGCGCAAGGATCAGACCGGCGCCGCCTGCATAGATCAATTTGCCCGTGATCGTCATCGGGCAGGTGACATAATCCGTCGCCATGAACACCGCGCCGAAGAGCACGCTGCCCATGAGCACGCCTGTTACCGGATCGCCGCCAAACGCCCACGTAAAGAGCATAAAGGAAGCGACCATGGTCAACGGAATGTGCCAGGATATCGTCTTTCGAATCAGCAGATACGCAAGGCCGAGCAGGATTGCAATCTTGCTCACCTCTCCGATACAGCCGGGCATCCGGCCAATCAGCATATCGATCATCGAATAGTTTGCCGTCGCGCCTTCCGCAAGCGTTGCAAGCGGCGTGGCGGTCGAAACGGCGTCAAACGGCGTAACATACGCGCTGCTCCCGCTCATCAACGCAGGCCAGCTGGCAAGCAGCACGGCGCGCGCGGCAATCGCGGGGTTAACAAAGTTATCGCCAAGGCCGCCGAAAATCTGCTTAACCAGCAAAATTGCAACGGCACTGCCGATGAAAATCAGCCACCAAGGCGCGGTAGACGGCAGGTTCATCGCAAGGATAACGCCGGTCACGACCGCGGAAAGGTCGTTGATGGTGATTGGCTTTTTCAGTAATACTTCCCAGAGGAACTCAAATCCGACACAGGACACGACGCTGATGATGATCACGCGTGCGGCATTCCAGCCAAAAAGCCAAACGCCTGCAATCACGGTCGGCATCAGCGCGGTGATCACGTCCAGCATCAACACCGCGGTGGTGTCCTTTGCATGGATGTGCGGTGCGCCGGATACGGCAAATCGTTTTTTCGTTTCCATAGCGCTCACTTCCTCCTCGCCTTTGCGGACAGTTCTTCACGCGCCGCTTTAAACGACGAAGTCAGATACCGCCGCGCGGGACAAATGTAGGAACACGCTCCGCAGAGCACGCAATCCAGCAGCCCGTGTTTCTTGGCACTGTCAAGGTCGTTTTTGTCAATATCCGTGCGCATCAGGTACGGGTACAAGCCGATCGGACAAATGTTAACGCAGCGCGCGCAGCGGATACAGGCCGTTTCATCAAACTCTTTTGCCTGGTCCTCGTCAAACGCAACGATTCCATTTGTCGCCTTGGTCATGGACACGCTCGTGTCGAATGCGCAAAGCCCGGTCATCGGGCCTCCGGCAAATATCTTCTTTGTGTTTTCCGGCAATCCGCCACAGGCTGCAAACGCCTGATCGTAGGTCGTGCCGACGCGCAAAAGCAAATTGCCCGGTTCTTTGGTGCAGCCGGTCACGGTCGTAATGCGCTCCACGAGCGGTTTTCCAAGCGTAACCGCGTCGCAAATTGCCGCGGACGTACTAACATTGAACACCAGCGCCTGTGCATCGATCGGCAATTTGCCGCGCGGCACTTCGCGTCCGGTCACAACATGGATCAGCTGCTTTTCAGAGCCTTGCGGATACTTGGTCGTCAGTGGGAAAACTTCAATTCCTGTTACGTCCTTTACCGCGTCACGGAGACTCTTGATCGCATCCGGCTTGTTTTTTTCAACGGCGATGATGCCGCGCTCCACACCCGTTGCGCGCATAATCAGCCGCAGGCCGTCAATGATGCGCTGTGGCGATTCCAGCATCAGCCGGTGATCCGCCGTCAGATAGGGCTCGCATTCCGCGCCGTTTAGTATCGCCGTATCCGCGCTTTTGCCTTCGGGAATCGAAAGCTTTATATGCGTAGGAAACGACGCGCCGCCCATACCGCAAATTCCAGCGGTCTTGACGGCGTTGATGATCTGCTCCGGCGTAGCGCTTTCAACGCTGCCGGCCGGGTGTAGTTCCACCCATTCGTCTTGCTTGTCGTTCTGGATGCCGATACAAAGTTCCGGCGTCGCGCGAAGCTCTTGACGCGACTCCACAAAAAGTACCTCACCCGAAACGCTCGCGTGTACGGGCAACCCCAGTCCGCCGACGGGCGTTGCAATGACCTCGCCCATCTTCACATGCTGACCTTTCTCCACACAGGGCGCGCTCGGCGCGCCTAGGTGCATCCCCATCGGGATTACGACTACGTCCGGTACCAGCGGACGTACAGGGCATGCGTTGGTCAGCGGCTTCCCTTCGCCAATATGGCGAAGCGGGTGTACGCCGCCTCGAAACGTCTTCTTCAATCCATTCCACCTGCCTTAAAAGAATCGGGCGCACAGATGTGCATTGCACCCGGTAAACACCATGTGTCAGTATACGGCAATTTTCTCAGAATGTACAGGTTATTCCGACAGTTAACGCCCACTAAATCTGCTTTTTCTGAAAAAAATATACAAATTCACGAGAAAACGAACCATCCAAACAGATGGTTCGTTAATGAACTAATCAGTTAAAAGTGTTTAATTTATACCAAGATACGCATAGATGCCATTAACGATTCCGGTTGCCATCGTTTCCTGAAAATCTGCATCGTTGATCTTTTTATCCTCAGTCCGGTTGCTGATGTGTCCGAGGAAGAGCGTGCAGACCGGTGCCTTTGTCTTTGCAAACAACGTTTCGCTTGATTTTTCTATAATCGAAGTTCCGTTTACCTCACGTGTTGGTAATCCGGTCGCTTCCACATATGCATTCAACACCGTGTTGGCGAGTTTGTCGCAGTTGGTTTTTTCATCGTGCGTTTCCGGCACCCAAGCCATCGCGCCACGCGTATCCTCCGAGTTGACGTAATTGCACTCGATACGGAGAGCGAATTCGACACTACCGTTGTTGAACATTGTCGCGCGCTCCGCCGAAGTCTTATCGTCTTTTACATCGTCAAGCGTAAAGACAACGATAGCGCCTTCCGCCTCCAGTTTTTCTTTCACCAGCGTCGCAACGGCATAGTTCAGCCGGTTGGCATAAATCTTTGTGGACACGCCGCGAATCTGGGAACTGTAACCACGCGCCGGATCAATACCGATAATCAGGCCTTCCAGCTTGCCGTCCGGTTCCGGCGTCGGCGTTGGCGTCGTACCCGGTTCAAGCGTTGGGGGCGGCGTCGGCGAATCGGGGTCAATCGTTGGAGACGGCGTCGCCGTCACGGGTGCGACCGTTGGAGACGGAGACGGCGTAGCATTAGCGATTCTATAATTCACAATAGCAGGGGAAATAACGCCGGCAACCAATGCATAGGTTACACCGATGAGCAAAACAAGGATCATAGCGCATAGAATTCCGAATGCGAGTGGGTTATTAATACGAAATGTTCTCCTGCGCTTTACAATCTTTTTCATGCTCTCCACCTCAGTCGTGCTATCATTGGTATTGTAACACGTGCGTCTGACAATGTACCATAGGAAAACATAAGATTTTCAAAATTTACACGTTTTCGTTAGAAAAAATTCATCTCTTTTTGTATTGGCAACTTTACACAAACTTTCTTGAGCAAGCTTTTAAGCGTATGACAGCTCTTTTTTCTGAAAAGTGAACTTTACCTTGTTTTTACAATACACATACGGGTTATCAACGCTTCATCCTTCCTTTGCTCTTCTCTTTTTTTAAAAAAATATGCGCACTGTTGCGCATATGCGCGGGACCTTTTGTGATTTTATGTCAAAATATGTATTTGTTTGTATCATAGAAAACTGTTCCTACTTTTTGCTTGAACCTTTTACGTCCGTACACATATAATAGGTTTATGCCATACAATTTTACACATGCGTTGGTCGGCCTGACCGCGCTTAAAAAAACAAATCCGCAGGCACGTGCGTTGATAGACGCGCACCGCGGCGAATTTCTAATCGGCACAATGGGTCCCGATCCATATTTTGGCGATTCCCGACCGAAGCCATTGTTTGTACCCTGCCGCGAAGAGCTCGCAGACAGGCTGCATTCGCTCGATGCGCGCAAAGTGTTTGGCGCAATGTTTGCATTGTCTCGAAACGACGACGTCTTAACAGCATACACACTCGGTTTTTTATGCCACTTTATATTGGATACGACCGCACATCCGTATATTGAGGCTCGCTTCCCGGGAAAAGCGCATACTCCTGCAGAAATCCAGTTTGACCTGATGATGACCGATCACGCAGGGCTATCTGGCGTGCCCGCACCGCCGAAAGCATTTTATGACACGCATCAACTATCTATACTGGACAAACTGCATGCAAGCCTTGCACAAGAGCTCTTCTGTATGCAAACAGCCGGTGCGTTTGCCCGCGGGTTTCGTAAGTGGATCTTCATCAACACGTTGTCTTATGACCCGGACAACCGGAGTTTGCAGTTCTTTTCGCGCGTTGAAAAGTGTTTCAACATTTCCGGCAAGATCACAGGATTCATCGTTGCGCATCATCCCGACCCGGATGACAGGCTGAATTTAACTCACGGCGCATGGGCCGCGCCATGGAAACCGGAGCAGACCCGAACAGAATCGTTTGTCGACCTGTTTGATGCCGCCTGTAAAGAAGCACCCGCGCTGATAAATGCCGCATATGCCGCGATGCGCGGCGGCAATGCCGATGCTGTGCTCACATTAATTGGCCCACGGAGGATGGATGCCAGACCCGTTTCTGATTGAACAGGATACGACTTTTGACAGAGCTCACGCGCTTTGTTTTACCGGACATCGTCCAGAGGCGTTGCCGTCCCACGGCGCAGCGGACAGCTTTGGCATGCTCCGATTAAGCATGCTGTTGGAGCGTGCCGTCGTTCGCGCACTCGATGACGGATTTACCTCGTTTCTGGCAGGCGGTGCGCTGGGTTTCGACACAATGGCAGCCGAAACCGTACTGAAACTTTCAAAGGGCAATCCTGATATTCGACTTTATCTCTCTTTGCCAGGCTATGATCAGACAGAAGGTTGGAGTGAACGCGACCTTGAACGCTATACCGCAATCATGTCCGCCGCAGCCGATCGCGTTTATTATGCCGCGGAATGTTGCAGTCCCTCGTCCATGCGCAAGCGCAACCGCTATCTGGTCGACAATGCATCCGGGTGTATCGCATATTTAAAGCGGATGCGCGGCGGTACACTCTATACGGTAAACTACGCGTTGGAAAATGGGGTTCCGGTCGATAACCTTGCTCTGCGTGAGTCCGAAATCATTTGATTGGTATGCGTCTTTGTGCAAACAAGGACGCTTTTTTATAGAATTTTGATTTGTATCTTTTCTTTCGGTTGCGCAACATTTTTATTCATGTTACAATCCGTATCACTATGGAAAATAACAACAAAATGACGGGTAAACCCGTTCAACCGAATAAGATGGGTGTTATGCCGGAAGGCAAGCTCCTTTTTTCAATGGGCTTGCCGCTTGCGCTGTCCATGCTGACGCAGGCGCTTTATAACATCGTCGACAGTATATTCGTCTCGTATCTTGGTGAAAACGCGCTGACCGCGGTCACGCTTGCATTCCCAATCTTCATATTAATGATCTCCGTCGCGGTCGGTACCGGCGTCGGTGTTAACTCATTGATTTCGCGGCGCCTCGGCGCACGTCGTCATGACGAGGCAGAGCTTGCGGCCAGCAACGGCTTTTTTGTGTTGCTGATCTCCTCGCTCGTTTTCGTACTGTTCGGGATCTTCGGCGCAAAGCCGTTTATCCATGCATATACGAGTGTGCCGGAGACTGCGGAATATGGGGCAACTTACCTCACCATCATCTGTACGTTTTGTTCCGCTCTGTTCATGCAGGTCTTTTGTGAGCGCATCATGCAATCCCAGGGCAAAAACTTTTACGCCATGCTCATGCAGCTGGTCGGCGCAATCGTAAATATCATTTTTGACCCGATCTTGATTTTCGGATTGTTCGGCTTTCCAAAGCTCGGCATCGCGGGCGCGGCGATTGCAACCGTCGGCGGTCAGTTCACCGCCATGATCTTCTCACTGTTTATCATATTAGGTAAGCAGAATGAAGTCCGTGTGCGATTAAAAGGATTCCGTCCCGACCGTCCCACCATTCGCGGCATTTATGAGGTCGGCTTTCCGACAATCGTCATGCAAGCCATCGGGACGGTCATGACGCTGATCATGAACGGCATCCTTATTTCCTTTACCGAAACGGCCGTCGCCGTTTTCGGCGCATACTTCAGGGTACAGTCGGTCGCCTTCATGCCGTTGTTTGGATTGACCAACGCCTCGCTGAGTATTATGGCGTATAATTACGGCGCGGGCAATAAAAAGCGCATCATGCGAACGCTGAAACTCACTATCGTCGTCGGCCTTGTTTTAATGATGGTCATGACCGCTTTGTTCCTGCTCATTCCAAACCAGATATTGAGTTTGTTCAACGCATCCGAAGATATGCTTGCAATCGGCAAACCGGCGTTTACCATCATCCCGCTCGGACTTGTGATTGCTTCCGTCAGCATTTGTTGCTCCACGCTGTTTCAGGCGATTGGCAAAGGTTCCTACAGTATGTATATCTCGCTGGCGCGTCAGTTGGTGGTTCTCGTCCCCACGGCATGGTTAATTGCGCATTATGTCGGCAAGGTTTCCGCCGTGTGGTGGGCATTTCCGTTTGCGGAATTATTTACGATTATCATCAGCCTCTTTATCTTCGCCTACGTATACAACCAGCGCATCCGCACGCTCCAACCTGCGGATGCGGTCGTGTCCACTCCGGCCGCTGATGCGAACCGGTAGCGGCAGAATGGTTTCAAGCATAGCGTCGCATTCAACCGCGACGCTTTTGTTTACCTTGCCGCACTTGACGTGCGATTCACAACTATGCGAAAATACTTCTAAAAAGAGGTGAGCAAAATGGAACGAATTGGAAAACAGGACTATTATCTTTCCATCGCGGCGGAGGTTGCAAAACGCTCCACCTGTCTACGTCGACAATATGGCGCAGTCATTGTAAAGAACGACGAAATCGTTGCAACCGGGTATAATGGAGCGCCGCGCGGCGACGAAAACTGCTGTGACGTCGGCTCCTGCTGGCGCGAACGACACGGCATACCCCACGGAGAGCAATATGAAAAATGCGTCGCCGTCCATGCGGAAGCAAACGCAATCATCAGTGCAAGTCGCCATGAAATGATCGGCAGCACGCTCTACCTCTCAGGGTTTGAAGGACTCGATCATCCAATCGAAAATCCAACGCCATGCCTGATGTGCACGCGGCTCATTAAAAACGCAGGAATTGAAAAAGTCATCAATCGTCAGGGGGAAGTCAATCTATGAACAAAATGCGTGTCGGCGACGGTACCGTCGTGCTCATTGCGGGCGGCGGAAAAGTTTATACGGACGTAGCGGCGCGCTTTACGCGCAGCGAGCGCAGCATGGATGAAATCGTCGCTTCCCCTTATAACGCAAACCTTGTGCGCAGTATCATCGAAAAAGGGCATCTCGCCGCAACGGAGTTCGATTACTTCCTGTTCGGTGTGGAAGGCTATTCGCGTGTTACGGAAGTGCAGCTGGTACGCAAACGCCTTGCAAGTTACCTCATCAAGAGCGGCCGTGTGGACAAACGCGGTAAGCGAGCATACGACGTCGTCCTGCCGGATTCCATTTTGGACCATACCACTGAATGTATGCTTCCGGACGGTTCGAAAGTCAGCCTTAGCGCCACAGACCTCCTCAACATGCTTGAAGAGTGGTATGACACCGGTGTTGAAGCGGGTTATAAGGAAGAGGAACTGCGCTACCTCAAACCGCAGGCGACCGAATTTAAGGCGCTCATCGGCATGAATGCACATGCATTGCTCGACTGGTTTAAGATTCGCTGCTGCATGAACGCACAAACCGAGATACGCGACCTTGCAAACAAGATGATGCGGCTTTGCAAGGAAGCCTCCCCCGCGCTCTTCGCCGATGCCGGTCCAAGTTGTGTGACCCTTGGCTATTGTCCGGAAAACGAATTTCAGAACCCGGCTTGCCATATCATCCGAAAAAAGGAAGCTCTCGAGTTACTTAAGGCCGTCGCGAAAAAGAACATCGACTAAATGGTTTGAAAAATGGCACAGTCTTCACGAAAAAATTGGCATACCTGCAAACAGTGTGAAACCCGTTTTCGCGGTCAATACTGTCCGTATTGCGGCGCCGAACGCGGCGCTGGTCGACGCAGTAGTGGCGTCCACGGCATTGGGGGCGGACTGTTCCGCTTTATCGGCACTCTAATCATTCTTACCGTCGTCGTTCTGATGGTGCTGGTAGTGCTTGATTGTACGCCGTATGCAAGTGACCCGAATCATCCGACGATCTACGCCATCGTAACCAGCGTTCGAAACGCGATTCCGGCGGGTGCACTACTGGAGTATGAACAATTGAAAGCAAAAGCGTTCAGCTATCTTTCCGTTTTGTTTAACAATGTATTTTCTTCATAATGCACTTTTATAAAAATGTTGCAAGAAAGCGTCCGGCAATATGCCGGACGCTTTGATAATTGAGATGTATTGTGAAAGATCTATACTGTTTTCATCACTTTCATATTCACATAACGCACGGGCTGTTCCAGCCGATAATCAGGCAAGCCAGAACGACTGCCCCGCAGCATGCCGCGGCGATCATGCCCTTCATGCCGGGTTTGCGCACCTTGACTTTCGACAAAAACGCAACCGCAACGCCGAGAAGACTGAGCGAATACAGCAGTAAAAAGCCGCTTTTCATAACCGGACGAAACGTGTAGATCAGCGGAATGATCAGCGCAACGGTCGTTACAGGGAGTCCGTCGTAATACTTGCGCGGTGTATTTCCGGAAAACTGTCGCTCATCTTCGGTCACGTTATAATATGCCAGCCGGATCAGAGCGGCAAGAACATACAAAACCAGCGCGACCGTTTCATACCAGTGTGTCAGTCCGATCGAAAACCCGATCATCACAGGCAGTACGCCAAATGCTACCAAATCAGCAAGCGAATCAATCTGAATGCCAAATTTCTTTTCCTGCTCGCTGCGTTTCTTGCGCCTGGCTATCGTTCCGTCAAACAGATCGCAAAAGCCGGAAATCATGAGGCAGACGATCGCCATCGACGTGTGTCCGTACATGGCAAGTCCCATCCCGATTACGGCACTTGCAACGCCGATATACGTTAGAATAACCGTATAATTGAAAAACCCTATCATCCTAATCCCATTCCGTTTCATATTCAAATATCAATAAGATGTAATCGTCAGCTTATCCAATTTGATAAAACGAGCGATACCATTCAACAAATTTCGGCAATCCTTCTGAAATCGGCGTCGTCGGTGAAAAGCCGAAATCACGCGCAGTTTCCGAAATATCGGCATACGTCTTCTTAACGTCGCCCGCCTGCATCGGCAAATATCGTTTGCTTGCAGGTTTGCCTATGGCTTTTTCCAGGGTTCCGATAAATTCAGACAGCGGCACCGGTTGATTGTTGCCAATATTATACAAAGCATAGCGGTCACCGTTCGCATCCGTCTGCGGCGGTGTATGCAGCATGTTTTCAACACATACGGTCACGTCGTCGATATATGTAAAATCACGCAGCATATCGCCGTTGTTATAAACGTCGATTGTTTCACCCGCAAAGATTGCTTTCGTAAACTTATAATACGCCATATCGGGTCGTCCGAACGGGCCGTATACGGTAAAAAACCGCAGTCCGGTCGTCGGGATTCCATAGAGATGCGCATAGGTATACGCAAACAGTTCGTCGCTCTTTTTTGTCGCCGCATAGAGTGAAATCGGACGATCGACACGATCCTTAACGGAAAACGGTGTTTTATCGCGGTTTCCATATACGGACGAGCTGGATGCGTACAGCAAGTGCTCCACCGGATGGAATCGTGCAGCTTCCAGAATGTTGAAAAAGCCGACGATATTGCTCTCGATATACGCGCGCGGATGATCGATGCTGTAGCGAACTCCGGCCTGCGCAGCCAGATTGACAACGATTTGCGGTGCAATGGTTTCAAAAAGCGTTTCCACTGTTTGCTGGTCGGAAATATCTCCCTCAGCAAAGGAGAACGCCGTATACGCGCGCAGTTCGTGCAAGCGGGCTCGCTTGATCGCCGGATCGTAATAATCGTTTAGATTGTCAACGCCAAAAACGGTGTAACCGCTTTCCAAAAGGCGCTTGCAAAGATGATAACCGATAAAGCCGGCAGCACCGGTAACGAGTATTCTTTTGTCAGTCAGTTTCGTCATATGTTTACCTTACCTGCCGATGGAATAATATTCAACACCCGCGTGCTTCATGTCGTCGGGATCAAAGATATTCCTGCCGTCATAGACTAGCGGAATATGCATGTTTTTCTTGAAATCTTCCGGCATCAGACGTTTGATTTCGTTCCATTCCGTGAAGACAAAGCAGCAGAACGCGCCGCTCAACGCTTCCTCCGGTGTATTTGCAAGCTGCACATCCGGATAGCGTCTGCTGAAGTTGACCGCCGCAACCGGGTCGTAGCAGGTGAGCTTTGCGCCGTGTTCAATCAAAAGCTTGATGTTGTCTACGGACGGCGCTTCACGCAAATCGTCCGTACCGGGTTTGAACGCAAGCCCGAGAACGGCAACTTTCATGCCCTCAAACGTCATAAAGCGTTTTTTCGCTTTTTCAAACAATCGAATTTTCTGTGCGGCATTGATTTCTACCGCTGCGTCAACCGTACGGAGTTCATAATTGTTTTGCTTGGCAAGATAACGTAGGGCCTTGGTGTCTTTGGGGAAACAACTCCCGCCATAGCCGACGCCTGCGTTTAAAAATTTTGCTCCAATACGCGGGTCGTAACGCATGCCTTCCGCAACGTCATCCACGCTTGCGCCGACCAGCTCGCAGAGGTTTGCAATATCGTTCATATACGAAATTTTAAGCGCCAGGAAGTTGTTGCAGGCGTATTTGATCATTTCGGCAGACCGCCGCGAAACCGAAACGATCGGAAGTTCGAACGGCTTATAGATTTCCTGCAACATCTTTTCCGCAACATCATCTTCTGTGCCGATGATGATGCGCGTCGCGTGCAGCGTGTCGTAAACCGCCTTGCCTTGCGCAAGAAATTCCGGATTGCTCGCCACGCGAACAGTCACCTTTTCGACGAGATTGTCGTGAATGTATTGTTCAACTTTGTCGTTTGTTCCGACCGGAACGGTGGACTTGACCACAACGAGACAGTCATGCGTCACACTTTCGGCGATTTCACGGCAAACGGTTGCGATATACGAAAGGTTTGCGCTGCCGTCCGGGAGCTCCGGCGTTCCAACGCCGATGAAAATCGCATCCGCGCCGGCATACGCCAGCTTATAATCAGTTGTAAAAAAAAGTCGTCCTGCGGAAAGGTTCTTTTTCAGCAATTCTTCCAAATTCTCTTCGTAAATTGGAGATTCGCCCGCGCGCATGCGCGCAACCTTTTGTTCATCCACATCCACGCACGTGACCGTATGGCCCTTTTCCGCAAAGCATACGCCCGCGACCAACCCGACATAGCCTGTTCCGGCAACCGCCAGTTTCATGTGTTTGCAACCTCCTGACACCACATCAACGGTGCCGGTGGCAACCATTGACAGCGCGTTCATTTATTCCGGTTTTTCTGTTGTTTCGTTTTTATGTTTGTTCAGATACCCCTTGATGGATCGCCGCAAATAATCAAAACTCTGTAATTTAAATAATACTGCTAAACCAAGGTAAACCGCAACACCGCAGACGATTTGCACGGTCAAAGAAAGCAAATTCGGCATGGGTATAAGCGATACGGCCAACACGACGGCTACCATCACGCCCGAAAGCAGCAGCGGTGGCATCAGATCCCATATCTGGTCGCGATAGCGGTACGCGAACAATCGCTTCATGACGACCATCGTCACAAGCAATGAAAATACAGCGGTGATCGCGGCTGCGGCAGCAATGGCCAGTGGCGTTGAAAAGAAGAACACCGAAGCAGCCAGCAATAGAATGCCGAACACCTTTTTAATGATCTCGGTTTTAAGATACAAATCGCTCCGCCCAAGTGCATTGATGGCCTGCAAATCGGTCGCCTCAATTGGGTACAGTGCATAGAATAAGCACATCATCTGCATGTACGGTGCAGCCGGAACCCACTTCTCCGTCAATAAAACGAGCAGGAAAAGCGTAGCTACCGCGGCCATTCCCGCCATCATAGGAAACACCATCAGCGCGGTGGAGCGGTTCGTTTTGCGTACCATCTCGCGCACGCGCGCCTTGTTGTCCTGATTTGCCGCATATGCCGGAAACAGCACCGCGAGCGCAACGTTCGTAAGGTTCGTGCCGATCATCTGCGGATAGCGGCCACCGGTCGTATAAAACGCAAGCGAATCGTCAACATATCGCTTGCCGACCACAAGCTTGGACAGTTCTTGATACCCCGTATCCATCAGGCTGGACACAAGCAGCTTCCAGCCGAAACCAAACAGAATTTTGATCCGCTCCCGCGAAAAAACAAACGCAGGCCTCCAGCGGTCCAGCAACCAGAGCATCACGACAGTTGCAGCCGCGCCAAGCAGCTGTTGAACGACCAGCGCCCAAACACCCGCGCCGGTGTACGCAAGGTAGATTCCGATTGCTCCCGAAACCAGCGTTGCGCCAAGCGTTGCTATACATAATTTTCGAAATTCCAGTTTGCGTGTAATGATCGCGCTTTGCACGGAATTGACCGCACCAAGTATCAAAACGAGTGAAAGAACACGTAGAGCGGTGGAAAAGTCCGACTGTTCAAAGAACGTGGAAATCCACGGTGCGGTGACAAACAAAGCAATATACAGTATCGTTGCAATTGCCAGTCCCGCCCATAATACGGATGAAAAGTCGATGTTGTCCGCATCCTTACGCTGAATCAGCGCAGTTGAAAAACCACGTTTGACGAACACGTCCGCAATATTGATGAAGATCAGCAATAATGCCAGCGTTTTGTAGTTCGTTGGGTCAAGAATGCGCGCAATCACGATTGAAATCACGAAACGGACCAGCTGATTGCCGCCGTTTTCCATGGTTTTCCATATGACTCCGGATATGGTTTTATTTCGGAACGAATGATCCATACGGTTACTGTTTCCTTAATCTCCGCGCGTTCTTCAGCATGCACGCGGTGAACTTCGGAGCAATATACTCCAGATTGAGCCTGAATCTACGCTTTGTGGAAAGCGCCTTAAACTGCGCACGATGCTCCGGCTTCCTTAGCTGGTCAACACGGCTCGTTAGGCACAGTATTTCGAACGTATGATGATGAACGATCGCATCCTGCACAGCCGCGTGCCAGCGGCTGCCGGTCTCCTCGTCAAAAGCTTCCAGTGCGTGCACCATGCTTTCGTGGTGCCGTATACGTGCGTCTTTGTTGGCGGACAAGAACGTTTCCGTCCAGGATCCGGGAACCGCCGTGCGGTAGGCGCACATGCGCTTGCTGAAATAATGCGTCTTTCCGTTTGCGCCGAACCAGAGCTGAAGCACCGCGTCGTCCACGTCCGTCATGTCGCAAAACGGCCCGCGGTTCTGCGCAAGTCGCGTCGGCGCAACGATCGACGCAGTAGGTACGAAACCGCCGCCACCGCGGATCATGTCGTTCATTGAAACTTCCCCGTCTGTTTCATACGGGCTGACCGCTCCGACAGGATTTCCATCGGGATCTACAATATCGGCGGCGCAAACGCAAAGCGTGCAGTCCGGGTTTGCCTCCATATACGCAATCTGTTTTTGCAGCTTATCCGGGCTTGTCCAGTAATCGTCTCCTTCGCAGATGGCAATATATTTGCCGTGCGCAAGCGGGAACACATAGTGTTCCAATATCTTCGGATCGCGCGAATACATATTTTCGCTGCGATACACGCAGCGAAACAAATCCGGATGTTTGGCTTCATATTCGCGGACGATATCCGCGGTTTCGTCAGTGGATGCATCGTCGTGTACAATAATTTCAAACGGGAAATCCGTTTTCTGGCATAAAAAGCCGTCCAGCGCGTCGCGAATGTACGGTGCCTGGTTATAAGTATCGCATACGATTGAAACCAGCGGTTCGTTATTCTCCATGCGACGCCCTCATTTTTATTTCTCCGAGACGCTCGATCGTTTTCAGTCGACGGCGGTTCTTTTTTAAAATCGCCTTCAACTGTATGCGTCGCATACGCGTGAGTGTCTTGCTGCTGATATAGCGACGACCTTCGGCGTCGATATGGTTCTCCCAAGGGTATTCGACCACTTCGCGCTTCTGTTCCTCGGTCTCCGCAGCGCGATAATGCTGCCAAAAAAGAGTGATCAGTCCGTTGAGCTTGCGCGCGTGGAATTTTTCCAGATTCTCAACCGTGTCAAGCCCCCAAATCGTCATATATCTCCTGAGTTGGTTCATGACAGCGTCGTTAAACTGCCTATCGATTTTTCCCGGCAAAACACGTGTCGATATACTATCGTTAATCCGTCGGTAATTGTAAAGCGGAGCCGAACAATAGACGATCTTTTCCGCGTGCGTCACGGGATAAAGCGACTGGAGCAGGTCTTCCGTATGTGGATTGTCCGCAAAGTCATCATACGGCGTATCGTCCTCTTTTACCAGCGACGTTTTAATCGCCTTTGTACAGAGGTTGTTGAGCCGCCAGGAAGCGATCATTTCGTTATAAACCGTCTTTTTCCCTTCGCCGGAAAAAATGGAACCGTCGGCAAACACATCTTCGGCAACCGTGGTCGTAAACTCCGGCTCGTAACGATTGTAAAAATTGAAAATTACGATATCCGTATGTTCTTTTTCAATGATGCCGCGGATTGTATCGAGCGCGCCCGGCTCCAGAGAATCGTCCGCGTCCAGAAAGATACAATATTCCCCCTCCGCCGCATGAATCGCCGCGCGCCTCGCGAGAATCAAACCTCTATTGGGGTGATGCAGCACTTTTACACGCTCCGGATGCAGCGCACGGTACCGGTCGCAGATCATACCGCCGTTATCAACGGAACCGTCGTTTACCAGTACCAGCTCAAAATCCTGTTCGCTCTGGCGCAAAACGGAATCCAGACAATCCCGCAGATATGGTTCGGCGTTATAGACCGGTACTAGGATACTAAAAAACATCGTTATAGAGCCCTTCCGTCAGCAATTCGTGAATCGACTCGCACATCAGGTAATCGAGCATCTGCAGCTTGCTCTCCTTCGAAAACATCTTCGTCGTTTTACGGCCGTGCAGCACATTCAACCCGCGCAGTACAACGTTGTCGCCAATAAACGTCTTAAGCAGAACGTCTTTCTTTTCCTCTGCATACGCTTGAAAACGTGCTTCCACGAATCCTTGCATACGAATGCGCTGGGAACGCGTCTCAAACGCATCCAGAATTTCCTTTGTCTGGACTTCGTTTGCCAATGCCGCTCCACCTTTTGTACGAACGACCGGTATGAACGAAACCTTGTCCGCGCCGAATTTGCCGACACTGTAGCGAACAAGCAATCCCGAATCAAAGCACTCTCCCCCGTCTTCAACGTCGAAAATAAAGTTGCCCTGCCCGTAAACGATCGTTGCGTTATCCCACTTTTCACAACAGCCGACACAATGGCTGTGCTGGCAGAGTACGAGTGAAGCGCCGCACTCGGCCATCTTTCTGCATGCGGCCTGTACTTTCGGCGAAGGATACGGATAATTTTCGTTTCCACCGTGATATAAAACGATCAGACGGTCGCAGCTGCTGCGGATGTCTCGGATGCGATCGCCAAGCTCCAGCAGGTTCAGCGGATTCGCGCCTGCCTTGCGTTCCGTTGCAAAGGAAAACTCATGTTCACAGACGGCGTATACGCCGATATGCACACCATTTTTCACAAAATTGTGCGGTCGATCGGCCTCATCCAGATCGCCGCCCGCGCCAAAATGCCCAATGCCAGCGGTTTCGAGCGCTGCCATGGTAGAGCGAAGGCCCTCTTCGCCGTAGTCCAGAATGTGATTGTTGCAGAGCGACACAACGTCCGGCTTCAAGGCGGCAACGCCGCGCGCACAAAGAGACGTCGCGACCATGTTCGGGCCACACTTTTCCTGTTTTGCCTCGCAGTCCGCCAAAGGCGACTCAAGGTTGATCAGCCGTGCGTCCGCGCCCTGCCAGATCTCTTCAAGGCCATCGAACAGTAACTGCGGTTGTTCTTTCTGAAATTCATCTCTGTTGGAATCGGTCGGCGCAACGTCCGCGCCAATTAAAATCTCCAAGCTCATGCCTGCTCCTCCAATGTTATAAACTCGCCCATAATCCTGTCACCGTCACCGACATAGTCGTCGGCAAAACCGCTCTGGTCGAAGAATGTCACTTCGCCGAAGCGCACGCCGTCAGCCGTGTCATACAAATCGACGCGCACGTGCTTCATCCCCGCGGACAGCTTTTCGGATAGCGCAATCATTTCGTCCAGCCGCTCCGGTTGTTTGACCGTTGCGTCCTTTGGCATGTTTACGGTTGCTTCGTTTACGGGCAATGGCTCAAACTCCGGCGTGAAAAAGTAATAGTCCGCGTGTTTGCCGGACCGGTTTGTGCAAACGCAGATTGCGCGTACAATACCGTCAAAGCAAAAAAACTTATAGTCGTCCGGCGGCGTACCGTCAGCCGCGCCAATGTATTCCTCGGCCAAGACGCACCGTGGAACGTCCTTATAAAGCCACTCTCTATATAATTTATAATAGTCTTGTTTCAGTAATTTTTTCAGCTTCTTTTTTGCCGACGCAATGTCAAGCCTCCGCTTGTCGGCACACAAAATCACACCGCCGGAATTATGCGTGCACTTCAGCACAAACCGTTCGGGTAATTTCTCGAAGTCAATGTCATCCGGATTTTCCCACTTGCCCAGTAATGGAACCAGATATTCACAGCCTATCGTCTCCGCTACAAAGTCACGCACTGCCGCCTTATCCACCAATTTCACGTGTTCTGGATTGCGGTCATGCAGTTTGAGCCACTGTATCTTTTCATTGATCGTGACCGGCGGATCGAGGTTTAACTTTTTCCCAAGGCGTGCACGATAAAGCTTTTTAAGGTATGTTTCATCGTCCATACGCGAAAACCAACCGTGTTTTGCCAAAACGGAGAAACCTTTGTGTGGGTTCTGAATGAATTTAACGAACGTCTCACCGTCTCCCGGTTTGTTTTGCAAAATGCGAACCGCCGCGACCAGCAAAATGAAAAACACCGCCGCTGTACGGTCATAATAAGAGACCATACCCGCATCCATTACGATTTGCGCCGCAAGCAGTACCATGAACACACTGGCAAGTGTTCTGTCTCGCTTACATTCGTCTGAGCAGACGTCTTTCTTTCTGCGCTGAATCGAGCGCCCGGCAAAGCCAAGCGCCGCCAGCTGCGGAACATAATACAACGCCAGCAGCGGCACGCCGCCGGAAACAAGAAGCTCCGTGTAATTACAATGCGTATAGGTACCCTTTGCGCCGTCAAGCAGACGGAAGCAATCCAGCCCCCAACCGGTTGCAGGACGTCCGCGGAATGCTTCCATTGCAACGTTCAACAGCTTATCACGTTCCCGGAAAGAACCTTCCAACCAGTCTCCGTCAAGAGCCGAATTCAAAATTGCATGATAACGGTGCAACACGCCATTGGTTAAAAAATTATCCCAGTATAACAACAAAAACGCTGCGCCGGGCAATACAACAAGCAATACGGCCAGCTTCAGCTTCCAGCGTTTGGGATACAGAATTAAAAACACTCCGATAAACAGCAATGCAGCCAAGGCGACCGCCTTCATGGATTTGCTTAAAACGACAGCCGGTAGCAATACAAGGTTTGGCAGCAACCAAAAGCAACTCTTCTGCTTTGCCAGCACAAGGCTCAGTCCGAACGCAACCGCCGCAAGCATTCCCATCCAGTTTGGATTGATGCCGACGGCCAACCCAAAGCGAACATCGGTAAAGCCGGACGACAGCTCGAAAACAAAAGAATAGGTGATAAGAGCCGTCACTGCAAGAACGAACATGGCCGAATATCGGCGCATGTCCGCTTGCAGCACAAGATACTGAAATAAAAAGAAAAAGAAGAACGTGTTGATCATGAGCGTCTTGAGCATATCGAGCGATTCCGATCGGCCGATTGCCCAAACAAATGTGACAGCCGCGCTCCAGAGTATAATCAGCGCGTACGCCGCCATCCACCAGGAGAAGAAAATCTTTTTCTTTACGAGCATCAGCACAGTTACAGCGCCGATAAAAAGCAGCATGCCCAGCCTTGACACCATGGAATGTTCAAACGCAACTTCACTGAAAAGATAGATAAATAGCGCCGCGTCAGCCAGCAGCGCAAAAGGAAATAATCGTTTTTCATTTGGCGATCTGTTCAAGATACCGCCTCCATTCCGCAGCAACAACCGCTTCATCCAGCCGTTGCTGGATTTTTGACGCGTTCTTTCCGAGACGTTTTGCAAGCTCCGGTTCGTCCGCAATAATGCACATTGCCTCAATCAAGCGCTTTTCACTGCCCGTGTGGACAAGCAGTCCGTTTTCACCGTCTTCGATCAGCGAACGAACACCGCCAATCGGACAGTCCGTTGCGATGCAGGGAAGTCCGCAGGCCATCGCTTCGATCAGTACATTCGGCATGCCCTCATAATCCGAGCTCAGCACAAACATTGCGCAGTCGTTGATCTCGTTCAGCAGAGTCTTTGACTGACCGGGCAGTACCACCGAGTGCGCAACACCAAGCATACTTGCAATGCGCATCAGTTCTTTGCGCTCCGGTCCTTCACCATAGATTACAAGCGAATACGTATGATGCATTTTGTAGAATTGCGCGAATGCGCGAATCAGCATAGCAAAATTCTTCTGTGAATGCAACCGCCCCGCCGCCGCAATAACCGGTCTGCGCGCACCTTCGTGTGGTGCGGGAATCCTGCCGGTGTCAAGCGGATTGTCGAGAACCACGCCACGCGAGCGAATCCCTTTCGGGAAAAAGTTTGCTGCTTCCTGCGTTTGAAAAATAAAACCCTTTGCAAAAGGATAAACCAGCCAACGCAACATACGTTTAATCTTGTTTTCCGGGTGCCGATGCGGATCGTTGCGTTCACTGACCACGACGGGCACACCCGTTCCGATCAAAAACATCACGGTCCAAACATTTACCTTTTCCGGCAGGGCTAGCACAACGTCCGGCTGTTCCTTTTTCACCAATTTGCGCAGTTTTTTATATGCATGTGGAATTTTGCCTGGTTTCAACGTCTCGTCAAAGCCCAGATAGATCTGTCGAACGTTCACCGGCAGATCATAAAAGGAAGGTACTCCACACTCCGTAGCAAGGATGCACTCGATCCCGTCGTTCGCAAAACAATTCAGCAGCTGCGCAATCACGCGCTCACAGCCGCCACCGCTCATCTTATGCGTTACGATCAGTAGTTTTTTCATTCATTCGCCCCGGTCGTTAGAGTTTCATACCATTGAGAGAGTGTCCCCGCGTTTGCACTTACGTCGTACCCCTTCTGGCGGACACGATCAATTGCGTCTTCGGATGCGGTCTCACGATCCTGGCGGGGTGCTTTTAGCAGCGCTTGAGCAAACGTTTTTGCATCCGTAATGCCGCAAAACGACACAAGTTCCGTCAAGGCCGCCTCACGCGTAACCTTATCCGACGCAATACAGTAAAGCCCGGCGCACTGTGCTTCAATCAGCGTTAACGGCAGCCCTTCATGCAGCGACGGCAGTGCAAAAACATCCGCGGCGCAAAGCGCTCCCGCAACGTCTTCCAGCACACCGGCAAAGATGATTTTATCGCTCACATGAAGCGTATTTGCCCGCTGAACACAGTCGTTCTTCAGCTTTCCGTCGCCGATGAGCAATAGTCTCGCGTCCGATCGAGTCTTCAGCAGTTCGGCAAACGCTTCAACCAAGAACGCCTGGTTCTTCTGTTCGTTGAATGAACCAACATGGCAAACCGTAAACGTGTCCTGTGGAATTCCCAACGTCGCGCGTGTTTCTTCGCGCTTTTTCACGTCATAATGAAAATGCTCCGCAGGTACGGCATTGTTAAGCACTAAAAAAGAAGCGTCGCCGAACAGCCACTTGCCCGCCGCTTCGCCGCAGGCCGCCGCATGCGTAAAGCTGGCTTCAAACGGTTTTCGCAGGAGCTTGTCCGCCAGTTTCATCTTGCAGGTAGTATTGTGTGAATGCGGGATGCGGACTGTCGCGCCGCCGCGTTTTGCCGCAAGCATCTCCACATACAGCGTTGCGCTGTTACCATGGGCATGAACGATTTGTTCATCGCGTTCGTTCACAACGATCTCCAGACGATGTAAATAGGAAATCGGATCGCTGTTTCTTTGTCCGAGCACAAAAACCTGCCCGCCCATGCGCTCGATCAATCGGATCGATTCCGCATCCGGCACGTTTTGTACAGCCAGATCGCAGCGGACATGCGACGGATCAAAGCGGGTGATGTAATTCATCACGCACTTTGTAATGCCGTTTTTACCGAACGGTACGGTTAAAACTTCCAACACTCTTACAGGCGTTTCCAACATGCGCGCCTCACTTTCCGAGAGCGCGCAGGGATTCGTCCGCGCGGCCGGTCTTTCGATATTCATAAATCTTGGCATCGACTAAAAAGCGATACCAATAACTCTCAAAGTAATGGTAAAGATACCCTTCCCTGCCATCGAGGAAGCCGAACCGAAAATAGTAATTATAAACGAACCAGAGCCATGCGCGTAAAAACATCGGAGCACGATAGTAGATCGTAAACTTCTTTTTGCGATGCTTTCTGAGTTGCTCGTCGGTGTTTGCGTCAAACGCCGCACCTTTTTCGTAGGCAATGTAATCCTGCAATTCGCGGATGGCATACCAATTATAACGGGCGATGTAGCTGGTTAAATCCTTAAAATCGTAGTGCAGATAACGTTCTTTTATCGCGACCGTGCGTCCTTCATGCAAAATTGTATGCGCATCGCGTTTGCGATCCTCAATGCGCCCCTTGCCCGTTTTAAACAGCATGATTTTGCGCTTTTTGCTGCCGCCGTGTTTCATCTGCCTGCCCAGGAAGAAAAAGTCGCTTTCCATAACAATGCCGTTTACATCGTCTTTGTCGTGTTCCGTCATCAGCTTTTCGCTGTGCGCGCAGACTTCCGGCGTGAAGCGTTCGTCCGCGTCGAGTCTGAGCGTCCATTTTGTATCAATATTTGCGTTATCCACGCCCCAGTTGTATTGTGCGGCGTAATATGTGAATTCATGAAAAAAAACATCCGCACCGTATTGTTTCGCAATTTCAACGGTACGGTCCACGCTGCCGCTGTCAATCACGACAACGCGTTTGCAGAAATCTTTAACCGACTGCAGGCACGCCTCAATATTCGCTTCTTCGTTCAGCGTTAAAACAATCGCCGTCACGTCTGCCATTGCGTCTGATCCCCTTTGAAAAATCAGGGTGAAACCACCCTTTCTTACACTACAATTTACCTATCGTAGTGTACCATTTGACCTATCCTATGTCAAACATGCGGCGGGTGTGCGTGCGTTTCTTCACGCAAGTTTTACAACTTGCTTTGGCGACGGTTTGCCGCGTTGTCAGCTAAACTTTTTTATGATAAACTGCCGCCATGAATACAACGGTAATGGATTTTTTACAGCGCGATTTTCTTAGGCACGTCGATATGCTCGAATTGCTTGAAATACCCGAGTCGACCATCCTTTACGCAGGAAGCGACGGTGTTTTGCTGTACAACGATACGATGTTCTCCGTGGCCTTCGTCCCCGGCGCCGAGGAAGCGTTTTTTCAGCGGCTGCTTCCCCATCTGCCGGAGCACGGCAGCTGCTATGCCGTGCTGCACAGTCAGGAGTTGAAAGCCCCGCTTATGATGAAACATGGGTTCGACTCCTTTATGGACTGCTATCAATGCCTGTATGAACGCACCGAACCCGTTTCATATGTTTTGCCGAAAGGCGCCGTCATCCGACAGCTTGACATGCGCCATCTTGATTTTGTTCATGCGCATTATCACACAGTCGACGACATTGGTTATATCCGCGAACGTATTGAGGCCGGAATGTTCGGCATGTTTTATGGTGAAATTCTTGTCGGTTTCATCGGCACACATGACGAACGCTCAATCGGTATGCTCGAAATCCTTCCGGCCTATCGAAAGCGCGGTCTCGCTTTTGCGCTGGAAGCACATATGATCAATCACCTTATACTGCATGACCGGCGCGCGTTTTGCCAGGTGTCTGTCGATAACATACCGTCAATCGCTCTCCAGAAAAAACTCGGTATGACAATTTCGGAATCCGTAATCAGCTGGATGGGACGAACTTGACGGTGTCATACGATAACAATTGGGAAAAACTGTGAACTTCGGCTGCGTCTGCTTGACGCAGCCACTTTATTTGTCTATTATATGACAGGATGTCATATGACAGGTTGTCATTTATTATGCCAGCGGATTTTTTCTTTCGAATAGCATCATCACCGCAAGCAATTGCGGCAACCATAAAGGAGTCCACCTATGCCCACAGAAACCTTTTTCAACTTGCCACAGGAAAAACGCGCGCGCCTCGTTAGTGCAATTCGAGACGAATTGACGCGCGTTTCTTTCAACGATGTTTCCATCAACCGCATCATACATGCGGCGGGAATCCCGCGCGGCAGCTATTATCAATATTTTATCGACCGGGATGACCTGTACGATTTTCTGCTGACGGAATACCGTGCGCGAATGCAGGAGAGTGCCGTGCGTACGCTCCGCGAACAAAACGGAGACGTGTTTTCCACCGTTCTCTCCGGCTTCGACGAATCCGTTGCATTTGCCCTGGACGAAGCAAATTTGCTGATCATACGGCATCTGTTTGATTACCGCTCGCCCGCAAAACCCACCGACGGCAAAGACCCGTTTTCCAATATGACGATTCTCACGAGCAATATCAACCTGATCGACGCAAGCTCGCTGAACTGCTCCGGTCACGAAGAGTTGCTTGCAACGCTTGAAATTCTATTCTCTCTATTGGCGTTTACGCTCGCAGAGCTGTTTTGCAATCCGCAAAATGCAACCGCACTACGCACACGGTTAATTTTGAAGCTGGAAATTTTAAAACGCGGTATGCTCCGCTCCGAAGGTAACGGAGGTGTACGTACATGCTAGCCAAATTTTCCGTAAAACGACCCTATACCGTTTTTGTTGCGGTCATCCTCGTCATCATTCTCGGTGTCGTAGCATTCACCAGCATGACGCCCGACCTGCTGCCAAACATTGATCTACCCTACGTTGTCGTGTTTACCAGCTACGCCGGCGCAACGCCGGAGGAGGTTGAAAAGGTCGTCACGAAGCCAATCGAGCAGGAGATGGCGACGCTCGATAATATCGACAGCATTTCCTCCCAGTCCAGTGAGAACTATTCAATGGTGCTGCTGGAGTTTTCGTCCGACGCGAACATGGACGCAACCACCATGAACATCCGTGAAAAGCTGGATACGCTAAGTGCGGGCTGGGGCGATGGTGTTGGTACTTCGTCCATCATGAATATCAACCCGAATATGCTGCCGCTTGCCGCCATCGCGCTGGAGCGCGACGGCTACAGCGCGATGGAAATGACGCAGTTTTATGATGACACGGTGCTCCCGCGGCTTGAAGGCGTGGAAGGCATTGCAAGCGTCACTTCAAGCGGATTGATTTCCGAGCAGGTCAACGTCGTGTTACTGCAGGACAAAATGGACGAAATGAATGTCCTGATCCGCGCCGCGGTGGACGGGGAGTTTGCCGATAGTGAAACCCAACTTTCCGATGCGCAGGCTGAGATTGACGACGGTTACGACCAGATCGCAACCGGTGAACGCAAGATTGCAAGTGGGCGTTCACAACTGAGCAGTGCAACATCCGACTTGAATGCAGAGGTTTCCGCAGCACGCAGTGAACTGGATGCACAAAAAGCCGATTTAGAATCGCAACGCAGTCAGCTTGTAAGTGCAAAATCGAATTTCGAGGCGCTTATAAGCGGCATCTCTGAACTGGGAGCCAACATCAGCACGCTGGAAGCGTCCATCTCCGCACTGAACACTTCGATAGACGCGTTGCCGGACGGTGCGGAGAAAGATGCGCTGATTGCACAGCGCGACGATCTCGTTGCACAAAAAACGGCACTTGAATCACAGAAGGCTACGCTGGAAACCCAACAGGCAGATGCTTGGGCGGCCTTTGCCGCCTCCACCGGTATATCGGACATCGCGGGAATCGACGCGGCAATCGCCGCCATCGACGGCGGGATCGATCAGATCAACAGCGGATATTCGCAAATCGATAGTTCGGAAGCAAGTGCACGTGATCAGATCTCTTCCGGGCGTTCCAAGCTCAACAGAAGCGAAGACCAACTGGAAGAAGGCCGCGCGGAGCTTGACGATGCGCAGGAAACGTTGGACGAAAACAAAGAAACCCTCAGCGAAGCAAAGCTGAACGCATACGACAGCGCAGACCTGGACAACCTACTCTCGCTGGAGACTGTCGGTATGATTTTAGGCGCACAAAACTTTGAAATGCCCGCAGGCTATGCCGAAGACGACGACGGCGGGAGCGAATGGCTGGTCTATGTTGGCGACGCTTTTGAAGGCGCAGACGAACTGCAAAACCTGATCCTGTTCGATCTAGGCCTTGAAGGGCTTGACCCGATTCGCCTGTCTGACGTTGCAGATGTGTATGTCAGCGACAATGCAGACACCACATACGCCAAGATCAACGGCGACAGCGGCATCCTGCTGACGCTGAACAAGCAAAGCAACTATGCAACGGCGACGGTTTCAACCAGCCTGATTGAAGAAATGAACGCACTGGAAGATGAGTATTCCGGGCTGCATTTCTCAACCTTGATGGATCAGGGCGATTACATCCGCCTGGTTATCGGCAGTGTATTGCAAAACATCGTGCTCGGCGCGCTGCTGGCTATCGTCATCCTCTTCCTCTTCCTCAGAGACATTCGCCCGACGTTGATCATTTCCTGCTCTATCCCGATTAGCGTAACGTTCGCCATCGTGCTGATGTATTTCTCCGGTGTGACGATGAACATCATCTCCATGGCCGGACTTGCCGTCGGCGTCGGCATGTTGGTTGACAACTCCATTGTCGTCATCGAAAACACCTATCGCCTCCGCATGAACGGCATGAGCACGCTGAAAGCGGCCGTCACCGGTGCAAAACAGATGGCGGGCGCCATCACGGCTTCCACATTGACGACGGTATGCGTGTTCTTCCCTATCGTATTTGTAAAAGGATTAACGCGGCAGTTGTTTGCCGATATGGCGTTGACCATCGCATATTCCCTGCTTGCAAGTCTCGTCGTTGCGCTGACGCTTGTTCCCGCAATGGCATCCGGCCTACTTGCACGCCCGAAAAAGAAAAAGCGCGAAAGCAAGCATATTCTTCAGAATATCTATCGCAAAATGCTGGACTCTGCACTCCGTAAAAAAGGCGCCGTCCTCGTGCTTGCGCTATTGTTGCTGGTCGTGAGTGCATATGCCGCGATCAACAAGGGATTTATTTACTTCCCTGATATGGACAGCCCACAGATGTCCGTTACAATCAAAATGCCGGATGACGCCAGTTTTGACGAAACAACGGCCATGACAGACCAAGTCGCAGAACGCGTGATGCAGATTCCGGAAGTTGAAACCTGCGGTTCCATCTTTTCTACAGGGCTGACAAGCATGTTCGGCATGTCGTCCGGAAGTAAAGACACGACTGAAACCATGCTCTACCTTGTGCTGAAAACGCAGGATACATTCCTCGGCGTTATCCCAATCGGGGAAAAACAGCGCAGCAGTACCGAACTTGGTAGTGTAATTGAAGACGCCTGTGCCGATTTAGACTGTGAAGTCACCGCATCCAGTTCCGGCAACATGAGCGAATATCTTTCTGAAATGAGCGGGAGCGGCGTTACGATTAACCTCTACGGCAGCGATCTCGACGATCTGCAGCAGGCTGCTGTTGAGGTCGCCGACATTCTGAGCACGGTAGAAGGAACAAAGAACATCAGCGACGGTATTGAAAACTCTATGCCCGCTCTGCGCATCTCCGTCGATAAGGAGAAAGCTTCGCTGGAAGGACTGACCACTGCACAGGTATACCAGAGCATCGCGCTCCGGCTCACGTCCGATGCGACCATTACAAACATCGAGACCGCCGATCAGGATGTCGTCGTACAAATGCCGGACAGCGACGCGACCGTGAGCGATCTTGAAAACTATGTCATCACTTTTCAGGCGACCGACGGAACCTATAAGCACGTTGCGCTGAAGGATATTGCGACATTTGAAGAAGGCACGACACTGCAATCCATCACGCGCGACGACCAGCGCAGGTATGTCACCGTTTCTTCTGAAATTACAGGCGGTTATAACGTTACACTGGTGACGAGTGCGGCGGAAACCGCGCTGAAGGATTACACCGCACCGGACGGCGTTACCATGGAATTCACCGGTGAGAATGAGACCATCATGAATTCAATCAAGGACCTTGCTACCATGATGTTGTTGGGCGTTCTGATCGTTTATCTCATAATGGTCGCGCAGTTCCAGTCGCTGCTTTCTCCGTTTATCGTCATGGTGACCATTCCGCTGGCGTTTACGGGCGGTTTGCTTGCGTTGTTGATCTGCGACATGGAAATTTCTATTGTGGCGATGATCGGCTTTATCATGCTTGTCGGTATCATTGTCAATAACGGTATCGTGCTGATCGACTCGATGAACCAGCTGCGCAACGGCGGCATGGAGCGGCGCGAAGCGGTTTTGACGGCGAGCGCGCTCCGTATGCGCCCCGTGCTCATGACCGCATTGACAACGATCCTCGGGTTGCTGCCGCTGGCCTTCGGTCTCGGCATTGGCGGCGGTTTGATTCAGCCGGTTGCAATCGTCAGCATCGGCGGCCTCGTCTATGCAACGTTTATGACGTTGTTCGTTGTGCCGATCCTTTATGATGCGTTAATCAAGAAAAAACCTCTCTCCGTTGAAGAACATGATCTCATGGTTGTCAACGCAGAATAATCCATATAAAAAGCGCGCCGGAATATATATTCAGGCGCGCTTTTTATTTTGAGTTGTTTGGTATGTTATATTCGTCCAATATCAAATTGGCATAAAACTCGTTTTAAATCTATCTACGCAAAAAATGGGACGCCTCGCGCAACCATGATCAAGGCAGTCATGGCGATCCACACAGCCAGTGAAATCAGCATCGCAATGCGACCCTTTTGCACGGAACGCTTCACGCGTTTTTCAGCCAGTCTCGGCACAAAGATAGCAATGACGAGCGCGGCAATCGTGCCGTAAGAGCCAATCGACTCAAATCTTGAAAAATAGGTAACGAGCGCGCCGCAAAGTAAACCAACGGCGATGCCTAGAATATATTGAATGTTATTCCATTTCTCATCCGGGAAGTCACGGACGCGCTTTTGCAGATCGTCCAGCTCCTCTTCTTCTGGCGGAAGGTCGCCTTGGGAGTTTTGATCGATTCGCTCCCGATCGGTGTTCGTAGCCGTCTGCTCCGTTCCCAATTCGCGCGATTCTTCTTCGCCTTGTAGGGGTTGTTCCGTTGTATGCTTGATCATTTTACCCTCCGAAATGCACTGTGATAAGCGTGTCGGCGTTACGTGCGCCGAATACAGAATGCATTTTTCATTTAGTATCGGTGTTTTGCTAAGTATATCATTGCGGGCATGTGGTTTCAATGTTTGACACACTGTATTTGCCAGTTTACTGCGCCGAGCATTTTTGTCTTTTTTCCTGTCAACACATGCTTGCAAACGCATCCACGCTATGCTAGAATAGTCACGCTGAGCCGGAATGATGGAATTGGCAGACGTGACGGACTCAAAATCCGTTGGGGTTAAACCCGTGTGGGTTCAAGTCCCACTTCCGGCACCAAAAAAGAGCTGATAAACACTGGGTTTATGGCTCTTTTTATTTTGCCAAGGGTCCCTGCTCATACACGCCAAGCAACAAGCGGTTTGAACTGGTAACCCCTTTTCCCCGACACCAAGGCAGCAAGGGATTTCAGTTGGAATCCCTTGCTGCTTCTCTTTTTTATTGTGGTTCGAACATGCTACTTGCTCATCCGCTCGCGCGGATTTCAGGAGTGCAGAAATGATCATTTCGCAATTTCAACTGCCGGAATCTGATCGTAAAACGTCGGAAATGCTTCGTCCGGCGTGAGAAAATTGGCTTCATCTTCCGTAAACTGATTGATTTTGCGCATCGCGAATACCCGCCAGTTTTCACGGTTGATGCATATCCCGGATGTATCATACATTTGTCGCGTCATCGTGGTTGCCGTCATATCGCCCATCATCGTATATTGTAAGGAATCATATCCCCAAATATTGAATCCATTATCGACAAACATGTCCGGATTTGAGGGGTTCAGTGAACTTAACATCCAATATTTATGAATGTCAAAATTGAAAAAGGCCAAATATCCGGATTCCAACGCCATTTCCCGGTCATTGAACATGCCCGTCAGCAAAAAGTAGTTCATAGAAGTAGCAGGCGTTCCAAAGTGTTTTCTAAACCCCTTTACATCGCTGAAGGAAGGATAAAGAGCCTCGCCCGATGCTTCTATTATCTCACCGGTGTGCACATTATATGCATTGGCATAGATCGTATCGGATGGTTGTATCCGCAAGAAATTATAGACGTCCAACCAAGATTCATATAACGTATTGGCAATTGTATACGCGTTATATACTTCAGCATACAGTGCTTCAGCATCTCGTATGGTTTGTTCCTGTTTTTGGGTATAAGCACTACCCTGTACTTTGCTAAGCCGTGCAAACTTTGCGTCAAACGATCCCTGAACATCGTAATATTTATACTGCTCAAACACCTGATAAAAAAACTCAAACGCCACCAAGCCGATAGAAAAATATGAGTTCTTAATATCGAACGTGTCGGACGGCTGCAGTTCGCAGCTTTCTCCATCGCCTGAGAAAACGACCCGTAATTCGGTGGAAGGCAGGCGTGTGGGGTTTTGTTCCTGTGCCTCCAGAACAAGTTTCAGAGAGTTTGCCAAGCCTTCGAGTAATATAGCGCAGCCATATTTCTCATCCAGTCGACGACTGTTTTGCGAATATTCAGTCAGAATATAGAAGAATTCGTCACTGATGGCAAAGTCGTATAAATGCAAGTCCATAACA
Source organism: Christensenellaceae bacterium (assembly GCA_963667795.1). Classification (GTDB taxonomy): domain Bacteria; phylum Bacillota; class Clostridia; order Christensenellales; family CAG-138; genus UBA7703. The sequence continues at coordinate 3,325,609 of OY764017.1, read as the reverse complement.
CCGTCTTCATCGATGCCGTTCGGCGCATAATAGACCGTGTCTCCAACGCGCACAATCTCATTGGCAATGATAGAATTCGCAATCAGATCGATTTCTCGATCCGTTAGGACGTCCCTGTTCGCAAGCAATGCCGATAGGATGGGCAAAGACGCAACCCGGCGTTCGGCAGCAACCACCTTTTCCTGCGCAATATCATAAATTCCATAAAACTGTCCGGTTTCGTCCATCATGTTTTCAAAAACGAAGTCAATGATCCGGCGTTGTTGTTCGTCGCTAAATCGCTCCCGTTGCGATATGGTAGCAAAAACCGAAACGAGGCCTTCCGGAATGACAACGTATTTCCCTTGCACCTGATTTGCATATTCTCCAAGATCGTAAAAAGATGCGGGCATATTTACGGATCCGTCAGAATTCACAATAAGCCCATCGCCAATTACATTTATTTTGTCGCCTCCCCCTCCATATATCCGATCTCGCAATTCCCTGGCTACATTCTCAAAATTAGTAGATGGATTGAATCCAAGACGATCTGAAAAATCGTTCAGCAAAGGTTTCATCACTGCTTCAAACAAATTGTGTTCAGGCGCTGCAATCGGTTGAGATACCGTTTCAACCGCGTCCTCTTGCAACCCGTCCGCTCTGAACAGGCAGGCGGAAAGGTTACCATACGTTGTTCCCGGTAAAAACTGCAACGTCAAATCCTTCGACGCGTTCTGAAACTCCGAATACGGAATGGCGATCCGCACATGTTCTCCGTCCCAAACGGCATACTTTTGCAAATCAACGCCAATCTCTGGAATTGCAAGCATGTCAGCTCGCCCCGTATTTCCACGCGACATCAAATGACTGTCATAAACAAAATCTTCCGGCCATGGTGGTATCAGCGGGATCGTTTCAAAATTATGCAAAGTAATGTAGAACGCCTGGTCATAACCAAAGTATTCGCCATCTAAAGGAGGAACCGTTCCAAAAACGTCGAACTCGATCACGACTTCGTCGATCATGTCCGCCCCTGTCCCGTTGATATACCATGCATAGATCGGCATCGGAGGGCGTTCCTGATGTCCATTTGAAAGGTCAACATAAAACACCCCCTCTTCTTCGGTTTCGGATAAAGTGCCTTTATTGAACGAAATCTTCGCGGGTAGTTCTACGCTCTTAGGTTTCGGTTCAGGCGTTTCGCTTGCTTCCTGCGCAGATGCTGGTTCACGTTCCTGCGTTGTTTTTGCGTCATTCGGCACGGCGCATCCGCAGAGCAGCACTGTCACCAGCAAGATTGCGACTAATTTTTTCATCCTAGCCTCCGTGCTATACTTTTATTATCTGTTAATAGTATCATACCCTAATGTCATATCCCAAAGCTTTATGGTCGAATTGTAAATACTATTTGTAAGTGTCAGAAACGCTTTCGTTAAGAGCCTTCTCCAAAGCGCGCAAAAAAGAAGGTTTCTCACCGGGCGGCTTTCCTTCTCTTATTTGGCACAACATGATATTATGAAGTAAAATTTTAGCAAGAGGTATGCCTATGGTAAAAACTGTTGCCATCACCAGTCTGTCGAGCGGTATTCTCGGAGAGCCGTTTATGAAACACGAACTGCAAATCGGCTCAAATCGCCTTGAAAATTACAATCTGAACATCAAATTCACAGAAAACGCGCTGCGCGGACGGGATTATCTGAACGCGCACCCCGAAGCACGGGCGGCGGACCTGCTGCAGGCTTTCCACGATCCTGAGGTGGATATGATCCTTTGCGCCATTGGCGGTGACGACACCTACCGTCTGTTACCGTATCTTTTTGACCACAACGAACTGCAAAATACCGTCACACGGAAAATTTTCCTTGGATTCTCGGATACTACAATCAACCATCTGATGCTGCATAAAGTAGGTCTGAATACGTTTTACGGTCAGGCGTTTCTGCCTGACGTCTGCGAGTTGGCCACGGATATGCTGCCTTACACGAAGCGTTACTTCGAGGAACTGATCCACACCGGTACGATCCGTGAAATTCGTCCCAGCGACATTTGGTACAGCGGACGAACCAACTTCGATGTGTCCGCTGTCGGGACCGATATGCCCGCGCATCCGAATCACGGATTTGAGCTTTTGCAAGGAGCGATAAAGTTTTCGGGTAAGATCCTCGGCGGTTGCATTGACTCGATCTACGACATTTTCAGTGCCGGTCTACATGCGGACTCTGTTGACATGTGCCGGAGATATGAGTTGTTTCCGACGCTGGAAGATTGGACGGATAAAATTCTGCTGCTCGAAACCAGCGAAGAGCAGCCCGCGCCGGAAGTGTTTCGCAAGATGCTGACGGCACTTGGCAACACGGGTATTTTTGACGTGATTTCCGGCATCCTTGTTGGCAAACCAATGGATGAAAAGTATGCTGATGAATACAAGAAAATCCTTGTCGAAACCATTGATCGTCCGGCTCTGCCAATCCTTTGGAATCTGAATGTCGGTCACGCCACGCCAAGGTGCATTATCCCCTTTGGAGTGCAGGCGATGGTGGATGCCGACGCGCAAAGCATTCGATTTATTCAGGGATGAATTACAGCTTGCCGGTGATATCGCGAGCATTTTTCAGTTTTAAAGCATTTAATCTGCTCTGTTCATCGCTTCATCCTTACTCGTGTTACAATCATCCCACGAAATATGTTGCATTCCTTCGCGGCAAGTGCTTCCGTTTTCGTCCGATTGTCCCTCTGGAAAAACAGCCTTGACCAACACCCGTATATGTTCTATATAGGGACGACCTTTCGAAAACTAAAAGCCGCGTGCTGGTATGATATTGTGAGCGTGAGCGGTGTCTTAAGCCGGTACCCAAGCGCTGTGAGCGACCCAGGATTTCAACAGATGCTTGATGTGATCAAAAGCAAGCAGAATCAAAACGTTTTTTTCACACCCGCGTTGATCTATATAAAAATGAAAGATCGGGACTTCGGCCAAAAGAAAGTCCCTGCGCCGTATCTGACATACTTGTGCTTGCGGGTTCTTGAACACGCACATAAAGTCCAGATTCTGTCCGTTTCACCGAATCCGGTTTCTCTTTCAAATAGTACTTTTTTGTACATTTTGTTTTATGCGTCGCTCATCAAAGCGGCGCTTTTATTTGCTTGAAATGATAGCTTTATCCCATCGTCGGTAATAAAAATTGTGATATGATAGGATTATTGAAATTTATTACACGGTCAGGTGTTTTTATGTTGATTGCTGATTTTCACATCCATTCAAAATATTCGCGCGCGACTAGCAAAGACTGCGTGCCGGAAATGCTTGACCTCTGGGCACGGCGCAAAGGACTCGACGTCATTGGCACTGGCGACTTTACGCACGCACGCTGGCGGGATGAACTATCCGAAAAACTTATTCCCGCGGAAGACGGCCTTTATACGCTTAAAAACGAATATCGCATTGCCGACGAACAGACTGGCTTAGGCGGCAGCCCGCGCTTCATCCTGTCCGGCGAAATCAGCTCTATCTATAAAAAAAACGGCAGGGTGCGCAAGGTTCACAACCTCATCCTGCTGCCGGGCCTGGAAGCTGCCGAACGGCTCTCGCTCCGGTTGGAAACCATCGGCAACCTGCACTCCGACGGCAGACCGATCCTCGGCCTTGACAGCCATGACCTTCTGGAGATTACGCTGGAGATGGTTCCCGACGCAATCTTTATTCCCGCGCACATCTGGACGCCGCATTTTTCACTATTCGGCGCGTATTCGGGGTTTGACGATATTCATGAGTGCTATGAAGATTTAACGGATCACATACATGCGCTGGAAACCGGACTTTCTTCCGATCCGCCGATGAACTGGCGTATTTCCGCACTGGACGGCTATACACTTGTCTCCAATTCGGACGCGCACTCGCCCGGAAGGCTGGCGCGGGAAGCAAATCTTTTCAACATTGTACCGTCTTACTCGGAGATTGCACGCGCACTGGACGGACGTTCGGACGGATTTAGGGGAACGATTGAATTCTTCCCGGAAGAAGGGAAATATCACTTCGATGGGCACCGTAAGTGCAGCGTATGCCAAAAGCCGTCCGTAACGATTGCGACCAATGGCGTCTGTCCCGTCTGTGGCAGGCGCATAACGACGGGCGTTCTTCACCGTGTGGAAGAACTCGCCGACCGGGAAGAAGGCTTTCTCCTGCCGTCAGCAAAACCATTTGAAAGCATCGTGCCGCTTCCCGAAGTCATTGCCTGCTCGTCCGGTGTTTCCTCGGCAAGCAAGCGTGTGACCGCGCAGTATTTCAACATGCTCCATTCACTCGGCCCGGAGTTCTCCATCCTGCGAGACGTACCGCTGGACGATATTTCACGTGCCGCCGGGCCGCTCGTCGCGGAAGGCATACGAAGATTGCGCGAAAGGAATGTACAGATCGATCCGGGATTTGACGGCGAATACGGTAAGATTAAAATCTTCGAGCAAGGCGAACTTCGCCTGTTCGCCGCGCCGTCCATGAAAACAAACCCAAACAAAATGAAACCGACGCCTGAACAAGCAAGTGACGATCAGACAAACACAGATACACCAGTCAATCATGTACAAAACGAGGAACACCCATATGGTCTGAACGACGCGCAGTGGGAAGCTGTCTCCGCAGAAGAGTCCGCCGTCGCGGTTATCGCAGGACCCGGCACAGGTAAAACGCGCACACTGGTCAGCCGCATCGCGTACCTTGTCGAAAATTGCGGTGTCCCGGCGAATCAAATCACCGCCGTCACCTTTACCAACAAAGCTGCGAACGAAATGCGTGAGCGGCTGGAACATCAACTGTGTGATAAACACGCCGTAAAGGATATGCATATCGGCACGTTCCATGCGCTCTGTCTGGACAATCTGCAAAGCAGGCAAAACCGTCTTTCGGTGGTTGATGATCAAACGGCACTTGAGACCATGCGCGGCGTATTGCAGCAGCTCGGTAAAAAGGAATCCCCGCGGGACATGCTCCGTGCCGTATCGCTCGTGAAAAGCGGAGCGTATACAGAAGAAGAAACCGGGCTTCCGTTCAGCGTATTGGAGCAATACAATGCCGCACTGGAAGCGTCCGGTGTGCTCGATTTCGACGACATCCTACTTCGCGCGCTGGAGCATGCAGAAGCCGGTGGCAATGATGCCGAACCGCACTTTACACATATTTTGGTCGATGAATTTCAAGACGTCAATCCGGTGCAATATCGATTGATTCGCGCATGGGTCAAAACAAGCAAGGATGTGTTCATCATCGGCGACCCGGATCAGTCTATCTATGGATTCCGCGGCACGGACCCGCGATGCTTTGACAACTTTTTTGCCGATTTTACAGATGCAAGGCGGATACAATTGACCACAAACTATCGCTCCACGCCGGAGATACTGACCGGCGCGCAGTCTGTCATTTCGGCAAATGATTCTGCGTCGCACACCTTACAGGCGTCAAAATCGAGCGGCGAAAAAATCCGTCTACTGACGGCACAGGACTCGTTTTCAGAAGCGATCTTCATCGCCAAGGAGATCAACCGCATGGTTGGCGGCATGGACATGCTGCAGGCGCATGGTTCCCCGGCTTCCGCTACGGCGAAAACCAGGTGGGGATTCGGAGATATCGCCGTGCTGTACCGTACCAACCACCAAGCAAACGCGTTGGAGCACTGCCTCTTGCAGGAAGACATCCCCTATGTTGTTGCCGGACGACACGACTTTCTTTCCAACCCGGAAGTCAAAAAAACGCTTGCATTTTTCCGCTTTTTGCTGTATCCGGGCGATGTTGTTTCTCTCAGGGCGTATCTAAAAAATTGCATAAGCCAAAGTGCGGCGGTTGAGGCGATTTTGAGCGATTTCGCCGCGTCTAAAAGATCATTTTCCGGCCTGTCAACAGTTTTGGCAAACACTGCGCCGGACCTCGTTTCCACGTTGCCTGTGTCGGGTGACCGGTTTATGGAATATGCACACGCAATCAAGAAAACTGCGCCCGGCAAATTGATTGAGCGATTCATGAAAGACGGCGGGCTGGAAGGCACGCGCGAAATGGAATTGCTGGTCAATATGTCCGTTACCTACGACAGCATGGCGGCTTTTTTGAACAGCCTGACGCTCGGGCGTGAGCGCGACGTTACGCGAAGCGGAAAACAGGAGTATTCGCCGGATGCAGTTTCGCTGATGACGCTGCATGCCGCCAAGGGCTTGGAATATCCCGTCGTGTTCCTTTGCGGCGTGTCAGACGGTTTGATTCCGTTTCACAACCTTTCCAACGAATGCGATCTCGGGGAAGAACGGCGGCTGTTCTTTGTCGGCATGACGCGCGCAAAAGACGAGCTCGTGCTGTTAACCTCACCAGCCGGTTCGCCGTTTTTAGACGACCTGCCGCAGGATTTGCTGATCACCGGCGACGCCCGCCCGCCGAAACCGAAACCGACGAGCAAACAGCTGTCGCTGTTTTGAGCGCATGTCGTTATAGAACGTATTCCTGAGACTGTTCATTCAAATATAATTAAATCGAAGGACATTTTTATGAAAAAACTACTTCTACTCCTGGTCGGTTTTATTCCTTTTGCTGTTGGATATGGGCTGAACGCGCTGATGCTTGGCGCGTATTATGACACGGCCTTGCCATACGGCTGGATTGGCGCCGGTATGCTTGTTGTCTGGTTTGGTCTCGGCATGCTCGCCCGTTCATTTGGCGGTACGGTGTTCAAATCCGCAATGATTGCGCATATTCCTGCGTTGATTGTCCTCATGCTGCTTTTGTATCAGGAATGGATTCTTGGTCAGTACTGGCTGAATGCAATCGGCATGGCAACTCAATTGTTCTTTCTGCCGCTGGTTTATCTCTCCGGTATCGTCACGTTTTTTTCACCCACCATGCCTGCGGTGTATGTTACGGTTTTTCTGTTCCTGTTCATCGCATTCTGGCTTGGCGGCAGGTTGCGAACACGCATACAAAAACAGCAGGCCTGAGCCTGCTGTTTTTTTTGCTTCCGCCGTTATCTTCCCGCAATCGCATCCGATACAATCTTGAGCGCCGCCGCGCCTTCCGGTGTTGGGTAGAGCGGCCAGCAATGACCAAGATTTTCGCCTTCATAATAGCTCACGTCCGCGCCCTGCTCCGTCGCCTGCGCAACAAACTTAATCTCATCAGGATAAAGCAATTCCCGCGTGCCCGCAAACAGGATGATCGGCGCAAGGTTGGAAGTATCCCCGTGGATTGGGCTGAGACGGTAATCCGTCGGATCGGCGCCCCCTGCCCAAACGCGTCCCATCTCGACAATGCCGTCGATTGCGAGCATCGCGTCCAGCTTTTCATACGCTTTCAAATCCGGGTTGGACATCGCAATGTCCATCTCCGGCGAATACGCTATAATCAACCGCGGTTGTTCGTAGCCGAGTTCGCCGAGCCACATGGCCAGCCCAAGCGCAAGTCCGCCGCCCGCAGAATCGCCCATGATCACAATATCGGACGGCGCATATGTTGTCAGCATAGAATCATATAATTCCAGCAGCGCGCCGTAACATTCGTCATAGGTGAAGTTCGGCGCGGTGAAATAGACCGGAAGGGTCACTTCGCAGTTTGCCTGCGTGGCGATCGTATTGCACGTATCCCATTGCACCTTTTGCGGCGGGTTGACATACCCTCCGCCATGCAGATACAGCACAGCTATGCCGAGCTCGTTTGCGTCGCTGTTGAGCCGGAACACCTGCATGTCCGCGGTCTGTTCCTCCACCACCGTACAGTCGAACGACACATTGTCCGGAATGGTATAGCCGTCCCACCATTTTTCACCCTGCTCCTGCATAAACACATCCGCAGCCTCGGCCGTCTTAAATTTCTTCTTGTTTCCAGCAAGTGTGATATATGCGTCCGCAATGCCGGAAAGTACGCTGCGCTTGTATACAAATCGTTGCACGGCGGCAAACACGCCGACGAGCATCACCAGAGTCAGTATTGAAATTAAACCAACTCGCAAGAACTTTTTCATAAAATACTACTCCGATAAATTGAATGCTATTTGGCTGTTTTCGTATTTAAAAGCTTTTCCCAAACCGAGAGGATCTGTTCGCAGGTTTGCGCGTTCTCCGGCCGCAACTGCCAGAGCGGAACGTCTCGTTTTTTCCGTTTGCCGTTCAAAAGACGATCTTCAGAATATAGGAGGTCGGCGATTGCCGTGATCCCCGGCAAAAGCGGCGCCTCCCAAAGAAGTGCGTCGCCATCCAGTAGGCGCAATAGCCAACCACTTCCGCCTTTTTCGCCAAAGCCGAACATCCCGCCAAACCCGTCCGCTTCCTGCTCGTAGGAACCAATTAAAAGCTGTGGTTGGTTTACGACGGCAAAGCTGCAGGTGTCAGTATGCCAATCGATCGCGAGCGCACCCGTGCCGTTTGGCAGGCTGCCGATGGCGCATGCACCGCCGTCCTGCCTTTGAATGTAGAGCGTTCGTTCCGGTAATAAGCTGTCCCCGCGCAATTCCGCAACAAACCGGTCGCGACAGTCCCACATTGCGTTCCGTTCCTCCGCCGTCATAGTTTGCGCACCACCTTTCGTGTTGTTCAGATCATTATACCAAACCCGGTCATCAACTCAATTGAAAACGGTCCTACAAATCAACATCTGTCGAACTTTTTCGTATTGCGCATGTTTGTTCGCATATTTTGTGTTGCAACTGGTCATTTGCGTGAAACTCTTGTATACTGAGTGTAGCATAAAAGCAATCTTTTCCCCAACCTGGCGACTGCCTCCCTTTCAACAACAAATGTTTCCATTACCCGCTCGACAGTATGGAAAAGAGGTTCTATTATGAACACAAAAACGAAATCGACATTGTCAAAAGTGTTTGCAATTGCCGGAACCGCGCTTGTTTGGCTGCCGGTGCTGTTCATGTTTCTGACCGCCATTATAGGTTCGCTTTCCCGGAAAATGTTCTTGTTTGATTATCTGATGCTTGCCGAGCTGTTTTTCATTGTGCTCGCCGGTGCCGTTTCACTCCTTGTCGCCGGAATCCTTTCAAAGACGCTTGTAAAATGGTTCGTCTGGTCTTCAATAGCGGCGGTGCTTTCACTTGCTGCAGCGCAGTTGATTGCTATCGTTAGCGGGCTTGCGCACGGCGTTCATGAACCGTCTGGATTCTTCTTCGGCATTATCATCGGGTTGATCGTACTGTACAACCTCTTGGTCATCGGCATCGGCATTCTCGGCATCCTGTTGATCAAACGACTCTATGCAAAAAAGGAACTCCCCGCAGAGCCTGCAAAAAGAGGAGAAAAACAAGTTTGATGAGAGATTCGGCTTCGCCGAGACGTTGATTACATTTATGGAAACCAATCAAATCACAAATACTGCGCCAAGATTTTTAAAGAGTAGAGAAGGCACCGTTTTCTCTATTTTTGGCGCTTTCGTTCTTTTTCTTTTGCCGCTTGTCACCATACTTGCAATCATCGACTGCTTCATTGATGAAAGATGGTCTTTGATGCAACTGCATTTAGTAGCCTTTTGGCCAACTCGGTTTTCAGCAATCTTTGGTGGAATTCTTTTGTTCATCGGTGCATCCCTGCACAAGCAGTATCGCCGAACAATTGGGCTATTGATTCTGATGTAAGTTTTCCTCTTCTTCGCTGACGGATTGTTCATTGGCGATATTCCATCAGCCGCAGATGGCTTATGGCATGAAATCCCAGTCAGATACGCCGTTTACATCGGGATTGTCGATATACTTAACATTTTGGCCTTAAGCATGTTGATCATTTATGCCATACGCTTACTTCATTACTTGTTTGAAAAGAATCCCACTCAAGAATAATTGTTCTTAACTAACAACGAAAGGCCCGGCAATCGCCGGAGGACGAAAACTGAACCATGTCGACAAAAATTACCGTAAAACATTGCCCTTATCTTGGTCGCCGTCCGAACTTGGCACCACAGGAAACAGCATTCCCGTACAACGAAAGTTCCGCACCCGTACCTCTTGTGAAAAAAACCGTTAACCGGGCGAAAGGCGCCCGAGTGCTCGCAATCATTGGCACGGTGTTCGTTTGGATACCGCTTGTTCTTACGCTTGCGTACATCGTTTATGTAACGCTGATCGGCAAGCCGCAACCCGTTATAATTTATGTGGCTCTTTTTTCCAGTTTACGCATATTGCATATCGTCGGCGGCATTCTTTTGTATATCGCCGCACGATTTGTGCGTCGTTTAAGCCGCCCTGTCGGCTGGGCCGCGCTCGGGATGGCGGTCGTTCCTTTTATCGGCTCGATTCTCATGGTTATAGGTGTGTATGATGATGTTGCCGCGGCTTCGCAGCTTCTTATTACGATTGGCTACGATATAACCTTGGCTGCCAGCCTGTTCGCGCTTTGCCTGAATGTGCTTTCCATCTTTCTTGTGAAAGGCCTGCGCTCCAAAAAGCAGGACACGGCAGATCCGGATACTCAAATTCAGCCGGAATCGTAAACCACCCCGCCGCAAACAAAACCGCCGGATTCTCACAAAACGGAATCCGGCGGTTTATTTGTTTTATCGTTCTGGTTCAGTCGTCTTGTTTCAGTCGTCCAGTTTCTGTCCCGCCTGCTCGATTGCGTTGACAATCGGCACATATCCCGTGCAGCGGCAAAGATTGCCCGCCACGGCGTCGCGAATCTGCTCACGCGTCGGGTGCGGGTTTTTCTGCAGCAGCGCATATGCGCTCATAATAAATCCCGGCGTGCAAAAACCGCACTGCACCGCGTCGCCTTCGACAAAGCAATCCTGCAAAATACGCCCGATCTGCGTCTCGCTCATGCCTTCGATGGTATAGATCTCCGCGCCGTCCATCTGTCCGGCAAGCACAAGGCAGCTTGCAACCGCTTCACCGTTGAGTACAACGGTACATGCACCGCATTCGCCGACCGCGCAGCCTTCTTTTGTTCCGGTCAGGCCAAGGTCTTCGCGCAGCACGTCCAGCATGCGCCGTCCCGAATCGACTTCTATGGATACGTCCTTTTTGTTCAGGCGAAAATGCAACGGTATCTTACTCATGTTCGTTCCCTCCCAGCAGTTGCGTTAAAATCCGCTTGACCATCTTACGGCACACGGGCTGTTTGTATACCGTTGACGGGCGAATACCGGCGATCTGCGGGATCTTGCTTGAGAGCGCCTCCGCTACCGCATCGACATCTTTCGGCGTCGGAATCTTACCGATCAGCATTTGGTCGACGTCGTCGAACAGCATCGGTTTTGGGAATGTCGCGCCCATGGTCATGTGAAACGCCGTCACTTTGCCGGTTTCGTCAGCATTCAGCAGTGTTGCAATCGTCATACGTGAAATGGACAGTGCGTTGCGCCGTCCAAGTTTATAAAAGTTGCACTTGCTGCCGTGCGGTATCTTCTTAATGATGACTCGCGTGATCAGGTCGCGGTCATTCAGCGTGGTACGATACGGCCGTTCGATTACGTTGCCCAGCGGCATCCGTCGAACGTCACCAAGATGGTTGATCTCGACTTCCGCTTCCAGAACGGCCAACGCAGCAAATGAATCCGCCGCGGGCGATGCGTTTGCAATGTTGCCGCCGATGGTTGCATGGTTACGAATCTGGAGCGATCCGACCGTTCGACAGGCATCCGCAAGGACACCGGCTTTCCAGCGAACTGATGCGGAGTCGGCAATCTGCGTGTGCGTGACCCCCGCGCCGATGATCAGTTCCGTCTCTGTTTCGGATATGCCGCATAATTCAGGGATTCCATAGATGTCCACAACGTGTTTGTCCGCATAGCGGTGTCCTTCACGCGCATTCACCAGCACGTCCGTTCCACCCGCGAGGAGCACAACGTCACCCTGGATCTGTTTGAGCGCGGAAACACATTCTTCAACACTGTGCACTTTCTGATACGATTGAAACTCCATGTGCTTACCTCCCTTCCAGCGACTGCGCCGCCGCAAACACACGGTCCAGGTCGGCCGGTAGTTCGCGTATCAGGCCTGCTTTGCCGAGTGCATGATTCACCGCACAGATCACCGCACCCGCGCCGGGTTCGGTCGCCGGTTCACCAAGCGAACGCCCGCCGAATGCGCTCCGCGGGTCATAATGTTCGTCCAGCAGTGCTTCATTGTCGTCCGGCACGTCCAGTATGGTCGGCACAAGGTAATCTTCTAAATTGAGATTTTTTAGTGCCGTTGTCTTTCGGTTCAGTCCGACATTTTCCGTCAGCGCCATGCCTTGCGCCATTGTGAGCCCGCCGTAAATCTGACCTTTTGCCATAGCCGGGTTAATTGCGCGGCCCATATCATGACAGCCAACCATCTTAAGCACATCCACCTTGCCGGTATCGAGATCGACTTCGACCTCTGCGGCATGACAGGAATACGTATAGGTATAAAATGGCTCGCCGCAGCCTTTTTCTTCATCCCACGGAAGTTTCGGTACAACATAGGTACCCACCGCGATCGGCGTGATGCAGAGATGATAGCAAGCGCGCGCCGCTTCAGCAAACGAGATGTCGACGTCCGCAAACTTCACACGGTCGTTTTTAAACTCAATACCGTCCGTCGGCTTATCATAATAGCGGCCAAGACCTTCCGCCATGATGGCGTGCACCTTTTCGCTTGCATCCTTCAGTGCTCCGCCGCCAAGCAGTGTGCTTCTGGATGCAATGCAAGCGCCGGTGACCGGCGAACGCGCCGTGTCCGTGTGTCCGAGAGAGATCCGTTCAAACGCAACGCCCATGCCCTCGGCAATCATTTGCGATTGGCAGGTACGAAGCCCCTGTCCAAGTTCTGTCAATCCCAGATCGACATTGATGCTGCCGTCTTCCAATACTTCGACGTAGGCGCGCGCAACGTCGAAACCATTACCGTCCGCACCGATACTTGCGCCACGCATGCTCACCGCGATACCGACGCCGCGGCGAATACGCCGACCATCCTTATTCTGCGCACTGTACAGCGCAAACTTGTTGTCAAAATCCAGCGCTTCCGCCGCTTTGTCCATGACGGAGCGGATGCTGACTTCGTGAAAGTCCATCACATGTCCGCAAGCGCTGGTGTCGCCGTTTTTCAGCAAGTTCTTCCGACGTAATTCCGTCGGCGACATGCCGAGTTTTTCCGCAAGCTCATCCATGGCGTTCTCCAAAGCAAAGATCGCCTGCGGCGTGCCGAATCCACGCATAGAGCCTGTATGCACATTATTCGTCATCACGCTTGTTGCGTTATAATCGACGTTATCCAGCAGGTACGGTCCGGGTCCAAGCGTCGCCGTTTTATACATAACAGGCGGTGACATATTGATGTACGCACCCGCGTCACCAATGGCTTCCACCTGCATTGCAGTCATCGTGCCGTCTTTTTTAGCTCCGAGCTTGATTTCAAATTCAATCGGATGCCGTTTGTAGCTTTCCCGGACGGAATCCTCGCGCGTCAGAGTATACTGCGCAGGACGTCCGGTTTTCAGCGCAACCAGCGCGGCACGCACCGCAATCGATTCCGCGGATTCAATCTTGCCGCCAAACGAGCCGCCGATAACGGCAGGTTTAATGATGACCTGCGCCATCGGTACGTTCAACATGCGCGAAATGGAAATGCGCACATTATACGGTGCTTGCAGCGAACCCAGTACCGTTACTTCACGCCGCATCCTGTCGGGAATCGCAGTTACGGATTCCGGCTCCAGATACGCATGCTCGACAAAACCGGTTTTATATTCAGTCGATATTGTAACGTCCGCTTCTTCCAGCGCGTTCTTTGCGTCCCCTTTTCGAACATGTACATTACCGCAAATGTTGTCCGGATATTCCGGGTTGACCGCCACGCTTGCGTGCATCGCCTGTTTGGGAGATGCCAAAATTTCAAGTTCTTCATATTCTGCGGTCACAAGTTCCGCCGCGGCGTTTGCCTGAGCCTGTGTCTCCGCAGCAACAACGGCAATTACGTCGCCAAGATAACGCGTTTTGTCACAAACCAGAGAATATTGGTCCACATAGATCTCTCCGAACATCTTGTCGCCCGGAATGTCCGCGCCCGTTACAACGCAAACAACGCCGTCCGCCTGCTCCGCCTGTTCTTTATTTACCTTGATCAGCTTTGCGTGCGGGTGTGCCGCATATACCCCCTTGCAATAAACCATATCCGGCAGGCGGACATCTGCGCCATACTCGGCGCGTCCGGTCACCTTGGCGCGTGCGTCTATTCGCCCAAGCGCCTTGCCGATCGGTTGAGTTTCCATATCGGGTTCCTCCTTGTCTGAACATGATCCAAAACCGTTATTCGATACACATTTCCTTCGTCTTCCATTTTCATTGTAACTACTTTCACAGCTATTGTCTATAATATTTTTCGTTTAATATTGTCATTTTCCTATTTTTAGCGTCACATTCACCGCTATTCGTTGTGCATTCCGCTTGATATACCGATTTTGCTATGATAGAATACGGTTGAACTTGGAAGTGTTTCACCGTATCTCGTAACCGTTTACAATTCTTTTTTAGGAGGCTCTTCTTATGCAACTCATCGTGAAAAACGCAAAACTGCGAGACCGCGACGCATTGGTCGACATCGCCGTCGACAACGGTAAAATTATTGAAATATCAGACAAGATATCTGCGCAGGCCGACGAAGCAATCGACGCAAACGGCGCGCTGGTTACGCCAAGCTTTGTTGACCCGCATATTCATCTGGACAAAGTCAATATTTTTGACGTTGTGCGCAAAAACGTATCCGGCACCTTAAAGGAAGCAATCGAAATCATTTGGGATAAAAAGCGCGTCTATACGACGGAAGATATTCTGGAACGCAGCGAGGACGTGCTGCTCAAGGCGTTGAAAAACGGAACGCTTGCCATGCGTTCGCACGTGGACGTAGACACTATCGGTGGGCTGAAGCCGCTCGAAGGCGTGAAAGCACTGCGCGAAAAGTACAAACACGTTATGGACTTGCAGCTTGTCGCATTTCCGCAGGAGGGAATCGTAAAAGACCCCGGTTGTGAAGAGTTGATGTGGGAAGCCATGCGGCAGGGCGCAGACGTGGTTGGCGGCATGCCCGCCAACGAAAACAGCCCGGACAACAGCCGCGAACACGTACGTATTTGTTTCGATATCGCGGAAAAGTTCGATGCAGACATTGATATGCACGTTGATGAGACGGACGACCCGTTTTACCGCACGCTGGAGATGATTGCCGACGAGGCGCTCAAGCGCGGCTGGATCGGCCGCGTTACCGCGGGACACACCTGCGCGCTGGCCGCATATGACGACCATTACGCTAAGTATGTTATCGATAAGTGTGCAAAGGCGCAGGTCCGGTTCATCACAAATCCGGTCACAAACCTCCTGCTGCAAGGCCGGCTGGACAAGCAACCCATCCGCCGCGGCATTACGCGCGTCAAAGAGTTGATGGAAGCAGGCCTGCTCGTCAGCTTTGGCCAGGATTGTGTAAAGGATACTTTCTATCCATACGGCAGCGCGGACATGTTGCAGGTTGCCAACGTCACCGCGCACGCAGCACAGATGAGCCTTCCACCCGAGATCGAAGCGGTCTACGACATGGTTACTACGACCGCAGCCGAAATCATCAAGCTGGAAGATTACGGTCTGGCCGTTGGGAAAAAGGCAAATCTCGTCGTTGTCAACGCAAAAGACGCGCGGGACGCCATCCGCCTCACGCCGGAACGCCTCTATGTTATTCGGGAAGGCAAGGTCGTTGCAAAGACAACGGTAACAACCGATCTCACCATCTAAATAAAACAAGCAAGAAAGCAGGGGTTAACCCCTGCTTTTTTTGATTCGTTTCTTTATTTCCAATTAGTATAAGATTATTCCCATCCAAGTTCGATGATCTCACGCGGACAGCACGCGGTGCAAAGTCCGCACCCTTCACAGCATTTTGCGCTGATGGCAATCTTCCCACCTTCACGCGAAATTGCATCATATAGGCAGCCATTGATGCAAAGGTTGCAGTCGATATCGCAAGGTTGGAGCAGTGTTGCTTTCAGCGCCTGCGGTTTGATGTCCTCAAACGCTCGCAGCGACGGAAGCGCCGCACCCCGAACGTCGGAAATATCGGAATGTCCATGCGCGGTTAGCCACGCGTCGATATCGGCAAGCACTTTTGTGATAACGCCGTAACCTTGCAGCTGAATGGCGGACGCAAGCTGAATCGTCGTTGCGCCCAGCATAATGAACTCCAGCGCGTGTTCAAAGCTTGTAATTCCGCCGGCGGAGCAAATTTGCATCGGCGTATATTGGCAAAGCTGCGCCGTTGTGGCAAGAGAAATTGGACGAATATTGCGCCCGGTATACCCGCCATAGGTCACCATTTCCGCTTTTTGCGTTTCAATGTCGACCCCGCGCAATCCTTTGATTGCGTCTATCGCACTGACCGCCTTTGCACCCGCCTGCTGAATCGCTCGCAAAAACGCCGGTGAAACCGCCGCTTCATACGAAAGTTTTACCATAACGGGGATTTCAACCGCTTCTACCGCGGCGTGAACAAATGCATAGATGTCGGAAGAATGGTTGCAGACGCTCTCGTTACGCGTTCCGATCGGTGCGGAAATGCTGATTTCCACCGCATCCGCACCCATGCGCTCTACTTTTGATGCGAGATATGCAATCTCCGTTGCGGACGATCCCCAAATGCTGCAGATGAGTTTGCAATCACGCTTTTTTACAATCTCCAGCTCGGATTCCCATTGTTCCAGATGTAGATTGGAATACAGCATAGTATTGAACATGCGGTATCCGTCCACAAACAGTCGCGGGCTGATGCGTGGTTTTGCTTCCAACGTGATTGTTTCGGTGATTACAGCCGCGGCGCCTGCGTCAATGCAGCGCTGAATCGACTTCCCGTCACGTGCCCAAGGCCCCGCCGCCGTTATGACGGGATTTTTCAGATGCAGCCCCATCAGTTCGATTGGTTTAGACATGTTTGCAACCCCTCAGTTCCTTTATACAGCTTACTCTATCGTAGAATCGATTTTGGATTTGCGTTTATTGAGCGTTATTTTGTTCTGAGTGTTTTGTTTTTAGGATGATCTCCGCGGCGCGGGTAAAAGTCCGGCATGGAACCGGTCAGTCAAAAAGTTCGTAGATGTATTTTGTATTACCGCAGGATTTGCGTATTTTTAGCTTAGGTTGCAGGATCATCTCCTGCGGAACGCCAAGCTCAAGTTCTTTGTTTTCAATGCTGTCGAACAACAACCGCGCCGCTGCCATGCCCAGCTTGTTTGCGGGTAGTTCGAGCGCCGTAATCGGCGGATTGACAATCGAGCACATCGGAGAATCCGTCATGCTGGCAAGCGCAAGTTCGTCCGGCACGGCAACGCCGAGGTCCTGCGCGGCTTTTATAACGCCCAGTGCCTGACCATCGCCCGCAGCAATCAACGCGCGCGGCAGTTCTTTGCGCTTAATCATCCGTTGTGCAGCAAAGTAACCATTTTGCACCCCAGCTTCGCCGGATATTTGCTTAGTTCGTATTTTTTTGCCGCTTTCACGGACAGCGCCTAAAAATCCGGCCTCGATTTGCGCGCTTCTATGTCGTTCCGAAGAATCGAGCAGCAGCCCGATTTCCTCGTGTCCAAGCGAAATCAGATGTCGCGTTAGCCTGTATGCGCCTTCTTCAAAGTCGATATAGCACAACGTGTCGCAGCCGCTGGAGCGATTTTTACCGACATGTACACACGGAATACCGTTTTCACGCGCCTGTTGAACGCGTTCCTCCGGCAAGTTCAGCGAAACGAACGCAACGCCATCGACGCGTCTATTTTCACACATGTCCAGGCTCTCTTCCTCAATCGCCTGATCGCCGTGCGTATTACAGAAAAACACGGCATATCCTTTGCTTCGCGCAATGGTTTCTATACCGGAAATAATTCGCTGGTTCGTTTCGGATTCAATATTCGGGATGAGCAACGCTATGGTATGCGTCGTTCCAAGGTTCAGCCCGCGCGCAAACCAGTTCGGCGTATAGTTCTGCTCCTTCATAACGGCGAGCACACGCTCGCGCGTTTCCGGCAGAACCTGCTCCGGATGGTTCAACACGCGCGATATAGTGGCGACGGATACCCCTGCCATTTCCGCAACCTTGCGAATGTTCATGTCTACTCCCGTTCGTTGGTTCGTTTCAATCTTTTTCATATTATAACATGGAGAGGTTTTCAATCACAAGAGCGACCTCTTGTAATCGGTTTCTGCCGGATTGTTCGTTAGCATCCATCATTTTTCGTTATTTTATTCATGAATAATGCCTTTTTTGTCTCTATTTTGAATTATTTCTACATATTTCCGTCATATTTGTTGACAAACCATGTTGGGAGAGATTAAATTATAGCTAACGGATGTAATCAGTTACATCTAATATGGAAAATTGGAGGTAAACCCCATGGAGAAACCAAAACAACAGCATGTCGATATCGATTACTCCCTGGAGGCGGTCCCGACTACGGCACGCAAGGGTTTTTGGGCGATGTTCGTCATCATGCTCGGGTTCACGTTCTTCTCGGCGAGTATGAGTGTCGGAGCCAAGATGGCAAATGGTCTGGATCTGTCCGGCTTCATCTGGGCAATTCTCATCGGCGGCGCAATTCTTGGCGCCTATACGGGCGTGCTAGCCTATATCGGCAGCAAGACCGGATTGGGCCTAGACCTGCTGGCACATCGTTCGTTCGGCACGTTCGGTTCGTTTCTGCCGTCCGCGCTGATCAGCTTCACCCAAATCGGCTGGTTCGGCGTCGGTGTTGCAATGTTTGCTATCCCTGCGGCCGAGTTGCTTGGCATCAGCCCCTGGATTCTTGTCGTAATTGCTGGCGCATGTATGACGGCGTCCGCCTATTTCGGCATCAAGGGTCTCGAAATCATCAGCTACATCTCTGTTCCACTGATTGCTATTCTTGGTATTTATTCCATGGTTACCGCAACCAATGCAGGTGGCGGATTAGTGGCGATCTTCTCGCAGTCGGCCGGCAGCGTGACCCTGTTTGCCGCAGTCGGCATGGTCATCGGTTCGTTTGTGTCCGGTGGCACGGCAACGCCAAACTTCGTGCGATTCTCCAAGAATACACTCATTGCGGTCATCACCACAATCGTCGCGTTCTTCCTCGGCAACACGCTGATGTTCGCGTTTGGTGCAGTTGGCGGCGCATTCACGGGAAAGGACGACATCTTCTATGTCATGATCGCGCAGGGCCTTGCAATTCCCGCACTCATCGTATTGGGCGCCAACATCTGGACCACCAATGACAACGCATTGTACACGTCCGGTCTCGGTCTGTCCAACATTACAAAGATTCGCAAACGCCCCATGGTTTTGATCGCCGGTGTCGTCGGTACCATCACTGCCATCTGGCTTTACAATCATTTTATCGGCTGGCTGAGCTTCCTGAATGCAACCCTGCCGCCGATCGGCGCAATCATCATGCTGGACTACTTCCTCCACAAGGCCGACTATGCAAAGGAAGAAGTTGAGGCCCGCAAGGTCAATTGGACAGCAATCGCTGGCGTCGTTGCAGGTGCGCTCGTCGGTAATTTCGTCACCTGGGGCATCGCAGCAATCAACGCAATGGTTGTCGCTTGCCTGATCTACTACTTCGGCACGAAAATCTTCTACAAGACAAAATAACTGTTATTTCTATGCCGTTCCTATTGCGTCATTCCATACAGCGGCGCATAAGCACATTGTTTGTCCTCTCTCTTTCGGGAACGACATCACTCATGAATACGCACTTTTTCAAAAAACCAAAACCCAACTAAAGAAGTTACGCCAATCTTTGGCGACCCTTCGACAACCCATTTCCATTGCTGGGCAATCCGCCTTTTACAGGGCGGATTGCTTTGTTTTGGCGAAATTGCAGAACGGATTCTCGACAGCGCGCCGATGGAATGGTATGCTGACAATACAGTCTGATATTGTCGCGGGAAAGAAAGTAAACAAGATAGATGTATATCAAGAGCCAAACCCTCGGCCTAATTGATTTCGGCAACGCCGTTTTATCCTTATCCTTTTATGAGTGTTGCAACACAGGGATTGCAGCGCGTGCTCGTTACGGTTGCGCTGATGACGACGTTCTTCATTGCACTGGGTTGCGTGTTTGTTCTGATCGATCGGCTATTGGCTAAATCGAAACATTATACCACTCAGACAATCTCCGGCTGATGTATCATTGCTATATTGTAAGAAGGGAGCGTATCTATGGAAACAAAGGTTGTCTATTTTGCAGGCGGATGCTTCTGGGGTGTTGAAAAGCTCATGCAGTCGATACACGGCGTTGTCGACGCAGTCAGCGGCTATGCAAACGGCACCTGCGAAGCAGACGCAACATATGAAACCGTCTGCTCCGGAAAGACTGGGTTTCGCGAGACGGTACGTGTTCATTATGATCCGTCAAAAGTCAGTCTGGACCAGCTTTTATTTGCCTATTTTGCCGTTGTCGATCCTTCCGTTCGCAATCGTCAGGGACATGACGTCGGCACACAATATCAAGCGGGTATCTACTACTCCGACGATGCAGTCCGGCAGATTGTCGAGCGCGTCGCAGCCGTCGAGCGCAATAGGTCCGAGCGGTTTTTCGTTGAGATTGAACCCTTGAAAAACTTCTTTCCGGCAGAGGAATATCACCAGGATTATCTGGATAAAAATCCCGGCGGATATTGCCACATCCCGTTTGCGGAAATCGAACGCATCAAAAAAGCCATTGTCGACGCAGGCAATTATGCCCGTCCATCTGATGATGAAATTGAAACAAAACTCACGCCCGAACAGTTTGCCGTCACACAGAGCGCAGCGACAGAGCGTCCGTTCCGCAATGAGTTTTTCGAACATCATGAAAAAGGATTGTATGTGGACGTTGTAACCGGTGAGCCGCTTTTCACCTCCGAAGACAAGTACGCCTCCGCATGCGGCTGGCCTGCGTTTTCCAAGCCGGTTGAAGAGAGCGTCGTCATTGAACACGATGATCGCTCCCACGGCATGATTCGAACGGAAGTCCGTTCGCGCGCGGGCGACTCGCACCTTGGCCACGTGTTCGATGGCGACCCGGAATCCCCCAGCGGCGTTCGTTACTGCATCAACAGCGCCGCACTGCGCTTCATCCCCTACGAAAAGTTGGATGATGAGGGTTATGGTTACATAAAGAACAAGTTCAAAGACTAATCGTTACTATTTCCATATTGTACATTGCCTAAAGCCGGATTCCTATGCGTCCGGCTCTGTTTTTACGCGAAAAAATGTGCTATACTGCCAACGTGCGAATTTGCCGGACAACGGCGAAAGTACAATGTATTCTGGAGTATATGTAAAAAATGATCTACCTGGATAACAGCGCAACGACGCGCGTCCTGCCGGAAGCGGCGGATGCGGCGTACAGGGCGATGACCGAACAGTTTTATAATCCGTCAAGCGCTTACAAGGCAGCCGTCGCAACTGAGCGTGCTGTCAATACCGCGCGCACACGCCTCGCTGACGCGCTTGGCTGCGGCGAAAGCGAAATTATCTACACCTCCGGCGGAACGGAGTCCAACAATATGGCGATCTTCGGCACATTGCAGCCTGTACGCGGAAAACGTCGTGTGATCACCTGCCTCAGCGAGCATCCGTCCGTGTTTAAAACCGTTCGCTCACTAAAGGACGATCCCGATACCGAGATTGTATTCATCGGCTGCAATCGCGACGGCACTGCGTCGCTTGCCGAATTGGAGACGGTTTTGACAGAAGATACGGCGCTGGTATCTCTCATGCATGTCAACAACGAAACAGGCGCTATCAACGACATTTCCGGCGCACAGACGCTGATTCGCCGGCTGTCACCGAACGCTGTGTTCCATGTCGACGGTGTACAGGCATTCTGCAAGTTGCCGTTCGGCAATGTTTCCTGCGATCTGTACAGCGTCAGCGCACACAAGGTGCATGCACCAAAGGGCGTCGGCGCGCTGTATGTCAAAAACAGCGTCAAGTTCGCCGGGGGATTGATTGGCGGCGGTCAGGAGAACAAGATGCGCTCCGGCACGACCAACGTGCCCGGCATCCTCGGTTTGGATGCGGCGCTAACACAGTATCGCGAGCATCAGCAATCTTGGGTGTCGAATCTGCGCGAATGCAAACGCCGGCTGGCGAGCAATCTTACGGCCATTCCGGACGCGCTCATCAACGGCCCGTCCGTCGAGGACGGTGCGCCGCACGTGCTCAACGTCTCCTTCCCCGGCGTGCGCGGCGAAGTGCTGCTCAACGCCCTATCCGAGCGGGATATCTACATTTCGACCGGATCGGCATGCTCGGCGCACAAGAAAGGAAAAAACCGCGTGCTTGAGGCAATGGGCGTTACCGCCGTCCGCGCGGAAGGCGCAATTCGCTTCAGCCTCTGCCCGTTTAATACACTTGAAGAAATGGACGCGGCTGCAACGGCACTCGCCGAACAGGTTGCGTTCCTGCGTCGTTTTCAGCGACGCTGAAAACGACCTACTAATGTAAAACGAATTGGAGTTATCGCCTTATGGAACCGGTCTTATTGGTCCGCTATGCGGAAATTCATCTAAAGGGTCTCAATCGCCCGTTTTTTGAGAAGAGTCTCGTTCGCCGCATTGAACTTGCACTGCGCCCGCTGAACGCAAACGTTGTGCGCGAGCAAGGACGTATCTTCGTCTACGGAATACCGCAAGAGCAGCTTGCCGCCGCCGCCGACAAACTTACGCGCGTATTCGGCATCCATTCCGTCAGCCCGGCGGTTTCTTCCGAAAAAGTCTGGGAGGATATTGTGGAAGCGGCCTATGTGCTCGTCGGCTCACGGCTGGACGGTGTTGAGCACCTGACGTTCAAGGTGCTGTCGCGTCGATCAGACAAGCGCTTTCCAATGCGTTCCGAAGATATCTGCCGCACGCTCGGCGGTCTGCTGCTTGAAAAATTCCCACAGTTGTCTGTAGACGTCCACAAACCCGATATGTATATCGGCGTTGAAATCCGCCAAAACCGTGCCTTCGTCTATGCCGATGAAATGGCTGGTGTCGGTGGCATGCCGGTCGGCTGCAACGGACACGCTATGCTGCTCATTTCCGGTGGAATTGACAGTCCCGTGGCAGGCTACATGATTGCAAAACGCGGCGTGCGCATCTCCGCCGTCCATTTTTACAGTTATCCTTACACAAGCGAGCGCGCACGCGACAAGGTCGTTGATCTGACCCGCATCCTTACGAGTTTTACCGGGCCGATCACGCTGTACCTTGTCCCGTTCACGGACATTCAGCTCGCCATCTACGAAAAATGTCCACAGAGCGAGACCACCGTGCTCATGCGGCGGCTGATGATGCAGATATCCGAAAAAATCGCGGTCAGCTGCGGCGCACAGGCGCTGGTCACCGGCGAAGCCATCGGTCAGGTTGCCAGTCAAACCATCGAAAGCCTTACCGTAACCAACGACGCGGTTACGCTTCCCGTCTTCCGTCCGTTGATCGGGTTTGACAAGGAAGAAATTATCGATCGTGCCAAGCAAATCGGTTCGTTCGACACGTCGATTCTCCCCTTCGAGGACTGCTGCACGGTGTTTGTACCGCAACATCCTGTCACCAAGCCAAAGCTGGACATAATTCGCAAAAGCGAAACACTGGTGGATTTTGCGCCCATGGTTGAAAAGGCGATTGAAACGGCGGAAGTGCTGACCGTCGAATAGCACATGTCCGAATTCACACAAGATTCACAGCGACACAACATCCGCCGTGGTATAATACGGGTACGTGGTAATCGCCCTGACGCCATGGTTTTGTTATCTTTGGAGGAGATGTATTCCTATGAAGTTTATCTTTCGATTGATCGGCATCATTGTGGTGCTGCTGATTCTTTTGATGGCAGTGCTGTCCTATCTGGACGGCAAGGATTTGCTTAGTGGAAAGCTGGAGCGGCTGATTGGTTCGCTTCGGGTGCTCGGTCAGGAAGCATGGGTCGAGATTCGTTATTTCATGGACGATTCAGGCATTTCTGAAGACGCGGCAGGCTTGCTTGAGCAAGGAGCCGATTTTTTACGGGAGTCCGTTGAACCGCACGTCACCAGCCAGCCAGGCACCGATGTAATCGCGACGGCAACACCCGTGCCGACAGCGACCCCTGTGCCGACAGTAACACCGGTCGTCATTGGCTAACGCCTCAGATGAAGCAATATTGTCCTTAATGCGAAAAACCTCCTGCTGATTTAAATATGCAGGAGGTTTTGATATGTTTATAATCGAAATATTGATTCTCCTTGTTGAATGGATTGTACTGCACTTCTTCTTATATGATGCTCTCCCTCTTCTGCTTTATCCAGGGTATGTTTCCTGTCATAATATGCTCATTCGTCTTTATATTTTTACTGCCAATACGTTTGAAATCATGGTATACTACACAGGAATTTGCAGCTCATTTGGATGCTCGCTCGAATAGGCAGGTCCAGTCTGGAAAATCCATCGCAAGACAAGGAATTATATGATTTATGAAGATATGCAACTATTGCAGCCTGGAAAATGATGACTCCGCCGTTAAATGCGCGTCGTGCGGGGCGTTAGCTTTTTCAAACAAATGTAATAACTGCGCAACGACGTTCTCTTCGAGTTACTGCCCCAACTGCGGCGTGAAAGCCGGAGCACGTCCCTCCATATGTCCGGACTGCGGTGCGAAATATTTTTCTGCCGCCTGCCCGCGCTGTGGCTATTCGCCTGCTCGCGAGGCGGCCGAACGAAGCCAGCATCAAACGGTCGTCATCCACCGCGAACAGGTCGAAACCATCCCTCCAAAAAAGCGGAATTCGTTTGGAATCGTCTTGCTTTGGTTGCTCTTTTTCCCAATCATGGTTTTTGTTGCAATTTGGCGTGCTCCGAGAATGAGTCTTTTTTGGAAAGTAGCATTGACAGTACTGATATTTTCGTTTTTCGCATACACCTATTACTCCGGTTCCTAAATGCCAATTTTTTAACATGATGGACATACAAAGAGCCCTTACGGGCTCTTGTTTTGTTTGTTGTGAATTTCACTTATCCGTTTAAAATCGTCAATGCGATCAAAATCCCGCTTGCAATAATCTGAATTGTTGCAAAGCGGTTGACAACCTGCGCGTCCGACCATTTCCATTTATACCGTGCATGATCGTGCAGCGGCGTCCGAATCGACCGAAGGAAAGTCTTCTTCTTCGTTGCCCGGATGACGACAAGTTTAAAGAGGCCGATCCCGCCGTCTAAAATAATGACCAGCATCGCCGGAATATAAAGCAGCAGGTTGCCACTTTTGAGCGCCATCATTCCAAACAGGATGCCAATTGCCCGTGAACCTGCATCTCCCATAATCGCAAGACTTGGCGACGTGTTGAACGCAAGATAGCCAAGCATGACGGCAATCATGATCAGATTGATCTGCATCATTGCCTGATCTTTTGCGGCAACAAGGAAGACGGCGGCAAACGTTGCAAACGATACGCTGGCAAGCGTGCCGAGAAGTCCGTCTACACCGTCCGTGCAGTTCGTGAAGTTAATCGACACCCAAAGCAAAAACGTTGAGAGTGGAAAAAACAGCCACCAGGGCAACGTGCAGGTGAATCCAAAGCAATTCATTTGATACGTGTCGTTAAAAGCCATGAACACACCGGCAGCAACCATGCATAGCGCTAGATCCAGAAGTCCTTTTTTCAATTCCCTCCAGGATATTTGGCTTTTGTCGTCCAAAAACCCAAACAACATTGCAAGCAAAAAAAGCGCATAGTAAATCACATATTCCAGTGTGAGCGGGACAAAGAGTAAAAAGACCACCACAGCGACAATGCAAAAAATAAGTCCACTTCCCCGTGCTTTTCCTCTGGTGCGTTCACCTTCAAACGCGAACGCCCTGCCCGCGTCTTTCGGCAGCAGCGGCATCCCAAGCTTTATTGCAAAAAGTGTCAGTAAAAAAGAAACAAATATGCTGGTGAAAACCCATTCCAGACTAAACGGTATTTGAAAAAGTTTATATATCATTCCTTAATCTCCATTTGTGTTACAAATAGTATAGTATACACGACGCATATCCGCAACAAGGCACATACAAAACGTGTTTGGATTGGCTACACTAAACTGTACAGAAAAGATAAGGTAGTGGTATTCTCTCGAAAATGAAAGAGAGGGAAAAACCATGGCTGAGAAACGAGCAAGAAAAATGTTCAGCGAAGAACAGAAGAAGCAGTTCAAACGGCATACGACGAGAACCGGCGTGTATACGGTCAGCGAAAGCTGAAGCGTGTGTTATCTCGGAAAGGCTGGACGGTTTCGCGTCGCCGCATCGGACGAATCATGACAAAACATGGCCTGGTTTCGGCCTATACTTGTAAGAAATACCGTGCGCATTCTTCAAAGAGCAACGAGGCCGCTATTCCCAACCTTCTAGCCAGAGATTTCAACAATCAGGCTCCTGGAGCCTGTGTTGTGAGCGATTTGACCTATGTCCGAGTCGGAACAAGGTGGACGTATGTCTGCATCCTGCTTGAGCATGGAGTCCGGGAGATCATCGGGCAAAGCGCAGGTGCAAACAAAAACGCCGAGTTGGTACACAAGGCGTTCTCAACGGTGAAGCGGGATCCGTTCGACATCCAAATGTTTCACACAGACCGGGGCAGTGAGTTCGATAATATGCTGATCGACGAGTTGCTCGACAGTTTCCAGATCAACCGCTTACTAAACATGAAAGGCTGTCCATTCGACAACGCGGTGGCCGAATCGATTTTCAAAATGATCAAGGCCGAATTCATTTACTCGCGCCGCTTTGAAACGCTAGAACAGCTCCAGCTGGAGCTGCTGGATTATGTACACTCGTTCAACAACATCCGTTTACACGGAACACTTGGATACTTGTCGCCAGCAGAGTTTAAGAGAGCCCGTACCTTATAAAATTTGTCCGAATTACTGTTGACAATCCAACTCCATTCTACCAGAGACTTGCATGAACTTCTTTATTACTCACAGTGTGCACTTGATAGTATAATTCACAATATTGGAATGCTGCCAAGCGATCAGCTGTACAGGCAAGACAAACGAATCAGAAAAAGCCGGCAGAACGAAAAAGAATCAGCGTTATGAATCCAGTAGTAAGCATTTTCATCGATAATGAACGAATACGAATGTTCATGTATGGACTTCTCGGCAAATCAATTGTACAATAATAAGCAATTCTGGGTGTTGGCTCTGCCGGATGCGTTCGGCAGCGGTTACCATTTGGGTGATGCTTCAGATTTTTAAAAACTTCCCGTTTCTTTAAAGGAGGATATTATTTGCATCTCGAGTGGCAAGGCAGATATGGAAGGCTTGTATCTGCGCTAACAAAACATTCTAATATCGTTAGTCGCGCACTGATCACAAGGCGGGATATGGGCGACGGAACCATGCTGTCCTCGCAGGAGTTTCAGGTTCTTGAAAACCTGATCATCCATGATGAAGAAACCCGCATTATGTTGGATATTGCCAGAAGCTGCGGCATTCCTCAAAGTTCTATGACAAAGGCCACAAAGCAGCTGTTGAACTATGGGTTGATCGCTCGCTATCGGATAGACGGAAACAAAAAAAGCGTGATTCTACGACCGACTCAGAAGGGAAAGGCTTTTTATAACAATTTCAAGGATAGCGAAGCAATCACCATATTCACTGATTTTTTTAAGCAATTAGAACCTTTGAGCGACGAACAGCTTCTTCTCTTCTGCGAAGCGTTGGAAGATTTTAATAACAAACTACAAGGCGACAACGAAACAAAGCTTGTAGACTACTGACCGGTTACCCAAACCAGCTGTTAACATTATTTGTTTCAATTCAGAAAACGCCGTGATGACCCACGGCGTTTTCTTCGTCTTGAGAAATCACATTGAACGATTTACAGCATGTAGTTCTGTACGGTGGTCGTACTCACGCTGATGAGCGTAAAGAGCACAGACAGGGTCAGCGGCCCCAGCCAGTTCTTTCCGGTCATCCGATAGAATGCTCTGAGCATAAACGGCGCTAAGAATAATACCCAGTTGCGAAGCGCGATGCTGGCCACACCGTTCATGTTGCTCCAAAGAACCGTTCCGCCGATGAACAGCTTGCCGTATTGCAGGCACCATACGATAATCCCGCCCAGTGCGAAAGATAGACCAATGCGCAATAGATTCTTCGTCTCGTTCCCGGTGTCGGAGCGCCAGGGTCCATTGGTCAGCAGAGCGGCGGACAGCATGAACAAGAACCAGACAGGCAAATACTCAAAAAAGTAGATAAGCTTTTCATTGTTAAATTGCTTTACTGCTACTTTCCAGAAGCGGAAGTCCACATTGAACATCCACTTGCTGAACCAAACGAGGGCATATAGCAACGCGACTATGGCTGCAGCTAACCCAAGCGTCTTGAAAAAGGCTCTTGTGTTTATACTGAGTCCCGTAAGTTCCGAATACGTCGCGCCCTGCTTATGCGCCTGCTTTGCGCAAATATAAAACCATACGAGATTCCACACTGCGAATATCAGCATCCATACCATCACAATGTTTGACTCGTTGATGGGGAACCATCCTGCGTTTGACATAGGTCCGGGCTTAAAGAGCACGGCTTTGGTATCTATCGTGTTTGAAACCAGGAAGCCAACTATTGAAAATACAGTGCCGAGTACTACGCCAATCCAGTATTTTTTCTTACTCACGGTGCGCGGCGTAGTGACCGACCCCCTAAGAGAGCCGAAGGCGGGTGTGTTCAACAGCATATCTCCAAACGGAACCACCAGACTGAACAAAGCGATGAAGGCCGCAAAGTTGAACAGTTCCTTGATCAAATACACCTGATTGCTCGGAGAAAGGGAGCTGTTCACACCAAATACATCGGTAAAAAAGCTGATAAATTCGCTCGTCACAGTCGGAGAAATAAAGTCGGTCAGATGCGTTGTGTTGGGTTGATACAGAACGCGCAGGTCACCGTCATCGGCGGAGCCGTAGTATTGACCGTCGACGATCTTTGTCACGGAGGCGTCGGCGGAATTTATCATCTCCAGCGCTTCCGGGGCCTCCAGAAGATAACCGTTTCCGCTGCTGTTGGTGATATTCAGCTCTTCGTAGATGCCGTACTCAAACCCAATGTTGATGCCGTGTATTTTGTCCCAAACGCCCGTCAAAGCGCTGGGAGAAATTCCCTCGCAGAAAGCTGCTTTTATCCCCACCACGGCGTCGGCAGCAGCCTGTTCCGCATCGGTTATAACGGCTCCTTCGTCGGAGTTGTCCGCTGTTGCCGCCGCAATGGCCGCCTCATATTGAAGCGCATAGTTTGATATGACGGCGGAGCAAGCCAGCGTTCCCATCGAGTGGCCCATTATGCCCACCCGGGTCTTGTCGATAAAGTCCATGTTCCCGCTTAAGACATAGTCAACCATATCGCCTACGCCCATGCCGTTTGACATGAATATTGAGTTGACCATACTCTCGGGTACGTTACTGGACATACCGTGACTATACATATCGACAGCGATCACCACGAAGCCACGCCGTGACAACTCGATACATGCAGCGTCCTGCATCTCAGCGGAGTGGAAACCGCCGTGTCCCGTTACAACACAGGGAAGCGGATTCTCTGCGGATGCGTCTCTAGGGATGAAAGCCAGCGCATGAAGCTGTTGCTGTCGGCTTGTTACGAGATACATATCTCGAACTCTGACTTTGTGAAAATCTGTTTGGAATCCCCACGCAAACAAGTTTGCAATCAGAATCACAACTACAGCGATTAAAAGTCTTCTTGCGTATTTACTCTTCAAATTGCTACCTTCCTTTCAATTTAACCAATATGAATCATTGACGTTTTCGGCATGCCTTTTTTAAGAATGCTTTTAGCAGGCATGCTTTTTATTGTGGATATGCTTTACTAAACTGAAATTTGTGATGCCGGTTACGATTGAATCGTTAGACTCGTAATAGATTTTTTATGCGTTGAGGGGCGTCAGAGACGCCCCTCTCATCAAGTTCAGCGTATTAGAAACCGAAGAATATCTGCGCGAAGGTAGTGCCTGCATAGGCAAAATTGATACCTGTGCTAGACACGAGGAACCATGCAGCAAAGAGGCTGTTTACGAAGACGCCCAGCCAAATGCTGTTGGTAAGCTTAAAGAACTTACGGCTGATGAACACCGTGATGGGAACATAGAGGAGCGCGTAATAGTAGGTGTTGAATGCTGCAAAGAATTGAGCTTCTCCTCCGGGGGTCTTGCTCATCATGTAGAAATAGTTGATCAGGCAGCAAACCCAAATCCCAATGGAGTTGATAACGACAGTGTTAAGCATATCTTTCCATTCCGGGATGTCATCGCGCACATTGTAGTTGATTGCCATACCCAGAATAATGAAGCATGGAACGAAGGTAATGAAGTAGCGCGGAAGGATACCCCAGTACTCCAGCTTCATCTCGGTGAACATGGTCTGCCAGAGACGGAAGTCCTGATTAAAGAGATATTCGATGATGCTCAGCATCAAATAGCCGGTAGCCAACAGGATGCAGCCAAGCAGCAGGCTCTTCATGACGTTTTTGAACTTCATGCCGACGTTCAGCGCCTTCAGATCTGTTTTGCCGTGCTTTTTCTTGTTGATCAAGCTCCAGGCGGCAAGGCAGATGATTGCGAGCACGCTCAGATAGCTAAGAAGTTGCGTTGCGGACCAACCGCTAATATACAGCGGGAAGAAGCTGTTGGTAGGCATATTGAAAATGCCAAAGTATTTAAACACGGGGCTGTTTGACTGGCAGGGGTAATAGATGCACCAGAAAGTACCAAAGGCAATAAAGGCAGCCCACAGCCAATAACTCTTCTTGTTGAATTTTGCTGCTCTCTTCACAGGTTTCGCGACGCATGGTGCGAAGAACTCTGTTTTCATCAGAAGCACCGTCAGCGGAACCATCATCGCCAACATGGCCAACATGGCGATAGCGCTGCAAACGCGCCCCCATCCCCATATCTGGTTGGTGGATGCGATGGGCACAGTGTTGGGGTCCGACAACTCGCCGCGATTATAATCGAACACGGCGGTAAAGAACTCGCAGGCATTCGCGTTGGTTTTGTTGGAAAGGAAGTTTTTAGAGTGCGCCTCGGCCGGCTCAGTTATCATACGGAGCGTCTTGTTCTCCACAGCAGACTTGAAGGCATCGCTGGCGTATACAGAGGCATCCCGGAAATCGCCAATCTGGATGCTGCTACCCGATACGTCGTCAAGAACGAACCATCTATCTGTGTCGATAGTGACTCCATTGGTATACCAGCTATCCTTCGCCTTGTCGTCGGTTATCAGGTTACAATAGGAATCCCACTGACCAATACTGTAACCAACGTTGACTTGGCAGTTGCGCATTACCTTATACCCGCCCACGGTGACCTCTTGGCGTTCAAGAAGCTTATATTCTTTCATGCCAAGAGACAACACGGCACGGACTCTGGTGTCAATGGTCTCGCGAACACCCTGCGCAAGATAGTTGTAAAACGTCAGATCTTTCGCGTCGAGCCTCTCCGCGGCAAGCGCGTCGGCATCCTTCTCAATCTCGTCTTCGGCAAAGTTCTGTCCGAAGGTGTCGTAGAGGATGTTGATCATTTGATCGTTATAGCTCAACCAGCCGCAATCCAGATCGACTGCATATGCGGAGCGGCGTCCGCCGGCAGAGTGACCGGTGATACCGATTCTGGTAACGTCCACGAACTTGAGACTGCGGACGAAATCAATGGAGTCCTTCATGCCGTGGGCAGCGGTACCACGGCCGCTGACACCGTTGATACCCTCGCCAGATTCGTCATACATAGGCTGCTCGCTGAGGCCTGAACCGTAAGCACTAACGTTAAAAACCACGAAGCCACGGCGGGCAAGCTCTTCCGCAAGGCCTCTGACAACTCCATAAGCGCACCCGCCGCCATGGGCAACGATGACCGCAGGAAGCTTGTCTTTATCCGAAGTTGCCGCGGGATAATACAGTTCGCCGTTTAATGTGGCGCCTCGCGCATCGGTGGTTATGTGTTCAATCTTAACTGTGAAGCCATTGCTGGAAAAAACACTCGCAATAAAGCTAAATACGAGGATGATGGCGACGGCCAAAATCAGTAGGTGTTTGCAACCGTCCTTGGTTGCCAGGGTAAAGTAATTCCCTCTTTTTTGCAGTTCTTCCATCTTTTTGTTGTTCTCCTTCTCCAAAGATTATTATGTAGATAAACCGACGCTGTCAGCATCGCGTCAGTACATGAGGATCAACGGAGGCTTGCAAACGATATTTTTTGAAACACGTCATACATCCGCTTTGGTATCAGGTGTGAACCGTATTTCGACGCTATGCGTGTGCAAATACTCAGCAAGGGACATATAGAAAGTCTTGCCGGAGCGATATTCTGGTGTATCACAAAACCTCTATAGAAACTTTTACAACGGTATATACCGGGTTTCTGGAAAACATTGTTCAATCTCGGTTTATTCGTAGATTTGCAGAGTATCAGCATCGACAACCGTTACATCCCAGCTTGTGCGACAAGCGCAAGCACAGTAAAAAAGAGAACGTGGTCTCAGGATCAATGCTGAATAAATAGATTGGATCAGGTTATAGTGGGCACTGTAGACAGATTCGAGCAATCGTTGGCACATTCGGAAATTCGATTCACCTCCAACACTTGATTGGGAACTTGCTTGCAGGCATAATGGCAGAGGAATTGATATGTGATATTCTGATCAGTGGTGCAGTGTGGTTCATAGTAAGATATATAGGATATTGCCCCTGTATCCGCACGCTTCTTGCATTTGCGTTGGGAAATTTTTACGAAACACACTCTGGTTTCCGAAATTTTTCATTTGCACCGTAATTCTAGCATATATATTACTCATGCGCAATATACTTTACTTATAAATTATTTAATTCTATTTTGTACTATTTGAACGTTTCTCGATAAACTGTCCTTTTTCGCCGAGGTGTCTGACACGCGCGCAAAAAAGCAAGGGACATCTCCCTGCTGACGGTTATTCCTGTGACCTGCTCCCCGAAAAAGTAGTCCATGTAAAAAGAGAAAAAATGATAAACTGAGAAAAAGGAAAAGCTGGTGGCGGATCTGAGCTTGGATAAGCTGATGCTGCAGGACGTACTGACAAAAAAATTCTAGGGCCTGCCGAGAAGCGGGAAGGGTGGAAAATCAACCATAAACGGGTTTACAGGCTATACAAGGAAGAAGGATGAAACCTGAGGAAATCGACTGGCCGTAAGAAAATCAGTGTGTCCAGAGCCCCCGAGAAAGGCCTTGCAACAGTCGTGAATGAATGCTGGCGTATGGACTTCGTGTCGGATCAATTGTACAACGGGAAACGATTCAGGGCGCTGACAGTGCCGGATACGTTCAGCAGGGAAAGCTTAGCCATCTACGTGGACAAATCGATCAAGGGTGAACAGGTCTGCGAGGCGCTGCAAAAAATCAAGGCAGCCCGCGGGCTGCCTCAACGGATCAAGGTCGATAACGGGCCCGAGTTCATATCACGGGCACTGGATGCATGGGCATACTTCAACAAAGTCAAATTGGATTATTCACGGCCCGGTACACAGACGGACAATCCACATATTGAATCCTTCAGCGACAGCTTTCGGGATGAATGCCTGAATATGAACTGGTTCATGTCCTTGGAGGACGCCAGGGACAAAATAGAGCGCTGGCGAAAGGACTACAACGAGTTCCGTCCGCACAGCGCTACTTTATACCTAACACCGACCGAATTTGCCCGGAAATCGGGCTCTGAGGCCGTCTGAACATCGATTTCTCTCGTTTTAGGTAGCCTGCTGTTTAGGGGGTATACCTCAGTTGTTCTCACCCGACAAATCAACAGTACACAAAAGTGAGAGAGCAAATTCTGACGCACTCTACTTTCAGCAATCCTTAAATTCCGCAGCAAGACGATTGCACATATCTTCAACCTGAGCCATTGGGGCGGTAAGGCAGAATCGTCTGTACTGCTTCGGATTGATCGCATCAAACATTTGTCCATCGTTAATCAATACATGCGTTCTATTGATCTTTTCGTCAAGCACATCGTCCGAAAAACCATAACCGGAGAAATCCAACCACAAAATATATGTTCCTTCGGGTTTAACGAACGTAACCTTGGGTAGATCTTTTTTGAATCTTTCAACAGTATAGTCAATGATTTTGTCCAGATACGCATTAAGTGCGTCAACCCAAGGGCCGCACTCCGTATATGCCGAGATAACAGCGCTAATTCCAAACGGAGAAGCCATACCAAATCCGCGATCAAGCTTAGCCATCATATACGGGTCTTCCACAATAAGGTTTGACATGGCCAAACCGGCTGTGTTAAAGGTCTTATTGATCGCGGTCGCAGTAGCGACGCCACGCGTTCCTAGTGCCTTCATGACGGGTATCACTTTTTGCCCTTTACGGGCAATATCGATATGAACCTCATCGGAAACAATATAAACGCCGTATCTGCGACAGATATCACCGATCTTGAGTAGTTCTTCTTCTGTAAAGACGCGGCCTGTGGGGTTGTGCGGTTGCATCATCAACATAAGCGTATTACGTTTTGCCGCGCAGGCCATTTCAAGTGCGGCGTAATCAACCGTATAATAACCATTGTCGTTCTTAAGCTGTACACCAACCATGACGCGCCCTATGGGCTCGATATCATTGTGGTAATTATAGGATGGAAGCAGCACGATGACACCGTCTCCAGGTTGTGTAAAAGCTTTTATACAGTCCTCAAGCAGTTTATGCGTGCCATCCGTTCCGACAATAATATTTTTAGCGCTGAAATTCCAATCAAAGCGTTCGCGAAACCACTTGCAAATGGCTTCATAATAAGCTTCGGGCGGCATGGAATAGCCATAAATTCCGTGCTCTGCGGTTTTGCGCATTGCCTCGACCAACTCGGGGGCGCACTTATAATCCATGTCCGCAGTAAAGAAAACGAGCCGATCTTTTGGAATGTCCGAAATCCCGGCAAACCGCTTAACCATTTCGGCGACCGTGCCGGTACTAACCCATTTAACAGAGTAACTGTTCGGCTCATTATCACGATTTATAATTGTATCAAAATCATACTTCATAGTTAGTCCCTATATCCTATTGCTTGTTGTCTTTCGGTAAAATCATTTCATAATATAGTTCGACAATGCTTCTCTTTTTCTCAGACCGTCCTTCTCATATAGATATTTTCATGAAAGAACTGTCAATGAACTATTCGCAACCAGTTGACAGTTAACGCGCATGCCAGAGTCAGCATTCTATCACAACCACTTTTATGAAGGCTTCTTTTAGCTCACCAACATTTGTACTGATTTGTATGTATTCATTAGAAACCGTTGTTTCTAAAGTGCATCCGTTAAAACGCGCAGCGTATTCTTATAGGAAACCCCTTCGATCTCTGATGAACTAAACCCATTTTTGCTTAATTCTTCAAAAAGCAACGGAAATTTTGCGCAGCTATCAATTTCCAGGTTGCCAGAGATACCATCAAAGTCCGAACCAATCGCAAGAACATCATTACCGCCAACATTTTTTACATGTTTTGCCATAGCAATAATTGCCTCGATCGTATTTTCTTTACTTGTGATGTCCTTGTTAAGAAATTCCGGTCCGAAATTGAGGCCCATTACACCACCGTGATTTGCCAGCTCTTTTACCATATCATCTGTGAGATTACGCTTGTGCGGTGAAATAGCTCTGCAATTTGAATGCGATGCTATGAATGGTTTTTTACAGATTGCAGCGACATCTCGAAATCCGCCATCGGAAAGATGGCTTACATCTACGAGAATACCTTTTTCTTGTAAATATAATACAGCGTCCTTCCCAAAATCCGTTAAACCTTTTTGCATGACTTCGGAGTCGTCGCTGTTGGGAAACCCGAAGCAGTTTTCTACATTCCACGTTAAAGATATCGCACGGACACCTAGCTTATACAGCCAATCAATGTTTTCCAGCTTGCCTTCTACCGCCCGACCATCTTCGATCGTGAATACAGCGCTCATTTTACCTAGCGAATCATTGGCTATTATTTCTTGCGCATTGGTTGCCTCGGCAATCAATTCTGCATGATCTGTAATATTGCCATGCAATATTTCTGCGCAGGTTTCGATATAATCGTGGTCTTCTGGAACAACTACGTCAGGAAACCATTTTTCTATCCCTTCAGGCATCATAAACGCTGCAAAGAATTGTGCCATTACGCCGCCTTGCTTCATTCGTTCTAGATCAACCATTCCGGATGTTTTAAGCATGTCGTGTTTCTTATGCAGGTATGCGAGCATTAAAGAGTCGCAGTGCATATCAATAACTGGCATTTTTACCTCCACGAAAATATTGTAAATTATTATCTCAGGTACGGTTTGAATAAAAAGTGTCTCAATTCGTCATTGTAACGTGTCATTTTTTTCTTTACTATAATATAAATGGTTTTAACATAAAGTATCTTCTTCATGATATTTACAAACTTGCGGTAATACTTGATATCGTCCAATTTGGTGAACCTGCCCCCGCTGAAGCGGGGGGCAGTCTCAAACAAATCGATTCAATCGAACGTTTCGTATATTAGATTGAATGATTATTTATCGTCTCACTTGTTTTCTTTCGCCAACTTGGCACAATCACGCCGATAAAAAACATAAGCAACCAGAATGCAGGAGCCCACTGCAATCGCCATTCCCCATCCAAACATACTCGGAAACACTTTGTTGCAGACAAAGTAAATCGCACCCGCTGTGATAAAATACGGAAGAGCTTTGACGAATCCTTTCACAATGCCTTCTTTACCGTTCATATTCAGAACCAACATGGAGCCCAGCAAGGAAATCATAACAAAGCTAAAAGCACTTGTAACAACGTCCGGCAAGACTTTTAGTATCCATTCACCAGCTAACACAATCAGGAGCAAAATTACTAGATTTGTATAAACTGAAGCTACAATACCAACAATCGTCACCACTTGCCCTCGAGGCGTGCTAATATCAGCGTTCATATTCCGCTGAACAGCTGTAGCAACAGGGAATCGCATCGCTCCAACATTTCCGGATAAATAAGAAATGTAGGTTCCAGCGCTTCCTAAGACAGGCCAGTAGGCTTCTGGTTCACTTAGCCACATCCCTATGCCTATGGAGGCAATGCCAACCATGCCACTTATGTATGTGCTCCACGGAAGAGTATAGCCTTTGATAAACAGAAAGTAAATGACAGGCAGGAAGCTCAGTATCATAGCAAAAGCCATTGTCCACCGCCCGGTTCTGTGCACCTCGGGCATGAAATGAGCTGCATAATCCGCTTCGACAGCACCTTGTTCGATGTTGGTGATTTCTTTTTCGTTATTCATTTTCATACCTCCTTAACCGATAATAGAGACATAGAGTTGACCCGCAATCATGCCGGCTACCATGCCGATTGCAAGATTAAAGCTTGCCAAGGTCGAGTTTTTAATTTTGGAAGCAGCTTTCGTGATTGCAAAGCAGGCGACACCCGAAACAATGCCAGCAACAATATTGCCCGTCTCACTGAGATAATCCATCACCGCATAGCTAACCAACCCCATCATTGCCGCGGTTCCCAGATAAGGCATAAAGCTGGTTTTCGATCCCTTCGCTTTTGCTTTTTCTACCGCCTTGTCCAGAGGTTTTAGCATTATTATCGTATTAAGAAAGTACGGGAAACTTGCAAATACCATGCAGAATAAGCATAACGTCATAACGGATTTTGTAAATTCCGGACTTCCAAACTTTACACCCGCTGCTGAAGCGGCAATATTCGCCATATAAAGTTCCCATGCAGGGGCACCAATAACCCCGCAACGCATGAACGTTGTAGCGCCACCTACCATCGCAATCAGAGCCAGCGCAATGACGATGGTATTCAAGGACGGACCAATCGCCGCAATCGCGCCTGTACGCATTGAGCTATTCAGTTCCTGCTTCGTAACCAGATTGTGCTTTTTATTAAAGCGCAATGCCATTCGATAAAACAATGAACTCTGAACCAAAACCAATACGATAAGAATCGCTGCGAACACCCACAAAGTAGGATTCATACTTTTTATTGCTTCCATTAAACAGACCTCCCATTTATGTATTTTTTATGTTTCTCTTATTGCGCGTTAAGCATCTTATCAATCACAGAGCTGCGCGTTTTTTTCGGAGCTTATTTGGCACCTCCTTCATCAATATTTGATCTCTATGCAGTATATACAATTGATTAACATGCGAAACGAGTTCCCCCATTAAAAACAAATTTGTCCAATCTCTGCATTGCCTCTTGAACGCGGCTGAGTGGTAAGGCAAGATTCAGTCTTATCGCATAAGGATCGTGAAACATCCTGCCATCCTGCCAACCAACACCAACTTGCCATCCTGATTTCACGAGTTCATCCATGGTTGCAGCATGCTCAATGCACCAATTTTCGCAATTCAAGAAAAGCATGTATGTTCCCTGCGGGCGAGTGACACGAACGCCTTTCAAATGCTCCCGAATATAATCGATTGCAAAGTTTACATTTTTATCAATAGCAAGGCAAAGTTCATCCACCCATTCGGATCCTTCGCTTTTATATGCTCCAATCAAAGCATGCATGCTTAAAACATTCATCATATTATAATGCGTCTGGCTGCTTGCCTTTGCTATGCGATCATTTAAATATGAGCTGTATATAATATGATAACTGCCCACAAGACCTGCTAGATTAAAAGTCTTGCTTGGCGCATATATGGCAATTGTATGGTTTCGAGCGTATTCGTTTATGGATTGCGTTGGGATATGTTGATAGCCTGGAAGAATAATATCGGACCAAATTTCATCCGAAATCACGGTGACTTCGTTTTGCTCAAAAACATCCATTGCCAGCTTCAGCTCTTCGCGCTCCCAAACACGTCCGCTCGGATTATGCGGGCTGCACATCACCGCTACGTGTATTTTATGCTCTTTAATCTTGGTATCCATATCTTCGTAATTCATACGCATCACTCCGTCTTTATCAGCGTACAAATCACTTAAAATCATTTTTCGTCCCATTGGGTCAATGCTATGGGTAAAACCAACATATGTAGGGCTATGTAATAACACAGCTTCTCCGGGAAGGGTTAAAGCATTCAGTGCACTGACAACGCAACCGAGAACTCCATTTTCATAACCGATGCTCTCCTTGGCTAAGCCAAAAACGTTGTTTCTTTTTTCTTGCCAATGAATGATCTTATTAAAATATTCATCTGAGGGAAGAAAATATCCGAATGCGGGATGTTTTACCCGATCTTCTATTTCGTTAATAATCGAAGGACATGTAGGAAAATTCATATCTGCGACCCACATAGGGATAAAATCAAATCCCTCCATAGGCGGATCAGGGGCAAACCCGGGCATCAACCCGCACCCATCTACAGCTATTGAATCTTTTCCTCGTCGATCCATCACGGTTGTAAAATCGTATTTCATACTTTCACAATTGCCTCTCTCGTCATTCGGAAGCTTCTATTCTATCGCAACGGCAGCAATCTCAATTCTCGCACCTTTCGGGAGAGACCGCACTTCAACTGCGGCACGTGCTGGATATGGGGCTTCGAAAAACTCAGTATAAACCACATTCATCGCCTGGAAATCCGCCATATCTGTAAGGTAAACCGTCGTTTTGACAATTGCGTTCATTTCTAAATTGAGTTCATTTAAAATAGAACCAATATTATGTAAAGACTGATGGGTTTGCGAGGCAATGTCATCCCCCGAAAACGTGTTACTGGAAGAATCAACTGGCAGCTGACCCGAAATGAAAATGAACCCATTTGCTCTAACTGCCTGTGAATAAGGCCCGATAGCCGACGGTGCATTGCTTGTTTGAATAGCTTTTTTCATGTGTTTTCTCCTTGCAAATTACGAAATATATTCTTATTCGATTTATTCACTTTTGTTTATTTCTTTATTCAGCGTAAAGGTATTTATGCCGGAAAACATCGTGTGTTTCGCTGGAGAGCATTCTAAATCATCATGCTGAATTCGTGATAAAAGTATGCATAAGAAAAGCTGATCGAATCCTTGATGATTATAATTTATTATCATCATAATAATTATATTATCTTTCCTTGTATCCGTTGTCAACCTTAATTATTTTGGTTGGTCTGAAATATTTTTTTAGCATTGTGGAAAGGTTATTGAACCATAATGACAATATAAATCAATGGAAATGAGCAGAACCCTGCAATTAGTTGTTGGTCCCGAATGCTTTAATAAAGGTGTAAATAAAGTTGTACTGATACTGCTATTTATTTCACGCATAATTATGATAAAACTCTTACAGAGACAGTAAAACTATTTCTATGTTCGCACATTGACAATAGACAAAAAATGATTTAGCATAATAAATAATTATTAATATGATAGAGGCGGTTTTCTTGAATAAAATACTAAACAAGTACATCAGTCTGGTCGATTTTATCGCCGATTTTCTCGGTGAAGATGCCGAAGTTGTACTTCACGATGTGACCGACCTTGAAAATTCTATTGTTGCGATTCGAAACAATCACATTAGCGAACGAGGAATTGGCGGACCGGCTACTGATCTAGTGCTGGAGATATTCAAAAATAATATCCATCAGAATCGCCCTTATCTTGTCAATTACAAAGGCAGATCAAAAACTGGAGCAATTCTGAAATCCGCTACATTTTTCATCAAAGACGATCACAACGAAGTAATCGGTCTACTATGCATCAACATGGATGTTGAGAAGATGGTCTTAGTCAAGAACCTAATGGACAAGATGATGAACTTCACAAATGAGTCTTCAGAAGATGACATTACCGAAACATTCAGTCACTCCGCGCAGGAGTTAACGTTTGAAAGTATATATAACGTAATCAGTACTATAGGTGTGCCTCCCGAACGAATGGAGCAAGATGAAAAAATCCGTGTTGTTGAAATCCTGAATGAAAAAGGCATTTTCTTAATCAAGGGAGCGGTCAGCGAAGTTGCTGCTGCGTTAAAAGTGTCTGAACCTACCATATATAGGTATTTGGGAAAAATAAAACGCAGTTGATGCATTGACCTTCTCCCGGAAAAAAGCAGTCCGCAAAAAAGAAAAAATGGGAAGATGGACGAAATGAAGCAGCGCAAAGACACACGATTTGCACCTGCCTTGAGTCACTCCCACTCCCGTGTTTCTCGCGTTTGTATCACTTTATGAGGGTATATTCAAACAAGAACCACCCAATCAGGTGGTTCTTTGTTTGATTTGCGTTCAAAGAAGCTGCCTAGGGGACTACAACGAGTTTGTGTCCGCACAGCGCTACTTCATACCTGACGCCGGCTGAATTCACCTTGAAAACGGGCTCGGAAGCCATCCAAGCACCGATTTTCTCTCATTCTTGCCGGGCTACTATTGGGTGGACACCTCATATGTTGTTGATTGGATCTGTTAGCTGATACTCCTTCAACACAACTGTGACTTTCGTTCCTTTTCCCTGCTCACTTTCATAGTGAATCGTTCCATGCAGTAAATCCAAAATTCTTTTTACAATTGCAAGACCAAGTCCTGCGCCTTGTTTCTTGTGGGATTCATCACATTGATAGAAACGATTATATATCTTGTTTGCTTTATCTTTCGGGATGCCTATACCTTCATCGCAAATAACAATATAAATTTCATCGTCACGCTTAGTGAGAATAATATGAATCTTCGCGTTCGCCTCTGAATATTTCATAGCGTTATCAATTAGATTAATCCAAACCTGCATCATCAGGTTTTTATCTGTTACCAGCGCGGCTTCTTCTAATTCGGGTACAAACTCAATATTCTTCTCCTGCCACTTTTCCGAAAGAAGAATCATACACTTTCGAAGCTGTTCATCTATACGCACACTGTCTTTTGCTGATATTATTTGCTGATGGTCTAATCTTGACATTTGCAACATGCTTTCACTTAGATTCGATATTCGAATGGACTCTTGATATACGAGCTTCAAATACTCCTTTTGATCTTCTTCCGAGAGATTCCCATCCAAAAGAATTTCTACAAATCCTGTGATAGCCGCTACCGGGGTCTTTACTTCATGAGATACATTACTCATAAAATCTTTTCTCATATAGTCCATACCCTGTAACTCTGTCACCATCTTATTTAGATTATGGGTCAGCTCATCTAATTCGTTTTCATATTGATATCTATCATCCGCTTTCCTATCATTTTGAATACGAACTACGAAATCACCAGATGCAATCTTGATGAGTGTATCGTTTACACGAGTGATTGGTGCTGTGATTTTCTTAGTTCTTACAAAAAGAATTACACCTGTCAGGCAAACAGTCAGACAACAAACAAACAATGCTAAGGCGCTTACAACAAGTGGTGTCAAATCCTCCAGACTTGGAATTACAATCATCGCAATTGCTGCTACCAAAATCACTGCAATGATACAGCTAATCAGAATTGCGCTTATTACCCCTTCCGCTAGAAAATGACCCAGATTTTTCTTATATCGACGCGGTTGCTTTTTCTGTCTCACTAGTAATCACCGTCTCTCAGCATTTACTTTTGCTTTATATCCAAGTCCACGAACCGTTACAATTTCAAAATCAGGGCATTCTTCAAACTTTCTACGTAATTTTTTGATGTGGGAGTCAACCGTACGCTCATCCGCTTCTGAATCCATTCCCCAGATTTCATCCACGAGCTCTAACCTGGTAAAAATATGATTCGGACTAGATAATAATTTATATAAAAGATAAAACTCCTTCGGTGGCAGATCCTGTGTCTTTTCCTGGATCTTCACAGTTAATGCATCATAATCGAGAACGGCGCTTCCCACTGTCATTTGATGTTCATTCATTATCTGGGAGCGTTTCAATAGTGCATGGACTCGAAGCACCATTTCTTTCATGTTAAAAGGTTTAATCAGATAATCATCCGTACCCATATGAAATCCCATTTCCATATCCTCAATCTGATCTTTCGCAGTCACCATTAAAATCGGTAATGTGTAATTCGCCTGACGAATCGCATCTGTCAGTTCATAACCATCCATCTTTGGCATCATGATATCGCATATGAGCATGTCAACATGAACCCGATCCATGATTTCTAATGCTTGTTCTCCGTCAAATGCTGCATGCACTTCGAACTGCTCCTGCTTTAGCTTCGCACAGATCATTTTATTTAAAGTTTCATCATCTTCTACTACTAAAATAGAAAACATAAGTTCCTCCTCACAAGAGCGCTTCTACCTGCTCCTTCCTTTCAAACAGTACACATCCTCCTGCGTGTTCTTCCA
Source organism: Christensenellaceae bacterium (assembly GCA_963667795.1). GTDB lineage: Bacteria > Bacillota > Clostridia > Christensenellales > CAG-138 > UBA7703. Next base: position 3,282,446 of record OY764017.1, on the reverse strand, counting down.
TAAGTATACTTTGATCCTGCAACTTTTGAAATAGTTTTGAATCCATGGCTTCCTGCAGAGATGTATCTTTCACATTCATATCTGAATATGGAGAAAACGGACAAGGTTCTGCACCTCCATGTGAATTGATGTGGAAGAAACCTCTTCCAGCTGCCAGGCAACCACCTGACGTCTTCTCATCTCCCGGAAATGAAATAAATATGGTATCTGGATGATTCTTTCGGATCTCCTGTAACTTATTTTTCATCCATTCTCGCTCTTCATTCCCAGGAGCTAGATGCTTTGTCTCAGGCGTTACTGGAACAAATTCTATATAGAATACAACCTTTGTTCCTTTTTGTTCTAATGTACGTAAAAACCCTTCCGAAGTAACTTCTTGCATATTCTCCGTAGTCAGTGTGACAGAAGAACCAAATGCAAGATGTCTTTCTTTTAAAGCATCCATTGCCTTTGTAATTTTTTCGTATACACCTTTACCTCTTCTTAAATCGGTCTTATTTTCGCGACCTTCTATACTGATAATAGGCACTAGATTACGATGCTTATCCAATAACTCCAGATACTTTTCATCAATCATTGTTCCATTGGTAAAAATCGGATAAATAATCTCTGGTATTTCTCCTGCTGCTTCGATGACATCTCTTCGAATCATTGGCTCCCCGCCCGCTAAAAGAATAAAGCCTATGCCAAGATCTCTTGCCTCATAAAATATTTTTGCCCACTCCTCTTTTGTGAGCTGTGAAAAAGCTTTTTCATCAGAGCATGCATGGTTAGACCTTGCATAGCAGCCTGCACAATGAAGATTACAGTTGCTAGTAATGCTTGCGATCAAAAATGGTGGAATGTTCTTTCCTTGTTTCTTTGCAAGTCTTCTTTTTTTCGTTGCTTCTTTGCTGGATATTGCATACTTCGCCATAAAGATGCTTTCTTTTGGATCTTGTAATGTTGCTCTTAATGCGCCTTTTACAATGTTCTCAACGCCGCTGGATAAATATTCCTCTAAGTCAAAATTTCCCAGCATAATTTATTCCTCCATCATCATTTTTGCAAATGCCGCTACATCACTTAAATCTTTTTCATCCGGCCTTCCTTTATGTAGCAATAGAAATTCACCTCTACAATAAAAATCCTTTTCTGCAGCTGCAATGCCTCTTTGTTCTAAAAGTTTCTTGATTTCTGGTTTTGCACGCTCTGCCAGTGCAGATGTCGAAAATATAACCACTTTTCCTACTTTTGAAGCATCCAAACCGTGTATGAAATCTTTTACTCTGGGATCGATTCCTGCCCAATATACAGAAGCTCCTAAGTAAAGCACGTCTATACGATCTGTTACCTTTTCATTTACTGTCTTAGCCATGCATCCTACCGTATCAGCAATCTTCACTGCCAATTTTTTTGTGTTTCCAGACTTTGAAAAATAATATACGCCATAAATTGTATTCGTGTTCATATTTTTATCTCTTTCTTTCTTGTATTATTTTCTTTCCACTAATTGTCCAGCTTCTAAATCATAAATTTTATCAACTAAATTCAATACTCTTTCATCATGCGTAACAATGATTCCTGCTTTCTGATATTTTTTCACTTCCTTACGAATCATTTCCACAACTTGATACCCCCTCTCGGCATCTAAGCTTGCCGTTGGTTCATCTGCAAGAATCAATGATGGATGATTCATAAATGCTCTGGCAATGGCAGTTCTTTGCTTTTCTCCGCCAGATAACTGTCCAGGATATCTCTTCTGACATTCCGTCAGTCCAAGGTCTTCCAGCAGTTCATCTATTTCTTTTGAAGCTTCCCTTCCATTCATTTTTCCAACGACTCCAAGCTGTTCTCTTACGGTTAAAAATGGGAGCAACTGATGACTTTGAAAAATAAAACCTATTTCCCGTCTTCGTATCGCTGTAAGATGTTTCTGTGATTCTGAAGATATATTTTTATCATGAATCATTACAGTTCCACTGTCTGGAGAAAGCAATCCACCATCAATTGACAAGAATGTGCTTTTTCCCGTTCCCGATGGCCCAACGACCGCAACAAACTCTCCTTCACATACTGTAAAATTTAATTTTGACAAAATCACACGACTGTTCATTCCATCCTGAAATGATTTTGTTACATTCTGCATATTTAATATTTCTTTACTCATGATCTGTACCTCCAATCACCATCAAAGGATCTACTTTTGCAACATATCTTGTAGAAAACAATCCGAATGCCAATGAAATCAATACAAATACACAAGATATCAAAGTTGCATTTGATAATTTTAGGAAAAAAGGCATTGCAGCGGGTAAAACTGAAGCCATTAAAAAGGCAAGTAAATTTCCTATTACTACCCCACTGACTGATAACATCAGAATCTGAGACATCATAATTGTATTGATCTCTGTCATTTTCATTCCAATTGCCTTCAGCACACCATACTGGCTTTGTTTCTGCATCGTTAAAATATAGAAGAAAATCCCAAGAATAACCGCAGAAATTACAAGCAAGACCCACAGGATCATCTGAATTGTCATCTGCTCAGCAGCATAACCGGGAAGCTCCTGTATAACCTCATCCTTACTTAGCACTTCCAGATTATCTAAGTTGACGTCTGCCACTCCACTCACTGCTATCGCATTATAGGACAACTTATACCCTGGAATAGAACCTTTTCTCATCTCTTCATAACTTTCTGATGATATAAATCCTACTGCTACATGTGAGTACATGGCATCTTTTGCAAACCCAACAACTGTAAATTCATAATCTGTTCCAGAATCTCGAATCATATCACCAATTGAAATTCCATTTTCTTCAAAAGAAGAATCCAATACAATTTCATGTGTGCCTTCCGATAGTTGCTTTCCATCAATAATTTCTGGATTTAAGAACTTGTCCGTCTGAACACCAAAATAAATCACATTAATCTTTTTAACGTCATCACGATTGCTTACCGTAGAACGAAATATTGAAAGTCCTGCAGTGTCACAATCTGACTGCTTCTGTATAGATTCATATTGTTCCTCGTCAATATTAGACAATGCAAGCATATCTTCTGAATCACTGCTTAACACAAATGATTCTGCTGGCATATTAGATATTGTTGCACTCACTGTTCTTCCCAATCCATTGGTTAATCCCGATAAAAACAAGACCATAAAAATCAGCAGAACTAAAATCAGTTCAATTAGTAAATACTTTTTCTTACTATGTCTTATTTCTTTCCATGCTAATAACATATTTATCATTTCCTTCGTTTTGTTTTCTTGCTATGCTAGGGACTATATCTAGGTTATATGACCTGAATTTGACCGAGATCTAGCCCCAGAAAACCTGGACAGCTAAAATGTTAGGAAAAAGAGAAAAACGACTAACCAAGGAGCTGAAAAAAGATGGTAAGAAAGAATTACACAGTCGAGCAATCATCGTCAAGTTGCGGGCATTAGAACTGGGCAAAACAATCGCTAAAGCCTGTAGAGGCTCAGAATTACTGAACAGACATATTACAGCTGGCGAAAAGAATACGGGAGTGTGCTAAAATATCGGACAGCATGGTAAGAGATTATAATAGGGATTAGGAGGACGAAACCATGCTGAAACAACGAACCCAATACGATGATGAATTCAAGAAAAATGCGGTCAAACTAAGTTATGCAAGTCCAAAGCCGGTACGAGCCGTCGCAGACGATCTGGGCATAGCAGTAAACCTGCTGTACAACTGGCGCAAGAAATATACGGCGTCAGGCGAAAAAACGCCAATGGCCACAATGGAGGAAGAACTCAAGGCGCTCCGGCTGGAAAACGCAGAATTGAAAATGGAGCGCGACATGCTAAAAAAAGCAGCGGCCTACTTTGCGAAGCTCCAGAAGTGAAATACAGATTTATCTTTGAACATCCCGAATACCCGAAAGCAAAGTGGGCCGCGCAAATGAAGGTGTCGCGAAGCGGGTATTACCATTGGAAACGAACGCGGGCTCAGCGAGAGAAGCGCAAATGCGAGTATGCCGAACGGGTTCGACGCGTATTCATGGCGGGAGAATGGACATATGGCGCGAGTCGTATCTGCGGGAGACTCAGAACGGAAGGATTCTCTTGCAGTTTTTACAAGGTGCGCGATTCCATGGAGATGCAAGGGCTGCGCTCGATCCATCGCAAAAAGCGCCGGCGATCCCTGACAGACAGCCGGAAAGCGCGTGGCGATGGATATGCAAATCTGACGAGAAACCTTCGGATAGATGCACCTTTTCAGGTTCTCTCAAGCGATATCAGCTATATACGCACGGGGGAAGGATTCGACTATCTGTGCCAGATCAAAGACGTGAAGAGCGGGATTGTCCTGGCGGAGAGTATGTCTGAACACATGAAAGCAGAGCTGGTCGTGAAAACGATTCGGAAAGCGTTACAACGTTGGGATATTCCAACGGGATGTATTTTTCACAGTGATCGCGGGAGCCAGTACACATCGGAGAGCGTAATGAACTTGCTTACTAACGAAGGCCTTCGGCAAAGCTTTTCACGCGTAGGCATGCCGGGCGATAACAGCTGGAGTGAAAGCTTCTTTGCAAACCTGAAGAAGGAAGCGGTTCACTGGACCCATTTCCGGACGCGGGATGACGCCAAGCAAAAGTTATTTGCCTATATCGAAGGATTCTACAATACCAGACGAGTGCAAAAACGTCTTGGGTACTTAAGTCCTATGCAATGGCTAATGTGCTGGAATCAAGGCATTCAAGAATCTGTTGCTTAGCATTCTGTCCGAAAAAGTGTTGCATTCCCTACGGTGGGATGAACACAAGCGGTTTATGATTGACGAAGAAACTGCGCCAATCGTTCAAAAGATAAAGGATGGGAGGATAATGACCTAAAATACCGTAAAGCGCTTGTTGACACATTTATACGAAAAATTACACTTGAAGACGACAAAATGACCATCCTGTATAATATACAAGATGGTCAAAAGTCTTTCCCTTTAGAGCAAACGTGTTTGCCTAAGGGTCGTTTGGTGGAGGCGGGGAGAGTCGAACTCCCGTCCGAAAACCCTTCCGCCGGACCTTCTACGAGCGTAGCCGCTGTTTTAACATTCCCTCTACCGGTCTCCCGACGGCAAGATACCGGCTTTAGTAGCTTCATAAATCCGGCCCGCTGCAAAGCTTAAGCGGGTTCGTTCCCTACCCTAAATGACGCCCGGGTCCGCAACAGTAAGTTTTCGCGGTCGAACGGTCGCGTGCTTTACGCAGCGACAGCTAAAGTATTGTTATTGTCAGTTACTTTAATACTGTTCCCGTTTTTAACGAAGCACGGGGCTTCGGCTCGCTTATCCAACATCGGCGATCCCCGTCGAAACCGGATTCGCCCCCATGGATGAACTGCGCACAATTCAATCCTCATGCGCAGTATTATTGTAGCCAACTGCGGCTTTAGCGTCAAGCGGATACGGAAGAATGTTTCGTTTCGTTCACGCTGTGGCTTAAAACCGCATACTTTACAGATTCAATCCCAGTACGTCCAGCGTCGCAAAATAGTCGGCGGGCGTTTCCGCACGGCGAATCATCGATACCCCACCGTTTGGCTCTAGCAGCAATTCCGCACTACGGAGTTTTCCATTGTAGTTGTACCCCATGGAAAACCCATGGGCGCCCGTATCGTGCAGAACCAGCAAATCACCGGATTCAATTTTTGGCAGTGGTCGGTCTACGGCAAATTTATCGTTGTTTTCACAAAGCGCACCAACGACATCGTAAACGTTCGTCAGCGGCGCGTCTTCTTTCCCCATGACCGTAATATGGTGATATGCGCCATACATGGCGGGTCGCATAAGGTTGCAGGCGCAAGCATCCACACCAATATATTTCTTGTATGTATCCTTGCGGTGAATCGCGCGCGTCACCAAGTATCCGTAAGGACCGGTGATATAGCGTCCCAGTTCGGTGCAAATACGAATCTTCAATCCGGACGGTTCCACAATTTCCTCGTATGCACGGCGAACCTCGTCACCGATGTAATGGATGTCCGTCTCCTTGTCGCAGGGGCGATACGGGATGCCGATACCACCGGACAGGTTGATGAACGTTATGTTCGCGCCAGTCTCTTCATGAAGCTCTACGGCCGTTTTAAAGAGTTTTCTAGCCAACGCGGGATAATAATCATCATCCGTTGTGTTGCTCACAAGGAACGCGTGCAGGCCGAACTCCTCTGCGCCAGCATCCAGCAGCATCTGAAACCCCTTGCTCAGCTGCTCTCGCGTCATGCCATATTTTGCTTCACCGGGGTTTCCCATGATCGTGTTGCCCAACAGGAATTCTCCGCCCGGATTGAATCGGCAGCTGACCGTTTTGGGGATGCCACCGTTTTCCGCCAAGAATGGAATGTGCGTAATGTCGTCCAGGTTGATGAGTACGCCCATTTCGCTGGCAAGACGGAACTCCTTGGCAGGGGTGTCGTTAGAAGAAAACATGATGTCGTGCCCGGTGATACCGACCGCCTGAGAGAGCAGCAGTTCCGTATAGGATGAGCAGTCCATTCCGCAGCCTTCCTCATGCAGAATTTTCATGATGGCGGGGTTTGGCAGCGCTTTGACTGCAAAATACTCTTTAAAACCTTCGTTCCAGTCAAATGCATCCTTTAGCCGGTTCACGTTTTCCCGAATTGCAGCCTCGTCATAAATGTGAAACGGCGTCGGGTATTTCGCGGCAATCGCCTCAAGTTGTTCTTTGTTGAATGGCAAGCGTCTCATGTTCGTTCCTCCTTCATCCGCCGTTCCATCTCACGTCCCGCGTCGCGCGCGGCGATCGTATGGCGTTTATCATATAATTTTTTGCCTTTTGCAACCGCAATTTCAATCTTAACTTTTCCGTCCTTCAGATAAACACGTAACGGAACAAGGCTCATGCCGTCCTGCTGCTGCCGTACGCCGAGTCGTTTGATTTCGCTTTTATGCGCAAGCAATTTGCGTGTTCGGAACGGGTCGCGGTTATAAATGTTGCCCTGCTCATACGGGCTGATATGCATGCCGACAAGAAACAGTTCGCCATTTTTTACCTGCGCATAGCTGTCCTTAAGGTTGCTCTGGCCCCTTCGAAGGGATTTGACCTCTGTGCCGAAGAGTTCAATGCCGCATTCGAGCGTGTCTTCGATAAAGTAATCATGCCGTGCTTTTTTGTTTTGTATCAGCAGCTTTGTACCGCTCCTAACGGGCATATTTCTCATCCTTTCATTCACCAGGTGCTGTCTGCACCATTGCAGATGATCGTCAATTGTAAAATAATATATCTTTTTCCCGTTACATGATAGCCGGAAACCTTCAAACAGTCAAACACGTAAAATCGTCAAATCTACTGTTTATTATTGTTTTTCATTTAAATACGCGCGCTCGCACACAATACGTCCTCTCGCGAGAAAAAGCGGCGCGTCCTTGTCGGGACGCGCCGCCAGTCATAGTTTCTCCAAATTATTGGAAGATAGTAAGAACCAGCGCTAGCACACCAACAATAATCGCGAGGATGATCGTCAGTTTCTGAAGTTTAGCTTCACGGCCCGCCGCTTTGCCTTTGTTGGTAAAAGACTGGGTTTCGCCACCGAACGCAGCGCCCATGCCGGAACTTTTCGTCTTCTGTAACAATACGACGACGATGAGCAGAATCGAGATCGCGACAAGTGCAATCTTAATGATGGTCGCCACAGTTTCCATTGATGATTCCTCCAATTTTGAGACCGCCGGACGGCGAAATTTGCCGCCGGGGATGTCTGCTTTTTAAAATGAGCACGCTACTTTGCGTGAAAACCGCATCGCCTCGGCGAAGCATCGCATCTGCCAACGTTTCTCTGTGGAGAATGCGCCTGTCAGGCCCGGTGGTGCCCACGTTTTGTGATTATACCACGCACTACATTTGAATGCAAGCAAAAGCCGCCGAAAATCAGCCTTTAATCAGCGATTTTCCGGTCATGCCATCCGGGACGGGTAAGCCCAACAAATCCAGCAGCGTCGGCGCCAGATCGGACAGCCGTCCACCCTCTCGCAAGGTGGCGTTTTTACGTGTATCGTCGACGAGAATGCATGGTACGGGGTTCGTCGTATGTGCGGTAAACGGCGCATTTTCAGCTTCGTCCCACATCTTTTCACAGTTGCCGTGATCTGCGGTAATGACGCAACGTCCGCCTGTTTTAAGGATTGCTTTTACAACCTCATCAACACAGGTATCAACTGCATGGACGGCGGCGGTGGCCGCTTCCATCACGCCGGTATGCCCAACCATGTCGGGATTGGCAAAGTTCAGGATCATCACGTCGTACTTGCCGCTTTCAATACGTTTGACCGCTTCATCGGCAACTTCATGCGCGCTCATTTCCGGCTTGAGGTCATAGGTTGCGACCTTCGGCGACGGAATCAACGCGCGGTCTTCATTCGGATTCGGCGCTTCCACGCCGCCGTTGAAGAAGAACGTGACATGCGCATACTTTTCCGTTTCTGCGATGCGCAGCTGCGTTTTTCCTTGTTCCGCCAGATATGCACCAAGCGTATTGTTCAGCGACTCCGGTCTAAACGCAACGTGTACGCGCTCGCCAAACGTCTTATCGTACTGCGTCATGCAGACGTAATAAAGCGGGAAGAATCCATTTTTGCGCTCAAACCCGTCAAAGTCGTCAAACACGAAGCTGCGGGTGATTTCGCGCGCGCGGTCGGGACGGAAATTGAAGAAGATAACGCTGTCGTTTGCGGAAATCTTCCCCGTCGGTTTGCCGTCGGTCAGCACGACCGTCGGCATCACGAATTCATCCGTTTCACCTTTGTCATAGCTCTGCTGCATGGCTTCCGTGCCGGACGCGGCCGTTTCGCCTTCGCCATAAGCCAACGCGGCATACGCCTTCTCCACGCGCTCAAAGCGATTGTCGCGGTCCATTGCGTAATAGCGTCCCATGACGGTCGCAATCTTCCCGGTACCGATCTCCTTGAGTTTTTCGTCGAGCTGTTCAACATATCCCTTACCACTGCTCGGCGGCACATCGCGTCCGTCCATAAAGCAATGGACATACACTTTTTTTAGTCCGCTGTCATGCGCAAGCTGAACCAATGCGTAAAGATGCGTGTTGTGGGAATGTACGCCACCATCGGAGCAAAGACCCATCAAATGCAGTGCGCTGTCATTCTTTTTGCAGTTTTCAATCGCGCCGAGGAAGGCAGGATTCTTAAAGAAATTGCCTTCCCTGATACACTTGGAAATTCGCGTGAATTCCTGGTAAACGATCCTGCCAGCGCCGATGTTGAGATGGCCAACTTCGCTGTTACCCATTTGTCCTTCCGGCAGGCCGACGTCCATACCGCTTGCTGCTATGGTCGTGTGCGGATAGGTTTCCCAAAGCCGTGACACGTTAACCGCGCCGTCGGCTTTGATTGCGTTAAAGTGTTCATCCTTGGAGCAGCCAAAGCCGTCCATGATGATCAATGCGGTGATCGGTTTTGTCATATTAGTAATTGACCACCTTGGAAAAATCTTCGCTCTTGAGGCTTGCGCCGCCAATCAGTCCGCCGTCGATTTCCGGCATTGCCATAAGTTCCGCTACATTGGAAGGTTTCATGCTTCCGCCGTATTGGATGCGCATTTCCTCGGCAATCTTCTTGCCATATACGCTTGCAATCGCGTCACGGATGACCTTGATGGTCGTGTTCGCATCATCGGCGGTCGCGGTCTTGCCCGTGCCAATTGCCCAGATGGGTTCGTAAGCGATGACTACCTTCACGACTTCGTCGGCTTCGATGCCGGCCAGCGCGGCAACCGTCTGCTTGCTCACGATGGTATCGGTCACGCCTTTTTCACGCTGGTCCAGCGTTTCGCCGACGCAGATGATGGGCGTAATGTTCGCTTCTAACGCAGCCTTTGCGCGCTTGTTGACGGTTTCGTTCGTCTCGCCGAAATACTGGCGGCGTTCGCTGTGTCCAACGATGGCGTAGCTAACGCCGATTGCCAACAACATATCTGCGCTGACTTCGCCCGTGAATGCGCCCTTCGGCGCCCAGTGGATGTTCTGTGCACCCAGCTTGATATTGGTGCCGGAGAGCAGATTTGCAACGACCGCGAGATCGACATACGGCGGGCAAACGACCACATCGCATTTTGCGTCCTTTACCAGCGGGATGAGCTCGGTTATAAGTTGCTCAGCCTCCGCGGGCGTTTTATTCATTTTCCAGTTTCCTGCAATAATCGGTTTTCTCATGATCTTATTCCTTTCCATTACTTGGGTTTAATTTAAAACTTGAATTACATAATACAGCACGGTTTTCAAACGAACAGCCGCATGCTTTTATAATGCGGCTGTTCGGTCGCAGTTCATCGTGCGCATAATTATTTATCGTTGAGTACGGCAACGCCGGGAAGCGTTTTTCCTTCCAGAAATTCGAGGGATGCGCCGCCGCCGGTCGAAATATGTGTCATCTTGTCGGCATAACCCAGTTTTTTCACTGCGGATGCGGAGTCGCCGCCACCGATGATAGTCGTTCCTTCGCATTCCGCGCAGGCCGCGGCAATTGCCTTCGTGCCTTCGGCAAACGCGGGCATTTCAAATACGCCCATCGGTCCGTTCCAAACGACCGTCTTTGCTTTCAGGATTACGTCTTTAAAAATTGCAACACTCTTCGGTCCGATGTCAAGTCCCATCCAATCCGCGGGGATCTTGTCGAAATCTACGGTTTTATGCTCCGCGTCCGCCTTGAACTCGGTCGCAACGACCGTATCCACGGGCAGGAGCATGCTGACGCCTTTTTCTTTCGCCTTGACCATGAGCTCTTTTGCAAGGTCCAGACTGTCCGCGTCCAAAAGAGAAGTTCCGATTTCGTGGCCTTCCGCTTTAATAAAGGTATATGCCATACCGCCGCCGATAATCAGCGAGTCGCACTTGTCAAGCAGGTTCGTGATCACGCCGATTTTGTCGGCAACCTTTGCGCCGCCGAGAATCGCAACAAACGGGCGCTCCGGATCGTCCAGGGCTTTACCCATCACACCGAGCTCTTTGCCGATTAAAAATCCTGCAACCGCGGGCAGGTATGAGGCGACGCCGGCAGTGGACGCATGCGCGCGGTGCACCGTTCCGAATGCATCGGAAACATAGAGTTCCGCAAGACTCGCCAGTTCTTTTGCGAACGCAGGATCGTTCTTTTCCTCTTCCGGGCGGAAGCGAACGTTCTCCAGCAAGACGATCTCGCCGTCCTTCATGTCTGCAATCGCGGATTTCGCCGATTCACCGACAACATCCTCCGCCATCCAGATGCGAACATCGGGCAGCAACTCGCTCAAGCGCTTGCCTACCGGCGCGAGAGAAAATTTTGGGTTGATCTGCCCCTTCGGGCGACCCAAATGCGAACAAAGGATAACCTTTGCCTTATGGTCGAGCAAATACTGAATCGTGGGCAGTGCGGCGACAATACGCTTGTCGTCGGAAACGCTGCCGTCCTCCGCAAGCGGTACGTTGAAGTCAACGCGTACAAGTACTCTTTTACCGGTTACGTCTACGTCCTGAATGGTCTTTTTTGCCATTTGTCATGTCCTCCAGTGTTGTTATATTAAGAATGAATTCATTTAATACCGTTGTTATGATCGTCACACAGTCCAATTCTGTGCGCTTTTTGGGTTCTAAATAGAATACCGCCCACGTTCTTGTACCACAAAAGCATGTGAAAAGTCAATCTCTTTTTTAATCGATTCTTCAATATCTACTTTTCCCCATAGATGCGTGCAGTACAGCGTAGCGACATTTGCCTCTCTCGCCAGATCACACACCTGCTTTACATTCATGTGCGGGCCGCTCTGCGACGCGTCCACAAAACATGTGTCCGCCAGCAACGCGTCCGCATTTTTCGCGTGCTCGGCCAGTCCTGAAAATTCCTTTGTGTCTCCCGTGAAGAAAAGCGTGTGTCCGTCCTCCCCCGTTATACGCATTCCATTGGTCGACACGGGATGCGCCATCGGATAAAAAGCAAACGTAAGCGAACCGATCGTGATCTCGTCGCCGCCCTGTACTGTTCGGTGGTCAAAAAGCGAGCCCTTTGTCAACATCTCAGCCGTGGCACGCGGTTCGGACGGCGTATAGAGCGGAATCCGTTTCTTAGCACCATCGGGCGGTACCGTTTGCTGATCCAGCGCATAGCGCATCACAAGCAGGTCCGAACAATGATCGAAATGCATATGTGAAAGCACGATCGCATCCAGTTCGTCCGCGCGCATGTATTCAAGCAGCCGCGCAAACACACCCGCACCGCAGTCGACCAGCACGCGCGTCTCGCCGTCCTCAACCAGATATCCAGACGTTGCGCCGTTTGCTCTCGGGTACGGCCCATATCGACCAAGTACAGTTAAATACATTCTTTAAAGCTCCTCTTCCCGCGAAGGACGCCGGATTTCAAGCAGTTTGTCCGGATGCGCCGGCGGCAGGTAGCGAAGAATCACTGCGCCGATTGCGCCGCAAATGGCGCCTTGTGCAATATCGGTTAGAAACGCCAAGCCCGCAACTGCAAACTCACGCACGATCAACAGATCGTAAACAAAATATCCAAGCACCATGATCGCTTCGGTCATTCCCGCCACAACCAGACATTTTTTCCAGTCGTCGCACTTTGCGGCAAACGCCGCAACAAACAGTGCCATAAGGCTCTTGATAATCAGGCTGCCGATGATAAAGAGCTTGCTGCCGACAAAAAGATCGGCAAGCGCCGCGCCGACAGCGGAGACGATCACGCCCCATGGTGCGCCAAGCAGCAGCACCGAAACATAAATGCAAATATCTCCCAGCGTTGCATATACGCCAGCGCTGACCTGCTCCTTGCCGAGCATGTAGGTAAATGGCATATCCACGCGAATCAGGGCGGTGATCAAAATCGTTCCAGCCAAGCAGGAAAGAATGGTGATCAGCTGTCGTTTGTCAATGTTTTTCCAATTCATTTATGCGCCTCCAGATAGAATAATCGGGTTGCGTTGACATCTTTCACTATTCGCCCGCTTTGATAATTTCATCCAGCAGTTCGTCCAGAGAAATATCATCCTCGCCTGTTTGTTTATCCTCCGGCAGCAAATCGCCAACACTCGGCACTTCACCCATGTCGGTTTCCGCTTCCGGCTCCCATTCTTGCGATTCATCGTCCGAAGCAGCGACCGCCGCTTCAAAGTTTGCTTCGTAGTTTGCCGCGAAATCTGCGGTTTCTTCCACGTTAAAGTCGCTCTCCTGCACGGCTGGTGTTTCATCCGGCATGGTAAATGCTGACGCAAACTCCGCCTGCGGTTCACTGGGGCTTTCCGTTCCATGATTCCAGGCTTCCTCCGAAAAGGGCGCCGGCTCGGTCTGTGTCGGTTCCGCAGCCTTTTCCTGCTCGGTATTATTTACGGCACACTCAGGGTCAGGCATGAGTGAAAAATCCGTTTGTGGATAATCCGTATCAAAGGCTGTGGTAAACTCAGCCTGCGGTTCGCTGGAGCTTTGGTGCTCCTCGCTTCCCCATGCGTTTTCCGAGAACGGTTCGGGTTCTTCCATCGCTCTTTCCCGCTGTTCTGGCTCTTCTTTGATAAGCGAATCAAGTGCCTCGTCGAATTGCATTGGGCTGTCGCTTGCCGCGTCGGTTTGGTCAAACACAAACCCGTGGTCTGCCTGTTTGGTGCCGGTCATTTCATGTTCGCTTGTTCTTGCGTATCTCGGGCGCGGTTCGTCCGCTTCAAAGAACGGTTCGACCGGTTTCGTCTCCCTTACCGGCGTATCCGTCTGCATATTCTGTTCCGGCTGCACACCTTCCGGGAGCGGGCGATTCTGCAGTTGGTAGATGTTCTGCATTAATCGGGCAGGGTTTCCCCCGGGATCGGGTAATGTTTTTTCCTGCACACCGCTCCCAGCCTGATATACGGCTTCTTGCCCTGCCGCGCTCTGCGGTGTCGTTATAATGCGCCCCTTGATAAACTCTGCATAGCGCGACGCGCTTTGCGCCGCCTCCACCGCGTTCTGCTCCAACATGGTGTTGAATGTTACGACCATCTGCTCATATTCGTGTTTGGTCGCTTCCGCGCTTTCCAACATCCGTTCACTTTCGCTTTTTGCGGAAGAAAGGAGTTCGTCCGCGCGACGGTTTGCTTCCTCAACCATTGCAGTTGCCTGCAGTTGAGCGTCGGCCAGCGCAGAATCTGCGTGCCGTTTTGCCTCGGACAGCATTGCTTCAGCACGCGTCTTACCGTCCTCGACGGTTTTCGTTGCGGTTTCCTTTGCGGCGTGCAGCGTGTCGATAATCGACTGTTCGCGCGCGCGGTATCCGTCAACAAGTTGCTCCATGGTATCGATCCGCGTCTCAAGCAACGAAATACGCTCGATACGCTCTTCGAGCAGCTGCTTCATCTCCTTGCGTCTCATTCGTCAACCTCCAGTCTCAACTGCTGTGTTTCGGCAGGATATCCCAGGTGCGCACAACCCGCCGGCATTACGATTCTCCCGCGCGGCGTCCGCGCGATGAATCCAAGTCTGAGCAGATACGGTTCATAAACGTCCTCAATCGTTGTTGCATCCTCGCCCGTTGCCGCGGCGATGGTGTCCAGTCCGACGGGCCTGCCGCCAAACTTTGAAATCATGGTATCGAGTACTTTTCTGTCCACTTCGTCCAGCCCAAGCGCGTCAACGCCAAGCATGTTGAGCCCTTCTCTCGCAGCACATATATCGATACTGCCGTTCATGCGTACTTCAGCATAGTCGCGCACACGCCGTAACAGCCGGTTTGCAACACGTGGAGTCCCGCGCGCACGGGAGCCGATCTCGACTGCGCCGTCATCCGTAATCGATATGCCAAGGATATCCGCGCTACGCAATATGATCTCCTTGAGCGATTCGTCGTCGTACATGGCAAGCTGTTCTTTGATGCCGAAGCGGTCCCGTAGCGGCGATGTTAAAAGCCCCATGCGCGTCGTTGCGCCAACCAGCGTAAAATGCGGTAAATCCAGCCGGATGCTGCGCGCAGACGGCCCTTTGCCAATAATGATGTCCAGCGCAAAGTCTTCCATCGCGGGGTACAGCACTTCTTCAACGTTCGCATTCAGTCGATGAATTTCATCGATAAACAACACGTCGCCGGGCGCAAGGTTCGTCAAAATCGCCGCAAGATCTCCTGCGTGCGAAATCGCCGGGCCGCTGGTCACACGGAGCGAAACGCCCATTTCGTTTGCAACAATGCCCGCAAGCGTGGTCTTGCCTAGACCCGGCGGGCCGTAAAAAAGCGCATGGTCAAGCGACTCGCCGCGTTTTTTCGCCGCCTCAATATAGATGCGCATATGCTCTTTTACCGCATGCTGGCCGATATATTCGTCCAAATAATGCGGTCGAAGGGAATACTCCGCTTTCGCTTCGTCCTCGCGCATCGAGGAACTGATGAGTCGTTCGTCCATTATCCGTCCTTATCCAATATGGTCTTTCAAACCGTGTAATCAAAAATATCGATGTTGTCTTATTTGGCGAGTGCACGCAGTGCGGCGGTGATCACCGACTCAACACTGTCCGCCTGCTTGACGGCTGCGACCGCTTTGCCGGCGGCAAGACCGTCGTAGCCGAGTGAAACAAGTGCCGCAACCGCTTCCGCACGGATATCGGGCTGATCGCCGTTTGCGTTACCGGCCAGCATTTCGGTGGCTTCCACGCGCTCCTTGAGTTCAAGCAATACACGCTGCGCCGTCTTCCTTCCCATGCCGGACACCCGGTCAAACGCGGCTGCATTGTTGGTTACAACAGCGCCTGCAACGTCGCTCGGTGTTAACATGGACAGCACGGAAAGCGCAAGCTTCGGGCCAACGCGCGTAACGGAAAGCAGCCTTCGAAACATCTCCTTCTCGTCCGTATCGCAAAAGCCATATAGCGCCATAACGCCATCGGCAAGGTGCAGGTGTGTATACAGTCGCGTGTTCTCGCCTTCTTTCAGACGTTTGAGCGTCATCGCGCTGCAAAAGAGCTCATATCCAATGCCGCCTGCTTCCAAAATAGCACGGTCAGTCCGTATTTCGTCTATCACGCCGCTGATGTATGCGTACACGTTTGTTCCTCCAGAAAGTAGTGGTCGATTAGCGGATGCGGAAGTCTTCGGCGGCCGGACCGATGGTGCACCCGTGGCAGATTGCCGTTGCGAGCGCATCCGCCGCGTCGTCCGGCTTTGGCTCGGTCCGCAGAGACAAAAGAATCTTCACCATCTGCTGCACAGCACGCTTGTCCGCATGTCCGTTGCCCGTCACCGCAAGTTTGATCTGCATTGGCGTGTATTCGTACAAGGGGATGCCCGCTTGCTGTGCCGCAAGAATTGCTACACCTCTCCCTGCACCAACAGCGAGCGCTGTTGTTGTGTTACGATAAAAAAACAATTCTTCGAAGACCGCCATGTCGGGTTGAAACCGTTCAACAAGCGCCTGCATGCCATCGTAAAGACGATTCAGCCGCTCCGGTAGCGCTTCGTCCGGCGTGGTTTCAATCACACCATAATCGACGACCGAAAGTTTCGCGCCTTCGACGTCGACCACCCCGTATCCGAGGATTGCATAACCGGGGTCGATCCCAAGGATTCGCATGCGTTCACCAACTCATATATATTCATATTATTTTAGCATGAAAGCGGCTTTCTGTAAATGAAAGCGCTCCTTCGTTCGCATTGTTTCATGGTTCATTCACAACTGCTGCAAATGCGGAAAAGTATACATGCTGTCGGCTTTCTCTACCCAAAATCATCCTGTCCAGACATGCAAAAAGCCACGGACGAAACCGCGACTTTTTTGGAAGTATCTCCACTTAATTTGCTGCGCCCGTCGAATACTTGGCAATCAGTGCGTCCATCTCTTCATGTGTCAAACCAAAGTTTTTGCGCAGGTTTTCAAGCGCATATCCCGGACGTTGCTCCACATAGGTGCGCAGCCGCTCGATCTCTTCCTCCCATGCGGATATAGAACCCGGCTTGTGCCATTTTGCAATCTGCCGTTCCATCTCCGGGCGAAGCGCCGCAGCCATTTCGTCGAGTATGGCGGTCGCGCGCTCCGGGTTGAAGTAGGTTTCCACAACCTCAACATACCGCTCCACGCAATATTCGCGCCATGCCGCATTTTTGCGAAGTCCAATATAGATCTCAAAATACGTCAGCGATCCATCGGCGGACGGTACCCCGTCGGCACTGAAAAAATGCCCGACGATATCGCGCGTATAGCTTTTGAACGCAAAATCAAGGTCGTAAAATATCGGCCGCCACTTCACGGTGTAATCCGTCGTGCGCCAGTACTTCTGGTTAAACATATCGGAATTGCACATGTACGTTTCCGCAATGAAGTAATCCGTAAAATATTCGACATCGACCCATTGACAGAATTCTTCAAACAGCTCCTCGTCACTGAGATTCTTATTTTCAGCAAACGCACGCACGCGCTTGAAATCATCATTATCGCCTTTGATTTCTCCGCTGTTGCGACGTATGATGTTCGCCGTGTCGCCGTCCACACCGTAATGTGTCACCAGGAATTCGGAGTTCTGATCCTCGTTCAGGTCATAAAGGCCGTTGTATTTACCATTGATGTAGACTGCAACCGGCCGCGTTGCGGCGTTGTCGATATTCATGCCTTCGACCAGTGCGGAAGTAAACGAGTCGCGTATGCGTGCCGTCGCCCAATCCTGTCCGCCATTGCGCACGACGAGTGAGGCAAACGTATCAAATTCATAATCGTCCCAAAATGGATAGGTCACGCTGCTCTGCCCGTATGCAGCGCGCAGATTGATGCTGAGCGACTTTTGCGCGTAAACAAGCGTGCCCGCGCCTTTGGGTTTGATTCCAGCGGGAAACGACGTGCCAAGCGAGCCGTCTTTCTCATAATAAGAAATGTAGGCGCCACGCTCTACTTTTTCCCATTTGTTTGTCACTCTGAGCACTTCGTCGATATCGTCCGGATCGCCTGTGATACACACGACCGGAACGGTATGCGGGTCCTCAAATAAATAATTTGCCGTCGCAATCTCGCTTTTGAGCTTTCCAGACGCATAAGAAACCGCACGCAGCGGTGTGTTTTTGGATATCGTAATAGGGCCGGTATACGCGTTGTCACGTGTGTTCGGTTCTTCCCCGTCAGTCGTATAGTAGATCACTGCGTTCGGGTCCGAGCAGGTGATTGTAACGGTGAAACTTTCCGTATGATACAGTCCCGTCTCCGAAAGCACCGGTTGCGGTGATTTACCGACGTTGACGTCGTCGTCGTCGTTTTGCTTGCCTCGCGTCGAATGTTCAAAAAAGACCCGTTCAACACTTGTATTATTTTCAATGCGTCCGCTGGTGATGCCCAGAGAAAGTGCGCCTGTTTCAAATGCATCGACAAGAAAACCGGATGCGTTGTACAAAACGATCGTCTCGCCCGATGGTGAAATGCCGAAGGGTGCGGTCAAGTCCGTCTGTCGAGTCGTGTGCGACGTGCATTCTATGACAAGATAGCCGCCCGCTTCAATCGTCCTGTTCGCAATGGTGTATTTCGCAGGCTCGTCCAGATCGTCGCTGATGATCCAGCCGGTGAGGTCGATGTCCTCGCCGGAACCGTTGCAAAGTTCAATCCAGTCGTTTTTGTCGCTCTTTGCTTCCGACACCGCGGAAACTTCACTGATAAAAACGCCCGTATTGTCGAAACAGCCGATTTGATCGGCTGTTTCAAATCCATACGCATTCTCATACCCGGGCGTTGGCGCGGCATAATATCGTATATTCCAATTTTCGTCCAGTCCAACGGATATGTTATCCTTTTCTATTCCCGCAAATGAAATACTCTCTGAACGCATGCCGTCAATCGACGTAAAGAAAAGTTCCGTCTCATCAGCGCTCAGTCCAAACGACGCATGCATTTCACCATCCGTGCGATCCTTCCCATCAAGAAAGACAACGATATATCCGCCGGCTTCAATTGTTACGCCGGGAAACGCCCACTTATAGAGGTCGTCTGCATCGTCCGAAAGGAAGTATCCAAGCAGTGAGATCGGTGTGCTCGAAAAGTTCTTGATTTCGACCCAGTCACTTCGTTCGCCATCTTCATCCGTAATAGACAGCGTATTTCCCTTCAACGCTTCATTGATGTGTACCGGGTCAGTGGTATCCATCACGCTCATCGATAATTCGGTAAATGTCTCCTCACTGTTTGCAGCCTCAAACGATGGAAACGCGGTATAAACCACCGTTCCAGACGCATCCTTGACAACCGAAATACCTTCGGGGACTGGCGCTGTCCATGCAATGCGATCCATCACATTACCCTGCAAATCGCTGAGGAGCAGCGTCGTGTCGTCCTTGCTTAGTTTAAAGCTTGTGTGCATGCCATCTTCCGCTTCTGCCCCAAGGCCGGAAAGATAAACGCAAATATATTCGCCTGCACCGACCGTTCCGGAAGAAAACTGCCATTTCAGCGGTTTGTTTTCATCATCACTGAGGCAATAGTTCTCCAACCGAATCGGGGATGTGCCGCTATTGTAAAACTCGACCCATTTATAGCCGCTCTCGTCCTCGTTCGACATTACTTCACTCATAATCAGTGATTCAAGATTCTGTGCTGCGAATACTTCGTCGAGCGTCGAATAGATCTCTTCCGTGTTGGCAGCGCCCGGTGTCGGCACGGCGCAATATCCGTATGTCTCGTCGCTCATCATCGCATACGAAACATCCGTGTAAAGCGCGGGAAGCTCGATCTGCGTAACGATGCCATAATAGCTGTCCGTCACAAACACAAAATCACCGCTCTTACTCAGGCCAAACCCCATGCAATAGGCATCATCTCGCGTGTCGTCACTCGAACTGGCCGCATACAGCACAAGATATTCACCCGCGCCAATGATCGTTCCATCCGGCACGACGTATTTGTGGAGTTTTTTCAAATTATCCGATATGCCGTAGCCGGAGATGTCCAGTGCTTTATCGCCAGCATTATAAAGTTCAATCCAGTCCGGCGTTCCCAGTTCGTCGTCCACCAGAGAGCGCTTGTTGCTGGATACGATTTCGCTGACCATGAGCAAACCACTCGATCCGGAATTTCCGGATACGTGGGAACAGGCGCCCGCAATTGTTGAAAGCACCATACATAAAACTATAATGAGACTAATCCGAATGGTTTTCACACGCATTATATAAAAATTCCTCACGTGGGAATCATGAACCCAAGCTACCGCAAGAAACGGTAAATGTTCATGCAGTGGGTATTATATCATAGCGCCGCGCCATTTGGCGAAACGGCGGATGAGTTTCAGAAAAAGTTACAATCCGATCCATATATGCCATCTTGTCAATGCCGGATTGCATGTTGCAAAAAATTTGCAATTGAGGATATCTGTGTGTTTGACGCAGATATACGTAATACGGTAAAATAATATTGTAATATATTATAGTAATAACTTCCTTTCTTTTTCCACACCTTTATTATTTTGCACTCTTTTTTGAATATCTTGTCTATCGAAGGAGGCTTTCATGAAGCGCATCGGCTATTTAATCAGCCATAAAAACAGCGAAAGACGACGTGCGTTGTTGCCACAGGATTTGCATGTAATTCAACACCGCAAACAGCTTGTCATCGAGAGCGGATACGGCGAAGCATTGGGTTATTCCGACATAGAGTATCATTCCGCCGGCGCATCCGTTGCCGATCGCAACACTGTGCTTGGCTGTGATGTGTTGGTCGACGTCAAGCTAGGTGACGCCGACTATCTCCATAAAATCGCTCCCGGGAAAACGCTTGTCGGTTGGGCACATATTGTGCAAAAATCGAATTTTACTGACGCCGCCATCGCGGGCCGACATACGGTGATCGCTTGGGAAGACATCAATGAAAGAGGGCGCTATATCTTTTACCGCAATCGCGAACTGGCCGGCGAAACAGCGATCCTTCAGGCGTTTACGCGCTACGGGCGAATGCCGTATGATTGCCGTGTGGCAATCCTCGGCAACGGTATGACTGCGCACGGCGCGCACAAGATACTGTGCGGTCTTGGTGCAAAGGTAGACATCTACCCGCGCAAGCTTGAAATGCTCTTTAAGGAGCATATGCATGATTATGACGTACTTGTCAACTGCGTACGGTGGGACACGCGCCGCACTGATCGCATTATCTACCGAAGCGATCTCAAACGGCTCAAACGCGGATCGATGATTATTGACGTTAGCTGCGACCCGAATTTGGAAATTGAAACATCTCATCCGACGACGATCGACGATCCCGTCTACAGTGTGGACGGCGTTTTGCACTATGCTGTCGATAATACCCCCGCTATGGCATATCGAACGGTCAGCGAAGTCATCAGCCGCCAATTTGCGCCGTATGTGGATGATCTTGCTACCGGGCAATACAGACCGTCACTAGAGGCTGGCGTTGCTATTCGAAACGGCAAAGTGCTCGACCCGGAAATTTTCGCCTTCCGCAATCGCGGTATCGATCCAATCGAAGAAATGGAAGCGTAAGTGTTGAAGGGTTCCACCATCAATCTCCCGCCAATGGCTACGCAGCCCCTGAATCCGTTTATTTCTATATGAAGAAATCACAAAAAATCAAAAGCCCCGACAGATTCCTGGCGGGGCTTGTTGATTTTACATATGAATGCGTCGATTAGTCGACCAGCTCGAGAACGACCATCTCCGCAGCGTCGCCACGGCGGGGCCCAAGCTTATACATGCGGGTGTAACCACCCTTTTTGCCTTCCTCAGCACGCTTTGCGAACTTCGGTGCGATATCGCGGAAGAGCTTTTCCACCGCGGGATGCGCGCGGTCTTCCGTGCGCTCGCGGTAATCACTCTTGGACTCGTCCTTGGTCTTTGCTTCCGGAACGTCGTAGAGATACGCCATCAGCTTACGACGCGCGGCAAGTTTGCTCGGTTTGTCGTTGGTCACTTCGCGCTTCACGATCTGTGACTTTTCGTTGATGGATTCCTTTTCTACGGTCTCGCTGTTGTCATATTCCTTGACTGCCAGCGTAATAAGTTTTTCAGCGATCGAGCGAATCTCCTTGGCGCGCGCTTCGGTCGTGATAATTTTACCGTTCCAAATGAGCGCCGTGGTCTGATTCCTCAGCAGCGCGACTCGCTGATCAGAGGGCTTACCCAGTTTGCGGTTCGCCATTGTCCTTCCTCCTTATTCATCGTGTGCGCGAAGAGCCAGACCCAGCGCACTCAGTTTTGCCTGAACTTCCTCGAGCGACTTGCGGCCGAGATTACGAACTTTCATCATCTCTTCCTCGTCGCGCTGTACGAGTTCTTCAACCGTGTTGATACCCGCACGCTTGAGGCAGTTGTAAGAGCGGACGGAGAGATCGAGGTCTTCGATGTTCATCTCCAAAATCCGTTCCTTTTTGCTCTCTTCCTTCTCAACAAGGATCTCAACGCCAACCACATGATCGGTCAGGTTGATAAAGAGCGTGAGATGCTCGGTCAGGATCTTTGCCGCAAGGCTTGCCGCCTCGTCCGGCTTGATGCTGCCGTTCGTCCAAACTTCAAGCGTGAGCTTGTCGAAGTCCGTAATCTGACCTACGCGCGTATTCTCTACGGTGAAATTCACCTTCGTGATCGGCGTAAAGATGGAATCGACCGCGATCTCGCCAATGGGCATATCCTGCTTTTTGTTGCGCTCAACCGGAACATAGCCGCGGCCGTGCTCAAGCATGATCTCCATGTGGAGCTTTGCACCCTTATCCAGTGTTGCGATGTGCAGCTCGGGGTTGATGATCATGATGTCGGAATCCGGGAGGATGTCCTTCGCCTTGACTTCACATTCACCCGCCGCGTCGATGATCACTTTCTTCGGCCCATCGCAGTACATTTTGCAGCACAGCGCTTTCAGGTTGAGAATGATCTCGGTAACGTCTTCCTTCACACCCTCGATGATCGAGAACTCATGAAGAACACCGTCGATACGTACGCTCGTAACCGCCACGCCCGGCAGGCTGGAGAGCAGCACGCGGCGCATGGAATTGCCAAGCGTGGTGCCGAATCCGCGCTCCAACGGCTCGACGACGAATTTGCCGTAATCTTCCGTCAGTTCAACACATTCGAGTTTGGGCTTTTCGATCTCTATCATTGCATACCCTCCTTCGGTTTGTTTGTTGCGGTCCGCCAAATTAGCTTGGCTTACCTGGAGTAGTACTCAACGATGAGATGCTCTTCAATCGTCAAGTCGATATCGCCGCGCATCGGGAGTGCGACGACCTTGCCGGTCAGTTTTTCAGCGTCGAGATCGAGCCATTTCGGCACGGTCCGTGCGGCGCCCTGTTCTTTCAGGGTTTTAAAGTATTCGTTGCCCGCGCTCTTTTCACGAATGGTGATCACGTCGCCGTCCTTCACCTGGAAGGATGCAATATCAACCTTTTTATCGTTGACACGGATGTGACCATGCGTTACGAGCTGACGCGCCATCGGACGGGATTCGCCGAAGCCGAGGCGGTAGCAGACGTTGTCCAGACGACGTTCCAACAGCGAAAGTAGGTTTTCACCGGTGACGCCGCGCATGTTAGTCGCCTTATCGTAATACTTCCTGAACTGCGATTCAAGGACGCCGTATGCACGGCGAACCTTCTGCTTTTCACGCAGCTGAAGGCCGTATTCACTCTGTTTCCTTCTTCCCTGTCCATGCATACCCGGAGGTGCATGGCGTTTGTTGAGCGCGCACTTCTCGGAATAGCAGCGATCGCCCTTCAGGAAGAGTTTCGTGCCTTCCCTGCGGCACTGTCTGCAGACGGAACCTGTATATCTAGCCATTTAGCATTCCCTCCTTAAACTCTTCTGCGCTTGGGCGGGCGGCATCCGTTGTGCGGGATGGGCGTCACGTCCTTGATCATGTTCACTTCCAGTCCGGCGGTCTGGAGCGCGCGAATCGCGGCTTCACGTCCGGAACCGGGGCCTTTTACATACACTTCCACGGTCTTGAGTCCATGTTCCATGGCGGCGCGTGCCGCTGTTTCGGATGCCATCTGCGATGCAAACGGTGTGGACTTCTTTGATCCGCGGAATCCAAGCGAACCTGCGCTCGACCAGCTGATGGCGTTGCCCTGCAGGTCGGTGATGGTCACAAGGGTGTTGTTAAAGGAGGAACGAATGTGCACCGCGCCGCGCTCGATGTTCTTGCGCTCACGGCGTTTCCGCGAAGTAGCGGTTTTCTTCATCTGTCTTGCCATTTTTCGCTTTCCTCCTTATCTTCTCTTTCCGCCCTGCGTACGCTTCGGGCCCTTACGGGTCCTGGCGTTCTGCTTGGTGCTCTGTCCGCGGACGGGCAGTCCCCTGCGGTGACGGACGCCGCGATAGCAACCGATCTCGATCAGCCGCTTGATGTTCATCGATGTTTCACGGCGAAGGTCGCCTTCCACCCGGACATTGTGATCGATGTAGTCTCTTAGTTTAGATACGTCGCTTTCGGAAAGATCACGAACGCGGATAGCCGGATCAACGCCGGTTGCGTTCAATATTTCCGTAGCGGTCTTGCGTCCGATCCCAAAAATATAGGTCAAACCGATCTCGATCCGTTTGTCCCTGGGAAGGTCTACGCCAGAAATACGTGCCATATCGTTGCTTTACCTCCGTAATAGTCGTATAAAATGGTCTTGAATCTATATTCCATCCACCGGATAACGCAGTACGGTGTTTGCGCTGCGCAGCCGCTCCGATGGTTTTGTTTTCACGTCAGCCCTGCTTCTGCTTATGCTTTGGGTTGCTGCAGATGACCATGACGCGGCCTTTGCGCTTGATGATCTTGCATTTTTCACACATAGGTTTCACACTCGGTCTTACTTTCATGGTGGTTCTCCTTTCGCTCTGTATCGAAAAAATTGTTAATTCTTACCGCGCCAAGTAATGCGTCCGCGGGTCAAATCATACGGGGAAAGCTCAACGGTGACCTTGTCACCCGGCAGGATACGTATGAAGTTCATCCGTAATTTCCCCGAAATCGTTGCTAGTATCTTGTGTCCATTTTGAAGCTGCACCTCAAACATTGCGTTTGGGAACGAATCTGAAACGACACCTTCTACTTCAATGACGTCCTGTTTAGACAAGCTATCCCTCCTAATTAGATCGAATCAACGTTGTAACCGAGCGCGCCGAGCGCTTTGCGCACATCCGCGTCCAGCAATGGTTTTCCTTCAGTCATGCGCTTGCCAATCTCTTCCGCACTACGCGGTTCGATGTGCAGGTGCATCAGTTTCTTCTTCTTCGGGCGGCTCAGCTTACGCGTTTTACCGTCACAAAGCAGCACATGGTTTTCATCGCACACGCCGATGATCACAAACGCCCGTCCTTTGTCATGGCCCGCCCTGGAAGTGCAGATGGTGCCGATTACGGGTTCGTTCATGTTCCTCAGCTCTCCTCGTGCAGTGTTAAAATCCTTGGTTCGTCATCCGTAATGACAATAGTGTTTTCATAATGCGCCGAGGGTTTACCGTCTGCCGTCGCAACCGTCCAGCCGTCGTCCAGCTGATAGATGTAGCGTGAACCGAGGTTGATCATCGGCTCAATGGCGATGGTCATGCCTGCTTCCAGTCGTGGTCCGCGTCCGAAACGTGTGTCGTCCCAGAAGTTGGGAACTTCCGGATCCTCGTGCATGTCCCTGCCAATACCGTGGCCGATCATTTCTCGCACAACGCCATAGCCATGGCTTTCAGCGTGTAACTGAATCGCCTTTGCAATGTCGGAGATTCGATAGCCCGGTCTGGCAAAACGAATGCCCTCGAAAAAGCACTCCTTCGTTACCTTCACCAATTCGCGAACATCCTCCGGTACATTGCCGATAAGCACTGTGCGCGCTGCGTCTCCATGAAAACCGCCAATGTAAGCGCCCACGTCAAACGACACAATGTCGCCGTCCTTAATCCGGTATTTGCCGGGTATGCCGTGCACAACCTGTTCGTTCACCGAAGTGCAGATGCTCTTGGGATAACCGTTGTAGTGCAGGAAGGAAGCGGTTGCACCACGGCTCTTGATGTACTCCGCGGCAATTTCGTCCAGCTCACTTGTGCGCATTCCGACACAAGCACTTTTCGCCAGCAGGTTGAGCGTATCCTCTACGATGCGCCCCGCAACATCCATCTTCTGGATGTCGGCTGTGGATTTGATCGTAATGCCGCTCATTTCTCCAGCACCTCGACAATTTTGCCGTCCACAACGTCCACATCCGCATTGCCATTTATCGTGTGGAGCAAACCTTTTTTGATGTAATAATCAATCAAAGGTTTGGTCGAGCGTTCATAAACCACAAGGCGGTTGCGAACCGTTTCTTCCTTGTCGTCGTCACGCTGGTGCAGCGTTGCTCCACAGTCGCATTTCGGATCAGGATGCTTGGACGTATGATATGCCGCGCCGCATTCAGGGCACATCCGGCGACCGCTGATGCGACTAATCAGCCGCTCTGTCGGCACATCCAGATTGATGACGAAGTCGATCTTGCTGATCTTCTCCAGCGCTTCTGCCTGGGCGATTGTACGCGGAAAACCATCGAATAGAAATCCGTTTTTACAGTCGTCCTGCTGGATGCGGTTCTTTACCATGCCCAGTATTACGTCGTCCGGTACCAACTCGCCGCGGTCAATAATATCCTTGGCGGCTTTGCCGAGTTCGGTTCCTTCGCGCATTTCCGCACGGAGCATATCACCCGTAGAAATATGGGCAATGCCATACCGTTCGGCAATCTTAACGGCTTGTGTGCCTTTCCCCGCCCCCGGCGGGCCCAAAAAGATCAATTTCATAGCGATTCTCTCCGGTCTTGGCGGTTTCCGATTCCATTCGGAGATCGCTTTGCTTTCATAAATACTATTCGCCGCAATCAGGCTTGTTTCTCTGCGGGCCCGGCGTCCGGAAAATTCCGAACGCCATGCACCGCTGAAAATTATACGCCTTTTTAGACGATTATATCACATTTCTAACGTTTAGTTGAGGAAGCCTTTGTAATGCCGCATGAGCATCTGGTTCTCCAACTGGGACGTTGTCTCAAGCGCAACGCTGACCATAATCAGAACACTCGTCGCGCCGAACGCACTTGTTTGACCAAGAATGCCGAGCGCGAGTGTCGGCAGAATCGCAACCGTTGCCAGGAAGAGTGAACCAAACATCGTCAGACGTCCGGAAATCTTCGCCAGATAGTCGCTTGTCGGCTTACCCGGACGGATACCGGTGATAAAGCCGCCGTTCTGCTGTAGATTCTTGCTCATCTCGATCGGGTTGAACGTGATGCTCGAATAGAAGAATCCGAACCCGACAATCAACAGCGCGTAGACAAGGAAGTAAATCGCGGTAGAAGATCCCAGATACGTCGTATAGAACTTATAGAATCCTCTTTCCGGCCAGAACTGAGCAATCATGCCCGGGAACTGGATGAACGTCATCGCGAAGATCAGCGGCAGAACGCCGTTGGCGTTTGCTTTGATCGGCAGATAGGTGCTCTGTCCACCGTACATTTTCCGTCCAACAACGCGCTTGGCGTACTGAACCGGGATGCGGCGCTGTGCCTGGTCAACATGCGTTACCAGTGTGATAAGGCCGATAACCACAATCAGCAACAACGCGAATGCCCACCATTTCATCGTTCCAACGGCAAGCTGCTGTCCCCAACTGATGGCTGTGCTCGGAACGCGCGATACGATGGAAGCGAAAATCAGCATAGAAATGCCGTTCCCAATACCATCCTCGGTGATACGTTCGCCGAGCCACATAAGGAATGCAGTACCGGCCGTTGCACAGATACCGATGGTCGCATACGTCCAGAAACCCGGATTGACAACGTACTGTTCGCCGAGTCCAATGAAGATACCGATCGACTGGACCATTGCCAACCCGACACCGGTGTAACGCGTGATGCGTTCGATCTTTTTACGACCGTCCTCTTCCTTATTCATGCGCTCCAACGCTGGAATTGCGATGGTGAGCAGCTGCATAATAATGGACGCGTTGATGTAGGGCGAGATGCCCATTGCGAAGATTGTAAACTGGCTGAACGAACTACCGGTCAGCAGGTCGAGGAACCCAAGAATGTCGTACTGCGACACCGCTGATTTCAACAGTTCCGTGTTAACGCCCGGAATCGGGATAAAACAACCCAGCCGGTAGACCACAATCAGAAGGAGGGTGATTAAAATCTTCTTCCTGATATCCTTGATCTTGAACGCGTTAATGAATGTTTGGAACATCAGCCGATCACCTCAACACTTCCGCCCGCGGCTTTAATCGCGGTCTGAGCAGATTGAGAGAACTTTGCCGCTTTAACGTCCAGTTTCTTCGTCAGCTCACCGCCGCCCAAAACCTTCAGGCCGTCCTTTTCGATCTTGCTGATAATTCCCTGTTTCTTGAGCATCTCAGCCGTCACTACGGTACCGTTCTCCAACCCGTTGAGGTCGGAAACGTTGATAGTCGTATATTCTTTTGCAAAGATATTTGTAAAGCCACGCTTCGGCAGACGGCGTGCCAGCGGCATCTGGCCGCCTTCAAAGCCGTTCTTTTTGCTTCCGCTACGCGCTTTCTGACCCTTATGTCCCTTAGTGGCGGTTTTGCCAAGGCCGCTGCCGGTGCCTCGACCGACGCGCTTTTTCGACGTAACCGAACCAGGGGCGGGCTGTAATTCATGCAGTTTCATGATGCACGTCCTCCTGCCTTAAACTTCTTCCACCGTGACAAGGTGTTTCACTTTGAAGATCTTGCCGCGTGTACATGCGTTGTCCGGCTGGATAACGCTGCTGTTGAGTTTCTTCAGTCCCAACGCGACGATGGTCGCCTGTTGATCTTTCAGACAGCCGATCGTGCTCTTAACGAGCGTGACCTTGAGTTGCTTAGCGCTGTTTGCTGCTTTTGCCATTTTGCTGTCCTCCTTATCCCAGGATCTCTTCTACGCTCTTGCCGCGAAGCTTTGCAATCTGCTCCGCTGTGCGAAGCTGGGAAAGCCCGTTGATCGTGGCCTTAACGCAGTTGCCGGGGTTATTGGATCCGTACGACTTGGTACGGATGTCGCGAATTCCGGCCATCTCAAGCACCGCACGTGCGGGTCCGCCTGCGATAACACCGGCACCTTCTTCAGCAGGGAGCATGCGCACATGGCCTTTGCCGAACTTTCCTTCCACAGCGTGGGGAATTGATGTGCCGACGATCGGAACTTCGATCATATGACGCTTTGCGTCTTCAACGCCCTTACGGACAGCTTCGGGAATTTCCGCAGCTTTGCCAAGGCCGACGCCGACTTTGCCTTTTTCATTTCCAACGACCATCAGTGCCGTAAAGCGGAAGTTTTTACCGCCCTTAACGACCTTTGCAACACGGTTGATGGAAACCAGGCGCTCCTTGAATTCCGAGGGCTCTCTGTCATATCTCCTGTTTTGCATGTCTTGTTCCTCCTTAGAAGTCCAGCCCGGCTTTGCGTGCGCCGTCTGCTAGGGCAGCCACCCGTCCGGTGTAGAGGTATCCGCCGCGGTCGAAAACGACTTTGGTTACGCCCTTGTCCTTAGCGCGCGAGCCGAGGAGCTCGCCGACGAGCGCGGCCTGCTCAACCTTGCTCTTGCCCTCTACTTTGGCCTTGATTTCGGCATCCAGCGTGGAAGCTGCGACCAAGGTGTTTCCTACGGTATCGTCGATTACCTGCGCATAGATATGGCTCGTGCTGCGATAAACGTTCAGGCGCGGACGCTCTGGCGTTCCCACGATATTCTTGCGCTGGCGGTAATGACGCGCTGTGCGGATCGCATTTTTATCGATCTTTTTAAACATCTCTCGTCACTCCTTCCTGCTTTACTTGCCGGTCTTGCCTTCCTTGCGGCGAACGTACTCGTTCTCATAACGAATGCCTTTGCCCTTATAGGGTTCTGGCGGACGTACCGCGCGGACGTCGGCGGCAATTTGGCCGACCTTCTGTTTGTCGATTCCCTTGATAGTAATTTTCGTCGGCGCGGGGACTTCAAAATTGATGCCCTCGGGTGCCGGGAAATTAACCGGATGGGAGTAACCGACATTGAGTACCAGTTGCGTACCCTGCAACTGCGCCTTGTAACCAACGCCGACGATCTCGAGCTTCTTTTCATAGCCCTTGGTCGTGCCGACCACCATATTGTTGATCAGCGAGCGGGTCAGGCCGTGCAGTGCACGGTGGCGTTTGTCGTCACTCGGACGCTTAACGGTGAGAACACCTGCGTCCTGTTCAATCTGCATCTCCGAAGAGAGCTTTTCGGTGAGCGTTCCCTTGGGACCTTTCACAGTGACGACGTTGCCGTCTTCGACCGTGATTGTCACTCCGTCAGGAATGCTGACCGGAAGTTTTCCGATACGAGACATGATTGTTTCTCCTTTAATATACTGTCGCGAAAGGGTCGACGTTCGCCGTTTGCCAAAGAGGTAACGATGCGTCAGCCCGATTTTGCACTCTTACCAAACGTAAGCCAGCACTTCGCCGCCAACGCCCTGTTTACGCGCTTCCCGGTCGGTCATAACACCGCGGGACGTGGAAACAATCGCGACGCCGAGGCCGCCGAGCACTTTGGGCATCTGATCCTTGCGGGCGTAAACACGCAGGCCGGGACGGGAGATGCGCTTGATGCCGACGATAACGCGCTGTTTGTTCGGGCCGTACTTCAGTTGAATACGGATCGTCTTCTTCTCCGCGTTTACGGAATCCTGAATCACCTCAAAGCTCTTGATATAGCCTTCCTGAACAAGAATTTGCGCAATAGCCTTCTTGATCGTGGATGCGGGAATATCAACGGAGTCATGCTTGGCAATCAGTGCGTTGCGGATACGTGTGAGCATATCGGCAATGGTATCTGTCATGATCGTTTCCTCCTTTACCAGCTTGCCTTGCGTACGCCGGGGATTTCACCCTTGTACGTCAGTTCGCGGAAGCAAATGCGGCAGATGCCATACTTGCGCAGAACCGAATGCGGTCTACCGCAGATGCGGCAACGCGTGTAAGCACGCGTGCTGAACTTCGGTTCGCGAGCCTGCTTTAATTTCATGCTTGTCTTTGCCATTTTGCTATCCTCCTATCAGCCCTGTACAAACGGCATGCCGAGCTGCGTAAGCAGTTCCTTGCACTCTTCGTCCGTCTTAGCGCTTGTAACGAACACGATGTTCATGCCGCGCACTTTATCGACGTCGTCATAGTTGATCTCCGGGAAGATCAGCTGTTCTTTCAAACCGAGCGCGTAGTTGCCGCGTCCGTCGAACGCCTTGTCCGAAACACCGCGGAAGTCGCGCACGCGCGGCAGCACGATGTTCATCAGCTTGTCGACAAAATAGTACATTTGGTCGCCGCGGAGGGTGACCTTTGCGCCGATGCTCATACCTTCACGGACTTTGAAGTTCGCGACGCTCTTCTTGGCGCGGGTTACCACGGCATGCTGGCCGGCAATGATGCTGAGCTCCTTAACGGCAGTCTCGATCCCCTTGGGGTTCTCTTTCTCAGCGCCGAGGCCCATGTTAATGATGACCTTCTCAAGGCACGGTATCTGCATCACGTTTTGATAGCTGAACTTTTCACGCATAGCCGGCGCAATCTCATCCTGATAACGCTTCTTCAGCCGGGGCTTGCTTGCGGGCTTTGCCGGGGCCGCTTTTGCTTTCTTCGCGGCGGGCTTAGCTGCTTCAGCTTTCTTTTCAACTTTCTTGGCCGCTTTCTTAACCGTTTCGGCTGCCTTGTCGGCGGATTCTTCCACCTTCTTGGCGGCTTTCGCTACGGTTTCTGCGGCTACTTCAGTGGCGGAGTCCGCGGCTTTTTTAGCAGTCTTTTTAACGGTCTCCTTTGCTTTTTCGGCCGTGTCGGCGGCTTTCTTTGCAGTCGTTTTGGCAGCCTTCTTCACGGTTTCTTCCGCTTTTTCGGCTGCTTCGGCGGCCTTCGGAGCTGCCTTCTTCGCGGCTTTCTTCACTTCTTTTTCTACCGTTTCGGCTGCTGCTTCAACGGCTTCAACAACGGTTTCAACATCTTTTTTTGTTGCCACTTGTCAGTTCCTCCTTCCGCCTTAATCCATTACTTTGCCGCATTTTTTGCAAACGCGAACACTTTTTTGTGTTTTTTTGCCCGAGATTTCGACTTCCTTCATCTTGTGGGCAACGCGGGTGGGCTTGTCGCACTTCGGACATACGAGCATCACGTTTGAAGCGTCGATCGTGCCTTCCTTGTCGATGCGGCCGCCGGGTTCGCCCTGCTTACGGGGTTTCACATGGCGAACAACCATGTTGACGTCCTTTACGACCACGCGTTTATCCGTAGGATGCGCAATCAGAACTTTGCCCTTCTTGCCTTTGTCTTTGCCGGAGATGACAACGACGTTGTCGCCTTTTTTGACGTTCATGCTGTTCATGTCATTCTCCTCCTTTATAATACTTCCGGTGCGAGGGACACGATCTTCATGTAGTCCTTCTCACGGAGTTCGCGCGCCACAGGCCCGAAGATTCGGGTGCCGCGGGGCTGCTTTTGGTCGTTTATGATGACGGCGGCGTTGTCGTCGAAGCGGATGTAACTACCGTCCGGACGCTGTACGCCGGACACCGTACGCACGACAACCGCGCGGACGACGTCCTTTTTCTTGACCGCGCCGCCCGGAGATGCGGACTTGACGCTGGCTACGATCACATCGCCGATATTAGCGGACTTACGGTAGGAACCGCCGAGCACGCGAATGCACATGATTTCTTTCGCGCCGCTGTTGTCCGCGACCTTCAATCTGGTTTGCGGTTGAATCATCTTTCCAGTTCCTCCAATTCGTTACTTCGCCTTTTCGACGATCTCCACAAGGCGCCACCGCTTGTCCTTGCTGATGGGGCGCGTTTCTATGATCTTTACGGTATCACCAACGCCACATTGATTCTCTTCATCATGCACTTTGAACTTGCGCGTGCGGTTGACCATTTTGCCGTACAACGGGTGGCGGACCTTGGTCTTGGTGGCGACGACAGCCGTTTTGTCCATTTTATCGCTGACGACCACGCCGATACGGGTCTTTCTGTAGCCTCTTGTTTCCATTTTGCTTTGTCCTCCTTCCCGTTATTCGGCGACCTGCGTGAGCTCGCGCTCACGGATGATCGTTTTCACTCTGGCGATATCTTTCTTGCACTCGCTAATCCGCTGGGGATTGGAGAGCTGACCGGTTGCCGACTGAAAGCGGAGATTGAACAGCTCGCTCTTCAGCTCTTTTTCCTGAGCGGCGAGCGCGTCGTCCGTCATATCGCGAAACTTATTTGCCTTCATCGGTTTCACCACCCTTTTCGGTTTCCTTCTTGACTACTTTGGCTTTGAGCGGGAGCTTGTGAGTAGCAAGACGAAGCGCCTCGCTTGCAGTCTCCTGGTCAACACCGGCAATCTCAAACAGGACTCTGCCCGGCTTCACCACGGCTACCCAATATTCAGGGGAACCTTTGCCGCTGCCCATTCGGGTCTCGGCCGGTTTTTCCGTAACCGGTTTGTCCGGGAAAATCTTGATCCAAACCTGGCCGCCACGCTTGATGTAACGCGTCATAGCAACACGCGCCGCTTCAATCTGCTGGCTGGTGATCCAGGCGGGTTCCATTGCAACAAGTCCGTATTCACCATAGGTGATCGTGTTGCCGCGCAGGGCCTTACCCTTCATGCGACCGCGAAAAACTCTGCGGCGCTTGACTCTCTTCGGCATCAACATGGTTATTTGCCCCCTTCCTCGCGCTTATCGGCAGCACCACGCTTGCCGAGCAGCTCGCCTTTGTAGATCCAAACCTTGCAACCGATGCGACCGTAAGTGGTTTTCGCTTCCGCAAAGCCGTACTGGATGTCCGCGCGCATGGTCTGCAGCGGGATCGAACCGTCGTGATAGCCTTCGCTGCGTGCAATTTCTGCACCGCCGAGGCGACCGGAGCACATGAGTTTAATGCCCTTGACGCTGTTCTTCTGCATTGCGCGGCCCATGGCCTGCTTCATTGCGCGACGGAAGCTGATGCGGCGTTCCAATTGGGACGCGACGTTTTCAGCCACCAACTGTGCGTCGGCGTCCGCATCACGAATCTCCATGATGTTGACGTTGACGTCTTTGCCGCAAGCGGTTCTGATGTCATTCTTAATGGCTTCGATACCTGCGCCGCCTTTGCCGATTAAAAGGCCCGGGCGTGCGGTAAAGATGCTTACTGTGATCTTGCCTGCCGCGCGGTCGATCTCAATGCGCGAAATGCTGGCATGGTAATACTTCTTTTTGACAAACTCGCGGATCTTGTGATCCTCTACGAGGAAATCGGCGAAGTCCTTCTTGGAGGCATACCAACGGGTGTTCCAATCTTTGATAACGCCAACGCGGAAGCCGTTCGGATTTACTTTCTGACCCATTACTCTTTTTCCTCCTTACTTCGCCTGATCCAGCACAATAGTGATGTGGCTCGTACGCTTACGGATGCTTGAAGCGCGTCCATGCGCTCTCGGGCGGTACCGTTTCAGCGTCGGCCCCTGGTTTGCATAGATCTCGGCGACGTAGAGCTCTTCGCGGTTCATGTCAAGATTGTTTTCCGCGTTTGCAATAACGCTCTTGAGGAGCTTTGCCACCGGTTCAGTCGCCGATTTCGGCGTGTACTGCAGGATGGCTTCGGCTTCCTTGACGCTCTTGCCGCGGATCAGGTCGATAACGGCCTTGACCTTTCGCGAAGAGATCCGGATGTATTTAGCGGTCGCGTGCGGGCGCTTATCTGCGCTTTCATGACGCTTGGCCGACTTTTCTCTCACTCTGGTTGCCATATTGCTTCGTTCCTCCCTTACCTAGCCGACGAGGACTTCTCGGAGCCCTTGTGTCCTCTGAACGTGCGTGTTGGCGCAAATTCGCCCAGCTTATGGCCGACCATTTCCTCCGTGATGTACACGGGCACATGCTTCCTTCCGTCGTGGACCGCGATGGTATGTCCAACCATGTCAGGGAAAATGGTAGAGGCGCGAGACCATGTCTTGACGACGGTCTTTTTGCCGCTGGTGTTCATCGCCTGAATGCGCCCTAAGAGGCGTTCGCTGATAAACGGGCCTTTTTTAACCGATCTGCTCATTGCTTATCTCCTTCCTCTTCCCATTAATTGCCGCGCGCACGGCGCACGATGTACTTACTGGTCGGGTTCTTCTTCTTACGCGTCTTGTAACCCAACGCGGGTTTGCCCCAGGGAGTGACCGGGCCGGGACGTCCAATGGGGCTCTTGCCCTCACCGCCGCCATGCGGATGGTCGCAGGGGTTCATGACGCTGCCTCGGACCGTCGGGCGGACGCCCATATGGCGTTTGCGGCCGGCTTTGCCGAGCTGGATGTTGCTGTGGTCGATGTTGCCGACTTGACCGATGGTCGCTTTCGCGTTGATCGGAATCAGTCGAACTTCACCGCTGGGCAGACGAACCTGTGCATAAGAGCCTTCCTTCGCCATCAACTGCGCGGCATTGCCGGCGGAGCGGACGAGTTGCGCGCCCTTTCCGGGTTTGAGCTCGATGCAGTGAATCATCGTGCCGACCGGAATGTTGGTAATCTGAAGCGCGTTACCGACCTTGATGTCGGCGCCTTCGCCGGAGACGACCGTTTCGCCGACCGTCAGGCCGAGCGGTGCGATGATGTAGCGCTTCTCGCCGTCTGCATAGTGCAGGAGTGCGATATTCGCCGAACGGTTCGGGTCATACTCAATCGAGAAAACCTTTGCCGGGACGCCGTCCTTGTTGCGTTTGAAGTCGATGATGCGATACTTCTGGCGCGCGCCGCCGCCTTGATGACGGACGGTGATTTTGCCGCTGTTGTTGCGGCCGGCGTTCTTCTTCTTATCTTCTACGAGAGAACGCTCGGGCTTTTTCTTCGTGATCTCCTCAAACGAGGAAACCGTCATAAAGCGTTGACCCGGCGTTGTCGGGTTGATCTTGCGGATTCCCATGGTTCGTCCTCCTTACTGCGAGATGCTGTCGAAGAACTCAATACCCTTAGAGTCTTCTTTCAGCTTCACATAGGCCTTTTTGCTCGACGATGTGCGACCAACGGATGCACCCTGACGGCGAACTTTGCCGTCGGAGTTGATCGTGTGTACGCTCGCCACCTCAACGTCGAAAATTTCTTCGACCGCCTTCTTGATCTCGATCTTGTTGGCGTGTTTGTCTACTTCAAACGTGTAGGTCCGCTCGGAGAACTGATCGTAACTCTTTTCGGTCAGCACCGGCTTTTTGATGATGTCATAGGGGCTTTTCATCAGGCGTACACCTCCTCGATCTTCTTTGCCGACGCCTCGGTGAGGATCAGCTTGTCATACTTGAGAATCTCGTACGCACTCAGGGTGCCGACCAGTGTGGTCTTGACGCCCGGAATGTTGCGCGCGGCACGTTCTACGTCCGCGTTGGATTCCGGCAGAACGATCAGCGCTTTGCCCGCCTTGACGGCTTCGAGAACCTTGACCATTTCTTTGGTCTTCGGTGCGGAGATGCTCAGCTCATTAAACAGGATCAGCTCGCCGTCGGCAACCTTGCCGGAGAGTGCGGATCTCATTGCAACGCGCTTCACTTTTTTGTTGACGCGGATGCTGTAGTCACGGGGCTTGGGTGCGAACACCACGCCGCCATGACGCCACTGCGGTGAACGGGTTGATCCCTGGCGGGCACGACCGGTGCCTTTTTGGCGCCAAGGCTTGATGCCGCCGCCGCGAACTTCCGCACGGGTCAGTGCGCTCTGCGTGCCCTGACGGCAGTTTGCAAGGTGCGCCCTTACGACCTCGTGGAGTACAAACTTGTTGACCGGCTGTCCAAAAGTGTTTTCGGAGAGCTCGTATTCGCCGACCTGCTTGCCGGTAATATCGACTATTGCTACTTTAGGCATACTCTTGCTCCTCCTTACTTCACAGTGCTCGTGAGAGCGACCAGGCCGCCCTTGGGGCCGGGAACCGCGCCCTTGACGAGCAAGAGGTTCCGTTCTACGTCCACACGCACAATCTCAAGATTCTGCACGGTGACGTTTTCGCTGCCCATGTGACCGGGCAGTTTCTTTGACTTAAACACACGGGACGGGCTGGAGCATGCGCTCAGCGAGCCAACGCCGCGATGATAATGCGAACCGTGCGTCATTTTGCTGCGGTGCTGGTTGTGGCGCTTGATAACGCCTTGGAAACCTTTACCTTTGCTCTTTGCACGAACGTCGACTTTGTCGCCCTCGGCAAAGGCATCGGCCTTAATGATCTGACCCACTTCGTAGGAAGCGATGTCGTCGAGCTTGAACTCTCTCATATAACGGAGGGGTTTCACGCCCGCCTTGGCACAGTGTCCCGTTCTCGGCTTGTTGGAGAGCTTCTCGCGCAGCTCGCTGTACCCGACCTGAACGGCGTCGTATCCGTCGGTCCCGACGGTTTTCTTCTGGACTACGGGGCAGGGACCGGCTTCAATGACTGTCACTGGGATCATGGTACCGTCAGTGCGGAACATCTGCGTCATACCGATCTTTTTGCCCAAAATGGCTTTCTTCATGGTTTACCTCCGCTGGTTACAGTTTGATCTCGATGTCAACGCCCGCAGGCAGATCGAGTTTCATCAGCGCGTCGACGGTTTTGGACGACGGCTGCAAAATGTCGATCAGACGCTTGTGGGTGCGCATCTCGAATTGTTCACGCGAATCTTTATACTTGTGTGTCGCGCGCAGAATGGTAACGATTTCCGTTTCTGTGGGCAGGGGGATCGGGCCACTGACCTGCGCGCCGGTTCTCTTGGC
The DNA here is from genome assembly GCA_963667795.1 of Christensenellaceae bacterium. GTDB lineage: Bacteria > Bacillota > Clostridia > Christensenellales > CAG-138 > UBA7703. The sequence goes on along the minus strand of OY764017.1, from coordinate 3,244,812 downwards.
GGTTTCAACGATCTTCTCCGCGCTCTGATCAATCAGAGAGCTTTCGTACGCCTTGAGCTTGATTCGAATTCTGTTTGCCATATTATTACTGTCCTCCTTTTAATCTTGGGCAATACACAAAGCCGTGTGTTTCCTTCTTCATAAAGCATGCGCAGCCTCTCGGCTGTGCCTTGTTCGTTCGGGACTGCACGATTATGCTTTGCTTTCTCACCCTCGTCCGCAGTTAACGGACGTTGGGGTCTGAGCGGAAATTACCCGGATGGCAGTACCGGCAACCTCCCGTTCATCCCTGCGCACACAAAAACTTTCGTTATTGCGGCGCGAACGTTTAGATTTTACACGATGGAATGCACAATTGCAAGAGTATTTTTCAGAAAACCAGCTGTTTTTTCAGCTTTTTTCCGTTTTCCAGCAAAAAAGCATGGAAAAGCTGATATTTGCGCGATTTTTAAGCAGCTTTACGGCTGATTGACATACCGAAAACGACTCTTCAAACAAGAAACCGCAACTTGATTATTGTAACACAAATGAAATAAGCGTGCCGCATTTTTTTTGCTGCGGCACACTTCTCATTTTGCAAATACTTTTCTGCATATCTACATATATATAGGTAACGTCTTTACTTTTCCCGCGTTGTGTAGAACAGCATCAGCGTATGAAGCACGCAGATGATGGCCGCGCCAACGTCCGCAACAACCGCAACCCACATACCGGCAAGTCCAAGCGCACCTAGAATCAGCGCAATGGTTTTTATTCCAAGGGCGATGCCGATGTTCTGCTTTGCCGTGCGCACGGTCTTCTTTGCGGTACGCATCGCATACGGCAAACGCGTCAGGTCATTTGTAAGTAACAGCGCGTCCGCCGCTTCCGCCGCCATATCTGTTCCGTTGCCGATCGCCATGCCGATATCCGCGCCCGCCAGCACCGGCGCGTCGTTGATACCGTCGCCGACAAACAGCGTCCGACCGACGCGGGAGCGAATCTCCCGCATACGCGTGAGTTTGTCCTCCGGCTGCAGTGAAGCAAACACACCCTTCACGCCAAGCTCTCCTCCAACCGTCTCCGCCGGTTCTCTGGCGTCTCCTGTCAGGATTGCCGTATAGCCGACAAGTGCGTTCAGCTCACCAACTGCTACTTTTGCACTAGTGCGAACGCGGTCGCCAACATAGATTGCACCGGCATAGCGTCCATCGATTGCAATCAATACGCTTGCGCCGGAGTTCGATTGAACCCCTTCCAGCTTCATCAACGCATGGTTGCCGACCGCGATACGACGGCCGTCTATCTCGGCAACAACGCCTTTGCCTGCGAATTCTTGTACATTTTGTGCAACATAGCCGCGCGTGTCCGCCCGTGCAATGGCCGCCGCAATGGGATGCAGGCTGTTTTGTTCCGCCGTCGCAGCCAGCGCCAGCAGCTCGTCGGTCGGCAGCTCTTCGCTTTCAACGTGCTGAACGGTAAACTCACCTTCGGTCAGCGTGCCCGTTTTGTCCAGCACGACCGCCTTTGTTTTCGGAAGTTGCTCCAATGCATCCGCGCCCTTAAACAGAACGCCATGCTTCGACGTTATCGCGAGACCGGCAAAAAACGTCAGCGGAATGCTCAGCACCAACGCGCATGGGCACGATATCACAAGGAAAATCAACGCCCTGCCGATCCACTCGCTCCAGTTGCCAAGTCCGAACAGCGGCGGCAGAACCGCAAGCAACAAGGCCGCACCAATCACGGCAGGTGTGTAAACACGAGAAAAACGCGTGATAAACCGTTCAATAGCGGGTTTATGCTTCGTTGCATCTTCAACCGCACGCAGCAGTCGACTTGTTGAAGATTCAGAAGCAATGCTCGTGACCCGAATCGTCAACGGGCCGTTTGTGTTAACCGCGCCCGCCTGCACTGTGCTGTCGGCTTTTGCCAGTTGTGGTTTGGGTTCTCCGTTAAGCATAGAAACGTCCAGCAGACTCTCCCCCGCAACAACTACGCCATCCAGCGGAACACGTTCTCCGGGCTTGACCAGAATGCTCTCTCCAGCGGCAATCTCCTCCGGTTTTACAACGCTCTGTTCGCCACCGTCCGAAATACGGCGTGCCGTATCCGGATGAAGCTCCACTGCGTCCGTAATCCGTTTGCGGCTACTGCGTACCGCCGCTTCCTGCAAGCCTTCACCGACGCCATAAAAAATCATGACTGCCGCCGCCTCAGCATAGTCGCCCAGCGTGATCGCGCCAATAGTCGCAACAGCCATCAGCACGTTTTCATCAAAAAAGCGCCCTTTTGCAAAGCCCGTCACCGCTCGAATCAAAACCTCATACCCCGCAAGCAGATATGCCGCCAGCCGCACGACAATCTGTACCGTGCCGGATAAAAAGATACTGCCGATCAAAAATATAGCCGCAATCGCAACCGGTATAAACTCTTTCCATTCAAACGATTCGCGTTCATGTGAATGCGATTGCGCGCAGGAGCATCCTTCTCCACAGCCAACCTGGCAGCTTTTGCCTTCCGCGATCCCGCAACTGCAGTGTTTCTCATCCAAACCGCAATAGCGACATTTTCCATTAATAAACCGTTTCGAATCCTTCATGCTCTTCTATCCTCATTGCCGACGGTGATTGCAAGCAGCCGCCGGATCGTCTCCCCAGCTTCATTATTATTAAGCGAATAAAGTGCCCGTTGGCCATTCTTACGGAAACTCACAACATCACATTGGCGTAGAACGCGCAAATGGTGCGATATCGCAGGCTGACTCATGTTCAGAATGTCCGCCATTTCACAAACACACATCTCGGATACGGATAGCATCGAAAGCAGACGCACGCGTGTAGAATCGGACAGATAGGAAAACAACGCTGCCGCATCCGCGGCACCATCTTCACCGGGTAGGTAAGTCGAAATCTCCTGCTCGTGTAATTTATCAATATGGTCTTCACCACAAAGCGGGTATCGCGCAGTATCGTCCATAAGCGCTCCTTTATATAAATGTTCGCCTATATAATAGCATTATACTAGTGTTTGTCAATGATGAGTTTACAACTTCTAACTGCAATTGTCAATACAACTCTGCTCAATTCACATCCTTGATCCTATCAACAAAAAAACAGGCCCCATTTAAAAGGGACCTGGCCTATGACGGTATCTTTCGTTATGCTTTCCATGGCCGCACATTCTTCGTCCAACCCTGATCGACCCACCAATCGCGGTCTTTCGGGTTCCATGCCGCCGCTGGTGCAGACTGCATTTTTCGAAATATCATGAAAAACAGTTTTGCACGTAAGCTTGCGCGAGGATTCACAGTAAGCTTCAAGACACGTTTTGCCGTCTTTTGTGTTTTCTTTTCCATTTCCACGCGTTTTTTATCGGATAGGTCTGTCATGCTGAACGCATTGCAGGTAAACGGCAAAAGGCAAACGGACGGACATCCCATCCATTTGAGTTGGCGCGCCATGGAGCGCACCGTGTGTCCCGCGGGCGCGCCTGCGGACGAGCTCACGGCTACGCCGACTTTTCTGTACATGTTGCCGGAAGGACGGTGCGTCACCCAGCGGTATGCAAAGTGATCCATCAAGTTCTTCATGCCGCCGCTCATTTCCAGTACATAATTCGGGCTGTCGAGCACGATCACGTCCGCCCAATCCATCGCTTCGACGATCGGCTTCATCTTTGCCGCCGACGGGCAATATTCTTCACCCTTCAGGAAGCAATTGTTACAGCCAAGGCAAAAATCCGGCCCATCTTTCGCCAGAAAAAATTCTCGTATCGAAAGTTCTGTGTTTTCAGCCAGACGGTCAAGTACTGCACGTGTGACGGCATAGGTCATGCCCTTATGGCTTTGCCCGTGAATGACCGCAATGTTCATCCTTTGGCGCCTCCTGCTTCGCTTTTTATGTTGTACGAAACGAAGGTTCCCCGAAAGTCGGAGAACCTTTTTTTCAATCGTTATATTCAGCTTTTTACTTCAATGAAGCCGGAATAAATTCCTTTGCATCGAGGATGTGGTTGCGCAGCAACACGCCGGCTTTTTCAAAGTCGCCTTCGCGGCAGGCCCGCGCAATCGCTTCGTGCTGGTCAATCGAAACATCCCTTGACTGCGTCGTGCCATAAAAACTGGCGCGCAAATAGCGGTCGATATTCGCATGCACAAGCTCAAGCAAGAGGCTTGCCATTGAATTTTCGGCCCGTGAAGTTAAAATGTCGTGGAACCTATAGTTGAGCTCCTCGGAGCGTACAATATCTTCGTCGCTGGTTTCGCGCTGCTCGCTTACAATCGCTTCGAGCTTGTCAAAATCGTCCTGTATTAGAAGAGGCGCGCTGTTTTTCAGCATCATGACCGAGAGTGTTGCACGTACTTCCATCATATCCAGCAATTCATCGCGTGTAAGCTGTGTGACCGATGCGCCGCGGTTGGGATGAATTCGCACCAACCCCTGCGCTTCCAGCCTGCGAAGCGCTTCTCTTACAGGAATGTGACTAACGTTAAGTGCTGCGGAAATTTCATCTTGTTTGAGCTGTATGCCGCCGGGAAGCTGTCCACTAATGATACCTTCACGCAGCACATGAAAAATCCATTCCTGCGTGGCGCCAACACGTGGCCCCGCCTGCTCGGCTATGGCTTTGTAATCCATACTTCACCTCATAAAAAATAGAGACTTGCATCCATAACGGTGATGTGTCCGTTCGAAAGTATTATATATGAACCTGGCACAGTTTGACAACCCCCGCATGCAAAGGAAGGTTGAAGATTTGAGGTACAACAAAATAAGCCCACGCGTTTTTCATGGAAAACAAATTGTTCACTCGTTTTACAGGTGGTTTCTCAATTTCTTATGGGTTTCACCGATCCTTGGTCTGCGCAAAAGTATGTTTGATAAGCAGTCGGGTGCTTCTTATCTCCCGTACTTCGCACGTTCGAGCCGGATCAGGGCCAAAACTCCCTCACGAATCTCAGCAGGCAGGCGATCCGCCAGCGCAACGTCGTTGCGATAGGATTGCATCCCTTCGGTGTCAAGCAAATAGCTGGGTTCTTCCGTCAGTCCGAGAATGCTGTCCGTCGACGTGCCGTAGTGGGTGGCAATCGCAACAAGAGATGCGATGTCCGGCATGCAACGATTCGATTCCCATGCGGCGACCGACTGCTGAACGACGCCTACCGCCGCTCCCAGCTGTTGCTGAGTCTCCCCGTGAGATTTTCTGAGTCTTTTGATGCTTGCTCCAATATCCATGTTTCTTCTCCTCCGAACATATCACAACAGTTTGCGTCCGCATTTCAACTGTGAACGCCACTGTAGCGGGCAAGTGTCAACCGGGCTAAAAAGCCAGAGATTATGCGTAAAGCATACTCATTGGTGAACTGCACGACTTATTGTACACTACTTGTGGACGGAAGAAAAGAGCCAGAGACGCAAAATTACAACTTTTTTCGATAATTTCTACAGAAATTCACAATGTCGCGTATTTCTGAAATTTTGTGCATTCTCCGCATATTTGACGATTACAGGTGATTATTTCTATTTATCACGTTTGTTTCTAACGCGTGACATGCGTTTTGCGGCAATCCGGGAAATTCCACAATGAGCCGGTCAATGCCGTTTTCGCTTTCCTTCATGTTTTCCCATGATGTCGTTCGACACACCTTTTGCAATCGCAAGTCCTGATCCGTATCCACCGGACGAACGCGCACCGTCAAGGCGGAAAAACGTTTAGGCAACTGCGCTGCCTGTCATTCGGACAACGGCAATCCGCAATGGCCGCAGGGCCGCTACACCTCCGTTATCGCGACTATCGCCCGATTTGATGGATTGCCTTGCTACCCTGTTGTTCCTGTTGGCCTTGGTATTCTGGGTTTCCGCCGTAGCAAACGCATCCATCATTCCCATAACAGAGCCATTGCGCCACGGGGGCCATACGACGCTTCTGCTATGATAACAAGCAGTTCGAAAGCAATAGAAATTCATCCTCTTTATACGAAGCCAGCGTGTTGAGCTGTCTCACCCGCCCCTTAATCAGCGGTAACGTTTTATTTAGGCCGCCGCTTGTATTTTACGCAAATTTTAATATCGTTTTGCATAAAATGTGTTATACTTGCAATAAAGGTTTTTACCGTATCTCAATCACTATACAAGAAGCCAGCTTCTTTCACAGCAATACTAATGATTATTACCCATTGCATTCGTTGCTTTTGTATTTTCGCATACGCCTTTCCTGCGGCAAATATACAAGTTCGTTTTGCTTTTTATGCACAGCTGTCCGCTTTGTCAGCCGGTAAAGCGCTTCTTCGCGGGCGGTTCGCAGGATCAAATTCTGATTGCAAGCAGGAGGTTCAGCCATGGGCATTAAATTGACGATTGTCGGCGCGGGCAGCACATATTGTCCGGAGCTGATGCAGGGTCTCATCAACCGAAAAGAGTTGCTTCCGATCGACGAACTGCGTCTGACCGATATCGATGAGTCGCGGCTGAATATCGTCGGCGATTTTTGCGAACGTGTACTTCTCAAAAATGGCATGGAGCCACGCGTCCTGCGAAGTACGAACCTAGAGCGCGCAGTAGACGGCACAGACTATGTTGTCACCCAGATTCGCGCAGGAAAACTTGAAGCGCGCATTCGCGACGAGAAGATACCACTCACGTTCGGTCTTATCGGGCAGGAAACGACTGGCATCGGCGGCTTTACCAACGCACTGCGCACCATTCCGCAAATCGGGCGCATTGCCGAAACCGTTGAAAAATACGCTCCGGACGCCTGGCTTGTCAACTTCACAAATCCATCCGGAATCATTACGGAATATCTGCTTAACCATACACACGTCAAAGCCGTCGGCCTTTGCAACCTGCCCATTGGCGCACAGGAACGTATTGCAAAATTGCTGAACGTCCCGATGGACAGCATTCGGCTCGAAACCGTTTCGCTCAACCATTGTGGAGCGATCACAGGCGTCTATATGGACGGACGCGACGTTTTACCGGAGCTCCTCGCGCCGGAATCGCTGGACGCCGCCGAAACAAAGGACGAATGGGTGCGGCTCTATCGACCGATCATCGAGCTGCTTGGTGCCATTCCCAATGATTATCTGCAGTATTATTTTTATCGCGACCGCAAACTTCAGGAATTCCTCGCCGCCGAGCAGACGCGCGGAGAAGCCTGCATCGATATCGAAACACGGCTGCTTTCCTATTATGCCGACTTACGCAACGTCACCACGCCGGACATATTAGCTGAGCGCGGCGGACATCTTTATTCCGAGGCGGCAATCGCACTGATCGCATCCCTAAGCGGCGCAGCGCCGGGATATCACGTTGTCGATGTGCAGAATCAGGGAACGTTGGACTTTCTGGACGAAAGCGGCGTCATTGAAACCGGTTGCTTTGTCGATCGCGGAACGATCAAGCGTGAAGCGGTACGGGTAAAGCCGAACGCGGTTCTCAAAACGCTTGTTTCCAGCGTAAAGACTTATGAAAAGTTGACCGTGGAAGCGGCGCTCTCCGGTGATCGCTCTATCGCTTTACAAGCGCTCGCCTGCAACCCGATCACTGCAGATCTTGATAAGGCCGCGCCGTGCCTTGCCGAAATGCTGCATCAAAACCGTCCCTTGCTTTCACGCTTTTTCCCTGCCGACCAGTAAGAATTTTCCACAACCATACAGCCAGACTACTCCGCAAGCCGCCATGCTTTCGGGAAGAAATAGAGGAACGCGCACCGTATGGAACAGAAAACCTGCTACCTTGCAGTAGACGGAGGAAACTCCAAGACCGAATATCGCTTGCTGGATGCATCCGGCGCGGTCATCGCCGCGCATCGGGCGGGCGGCACCAATCACGAGACTATGTCCGGCGGGTTCGATGAAGCCGCGGCCATCTTGCTTGAGAACTGCAACGAAATGCTCAGCGCGCACGGTTATGCACTGGACAACGTTGCAGACGCCGTACTCGGCCTCGCGGGAGCCGATCACGACGCGCAGAGCGTTGCACTCGCAGGGCGACTCCAGACGCGGGGCTTAAAATGTTGCCTTGTCTGCAACGATGGATATCTCGGCGTTATGGCCGGCATTGAAAACGGTGTCGGCGTCTGTTACTCTGCCGGTAGCGGCATAACCTGCGCGGGAATGAATCTAATTGGAAGGCGCATCCAGTTTGGCGGAATCGGGTTGCTTTCCGGGGACGTCGGCGGCGGCTACGACATCGCCGCTTTCGTGTATCGTTCCATCTACCGGCAACTGTTTTTCAACAAAAAGCGAACCGCACTAAAAGACGGGTATTTTACACTTTTCGATTTACACTCACCGCAGGATTTTCTTGCGTCCGCGACCCGCATACAAAATGACGAAGCAGCACGTTTGTTAATTGGGTTGTTCTTTACCGCTGTTGAAACCGGTGATGAAATCGCCTCCCGTTATGCAGCAAAGGCGGCGTCGCACGCGGCGGACTGTATCATCGCCGTGGCAAATGGTCTGTCATTGGAAACACCGGTCAATGTCGCACTGTCGGGGTCGATCATGACGGCGGTCGCGTCGCCAACCTATCGAAGGATGATTGATTACGAGCTGATGCGCCGACGCGGCGATATGTTTCAAACACACATCAACGATAAGGAGCCGGTTGAAGGCGCAGTGCGCTGGGTACGCATACGAAACCATCTGGAAAGTCCGCTTTAAGGTCAAAAACAAAAGCCGCCTTTGGGCGGTTTTGTTGCTGCAGTCTGCATATAGGTTGCTGGTTGTAAATATAAACATTCTAAATAGTTATAAACTTTCAATGGGGTGTGTATGCGAAAACGAATCTTTGAAATCATCGAAACTGCCGCCTCCAACGATACTGCAAGCGCCATATATGATTATTTTATGATGATTGTCATCATAGTCAGCCTTGTTCCTCTAGCTTTCAAGTCACGCTCAAACCTTTTCTACTTAATAGATGCAATTGCATGCGCCATTTTTATTTTGGATTACTTGTTTCGACTTGCTACAGCGGACTTGAAGATGCCGCAACGCGGTAAGTCTGCTTTTGTTCTGTATCCGATTACGCCATTTGCAGTGATCGATTTGCTCTCAATTCTGCCTTCTTTGCTCGCGATAAATGCAGGGCTTCGTTTACTGCGTCTTTTCCGGTTGTTTCGTACGTTTCGGGTCTTTCGTTCATTCAAATTGTTGCGCTACTCTAAGAACTTCAGAATGATTACAACGGTCTTTCAGAAACAAAGCCGTTCCTTAACATGTGTCTTCTCATTTGCTGCGGCATATATTCTTATTTCCGCGCTAATAATTTTCAACGTAGAGCCGGATTCGTTTGCGAACTTTTTCGACGCTGTCTATTGGGCAACCGTCTCTCTTACTACCGTCGGATATGGCGATATTTATCCTGTAACAACTTTGGGACGCGTTGTCACTATGTTTTCTTCTATATTGGGGATTGCGATTGTAGCGCTGCCTGCCGGTATTATTACGGCAGGTTACTTGGTTGAATTGCAGGAAGAGAAGGCAAAAATCGAAGATGTATCTCGAAAAGAAGCTTAGATTCTCTGCCATAAACTAAAAACAATTCTCATTTCACCTCACGCATGCTCCCTCTTCACCGAAAACACATAGTGCGGCATATCTATGTTGTAATAATGCTTGATAAACTGTCCCCGCACCAGCATGCCGTTGCGGATTGCAACATTCATGGAGGCAAAGTTCGTGTCCCGTATTATGGAGCACACCTCATTTGCGTTAAGTTTGTCAAACGCATACGCCTTGCATCCTTGCGCCGCCTCCACAGCATAACCCTGGTGCCAAAATCTCTTTTTAAATAAATAACCGATTTCAAGCACAGACGTGCCGCTCCAATCCTGCTGCATCAGGCCGCATTGTCCGATCATCTCGCCCGTCTCCTTTAGGATCACCGCCCAAAGGCCATAACCGTCCGTTTGATACCGTTCCTGCTGTCTGTCCAACCAGACTTGTACCTCGTCATCTTCAAACGTATGTGCATATGCATACATGACGTCCGGGTCCTGTAAAATTTCCGTGAGCTCATCATAATCGCTCTGTTTCATTCTGCGCAAAAACAGCCGCTGTGTTTCTAAAATCATTGAAGCCCCTCTCCCTTCGATCATCAGCAAATTTGATTATACCGAAGGCGCTCATGAATAGCAAAACACGGCGCAAGATATCAATGCCTTGTGCCGTGCATATTTTGCATATTATCTTTATCGATCCGTCTCTGCCCCTTCTTATTTAGGCTGTTCCTCCCATGGTTGCGGTAATAGCGAAATTTCCGCCTGCTCGATACCGTAATTTTTCATCTCCTGCACATCAATATGTAAGCAGCCAACATCCACGGTAAATTTGGTTCCATCCTGAGGTATTTCGTTTAGAGCACTGAATACAAGCCCGTTGAGCGTATCGAAATCGCCGCTTGGCAACTTACAGCCGATCGCCTCGGAAATGGTCTTTACAGGCACGGAACCATGTACACGCCAAACGCCATCCGAAATCATTGACAGCATCGGCTCACCGTCGTCGGTTTCTTCGTCAATATCACCGACAATCACCTCGATGAGATCATTCATGGTCACAATGCCACACATACCGCCGTACTCATCCATCACCACCGCAAAGTGGTTCCCGCTGTGTTTCATGTCGAAAAATAAATCGTCCGCCTTGATTGTTTCTGGCACGAAACGCGCGGCTTGCACCGCCTGTGCCAATACATTCTCGCGCGAATGATCGTCCAAACGGAAAAAGGTCTTCACATCCAGAATTCCGACCACATCGTCCGAGCTGTCCCTGCAGACGGGATAAAACGAATGGCGCGTATCATGTATGGTCTTCGCCCAGTCCGCGTCGCTCCCGTCAAGCCAAAGGATCTCCACCTTCTTTCTATGCGTAAGTATGTCCTCGGCCGAAACGTTGTCAAACTCGAACACATTGTGGATCATCTCTTTTTCACTGGCTTCGATTTTACCTTTCTCAGAACCAACGTCCACCATCATGCGGATCTCCTCCTCGGTGACCTGATTGTCCTCCGCAGTGGGATCAATTCCGATCAACCGCAGAATGCCATTGGTCGAAATGGTAAGCAGCCAAACCAGCGGCGCAAATATCTTTGCCACACCGCTGATCATCCCCGCCATGCCAAGAGAAATCTTCTCCGCGTTTTTCATTGCAACACGTTTGGGCACCAGTTCACCGAAGACGAGCGTAATAAACGTCAGTATCAGCGTGACGAGCACGACCGAAATCGTGTTAATCGTCTGTACCGGAATCGTCGTCAAGCTTTGAGAAATCGCTTCTGTAATACGCTTTGCAAAATTGTTCGCCGCAAAGGCACTGCCCAAAAAGCCGGACAACGTAATGGCGACCTGTATCGTCGCAAGAAAGCGGGCGGGCTTATTTGTCAGCCGTGCGAGCTTCACTGCGCGCTTGTCTCCTGCGGAGACAAGTTTTGCCAGCTTCGCGTCGCTGATAGTAAGCGTAGCAATCTCTGCACAGGCAAATATTGCGTTGAGCGATATTAAAACCGCCTGTAAAATCAATTGCCATACTAAAGGGTCGTTCTTCATTTAAATGCTCCATCCAGATTGAAATTCATTTTATTTTAGTTGCGGTACGTCTGTAAAAGCGGTGCGCATTCTCTGCTTATCTCTATCGGACCATAGCGGGCAAAATAGAAAAGCATAACCTGTACCCTCGATTTATCAGAGGCAAATTATGCTCTTGAAAAATTTACTTGTTTGACTATGCGCATGGACACCGGCTTTGTCGCTTTCTGCGTTGCTCTTGACGATCCTCCCGCAGATCATAAAAAGTATACCGATGTGCACAAAAATTGTCAATTTTTCGACGCGCACGCGGTCGCTTTCAATAGTTTGACGCACTCGAAACCGCGGCGCAAGGTATTCATACCTTGCGCCGCGGTTTTATTTGTTTCTCTGTTCGGCTATCAGTCCTTGATCTCCCGGATCACGTCGATGACACTGCCGTCGCGATAAGTCGAAAGTCCAACGATTCTATTTCCAAACGGAAGCGGCTCCGGCTTGCCGGTAATACGCTCCGCGCGGCGCGCCAGTTCTTCAATCGGCACAAGGCGGAAGTGTGCGCGGGAAAGCCGCTCGGCCACCTCAGGCCTGCGTGGATTGACCGCGACGCCTTGGTCGGTGACCAATACGTCCACGGTCGTACCCGGCGTCACAATGGTATTCACGCGGCTGCGCACGCTCGGCATACGACCACGCATGAGCGGACAAACCACAATGGAAAGCGCCGCGCCGGCCGCCGTGTCCGGATGCCCGCCAATCGCTCCGCGAATCACACCATCCGAACCGGTCAATACGTTGACGTTAAAATTCGTGTCAACTTCCAGCGCCGACAGCACGACCACATCCAATTGATTGACCGCCGCGCCACGCCGGTATGGGTTTGCGTAATAGTTCGCGTCAATCTGCTGGTGGAAGCGGTTGTTTTTCAGCGACTGTGCTGCGTCGAGGTCGAAAGACTGTACATCCAACAACCGCCGGATCAGTCCTTCTTCGTGCAGTTTCACCATTGCGCCAGTGATTCCGCCAAGCGCGAAGCTCGCCTTCACATCCTGTTCAATCATCGCCTCGCGCAAAAACCGCGTCACCGCCAGCGATGCACCGCCCGAACCGGTTTGCAGTGAGAAACCGTCATAGAAAAACCCGGAATGGACAATGATATTTGCGGTCGTCTCCGCAATCATCAGATCATGCGGATTTTTTGTAAAGCGCGTCGCACCAGTCATAATCTTTGCCGCGTCGCCAACTTCATTTACGCGAACAACATAATCTACGACCCGCTGTGAAATGCCAAACGGCACGTTTGGGTAACTTACGATGTTGTCGGTCAGCACGATCACGTTGTCGGCATACTGCGCGTCAACGCGGGCATATCCGAGCGAGCCGCACATGGATTTACCTTCGCTTTCGCGTGAGTATCCGTTCGCATTGCCAAACGGATCGCAACTAGATGCGCCGAGGAATGCCACATCGATATGGATCTCGTCCTCGGCAATCGCTGCCGCGCGCCCGCCGTGCGAACGGAACACCATCGGGTCGTCCATCAGCCCGTGCGAAATCGCCTCTGCAAGCTCTCCGCGGCAACCGGACGTCTCAATATGCGTCACAACGCCGTTTTTAATATGCTCGATCAACGGCGCATGCACCGCCGCCAGGCTGGATGCAGCAAGCTTGAGGTCTCGAAATCCCATTCTTGCCAACGTGTCCATCACCATGTTTACAATCTGGTCGCCGTTGCGGAAATGATGATGGAACGAAATCGTCATGCCATCTCTCAGGCCGACAAGTTCAATTGCCTTCTCAAGACTTTCCACAATCTTGTTTTCGTTGGCCATGCGCTCTTTCAGCGGCGCAGTCTCCTTATCGTACAGGCGCGGATTCCCTCCCGGCACATATGGCTTTTTACCGAGTGTAATCAGCTGTTCGTTGTACTCAGTTGTGACTTTCATAGCTCTTCCCCCTCAAACACGACACGCGAGGCTTTTGCAAGCTCAATGCAACGCTCTGCACGCAGAACGACCGGCCGGTCGACCATCTTCCCGTTCAGCGAAACGACGCCGCTTCCTCGTTTTTCAGCTTCCCTGCTTGCAGTAAGAATTCGCAGCGCTTTTTGAATTTCAGTTTTCGTCGGCGTAAACACACGGTGTACCGGCTTGATCTGGCGTGGGTTGATAACGGACTTGCCGTCGAAACCAAGCTGCTTGATCGCCTCTGTTTCGCAAACGAGCTGCTCTTCGTCGTTCACGTCCGAAAACACCGTGTCCAGCGCGTCGACGCCGGCGGCACGCGCTGCAACAACGATTGCCGAGCGCGCATAAAACAATTCGCTGCCTTCACGGGAGCGGTTCGTCTTCATGTTTGCGCAGTAGTCTTCCGCGCCAAGCGCAATACCGATGAGTCGCTTGCTCGCGGTGGCAATTGCGTAAGCGTTGATTACGCCAAGCGCGCCTTCGATTGCGGCCATCATGCGCGTTTGACCAATCGGCACGCCGAGTTTCTTTTCTGCGCATTCGATCTCGTATTCCGTGTCGCAGATGTCCTGTGCCGTCTCCGTCTTCGGTAGACGGATAACTTCCGCACCCGCTGCGACCATCGCCTCAATGTCCGCCTTGCCGTAGGGTGTGTTCAGCGGGTTCACGCGGACGACCTTTTCGCAATCGCCATAATGAATCGTCTTCAGCGCATGATAAACCAGCAGACGTGCCGCGTCTTTTTCACGCATTGCAACCGAGTCTTCAAGGTCAAACATTAGTGCGTCGCTGCCGTAGATATGCGCATCGCTCATCATACCCGGGTTGTTGCCCGGCACAAACAGCATGCTTCGTCTCAGCCTGCTCATACTTCCCGCCTCCATTCAAACGCATTCAAACCAGTTGCGCGCTGGCACGCCGCAACTACGCGAGCGCGAATCGTACAATCCAGCGCGCCCTTGTCCACAGCGTTTACGGTTGCGTATTCCAATCCGTATTCGTCCACAGCACCGCGAATAGTCTTCACGATTTGCTGGCCGAATTCATTTGCAACGGAACTTTTTAATATGACTTCCACTTCCTGCTTTTCGCTTGTTTCGATTTCGATCAGTATGTCGCCGGATTCCATCGTTCCCGCGGCTGCTGAAGATTTGATTTGCATGATGTGCTTCGCCTCCGAACTATACTTGTTTTTCCATGCATAATAATACCTTCTCGCGATGCATATTACAAGACAAAAAGCACAATTTTTGACAAGTATATTGCCATTCAAGCATGCTTGTATCGTTGTATACAACCACACAATCCTTGATTTTCTGCATATTTCCCATGTTGAAGCCGCTACTGCCAAGTTGTTTGCGCAAGTCTTGCATATTGCTTTCATATTTGGTATATTTATGCTTATTCTGCATGTTGTCCGCATTTCCGGTACATGTGCCGCATGTTTCCTGCGACATGTGTTATAATGCCGATATGGATATTACGCTTTCGGACGTACTCACCGCGCGCGACCGGCGCTCGGCCTATCAAAAACAGTTGTTGGCACGTTATAAAGGCGCGTGTCTCGCCGTGTTTACGGTCGTAACTCCCGGTGCAGACAAGCGAACGCCGGAAAGTCTTCGCCTGTTTGAAGCGGGCATACAGTCGCTTGGCCGCATCGTTCAACGCTACGAGCTAACGCCGTTATTGTTTGAGGCCCACGAGTATCCGACCGGCAGCGAAGCATACCTCGCGGTAAAGACAGACCCGTACTTTCTTAAGATGGAACTCTGCAAGTTGGAGGAGTCCGCGCCGTATGGACGGCTGTGGGACATGGATGTGATCGCTCCGGACGGCGTATTAATTGAACGTGAGCGGGTTGGATTCGAACCGCGTGGCTGTATTGTTTGCGGCAAGGCGGGACGAGCCTGCGCTTCTCGTCGTTTGCACACGATGGAAGACGTACAGACTGCCGTCCAAAAACTGGTGGATACACTGCCCGATTGATGGAGGAAATACACATGGAAATTCGAACGATGTCTCTTTCACTGGACTGCGCCGCAATCGACGCGTTTTATGCGCGTGAGGGTATTCGTCTGGATACATCGATCACGTACCTTGCCGGTGTTTATGAGGATGAAACGCTGCTTGCACTTGGCGGTATCGCAGGCAATGCGATCCGCTCACTCGCAGTGAACGATATATCTCGCGGTGAAGGACTGCTACCGATGCTGGTTACGCATCTGTATCAAAAGCTTCGCGACGAAGGCGTGCCGAACGTTTTCGTTGTTACCAAGCCGAAATACGCGCCGCTGTTCTCCTCTCTCTGTTTTTACGAGCGTGTACGCACAACGGACGCGGCTTTGCTGGAAAGCCGTCATGACGGGCTTTCCTCCTATTTGGACGCACTGCCGAAGGCGGAGGCCGCTATCGTCATGAATGCCGACCCGTTTACAAACGGGCACCTGTATCTTGTGGAAACCGCCGCAAAGCATTGCGGTCGCCTGCTCGTACTCGTGCTGTCCAAGGATGCGGCACACGTCCCAGCGGACGTCCGTTTCCGGTTGGTGCAGGAGAGTTGTGCACACCTTTCCAACGTGTTTGTCGCGCCGGGCGGAGATTATGTAATTAACAGCGCCACGTTCCCCGATTACTTCTTTAAAAACAAAACGGACGCCGCACTTGCGCACGCGCGGATGGATGCAACGCTGTTTGCCCAGCAGATTGCACCCGCCTGCGGAATTCGGATCCGCTATGTTGGCGAGGAACCGATCGATCCTATGACCGCGGCTTATAACGAAGCGATGCTGTCAATCCTGCCGACAAACGGTGTGGATGTGCGCGTTATCCGACGCAAAACGAACGACGGAGAGCCGATTTCCGCGTCACGCGTGCGTGCGCTCTGGAAAAAAGGCGACTACGAGGCGATTCGCCCGCTTGTGCCGCAAACAACGCTGGATTACATTATGGAAAACGAGTTAAGATCATAGTGGAATGACGTATCGAAGTCAATTGTGTGTTTTGAAACACTGAACGATATTCTGGAGAATTGATTATGAATTTAACGCCCGAATTAATCGGACAATATGCCTTTGAAGCATTGGAATTTGAAGCACGACTCACACCAAAACCCGGTTTGGTGGACGCGGAGAACAACGGTGCGCACGCGGATATGGACCTTACGCTGTTGCTTAAGAGTGCGGCGACGCTTCAACCATATTTTACGCGCTTCGCCGTGCAAGGCATGCAGGACGCAAACGACCCGCCTTCCGGAAAACTGTCCGCCATCCGTGCGGACGGCGTCGAGGCGGAAAAGGCGATGTTCCTTGCAACAAACGGCGTGAACACGCACAAGGGTGCAATCTTTCTGCTCGGTATTCTTTGCTATGCCGCGGAACGTCGCAGCATGCATGACGACGTGTTAAAACCGCTGCCGATTGCCGCCGAAGCGGCGTTGATTTGCCATGGCGTATCAAAAGAACTCGAACGCGGAGCAGGCCGCGCCTATAAGCGCTATGGCGCGTCCGGCGCGCGCGGCGAAGCCGAAAACGGATACCCGCTTGTACTGACCGTTGCGCTCCCTGCTTACCGGGCGGCAATCGCAAACAACGCAAGCGACTGGGACGCCTGGCTGATTGCATTGCTGCGTCTAATTGAACACGTGGATGATGCAAACGTGCTGGCACGCTGCGGTGAAATCATCGCCCGCGAGCTCAAAAGCAATGCTCGCAATATCGCGACCCGGTATCCTTCCGGCGGCCCGACTATGCTGGAGGCGATCCGTGCACTTGACGAAAAGTGCCGCATGTGGCAGGCCAGTCCCGGTGGATCGGCCGACCTGCTTGCCTGCGCGTATTTTCTTAACAAACTTGAACAGCAAGGATGAAACAGTAACGACCTATGCAGACCAAAGTGAATGAACCGATAAACGACAAACACGCCCCGCAATTTTTTACCGACAGTGCGGATGACGCTGTGTTCAAACGCGTGAGCACGCTTCTAAAAACGCAACCGCGCGTACTGATTGCCATCGACGGAAACAGCTGCGCTGGAAAGACGACCGCGGCGGAAGAGCTTGGAGCGCGCCTTCAGGCGAATGTTTTCCATATGGATGACTATTTCCTCCAGCCGCGAATGCGAACACCGGAACGGCTTTCTCAGCCCGGTGGAAATGTGGATGTCGAACGGTTTTTTAGCGACGTTCTCTCTCCCGTAATCAAAGGCGAAACGGTACGCGTCGTAAAATATGACTGTCATCTCGATCGTCTGATGGAGCCCGTTGAAACTGCGCCGAGTGCAGTGACCATTGTAGAGGGCGCATATAGCATGCACCCACTGCTTACGTCGTATTACGATATCCGGCTTTTCTATCGTGTCGATCCCGCGCTTCAGGTCGAGCGCATTCGTTTGCGAAACGGCGAAAACATGTTAAGACTGTTCGTCGAGCGGTGGATTCCTCTGGAAAATAATTATTTCAATTCGCTTGATATCGAGTCGAGTTGCGATTTCGTTATCACCTCAACCCAACGGTAATATGATTACAAAACGCCTTGCGTATCACTCGCAAGGCGTTTATTGTGTCTCTGTTATTCTTTTTCCATCTCGTCTTCGGTTGTTTTTTCCTTGGGCGTATGCTCGAACACGTCCGTTATCGACACCTCGAATGCGTCCGCAATTTTAAACGCAAGCTCCAGCGAAGGCGAATATTTCCCCGCCTCAACGGCAATGATCGTCTGCCGGGAGACGCCCGCTATCTCCGCAAGTTTCTGTTGTGTCATCTCGTCCGCAAAAAAGCGGAGTGTGCGGATGTTGTTTTTAATCTCCAGTTTCTCGTTATTTCGGGAGGTGGCTACGGCATCTTTTTTCGGCATTTTCCTCAAACGCCCTTTCTGTAAAAGTGCAGCTGTGCAATTCCTTCGGCAATCATGCCGAAGCTGAATCCAACATACACAGCGTTGATCAACACCGCCGCTGAAGCACCGAACATTACCATCGCCAGCCCCGTCCCAAATCCGATACCCGCGGTGATAAACGCGACACGCGAGGACTTGAGTGAGATCATCTTATCCATCTCATCTTCCGTTGTTTCAGTCTGAAAATGCTTGTCAATCGACGCTTCATTGCAATCGCCTGTTTCTTTGTGCTGTTTAACGCCATAGGAAATCGCCATCAGAATGTGGAATACAATCTGAATACTGATGTTTGCAACAATGCTAATTCCAACAAAAACCAGCATCGTACCCGCCCAAAATTTCAGATCGTCCGACATCGCCAGACCCGCCTGTACGCGACCAAAGGCATATATGCAGTAAGCTACAAGCAACAGTGCACTGGTAACCATCGTTACAACCGTTTTTTTCTCTTGATATGACATTTTTTCGCTCCTTATTGTCATGTATTCTTTACACTACACAATATAGAACATCATATACATAATGTCAAGTATTTTTTACTATTTGTCATTTATTTCTTTTATTTTCGCGTTTTCACACAAGAAAAGCACCCTGAAAGGGTGCTCGAAGCGCAAAGTCGTTTTCAGCAGCAGTCGCCGCCACAGCAACAATTTAGGCACATCAGTGCCGAGCAAATGTCGCAGCAAGGGGAGGCGTCAAAGTTACCGTTGTTCCCACGTGAATATGCCCGTCCAGAGTTGTTGAGTGAAACATACGCATTGCGGTAATCCGGGTTGTTCGGATTCATTTCATAGGCCTTGCTGATGCAGGCATATGCCTTTTCATACCAACCCTGGCGCAGATAGATCACACCATACAGATAATTCCATTCGGCATTATGAACAACACCCGCCCCGTCCAATATCGTCCGTGCGGCGTTAAGATTGTTTTGGTTGATGTAGGAGCGTGCGCGCGCAAACTCCGCCGCGTTCGGTCCGCTGTATGCCGAGCCGTTCGTACGCGAGTAATTGCCGGAATTATACGTTCCGGAATAACCGCCTGTTGAGCCGTATGCGCCGGAAGTTCCGGTCGAAGACTGCTTTTTGGTCAGCGTTTCGTAGGCCTGGTTGATCTCTTTGAGCTTCTCTCCGGCCAATTCTTTTAATGGGTTGTCCGTGTACTTATCCGGATGATACTTCTTTACCAGTTCCAGATAAGCTGCACGGATTTCCTCCTGCGTAGCGTTTTCGCTCACACCCAGGACTTTGTAGGGGTTCATCTGATGTCTCCTTTATCCGTTGGCGGCGTCTCTACGGCATTGCAGCAGCCTTCCTGCATAAGCACACGCCGCTGAACGCTTCGTAATCCCATCCGCATGATGTTGTCAATCAACCCGCTTGGGGGGTCCATCGAAATCAGATCATACGCTTTTTCGGCTTCCGCCAGTGTGATATTCAATAAAAATTCGGCGGCGTCCTGTTGCATGCCGGACAGCAGGAACGGATTATACGCGCCGTCTTTTTCATCCTTTTCACGGTCGTCCCATGCGTCTATAAGGTAGACCCATTTGCCGAGATTATAAAACATCCACTCAGAGGCGCGCCGGTCGCCTTCCGGTAGCGCCGGCACAAAACGAATCACCGCCTGAAGGAACTGCCCAAATGTATCACTCGGCTCGTCGGTGGACGAAACCCGCGCCCCTTCAATTTCATGCAGCCGCTCCATGCTCTCGCCCAGCGCCTTGTCGAGCTCCGGGTTTCTGCCCGCGGCCTTTTTATAAGCCGGACGAAGCGCAACACGCGACGCAACGGATGAAATTTTCTTTTCATCCAGTAAATCATCGTTTGTTTTATACCATGCCAGCAATACGTTTACGTCCGCGGCGTAGTCCTGCGCGAACGATGGATCTGCAATGGGTCGTTTGCCGCGGTAGCAGCGCGGGCCACAATTGCCGCGGGAAAACGATGTTTTTCCATTTAGCGCAGAAAGGAACGCCGCAAGGAAAGCGCAGTCATAGCTCAGCGTCAGCCGGTCAATCTGTCCGTATCGTTTCCCAATGGCCTTGCATACGCCGCAATAGTGCGCGCGGTATTCCTGCTGCTCGCGCACCTTTAGTTCACATTCAAGCGGTCGTATATACCCGAACATGCATCCTCCGTTTTCTGCACTATTGCCTGTATTTTACCATGATACGAACGATGATACCATCCCAATTTCAGACGTTTTATGTGAACGAATGTGACAGCACCTATAAACAGATGCAAAAAGCGACCGCAAATCTTGCTGCGGTCGCCTTGCTTGTTGTCGTTTTTTGTTTATTTGCCCGCCAGGTATGTGTTGATTTCGCTGATTAGCGAATCAACCCCAATCCCGTGCACGGCGCATGCCTGTTCAATGGTTTCACCATGTGCCATGGCGCAGCCCAGACAATGCATACCGGCGTTCATGAGAATATCGGCGGTTCCTTCGTCAAGCTCGATCACTTGCTGGATGAGCATATCTTTGGTTGCCTGCATTGGTATCTTCCTCCGTCATTTTCTTTATCTTCATTCGGATTAAATCCTACTGTTTCAGTAGTATATCATAATTTCCGTAAAAATCAACAATTTTCAACTTTTTGTTTCAAAAACGTTTCCGCAGCGTGTGCAAGTCACGCGGATGCGGCCTTTTCCACGAGGAACGCGCAAGCGCTGCGTGCACTGCGGGCAAATAAGATATTTATATTGCCGGATCTCACTCCAGGTTGGATTCTTTTTTGCCTTTCGCGCGCGGTGCGTCTTGGTGCGTGGGGTTTTCGTTCGCTGTGTGCCGTTCGACTTGAACGTCCGTTTGAACCAATTTTGCACCGCCGTAACGATCGATAGAAACTTCATGTTCTCCCGATAGCGCTTACTCTTGTCCTTGCTGAACATGCGCACGACCAGCAGCACAAGCAATATTGTCGCTGTGCCGCTGATGATATAGCGCACAACGCTGCCGTACTGGAAAAAGAACATGCCAATAATTGTAAGCACCAACGCGGTAATCAAAATCGCGCGGTTTAGGTCGTCTAAATATCTTTGTTGCCGTTGAAACATGTGTATTCCCTCGTTTTCGTCGCCGCTTCCCGGCGAATAATGCCTGATTGTTCCCGTATCAGCCGAGCATAAGCCGCGCGGTCAGCGGCGGCATTATAATGTTCAGTTCGCCGTTTTCCGTTCGAATAGCTTCACCGCTTAGCACGTCCGCCATCATTTGCGGCAGCGTATAGGCGGTTTCGCCGTCCGGGCCTTCCCCGGCGTCGTCGATTTTCAGTAAAACACTTTGCTCGTGATCGTTGCGGTTGACGATGAGCAAAGCGGCTGTTCCGCCTTCCGGCAGATATCGCAGCGCGCCAAACACCTCCGGCGACAGTGCGCCCATGCGGCAAAGACCGCGCTTTAATGCTTCCGTGTCCCGCCGCGTATGCATTAGCGCGGCGAACGCCTGCATCGTCTCAGGATTTTCGTCTCCCCATGGATACGTTTTCCGGTTGAACGGATCCGCCATTCCCGTCATGCCGGCTTCGTCGCCATAGTATACGCACGGAACGCCCGGCATCGTCATTTGGATCGCGGTCGCTAAAATCAATCTCGATAAACCTTTTTTGGCGTCCGCTTCCTTCGGCTGATAGGAAGCCTGCCGTCTTCTCGAAATGCTGTTGCGGTCCGGCGCACCGGAGAGTGCGGTTGCCGCGCGAATGATGTCGTGAGAGGAAAGCAAATTCAAGCAAGCGTCGTAAAACGGCTTGGGATAATATTCCCGCTGCTTCTGCAGCACATGATTCAGCGCATAAGCGTCTGTCTTACCAGTCAAAAACGAAATCACGGCTTCTGTGAATGGATAGTTCATTGCGCTGTCCAGTTCGTCGCCGTTGACGTAGCCGCGCCGTCCCTCCGGGCCGTATTTGTTGGAGCAATCTTCCCAAACTTCACCCAGCAAAACGCCGTTCGGATCGTCCTGCTTGACCCGCTTCCTCAGCAGACGGATGAATTCGTCCGGAAGCTCGTCCGCAACGTCCAGTCGCCAGTCATGCGCACCGTCGTTCGCCCAGTGTTTGAGCACGCCGTTGTCGCCCGTAATGAAGTCCGTATAGCTTGGTTCCAGTTCGGTTACGTTTGGAAGCGACGGGAACCCCCACCAACTATCGTAATGGTCTTTGTCTCCATGAAACGTATACCACTTGCGATACGGCGAGTTATCATCTTCATAAGCGCCAACGTCGTCATATCGCGAGTACTTATCAAAATAACGGCTGTCCGCGCCGGTATGAGAAAATACACCGTCCAGCATGACGCGTATACCCATCTCTTCGGCTTCCGCGCAGATCGCACGGAATTCATCCTCATTGCCAAAAATCGGATCGATGCGGTTGTAGTCCGCGGTATCATAGCGGTGGTTGCTCGCCGATTCAAATACAGGATTGAGATAGATTGTCGTTACGCCAAGTTCCTTGAGATACGGTAGTTTTTCGCGGATTCCGTTGATGTCTCCGCCGAAAAAATCGTCAGGATCGTATTCTTCCTGCCCGGGTGACGGGGCATAGCAGACTTCCTCCGACCAGCGGTCGTGAATGCGGATAAACCGCCCTTTTTCAATGTGATACTGCGCACGTGCATAAAAGTCTTCCCAGCTGCTGCGTCGAAACCGGTCCGGAAAAATCTGATAAACGATTCCTTCGCGCCACTGTGCGGGTGTTGTAAACGCGCCGTCGTATACGGTTATTTGATACGCACGCGGCTCATGCGAATGGAGTTCGCCTTCGCCGCTTTCCGCGCCGTAATAGTGTGTATGCCCGTCCTGTGTTTTAATCACAAAATAGTACCACACAAGCCCGGCATAGTCTGGCATGGTTGCCGTCGTTTGCGCGCGACCATTTTGAACGGGCATATCGAGAAAAATCTCTTTGCCGTCCTGTGTGTAAAGTCTGAGTTTTACATCTGCGTTTACTTCTCCGCAGTCCGCTTCGATGCGAATCTGTGTTCCACACGGAACCGCCCCCTGCGGCTTACGGTAAGAAAGATAACGCGAATGATGTCTAAATGCAATCATAAGCCTATTATAGCCGATGGAACACGGCTGAAAATGGATTTGTGCGGAATGTTGCCAGCTGTTCACATTTCTTTTGACATCGTGGAAAACCAGCCGTATTCGTACTTTTTTGGTACTAAAAATCAAACAAAACCACATGTGTTTCCTTATGGTCGCCCTTCGGAATTACAAGTGGTTTATGCTGCGTTAAATTCGCTGTACAATATCGTTTTGCGCCTTAAAGATGTGTCCGCGTTTCACAACGCCACGAACGCGCGAAAGCGGGTATACGGACGCATACGGCTCCAGCACGGTACCGGGATTCAACACACTGTTGCACCCGACTTCCACATGGTCGCCAAGAATCGCACCGAATTTTTTCAACCCGGTTTGTATCGTCTGATCCCCTCGAACTGCCACAAGCGTCTTGTCGCTTTTTACATTGGAGCAGATTGACCCTGCGCCCATATGCGCATAGCTGCCGAGGATGCTGTCGCCGACGTAATTGTAATGCGGCACCTGTACATGATCAAAAAGGATGCAGTTCTTCAGTTCCGTCGAGTTTCCAACAACGCATCCCTCTCCAACCAATACACCCCCGCGGATAAACGCACCGGGACGAATTTCGGTGCCCGCGCAGATGACCGTCGGGCCATAGATGTTTGCGTTCGGGAAGAGTTTGACACTTTTATGAATCCAGACGTCGTCCGCTGGGTGGTTGTATTCCGCCGGATCAAGCGTCGGCCCAAGTTCGGATACGAAGGCCTTGATCTTCGGCAATACTTCCCAGGGATATTCCGTCTCTATAAACAGCTGTCCCGCCATCGTGGCGGAGAGCTCGCTGAACATATCCTTGTTCTTCATTTGTTTCTCCCCTGTTGTCTTTATACTTGTTCATCATGCGCGATCGAACGGAAGCGCGTATATTCGCCCTGCCAGAGCAGCTTGACAACGCCCGTCGAACCGTGCCTGTGTTTTGCAATGATAATCTGGCTTGTGTTGTCGCCCATTTCGTATTCCTGCGTGTCAATGTATGCCGCCGGGCGGTACAGCAGAATAACCATATCGGCATCCTGCTCGATCGATCCGCTCTCGCGCAAGTCCGAAATGACCGGTCGATGATCAGTACGCGTATCCGGGCCGCGGTTAAGCTGACACAGCAGTACAATCGGAACGTCCAATTCGCGCGCAAGCAGCTTCAGCTGCCGCGTCATGTCGGATATCTCCTGCATGCGGTTGTCGCTTTTTCGTCCACCGGAGGATTGCATCAGCTGGAGGTAGTCGATGACGATCATATCCAGCCCCGCGCGCGCGGCAAGCCTGCGGCACTTGCTTCGAATGACCGGAACGGATGCGTCGCTCGTATCATCGAGAAATATCTTTGCGTGGCTCATAGGATCCATGACCTCCATGAGTTTGCCCATCTCCGTGTTGCCAATCAGTCCTTCCTTGATTCGCTGGGAATCGACTGATGCTTCCGTGCAGAGCATGCGCATGACAAGCTGTTCGCTGCTCATTTCAAGGCTGAAAACAACCACCGTGCGATTGTCGTGCAGTGCGGCATGTTGTGCAATGTTCATCGCAAAGCTAGATTTACCCATAGCGGGACGGCTTGCAACGATAATAAGGTCGCTCTTTTGAAAGCCGTTGGTCATGCGATCGAGTTCCGTAAATCCGCTGGCGATGCCCGTAATCTTTCCATGGCGCTGCGCAAGTTCGCCGATGAGGTTGTATGCTTCCGGCACGATCTCTTCCAGCGGCACCAGCGTCCCCTGCGTTTTGCGCATCGATATATCATAAATGCGACGCTCGGCGGCATTGAGCGTTTCCTCAAGCTCACGCTCGTCGTTCATGCCGTCGTGGATAATCTCGTTGCCGGCGTGTATCAGCTGTCGTTGAACGCTTTTGGTTTCAACCAGAACAACGTAGTTTTGCGCGTTGGCTGCCGTCGGTACAAACGTAACAAGGTCGGTAATATAGGCCAACCCGCCCGCCTGCTCCAGCTTTCCATGGCGCTCCAGTTCATTTGTGAGTGTAACAAGGTCAACCGCGTCGCCGGACGAACGAATATCCCGCATCGCGGCAAAAACCGCCGCGTTTGCGGGTACATAAAAATCTTCCTCTCGCAACTGCTCAAGGCACATTTCCAATGCATTCGCGTCGATCAGCATGCTGCCGAGTACAGAGCGCTCGGCGTCGCTTGCATGCGGAAGGGTCGGCATGGACTGTGCCGGTTGGTAGTCTTCCATATCGTTCTCCTGGACGGGCGGTGTTGCTCCGGTCAATGCCGAAGTATTGGTGATGTTATGTGTTACGCTTTTTCAACAATAACTTTTACACTGGCAAACGTGTTTTCAAACAAACTCACACGGGCGGTATATTCACCAAGCGCGCGAATCGGTTCCGACAGAGCAATTTTCTTTTTGTCGATCTCGATCTGTTTTTGTTCTTTGAGCGCGGCGGCAATTTCTTTGCCGGTGATCGCGCCAAAGAGTCTCCCGTTTTCGCCGACTTTTGCGCGGACGGTCAGCGCTGCGCCTTCAAGCTGCTTGGCTATTTCTCGCGCGGTCATTCCGGCCTGAAACTTTCTGTGCGCCGCGGCGCTTTTCTGAATTTTAGAGGCATTGATCGCCTGTGCGTCCGCGGGGGTTGCCAGCTTACGCGGAAGCAGGTAGTTACGCGCATAACCATCCGATACATCGATGATCTCGCCCTTTTTGCCTGTTCCCTTTACATCCTGTTCCAACAATACTTTCATGTCGTTTCTCCAACCTCCTGCATATATTGTTCAACGTAGCCGCGCACGAGTACTACCGCTTCTTCAAGATCCATGTTCCCAAGTTGTGCGCCAGCCATCGTTAAGTGTCCGCCACCACCCATCTTTTCGCAGACGAGCTGAACGTTGACATTTCCAAGCGAACGTCCACTGACGCTGACGTCGCCGTTTTCTTTACCCAATACGAACGCGGCCTCAATGCCACGGATGCCGATAAGTTCATCTGCAGCTTTCGCAGCGATCAGCGGCGCGTTCTTCACGTCCTCGCCAACGATAGCAATCGCAATACCCCCGGCCAGGATGTCCGCGCTGCGCACGGCGTTTGCAACATCGCCAAAGCTTTCCATATCATCCTGAAACATCTGTTTGACCATGCCGATGTCTGCACCGTTTCGCCGAAGGTAACCCGCTGCCTCAAACGTACGTGAACCGACATTGAACGCAAAATGCTTTGTATCGATCGTAATACCGGCAAGCAGCGTTCCACATACAAATGCGGGTGGTCGCATGTTCCCGTCAAAGTATTGCAGCATCTCGGTCACAAGCTCACTTGTGGACGACGCACGCGCCTCCAGGAAGTGCAGCGTCGGATTGTCGATGTGATCTGCCCCCCGCCTGTGATGATCGATCACGACCACGCGGCTGGCAAGTTCCAGCAGCTTCGGTGCAATGACCGAACCGACCCGCTGTGTGTCCACCACGACGAGCACACTGCTCGGGTGCATAATGCGTTCCGCCTGTTCCGGCGTAATCAGCATGCCGCTGTAGGTGTGGTTTTGTTTGATTAAATCGATCGCGTGTTCGATCATCGCGTTTTCTTCGTCTAATATGATATAGGCGCGGGAGCCAGCTTGCTTTGCACAGGTGGCCACACCGAGCGCCGCACCGATGCAATCCATATCAGGACGCCTGTGCCCAGTGATAAAAACGTCGCCGGTGTTTTCAAATAACTGCCGGAGTGCTTTGCTGAACAGCCGCATCTTCACGCGGGACTGCATCGCCTCCGGTTGACGTTTGCCGCCATAGAAAACATATCCGCCGCCTTTTTTGATAACGGCCTGGTCGCCGCCACGGCCGAGTGCAAGCTCCATGGCCTGGCGTGCGCTTTCATCGGAGTGCGCAACACGGTCGGAAGCGCCGACAGCGATGGAAAGCGACACTGTCATGTTGGTACCCGTGTCGATATTATGCGCTTGTTCAAGCAGCGGGAAGCGTTGTTCTTCTATGCGCGCAAGATGTTTCGCTTCAAATATAATAAAGAAACGTCCGTTTTCATAGCGGCGGTAGATACCGTCCACGTTCTTCACCATATCCGCAACTAGCCGCTCTACCTCGCCAAACACACTGGTGCGGTGGAATTGCACGTCCGCCGAAAGCTCTTCGTAGTTATCAATGTAAATCAATGCCACATACGGCATCTGCTCTTCAAACAGCCGTTGATAATGCGCCGCTTCCGTGCGATCAACCCAATACTGAAAGACCATCGCACGCGCATCCTTATTGCGGTGCACGGGGATGCTCATCACCTGATACGTGTATCCGGAAATTTCCATCGGCGTTGCGACAAGAGGCGCGTTGATATCAAAGTTCGGTTGAACAATCTTGATGTCCAACTCGTCAAACACTTTTTTCAAACTTTCGTTGCGCCATACGATACGACCGCCTTCTTCAATCAGTACGCAAGGAATCGCAACCTGATTGATCAGCCGTGCGGCAATGGAGTTGTTTTCCGTAAACACGTCGTCCATGATGTCCTGCTGTTCCAGCGCCCATTTTTTCTCAATAGCGCGGCAGATCAGCAACATGACAATTGAAACACCAAGAGCAATAAGCGCAACAATCAAACGGTATCGTGCAAACGAACCGGACAGGAACAAGGCGAAGCAAAGCAGCACCAACAGCACTGCAATCGGCAACAAACAAGTCCTTGTTTTCTTCATCCGGTGTCCCCTCTCCTACCGTGTTTAGAAATCTCGCCCGAACGCCCATACCATGTGTCCGGCCAATATGTGAAAAATATTTTCTAGGAATTTGCGACTTTCAAGCTACATCGTGCGCGGTGGCATGGTCTGCACACGGATACGAAAATGAAAAATTTGCTCGAAACAGCCGATTAAAATCAGCGGCATTTGCGCAATGCTGAACAAAATGCCGATTGCTGTATAAATGATCGCCCGCCGTGTCGAAACACTCTTTTTTTTACGCACAATCAGAAAATCAATCACGCAAAGTCCCTGCAGCAGCAGCGGCATACCGACAAGCACGTTGACTGTGTTGCCGAAGCTGTCGGCAAACGTCCATCCGCTCCATTCCAACACCAACGAGCCGACCAGTAATAACAACAGCCCGAACATCATGCTGCGCGGCAGCGACCAGTAACGGAACGCACGCATCGGCGGAAGCGCTATCTCTGAATGCTTCTTGCAAAAAAGCCTGAAAAACAACAGATTGCCGAGCCCCAATGCACCGGCAAAAATACAGAGCGCGGGTACGATATAACTTGGCATTGCGTCCGAAAGCGCATCCAGATATGTGTTTGCCATCGAAACGTATTCCGCGTTTGCGGCGCCGGCCTGCGACAATGCCTGCCGGTAAAAATCAATCATCTCGTCCAGGGCCGACACGATGGCGGCAAACGCGCCGTCGCCGGACATAACGCCCGGCAATGCAACGCTGATATACAATCCCAGCAAGAATACACCTGCCAGTGTCAGCGCAGTATACGTGTTGCTGACGCGCTTTGTCTGCATGTAATAGAGCACAGCCGTCGTGCCGGCAACACAAACGATCATTCCGATTGCCGCTACCGCCGTATAGAAAGAAAACACGCCAACTGCATAAATGACAGCAGGCAGCGCCATCCAGACGGGTTTTGTACGTGCTCCGGCGTATGCCCACAGTGCCGGGACGATAATGAGCCCGACGGGAATCCAAATGGCAACCAAGCCCGCCGCAGCGGAAATAGCCAATATAAGCCAAACACGGTGTTGTGCATTTTCCTGCTTGAGACTACTATTTTCCATGACACCATTTTAATGCGCATAGGACAATCGGTCAAGGAACGTTTACTTGATGTGCGTTGCCTTACTTATGCCATTTTCGCAATAACTTTCTTATAATTCGTTGCTATAAACAGCGCTAAAGCATGGTTTGCTTGCAGCGCATGTATCATCAGCCGCCTTGTTCCAGCTGTTGGTTTTTCACAGCCGCTTCAGCATCCCAGCCAAACATTTCGGCTTTTTTCATCAAAACGCGTTTCACGCTTTCATCAATGCGTTCTTCGCTCAGTCTTCCGTCTTCAGCCGCGGTATGAAGGCTTTCTATAATCGCGTTCTGTCGGTCCACATCCGCGCCGCAAATGATGATGTCTCCACCGGCAAGGATGAACTGGACCGCCGCATCCGCAACGCTGTATAGATTCGTGAGCCCGTCCATACGGAAATCGTCGCTGAGCACCAGTCCGTCAAAGCCAAGTTGGTCGCGCAGCAGTCCCGTGATGACCGGCTTCGACATGGAGGCAATGTCGTTCTCGTCCATTGCGGTGAAACGCACATGTGCCACCATAATTGCATCGACGTCACTCTCAATTGCCGCATAATACGGCAGCAGGTCATAGTTTTCCAGTTCCTCGAGCGTCCGGTCAATCACAGGGGTCTTATCGTGAGAATCTTCGGTCGTTCCGCCGTGCCCGGGAAAATGTTTAGCCGCAGAGAGACAGTTTGCAGAATGCAGGCCGTCTATGATGGACGCGCCGATTGCGGCGGTGATGGTCGCGTCCTCGCTGATGATGCGCGTTTCAAGGAACGTGTCCATTGGGTTTTCCGAAACGTCCAGCACGGGTGCCAGGTCGAGATTGATTCCAACGGAAACAAGCTTCGCGCCGATGGTCGCAAACTGCTCGAAGGCATAATCCGCGTCGCGTCGCCTGCCGAGTGACCGCGCGGATACCGGCTGCGGATCCCATATAAAGCGGGTAACGCTTCCACCTTCAACGTCTATCGAAACCAGCGGCGGAATATCTGTGGTTAGCTGGTTCGTAACCGTACTCGTCAGTTTTTTACAGAGCGCAAACCCGCCATCACTGTTCGTGCGCTTGATGTTCGCCCCGTAAAGGATCATGTTGCCGACATGGTAGGACTGCATAACCTGTTTGGATATGCTTGCAAAGTCGCTCGTGCCGGAAAAGCCAAACATCATCAGCTGTCCCAGTTTTTCGTCCACAGGCATGTTGACAATATAAGCGTCAACCCATTCTTCAGTCGTCTGCGGAGTGGTTCCCGGCGTCGGTGTGGCACCCGGCGTTGCGCTAGGCATCGGCGTTATGTTTGGCGTCGGCGTCACGTTCAGCTCGGGCGTTGCGCGGTGCAGCTCGATTTTGATATGCGGCAAGCCAAGCCAAACGCCAAGCGCCGCTCCGGCAACCAGCGCGACGACGGCCAAAGTAATCAAGATTTTTTTAAAGAGGTCACCAAACAAGCGGCCGTTCTCCGTTTCCAAGTGTGTGCAGCGAAAAAAAGCTCCCGCCACGCGGCGTGATTTTGCATTATTATACCCCGCCGTTTGGTGAAATGTAAACCTTACGTCATGCATGCGTAAACAAACGAACCGATTTGTGTGTCCTTGGAAGGTTGCCAATCCATAGAAATGAATATAAAATGTGTGTATGCAGCGTTGAAACAGATCATGCCGCGATTTTAACGAATGGAAACGGGGGCAAACCATGGAAC
Organism: Christensenellaceae bacterium; assembly: GCA_963667795.1. GTDB lineage: Bacteria > Bacillota > Clostridia > Christensenellales > CAG-138 > UBA7703. Next base: position 3,213,914 of record OY764017.1, on the reverse strand, counting down.
AATTCTCAAAGCTCAAGTATACGCGACCCGACATGGGTGCATTTAAAAAGACCGCCAAACAACAGCTCAAGCGCTTAAAGAACGCCGCTTCTTACGAAGAGGCACGCGCCGCGTACCTTTCTTCACAGGAAGCGTCCGGACATATCATGACCAGCTATGTCATTGCGCATATCCGTAACACACTGGACACCAAAGATAAGTTTTACGATGGCGAAATGGAGTTTTTCAACCGTGCAATCGCCATGCTGATGCCACTGAGCAAGCAGATGATCGAGACGCTTTTGAAAACACCGTACCGCAAGCAGTTTGAAGAAGAATTCGGCAAGCAATTATTCTCACTCGCCGAAATGGAGCGCAAGACACAAAGCAAAAAGGTGATTCCCGACCTGATCCGTCAGGGCAGCATCGAAAACGCATATAAAAAGACGGCTGCCGCCTGCAAAACGACCTTCCGCGGCGAAGAAGTTAATTTCTACGGTTTGCTTAAGCATATGGAGAGCTCCGACCGTGAAGAACGCAAGGAAGCATATCTCGCATGGGCAAAGCTCTATGAGGATGTTTCCGAAAAGCTTGATAAGCAGTTTGACAAGCTGATAAAGCTCCGTATCCGCATGGCGAAAAAACTTGGCCTGCCAAATTTCACAACGCTCGGTTACCTCAATATGCACCGCGCGGATTACGGCCCCGAGGAAGTTGAAAAATTCCGCGAACAGGTTAAAAACATCATCGTGCCCGCCGTCGCCAAACTTCGCGAAGAGCAGGCCAAACGCCTTGGTGTAGAAAAACTTAAATATTATGATGAAACCTGTATATTCCCGGACGGCAACGCCGATCCAATCGGCGGGCAGGATGCACTCGTGCCAATCGCACAGCAGATGTACCACGATATTTCACCGGAAACGGGAGAATTCTTCGACTTTATGTGTGATCATGGGTTGTTCGATCTTGAAACGCGTCCCGGTAAGCATATCGGCGGATACTGCACCTACATGCCGGACTACAAAGCTCCGTTCATCTTCTCAAATTTCAACGGCACTTCAGCGGACGTCGATGTGCTGACCCACGAAGCCGGGCATGCGTTCGCAGGCTTTACGGCAATGCGCAACCAGCCGCTAATGGACTATATGAGTTCCACAAGCGAAGTCAACGAGATCCACTCCATGACGATGGAGCACTTCGCATATCCATATTTGAAGGGCTTTTTCGGCGAGGGTCAAGTGGAGAAGGCAAAGTTTTCGCATCTCTCCGGCTGTCTTTCCACAATCCCGTATCTTGTCAGCGTTGATGAATTCCAGCATCGTGTTTACGCAAAGCCGGACATGACGGCAAAGGAACGCCGCGCCGTGTGGCATGAAATTGAGCAAACCTATCTGCCCTGGCGTGATTACGACGGTGTTCCATTTCTTGAAGAAGGCGGATTCTGGATGCAGAAACAGCATATCTTCCTTTATCCGTTCTACTATGTGGACTATGCGCTCGCACAGGTCTGTGCGTTCGCGTTCTACGGCCGTATGAAGCAGGATCAAAAGAGCGCATGGAACGCCTATCTTGCGCTCTGTAAAGCGGGTGGCAGCAAAGGCTATTTCGAATTATTGAAGCTCGCCGGGCTGGACGTCCCGTTTGAAGACGGTGCAGTGGAAAAGGCAGTCCGCCACGTTATAGAGGAGCTGGGGCTGTAATCCTGCCGATAAAATCACTATACTGATATCATTCAGCGCCCGTTTCGGTCGATACCGAAGCGGGCGCTTGCTTCCGGTCTTTGCTTAAGAGGGGGGGAGTGCATTCACCGGAATTTTTAATTTATGTTTTTGCTCCGGTCTTTTTCTACGGCATCTGTGTGCAGCGGAAGCATAACTCCGGCATCCGCCCAGTTTTTGTACCCGACCAGGAGTGCAATCAGCAGGCAGCCAAGCTTAACGGAGAGGACGTTCACCGTCAACAGCGCAATCAAAGCAAACAGCGAAAAGACGGCGACAGTCTTTTTTTCATTCGGATGAATCGGCAACATCAACGATGCCAAATATATCGTCGCAAGCACGAACACGACCATTTGCCAAGGTGCAAGCGCCAAGAGCACCCCGAAGCTAACAGCAATGCCCTTTCCACCATGAAAATGTTTCAGCGGGGGAAACGCATGCCCCGCAACGGGTGCAAGCATAACCAACGCAAACGCGGGTGAAGACGGATCGATCACCTTCATGGAAAGCATCACCGGCACGTACCCTTTCGCCAGCTCGAATACCAGGCACAACATACCGAGCGGGACGCCCGCATATTGAAACGCATTGTGTGTGCCCGGATTTTTATCGATGCTGACCTTGGTCACGTCGATCCCCTTGAATGCAAGCGGCAGATAGATACAATACAGTACGCTTCCGGAAAGAAACCCGGCAGCGATGCAAATCAACGCACTAAGGGTGTATCCGCTCATCACGGTGATATGCCTCCCCCGCTTCCAGTATTCGTTTTGCAATGTCGTCTGCCGCGAATCTTTTTATCGTCCGCTTTTGTCGGGAACGCATGAGATACTGTGCCAGCTCATTGTTCACCAGCGCAATCGCCTCGTTCGCTGCATCTGCCGGTCGGAACGCACGCCGCGCAATGCCGCGCGCTTCAAAGTATGCCGCATTCTTTGTTTCACATCCGGGTATCGGTGCGGTAAGCACCAGAGGAACACCCCCAACAGCGGCTTCCGTGCTGGTGATTCCTCCGGGTTTGGTAAGCAGCACGTCGCACGCCTGCATCCAAAGCAACGCCTTGTCCGTGTAGCCCACGACCCGCAGCCGTTTGCTCCCGGAAAAACACCTGTTCAGCCGTTTGGCAAGCCGTTTGTTACTGCCGCAAAGCGCGGCAACACTCGTATCGTCCGGAATGCGTTTTAACAGTTGCCGCACGATTGCGATTATTCGGCCTCCACCCATGCTGCCGCCCATCACGGCAATCAGATGTGTATGACCTTCCAGCTCAAGCACCGCCTTCGCGTCCTGCTTGTCAACCCGCTCAAGCGCGGCGCTCTTTACGGGAATGCCAGTTGCATACAGCTTTTCAGCGGGCACGCCTTTTTCCACAAACATTTCAGATACCGCTTCGGACGGCGTAAAATACAGGTCCGGACGCGTTTCTTCCCAAAACGGGCTACAAGTGTAATCCGTCATCACCGCGTAAAACGGAATGTCCAACATCCCGCGTCGGCGCATACAGGTCAACGTTTCCGCCGGATACAGATGCGTTGCAACGACCGCGTCGTATGCACCGTCCGCAATATACTCTGCCAGCAACGCAGCATACTTCCTGTTCGCCAGATAGACCGGTGAATGTCCGTAATTATGGCTGATCCTGTCGCCCAACCTGTACGTTGCCCCGAAGGCGTGCGGCATCAGCACTGCTGTTCGGATGTACACAGCCCCAACATTCTTTGCGGCCCGCTCACTTCTGAGCGTAATATGGTCAAGCACCACACAGTGTGCTCCGCGCATCATCAGCGCTTCGCGCACGGCCTCTGCCGCGGCATTATGCCCCTGCCCGGTGGAGCAGGACAATATTAACACGTTCACTTTATTCCCCCGCTTATTCCCCGCGGGCACTGCTGTTTTGCCGTCAGCGGTCGCACCCGCCGCACGGGTGCGAGCAATGCCAAAGCTCATCGGCAACCGGCGCCCAGTCCTTGGCACGCTCCGCGCACTTGCCGCAGTAATCCTTTGCATCTTCCGGTGCAAGCATTTCGGTCGAATGCGCGCCGCTCGTTTCCACCATTTCGGCGAGTTTGCCCGTGTTGTCCAGCACCGGACACGGACGGAGCATATTCTCGTTGAACGGCTGATTGTCGTGATACTGCATGAACAGCGGCGACTGGAGCGCCTCCAGCAGTGTCTTTTCGCGGATGTTGCAATCCGAATAATGGATAAATGCGCAGGGTTCGATATCACCGCCCGCATTGATGTGCAGATAACGCCGCCCGCCCGCAATGCATCCGCCGACAAACTCGCCGTCGTTCCAGAAGTCGATCGTAAACAGCGGCTTGGTCCTGCGGAAGGCGCGCAGGCGGTCATACATGAACTTCCTCTGTTTAGCCGTCGCCATCAGTTCCGACACGGCGCCTTTGCCGACCGGCATATAGGTGAAGAACCATGCAAACTTCGCGCCCCAGTCAACCATCGCGTCAAAATATTCTTCGCTGCCGATCATATCGACATTCTTGCTGGTGTAGCAACAAGACACTCCGAAAAGCAGTTTCTTTTCACGCAGAATCTTCATTGCGTTCTGCACCGCGGCGAACGTTCCTTTGCCGCGGCGGAAGTCGGTGTCTTCTTCAAATCCTTCAACACTGATTGCGGGCACAAAATTCTTCACGCGCAGCATGTCGTCCGCAAACGCCTCGTCGATGAGCGTCCCGTTCGTAAAAGCGAGGAATGCACACTCCGGGTGCCGTTCGCAAAGGGTAATGATGTCCTTTTTGCGCACGAGCGGCTCACCGCCGGAGTAAATAAAGAGGTAGTTGCCCAGTTCTTTTCCCTGCTGAATAATGCTCTCCAGTTCGTCAAGCGAAAGATTCAGCTTGTGTCCATATTCCGCAGCCCAGCAGCCGGTGCACTTAAGGTTGCATGCGCTGGTCGGGTCCATCAGGATCGCCCAGGGAATATTGCAGCCGTATTTCTCCCTGTTTTTTTTCTGTCTTGCCGAACCGACCAGCGAGTCATTGATAGCGACGGTTTCAAACAGCTTTTCCCGCACGCCGTCGTCAATGTCCGTCCATAGGCTCATGATCAGTTTGTACCAGTTGCTGTCCTTGTCCTCAAACACTTTTCGTACCGCCTGCGACTGCTTCGTAACGGAATCACTCGTATCGTGCTTTTCCAGCCAATCCAGCACTTTGGGTACGTTCTTTACCGGATCGCTGCTTAAATAATTCAGCACCTGACGATAGGCGAACGCCTTTATGTTTTCTCCAATGGTTCTGCTCATAATCTATGTCCTTCCCTTCCGGCTTTTTTATCATGATATCCCCGTGGTTCACCGTTTGTCTGCGAACAGAAAACGCATGCTGTGCAGTTTTCTCTTATTCAAAGCGGAGTGTCACTTTTTTAGACAATTTTACGCGAGTGTGCAGTTTTTACCCGCGTTTTTTGCTTTGGCCATAGGTGGAGATTCATAATTCGCTTACGCTTAGATCGTCGCTGAAAAGCGAATATTTTTTTTGCATACGCGCTTAACCCGTGCCGGAGCCGTTTGTTTTTGCCGCGGCTTGAATCTGACATTATGGAGGTAACAATATGAACGAACATATGGCGTCAGCGCTCCTCGGCGTATCCACCGATATTTGGATACGGGACATGCAGCACGACACGCAGAGAACGGCCCGCCGCCTTGTCGAACTTGGCGGAATGTTTTCCACCGGTGCCAAACAGCGCCGCTTTTTTCATCAGGCTGAGGATATCCTGAAAAACCGCTCCAGCGCATATTACGCTCTGCTGAAAACATTGTGTACAAGTGTTGATGCCGGTGCTCTGCGAACTTTTGGAATGGCATTTGGATATCACGGTTTGAGTCGTGGTGCGTCAAAGCGGCGCGCCGCCGTTCAGAGTGGGCAAAGCGCAGTATCATTTGCCGCATTCGTCCGGGATGCAACCGCGTCTACGCTCGAAGATTCCGTGTTATCGTTGTATCCGCTCGGAACGGGAACCTATGTCGTCTACCCTGTCAAAGACGGCGATGCAACGGCACTTTGCGGCGTTATACGCAAGTATCGCGAATGTGCATTCCTTGTATTCGATGCGCAGCATACGTTTGCCGACGATCTTCCATTCAATGCCATGCGTTTAATCCCCTTTCAGGAATTGCTGGAAGGGAAACTGCCACTTAAAGGTTCTCTCTTCGGCGCTTTCGCCACTTATGACGACACTTCCGTCGACCGGGACGTGTCCTTTGAGCGTCTGAAGGCGCTCAGCGACCGTGGTTGCATGTTTTACGTGCTGACTGCTGCCTCCGGTGTATCGTCTCGCATTCAGGCGCAGCTGGCGCGAAAGATAAGCGCGCTGCGGCGCAATCTGCCTTACCCAATCTTTCCAGTGTCACTCGAAACGGATATTCAGTATGTAAATTCGCCCGTTGCAATGTTCCTTCCGCAGTTTGCCGGCGCGCTCTAGTGGGCGCAGACACAAAACAGCCGCTTTCATAGGGCTGCTTTCAGTTGTAAACAAGTTGTGAGTTTTTCTTTCTAAATTGAAACGGAAGTCCGGTTATGTTATTATGAGCTTGTTTAAACTTTGAACAGAAACATGTATAGCAGGAAGGAAAATTACTTTAATATGAGCAAAGTAATGAAAATTATACTAATCGTCGTGGTCGTGCTGGTTTTAGCCATCGGCGCTTTCTTCTGGCATATGCTCAACAGCATGCGCTCCGACGCGGTTGATACTGTTGCCAAACCGGATTTAGAAGCGACGGACGTCATTGAAGAAGAAGCGACCATTGTTACTGTCGATGCCGAGGAGCCAACCCCATCACCAACGCCAATGCCGATCTATGAAGAAGCAGCTCTGCAGGATAATGTTGTCAACATCCTGCTGATCGGTACGGATTCCCGTAACGCCGACGAATCGGAAAACTCCGAAGGTCGGTCGGATACGATGATCCTTGCGTCTCTAAACAAGGAAGAGGGTACTGTTACGCTGGTTTCCTTCATGCGTGACTCTCGCGTCAAACGTATTGGCGAAAGCGGACGGTTCACCTTCTACAATCGTCTCAATGGCGCATACCGCGGCGGTTACGGCGGCGGTGGTGCCGGTGAATTAATCAACACGATCAACTATAATTTTGACCTTGATATTCAAGAATATGTCGCGATTGGATTTGACGGTTTTGCCGCGCTGATCGATCAGATAGGTGGACTTGACGTTGAGCTGGATCAAGCCGAAATCAACTTCATCAACGACCGCATTACCGGCGATCACGAGCTTGAACCCGATATCGTAAAAAATGCCAACCGTGTAAAAGCGGATCCCGGCATCGTCCATCTGGACGGAGCGCAGTGCCTGATCTATGCGCGTAACCGTCATACCGGATTTGACGGTGGTGACGGCAACGATTATGATCGTGTCAGCCGTCAGCAGGAAATCATCCAGTTGGTATATGATAAAGTTACATCCGAGATGGATGCAACGAGCGTGTACGCTCTCATATCCTTTGCATCGAACTATATTACGACCAATATGCAATTCGATACGATGACGAGTTTGGCAAACATCCTGCTTTCCAAAGATATGAACTTCGTAACGACCAGCATGCCTGCACAAGGCAGCTATAACTACTATGTTATCGAAGATACCGGCGAAAAGACCGACCAGCTTGAGTTTAATCTGAAAAAAGCTGCGGCTGCGCTCAACGAGCTTTTGTATGGGGCCGAAGAAACGCCCGAGCCGGAGACGACCGATTCCGGTGATTGATCCAATGTAATTGTGCAAACCGCCTTGCAAACGCGAGGCGGTTTTTGTATTAAGAATCACTATGACCCGTGAAAAAGACAAATACACATGGTATACTTGTAAGCATGAAGCGACACTGGTACAAGCGCATTTATGCTGCAGCGATTCTTTTCTTACTCTTTCTTTCCGGCTGTAACTCCGGTGTTTTTAGCTTGTCCGCAACACCTACCCCGGGACCTACACCGTCGCCTATACCATCCCCGACGCCCGTTCCAACGCCGGTTCCGGTCATCGCGGTATTTGGCGCGGACGCTTCGCTCTCATTTGCCGATGGCTTATCGGACTACGCCGATGGTAAGCCGTATACACTGGAGTTCATATCTGGTGATATTGAAACGCTTTCACAGTATCGTCCGGATGGTGCCGCTGCGGCCGTCGTTTTTCTAAAGGATTCCGGTGTTTCATTGCCGGAAGCGGGTATCCCCATATATGTATACGCAGCCGACGGACAAAATGTTTCATCCAGAATCAAGCATCTGACATACGGCGGCATTAACGCCGCAATTGACACACTGAATTTAGCAATCGCATATCCGCCGCACGAAACGCCGGTTCGCATGATCGCCCTGTTCACCAGCAAGACCAGCCGCGCATATTCCGTCTGGAGCTGCGCTGTTGACGCGGGCCGTGTCTTTGAAAAGGCGGTGTTCATAGAAAACAAATCCGTTCTGTCGGTAAATGAGTGGCTTGCTGAACAGTATGCCACATTTTATCCCGGCATGCTTGATGCAGTCTTCGCCGAGACCGGAGAGTTCGCCGTTGCTGCCACAGACGCGTTGATCGCCCTCGGGCGAAACGATCTGGAAGTCTTTTCGGCTGCGACGGACGCAGACGCGGACCGTGCGCTATCACCCGTGCTGGTAGCCGTCACAGGCGCCGATCTGCATCGTGCAGGAGAACTCTGCTGTGCAGGCGCAGAAGCACTCCTGTACGGTGAGGAGGCCAAGGGCGGCAGTCTGCTTCCAGTGTTTTTTCATTATTCTGCGGAACCCTGATTATCATGATTTCCAATCCATTACAAAAGGAGACGCTGTACAGCGTCTCCTTTTGTAATGGATGCTCCGGTATTGTGGCCTCATTAGTTCTGAATCACGCCCCATCCGGTAGTCAGCCGGTTGGAACGAACATATCCTATTTCATTTTGGTACTGTAGTTTTGTCCATCCGTCCTCTGTGGTTTCCAGAACTTTCACCGATACACGTGAAGGCATTTTGCATATCTGTTCGGATTCCGTATCCGGCTCCGTATAGAGCCATTGCGTAGAGCGCAAAAGCGTTGCATTCTCGCCGGTATCCATCTCCCCTTCCACAAAGGATATATAACCGCGCCGAATATACCCCTCACGCTTTTCGTATCGGACCTTGACCCAGACTTCGCCTTCCAGGAGCACTTCAAGTTCGTCCCCAGTGCTCAGCCGTTTCACAGAATCGAAAGAGGAGCCGCAGCCTTTTCGCATACGCGCACCTTCTACCATGACCCATGCTTTAGGGTTCGGCTGCTCCTCATTGTCATCAACAATCGTCTTTTGAAACGCATTGTACTCGTTAAACGACAGCTTGCTCTTCAGTGCACGCCGCAGCGTATTGTCTCGCGGTTCACTTGTGCTGATTTCAACTTTTGTACCCGGACATGCGTAATAATAAAGCCACTTTGCATCCTCAATATACAGCCGCACACAGCCGTGGGACACACTTTGCCCCATGTTGTAATACGGCGATCGCTTGAGCGCGTTTACGGAGCGTTTGCCGTACATAATGGAATGAAAAAAAATACTCCCTACAATCTGTACCCAATAACGTGCATATTCACCGTTAAAATCTGCAAATTTGCCGAAGCGTTCACGCCCGCCGATCTTCCATATACCGCGTGGCGTCGGTGTCGCTTCGTCCTCCGGGTCGTTTTCGTCCACTTCGGTCCGGCCGGATGCACAAAGAAACCGTCGAATGACCTTTGTATATTCTCCGTTCTCGTCCTGCTCGAAGACGGTAACGATATGGTTGCGCAAATCCAAAAGGATATAGTATTTGTCCGGGTCATCATTTTTCAGTTCGTCCATAGCGCGCGCATTTGCAGGCGGCAGCAACGCGACCAAAAAAAATATGACGGCGAGCATGAAGACCCCGATTCGACGCACGTGGATTTCCTCCTCCAAAATATATATGCGGGCGTGATATTGAATCACGCCCGCCAGATTGTTTTAACTAGAAGATGCGGTAGGCACAGATGAAGTGCTCCTGCCAGTATCCACCACTCTTAAGCACAGTGGACGACGTCCGAACCTGACCTTGTGATGAACTCGCGTCGATCATTTTTCCACCGCCCAAATAAATACCAACGTGTCCGGTAGAAGACGTGCTTCCCGAAAACACCAGGATGTCCCCGCGTTCAATCGAACGTATGCTGGATACTTTCTGGAACCGCGAGGTCGACCGCCATGCAATCGACGTCATGTAACTCGTGCTCACGCCGGAATTCTTGATGCACCAGTATACGAAGCCGGAACAATCGAAGGTATTCGGGCCTTTGCCTCCGCGTACATACTTCGAACCGATCTTGCTTTCGGCCAGTGCAATGAGTTTTTCCACACCAGTCTTACTGGAAGCACTCGACGAGCTACTGCTCGATGAACCGCTGCTCGAAGAGCTGCTGCTTGACGACGAGCTACTGCTCGACGAAGACTCTTTGGAGCTTGAAGGTGTCGTTGTTGATTTCTTTGCGTTGGAAGAATTCAACATCGTCAGCGTTACTGCGCCAACTTTGCCGTCCTGCGTGAGCCCGCTTCTCTTCTGAAACGCCTTTACCGCATCCTGCGTGATCTCACCGAAATATCCCGTAGCATTCGCGCTGGTCATGTAATTCAACTCGGACAAACGTTTTTGAATATTCTTAACCGCGGTACCGTAATCGCCAAGTTGAATGACCATGGACTGCGCTTCACCGGAAAGGAGCAGGTCCCGTGTGACAGGTCCGAGGCAGCCGTCGCGTGTTAGGCCGTTCGCCTGCTGGAACGCCTTGACTGCGGAAACCGTAGCGCGTCCCATGATGCCGTCCGGCTTGAATGTAAGGTAGCCTAGCTTCTTCAGCGCCGTCTGGCAGTCTTTAATCACCTGGTTTTCATCACCAAGCGTGTAGGCGTTGCTCACGACGTCTTCGCCATAGAGCATTTCCAGCGTTTTGGAGCCAACTTTACCATCAGCCGTAAGGTCGTTCTTCTTTTGAAACGCTACAACGGTCTCTTCGGTTTTGTCGCCGAAGTATCCTTCAATATTTGCCTTATTATCAAAATAGCCAAGCTCATAGAGTCTATGCTGTATGCCTTTAACGTCCTCACCGGAATCACCGTTTTGCATAACGTAAATTTTGGCATCGTCACTCATCAGCGCATTATAGGTGGATTCACCACAAATGCCGTCGTCATCCAGTTCGTTATGCCGCTGAAACCGCTTAATTGCATCCTCAGTCAGTGGACCGAAATGCTCCGTCGGTTCATCTGAGTCCATATAGCCAAGTTCCATCAGCCGTGCCTGAAGCGATGCGATGATCGCACCATCGTCACCTTCATTCAGTTCGCTTGTAAAAATGATTTCTTGCGTCGTTTCCGCTTCCGTATTTTCTACCACTGTCTCTTCTTGCGTTGTTTCAAGCGCAACGACGGTTCCTTCATTTGCTCCGTCGCCTTCGTCGGAATCGGTCGTTCCGCTGCTGTCAAAGACCGCCTCCTGCTCCGTGGCATATGCCGCAAGCATTTCCGTAGCGTCCGCGGTAGATTCCTTCCCTGGCAGCGCAATCGCCAGAATGATGACAGTAATCAGAAAAACACCAAGCGCGCTGCTTCCAATAAGCAGCGTACGCCGCGGTAGCTTCACCAAATACGCGTAAACAGAGCGCACACCAAGATAAATTCCGCGCGCGACAATCCGCGCAACGGAAACAGCCGCTTTTTTCGTTTTATCCCAAAATTGCTTAAACGAGAAGGGTCGTTTTCCATCGCCTGTGTTTTGTGACGTTTGCCGCGTATTTCGAAGGTTCTGCACATCCTGTCGGATAACTTTTATAAATTTTTTCCAAAATCGCTTGAATTTCGACTTCTTTTTGCCACTTGCAGTGCGCGGGCCCTGTCCTCGACCCTGCGAAGAAGCGCCGCTGTTTGCATGGCTATAAGCTGTTTTGCTATGCGTCGTATGTTGCGTATAGTAGTGTCCTGTCGCCACGTTCCGACTCCTTTCGGCAAAGGATGCTCATATCCTTTGCCTGGTACCCAAGTCATATTCTCTTGCCGATTATAGCAACGAATCGTGACATTGGGTTGAACATTTTTTAAACGAATAGATAACGAATCGATGCACCGGTGTGCAATCGTCAACCGTCGTAATACTCACCGCGCCGGTAATCAAAAATTGCGGCGTTGTATTTTTTGAAGTCTTCCAGAACTTTTCCCGTGCCGAGTGCAACGCAGGAGATCGGATCTTCCGCAATGCGGCAGGGTACGTTTGTACGTTCCGTAACATAACGGTCAAGGCCGGTCAGCAGTGCGCCGCCGCCCGTAACCACAATGCCTGTTTCGGCGATGTCCGTCGCAAGCTCCGGTGGAGTTCGCTCGAACAGCCCGCGCACGCGTTCCATAATGGCAGAAAGCGGTTCCGAAAGGGCGTCGACCATTTCATTGGTACCGATCGGCACAGCCTCCGGCAGGCCGGAGGTAAGGTTTCTCCCCCGCACTTCGATGATGCGCTGTTCTTTTTCAATATGCGCACGTCCGTATGCAATCTTGATATCCTCGGCGTTGCGCTCACCAATATACAGACTGTGCTTGCGCTTCATATAGCGGCGCAGTGCCTCGTTAAACTTATCGCCCGCCATCTTGATGGAGTCGGACAATACGATTGCACCGTAAGCAATCACCGCTATGTCCGTCGTGCCACCGCCGATATCGAGCACCATATGTCCTTTGGGTTCGTTGATGTCGATGCCCGCGCCGATTGCGGCGGCGATCGGTTCTTCAATCAGGTAACTGTACCTTGCGCCTGCTTCATCGGATGCTTCAATGACATAGCGCTTTTCCGCTTCCGTAACGCCGGACGGCACGCAAACGACGGCACGCGGCCTATACAATAACCGTGTGCCGACAACTTTGCGGAAGAAGTAGCGAAGCATACGTGCGGTAACGTCAAAATTCGAAATAACGCCGTCCCGCAGCGGTCGAATCACGATGATGTTGGCCGGGGCGCGGCCCATCATCTTTCGCGCTTCTTCACCGATGGCAACAATGCGTCCGGTAATACGCTCCACCGCAACAACGGATGGCTCTTTGAGCACAATACCCTTGTTTTTTACGTATACCAGGGTCGACGAAGTACCAAGGTCGATCCCGATGTCTGAGGTGTCAAATAAACCCATTTCCTAACCCGCCTTCCGAAAATCAATCGGACATATAAAGCCTATAATATCAATTGATTTTATCATGCAAAACATTGCCGGACAACCAAACAAAGTGTGAACGGCAGATGAACGAGCCGCAGTTTGCGGCTTGTTTATTCTCGGTTGTTCTCCAAGGATTGTTGCAACTCTTCACCTGCATCATTGTACGGCGGCTTTAAAAACCTCCCCGATCGGCGCGGAAATGGTGAGTGTTGCACCCTTATCCCGACTGGTTCGGCTCATGTTGATCACAATAAGATTGTCCCCGTTAAAATAATCCGCAAGCCCGGCCGCAGGATAGACGACCAACGATGTCCCACCGATGACCAGCGTGTCTGCCCGCGATATTTGTCGGACGGATTCATTTATTATACGTTCGTCCAATCCTTCACCATAAAGCACGACGTCCGGCTTTATGGTTCCGCCACAAGCACACTTTGGCACGCCACTCTGCGCAATTATTTCATCCAGCGAATAGGCCTTATGACAGCGCATACAATAGTTGCGGTACACACTGCCATGCAGTTCCAGAACATTTTTGCTTCCCGCCTTTTGGTGCAGGTTGTCGATGTTCTGCGTAATCACCGCCGTCAGCGATCCGCGCTGCTCAAGCTTTACCAACGCGCGATGCGCATCGTTCGGCTCTGCATTTGGAAACAGCAGGAATTTTTTAAAATAATCGTAGAACGTTTCCGTGTGCCGCAGGAAAAAATCATGGCTGATGAGTACTTCCGGTTCGAATCCGAACTGTTTGATCGCCTGGAACACGCCGTCGCCAGAACGAAAGTCCGGTATGCCACTTTCAGTGGACGTTCCCGCTCCGCCGAAAAACACTGTGCGTTTTGATTTGTCCAGTATTCCTTTGAGCTTTGATATCTGTTCAGATAATGCTTCTTCCATGCTGTTTCCACCGCTTATAATAGAATTTCAGGCACAAACGAGCCGATTTTCGTTTCGCTCTGTTCGCACCATCGTTCTCATCATAGCACTTAAAGCGAATTTTGCAAGTTCCACCATCTATGGTGGTCAACAACGTATTCGTGTGCTAAAATGGACGCATGAAAATACGATTTTTTAATGCAAAAATTCTCCCGCTTGACGAATGTACACCGCTTTTTTCAGGCGAGCTTGTCACAAACGGCAGCACCATTTCCTATCTTGGGGAGGACGGCTCCAATTTCGGCCCGTTTGACCGCGAGATCGACTGCCGTGGCAATTTGCTCATGCCGGGCTTTAAAAACGCACACACGCATTCAGCAATGACGTTTTTGCGTTCCCTGGCGGACGACATGCCGCTGCAGAATTGGCTGACCGAGCAAGTGTTTCCAAAGGAAGCGCAGCTTACGCCGGACGACGTGTACGTGCTAAGCAAACTCGCCATTCTCGAATATCTCACCAGCGGCATCACAACAATGTTCGATATGTATTTTGCGCGCGACAGCATTGCACAGGCTTCTATCGACACAGGGTTTCGTGCAGCGCTTGTCGGCTGCGCCAACGACTTCGGTGGGACGGCACGGCAAACCATTGATGAGTATGAACATTTTTCAAAACTCGATCCGCTCATCACTTATCGGCTTGGCTTCCACGCGGAATACACAACGTCATACCCGCTGCTAAAAGATTTGGCAGACATGGTGCAATCGCTCAAGCAGCCGTTTTATACGCATCTTTGCGAGACGCAGGCCGAGGTGGATTCTTGCGTTGAACATAACGGCATGCCCCCGATCGAATATCTCGATTCGCTCGGTATGTTTAATTACGGTGGAGGCGGGTACCATTGCGTGCATGTTTCCGAACGTGAGTTGGAGATTTTGAAGGAACGAAACATGACCGTGGTGACGTGCCCCGGTTCAAACACAAAGCTTGCAAGCGGTGTTGCGCCTGTTTTTGAATATCTTCAGCACGGTATACCGGTCGCCATCGGCACCGATGGGCCAGCCAGCAACAACTGCCTCGATATGTTTCGCGAAATGTTCCTTGTCACCGGGCTGCAAAAGCTTCGGCATGGTGCGGAAGTCGTGAACGCACTGGACGTGCTGAACATGGCCTGTCGTAACGGTGCACATGCCTGCGGATTTAACGACTGCGATTGTTTTGCCGTAGGCAAGCAGGCGGATCTCATCATGATCGATCTGCATCAGCCAAACATGCAGCCGCTCAACAATATTGAAAAAAATATCGTTTACAGCGGCAGTAAGAAAAACGTGTCACTGACCATGGTTGCGGGCAAGGTGCTCTATGAAAACGGAGAGTTTTTTATCGGGGACGACCCGGAGCGCATCTATGCACAGGCCAACCAGATCATCCGCCGGATGCAATAGTACTTTTTTCAGCATACTGCGCCGCTTGGTCTGGCAGCGGCGCTTGTTTTTTTATGGAGGACACGCAATATGGTTGACCGAAACAAACTTGCCCCATTGTTTGCGGGGTGGAACGAAACAATGATCTGGTCATACCTGCAAGGACACATGGGTTATGCGCTGGTCGACGACGAAGCCGCCCCGATGAGCGCACAAATCGTAACAGGCGACATATGCTTTTTCGCAGGAATACCGAACGACGCGCTGATTGAGCAAGCTGCCGCACCGGAAATCGTTCCGCAAAACGACGCATGGTGCTGTGCAATCGAACGAGTGCTGGGTAACAAAGTCAAGCAACGTTTTCGCTATGCTATCAAAAAAGAAGGCGATGTCTTCGACCATGCGAAACTCATCACCTATGCACAAGCGCTTCCAAGCGGATTTTCGCTTGCGCTGTTCGACGAGGCGATTTGTCGCATGGCAAATGAGGAATCTTGGTCGCGTGACTTTTGTTCGTTGTTTCGCGGTCCGTCGGATTTCGTTGCCCGCGGCCTGGGCGTTGCCGTTTTGCACCAAGGACGCCCGGTTGCAGGAGCAGGCTCCTATCTCATCTACAATGGGGGCATTGAGATCGAAATCGACACAAAGCCGGAATTCCGTCAACGTGGACTTGCAACCGCCTGTGGAGCGCAACTCATACTAGAAAGTCTGAAAAGAGGTCTCTACCCCAGTTGGGATGCATATGATTTGCGCTCTGTTGCGCTGGCGGAAAAGCTTGGGTACCACCTGGATCATCCGTACCTGGTATATGATAAAGCAAAGACGATTGAATAGACATAAAAATCCCGTGCAATTGAAACTGCACGGGATTTATTGTTACATGGCCGGTACGGTGCGCGGTGCGCGGCGCTTTCGGAATAAATTTTTGCGCTCCACTTTTAGGAACGATACCGTATCTTTAATAGTTGTGCTAATATCGCGCGGCCTGTAGCCAAGGTCGTTGCGGGCTTTTTCATAGGTAAAGCGAGCGTTGCTGGTCAACGTGTAGAGTGTGTAGCGTGTAAACAACGGCGATTCATGGCGAATCTTGTAATAAAGCTCTGCAAGCGGTGCCGTGAGTTTTGCAAACCACAACGGAAGCACGGTTTTAATCGTCTTCCCACCGGTTACGCGCGAAAGTGTGTTCAGCAGTTCTCGCACAGGGATATAGCGGTTGGAGAGGATATAGCACTCGCCTTTTCTGCCCTTTTCCGTTGCGGCAATAACGCCGTCCGCAACGTCTCGCACGTCAACGAAATCATATCCGCCTTCAACGCAGGCTGTCAGCGTTCCGTTGAGATAGTTGATAATCATTTGCGTCAGGTGTCCATTGCCGTAGTCGTTCGGCCCGATAATGCCGGAAGGATGGATCACTGTCGCATCCAACCCATCCTTCGCGGCGTCAAGCACGATCTGCGTCGCCGCGGCTTTCGTCTTTGCATAAAGTCCAATGACCGACTCCGGCTGGAAGCCGTCAACGATTTCATGCATGACCTTGCCCTGTGGCAGTTCCGGTAGAGCGTGAACGGAACTGATGTAAACAAGTTTTTTCGCATTATGCTTTTTGCAGAGGTTTACGATGTTCTCCGTGCCTTTTACATTAACGTCAACGACGCGTTGGTCATATTTTGACGCGACGGATACAATGCCTGCACAATGGATCACATACACTTCGTCATCGTCCTTCAAGCCGAAAAACAGCGGCTCCAGCGACGTCTTTTCGCGCACATCCCCACGAACGATGGACACTTGATCGCCATATAGCATGGTGACGTCTTCGTCGGGTTGCGCAAAGCCACGCACTGTCTCACCGTCTGCCAGCAGCTCCCTGGCAACCGTGTTCCCGAGATGCCCCCCGATTCCCGTAATGATATAAACGCGTTTCATATGGATTTTGCCTCGCTTTCTATGTATACCATCTTACGGATGGATTGTTACGCAGCTATAACGAAAAACCGACAATTTATCGACACCTTTACGAATTCTTTATGAAAACCGCTGTCTTTCGCCTTTGCTTGCGTTGATTTAGCTTGATCCGTTGCAAGTAAAACAACTGTTCGTATATAATAAGGATTGTCACCAATCCGGTGTTATCATCTCTTCGCCACGTTTTCAAAAACTCTTAACGGAGGAAAAACATGAACGAAACAATATTGAAAGAGCATTACCAAAAGCGAAAATTCTCCACTGAACAGACCGATGAAGCCGTTGCCGCGGTGCACGCCCTGGAAGATTGGTTGTCCGTCAATAATGGCACCCTCGAAACCGCCACACCAGAACTCATCCGCAGCTACATCCGCCTGCTGATCGATCAGAAACGCAATACCATGGAAGCGCTTCTTGCCATGGCGCGATATTTCTATCTGACCGGCTGCAACGAAACCTACATCTATTTCACATCGCTGCTCGGTGGTGACGGCGTGATTGAAAACATTGCGGCGCGACTAACGGAAGCCACGAACGCAGACACTTCCGAGCGCCTTCTGGGGAGCACTGCAAGGCCGCCGCTTGGCTCCGATCCAACAGACTTCCCCGCGTTTACAAAGCGGCTAATGGAACGTCTGGAAGCGGAGCTGCCATTGGAAACGGTGCAACGCGTACTTGCAGGCAACAACCACCAAATCCCGCCTTCCGCGTTTGCCACGGAAAAGGAACATTTTGAAAACGCCGCCTCGCTGGAAGAATACCTGCGCGGTCGCCATAAGCGGAACGTTTTCGAACTCCAGCAGCACTGTGACAGTAACGCGGTTTGGTTCGAACAAACCATTACGCAAGACGTCGTAGATTTCGTCGCCGCTAATCAGGAGATCCTGTCGGCCGTAAAAGACGGGGATACGCTCTATATCACCAAAATTCCATACGATCCGGAAAAATACCTGACGGAAACCGATCCTACAATGAGGCGTTACTATGCCTGTCACTGTCCGTTCGCGCGCGAAGCGATCAAGGCTGGCTCACCGGACATTTCACCAAACTGGTGTTATTGCAGCGCCGGGTTTGCCAAACATCCTTTCGAAGTGTTGTTTGAACGGCCGCTACGCGTTAAACTGCTCCAGTCCGTTCTTAAAGGCGACCCGGTCTGTCGGTTTGCAATCCATCTGGATTGAACATCTAAATCCTACCACGCATTCTTCAAATTATCTTCAACGTGTTATATGTTTGTCAAGAAAAAACCTTTTTTCTCTGGTGAGCAACATAAAAGCGGAGCGATTTCATACGCTCCGCTTTTTCTCTGTTCGTTCGTTATTCGCCAAGCGGTATCTTCCGTTTAAAGGCTTTATCCATATCTTCGGGGATCAACTCGCGAAGGACTTCTCTGCCGTTGATCTCAACCACAATCGTACGATTGCGCATACGCTTTGTCAGGTGTTTTGCAACCCGCAAGACCGCGTGCTCGCCGTTTCTGATTTGTTCAGCCTTCAGCTTCAACACCAGTACGTCTTTACGGAATCTAACGCGGCGCAGTATACGCAGACGCTTCTCCTGACTGAGTGCAAATCCGAACACCGAGACGGAAATGTTATACCCGGCCAGCAACAGGATGATCAGAGCAAGCGCTACGGCGGCGAGGCTTACTCCCGCAATTGCGGCGGCGCCGAAGCTGTCCCTTGCATTACGGAGCGAACGTGCGATAATATCACGCATCGTAACGCGAACCTTCACCGTGTGAATGTTTCCGTTGTCGTCCATCGCTTCGATGTAGTATTCACCCGGAGACACATTTTCAAGTGTCAGTGTCTCGCTCCACTCTTCGCCCGGCAGGCGGATATACACCGTTTCGCCTTCAATACCTTCAATGTCCTCGGTCGTAACTTCAACATCGCCATATTCCGGCTCCGTCGTCGGTTTCGGCGTCGGTGTTACGGTCGCTTCTTCGGCGGCCACGACCGGTGCGGCTTCGATGATGAACGGCCCAAACGTTTCGTATGTCGTCAGTCCGAAGGCGTTCACCGCGTATGCATGGACGTAATATGTTCCTACGTCGCTGATGGTGATTGCGCTTACATAATCACGGTATATACCTCTCGGTACGACGCTTGTGCCAAGTTCATAACCGCGCGCCGTAATTTCCGATTCACCGTCTGCAAACGTCAGCAGAATGGTAATGTTGTCCTGCGTTGTCGTGCCGATACGATATGTCCCATAGCGTGCGGTAATCACCGGCTGAGACGCATCCACACTTGTCACCGTATATCTGAACGTCGTCTTGTTCCCCGCGGCATCATAAAGCGTGAACGTATAGGTTCCGTTCTTCGTAACGGTATAGCGAAGCGTTGCCGCAGCAGTAAGCGTTTTGCCATTCGGTAATACGAGCCGATCGTTTCCGCTGCCACCCGGGTCGGTTTTCAGTTTGAAGGAAATTATGATGTTTCCGTCGCCCGTTTGTTCACTGATTGTCGGAACGGCAGGTGCCTGTTTGTCGACTTTTGCCAAATATCCGCCAAACTTCGCGCTGTTGGAAAACGCGTCCGTTGCCATGATATATACATTATGCTCGCCGCTCTCCACCGTCATGTTCGGAACAATGCTGTAGCTGTCTCCGTCCATAGCGTATTGGAATGTAACGGGGTTTACATCGTCCGCGCCAGTGGCGGCTACCGTCACACTCTGGTTCGTCCATGTTCCTTCCGTATAAGCGCTTCCGTCTGCCTTTGTCATCGCGACAGTCACACTCAGCGGCGCGTCGCGGTCGACGCTCATCGCCCCGGAATAGCCGTAGTCGGTCGTAAATTCGGCATCGGACGCCTTAACGCGGAATTTCAGTCCGTCCGTGGTTCCCACCGACGACGGAATCGCAAAATCATACTGCGTCGCGGTCAGGCCGTTGTCGATGACGGTCCATGTTCCATCATAGTAGTACTCAAGCGTATAGATTAGCATGTCGCCGTCGATATCAAAGCAGCTCCAGATAACATGCACGATGGAATCTCCTCCGGCCCGGTCGCCTTCGGCAGGCGAGCTCACAACCGGCGTTTCCGGCGGATCGTTCACCGAAAGAACCGTTACGGAAACTGTTGCCGACGCGCTTGAACCGTGTCCGTCGGACATCGTGTAAGTAAAGCTATCCGCACCGTTAAACGTATCTTCCGGCGTGTAAACGATCTTACCGTCCTTGATCTCGGTTGTGCCGTGCGAAGCAGCACCGGCAAGTACAATGGAGAATTCGCTCTTATAGTGCAGGGTTCCAAGGTTGAACGTCGCGTTAGTATCTACGTCGAGATCGTTTGCCAATACGTCGATTGCAATCGCGTCTTCATCCGTTGTAGTCGCTTCATCATTGAGCGGCTGAACTTGATCATTTACCTGCGTAATAAGTACGCTGACCGTTCCGGTTACGCTCACGGTACCATCGCTGATCGTATAGGTGAACGAATCCGTTCCGTTATAGTTTTCATCCGGTGTGTAGGTAACCTGGTTTCCGTCCTTTGTCACCGTGCCATGTTCTGGTGTGCTAGCAGAGACAAGCGCAGGTGCACTCATAGGTACGGCGTTGAGGTCTGCATCCGTATCCACGTCCGTATCGTTCGTTACAGGATTCAGCGTTACGCCAGTGTCTTCTTTCGTTTCCACACTATCCGCAACGGCAACAGGCGAATCATTCACCTGTGAAACGGTAATGCTTATCAGGGCTCTAGCGTTCGCGCCTTCTTTATCGGTCGCAGTGTAATAGAAGCTGTCGGTTCCATTCCAGTCGTTGTCCGGCGTATAGGTAATGACAGCGCCTTCAACAGCGACTGTACCGTGTTCCGGTTCGTCCGCTTCCTGCACGGATACGCTCAGCGCGTCGCCGTCCGTCGCGATATCCGCGTCGCTGATCAACCCGCTTACATTGATCGCTTTTGCCGTATCTTCCTGCGTTGCAATTTCCCCGGCATTCGCCTTTGGAGTGTCGTTAACCGCCGATACGTTAATGGTGATCATTGCCGTATCAAGCAGTCCCACCGCATCACGCATCTGATACGTAACCGTGAATGTGCCGTGATAGTTCGCATCCGGCGTAAAGGTAACGTCGCCATTGGCGGCGGTTTCAAAGCTACCCGGCAATCCGGACGTTTCCGTAATGATCGCAACAAACGACAGCGTGTCGCCCGGGTCTTGATCCGTATCGTTGGTCAACACGTTAATGGTTTTGGGGGTGTCTTCGGCCGTATCCAGCGTGTCGTCGTATGCCACCGGTGAATCATTTTCAACATTGACCAGCACGGTAAGCGTTCCGGTCGCGGACCCGCCGTAACCATCACTCATAACATACGTGATCTTCTGAGTTCCCGTGAAGTTGAGCGAAGGTGTATAGGTTATCACTCCGTCTTCTTCGGATAAGGTTCCATGCGACTCGTCCGTGAAGTAATAATCCGTTATGCTGAACAGTCTATCATGCTGCACATCCTGATTCAGTGTATCACCCGTATCGACGTCCGTATCGTTAGTCAGAACATTAACGCTGACCGGCATTTCGTCCGGCGTGGTCGCGCTGTCGCTGACCGCGGCCGGGTCGTCGTTCACCTGCGTGACTGTCACGCTCACCGTCGCTTTGACCTGCGTTTCGCCGTCGTCGCAATAGTATTCGAATGAATCCGGTCCGTTGTAGTTCGTGACCGGCGTGTATTTGATGTTGTCGCCGTCCAGCTCGATCGTGCCGTGCTGCGGGTCGAGCAAGTCGCTTTCGTCGATCGACGTGTGCAGTACTTCCGCCGCCGGGGTCGCATTCAGGCCCGCCGTCTGGTCGACGTCCGTATCTCCGTCAAGTACGTCGATCGTGATCGTGCCGTCTTCGTTCAGCTCCACCGTCTCGTTGTCCGGCACCGGCGCGTCGTTGACCTGCGTGACCGTGATGCTTACCGTCGCGGTGTCCGTTGCGTCATGGCTGTCCGTCACGGTGTAGCCGTAGCTGTCCGTGCCGTTGAAGTCGTCGTCCGGCGTATAAACCAGATTCCCGTCGATCACTTCCGCCGTGCCGTGCGTCGGATCGGTCGTGATCGTCAGCGTCAGCGTGTCGCCGTCGGTCGCAATGTCGACGTCGCTCGTCACGCTCGTTCCTGTCACGGTCTTTGCGCCGCTGTCTTCTGCAATCGTAAACGACGTGTCCTGTGCCGCCGGGTCGTCGTTGATCGACGCCACCGTGACCGTGAACGTAATCGTTCCGTCATTGTCCGCGTTGTTCCCGTCGGTCACCTTGATCGTGATCGTCGCAGTCCCGTTCTGGTTGGCTTTCGGCGTGACCGTGATCGTCCGGTTGCCGCCCGTCCCCGCCGTGATGCTTACGCAGCTTCCGTCGATCAGGCTTTCGTTCGTGCTGCTCACAAACGTGACCGCAAGTTCGCTGTCCGCCGTTTCAACGTCCGTCACCGTGACGCTCGTTGCGTCCGATCCGTCTTCGTCAAAGCTCAGGTTTGTCGGTTCCAGTGTGAATTCCGGCAGGTCGTTCACGCTCGTTACCGTGACACTCACGGTTCCCGTCGCCGTTCCGCCGTCGCCGTCCGCGATCGTATACGTGATCGTTTCGCTCCCAAACCAGTTGTCGGCAGGTGTGTACTTGATCTTGTTGTCCAAGATCTCGACCGTGCCGTGGTCTGCATCCGCAAGCGTCGCTCCCGTGATGCTCAGCGCGCTGAGATAACGCAGCGTTCCTTTATTGAGGTCGGTGTCCGTGTCGACGTCCGTATCGTTGGCCAGCGCGTCGATCGTGATCGCCGTATCTTCCGGTGTGGTCGCGCTGTCGCTGACCGCGGCCGGGTCGTCGTTCACCTGCGTGACTGTCACGCTCACCGTCGCTTTGACCTGCGTTTCGCCGTCGTCGCAATAGTATTCGAATGAATCCGGTCCGTTGTAGTTCGTGACCGGCGTGTATTTGATGTTGTCGCCGTCCAGCTCGATCGTGCCGTGCTGCGGGTCGAGCAAATCGGCTTCGTCGATCGACGTGTGCAGTACTTCCGCCGCCGGGGTCGCATTCAGGCCCGCCGTCTGGTCGACGTCCGTATCTCCGTCAAGTACGTCGATCGTGATCGTGCCGTCTTCCGCCAGCGTCACGTCTTCGTCGTCCGGCACCGGTGCGTCGTTGACCTGCAGCACCGTGATGCTTACCGTCGCGGTGTCCGTTGCGTCATGGCTGTCCGTCACGGTGTAGCCGTAGCTATCCGTGCCGTTGAAGTCGTCGTCCGGCGTATAGACCAGGTTCCCGTCGATCACTTCCGCCGTGCCGTGCGTCGGATCGGTCGTGATCGTCAGCGTCAGCGTGTCGCCGTCGGTCGCAATGTCGACGTCGCTCGTCACGCTCGTTCCTGTCACGGTCTTTGCGCCGCTGTCTTCTGCAATCGTAAACGACGTGTCCTGTGCCGCCGGGTCGTCGTTGATCGACGCCACCGTGACCGTGAACGTAATCGTTCCGTCATTGTCCGCGTTGTTCCCGTCGGTCACCTTGATCGTGATCGTCGCAGTCCCGTTCTGGTTGGTTTTCGGCGTGACCGTGATCGTCCGGTTGCCGCCCGTCCCCGCCGTGATGCTTACGCAGCTTCCGTCGATCAGGCTTTCGTTCGTGCTGCTCACAAACGTGACCGCAAGTTCGCTGTCCGCCGTTTCAACGTCCGTCACCGTGACGCTCGTTGCGTCCGATCCGTCTTCGTCAAAGCTCAGGTTTGTCGGTTCCAGTGTGAATTCCGGCAGGTCGTTCACGCTCGTTACCGTGACACTCACGGTTCCCGTCGCCGTTCCGCCGTCGCCGTCCGCGATCGTATACGTGATCGTTTCGCTCCCAAACCAGTTGTCGGCAGGTGTGTACTTGATCTTGTTGTCCAAGATCTCGACCGTGCCGTGGTCTGCATCCGCAAGCGTCGCTCCCGTGATGCTCAGCGCGCTGAGATAGCGCAGCGTTCCTTTATTGAGGTCGGTGTCCGTGTCGACGTCCGTATCGTTGGCCAGCGCGTCGATCGTGATCGCCGTATCTTCCGGTGTGGTCGCGCTGTCGCTGACCGCGGCCGGGTCGTCGTTCACCTGCGTGACTGTCACGCTCACCGTCGCTTTGACCTGCGTTTCGCCGTCGTCGCAATAGTATTCGAATGAATCCGGTCCGTTGTAGTTCGTGACCGGCGTGTATTTGATGTTGTCGCCGTCCAGCTCGATCGTGCCGTGCTGCGGGTCGAGCAAATCGGCTTCGTCGATCGACGTGTGCAGTACTTCCGCCGCCGGGGTCGCATTCAGGCCCGCCGTCTGGTCGACGTCCGTATCTCCGTCAAGTACGTCGATCGTGATCGTGCCGTCTTCCGCCAGCGTCACGTCTTCGTCGTCCGGCACCGGTGCGTCGTTGACCTGCAGCACCGTGATGCTTACCGTCGCGGTGTCCGTTGCGTCATGGCTGTCCGTCACGGTGTAGCCGTAGCTATCCGTGCCGTTGAAGTCGTCGTCCGGCGTATAGACCAGGTTCCCGTCGATCACTTCCGCCGTGCCGTGCGTCGGATCGGTCGTGATCGTCAGCGTCAGCGTGTCGCCGTCGGTCGCAATGTCGACGTCGCTCGTCACGCTCGTTCCTGTCACGGTCTTTGCGCCGCTGTCTTCTGCAATCGTAAACGACGTGTCCTGTGCCGCCGGGTCGTCGTTGATCGACGCCACCGTGACCGTGAACGTAATCGTTCCGGTGTTGTCCGCGTTGTTCCCGTCGGTCACCTTGATCGTGATCGTCGCAGTCCCGTTCTGGTTGGCTTTCGGCGTGACCGTGATCGTCCGGTTGCCGCCCGTCCCCGCCGTGATGCTTACGCAGCTTCCGTCGATCAGGCTTTCGTTCGTGCTGCTCACAAACGTGACCGCAAGTTCGCTGTCCGCCGTTTCAACGTCCGTCACCGTGACGCTCGTTGCGTCCGATCCGTCTTCGTCAAAGCTCAGGTTTGTCGGTTCCAGTGTGAATTCCGGCAGGTCGTTCACGCTCGTTACCGTGACACTCACGGTTCCCGTCGCCGTTCCGCCGTCGCCGTCCGCGATCGTATACGTGATCGTTTCGCTCCCAAACCAGTTGTCGGCAGGTGTGTACTTGATCTTGTTGTCCAAGATCTCGACCGTGCCGTGGTCTGCATCCGCAAGCGTCGCTCCCGTGATGCTCAGCGCGCTGAGATAGCGCAGCGTTCCTTTATTGAGGTCGGTGTCCGTGTCGACGTCCGTATCGTTGGCCAGCGCGTCGATCGTGATCGCCGTATCTTCCGGTGTGGTCGCGCTGTCGCTGACCGCGGCCGGGTCGTCGTTCACCTGCGTGACTGTCACGCTCACCGTCGCTTTGACCTGCGTTTCGCCGTCGTCGCAATAGTATTCGAATGAATCCGGTCCGTTGTAGTTCGTGACCGGCGTGTATTTGATGTTGTCGCCGTCCAGCTCGATCGTGCCGTGCTGCGGGTCGAGCAAATCGGCTTCGTCGATCGACGTGTGCAGTACTTCCGCCGCCGGGGTCGCATTCAGGCCCGCCGTCTGGTCGACGTCCGTATCTCCGTCAAGTACGTCGATCGTGATCGTGCCGTCTTCCGCCAGCGTCACGTCTTCGTCGTCCGGCACCGGTGCGTCGTTGACCTGCAGCACCGTGATGCTTACCGTCGCGGTGTCCGTTGCGTCATGGCTGTCCGTCACGGTGTAGCCGTAGCTATCCGTGCCGTTGAAGTCGTCGTCCGGCGTATAGACCAGGTTCCCGTCGATCACTTCCGCCGTGCCGTGCGTCGGATCGGTCGTGATCGTCAGCGTCAGCGTGTCGCCGTCGGTCGCAATGTCGACGTCGCTCGTCACGCTCGTTCCTGTCACGGTCTTTGCGCCGCTGTCTTCTGCAATCGTAAACGACGTGTCCTGTGCCGCCGGGTCGTCGTTGATCGACGCCACCGTGACCGTGAACGTAATCGTTCCGGTGTTGTCCGCGTTGTTCCCGTCGGTCACCTTGATCGTGATCGTCGCAGTCCCGTTCTGGTTGGCTTTCGGCGTGACCGTGATCGTCCGGTTGCCGCCCGTCCCCGCCGTGATGCTTACGCAGCTTCCGTCGATCAGGCTTTCGTTCGTGCTGCTCACAAACGTGACCGCAAGTTCGCTGTCCGCCGTTTCAACGTCCGTCACCGTGACGCTCGTTGCGTCCGATCCGTCTTCGTCAAAGCTCAGGTTTGTCGGTTCCAGTGTGAATTCCGGCAGGTCGTTCACGCTCGTTACCGTGACACTCACGGTTCCCGTCGCCGTTCCGCCGTCGCCGTCCGCGATCGTATACGTGATCGTTTCGCTCCCAAACCAGTTGTCGGCAGGTGTGTACTTGATCTTGTTGTCCAAGATCTCGACCGTGCCGTGGTCTGCATCCGCAAGCGTCGCTCCCGTGATGCTCAGCGCGCTGAGATAGCGCAGCGTTCCTTTATTGAGGTCGGTGTCCGTGTCGACGTCCGTATCGTTGGCCAGCGCGTCGATCGTGATCGCCGTATCTTCCGGTGTGGTCGCGCTGTCGCTGACCGCGGCCGGGTCGTCGTTCACCTGCGTGACTGTCACGCTCACCGTCGCTTTGACCTGCGTTTCGCCGTCGTCGCAATAGTATTCGAATGAATCCGGTCCGTTGTAGTTCGTGACCGGCGTGTATTTGATGTTGTCGCCGTCCAGCTCGATCGTGCCGTGCTGCGGGTCGAGCAAATCGGCTTCGTCGATCGACGTGTGCAGTACTTCCGCCGCCGGGGTCGCATTCAGGCCCGCCGTCTGGTCGACGTCCGTATCTCCGTCAAGTACGTCGATCGTGATCGTGCCGTCTTCCGCCAGCGTCACGTCTTCGTCGTCCGGCACCGGCGCGTCGTTGACCTGTAGTACCGTGACCGTTACGTTAGCGGCATTACTCACCGCGTTTAGAGAGTCGTGAATATTGTACGAGAACGAAACCGGCCCATTATAGTTCTCATTCGGCTGGATCAGTATCGTCTTGTTGTCGGCACTCGCCGTAATAACTGCATTCGGGTCGTCATCGAATATTTCGTTGATGAAGATTTCTTCTTCATCAGGGTTCGTCATCAGTTCCTCATCACGGTCGTTAAACATCACGTTAAGGGTCGTCAGAGCATCCTCATTCACAGCATATGTGTCATCGTATGCCACCGGCGCGTCGTTAACGCTGTTAACAATGAATGTAAAGCTCGCAGTGTCGGTCAGCCCGTCGTTATCGGTTGCCGTAATCGTAATCGTTGTCGAGCCGTTCCATTTCGCATACGGCTGCAGGTTCAATTCTCTGTTGTTGCCTGTGGTCTCAACAATTGTAATACCATCTTTCAACAGCAGGCTGTTGGAACTCTTGGCCGTTACAGAAACACCCAGATCCAAACCGCTGTTTACGTCAGTATTGTTGTCGACGTCCGTTACAGTAAACGGAATTCCGTTTTTCGCCACGGTCTCGTTGACGGTATAGCTTGTTTCACCTAGATACGTGATCACAGGTGCATCGTTCACCGGAACGACATTCAACGTAGCGGTAAACGTGTAATCTGCGTTGCCATAGGAATCATGCACCGTATAGGTAAACGAATCGTCTTCGTTGCTGTTGAGATCGGTGGTGTAGTATACCGATTTGTTGTCGTCCGCAATCCGCACCGTTCCGTGTGTCGGCGCTGTCGGGATCGCGGTGACTGTCAGGTAGACCGGATCGTCCGGATCGTCGTTTGCAAGAACGGGTAATTGGGTTTCCACATCTTCGTAAACAACATCAACAAAATTATCGTCGCCATCAATCGGTTCGTCGTTTGCGGATTCGACCGTTACAGAGAAGCTTTCACTCGCGGATTTGCCTTCCACATCTTTTACTGTCAACGTAATCGTTCCCGTGCCAAACTGATTTTCTGCCGGAAGCACTTCTACAGTACGCATTGTACCGGTTTCGTCCTCACCTGCCGGAACATTTGTAACCGTGATATTTGCAAGCGGGAAGAGTGTTTCATCGCTGCTGGCAATATAGATCTGTAGCGTATCGTCGTCGTCTTCTTCGTCCGTAACGCTGAACGCTATTTCTGACGTTGGCGTATCTTCTTGTACGCCTGTCACGTCCTCGATGGCGGATATCGTCGGCGCATCGTTGACCGGTGTAATCGTTACAGTTACAGTCGCCGTGCTTGTGGCTCCGGAATCATCCTGCATCGTATAATCAAAGGTATCCGTATAATTGACCTTTGAAGAGTGGTCAGCGTCCGGTGTATAGACCAATTGATTGTTGACCAGCGCATATGTGCCGTACTGCGGTGTATCAACGTCGACGATTGTAAGCGTATCGCCTCCGGCACTACTGAGGATGTCAACATCGTCATTTTGCAAGACATTAATAGTCGCCGCGTGATTTTCATCCGTCGTAGCCGTATCGTCCTTGGCCACCGGGACGTCATTTACGGCGTTGACCGTCAGATCAAAGGAATCCGTGTCCGTCGCACCCTGGGAATCTGTAACGGTGACGGTGATCGTTGCGGTTCCAACTTTGTTTGCTTTAGGTGTAATGGTAAACGAGCAGTTGCCCGACGCATCCGGCGTAACCGAAAGAGTTGGCAGCAGCGAGGAATTGTTATGCGTAATGGTAACGTCCAAAGTGTCTTCCGCATCCTCAACGTCGAAAACCGTAAACACAACTGCATCGCTCGTCGTATCTTCAGGAATTTCAACGTCAGCCAGCTCAAGCAGCGGTAACACAACCTGAATCTCAGGTGCATCGTTGATCGGTTCGACCGTTACGCTAATGTTGAACGTGTTTTGCAGACCACCGCTGTCTTCAACCGTGTAGGTAAAGACCTCCAGATCGCCTTCCGTCGTATAGAAGTTATCATCCGGCATGTAAAGTATGCTCTTTTTATCGCCGGAAATTGTAGCCGTACCGTTTGCGGGGTCGGCTACAGCAATAATCGTCAAATCCTCGAGGTCGGGATTCGTCGTTTCGTCGATATCATCGTTATCCGTGGCGGGAATCGTAACGGAGTGGTCTTCCGTCGTCTCCGCAGTGTCGTCACCGCCGGACGGTTGATCATTCACAGGATTAACAGTGATGGTAACGTTTGCCGTCGCGGTGTTACCGTCCTGATCGGACACAAGGTATGTAAATGCATCCGAACCATTATAGTTTTCATCCGGCGTGTAGACGACGTAGTTGTCGGTCACGGTTACGCTGCCGTGGGACGGCGTCGTAACGGAGACAAGAACCATGCTGTCGCCATACGGAATGTCTTCATCCGAATCGTTGTCCAGCACGTAAATATCGAGTGGCACATCCTCGTTTGTTTCAACCGTATCGTCCACCGCGACCGGCGCGTCAAACTCGGGCGTAACGGTTATCGTGATGATGCCATAGCCAATATTATCAACGCTCTGGCCATCGTCCGCAATCACCGAGAAGCTATCCGAACCGGTAAAGTCGCTGTCCGGCGTATAAGTAAAGGTTCCGTCTTCATTAACTGTGACCGTACCGTTGGACGGGTCGGTCTGCTTGGCGAACGTCAGGGAGTTCCCCTCAAGATCCGAAGCTGTAATCGTTTCATTCAGAACGGAGTCTTCTGGAATTTCATAATGTGCGCTGTCCACAACCGGCCGGTCGTTGACGGGAGAAATGACGATGTCATACGTCTCCGTCGTGGTGAGAAGCCCGTCACTCACTATAAAGCGAACCGGTACTGTTCCGTACATGTCTTTTTCGGAATGTACGGTAATGGTCTTATAGCCGTCCACATTCGAACTCAGCGTAATTTCGGATGTAAGCAGCAGCGTCTCGTTCTGCGAGTCAATCGTGATCAGCAGGTTCTCCGTTGGAGTTTCCGCATCGCTTACGACGAAGTTGAATGACGCTGTTCCGTCTTCCTCCATCGTCCATGTTCCCGGGTTGCTGCTATGTTTTGCAATGAACGGTGCGTCGTTGAGCGGGTTGATTTTAATCGTGACCGTCGCGGTTGCTGTTCCGCCGTTTCCGTCCGAAGCGGTGTATTGGAATGAATCCGGTCCATAATAATCCTTGGTCGGCGTATAGGTTACGGTGTCCGTAGTAAACTCGACGGAACCGTTTTCAGGCGTCGTCACCGAAGCAATTGACAGCGTGTCGCCTTCCACATCCGTATCGTTGTCCAATACGGAAATCGCTACCGTTTCATCCTCATCGATCGTCAGACTGTCGTTCGATGCGCGCGGCGGATCGTTTTGTGCAACGATTGTAACCGTTACGTTCGCATCCGCGGTCGCGCCGTTCGAATCCATAATGGTATAGCTAAACGTTACATCGCCGCTAAAATCGCCGTCGGCATAAACGGTGACGTCGCCGCCGCTTGTGTTGACGACGGTGCCGTTTTGAATGTCATAGATCGATACGATTTTCAGCGTGGTGTCTTCAATGTCCGAATCATTCGCCGTAATGTTCAGCGTTGCCGTTGTTTTGTTGTCGTCGCCGCCGATTGCGGAAACATTTTCGCTTACTTCCGTAGCATCGTCAACGGCTACGGGTACGTCGTTGACCGGAATGACTTTAATTTGGAACGCGGCGCGCGCCGTCAAAGTCCCGTCGCTGGCAACGATGGAGATGACCGCCGTACCGGACGCGTTTTCAACCGGTTTGACCGCAATCTTCATCTGCTCGCCTTCAACGTTTGAGATGGAGATGTTCTCGTTCGGAATCAGATCCGTATTATCGGACGTGATGGTATAGCTCGAAGCGCCGGTTAGATCATTGTCAACATCGTGTACCGTAAGCGTGACGTCCTTCGACGTATCTTCCAGCGTCGTCTGATAATAATCAAGGTCAAAGATTTCGGGTTGGTCATTAATAGGTGTGACCGTAACCGTTGCCGTCCGGGTCGTACTCAGTCCCGCCGGCGTCTGATCCGTCATAGTGTATTGGAACGTATCCGTGCCGTAGAAATCCGCGCTGGGGGTGTAGGTCAGCGTATTGTCTGCGTTGACCGTTACAGTGCCGTTGTCAGGTTCGTTCCCTGCGAGAACAGCAAATACCGTGTCGTCTCCGTCAACTTCGTTGTCCGGCCCGATAACACCAAATGTAACGGTGATGTCTTCATATGTAGTTACCGAAAAATCTTCGAGAACCGGCGTATCGTCCAACGCATTTACGGTGACCGCAGTCGAATCGCTATCCCAGGCCATGCCGTCGCTGACCCTGACAACTACGGTTGCGGTACCGCTGACGTTATCGTTCGGATAGATGGTAATGATTGCGCCCGTTTCGTTTTTTGCAATGGAATAGTCCAGATCAAACATAACAGCAGCGGTATTGCTGGTGACGCTTTGCGTGTAGCAGGAGAAATACAAATCGCTGATGTCATTGTCCACATCTTCGGCGGTTACGGCAAACTGAACGCCGGACGAGTCCTCATCAAACGAGACCTCCGCCGGTACGCCACTGAGCACAGGTGCATCGTTGACAGGATACACTGTCAGCCAGATAGTACCCGTGTCCGATTCACCGCCGCCGACTTCCGCGGCGGTATACTGAATCGCCTGAGATCCATAAGCATCTGCAGCGGGTGTGAAGCGAATGGTATTGTTGTCTACAACCTCAAGCGTTCCCAGATCGGTTGTTCCGTCCACCGTCAGCTCATACGTTACACTGTTCGGGTTGGAGATTGAAAGAGCAAACGTAAACGCATTGGCGTCTTCCATGCAATGGACGCTCCTGCCGTATGTGTAGAGTGAATCAATAAAATCGATGCCTACATAAACGGTGCCGTTGCGCGTCAAATAATCGCCCGTCGCAGTTTCACGATCGATAATTTTATACACAAACGTATCCAATCCGTTAGCGTTTGTGGATTCCGCCGTGCGCGTATAGCGGATTTTCCCGTTGGACAATATCTCAACGGTGCCGAAACTCGGCTGCGTAACGATTTCATATAAATAAATCGTGTCGCCGTCCGGGTCGTAATCATTGTTCATGACTGATATATCCGCGGTCTGGCCGATTGTGTTCGGCAGTTCGCAGTAATCCGACCATGTTACCGGAGCGTCGTTGACAGGATTGACGACAATGGTTATCGTCGCTGTCGACGTCAGGCTCCCATCCGTCAGAGTGTAACCGATCGTCTCCGTTCCATTCCAGTTACCATACGGGGTATATTTGTAAACACCGCCTGTGCGTGAAAGCGTACCGTGCGAAGGCCAATCGATATAACGTACCCAGATGGAGTTGCCGTCCGGGTCGCTGTCGTTGTCAAGTATATTGAGCGTAACCGAAGTGTCTTCGTTTGTCTCAATGGTATCCGCAACGGCAACCGGCGCGTCGTTCTGAGCCGCTACGCTCAATCTGAACGATGCGCTGTCGGAAAGATCGGAACTATCTGTCACCGTGACAGTGACAGTGACAGATCCGGACATATCTGCCAGCGGTGTAAGTGCGAGAGAATAACTGCCGTCGCCGTTATCGGTCACGACCACGTGCGTTTCATCCACAGGCAAGATGCTTTCGTCGCTGGATGCAACGCTGATGGTTGCCGTATCGCCGTAATCCTCGTCCGAAACGCTGAAGCTGATTCCGCTTATGGATGAATCTTCTATAATATACTGGTTAAAAATCGTAGAAATAACCGGCGCATGCATAATACTGTTTACGTCCAGCGTAACCGTACCAATTGCAGTGTCTATGCCGTCGGAAATCGTATAGGTGAATGTGCTGACCGTATTTTCGCCGGATGCAGCATAATAAGTAAACTGTTGAGTTGTTGCATTAAAGAACAACGTACCGGGCAGAGACGATCCGTCATAATCCGTAATGCTCAACGAATCGCCGTCGATATCATGATCGTTTTCCAGTACGCTGAATACGCGCTTACCGGAGATCGGTACATATACATAATCTTCAACGGCAATCGGGCTGTCCTGCGTTGGAGTGATTGTAAGTGTAATCGGTTTAGCATCCTTGAGGCTGCCATCGCTGACGGTGATTGTAACCGTTGCCGTACCGTTAGCATCCGGCGCGGGGGTAATGCTCAGAGTACAGGTACCGTCGCCATTGTTTACAATCGAGATCCCATCCGTCGGGATCAGGTCCGTATCACTGCTTCCACCCACAAGCACGAGATCGGCGGCGGCCGTCTCTTCATCGTAAATACTGAACGTGATACCGGTAACCGTCACGTCTTCTTCCGTCGAATAGCTTGAATTCGAAAGTGTGATTGTCGGCGCATCGTTCGCCGGGTTAACACTCAATGTGCAGGTCCCCGTCGATTCCAGCGTTCCGTCAGAAACGGTGTAGGTAAAGCTGTCTTCACCTTCATAGTTGGCAAGCGGCGTATAGCGTAGCGTCGTTTCGTTAAGCTGAACCAATTCGCCAACAGTGGTGTATGTAACAATTTCAACAAAGCTCAACGAATCGCCGTCGGAGTCCCTATCGTTGCCGAGAAGTTGACTGATCGGAATATCGACATATGCCGTATCTTCATCGTAAGTGACCGTGTCATCCACGGCACTAGGTGCGTCGTTAACAGGCAGAATATGGACAAGTAAAGACGTTGTCTTGGTTACAAACCCGTCGCTGAGCGCAAGATTGATCGTTACGTCACCGCTGAGATTCCTGCGCGGGGTCAGTAATAGCGAAATTGAAGGATTATCGTCTCCGAGACCGGAGATGACGAGATTGTTTGCAGAGATCAGCGTTTCGTCCGGAAGCGCAGCCTGCAGCATAAGGCTGTCGGCGGATGTTTCCACATCATAAATGGAGAACGTGATCGGCTCTTCTACGCAGTCTTCGTAAACTGTATACTCGTCAGCAATGTCCTCAAACCATGGATCATCCGGCATGGGTGAGATGTCTACATACACGCTCGCCGTGGACGTCGAGCCTGCGGTGTCCTCCACGGTGTAAGTAAACGCGTCTTCTCCATTATAGTTGGCCGACGGTGCGTAGCGAACTTTGCCGTCTTCGATGACAGCCGTGCCATGCGTACCGTTCGTAACGGAAACAAGGGACAGGACCTCATCTACCGCAATGCCAAGATCTGTGTCAGTATCGTTCGCAAGAACGTCGATAAGCACATCGCCGTCTTCCACGGCCTTCGCGCTGTCGTCAACCGCAACCGGCGCGTCGTTAACATTGCTTACTGTCACGCTGACCGTTGCAGTGGCCTCTCCGCCGTTGCCGTCGGAAATCGTGTAGGTGAAGCTATCGTCCCCGGTATAGTTCTCTTCCGGTGTGTATTTTACTTCACCAAGCACCACAACTGCGATGCCGTGCTCCGGCGTTCCGCAGGAATCAATTGTAAGCGTGTCGCCGTCCGCCGTGTCATAATCGTTCGCAAGAACGTCGATTTTAACATACGAATCTTCATCGACCGTAATGCCTGTGTCGTCAACCGCCACCGGAAGATCGTTTACCGAATTAACTGTCAGCGTAAACGTGTCGCTCGCGGTCAGCCCTGCTTCATCCTGAACCTGAACCGTAATCGTAACCGGTCCGCCGAATGCGTTGGCCGCCGGGGTGATATCGATACTTGCCGCTTCCGCCGTCTGGTTGACCGTGATGGACGGGATCAAGTCCGTATCGGACGCTGATGTGCTGATTGTCAGTTGGTCGAGCGGTGTTTCCGCATCGGACGCGTTCAGCGGGATGTTCAGCGTATCGTCTTCATTCATAGACGTGTCGGCAATATCGCCAAGCGTCGGCGCAGTGCTGAGCATGATTGTTTGCAGCGCCGTGTTGCCGGCGCCGTCGGTCACGCAAACCGTATATGTACCGCCGGATGCAACGGTGAAGGTGCCATCGACAATATCCGTTCCATTTTCCGTGAAATAATCGGCTGTCTGTTCCCCTTCGGCATATCGCACGGTGCTGATCCCGCTCTGACCGCCGTCGCTGTAAGCGATGTCGACGCGGCTGTATCCACTGCCCGATGTTTGCGTCAGGTTGTTGATCGTCGGCGCAATTTTATCGATACGCGCCGTCGCTTCTGCGGAGGTCGATCGATTCCCCGCTTCATCCTGAACAGCGACCCGAATGGTAAACAGGCCGCTCTCCGTAAGCGCAAAGTCGCTTGGCAGAGTCTGCCAAGCGGTTACCCCGATTTGATAAACATAAGATTCCGGTGCGCCCGTGCTTGCGCTCAGCTCCGGCATGAGCACCCGCACATCTTCATTGGTCCACACGGTTGCCGAGAGCGGAACCGACGAAGGAGCGTCGGGTGTGATCGTATCTATATTATTGACGGTAGCGCTTTGTGTTTCGGATGTTTTTCCGGCATAGTCCTTGCTGTATGCCGTAAAGCTCGTTCCAGATTCGGAAACCGTAAATGTATAAGGAGAAGTCGTTGTTACCTTAGCGTCGTTAAAATAGATACCTTCAAGGCCGCTGTCACTGTCCGCTGCGGATATGGTCACCGTAACGGAACCGTTCGTCCAGCTTGAATCATATGAAATCTCGCAGCTCGGAGCGGCTGCGTCATGAATCACAAGGCTTGTGCCGGAGAATACAACGGTATTATCGCCCGTGACATTTTCACCGGAAAGCGTAATGAAGATACCACGCGTGTTAGCAGGGATCGAGGCGCCGGAGGAAAGCGCGACGTCGCCGGAAACAGTGTTATCACTTTTTGCCAGGGTAACCTGTGAAAAGGAACTGCCGATGTCGGAAGTTGAACAAAAATCGATTGTAACAGAAGGAATATCGTTTTCAGAACCGTCGGTGCCTTCTGCGGCAACGGTTGATATCGTAGAAAAGTCTATCTCCAGGCCACCAAGATCAACCGAAGTGGAAATGTCGTGGCCATCCTCATTCAGCGAGATGTACCCGACAGCCATGCCGGTCGTGGCACTCGTCATGGTGACCGTCGTGCCATCCAGCGAAGCTCCCGATGTGGCATATGCAAACGTATTTGTCGTTACGTTCTCGCTGTCGTAGCCTTTAAAGGAAAATGTGCTGTCAGCGGATGCCGATCCGGGCAACCAAAACGTCTGAAGCAGGAGCAAAACGCACAATAATATTTGAAGTGTCCGTTTCCCGATACTTTTCAGCTTCCATGAAACATTTGTCAGCATATGCTGTTTCCCCCATCTGTTACATTAATTGCCGGATGAATTCTGTTTAGCTATTACTAAACATAGTGTCAGCCGTACTGCTCATTACGGTTGATCCCGTGTTCGGCAGGTTGTTAAATTGTAATTGTTCTTTTTTTTTCAAAAAAGAAATTCAAACATGCAACAATCTTTTTCCTAAAATTGACACCTGATTTAGTTGGCTACGTTTGAATACATCTAAAAAAGAACGTCCAGAACATGCAGGCGTATATCGATACTCCTAGTGTTCTTTATTCAGTATAACGTTGTAAATGCATAAATGTAAATGGACTTTTATGAATTTTCTTCGAATAAATGCGTATTTTAAAAGGATTTCGACTGTTTTTGCCCGTTTCACGCTGTCCGGTCTGTATACGCAGCCAGCGCGCGTTTTATTCATTTTCGTACTGGTTCATATGAATTGTTATGCGCTATGCCTGACGATTGTCGCCTGTATCTTTTTTTTAGTATAGAATTCGAATGATTGAAAGAATTTGCTAAGTTGAAGGCGAATTGTTACATTGTAATAATTTTGCAATTTTATTTTACTTGAGGATGTAGCGGAGTGTTTTCAAGCAGCTCGCTGTTTTCACAGCATATGGAATTTTTCCCTTTGTGTTTGCCGTTATACATCAGCGCGTCAGCCTCGCTGAGCAATGTATGAAAGCCCGCGCCCGGCCGCATTCCAACAATACCGCAGCTCCATGTGATCGGAATTTGTATCGTTACTTCTTCCTCTGCGGTGCAACTTTTGATTCTCTGCAAAAATGAAACAGCATTTTCCAGAGATGTATTCGGCAAAAGCAGTACAAATTCGTCCCCGCCCCATCGGGCTAGCGTGTCGGAGCTTCGCATCTGCCGTTGGAATGCGCGTGCAAGATCGACGAGAACAGTATCTCCGGCTGCATGACCATAGCGATCATTAATACGTTTCAAGTTATCGACATCAATAAATGCCAGCGAAAGCGGCATTTCATGCCTGCGGCAAAATTCCATCCAGCGAACGGCCTCTTCCTCCAGACGGAATCGATTCGCGGTGTCAGTTAAAAAGTCCGTTGAACTGAGGTGTTCCAGCTTGCTTTTCGCTATATATTCGCGATATTGGTGCCGCTGCGTACTGGTTGCAAAAACTGTGCACAGTACAATAGAAAGGAGGATATAAACCAATGACGCCCAGAATTCATTGGGATCGATTTCCTGTGCTGCTGCACGCGCGCAGATAAAAAAGCCGATTGGACCAAAGACTGCCAATGTAATGATATTAATCGTTCGATTGGGAATTAAAAAAATGATCAAAATAAACGCGATAATGCCCATCGCCTGAATCATGTAGTTAAAATTACTGTATAGTGGCATCACAAAAAGGTAGATCGCCAGTGCTAAAATCTCGCCGCTGGTCACAACTGCGGCTATTTGATTAAATCTCTTCAGTTTTGGAACAGCAAGAATGACTCCGACCGTGGAAAGCGCGAATAATGCCCGCAAACTCACCGCAAGAAACTTATGTGGTGTCTCGTCAATCAGCTTCCAGTCGGGAATCATAAGGATAATATTCAGCAGACATGCGATGATCGCAATCATTCGAATATATTTTTTTGCGTTCTGGAGCCTGTACTGGTCGTAAACCAAGTGAATGTTTTTCTCGGTCTCGATGTGCAGGCCGGATTCAGTTTTCACTAAATCGAACCACCTGTCTCGTTGATCGTTAAATGTTTACATCGGGCTGTGTCATTGCAGCTCCCGCAAGCAATACAGATTATTTTACTACATTGTACACCCATGGAAACAATCCGCCAAAAGCTGCACGCATTCATTCATATTCGCGTTATATCAGTCAGATATCAGGCGCAACATTTTCTTTCGGGCATATTCCCGTTCAGTTTGCCGGTCTTTTTGGTGCTTCGTTCGTCCGCTACAGTTGTTTGCTTATAGGATTACCATCCAGGGCATATTGCAAAATGTTTACCATGCGCGGTATTTTCTTGATAAATGTTGCCTATCCTTACCTTTTATATTGCATCGCAACATCTGGAAGAACAGTAGCGCGACACCCATGCCCAGCAGAATATCACCGATGCTTGCGAAACCAAACGGAACGCCGCGCGGGCCGACACGAATCACGTCTCCTAAAAACGGCAGAGCTGTTTGTGGCGTAATTTTCGTATAAGCATAAATATTGCCAGCGACAAGCTGCTGTGCACGGACCGATCCAGCGACCATAAGAGATTCCGAGACCGGCATGCATCCACCGTTGAGCAAAATAACAAGAAAGTTAAGAAGGGAGCCGGAAAAAATCAGTAAAGCCCATCCGATATGCTTGATATTCATCAGCAGGAAGCCGAAGATCAGCGCATATTGAATGATACTCACAACCACCGCTCCAGTTTGCGGTTGTAGTAGATAGGAGGCTCCGGCCTTAACCAAGAGCGCACCAATCGGTAATATCAACCCTTTTAGTTGATATTTCGTGCAACAGCTAAAGCGCCCGCCAAAAAGCAAACCCAAAACAATACCGATAATTGCAAAAGTCAGAAGTATCATACCGTGTAGAGCAGCAGTTTCTCTGCATCCTCAGGTCTAAGGTTCGGCTCAATCTCCAAGAATACCTTCACAACCTTGGGATCGAGCTGCGTTCCGGAAACTTCCTGAATGATCTCACGTGCGCGCGCCTTTGTCATCCCTTTGCGGTACGGTCGATCTGTGATCATTGCATCATAACAGTCCGCAACCGCGAGAATGGCGGCTGAAAGCGGCAATTCGTTTTCCTCAGGGCCTTCCGTTGGATAACCAGTTCCATCGTAGCGCCTGTGATGATATAGCACGGCATCGTTGACCACGCTGGAAAGATTGATGCTTTCAATGATGCGGCGCCCCACAACGGGATGCTGCTTGATGACATCGTATTCCTCTGTTGTCAGCGGGCCCGGCTTGCGTAAAACCGCATCGTCAACACCAATCTTGCCGGTATCATGCAACAGCGCCGCGATCTTTACTTCGTCCGTAAATCGTCGCGTACAGCCAAGCGCCTTGCAGATCTCACTGCTGATGTATGCAACGCGCTGCGAGTGTCCATGCGTGTATGGGTCCTTGGCTTCAATTGCTTCTACCAGCGATGCGATGGTGCGCAGTAAAATCGTATGGCTGTCCAGATAGACCTTGAACGAATACCGTGCAAGCATCAGCGGACCCATGAAAAGGATCAGCCAAAGGTACGCGTTGGTCTGTCCCAATATATATCCGATTAAAAGACCAAGTGGAATCGTAGCGACAATATTCGGAAGAATGCCGCCAATATTATCACGCAACAGCGCGAAAAAACGACCCTGATCGCTTAATTTGAAATATAGAATAAAGAAGATAAGATTTAAGAAAATTGCAATGCAGGAAAAAACGACGGCGCCGATAACGACCCGCCAGGTAAACAGCTGGCTTCCGGAATTTGAAGCGATGAGCTCGTACGCAAGTCCACCGATCCAAACGCCGATCAGCACATTTGCAACATTAAACAGTTCTTTTCTAAACGAACGTGCCCAAGGAGAATAGTACTTATGTGTTTGCGGATCCATAAGAAGCACACAGAACGAAGAAATCGCATATAAAACGATTGCGAGGTAAACGCCTTTTGTCACTATGCAGGCAACCACCGGAACAAAGCTGATCTCCATCGTCTTATCCGCGGTGATATAGATTGGCAGCATGTGGCAAACGACCAAAACGACAAGCATTACTGCGCAATACAGAATTATATTAAGCAG
Organism: Christensenellaceae bacterium; assembly: GCA_963667795.1. Lineage (GTDB taxonomy): Bacteria > Bacillota > Clostridia > Christensenellales > CAG-138 > UBA7703. The sequence continues at coordinate 3,173,933 of OY764017.1, read as the reverse complement.
CGTTTCAGCATCTGCGAATAGTGCGATCGAGCGATAAACGCTCAGTCCAACGATCGCAACGCCGCACAAACTGATAACCGCCATGTACAAATGCTGCTTTTTCATGATTACGTCCTCGTGCAAAATGCCCTGTCTGGCAGGGAAAAAGCATTAACAGGTCCGGTGGAGTTCAAAATGAATTTGCTTTTTCGTTCAACTCGTCTTATCTGACATAGAAAAACGCGCCACTTGCTAAAACCAGAGCCGCAAGGGAAGCGAGAGCCATGATGATCTTCTTCATTAGGATATAGCCTCCTTTATTTAGGTCTCTGTTCTCCGCTAATCGAACAGGCTATATCCGCTACGCTTGACCGGACCTGTTAAGTTTTCAAATATCTATGATTAACACTCCTGTGTGTAAATCTCAAGTTTTCGGTTGATTGCATCCATAACGCTCTGTACGACCGCAGCGTCCGTATCCGGCTCCGCGTATACACAGCCGATCAGCGGCGTAAGCTCCGGAATGCAGTATATCTGCGTCATAACGATTGCCCGACCGTTGGAGCGAATAAGCTCCGTGCTGGCGAGTTCAAAAAAACACGTATCATTGGTGCATTTTTTCACCGCCTCCAGCGTTGCCTGCGCAATGCAGCGCATTCTGGAAAACAAAAGTTTGCTGCCAATTGCCGTGCCGCTGAATCGCTCTTCGTCCCGCGAAAGCGTTACGGTAACCTCAACGCCATTGTCGGATGAATGCATCTGAATTCCAGAATAATTCAGTCTGTACCGTATGTCGGTCAGCATGTCTGCGGCTATCTGTGCAATGCTGATGATATGGTAATCGATCTCAACCCCATATCGTGCGGAAATCGCAGACTGAACGTCGCGCACCAGAGCCTTTCCATTTCGCTGGTTGCTTGCCAGAACATGAATCTCAATTGGTTCCTGTTCTTCGGAAAACACAACATGAGCGGCGTAAACGCCGTTCAGTTTTGAAATCAGGGATTGCCAGTCAGCTGCGGCTCCATTCATTGCATCCATACTTTTCCTTACCCCATCCAGATTGATTTTCCGGTGTTTTTGCTTGATTTTCTGCTATCCTTGTTCATTATATCCCTTCGCATATATCAGCGCAAGGAAAACGCTACGAATTGCCACGCATACTGCAAACTTAAAATCCGGGTGTATCGCCCGTCTTTTTTCGCCTTGTTCGATGGTTAAAATGCATCTCTTCACGCTTTGATTTACGCAAATTTTTCGGCTGCTATTGCATCCGTTCGTGCGACATTATATCGTTCATCGGTCTTCTTGAAAATAATAGCGTCCTTTGTTTTGCGTGCCCTTGCCATATTCAATTGCGCGCTGCGGGCAGCGGTTGATGCAGGAAAGGCACTGAGTACAATTTTTCTTAATCCAAGTTGGTTTGCCGTCTTCAAGTCGAATTGCGCCAACGGGGCAATTCTTCTCACACAACCCGCAGCCGTTGCACACATCGGTCGAATAAAAAGGCTTTGTCCGCATTGCAAAAGTGTTGAATGCCGGACGGGCTATCGCAGTCTTCAGCCACGCCGCGCTCCCGGCGTTTACATCATAAGCGGTCTGTTTCTTCATAATGCTGCCCGCAATATGCGTAAGCCGCTTACGCGCGGATGTAATTTTATCGCGTGCAACCTGTTCGCTGTCGACGTCGAACATCGGAATATAGTTGTTCGGCATAGATACCGACCACGCGCTTTTATACGCAAACGCAGCATGTAATTTTTTAATCGCATTGCCGGCTTCGTCTCCGCATGTACAGACGGCATAAGCATATGCGTCGCCTTGAATAGATATGCTTTTAACAAATCGTTCGACCATCTCCGGCACGCCCCATGCATAGATAGGAAAGACGAGTCCTATGTTCGATTGAGCCGTGGCAACCACAGCAGTTGGCCCATCCTTCATAAGCGCAGGAATGCTCTCCACCGCATCATCGGTCAATTCAGCCAGTTTTCTAGCAACCCATTCCGAATTGCCCGTACCAGAGAAATAGTAAATCATTCTTCTGCTCCAATTGTTTATAACATTATTTTTTAGTATACCACATACCGTATCTAATGGAGCGGACACAACAGTGTTTCTTCGGTAAACCTTCTGTGAATAACTGCTTTTCTTTACGCAGACAAACGCCAACACAGGGCCGCCGAAGGCGGCCCTGTGTTTATAAACATGCTCAAACGTCTTCGCGTTTACGCTTTCTGCCGAAGCAGTCGAGCCAAATGATACCGACTATGACGACGCCCTGCGCAACCTGCTGCAGATATGGCGCAATGCCGAGCATATTCATACAGTTAGTCAGCAACTGAAGGACCATTAAACCGACGAAGCTCTGCGCGATGCCGCCGACGCCGCCTGCAAAGCTCGTGCCGCCGACAACGACGCCGCAGTTGACCATCAGGGCCGTATCGTCGCCGTAAATACTAGAGCCGGTGTTGAGCTTGCTTGAAAGCAGCACGCCCGCAACCGCCGCCATTGCACCACTGAGTACGAACGCGAGCCACTTGGTCGTGACGACGTTGATACCGGAATACTTGGCCACTTCATAATCTCCGCCAAGTGCGTACAGATTTCTGCCGTAGCTTGTGAAGCGTAACAGTGCGTAAACCAGCACGCCGAATACGATCATGATCACTGCGAGGTTCGGGATCACCCCGCCGATTTTACCGTTGGCGATCTTCATGAACTCCATGTTCGTGCAGGAAACCGGGTGCGCGTCGGTCAATTGCTGACAAACACCCTTGATCAGCATGCCCGTACCGAGCGTGATGATGAACGCTTCCGTCTTCTGCTGCACAACGAAGAATCCGTTGATGAAGCCGACCGCCGCACCGATCAACACCGAGAAAATGATCGCCAGCCACATATTCATGCCGCCGTTCATCATCTGAATCGCGGTGATGCCCGAGAGGCACATTACTCCGCCGACCGAAAGGTCGCAGCCCGCGGCGATAACCGTCAGCGTTACGCCGAATGCAATGATCTCATTGACCGCAGCGTCCTTGAGAATGCTGAGCAGGTTATAGGACGTGTAGAAGTTCGTCTTAAAGAACAGCATCCCGATCAGCATTACCATGATCGCAATGACCGCCTTCTGTTTGGTAATGGCACGCAATGTCCGCTTGCCGAAACTTAACATCGTTGTCTGCATACCGCTTGCCCCCTACTGTTCTTTCCGGTTGTCGAGCCAGATGGCCAGAACAAGGATTGCGCCCTTGAGCACGACCTGCATATACGCCGATACGCCCAGCAGGTTCATGCAATTGGACATCAGCGTAATCAAAAGCACGCCGAGAACGGTGCGCAGTACGCTGCCCTTGCCGCCTTTGAGCGTCGTACCACCGACGACGACCGAAAGAATGGCGTTGGTCTCATAGTTTTTGCCGATGATCGGCGCCGCGGTCGTGATCCTCGAAAACAGCACGATCGCGCCGATTGCGGACATCAATCCGCAGATCGTATAGATCAAAATGACACTGCGCTTGATCGGAATGCCGCTCAGCTCCGCGGCGACTTTGTTGCCGCCCGTGTAACTGATCGACCGTCCGCTGTAGGTCTTGTTATGGAACACCCACAGCGCCGCAAGGCAGACGAGGAACAGGATGAACGACACCGAAAAAATGCCGACCGTTCCACTGCCGATTGCCGTAAACACCGTCTGTGGCTTCGTCAGCCAGCTCATGTGCTGTGTCGACCCGCCCGTGTAGATCAGTGCGATTGCGCTGTAGACGGCGCTCATGCCGTAGGTGATAAACAATGCTTCCGCCTGGGTCAGCGCCCCTGCCGAAACCAGAACCATGCTGTTTAAAAAGCCGAGGAACGCACCGAGCATCACGCCGACGATCAGTGCGTTGACCTGTCCGATCGGGTCGATCAACGAGACCGTGACGACCGCAACAAGCGAAATCAGTCCGCCGACCGAAAGGTCGATAAACCCGCCGATGATCACAAACGTCATGCCGAGTGATACAAAGCTCAGTGGCCCGAACTGCCGCATGATGTTGGTCAGGTTGTCGCTGCTTAGAAATTTCGGTTCCACGATGATTGTGATGATGACCAGCAGCACGATGGCGACGAGCACCAGATAGTTCATCAGGAACTTTTTGATATCGAATCGTTTTGTCATACCGCTTCCTCCCGTCAACCTATCGCGCTGTCCATGATCGTCTGCGCGGAAACTTCCTCGGGATTGAATTCCCCGGTGATCCGCCCTTCACAGATGGTCAGGACACGGTTGCTCATGTTCAGCACTTCCGGCAATTCGGATGAGATCATGATGATCGATCCGCCGTTTTCCACAACCTGCTTCATCAGCACGTATATTTCATACTTTGCGCCAACATCGATGCCGCGCGTCGGTTCGTCCATGATCAGAATTTGCGGATTGATCTCCAGCCAGCGCCCGACGACGCACTTCTGCTGATTTCCGCCGGAAAGACTAAGCACCGTTGTTTGTGCGCTTGGTGTTTTGATGCCAAGATTCTTGATCTGGCGATCGGCAATGTCCTTTTCCTTTGAGGAATCCAGAAAGCCAAATTTCGTCATCCGGTCCAGACTTGCCATAACGATGTTGGACTGAACGGAAAAGCGCAGCACAAGGCCTTGCAGCTTCCGGTCTTCCGGCAGAAGGCCGATGCCGAGTTTCTTTGCATGTGCCGGCTTTTTGATCCGTACCGGTTTGCCTTCAATCAATACCTGATGACCCTTGGCTTTGTCCGCTCCGCAGATCGCGCGCACAATCTCCGTCCTGCCTGCGCCAACTAACCCGACAAGGCCGAGAATTTCGCCTTTCTTTAATTCAAAGGATATATCCTGCAGCTTATGCGTATTGATCGAGCGAACCTCCATGAGCGTGTCTCCAACACAATGAGGGCGCTCGGGATATTCGTGTTCAATCGAGCGGCCGACCATCTTTGCGATCATGTCCGCACGGGTCAGCTTCCCGACCGGCTGCGTATCGATCACGTGTCCGTCACGCATGACCGTTACGATATCGCACAATTCAAAAATTTCGTCCAGTTTGTGGCTGATATAAATAATAGAAACGCCTTTTGCGCGTAAATCCCCGATGATCTCAAACAGCTGTTTGAGTTCGTCACTCGTCAAGCTGCTGCTTGGCTCGTCCATAATGATCAGCTTTGAGTTGAACGACAGCGCCTTTGTGATCTCCACCATCTGCTTTTCCGCCGCGCTCAGTTCACCGACCAGCGTATGTGTGTCGATGTTACAGCCAATGCTGTCCAGCAGCTTTCTTGCTTCGACATGCGTGCCACGCATGCCGTGCATTTCGTTGAACCGTCCGAGAAAGATATTCTCGCCCACGCTCATCGTGTTTACCAGGTTGAATTCCTGATAGATAATGCTCAAACCCCGATTCAAAGACTCGACCGGCGTCGTGTGTTCAATCTTTTCACCGTCAAATACCACCGTCCCCGAATCCTTCGTATACACGCCCGACAGTATCTTCATTAACGTCGATTTTCCGGCGCCGTTTTCTCCCACGATCCCATGGACTATGCCCCGCGATATCTCGATCGAAACGTCGTCCAGCGCCTTGACGCCGGGGAACGATTTGTTTATGTCTTTGATGGAAAGAATGATTCCCTCGCCCTTCTTTTCCACGCCCTCTTTTCCCCTTTCAATTCTTTCTGCAAGCAACATTGGAGGGCCGCCCGGCATTGATCCGGGCAGGCCCATCCATTTCGTTTAGTGGATTCTTACCATTCCGGATACGGGAAGGTATCGATGTTGTCGGCTGTAACAACGTCAAGCGGAATGAAGTTAATCGCTTCATAAGTACCGCCGGTCAGCATTGCTTTCGCGTTTTCAAGGCTCTTGATAGCCATGTTCGTGAAGCTCTGGCCGATGCAAACAGCCTGCGTGCCGTCTTTAACCTGATCGTAACCTGCGCGGCAACCATCAACGGCGACTACGTACACATCGCCCATACCTGCATTCTTCAGCGCCTCGATGACGCCGGTCGCACCGTTGTCCCAATGGCAGAATACGCCCTGGATCTCGTCACCATACTTGACGATGAAATCTTCCATAATAGCCATGGCGTCCGCGGTCACCCAGCCACTGCAGTTCTGCGAATCGAGCAGCGTGATGCTGGTGCCGTCAATAACTTCCATGAAACCGTCGTGACGTTTGATCTGCGCATCGTGACCGGCCTGACCGCCGACTTCAACGATGGTCGCGCCATCCGTGAAGTGATCAACAAACGCCTGGCCTGCCGTCTGGCCTGCCATCGTATCATCGACGCCACAGAAGAAGTCACGGTACTGCTGGGATTCTGGCGGCAAGTCCGAAGAGAACATACCAACGATGACGCCCGCTTCTTTGGCTTCCATCAGGCTCGGAACGATGGCGTTGATGTCGCTGGGATTGATGAAGATCGCATCGTAATCCTGTGCAATACAGGTACTGACGGCCTTCGCCTCGTTCTGCACGTCGTTCTGGCCTTCAAACACGTCCATCTCGAAACCGTAATCGCCGCAATACTGCTGCAACTGTTTCCAGGCATAAGCCTGCGATTCGTTGGACAGTGCCTGCGTGATAAACGCGGCCTTATAGGGCATTGCGCTCTCTTCGGTGGTTGCCGCTTCCTCCGTTTTAGCGGCGCAGCCAAAGATGCTGACTACCATAACCAGCGCTAGGAGCATTACGAGAATTTTCTTGGTCATTGTGTTTTCCTCCTTTTTATTTAAGCAGGCTTCGTTCCTCTGAATCACTAACGTCCCCCGCTTATTCCGTTGTAGGGCGCTTTTTCAGCGCATCTGCTTGGTGTAGACCGGCTCGGTCAAATTATTTGGAAAGCATTGTGCCAATATCAGCCGGAAAATGATCTTTATCTGTTTAGCTCAACGCCTCTTGCAGCGCCTTAAGCATGATCTCCTTGTTCGGTTTTTTCCCCGTCCACATTTCAATATTAATCGCAGCCTGGTTGATCAGCATACCCGTGCCGGTATTCCAGCGTGCGCCGCGTGCTTCCGCCGCCCGTAGAAACGGGGTGATCGCCGGATTTGGAATCACGTCCTGAACAAACATACTCGGTAGAATCGTGTCGAGATTAATATTCGGAATTTCATCCACATTGGGATAAAGACCGATCGGCGTTGCATTCACGAGGATGTCCGTGTCCGAGGGGACAGCATAAGTATGATTCCAGGTTACAAACGTACACTTGTTGGAAATACTCTGCAGCAGATCCATCAGGCTCGTTGCCAGTGCCGCGTCCTCCGGTCGGTTAACGATGGTGATGCTGCCCACTCCCGCAAGCGAAAGCTCCACGCTGACAGCGCGTGCTGCGCCGCCCGCGCCAAGGATGACGATCTTCTTTCCCTTCGGGTCAACACCGTTGTCACTAAGTGACTCCATAAAGCCTTTGCCGTCCGTATTCTCGCCGAACAGCTTGCCGTTGTCATTGACGATCATGTTGACCGCGCCAATCAGGCTTGCACTCTCGGAAAGTTCGTCGAGATACTGGATGACATTAATCTTGTGTGGAATGGTGCAGTTGATGCCGCGCATTTTAAAGGCTTTCAGCCCGTTGATCGCGTCTTCGAGTTTATCGGGGTCCACATCAATCGTCAGAAACCGCCATAAATCAAGCCCCATGTCCCGAAAGGCTGCTTCCTGAATCACCACGCCGGGGTTTTCCGCCGCGGGATGTCCGAACACGCCAACAAGACAATCCAGATAGTTCTGCTCTTTCATGTTTTCCCTCCAATGATGTTTTTATAGAACGGATGCTGCAAAATATGCCGCGCCGACCGCCTGGCCGAACTGCGCAACTGTATGTGCGGGGTCGGCGTTGAGCTCACGCATCACCGGTGTGAATGCAAGGTTGCCATCGCCTGCCGTGAATCGAACCGCAGATCGTCTCGCTGCGCCTTCCTGCATCAAATCAAAGCAGTGTTTGCGCTTTACAAAACGTCCAAACAGCACGCGCGACTTGGTCTTCGGGTTGAGCATGCGCTCCGTCTCTTCAAAAGTAACGGCAAGGTATTCGCCGATCTCACGGAATATCTCCTCTGCAACGGGTTCGCCGTCGTCCGCAAGCTTCATCAGGTATTCAAGGAGCGGCTTTCGCATGTCCGCCGGATCGAGTGTTACATAGACGCCGCCGTCCCGGTTTTCAAGAAATCCTTTCTCGTACAAACTCCTGAACAATTCCGGCGCTTTTTTCTCAAACATCCGCATCGCCAGACGATATGCGCCGCTCTGGCTGCAATATTTCTGCAGCGTTCCGGAAAGCCCGGAGTTGAAGTTGTTTACGCTGCGCACGTCGATCACATCGTATGCACGTGCAGGCCGGTTACCGAGATCGATTACACAGTTATACACTTCCAGCGGTATCTGCGGAATTTCTCCCTTTTCGTCAATCCAACCGGTGCCGAGTTCCGTGCCGAGCGTGTGCGCAAAGACTCCATCGGCAACCGAGTCCGCCCGGTCCGAATGTGCGAGTTCCACCGCCGCGGTATACGCGGCAAGCGATCCGTCGTTGGAGATATGTACCACACCATCCTTGCGGCACTGCTGCATCAACAGCTTCTTGAGTTCGGCAAGTTTCGGGAACTCCTTATCGTAGTCCGGTGAATGTTCGCGAATGCCGCGTGTTTTGTAGGTTTCGCCGCCGACAATCATGTCGTCAATCACAACGTCCGGAAAACATACGCCAATTCCGTCGAACAAAGCCGCTTCACCGTAGGCTGCGGCAATTGCTTCTACAGCGGACTGCATCGTCTCGTCGGAAGCGTCTTTTTGCAGCATTTGGTTCTTCAGTCGTTCCGCTTCCGGCGTTTGCGGCAGCGACAGCGCTGCACGCATGATGTTTGCCATCAGCACCACCGGCCCTATGATCTGCTCAACACGGGTCATCGAGGCCGGGTTCCAGTCATATTCCTTCACGGCGACAATTCGGCCATCCTTGATGCCGACGACCTTGATGTCAGTCCCGCCAATATCGATCCCGCAGAGCGCCGCGCCGCGTGCCTTGTTCACCGCTGATAAAAAGGAGGAGACCGCATCGGCTGACGGTTGCGGCTGCGTCGCCGCTGCGGGGCAATCGGATTGTACAATCCGAAACGAAAACGGTTTTGCGCCTACGGCCGCATTGATGCGATCGGTCACATTCAGGCACTTGCCGTAGCCCGTCCTGGCGTTTTTCGCCAGGCTCACCTGAAAGGTTTCGTCCAGCGTGCCGCAAAGCGCTTCTGAAAACGCATTGTCATTCTGGATATAAAGCGTCATCGCTTTTCCGCCAAACGTTGAAATCAGGTTGTAAATATTAGCGTAAAAGTACTCTTGTACAAAGGAAAGTTCGTCCGTGTCGTTTGTTTCCGGAAGGCAGATTTCCCAGCTCTTTTTACCGCCGACTCCTAACTCCAGTTCACAGCAAATACGTGTTTTTTCTCCCGAAAACGCCTGAAAAACATCTGAAATGAAGACATTTTCGCCGCGTTCAGCTAAGGCCAAGAATTTTTGAATCATCGCTCTCCATCCCTCTACAGTGCTCTTAAACCATGGTTGGTTAAGATTTGCTTCAGCGCTTGCACGTCATCTTCAGGAATTTCGCGCTGATTCGAATCAAATTGATAGGGTATCCGCAGGGATTCATATTTATCCCTGCACATAGGGTTAAAGTTCAGCAGTTCCACCGGTATGTCCGCATGCAGCGAGGCGACAAACTCCGCAATTCCGGTGATATTTTCCACATCGTCCGTAAAGCCGGGGATCAGCGGTGTGCGAAGCAACAGGTTTGTTTTTCGCTCCGCCAGTCGCCTAATATTGCTTAAAATCAATCCGTTGTCGACGCCGGTCGCCGCCTTGTGGCGCGCCGGATCGATCAATTTGATGTCCGCAATCATGCGGTCTGTCAATTCTGCGAAAGCGTCCACCGTTTCCGGCTTTGCGTACAGGCTGGTTTCGATGCTGGTGCCAATGCCGCGCTCCTTGCAGCCTTTCAGCACTGCCAGTGAAAATTCCGGACTGGCCATACACTCTCCACCGGAGAGCGTCACGCCGCCGTCTTTTTCGTAAAAATCCTTGTCCTTCTCAATCTCGCTTAGCGCTTCTTCAACGCTCATGCGCATTCCGTCAAATCGAATTGCGCCGGTCGGACAGGCGACGGTGCAATCGCCACAGCGTGTGCATTTCTCCTGATTGATCAGCGCGCCGCGCTCATCCCAGTCGATCGCGCCGAGTTTGCAGGCGGCCACACAGCTCTTGCAATAGACACACATGCTCTTGGCGTACCAAACGCGAACATCGGAGAAGATGCCTTCCGGATTCTGGCACCATTTGCACCGAAGCGGGCATCCTTTGATAAACAGCACCGTTCGAATGCCGTCGCCGTCATTGATGGCGAAACGCTTTACATCAAACACATTTGCGGCAATCATACGTCTGCATATTCCGTCCGCTCAATAATTTCCTGCTGCAAATCCGGTGCCAACTCGGTAAAATACGCCGTGTAGCCGGCAACGCGGATAGTCAGGCTCCGATAAAGCTCCGGGTGCTTCTGCGCGGCGATCAGGTCTTCCCTGTTTACAACGTTGAACTGCACATGGATAATTTTGAGGCGAATAAACGCTTTGATCAGTCGGACAAACTTTCGTACGCCAATTTCGTTTTTAAACAGCGACGGTAAAAACTTCATGTTTAGCAACGTTCCGTTGCTGCCGTATTCACTCTTGACCCGCGCAACGCTCTTGAGCACTGCGGTCGGCCCGCGGCTGTCCCGCCCGTAAACCGGGGACATGCCGCCGTCGGCAAGCGGTTCTTTTGCTTGGCGTCCATCCGGCGTCGCGCCGACGTTTTGCCCCATGGGTACGTGTGCGGATACGGTGTAAAGCCCCATCTGATACAGGCCGCCGCGGACGTTCGTATACTGCGAAAGCCTGTCGGCGAATTTTTTTGCCCAGTCGAAGGCGATAGCGTCCACCCACTCTACATCGTTGCCGTATTTGGGTGCTTTGTTTAAAAGTCGCAACCGCAGAAGTTCCGCATTTTCAAAGTTATCGGCCAGCGCTTTGTGCAGCTCTCTGCGGTCGACAATTTTTTCGTCATAGACCAGCGTCTTCAGCGCGGCGAGACTGTCGGCCACGTTTGCGCACTGGATCGCCTGAATGCCGGAGAGGTTATAGTGCGCGCCGCCTGCGGTCACGTCGACGCCGCGCTCCATGCAGTCGTCGATGACGCAGGATAAAAACGGGGACGGGAGCAACTCGGCATGCGCCTTTTCCACCACCTCGCAGCAGCGGATCATCCGCTCAAAGAAGAAATCCACCTGCTTGTCGAGTGCGTTTAAAACGTCTTCATATGCTTCAAAATCTTCAATGGTTCCCGTGTGCGCGCCCATCTGCTTTCCACTCAGGGTGCATTTTCCATCGTTAAGCGCAAGTTCAAGCGCTTTGACGAGGTTGAACATCGCCGCGTCGCTCCAGCCGAGGTTATTCCCCATAGTAGTGAGTTCCACACAACCGACGATCGCATAGTTGCGCGCATCCGCTTCCGAGATGCCTTTTTTCTGCAGCGCGGGGATGACTGCCTCGTCATTGAAAATCTGCGGCATGCCGCTGCCTTTACCAATTACCTGCGCACAGCGTGTCAAGAAATGCTCGCCGGACCCTTCGAATACGCGCGCCGAAAGGTTCGGCTGCGGAAGCAGCAGGTGCTCCTGCGCACGGAGGAATAAAAATGAAAGATCATTTTCGGCGTTTTCGCCGTTTGCATCCTGTCCGCCGACGGCTACATTGAAGCCGATCGGGAATCCCGCAAAGTATTTTGCGCTACCGGAGCTGCGCAAATACACGATCTGATTAAACTTTAAAAACAGGCATTCGGTGATTTCCAACGCGTCTTCTTCGCTGATTGCACCGGATTCGACGTCCTTTTTGTAAAACGGATACAGGTATTGGTCCATGCGTCCCGGTGAAAACGAGGATGCGTTGCTCTCCATCTGCAAGATGACATATAAAAACCAACTGGCCTGCACCGCTTCGCGGTATGTCTCCGGCGGATTATCCGCAAGTTTCTCGCAGACGCGTGCAATTTCCAGTAACTCCTGTGGATTTTCCGCGTCGGCTGCCATATCGTGCGCAAGTTCGGCATAACGCCGCATGAACTGCCTTGCGCCTTCAAGGGCTATAATCAATCCTTCGTAAAAATCTTTGTTCTCGGGATGCGTCGCCTGCGTTTGCTTCGCAATCTCCATCAGTCCTGCCGGGCCGTGTTTCAGCCAGCGTACCGTATCCGGACAGATATGTCCCTGTGCATGGTCGGTCTGGTTAATCTTTGCAACCTTGCCGATGGCGCGCATTTCTTCGCCGATGCGCTCGTCTAGCTTATCTTCCAGGGTTTTACCCGTCCAAAACGGAAAGATATCGTTTCTAAACTGCTCTACGTCCTCATCGCGCACCTGAAATTTGTCTTGCGGTCGCGTCGGGAGCGTTTCAATCTCGCGGTTGACCCAGCTTAAGCCAGACTCCGGGAAAATAACGCCGCCGCGCACACCCGTTGTGCGGTTGCCGACGATCAGTTCGCCCGGGTTAATGCGAATTTCAATTTTAGAAAGAGACTCTTTTAGTGCCAGAGCACGCAAAATGTTACGCGGCAAATCAGGGTTACTGCGATAGATGTCAGTAACAATCTTCGCCTGCTCGATCGACATAAATCGCTCTTCGGCAAACATTTCATCCTTCAATTTTTGAACACGAAGCCGCAGCGGCAGCTGATCGATTGTCGTTTTCATTTCGGGTTGTCCTCTGGTCAATTGTGAATTCTGTAAGAAATAGATGTACTTTCAAATGGAACGATACTCTTTAAGAATGTAAGAATTCTATCATGAAGATTGCCGGAGGAAAACCGTTTGGCGTGTCCAAAAGGTATACTATTATGAACCGACTGCCCTGTCCGCAGCTTCTTTGTTGCGATATTCGCGTGTCGACATGCCCGTATACGCCCGAAAAGCCCTGTAAAAGAACTTTGGCGAGTGATAACCGGTCTGATACGCAATCTCCTCAGTGTTCATTGCGGAGGCAACGAGCATCGCCTTTGCAGTCTCCATACGCAGGGCGTTGAGGTATTCCATGAGCGTTACACCCATTTTCTTTTTAAATTCTCTGCTTAGGTAAGACTTGCTCACATACACCATATCGGCAAGCTGCTGAACGCTTATTCTTTCGGTCATATGGTCGTGCATATAGACGATGACACGGCTGATCATGTCGTTTTCATCGTGTTCTTCAAAGCAATGCCGTGCAATTAACAGCGCAATACTTTTCGAATAATGCTCCATCAGCGACATACACGGATTTTTGCTTTTATATTCGGCATGGAGGTTTTCAAGCAGCCACTTCAGGTGCGCATCCTTGTCCTGAATACGAATGATATCGGGAATTTCAAGGCCCGGAATGTCCACCCAGACGCAGATGATCTCCTGATGATGATCAAACTGCAAACACTCCGTATGATACATGCCTTTGGGGTAAATTACAGTGTCATAGAAAGACGCCTGCACCGAAGTTTCGCCCGAAATCACCCGTGCGTTGCCATATAGAAAATACAGCAGTTCGATGCAGTCGTGCTTATGTTTCTTAAAATTCCAAATGTTGCTCTGCTCGTCAAAGCGCTCGCAAAACAGTACTGGCGTATCTGTCGCTTCCAGCGCTTCGCAGAATCCTTTATATCCGTTTGCCAAAAAATCCATCCCGCATCGCTCCAGTACCGCCAGATTTGTTCAAAATCGATTGTTTGCATTATGCTTTCTGTTTTGATCGAAATGCTTTGTTTTCTATGTATTAAGTAAGGAGTATCTCAACACCGCTTGCTTCAAGCGACTCGCGGCAGTTATCCGGCACGCCGTCGGTAATCACATGCGTCACCTGTTTGACCGGCATAAGCTGTACCACGCCGCGCTTGTTAAACTTGGAAGAATCCGTCAGGATAATGCGTTTGTCCGCACGCGCCGCCATAGCGCGGACGGCCTCAGCGCGCAGCATGTCCACATTGGAAAAGCCCTGTTTGGGGTCATATCCGTCGGTTCCGATGAAGAATTTATCCACATAGAACTCCTCGGCGCATTTTCCGACCAGCGGCCCGCTCATCACCTGTGCATCCGGGTCGTATGAACCACCGAGCAGCACCACGCGCGCGCCGGGAATCGAGCGGACATAGCCCGCAATAAACGCTGAATTTGTGATGATTGTGACGTCCCGTTTGGTACGCACCAATTCTTCGGCAAGCATGGCGCAGGTTGAACCCGACTCAATCATCACCGCCTCGCCGCTTGCAACCAGTTCCGACGCCTTCTTTGCAATGCGCCGTTTCACTTCGTAATCAAACGTCATGCGATAGCCGACGTCGTTTGGCGAAACGCGCACCGCCGCACCGTGCTGTCGGTGCAGCAGCCCTTTGTTTTCCAATATAGCAAGGTCTTTTCGCACCGTAACGGAGGACACGTCCAACCGCTGTGCAAGGTCGTTGACGTCCAGCGTCTCTTCCTGGTTCAGCAGTTCAAGGATAGTAAGGCATCGTTGGTTCATAATATTGCACCATTCCGTTTTCATTCTTTTGACAGGCGGCCAAACGCAACCCTTGTCAATTATTTTATTATACCAATTTTCGCATGACTTTGGTTTTCCGGTTGTGTCCTATCGTGAACTTATTTTATGTCCTTCGTTGCATTTTATCGGCGCAACATTCTATAGGAGTAATTTTCGGGATTTCAAAACGCGCTTTGTCATCGAATCTTTACAGTACCTGCTCCGTTCGCGCAATGATGTCGTCCTGCGTTTGACGCGAGAGCACATTGAAGAACGCGGAGTATCCGGCAACACGTACAATCAGATCCTTGTGGTTTTCCGGGTGTGTCTGTGCGTCCAACAGCGTCTCTCTTGAAACGACGTTGTACTGTACATGGAATCCGTGCAAGGCATTGAAAAACGTGCGCAATAGCAACAGCAGCTTCTGTCGGTCGCGCGGCTTTTCGAGCATGCTCGGGGACACCTTCTGGTTAAGCAGAACGCCGCCGGTGATCTTTTCCGTTTTCAGCTTGCTTACGCTCTTGAATACGCTGGTTGGACCGTTGACGTCCGCCGCGTGCGTCGGCGAGCATCCTTCGGCAAGCGGATCGCCTTTGTGCCTGCCGTCCGGCGTGGCGCAGGTTCCCGCGCCCTGCGGAACGTTGGCCGAAATAGACGACGTACCCACATAATACGTTCCACCGATTGGCCCGCGCCCGAAGCGCGTGTTCTTATATTTCGAAATCTCTTCGATATAGCTGTCGTACCCTTTGACCACGAGAGAATCGACATAATCCTCGTCGTTGCCGTATTTCGGCGCGGCTAAAAGCAGTTGTCGGATCTCTTCCCCGCGTTCACCGGCAAAATCGTTCAGCAGCGCGTTCCAGAGTTCTTCGCGCGAAACGCTCTTGTCCTCATAAACGCATTTTTTAATTGCCGCGAGCGAATCGCCGAGGTTTGCGATGCCAACCTGCAAATCGCTGATGAAATCATACACAGCGCCACCTTCTTTAAGGTGCTTGCCGCGCGCAATGCAGTCCTCTGTCAACGCCGAGCACAGGATGTCCGGCGTTTCCTGCTCCAGCACCATGTCCGCGCTGGAGTCTAGAATGACCGCCTGCTTTGCAAACTCCCGGACAAATACGTCCCAGGCATGCATCACATCGTCAAACGATTCCATGTTCAAGAAATGTCCAACGCCGCCGAACACGCGTTTGCCGCT
Organism: Christensenellaceae bacterium; assembly: GCA_963667795.1. Classification (GTDB taxonomy): domain Bacteria; phylum Bacillota; class Clostridia; order Christensenellales; family CAG-138; genus UBA7703. The sequence goes on along the minus strand of OY764017.1, from coordinate 3,158,168 downwards.
GTCGATATCAATACCGTCGTTGAGCGCGATCATGAGCGTCTTCGGGAAGTTGAGGAAGCTCATTCCCGTGCAGCGGTAACCCCATTTGCCTGGAACGGCGACTTCGACGCAGCCGATAGCACTGTAGTTGTATGCGTCTTCTTTTTTCACGCCGATATCGAGGAACGACGGGATAATGATCTCGTCGCTGTTAAACGCGGGCATGCCGAATCCGCAGCGGATGACCTGAATGCATTCCTGCATGAATTCATCGCTCAGCCCCTTGTGATAGCGGACGGTCAGGTTCGGCTGCGGCAGATGGCAGCGCGCGACCGAACGCAAAATCAGATAGCTGAGCGGATTTACCGCGTCTTTTCCATCAATAGTCTGTCCGCCGACGGTGACGTTTTGGTACAGTGGGCTACCCGCGGAAAAGCGCGTGTGCGACCAGCTGCGGATCTTGTTGACCGTGAAGGTGCGAAGCCAGAGATTTTCCAGCAATTCGCTCGCCTGTTCTTCGCTCATGCCGTCCTTGCGGCTCTTCTCGTAGTATGGGTATACATACTGGTCGAGCCGTCCATAGGACAGCGAATGGCCGTTGGACTCGATCTGAAGGATGACATGCATCAGCCACACACTCTGCAACGCTTCATGGAAGCTGTCGGCGGGCTGCATCGGCACCTTGCGGCAGATGCGCGCAATCTCTGTCAGTTCCTTCGCGCGTTCCGCAGTGGCAGTCTTTGCCTGCTCTTCGGCCAACGCCGCAAAGCGCAGCGCAAATGCTTCCACCGCGTCGAGTACGATCAAAATCGACCGGTAAAAGTAACTCTTCTTCAAATCCTCAAAGTTAGCAAGCTCCAGCTTGTCTTGCTGTTGAAGAACGCGCCCGCGATAACTCTGCAATCCTTCGCGCAGTACTCTGCCATAGTCGACCGCAATATGTGCGTCGCCGGAGGTGATGTTGCCTTCCGTTTTGATGATACCAAGGTCGTAAAACAGCCGTGCCTGTTCCGGGAACGCCGCATAGCCTTTATCCTGCAATGTACGGCCTTTCCAGTACGGGTAGATTTCCCGCAGGATCGCTTTGTTCTCTTCCGTGATGGTAAAACGGTCGCCGTCACGCTTGTCGAATTTATCCAACTCGTCTACGACCCAGTCCATGGCATATTCCGGAAAGATCGGCGCCGCGCGGTCGCCGCTTGCCTGATTGCCGACCAACAACGCGTCCGGATCGATGTATATGCTCATATTCCGCAAAACGTTGTCGAGCATGTAGGCGCGCTTGAGCACGACCTGGTCCTGCTCGTGTGCGCGGTAGGATTCCGTTGTCAAAACGGCTCGTTCAGTATCGACCGACGGCTGTGTGTTCAGCAGGCGGTTACGGATGCGAACGGTACGTTCGCCAAGTTCACCGAAATATTCCTTCGGGCTTAATTTCTCATTGCCTTGATTCAGTGCTTCCATTTTTTATTCTCCTCTGACGAATTCCGCCGCGCCAACGAGACCCATATCGTCCCCGAGCTCCGCCATGCGGAACTCCACAGGCAGCGGAATGTGATTGTATTTGTCAAACTCAGCCTTGACGCGATCGAACAGTACGTCCCCAAAGTGGGTCAATCCGCCGCCGAACACAAAGCGATTGATATTGAGCAGTTGATAGATATTGAACACGCAAACGCCGAGATAATGCGCGGTTGTTTCAATCATTTCCAGCGCAAGCGGATCGTCTTCGTGATAAGCCGCGAGGACGTGCTCACCGTCCGCTGTTTCCGGCGTGAGGCTCGTAGTGTTGCAGTAACTCATTTGCCCGCGAACACGCGCCGTGATGCTCCGCCCGGATGCGTAGGACATAAAACATCCGCGGTTCTCACAGCCGCACATCAGGCCTTCGTCCGGTGTTGCCAACATGTGTCCGCATTCGCCCGCCCAGCCATAGCTTCCGCGAAAAAGTTTCCCGTCTATGACGATACCGCTGCCTAAGCCCGTGCCCGCCGTTACGTACACCATGTTGCGGCTGCCGCGTCCTGCACCGCGACGATACTCGGCCAACGCGCCCGCGTTGCTGTCGTTGTCCAGCACAATGCGCGTATGGATGCGCTCGGAAAGATAGTCGCGCATGGGAAAATGCTTGATGCCCGGCATAGCGGACGTCATCAGGATCGTACCTTCATCAAACAGGATAAAGGACGGCATGCAGATGCCGACCCCGCCCAGTTCTTCGTCCTTGAGATCGTTTCGCTCCAGTATTGCACGGATATTTTCCACTAAAGTGTCGGAAAACATTGTGCCCGTGGCGCAGACGTCCGTCGGGTGTTGTGTCCGGTCGACAAGTTTTCCTCCCGGATTAAAGAGTCCATAGGCAACCTTTGTTCCGCCCGCGTCGATACCGATTACGTGTTTTTCCTGCATTTTCTATTCCTTTTGCGCAAGCCGAAATCGCCGCGCCATATCTTTGATCTTCAAATTTAGTATAGTAGTGTAAATCTACGATGTCAATCATTTTGCTTGTTTTTATAATTATTTTTCTTTCATATGAAAGTTTCCGCGATGATTGCAAATCCAAACATGTTCCTGTATGATAAGAACGCGTATAGTATGGACTCGCACGCACAGAAAAATACAGTGCGTCGATCGACCGTATGTGCATATTTGAACAGCAAAGGATGAACCAATGGCATCGATTAAACTCGCCGCGCTGGATGTGGACGGCACGCTGGTGCGTTCGGACATGACCGTTACAAGTCGCGTTGATAACGCCGTGCGCTCACTTATGGATGCAGGCGTCACCGTCGCCGTCGTTACAGGACGCACAACAAACGAACTAAAAGAAATCTGCGCCCGTTTCCCGCAAATTCGTTATTATGTCGTCAGCAACGGCGCACGCGGATACGATACCGTTACCGGAAAAGATTTTTACAAAAATATGCTCCCGCTTTCCATTGCGAAGACTGTTGCAAAAGAAACCTTGCACATGCAGGTCATGCTGGAAGCATACGCAGACGGCACCGTCTATGTCCCAAGGCAGTGTTGGGAAAACAGTACATTTTACGACGCTTCGTTTTTGCAGCACCCGTCGTTGAGTGCCGGTCGAACGCCGATCGACGACGTGCATACGTTTTTAGATGAGCGGCAAAGCGACATTGAAAAGCTATACATCTCGTTTCACGATCCGTCCGATCTGGACAAACTACGCACATTTTGCGGTAAGCTTCCGGTTGATCTGGTCGTGTCCATTCAAAACGGACTGGAAGTCAACCAGCGCGGTGTTGAAAAAGGCGCGGGGTTCCGGGCGCTGTGCGGCTACCTTGGCGTTTCGCAGGCGGAAACGGCGGCCGTTGGCGATGGCTTTGCCGATATCCCCTTGTTTCAGTCTGCCGGATTATCCATCGCCATGGGAAACGCAAACCCACACGTGCAAAAAAGTGCAATGCTGATAGCGCCGGACAACAATTCCGACGGAGCAGTTTGGGCGATCGAGCAAATTCTAAACACAGTTCAATAAAGTTTTCACAATAAAATCTAAAGAAATGGTCAGGTGAAGCGCATGAAACAGAATCGTTTGGTCTTTGTTGGTAGTTATTCTCAGCCCATCGTCCTCGGCACCGGGGAAACCGTACCCGGAAGTGGAGACGGTATTACGGTCTTTCGCATGGACGAAGCCGGGCATCTGATCCGCCTGTCTTCGGCGGGAAAACCGAACCCGACCTACCTTGCGCTCAGCGCGGACAAGCGGTATCTTTATTCCGTCAACGAACTCACAGAATATCACGACGAACCGTCCGCCGCGGTTTCGGCCCATCGGGTAGACCCGGAAAGCGGCGAACTGACTCTTTTAAGCCGCCGCATGACCGGCGGCGCAAACGCTTGCTATCTGTGTATTGGTCCCGAGGGGAAGCACCTGCTGGTCGCTAATTTCACCGGTGGCAGCCTTTCCATATTACCCATTTTACCGGACGGCAGTCTCTCAACGCCGTCGTGCTTCATTCAGCATTACGGCCATGGCGCGAATCCTGAGCGGCAGGAGGCGCCACACGTCCACCAGGTAACGCCGGACCCGCAAAACAAGCACGTGCTCGTCGCCGATCTCGGTCTGGATAAAATCTTCGTGTACGGCATCAACTGGGAAACCGGATGCCTGACGCCGGATGCCGCGCCGGCAATTGAGCTTTCTCCGGGTGACGGTCCGCGCCAGTTTGTATTTGATAAAAGTGGAAAATTTCTCTATCTCGTCACCGAACTGGGCAACACGGTCTGCGTTTTTTCCTATGACGGCGAAACAGGCCGAGCAAAGCTGCTGCAAACCATGTCGACCCTGCCGAACGAATGCGTTGCGGACACCATCGCCGCCTGCATCAAACTGCATCCCAACGGGAAATTGCTCTATGCTTCCAATCGCGGACACGACAGCATTGCAAGCTATCGTGTTCACAGCGATGGTACGCTCACGCCGCTTTCCATCCAGCTGGCGGGCGGACGCACCCCGCGCGACTTCAATATCACGCCAGACGGAAAATCTCTGCTCTGTGGATTTCAGGATTCCAACGAGCTGATCCTCTATAATATTGACCAGGATAACGGCAAGCTCACGGAGGTCGAACGCACGCCCTGTAATTCCGCAACGGCGGTTCTGTTTGCGGATTACGAGTAAAATGCATTGCACTAAAAAAGCGCTCAGATGAGCGCTTTTTTGTTTGGTAAATGTTAGTCAAGTAATTCGCATTGACCAAAATTGATGCCCGTCTGCTTGCGCACAGCGTCAAGTAACTGCATCACACGAAGGCTCTGTTCATCGTAGTTCATGGTCGATTCGCCGGAAGATACAACGCGGGCAAATTCTTTCAATTCATGCACCATATTATTTGTCACGGGAGTGAACGGCAGCTGTTCGATATGTTTATCGTGATGGTGCAATTTCACATAGCTCGGTTGATTGAGCGTGTCGAACGCCAGTGTGCCGTCCTCGCCCTGAATCAGGCTCGGACAAATTGAGTCAGTTACCTTGGAATAAGTCACCGTCGCCTGCATATCGCCATAGTCCAACAGGACCGTTCCTGCCGCCTCCGTGCCGTTCGGTAAAAACGACGCGCCCGCATGCAGGGAGATTGGCATACCAAACAGCGCCACGCAGCAGTGCAGGCAATATACGGCAAGATCCATCAACGCCGCGTTGCCAAGCTCCGCACAAAACACGTTCGGCTGTTCGCCTGCCTTAAATCGGTCGTAACGCGAAGAATACTGGCAAAACTCGAACGAAGCCCTGCGGACACGGCCGACGCGTGGTAAATTCTCTCTGACAACCTGCAAGAACGGATCGTACACCGGGCGTATCGCTTCCATCAACGTCAAACGCTTTTCCCGTGCGCATGCAATCATCCGCTCGGCCTGCCTTGCCGTGATTGCCAGAGGCTTTTCACACAAAACGTGCTTGCCGTGGTCAAGCGCATTCATCGCTTGACGGTAATGCGCCAAATTCGGGCTTGCCACATACACCGCGTCGATCTCCGCGCTGTCCAGAAACGCGAGCTCGTCGCTGAACCAAAGCGGAATCCCCTGTTTTTCGGCGAACGCTTTACCGCGTGATTCGTCGCGAGAGAACACTGCTGCAATTTCACAAACGTCCGTGCTGCGCACTGCCTCGCATATCCAATCGCTCACAAAACTTGTTCCGATAATCCCGATTCTTAGCGGTCGATTCATGGTGCGCATTCCTCCGTTTTGCTGAAATATATAACAATCTACTTTCACCTCATTTTAGAAAGTGAATCCATACTTGTCAACGCGCAAATTCTTTTCGCAAGCTAATTTGCTTTCTTTTGTAAGTATTCTATTTACTTTTGAGTGAATTTTCTCTATAATGAACGCGAATTGAGAGGGATAAAATAGATTATGTCGACTGCCTTGGTGTTCAATATTCAAAAGTTTTCCATACACGACGGCGCGGGTATCCGCACAGACGTGTTTTTTCAGGGTTGCAATTTACGGTGCAAGTGGTGCTCCAACCCGGAATCTCAACCAATGGAGCCGTTCTCTGGCGAAACGGCGCGCGCATATACGGTTGATGAGCTTGTTGCCGAACTCGTAAAAGACAAACCGTTCTACGACACCAGCGGCGGTGGCGTCACCCTAACCGGTGGAGAAGCGCTGCTTCAGCCGGAATTCGTGCTTGCGCTCACCGACGCTCTGCATAAAGAGGGCATAAACGTGGCAATTGAAACAGCCGCGTGTGTGCAGGAGGATGTGTTTTTACGTGTGCTGGAACGTGTCGATTTTGCGTATATTGATTTAAAACACTATAACGATGCAAAACATCGCGCCGGGACCGGCGTCGGAAATGTGCTGATTTTAAAAAATATTGCCGCGGCGACCAAGTCAAAAACGCCGGTCGTAATCCGCATTCCGGTCATTCCCGGTTTCAATAACAGCGCAGACGATTATCAAGGGTTTGCGGATACACTGGTAAAAATCGGTGCAAATCAAGTACAGCTACTTCCGTTTCACCAGCTCGGCGAAAGCAAATATGACCGGTTCAATCTTCCGTATGCGTTCGATGGCGTCGCACAAATGCGCGACGAGGACGTAAGCGCTTTTGCAGAAGTTTTACGCCGGGCGGGACTTGACGTACAGATCGGCGGATGATCCGGTAACCAAAAATGCCAAAAAAGAAAAAAGCCCGCGGGACTGCGCAGGCTCTTTCGTCTTTACGATGTCTGGCTCAATTGGAAGTCCGGTTTACACGGTGGCGCAAAAAGCTTGCAAAACATCGTGCTTTCCTTTACGCCACATCTAAAAGCGAAGAGCCATGGCATTCGCCGAGGTCCTTCCCGTCTTCCATCATGAACCGAATCAGTCTCATCGTATCGTCGCCGGGATCGGCTTCGATGGACAGTTGTGTGATTCCGTTCCGCATCCCGATCAGTAAGTCCTGAACAAATACGTTACCGCGAAGCTCTTCGGAATTCCCGTCGGGTACGACCAGCTTCACTGGATTTTCGCACTGGTTGACTACTTCAAAGAAGCGGTCCAAATTACATACGTTCATTTTCAGCATCTTTCTCCACCTCCTTTCTTCACTAGTATTATACCGCCTATTTATATATGTATCAAACAATATAACAGCCTTTTCTGTAACGATTCTTCCACATCATGTCTTTCTATACTCTGGAATGTGAATTTTATGTGAAGCAAAGCCTCTTGTATAAAATCTGCATGCAAAACGTTTCCGGAAAAAGAAAAAATCCGCAGGGATTTATCCTGCGGAAAACATGTTGTTTTGCTGGGTTTTGTACTAAAGAACGCGTGAATACTGAATTCCGGAATTCTTCAGTACGATTTGGTACTTATTCCGATCACCGCGCGCCAGTTCAATGCAGTACTCGAAAATTTGGCCGGCTGTGTTTTTTGAGATGCGCTGAATCCGCAGCGCAGGCTCACTCGCGCGCACATTCAACAGTTCCGCTTCGCGTTTCATCAGCGTAATCGCCTCATAAGTTTCAATCGCCTCCATCGGCGCCGCGCCGGAGAGATCGCTGATGGTAGCGTACAGCGAATCGTTGAGTTGTTCGCGCACCAGTCCCGGGCATATGTTTGTCGGAATGTATGCTGTTTCCAGCAGCAGCGGCTCGTCGTCGGCCAAGCGGAGACGTTCAATGCGGAACACTGTCTCCCCTTGCGTGAGGTTCAGTGTCTCAGCAATCTTCGTTGGCGGATGCATGGTGGAAAACGAAAGGATGCGGGAGCTCGGCGCAAGACCCAGCGCATGCATTTCGGTCGTGAAGTTATAAAGATTGTTAAGATTGCGCTTCAGCTTAGGTTTGCAGACATGCGTGCCAACCCGTTTTTTTCGGACGATTACGCCTTCATCCTCCAGCAGTTGAAACGCCTGTCGAACAGTCGACCGGCTGATGCCGAGTATTTTGCAAAGCGCGGTTTCCGTCGGGAGAGCGTCGCCCTCCTTCAGCTCTCCGTTGGAGATCATCGCACCAAAATAATTCGCCAGCTGCAGGTATACGGGCGCGTCATCGCTCCATATAATTTCCAAATCATTCCAGTTCATAAGCTTCCCCCGATGTGTCGAACGACGACTGAATTCGCAGTCCGCTTGACAAGTCCTCAGATGCATTTTATAATTGTATCATACAATTTCTTGAATATGTCCAGCTCCATGAATTATCAATTGGACCGACGTATTGCCTAACCATATTATTATACACGATTTGAGGTATTCTGCAATGAAAAATCAGTTGGCGGACGTACTTTCTTGTGTCCGGCAGGTCTCGTGCTTTTGCGGATTCGACGGTTTTGTCGACGAAGTCGTGCATACGGTCGACCGGCGTTTTGACGCGGATCATTATTCGCGAATCGCAACCCTGACGGAATATGGCAAACGCATTGCCGACGGGTCCGGGTTGAGCATCAATATAGAGATCGTCACCGTCGATAAAAAGCTTGGCGGCAACGGGCCGATTTTTGCAAATTCCCTCAAGCGTTTCGGTGCAGGCATTACATATATCGGCAGTGTCGGCAAAGATGCAATCGATCCGGTGTTCTCCTCGCTTGCGGACGGCAGTACCGTCATCGGGATTGCTGATCCCGGCAGAACGGATGCAATGGAATTTTCGGACGGAAAGATCATCCGCTCCAAACTCTTTGCGCTCAACGACGTCAGCTGGGATTCCGTACTGGAACGCGTCGGTCTTGACGCGTTTGTGGATTACATGGACAGTTCCGACCTCATCAGCTTTAACAACTGGACCATGCTGCCGCATATGACCACTCTTTGGAACGGCATCCTTGCCGAAGCCGTACCCGCGATGAAAACGCAGGACAAAAGCGGTAAAGTGCTCTTTTTCGACCTCGCTGATCCAGAAAAACGCACACAGGAGGATCTGCTGGAGGCGCTGGATAAAATCAAAGCGTTCCACGAATGCGGATTCCACACGATTCTCGGGTTGAACAAAAAGGAAGCCTGCGAAATTGCGGAAGCACTTGGAAGCCCGATACAAAGTTATCGCGATCATCCGCTTGAAGAGCTTGCCGGTTTTCTGTACGGTGCGCTCTCTGTCGACTGCCTTGTTATTCACCCTGTGGACTGCGCGGCATGCGTTGTCGACAACATCTATTTTACGGTAAAAGGTCCCTATTGTGCAAACCCGAAATTAACGACCGGTGCCGGTGATAATTTCAACGCCGGGTTTGTTTACGGTTATCTGCAAAATCTGACGCCGGAGCAATGTCTTTTGCTTGGCACCGCTACATCGGGATATTACGTGCGTGCCTGCCACAGCCCAAATCTTGAAGAAGTCCGCAGCTTTTTAAAGCGGTGGGATGCGGGAAACCTGGAGTAAATCATGAACGGATCAATATTCAAAATCTGTAATTTATAGAAACCGGAGGCAAATTATGAAACCAACAAAAAAGGCCAGTGAGATGAGCGTCCGCGAATTGGCGCGCTATATCGACCAGTCCGTCCTCAAGCCGGAGTTTACGCAGGCGGACATCAAAAAGTACATTCAGGAAGGCATTGATTTCGGCTGCGCAACGGTCTGCATCAACCCTGCTTCCCTGGACATTGCGGCAGAACTCTGCAAAAATACCGATACAAAAATTTGCATCGTCTGCGATTTTCCCTTTGGTCTTTCCACCACGGAAAGCAAGGTTTTGCAGGCGGAATCATACTGCAAGCGCGGCGATATTTACGAGCTGGACATCGTCTCCAACTACGGCTGGATCCGCAGCGGCAAGTGGACGGAAGTCGGCGCGGACATCAAGGCCGTATGCGACGTTTGCCATAAATACGGCACCGCGGTCAAAGTCATCTTCGAAACCGACGCACTCCAGCTTGAAGAGGTCCTAAAGGCTTGCGACGTTGCCATTGAGGCCGGTGCGGACTTTGTAAAGACTTCCACCGGATTTTATACGGGCGGAACCTCCGTGGGCGCAACGCCCGAACTGACCGAAGCTATGCTGAAGCGTGTCGACGGCCGCTGCAAGGTCAAAGGTTCCGGTGGCATCCGCACGCGCGAACACTTCTTCCAGCTGATCGATATGGGCATCGATCGGATGGGCGTCGGTTATCGCTCCACACCGGTCGTGCTCGGCTGCACCGCCGAAGAAGCAAAAAATCTAAAATAACATACGCCAAACGGCACTGCAAAGGGCTTTGATGAAATCATCGAAGCCCTTTTGTTATCAACAATACACATTCATATACGGAATTATGCGGTTTACAAATCAAGCTGTTCTTTGGCTGCTTGCTCGGAGGCTCTGCATGCCTCATAAGCCTGCTGCAAATCTTTTCCGCAGCAAATGACGCCGTGATTCATCAAAAGACAAGCGTTGCGGCTGCCAAGCGCTTCAAGAGAAACCTTGGACAGCTTTTGAGTCGAAGGCAGCGCATGCGGTGCGCAACGTATTTCATCGCCAATCAGACCCCGCAATTCATCCGAAACACAGCAGATGGATTTTCTTGCGGCGGCAAATACGCCGCAGTTCCGTGCGTGCGTATGGATAACCGCACCGACGTCCACTCTTGCCGCAAACAGGTCGCGGTGCATCCGCTTTTCGCTGGTGGGTTTGCGCTGGTTACCGTATTCCAGTGTTTCCATCTCGACTTTCACGATGTCGCCCGGTGTTAGTGTGCGGTAATCCAATCCGCTGGGGGTTACCAGCATATACGTCTCGTCCAGCCGCACGGCAAGATTCCCCCACGTACCCTGCACAAGGCCCTCGTCCATCAAACGCTTTCCGTAGTCAACAATTTGTTGCCGCAAATTGCCCTCACGCTCTGTCCAGTCGGCAGCATTTGCTTCTTTTCGTTCGTTTCCATGTCTGCGTGATGCCTCATCTGTAAGGTTGATCTTTGAATACTTTTTCTGGTACACGAAATGCATCAATGCAGCCGAAAAAAACGGTACACGCTTTGCTCCGCCGATTTTTTTTGCCAGTAAATGCGTCATCGCTGCCTTTTCAAGCAAGATCGCACCCGTAATTGCTTCCGTAACCGAGCGACCGGTCGTCAGCATGCCGTGTCCCTTCACAAAGCAGCTGTTGCGACCGTGCAAGCTTTTTTTCAGCTCAGGTGGCGAATCGTCTTTGGCCACGCGTGCTGTCAATCCGACGATCTGCGCCATATCGTCCAGCTCTGCGGTCAATTTTTTTAGCGTTTGGGATGCTTTCAGCGCGTAAACGCCCGACAGAATCAAAACGGTCGTGACGTCTGGCTTCTGCAGAAACACAACTGACATCGGATCATTTCCCATGCTGATGGCGCGCTCCTGCGCCAATATATCGTTTGCATCGACATCACCTTTAAGTTCTGCATAATAATAGCTCGCGTTGTCTGCGCGGAGCGCCACGGCAACCGTTTCGTCACCCGCGCCAAGCAATCCTTCGTGCCGCAGCTGCGCGGCAATATCCAAAAATATCTTTGCTGTGTTTGCTTCCATTAGTTTTTTGTTGCCTCCTCGGTAAAGCGTTTGCCATTCGCAGATTTGTAAACACCGGAAAGCGAACGATAAAGCTGCTGATACTGCCCAAACAGTTCATCATAGACGGCTTTGTTCGCTTCATTTGGTCGGAACGTTGCATTGACGTGCACAAAACTCTTTGCCGACGCAAAGTCCGGTAGTTCTCCAAGTCCGATCAATGCAACGACTGCCGCACCGACAGCGCCGGCATTACGCGGGTTCTCCACGACATGAATGCTGCAGCCTGTTATGTCGGACAGAATCTGCATCCAGCCTTTGTCCAGCGCGCCGCCACCGATGATACGAATGTCTTCACACGCAAACCCGTAATCCGCACGGAAGTTTTGCAGAATCCAACGAATATTATAGGAAATACCTTCATAGACCGCGCGCATCAGATGCTCTCGCGTATGCACCATCGTAATATTAAACAGCGTCGCCCGCGTGGTTGTGCTGGATACCGGGCAACGTTCGCCTAGCATCCATGGCGTGCAGATGAGCCCATCGCTTCCCGGCGGAACCGTTGCAATCACTTCATCCATGTAATTGAACACGCCGTTGCCGTATTGTTCTTTTTCATGGCGGAAAAACTGGTCGCGAATCCATTCGATATTTGCTCCAGCGGATTCCGTAATCCCAGCAATCAAATTCATCTCCGGGTCGGCGCTCTGAATCGCTGCCGCACCGTGTCTAAACTTATCCTGCGTGCGGGTGGAGGCCGCCACCCAGGCCGACGTACCGAGATAGACGTGTACGTCTCCGTCGCTTTGCTGACCGGAGCCGACCGCCGCAGCCTGTACGTCGTCACATCCGCCGAACACCGGAGTACCGGCGAGAAGTCCCGTCTCTTTTGCCGCCTGCTCCGTCAGTCCGCCGACGTTGTCGGTGCTCTTCACAAGCGGGGGAAGCTTCTCCATGTCGATCCCCGCCATGGGCAAAACACTCAGCCAGGTTTTCTTTTTCAAATCGAAACCATAGCCGGACGCGCCGGAAAGCTCAGTGACCATTCTATCCGTACAACGGAATTTGAGATATCCGTTTACATCAAGGATGTAGCGTGCGTTTTGATAGACCTCCGGGCGTTCCTGCTTGAGCCAAATAATCTTGGCGATGCAGTCTTTTCCCATAATCGGCGTGCCTGCAATCATGGTAAATATCTGCTTGCCGCCAACTTTTTTCATGATATCCTGCGCCTGCTTCTCTGCGCGTCCGTCCACCCAGGTGATGTTCGGGTAGAGAACCTTTCCGGTGCCGTCGACGGGAATGACACCCTGCGCCTGTGTGGAAAACACAATGCCCGCGATGCTTTCCGGCGGGATTGCGTTGTCCTCCACAACACGACGGCTCGTTTCGCAAACAGCTTTCCAGTAATCAGTCGGGTCCTGTTCGACCCAGGCCGGGTTGGGATAATGCGTCGGGTACGGCGCGCTCGCCGTGGCGCGGATGCTGCCGTCAAAGCGGACCAGCACCGCTTTGTCGGAGCTGGTTCCAATATCGTGCGCAAGAATATAGCGGTCCATCTGCCATCCTCCTGTTTTTTATCTGTTGCCGGTGTCCTTAACCTGCTTAAATACGGTTTCAAAACGTTCCAGTGCGTCGGCAATCACCTCGTCGGTGTCCGCCAGTGACGTATACAGGCGACTGCCCGCAAGCGTTACGATGCCGTTTGCCATGTATGCCGCGCCCATGCGCTCCATGGATTCCTTTCTGCGCGTCATCATGTCTTTGTTGCGCAGTAATCCAATTGCGGATTTAACAAAGCTCATGGACGAGTAGTCGAAGCTCATCGCTCCCGTGCACTCAAGATGGACGATCGATCCCTGATTGTAAGCCACAAACGGCAGGTCGTATTGTTCAATGAGTTTCTTTAGCCCGTCGGTCAGTTTGTCGCCCTGTTTACCGGCGATTTCGCAGGCGTTCGTGCGCTCGATTTCGCGGATGGCGGTATAACCGGCCAGAGAAGACAGCGGGTTGGCCGCTAATGTGCCGCCGACATATGCGCGGTGTTTGCCGGTTGCTACGCCGGCCGCCATGAGCGACGCATATTCGCGTTTGCCGCCGACGCCCCCCGCCGCCGGATAACCGCCCGCAACAATTTTGCCGAACACGGTCAAATCCGGTACAATACCGAAATAACCTTGTGCACCGCCAAGCGCGATGCGGAATCCGGTAACGACTTCGTCGAAGATCAACAGCGCGCCGTATTTGTCACAGAGAGCGCGCACATTCGCGTTGTACGCCTGCGCCACGGGACGCGTTCCGCTCTCTGGACCGACTGGCTCGACGATGACAGCTGCCGTACCGCCTTTGAGGCGATTGCGCCGGAGCATGCGCTCCAACATCTCAAGGTCGTTCGGACGAACTTCATCGGTCTGCGCATAACATGCGTGTGGAATTCCATGTGACTCCAGGAGGGCGCGACTGCCTGGAATCTTCAGGCCATATACCATCTGATCCGACCAGCCGTGGTATCCGCCGCCAATCTTGATGATCCGCTTGTTGCCGGTCGCGATCCGCGCAATGCGCAGCGACGCCATGACGGCCTCCGTGCCGCTGCCGAGCATGCGGAACATCTCGACCGCAGGCATATGCTTGTGAATTTCTTTTGCAATTAAAAGCTCCGCCTCGTGCAGAAGTCCTGTAACGGGACCACAGTTGTTGAGTAGCTCGATCACGGCGGTTCTCACTGCTTCATAGTTGCTGCCGAGAATGGTCGGGCCGCCCGCCTGTAAAAAGTCGATATAACGATTATCGTCGGCGTCGTAAAGGTACGCGCCGTTCGCCGCCTTGATGCAAATCGGAAACGGTTTATTAAACGCAAGGTTATGCTGAACGCCGCCGGGAATGAAGTCCTTTGCCTCTTCAAAAACCGCGCGTGACTGCTTGCACTGTTCATCAAAGTACTTCAAAACGCTGTTTTCGTAATATTCGCTGGAGATTTCGTAAATTGTTGTATCCGTCAGTTTTTTCAGCCTGTCGTTGATCTCTTTTGGATCGTCCCAACGGCTGATTCCGCAATTTGTCATGTGGTTGTCCTCCCTTTTGTATGTATTGACACGGTATGAATTTTCCCAATGTCGTGTTTATCTCTTTTATCAGTTTGTGCCTATTCCGGCAGCGTCTCCAGCCGAAGCAGATGCTTCAACATTGCGTGCATGTCGCTGCGCATGCTTTCCGCGTCAAACTGCAGGCCGTGTGCAAGCAGATGGTTGACCTGACCGTAGTACAGTCCCATGGTCATCTGCGCAAGCAGTTCCGCCGAAACCGGTGCATCTGACGCAAACGTGCCAAATTCTATGCTGTAATGTCGCGCAATCAATCGCTCGATTTCGCCGACACGCCCACCCTCGCCTCCAAGGATGGTGGCGTTGGTCAGACGAACCATAACGCGCGGATAGTTCACCGTATCGGCAATCAGTTGGTTGAACAGCGCGACGATCAGTTTTAAGCCTTTTAACTCCGAGTGCTCGCAAAAATCGATCAGCTCGCCGATTTCCGCCACCGCAATCGCCGTTTGCAATTCGCCCGCATCGGCAAAATGGTTGAACACGGTCGTTCTGCAAACACCCGCCGCCTGTGCAATGTCGTCGAACGGAACACTGCCGACGCCATATTTTTCATATAATCCCTTTGCCGCGTGTAAAATTGCCTTGCGCGTTTTCATTCTTTTCCGTTCGCTCACGAAATTTCCTCCTCTTTCATTCCATCTTCTTCGACAGCAAGCGCTTTTCGCTGTGCTCTTGCATTCGAATCGATGCTGTCGCGGAACACAACAAGCCGGTCAAACAAAAATTCTGTCGTTAAGTTGATCAGCATTGTGCCAAACAGCACGATATATTCGTTCCAGCCAATGTTGGTCAACGCATTACCCCACAGCGTAGATAACGGCGCGAACACAGCATAATAACCGGCGACTTTAAGCATTGCAAGTGGTACATTATTCGCAGACTTAAACGTAAATTCACGGTTGAGCGTAAAGTTCCAAATAACACTGAGTATCAGCGCGGTTAAATAGCAAGGCCAATACGGCCACCCGATCATTTCGTTTAGCAATGTAAACGTAAGTGCTTCAATAGCACCCGCCGAAGCGGAAAACAGCACGAATTTTACGATGCGTACCGCTTCTTCTTTTTTCTGCGTTTGCATTTCGCCAACTCCTTTTTTGAACGTATAGGATGTTTTTTTGTATTCTAATTTGGATTTGAGTTCATTTTCGACTATAGCATGCATTTGTACCCCCGTCAATATCAACCACTGGTTTATTTAACTTTTTTAAGGTCTACCGGTCGGTGCTTGTATTTCGAGGGGCGTTCTGATAGTATCCGCTTTAGCTTGTTATGCATGTTTGCGGGAGATATAAATATGAACAGTGACTTCAATCTTGACCAATATTTGACCGACGGCGTGGAGAGCATCGTCTCCGACGCTATGAAAGCCGCCCTGAAAAACCCGAAAGAATCCGCATTTTTGCTGCAATATGCGGCGTCTGCGAAGCGTGCCGCAAAAAAACGTGCACAGCACGCAACAGAAGGACGGCACGTACCCTCCTTTTTGATTGCCAGCATCACCAATCGCTGCAATCTTCATTGTGCGGGCTGTTATGCACGCGCAAACCATCTTTGCAACGATTCCGGCGACAATGGCCAGCTGACCGAAAAGCAGTGGGACGACGTTTTTGCACAAGCGGCCAAAATCGGCGTTTCCTTCGTATTGCTCGCCGGTGGCGAACCAATGCTGCGGCGTGGTGTGATCGAACGCGCAGCAGCGCACAGAAACATCCTGTTCCCAGTTTTTACAAATGGCACTGTGTTGGACGAAGAACTCATCGAGCTTCTCGATCAAAATCGCAACCTCGTGCCAATTGTCAGCATTGAAGGTGATCAAGAGCAGACAGACGCCCGCCGCGGGGACGGCACGTATGACGCGCTTCATGAAAGCATGCGCGCGCTGAAGCAGCGCGGTATCTTTTTCGGCGCATCCATAACGCTGACCACGGCAAATCTCAAAACGGTCACAAGCGACAAGTTTTTAAGTGCGCTAAAAGAAAACGGCTGCAAAATCGCTTTTTATGTAGACTATGTGCCCGCCGATCCAGGCACGGAATCCCTCGCACCTGGCGAAGTCGATCAGACGCTTCTTGCAGATCGGCTGGCCGAATTGCGCACAAAGCAGGATGGAATGGTTTACGTTTCGTTTCCGGGAGACGAACAGTTCGCGGGTGGATGCCTTGCCGCCGGGCGCGGCTTTTTCCACATCAATCCATATGGTGGTGCGGAACCCTGTCCGTTCTCCCCGGTGTCGGACACCAGCATTCAAGACGTTTCGCTTCTCGATGCGCTGAATTCGCCTCTTTTTGTTCGTTTGCGCGCAAGCGAATTGTTAAAAGAGCATCACGACGGCGCATGCGCACTCTTTGGCCATGAGGATGAAGTGCGCGAAATGTGCGCAAAAAACTAATCTCTCAACATAGTCAAAACACACCCGAAGATTGCTTTCGGGTGTGTTTTGTGGTTGTTGTATCGTTGCCAGAGAATGCAAAGTGCGGTATACTGATTCACGTTTAAACCAAGCGGAGAAAGTGAGAATCCTATGCGCATTAAACTTGCCGACCGGGAACTGCCGAACTATACGAGAGGCGAAGAGATCTTCAACATGGTCTCGCATATCGCAGGCGGTGCGTTCGCCGTCATCGCGCTGGCGCTCTGCGTGATCAAAGCCGCAATCTCCGGCAATGTATGGGGAATTGTGACCGGCGCAGTTTATGGCGTCACGATGGTTGTGCTGTACTGCATGTCGAGCATCTATCACGGGCTCAAGCCGTCACTCGGCAAAAAAGTTTTGCAGGTGCTCGATCACTGTTCCATTTACTTCATGATCGCCGGTACCTATACGCCGATTTTGCTTTGCGCCATCCGTCCGCTCTATCCCGTTCTGGCCTGGGTTTTCTTCGGCGTTGAGTGGGCGCTTACCGCGCTGGCCGTAACGCTCACTGCAATCGACCTCAAGGAGTTTCGCATCTTCTCGATGGTTTGCTATATTCTAATGGGCTGGGGTATCGTGTTCGTCTTTCCCTATGCAATCCGTGCGTTGACACCCGCCGGTTTCTGGCTGTTGCTTTCCGGAGGGCTTGCCTATACCATCGGCGCGGTTCTATATGGAATCGGCTCAAAAAAGCGTTGGTTCCATTGCATGTTTCACATATTTGTGCTCGTCGGCAGCATTTTACAGTTTATTTCAATCTACCTATATACGATGTAACTGTATATGAAAAAGCCTTGTGCAATTTTACTTTGCACAAGGCTTTTTTGATTATAAAATATATTCCAGCTGACAATCGCAAGGCTCCGCCTCAACGTGCTTTTCGCTGTACTCGGTTGCTTCTACGCACCCCACCGCACAATAGAACGCCTGCGTTTCCACGGCGGAATGGCCGGAGATATAGAGCTTTTTTGCACCCTGTTTTTTCGCCCAATCCGCGGCAAGCAGAAACAGCGTTTTTCCGATGCCCATGCCGCGCGATTCTTCGGAAACGTGCAGAGCCGGCATGTCGATGTACTCTTTATTTTTCCCGAACAATCCGTTAGTCACCGCGGCAAAGCCTTTTAACTCTCCATCGATTAACGCACCAAATACCACGCCGCCGGTTTGGATTGTTCTTTCCAAATGCTGACAGAGCACTTTATGTTCCGCGCTTCCCCAGTGTTCCTCAAACATAATATCGCGAATACACCATTCGCCGTTTTCCTTTCGCCAGCATCGGGTGACGTTCTGATGTCGCTCAAACGCATCAAACAGCGCTGGATCAATTTCTTCCATGCACAGCGTTCGATATTCTATATGTTTACTCACTTGTTTCAAATCGAAATCTCACTTTTCAAACGAAAATGGTGGCGCTCAAATTCCAGCAGGCCGTCGTCTCGCATTTTGCAAAGCTCGTTGCTCATTGCGCTTCTATCTACGCCAAGATAATCCGCCAGCTGTTGACGGTTGAACGGAATATCGAACGAATCGCTCCCCGCCGCAAGCGACTGACTGGAAAGATAGGACAGTAGCTTGTTTCGCGTCGTCCGTTTGGACATGTGGGATACCTTTCGCGTCAGCGCAAGGTTTTTTCGCGCGCTTTCAGCCAATATGTTTTGCACAAGCCGTGTGTGAAAGCGGCATGCGGACGAGCAAACCTCCAGCATGCGCCTGCCGTCGAGCATCATAACGTTGCTCGGCTCGGCCGCGACGACGCTGACGCGCAACAATTCACCCGGCAAAAACGCATATGCCTCAGCAAACATGTCGCCCGGCCACGCATCTGCAAGAATGCTTCGGTTTCCCCAAAAGTCCTCCTCAATGATCTGCACCCTGCCGGATAGCACAAGTCCTACCGCCGAAACATCCTCGCCCTGGCGCAAGATCATTTCGTTCTTTTTAAAGTCGCGATACGTTGGCGCAAGGCAATCCAGAAGCTGCGGCAACTCATCCTCCGTTGTTCCGCGAAACAGTAATGTCTTTCTTAAAAAGCTGTATGACGGATTCATTTTCGCATCCCTCTCCTGAATTTATGTGCTTATCGTTGCATATCCAACGGATTTGTTATTTATAACATATTATAATGTGCACATAAAGTCAAATAAAAGCAAACCGAAAGGAAAATAATAATATGATCCGGAAAATCATTCAGATCGACGAAGAAAAGTGTAACGGCTGCGGCGCATGTGCTTCCGCCTGCCACGAAGGCGCAATCGGCATGGTCAACGGCAAAGCAAAGTTGCTGCGCGACGATTATTGCGACGGCCTTGGTGACTGCCTGCCGACGTGTCCAACCGGTGCAATCACGTTTGTCGAGCGCGAAGCCGCCGCTTACGACGAAGCGGCCGTTCAGGCAAGCAAGGCAAGTGCGAACGAATGCGAAACGTTGGCTTGCGGATGCCCGGGCACGCACTCCCGCCGCATCGAGCGCGAAGACGCACCACGTCAGGAAAGCTGCAATTGCTCTTCGCATGAGTCACCGTCGCGCTTGCGTCAATGGCCGGTTCAAATCAAGCTGGCTCCAGTCAACGCGCCGTATTTCAACGGTGCAAAGCTTCTGATTGCAGCGGATTGCACCGCCTATGCGCGCGGTGATTTCCATGAACGGTTTATCAAGAACCATGTAACGCTGATTGGATGCCCCAAGCTGGATATGACGGATTATTCCGAAAACTCACAGAGATTTTCCGCAAAAACGATATCAAGAGCGTTATGGTGGT
This sequence comes from Christensenellaceae bacterium, assembly GCA_963667795.1. GTDB lineage: Bacteria > Bacillota > Clostridia > Christensenellales > CAG-138 > UBA7703. Next base: position 3,138,484 of record OY764017.1, on the reverse strand, counting down.
GCGTATGGAAGTTCCCTGCTGCGGCGGCATGGAGCACGCAGTCAAGACGGCGTTGATTAACAGCGGAAAGATGATTCCCTGGCAGGTTGTAACGATCGGCACCGACGGTGAGATACTTGACTGACTCGAACGCGAACATAAAAGCGCCCGCGCAGTAACTGCGCGGGCGCTTGATTGCTATTCGTCTTTATCATTCAGGGAACTACAGCAGCGTAACGATGTCCTTTTCAATGCTCTCCGGTGTATCCGCCGGTGCATAGCGTTGAACGACATTGCCTTCGCGATCGATCAGGAATTTTGTGAAATTCCATTTGATCCGCGCACCGAGTGTTCCTTTCTTCTGCTTTTTCAGATATGTATACAGCGGGCTTTCGCTTGCTCCGTTCACATCGACCTTTGCAAATCGCGGGAACGTCGTGCCATAGTTGAGCGTGCAGAAGCTGTTGATTTCATCGATCGTTCCCGGCGCCTGGTTTGCAAACTGGTTACAGGGAAAATCGAGAATCTCCAGTCCTTTGTCCTTATGTGTGTCATAGAGTTTCTGCAGTCCTTCATACTGTGGCGTAAATCCGCATCCGGTTGCCGTATTTACGATCAGGAGAACCTTACCTTTGTATTGTGACAACGACACGTCGTTGCCGGACATGTCTTTTACCGTAAAATCGTATACTGTCATTTTCGTTCGTCTCCTTTCTCTTCGTTACTATCATATTGTTATAAATCACACACCATTGTCAATCGTTTTTCACAAGATGGTGCGATATTGCCTTTTGGGGTCGGTCAAGGCCACCCGTTTAACAGGTGGCCTCGTAACCAGGGGGCATTCTCCGCTATGTTCGCTTATGCGATGTCCAGTTTACGGGAGGTAGGAAGCGTCTCCTGCTTCTTCGGCAGGGTCAGCTTGAGCACGCCGTCTTCATACGCGGCCGAAACATCCTCGGTGCGGATGCCGGTCATATCGAAAGAACGGCTGAAGCTGCCGTAGCTGCGTTCGCGTTTCACGAAATTGCCTTTGCCGTCCTTTTCTTCCTTCTCCTCGGAACGCTCTGCACGAATCGTCAGTGTGTCGCCTTCGATTTCGACGGCAATGTCTTCCTTCTTAAATCCGGGCAAATCGGCCTCCAGGAGATAGTTTTCACCACTGTCGCGAATGTCCGTTTTAAAGTCGGTAATTGTGGTTTCCCCAAAGAGGCGACGCTGCATGTCATCCAAGTCTTCAAACGGGTTATACCAAGTCAAGTTACGCTTTCTGCCATACGGTACGAGTTCAAACATAATCTATTCCTCCTTTGGAAAAATGATTGATAAAATATTGCGCCATTCCATTGCGCGGGTATCAGGCTTCGCCGTTTGTAAAAGGCGCTTCCTTTTCGGAACACTTGTATCATACGAAATCATTTTTACAAAAAAACAGAGGAATTGTAATGCAAATGTAAACTTTAGCACTCGTCTCGTTAGAGTGCTAACAACGCACGTCATCACTTGAACTTTTAACAAGATAATGCCGCTGAAATTATTTCGCCATCTTTGAAGGAAGAACCGAAAACTCCGCCCCAGTCTGTTTGACCAAAGGCGGAGTTGTAAATCACTTTTATAAAACTTACCAGTCGTAAAGATCCCAGGCGCTTTCGCTCTTTGTATCCGTAGACTGTCGCACAATGAGGTTTGCGTCCAGTTCAATCATACGTGTCGGTGCGCTTTCTCCTTGTTGAATGCGCCAAAGCAACAGCTCCACTGCTTCCTGCCCCATGCGTTGTTTCGGCACGGACATCGTTGAAAGCGACGGGCTGATCAGTGTACCAGGGAAGTTGTTGTCAAAGCCCATGACAGCCACATCTTCCGGCACGCGCAATCCTGCCTCACGAAGTGCGCGAATCGCACCGATTGCCATCTGATCGTTGCCGCACATAACGGCGTCCATTTCACCGCCGTCCAGCAATAGTGCACGCGTCTGTTCATATCCACTGATCGGCGTATAGTCGCCTTCGCGCAACAGTGTTTCGTCCGGCTTCAGTGCGGCTTCACGCAGTGCGGCCAGATAGCCTTCATATCGTTTTTTGCCCATCATAAAGCGATGCTGCGGCCCCGCAATATATGCTATCCGTTTGCATCCAATTTCCAGAAGGTGTGCCGTCGCATTATAGGATGCTTTTTTATTGTCCACAACGACCGCATCCACACCGTCGTCCGGCGCTTCTTCATAAAACACGACGGGCACGCGCTTATCGCCGATGTGCAGATGCCGTAGTTCCTCGATGTATGCCGCGCTCTCTTTGGGATCGCAGCAGGTCGATAACAGTACGCCATCCACATACTGCCGCCGGAGTATACTGATGGTTTCGCGTTCTTTTTGGAAATCGTCGCCCGTTTCAAAAATTGTGAGTGAAAAACCGTTTTTGGCCGCAGCTGTTTGCATTCCACGCAACACCTTTGGGAAGAAGACGCTCACAATGGACGGAACGATAACGCAAAGCGTGTTCGTCTTTCCACTTTTAAGCCCCTTGGCCAGTGTATTTGCATGGTAATGCAGGTCTTTAACGGCTTCCAATACGCGTTGACAGAGTTCATCGCTGACGCTCTTCGTACCGTTAAGCACATTGGAAACCGTAGAGATGGACACACCGGCATGCGCTGCTACGTCTTTGATGCTGACGGTGTGTTCCGGTACGGTTTTTGTTCGCTTCGTCATAACTCGGAAAGATACCCTTTCATGTTTTCAAGCCACAGCGCAGATGCTGTTTCATCGTTTGGAATCGGCAGGCATTCCGCGCTGATCTCACCCCTAAACCCACCCGCTTTCAGCGCGGCGAGTGCGGCGGGAACGTCCGTATGTCCGCCACCGGGATACAGACGGTTGGAATCTGCCACGTGCACATATTGGATCAAATCGATATTGTCGCGAATCGCCACAATCATATCGCGTTCTTCAATGTTCATATGAAACAGATCAGCAAGGATTCCCGTGTTGGTCAGTTCATTTGCCCGGATTAAGTCCGCAACATCATATACACTGCAAAGGTAGTTGTTTTCATAACGGTTGATTGCCTCCAGCAAGAGCGTAACGCCTTTGCTTGCGGCATATTCATCCGCCCGCAACATCGCTTCGCCAAGCAGCAACAAACTTTCTTCGCCTTTTTCCGGGGACGGCACATTCCCGCGCATACAGCCGATGATGACTTTTGCGCCGAGTACCGCCGCCGCATCGATAAATCCGGAGAGTCTGCGGAGCGCCTGTTCGCGCGTCTCCGGATCGATCAGAGACAGCCCATCGTCCACATAGACGCGCCCCGTGCCGAGTGCGCTGACTGTCATCCCACTTTGATTCAGCGCCTTTCGAAGGGTTTGCAGTTCCAGTTCCTCCGGCGCGCGCACATACAGCTCAACACAATCATAGCCAAAATCTTGAGCCGCGGCAATCCCTTCGGTCAGATTCCCTCCGTAAAGAAACGGTGCGCCATAACCGCGTTGCTTCACAACGGTCATACATAGTTTGGGACGAAACATCTTTTTATCTCCCTCATTTTAATTGAATGGCCTCTTTGCGTCGAACGCAGGCGGATTGTCGATAAGTGGAACCGGCGCGGGCGGCCTTTCCTGTTGGGCCGCCCGCACGCAGAATAAAGGAGGTTATTCGTCAACGTCGAAAGTCAGCATGACCTTGAACGCATCAGCCTTGAGTTTGCATGCGACGTCCATCGCTTCGTCCAGCTGCTCAAATGGATAATAGTGCGTGTTAAGCGCCGCAAAATCGTATTTGCTTTTAATCGCACTCATAAAGCGGATTGTGCGCTGCGCAAAGTTTTTCGTGCCGCCGGAGCCGCTGATGGAGAGCGTGCTCCAAATCGTCCTACCGATTTCGACCGGCACTTTGCGGCCGATGGAGTGTCCAATCAGCCGGACGCGCGCGCTGTGGCCCGCAACTTCAAACAGCGATGCAATCGCCTTGTCGTTGCCGGAGGCTTCTACGACGATAGTGCCCATGCGCCCGTCGGTCAGCCGCTTGATCTCTTCCACCAGGTTCACCTTCGTCGGATCGACGACGTAATCCGCGCCGTATCTCATGGCAATTTCACGGCGTTTTTCAAACGGTTCCACAACGATGACCTTTGCACCGCTGGTCTTTGCGGTCATAACGGCGGAAACACCGACCGGGCCGCATCCCATGATGATTGCGATATCCGAAGCATCGATATAGCCGCCGTTACCCCAGATGCCGAAGTAGCCGATCGAGAATGTCTCAACCCACGCGCCGTCGGCATACGTCCAGTCGTCCGGAATCTTATGCACGTACTGCTCTTCAATCACCATGTATTCGCCCATGCCGCCGGGAGAATCGGGGCGGAAGCCCGCCTCGCGCATGTTCAAACAGGCCGACGGCATCAGGCCGTCCTTGCAGTTGCGGCAAACGCCGCAGGCCATGACGCAGTCACCCGTGACTTTATCGCCCGCTTTCAGCGTGGCAACGCAGCTTCCGACGTCAACAATCCGGCCGCCCCACTCATGGCCGGGTGTATACGGCGCGATATCGTAACGGCCTTCCTTGCTATTACCTTCAAAGCACTCCACATCAGAGCCGCAGATGCCGCAGGCGCCAACCTGCACAAGAACTTGATTTTCCTTGAGTGCGGGAACTTCCACTTCCTCAACGCGCAGGTCAAACGGCTTATGCAAAAACGCAATCTTTGCTTTCATACTCTTTTCCCTTTCAAAATTTTGTACTAGGTTGTCAAAGCTTTACAGATGCTCAAAGATGCCGACGCGCGGCAGTTCGTCAATCGATTTCCAACCTTCACTCATCGGCTCTTTCAGGAACGGAGCCATCTCCTCTTCCTTGCGCAGTGTAATCTTTTCAACGGGCGGAACCTTGCCTGCCGGGTAAGTGTCCAAAATCTCATCGTTAAGCAGCGTCAGATATTTCAAAATCGCAACGATCGGGCGCTTCGCTTTCCGCGCGTCCGATGTCGACGGCGCGCCGACCACACCCTCCGGCGTTGCCGCACGCTCGATGGCGTTTTGCCCTTCGCCTTCGCTCCAGCGGTTCGGGCGGCGGAACGGATCGACAGATTTGTCGAAATGCCCGTCCGGCAGCAGTGATTCGCCCCATGAATCCTGAACTTCCGCCATATTGATCATTTCCTTGAACATCAAAAGCGCAACGGACGTTTCCGCTTCATCAGCATGCACAAAGTGTGTGTCGAGGCTCAGTTCGCTGTCGATAGGATAGAAGAATTCGCGTACCGCACGATGCCATTCGATCACGCGGAAAATACCCGGCAGCTGATAGCGTTTGCAGAATTCCTGAATCGCACTCTCCAGCATCCATAGATGACCGTGATTGTTCAACAGGATAATCTTGCGGTAGCCGTCGTTCCACAGGCCGAGCATTGTGTAGATCAGCATCTCCTGCACGGCTTCCTGCGGCATGATGACCGTACCCGGCATACCGATGTGATGATATGGATGTCCGCCATAGTTCAGCGGCGTAAACGCAAGGTTGATTTCACGGCCCTGCTTTTTTGTGTAACGACGTACGCCTTCCAAGATCTGCGTACACATGAAGGTGTCCAGTCCTGTGTTCGCGTGCATGCCGTGATTCTCAGTACAGCCGATCGGGACGAATACAATATCGTTATTGCGGCGTTTTCTGATTTGATCGGCGCGCGGCGTATTCTGAATATAGGTGCCCGCAATGCCCAGTTCGGAGGGTGATGGAATGCCATATGCTTCCAACTCTTTGTCAAGCTGATCCTCCGTCATGTCCCAAACTTCTTTTTTCATGCGTCCAACCGCCGTATCCTCAAAGATGATGGCGGGGTCTTCGGTTAGCAGCCACTTTTTCTTTTCCATATGGTTCCTCCTTTTAAATTGAGAAAAACGTTTTTCTTTTGCAGTGATTTTGTCCTTGAAGCTTTGTTCGGTTTCGATTAAATAGTTAGATAGAGAGAGATTTGCGTAAAACGCAAGAAAAACGTTTTTCTTGCTGACAACATAAACATACCACTGAACGAACTACTCGTCAAGATGATTTTGGTAGAATTTTTAGTAGATTTTGAGCATTTCCAAGATAAACTTATTGCAAAATCAAAAAAAGACCCCTTTTTTACATAAAGAAGCCTTTCATTTGGTAAACCTGGAGATTATATTGGTTGATCGGTCAGTGACTCTTTCTTGACCAGGCGGATGACGACAATATACATCACAATAACAAATATGATAAACAGCATCGTTGCTATTACGTCACCAATCATGGCGCAGGCGTCATAGAAGCCGTGGAGCAATACGGCGGACAGATACGCCGCCCAAAGATTCAGTTTCTCTCTCGCTTTGTTCCCCGTATCCGCGCAGAGCTTTGCACGGCTGTAAAACAAGCCCATGAACACAGCGAACCCCATATGCCCGGGAATCGCCAGCACCGCGCGGATCAGCGCAGTGGAGAGTCCGTAGCCAAGCACATAGCTGATGTTTTCAAACGCCGCAAACCCCAGCGAAATAAACACTGCATAAACGATGCCGTCAAAGCGATAATTAAAATTCGGGTCGCGCCAGGTGCGCCGTTTTAGGAAAAAGAACTTTGCGCCTTCCTCCACTGCGGCAACAACTAAAAATGCCATTATAATCGTATACGCCGGGCTGTCTGCAGCGATAAACGCCGCAAGAATCCCCTTGCCGATCGACTCCAGCACGATTGCAACCAGCGCGGCGGCAACGCCGAGGAACACAAGCGAGATCAGCATCTGCGGTGGTTCTTTCTCAATCGTGTCTTTACGGTAGATATATCGCATTAAAAACAGCGCGGGTATAATCGCCGCAAGAATATAGATAATGATGACCGCCAACGACGGCAAAACAAGAAACATACGTATTCCGCCTTTCTTTGATGAACGTTCACCGCTTGCCTTTGAATAAAGACTGTTTTTCTAGATCGTATGCTTGTTCAGGTTTCTGTGTTTCCCTGCTATTTCATCCAGCTTTACTTTATATACCGCCGTGATGTTCAGCACAGCTTGTGTACATTTGTACTCTGGAAAACCGCAGTGTTCCACTAGCAATCGGATACCTTTTTCAGCTTCTTCTCCGCATACCGGTTCGACGTTTCCGTAGCCAATGATGCTTTCATAGTCACAAGTGATGCCACCGTTTCCATTTTCCACAAAACCATGGCAGAGATCGGCTTCCACACAAATACGCGGATGTTTTTCCAACAGGGTGACTTTCCGTCCCTCCGTCGCGCCGTGAAAGTAAACGATGATGCTTCCGTCACAAACTTCATATCCAAACGAAACCGGCACCACATACGGCGCAGCGTCGTCCGTGATGCCGATTCGAATCGTATCACACCGTCCAAGCAAATCAGCAATCTGTACTAAATCCGTAATCTCACGTGTGGCTTTTCTCATGCATTACTCCAAAATCCTTTCTTTGAAGAATATCATAAAACGCATGAAAGAAAAAGTAATAACGTACAAATGATTTCCCCATTTGTACTTCTTAAAAACCTCGTTTTACATCCGCTGGATAATGTTGCTATTGATTCCATTCTTTACGAGTGCAGTAGTTTTGCAAGACTTGCCCGTGCAAACTTTTTGCATATGTGCTATCATCTTTGTAAATTACAAGACACACTTTTCTTAAGATACCGTACTATCGTTCCGGTCGCATCATATACCGGCAGGGCAAAACAATATGCGCAAGAAGAAGTCCAACATCTACAAAACAAATCTTTCGCTGCTCGCTGTTGTCGTTATGGCGGTCATCACGCTTGCGAGTGTGTTTGTCTACCGCCGCCTGATTAATGACACTTTTCAGATCGACGCGACCGGCAACAAATTCTATACCTATCATTTTGCAATGGTAGCCGAACCGAGTGAAGACCCGTTCTGGAACAACGTATGGCTCGCGGCAAACGAGGAGGCCGCAAGCATGGATGCCTGTGTGGAGTGGATAGGAAATTCGCTTACGAAAAAATATCTTTTGTCGGATCTGATGGAGATGGCGATTGCCGCGCAAGTGGACGGAATCCTCGTGCAACCGGACGGCTCTGACGAGATGACGCAGTTGATCCAGCAGGCAATCGAGGATGGCATTCCGGTTATCACAGTCATGTCGGATTCCGCGGGCAGTAAACGCCAGGGATTTGTCGGCTACAACAGTTATGACCTCGGGCAGTTGTACGGTCAACAGGTTCGCACCGCAATCTCCCAATCACATGACGCAAGCCGAGCCGTGCTTCTTTACAGCAATGACTTAACGGAAAACACACAAAACATCATCTACTCCAGCCTAATGGAAAGCCTGGAGGGACAAAACGTCACCGTAGACGTCATGATCATCGACAATACCAATGTTTTTTCCGCGGAAGAAGCAATCCGCGAACTTGTGGTTTCTCCTTCAGCGGAAGAATCGGCGAGTGGCGACACATTGGTACCGACGGACAATGCAGCGCCGGATATTCTGATTTGCCTGAATGCAACCAATACCATTTGTGCGTATCAGGCGGTCGTTGATCATAATAAAGTCGGAGAAATCCAGATACTGGGCTATTATGATTCCGACGAAATTTTGACCGCGGTTGAAAAACGAATCATCCAGGCAACCGTTGCAGTAGATGCAAACCGTGTCGGCGCAACGTGCGTAGACGCGCTGATGGAATACCTGCACTTCGACCGAACCAGCGATTTTACACCCGTAAGTCTGACGGTTGTCACCGCGGACAACGTGGCGGAATACCGGCAGTTGGCCGCCACAGAGCAGGAGGGCGAATGAATCGATTAAGCGTTATACACGGCAAATTCGTTAATCTGCCGCTTAGAACCAAGCTCGTCCTTGTCTTTGCCGCAACCATGATCATGGTTGGTTTCGTCAATATTTATATGCATATCAGCATCAACCGTGTAGTCAGTACAATTGATAGGGTCTACGCAAGCAACGTCAGTTTGAACCAACTTATGGATACGCTCGACGACGTTCAAGACAACATGTTTCGCTATCTCAACACAAAAAGCACCTCGGCATTGAACGACTATTATCTTAGCGAGCAGTCCTACAGCGAACAGATTGCAAGCCTGAACGGTAAACCGACCGACAATGCGCTGAGGTTGATGGAGAAAAACATCCGCAGCATTTCGGAAGAATACCTTGAACTCGCCGCGGGTGCAGTCGCCGCAAAGCGCGGCAGGGACGTCGAGCAATATCGCTCGTTGTACGAAGACGCAGGCACGCTTTACGGATATCTTGACACATATATCAACGAACTCAACAACGCGCGCTTTAAAACAAATGCAGAGAGTTACGATACGCTTCGCACGTCACTCGGCTATATGCAAACATTCAGCACTGTCATCCTCTTTGTCGCGATCCTTGGCAACATGTTCGTGTTGCTACTGCTTTCCAGCACCATTACAAAACCGCTGACTAAGCTTGCTAAACAGGCGGAACAGGTCGGACAGGGTGATTTCGATATCGACTTTATCCAGGTGGAATCCGGCGACGAGGTCGGCGTCCTGGCCGATGCGTTCAATAAAATGATTGAAAGTCTAAACGCATACGTTACCCAGATCAAAGTACGCATGAAGGAAGAAAGCCGGTTGAAGGAAAGTCAGCTCCGCATGGAAAGCAGCCTTAAGGAAAGCCAACTGATCTTCCTGCAAAGCCAGATCAATCCGCATTTTCTCTATAACACACTCAATGCCGGCGCGCAGCTTGCCATGATGGAAGGCGCGGAGAAAACTTGTCTGTTCGTTGAAAATCTGGCGGACTTCTTTCGCTACAGCGTCAAACACACCGGACAAACAAGCAGTCTTGCGGACGAAATCAGTCAGGTGGAAACCTATCTGCATATCATCAACGTCCGCTTTTCAGGTGAAATTCACTATATCAAGTCAATATCGGGTTCCATCGATCGGGTCGTACTGCCGGGCGTCATCCTGCAGCCGATCGTTGAAAACGCAATTAATCACGGACTGTGCGACGTGAAATGGGAAAAGCAGATCACGCTGTCCGCGCATGAAGAAGGCGATCGAATCATAATCACCGTCACCGACAACGGCAAGGGCATGACGCAGGATGAAATCAAGGCCGTTCTTGCCGGACAGCCGGTTTCCGTTGAGTCGGACGGTCAGCCGCACCGCGGAACGGGACTGAAAAACGTCATAGAGCGCCTGCGTATCTACTATGGTATCCACGACGTGTTTGAAATCAGCAGCGACGGACCGAGCATGGGTACCTCGGTCAGCATCATCATCCCCAAATGGAGTGATCATAATGTATAAAATCTTACTGGCGGACGACGAAGGCATCGAGCTCGATGCGCTTCGCTTCATTCTCGAAAAAAACTTTGCCGGGCAATGCAGCATTGAAACCGCAAAGACCGGCTGCGACGCAGTTGAGCTTGCCGAGCAGTTCCGTCCGGACATTGCGGTGATGGATATTCGTATGCCCGGTATCAGCGGAATGGAAGCCATAGCGGCAATCCGAGCGATTTCACCCAACATCGTCTTCATCGTGCTGACCGCTTACGACAAGTTTGAATATGCAAAAGAAGCGATCAGCCTTTGCGTATTCGAGTTTTTAACAAAACCCGTCAACCGGATCGTATTTGCGGACGCAATGAAGCGCGCGATGAACAAAGTGGACGTTGAGCGAAAAGCGCGTACCACCGCACTCAAGGCGCGTGAGCGCATGGAAAACATGCTGCCCGTGCTGGAGAGCAGTTTTATTTACATGCTGCTCATGCAGAATGAAGATGTCGCGGCATATAAGCGGCTTTGGGATATCTTCGGGTTTGATGCGCCTTATGCGGCAGTCCTTGTATTGGAATTGACCAAAATGCTTGGTGGCGATATTCTGGATCTCGATATCAAGGCTTCTGAAGTATATTCTGCCATTCGGATGCTATCCAAAGAGTCTTTCCCGTGTATTGTCGGTCCGGCAATGGCCAGTCGCATCATCGTCGTCCGGCCAGCTGACAAACCGGAGAACGAATACTATGAACGGCTTCTGCTCATTGAACACGGCCGAGCGCTTGCGCACCGTGTGGAAGACAAGACCGGCGTTGAGTGTAAACTCGGTATCGGCACAACGATGTCGCTCGACAAGCTCTGCGAATCGTACGGACAGGCTGTAAAGGCGGTAAAACACTGCAAGGGTATCGTTTCGCATTTTAACGACCTTCCGATCGTTCCCGATTATGAAAGCGGATATCCGGTCGAGCGTGAGGCGCATCTGGAAAAGATGATCATCAAAGGAGACGTCGCCGCGGCAACCGCGGACGCCGAATCTTTTTTCCAGTGGATGACGGAACGCTACCCCGAGCACGACATGGCGATTCGGCTCAAGGTGCTTGAATTCGTCATGCGTGCGGAATACCGTGTGTTTCACGAGGGCGGCATAAAATATCATTTTCTGGATAGGGACGATTACCTGCAAACGGTGCTCGCGGCAAACAGCTATGAAGAACTGAAAAACTGGTTTATCCGGAAAATCGGTGAAAGCACACGCAACGTATCCACCAAGGCGGACGAAAAAGCCAACCATACAATCTCTAAGGCAAAAGCGTTTATCGATCGCAACTTTAGCCGTGAGCTAACACTGGAAGAAGTCTCACACGAAGTGCACGTCAGCCCATATTATTTCAGTAAACTCTTTAAGGAACAGTCGGGTGAAAACTATATCAACTATTTGACCATGCGCCGTATCGAAACCGCCAAACAGTTGCTTCGCGACGGGCGCCTGAACATCAAAAACATCTGCAACGAAGTCGGTTATAACGATCCCAATTACTTTTCGCGTTTATTCAAGCGCTTTGAGGGGATGACACCGACGGAATACCGTGATCAGGTTGCAAAGGAGACGTCCATATGAAAAGCATCCGCTATATTCCTTTTTCCCTGCAAAAGCTTTTATGCTTTGTGCTGGTATTGCTTTTCACCTGCTCTTTTTTACTTGGTTGCGAACAGACGTCAACCGAGACGGAAGATGGCACAAGAAGCGAGGATAAGCCGCTGATCGGTATGTCGCTCGACTCGTTTCTGATCGAACGCTGGCAGCGCGACCGTGACGTTTTTGTTTCTACAGCAAGTGAACTTGGCGCTGAGGTCAATGTTCAGATTGCAAACGGCAGTTCGCAGGAGCAGGTCTCCCAAATCGAATACTTCATTAAAAAGGACGTAGATGCGATCGTCGTCGTCGCAGTCGACTGTTATGGACTTTCGGACGTGGTGAAAAAAGCACAGGATGCGGGCATCTACATTGTGTCATACGACCGGCTTGTTATGAACGCGAACGTCGATCTCTACATTTCCTTTGACAATGAAATGGTCGGCACCATGATGGCTGAGGCGTTGGTTGCCAATATGCCGTCCGGTGGCAACATCATCAGCATTGCCGGTTCTCCGACAGACCAAAACGTCGCACAGGCGCAGGATGGATTTGACGCGGTGATTGCGCAGAGCGACCTGAATGTCATCGTTCAGGAATACGCCCCGAACTGGCTTGCGGAAACGGCCTATAATGTTGTTAACCAGGCTATTGCGGACGGGCTAACGTTTGATGGCGTCCGCTGCGGCAACGATGACCTCGCCAGTCAGGCATTTCTTGCACTTTCGGAGCACCGTCTGGCCAGCGATGTTTGCCTGGTCGGTCAGGATGCGGATCTCGCCGCTTGTCAGCGTATTGTGGAGGGCACGCAGGTTATGACCGTCTATAAGCCGGTTGAAAAACTAGCTAAAGAGGCCGCCGAATTTACCGTTCACATGATCAAAGGTGAAAAGATACAGTCCTCCACCGTTATATTCGACGGCAGTTATTATGTACCGTATGAGCAGTTGGTCCCGATTATGGTTACGCGGGAAAACATAGACGAAATTATTATCGACGGCGGCTTCCATCGCCGCGAACAGGTTTATCTCAATATGGACTGACAAATTTCCCCAATACAATCGATCCAACTGTAGTTTAAAACGCCTCGACAGTATTTCGGGGTGTTTTTTTGCTGTTTCTAGCACTTTTTTGCGTATCTGGACATATTTGTTACTACTTGATTTTCAGATAACAATATTTTACTGTTGATTAACAAATTTTAAAAAAATAAGCCAATTTTAAGCAGAAATTCACGGATATGTCCTATTTATCATTGAAATTGTGTGTGATAGCGTTTAGATACAGCCAAGTCGGCACATCAAACACATCCTATCTATATCTTAAGGAGGAGAAACACACATGAAAAAGTTCCTAAGCGTACTCTTGATCGTTGCGTTGCTGTTTACCATGGCGGCATGCGCGGGCGGCGGATCGAAAGCTGACAATCTGGTCGGAATTTCGATGCCGACGCAGGACCTCCAGCGTTGGAATCAGGACGGCGCGAACATGAAAGAAGAGTTCGAAGCCGCCGGCTACACCGTTGAGCTGCAGTATGCAAACAACGAAGTCTCCACACAGGTCAGCCAGATTGAGAACATGATTGCAAACGGTGCAAAGGTTCTCGTTATTGCTGCAATCGACGGCTCAACGTTGGGTGCCGTGCTCGATTCGGCAAAAGAAGCTGGCATCGCCACGATCGCCTATGACCGCCTGATCATGAATACGGACGCCGTCAGTTATTACTGCACGTTCGACAACTACATGGTCGGCACGATTCAGGGTCAGTACATCAAAGATCAACTTAATCTCGAAGCAGGCGGCAGCTACAACATGGAAATCACAGCGGGCGACCCCGCCGACAACAACGCGCTGTACTTCTATCAGGGCGCAATCGACGTCTTGCAGCCGTACATCGACAGTGGCGTGATCACGGTCGTTTCCGGTCAAACCAGCTTTGATGAAGTCGCAACCGAAAAGTGGAGCACAGAAACGTCTCAGTCCCGCATGGAAGCGCTCCTCGCGTCCTACTACGCCGACGGCACGCAGCTTGACGCTTGCCTCTGCTCCAACGACTCCACCGCCAAGGGCGTAACCAACGCGCTGGCCAGCTCCTACACTGGAAATTACCCGATCGTTACCGGTCAGGACTGCGACATCGTCAACACCAAGGACATCATCGCCGGCAAGCAGTCTATGTCCATCTTTAAGGACACTCGCACGCTGGCGGCTCAGACCGTAACAATGGTCAACTCCATCATGGCGGGCGAAACACCGGAAGTAAACGACACCTCTTCGTACGACAACGGCACGGGCATCATCCCGACCTACCTCTGCGCACCGGTGTTCGCGGACATCAACAATTATCAGGAACTGCTGATCGAATCCGGCTACTACACTGCTGATCAACTCAACTAGTTTCCTTCCGGCAAGACCAGGCCATACAGGCGGGCGGAACCCCGCCCGCCTGTATGTTATGTTTATCGCGGCTGTTTCGGTATATCAAGCAGGGTTTGGTACAGCGAAATACCCGCGCGTACATTGCGGGAATATTGGGAATGTCTACCCTGCGTTCCCCTGCCTCATCCGGCGGATAACACGCCGAAACCACCTTGGAGGATCAATATGTCGGACAACATTCTTGAAATGAAACAAATCACAAAGGAGTTTCCGGGCGTTAAGGCGCTTGACGACGTCAGCCTGAGTGTGCTCCGCGGAGAAATCCACGCCGTAGTTGGAGAGAACGGCGCTGGCAAGTCCACGCTAATGAACGTACTATCGGGCATCTACCCGCATGGAAGTTACGACGGGGAAATTTTTTATAATGGAAAGTTATGTCACTTCTCCAAAATCCGCGACAGCGAGAACCTCGGAATTGTCATCATTCACCAGGAACTCGCCCTCGTTCCCTATCTTTCGATTGCAGAAAATATGTTTCTCGGTAACGAACGCGGCAGCTCCTTTCGTATCGACTGGGACGAAACCTATGCCAAAGCGGACGAACTGCTCGCCGTGGTTGGCTTAAAGGAATCTTCCCATACGTTGATCAAGGATATCGGCGTTGGCAAACAGCAACTGGTCGAAATTGCAAAAGCGCTTTCGAAAAATGTAAAACTGCTGATCCTTGACGAGCCGACCGCATCGCTGAACGAGAGCGATTCGAAAAAACTGCTTGATCTTTTAAAGGAGTTCCAAAAAAAGGGCGTTACGTCCATTATGATCTCCCACAAACTCAACGAAATTGCATATGTGGCGGACCGTATCACCATCATTCGCGACGGCATGGTGATCGAAACTTTGGACATGTCCGAAGGCAATGTCGATGAAGCACGCATCATCCGCGGCATGGTCGGTCGTGAAATCACAAACCGCTTCCCCGCCCGTGAACACCACGTGCAGGACGAAGTCGTTCTGGAGGTTGAACACTGGTCTGTCCATCATGAGCAGTATTCGGACCGGACGGTCGTTGATGACGTTTCATTCAACGTCAAAAGAGGCGAGGTCGTTGGGATTGCAGGGCTCATGGGTGCAGGTCGCACCGAGCTTGCCATGAGCATTTTCGGTAAAAGTTATGGCTCCAGCATACATGGAACGTTAAAAATCCATGGCAAACAAGTCACGCTCAACAGCGAGCGGGACGCAATCCTCCACGGGCTTGCATATGTAACGGAAGATCGCAAGGGCAACGGCTTGATTCTCAGCAATCCTATCCGCGTCAATACAACACTTGCCCGGCTTGATAAAGTGAGCCACCGGAAAGTAATCGATCTCGATAAAGAGTACAACATGGCCGTCTCCATGAAAGACCTGCTCAGCATCAAATGCCCCTCGGTTGAGCAGGACGTCGGCAATCTATCGGGCGGGAACCAGCAGAAAGTGCTGCTGGCGAAATGGATGTTTGCCGAGCCGGATATTCTCCTGCTGGACGAACCGACGCGCGGCATCGACGTCGGCGCAAAGTATGAAATCTACTGTATTATCAACGATCTGGTTTCGCAGGGCAAGTCTGTGGTTATGATCTCATCTGAAATGCCGGAAGTCCTCGGCATGTGTGATCGTATCTATGTCATGAGCGAAGGCCGTATGGTCGGTGAAATGGACGCCGTTCACGCAACGCAGGAACGCATTATGTCCAGTATTCTCTCTGTTAATAAAGGAGCGTAAACAATGAGCAGCAAACAATCCGCACTCTGGAACAAGACAAAGGCTTTTTTACTGAAAAACACGATGGTCATCGCGTTGGTTTTAGTCTACTTGTTCTTCATTATTAAGTCCCAGGGGCGCATGTTCCTTCCGCAGAACGTCAATAACCTTATCATGCAGAACTCCTACGTGGTAATCATCGCCGTCGGCATGCTGCTTTGCATCCTAACGGGCGGCAACATCGACCTTTCCGTCGGGGCCACTGTTTGTCTGGTAGGCGCAATCTGCGGCGTTCTGATGGTCAATATGCACATGAATCCCTATTTGACCATGTTGATCTGCCTGCTGGCGGGTCTGGCAATCGGTCTTTGGCAGGGGTTCTGGATTGCATATGTGCGCGTCCCGCCATTCATCGTTACACTGGCAGGTATGCTGCTCTTCCGCGGGCTTGCACAGGCAATCCTCGGCGGTTTAACAATTGCCGGTTTCCCGGATTCATTTCTTTCGATTTTTAACAATTACGTTTTTATCCCCGCTCTTGACAGTGGTGCGGTCCATTACTCCGCCATTATATTCGGCATCATCTGCTGTGTCGTTTTCGCGGTTGCCACCATACTTGGCAATCTCAACAAAAAGCGCAAAGGCTATGCGGCTGAAAATCGCGTTTCCATGTACTCCAAACTGGTAATCATCTGCGCGATCGTCATGTTGCTGATGTATAAACTCTCGCTGTATAAAGGCATACCTTACATCCTGCTCTGGTTGATCGGCATCGTTTCGATCTATGCATACATCACCGCAAAGACAACATTTGGGCGCCATTTCTATGCACTCGGCGGAAACGAAAAAGCCACTAAACTCAGCGGTATCAATACCAACCGTATCTACTTTTCGGCTTATGTGAACGTATCGTTCCTCAGCGGACTTGCCGCTCTGGTCGTTTCGGCGCGCTTTACCTCCGCAAATCCCGCAGCTGGCACGAACTATGAGCTTGACGCCATCGGCGCTTGCTTCATCGGCGGCGCATCCGCTTACGGCGGCATTGGAACCGTCAGCGGTGCAGTGATCGGAGCGGTACTCATGGGCGTTTTGAATCTTGGCATGAATATCATCGGCGTCGACTCCAACTTCCAGAAAGTTGTCAAGGGCCTTGTGCTGCTTGCAGCGGTTATCTTCGATGTCGTTTCCAAGCGCAAGGCGATCAAGGCCGCGGCCTGATCGAGTCTTTCCCTGCCGGAACTTCCAACAGCGTTTAATACAACAGGAGCAGTAAGCGTCATGGCATATTTTGATGAAATAAACCCAGTTCAATACGAAGGGCCAAAAAGTACGAACCCGTACTCCTTCCGTTATTACAATCCGGACGAAATCGTTGCCGGTAAACCGATGAAGGAGCATCTGCGTTTTGCGATGTCCTGGTGGCACACGTTTACGTTCCGCGGAATCGATCCCTTCGGCGGTGTGACCATCTTCCGGCCCTGGGACGATACGCCCGATGACGTTCAGCGCGCAAAAGAGCGCGTCCATGCGGCGTTTGAATTCATGGAAAAGATGCAGATCGGTTACTTCTGTTTCCACGATGCGGACCTGGCGCCGCGCCGGGACAACCTGCTGGATACAAACCGCATTCTCGACGAGGTCGTCGCCGTTATCAAAAAGGAAATGGCACGAACCGGCATCAAATGTCTTTGGGGTACTTCAAATTGCTTTAGCGACGCAAAGTTTGTGCACGGTGCTGCGACGTCCTGCAATGCAAGCGTCTTCGCCTATGCCGCGGCGCAGATTAAAAAGGCAATCGAGATCACACTGGAACTTGGTGGCGAGAACTATGTTTTCTGGGGCGGTCGCGAAGGCTATGAAACACTGCTCAATACCAATATGGAATTGGAACTAGACAACCTTGCAAGGCTGCTTCAAATGGCCGTCGACTACGCAAAGAAGATCGGCTTTAGCGGACAATTCCTCATCGAGCCTAAGCCAAAGGAGCCGACGAAACACCAGTACGATTTCGATACCGCCACAGTGCTTGCCTTCCTGCGCAAGTATAACCTAACTGAATACTTTAAAATGAATATAGAAGCCAACCATGCAACGCTTGCGGCGCACACTTTTCAGCATGAATTAAACACGGCGCGCATCAACGGTGTGTTCGGCAGCGTGGATGCAAACACCGGCGATCCTTTACTCGGCTGGGATACCGATCAGTTCCCAACCAACGTGTATGATACTACGCTGGCTATGTATGAGGTGTTGCAGGCAGGCGGATTTACGACGGGCGGGTTGAACTTCGACGCAAAGGTGCGACGCGGTTCCTTTCAGGATGACGACTTGTTCCTGGCATATATAGCCGGTATGGACGCCTTTGCAAAAGGCCTTCTCATTGCCAATAAGCTCATCGAAGACGGTGTCTTTGAAAACTTTAAAGCGAAGCGATATGAAAGCTATACCGAAGGAATCGGCAAGGACATTGTCAGCGGAAGGGTCGGTTTTTCGGAACTAGAAGCTTATGCGCTCGTCCACGGCGTTACGCAAAATACGTCCGGACGGCAGGAATATCTTGAAACCCTCTTGAACCAGTATGTTTTAGAAAATTAGCGTGAAGAAACGGAGCCATAGACGGCTCCGCTTACACAAGATCGGTTGATAAAGCGTGACTCTAATATCCTCTCTCCGTGGACTGCTCCCGTTTGTTTGATCGCCGCCGGTCGTTATTAGGTGGGACGGCCGACCGATGCAAACAGCGGGGGCGGTTCTTTTATTTCTTCGTTACTATGAAAGCCTTGACGTTGTTCAATTCAAGAAGTAAGATGAATCTAACCGGAAACGCAGGCATTATTTTATACCAACTGCCGCGCGCAAAAAGGAGTTGATTTTATGAAACAGGCATTGTTGCTGGCTTCCGCAGGAACAGGATTTACGTTTTTAATGACGACGCTCGGCGCCGCCATGGTTTTTTTCTTCCGCAAAAGCATGGGCGGGAAAATGCAGAAGATCTTTTTAGGCTTTGCCGCCGGAGTCATGATCGCCGCCTCCGTTTGGAGCCTGTTAATCCCCGCCATTGACGAGGCCGTTGCAAACGGGCAAATCGGATGGATTCCCGCCGCGGGTGGTTTCGTTATCGGCATTGCGTTTCTCTACATATTGGACTTGGTGATTCCGCACCTGCATCCCGGCGCAAAAGAAACCGAGGGCCTTTCTTCTTCCATGAAGCGCACATCGCTGCTCGTCATGGCCGTTACGCTGCATAACATACCGGAAGGCATGGCGGTCGGCCTTGCATTTGCGCTAGCGGCACAACACGGCGTCACCACGGCGGGTTATGCTGCGGCAATGGCACTTGCACTCGGCATCGGCATACAAAACTTCCCGGAAGGTGCCGCTATTTCGCTTCCGCTGCGACAGGAAGGCCTCAGTACCGGCAAGTCGTTTGTGTACGGCATGCTCTCTGGTGCCGTCGAGCCGGTTTTCGGCATTCTGACAGTTCTTGTTTCTGCGCTGATTGCTCCCTATATGCCCTGGATGCTCTCATTCGCCGCAGGCGCCATGATGTATGTCGTCGTCGAAGAACTCATTCCCGAAGCACACCTGGGTGAACACTCCAACATCGGGACATTTGGCGTTATGGCCGGTTTTCTAATCATGATGATTCTTGATGTTGCGCTAGGCTGAGGAAATCCCGACAAAACAGCGCCCGTCTTGTCAAAATACAAGCAGGGAAACCGAATCCGGTTTCCCTGCTTTTGCTTCTTGGTTTACGTGTGCTTATTTTGAAAGTGCGCAGAGCGATTTTGCAACTCTTGCCGCGACACGCGCATTGTTGTAAGCCAGCTGCACGTTTGAGGCAAACGAAACACCCTTTGTAAGTTCCTTGATCTTGGCGAGCAGGAACGGTGTGATATTTTTGCCGCAGACGCCGGCTGCATCGGCTTCTTCAAGCGCCTCGTTGATAATGCTTTCCATATAGTCGAAGTCCAGTGCGTATTCCTGCGGAATCGGGTTGCCGATCAACACGCCGCCTTCCAGGCCAAGATCCCACTTGGTTTTAATGATCGAAGCGATTTCGCTTTCATCTTTGGCGGCATAATCCACACCATAGCCGCTCTTTCTGCAATAGAAGGCCGGAAAATCTTCCGTACCGTTACCGATGACGGGAACACCCATCGTTTCAAGGTATTCGAGCGTTCGGCCGATATCCAGAAGCTGCTTTGCACCCGCGCAGACAACGGCAACCGGCGTCTGCTTGAGTTCCTGCAAATCCGCCGAAACGTCCATCGTCACTTCACCGTGACGATGCACGCCGCCGATACCGCCGGTCGCAAACACATTCACGCCCGCCATCGCGCTGCAGATCATCGTCGTTGCAACGGTCGTTGCGCCGTTTTTCTTCA
The DNA here is from genome assembly GCA_963667795.1 of Christensenellaceae bacterium. Classification (GTDB taxonomy): domain Bacteria; phylum Bacillota; class Clostridia; order Christensenellales; family CAG-138; genus UBA7703. The sequence continues at coordinate 3,118,100 of OY764017.1, read as the reverse complement.
TTGCAAGATAGGTCGCCATATCGCGGCGGCTGACCTTGCCCACATCCTCGGCTTTGCACATAACCTGTAGTTCTTCCGGACTGAGTCCAACCTTAATGCGCCCGTCGATCAACGCCGTTGTTGCGGGAATTGCACCTTCAGAACGAACAACCTTCTCAACCTCCGCAGCAAAATCAACATTTTCCGGATACGGCATGCCGTGGCTGAGTATGGTGCTTTCCAGCGCAACCACAGGCTTATTGTTATCCAATGCATCCTGAATCTCCGGCAGGACGTCTAGATAGTCTTTTATCTGCATAATCTCTTCTCCTTTTGTTTCGTGATATAAATCAAAAATCCTGTTACGGTCGATACCGCTCAATGTTTGTTTTTACAAGTGCATCGCTCATTTCAGGGTTAATGGTGCTCATACTCTCGATTGCGGCAATACCACTTGCCAGTGCATAATCAATTCCCGTTTCGGTCGGCATATCGTCAATCAATCCGTGGATAAAACCAGCCATAAACGCATCTCCGGCACCGGTGGCGTTGACCATCTGTTCAACGGGACGCAACGCCCGGAAAATCCTGTTACCGTTCGCGTCCGCATAATAACAGCCGCGTTCTCCCCTGCTAACCGCAATCCGGCTGACGCCAAGGTTTAGCAGCGCTTCGCAGGCGCGTTCGATATCCGTCTCGGATTCAACCTTCATGCCGGAAAGAATGGCAAGCTCCATTTCATTCGGTTTAATTCCATAGAACTTACCCGTAATCGGCTTCATCTGTCGTGCATATGCCGTTGAAACCGGGTCGATAAACACTTTTGCGCCATTTGCCGGTTCTGACACAAGATAGTCCAGAAAATCGCAAGGCAGGCACGCGTCACATGCGATCGCCGTCGCATTTTGCAGCAATGCACGATTTTCATCCAAATAGCTCGTGTGCAGATTCTGAATGATGCGCATGTCGGACATGCCGAGCAGCATGTCGCCGCGTTCGTCCAGCATTGCGACATAACAGGACGATGTAACGCCTTTCTTCAGATGCACATGGGATACGTCGATCCCCGCCGCCGCGCTGTCACGCAGAATCTTTTCGCCATACACATCATCGCTTACGGCTGTCAAAAGCGACGTTGAAACGCCTTGACGTGTCAGATTTTCGAGGATGTTTCTTGTGACCCCGCCAACGGACGTTCGTAAAAATCCGGGGTTTGAGTCCCGCATCACAATGGCTTTGCGGCTGCGCCCGTGCACGTCCACATTGGCCGCGCCGACTCCGGCAACATAGCGTTTCTGCTGGATCATCGGTTTGTCTCCCTGCCGTATTCGCGGTCTGTGGCGTCGCGCACTAAAACCGTATTCGCCGACCGTTTTACCGTAAGCATTAGTATACTCGCATACCCGTTTTTTTTCAAGCGAGAGGGTGTTGCCGACCGTTTGTTTCACACCGCTGTAAACAAAACTCCAAAATTCCAAACAATTAATTCGTCTTTGGTGTACGCCGTTGATATTTACAGACGGCTGGTATAGAATGATACGCAATTGTGTTTCTTGGAGGATTTCATGGGTTCCTGCGACGGTATCTATCTGTATTGTGATTTGGACGGCACACTTTTGGACGATCGGAAACGTATTTCTGCGGAGAATATTGATGCAATCCGTACATTTGTTGATTGTGGCGGCAAGTTTGGAATTGCAAGCGGACGAATTCCCGGGCTGCTGGGTGTCGTTGAACAACAACTGAACATCAACGCACCGTGCATTCTATATAATGGTGCCGGGTTGTATCATTTGACCGAGCGGCGATTCCTTGCCGTTCATCCAATTGATCGAAGCGCATGCGCACGCGTTGTACGCAGAGCAGTTCGTTCGCAAAAAAACATATGCGTTCAGGTGTTTACTGATTCCGCCATCTACGAAATCAATCCCGACCAGCAGGACGATCCGGTAACTGTTTTTGAACATATTCCCGTCATCAAGTCGCCAATCGAACAGGTGCCTGACATTTTTATGAAATTTGTGATTTCGCAATCGCCCGATCAATTGACACGTTTGTTCAAACTGCTGAATACGCCATGCGCACGGTCTGAGTTCTCCCTGTTTCGTACTTCAGAACGATATCTTGAATTCGTTAAGAAAGGTGTAAATAAAGGCGTTGCACTTTCGGACGTCCGCTCCCGCTGCAAAGACGCAAAGACAATCTTCGCCATTGGCGACTACGAAAATGACATAGAGATGCTTGCACAGGCGGATGTCGGCTGTGCACCCGCAAACGCAATCGATTCAGTCAAGCAAACAGCCGATATTGTTTTGCCGGTCGACAACAACCACAGCGCCGTTGCTTGTTTTCTAAAAGCCGTTCTGTAATGGTAACCTTTGTACACAAAAGAGCTACCGCGTTTTGCGGCAGCTCTTTTTAGTCGATTGTATTTATTTGCGATAATTGCTGCTGCGCTTACGGGCGCGTGCACTGCGGCGCTTCCGCTCATAGCGGCGCTTGCGTTCGGTAATGACAAATACGACAATCAGTGCAATCAGAAGGACGATCAGAAGGATGAAAACCAGTGTCAGCACATCGGCCGTGCCCCATTCCTTATGTCCCTTGGTAATCAACGGCGTGCTGTCCGGGGAAGTCGTTACGACGGCAGTCTCCTCCGGCTGTTGGATGGATTCTACTTCCAGAACTTCGCCGACTGCGAAATCCGCCGTCAGCGGCGCTGTGCAGATCGTCTCACTGCCGATGTTGTAGGCGACGTGCCCCATGCTTTGGCCGGCGATAATTGGTGCTTTCGCGTCCATATTCAATACGACGCTGGCCGTTATGGAACCTGCGCTTGCTTTGTAAAACGCAATGCGGTCAGCCAACGCCCGGATCGTTACGCTGTCAAGGCCGGCGCTCATCGTCAGTTGCCCGTCGGCAAGGTCGTCCGGATCACCATTTGCAACGCCGGTCTGGAATGATTTCTCAAGCCCGAGTTCGCTGCCGGTGATCACCTGATATTCGTTTTCAAACACATAATCGAAAATGCTTGCGGCGTTGACAAACCGCGCAAGATTGGTCAGCTCTTTATCATTGTTGTAAAGATCTGCAGCATCGCCAAACATTGCAACGATGACGCGTGCGCCGTCTCTTTCCGCCGCGGCGACGAGGCATTTGCCCGCTTTGTCCGTGTCGCCGGTTTTTATGCCGATAGCATACTGATAAACCGTCGTATAAGCATCACCTTCAACAGCATTGAGCAACCGGTTGGTATTGGTCAGTTCCAGCGGTTCTGTGCGGACATTGTTTGCCGGCACTGTATAATGCAACGTTTGCACAATGGAACAAAAGTCGTCGTCTTGCAGCGCATACGCAGTTAGTTTTGTCATGTCGCGCGCGGTCGTATAATGATCGTCATTATGTACGCCATGTGGATTCGTATAATGTGTGCCCGACATGCCAAGTTCGGCGGCTTTTGTGTTCATCAGGTCTACAAAACCGTCGATCGACCCGCCGACATGCTTTGCAATCGCTTCGCCTGCGTCGTTGCCGGAGACGAGCATCAATCCGTAAATCAGATCACGCAACGTGACCGTTTCGCCGACCTGCAATCCCATTAGCGACGAGTAGCTCGTAAATTTAATTGTGGTACCGAGCACTTCTTCACCAACCATGAACTCATCGTCTAGATTGCCGTATTCCAGCGCGACCAGGCACGTCATGATCTTTGTTGTGCTGGCGGGATACACCTTTTCGTCTGCCGCGCGCTCATAGAAAACAACGCTCGGATTGTCCCCGTCCACTACGATCATGTGTGGCGTCGGAATCGATTCGTAATCATACTCTGCTAGTGCACTCGCCGGTGCGAGCAACAGCGCCAGAGCCAGTAAAACGCCAATGAATCGTTTCATCCTTTTCTCCCATATCTTGTGTTCATCGTTTTGCAGTATAGCAAAAGCGAGGACCTTTTGGTAGGTGTTTTTCGCTTTTGTGATTGATTGTTAACATTATGCAGGATATACTGACATCAGGTCGTTGTGGCATGCATTTCTTCTATGAAAATGTTGCAGCTATATGAGCCGAGCATAAAATTATAAGAAAAAGGAGCGAACCGAGATGAAACAATTTCGCTGTCCTGTATGTGGTTATATCCACACTGGCGACACCCCACCAGAATTCTGCCCGCAGTGCAAGGCACCGGGTGCAAAATTCGTACTGCTTGAAGAAGAACGAAAACCATATCCTGCCGAACATGTCGTCGGCGTCGCCGCGGGTGTGGACCCCGAAATACTGGAAGGACTGCGCATGAACTTCACCGGCGAATGCACGGAAGTCGGAATGTATCTTGCCATGGCGCGCGTCGCCGACCGCGAAGGGTATCCCGAAATCTCCGAAGCCTTTCGCAGATATGCTTATGAAGAAGCCGACCATGCCTCCCGATTCGCCGAACTGCTCGGCGAAGTCATAACAACATCGACAAAGCGCAATCTAGAGTTGCGCGCAGCCGCCGAATACGGCGCGACCGAGGGTAAGACCGCTCTGGCAAAACGCGCAAAAGAACTCAACCTTGACGCAATTCATGATACGGTGCACGAGATGGCACGCGACGAAGCGCGTCACGGTAAAGGCTTCGAAGGACTCTTAAAGCGCTATTTTTCATAATACTGTTTTAAATGTAGTTAATACTATTGAGCAACAGTTCCTACTGGAGGTAAGAATCATGAATCCTATGAATACGTATCTTGATCACACACTGCTGAAAGCCGACGCTACACCGGACGATATTTTAAACGTTGTAAAAGAAGCTAAACATTATAAAACGGCAAGTGTATGCGTCAACACCTGCTACGCTTCACTCGTCAACGAGCAGCTCAGCGGCAGCGATGTAAAAACCTGTGTGGTCGTCGGCTTCCCGCTTGGGGCAATGTCCACCGCCGGTAAGTCCGTTGAGGCCGCCATAGCCGTTCGAGACGGTGCGGATGAAGTCGATATGGTCATCAATGTCGGCCTCGTCAAAGCCGGCGACTGGAAGGCCGTACAGGCGGATATCGCCGCGGTTGTCAACGCGTCCAAACCGGCGATTGTTAAAGTGATTTTGGAAACCTGCCTATTGACTGATGATGAAAAGGTGCAATCCTGCCTCGCGGCAAAAGCGGCCGGTGCGGCGTTCGTTAAAACATCCACAGGTTTTTCAACCGGTGGCGCTACGACTTTGGATATTGCACTGATGCGTAAAACCGTCGGCCCCGATATGGGTGTAAAAGCCAGTGGCGGCGTCCGTACGCGCGAGCAGGCCGAAGCCATGATTGCCGCCGGTGCAACGCGTATCGGCTGCAGCTCGACAAAAAAGATTATGGAATCATAATCATTCAGTATTTCAGAGAAATATTCACAATTCCGCATTTATAACAAAAAAGAGGCAAAACACCAAAATGCAATCGTTTTGCCCCTTTTTTTTGCTTTTTCCCCCACGAAGGGATGGATTGTTCTTTCAGGATTAACAAATTATCCATAGATTCTTCACAATAACCCCCATCATTTACCCCCCGCTTGTATGTTACACTATAGTTGCAGTTGAATGGATACATATGCATATCTGTTTAAAATACATCGGTGTATCCTCCGGTGTCTGCCGATTTCCAAAGCAAGGAGCGTGAAGAAAATGGAAAATCATGGTAACTCTTACGGATTCCCGCCATACGAGGACGATCCGAATACGAACGGCTCGGATCCATACGCGCCACGTTCTTACCGTGATGATCCCGCTGCCAGCAACAACGATCCCATCCCATATGGTCAGGAATCGAACCAATACGGTCAGCAACCATATTCCTATGGTCAGGATGACAGCGGTTATGCATCCGGTAGCGCGGTCTACCCCGACAGTGACTATACGGCGCGACACCCAAGGACAGACTATGACTATGGTCGGCAGAACGCGTATGCAGCGGATCCAGAAAACCAGTTTGCAACCGGTGATGGTTACGCTCCCGGCGAGGCCTCTCCCTATACGGGCGGTTATGGTCAGCAAGCGGAGCAACCATATGCTTCCAACAGCGGTTATGGGTCCGGCGTTTACGATCCGCAGGGCAATACACAAAACCAAGTATATGGCGCATCCGATCATACAAATCCCGAGGCTTCCTACTCGACCCAAAGGACAGGCCGATATTCTGATGAGCCGGAAGGCTATACCACAGGCCGCACATCTATGCCACGCGAGGATAGATATGCGCAACGCGGTTCAACCGGACGAACAAATATGTCTGGATCGAATTATGAGCGCAGAAGTGGCTCGGAACATTATTCTGCCGATCGGCGTAGCTCTGAAAAGTTCGATGATTCTTATGATGATCGTCCTGCGCGCCCATACAGAAGCCGTAAAAAGCGCAGTAAGTTCGCAAAGTTTATGCATGCGCTCGGTCTTTACCTTGCGCAGTTGCCGGCGAAAACACTTGTGATTTTCGGTGGCTCGTTTGCTATGATCCTTGTGGCAATCATTCTGCTCGCAGTGCTTCTTCCCAATAGTTCCAGAACCGAGCCCGCAGACGATGGACAGCTCGCAATTTCCGATATTACGCCGACGCCTTCCATTGCGCCAACCAATACACCGCCTCCGACCGAGGCGGTAACGAACTCTCCGGCGCCCGCCGTCCTTGAAGACAGCATCAGTAAAGTGGGAACAATCAGCGATCTGATTCCCGACATTCAGAAGCGGCTTGTTGAACTCGGCTACATGGAGGAACCTGACGACGGATTTACCACCAAATACGGGCCGGCTACCAAGACCGCCATCCGCCTGTTCCAAGTAAAGAATTTTGACGACTACCACGACTGGGACGGCATCATTGGAAACGGCACCTATACGCTGCTGATGAGCGACGATGCAACGGCATATTACCTTGCGCGCGGTGATGGCGACGACCGCACCAAGGTCATCACGAAGCTGGTTGAAGATGTTACGGATCTACAGAACCGTTTGGTTGAACTGGGTTACTTGCCGGCAGGCAGCGGAACCGGCTTGTACGGTTCCACTACCGTAACCGCGGTACAAAAATTTCAAGAATACCACGGGCTTTTGGATGACGGCATCGCGGGTCAAGAAACGCTTACCATGATCTATAGTACCGATGCGATGGACGCCACGACTGGAAAGGCCAATAACCTCTCTAAGGTATCTGCAACCCCCGGTGTCGCAGATGCCGCAACAACCGATACAGCGGCCGATACAAGCGCTACGACACCAGCGCCTTAACAATGAACAACTTCAAAGAGCGGACGGTTAAACGTCCGCTCTTTTTATACGCATTGGTGCAGTTCGTTGCGTCAATCCGCCTTACTTTTGCCCGCGTACGAGCGCACAAGCGCCGCTGGAATATCCATACGTAAGGCTGTTTGCTTGATCGTCAAGTCACTGTGCGAAAGGCGTTGCGTAACATTTTCTCAGAGTCTCCACATCTTCAACGACGTGTCGGTCGTGATCAAAAGCATATCGCGTGTTGTCCCCATGGGTGTTCGATGCATCCGTGTACATACAAGACGTCGAGCGCACGAAGTTTCTTGCACACGTCGTCAAGTTGGTCTTCTTCAAAATATAGTTTTACGTCGTTCCCACTATAGACCAACTCATGCGAATCTCTTTCAATCAAATCAAGCCAGCTACCCCGCGTCCAAAGAAAAACCGCCGTCCATCAAAACGTTCGCGCCAGAATCATTTGCGACATTTTGTCCGAGAGTATCGTGATAGAATCGCTTTGAACACTCCATGTCCTTTCCAACGAGCAAGGTACCGGCATATCGCATCATCTTTTCTGCATAAAGCACTAAATTATGACGAGCATAGCACAGCAGCCAAATAATACGCAAACACCCACGCGAAAACGCGCGGGTGTTTGCCATAAGCCAATCTTATCATGCCCGAAACGAACACAATACGATTTTCGATTTACTGTTAGTCAGCCATGACACCAGCAAAGAGCATGCCTTCTGCCTCATAGAGGAGAGCGTCGCGATCCGCGCCTGCCGGCAGGGATTTCGCTTCGTCAATCAGGCTGGTGTACTCGTCGTTGACCCACTCGCCATAGTTGTAGGGGTTGCCATTGACGAACATTTCGAGATAAGTGATCGGATCATTGTAGTCGGCAATCCAGCCAAGGCGCGCAACACCGAACGTGTCTTCAGCAAGACCGGTGGTGTAAACGTTCCAATCCTGATTGGCCAGTTCCATGTTCAGGCCAAGGACGCCGTTGACGTCGCTTTGGACGGCTTCTGCAATCGACTGGTGCGTTGCGGAAGTGTTGTAGTAATAATACACAGTCGCGTCGGCATCATAACCATCTTCAATCGCCTGGTCGAGGATGTATTCTGCCAATTCGCAGCGATCTTCATACTCGTTCAGGTCGAGTTCGAGCGCATCTGCAATGTTCGTCTGCAGCCACTGCCACATGGCCGGAAGGTCTGCGGAGATGGTGGATGCAAAGTTGTTGCCTTCGCTGTCGGTGATACCGGCGGCAACGAGACCCGTCGCGGGCACCTGGCCCCCCTGGGTTACGTTCTCAACGATATTCTGACGATCGACAGCAAGCGCAATTGCGGCACGAACACGCCAATCCGGAATGTTCTTGCAGCTCAGATACAGGAAGTACGTACCAACATAATCGTTGATGTAGCAATCGCCGCTCTCGACGAGAGACTGGATCATATCGGTCGGGAAGTTCTCGATGAAGTCATACTCACCGGACTGATAGGCCGACAGGATAGCAGTTTCGCTGTCGCTGAGGTAGTAGGTAATGGTATCGGGGCCTTCGAGGGCTTCCGCATCATAGTAAGCAGCGTTCTTCGCCAGCTTGATGTAGCTGTCGTGCACCCACTCCGTGATGATGTACGGTCCGTTGACAACGATGGTCGAAGGATCTGTCCACGTGTCGCTGGCTTCTACAACATCCTGGCGCAACGGCATCAGGCTTGCAAATGCGCAAAGCTCGAGGAAGTACGGGCACTCGGCAACCAGGTTAACCTGCAGGGTTTTGTCGTCAACGGCGACGATACCCAGTTCGCTCGGCGCCACTTCGCCGCTCTGGACTTCGCTGGCATTCACAACGATACCGTCGAGAATGTAGCCGTAGTCGGAAGCAGTTTCCGGATTCACGAGGCGCTGCCAGGCATAGACGAAGTCAGCGGCGCTGACAGGCTGTCCGTCGCTCCAGTTCGCATCACGAAGAACGAACGTGTAGGTAACGGTGCCGTCATCATTGGTCGTGCTGCTATAGGACTCAGCCATACCATAGGTGATCTCGGTGTTGAGCATCGACGGATCGTTAAGATACGTTTCGCCGGTGGTCATGTACTTCATCAGGTTCTCGAACTGATGCTGGGTGTAGGTCGAACCGTCAACCGAGCTGATCGTGCTCGGGTCGATGGTTTCCGGTTCGGAAGCGATGCAGGCAGTGATGTCTGTCTTACCGGTCGCTCCCGTGAAGAAGTAATAACCGAACGGCGTGTACCACACGTTTTCGACACCATCATGCAGGCAATACATATTGGTGTAGAAGTAGATCGGGTTGACGGTAAAACCGCCGCCTTCACCGGAAGTCATAGGTGCGGCAACTTCTTCTGCCGGTGCTTCGGTAGCTTCTGCAACAGCTTCGGTAGCTTCAGCCGCGGGTTCTTCGGTCGTTGTCTGGGCGCATGCGCCAAGCACTGAGAGAACCATTAAAAGGCTGAGTAAAATCGCAATGGTCTTTTTCATTTGTTTCCTCCTCATATAGTTTGTGTATTTACAAACCGCTTTGACCAATGTGCTTTGAAAAAACGTCGGTCAGCATTCGCGGTATTGTAACGATTTTGTTCATCTTACTTTTTATCAAGTAAGTGGCAGGCCGCATAGTGTCCGGGCGAATACTCTTTGAATTCCGGCTCCTTCTCGCTGCAAATCGGCATGGCGTACGGACAGCGCGTATGGAATCGGCAGCCGCTCGGCGGATTCAGCGGACTTGGGATGTCCCCCTCAAGCAGAATGCGTTGGCGGGCTTTATTTTTCTCCGGATCCGGTAAAGGAACCGCCGAAAGCAGCGTCTGCGAGTACGGGTGGATCGGCTTGTTGCAGAGCTCATGGCTTTCCGCCAACTCAACCAAGCAGCCGAGATACATAACCCCGATTCGGTTTGATATATGCCGTACAACGGAAAGGTCGTGTGCTATGAACATATAGGTCAGGCCGCGTTCCTGTTGTAAATCCTCCAGCATATTGATAACCTGCGACTGGATGGAAACATCCAACGCGCTAATAGGTTCGTCGCAAATGATGAACTCCGGTTCAACCGCGAGTGCGCGGGCAATGCCGATGCGCTGCTGCTGTCCGCCGGAAAATTCATGCGGGAAACGGTTGGAGTGTTCGGAGTTCAGCCCGACGTCTTCCAAAAGCTTTCTGATGCGTTCCGCACGGTCGGCCTTGCCGGATGCGAGTTTATGAATATCCAGCGCCTCGCCAACAATCTCGCCAACCGTCATGCGAGGATCGAGCGAAGCAGAGGGATCCTGAAAAATCAATTGAATCTTACGGCAGTACGGCAACATTTTGACCGCTATCTTTTTCTCGCTGTCGAAAATTGTTTCACCGTCGTAAACAATTTTTCCTGCCGTCGGCTCATAAAGACGCAGAATCGTCCTGCCGAGCGTGGTCTTTCCGCAACCCGATTCGCCAACGATGCCGAGTGTTTCGCCCTGAAAAATATGCAACGAGACGTCCTGCACCGCTTGAACGTACGAGCTGCGTAAAAAACCGGTCTTTACCGGGAAGTATTTTCTGAGGTTTTCAATTTCCAGAAGTTTCTTGGTTTCCTGGCTCATTTCTTCGCCTCCTTCTGCTCACAGGCCTGCTTGACATGCAGCCAGCATGCGGAGACGTGTCCTTCTTCGCCAACTTCAACAAGCGGAGGCTGATTGTTGAGACAAATCTTCATGCAATGTTCGCAGCGCGGTCCAAAGCTGCATCCTCTCGGAGGATCCAACAGGTCGACCGGCGTTCCTTCTATCGGTACCATCCGTTCGTGTTCTTCTTCATCAAGCCGCGGCATGGAGCGAAGCAATCCCTTTGTATACGGGTGCTGTGGGCGGTAAAAAATGTCGTTAACTGCGCCCTGTTCCATCACGTGTCCAGCGTACATAACAGTTACCTTGTCGCAAATTTCCGCAACGACGCCAAGGTTGTGCGTAATAAAGACGATGGACATATCGGTTTTTTTCTGCAGATCCTTCATCAGTTCAATGATCTGCGCCTGAATCGTCACATCCAAAGCCGTTGTCGGTTCGTCAGCAATGAGCAGCTTTGGATTACAGATGAGCGCCATAGCGATCATTGCGCGCTGTCGCATCCCGCCGGAAAATTCATGCGGATACTGCTGGAAGCGTTTGGGGGCATTATTGATGCCCACAAGGTCCAACATTTCAATCGCGCGCTGCTTTGCATCGGCATGCGAAATTTCTCTATTATGACAGGTCAGCGCTTCCACAAGCTGATCGCCGACCGTATATACCGGGTTTAAACATGTCATCGGGTTTTGGAAGATCATGCTGATCTTGTTACCCCGGAAATCAGTCATCTGCTTTGAATCATAAGCCAGGATATCTTCGTTTTCAAACGTTACGCTTCCGCCGACAACGCGTCCCGGACTCTGCAATAAGCCCATAATAGCATAAGCTTCCACGCTTTTACCGGAGCCGGACTCACCAACGATGCCCATGACTTCGTTATATCCCAGCGAATAGCTGATGCCGTTAACTGCCTTCACTTCCCCGACAGGTGTGAAGAACGAAACTCTCAAATCTTTAATTTCAAGTAACTTGCCGTCCATTCCGTACACCTCCCTATTTCTTCAGCCGCGGGTCCAGCGCATCGCGCAGACCGTCGCCGACCAGATTCAGCGACAGCACGAGAAGGCTGAGCAAAATTGCGGGGAACAGCAGCCTGTACGGATAGACCGTAATCGTATCGATCGCGTCCGAACACATTGAGCCGAGACTCGACATCGGCGCGGAAATACCTAGCCCAAGGAAGGACAGGAACGATTCAAGGAAAATTGCCGACGGGATCTGCAAACAGGTCGTAACGACAAGCTGACCTACGCTGTTCGGCAAAAGGTGCCGCTTGATAATGCGCTTGTTGGAAGCACCGAGCACGATTGCCGCGGTAACATATTCCTGCTTTTTAAGCGTGAGTACTTGTCCGCGAATAATACGCGCCATGCCGACCCAATACAGCAAAGCGAACGTGATGAAAATACTCACGATGCCGACGCCAAGCGAACTGAGCGCCTTTACAAACGCGATGTTGGAAGAGTCAAACCAACTCTGCAGCGGTTGCTGCAAAACAACCTGCAGCAACAATACGATCAGCACGTCCGGAACCGAGTAAATCAAGTCTACGACGCGCATCATGATGAAGTCGATCTTGCCACCGAAGAGTCCTGCAATTGAACCATACAAGGCGCCGATAACGAGAACAATGAGCGAGGCGATAACGCCGATCAACAAGGATACACGCGCACCATACATACAGCGCGCCATGATATCACGCCCCGCTGAATCGGTTCCAAACATATGCGGGAACACGCTGGAAATCATTTTGATTTCCGTTGCCTGATCCTCTGTCGGCTGAGCGCTGCTTATCGTATAGGTAACTGCCGTGGTTTCATACGTCGTTCCGCTTTCCTGTGCTTCAAGATAATCGTCTTCCTTCACAGTATATAGCGGATCAGCAACACCTGTGTCGAACACCAGCAATCCAGAGCGTAATGTTTTCTTAAGCGTAAAAGTGTACCAGTCCCCGCGGTATTTAAACGTGTAGTTTCCCTTTTTCAGTGAAGTGACTGAGCCCGACGTCATCGATGTTACAAATGCCCGGTCGGCATCCTGAAGGACGTCTTTTGCGATCTGCTCACTTTCGGAATACTCAAACGGCGCAAGCTTCATGGAGCCGCGATACTGTTCTTCGTATGAATACGGGATGAAATACGGCCCAAGGAACGCAAAGAACGTAATCAGCAGAACAACGGCCAGCGCAACCATAGAAACATGATTTTGCCGGAACCGGCGACCGGCGTCTTTCCAGTACGAAATGCTTTTATGCTTTTCGACCATGGACTCCTTTTCTGCCGCGCTTGCCTTTGAAAAGTCTGCACTGCAAAACTCATTTTCGGCAAGTATGTCGTCGACTTTTGTGTGGAAGATATTGAACTTCGGCATCTTTTTCTCCATTGCTCACTCTTCCCCCTTCGACAGACTGATCCGGGGATCAACAAACTTATATACGATATCGACCACCAAATTCATGATAATAATTAAAGAAGCCAGCACAACCGTTGTACCCATAATAATAGGATAGTCCCGGTTCAATATGCTGGAGATGAAATACTTGCCTAGTCCGGGGATGCTGAATGTCGTTTCAACGACGAATCCACCGGTAATGATATATGCCGTCAGTGGTCCAAGATAAGTAACGACGGGAATCAGCGAATTTCGAAGCGCATGTTTAAAAATAACCTTCCCCGTCTTAAGCCCCTTTGCCCGCGCGGTGCGAATATAATCCTGATTAATTGCATCGAGCATGCTTGCACGTGTTAATTTCGCAATATAGCACGAAGGATAAAACGCAAGTGCAAATACCGGCAGGATGTAGGCACTCGTCGTGTCCAGGCTGCCCGAGAGAACCGGGAGCAATTTTAGCTGTACACCAAATAAAACCAGCAATGTCGTAGCGACGACAAAGCCAGGAATTGCCACGCCGATTGTAGTGATCACGCGCAGCAATCCATCAAGCCAGTTTCCACGATTGTAAGCCGCAATACACCCTGCGGGAATTCCCAGAATGATCGCAAGTCCAAGTGCAAGCAAACCAATTCTTGAAGACAAGGTCAACTTGCCCTGTTCAAAGATAATATTTGATACAGCCGTACCTTCCTGCATTTTCAGGGAAGTTCCCATGTCGCCCTGAAAATATCCTTTCAGATAGTTAGAAAACTGTACGATCAACGGCTTGTCAAGTCCATACTTCGCCTCAGCACGCGCAATTTGCTCAGGCGTGGACTTCTCTGTTACAAACGGGCTGCCGGGCACCGCGTTCATCAGTAAGAACGTAGCGGCGGTAACCACAAAGAGAGTCATAATCGCTGAGCCAATCCGCTTGAGTATGTAAGATGTCATTTCCACACTCCTCACAGTTGTTTCGTCCGCAGCTTGTCGCTGGAAAAAGCTAAAGCCCGCTTGGCAGCGCGGTCCTATGAAACAACATTCCGGGTTTCTGACAAAACCCGGTATCCAATGTATAAATTAACCTAATTGCTGTAAAGCATTTATATTATATATAAACATAGAAACCTTTATAAAGTCAATACGTAATTTAACACTGAAGGGAATAGGAGTTGCATAAATTTGATGTTTCAAACGCACATTTGTGCAGAAAAGTCCGAACGAAGGTGCTTTCTTATGTATATTTTACCACATTTTTTCAAATATTCAATTATGTCATTTTTCCTGTTGCGAATGCGGCGTGCAAATTCGCGCTGTATGTACCTAACAAAATATCCCTGTATTATGCATTGTAAAAATCGCTTGTTTATATGGGTTTCAGTCATCGGCAGAGCAACGGACCAGGCTATATTCCCCCGTTTCTACATCATACCGGCAAGAACGGTTTTTGCCTGCGTCTTTCGCGCGGTAAAGCGCCTTGTCGGCAAAGAAGTATGCCCTGTGAGCCAGCACCGGCGGCAGGATGCATAATCCGACGCTGATCGTCACGTTCGGATGCTCCAAAGCGCCTTTATTCGGGATGTTCATTTCATCGATCGCACTTCTTAATTCCTCAGCAACATGTTCGCAGGTCCCGGGGGAATTTTCCGTCCATACTGCAAGGAATTCTTCACCGCCGATACGGCCGATGTCTATCTTGTGCTCGTCGGCATAGGTTCGTAGCGTTTCGCCAATGCGCTGGAGCAGCACGTCGCCCTCGGGATGGCCATATGTATCGTTATATTGTTTATAATCGTCGATATCCAACACGATACAGGCAAGGTTCAGTCCCGATTCCACGCAGCTCTTCAGAGTTTCTTCCAGCTTCTCAAAAACCATGCGCCGGTTGCTCAACCCCGTCAACTCATCAGTCGTGCAGGTGTGGTACAGAGCAAAATTCGCCTGCGTCAAGCATTTTTTTGCTATGATGTTGTCGATAGCAAGCCGTGTTTGGTGCTGCGAAAGGAATAATCCGACTGCAACAGATAGGCTGCAATAAATAGTGTCGTAAATACTGTTTGGTGCGGGTTTTGTCAGCCAGCTGCAACAAATAAACAAAATTGCGCAAGGCAGTACCGTCAACGCATTTTGCAGAGGCGGCAGGTCGAAGGCGATCTGCACAAGCAGAAATAGCCATACGATGAGAACGGCCAGCTCCCCGCGTGCCAAAACTGTTCCAACAAATATGCCTATCAGGTACATGACGATTGAAACGAGCAGGATTAGCCCGTTTATGCTGTTTTGTTTCTTCTTTTGTTCCTCGGACGAGAGATATTGTGTGTGCAGAAATACAATGATGAAAAAACCGAACACACAAAATGAAAACACCATCCGCACCATATCGAATATGATAAGTGCAAAGACAACGCACGCTACGCCGGACAATAGAAGCGCCAATATAGACATTTTTTTCAACGTTCTCAAGTTGACCTGAGCGGAATCAATACGAAAGCGTTCGCATGTTTCACGATCATACCCAAGATGCCGCCATTTTTTCCAAGCGTCCTGAATTTGCATACGCAATCCTGTCGGTCCTTAGCGTTCGTCGATCCAACCCGCAATCGGTACAAGGCCGATTTGCATATCTGTCATGTATCCATGCAATCCGCACGACGTTGCAGAATTCTGGACGGTCCACCGTCCAACACCGTTCATTAGTATAGAAGCAGCGTAGGAAAAATTGCAAGTGGTTTTGCATGAAAACCACAACTTTCTGCCTATATTCCGAGTTTTGTTACATTTGACAATATTATAGTAGGTTTTTTCTCTTAAAAAACACAATGCTCAAAATCACAACGGCGACACTTAACACGATCACGCCAAGATAGCCGAAGCGCCACGCCAACTCCGGCATATATTTAAAATTCATGCCGTACCAGCCTACAATCAGTGTCAGCGGCAGAAACACCGTCGTAACAACTGTAAAAACTTTCATAATGCGATTCGCACTGTAATCCAGTGCAGCCATATAAGCCTCGCGAACCTGTACGAGGCTGTCGCGCAGAAGTTGTGTGTTATTGGACAATCGTTCTATTTTGTCCCGCAGAATGCGGAACAGATGGGTATTGCTGTCCGAAAAAAGATCGGCGTCGTTTTCGATCATCGTCTCCAGCACGTCTAGAATCTGTTCGTAATAATGGCGCACGATCAAAAGCTTTCTTCGCATCGCAAGAATTTCAGCGTTAAATGATTTGCCTGCCGTGTTGTTCTCTATTTGCTCTTCAAGCTTGCCGACCTTGTTTTCATAGTTTTCCAGCAAACCACTGTCCTGATACACCAACTGCTCAAAAAAGGCGCAGATCACGCGTTCGATCGACGCATTTTTCTGGTTCAGGCGGCGAATTGAATCTTCGAATGCGCGCGTCGTGCTTCCGTCGGCGTCCTGCAAAGATATCAGTAAAAACAAGTTTTTCCGGATGAACATGCCGATTCGGTCGCGCGCACCATATACACTCGCAACGTTTCGCACCGAAATCACACTGAATATGTGCCCATCGGCAACTTCTATAATGGAACGAAAACGAGACTCGGCCTTTCTGCACTCTTCATAGCACGGTAGGCCGAAGCCAATAAGATCTCCCCCGCTTTGTTGCAGTTCTTCCAGCGAGATCATCCCGGCACACAGACGGGAATCGTCGATATCTGAAAATTCGATCGACTTCAATGTGTCCGCAAACTCATATAGCATAGACGGCCTCCTGACGCGATTTGGCAAACTCTGATTTCCTTTGCTATAAAAAAACTATAGAACACATTTTCGAGCGGGTCAAGGCCAGGCATTTATACACCGAAGCCGATCTTGATATGGTATAATTACATATTATATATTTCAGGGAGGCTGCTATGCGTCAGGATGATCGTTTTATCAAACTCTTTGGTAAGGGTATTGCCAACGTCAACGAAATCTGGGTTGACCGCGAGACCGGTGTGAATTACCTCTTCCACGCGGCGGGTTATTCCGGCGGATTATGTGTGCTGGTCGACAAGGATGGAAAACCCGTCATTACAGACCCGTATACGCTTGAACACGAACACTATTGAAAAGCTGGAAGCGCAATGCGCTTCCAGCTTTTGCCATTCTTCATTTCAAGTGAACTCCGGGCGCTAAGCTTCCCGCTCAATCTCCAGTTTGAAAACGACCGGGCGCACACCGTCCGTACAGCATAGGATTCGCGTACCGCCGTCACGATACCAGGTGTTTTTGTCGCCGCCGGCGGAAAGCGTTGCGACTGTGCTGTAAAGATCGATCCATGCCCACGGGCAAAGTCCTTCCGGTTTCTCAGCTCCTCCTGTATATAAATAGCTTTCTCCTTCGCAATGCAGCGGGCATGGTCCGGCGGCTGTTCCTTCCGAAAGATATTCTTCTGCAAGGTCCGGATAAAAATCCCGTTTCAGTACTGTGATGCGAATATTGCTCATTGATTTGCCTCCAGCACGGTTACATAGTATTTCCGCATTCGCGGGCCGTCAAACTCACAAAAATACACCCCCTGCCAAATACCAAGCAGCGGCTTTCCGTCGGCAACGATCAGCGTAACGCTGCTGCCCAAGACGGAAGCCTTCAGGTGCGCCGCGCTGTTTCCTTCCGAATGCCGAAACTCCGGCCGGTCGGGATACGTTTTGTTCAGCGCAAACGTCAAATCCCGCACGACGTCCGGGTCGGCGTTTTCGTTGATCGTCAGCCCCGCCGTCGTGTGCGGACAGTGCACGACGCAAAGCCCGTTTTGCACGCCGCTCTGCATAATCGTTTCTCGTACGCTGGCGGTGATATTCGTCCAGTTGTCTCTTTTGGTTTGCAGGGTATATTCGCGCAGCATAGCAGCCTCCGTTTTCGTTTGTGTTATTATATCACAAACACCAATTTAGCATATTGTGAAGGCATGCTCCTATCTTTTAATATTATACAAATACATTCTATCGATAGCGCTGTCCGAATAAATACAACAAGAAGGGTAATTGAATGGCAAAACACAAAAAAATAACTACGGAGACGCTTTCACCTTCATCCGCTCGTTCTCTTCGTCGCAAACATGCAATCTTCATTGCCGCTGGCATTACAGTCGTTGCACTGATTGTATTATTTGATTACTGGTGCTGGCTCGGATGTCCTCGTGTCGACCAAATGATCCTTACGGACGGATATCCTGGGCACGGGTTGACTGCGCATTTGCGACATGAAGATTATTATGTCGACATACCGCACTCCGGCATGGGTTATTCTCATTTATTGGAAACGTATGGCTCACCGCAATCAGTAGAAATAACCGATTCGCCTTCAAACCCGGACACCATCTGTTTGGATGCTGTTTTTGCCGAGTTCGCCGTACATTGTGTAGGCGACCGGAACGAAGATATCGACGAATATCATGTCGTCCATACGATTATAACCTCAGACGCAATACCACTTACCCGATCGTCCCTGCGGGTTGGTAATTCCCGCTTGCGCATTCTGTATCAATCCCGCTATTATACAAGCCATATAAAGGCAGAAGAGCTTGAGCCCGGTTTCGACTGGGGGTACATAGACGGATCGGGTTTAACCCTTTGGACCTGGGTCGAATTCCAATTCGATCAAACCGATCACGTAAGTTCGATATTGGTGTGGAATCCATGGTGATTTCATAGACTTGGTTCAACCAGAACCACATATCTACAAAATGCTTTTAGTCTTTTCGTTCACTTTTTGACTGATTGTAGCACTGTTTATGAGGCTTTTTTAACTTTTTCCAAATTTGCCAGCCCCACATCTTGACATTCAGTATTGTTTGATCGATACTAATACTCGACGACAGGATAAATGGGGTTATTCCGCCGCCAAATTGTCGCTTTCGGCTGCTTGCCTTAGCGACGGTTGTTCAACTACGGTTGCGCTGCGCCGGTCAAGCAGCGGTTTGGGAAAGGGAAACATGTTTGAGTTTCAACAAGGCGTTTCCGCCTTAACGGTTTGGGGTATTTGGCTTCTCGTGTTCGCAGCTCTGTTTGCGTTCAACGAATTCACGCGCCGCTGGAAATGGGCCGGTTTCGCAGGCTTCGTCGTTTTACCCGCGGTGCTGTCCATCGTTTGGTTTACAGTGATGCGCGAAAAAACGTATACCGATTGGTTCCACCTGCTGAAGGTGTATTCTTCCACGGCGGGCTGCATCGGCTTCTGGGCGATTCGCTACATTCAGAAAAAAGACAAGCTCACAGGCGAAGTCACCTGGCGGCTTGCCGACAATAAAATTGCACTGTGCTTCCCGCCGCTGATCTTGGCGATCAACATCCTCGAAGCGTGCGTACGCGATTTTCAGGTTGGCGCACAGTACTGGATGGTCAACTCCGGCGCGATCGAAGGCGAAGTCACCGGCGTGCTCGGCGGCCCATGGAACATCATGAACGGCATTGCAGGCCTGCTTTGTATCATCACGATCACCGGTTGGTTCGGTATCGTCCTGCGCAAACCAAGCAAGCGCGACACCAGCCGCGACATGCTCTGGCCAGACATGCTCTGGTTCTGGATTATTGCCTATGACATTTGGAATTTCACCTATACCTACAACTGCATCCCGACGCATTCGTTCTATGCGGGTCTTGCGCTGTTGGCCGCGCCAACGCTCTGCGCGTTCACGCTCGGCAAAGGCGCGTGGCTCCAGCATCGTGCGCAGACGCTGTCCATCTGGTGCATGTTTGCCCAGACATTCCCGCTGTTTCAGGATCAGGGCGTGCAGATGGTGCGCTCAACCTATAACCCGACGATCTACACGATCTTTGGTGCTGCCGCGCTCGTTGCGAACGTCGCCGTGCTTGTGTACATGATCTACAAGGTCGTCAAGACCAAGCGCAACCCGTATAAGGCCGACCTCTACACCGACCTGAAGGAATATCGGGCGATCAAGGCGCTGGCGGAGTAATAGAAAAGCACAAATACATATTGTACGTAAAAAACTAGCCTCTTCCGGAATTCGGGAGGGGCTGTTGTTCAGGTCTTCATGTCGATTGGTCGTGCTAGAGAATTTAGATTTTATATTTATCATGGGCAATGCAGGTTTGGATAAAATCATACAAATACTGAACAGCGAAAGGAATTGGTTTTGAATCATATTCTGACAAGACTCTAATCTGTGCTACACCTCTTGGCAATTCATCAAAACTAAACGCAAATGGCGACACTCTCTCAGAACGCCCAAATCCATTTGTCGTGTTTTCCAAAATAACCCAGTCACCATATAAGTTTTCTTTATTTTCGCTCTTAAGTAAAAGCACGTTGAATCCAATCCCAAAATCTGCTTTAAAATAGCCCCAAGCCATGACTTCGTGTTGTTCACACTCGGGTAAATAATTTTCTTCACGATAACCAGTTCCACCAAAAACACGATCCGTGGGCACTCTACGAACAAAATTCTTTTTTTGCAGCACATCAACTTCGATTACTATTGAGGTTCCATAAGTTGTCTTTATCGTGTGGCGAATTCGTCCCATAGCAAGTAGCAGCCTGTTTTCTTGAGGCAATAGCATTAATTGATTCGAACCTTGGTATATTGAATTATACATTTCTACATAGTCCTTTATTGGATTGTATATAGCCTCGTTAAATTGAAATTGAACTAAGTCGATAAAACCTTGTTCTCTTTTCTTCCGTTCTGCCTCGGCAGCTTGTTTCTCTTGTTTCATAATATCAACGGTTAATGCTTCTTGCATCGCCCGTTCAACTGCTTTTTTTAATTCTGGATTGATTTGAGCAGGAACTTCAAGTCCATGTAGAATTTCTTCCCAATTCTTGTATCTTTGGTCAGTTGATTTTTCAAGCATTCGTATGATTACTGAGGCAGTATTCTGAGGTATGCTAGATTCTAATAGTTTTCTGTTCACTGGGGCTAAAAGATGTGCATTCCGAATCGCATCCACATCAAAGTTATCTGATAGTATATATGGATATTGAAGAGTTGCTATTAAATAAAAGACAATTCCCATAGAATATATATCCATCTGAATAGTGTTTTTACCACTTTTCCATGCTTCTGGAGCTATATATAAAGCTGTCCCATATCCTTTCATTGTTTTGGTTCGAGTGCTTTCATACGCATATTTAGATAAGCCAAAATCACTAATTTTCAGCACTCTCCCAAACCTGAGGATATTTTGCGGCTTTACATCTCTATGCACCAGCACTTTATTAATGGCCTGCATTCCAGAGGCTAATTGCTGTAATGTATCCTGTATTGCATCAATACTAAACTGCTCTCTCTGCTCTTGTGCCTGAGTTATCAGATCGGCTAGTGTTCCATCCGGCGCATATTCCATAATTATATAAGGAGGAAGTTCAGTAAAAATGCTGCCATTATGCGCAAATTCATAATGTATGACATGATCCGAAATAATGCCTTCAGCAAGATTCATTTCATTCTTCAGCGTGAGAATTCCGTCTTCCCCGCCAACGTCTGATTGGAGAGTTTTAATTGCAAATATTACGCCGTCAGATTTACGGTGTGCTTTGTATACAATACCAAAGCCTCCATTTCCAACAGGTTCATCAAGAATATATTCGTTCTTTGCTTTATCAAATACACTCATTCCAATTGTTAAAATCATATTATCTCTCCCTTCTTAACCACCTCTGTTTTTACTTGTTTTTGTATTAATATCAGTATATATGGTTTTCTTAAAATATAAAATAGTATTTTGACTCTGCAATTGCTACTCAAATATAAAGCCTCCCTCGGATCGCTCCTTGGGAGGCTTTTTCTCATCAAATTTTCTCAATACCCCAAACTCTCTCCCACCAACACAATCTCCGTCTCCTGAATCCCACCCATCGGGCGTTGGAGCGTAACGCCGCCGTTGCAGATGCGATCTGCACTGCTGCAATCGTAACACTTCATCTCCTTGCCCAGTGCGCAGGGCGTTTGGCAATTCAGTCGTCGTGCGTTGAGCGGAGCGGCGACGTTGCGCGCGCGATAAAGCGCGCGCTCGCAGTCTTCCGCAATCTTGTTCACGCCCGCAATGAGTATCAGCTTTTCATGCCCGTACAGCATTGAGGCCACACGGTTGCCGTTGCCATCGATATTGATAATTTCACCCGTTTCGGCAATGGCATTGGCGGAGCAAATGTACACCTGCGCATGCGCGGCATTCATACGAGCCTCCGCCTTCGGCTGTTTCCAGTGCCAGTATACGGTGTTGTTCTTTGCCAGCCGTTCATACAGGCCGAGCTGTTCAACCGTTATGCTGCCGCCGATACCGACGGTTTTGCCTTCCAGCTCCTCGGCGATATGCGCCGCAGCTTCCTTGCCTGTTTCAAAATAGAAAACGGCAAAGCCTTCGCGCTTGAGGTTTTCGATTGTACGAGTAACGTCCATGGCTTTTACTCCTTGCATGATTCTGTTGATGCTCTTTTTGCTGCATCCAAACGCAAAACCCGTCGGAATTACATCAAATCCAGCTTGCTAAAGTCAATCGTGCCGTCGGGGTTTACAATCTCTTCTTCTGCGTGGACGCACTCCACCTTGCCGACGAACATCTCATGCGAACCGGTCATAATGGAATCCACGACCGTGCACTCAATCGCCACCGGGCATTCTTCCAAAATAGCAGCGTTGACCTTTTCGCCGTCTTTCATCTTTGCGCCAAGCTCCTTGAGCTTATCGCCGTCAAATCCACTCTGGCGGCCACAGCATTCATATAGCGCAGTCTGTTCTTTCTTAACGAGATGCGCAACAAACGCACCGTTTTCCTTGATCATGTGATAGGAAAAGCGACTCGGCACGACGCCAACCATGATCATCGGCGGATCGTAACTACAGTTTCCGCAGTATGCGACGACAAGCGCGTTGTCCCTGCCAGCTTTGTCGCGTACGGTGACGATCACTTTGGGTACCGGTTGCAGTGCGCCCTTGAGCGCGGCGTTCTTTTTCATGAAAATTCTACCTCCACGTGAGTTTATCACGAGTAGTATACCACCAATTTACTCGGGATTGACGATAATAGCCAAATTTAGCAAATAATCCGGCAAACAAAAAGCACGTTCATGCAGGAACGTGCTTTGTTTCATTTCAATGTGCCTCCGCGCGTGTCAATCCATGTCGAGCTTGTCCAGCGCCCACGCTGTCAACTCGTTGAGCGACGGATGAATGACCATGGAATTGGCAATCGGCTCATATGTGCCAAGCGACGGACACATCATGCGCAATTCTGCGATGCCCGCGTGCTTATCCTTCTGCTCCACGTTCTGACGGCATTTGAACCCGGCGTTCATCAGGTACACGAACGGCTGCACCAATATCGCCGCATGCGGGCCAACGATATGCACACCAAGCAGCTTCTTTTCGTCGTCCACAATAATCTTGACGAATCCGTCGTCCGCGTCGCCATCCACAAATCCCATCTTGCGTCCGCCGACGACATCGGAGTAGTGATTGATGGCCGTGTGATGCTTCAGCCCGGCGGCTTTCGCCTCGCGCTCAGTCATACCGACATGCGCAACCTGCGGATTCGTAAATATCGCCCACGGAACGGTCTGATAGCATACCTTCTTCTTTTCGCCGGATTGGAACAGGTTGTGCGCAAGGACTTCCGCCTCAAAATTCGCCTTGTGCCGAAATTGAAATTTCCCATTGATATCGCCCAGCGCCCAGATGTTTTTCTGAGACGTCTCAAGATATTCGTTGGTCACGATCCAGCCTTTCGCGTCCGTTTCGACGTTCGCTTTATCAAGGCCGAGAGAATCACCGTTGGTTCGAACGCCCGCCGCAAGGAAAATCTCCTCGCCTTCAACGGCAAACTCTTGTTTTGTAGCCATGTCCCGAACGGTGACGATCTTCAAGTCGCCCTTTTTCTCCGCGGAAATCGCCATTGCACTGGTTAACACACGAATCCCGTTGCGCTCAAACTGCTGCTTCACAAACTCGCTGACCGATTCTTCTTCCGGCATCAGCAGCCGGTCCGTCAGCTGCACAAGCGTAACCTTTGTGCCGAGCGCGGAAAAGATATGCGCAAATTCCACGCCAATCGGACCGCCGCCAATCAATACCAAGCTCTTCCAGGGTGTTTTCGGAAATTTATCGCCAAAGAACGATTCCGAAACCACGTATCCGGCTTCTTCAATTCCGCGGATCGGCGGCACCAGCGAGCGTGCGCCCGCGGCAATGACAAATCGCTCCGCCTCAAATTCTTCTACTGTGCCGTCCGGCATTGTAACCGTCATTGTCGACGGGCTTGTAAACGTGCCTGTCCCCTTAAACACGGTTACATTTTCTGCTTTTTGCAGGTGGCTTTCCACAAATCGGTTCACGCCGATTTGCTTCCACATGCGCCCGGAGAGTGTCTCCCAATCCACGCTTGCCGACGAAACGGAAATCCCCGTCTTCTTCGCATGCTCAATTTCCCGGAGCAAATCGGCGGGATACGCGAGCATCTTCGTCGGAATGCATCCTTTGTTCAGGCACGTTCCGCCGAACTTCGCCTGTTCAACGATTGCGCAGTTGGCTCCGGCTTCCATCGCTGCTTCTAAAACCACAAGCCCCGCGCCGCTGCCAATGACGGCAAGATCAAATTTTTTTCATGCTGCTCCCTCCGAAATCATTTCAACGGTCTGCTGTTAGTCGAGTTCATTTGTTTCCATTGTAGTATTGCCCGGTTGTTCCGTCAATGTGAGCAGGTCACGAAATACTGCTTATTATCTGTTGTTTTTTATTTGCATAGGGTTGCAATTACGTATCTAGTCTTTTCAAACATCGTGCCGACGGCGAGCACTTGCGACGCGGATGCGCCGTCAAAAACAGTAAACGCACGCGGCGCGAGTTCACAAACACCCTGTACGCATGCCTGTTCCAGTAGCTGCATGCAATAAAAGTCGGAGCCGAACCGCGGAGAAGCGACGATGCACGAAAGCGCGCACGCCTTGAGTTTGTCGATTCGTCGGACAGTTGTTTCGTCTACTGCATTGCTTGCGTTTTCGCAAAGCAACAGCACTTTTTCGGCTGGTTTATCGTCTTGTACAAGTTTGCATCCATGCGTGCCTGCTACCCTGGTGATCGCATCCTGCCAGTCGCGGTCAATGCCTTCGCTTTCCAGCGCGCACACGAACCGGATTTGTTTATCCCCGGTTTCAGCGCTCTTGAACGCCAGCAGTCGTTCCACAAGCAATCTTCCCTGTTTACAATACAGTTCAAACGGCGACGTGCCTTCATCACCGGTCTGATACGGAAGGTTTTTCAAATCACGCGACGCTTCCACGCAAGGATGGCTGATGATTGCGCAGCCCGCGCTGTTGAGCGCAAGCAGTAACTGTAAAATATTTGCATGCAGTGCGCCGCCTTGTTCGCCGTCTCCGACCACCGCGCAAACCGAGCCGTCAAGATTGCATTTTCCACTCAATACATCGCGCGTCAGTGCGGACAACGCTTCATTTTTTCCAAGTGCATCGCCCGATACCGCAAACAGCAACTTTTGCTGCTCCCGGTTCTCCTTCGCAAAATCTTCAGCGCGAACGGATTGGAACGATACGCCTTCCAACGCACACTCCAAAATGTCGCCAAGACGTGTGTGCCGCCCGACCGAAATAAGCTGGATCGACTGCTGCATATAAAAATATCCCCCGTTTGCAAACGCTGCATACCTTAATGATACGTTTTTTTATAAAAATAGCAAGGCGTTGCGCCTTGCTGAAATTGAATTGATTCGCCTTACTTCCCGGCTGCGGTCGGCAGGCTTTCGCCGTCTCTTTTCTTGACCGAGCGGAAAACTCTGTTCCAGGGCAATTGTGAGCCTACAACCGCAGTAAAAACAAGCGCACAGCCAAACAGTTCACGCGCTGTCAGCACTTGTCCCAGAATCACCCAGCCTGCCAAAGCGGAAAAAACCGACTCGGGACTGAGCAGCAAGGAAGCCGTGGTCGGCTCCACACGTTTTTGTGCAATCATTTGCAGCGAATATGCAACACAACCGGAAATAAGCCCCGTATACGCAATCGGCAGCCAAGTCTGTGAAACTGCAGTTACGGTCGGTTTTTCCCAAAGCATCATCGGAATCGCGGACAAAGCCGCCGTTACTGCAAACTGGATGCAATTGAGCCGAATCACGTCCAGCGAACCGGCATAACGATCGATTGCAAGGATATGTACCGCAAACACAAACGCACAGACGAGCGTAAGCAAATCACCCGTTCCCATCGTAAAATCGCCGCGAATCGACAAGAAATACAACCCGACCGCAGCCAACAACACACTCGGCCAAAGCATCGGATGCGGTTTTCGCTTGATGAACAAGCCGATAATCGGAACAAAAACGATATACAGAGACGTAATGAACCCGGCTTTGCCGACGGACGTATATTGAAGCGCCACTTGTTGCAAATTGGTCGCCGCAAACATGATGACGCCAAGCAATAATCCGGCTTTCCAAAGTTGCTTGCGATCAGTCGTCTTCGGGCTTAGACCAATACGGTCGAACACCAAAAACATACCGACAAGACCAAGCGCGGCGAGGGCGCTCCGTACCGCGGTAAAGGTAAACGGTCCAACATACGCCATGCCCGCGCTCTGTGCAACAAACGCAACGCCCCAAAGCAGTGCGGCGGCAAGCAGCGTCGCCATTCCGGTCAGTTTGTTTTTCAGTTCGCCGTTCGCCATTTCATTCTCTCCAGTTTCGTCGGTCAAAATGATTCTCTAAGTGGGAATCATATATGTTTTCGTATAAAAATGCAACCCGAAAACATACATATTGTACGGTATAAATAAATATGATATCTTAAAAGGACACCAACGTCATAGGTAAAGGAGTTTCATTTCCATGCAACCTTCTAAAGTATATTTCACCGATATGCGCACAGATTTTGACCATTCACTAACACTTAAGCTGCAAAACCTGATGAAAAAAGCCGGTATTGAGTCGATTGATTTCGCCGATCGCTTCGCCGCAATCAAGCTGCATTTCGGGGAACCCGGTAACCTTTCGTTTATCCGTCCTAACTTTGCTTATGCCGTCGCGGAAGTGATTCGTGCACAGGGCGGAAAACCGTTTTTGACGGACTGCAACACACTGTACCCCGGTTTGCGAAAAAACGCGCTTGACCATCTGGATGCTGCGGCACGGAACGGATTTTCGCCCGCGTCGACAGGCTGTCAGAATGTCATAGCGGACGGATTAAAGGGCCTCGACGAGACGCTTGTTCCTATCGAAGGCACCAAACACGTCAAGGTTGCAAAAATCGGTCAGGCGATCATGGATGCGGACGTCTTCATCTCGCTGACGCACTTTAAGGGACATGAAGAAGTTGGTTTCGGCGGCGCGCTGAAAAACATCGGTATGGGCTGCGGTTCGCGTGCGGGCAAGATGGAACAGCACTGCGACGGTAAACCTGTTGTTGACGCAAAAATGTGCCGTGGCTGCCGCCAGTGCATCAAGCAGTGTGCACACGACGCTATTTCGTATGACGATAACCGCATTGCGCATATTGACCACGACCGTTGCGTTGGCTGCGGCCGCTGCATTGGCGCATGCAACTTTGACGCGATCTCAACCGCCGCCGGGCGCAGCTGGATCATCCTCGGCGAAAAAATTGCCGAATATTCACTTGCCGTCCTACAAGGGCGCCCACATTTTCACATTAGCCTCGTTATGCAGGTTTCGCCAAACTGCGATTGCCACCCGGACAACGATATGCCGATTATTCCGGATGTTGGCATGTTCGCTTCCTTTGATCCTGTCGCACTCGACCAAGCCTGTGCCGACGCCTGCAATCGTCAACCCGTCATGCCGAACAGCCAGCTGTCCGATCATATAGCGCGCGGAGAATGTCATCATGACCATTTTGCCGATTCCGCGCCGGGTACAGACTGGTCCGCTGCGCTGAAGCATGCCGAAGCGCTTGGCCTCGGGACTCGACAATATGAACTCATCACTGTAAAATAGTTGGAATAACAAAAAGACGGCAACCGCCGTCTTTTTTGTATGTTTGCGCTATGAATTGCTTGTTTCCGTTTCCAGCATGATTTGAAGGATCTCCGACTCGGTACAGCGCATGCCATCCTTGGCGAGCCGCCCAACGTTTCGAATTGTGTTGTCAACACCCTTGACGACAATGCCGTCCCCGCTTAAAAACTCCTGTTTTTGCGTGTACATGCGGTAGCCCAGGATGCCCGCTTCCACCGCGGTTGCAATCTTTGCCGCGCAGGAAGCTTTCGCTCCGTCACAAACCATGCCACTAATGATTGCAAGCGCATTGACCAGCGTATGTGCAACCGCATCATAACTCCCGTCTTCAAGATAGGCAATCCCTGCGCCTGCGCCACATCCCGCACATACGGCACCGCAAAACGCCGAAAGCCGCCCGATGCCGGTCTTCTGGTGCACCGTCACAAGGTCGGATACGATCAAAGCACGTATCATTTCTTCCTCGGAATATCCTTTTTCGCGTGCCCAAATGACAACCGGAACCGAAGCCGTAATGCCTTGATTGCCGGAACCGGAAACGATCGCAACCGGCATTTCAAGCCCGCTCATGCGCGCATCCGAACCGGCCGCCGCATATGCGCGTGCCTTCGTGACAAGATCGTCAGCCCCGCTGAGCAGCACACGTCCAATGTTTGCGCCACAGTTGGTCGTCAGTCCGCGCTCGGCAATCGCCATGTTCAGCTCCACCTGCCGCCGGATGATGTCTTCAACCAGAGAGAGATCCACCATATCCGCGAACTCAACAATATCGTGAACGTTCAGTACTGCCGGCGCATTGGTTTCATTTCCCGCATCGACAACCGACAGGTCGATGCTTGCGCTCCCGTTTTTTTCCACACGGACGATGTTGGTGTGAGATCCCGCTATGCGTACGCTTGCGCTGTCCGATCCGCACTCACCGGTGATCATAATGTCCAGCGTCAAACCGTCTTCTTTGCAGGCAACCGTGATCGGCACATCGTTTAAATACGTACCAATGTACTCCCGCTGTTCTTCCGATACCAGTGTAATGACCTCTAGCGCGCGGCTTGCGTCGCCAGCAACAACACCCGCTGCGGCAGCGGCCGCAATGCCTTTTCGTCCGCCGGTTCCCGGCACCACAACGCTCTTTGCGTTTTTCAGGATGTTGCCGCTGACCTCAACGCGCATACGCTCCGGCATGCCGCCGAGTGCGTCCCGCATCGTCGCCGCCGCATATGCAATCGCGATCGGTTCGGTACATCCCGTTGCCGGAATGAGTTCATCCCGCAGAATGGTGCAGTAAGACTCCATCGTCTCCTGTGAAAGCATTCTCTTCTTTGCTCCTTTGTTTCACATTGTATGATCAGTTTTCCGTATCAATTATTTTAGGTAAAGTCCGACAAGCTGAAGGTTCTCGTCAAACGAGAGCGTGTAGAGCACATTCCCGTTTTCATGCACGCAAAGTGCCTGCGCAACGGCATAATTTTCACCGGTCGTGCTGTCCGAAGTGCCGGAGAGAACGACTTTTTTAACACTCTCAAACGCACCGACGCGTTCATAGGTCGGCGCCCAACTGTCCGATAGCTGATCTGCCGTTACCGCGTCCTTCAGGTCTTCGCGCAAATTATCGATAATCGTATCGAATTCGCCGGCATTTGCATAGCCGATGATCTCTTCCGCACGTGCGGTCACTGCGTCATCATCAAATCCATCCGGCAACGACGATGTGCTGCAGCCCGCCGCAAGTACACATACCATGAGCGCAAGTACGCTTGCGCAAAGCAGCTTAATTGTTCGTCTCATTCTCACTTCTCCCCCTCTAAATCTACTTGCAGTATAACATACAAATATGATATTCTTGTTGCTGAATTTTAAGCGTTTGCGAGGTGATCGCCGTGCGAAAAGACGGAGTACGTATAAAGGACGCCAACCCGATCTATACCGTCATGCCATACATATTAAAATACCGATATGACGCCATGAACATGATTGAAATCGACATCCCGATTTCTCCCATGCAGTCCTATCTCAACGAAAAACGCAAGCAGGGTTATCGTTTTTCGCATCTCGGTCTCGTGCTGGCGGCATATGTTCGTACCGCGGCGGAATTCCCGTTGCTCAACCGCTTTATCGCCAATAAACGCATCTATCAGCGCAATGAGTTTTCCGTTGCCATGGTAGTGCTAAAGCCCGGTGAGCTGGACGGAACGATGAACAAGATGTACTTCCAGATGGAGGACGACATTTTCGCTGTTCATGAAGTCATCGACCGCTATGTGTCAGGCAACCGGGAACAGGGCGACACCAACGAGACGGACGACATTGTCCGTAAACTCCTTAATATTCCCGGGCTGGTCAATTTCGGCGTCGGGCTGTTCAAGGTGATGGACCGTTTCGGTCTTCTTCCCAGGAGCCTCATCAAGGCAAGCCCGTTTCACACCAGTATGACAATTTCCAACCTCGCCAGCATTCGTACGAACCATATCTTCCATCATCTGTACGAATTCGGTACAACGAGCATTTTGATCACGCTTGGCAATATGCGTGAAGTCCCCGTCCGCAAAGGCGGAGAGATTGTATACGAGCGCAGCCTTCCGATGGGCATCGTCACGGACGAACGCATCTGTTCCGGCAGTTATTTCGCGGCGGTATTTCGTCGGTTCAAACAATACCTCACCAATCCCGAACTTCTGGAAGGGCCGCCTAAAGTAGTCAATACAACACTCTAGGCAAAGGTTGCCGCATACGTGATCTAATCTTTTTTCATGTATGCTGACTGTTTTTTATTGTAGCACATAATCACGTTGAATGGCCGTTGAATTTCACATATTTGGAGGTTTCTTTCTTATGCAAAAGAATATTGTAAAAACATCTGTAGCGCCCGCCGCAATCGGCCCGTATTCCCAGGCCGTATCTGCGGGCGGTTTTTTATATCTTTCCGGCATGCTCGCTATCGACCCCAACTCAGGTGAAATGGTCGGTTCGGATGCCTCGGCGCAGGCAAAACAGATTATGAAGAACATTTCCGCGCTTTTGGACAGTCAAGGGCTTTCGGGCGCAAACGTCGTGAAAACAACTGTCTTTTTAACCGACCTTAACGCGTTTGGCGCCGTAAATGCCATCTATGGAGAAACCTTCTCCGAAAACCCGCCAGCCCGCTCCTGTGTTGAAGTCAGCCGACTGCCAAAGGATGCGCTTGTCGAAATCGAGTGCATTGCCGCGCTGTAAGTATTTGTCGCACTCGTGCAGAGTGTAGGGATCGCGTGTATTATTTCGTGCGCCAAGCCGCCGCAATTCTCATTGTTTCGGATTGCGCGCCGCAATCAATCTGTGGTATGATCGACCAAATAAGGAGTCGTTATGCATTTTTCAGAAACATTGAAACAACCGCACCTGTTTTTTGACGGTGCGCTAGGCACACAGCTGCAGGACGCAGGTTTACCCGCCGGTACATCGCCCGATACGTGGAACATCACGCATCCGGATGTTGTACGCGGTATTCATACAGCGTACCTTGCAGCGGGCGCAACCGTCGTCACAACCAACACGTTCGGTTCCACGGCGCCGCGCCAGAAGCACGGCCCGTACAAACCGGCTGAGCTCGCTGCAGCGGGTGTCCGCCTCGTTAAGGAAGCCATTGCTGCGTTTGGTCAGCCGCGCTATGTCGCGCTGGACATCGGCCCACTGGGTGAGTTTATCGAACCGTTAGGTGATCTGACCGAAGAAGAAGCCGTCGAGCTTTTCCGCGAACCGATTGAAGCCGGTGTTGCAGAAGGTGCGGACTGCATCTTGATCGAAACCATGATAGACCTGACCGAGGCGCTCTGCGCCGTGCGCGCCGCAAAACAATACGGTAACGGTCTTCCAGTGATTTGCACGCTTTCCTATGATCCAAACGGTCGACTCATGACCGGCGTTCCGCTGGAATCAGTTGTCGGCGAGCTGGAAGAAGCCGGTGTAGACGCACTCGGCTGCAACTGCGGTGTTGGCCCGGAGCAGCTTGTTGCGCTGATGCCGCGTTTCATCGCATGCACGCATGTGCCGTTGCTTATGCAGCCAAACGCAGGCCTGCCGGAATATCGCGACGGAAAGACACTCTATCTTGTTGGCGCCGAAGCGTTTGCTGCGCAAATGAAACTGCTCGCAGACGGTGGCATCTGGGGGCTTGGCGGCTGCTGCGGAACGACACCAGAGCACATCACCGCGTTGATTCAGGCAGTCGGACATTCATAACGACGCGATCCCGCTTTTTATGAAAGCCTCCGTTTCTTCCTATAATGAAGCTAACGAATAGAATATAAGAAAGTTGAGTCGACCGACCGTGCACGACATGCTGGAAATTCTCAACACGATCCTTCCATTGCTGATCTCTCTCGGGATCGGCTTTTTCGCACGCAAGAAGAATATCCTGTCACCGGAAGCAATCGACGGCATGAAGACGTTTGCGCTGAAGTTTGCGCTGCCCGCCATGCTGTTCGGCCTCTTCTTTACCGCAGAATATTCCGTCAGCATCCTATTGTTTGCCGTCACCATGTTTGCAATGGGATATCTGGGGCTCGGCCTTGGCTATCTGTTCTCCCGTCCATTTTCAGCACGCAGTCCCATGCTCCGCTTTATGACGGCGGGGTGGGAGGTCGGTCTGCTCGGTTACGGGCTGTATGCCCTGCTCTTCGGCATAGAAAACCTGCGCTACATGGCCGTCATGGACTTTGGCCAAGTATTATTCGTCTTCTCCGGGTTTATAACAGCGCTCAACGCACGCAATGGACAAAGCCTGAAGGAATCGTTAAAAAGCCTGCTTCCAAACCCAATTCCATGGGCGATGATTGCAGGCGCGGTGCTTGCCATAGCGGGCGTATCCAAAGCGTTGGAACCATCCGGCATCACAACGCTGATTACGTCGGTGTGTGATTTTCTTGCGGCACCGCTTTCCTGTCTGATTTTTGTGGTTGTCGGTTACGGCATCATTTTTACGAAAAAAAACCTTGCAACGGCTGTTCTATCTGCGGTGCTTCGCACGCTCGTTTGCGGAATCCTGTGTGTTCTGGCGCTATGGATCATCGGTTCGGTCGTCACACTGTCTGATCCAATGCGCTGGGCGGTCATTCTGATCTTTTTAACACCTGCACCGTTTATCCTGACGCTGTATGCCACAAACGAGCAGGAGCGCGCGGATGTTTCCATGTCGCTTTCGGTACAGACGATGGTAAGCATCCTTGCGTTTATCGTCATCGCCGTTACCTTGCGATAGTATTTTTGTATAGGAACAGCGCCGCGGATTTTTTCATCCACGGCGCTGTTTTATTACAAATTCTTTCTTTCACTCATCCGCCAAGCGCTTTTAATACAAAAGCAATTCCAATGCCGAGATAGTTTCCGACGGCATAACCAAGAATGCCACAAATCAGCCCAGGCAGCACGACCGCGCGGTTTTTCAGCGCATCGGCAGTCGGTGCGATAAACGCGGGGCCGTAAATGCCCGCCGTGGATGTAATCAATGCGGTGTCCGCATCGATTTTACATATCTTTGCAAGGATCAGGTGCACGATAATAGCGCCGAACTGTGCGAGTGCAAACATGCTGAAAAACACCATGGATTCCATCCGAATCGCACCAAAATCAAACGACAAGCCAATTCCAAACGAAAACATCAGTATCAAATATTGACCCGCCGAATAGGATCCGGGCGCAGTACGTACTTTCTTAATAAACGAAAACCCGATTCCACAGCTTGTAACGACCAACATGATGACAACGACGTTGAGTTCACCCGTGATAAGCAGTGCAAGTCCGACAGCAACCGCCAGAGAAAGCACGCCCAGCAGAACGATCGGACCCCGTCGCAGGAGCGACTTTATCGAAAGCGGCTCTTTTGCCGGAATAAAGCTTTCTTCCAGTCCGTGCATATAGGTTTCACTGTCGGCAGTCGCCGCAGATTCCCCGCCAAGAGTAAACGGTTTCAGGAATTTTCTTGTGATTCTCGGCATAATGGAGATCAGCAGCAAAAAATAGACGCCGCCGACCACAACGTCCGCAGTATTCGCCAGCACAATGTGAGAATCGCTCACCGATAATGCCGAACCAATCGCCATCAGATTCGGAGTCCCGCCCGTATACAAGCCAATGATCATGCCGGCGTATTTATACGCATCCGGCAGCTGCGTCCGGAAAACAACATATGCCACTCCGGCAACCAGCGTGACCGCCATAATTATAAGAAGAAACGAATTCAACATGGGTTTTGCAAGCCTTTTCACGCTGGAAAGATCGGCTGAAAACAAAATAAGCGGAATTGCAATCGGGATCAGCACTTCTGAAATATCCATTGCCAACGAAGTGTCCGGTATCACGAGGCTCAGAAGAAATCCCCCCGCATAGCAGAGGAATACGGGGCCCAATATGCCCAGCAGACGCACTCTTTTGGAAAGCGCCACCATAAGGCGCGGTCCTGCCAACATAATGGCGACGATCAGGATATCCCAGACAATTTGCATGATCCCCTCCCGATAATCAGAATGTTTCATGCCGCGCCGTGTACGACGCAAACAACGTTTCGATTATAACATGGCCATCTATCATGGGCAAACTTGAAGTACAGTAAACCAGCATAAAAATACGCCGGCGGAATTCCGCCGGCGTGCAAACATTTTTTTGTTAACCCATTTTAATGCTGATACCGCCGCTGACGCTGTTGAAACGATAATCTCCGCTTCCGTCGCCGCTGACGATCTTTTTGTCGCTCAGCGTTCCCGGGAATTCGCAGCTCAGCGAACCGCTTATCGTGTCAAGCTTTGCAGTGAATCCGGAATCTTCAGGTAATATCACAGTAGTACTCCCGCTCACGCTGTCCCCGTTGATCTCTTGCGGTGCAGTCCGGCTTTCGAGCTTTGCGCTGCCGGACACGGTTTCAATCCGCACATCCCTGAAAGAGCCCTCAGCGCGCATGCTGCCGCTGACGTTATCCATCTGCAGTTTGTCAACCACGCAGTTTTCACACGTAATACTGCCACTGGTCGAAGACAGCTCCAGTTCTTCACATACAAGATCCGTGCAGTTAATCGAACCGGAAACGGAATTGATTTCCGTTTTATCACCGTAAACACCGCTTACTTCGATTCGCGCGGACACATTGTCGATATCCAGATTGTCGAGCTGACCGGCAAGCGATGCCGGAACCTCCACAATTAACGCTTTCGACGGCATACTGGAATCGACGTTGAACCAGCTGAAGATGTTAACGATATCCTTTCGGAACGAAATCTGCAGGACGCCGCTTGTTGAAAGCGAATACCGCATTTTCTGTTCATCCGTCAACGTCCTCCGCGCCGTCTCGTAAAAAACAACCTCGTCGCCCGTGCCGACGCGGACTTCGACACTGCCCGAAACCCAGTCGATCTTGATTTCACGCACGTCTGCCGCGGGAACCGATGCCATGTCCGTCACAGCCGATTCGCCGCTGTCAATGTCAACGCCCGATGACGTGACTGCCGACGTATCGTTGAAGAACCAACCTCGAACGCCTGCGTTATTCCACCCAAGACGCTGGAACACGTTCTGGCCAAACAACGCCGCCAACAATAGTGCTGTCAGCAAAACCGCTACGACGAGGCCGATTATGATACGAATGATGCCTGCTGTACGCATATGTTACTCCCCCTACTGTTTGAGCATGAAAATGCCCTTGATCATCGAAACGACGGCGGCTGTGATTAAGAAAATCAACCATGTGATATGCCATGCGCCTGTCATAAAGCTCACAACCATATATACACAAACCGCGATCAGCCAGACGGACCCGATGATAGCCTCTACCGCCTTGTTCTTCTGCCTGCTGTTCTGTTTCCATTCCTTGAACTCTTCCACCATGGTGTCGTCCGTTTTTACATACTTTTCACGGGTGACACCATTGTAGATCAACAATCCGGTAGCGACCGCAATGAACACGAAAAGAAGCATAACACCCATTGTGTTTTGCAGTAATATTACCGGCACAGGGCTCAGAATATAGAGCGCAATTGCAATTGCAATAAATAAAGCGTTCCGCTTCCTGCCATTTTCACTGTACTCCGCCCGGCCTTCGCTCAACCCGGCAATCAGACTGTCTACATCGCCAATGCTCGCCACGGCAATATTGTAAGCCGCGTCTTCGCTCTTACCCTGACTGATCAGGTCGTTGTATTTGTCCATGAGGTTTTGGAACATCTCCTCTTTGAGTTCGACCGCGCGTACTGTTTGGGGCGCGTTTTCAAAGAGCGAGTCGATATAATTCCTTAGTTTCTCGTTCATATGGATTCCCCTTCTCCTTCCGACAAAAGCTTGTCGATAATGGCTTCCGCCGTTTTCCAATCTTTTTTACGCAACCGATATGATTCTCTGCCCAAGTCCGTAATCGAGTAATACTTGCGCCGCGCGCCTGTCGTTTCATCGCCCCAGTAAGAGACGATGCACCCGGAATCTTCAAGCCTCCGAAACGCCGTATACAGCGTAGCTTCCTTTAGCTCAAAGCGTCCCTCGGTCATGTTGAGAATCGCCTTATTGACCATGTATCCATAGCCGTCATGCTTCATCAGCTGCGCCAGTATGATAGTTTCCGTGTTTCCACGTATCAGTTCCGATGCAACGGACATGGCGCACCTCCTTCACGTTTGCGGGTATATCTTAACCCAATATACCTCGCCTGTCAAGGTATATCGCCAAACAAAATTAATATATTTTCGGCACATGAAAACACTCCGCGAAATAACACGGAGTGTCTATATGTTCATCCGATGTTTACTTTTCCAGCAGGGTGCAGCGCGTACCGGCATCGTCCTGTTCAACCGCATACAGCTTGTACAAAACCGGGTCGATATCCGATTCTGCCATGATCCGCTTTGCTCGTTCAATTTGTTCATTGGCAACACGCAGCGACATACCACAGCTGGCCGAGATTGCACGTAATGTCGGCATAACGGCAGCCCCAACCTCTTTTAGCAGCCTCTGAGCCGCAATGGCCGCATGCGGAGAATCAAACGCAAACAGCCCGTACGAACGTTTTGTCAAAGGGTGATCACCTTGTCCGCCCGCTGCATGGCACTGATGATGTCATACATATTGCTTGCAATGCCGATTTTCAGTTGCTCTGCGATCTTATAGTAATTCAGGCAGGTTCCACAAACGAGAACGTCTGTGCCTCTGTCAATCAAGATTTGCAGGTTTTCGATTACCTGCTCTTCGTCGCCGGCGGGCAATTTCACGCCGCTGTTCATAAACAGCATGCTGGTCGGTATGTCGTCGCTTTGCGCAAACGTATAAATCGCCATCTTCAGCAAATTGTATCCAAGCTCGTGCTCCCCGCTTCCAACCGTGTCCTTGCCGATGAATACCGCATATCCGTTTCCGCTTACTGCGCGCGGCGCAACCTGCGGTTCGCCAGGCTTTGCTTCACCGATGAAATGCACGAAAAATCCGCCTTCCGCCGTGCCGGATTGTACGTCCACATCCATAGACTTGCCCAGTCGGGTCAGGTTCTCCACCGCTGCCTGATTATCAACCAGCACGGTTAAGTCACCGCTTCCGCCGTCCAGCGCTTTTTTCGCAAGAATTACCGGTTGCGGGCACGCTTTGCCTTTTGCATCAATCTGCATGAGTTTCATCCCTTTCTATCTGCTGTTCATTCTTTATTCTAGCAGAAGATAACGCCTTTTGCCAGAATAAAACGTATGTGTTTCCTTCGAAAATATCATGCAACAACCAGTTCACTTCGAATATGCATTTTATCGACCTTCCGACATCTCGTAGCTCATATTCGGTTGGAACAGCAAGTACACGGTTGACCGATGACACGCGCAAAGAGATCACGACCGAACGTCCTTCCGATACGCGAAGTTTTCTTGTCACAACATGGTATCCGGCGGATATTTTGCAAGACCTGCATGCCGGTCATTCCTGGGATCAGTCCGGAATAACAGACCGGACGTATTCCCTGAATTCTTGTATGGAGACGTTTTGGTGCAGCCACTTGGCGTTTACGGCTATGCGGATGCATCGCTCTCCACAGCGGAGGACACGTATCCCTTCATCGCTTACTCGCTTTCACTCTATAGCCTCGGCACGGACAATACAATGCTGTTCGAGGAACTTGCCAGTATCGACCTCTCACTTGCCATATAAAAAGCGCCCTTGCTGAATGCAAAGGCGCTTTCTTCATCGATTCAATTACAGAAGATTCAACCCGGACTCCGGATCAAACAGGTGAGAGAGCGCTCCATCGAAGGAGAACTGTACCTGATCGCCGAATTTGAAACCAAGGCGCTTTTCGGCGGGCAGATCCACTGTGGCGATGCGCAGTACGCAGTCCTTGCCGCAAGCGGTAACGTGAACGTACAGCTCACTGCCCATCATCTCGGAAACATCGACCTTCGCCGGGATAGCACCCTTGTGATTGCTGTCGACCAGTACAACGTGTTCCGGACGGATACCGAGTGCAACTTTCATCGGTTGCACGCCTTTATCCTTCAGCGTGCGCTGCATTTCGTCCGGCAGCTCGATGACTGCATCCTCAAGACGCACGGCATATTTGGAGCCTGACATGGTGAGCTCCGCATCGAAGAAGTTCATCTGCGGTGTACCGATGAATCCCGCAACGAACAGATTCGACGGATGATCGAACACTTCTTGCGGTGTTCCGATCTGTTGAATGAAACCGTCTTTCATGATGACGATTCGATCACCCAGTGTCATGGCTTCCGTCTGGTCGTGTGTAACGTAAACGAATGTGGTATTGACTTTCTGACGGAGTTTGATGAGCTCTGCGCGCATCTGGTTACGAAGCTTTGCGTCGAGGTTCGACAGCGGTTCGTCCATGAGGAAAACTTGCGGTTTACGAACGATTGCACGGCCGATGGCGACACGCTGACGCTGGCCGCCGGAAAGTGCTTTCGGTTTTCTCTGGAGATATTCGGTGATGCCAAGTATCTCCGCCGCTTCCTTAACCTTTTCGTCGATTTCAGCCTTCGGGGTTTTACGCAGTTTTAATCCGAATGCCATGTTTTCATACACGGTCATATGCGGATACAGCGCGTAGTTCTGGAAGACCATCGCGATGTCGCGGTCTTTCGGCGCGACGTCGTTGACGAGTCGGTCGCCGATGTAGAGCTCACCCTCGGTGATCTCTTCCAGTCCGGCGATCATACGCAGAGTCGTCGACTTGCCGCAACCGGAAGGTCCGACGAGAACGATAAACTCTTTGTCCTCGATGTCAAGATTGAATTCTTGCACCGCGACCACGTTTTTGTCGTAGATTTTCTTGATGTTCTTGAGTGTTACGTTTGCCATGTGTTTTCGGCTCTATCGGGCGCAACAACCGTTAACCGCCCAACTCGCGATCGCCCGCATACGTGACGAACGCTTTACGACAGGTCTCCACACTGCCGCACCGCAAGCCATGCGGAATGGGTATCCCTCCTTTTATACAGCGTCACGGAGAATAGAATAGTGGAGTAAAAACCGTGCGCCTGAATACAAAGATTGGTTGCATACATTATGCCAGATCATTGGTGAAAAGGCAATAGCGCGGCGTCATATTTTACAGTCTTCCTCCGCATTTATATAGCGGTCGTTTGTGTTGATTTATATTGTTTTCTTTGCTTTGTATAAGTAAAATGATTTTCGATACATTTACTCACGCCCGTCAATCGGATAACAGCAAGAAAAACTTCGTCCATCGCTCTGGTTTTTATGTTGACTTTTTCCCTCGCATGTGTTATATTACTTTTTGCACGCCGAAAGGCACCGTCGCGGGGTAGAGCAGTTGGTAGCTCGTCGGGCTCATAACCCGGAGGTCGTAGGTTCAAGTCCTTCCCCCGCAACCAAATAAAAACCGCCCAATTCGGGCGGTTTTTGCGTTACTTGAGGGTCGAATTTCGGCACAGAAATGGGTCAAAACCTACTACCTGATGTTTATTTGTTGTTTGTTGGGATGATCGATGGTCAATGATCGTTCGAGATTGCCAATAGTTCTCGTTTTTTCGTTAGCTTTTATCGCATGCGGTTATTGATTATCAAAGTTATCTTCAGCTATACGAATCGATCATTGATCGTATAAGCAATTTTTCCAATTTTTGTATATCGGCGCATAGTTGCCTAATACGCTACCCCAGCACATTTCCCATCACTTCCGCCACCATCTCATCCCCGTTTGGATTGCGTGTGAGTGAGGTGTCCCCCAAATAGTAGTCTAGGCTGAATGAGAAAAAATCGATGTTCAGACGGCCTCAGAGCCCGATTTCAGGGCAAATTCAGCCGGTGTCAGGTTAAAGTAGCGCTGTGCGGACGGAACTCGTTGTAGTCCTTTCGCCAGCGCTCTATTTTGTCCCTGGCGTCCTCCAAGGACATGAACCAGTTCATATTCAGGCATTCATCCCGAAAGCTGCCGTTGAAGGATTCAATATGTGGATTGTCCGTCGGTGTACTGGGCCGTGAATAATCCAACTTGACTTTGTTGAAGTATGCCCATGCATCCAGTGCCCGTGATATGAACTCGGGCCCGTTATCGACCTTGATCCTTTGAGGCAGCCCGCGGGCTGCCTTGATTTTTTGCAGCGCCTCGCAGACCTGTTCACCCTTGATCGATTTGTCCACGTAGATGGCTAAGCTTTCCCTGATGAACGTATCCAGCACTGTCAGCGCTCTGAATCGTTTCCCGTTGTACAATTGATCCGACACGAAGTCCATACACCAGTATTCATTCACGACTGTTGCAAGGCCTTTCTCGGGGGCTCTGGACACGCTGATTTTCTTACGGCCAGTCGATTTCCTCAGGTTTCATCCTTCTTCCTTGTACAACCCGTAAACCCGTTTATGGTTGATTGTCCACCCTTCCCGCTTCTCGGCAGGCCCTAGAATTTTTTTGTCAGTACGTCCTGCAGCATCAGCTTATCCAAGCTCAGATCCGCCACCACTTTTTCAGCTTCGCGTTCTCTTCCTCAAGCTGCTTAAGGCGCTTCATATCGCTTGGCAGCATCCCGCCATTTGTTCTTCCGGCGGTAAAACGTCTGCTCTGCTATCCCGAGCTTTCGGCACACTTCCGATATCGGCGTGCCCAATTCTGCCTACTCCAATGCAAAGGCTATCTGCTCCTCCGTGTATCGGCTTTTCTTCATTTCGTCCACCTTTTCCTTTTTCTTAGTTTATCATTTTTCTCTTTTTACATGGACTACTTTTTCGTATGCACGGCTAGTGAAGAAGAATTCAAACGAGTAACTCAGTTTTTAAAATGCAGTATTATCCGTCTGAGCAATAGCGAGTTCTGTCCGCACAGCGCTTCTTAATAGTATGAATCTGTTCCAAAATCTGGTCTAAAGCTGTCTAAATATCGAGTTTCTCGAATGAAGGAGACTATAAAAAAGGATTCACTTATAACTTGTTTCCAGCAAGATACCGCTCCGCAATATTACGATCATCACCAATATAGCAAAACCGTTCCAGTCGCTCAATCGGCGAAAGCGTATATCCAGCATCCGAAAGCCCCTCAAGTACCAGCGCATCAAACCGATATCCTTTTTCAAACGCCCCGACGTTTCCAAACACGCTCCCACCCGCCTTTGTCGCATGATAAAACGCGCGTGCAAGCGTAACGCGCTGTTGCTCCGGCTCATAGAATTGCTTGAGTTTGGATAGCTGTATTGCGCGCGCAATCTGCCGATAGACCGGAATCCCGTGCCCGCCGCCGACATCACTGCCAAGAGCAATCGAAACTCCCATATCCGCCAACCAAACCAGCGGCATGATACCCGCGGTGATATTCGCCGTCGCATCCGGGCAATGCACACAAATGCTGTTGGTCTGTTTCAGAATCTTCAGATCACCTGCCGTCGGAAAAATGACATGTGCGAGAATGCTCAGGTTTTCCATCAATCCCGCGCGCTGATAGATCTCCGCATCAGAACCATATTCCGTAAACAGGCCCATGGTGAATGCCACCTGTTCGCGCGACTCCACAAGATGCGTCTGCATCGGGCAGTGATACTGCTGTGCAAGTTTTCCAAGCCCGCGGAGCAGTTCCTCGGAGCAGGTTGGCGCAAAGCGCGGCGTAATGATAGGGCGCACTTTGCCGTTTCCGCTATGATCCGCCAGAAATCGCTCGGTTTCGCGCAAGCTCTCTTCCGTCGTTTCGCAGAGGAATGCGGGACTGTTCCGATCCATGTTGACCTTGCCAACCAGCGCGGAAATCCCCTTTTCTTCTAGCAGATCAAATAAAATAGCGGTTGAATCCGCGTGTATCGTTGCAAACAGGCTTGCATGGAACGTTCCATGCCGAATAAAGTCATCGATCAACGCCACATAGGTAGCGCGCGCATACGATGCATCAGAGAAACGCGCCTCTTGCGGAAAAGTGTAGTCGTTTAGCCAGTCAAACAGCAGATTGTCCATGCCAACGCCGCGCTGAAAGTACTGCGATGCGTGGATGTGCAGATCCGAAAACGCGGGAATGATCAGTTTGTCGCCATAATCCCGCTGTTCCATTCCCGCATAGGATTCCGGTAAGCCGGAGAAAATACCGGATATGATTCCGTTCTCAACGACAATCCAATGGTCGGGCAACACTTCCATGCACTCGGCGCTCGGCGCGTATAGTATATCCCCGTGGCAGGCAAACGTATTCAATAATCAGACACTCCCTACATTATGATTTTTCAGATATGAAAGACATATTCTTGCCTCATCCATCCCGCTGGGATTCAAGGTTTCGCTTTCTGCAATGATATCAATCTTCAGATCATTTGCTTTGTTGATGATTAAGTGCAAATCCATTTGCCCCTGGCCAAGCGGCAGCTCTGTGCCGTCCATTCGGCCATCTTTCAGGTGGATGGACTGCAAGCGGTTACCAAACGATTGCATCTGCGCAACAGGGTCGTTTCCCGCCACGCAGGCCCAGAACACATCCAATTGCAGATCCAGTTCAGTGCGATCCAGAATATTGGGATAGGCGATTGATCCGTCCAAATTCGTTTCAAACTCCTGATGGTGGTTGTGAAACCCCAGACGTATGCCTTCATCCAGCAATCTGGGACGAAGGCGATTCACCTGCGCAACAAACGCGTCAATCGCTTCCTGCGAATAAAGTTGGTTACGGTTGATTGTGATACGCTCGCAGCCGATCATATGATGGTATTGCACAATAGCATCAAAGTCATCTTCAATTGTATCACAAGGCATGTGCGAACCAAATACGCTTAAATTGCTTTCTGCAAGCCAATCCCGCATGGTCTCGGATGGGACGTTATAAAAGCCCGCGAACTCAACGCGCGAAAAACCGAGAGCCGCAAGGCCCCTGAGCGCCTGCCGCACATCTTGTTCCATCGCGTCCCGAACGCTGTATAGTTGCAGTGTATCCATGTGATTTGCTCCTTTACGAACGCGCAGCTTTGTTCAGTCGCTCGACCAGTTCTTCGATTCTCTGATCCGAAATTTCATATGGAACCAGCAGGTCGAGGTGCTGTCTGAGTCCCCAGAATGCGATGAGCAGGTGTTTCTCCAAAGCAGGCGTGACATCTTCTCGCGTAATGAATCCCCACTCGATCAGCGTATCGAAATACGCCTGCTTTACACGTTCATCCTGGAACAGTTCCAGATAATGCGAGTCGCTTGTAATCGGCAATGCACGCCTCGCCGTGTCTTTTACGCGCACCTCCGTGCGCAGGCGAATATCCTGCGATGACGAGCCGATGATCAGTTCAAACGTCCCACTGTCCGCGACCCAGCCGGAAAACGCAGGATCATAGTACGAGAAGTCCCTCGATTCCAGCGTGAACGTGATCTCCGTCGATTCACCCGGATCGAGATAGACTTTAGTGAAGTGTTTGAGCTCCTTAATCGGCCGCGGGAGACGCGCATGACCATCCGCAACATAGAGTTGAGGTACCTCGCCACCGCGTAGGTTGCCCGTGTTGGTCAATGTAAAACAAACCATCAGCCGTTCCGGCAGTGTGACTTCCGGTGTGGAAAGCCGCAGGTTTCCATAAACAAACGAAGTATAACTTAGCCCGTGACCAAACGGGAAAAGCGGCGCA
This sequence comes from Christensenellaceae bacterium, assembly GCA_963667795.1. Taxonomy (GTDB): domain Bacteria; phylum Bacillota; class Clostridia; order Christensenellales; family CAG-138; genus UBA7703. The sequence goes on along the minus strand of OY764017.1, from coordinate 3,073,914 downwards.
AGCTCTTTTTTCTCATAGTAACGATAGCCAACAAACACGCCTTCATCATAGAGCAGTTCATGGTTTTCACCGGGAAAATGCAGATATCCCGGTATATCGCTCTGCTTCTCTGGCATTGTGACCGGCAGTTTTCCGCTGGGATTCGCTTTGCCAAACAGAAGCCTTGCAACAGCATTCCCGCTGCCTTCGCCGCAATACCACATGTCTAACACAGCCTTTACGTTGTCGATCCAGGGCATAACGACAGACTCGCAGTTCATGAGAACAACGATCGTGTTTGCATTAACCGCACTCACCCGACGAATCAGCTCTTCCTGCGCAGGTTCAACGTGCATATGCTTTCGGTTGTAGTCATCGCTCTCTTCCGGGAGGATCGATCCGGCAAATACAATCGCAACATCCGCCTGCTTTGCCGCCGCGACGGCACAGTTAAGCAGTGTTTCATCGGTATGGTTTAAGTCCAGATATCCAGGCTCGTATATCATTACGGACGGATCGGAAACCATCTTCCGCATTTCATCCAAAGGAATATCGACCTGCCGCGCGTTTACGATGGCACATCCAGTGCCCTGAAACACAGGATGCTCTGCCCAGTCGCCAAAAACGGCGATTTTCGATGTTTTCTTTGCGTCCAGCGGCAGAATTTGATCTTCATTTTTCAACAGCACCGCGCATTTTTCCGCAGCTTCCCGCGCGAGCGCATGGTGTTCTTCAAAGTCAACGCTGGGCTTCTCTTTTCCCTCGCGGGCGTATGTTAACGCAAGGGAAAGGACGCGGCGTGCGTGTGCGTCCAGTTCATCTTCGGTCATCTCGCCGGATTCGACGGCCGCAACTAGCTTGTCGATTGCCATTTTGCTATGGGGCATTTCAAAATCCAACCCGGCTCGGAACGCTGCTATATGGTCTTTCACCGCGCCGCAATCCGAGATGATGCCGCCTTTATATCCCCATTCATTACGTAAAACATCCGTCAGTAACCACTTGTTTTCGCAGGCGTGTACGCCGTTGATCTTGTTGTAGGAAGCCATCACGGTTGCAGGATGCGCATTCTTCACCACTCGCTCGAACGCAGCAAGATATATCTCGCGCAGCGCTCGCTCTTCCACCACGCTGTCCGAGATTGTGCGCAGGTGATTTGAATTGTTGCAGACAAAGTGTTTAATGCTTGCCGCTACGCCGTTTGCCTGAAGGCCGTTTACAAATGCCGCAGACAGATTGCCTGCCAGGCAGGGGTCTTCCGAAAAATACTCAAATCCGCGTCCATCGAGCGGAGTGCGACGCGTATTGATTGCAGGGCCGTACAGAAGTCCTGCATTCAGGTCTTTGCACTCCTCGGCAATGGCCGCTCCCACGCGCGCGGAAAGCTCCGCGTCCCAGCTGCAGGCGATGCTGGAGCCCGCCGGAAAACAGGTTGCGGGAATTGTCGCCGCCATAGCGTCTTCAGAATCAAATGAAGCCGATACCCGCTCGGTAAAACGAACTGTTTTGGGATCTTCATCCGGCAGATCTAACAATCTTACCCCGCTGGTTCCGTCCGTCATAACGAGTTTCGGTACTCCGTGTTGAGGCATTTCAGCGGTGCGCAACATGGAGCCGTCTACGCATATCTCCGCTTTCTCACGAAGCGTCATTTGCTTCATGATCTGTTCGATATTCATTTTCTCTTCCTTTCAGAAAAGGAAGACAACATGCCAGAGATGTTGTCTTCCTTACGAGCCTTATCCGAGTGCTTCCCTCTGGCGCAAGCCTTGGTTTCTTATTCTGTTATTGAAGCGAAGTCCACTCCGCCTGGATTTCCGCGAGGAGTTCATCCACGGTTAGTTTACCCGCAGCATATTTATTGATGCTTTCGCCAAAGAGCTGCGCTCCGCCGAATCCCTGCGGATAGTAAGCGCTGTAGATGCCGTATGTCTTGCCGGCGTCGATATACTCTTTCAGCGTCATGCCTGTAGGTCCGATTGCACTTTCATCCGGAGCGATGTTGGTGAACGCGGGGATGAGTTTGAAACCGCTCGTCAGATTCTTCTGACCTTCAGGTGTCATGGCGAGCCAGGCAAGGAACTTCTTTGCTTCTTCTTTCACAGGGGAGGCGTTGTTTACGCTCCAGAATGGGGAGCTGCTGACATAAAACTTATCATTCAGCGCCGCATCTTCGCTCATGGGCATCGGGAACATGCCAACATCCATATTCGGATCAACCGCATCCAGCGCAGGCTGACTCCAAGTGCCGCCGACCATCATCGCTGCCTGACCGGTTGCAAAATCGGAAACCTGAGTGTTGAAGTCTGTGTTGAGCGGGCTCTTGGCATACTGAAACTCAACCGCAACCAGATTCGCCATGTCGATAAACGCCTGATTGCCAACGATGGTTTCGGTGCCTTTGTTCAGTCCGTCAATGAACACCATCGGGTCTGCCTGACGCGCAAGCGGCGAGTTGAAGTGGAAGATAGCGGATTGATAGAACTCCATAAAGTTGGAACTGAACGGGGTGATGCCGGCCGCAACGAGCTTTTCGCAGTCTGCCTTCAGCTCGGTCAGCGTCTTCGGCACTTCCGTAATGCCGGCTGCCGCGAACATATCCTTATGATAGACATAGCCGTGGCCTTCTACCGCCAGAGGGAACCCGTACACTTTTCCATTGTAGCTGCCGCCATCCAGCGCGGGCTGGCTCATGTACTGTACCCAATCCTGATCGCTCAAGTCTTCCATGTATTCTGACATGAGCTGGAGGTCGACGTTTCCTGCCGTGGAGAAGATATCTGGTGCATTGCCGCCGGAGAACATCGCCTTGAGCTGAGTTGAAAAGTCCTCGGACGAAGTAGATTCCACAACGAACGTTACGTTGGGATACAGCGCCGTGTATTCCGCGCAGGCTTCTTTCAGCGCTTCGTCGATTTCATACTTGGACTGGTAGATATGTATCTGTACCGGTTCAGCCGGTGCGTCCATTGCTGCGGCCTCGGTCGCTTCCGCAGCAGGCTGCGTTGCCTCAGGGGCAGTGCTCGGAGCGGTGGTGCAGCCAAACGCGGTCAGCATCATCATTGCGGCGAGCAAAAAAGTCGTAATGAGTCGAATTCTTTTCATGATCCTTCCTCCATCTTTCGTTTCGTTTTGCGTTGTGCAGTTTACCGGTAACCATCTATTGAATCGGCTGAATACCGGATTCAAGCATATACTGAGCGAACGATTGTTATCCTTTGACCGCTCCGGAAGCGATGCCGGAAACGATCTTTTTCTGCATAAATACATTGAGCACGAGAATTGGCGCGATACTCATCACAATTGCCGGCAGAGCAATATCCCACTGGTTTGCATGCAATCCAAAGAGCTTGTTGATCGCGAGTTGTACTGTTTGCAGTTCCGTGGTGTTCAGCATAATCAGTGCTACAATATAGTCGTTCCAAATCCAGAACAGGTCCAGAATAAATATGCTCAGGAACGTTGAACGAATCATTGGCAGAACGATCAGCAGAAATGTTTGATAGACATTACAACCGTCAATCATCGCCGCCTCTTCGATTTCCAGCGGAATCGCGCGCACCGCGCCGGTCATGATAAAGGTGGAAAATCCAAGCCCGATTCCAACATACGTTAGAATGCCGCCCCAGAGACTGTCGTTGAGTCCGAGGGTACTCATGGTTTTGACCAGCGGCAACATCACGGAAGCAAACGGAATGAGAAGCGAGCCGATCAGAAGGGTTTCAAACGCCTTGCTGAATTTCGTCGGATGGCGCACAATCCAGTAGGAAACCATTGCCGAAATGATGAGTATCAGCCCAACCGCTGCAAAGGTGACCAGAACCGTGTTGGTCAGCGCCTTTCCCATGTTGAGAGATGTCCAGGCTTTGGAGTAGTTGTTCCATTGCACGGTTGTGGGGCACCCCAGCAAATCGGTCATGATCTGCCCCTGTGGCTTGACCGAGTTATAGATGACAAGTGCAAACGGAGCGAAGAAGAACAATGCGCCAAGCAAAGATCCGGTGAATTTGATGATTTTTGGAATTCGCTGTTTCGCCTTCATCCCAGTGCACGCTCCTTCCGTCTGCTCAATATCATTTGAACCGAGGTAACGCTGAAGATGATTAAGAAGAAGATGATCGATTCTGCGTTTGCAAATCCATAGCGATTGGAACTGAACGCGTCATAGTAGATTTGGAGTGCCATCGGTGTGGTCGAACCATATGGCCCGCCTTTGGTGAGCGCAACATTCACGTCAAACATCTTAAACGCGGAGGAGATGGTCCAGAACAGGCAAACCGTGATATATGGCATGCAATGTGGAATTTTGATCTTCCAGAACGTCTTCCATCCGCTCGCGCCGTCGATGCGAGCCGCCTCCGATAGATCCGCCGGAACGCCCGAAAGCGCAGCAATCATGATCACCATCACATAGCCAACGCCTTGCCAAACGCTCACGATTACAAGAGCAATAAATGCGGTTTCCTCCGTACCCAGCCATGGCAGCTGTAAAACCGCCCAGCTGATCTTTGTTCCAAGAAACTGAATGACCAATATAAAGATAAACCGCCATATGTATCCCATTACTACGCCGCCCATCGTGTTTGGCAAAAAGAAGATTGCGCGGAAGAAGTCGCTGCCGGCAAAGCGGTTAATCAACAGCGCCGCAAACGCGATTCCCAGGAAATTGGTCACAACCACAATCACCGCGCTGATGCTTACCGTGAAACCGAACGCCTGCAGAAACCGGGAATCTTTTGCAAAGATGTTGATATAGTTCTGCAACCCGATGAAGTTCATCGACTTTGAGATACCATTCCAGTCCGTCATCGAATAGTAGATGCTGATAAGAAACGGGATGATGACAACAAGTAGAAATAGAATCGCTGCTGGTCCCAGAAAAACAAAACCGGGAAGCGTTTTTTGAATTGACTTCTTCATTGCAGCCCTCCTCGGGATGGCGGGGATGTACCGTGGCAACAAATCCTTACATCTGGATTATATGTTCGTACCCACGTCAAATCTATTCGAAAATATACTATAATAGTATCATTTCTTGACCTTTCTTACTATTTTTCGTATAATTTTTATGTAAATGAGACAATTTTTGTGACTATTAACCGGAGTTTAATTATGGAAAAGCATTGGTCTGAGAACCCAAAATATTATTATGAAGTCGTTTCCCGCAGCAAACAGTTCCCAGTCATGGTTTATTTTCACGCGCGATCCGGTATCAATTACTGCGCCAAACATTGGCATCGAAGTCTGGAGTTGTGCTGTTTCATGTCCTCTGCCGTAACGGTTTGGAACAACGGAAAGACCATAGAGTATCCGCCCGACAGCTTAATTCTCTTTAACTATGGCGATGTACACGAGCTCATTCCGCACAATTTGGATCATCCGCTCGGTGTTTCGCTGATCTTTCCATATGAGTTTCTAATCGATTATTCGATCAAGCCGGAAGAAGTCCGCTTTCTGGATACCGCCGGCGAATATTGGGACGCGGAGTTGAGAAACAGTCTGCATACGATCGTCAGCCTCTCTTTAAACGAGGAAAACGACCCGTTTTACTATCTGCGTGTAAACGGCGAAATCTTTCAATTGCTGCATATTTTAATGACGCATTATCGCATAAAGGATACAATCGCGCAGGAATCACTGCGCCATCTCGACCGCTGCAAACAGATTCTTGCGTATATCGACAATAATTTTTCCGGCATCGTCACTCTGGAGTCTCTTGCAGACGAGCTCAACCTTTCGGTTGGCTACCTTGCGCGCTATTTTAAAAAGTACCTGGGGACAACATTTAAGCAACATTTAACGAGTGTCCGGCTGCAACACGCGCTAATCGAAGTACTGCGGGATAATAAAACCATGCTGGACATAGCAATTGAATGCGGGTTTCCGGACTATCGCTCGTTTGTTTCGGCATTTCGAAAATGGTATCACTATACCCCATATCAATACCGCATGTTGCAACAGGAACGAAGGAGTAAGCAGGCGATTGACCATACGCGTCCGGAATTGGTCTTTAATCAGCACATCACAAACTCCCCTGTTGCGGAAGGTTTATAGGCAGGCGTTACTTGCCATCATTCTTGACACGTCTGTTTCTTGTCGATATACTCTAGCCAACTCCTCACGTGGGGAACCGGTATCCGTCTCGTTTTGGCGACAAATCCTTATGCGCACAAAACGAAATTGAAGTCCGGAGGTGTTTCACCATGGCATTCATTCAATGCAACTTCTATTCTAGGACGTTACAATCCAGCACAGCAATCAACGTCATTCTGCCGACTCCCGATTCAAACGATATCTTCGGGAGCGGAGATATGGCTTTTTTCGTGCCTGGCGTCCGCTTTCAAACGTTATATCTTTTCCACGGCGCATACGGTGATTATAGCGACTGGATGCGCAACACAAGCATCGAACGCTATGCACAGGAGCGGCGGATCGCGGTCATTATGCCATCCGTCGGCAATAGCTTTTATCAGGATATGTATCTCGGCGATGCGTTTTTAACCTTCGTTTCGGAAGAGCTTCCGCAATTTGTCCAAACTGCGTTTCCGCTTTCCGCTGCACGAGAAGACAATTTTACCGCAGGTTTATCGATGGGAGGCTACGGTGCGCTTAAGGTTGCTTTATCAAAACCGGAGGCATATTCAGCCGCGGCAAGTCTCTCCGGTGCGGTTGATCTCGTCAGTCTGGCAAAAGACAATGCAATCACGTCGAGTGGGCATCCATTCGCTTTTGATCGAATCTTTCAAGATCATCAGCATCTGGAGAACACAGACGCTGATCTGTTCCGTCTTATCCAGCGCAATCGCGCGGAGAATCGTCCTTGCATCAAGCTTTTCATCAGCTGTGGAACGGAAGATTTTCTGTATCCGCTGCATCAGAACGCAAAAAAAGCGCTCATCACGCTCAACGCGGATGCGCACTTTGAGGAGCACCCCGGAGCGCACAACTGGCAATATTGGGATAATCATATTCAGCGCGCGATGGACTGGTTGCCGCTCAGAAGAGATGTAATCCGATGATCCTGCGCGTTCTACGAAATGTCGATCAGCAAACCTTTTTTTTGAAACAACAGCCTCTATTCTGCACCCACACCCTAGAAATCGCGCGAATGTATCACTTCGTGAGAGTTTAGCCAGTCGCGCTTCCCAGTATCAACCCCCAGATTTTTTTATCGAACTGCATTGCTCGCACATTGATACCGCTATGCGAAAAAACAATCCCTCGTGTGTCAAGTGACGAAAAAAAGCGTCTCAGCAACCGACACACAAACTCTTATTCTTTTACCCTAAAAAACACCTCTGCCGAATTTGTCGCATTGTTGCACGTTTTGAAAAACGGGCTAAAATTGAACCCCCTAAAAAGTCGCCTAATTAGGGGGTTTTTAGTGTGCCTAGAAGGATTCGAACCTCTGCCCTTTGGAGTCGGAGACGACCAATTATTTTGGTGCAATCACTTATAATCTCCAATTATCACCCGTTATTGGGCATGATTTTCGAATTTACCTTTGGTAATTTTCGCAACCTCATGCGACTTGACGCAACCTCTTGCGATCATGTGCGTCAAAAAATGCGTCAAAAATAGGTTTGCAAAACGATTCCTTACATAATCGATTATTAACGCTTCATGTCAAAATCATCTGCAATCGCTCGCACATTCATTGGACTTGCGCAACTCAGCTTAACCGCATTTTTCTTGATTTCGTCATCGTATGTGTTCGTTGTTTCAGCATGATTTTCCTTCCTAATCTCTACTTTACTCTCTTACCATGCTGTTCGAAATTTTAACACACACCCATACGGTCTGATTTCGTTTGTAGTATCGGTCTCAACATTACATCTACCCCGATTTTCGAGAGCAAGATCAATTGCAGTTTCAAAATATTAATTGCCAAAGATAGGAGACGGGGAAAATTAAAATAAGCGCCGGCAGAGCGTCGAGAGCATTCAGTTTACTGAGCCGTAGAATTCGCAAACCAATAATCATTTCTATCAAGCCGCCAACAGCTGAGAAATCTCGAATAAGCTCCTCCGACATCTCAGGCATGATCAACTTTGCACAAAAAAACAACGTTAGCATAATTATCATTTGCGGGAGTGCGATAATTGCGGAGAATTTCCCTAAAATAGTGGCAAAAATCATTACAGTAAAAAAATCAAGAATTGCCTTGCACAGAATGATCGTGCTGTCGCCAGTAAACGCTTCGCTCATGGAACCCAAAATTCCCGTCCCGCTGCAGCAGCAAAGCACCAGCAGAGTCGTGAACTGGCTCATATAAGCCTCTCCAGGTTTGGTCTTTTTTAGAATCTTGACATTCAGCTTTGCAAAAAAAGCTTGAATCTTCTCCTCCAGATTCAAGACTGATCCGATCAATACGCCAAAAACGAGAGACAAGACTACAGCCCCAAGCAGGTTTACCTTGACAACCAAGGTTATACCAATGCCGAGAGCCGCAACACCAAAAGCCAAATTGAGATTTTCTTTCAGTTTATCAGAAATCCTTGACTTTAGAATTCCACCCAGAATGCCTCCAAGGGCAACCATTAAATTATCCGTCAATACACCAAGCGGCATAGTTCCTCCAAGTACATTTCATATGTTTCGTTGTGCAGGAAAGAGCGTAGCCTACTCCGGACGAACCGCCCCGCAAGACTGCCCACCGTCTACATTCAAAATCGCGCCTGTACAATATGTACATTCATCCGACGCGAAGAACAGTGCAGCGTAGGCAAGCTCTATCGGCTCACCGCCTCTTCCCAGGGGAACAACTGCAAGAGAGTTTTTCGCATGAACGCTGCCGCGAATCATTTTTGCCGTATATGTCATTCCAGGCGCAATGGCGTTGCAGCGAATATTATAGGCGGCGTACTCCTGCGCGATTGAACGAGTCATCTGATTCACGGCGCCCTTTGACGCGGCGTAGATGGACAGTTTAGGGCTTCCATCCTCCCCGGAGACGGATGAAATATTTATAATTGAGCCGCTGCGTTGTTGCATCATATGAGGAAGCACCAGTTGTGTCAGGACGAAATAGCTTTTCACGTTCAGCTCGAACACGGGATAATAGTCCCGTTCTAAATCCATCTCATGGAGATTAAATTTTGTAGCCGTCGCTGCGTTGTTCAGCAGTACATCAATGTTGCCATAAAGTTCCACCGTCTTGTTGACAAGACGCTCCATATCCTCTTTTTTATAGAAGTCCGCCTCAATATAAGTAGCTTCCTGCCCTTTTTCACGAATGCGAGCCTCGACTTCTCTTCCAAGGTCTGGTCCAAGCCCGGAAAAAGCGACTTTTGCTCCTTCTGCAGCAAAAAGTTCTACAGCGGCTAAGCCAATACCGGACGTGCCACCTCCGATGAGCGCGACTTTACCTAGCAGTCTGTCAGACATGTTTATCTCCTTTCGTTTGGCAGAATTGCCAAAGGTTATACATTATAATGGTATTACAATCTACACTTAGTCTTGGTAGTGAAAGATTACTACCGATTTTGCCGTTTAAATGCTGCCGATTGGCTCAACTCGTTCTCCTATAAAATCTATAGTGCAAGAAGAACAAGCAGCGGCATCGTTATCATTGAAATTATCGTTCCAACTAGAATGGTTTCTGAACTTATCTTTGCGTCGCATCCATATTCTATGGCAAGAACAGTCACCATGATTGCGCCAGGGCTTCCTGCAATAATCATCGCCACACATATCAGGATAGGATCCGAAGTAATCAAACTCATAAGAAGCCAGACGATAACAGGATTGATTATAAGTCTGAATAGATTAACCAGATAAACCCTTTTGTTCCGAAAGGCTGCAATCAATCCCGAAGCGCCAAGGGATGCTCCGGTTAACAGCATGGATAACGGTAACGTCACAGCCGAAAGCGTACTAACAAGATCTTTCACAATCCCCGGTACGGGCGGTCTGATTACAAAAATTAGTAACGCAACCAACGCTGAGATGCAAGGAGGATTGAACACTTTACGAAACGTAAACGCTATTTTTTTAGCCCGCTGCATCCTCCATATCCCATAGGAATAAAGAAGAATGCTGTATGGAATTGTGGTGAGCGCAATATAGAATGTTGATACATCGCCCAGAATCGCTTGCGCGACCGGAATGCCTACAAGTATGTTGTTACCCGCCCCGACAACCAACGCAATCGACGGCCTTTCCGTCTCTGTGCACGGAATGACCCGAGCCGCGATTTCACCAATAATATAGGTAACGATCATGACGCCAGTCAGTACGAGAAAAACCCAAGCGATGTTTGCTCCATGTGCTTCATTTGACGCGTTAAGCGCTGAATTCAGCACAGTCATCACAACGAAGAAGTTCACCAAAAGATAATTCGCCGTTTTTTTGAAGGACTCGCTGAATATCCCTCTTCGGTCAAAGAAAAAACCAATGACCATAAGGATAACAAGAATTGTAATCTTAGTTACAACTTGTGAGTAATCCACCTCTTCACCTCAGATGTTTTCGGCGCTCAAACTTTATCACTTTTTCTAACCACATAATATTCGATACAACGCGTTCACTTTACGCATAGGGTGCCGCCATCGAAATTCATATTGCAGCCAGTGATGTGCACGGCGGCAGGAGAGCTCAGATAAACGCAAAACGCACCAAGCTCTATCGGCTCGCCAAACCGATGACACGGCATGTCGTTGACGATGAGGTTTCTCATGTAATCGCTCAGGTGAACTTCAAGGTCGGAATGATGCGGACCGGGGCGGATACTGTTAACCCGAATGCCGTAGTCGCCCAACACGATGGCTAGATAACGTGTAAATATATCTCCGCCAGCTTTTGCCGCGTTATACGGGGAATTATGGTGAAACTTGCAGCCCGAGACGCTCACTGCGCCAATGGATGTGATATTGATAATCTCGCCGCCGCGATCTGCTTCTATCATCTTGGGCGCAAACTCATAAACCATACCGGCCAGCCCATTCAGGTCGACATCCACAATACGGCGCCATTCATTCAGCCCGTTTTCACTCAAGAGCGGGGTTGTTGTGGCGACACCCGCATTGTTGACAAGCACGTCAACATGATCAAAGAAATCATAGACCTGAACAACCGCTTTTTTGATACTTTCCTGATCGGCAATATTGCACTCAAAGCAGTTATAACGACCGCCAAACGGAGCAATCTCCTTGCAGGCCAACTTGCCGGCGTCTACCTTGATATCGAGAATGACAATGTTTGCACCGCTTTCAGCAAAAGCCTGCACAATACCGCGTCCAATGCCTCGGCTTCCACCGGTAATAACGACGTTCTTCCCCTTTACGGAGAAAGCATCCTGCATGCTTTTGATCGGAGGGGTAATTTTATACTCGCTCATAGTTACTAGCCCTTTCAAAGTGTGATAATTTTCAGGATTAGAAGCACCAAAACGCCACGTAACCGGGTGAATCACCTGCAATGCAGGCCGCTGTCCATGCTATGGGTGAAATCGTTGAGGTCCGGCAAATTGCTGAATCATGTGCGGCGCCTCGTATACCTTTTTAATTTGGTCCTTCGCCTCATTCAGAGCTACGAAAGCCCATGTACGTATTTCTTTTCAAGTTCCTGATAGAAAGAAGTGCCCACGAGGTCATTGTGATCCTGCAGTTTTCCAACAAAATCAGCATATTTTTCAGTATTGCCTGTCACCATCAGTTCTTCCAGAACCCTCTGCAACGTATGAATCACCGTCAGGGTACATACACCTGGGTAGCAAACAATATTGAATCCCATCTTTTGCAGGTCTTCCTTCGGGACATACGGGGTCTTGCCTCCTTCGACAAGGTTGACCATGACAGGAGCTTGAATCTGTTCGCCTATCATTTTTAAATGCTCAACTGTTTTGGGTGCGTCTACAATTACAAAATCGGCCCCCGCTTTAGCGTATTCGTTCGCACGATAAATCGCATCTTCAATGCCGGTAACGGTAGCCGCATCCGTACGACCCAAGATCAGCATGTCTTTACGTGTATTCGCCGCCAATTCAATTTTCCGACAATGCTCAATGCACGGTATAATCGCCTTGCCATCCATATGTCCGCACTTCTTGGGTGATAGTTGATCTTCTAACTGCAATGCAGCACAACCGCTGAGTTCAAACTCTTGAACAGTACGATACACATTCAACGCATTGCCGTATCCGTTATCCGCATCTGCAATAACAGGGATATCAACACAATTCGAAATACGCTTAGCTGCATCGGCCATTTCGCTCAAGGTGATAAGACCATTGTCCGGAAGGCCCAATAACGATGTCGCCACGGCTGCGCCTGAAATCAGTGCGACCGGGAACCCTGCCTGTTGTACCAGCCGAGCAGTGAATCCGTCATAGCAGCCAATTGCCGTTACGATGGAATCGCCCTGCAGAAGCGACTTTAACCGCTGAGCTTTCGACGCCATTATTCACCCACCTCTTTTCTCGTAAACTCGATTATTCCGCCTGCATCGATAATGCTCTGAATAAACGGGGGGAACGGCGCCGTGTCATAAGCTTTGCCTGTAGTGATGTCGTAGATGCGTCCCTCGCTGAAATTGATCTCAATCTGATCACCGTCGGCAATTTCTTCCGCGCCCAGCGGGCACTCCATTAGCGGAAGGCCAATGTTAATAGAGTTACGATAGAACATTCGAGAGAAGCTCTTTGCTATTACACAACTGACGCCAATTTCCTTCATTGCCATAACCGCATGATCTCGGCAAGAACCACAGCCAAAGTTGGATCCAGCCACGACCACATCTCCAGGTTTAACGGTTTTCACAAACGCAGGGTCAAGATCCTCCATAGCGTGGGCTGCGAGTTCTTCGGGTTTGTTCAGCGTGAGATATCTGGCAGGAAAGATAACGTCGGTATCGATATTATTTCCATACTTAAAAACTTTTCCTTTTGCCTTCATAATGTAGCCTCCAAACTGTTAAATATCTTCAGGTCCGCAAATATAGCCGGCAATCGCCGAAGCAGCCGCGGTTGCGGGACTGGCCAGATATATTTCAGAGTCAATATGACCCATGCGCCCTCTGAAGTTACGGTTTGTCGTAGTCAACGCTTTTTCGCCTTTGCCGATAATGCCCATGTGACCGCTTCCACATGCTGCGCAGTTCGAGTTGAGGATCACACAACCAGCCTCAACAAACGTGCTGATATAACCCCGGCGAAGCGCTTCCTTGAAAATGGTGGGAGTTGCGGGTGTAATCAAAACACGAACACCCTTCGCCACCTTGCGGCCTTCCAGTATCTTTGCGGCGGCTTCAAGATCGGAAATACGACCATTGGTGCAAGATCCGATGAACACCTCAGTGAGATAGATTTTTTCTTGAATATCTTGTACCCGATAACCATTTTCAGGTAAATGGGGGAACGCTACCATGGCGTCAATCTCATCAAGGTTTACTTCGACCACGCTATCGTACACAGCGTCCTTATCCGCACAGTATTCCTTGAAAGGACGATCCACTCTTTCCTTCAGGTATTCACGGGTTACATCGTCAACCAGAAAAATGCCGTTTTTCGCACCAGCTTCAATGGCCATATTCGCAATTGTCAAGCGGGAATCCATAGGCAAATTCTTCAGGCCAGGACCACTGAACTCCATTGACTTATACAAAGCGCCGTCAACACCAATATTTTTAATGATCCACAGCATAACGTCTTTGCCGCTGACATATGGTTTCAGTTTACCTGTCACATGAAACTTGATTGCGGAGGGTACCTTCAGCCATATCTCACCTGTCGCCATCCAACTGGCAACATCCGAAACGCCAAATCCGCTGGAAAAAGCACCGACTGCACCGTAGGTTGTAGAGTGTGAGTCACAGCCAATGGCAAGTTCACCCGGCGCGATGAGTCCCTGTTCTGGGATCAGCGCATGGCAGATGCCAACAGGGCCGGTGCCGCCATCAAGAAATCGCTCAATACCATTCGCTTGCGCGAACTCGCGGACCCTACGACAGTTTTCCGCCGCCTTTATATCCTTGCAGGGAGTGAAGTGGTCCATGGGCAGATACATCTTCTCCGGATATTTCACTTTTTTAAAGCCGCCGCTCTCATAGAAATTTAGAATGACGGGCATTGATACATCGTGAGCCATTACAAGATCCGGCTGCACCTTGATTAATTGACCAGCCATTACACTTTCGAGACCAGCATAAGCCGCGAGAATTTTCTGCGTCATTGTCATACTCATGCAATATGCTCCTCCTATATTTAACAGTAGTATTGATTACACATATGCCAACTCTAGTTAAACAAGCTCGGCAGTGTGGTAATCAGCGCGGGGAAAGCCATAAGAACTACGAGAACGCCAATACAGATCAGAATGTATGAAAGCAAGTGTACATTCAGCAACTGCTTTGTGGTAATACCCGGACGAAGTGTCTTCGCAATAAACAGGCCGGTTCCGACAGGAGGCGTATTTAAACCAATGCCAAGATTGATGATCATAACCAAACCAAACACCAGAGGATTGATATCATACGTCCTGAGAATTGGAACGATAAATGTGCCAACCAGCATAATCGCAGGAGGAGTGTCCATTAGCATACCCAGAACGAGCAGTGCCAGGGTTACAACAACCCAGAACTGGAACTTCGTATGAGCAACGCTAGTGATCGCCATTTCAACATACTTGGAAGCGTTCTCGCTATTGATAACAAACGCAAACACGGTAACGGCGCACAGAATGATCATCATTATCGCAGTGCTGCTGGCGGTAGAACGAATGATTTCCAGAACCTTCTTCCAAGTCAGCTGCTTATAAATCACAAAGCCAACAAACAATCCGTAGACGCAAGCCACAATCGCAGCCTCGGTGGGTGTGAACAATCCGGAGTAAATGCCGCCCAGTATGATCAAGGGCATGAAGAGTGCCCAAATGGCATCTTTAAAGGCTTTAACCAGCTTCTTGAACGAAAACTTATATACTGTACAAATATCCTTATTCTTCTTGCCCCACATAACCGCATAGACAGACATCGCACCCGTCAGCATAAGACCGGGAACAAAACCTGATGTGAACAAATCTGCAACGGAAACACCGCAGGTCATACCGTACAGCACCATTGGGATGCTGGGAGGAATAATAATACCTAGAAAACCTGCGACGGTAACTGTTGCCAACGCAAATTTTATCGGATAACCATCTTCGAGCATCATTGGCAGCATGATCCCGCCAATGGCTGCGATGGTCGCAACAGCAGAGCCGGAAACCGCACCAAAAAATGCAGAAGCCAGAAACGTGCAAACCGCAAGGCTGCCGGGCAGCCAGCCAACCAGAGCCTTCGCCAGATCTACCAGTCTTCTCGCAATACCACCCTTATCCAGCAGACCTCCGCACATGATAAAGAACGGAATTGCCAGGAACGCAAATGAGTTTATGGCAGCGAACATTTTCGGAGTAACAACGTCAATTGGCAAATTTGACAGCGTTGTCAAAGGAATAATCGATCCGCCAAGGAATGCGGTGACTAAAGGAAAACCAAGGAACATCGATCCGAAAACGCAGATCATACAAACAATTATGATTCTCATAATACTGTCCTCCTATCAAACTCCGTAATCATCAGGTAGTGGAGAAATCGTCGTTGCCGCGCGGAAGCAGAGTCTTCTTGCTAAAGAAATCGTCCCACACTACCATAAAGGCTCGGATTGTAGCATCTAGGAATGTCAGCGAACAGAAGCCATACATAATCCACATTTCAAATCCCATGGATGGAGAAACGATGCCAAATTTCTGCGCATCCACAGCATACCTGAAGAAAAGCACACTGATAAACCCGAAAATGATGATCAGGGATACGTCCGCTAAGAAATTGAGCACGGTTACTACTTTTTTGTTCTTCACCGTTTCGCTCAGAAACGCCAATTTCAAATGCGCCCTCTCACGGGTAACAATGGGCAACGAAGTAAACACCATCAAAATCAGCAGCAGCCGACTTGCCTCCTCTGTCCAACGCAGAGGTATCTTGAAAACCACGCGATTCAAAATACCAAAAAGGAGAAGTAACCCGCACGCTATTGTTGTACCCACGGAAAGAAATGTTTCCGTTTTTGACAACACCCTATCGATAAAACGCATAACTCGCTCGATAGCATTGTAATTGTCTTTCATATAGTAGCTCCTCTCAGAACAAGCATGAATACACAGCATAATGGAGATTGCAATGGGATGAAAGGCGGGATGCCCAACATCCCATTGCAATGAATCCAGGTTCGCTATTCGTTAGAGTCTATCACAGTCAATTTTTCGCATAGGAGCGAATTAAGTCGACTGTTTCTTGTGTGGATAAGCCCATGCTGATCAGTTTGGGCCAAATTGTGTTCTCGTTCAGAGCCTTGAGCTCAGCAAGCTGTTCGTCAGTGGAGTAAACCAGCTCAACGCCGCGGTCAACAAGAATCTGCAGGTTCGCATCTTGATTTTCCTTCGTACGGCGCCAGCCATCATCCTCAGCCTCACGCCAGGCTTCTGTAATAATCGCCTGAATGTCGGCGGGAAGGCTGTTATAGTAATTGTTGTCGATTACGACCGGGCAAAGACCGATGCCGACAGACCAGTCATGCGTATAATACTCCATGATGTCGACGATGCCGGTGGAAATGAATACCAAGGGGTTCAGGAAGCAGCCATCGATTGCACCCAGTTGCAGAGAGGTGGGAACTTCACTAAATGCCATGGGAACAGGATTGCAACCCCAACCAGCAAGTATCTCGATGGTGGCGGCGCTTTCGATGCAACGGATATTCGCTCCCGCAAGATCTTCAATACCGGCGATAGGCTTTTTGACAGTACCGATGTTCATGAATCCATTGCAGGTGTAACCAAGGATTTTGATGTTCTTAGCCTCAGAAGCAGCAGTAAGGGACTGGCCCCAATCGCCACGTGTTGCCGCGATAACATGATCATAATCGTCAAACAGATTGGGGAAGCAAATCACGGAGAAAGCTTCGTCAAAGTTCTCCATGATGCCGGTGGAAGTCATAGACATTTCCAGCTGGCCGTACTGAACCATTTCAGTGGTGGTCAGTTCGTTACCCAGAATCGTTCCGGGGTAGACTGTGACAATCACGCGGCCGTCAGATTTCTCGGCTGCCAGTTCGGCGAACAGGTCCAGCGTTATGTCCAGATCATTGCCGTCTGCCTGAGCGGAAGCCAAACGAATTTCGTAAACTTCATCAGAAGAGGCTGCAGGCGCAGCTTCGGCAGCAACCTCAGCCGCGGCGTCAGCAGGAGTTGTGGGGGCGGACGTGCCAGCGCAGGCAAAGAGCTGCAAGCAAAGGGTCAGGGAAAGCAGGAGCGCGATGAGTTTGGTAACTTTCTTCATTGTTTGATCCTCCTAGTCTTTTTTTGGTTTCGCGTATTAGTAGGGATGTACGGGGTGCTTGAGAACTTCATAGTTGTGACCGGGGATAATGTAGTCGCACGCTTTTTCCAGTTTTTTAAAACCTTTGTAGTATTGAATAATGTCTGTGTATATGTTGCTTGCGATTTTGGGATTGCTTTCCCACCATTTATAATCTGTGACGAAATCGGAAGTGAGCGCCGCTTTCCCCTTCTCTGTATCCACAATTACGCACTGAGAACCGGGAGTATGGCCGCCTACCAGAAGAACGGAGAGGTTGTCCGCAATCTGCTCGTCTCCATCTAGCAAAATCCACTTGGTCTTAATGATTCGCTCCAAATCAAAGCCCCATGCCTGGGTAGGTACAGGATCAACCCCATAGTGGTATTCATCCCTCTGCAAGTAGAATTTTGCGTTAGGAAAAAGATGATTGTTGGACATGTGATCCCAATGTAGATGGGTGATGATGACAATGTTAATATCGGCCGGATCAATTTCCATTGCTGCGAGCTTCTCTTCGAGGCGTTCGCCTGGCTCCTGATAGTACGGCATTTTGTTTATGCCGTCAGCAGGAATTCCGCCAGTATCCACAATCACTTTATTCACGCCGTCCGTGAGATAGAAGGATACGATAGGCGACTCTACACCATTTCTGATCACACGCCCCAAAAGAATGGGGTATATTTTAAAATTCGCCATTACTTTTCCTCCGCACCATCATAGATACGGGACTTTTTCACGTATACATATCCGTCAAAAATGCGGCGTGCGGTGCGCGGATAGACAGCATTCTCGACTTCAACACCGCTGGAGGTGACATGAACCTTGCAGTTCACCTTACTTATCCCTCGTGGATGGCCGAAAAAAGTAAAGCCGTCTTCCCGGGCGGGTACTTCTCTTACCTGATTGACTAGAGTTCCGTCGATAAGCGACGCCACCACGAGATTGAAGGTTGCCGTGCCACCAAAAGCAGGGGCAGGCAATTGATTAAACATGCTCCTTGCCGTGAAGTCCATGTCCTCTTTTCGGATCTGCTTGCCAGTGCCATAATCAATATAGTCCTGTGGGGGAGACACAATGCAGATTCCAGGTTGAATAGGGCTGAGAAGTGTTGCATCTTCGCCGGGCTTCACCAGTCCGATTTTAACTGCCAGTGCGCTTCTGATCGCCTCAAGACGATTCAACAGTTCCTGATTTGCGGCAATTTCGGGAGGCGATTCTGTTCCTTTGGCCCCCACATCCTCCGCTCGTACATAAGAGATGCAGTTTGCCATGTCCACGGTGGATGTGGGAATCATGCCAACACCCTCAACCTCGATCATATCCACAGCATTTCCCGTTGGCAGCACGCTGCCAGTAATTGCGCCGGTGGTATTCTTAAAATCCAGGTCGATTTTCGCCGCAGTTCCAGGAACGCCATCAATGGAGAAGTCGCCGTCCACAGCCGCCTTGCCGTCTCTAACCTCTACCTTTGCGATGATGATTTTCCCGGTGTTGATATTGTTGATGCGCACATACGTGTACGGTTCGGTAGCCTTAACCATTCCCTCATCGATCGCGTACGGTCCGACAGCAGAGGAAATGTTGCCACAGTTTAAATCATATTTGACTTCGTTTGTCATCAGTTGTACTTGACCGAAAAGATAGTCTATATCGGCGTCTTCTCGAGAGGGAGGCGAGATGATTGCAACCTTACTGGTTGTTGTGTCGCTACCACCCATGCCGTCAATCTGACGGATATCAGGGCTGCCGAATATTGCCAGAATAATCTTGTCTCTCAACCGAGGATCCGCGGGAAGCTCGTTTTTCTTTAAAAAGATAGCTTTGCTTGTTCCACCGCGCATATAAGTGCATCGCACGAGTTCTTGTTCGCCCATGAATTGATTCACTCCTTCTGTTATATTTTTCCCGCAATCCTTCAAATGAAAACACAATTAGGAAATAATAGCGATCAAATCACGAATTTCATATTGCTCGAGATTCTTTATCATATCGATGATTTTTTCGCTGTGTCCGTCGGTAATCAGATTGGAGCGGCATGTGCAATCACGGAATTTTTCCTTGATCTGTTCGTAATCCAGCACAGGAGGATGCGCATGGACTTTGTACTCGGTTCCATCTTTCATTGTTACCGTAACGATGGCATGATAGTCCGCGTGATCACGGGAGACGGTTTTGTCCAGCTCTTCGTCCATATAATGATTTACCAGCGGATACAGTTTTCTCATCGCCGGATCATTGACAACTTCATCCGTATGCAAGCACAAACCCCAACTGCGATAGTGAAGAACCAGGCATACACAGAAATGGATGCTGAACTTTGCCTCATAAATATCCCTGGGATTGGGGAAGAACATTTTATAGCTACCGCCGGCATTCATGCCGACACCGATACTGGCAACATCTTCTTCCTTGATGTCATACTTGTGTACCAGTTCCATCATGCCATTCATACCTGGATGGGTTGTCCCGCAGGAGGGATGGGGCTTGATCAGGGTAGGCGTCTCCTTGAGATCCCACACCTTGCCCAACTGCTCAATATATTCATAATGCGGATCGGTGCAGAAAACATCAATGTAACCACCAACTCCCTCGAAGGCGTCCACATGTGAGGTAAAGCCATATTTTGCCAACAGCGCGCTTCTCACACCGCCCTCAATGGAACGCCCCACATGGAAAGGCTTCGCGTGGACACCCACATTGCGCTTCAGTCCGCTAAAAGTCGAGCAGGCGATACCCCAAGCCATAAGCATTTGTTCTTTGTCGAGCTTAAGTAGCTTACCGGCGGTGGCAACAGCGCCGACTGTAGTCCAGATGCCGGTGGCATGGAACCCCCTGTACCAGGGTTCGGTTGTTGTAACTTGCTGAACTTTCGTGTATATTTCAATGCCGACAGCAAAAGCGGTTAAAATATCCTTGCCGCTGGCACCGACCATTTCCGCCACCGGGAGAAGAGCGGGGACCACGCCCGCGCTGGGGTGGGAGAGCAAAAAAACATCGTTATAGTCAATCGCGTCTATCAGAATGCCGTTTGCGAACGAAGCATTCATGACATCCGTCTTCATGTTCGCGCCGATAACAGTGCACTCTTCCTTCCCGCCAAACGACCTGATAAATTCCTTTGTAACCTGCCCAACGGTTTCCGTTCCACCCTTGTAAGCCACACCGATGCAGTCTAGAATACGCCCCTTAGCATTTTCAATTACTTCAACCGGAATGTCTTCATATTGAGTTTGGCATATGAAATCGATTATCATTCTGGTAATTGGCTTGGCTTCATCGTACTTGCTCATAATATCTCCTTAAGAAATCTTTGCAGTTCTTTTTGTTCAGTCCGGCTGTTTGAGTAGCACAGCGATCCCTTGACCGCCACCGATGCACGCGGAGGCTATTGCATATCTGGCATCTTGTTTGATTGTCAGCTCGGTGCAGAGAGTTCCAATCAGACGGGCCCCGGTCATTCCTAGCGGATGACCCAGCGCAACAGCGCCGCCGTGTATATTCAATCGTTGGTAAAGCGGCGAGTCCAGATAATACCCCAGTTTCTTCATGCACCCGAGAACTTGTCCGGCAAAAGCTTCGTTTATCTCCACATAGTCGATATCCTGCAACGTCATCTGCTGTTTGCTCAGTATCTTCTGGATGGCGGGCACAGGTCCATACCCCATCGTGCGGGGATCAACACCGGCGAAGGAATAATCTTCAACATAAGCCATTGGACGCAGACCCAGAGAAAGACATTTTTCCTCGCTCATCATAACCATAGCCGCCGCTGCGTCGTTCATTCCGGATGAGTTCCCTGCGGTGACGCTTCCGCCTTCTTTGAAGCAGGGTCTAAGCTTGGCCAGACCTTCCATTGAGGTTGTTGGCCGTGGATGACCGTCTTTTTCCACAAGAGTAGTTCCCTTTTTCGTTTTTACCGGAACTGGGATGATTTCCATATTGAAGCGCCCAGATTCCACGGCGTCCTTTACTCTCATCTGGCTGTTAAAAGCAAACGTATCCTGTTCCTCACGAGTAATGCCCTGCTCGCTAACAATATTTTCCGCCGTCATTCCCATGCTTGTCACAGGGTAAAGATCCTCCGGCGCCGTATGCTTCATATATTCCTCATTCGTACACAGAAGTGTACGATTGCCGTTGATAAGAGGCTCATACCGAACCGAAAGGGGTAGATAATACGGAACGCGCGATAAACTCTCGGCGCCACCGGCTACAACGATATCAGCATGGCCGGTTGTAATTTCATTGTAAGCGCTGACCACCGCCTGCAAACCCGAGCCGCAGATACGGTTCACGGTGAAGCCTGTCGTAGTCAACGGGCATCCGGCCTGCAGCGCTACACGCCGACCAAAATTTCCTGCTTCGGGTGTTGCCATAACATGGCCCATCACCACTTCTTCCACCATATCCGGCTGAATATCGGAGCGTTTTATGGCTTCTTGAACGACAAGTGCGCCGAGATCCTGCACAGGAACCGTTTTCAGGTCTCCCAGATATGCGCCGATCGGGGTTCTGCAATAACTTGTTATAACAACACGTTTCATTTTTTATCACTCCACAACGTCGACCCTTCCCACTGTTCGCGGAAGAAGTTGGCATCCATTTCCTTCAGGTTAGGAGAAATCTGCGGCACGAAATCCATCTGGTCCAGAATATCTTTTTGCAAGTCAATCGCAGGCGCAATTTCCGTCAGAATCATTTTGCCGTCGATCAACTCAAAAACAGCACGCTCTGTAACATACATGACCTTTTGCTGAACGGATGCCGCATACTTTCCACTGAAGGAAATGCACTCCACGTCTTTAACAAATTTTTTCCGTGTTCCCTCCTGCAAGATTCTTAGTTTACCATCCTCTGTGGTGATTTTGGCGCCATTGGTAAACGTTCCGCAAAAGACGCACTTGGGTGTGCTCTGAGAAATGTTAATAAACCCGCCGCAGCCTATAAGCCGATTCCCGAAACGAGCCACATTGACATTGCCATATTGGTCCGTCTGGGCAAGTCCTAAAAAGGTTACATCCAACCCACCGCCGTCATAATAGTTAAACATCTCACTGTGGTTAATCATGGCTTCCGGGTTATAGGTGTTTCCAAAGTTTGCTTTGGCTGCCGGAACGCCGCCGAACACACCGCACTCCGTCGTAAGGGTCATCATATCGCTGGCGCCGTACTCAGCCAGCACGGACGATACGTCCGCAGGCATACCATACCCTAGATTGACAATTGCGTTTTCGGGGATTTCAAGTGAACAGCGACGGGCGATAATTTTACGTTCCGTCAAGGGCAGCCGGGGAATCTCTTCCAGCGGAATATTGATCTCCCCGGAAAAAGACGGCTCATAATAAACATTCTCACCTTGCCAGCAAAATTCCTTGTCCTCCGCTACCACGATATAATCGACCAACGCTGCTGGAACCTGGACTTTCTGCGCCGAGATCGTTCCTGTACGTGCCAAGTATTCCGTTTGCACGATGACAATGCCGCCGGAGTTCTTTGTCGCCAGGGCAATCTGCAGGGCTTCATAAATACAGCCTTCATGTTCCAGCGTCATGTTTCCGGCTTCATCCGTGACGGTCGCTCGAAGAAGTGCAACGTCCACATCGAATGACTTGTAAAACAAATACTCTTCGCCTTCGAATTCCACGACTTTCACAATATCGTCCGTCGTGACACTGTTGAACTTGCCTCCCTGCACCCGCGGGTCAACAAAGGTTCCAATTCCGACCTTCGTGATCAGGCCAGGACGTTTGGCTGCAATTTCGCGCCAAAGATTGACAATGACGCCTTGCGGCAGACAATGCGCCTGTATCTTATTATCTCGTACGAGCTGGCTCATATTTTTAGAACTACCTACGTGCGCGCCAACCCAACTATTCACAAGCCCTTCCAATCCCAGCGTTGTAGTGCCCCTATCGCGCCAGTCGCCTATGGAAGAGCCTTGTTTCAGATTTAATCCTTTCGGATGTCCCGTTTCTTCAAAACTCTTTGCGATGGCACGGGCAACGCCCTCAGGCCAACCGCTTAGTCCCATGCCTCCAAAAGCTACGACCGCATTATCAGGAATCAACGCGGCGGCTTTTTCAGCCGATATTACTTTGGACACTTCAATACCTCCTGATGTTATGTAACAATTTCATTGAATGATTCACCGAATGCATTCGGTTACTATATTGATACCATATTTGATAGGAACTGTCAATATCAAATATTAAACTTCTAAATATCTAGAATTAAACGCAGAAATCTCGTTGAGTTGTAAAAAAAACGACTCTAGGTTGCTAGCATATGATTTTTAAATCCCTGCAAAATATTTGTGTATATAAATTAATGTATATACATCTCGATTTCTGAAATTTGAGTTAAACCGTGGTTAATAATACTTTTTTATTCAGTAGCAGGCAGGAAAAAAGTATGATAATATAAATTTCAAATAGTGATGTTTACAAAAAATATCGCGTGGTAACGCGAAGCGATTTATGTTTAGAGTATAAGGGGTTGAGAACAATGCCAATGAAAATTACAGTAAGAAAACATCAATCTATTGAGATGAAGGCTCGTATCCAACGGGTTGCATTGAATCTTTTTGAGAAGTATGGTTTTGAGAATGTAACCGTTGAGGATATCGCTCGGACTGTGGGATGCTCTGTAGGCAATATATATCACTATTTTAAGAGCAAGGAAGAGTTATCTTTGCAGGTCGTTGCGAATGTGGATGCCAAATATGTTAAGTTGGACGAACAGTATGATGCGGATACAGTCCACACCGGAAAAGAAAAAATGATGGATTTCGTCGAAAAGGTTTTGATGATTTGTGTTCAAGACGAATTTATCTATAACGGAATCATTCATGGCATTAAATATCCCGAGCAAGGCGTTCTCAGGTATAGACAAAACCGCGACTTTTACAAGGTGTTAAAGAAATTGCTCCGCATTTGTCAACAAGAGGGGAGCATTCGAGAAGAGTACCAAATAGACGAAATCATGGAGATTTTCGTTGTTCTGATCCGAGGAACCTTGATTGAATGGAGGATCAACGAAGGCAGTTTTGATTTGCATGCATGTGGCAGACGGCATGCCTTACTACTGTTTAAAGGCTTGGAATCCTATCAACCATAACAGGGCAGAATGTCTTGCCGCCAAGTCCAACTCTCAATGATTGAACATAATTCCAATGCGATTAACCTGCGCTCGTTCACGGCATTTCATTCATGTAATTTGATCCTCGAATTACATGAATGTTGTCATTCTTTTTTATTAAAATTGCTCATATTTAGCGTAATATAACTGCTATTAGGCGTTTTTGTGCTGTTTTATTACGCGTTAACACTGTATGGTTAGTTTGTTCTGGCAGACTCGAATTTGCGCAATGATTCAAAATAAAATTTGCAAATGAAACCTACCAGCTGATGTTTATTTGATGGGAATGCAACACATTTTCGGACAGCTTGCTAAGCAACAGATGCTTGAAGGCCTTGATTTCAGCACATTAGCCATTGCATAGGACTTAAGTACCCAAGACGTTTTTGCACTCGTCTGGTATTGCAGAAGCCTTCGATATAGACAAATGTTTTTTGCCGGGCCTCGTCCCGCGTTCGGAAATGGTTCCAATGAACTATTTCTTTTCTTAGGTTTGCGAAGAAACTTTCGCTCCAGCTGTTGTCGCCCGGCATGCCTACGCGCGAAAAGCTTTGCCAAAGGCCTTCTTTCGCCAGTAGGCCCATAACACGCTCCGATGTGTACTGCCACGATCACTGTGGAAAATGCATCCCACTGGAATTTCCCAACGCCGTATAGCCTTTTGAATCGTTTTCACGACCAATTCTGCTTTCATACGTTCAGACATACTCTCCGTCAGGACAAGCCAGCTTCTTACATCTTTTATCTAACACAGACAATCCAAACCTTCACCAGTGCGTATGTAGCTGATATCGCTCGAGAGAACCTGAAAAGAGGTATCTATTCGAAGATCCTTGGTTATGATTGACATACCCATCTCCTTGTGCTTTCCGGCTGTCTGTTAAAGATCGCTGCTGGCTTTTGTTATGAAGCGATCGCAGTCCCTGCATTTCTAGAAAATCGCGTGCTTGGTAGCAGCTACAGGGAAATCCTTCCGTTCGGAGCCGTCCATAAGCCTGGCTCACATCGGTTTTGGACTTGCATCACTCAGCTTAACCGCACTTTTCTTGAATTTGCCATCGTGTTGTGTTCGTTGTTTCAGCATGGTTTCCCCCCCGTTCTCTATTTTACGCTCTTACCATGTTGTCCGAAATTTTAGCATGCTCCCGTTCGAATCTATACCGGCACCTTGACCACAATTTTAATCACCTGCATCGGTATGCTCGCAGCACAACGCGGCTGGTGCACGTCTTCCGGTGCGAAAACTGCATAGTCACCTGCCTTCAGATACACACCGCCATGCACCGAAGGTGTTTGATAAAAGGTGATGTCGTTTTTTGGATCATAGGGCGTTTCAACCTTTAATCCACTTCGGGTCGTGCATCCGATCACTTCTTCTCCATCCACAATAAATTGAATGTCGAAGAACCGCTCATGTGTTTCGTACTTTAGCTTTTCGGCGGGCGCCGTCGTATAATGCTGTACACTTGCACGCACGCCGTTTTCCAGCTCAACCCAGCCTTCCGGCAGTGTAGCCAGGTCCTTTCGCTCCAAAAACGCAAACGCGGTTAAAAACTTAGGATTGCTTAAATCATATCTTTTTCTGTGCGAAATATTGCCGCTGATCATTGAATGAGACCTTCTTTCCGTAGTTTATTTTATTCTTTTATCACTTTCGCTCTACGCTGATTCAGCATGAAGCCGACACTAAAGATCGCTGCGATGACAAGGTATCCAACCGAGCTTGCCAATATTGGAAAGCGATCCCAGCTTGTGCCGATAGCAGCCGCAATTCCGGCAAAGATGTAGGCTGATAGAAACGTGCCCAGTCCGGTTCCAATCATATTAACCGAAAGTGCAAACGCCCGTTGTTCCGGTGCGACGGACATCCCCGCAAAGAGCGGGATAGCCGGGAGCATCATGCCGTAGCCAAGTCCATAAATAAGCGAACCAAGATAAACCATCAAGAGACTGTCGCCGGCCACCAAAGTAATTTTACCGACAAAGCAAATTATACCCGCCAGAATGAATATACCCTTTTCGATTTTGGTAATCGCTCTGCTCATTGTATGGCCGCCAATTACACCGCCGATGCCAAACACCGCAAGGACCAACGCACTGGTTGAGGCCGCACCATAATGATTATGTGCAATGATGGACGATATGTTTGTGATGTATGCGTAAAACAGCACGATAAAGAAAAACTGCAGCACAAACCAACCCCAGAACGGCTTCCCGAATGTGCGGACTGCCGACCCAATCGACTGATCCGACGCGGACTGCGCCGTGCTTTGCTGCGAAATCTTCGGTTCACGTAAATAGATCATCACAATCGGCAGAACAGGAATTACAAGCAAATAAGCAAGAAAACTGTAACGCCATGAAATTACGCAGGCAAAACCGCCTATGAGCTGATAAACGACCGCGGCGGTGTTGGCCGTTGCGCCATTGACACCCATCTGTCGCTGCGCGCGGTCTTTTGTCAATTCGAGCATTGTGACGGAAGGAGTAATCGGATTGAGTATGCCAAGGCCCATGCCCATCATGGCACGCGCCGCAATGATCAGCCCAAAAGACTTTAAAACCAACGGCAGTAAGCCGCCGGTGAGGATGAACAATATCGCGACCATCGCCATCGTACGATAACGTATGCGTCGCCCGAGCAGGCGTCCGGTGACCAGTGCACACGGCACGGAAAATAATGACGGAATCGTCGCCAACATTGCCACGGACGTCTGCTTTGCCTGCGGAAACGCTGCTGCGATATCCGCTAAGGCGGGTGTTGTTGCACTCATCGCCATGGTAAGCGTGGAAAGTGCAATCACACTGACGATCGTCCGCTGTTCATTCGTTAATTGTTTTGCGTTTACAGTCATAGTAGTTCCTTTTCGTCAATTCGCCTTGTTTGGACGATAGCACCTGCCACATGCCGCTTCTTTATGGGCGGACGGCATCAGTTTGGCGCGGGTTGTTTGGCAAAAATCCCTAACAGAAGGACAAGATCGAAACCAATCATACGTGGTCGGTCTTGTCCAGGTGTCTTTGCTTTTATTTAATCTCTAAAGTGAGATCGAAGTTGTCGTCTGCGTTATTCTTTTGCCTGCGCAGTCCGCCAGTTGTAGCAGGCAACCGAATGGTTGTTGCCAACTTGCTGCATTTGCGGCATAGCGCATTTGCATTCGTCCGTTGCATATCTGCAACGCGGATGGAACGGACAGCCCGAGGGTGCATGAATCGGGCTGGGTACTTCGCCTTCAAGAATGATTCTGTTCCGTCTTCTCTCTTCATAATAGTCCGTAATCGGAATTGCGGACATCAACGCTTTTGTATATGGATGCAGCGGGTTGCTGTACAACTCGTCTGCATTCATTTTTTCAACGATGCTGCCAAGATACATTACGCCTACTTCGTCTGCAATGTGCCTTACGACAGCCAAATCATGCGCGACAAAGAGATACGTCAATCCGTATTCCTTCTGAAGTTTTTTCAGCAAATTGATAATCTGCGCCTGAATCGAGACATCGAGCGCGGAAACCGGTTCGTCGCATACAATCAATTCCGGATCGCACGCAAGCGCCCTTGCAATGCCCAGCCGCTGACGCTGGCCGCCGCTCATTTCGTGCGGATAGCGGTCCTTCATAGACGGATCCAGCTCAACGGTGCACAACAATTCGTCAATCTTCGCCTTTACGGCACTCGTTGCGTGCCGTGCATGATCTTCCGTAATTGCTTCGCGAAGGATTGCTCCAACCGATTGTCTCGGGTCGAGCGAGCTGTACGGGTCCTGGAAAATCATCTGGATTTCCCGCCGGAACGGGGTTATCTGCGATCTGCTTGCGTGTGCAATATTCCTGCCGTTATACCAAATTTCACCGGACGTCGGATTGTAAATGCGAAGGATGCATTTGCCTGTGGTCGTTTTGCCACAACCGCTTTCCCCTACCAGCCCAAATGTTTTTCCTTTTGGAATCGCGAACGATACACCGTCGACCGCCTTTACGTCTGCAACTTTTTTCGAGAAAAAGCCCTGCCGGACCGGAAAATACATTTTCAGGTTGTTTACTTCCAGCAAATTCATGTTCGTCTTAGCTTCCATTTTTACAGCACCTCCCCGCTCAGGTGGCAAGCCGCATAATGCTCATTATCCCCAACCTGAACAAACGATGGGAATCCTGCCGTTTCACAGATTTCGCGGGCATACGGACAGCGCGGCCGGAACGCACAGCCTGCCGGCAAATCGTTTAGCTTTGGCGGCGCGCCTGTGATCGGCACCAGTTCACTGTCCTTGCTCGAATCCAGTTTCGGAACGCAGCTGATCAGGCCCCTAGTATACGGGTGTTTCGGATTCATTAGAATATCTTCCGTCGTGCCGCTTTCAATGATTTTTCCGGCGTACATAACATATACACGGTCGGCATAACGCGTCACCAAACCAAGGTTGTGCGTCACAACGATAATGGAGGTGTTATATGTTTCGACGAGCGAAAGCAGCAGTTCCATCACCTGTGCCTGTGTCGTAACGTCCAGCGCAGTCGTCGGTTCGTCGGCAATGATCAGTTTTGAATGGCACGCAACGGCGATTGCAATCAGAGCGCGTTGACGCATTCCACCACTCATCTGAAACGGATAATTCTTCATTCTCGATTCAGCGTCCGGTATTCCGACCGCTTCAAGCGCTTTTACGCCCTGCTTCCACGCTTCCTTCTTACTCATTTTTTCATGCGTGCGCAAAACTTCCGTTAGCTGCTGACCGATCGTAAGCACCGGATTGAGTGAGGTCATCGGCTCCTGAAAGATCATGGCGATCCCGGCACCCCGTATGGAGCGGATCTCTTTCGACTTTGCACCGTATTCCAGCAGGTTCTTGCCCTGAAAAACCACCTCGCCGCCAAGGATTTTGCCCGGTGGTGATTGTACCAGCTGCATCACTGACATCTGTGTAACAGATTTTCCACAGCCGGACTCTCCCACAATTGCAACGACTTCTTTTTCGTTTACAAAGTACGAAACGTCGTCAACCGCCTTTACCTCGCCGTTATTTGTAAAAAATGAAGTTTTAAGGTGTTTTACTTCCAACAGTTTCTTTTGTTGTTCCATCACAGTTTCCCTCTCAGCCTCGGATCCAGCGCATCTCGCAAACCGTCTCCAACAATGTTAAACGAAATAACAATCAGCATAACGCAGAAACCGGGCAACAACGCCATCCGCGGCTGTGTCGTGAGGTATCTGAATCCTTCGGACACCATGCATCCCCACGCGGGCGTGGGAGGGGCAATCCCAACACCGAGATACGAAAGGCTCGATTCCACCATGATTGTCGTACCGAGGCTCATCGTAAAAATAACGATGATCGACGCGAAACAATTTGGAAGAAGATGTTTGAAAATCATTTTGCGTTCGCGTTGACCGACCAGCATCGCGGCCGTAACATAATCGTTCGACTTGATTGAAAGCACCATGCCGTTTACCACGCGAACATACCCTGGTATGGAGCCGATTGCCAACACGACCGCCATACCGGGAATACTCTGCCCAATGATCATTGCGAACACCATCGTAAGAATCAGCGTCGGTATCGAAAGTTGCGCGTCGACGATGCGCATGATCACGCCACCGAGTATGCCCTCAAAGTAGCCTGCCAGCAGACCCAGTGTGCAACCGACAGCCGCGCCCAGAAGACTCGCCATCAGGCTGGTCACCATTGATATCCGTGCGCCGTAAAGCAAGCGCGTCAGAAAATCGCGTCCCAAATTGTCCGTTCCCAGCAAGTGCTGCAACGAAGGATCAGCCATCGTCTGCGTCAAATCCTGCTCATACGGCGTATACTTTGTTAGCACCGGCGCAAATATCGCGGCAAACACAAACAGAAATATAAGGCCCAAACAGATTTTTACCAAGAGACCCCTGCCGAAAAAGACGCGTAAGGATTGCTTGAAATTGCTCGTTTTCTTGCTTTCCATACTTCTTACCTCCTGGCCTCGCGGATACGCGGATCGATGAAACCGTATAGGATATCAACGATCAGGTTCGCCGCGACTGTGAACATGGCAATAATCAAAACGCAGGACTGCACCACCCAATAGTCACGGTTGCTGATACCGGACGTCATCATGCTGCCGACGCCGACGATGTTAAACACACGCTCAACCAACAGCGCACCGCCGATGACGACCCGTACCTGCATGCCAATGATGGTTATAACTGGAATCATCGCATTTTTCAGCGCATGCCGAAAAATCACGCTTCGCTCCGGAAGACCGTTTGCCCGCGCGGTGCGAATGTAGTCTTGGTTGACTACTTCAAGCATATTGGATCGCGTTTGCCTGGTCAGTGAGGCAATCATACCGACCGCCATACAGAACACCGGCAAAATCGCCTTTTGCAAGTAACCGACAAAATCTTCAGAGGGCGCAACATATCCCTGCATTGGCAAAATATTCATGCCTAACGCGTCCGTGGCAAATATGATGATACATAGCATCCCCAACCAGTATTGCGGTGTACCGGCTCCAAGCGTTGCAAAAAAAGTTATAATCTGGTCGCCTATTTTTCCGCGCTTGACTGCACTAACTATTCCGAACCCAATTCCGGTTATGATAGCTACAATCATCGCGGGAAGGCCGAGGACTATTGTGCGTGGAATCCGTTCATTTAGTAATTCCAGAACGGGACGGTGATAACTGAGCGACTCTCCAAAGTTCCCTTGAAATATGCCGCCCATCCACAAAACATACTGTTCCACCAGCGGTGCGTCCAAATTGTATTGTTCCCGTAAACGCTGAACGTCTTCTTCCGATGCCTCATATCCCAATGCTAACCTTGCCGGGTCGCCGGGAAGTAAGTGCATGATGGAGAAGACAAACAGTGATACCAGGAACACAACCAATATGGAAATCAGAATTCTTTTTAAAATGTAATTGACCATGTTATTACCGTTCCAAATGTATTCTGTTCGTCATGTCTGTAGTGCAGTAAGGGGAAGGCGCCCCTTTTGTTATTACAATGAACGCCTTCCCATAAGTACCGTAGGCTTTCTTAGTTGTCAAGCCATGCGAGATACAGCGTGTCTGCCCGATTCATTGTTTCATACAGGCCGGAATCATGCAGTTCGACAGTGTATGCAACAACAGGCTGCGTAAGGACTGTCGTCTCCATCATGCATTCTTCCATGAACACTTTGTACGCGATCTCCTTGAAGAGCGCAATCGACTCGTCTGAATCCGCAGCGATTGCTTCCGTGATCATGGCATTCACTTCATCCGAGTGAAGGAAAGCGTTTACGCCAAGGCCACGATCAAGACCCTGCTTGAAGTTCGCGGCAAGCTGCGATGCCTGGCCATTTTGTGTGCCCATCGGATGCAGGAGCATACCATATTCCCAGCTGCCGATGTAACCACCATAGTTAGCGACCTCTACAGCGTTGATTTCGCAGGTAACACCGATTGCGGCAAGCTGCTGCGCAACAATCTGCGCCTGATCCTCGCCCCAGCCCGATTGCAAAGTGATACGGGTTGTGAAGCCATCCGCATAGCCGGCTTCCGTCAGCAGTTCCTTCGCCTTCTCTACATTATAACCGTAACCGTCGATCTGGTCATTATAATATGCGGTCCCCGGTGCACACCACTGGCTGCTTTCGATGTAATAGCCCTGCGTGGCGACCGGTCCGATAACGGATGTATCGATCGCATAGCTGAACGCCTGGCGAACACGGAGATCGGACAGCGGATCGTCTTCGTTGTTGCACATGTAGCAAAGCGTATAGCCGGTACCGGCGAGATTGGCCGCCTGCACAATGATATCGTCGTTGGTAACCAACTGTGCCGCCATGTTGTAGTCGGAAATCGGCAGAACATCCAGATCTCCCTGCTGAAGCGCGGTCGCCGCAACGGTTTCATCCGTATAGATGACCATGTCAACGCCGTCCAGCAGCGGTTCGCCCTGCCAGTAGTCGGCAAACTTCACAAGATGCACCGCTTCGTCATGGTCCCAGCTTTCAAACATGAACGCGCCGGTCCCAACGGGGTTGGATGCCAGATAGTCCGCGCCATATGCATCGAAGGCAACCTTGGATGTGATATAGCAGGTTCTTGCCAGGGCGGACGGGAACAGACTGTCCCATGCGCTCATGTGGATGACAACGGTCTCTTCATCCGTCACTTCGGCATTGTCAAAGCTGCCGTAGAACGATCCGGTCAGAACACCGTTTTCTTTATAGTAGTTCAAATTCCATGCGACCACTTCCGCCGTAAGGTCGCTGCCGTCATGGAACTTAATCCCCTGCTTGACTTTCAGCGTAAACGTCAACGCATCTTTGTCCGGTGTAATCGAGTCAACCAGGAATGGCTGCGGATCGCCGTTGTTGTCATACCGCAGGAGCGTTTCATTGGTAACGTTGAGAATGACTGTATCAATCGAGTTTCTTGTCGACCATGCCTGAAGCGTTGTCGGCTCGCCCTGAATACGGTAGGTGAGCGTGCCGCCGGCTTTCGATGCGGCTTCCGTGGTCTCCCCGGTTGCCGTACTTTCCGTCGTCGTTGCTTCGGATTCTGTCGCCGCCTGAGTTGTGGAGCTTTCAGTGCTGCTGCATGCTGCAAAAGACAGTACCATTGCAATCACCAGCAATAATGCCATTATCCTTCTCATAACTTCCTCCAAATAGATTTTATGGTAAATATGCTGCCGCATATTTCGCCCTGAATAAAGTGTTTGTCCCTATAGGTTCTTACAGTCCGCTTCAAACTGAAGCCATTTTTTATAGTCGCACATCACTTGCAGCTGTTCTGCTATTCCATCGTAACCACCCATGTCGTGCAGTTCGGAATATACGCTGCTCTGGTTTTTAAAATTTTCCATGCCGTATTTCATCATGCCGTACAACGCGGCTTTTTCAAACAGATGCATCGTCACAAAGTTGTAGCCTAGCTTCTCTATATCATCAAGGTTCGCATTCGGAACGCCGTTTACAGAAAAAATGTCCGGCCACATTTTCCAGCCTTTCACGTTCTGTGCAACTCTTCTTCCAGTGTCCATATCCGTCGTGTTGAGCATGATCATTTCAGCGCCTAGGTCAACCGCACGCAGAGCACGATCAACAGCCTCCGTAAATCCTTCTCGCGTTTTAAGATTCACACCGATTCGGGCTATCACCAGGCAATCCGTTCCTTCACATGCAGCCAGTGAGGCCTTGATCTTTGTCAGCCACAATTCCTTAGACACTTCCCTGGGCTTGTCGGATTTTTTCACTTGGTGCTGCCGCTCAAATCCACGAATTCCCGTCGAATCGTCCACCGTGATCCCCATTGCTCCGGCCTTTGCCAGCCTGTACATGTTTCGGTAGACAACCACCGGACTTTCGCCATAACCGTCGTCCGCATCAACGACCACCGGCAACGGGCTGATACTTGAGATGCGTTCCGTCATCCAGCATATTTCATCGATAGATGCAAACGCCATATCGGGAAGCCCGTCCATGCTGTATGCAATCGCTCCACCCGAAAGCATCAACGCTTCATAGCCGCTAAGCTCCGCGGCGCGCGCCGTTATGCAATCATATACGCACGGTGCAAACACCTGCTTTTTAGCAACAAGCTCGCGAAAAGTAGTTTTTTTCTCCATAACGCTCTCCTTTATAGGTCGTACCGAATGTCATAGGTTTTCGCAAGCACATCGGACACGTCGTTAAACTCATCCTCCATCGGCAGCCATTTTTTCCAGTAGGAGAACAGTACATGATAGTCCTCGCCAGGTTTCAGTAAACCGTCGAAATCGTGCGTGTCGTGGAATATGGTGTTTTGATCTTCGCGTGTTTTCCGGCCATAATACAGCATCCCATACATCGCGCCTTTTTCCGTATAGTGCATCGAAACGATTTTGAAATTTAGTTTGTCAATTTCCGCGAGCTCGACGTCCGGCTTTCCGTCCGTCACGCCGATGTCCGGCCACATCTTCCATCCCGTATCGCGCTGCGCAACCAGTTTTGCTTGCTCAAGCGTTTTCAGGCCGATTACCATCGTGATCTCAACGCCAAGCGCACGGGCCGCCACGCAGCGATCGATCGCCTCTTCGATACCAAGCTCCGGCACAAGCATCGCTTCCGAGCGGGCGATCACCATGCAGTCTGTGTTTTTGCATGCATCAAGTGCAGCTTTGATCTTTGCGAGAAAATTTTCTTTTGAAACGACCGAATGCACATAACCCGGCTCGCCGATCATCCGTTCGAAGCCACGAATTCCAGTGGAATCGTCAATGGTAATAGCCATTGCACCATTTTTCGCCAGACGCATCGCCGTTATGTATGCATTGAGCGGAGAATCGCCATATCCATTGTCCGCATCGATAATCATTGGCAGCGGAGAATAATCCGTAAGGCGATTTGTCATCCAGATAATTTCTTCGGCGTTCAGCAGCCCCATGTCCGGCACACCACACATGCTGTACGCAAGCGCACCACCGGAGAGAACCGCAGCTTTAAACCCTGCTAATTCGACGGCGCGAGCCGAGATATTATCATAGACGCAGGGCGCCAATACCTGTCCCTTCTCTAGCAACGTGCGAAGCGTTGTCTTTTTCTTATCCATTTCAACCTCCATAGCGGAATCGTTAGAATTCTTCGAGTCCTTCTATAGCATAAACGCGAACAGGACAGGAATCGAGCCCCTTGATGTACAGCGGGGAAAACGAGATGAAAAAAGTGTCTTTCTTGAGTTCTTCCAGATTTTTCAGTACTTCCAGGAATGTGACGTTTGCCGCAAGCAAGATATCGTGAAACGGTTTGACGTCTTCGTTGCAATTTTCAATCGATACGCCGTCACCAAAGCCGACACACTTTACCTTCTGTTTAAGTAACCACTCAGCCGTTTCGCCGTTTACAAAAAGTCGCTTATCTTCCGGCGTGTTGGTCTTGCTCGTAAACGGCGGAAGTTTGTATTGCGAATCGAGAATCACTACATCGCCTTCACGAATGCGATCGCCGCAAGCGGCTTCCAGCATTTCGCCCGTGATATGGGTGTTCGGTTCCGCGTCGATCATGACGTAGATTCCGCGACCCAGAAAATTGGTAAGCGGCAAGGCGGAAACGTCCGGCCAATTGTCATCATGGTGATATGGACATTCACAGTGTGTGCCGAGATGACTTGTAATATCAATGATCGTATGGAAATCAGGAATCGGACCGCCCGTGTTAAACCGGAACAGGTGACATCTTCTTGATTCCGTATCCGGGTCGAGATATTTCGTCAGGTCGACTACGCGTAGATTTCCCATTTGATATGCGCTCATGTATTGCCTCCAGTATTAAATTCAACTGATTTGTTTTTGTATTTTATTTTCCATTGCGTGCACCAGTGCAACAACCATCCGGTGATATGGCACCTCGACGCCGAGCCGCTTGGCGATCTCGACCACGGAACCACTGATAGTGTCGACCTCCGAGCGAGAGCCTGCTTTAATGTCTGCATAGATCGAAGTGTATCCGGCCTTTGCGTTGTACAGTACGTCGCAAATACCTGCAATGACTTCTGCCGCATCAAAACTTGCAAAGCCTTCCGTGTTTGCCACGTCGACGGCTTCACGTGCAAGTTGTTCCATCAGAAAGTGTGCGTTCGGATCGTCCAGAATGAAGCCGAGTGGTACCTGCAATATTCCGGTAAGCGAACTCGCGGCGGTGTTAAGGAACAACTTGCTCCAAATCTGCTTCTTAACGTTCTCTGAACAATCACAGGGAAATCCGCAGGACGTAAGGTTGTCTGCAATCGGTCGAACCATGCATCCGTCTCCTTTGAGAACGCCGATATATGTTTCGCCGCCGCCGCCGTGGTTGACATAGCCGTCTTCGATGATAGAGCTGTTGTGCTGTGTCGATCCGATCACAACATGTTTTTCATCCGTAAAGCGCAGCAGCTTTTCTTCGTGGCCCGTGCCGTTTTGCAGTGTCATCAGATATGTATCCTTGCCGATCAGATGCCGGTTGGCTTCCAGTGCCTGCACGGTAAACATCGCTTTTACAAACACGACCACCAAGTCCATCGTTTCCAGTCCAAGCGTGCTCGTTACAGCGGTTGGATAAAAAACAACGTCCCCATTTTTTTCCCGAACTTTAATGCCGCGCTCATTAATCCGCGCCACACGCTCCGCGTTTACGTCTACAAGCCAAACTTTATTATTTCTGGAAAGATATCCACCAAAGAGCGAACCCATTGCCCCCGCACCCAATATTGTTATATTCAATTGATCCTCCGTTAAAGCCATCTGTGATTCAGATTTGTGTCACAAGCAGAATGTTTTTTATGATTTTTGGTTTCGATTGCATTTATATTAGCATCACGCTCCTTTAAATGCAATAGCAAATTTCAACATTACCCCATTTTAATCGTATTTTCAGGCATTTCACAGGTAATTCTTGTGCGGTTTCGATTGCATCTATGTACTAATCACGTATCGTTTAGTTCAATTTCTGCCGTAATTTTCGGTATATTTTCCTGTTTTTATCGAGCATTTTTGCACTTATGTTTCTATTTTTGTTATCGATTGCAATATTTTAGAAAAATCACGCCGAATTCAATGAATTCGACGCGATTTTCAATCTATCGTCCCGCATTTCATCAGAAAACGCATTTCCACGTCATACTTGGTGTTTTTTCCGTGTGGATTCCCTCTCAATCAAACGCGAATAAACCATCATCTTTTTTACCACATGTTTTCTCTGCAAAACGTCTATGAGATTGCGTGCCGCCGTTACACTCAAGTCCAGCAACATGTTATCAAGCGACGTCAAGCCTGGCTTGCAAATTTCCGCGACAAACGAATTATTAATGCCGATTATGCCAACTTGTCCCGGGACATCGATACCGCGGTCGTACAGTGTGCGCAGGCAAATTGCCGCCATAGGGTCTTCGGAGAAAACCACACTATCGGTCTGCGGATGTTCATCAAAGAGCCGATCGACTGCGCTTTCAATCTCCTGCTTCTCCGACCCGGTAAAAACCACAAGTGGCTCCTGATCGGGAAAACATCGACGGACGCCGTCACGAAATCCCTGAATCTTCAAAAGGTTACTGGGGGTTTCGAGGTTTGCGGCAAATGCCGGATATCGATACCCCCGCCGCTGCAACAGGTCGACACACTTCTCCGTTCCGCCCTGTTCGTCGGCAATTACGCCGTAAACATTTGGCAAATCCATATATCCGTTTGCAATAATGACCGGTATCTTGGGCATATATTGCTCCAGTGCACCCTTTACAACGTCGGACTGGAATGTTGAGCCGATCAGCACTGCGGCCTCTACGCGCCGCTGGTTCATCTGCCGGATATGTTGTGCCTTATCCGTCTCGTTATGTCCGGTGTTCATAATCAGACAACCATAGCCAAGCTGAGAAAACTCCCGCTGTATATAGTAGATGCCGTCGGTATGGTGCGTCGTACGCATATCTGAAATCAAAATCCCGATCATTTTAGAAGATTGATTTACAAGGCCGCGCGCCGTTTCATTCGGGCTGAAATGATGTTCTTCCAAGCATTCGAGCACTCTCTTTTTCGTGGCCTTCTTTACGCCCGGTTTGTCGTTTATCACGCGCGAAACAGTGCTGGCCGATACGCCAGCAGCTTCAGCTATTTCATAGATCGTAACGTTTTTCAAATGTCGCCTCTTCGTTTTTCGTGTGCAATCGAATTCAAAACAGAAATATCAAGTGTATATTTTATTAATATTATATACGCTTAATATTTCCCAGTCAACCGATTTTCCGCAGGAAAATGACCCGAAATCAATTTCTGCAATCGATTCTATTTTTTCGTTGACAATACACAAATCAACGCGATATGATACAAAAAACGAATCTCAGCAGGAGGTGCTCAGCGCAATGATCAGACGCAGCAAGGATAAAATCGTAGAAACACACGAGCGCAAATTTGGTGGCGACGGCTCTATTACCGTACGCAGCCTACTCAATAACGCGGAAGAACTTAACGGCAAGGGGCGTGTGTTTGCCCATACGACATTGAACGCGGGGTGCGGAATCGGCTTCCATATGCATAACGGAGAATCGGAAACCTACTATATCCTCAGCGGAAAAGGCGAATACAACGACAACGGTACGCTCTGCTCGGTTGTCGCGGGCGACGTAACGCACACGCCTTCCGGCGAGGGTCACGGCATCCGTAATACCGGCAGCGAGCCGCTTGAGTTTGTGGCGCTGATCCTTTACAGCGCATGACGGCAAATGCTTAACGAAAACGCGTGTTCGGTTTACATCCGGGCGCGCGTTTTGCGTTTTACCCCAAAATTCGTTTCCACCTTCCGGTCCTCTCGTCAGAAAAAGAATACCGACTGTAAAATCAATGCTGTTTGCCTTTCACTTCGTCAATCCACTTTTTTATCTCACTATTTCTTTCCGGTGTCGTTAATCCTTTGTTCCCAAAAGCAAAAAACGGTACGACGAAAACAGCCGTACCGTGTCGTTCTATTTTTCTAAAGCACCTTTTACTTCATTCCGCTATACAGCAGCTCCAGATGCTTACCAATGTGCGTTTCAAGCCGGTCGTAATAGAGCGAGTCGTTTTCACGCCAACAGCGATACAGGTGCGTCCTGAAGCGGTATTCTCCGCTTTCATCCTTCGCGTTCAATATCAACCCATACGTAATATGAATCAGCTGACGGGCGTCGTTCTGCTCAAACAACTCCGGTAGTTTTTCATCCGATAGCGTTTCGAGCTTTGGAATCCTGTTGAGATCGGTCGTCACATGATAGTACTTCGTCGCCTCATGAAATACACTGAGCGCATAGGCATGGATTTCCCGGTAAAGGCTCGGGTCTGCCATGGCGATCACGCGCATGGCTTCCAGCCAGTTCGTCCCGGCGGTCTTTACGTGGAAATTCCCCTGCGTCAGCCGGCCGATGATCGAGAATACGGAAAATTTGTCCGATCCGGAATGGATAGACAGTTTGTAGCCGAATTTGCGCGCGATTGCGGCGTGCACGCGCATCTCGGCTTCAAATTGTTTGAGATCGCCAATATAGTCGATCCCTTTCTGGAATTCGCCGCAGAAACGCGGAGCCACCGTCGCAAATTTCACGCCGCGACGCAGCAACTCGCTTGCAACAAAGTAGTGTTCAACCGGCGTGGTGGGCGTCATGGTTTCGTCGATCGAAATCTCAAAATCCACGGGATTGCCCTTGATGTGCGTTTCATAAATATGGACCGCGTGATCCAGCGCGGCGGAATAAATCAGGCATGCGCGTCGAAACGCCTGCTCGTCGAATACGACCGTTTGATCTTCCACGGCAAATGTTTGGTTGCAATAAAGCACTTCCAGCGCGGCATCCGGCTTGTATGCTTCGTCGACCTGCTCGTTTGTCATGCCGGTTACATCGTTGCGAATTTGTTCGCTGCAGTCCAGTGTAATCATCGTGTAACCGTTGGAAAGCGCATATTCGACTTCTTCGTCGGTTTTGAGATGGTCCCCGTCGGCTCCGAAACCTTTTTGAAAATCTTCGCGGAAGACCGCAAAGGTTACGCAATCCAGAACGTCCGCATACGTGCGTCCGGTCAAATTCAGTTCGCGAATGGACTGCTGCGCCAGCACCGGAACCGTGTCGTATCGCTCAAAAACCCGCAAATGTCCAGGCGTTGCAATGCCGAGGCGGTCGCCTACGCCAAACGTTCGGACGCCGCCGAGGATCGGTTTGGGCGCCGTGAAAGGAAATAGCGCGCGCAGCAGTTCCGCGTTTT
The DNA here is from genome assembly GCA_963667795.1 of Christensenellaceae bacterium. GTDB lineage: Bacteria > Bacillota > Clostridia > Christensenellales > CAG-138 > UBA7703. The sequence goes on along the minus strand of OY764017.1, from coordinate 3,033,759 downwards.
CGTGCGTTAGCGGAGCCAGCAGAACGCCGTCTTTTTCTTCGCCTGCAAAACCGGGATTCGGACCCGTTACGGCTAAAATGTCCGCATCGACGCCGCGCAGCATCGAAACGGTCGCTTTACCGGCGGAGTGAGTTGATTTTGGATATGTTTCCATTACAGTTTCCCTCCTTATAACAGATGAAAGAACGCTTTTACGTTATTGTAGCACACGTTCTCAATGATCGTTTTCAAGTATTTTTCTTCGGCAAAGTATTCGCCGCGCTCTACAAGGCTGCCAAAATAATTGCAGAGCACCCTGCGGTAGAGCTCGTGGCGCGGATAGCTCAAAAAGCTGCGGCTGTCGGTCAGCATGCCGACGGACAAGCTCACAGGATACAGGTTCGCCACGGCTTCGAATTGCCGCTGTATGCCATAAGCCTGATCGTTGAACCACCAAGGCGCGCCGAGCTGCACATGTCCACGTGCGGGCCCTTTACAGAAGGCCGCCGCAAGAATGGCGTACGGTTCCGCATCTGCCGCGTTCAGCGGGTACAGGATTATTTTCGGCAGGTTTCCCTCCGTATTGAGCGCATCCAGAAGCATCGCAAGGCTGCGGATGTCGCTGGTACTGTCCGTGCAGTCATAGCCTGTGTCGGGACCGAGTTTTGCCGCCATATCGCCGTTGGTATTGCGCATTGCGCCGATATGAATCTGCATCACAAAGCCATTGCGCGCGTAGACCCGTCCCATGTGCAGCAAAAATGCCGAGCGGAACTGGTCGGTTTTTTTTTCCGTCAGCGCTTCACCGTTGCGCGCTCTGGTTAAAATGTTGTCCAGCTCGGCTTCGGAAGCCTCCCGCCAAATAAAGTTATCGAGTCCGGCGTCGCTTATCATAGATCCGATCCCTTTGAACACCTGCAGCCGCTTTTCGAGCGCCGCAATCAAATCGGAAAAGCTATGGATGCGCATCTGCGCTGCGGTTTCCAGCTGCGGCAGATATCCAACAAACGGTGCTTTTTCGCAGTTCATCGCTTTGTCCGGTCGAAATGCGGACAACACCTTTACCTGAAATGCCGGATCGTTTTGGAGCATCCTGTGATATTCCAAATCATCCAGAGCATCTTCGGTCGTGCAGACGACTTCCACCTTGGAATGCTCCATGCACCAGCGCGGGCACATCTGCTTTTCAGCGATCAGCGCTTTCGTTCGATTGAAAATCTCTTCGGCATTGTCCGCGCACAGCGGTTCGTCAATATCGAAGTACCGCTTGAGCTCCAGCGCGCACCAGACATACAGCGGGTTGCCGATCAGCTCCGGCATGATCGATGCAAACGCGTGAAATTTCTCCCGAAAGCTTGCATCGCCGGAGATCAGTCGTTCTTCAATGCCAAACGTACGCATCGCCCGCCACTTATAGTGATCGTGCGCCAGCCACATCTCTCCGATGTCGGTAAACTGCTTGTTCTCATATATTTCCTGCGGCAGCAAATGACAGTGATAATCGATGATCGGCATATCCTTGGCATAGCTGTTATACAGCCGCTTTCCGGTCTCGTTCGTTAAAAACAGTTCCTCACTGAATTCGTGTTTCATGGTTTTTCTCCTTTAGTCTTGCCCTTTCAAAAATATTTTACCACGGAAAAGATTGGCACGGATACATTCGTATGTGTAAAACGCATATGTGCCGACTTCGCATTGATTTACGCATTCTCGACGTATTCGCAATGGCGCGCTACTTACAGCGCGCCGCCTTCGCGCGCAAAGCGTTCTTTGTCAATCCAGAGTCCGAGCGCGGGATTGGGAACAAGGAAGATCTCTTCTCCATCCGGCAGCGTGTTATAACCATACGACAGCTTCGCCGGATCGTAGCGTTTCATCATCTCGTCGACATCTGCCGACTGAAAATGCACGCCGTCGATCTGTTCACACATCGATTTTTGCACCGCATAGGTAACGGTGAACCGTCCGTCGGACGAGCCGTGAATCAAATGTGCCGCCGCGCCCATATTGGCGCGCAAATCGTCGCACGCCGGGTCTTTGACCAGTTCCAGTACCCGTTTCCGCCCGCAATAGCCATTCTTTCGTATCAGTTTATCAACGCCGCCCGCACCAACAAAGATGTTTTTCGAGTGGTTCGCCATGCCGATGACCTCATGCGGCACAACCTGTCCGGGTGAAAGGATCAAATCATAACTTTCATCTATGATTTTCCGGTTGACTTCCACTTCGATCGGATCGCTCCAGATGCCTTCCGTGATTTCACCGATAAACGGTCCGGGCACCTCGCCGATCTTCACGACGTCCGTCCGTCAGTTGTGTGCCGTGAAACGTTCAAACGGAATATCCCCGCACATATCCTCGGCTTCTTCCTGCGTCATGGCGCGGTGCGTGCCGAGTGTCGGCAGAATGTCCACCTCGGCACCGCGGTCGGCATAGCAGAACGTATGCTGCCAATGGCAGCATCATTGATGTCTGTCTTTAGCATATACACGATTTTAGACAGGTTCTATCCTATTCATGCTTGAAATATTGATAATATTGCTCTATATTAATCTCAAGGTGCAAAATATGGAAAGCATTGAACATTTTTTTCAGCAAAGACAGCATATGTTGCTGGAAGACTATGAAATCTATCACTACAAAGACAATCGCGAACTGCACGTTTCGCTGCATTTTCACGATTTTTATGAATGTTACCTTCTGCTTTCCGGCAATATCCGCTATCAGATCGAAAGCGCGTCGTTTTCCATGATGCCAGGCGATCTCCTCCTGATTGGTCCCAACCAGCTGCATAGATTGAACTGCTCCCCGAAAAAGTCGTCCACATGAAAAGAGAGAAAATGATAAACTGCGGAAAAGGTGGATGATTTGATTAGAGTGTATGTTTAAAGTCTGAAAGATGCAGTTTTGCTGAATCCACTTGCAGATTCAGACGGAAAACGCAGGCGCAGTGATGCTGCGGCGAGGCTTTTCAACGAAAATATGCAAATTGAGGCAACGGAAATGCGCTTTTGTGATTTTAGGGACACACTCTAGTAGACAACGAGAAAATTCAGAATCATGCCGATTGCATCATTTGCATTCCAGCATCCGTTTGATTGCGCAGGCAAGGTACAAATTGTTCGCTTCAGGCATTTTTGTAATCGGATAGCAAAGCTTTTCGTTGATGCAGCGAATCCTGTTTGCATACTATCCGGGCAACACCAATCGTGTGAAAGTGAAAGCCGCCGGGGATTTGAGCTGACGATCTGTAAACAATAACGAAGCGAAAAAAGAGCGCATCTGAATTGCAACGAAAATCAAGCAATTCAGATGCGCTCTTTCCATATAGACATGCTTTAATAATGCTAGAAGGCCTTTACCGATCGTTCAGCGATGCAACATTAAAAGAGTCGGAACAGTGCGTGATTGAACCATGTGTAACCTAAATCAAGATTCGGCAGCACACCCATTCTGCGCAGTAAACCGAAGATGACCCAAACGATGACAACACACACAAAGACGTAAAATAAGATTTGCGCAACCGTCCCGTTTTTCCTGCGCTTATACCACTTTTGAAATTCCGGCGAACTTTCCAGCTCACTTTTCGTTTTTTCTGCATTTGATTTGCCATAGAACTCCGTAAGTGCTTCGTCCGTCATTTGCATGAGCATACCGTTGTCTTGCTTTTTCCGCTTTTTTACGTTCCTGTCGGTGTCATTCATCAAGCGCGCGGTCAACGTGCCTTCCTGTAATCGAAACAAAAGCGTGTCCCAATTATCTTCGTTGTCCTGTGTTTGAAGAAGGATGATAAACTCTTTAAATGTGCTCTTGCTAAGATCGAGAGCCAGGTCATTGTCCTGTGTGCATTCACGCGCATTCGTATAAACGTCATCTCCGTACTTGGATATCAGTTCCGTGACAGCCAGTTGATCGCCTGCACGGATTCGCCGGAACAAATCTGTCGACTGTGCCGTAAGCCCCCACCTCCTAAAACCGATGATTTTTGTTATACCAGATATTCTTTGTACGAATACTAACTGTTTCTATTTCAATATAACAGTATTTGCATCTCCTTATCAAGTGTTCCCAACGGCAGTTCACAATATGCTCCACTCCGTTCGATTATTAGAAAATAGTTGCTTTATTTGCCCTGCTTCGATAATATATAAACAGAAACCCGATATCAAAAAATCCCTATTATAAAGCAACAAAAGTGTTTTAGTCATTCTCCGAGAACATGAATATTATAGAACGTTCCATGCCTGAGTTGTACTTGACGGCTCAAAAACAATGCCTATCTCATCAAAATTATATGTAAAAGCATCTCATTTTGTCACTCGACTTGAAACTTCAAACTTTTTCTAACTGTATTTCCTCGCTAATGCCCATCTCATCACGATTATATGTAAAAGCATCTCATTTCGCCACTCGACTTGAAACTTCAAACTTTTTCTAACTGTATTTCCTCGCTCTTGAAAACCGAATCATACTTTTGACTGACACACGATACATCCTGTTTTTTCTATGTATTTGGTGGTCTTTTTCTCTTCCAACAATTCCAAGCGGCAAAATGTAGTACGAGGAACAGCACAATGGAAAACAAGCATTTTAAAAAGTTTTGGTCTGCCTTCTCTAAAAAAACGATCATTTTTATCGCGGTCGGTGTCGTATCGGTCTTCGCTGCGATCATTTTGCTGGTGTTTAGAGACAGTCTTTTTCCACCGGATACGCTCGAAGAGTCGGCATTCAGCACCACGGCAGAGCTTGCTTTGGCGCGCGAAAAACTCACAGAAGGTGGTAATGAAGCGACCGTCATAGCAGCGATCGACTCACGGCCATATAAGGTACAGCTCTCTTTTGATGGGCTTCGTACCCAAGGCACCATGGATTATATTTTACAACTGTTGGATGAAAGCGGCGTTCCGGCGACATTTTTTATCTCCGCAAATGATGCGACCGAAAAATCCGACGTACTTTTGGATATTCTTGACGACGGCCACACGGTCGGGAATTACGGGATAGATGGCGCGGCGAACCTCGATTCTCTATCCGAAGACGAGTTGATCGATTGGTTCGTAAAATCTCAAAAAATCATTACGGTCGTATCCGGCGTTGAGCCGGACGAATTTAAATGCTACCACACAGCGTATACCGAAGATATCCTGCGCTGTGCGGGTGCCGCAGGGCTTGACTCGGCAATAGACAACACCTATACGGTCGATCTTTGGAGCTTTTCGTCTTATTCGTCCGTTTTGCGCTTTGTCAACGAGAAACCTTACGGTAGCTTCATATCTTTCCGCATTCTGGACGATGTATATATCGACGATGAACCCGCGGCGGCGGCAGCTTCCCCTGCCATCGATAAACAGCAAACAATCCTGCCGGACATCGACAAAGTCGACATGTCCGTTCTCGATTATGAAGAACGGGTCAAGCTCATTGCGCGATGGTTGATTCAGGCCATTCAGGACGCTACATTTCTCCCCGAGAGCGTCGAGCTTTGCGAAAGCAACGCGGGCCAGCTGGCCGAAACAGACCAAACGATCTATACCATTGCCCCAAACGTATGTTATCTATTCTCCAATCTTGGCAACGATGCGGAGCTTGAAGCGCTGCTTGAACAGCTGGAAGAACTCGACGCGCCGTCCACATTCTTCGTCACACCTGATGATCTTGCAGAGCATGCCGACGAAATTCACCGCATTATAGAAGGCGGCCACGCAATCGGCGTCTTGATCCGGCCGTCGTCAAAAGCGGACGTTTATACAGTTTGTTCAGAACTGTTGATCTGTAAAAACTTATTGGCGGCTGATTTCGACTATGAAGATGCAAACCTCGTTATTCATATGAGCGACACGGTTTCAGACATCGTAAAAGAGGCCGTCAGCGCCGCGGGCATGCGGTTTGTCAGTTATCAGACCAGTATCGTCACGAACGCACAAGCGGAATTTACCGATCCGCAGGAAGTGCTCGATAGCGTATTCGCCACAAAGACCTTTGCACTGACACGCGGGCATTGCGTTTATTTTGCAATGAACGTATACGCCGACCCAACCATGTTGGCAGGTGTAGTTGAAGCCTTGCAATCGGAAAAAACAACTTACCAGCCGGAGACGGTCTACGCGCTGATGAACGATACAAGCAGCCTTTATACTTATCCTGTTGAAATAAACGATGCCTTGGACGACTTGGCCACTGCAATCTATCCGGGACACATAACGAGTGACGAACAGTTCTACGATCTGGTATACAACGATTACATCGGTACGCCGGATATCGATAACTGGCGATTTATGCCTGGCTTCACCGCCGAGGAAGTCGCGCGTATCGATAAAGGCGGACGTGTTTTCTCCAGAATCAACCGCGGGCGCGTCGCATATTTAACATTCGACGATTGGGGCTCGGATATCGCAATCACAGAACTACTCGACGTCCTTGACAAATATGACGTGAAGGGTACCTTCTTTATTCGCACAAATTATGTGCAAAGCAATCCGAATTTGCTGCGCGCAATCGCCGCCGCAGGCCACGATATCGGTTCACACACGGATCAACATTATTCGCTTTCGAACGCAACGGACAAAGCAAAAGTGTACGCATCTTTGACAAATGAACAGCTCGTTGCGTTGCAGCAAGACGTTATAACTTCCTGGGATAAACTAGTCTCGATCGTCGGCGACGTGTCATATGACGGTAAACCCGTCTTGCAAAAGATGTTCCGCTCCCCAACGCTTTCGGTCAGCAAGGGCGGGTTGAACGTCGTGTTTGACCTCGGATTTGACTATGTCGTGGGCGGTTCCTATCCAAGTCCGGATTACAATATTTCATCGGCACGTGCGCTTTATGTACGGCTCGAACGCAATTTGCATAAAGGCGCAATCCTCATCATGCACATGTTGGATTCAGCGGACGACACGGCACAGGCACTTGACCTGCTGCTTGCCGCCAACAGCAGGCTCCCCAAAGACGAGCAATATGTATTTTTAAAACTCAGCGACAGTCTCGACGGCACCTACACGAACGCAAACAGGGGCAATTAACATGAGTTGGCATTGGTTGAAAAAATCCGCGCACTCCGCGGACAAAGAAAACATTTTGCTGAAAACAAAAGCCGAACGCCGTGCTTTAAGCTTTGTTCCAGACCCGAGCGGAGTCCGAAAGCAGGTCGACCGGCGTGGCGTCCAGTCAACCGCCGAAACAAAGGCCACTGAAGAACAGACGGTTGAGAGCGGCATTCGTTATTTGGCGGAATATCCGGTTACTGTGCGCTGTTCCGGTCACGACGGGAGGCGACGGAAATTTAAATGTACAAGCATCGATATCTCCTCCACGGGCATGCTGCTGCGCGTTGCCGATCCAAACGATCAGGAAATCCTGCGTACCGCAAAAAAAGTTATGCTTCGCTTTGAAATCACCGCCGGTTCCATGCCCGAAGGATACGAAATGAACGTCCATCTCACTGCGAGCGTCGTTCGTGAACAGCCTGCGGAAAACGGTGAAATTCTGTTCGGTATGACCTTCCGGGAAACGCTTGCGCAGTATGCGACCCGACATAAAAATATTAATATGATCGCCGTTTCTACCGTTACTCTGATTTTCATCGTGTTCATGGTAATCTTGATGCGCATGGAAAGTCTCGTTTATTTCCATTTCAATCGCATCCTCTATTCATACAGTATCGTTGCAGCGCTCTTCCTGCTTACGCGGTATTTGTTTGGCGCGGTGTACCGACCCGTACCGATCAACACCAGCTACACGCCGAGTGTTAGCATCATTATCCCCTGCTTTAACGAAGAAGTATGGATCGAGCGTACCATACTTTGCTGCATCAATCAGGATTACCCGCTGGAGCAATTGGAGGTCATCGTCGTTGACGATTGCTCCAACGACAACTCCGTCGCCAAAATTTCGCAAACCATCGAGAAGCTTAAACAAAGCGCAACACATTTTGCAATCACTTCACGTTTGCAGTTTGTCGTTCAGGAACACAACATGGGTAAACGCGAGGCGATGGCACGCGGCGCAAAATTGGCAAAAAACGATCTTGTTGTTTTCGTCGACTCGGACAGCTTTTTAAACCCCTTTGCAATTCGGAATCTGGTCCAACCGTTTCAAGATGAAAAGATGGGCGGCGTTGCCGGGCGAACGGACGTTGCCAATACGTATACGAATAGTTTGACTAAGATGCAGTCGGTCCGCTACTATATTGCGTTTCGCATCATGAAGGCTGCCGAAGCGAATTTTGACGCGGTCACCTGTCTTTCCGGGCCGCTGTCCTGCTACCGTCGCACGTTAATATTGGAAAATCTGGATGAATGGCTGAATCAGAGATTCCTTGGACATAAGGCGACGTTTGGTGATGACCGCGCCATTACAAACCTCATCCTCCGCCGCCATCGCACATCGTATCAGGATACCGCCGTTTGCTCCACCATCGTACCGAAAGAGTATAATGCGTTCTTTAAGCAACAAATGCGTTGGAAGCGTTCCTGGCTGCGTGAATCCATGTTGGCGGGCAGGTTCATGTGGCTGAAAGAACCTCTGATGTCTGTATTCTTCTACATCGGTCTTCTGGTACCGATCGCCGCACCGGCCGTCGTCGTTTACAACCTCATGTATGTGCCTCTCGTTTATGGTGTTTTCCCAACATCCTTTTTGCTCGGTCTATTGGCCTTGGCGGCGTTGATGAGTGCCGCACAATTGCTGCTTCGCAAAAGCAGCACCTGGGTATTCGGTTTGCTGTTTTGCGTATTATATGAAGCAGTGCTGCTTTGGCAGATGCCGATTGCGTGGTTCACTTTCTGGAAGTCGACCTGGGGTACGCGCATGACGGAAGCGGATATTGCAGAAAGCAGCAAAAAACTGAATCAAAAAAAATATAAAAAGCAGACACAAACGCTGGAGGAGACATCCGATGGTAGACTATAATCAGTATATCCCGGATCCTGCGTTGACCCGACTGAAAAACATAAAGAAGGTTGCGCGCGGCATTGCACAGATTCTCGGCATTACGGCGGTCTTAATGCTCTTTATCGCAATGATCGTCAACTATCCGAAATATGCGTCGTATGACACAACGGATGAAGCCATCGTCACAGGGGAGGACCACGGCTTTGTCGCGTTGTCCTATTTTGGCGTCGAGCAGGCGTCCGACCGGTCGCGTATTTCGTCGGCACTGCTGGAGGAACACCTGACCGCGCTGGCGGATAATGGGTTTGTTACAATCACGCAGCAGGATCTCTATGACTATTACAACCATGGAACAATCCTGCCCGATCGTGCACTGTTTTTGTTTTTTGAGGACGGCAGGCGTGACACGGCTTTATATTCGCAGAATGCTTTGCGCGATCAAAACATGAAAGCCACCATGCTGACGTATGCGGACAACCTCACAACCCACGGAAACCTGTACCTGAAATCAATCGAACTGGAAAAACTCATCGAAAATACCTATTGGGAAATGGGTACAAGCGGCTACCGCCTTTCCTATATCAACGTATCCGATCGCTACGGACATTACTTTGGAGAGATGTCGACAGATGAATATATATTGGTGCGACAATATCTTGAGCGTGATTACGACCACTATCTGATGGATTTCATCCGGGATGAAACCGGCACTCCGCTGGAGAGCTATTCGACTATGCGCGATCGTCTGCTGCGGGATTACACTTTAATGAAGCAGACATACGAAGATGAGATAGACGCCGTTCCGAGATTGTATGTATTGATGCACTCCAACACAGGTGCGTTTGGCACAAACGCCCGCGCCAGCAGCGTAAACGAACAAGCGATGCAGGAGTTGTTCAGTGCCAACTTCAACCGCGAAGGCTATTCACTGAACACTTCAGACACCAGCAAGTATGACCTCACACGTATGCAACCGCAGCCGTATTGGTCGACCAATCATCTTTTGATGCGCATTTGGGACGATACAAATATGTCGATCGATTTTGTTTCTGGTGATGTCGAACTTGCAGCGCAGTGGACCATTCTGGAAGGCGTATCCGAATTCAAGGACAATCGATTGATCCTGACGACACTGCCGTCCGGCAGTGCCGTCGCCTTGCTAAACGACAGCGATGCAATTGCCAATCTTTCGTTGAGTATACGCCTATTGGGTAACGCACTGGGTGCACAGCGCATATGGTTGCGCGCAACTCGCGACGCCACAGACGGCTTGGTCGTCGAACTTCGCGACGGATATCTTCGCGTGATCAGTGTTTCCGGCGGCGTTGAAACCGAAGTGTACAGCGAATCGATCGACATCGTCACCGGCGTTTGTTTTCACGCTATCTCATTCTTGTGTCCGTACGCTACCCCTTGACCGCTCCGGCAGTCATGCCTTCAACAAAATATTTCTGCACCAACGCAAACAATAAAATGACGGGAATTGTGGTGATAGTTCCAAGCGCCATGATGATGCCCCAGTCAATATGTGTGGAGCTGATATAGTTGGCAAGTCCGACCGTCAGGGTCTTCATTGATTCTTTTGAAATTAAAACACTGGAGAGCAAAAACTCGTTCCACGACATGATGAAAGCCATGATTCCTGTACTCAGTACGCCGGAGACGCACAGCGGCATATCGATTTTCACAAAGACCTGTATTTCGCTCGCTCCATCCATGACTGCCGCCTCGTCGATTTCCTTCGGCAGCTTTTTAAAGAACGAAACCAGCAGCCAAACCGAAAACGGAAGCGTGACCGTAAGATGCGCAACGATGACGCCGATATGGCTTCCCGAAAGGCCGATCGTGTTGACGATCTTATACAGCGGAAGCATCAACATAATCGGCGGCACGCAGTATGCCGCAAGAACGCTGATCAAGATCACTTTGCGTCCCTTGAATTTAAAGCGTGTCAGGCTGTAGGCAGTCAGTGTCCCGATCAGCATATCTACAACCATAACGACCGACGCGATGAGCAGACTGTTGAGAAAGTAATGAATGACATTTTCGTTGCTAAACGCCTGAAAATACCATTCCAGCGACCAGTCCCCAGGGAGTATCTTCGGTGGAATCGTAAAGAGTTCTACCCCCGGCTTAAACGAACTCAGCGCCATCCAGGCAAGTGGAAAGCCGACCATTATGATCAAAATGACGATCAGAAGGCCGATTATAATGCCCATCATGATCTTTGTATTTTTAATGCTTTTAAACATTCTCATTCACCAGCCTTTCTGTCAGTCTTCCGTCAAACCGGATTTCGTCACATAGAATATGATGCATACAAACATCAGCGCGCCCAGAATCATGGAAATCGCCGATGCGTATCCGATCTGATAGGAGCCGAACGAAGCCTGGTAGATCAAAATGGGTAGATGTGTCGTAGACCCGGACGGTCCGCCGCCCGTCACCATAAAAATCAAATCATAGTAGGTAGCCGTCCAGATGACACGCAGCACAGCCAGGACAATCGTGGTGTTTTTCAGCTGTGGCAGCGTTATATGAAGAAATGTCCGCCATCTGTTGGCGCCGTCTACAGTCGCAGCTTCGTAAATTTGCTTATCAATGCTCTTAAGCGCCGCCCAATAGATGAGCATCGGGAATGGATATGACCGCCAGACATTCAAAATGACGACAACCCACATGGCCGGGCCCTGCATAGCCAAAAGCGATTGTCTCGCTTCCAGCCATCCCGCCTGCTGCAGCCAGTAGCTTACAATACCGTAATCGCTGTTCATGATCCACTTGGAGACCAGCGCAAGCGTTACGGCGGGTACCACGTATGGAATCAGAAGGAAGCTGCGCAGCGCTGTACCGCCTTTCATGGGACGTGCAATCAAAAGTGCAATTCCCAGCCCCAGCACCAACTGTCCCAAGACAGACCAGAACGTCCACTTGCAGGTATTCCAGAAATACTTTGCAAACAGCTTGTTGCTAAAAATCTTTATGTAGTTTTGAATGCCGACAAAATTCGTTGTCTTCTTAATCAGAGAGGCGTCGGTAAAACTCAGCCAAATATTATAAACGACCGGATAAAGTACAAATGCGAGCAGAAATATAATCACAGGAATCGCAAAAGCGAAGCCTATCAATTTGTGTCTCCTCTCGTAACTGGTAATCAGCCTGTGCTTATTCAGAAATGTTCTAGAGTTCATACTTCCATCTCCCTAATCAAGTTTCATGACATCATACCAGTGTGCCCGCTTATACGGGCACACTGATCAAATACCTGTGCTTTTGAAGGTCGGTAAGAACGCAAATGCATGCGTCCTTTGCCGTTTTTCGCAGACACGGAACAAGTTGAACGACGTTACATGACTCCAGCAAAGCCCATCAGATCGTCGTTGATCAGATTGTAAGCCTCTTCGGAGGTGTAGGTTCCGTCGCATGCACCCTGCAGAGCCTCACCGAAAATGTTGGTGGACTCAATGTAGGCGGACATCGCCGAAAGGCCGGCTTCCATGCCATACCAGTACCAGGTGCCGTTTTCAAACTGATTGAAGATGTAGTTGACCTCATCCTGGAAGTCGGCGACTTTTTCGCTGGCTTTGTAGATTTCAAACGCCGGCATGTAGGATGGGAAAGCGAACATCGGGCGGGACAGTGCACGCTCGGCCGCACGCTCAGGCGTGTAGAGCGCGGCAAGGAAGTCGGTGACCAGCGCAGTACGTGCCGCGTCTTCCTGCGGAGAGGCGACAAAGCAGTAGCCTGAGCCAAAAGAGGAGACCGCACTTCCATCAACACCGGGGAAATCGAAGCAACCGAGGTTTTCAACCATGTCCGGGTTGTTCCCCTGCGCGTTGCCGATAACGGCGCCCATATCGAGCGTCATCGCCACCGTGCCGGTTACGGCAAGGGCATTGCGGTAATCACCCCAGGACCATGTCAGCGAACCCGCCGGAGACGCATTTTTATATAGTTTGACCAGATAGTCGATCACCTGGATTGCCTCGTCCTTTTGCTGGTCAAAACAGTATTCTCCTGTTACGGGATCCATGAAATACACGCCTGCGGAGCACATCATCTCGTACAGGGTTTGGGCTGCAACCTGAACACCGTCCAACGGTACGGCGAAGCCGGACATTTCGATGCTGTCGAGCATTTCCGCCGCCGTCAACAGTTCGTCCCAGGTAGCGGGAACGGAGATTCCATTCGCTTCAAAGATATCCTTACGATACCATACAGATGTATGCATTGCCCAGTCCGGCAAGCCATACATGTGACCGTCCGATCCGGTAAGAACAGTCTTATACGCGTCGGAGAAATCATCCGCGCCTATAGTGTTGACGATGTCGTCAAGCGGCATAATGCTTTCGGCCGCGTACAGATATGCGGTGCCGCCAAAATTGGTATGCATGATGTCGGGAACGTCACCGGAAGTCGCCGCAGTTGCGAGTTTTCCGTACATTTCATTGAACGCCACTTTCTCAACTTCAACCTCGATACCCAATTCCTCAGCCAGCTCACTGAATTGCTTCGTGAGGACTTCGTACTGTGCATCAGCCGTCAAGTTCGTCCAGATAACAAGCTTTTCTCCCGCATAGGAAATCGGCTCTTCCGCTGCGGTTTCTTCCGTTGTCGTTACGGCCTCCGTTGTGGAAGCGGCTTCTTCGGTGGAAGTCGTGTCGGCCGGCGTATTGCTACAGGCAAACATGGACAGAGCCATCAACAGCGCCAGTAAGAGAGCAACTAATTTCGTTGTTTTCATAACCTTCTCCTTTTCCTTTTTTTTAATTATCAACACTTCGGGTTGACAGAAAGCCTATCAATATCATTTTTCCGGTTTGTTTTATCTCGAAGATGAGCTGGGTTTATCGGATTGAAAGTTTATATATAGCTTTCAGGTTCTATAACAGATGCGCTTTTTCGTTTGGTTCAAATGAATGATTCCCGGGGAACGGGATCAATTCGTTCCCCGGAAGTCGGGGTTATAGGATAGCGTTTTGCCTTTTGAGTGTTTCTTGAAGAAGTTTGATGTCCACGTTGCGTACGCTCGTGCCATCTTTCACCGCGATGGCGGCGGCGGTGCCTGCCGCTTCGCCCATAACCATGCACTGCGGCATGCAGCGGATGCAGTTGGCGACGGGTGCTTCATAGGAAACGCAGCGACCCGCGACCAAAATGCCGTCTTTGCCTTTCGGTAGCATGCAGCGATACGGAATCGTCATGGATTTGCCCGGTTCCAGATCGTATACATACATCGTTACGCCGTCCGGCGTGTGCGCACCTGCGGGCATTGCGCCGCGACCGATGCTGTCTTCAAATTCGCGTGCGGCTTCAAAGTCCGCAAGGGTCACTTTGTAGTCGCCGATAATGCGACGGCTCTCGCGAACGCCCAGCATGGACGCGACCGCCGAAAGATATGAATTTTCAAACCCGGGGACGTACTTTTTGAATGCTTCCGCAACATCGTACAGAGTCCTCTGCGAAAAATTCTCCTGTGCTGCGCGCGCTCCAAAGCCTTCCGTGCTATGTGCTTCAATCGCACCGGAGCAGTTGATGGTGACTTCACCCGGGTTCGGAGTGGATGTAAAGATACCCAGCCAATTTCTGAGGTACTCTTTGTCCGCGGGCAATTCAACATTTTGCAGCTCGTCGCTCAAACCAAAGTGCATGAAACCGGGGAATGTTTTAAAGTCGTGCCAGGCCGGCGGCACATGCGTGTCGTGCACCGGCGGGTTCTCTTCGTAATACTGCTTGACCCGCTCCATATCCACGCCGCACATCCTGCCCATCAACGTCATCGGCTGAATGTCCTTTTTTTCGCGGATCTCGTAAGGCGCGCCTGCTTTGAAAGCAACCAGCGCGTCGCCGGTGCAATCGATGACGACGTCGGCACGGATCTCCATCAGGTCGGATTCCGAAAGCACAACGAGACCAACAACGGTATCGCCTTCACAAATGACATCTGCAATGGATGTATCGAGATACGACTCCAGGTTCGGTTCCTTTGCCGTGACTTCGTCAAGAATGACCTTTGCAACCTCCGTATCGTACAGGAAGCAAACGTCCGTATCCGGATCGTCTTCCACGATGGCGTTGCGTTCTTTAAAGATATTGCGAAGCTCCCAGGCGATACCCTTTACGCAAAGCTTCTTCTTGTCGCTAAAGCCAACCCAAGCGCCCTGCATGCCCGCGGTAAACTGTCCGCCAAGGCAACGGTTTTTGTCCACAATAAGCGTCTTTGCACCGTTGCGCGCAGCCGCGATACCGGCTATTACGCCCGCTGTTCCGCCGCCTGCAACAATTACGTCAACTTTTTTCTGTTTCATATGCAATTGACTCCTCTAGAGAAATTCTGTATCCCGTCCCGGCAATGATGAACCGGGACGGGGATGAAATGCAAATCGTTTATGGGGGTTAGTCGATGTATCCGTAATGTTTGAGGGTTTCCTTGAGGCGCGCCATCGTCTCTTCCGGCACCTCGGAAAGAACCGGCTTGCGGCAATAGCCCGCGTCGACGCCGCGGAGCTTCAGGCCTTCTTTGATGATCTGCAGCCAGAGCACGTCGCCATTGGAGTCCGCTTCGGAGAAGAGATGGAGATACGGACGGATCAGTTCGGTATGCGCCTTCATGGCTTCCGTGACTTTCTTCGCCTTGGCCAGCTCGTAAACCGTACTGTTCTCTTTCGGGAAGAGGTTGCCTGTTCCGCAGACCCAACCGTCGGTCCAGCAGCTCAGCGTTTCGACCGGACATACATCGTAACCGTAGAAGATGGCGAAGTCATCGTCCGTCAAATGGCGCAGGTTCTGTTGACGGAACACGTCCGCCTGACGTTCCTTCACTGCGTCGATGCAGCCTTCGTTGTACAGCTTCGCCATGAACTTATCGCTCATCAGGCATGTGGAATAGTACGGGTTGTGGTACAGCATGACCGGAATCTTGATTGCGTCATGGATGGTTTTGTAGTGAACGAGCAATTCTTTCTCGTTGGGCGCCATGTACCAGGGGGTGACGGCCATAATCCCGTCCGCGCCGTCTGCTTCCGCAGCCTTGGACATCTTCACAACGTCAGTTGTGCGGTATGCGCCGGTGGAGGCGATGACCTTGATGCCGTTGGCATGACCCGCGTCGGTGTAGGCTTTGTTGATGGCGATCTGCTCGTCATTGGTCAGTGCGGTGATTTCACCCGTGCTGCCGGAGGGGATGATGCCCGTTACACCATTATCGGCCAGGAACTTTGTGATTTCCTTGATGCCGTTGAAGTTGATGGACTCGTCCTTGTTAAAGGGGGTGACAACCGGGATGTAGATGCCGCTGAGTTTTTCTTTTGCCATTGTGGATTCTCCTTTTGTCTTTGATGTGTGTATTTCGGACAAATTTGTATATCGAGATTTATTTGGAATATCTATTCCGATATCTAGTTTAGCTATTTTTGTTTAGATTGTCAATACGGAATATTCAATAAAACTAAGCTTCCTTTCATATTGCCTGTCCAATTCTTCCTATTTTTATACATTTGGATTGACAAAATCCGTCAAAAGTTGCACTTTTCACAAAATCACAGGCTTTTCTTCCGCCTATAGGATCATGAATCTGTTGAATCGTGCTGCAATATTGTTAGGCATTTTTTTCAAACAACTATGATTATGCCGAAAAATAATGATAAAATGCTTTGAATATGCTAGATTATCGTATTTTTACGGAATATTTATTCCTGTTCTTGAAATTGACAGATTCTTGCGTCCACTGATTCGCACAAAAAGCTACACAAATGCTTGAAAATTCTCTGCATTTTATTGATCCTTTTAAAAAAACATATGTCACGCGCGAAAACATTGACATTTTTAGGCAAAAATGCTAAATTTAACGAGTTGAATTTTACTGTTTGTAATATTTTTGGAATGGTTATTTCTCGCAATACTTATTGATGCGAGTTGACGAATTAAATTTTAGGTAAAAGGAATGCATCACGTGGAAGAGACGACTGGACAACCTGTTGAAACCATAAAAATGGTCGACCGCGCGCTAACCGTGCTGGATACTTTGCGGATCGGGAATAAACGGCTCGGCGTGAACGAAATAGCCAAGCAATGCGGCATTAACCCGTCCACTTCCTTTCGCATCCTGAAAACGCTGGAGGTAAACGGTTGGGTCTATCAGTGCAGCGATGATCGCTATATTGCAGGACAGAAACTCAGTTTCGTCATGGAGAAAAACAACCTCTATCTGGCTCTGAAAGATGTCGCGTCCTTTGTGATGGAGCGTGCCACGGCAAAATACAACCAGGCAATGAATCTGATTATTCGCGAAGGGGTTCATTGCTACATCCTTCAGCAATCTCGCACAAAAAATCTTGTGGACTACATCCCGCCGCTATATTCCGACCTGCCGTTTTATGCCTGCGCAGGTGGCAAAATTCTCCTGTCGGAGTTGCCAATCAATCTAGCGGATGAAATTATCCATTCCTGCGAAATGGTACCGTTGACGCCGCACACCATAACCAATCCCGAAGTGTTCTGGCAGGAATTGCGAACGGTCGCCAAAGAAGGCTATGCTTTTGACGACAAGGAATCCGCTGCGAACGGAAGCTGCATTGCGGTTCCCGTTACAGATTGCGAGGGTACTATCGTTGCTGCGCTTTCATTCAGCGGCTTTGTCGGTATTGCTGACAAGACGGAATTGTTGCAGTATTTACCCGCGTTAAAGCAGACTTCCTCGGATATTTCGAAGAGTTTGTATCTCAATTGGAACCGGTAGGACCGTCTGCTTTTTTTTTCGAACATAGCGCCATAACAAAAGCACATGAAATGATATCATTTCATGTGCTTTTTTATTGAAGTCCGTCGTTATCGGTCAAATGATCGGACAGTCCTATAAATCCATTTGCTTTCCAGTAAGCGTAGCCGCAATCTCCTTCAATCGCTCAAATTCGCCGAAGAAAAACCAGTTGCATATGATGTCGCTAGATTTGCGCCGTCTGTTCCTGCCACCAATCGGTTGAAGATTGCATTCCAGTTCGGAAAAACCGCCGATTCTGCCGTCGTCGTTGTAGACATAGGTGGAAAGCCCGTTTTCTCCCGGCAAAGTTGCGCTCTCTTCTCCATGCTCAGCCGAAGGGTTGCTAAAAAAGCGTTTTACATACAGGTATGGGTTGCCATCTTGTTCGCTAAAATATAGAATGTCACCTTTAACCTGCGCAGCCTTCAGGCCAACCTTGTAACGGCAATCGCCCGTTGCTTTCAGCCGTGTTACATCTGTGTCATTTTGCATGTATTGGTCGCTGATCGGGTCATAAAAATCAACATATTCCGCCATATCCGTCACGGGGATCAAGATATCACCCGGCGGATCAACTTGCGTTATATTCCATGCCTCGGCGGAAACCTTACCGCCATGTCGGATTTTCAATACAACTTCCTGCGTGTATCCACAGTATTCAACTCCATTAAGGAGCTTTTCGGCATCCGTGCGTTTCCGCAACGGGTTTGCAGCAGATTGAATGGTCTTTTCGATGCCGAGAGCAATCGTGCCTTGCGCAATATTGTAGGCCTTTAAGCGAATTTTTTGGCGCAGCACAGCTTTATCACAGTCCATACGCAAACGGTAGGAGCCGGGATCAGTAGAAAACGGTATTTGTTCCGAATTTGCGACGTCTTGCCGGTCTTGTATGTGAAACTGTATCTCTGGTCCAATCCACATCCGGTCGCCGCCCGTGTTCCATTCGTGCTTGCGCAAGAATGTGCGAAACGATTCGTCATCGTTCCATATGTTGTTTGCCCAAAAAACACCTTCGCTTTCTCCTGAAAACGGGCCGAAAACTCGCCCACCACGTTCCAGCACAAGCAGTTTCATTTCGGCACCCACGGTTATAACAGCGTATTTCAGCTTGTTTTCGTGGCATCGCGAAATCATATCCTGTAGCGTCACGCCCATATGTTCCCCTCCCGTATTGCATGTTGACGAATTCAGAATTGCCTTTTAATCGGGAATTTCGTCTATCGATACCCAACGGCGCTCCCTGCTGCTTTTCAGGATTGCTTCGGTTACGCGCATGAGGTAATGTCCGTCTTCAAACGTTGCAAAATCGCACTGTGCGTCGCCAAGCCGTTTTTCATTCGAAAGGCAAGAGTAAAACGCCTGCAAATTGTTTTTAAATGCGTCGTTCCATCCCTCGGGATGTCCGGCGGGCAGGTGCGTGTATGCGCGCGCCGCAGGATGCGTTAACGCGGGATTACGCATGACAAGTTCGTTGTTTTGGTCGCGATGGCCTTTCCACATTCGGTCGGACGTTTCATGCTGCCATGCCAGCGATGATTCACTGCCGTCGATTTCAATAGCAATGTTGCACTTTCGTCCGGCGCTGACCTGGCTGCATTGATAAACACCCGTCACGCCGTTTTCAAATCGAATCATCACGCTTGCGTAATCTTCCGTATCGATCTCCACTTCCTCATATGGGCCGTCTTCCGCCTTCGAAAAAGTCTCCGTCGGCCGCAGACTTTTCTTTCGAACGGGAAGCACGATGCGCGTTGCAGCGCACACCTCAGTAATTCGGCTGTTTAGCATACACTGAGCAAGGTCCATCCAATGCGAACCGATGTCTGCCACACAGCGGGATGCCCCACCAAACGCGGACTCGACGCGCCAATTGTAATCCGTGTCATACAACAGCCAATCCTGCAAGTATTGCCCGTGTACAAGATATGGCGTGCCGATTTCTCCGTCGCGAATTCGATTTTTCGCATCCTGAATCAATGGATTCATGCGATAACAGAAATTAACGCCCGCCACCACGTCAGGATGTTGCTTCAGCAACTCCAGCATCGCCTTGGACTCCGCGCTGGTTCTGCCAAGCGGCTTTTCCGAAAAAACATGCTTACCCGCACGAATGATTTTCTCATTGATCGGAAAATGCAGATGATTCGGCGTACAGTTGTGAATCACCTGAATTTCCGGGTCGGCAATCATCTCATCCACGTCTGCATAGCAACGCGGAATGTTGAACTCTTCCGCGCGCTGTTTTGCCAACGCAAAATTCGCGTCCGCCACCGCGCCGACGGAAACACCGCCAATCCGGCGCGCCGCCTCAATATGGCTTACGCCGATAAATCCCATACCAATGATGCCGATTGTCAATTGTCGCATATTCCTACGCTCCTTGTCTTTTAAAACACTCTGTAAAGCAACCGGGCAGCGGCCTATAATCCGCTGCCCGGTTGAAGCCGTTCGTTATGCCCAATCCCTGCCATTGGGATGGATGAAGGCTTTGACATCCTGCTTTGCCCGCAGATTGGCAAACGCCAGTTCCCATTCCTCCAGTTTATAATGGTTGGTAATCAGGCTGTCCAGGTCCAGAACCCCGCGTTCGATCAGATCGACCGCGCGCTCCCATGTTTCACGTCCATTCCAGCTCCAGGCGCCGTTTACACTCAGCTGGTACAGCGAAAGCGCATCCATATTGACCTTAATCGGTTTACCCCAGAGGCTGATGAATGATATCGTACCGTTTCCACCGTAGCCTTCCGGCGACCTGCGTGCACAGTCCAGCGCATGCTGAACGCCTTTTTCGGACGCGGAACATTCCAGCACAAAGTCCGATCCACGCCCATGCGTCAGATCCATGATCTGCTGTTCCGGCGATTCGTCGGAATACAGAATGTAGTCCGCACCAACGCGTTTGCCGATGGAGAGTCGCTTTTCATCATCCCGCAGGCCGATGAGCGCGACGGCCTTTGCGCCGCAGAGCTTTGCAAACTCCACGCCCAGAAGTCCCATCGGGCCGGGACCGACCACGGTTACAAAGTCGCCGACTTTTACGCGGCTGCGTTCCTGCATGGAGTGCAGCGTCGCGACCACGGGTTCGGCAAGACACATGTGATCCAGCGACACTCCCGACGAGAACACGTAGACCTGTTCTTCCGGTATGGCCATCAGCGGCGCATAAGAGCCGTTGCGCGACACGCCGAGCCAGCCTTCCTTGGTCTCAATGTCCGAGACGATTCGGTCTCCCGGTTTCACGCGCTTGACATTTTTGCCGACGTCTACGACGATTCCGGAATATTCGTGTCCGATCGTGACCGGAGCCGTGTACATATGCCTGTCCTCTTGTATCAGCAAGTCGCTCCCGCAAACTCCAGCCGCCCAGACCTTCATGAGCACTTCGTTATCTTTGATTTCTGGCTCGGCTGTTTCCACCAACGCGACGTTGCCAACGCCAGGTTTCAGTTTCTGTACTGCTTGCATTCTATCCCTCCTTCACAATCGGACGATTGTTCATGCATTTCCTATCACGTTATCTTTATTGCGGCAGGTTGTCGATGGTGTACAGAATCGTTTCGACGACGATATCCGTGCCGTCCGATTCAATGCCGTTTACCATGTCGACGGCAACTTCGATTGCCTTTGCAGCCTGCGCGTCCTGGTTGTTATAGACCGTCGCCAGCTCGATGCCGTTTTTCACGTTTTCGATGGCCGCATCTTCCGCGTCAATGCTTGCAACATAAATCTGTCCGGTCTTCCCCGCGGCTTCAATTGCCTGGATGACGCCGAATGACATTGCGTCGTTTGCGCAGAACACACCAGTGATGTCCGGATTGGCCTGTAAAATGTTGGTAAAGACCGTCAGTCCTTCTTCTGCGTTCCAGTTCGCCGTCTGAGAAGCTACGATCGTGATGTCCGGATATTCATTGAACGCACGCTCCGCACCGGCTTTACGCTGCTGTGCATTATCCGCACTCTGGATGCCTTCGATAATAGCGACGTTACCCGCACCGCCAATCGCTTCGCAAATTGCCTTTGCCGCAAGATATGCGCTGTCTTCATCGCTGACGCCCACGAACGGAATCGGATCCATTCCAAGCTGTTCGGCGGTGTCCGCATTCAGACGGTTGTCCAGGTTGACGACGACCACGCCGGCTTCCTGCGCTTCCGCAAGGCAAGGCAGAAGAGCTTCTGAATCCATCGGTGCAATACAGATTGCTTTTACGCCTTTTGTTACCATGTCCTGTACGATGGCGATCTGCTCTTCCGTCTTCGTTTGTTCGGACGCGGCGCCGGTCAGCAGTTCGATGCCTAGCTCGTCGGCTTTTGCCTGTGCGCCTTCCAGCATGACGGTGAAGAACGGATTGATTACCTTTACGACAAAGCCGATCTTAATCGGTTCTTCCGTTTCCGTTGCTTCCGTTGTGGATTCCGCCGTTTCGGTTACTGCGGTTTCCGTCTGCTGTGTGTCCGCTTGCGCCGTCTCCTCCGCCGCCGGCGCGCCGCACGCACCGAGCAGCAGACATAACGCCAATGCAAGGGCAATTGCTTTCATCTTGGATGTGTTTTTCATGTTTGCCTCCTGTTGTTTTCTTATTTAAAAAGCCCCTGTGGCTTTTTATTCGTGTAGGAAATAGCCATACGCTGTTTTTGCGTCTGTTGAAAAGAATTTTTTCTTGTAGCTTGGGTTGCTTAGTTCCTGGTCAGCGATCCGTTTCTGTTTTTAATTTTGTCATAGAACACCGCGGCTACAATTGCCGCGCCGATGACAACCGGCTGTACGCTGGAAGGAATGTTCAGAAGGTTCAGTCCGTTTCGAATGGTGCCGACCAGCAAGGCCCCAATAAATGTGCCGGACACTTTGCCTTCGCCGCCGTAGATGCTCGTTCCGCCGATAATGACCGCCGCAATCGCGTCCATTTCATAGCCTTCGCCCGCGACCGGCTGGGATACGTTCAATTTGCCAATGAGAATAATCGCTCCTATCGCGCACACCAGCGAGCTGATAATGTAAACCGAAATTTCAACTTTCTGCACGTTGACGCCGGACAGGCGGAGCGCTTCACGATTGCTGCCAAGCGAATACACATATCGCCCAAACTTCGTATACTCCAGAACCATAGATGCAATGACGACAAGTACGATGGCGATGACGATTGGGATCGGGATAACACCGCCGATCTTACCGTTGCCGATAAAGCGAATTACATCAGGGAAGATCGAGATCGTATTGCTATTGGAAATGATGTAAGCGCAGCCTCGTGCCATGTTCATCATGCCAAAGGTCATGATAAACGCCGGGACACGGCCAATGGAAACCATTATGCCGTTGATCAAGCCCATCGAAATTGCCGCAAACACGGCAAGTGTGAACGGAATCACGATGCCCAGCCACGCTTGTCCCGCGGGTGAAAGCGACATTGCCATAAAGTATTTGTGCGTAACGGCCATCGTTAGGCCCGACAGCGCGACGATGGATCCAACGGAAAGATCGATACCACCGGTTAGAATGACAAACGTCATGCCTACGCCGATGATGGCTGTGATGGAAACCTGGTGGAGGATATTGATTATATTGGAAACCTGTAAAAAATATGGAGACGCAAATGAAAGGATGATAAACAGTACGACCAAAACGGGAATGACACCCAGTTTTGATAAAGCGTTTCTAACCTTGGACATGGTCGAGTCCTCCTAACATTTGCTGCATAATCTGATCCTGTGTGACCGACGCCTCGTTCACCAGCTTTCCGCTGATCATGCCTTCGTGCATGGTGATGATGACGTTACTCAGCGCTAAAATCTCCGTTAAATCCGAAGAAACAAGTATGATGCTCTTGCCGTGGTCGACTAGTTGGTTCATCAGTTGGTATATCTCCGAGCGTGCGCCGACGTCTATGCCGCGTGTCGGTTCGTCAAAGATCAATATGTCGCACTGCGTAAACAACCACTTCGCAATCGCAACCTTCTGCTGGTTGCCACCGGAAAGATTGAGTGCAAGCCGCTCCATACTCGGCGTAACAATGCGGACTTCCGTTTTCAGTGGCTCCGTCAGTGTCATTTCCAGCCGCTTGTCAATCACGTATCCGTGCGAAACGCGGTCGAGTTTTGCAACGCTGATGTTCTGTCGAATCGGGAGCCGCAGCAGTAAGCCATCATACTTTCGATCCTCGCTTAGGTAAGCGACGCCGTTTTTTACGGAATTCTCCGTGGACAGTTTTTTCTGCCGTACGCCTTTCACACTCACTTCCCCGTTTTGCATCGGATCCGCGCCGAAAATCATTCGCATCAGTTCCGTTCGCCCCGCACCGACCAGCCCCGCAAAGCCCAGTATGATTCCCTGCGGCAACTCAAACGAAACATCTTTAACCTTTCCGTTGAAATCGCTGACATGGCTAGCCCGAAGTACAGGTGGTGCGTCTATATTGCGCGTAACCGGTTTGCGTTTGGTGTCGAAATCCCGGCCGACCATCAGAGAAATTATACGTGGAATCGTCGTGTCCTGCATTCGCACGGTGTCGACCACGCATCCGTCGCGCATGATCGTCAGGCGATCGCTGATTTGCTGAAGCTCTTCCATCTTGTGCGATATATAGATGATGGTTACGCCCTGGCTTTTCAATAATGCAATCACACGGAACAGATCTGCAACGTCCTTTTGCGAAAGCGACGAGGTTGGCTCATCCATGATGATCAGCTTCCGCTGAAACACAAGTCCGCGTGCAATCTCGATCATTTGCTGCTGCGCCGTGCTTAAATGTTTAACTGGAACGTCCAGCGCGAAGGATACGTTCAGCTGTTCCATCGCGCGTAGCGTCCGCTTCCGCATTTCGCTTTTGTTTAAAACACACCCGCGCGTTTCTTCCTCGCCAAGAAAAATGTTATCGACGGCATTGAGCGTTGGAACCAGACTCATTTCCTGATAGATCGTGCCGATCCCAAGACATTTCGCTTCGTGCGAATTTTGTATGGAGACCGGTCGATCCTCAAAATTAATCTGCCCTTCGTCCATTTGGAGCGCCCCGCTTAAAATCTTAATGAGCGTGGATTTACCTGCGCCGTTTTCGCCGATGATGCAGTGCACATCTCCTCTGCGGATAGAAAAAGACACGTCGCTCAGCGCCTTGACGCCGGGAAACTGTTTGCTTATTCCGTTTAGTACCAGTAAATATTCGCTCATTTAGAACCCTCGATGTGTTTGTTAACTGACATGCAAAATGGTAATATTAATTTTAGTTGTTGTCAATACTTAAATAACTTAAATTATATAGGTTTTTATCTAAAATCGGATTACACCTTACTTTAGTACATAAGGCAGCCCATTATGTGGACTGCCTCTTGACTAAATCAACTGAAATAAATTGTTTGATTCCCCATATCTGGTCGTGATTGAGCATATGCATCAACTGGGAGATACATATTTCCGCCAGCTTCCCTTTCGGCACGTTGACACTTGTTAGCGAAGGCGTCACGATTTCCGCCATATCGATGTTATCAAAACCGATCACCGCCACCTGTTCCGGTACGCGCACCGTATTGGTTTGCAGCGCGCGCAGAAGGCCAATGGCCATATAGTCGTTTTCCGCAAAATAGCAGGTCGGCTTGCCGGGTCCAATGAATTTCTGTTGAACCAACGTTTCATAGCTTGCTTCAATCGATGAATCCACCGCAATGATATCTTCAGGTGAAACCGATATACCGGCTCTTGCAAGCTCGTCCATAAAGCCTTTTTTCCGCATTTCAAAATTGTAGATGCGAACGTGCGACTGCACATAGCCGATTTTTCGATGCCCCATCTCAAGAAAATGCCGCGCCGCCAACACACCACCGAGATAATTGTCCATCACAACGCAATTGGCCACAAGCCGGTCGTAACACGCATCCAAAATGACGACATGCGGTTCAATCTCCTGAACGATGCGTATGTCGTTTTCTTCCATATCAGTTGCAACCAACAGCACGCCGTCGACGGTTTGGTTGCTTAAAAGAGAGCGGATATTTTGTTCAAAGTTTTTATCGATGCAAATGGATTTGATCCAAAAGTGATAGCGTTCATTGCTCAGTTTCTCTTCAAACGCCCGCAGCAACTCGCTGAAATACGGCGTTTGCGGAAAAATATCGTATGTAATTGCAGTGCGCGAACAGTTCAATATAAGCAGGTGTTCTTTACTGCTGCGCGAATGCGTTTTCCCTTTTTCGCCTCTGTCGTATCCCATTTCGTCCGCAGCACGCAGAATATCTTTCCGTATCTCATCGCTGACACCGGGTTTGCCATTCAGTGCAAATGAAACGGCTGCAATGGAGACGCCGACTTTCTCGGCAATATCGATCATTTTTACTTTCGTCAAATTATCACCCCACTGCTTTATTATACTCACTATTTAAGAAAACACAATGCGTATTTTAGTTTTAGTTTTAGTTGCAATTCGGGCATGGTATAGTTCGTATGGTTTTTCTGCACACTTACACTTTTGATTTAAGTTTCAGCGTGATCTTGCACCCTTTGCTTACAGGCATCAGGAAAGTCGAAGGTTCTTCGCTGAATTCAGACAGCGCCGTGTCAACACACGGCGCTGTCTGAAAAACGCAGCCTACAGTTGTATAAAATAATGTTGCAGCCGTAAAATACTATTCTTTAACGGCAATCTTGGTAAGTTTTATTCCGCTTGCTCCGTCCGAATCCGCCTTAGGTCGCGCTCGGACGGAACAATTGCTTTTTCATACAGATCAATTTTATGATTGAGCCGTGCAAGCGTCTGCTGCATTTCGTCGATCCGCTGTATCAGCTGGCCGCGTTGTTCAATCAGCAGAGCCTTTCGCTGCTCATGCGTTTGCTCGCCAATCTGAAACAACCGCACATACTCCACAAGTACATCGATCGTCAAACCTGCGTTGCGCATGCACTTTATAAATTCGATCCAACGGCAGTCCGATTCGCCATAGTCGCGTATGCCGCCCGGTGTGCGCCCAACGGACGGGATCAGTCCGACGCGTTCATAGTAACGCAACGCGTCCGGCGTGAGGTCGTATTTTCTCCCAACTTCCGCAATCGTCATGATTCTCACCTCAATATGATTATTCCGTCGCTTTGTGTCCTGCTCAACGCTATGCTTTTTCCGCTTCGCGAAGCCTTTGCAGTGCGCGCTCGATTGCCTCCGGCGCAAGCGCCGGGTCATCGACATCCATAACCGCCTGCTCCATCGGGCATATGCCGGTTTTTGTACGATTGATGATGTTCGGGGCAATCGTATCATATGTAAACGGTATCCCCTGCCGCTCGAATGTTTCAGCTGCGGGTTGGCTCATCACGATTGCATGAACGGTTGTAATCCCCATAAGCACCATCAACATCGCCGTCGCCTTTCCAACAACCTTGTCCGCAGCGGAAAACCCGTCCAGCCGCGTGCCTTTGCGGTATAAGTCCATCAAAAACGCTACTCCGCGTTGGGTGCCGGCGTATACCGTTTCGCCTCTACAAATCACGCAGGCAAGTCGTTGTTCATACAACTGCTTTTTCGCATTTTCTATATCGTTCAAAGATAATTCCTCCGTAGATAAGCCGGCCGAGCCGTTCAATCGCCTAAATAAACATTATATTTTATTTTATCGCGGCCAGTTCCTGCATGATTCCTTTGATATCGATGTTTTGCGGGCAGTGCTCAGCGCACGCGCCGCACGCAATGCAGTCCTTTGGCATACCCTTGGAGTCAATCTTTTTTAGCTCGTTTAAAGCCCACGGACCATCGGTTTTATAGTGATTGTACACCTCCAGCAGGGCTGGTATGTTGATCTCAGCGGGACAACCGTCGCAGCAATAGCGGCAGGCCGTACACGGCACCTGAACCTCCTTGCGGAATGCTTCGCAGGCACGGAATAACGTCGCTTCTTCCTCGTCGGAGAGCGCCCGTTCGTCGGCAAACAGCGCGACATTTTCCTTTATTTGATCCAGCGTGGACATGCCGCTCAGCACAACCTTCACATTCGGCAGCCGTTTTACCCAGCGAAATGCCCATGTGGCAAGGCTCCAGTCGGGATGCGCGTCTTTCAGTATGCGTTCCGGTTCGGCGGAAAGCGTCGCAAGACGTCCGCCGCGAATCGGTTCCATGACCATAACTGGAATGTCTTTCTCCGCAAGAATTTCATATTCCCGCTTTGCCGTTCCGAAAAGCCAGTCAAAATAATTCAACTGGATCTGTGCAAAATCCCATTCCCGGAGGTTAACGAGTCGGCTCAGGGTTGGCTCGCTCGCATGAAAAGAAAAGCCGAGGTGGCCGATTCGCCCCAATCGCTTTTGTTCCATAAAGTATTCAATGCAGCCGCCGTCGATATACTGATCCACCGTGTGATCGAGGACTGCGTGCAGCAAATAGAAATCGATTCGGTCTGTTTTCAGCCGCTCAAGTTGCTCTTCAAACACGGCCTTGTAGTCGGGGTTGGCGAGGATGAGGAATTTGGTTGCAAGATAATAGCTGTCTCTCGGATATTTTCCCAGCGCCTCACCCAGAAATTTTTCAGACTCGCTGTTATGGTACACATATGCCGTATCATAATAATTAATTCCATTCGCCATCGCATAGTCGATGATCTCCTGCGCGCGTTTTCGGTCTATGGGCGCGTTTGGATCGTCGTTTTGCACCGGTAAACGCATATTGCCCATCCCCAGCCAGGAAAGCTTGATGTCATGAAATTCTTTGTTCGTCATATCATTCGTCTCCTTCGCCATAACAATGCTTATTATATAGAATAAGTTTACTACCTGGAGTTAACTCCAAGTCAAGTGTTTTTCACAAATCACGTTCAGCTCTTTCCGTTTTTACCCGCCTATGTTTAAAAGCGCAAGCGCTGCCGGCTATTCACCGGTATGGTTGTGCAGTTGTGTTGAAAATGTGAAGCGATTCTCCAAAATTTGGAAAAACGCCTGCCTAAACCGAAAAAGTATAGCAAAATATCTTCTCCACTCTAATAAATTCCTAACATTTGTTTGATACACTAACTATATTGGTGATCAACTTTTTTTCTTATCTAATCCGTTCTTTCTACATTATCTTTTCACGACTGCATAATTTCTTTCTTTTTAAGACCTGTGAACTCATCCGGGACGACCTTTCACAAGGACAATTGAAAAAAGGGGCTGTGACATGAGTATGAACCAGGAGCATTGCAACTGTCGGGACCAGAACAGCAACAACCAATTCGAAGAACTCGCCAACATTATCGATCTCTACAAAGACACAGAAGGCAATCTGATCCAAATCCTCCATATTGCGCAGGAGGTGTACGGTTATCTGCCGCTCGAGGTACAGGAGTACATCGCAAACGCACTGGATAAACCCCTTTCCGAGGTTTCCGGCGTGGTTACATTCTATTCCTTTTTCTCAACGAAGCCGCGGGGCGAGCACACCATTCGCGTTTGCCTCGGCACCGCCTGCTACGTGCGCGGCGGCAAAAAAATCGTGGAAGCCCTGCAAAAGAAGCTGAACGTCGAAATTGGCGGCACGACCGAAGACGGTAAATTCACGTTTGAGGTTGCGCGGTGTATCGGTGCCTGCGGACTTGCGCCTGCGATCATGATCGACGACGTAGTCTATAAGCAGGTGAACATCAACAAGCTGGACGCGATCCTTTCGCGTTATTGAGGAGGTGACGATCATGAGCGAACAGACAATCCAATCCATTAAGGACCTTGAGCAAATAAAAAGAAATTACAACGAACATACCGCCGCATACAAATATCAGGTGCTTGTTTGCAGCGGCGCAGGCTGCATATCCTCCAGCTGTGGAGACGTGCGCGATGCCGCGGCCGACGAATTGTGTAAAATCGGCATGAGCGATCAGGTGCTGCTGCGGGAAACCGGCTGCATGGGTACCTGCGCAGCCGGTCCGGTAATGCTGATTTTGCCGGAGCGGACGTTTTACACCAAGCTAACGCCGGATATCGCCCGGAAAGTCATTCAAAAGCACATCAAAGATGGCGAAATACTCGTTGAACATACATTTTACGATTATTCCTTGAAAAAGCATGTCCCGAACATCGACGATATCGACTTCTTTAAGGAGCAGGTTCGCATCGCACTACGCAATTGCGGAGTGATTGAATATGACAGTTTGGACGCCTACATCAGTCGCGACGGGTATTTCGCCGCCGCAAAAGCGCTCAACGAAAAAACACCGCAGGAAGTCATCGATGAAGTCAAACGCTCCGGCCTGCGCGGCCGCGGTGGTGCAGGCTTCCCGACCGGCGTGAAGTGGCAGGCGGGTCACAATGCGGTCGCCGACCGCAAATTCATCGTCTGCAACGCCGACGAAGGCGATCCCGGCGCATTTATGGATCGGAGCATTGTAGAAGGCGACCCGCACACCGTCATCGAAGGCATGATGCTCGGCGGTTATGCCATCGGCGCAAACACGGGGTATGTATATGTGCGCGCCGAATACCCGATTGCCGTTGAGCGGCTGACCAAGGCAATTGAAGACGCACGCAAGCGCGGTGTTCTCGGGAAAAACGTGTTCGGCAGCGGGTTCGATTTCGATCTCGAAATTCGCATTGGTGCGGGCGCATTCGTCTGCGGCGAAGAGACGGCGTTGATGTCATCCATTGAAGGATGTCGTGGCGAGCCGCGGCAGAAGCCGCCGTTCCCGTTCCAGTCCGGTCTGTTTAAGGCGCCAACCATCATCAACAACGTAGAAACCTATGCCAGCATACCGGAAATCCTGCTCAAGGGCGGTGAATGGTATGCAGGTTTCGGCACCGAAAAGAGCAAGGGCACCAAGGTCTTTGCGCTTGCGGGCGATGTCGTGAACACCGGCATTATTGAAGTGCCGATCGGAAAGCCTCTCGGCGATATCCTCTTTAATATTGGCGGCGGCATGCGCGATCGCAAAAAGTTCAAATCTGCGCAGATCGGCGGCCCATCCGGCGGCTGTATCACGCGCGACAACCTGAACACGCCGACGGACTATGAATCGCTTCAGGTGCTCGGCGCGATCATGGGCTCCGGCGGCTTGATCGCCATGAATGAAGACGCCTGTATGGTGGACACCGCGCGGTTCTTCATGGACTTTATCAAAGACGAGTCTTGCGGAAAATGCGCGGCATGCCGCATTGGAACGACGCGCATGCTGGAAATTCTTGAGCGCATCACCCAGGGTAAAGGCGAAGAAGGAGACATCGAGTTGCTTGAAGAACTCGGCGAAGTCATCAAAGATACCGCAATGTGCGGCCTCGGGCAGACCGCGCCGAACCCGGTGCTCTCGACGATCAAATATTTCCGCAATGAATACGAGGAGCATATCCGAAATAAATACTGTCGTTCAAGCGTCTGCGGCGACCTGTTCATCTCGCCATGCGAAAACACCTGCCCGGCCAACGTCAACGTGCCGGGTTATATGAGTCTGATCGCAGCGGGTCGATTCATCGACGCATACAACCTTGTTCGTCAGGAGAATCCATTCCCGGCGGTGTGCGGCCGCATCTGCACGCATCCCTGCGAAACAAAGTGCCGTCGTGGTTCGCTGGACGAGCCCGTCGCCATCTGCGAACTGAAACGCTTCGTTGCGGACTACGCCTATAAAAACGAAAAACCGTATACGCACGAAGTCGTCTTCCCCAAGAACGGCAAGCATGTCGCCATCATCGGCGCAGGCACATCGGGTCTCACCTGTGGGTACTATCTGGTGAAGATCGGATATGAGGTGGACGTTTTCGAGTCCGAAGCCGTAGCCGGCGGCGTGCTGGCATTCGGTATCCCGGAATATCGTCTGCCGAAAAAAGTGCTTCAGCATGAAATCGATCTGATTGCACAGGCAGGCGTCAATATCCACCTGGGCACCGAGGTCGGCAAGGACGTGACCTTCAAGGGATTGCAGGCACAGTATGACGCAATCTACATTGCAACCGGCACACAGTTCCCTGAAAAGGTCAACATTCCTGGCGAGTGGCTTGGCGGCGTTATACACGGCATCAACTTCCTGAAGGACGTTAATTTGCAACGGCCGAACGCTATCGGTAAAACGGTTGCGGTCATCGGCGGTGGCAACACGGCGATCGACTCCGCGCGCACAGCCCTGCGGCTTGGTGCGGAGCGGGTTATGATCCTTTATCGCAGGACCCGGGACGCGATGCCCGCCTCGGCACAGGAAATCAAGGATGCGATCGACGAAGGCGTCGAACTCATCGAGCTTGTCTCGCCGGTGCGCTTTGTCGGCAACCGGAGCAGCAAAGTCGTTCAAATCGAATGCCAGAAAATGGAACTCGGCAACTTTGACCGCAGCGGCAGGCGCAAAGCCGTACCTGTTGAAGGCTCCAGCTTCACAATCGACGTGGACACCGTCATTCCGGCGGTCAGCCAATATTCCGACCTTCCGTTTATCAAGAAGAGCGAAATTGGCGTAAGCCCCTGGGGCACGTTCGTAATCGACGACGATACGATGATGACGACGGTCGACGGCGTGTTTGCCGGCGGCGACGTTGTGCGCGGGCCGGACACCGTAATTCGTGCCATTGCGGATGGCAAAAACGCAGCGGTATCCATCGATAAATATCTGGGCGGCAAGGGCAAGCTGAATAAAGGTGCTCCCATTGATATCCCCGACAATTACAGCGACGATGAAATCGTCGAGCACTACCGCTTCCAGGTCAACGAACTCGAACTTGCCAAGCGCAAAAATTCGTTTGACGAAGTGGTGTTGGGCTATCATAGACTCAGGGCAATGGCCGAAGCGATGCGCTGCCTGCATTGCGACAGGAGGTAGGTGATCTGCATGACGAATATTACAATCAATGATAAAAAATGTTCCGTTGAGGACGGCTTGACCATTCTGGAAGCCGCAAAACAGCAGGGCGTCCACATCCCAAGTTTGTGCTATCTCGAAGGCGTCCACGAATTCGGTTCCTGCCGAATCTGCGTTGTGGAGGTCGAGGGTGCGAAAACCCTTGTGCCATCGTGTATGACGAAGGTATCGGAAGGTATGGTCATACACACCAATTCCGAGCGGGTACGGCGCGCACGCAAGGTGCTATATGAGCTGTTGCTGTCCGATCATTCCAAGGATTGTCTCAGCTGCAAACGCAACCAAAGTTGTGAACTCCAGGCGCTCGGTAAGCAGCTTGGTGTGGAAGCGACACGATTTGAGGGTAATCGCTCCGAATGTGTAATCGACACGTCATATTCCATCACGCGCGATATGACGAAGTGTATCTTGTGCAGGCGTTGCGTAACGGTTTGCAACGATGTTCAGGGTGTCGGCATCATCAGCGCACAGAACCGGGGCTTTAAAACAGTCATCAGCCCCGCAATGGAATTACCCATCGGTACTGTCAACTGCGCATTCTGCGGGCAGTGTACGGTGGTTTGCCCCGTTGGCGCACTCAAGGAAACGGATGCGATTCAACAGGTATGGGAGGCCATTAACGACAAGAGCAAACGCGTCGTCGTACAGACCGCACCAGCCGTTCGTGTTGCAATCGGGGAAGAATTCGGAAACGAGCCCGGCGCGCGCGTTACCGGCAAGATGGCCGCTGCGCTTCGACGCCTCGGTTTCGACGACGTGTTCGACACAAACTTCACCGCCGATCTTACGATCCTTGAAGAAGGGACCGAACTTCTCCGCCGGGTGAAAAACGCTCTGACCGGCGAAGGCGCATCGCTGCCGATGATTACAAGCTGCAGTCCGGGCTGGATTAAGTTCATCGAGCATTCGTATCCGGATTCACTCGACCATCTTTCCACATGCAAATCGCCGCACACCATGCTTGGTGCACTCGCAAAATCCTACTATGCGGGCAAGATCAACTGTGATCCGAAAGATATGTTCGTAGTATCGGTTATGCCCTGTACGGCGAAAAAAAGCGAAATCGTTCGACCGGAAATGTGCAACGAAGGCCTGCCGAACGTCGACGCAGTGCTGACCACGCGCGAACTGGCAAACATGATCAAGGAAATGGGCATCGACTTCAACAACCTCCCGGACGAAGAGTTTGACAATCCGCTCGGTATGTCCACCGGCGCGGCAGACATCTTCGGTCTGACCGGCGGCGTTATGGAGGCGGCACTGCGCACGGTCTACGAGCTTGTAACCGGACGTGAACTGCCGTTTGACGGTTTGCACGTCACTCCGATTGTCGGACTTGAGACCGTAAAGGAAGCCGCCATCACAATCGAACACCCACTGGAGGAATACGGCTACCTCGACGGCGTCACCGTGCGTGTTGCTGTTACAAGTGGACTCAAAGGCGCAGACAAACTGATGGAGCAGGTTGCAAGCGGTACGTCCCCGTACCATTTCATCGAGGTCATGGGTTGTCCCGGCGGCTGTATTATGGGTGGCGGGCAACCGCGTTCCGACGATCCTGACGTACGCGAAAAGCGGCTGAGCGGTCTCTACACCGAGGACGAGGCAAAAACGCTTCGTAAGTCGCATGAGAATCCGTTCATCACCGCCCTGTATAATGACTATCTGGAATATCCCAACAGCCATAAATCACACGAACTGCTCCACACCCACTATGTGCGACGCGGCAAGTTCAATGAGCACACCGACGAACGGTTTGATCTTGGCGTACGGCTTGCACAAAAGAAGCGTGATACGTCCGCAAAAGAAGCGCTTCGTTCGGAGGCGTCACCTTCGGACGGAAAACGCGAAGAACTCGAATCGGTCCGTGTCCTTGCGCTGGAGTCGGAAAACACGAGGCTAAAGGCAGAGCTCGCGGATATTACGGAAACCGCCAGCTTCTTTAAGAGCGTTATCGCCGATTACGCCAGCCGAGAAAAGTAATTGCCGGACGCAAATCTTCACCGCGTACCGTACGGGAGCTGCAATATCTGCGGCTCCCGCGCTTTTGAACGCGGTGCAAGATAAATAAGATTGAATCATAACGAAAACCGTTATAGTATAAGGTGATACAATTCTTTTTACGCACACATTTCGGAGGTATTGCATGAGTGACATTCGCCTGTT
This sequence comes from Christensenellaceae bacterium, assembly GCA_963667795.1. GTDB lineage: Bacteria > Bacillota > Clostridia > Christensenellales > CAG-138 > UBA7703. The sequence goes on along the minus strand of OY764017.1, from coordinate 2,999,192 downwards.
GATCGTAGACAAAAGCAGCGCTATACGCAACGAAATCAAACAAATTGCGATTGAGCAGGGATATGCATTCGATGAAGCTGCCGACGGAATTGCGGCGCTCAAACTTTTCCGCCGCAACGATTACGACGTTGTGCTATTGGACACCGACCTTCCAGAACTCGACGGCAGGAATGTCTGCCGGCAGATACGAAAGTCGTCCGACGTTCCAATTTTCATTCTCAGCGAACACGCCGACGAGTCGGCGGTGCTCTGCGCGTTTGACCTCGGCGTAGACGACTACATCCGTAAACCGTTCTCCACACGTGAAGTGCTTGCCCGCGTCAAGGTGTTTTTGTATCGCACGGGCAGCACGGCAAAGAACATACCCTCAAAAATCGAGTATAGCGGCCTATTTATCGACACGGTCTCCAGAGAAGTGACCGCCGACGGGCGTCGCGTGCAACTCACACCGAAAGAATACGACCTATTGTTCTTTCTGTCTCAAAATCCAAACAAAGCCTACTCGCGAGAAGCCCTGCTCAACGAAATTTGGGGATACTGCTTCACCGGTTCGGATCGGACGATCGACACACACATTAAAACTTTACGCGAAAGCATCAAACCATATGATACGTATATCGTCACCGTCTGGGGTTTCGGTTATAAATTCGTAGTATAATATAGCAATGTTACGTTGTGACGATATTTATTTTGCTTTTCGATATGTTTTTACTATATTTTCCGAAAATATTTTGTTTTTCTATTGACATAATCGAATGTTTTTCTTATACTAGAGATGGACTCCAGAGATTACCGAATTAGTAAGTGCTTGACAGAAACGCCTCGTGATGAGCGCGGAAGGTAAGAGGATGATCCTGAGAACGCGAAAGTGTGACGGATCAAAATTTAGCAAACAGGCGACCATTGCAATTGACGAAAGATACGAAAGCCACGCTGGAAGATCAATCAGAAAAAGTAATCAGAGTTTGTAAGTTAGGTTAAAAACTTTTTACACAAATGAGTCAACGTTAGAGCACGAACTTATAAGGAACCGCTGGAGTCTTTTTTGTCCTCAGAAATCAAGAGAACGCAGGCAAATGCTTACGTTCTCTTGATTTCTGCTATATAGGGCAAGTTTCGCCCTTTTTCTTCAACCTCCAGACCATAACCAACAAGCCAGTTGGATTTCGAAATCTCGAATCCATAATATGCAATCGGAAAATTCAGCAAAAATTCTTCCGGCGAGTATAGGAGTGCGCAAAGTTTAATGCTTGCGGCGCCTCTTGTTTCCAGATTTTGCAGCAAATAACCGGACGTCAGGCCGGAACGGACCACGTCTTCCACGATGATGACATGTTTGTCTGTAATATCATAATCCAGATCTTTTACGATTCGTACAACGCCGGATCTCCCTGTTGAATTTGAAAACACGCCGATCGACATCAAATCAATCTGCAGTGGCAGATCGATGGCCTTTGAAAGGTCGGTTAAAAAATAGATAGCGCCCTTCAGCACGCCGACCAGAATCAACTCCTTGCCCACATAATCTTCCGAAATCTGTTTGCCGAGCGCCAGTATCCGCTCCTCAAGCTCCTCGCGGTTGATGATAATTTTTTCGATGTTTGCAATATCCACCGTTTTGATCCCGCCTACTTAAAACGTTCCATCAACGTGTTGAAGTCTTTTTTGTATATCACTTTCACGTTGACGCCTGGGTAAAGTTCCCGCAGTTTTTTTGCTTTTTTGTTTTTCTGCGTCACATATTTCTGGTTCATCGTCGTCAATTCGATGTACATGTCAAATTGCGTTAAATAAAAATCAGGGCTGAACGCCATCGTCACATTACCCTCAGCATCCCATTCGATCGGGAATGTCTTTGGTTCATATTTCCAGTCCAGTTGGTACATGTCGAGAATTTTTGCAAATTCCGCTTCCGATTCTGTCTTAAAAGCCGAATAGTCCGATAGATTATTCGATATTTGCTGCTGTATCGTCTCCTTCTCAATCTGTCTGCGGGATTCGCGTTCTTTTTGCAGCGCCATCACAGCCGCAACGCACTCATCCACCGAAAGCGACGCTGTATTCAGATTTAGATGATAGTGTTCCGGATTGGTCAAATCGGCCTCAAACACGGCTGTTACGAACCGTTTGTGCCGCCTATCCGCAACATCAACAATACTTTCCGCTTCTGCGAGGGAAACATGGTAATGCTTCTTTGCCCGGTTAATGCGAACATCCTTTGGGGCAAACACCCGGAGGTGAACAGCGTCTTTCGACTGCGCAAAGATCATCTGCGAACCAAATCCGACCAATATTGCCGAATGACCTTCCAGATATGCTTCAAGATTCCTCGTTATGGCTTCTATAAACGTTCCGTCTGTCCGGCTGGGTTTCAAGTAGTATTTTGCACTTTCCGAGAGCATATGAAGGTCGTGCTCCGTTGCGGTTTCGCCGAGAAAGCGGGACAGCAGATCGTTTCGTGTCAGCAATTCCCAGCCAAGTTTTCGAGAAAGAACCTCGGCAATTTCATCCCCAAGGCTGTACATCTGCCGTGATATGGTTATGATTGGCAACCGTTTCCCCTCCCGTTTTCCATAAACTCGCAATCAATTGCATTTCAACTATATAAACTTGTAATCTGTAACAAAACAAAAAACGGCTCGAACATTACTTCTTTATTCTAAAATCGAACCCAACTAAAGTCAATGTTCGCGTTTGCGGCGTACTTTCTGCTTGTCACTCATCCGGTTCCAGCGAATGCATCGCTGTGATACAATAACACTAAAGCATCACGCGCTTATCGCATTGCGGGAAAGCGTATTAGCGAAAGGTAACCTTTGTAATGGAAAACGATAAAAAACCGATTCTGGTCAGCGCCTGCCTGCTGGGTGTACGCTGCCGCTATGACGGCTGTCCAAAGACAAGCGAACGGGTCCGAGCGCTCGCGGAGACATACACGCTGATCCCGGTCTGTCCGGAGCAGCTCGGCGGGTTATCAACGCCGCGTCTTCCTTCGGAGCGCCTAGGCGAATCCGTCGTTGCAAAGGACGGATCGGACGTAACGGAGGCGTTTTATCGCGGCGCGGAAGAAACCCTTGCACTGGCGCAATTGATTGGTTGTAAAACCGCAATTTTGAAAGCGAACAGCCCGTCCTGCGGATGCGGACATATTTACGACGGAACATTTTCCGGTCGCATTGTTCCCGGCGACGGCGTTACGGCGGCACTGTTGAAGCAAAACGGGATCGCGGTATTCACCGATGAAGATGTTCCCGATTGCCTCGGCTGAAAATGTCGGCGACAACCATGTCTATTTTCAAAGTCTGTTAACGGAGGACGTGTGGAAAAACGTAGAGTTGCGGTTCGAACAATGGTCGAAACAGTCCTGCTGTCCGGTAGTATTTCGCCGATGGCCTCGTCACAGCGCATGTTGGACGGCATCCGTGGGCATCAGGCGCTTCAGGCAATCCCCGCAGAAGGCGCGCAAAACGAGGTCAGTGTTGCCGGTACGGTCTGTTCCGAAAACATCGAACTGACCATATATGGACGCATCGACCGGCTTTACGGCCATGAGCGAATTGAAGAAATTAAAACGACATATGCCGAAAGCGAGCAGCTCGGCAGCGGGAACGCACAGCACTGGGCGCAGGCAAAGTGCTATGCTTATTTGTTTTGTCAGGAGCAGGACATCGAGGCAATCGACGTTTGCCTGACCTATTTTCATCTGCAAACCGGTGAGATCACATCCTTTGCAGACCCATACGAAAAAGACGCCCTCGACAGCTTTTTTGCCCAGATTTCCGGACGCTACCTCCAACTGCTTGAAACGGAATATAAACACACATGCGCACTTCGCAATGATATTGCTCCCATGCCGTTTCCATATGAAGCATACCGCGAAGGCCAACATGAACTTGCCGCGCAGGTGTATTACGCAATCCGCGAAAAATCTGCGCTTATGGCGCAGGCGCCAACCGGTACCGGCAAAACAATGGCGGTGTTGTTCCCCGCGCTCAAGGCGCTTTCCGATGGCCACATTTCTCGGATATTTTATCTATCAGCACGCACGACGCAGCAGGAAGCCGCCGTTGCTGCGGTGCGACTTCTGAACGCGCCGCATCTGAGGAGCGTCGTCATTTCGGCGAAAGAGAAGATGTGCATCCACGAACGGCCAATCTGTCGGGAAGGAAGCTGCCCGCGTGCGGAAGGTTATTATGATCGGCTCGGCGAAGCACTGCACGCGCTCAGCGAAACGGACGGCCTGTTCACACCGGACGTCATCCGCTCGTATGCGACCCGCTTCTTCTTGTGCCCGTTCGAACTCTCGCTCGATCTGTCCACATCCTGTGATTTGATCATCTGCGATTACAATTACGCGTTTGACCCGCGCGTACGTTTACAGCGTTTCTTTCTTATGGGGAAAAATTCGTTCGCGTTGTTAATCGACGAAGCGCACAACCTGCCCGACCGCGCACGCAGTATGTATTCCACAACGCTGTCGCTGAAAGCGATCGTCGAGACACGACGTTCCATTCCAAAACAAGATCGAAAACTGCCATTATACAAATCACTAAAGAAGCTGGAGGATGCCGTCAAAGCATGTTTTGACGAGATTGAATCGCCAATTGCATGCCACGATGCGCCAAGCGCGTTGACAAAATTGCTGGAAAGCACGCTCGACCACCTCTCCGAGGATGGACAGCAGGCGGAGTCCGGTCTGGCGCGGCAGCTCGTATTCGATCTCTCGTCCTTTCGCTATCTGCTCGATCAATACGACGAGAATTATTTGACGCTCTACGAAGGCGGAAAAACGACGCGCCGCATTTCGCTCTTTTGCGCCGATCCGGCAGAAAAACTTGTCGACAGCTATAAAAAAAGCCGCAGTGCAATTTTATTTTCGGCAACGCTTACACCATATACCTTCTATAAGAACCTCTGCGGGTTACAAGATGAAACGCCTGTTTTGTCTTTGCCGTCACCGTTTCCGCCCGAACATCTGGCGGTTTTTCATCTGCCGGTCGACATCCGCTACAGCGCGCGTGAAGCGACCTACCCTGTCGTGGCAAACGCAATCTCAGCGTTTGCCGGCATACGAAAACACGGCAATTATCTCGTCTTTGTGCCTTCGCACGCGTATCTTTCCAAGTTGTCGCCGTTGCTGCACGAACAGCTGCCGGAAGCGACATTGATTGAACAATCCCCCGGTATGGATGATGCGTCACGCGCTGACTTTCTTTCACAGTTTCAACCGGACGTTGCAGGCGTAACCATCGGTCTGGCCGTAATGGGCGGCATCTTTGCCGAAGGAATTGATTTGCCTGCAGAGCGCCTCTGCGGTGCGGCAATCGTCGGCGTTGGACTGCCGCAGCTTTGTCTCGAACGGGACGTTTTGCGAGACGCATACGAAGAAAAATACGCGCAGGGCTATCGGTATGCCTATCAGTATCCAGGCGTGTGCAAAGTGCTTCAGGCCGCCGGGCGAATCATCCGCACCGATACCGATCGTGGCGCGCTGCTGCTTATTGACCAGCGCTACGGCTATGCCGAATATCGCAAACTCCTGCCCGAACACTGGAACGTCCGGCGGGTGCGAAACACCGCGCAGATGGTCGATGGTTTACAGGCATTTTGGAACGAATAGCCCCTCTCCTTTTTACGTGCATTCCAAGCATACAGGCACATATTTGGTAAACCGGTTTCGTTTCCTTTCCTTGCCATTATGCCTTTGTTACTCTATTATGAAATTATGAAAACGCTTTTGCAAAAACGGCTGTTGCCTGTTATCTTTACAATCATCCTTTTGCTCTCACTAGCGGGTTGTGATGCGCCGCTGTCGGAGCTTTTTTCCGTTTTTGATCAGGACGGTTATCGGTATGAACACAAACTCAACATTGTCGACGACAATTATCGCACGTTTTACGAAATCTTCGTGGCGTCGTTTTTCGACAGCGACGGAGACGGGTCTGGCGACCTGAACGGTGTTGTACAAAAGCTCGATTACCTCAATGACGGCAACGACAAAACCGATTCGGACCTTGGGTTCACGGGAATCTGGCTGATGCCGATCATGCCGTCGCCAACCTATCACAAATATGACATTAAGGACTTTTACTCCATTGATCCTGCATATGGAACGCTGGATGATTTTCAATCATTGATTGCCGGGTGCCACGCACGCGGGATCAAACTCATCATCGATCTTCCAATCAATCACACCTCGACGCAGCACCCGTGGTTTTTGGAGGCCGTTCGTTATTACAAGTCTCTTGAAGTGGATGCTCAGCCTGATTACAGCGTCTGCCCTTATGCGTCCTACTATCATTTCTCCACGGAAAAAGCGGGCGCAACCGGCTGGTATCAAATTGGAAACAGCGAGTGGTACTATGAAGGCATGTTCTGGGACCAGATGCCCGATCTTGCATTGGAAAACGAACTGGTCCGCTCGGAATTGGAGTCGGTCGCGTCTTTCTGGCTGGATATGGGCGTGGACGGATTCCGTCTTGACGCCGTAAAGGAATACGTCTCCGGCAGCCCGTCGACCAATATTGAAATCCTTTCCTGGTTCAATCAATATGTGCTAAGCGTCAACCCCGACGCTTACCTTGTCGGCGAAGCCTGGGAGACCAATGCTGTTACGCTGTCAACTTATTATAAAAGCGGTGTTGCAAGCTTTTTCGATTTTCCACTTGCGCAGTCGACCGGAAGCATCGCGTCAATCGTCAACCGGGGCACTGGCGAAAAGCTTGCCGCACTTCTAGCGCAAGGCGAAGCGGTTTACGGCACAATCAATCCGGACTTCATCGATGCGCCGTTTTTAAGCAATCACGATACGTCCAGAATGAGTGCGCACTATATCAACGATCTAAACAAAATGAAGTTTGCGGCGGGAATCCTGCTGACCATGAGCGGCAGTCCGTTTGTGTACTACGGCGAAGAAATCGGTATGAACAGCCGCGGCAAAAAGGATGAAAACAAACGCCTCCCAATGCACTGGTCTGACGTTGATTTAACCGGTACGCCTTTGGCACCAACCGGCGCTGACGATGTTGAACAAAAATTTTCTGCGCTGGATGCACAAATCGACGACCCGCTGTCACTTTACAGCTACTACAAACGCGCAATTCGCATCCGAAATGAAAATCCCGAAATTGCACGCGGGACGGTCGAAATTGTAATCTCACTTGTGTCGGATTCCATCTGTGCAGTTACAAAAACCTATCAGGGCAGCACAATCCTGATCGTGTACAATCTTGGAACAAAAGCCGCCGATATTTCGTTAGCCGGAACGGCATATAACGCTTTCGAGCTATACGGATATATGATAGTCGACGAATCACCGGTGGCTTTTGCCGATGAAGCGCTCACGCTTCCGGCATACGCCATAGCGGTGCTAAAACCATAAACCAATCACTTTCCAGTAGCACACAATAACTGTCTCTATCTTTAAGAGGTCGCTGTGAGGCGGCCTTTTTTATCGCTCGCAAATCCAAGTGTTGTGTGCGTATGCTGCTTGCAACGTCTGCTACCATGGATCATTGGGACACGCCAAATTACTTCTCCTACCAATAGCGCAAACGACAACTTTAGTATTTTTATTCATCTTATGCGTTTATTATACGCAAATTAAGGTTTTCTTCCCTGTTTTCGCAAAACTCTTGCATATTTCAGCATTTTTGCCGCTTTGTGCGCTTGTATACACCAATACAAGCATGCTTATATGGTAATATACTTTGCGGAAAATCACATTTTTTGCTTGATATTTGTGTCGCAAGACAGTATTATTATGCATGCATAAATCGTTGTTCGTTTCGCGTATCATCGCGATTATATGCACACTTTGATTGGTAGTTCTTTTATTTTTAGTTATTCATTGCAAGCCAATTATTACAAATATAAGTATCAGGAGGAGATTGCATGATCACATATCACGACAAGGGGATTTGTCTGCTGGACGGTAAACCGCAGGCATTTTCCGGAAACCCGGACGAGGCGCGCAAAAAAACAATCGCCTATCAAATTCTGGCGGCACACAATCTCTCCGGCGACGACAAACAGATGCGCATTCGCTTTGACGCACTGGCCTCGCACGACATCACCTACGTCGGAATCATCCAGACCGCACGCGCATCGGGATTGAAGGAATTCCCCATGCCGTACGCTATGACAAACTGTCACAACAGTCTCTGTGCCGTCGGTGGCACCATCAACGAAGACGATCATGTGTTCGGTCTTTCCGCGGCAAAAAAATATGGCGGCATCTTCGTCCCGGCAAACCAGAGCGTTATCCACAGCTACGCCCGCGAAGAACTTGCAGGCTGCGGTAAAATGATTCTCGGTTCGGACAGCCACACACGCTACGGCGCACTCGGCACAATGGGTGTTGGCGAAGGCGGTCCTGAACTTGTGAAGCAGTTATTGTGCAACACATACGATATCAGCAGACCGGACGTCGTTCTGTGCTATGTGACCGGCTCACCAAAGCATGGAGTCGGCCCGCACGACGTGGCGCTCGCTCTTGTTAAGGCCGTCTTTGCAAATGGATATGTGAAAAACAAAGTCCTCGAATTCGTTGGCCCCGGGATTTCGAGCTTGCCGGTCGACTTCCGCAACGGCATCGACGTAATGACGACGGAAACTACCTGCTTAAGCTCCATCTGGGAGACCGACGAGGAAATTGCAAGCTACTACACAATACACGGCAGGCCGGACGACTATAAAAAACTTGAGCCCGTTGACGGCGCGTATTACGACGCTTTGATCACTATTGAACTCGACAAAGTGGAGAGTATGATCGCTCTGCCGTTCCATCCGAGCAACGCGTATACCATCAGAGAATTCAACGAAAACACCGAAGAACTCCTTGCGGCCGTCGAGAAAAAGGCGACCGAGCTCTTCAAGAACACGCACTTGAACCTGCGCGGCAAAATCACACCCGACGGCGTGCAGGCGGATCAGGGTATCATCGCCGGATGTTCAGGCGGATTGTTCGATAACATCGTAGAGGCGGCGGATATACTGTCCGGTCAAGATACAGGCAACGGTGCGTTCTCCCTCTCGGTTTATCCGACGAGTGTGCCGGTCAGCCTTGCGCTGACACGTGCGGGCAAGACGGAAAGTTTGCTCGAATCGGGCGCAATCATCAAGCCGTCGTTCTGCGGTCCATGCTTCGGCGCGGGCGACGTGCCCGCCAACAACGGTTTCTCCCTGCGGCACACTACGCGCAATTTCCCCAACCGCGAAGGCAGCAAGCCCGGCGAATCGCAGATTGCAACCGTCGCACTTATGGACGCGCGCTCCATCGCCGCCACCGCGAAAAACGGCGGCGTGATCACCGCTGCAAGCGAAACCCCGTATGATACGGAAAAGCTGCCCTACGAGTTCGACAACCACGTCTATCAAAAACGGTGTTACTACGGATATAAACACCCGCAACCGGAAACAGAACTTGTTCTTGGGCCAAACATCACAGACTGGCCGAAGATGTACCCGCTCGGCGAAAACCTACTCGTGAAACTTGCCGCAGTCATTCGCGATCCGGTCACCACGACCGACGAGCTCATACCGTCCGGCGAGACCAGCTCGTACCGCTCAAATCCGTTGCGACTTGCCGAGTTTGCGTTATCACGACGCGTCCCGGAATATGTCGGGCGTAGCAAAGCGGCGGCGCAATTGGAAGCACAGCGCGTTTCCGGCGAACACCCCGCAGAACTGGAAACCGTTTTGTCCCGCGTTGGTAACGCAGACGCATTGCTGCAAAACACGCAGTTCGGCAGCTGTCTGTTCGCAATGAAGCCAGGCGATGGCAGCGCGCGCGAGCAGGCCGCATCCTGCCAGAAAGTGCTTGGCGGATTCGCCAACATCTGCTACTCCTACGCGACAAAACGGTATCGCAGCAACTGCATCAACTGGGGTATCCTGCCGTTCACGCTGGCCGACGGCACACCATTTGAAGCGGAAGCCGATGATTATGTATTCGTACCGAATGTACGCAGTGCAATTGAAAGCGGCGCCGAAGAGTTCCCCGCGGTCATCTTGTTTGCAAACGGTAAAAAGCAAGATATCACGCTCTATATCAACGGGTTGACGGACGACGAGAAAACTATCCTGCTCGAAGGCTGCCTAATGAACTACTACGCCGCGCAGGCGAAACAGAATTAACTGGGAAAGGAACTTTTTTTAGAGTATGAAGAAGATTCAAATGTCCACCCCGCTCGTTGAAATCGACGGCGACGAGATGACACGCATCCTCTGGCAAATGATCAAAGATACATTGATCTGCCCGTTTGTCGAGCTTAAAACGGAATACTACGACCTTGCGTTGCCAAAGCGCGACGAGACAGACGACCAGATTACGGTTGCCAGCGCAAACGCCATCAAGCGGCTTGGCGTCGGCGTGAAGTGCGCCACTATTACACCCAACGCACAGCGCGTTGAAGAATACTCGCTTAAACAAATGTGGAAGAGCCCGAACGGAACGATCCGCAGCATCCTGGACGGCACGGTCTTTCGCGCACCAATCTTGATCGACTCCATCAAACCTGTTGTGAAAAACTGGAAAAAGCCGATCACCATCGCGCGTCACGCATTCGGTGACGTATACAAGTCGACGGAATATCGCGTGCCCGGAAAAGGCAAGGCCGAGTTGGTGTTCACCGGCGAAAACGGCGAAACGTCCCGCCAGACCATCAACGATTTTGAGGGCCCCGGCGTTTTGCAGGGGATGTTCAACAAGGACAGCTCAATCTACTCGTTTGCGCGCTCATGCTTCCAATATGCACTGGATACCAAACAAAACCTGTGGTTTTCCACAAAGGATACCATCAGCAAGGTATATGACCACACGTTTAAAGATATCTTCGAAGAAGTATTCGTTAAGGAATATCAGGCGGACTTCGAGACACAGGGACTCACCTATTTCTATACGCTCATCGACGATGCGGTTGCACGTGTCATCCGCTCCGAAGGCGGCTACATCTGGGCCTGCAAAAACTATGACGGCGACGTAATGAGCGACATGGTCAGCACGGCGTTCGGCTCGCTGGCGATGATGACAAGCGTACTCGTCTCCCCCAACGGGCAGTACGAATACGAGGCGGCGCACGGAACAGTCACCAAGCACTACTATGCGCACCTCAAGGGTGAAGAAACCAGCACGAATCCCATGGCGACGATTTTTGCCTGGAGCGGCGCGCTGAAGAAGCGCGGCGAGCTGGACAATCTTCCCGAACTAGTCGAGTTCGCCGAAAACCTTGAGAAAGCATCCCTGCAAACGCTGTCCGACGGCGTCATGACCAAAGACCTCGTCGGGTTGGTAGAAGGGAAAAAGCCGGAGCCTGTTTCCAGCCGTGCATTTATCGACGCCATCCGGGAGCGTCTGAACAGCCAAATCGCATAAGAGAAAAGTGGCGACACAATCCCCGTTCAAAATCGTGAACGGGGATTTTTTTCTTACCGTGCACCTTGTTGTTTTTTCCATCCGATCGTTTTACTTTTTTTATGAACCCGAAACAAATACCGTATATTCCCTTTGGTCTGCTTGCTGTTTCTGGTATAATCGTTCTAACAATGCAGGACTTGCCGAGTTTCATAGAGCGGCTGATGGTGCAAAAATGATCGTTATAGGAGCATTTTTTGATCGCCGCCATGGCAATCAATGAAAAACCGCCGGGACTACGTTTATTTGGAAGGTGATCCTTACGTTCAATATTCGACCCAGGGGAATGCAACACTTTTTCGGACAGAATGCTAAGCAACAGATTCTTGAATGCCTTGATTCCAGCACATTAGCCATTGCATAGGACTTAAGTACCCAAGACGTTTTTGCACTCGTCTGGTATTGTAGAATCCTTCGATATAGGCAAATAACTTTTGCTTGGCGTCATCCCGCGTCCGGAAATGGGTCCAGTGAACCGCTTCCTTCTTCAGGTTTGCAAAGAAGCTTTCACTCCAGCTGTTATCGCCCGGCATGCCTACGCGTGAAAAGCTTTGCCGAAGGCCTTCGTTAGTAAGCAAGTTCATTACGCTCTCCGATGTGTACTGGCTCCCGCGATCACTGTGAAAAATACATCCCGTTGGAATATCCCAACGTTGTAACGCTTTCCGAATCGTTTTCACGACCAGCTCTGCTTTCATGTGTTCAGACATACTCTCCGCCAGGACAATCCCGCTCTTCACGTCTTTGATCTGGCACAGATAGTCGAATCCTTCCCCCGTGCGTATATAGCTGATATCGCTTGAGAGAACCTGAAAAGGTGCATCTATCCGAAGGTTTCTCGTCAGATTTGCATATCCATCGCCACGCGCTTTCCGGCTGTCTGTCAGGGATCGCCGGCGCTTTTTGCGATGGATCGAGCGCAGCCCTTGCATCTCCATGGAATCGCGCACCTTGTAAAAACTGCAAGAGAATCCTTCCGTTCTGAGTCTCCCGCAGATACGACTCGCGCCATATGTCCATTCTCCCGCCATGAATACGCGTCGAACCCGTTCGGCATACTCGCATTTGCGCTTCTCTCGCTGAGCCCGCGTTCGTTTCCAATGGTAATACCCGCTTCGCGACACCTTCATTTGCGCGGCCCACTTTGCTTTCGGGTATTCGGGATGTTCAAAGATAAATCTGTATTTCACTTCTGGAGCTTCGCAAAGTAGGCCGCTGCTTTTTTTAGCATGTCGCGCTCCATTTTCAATTCTGCGTTTTCCAGCCGGAGCGCCTTGAGTTCTTCCTCCATTGTGGCCATTGGCGTTTTTTCGCCTGACGCCGTATATTTCTTGCGCCAGTTGTACAGCAGGTTTACTGCTATGCCCAGATCGTCTGCGACGGCTCGTACCGGCTTTGGACTTGCATAACTTAGTTTGACCGCATTTTTCTTGAATTCATCATCGTATTGGGTTCGTTGTTTCAGCATGGTTTCGTCCTCCTAATCCCTATTATAATCTCTTACCATGCTGTCCGATATTTTAGCACACTCCCCCAGAGATTATAGACACAAAAAGCAATTGCGCATCTTTAGCCTGCTTTTTATACTCTTTCTGATCTTCGTCATTACCTATATCGTTTACATTTCCGGTGGAACAAAAACCGTCCTGCCGCACTTAATGTATGTTCCAATTATTCTCGCGGCTTCCTTCTTTGGTATCGGGGGCGCCGTTGCTGTAGCCTTAATCGGAGGGTTGGCGCTTGGCCCGTTTATGCCGGAAAATGTGGCGTCGGGGCTTATGCAAAGTTCCTTTGGCTGGATTGCCCGATGTGGTTTTTTCACGTTAATGGGCATACTGATTGCAATTTTGTTTAAATGGATCATTGTATATAGCAAAAAAGAAGAAGAACAATCCACGAGAAACTTGATAACCGGTCTGCCCAACACGAACAAGCTTGATATCGATCTGAATGAGCTTCTGGAAAGCGAAGCCAACTTTTCACTGCTTGGATTTAAAATCGAAAATTTCGACGATATCAATCGATACGCCAGCTATGAAATCGGTGTAAAGTCGCTGTTCGTCGCCATCCAGATACTACGAGGCATCATAAACGGTACGATATACTCGATCTATGTGAACGAATTTGCAATCATTATGCAGGATATCGACATTGAAAAAACCAAACAGATCGTTTTACAGTTTCTAGATAAAGTAAAAGAGCCGCTTTCGCTTGACGGCTTCAACATCGCGCTTATCATCAAATGCGGACTCGTCCATTGCCCGCAGCAAGCGAAAAGCTCCAAAGATATCATTCAAAAACTTGGAATTGCGCTTGATCACGAATGCCAATCATGTGAATTGCAGGTTTATGATGATCTCATCGCACAGGAAAGGAAAAGCCGGTTTGACCTTGCGGTCGCATTGCTCCATGCAATCCGAAATGAAGAATTTCAACTTGTTTATCAACCAAAAATCGATCTCAAGAATAATCGTTCCGCGGGCGTGGAAGCGCTTTTGCGATGGAATCATGGCGGCGGAGCGCAGATTGGCCCCAGTGTTTTTATCAATATGGCGGAGGAGCTTGGCATTATCAGCGAAATATCAAAATGGGTCATCCAAAAAACAATTGCACAGGCCGTAAAATGGAAAGCGAGCGGCACAGAAATTGAAATTGCGATCAACCTTTCTCCAAAAGATTTGAAAAATCCTGCCGTTGTCCACTATCTGATGGACCTGATCAAAGAAAATGCACTGGACCCTTCTTTGATAGAGGTGGAGTTGACGGAACGAGCGCTGTTTGAAATCGAGGATATTATGCTATGCATGATAGCCGAGCTGCATGAACTGGGCGTCAAAATCTCGCTTGACGACTTTGGAACGGGATATAATTCGCTTATCGATCTGGTTGCAATCCCCGTCGACTATATTAAGATCGATAAGTCTTTTATCGACCACATCCTTATTGATGATTATAAGGTTCTAATCGACACCATCGTTTCCTACGCGCACAATTCAGGCAAACAAGTGATTGCAGAAGGCGTTGAGGACGAAACGCAGCTCAATTTTTTAAAGAGCATGGGGTGTGACTTTGTGCAGGGTTACTATTTCAGCAAACCTTTGCCTCTCAACGAACTGGAAACATATCTCGCCTGCACACCCGCCTGAAATACCCATCCAAGCAGTTGTAAACATTATAAGCAACCCCCGCTGAAACAATGATCAGCGGGGGTTGTTAAACCTTCAGAACAGATGCTCAACCTTCTTTTTCAAGATAATCCAAAATTTCTTGCTGCGTCGCAAATTGTTTGAGTTTGCAAACGATATCCTCCGCCTTTTCAACCGTCAGTTCCGATAACTTCCACTTAATCTTTGCAACGGATGCAGCGTTCATGCTGAATTTACGCAAACCTACGCCGATTAAAACACTTGTCGCCTTTGGATCGCCCGCCAGCTCGCCACACATAGAGATATCCTTGCCGGCGTCGTTGAAAGCACCAATAATGCCGGAAAGCAAACGGATGAATGCCGGAGAATAGCTCTGATAATACCCGCCGATTGCATCATTCATTCGATCCACCGCACAAAAATACTGGCAAAGATCGTTCGTTCCGATGGATGCAAAATCAACCTCCTTTGCCGCAAGATCGGCAACGGCTGCTATGGAAGGAATCTCAATCATGATTCCAAGCGGGACGTTCGGATCAAACGCACAGCCACGCTTCTCCAAATTTTCCTTTACTTTCTCAACAAGCTGTTTTGCCTTACGGAAATCCTCAATGCTTCCAACCATCGGGAACATAATTTTCAACTTGCCGAATGCCGACGCACGCAGAGCCGCCGTCAGTTGGGTTCGAAAGAGTTCCGGCCGGTCGAAGCAAAGCCGAAGCGCGCGCTTTCCAAGGAACGGATTGTCCTCTTTGGGAAGCTGCATGTATTTCAGCGTTTTATCTCCGCCAATGTCCAGCGTACGCAGTGTAACCGGTTTGCCTTTGGCGCGCTCCAACACCGCCTTGTACGCCTCAAATTGCTCTTCTTCGGATGGCAGATGATCGTTCCCCATGTAGAGAAACTCCGTGCGGAACAGCCCGATAAAATCGCAGTCGTCATATCCTTCCGCATCTGCCTCGCCGCCAACGTTGATTCCGATTTCGACGCGTTCTCCGCTTTTCAGGAGGGCTTTCCGTGCTTGAAATGTTTCAACCACCGCCGCTTCACGATCAAACGCTTCTTTTTTGCGGTGGTATTCTTTCAAAGCTGTCTCGTCCGGGTTTACAGCCACTGTTCCATCCATTGCGTCCATCGCGATGCATTCGCCATTCTGGAGGATTTTCGTCGCCTCCGGCACGCTGAGGATCGCGGGAATCCGATAGCTGCGCGCAATGATCGCCGAATGCGAAGTTGCACTGCCGACCTCTGTGATGATGCCGATGACCTTGGTGCGGTCGATAGTCGCCGTATCGCTCGGTAACAAATCATGTGCAATAACGATGACTTCCTCCGGCAGTAACGACAAATCGTTCTCTCTTTGTCCGGAAAGCGTTCGAATCAGACGGTTGCGTACATCGCGCAGGTCCGTCGTCCGCTCGGATATCAGCTTGTCCTTTGCCTTGCCGAGAATTTCAATAAATTCGCCAAAGGACCTCTCGACAGCGAAATCCGGCATCGTGCGCTCACTCTGTATCGCGTCCGTAACCATTTCGTCGATCTCTTCATCAAAGAGTATCTCCATGTGGGCACGAAAAATGTCCGCTTTATCGTCGCCGCTTTCATCAAGGTAGTTGATGATCCGATTCAGCTCGGTTTCGGCCTTCTCTTTTGCCTCATGCCAGGCGGCGAGATATTCGGCTTCTCTTCCTTTTTCAAAGTATGCCTCATGAACATCTGCTTCAAACGCTTGATAGATATATGCTTTTCCAACGGCAATCCCTGCGGATACGCCGTTCCCCTTCAACAACATGTGCTTCACCTTTCCTGTTCCGCGCCATTTACGCAAACAGCATCAGTATCGTTCCGGCCGCGAGAAATGCCAGACCGACCAACCGTGTGATCAGCTTGACCGTGCGAATCGGACATTTTTTAAACGTCTCAAAAGATGAAATCGGAAACGGCAGCACAATCATGGCTACGCCGAATACGATTTGCGCAATATACAGCGCCTGCGACATCGTACCCTTTATCGCGCTGATCAAAATGGTGATTGCACAGGCAAAGATAATGAAATACAGAGGCGTTTTGAAGCGCTTATCGAGCTTCACATAGTCTTTTGCTTTTGTTTTGCACTCTTCGCTGCACACCGGATAATACTGTGTTACCGCCTTGAATCGATCCAGCTTTTCATCTTTTTTGCCGCAATATACACATCTTTCCATTTCCAGATCTCCCTTTGAATAATTTATCGCTGTCTATAATGTTCAAATTGCTTTATAACAGCGTCGATATCTTCATCCTTCATCAGTGTCGGGCCTCCTGCAAGCAGGGTCCGATAGTACAGCTCACAGAGGAATTCGATTTGCTGCGCAACATCAAAAGCATAACCGATGTTTCCACCGACGGAGAGCAGTCCGTGATTGCCCAGAATACACGAATAGCCGTTCGGAGCCATTGCGTCATACGCCGTCTGTGCCAATTCATATGTCCCAAATTGTACATAAGGAATGCAAGGTACTTCCCTGCCGGAATACGCAACGAGATAGTGGATCGGCGGGACGCTCTTGTGCATGCAGGCCAGCGTCGTTGCAAAGGTAGAGTGCGTGTGGATGACCGCGCCGACTTCCGGTCGTTTTTGATAGAAAATCCTGTGCATGTCGACTTCGCTCGAAGGTTTGCACTCGCCTTCCACCTTTTCTCCGTCCGGCGTCATAACAACAACGTCTTCCGGGGTAATTTTAAAATAATCCATGCCGCTCGGGCTGATCGCCATCAAGTTCTCTTCGTGATTATAAACGCTGACATTACCAAAGGTGCCAACCGTCAACCCGTTTTCAATCAACTTTTTTCCGTATTCAATAACTTGTTTGCGTTCCTGTTCCAGTTTCATGATCTGCTCAGTGCTCCTTTAATATCTGAATAATTCACAATTCGCTCCATAAGCCCATTTTTCACGATTTTATCGACTGCGTTTGTCAGCATAAACGGCGACATCGGGATTGCGTCAACCGTCATGCCTGCAATGTGTGACGTAAGAAGGACATTGTCCATTTTCAGCAATCGGCTGCTTGCAGGCAGCGGTTCCGCCTCAAAAACGTCCAATGCGGCACCGGCAATCGAGTGGCTTTCCAGCGCGTCGACCAGATCCTGCTCGTTCACGAGTCCGCCGCGCGCCGTGTTTAAAAAATATGCGCTTTTCTTCATACGCCCAAAGCAATCTTTATTGATGCAGCCTGCGTTTTCATCCGTAAGCCGCAGGTGCAGCGTAATCAAATCCGCGCGTTCAAATACTTCATCCATAGTGTCGACCATCTCGATCGCACCCAATCCGTTTTTCTCCAGTCTTTCCCGGGATACATAGTCGTCAAACCCGATCATGGAAACGCCCAGTGCATGCAGCCGTGTCGCCAGTGCAATACCGACGTTACCAAGCCCGACAAATCCTATCGTGAGGCTGTTTAAAGTCGTAACGTAAGGAGAATTAGGGAATACTTTCGCCCACTCATCCTTTTCAAATAATCGGCGGCAGGACGATGTGATGTTTCGCGTAACATCCAGGATCATTCCAAGTGCAAAATCCGCCACCGGTTCGGCGTTTCGAATAACATTGACAACCGGTATATTCCGCTTGCTCGCGCTTTTCACGTCAATGTTCTCAAGCCCGCCGCGGCTTGTCAATATGATTTTTAAATGTTTTGCTTTTTCAATCAGCTTTCCGGGGACCGGACAAAAATGTACCATGAGGATTTCCGCATTCTCAATTGCTTCATCCAACCCTTCGGCATACGCTTCCGCATCCGGTCCGTGTCTTTCAATGTTAATCTGTCTCTTTGTAAACAGGTCTTTGTCCTGCGGACCCCAGAACAGTTTTTTAATTTCACTTGTGCCCAGACTGCTTCCTTTGAGTGCCTGCTCCATCGTATCGGGTGAAACAAAGACGTCTCCCACCACGACTGCACGATAGTTACTGTTTTCTACAAATGGTCCCATAGCACATATCCTATTCTATCATTCTTTTCAGATTTACAATACAAGCCGGTTGCCGTGCCCGGCGGGCACGGCGGACCGGCTTGTACCTGCCCTTTGTTGTAACGTGGAAGCTGTAACCAATACAGCAGGTTATTGCGCCGCGGTTGCTTCGATTGCCACGCCTGCGCTCTTCTCCATGAAGTCGGTAAACTTGACCTTGTTCTTCTTGTACCAGAAGTAGAGCACGAAGTACAAGACAAGGACCGCACCGATGATGAATACGTTTTTGCTCAGGAATGCATAGAAGAGACCGGCCAGCAGCGGGTGGCACATGATGCCGAAGGACATGATGTATACGCCGCTCTGTTCAAGCACGAAGCCTGCGCCAAGTGCAACTTCCGTAAAGGTGGGAGCAAGTGCGGATGCGATGATCATACCAAGGGAGAACCAAATCGCACCGGTGACGACGCTCTTGGCGATGTTGCCGTTCGAAACCGCAACGAACACCTCGACCATGTACGGCAAGGCAACAAGATCCAACATTGGAAGCAATTGGTTGCCGGGCAGAATGAACGCAAGGCCAAGCATGATCGGCATGAGGATGATACCGGTAACCAGTGTGTTGGGTTCGCCGTATCCTGCCGCGTCGTTGATGGAGAGGTACCACACGCGACCCTCACCGCTCTTGGCGGCACGCGATTTGTAAGCGTCCGTCAGCGAGGTGAAAGCGGAAGCAAAGATGGAAGCAACTCTCGGGAAAACAGCCATAACAGCCGCGGTCGAAATTGCGGACGAGAAGATGATGCCCCAGCTCGCCAGTGTGTTCAGCGTGTTATAGTAACCAATGATCGCAATGAGAAAACCAACAACAAGGCCGATGAACATCGGTTCGCCAAAGAGGCCGAACTTCTTTTGCATTTCTTTTGCATTCAATTTGATCTTGTTAAAGCCGATCTTGCCGAGCAGCCAGTTCATAATGACCGCAAACGGCAGGGATTCCAAGTGGTGCGGCGCCGTCATACAGCAATTCGGATATTGATAGTACGTAGACCAGCGTTTTGCCGCCATTTCACTAAACAGCAGAATGTAGAGCAGCTGGACGACCATAAGAGCCATTGCAAGCCACATCTGGCCGGTGATGGCAAAAATCAGGGAACCCCAAACCATGAAGGAGTAGTTGTTCCACAGGTCGGATGCCATGAATACGTTCGTCCATTTGGTGAAAAACAGGACCAACTGCAGCACAATCGCCACGCCGATGAATACGACGCCGACCGTCGTTGAATACGCAATGACGGACGTGGATTGCCAACCGGTGTCAAGAACGGGCAGGTTAACGCCCGCATTCGTTACCATCTGGTTAACGACCGGTGCAATGATCCCACCATAGCTGCCAATAACCAGGTTGAAGCCTGTTAAACCGACTGCACAGAGCAATGCCGATTTAAAAGCCTTTTTCCCTTTTACGCCCATCGCGACAGCGATGATAAAAAGGATGATCGGTACGAATACGGCCGCGCCCATCGTGCTGAACACCGTACTCAACGTGTTGAAAAATTGTGTCAATTTCGTTACCTCCACATATCGTTTTTTTGAAGTCCATCGTTACAACGTGTACGAGCTTGCTATTGAACTAATAAGTTCTTTAACCTCTTTTTTCGAGGACAGCAACACATTCGTCGATTACTTGCTCTTCGCTCAGACCCGTCAGTAGGCCAATACCATTTACCTTCGGGATATCGTAGTCGTCGTAGACAGGGCTGACACAAAGAATAAAGTCGAAATTACCTCCTTCCAATGCCAAATCGATTCCCGGGGGATTCGTCTCAACAGTCGATACGTCGTATCCGCGCTCGCTCATCAAATCCCTTAACTTCATCGCAACCATTGACGAGCTGACTACACCTGAGCCGCAGATGCACAGTGCTTTTGCCGTTTTCATAGATCCTACGCTCCTTTTTTTATTATTTTAAATACGCTTCAGCTGCCGCAATGAGTTCTTCACGACTGGCAGCGCGTACAAAAGCCGAAACCGCTTCCTGATTGGTAAACATACGCATAATCGTTTTTAAATTTGAAAGTTGCTCCTGTGGGTCTTCGATCGCCATCATGAACAGCATGACGGCGTCAACATCAATTTCAGGTTCCGCCATATGCTGAAAGCGCACCGGTTTTTTCAACTTCACAATGCACATTGCCGCTTTGTTCACATGCTCCGGCATGGTGTGCGGCATGGCGATGTCGATCCCATCCAAATGCAGTCCGGTGGGATAGACCTTCTCGCGCTCCAAAACGGCGCCGACATAGCTTTCTTTCACATAGCCGCCTTTTTCAAGCAGAGCGGCGGCCTGCCGAATCGCATCTTCGGAATCGGTGGCGTCAATGCCATACGCGATCAAATCCTTATTTACGATGTCCATAGTTGAATTTCTCCTTTGTTTTCGTTTATTGCATCCTTTGATTCTGGCAAGTATAATAAAAAATATCGATCAACAAGGGGGTAACCCTATGGGCACCAAGAATGAGATGTTAATCCGTGTTGCCGAATTGTATTATGAGCAGCAGCTTAGCCAGAATGATATTTCCGATATCCTCGGCGTTTCCCGTTCCTCCATTTCGAGAATGCTGGATGAAGCGCGTGATGCCGGGATCGTTGAAATTATCGTCCATAATCCGTTGAAGAGCAACGCAGACCTTTCATATAAACTGCGCGCCGCCCTCGGTCTGCGGGACGCAATTGTCTTTTCCGGCAAGTATACCCGTAGCGAATCTTTCGTGCGCTGCGGCAGTACCGCGGCAAAATTGCTGTCAGCCGTTTTGGAAAACAGCCAGAATGTTGGAATTACCTGGGGTCGAGCCACGCAGTCCTTTGTGGACATGATCGAACCGTTCCAGTACTACGGCGTCAGCATTTCTCAGATGGTCGGCTGCTTGGGGACCGGAAACCCTGTTGAGGACGGAATTGAAATTGCAATCCGCCTTTCGCGAAAACTGAATGGTACGTATTCAAACATCTACGCTCCGGTTTACGTTTCCAACGAGTCCGTGTATGAGTATCTGCTCACCGAATCGCAGATTCGCAATGCAATTGAACATGCCAACCATACGGACGTTGTGTTTACCGGTATCGGTACGATGTTTGACGACAGCACCGCATTGGTTAGAACCGGTCACCTGAATGAGAAACAGCGTCAGGCGATCATCGACCTTGGGGCTGTCGGTCACCTGCTCGCCAGGCATTACGACATTGATGGAAACGAAATCCGTATTGAAGGATGCTTCCCCGTCTCCGCGCCACTGAGTGCGCTAGGTTCGCCAAAGCTTTCCGTTGGCATGTGCACCGGCGCAATTATGACGCGTGCCGTGCTTGCCGCCGTACATGCAAAGTACATAAACGTACTGATTGTGGATGAAGAACTCGCCAACGCCCTTATTGCGGAAGTTGGAGCATAAATCCAAGAACCCGAATTATTTCAAGTCTTCGTTACAGTGGATTACCATTTTGCATCCTTCCCCGCGGAACGCAGCGTCAAACGCCTCGCGCCACTGTGCGAGCGGCACGATATTCGTTACAATTTTTTCTGGCACGACGGTTCCCTGACGCATGAGATCAATTGCGGTTTTCCAGGATGTCGGTTTCTGACTTCGCGACCCGACATAAACAATCTCTCGATGGAGGATTAGGTCCGTGGCGATCGCCTCGCACGCCTTCGGGAAAACGCCCATCTGAATAACACGGCCTTTTTTCTTTACAACTTCCAGCGCTTTATTCACGGCAGGTACCGCACCGGAGCATTCAAACGCCGCGTCTACGCCAACACCGTTTGTCATTTCTTTTATAACAGCTAATAAATCTTCACTTTGTTGGTCGACTGCACGGTCGGCTCCATTT
This sequence comes from Christensenellaceae bacterium, assembly GCA_963667795.1. GTDB lineage: Bacteria > Bacillota > Clostridia > Christensenellales > CAG-138 > UBA7703. Next base: position 2,976,790 of record OY764017.1, on the reverse strand, counting down.
TTGCGTGCGATTTCAAGGCGCTCCTCATCAGTTTTGATTCCAGCAATAATCACAGTTGCCCCGCAGGCTTTTGCAACCTGTGCCACCATCTGACCGATTGCACCTGCACCGAACACACAAACAGTCTCCCCTTTTTGGATTTTACCTTTCTCCATCACAGAATGCACCGCACATGCAAGCGGTTCCGACAGACTTGCTGAAAGATAGTCGACATTTGCCGGCAGCTTGTGAATGCGGCTTTCATGGCTGACCACATATTCCGCCATGCTGCCGTTTTCCTGCGTCCCAATGCCTCTGCGGTTGGAGCACAGGTTGAGATCACCCGACAGGCAATACGGGCACTTCATGCATGTTGCAAACGTGGTTTCGCTTGTTACGCGGTCGCCAACTTGAATTTCTTTTACGTCGGGTCCAACCTCCGTAACAATACCGGAAAACTCATGTCCCAGTATCACCGGAGGTTTTGTGCTTGGGTATGTACCCTTGAATGCATGCAGATCCGTCCCGCAAACGCCCGAATATGCAATTTTTATTTTGACAAGGTCGCCCGTAGCCACCGGCTCCGGCACGTCCTGATAGACCATATGGTCATAATCTTTTTCCGTTTTAACGACTGCTTTCAAATGATCACCTTCTATGAATTATTGTGCCTCTTATTGAATATTTGTGCATTCGATTGCCGATTTGTTTTGATTGCTTTTAATATATATTGGCCTCGAAAAAAAGTCAAGTTTTTTTCACATTCAAGCGCAATTTTTGTATTTACGCTTGGTTTTACAAATTATTCTGCAGATTATCTGCAATCTCTTGACAAACCAATGGCAAGGTGAAATAATGTTTTTGTAATTTCTCAGATGAATATTTGTCCATTTTATTGCACACTTTTTCTTTACCATGATTGTTCGGTTACAGAAAGGGGTATCAACTTCATGAATTCTTCAGCGTACAAAACCAAACAGATTGAAACAGGGGCTACCAATATTCGCAAGCATATTCTAAAGATTGCTTTGGATCGTGGTGGCTGTTATCTTGCACAGGCATGCTCAAGTGCGGAAATACTTTCTTCTTTATATATGGGCATCCTGAACCTCGGCCCAAGCTTGGGATCTATGGATGCACTTCCGTTCCCCGGTGTGCCGGGACCCGATAATATGGACTATCCGAAAGGATCTCTGTATCACGGGGCTCCGCTTCCCGATAAAGACCGCTTTTTCATCTCTCCAGCCCACTATGCGTCCGTCGTATACTGTGCATTGGCAGAATGCGGACGTATTTCCTACGACGCAATCGAGAAGTTCAACATCGACGGCTGGAATATGGAAATGATCGGCGCCGAGCACTCGCCGGGATTCGAATGCACCGCGGGATCGCTTGGTCAAACAATTTCCATGGCCTGCGGCACGGCCCACGCCCGCAAACTCAAAGGCGACGCCGGCAAAGTTTATGTCCTTCTCTCGGACGGCGAAGTTCAGGAAGGTCAGGTCTGGGAAGCGATGCAGGCATCTTACTTTTATCATATTGACAATCTGGTCATCTATGTCGATGTAAACGGCCAGCAGGTCGAGGGCAGCACGGACGAAGTTATGGACATGGGCGCGCTAGACGAACGCTTCCGCTCATTCGGGTGTACGGTCGTCACAGTCGACGGCCACAACGTCGAGCAATTGATTGCCGCTTCCAAACTGCCACACGTCGACGGGCCGTTGGTCGTGTTGTGCAAAACATGTGGAGCGCACGGGATTCCGCTTCTGGAGCGTCGTCTTCCATACATGCACTTTGTACGAATCGGCGCAGATGAATCCGACGCGTTCCGCGAGTTCTATTGCACAATGTGTGAACAGGAGGACAAGTAAAATGAAAATAGAAGTCAATACGCATTCAAAGAACATGGTACGCTTCGCTCAGGAACATAAAAACGCCGTCGTGTTGTCCGCCGACCTTGGCACGTCTTGCGAAGTCAAAGAGTTCCATCATATGATTCCGGACCGCTACTTTTCCATGGGCATTGCCGAACAAAACATGGTCAGTTGGGCTGCCGGTCTCGCGCGTGAAGGGTTCCTCCCCTATCTGCATACTTTCGGAGTCTTCCTGTATCGGCGCGTGCTTGACCAGCTTGAAATGTCCGTCGCCTATGGCAACCTGCCTGTTACGTTTGTCGGCTTCTTGCCAGGCATCATGACGCCCGGCGGCGTTACGCATCAGGCGGTCAACGATATTGCGACACTGCGCGCTATTCCAAATATGACGATCTTCGACGTCGGCGATGCAACGGATATCGAGTCCGTTCTGGACCTCGGTTACGAAGTCGGCGGCCCGGTATTCATCCGCATGCTGCGCAAGGATGTTCCACGCCTCTTCCCCGCCGAGGAAAAGATGGTTTTCAACCGCGCACGCACGCTTTCCGAAGGCAGCGATATCGCGATTCTTTCTTCCAGCATCTGCACAGAAGAAGCCATGCGCGCGACTGCAGTTTTACATGAAAAAGGCGTATCCATTCAACATTTGCACGTTTCCACCATCAAGCCGTTTACGGACCCGACTGTCATGGAAGCGCTTGGAAAGGTAAAATATGGCGCCGTTACCATTGAAAACCATCTGGTCACCGGCGGACTCGGCACAGCCGTTGCAGAAGTGATTGCGGACAACGGTTTGAACACAAAACTCGCCCGCGTCGGCATCAACGGCTATACCCACGGTGCATCAAAGATGTATTTAATGAAGAAATACGGACTTGACGCAATGTCTCTCATCCACGCCGTGGAGCACGTCATGGGCACGCAGTTCAACATCAAGGAAGAAGATCTTGCCGAAGTTCGATTCGAAGACTATTCCGCCGTATAAGAAAGGAAAAATGCCGTGTTTGAAAAAGAAAAAGCAGAAGTCATTAAAACTGGTATCCTGCTTGACCGCTACCAGCTTGTCGCGCTTGCGGGCGGCAACGTCAGCCTCCGCATGCCGTCGGGCGAGATTCTCGTTACACCGTCCGGAATGATTTACGAGCATATGGTGGAAGACGACATCGTCGTTATGGATATCGACGGCAATATCATCGAAGGAACAAACAAACCTTCTTCCGATACTGAGGCAAGCCTCTATATTTTCAAGAAGCGCCCTGATCTGAATGCCGTTATCCACACCCATCAACCGTATGCAACGGCCATCGGGTTACTCGAGGACGAGTTTCACATCAATCTTACAACGCTGGGTAACGCCGCCGGTGGACATGTAAAAGTCGCTCCGCTGAGTGCGGCAGGCAGCGTTGAGATGGGCGTCGATACAATCAACTACCTTGGCAAAGGCCGCGTGGTCATCCTTGGCAATCACGGCGTAATGGCAGTCGGCACATCCCTGAAACAGGCTCTTAATGCAGCCGTTTATACAGAAGAAGCCGCCAAGTGTTATCTTGCCGCACGTGCGGTCGGGTCGGTGAAGCAAATGAACGACGCGCAAATTCAGCAGTCTATCGACGTCTACAAATACGTCGGCCAGGGTACAGCGCCCATTCCGGATGAATTGAAAAAGCGCAACGGGTAACAACAATTCAATTTGCACAAGCCCCAATACAGGAGGATTTCATGTACACACAGCAAACAACCGTCATCAACCAAACAGGGCTTCACGCCCGTCCGGCTTCCGATTTTGTTACAGAAGCAAAGAAGTACGCTTCAAAAATCACGATTCGCAACTTAAGTGATGAAAGTGCAGTTGCGGTCAATGCAAAATCGATCGTCCGCATTCTCAGCGAAGGCATGGGTCCCGGCACGCATGTTGAACTCTCCGCCGAGGGCGAAGACGAAACAGCCGCAGTCGACGGACTGGTCGCTTTGATCAATTCCGGATTCGGAGAGTAAGCCTCCAGCCCAGGGATTTATGGTTCGACGGTCTGTCTTTCGCAACCCGGCAGCCACCGAATTGTAAAATTGGGCTTTTCCATAGAGACCTCCGCTCTAGCGCCGGAAAACTGAAAGCCGAGCAGTTTCCGGACAAACAAAAGAGCCCCATATCGGGGCTCTTTTGTTTGTCGATTACGCGGCCCTGTTCAAATAATCGGCACCCGTCAAATTCAAAGGAGCTTTTATACACACTCAACATGCAAACTACGGTTGCGAATAATCCCATCCACGTAACGGATGGGGTGTTTTGGATTCGCCCTTTGCTTCGTTGGGTCTTGATATTGTTATCGCCAAATGCACACGATCATAATCGATCGGTATATTGAAATTACACCAACGACATCGTGAAAAGGAGAGGGAAATATGAAAAAGGCATGGCTCATTGTACTGATTGCCGTTTTGTTGCTCATCCCGATTGTCACATTCGCAATTCGTGCCGGCTCGCTGGCGAGCAATAACGTCCGTGGTTACCGCGAATACGACGTAGTTGCGACCGACCTGACGGAAGAACAAAAGGCTGATTTGGCGGAATCGTTTGAGTAGATGATTGCGCTTCGCAAGGAAACCATCAACACGCTGGTTCAGGACGGGCTGCTGGCCGAAGAACAGGGACAACTAAGATTGAACCAACTCGACGCAATGCTCGAAAACTATGACGGCGAGAAAGGCTATTATGGATACGGTTTTTCAAGCGGCTGCTACAGCGCGTTTGACACGCAATATCAGGGTGGCTACGGGCGCCGCGGCATGACGCGCTACTATGACCGCGACCGGGACTAAAAAACGAAAGGTGGAATCCGACATGTTTATCATCTGGCTGGTATTGATCGGCGTGGTCGTTTATGCTTTGCTGACAAAATCCGGCAAACGCATCGGTGACTTCACGAAGTCCGGCGAAGACTCGGTGGAAATTCTGAAAAAAAGATACGTCAATGGTGAAATCACCGAAGAAGAATACAAGAAAATGCTGAAGATCGTAAATGATTAAGGAGGTATGTTACAATGATGTTTATAAGAGGGTTTAGTCGTCCCGGATTTTTCTGCGGAGGCTTTGGGTACATGAGTATGTGGGGCTGGCTCGCGATTGCCGCGGTTGTTGTCATCGTCGCGACAACACTGATTGTGGTACTGTCCTCCAAGAAAAAGCGCCAAGCGCACTCCAGCGACGCGCTGGACGCGCTAAAGCTTCGCTATAGCAAGGGTGAACTAAGCGAAGAGGACTATATCAAAACGAAAGAAGTCATCGGTAAATAATTGCCGACGCAACACAAAGTCGAAACGAGGTGGCACGGTGAAATACCAGGTGTTGGTCGTTGAAGATCAGGCAGAAATTCGAAGCATCGTTGAAAAGTATCTTCTTAAAGAAGGATACGACGTTTTAAGCGCATGCGACGGTTTTGAAGCTCTGGCTGCATTTAACGATCACACCGTCCATCTCGTTTTGTTGGATATCATGATGCCGGGAATCGATGGATTTGAAGTTCTGAAGGAAATCAGGAAGATATCCGAGATTCCCGTCATTATGTTGACCGCCCGGCAGGATGAAGTTGATCGTGTGAAAGGCTTTCGAACCGGTGTGGACGATTATGTGGTAAAGCCATTCAGCGCAAACGAACTCATGCTCAGAATTCATAGACTTTTACAGCGGGTTTATCATGAAACGGATGAAATCGTCTATAGATGCACAGATTTAAGCCTGCACACAAGTAGCATGAAGTTGTACCGCGCGGACAAGGAAATCCCGCTTACAACAGCCGAATACCAGCTGCTGCACGCCCTGTTCCGAAATCAGGGCAGGGTGATGTCCCGTGAGCAATTGATCGAGCAGGCTTACGGAGACGACTACGAGGGATTTGATCGAAACATCGATAGTTATGTCAAAAAAATCCGGCAGAAGATTGAAAAAGACCCGCGATATCCGCAGATACTCGTTACAAAATACGGGGCAGGCTATCAATTCGGAGGATCAAAACTATGACGGTCAGACGGCAATGGATGCTTGTACTCATCCTTTCAGTGGCATTGTCGGTGATTGTCAATTCCTTTGTGTTAAGCACGCTCATCAATCGCTATTTCGTCGAATATTCCAAGGAAAATTATAATCGACATATTGTCCGGCTGATTGCATTTTCGCAAGAAGCACTCTCCAGCGACGACTACACAAGAAAGCAATTGGAAATGCAGCTCGAAACCCATCTGAGCGATCCAATCAATCGCATTCGTTTGTATGATTTGGATGGGAACCTGCTTGCTGGAGTGCGCGATGCAAATTTTCAAACGATGAACATGATGCGCAGCAATACGATGAACCGCATGATGGGACCTGCCGCCGAAGAGATAGACTCCATCGATATCATGAAAGGCGGCGTCACCGTCGGAACGCTGATAATAACCCGGTACAGCTCTATTGGCAATTCGCTCGACACAAGAAAATTCATGATTTCATTGATTGGCAACAGTCTGTTGTCCTTTGCCATCGTATTGGTGCTTACTTTTATCATCGGCTTCTTTATCAGCCGGAAGACGAGCAAGGATTTGATGCTAACGGCGCAACAAGCGACCGATATCGACCTTGGGCGTGACAGTCACATTCCCAAATCTCACGTGATAGAGATTGAAACCATACGTCAAAGCCTTGAAACATTAAAATCCCGGCTAAAGTTGAAGCAAACAAGCCGGAAGAAATTGATCGACGAGCTCGTTCACCAGACACGGACACCGCTGACGATACTCCGGACGCATCTGGAAGGATTTCGGGACGGCGTTATTCAATTTACGCCGGAAGAAACAAAAACCTGTGAAGCGCAGGTTGATCACCTCTCGTCGATCATAGCGAATATGAGCGGTCTGCTTGACGCAGAAAAGGAAGTTGAAGGCACAAAGATCGAACCCGTCGAAATCTCCGCGCTAATCAAACAAATTGTCGACGGGTTGAAAGTGCAGTTCGATAAAAAGCATATTCATCTACAAGTGATTGGACATCACAAGACAATGGTGGAAACGGACCGATACAAGCTGAGTCAGGCGCTGTACAATATACTCACAAACGCCTATAAATATACGGAACCCGGCGGCAGTGTGACCGTTGCGTATGAATTGACCGGTGATGAATTGACCGTCAGCATTCAGGACACAGGGTCGGGAATACCCAAGGAGGATCAGACGCAGATTTTCAATGCATATTACAGGGGCAAGAATGCGCTGAACTCGCAGGGCGATGGAATCGGGCTATACGTGGCAAAAGAAAATCTCGGAAAAATCGGCGGAACGATCGATCTGGAATCCAAGCCGGGTGTTGGCAGCAGGTTTACGCTTCATCTCCCGAAAAGACGAAGCGAAAACACGCTAACTTAAATGCATTTAAACAACATATGAAATAACAGGCGGCCTGGTCAGGTCGCCTGTTGTGCGTTCGTATGTTTTTTGAATGCATTCCTTTGTCTTCAGAACGGCTACCGTCCGTTTCAGGATTGAAGGGCAAACTTACTTTTTTGTCCGCGGACGGGGTTTCTTCTTTGCTTTTGCAGTGGAGTCTGCGCGGAATCTTGCAATCCTTTCCGCACGATCAACTCGGTCCTGTTCTTCTGCTATCTGCATGCGGTGGGAAAGCAGTTCCTGTTCCATTTCAGGCCGCAATTCCGTGTCGCAAAACGTTAAGTGCTTTGCAAACGCATTTGGGTAAAGGAATCTCTTTTTTCCATAGGGCTTGGAAAACACAATAGTAAGGACGCTCTCCTCCTGCTGTGTAATTTTACCCGTGCCAAATATATCGTGCGTTACTGTTGCATTTAAAACATCCATATGAAATTCCTTTCCAAAGATTGGTCGGCAGGTTGATCAGAAATATAAACAGCTTGCAAATCCGGCAACAAGACTTACGTTGTGCCGAATGGCAAGCTGCTTTTTATATATTATAACACAAAACTGTCAGAAACCGCATGCCTCTCGTTTTATCAAACGCTTGCGATTCCTCCTGCATCATTCCACTACTGCGCCATCAGTACATTGTACTGCCGCTTGATCGTCTTTAAACGCGGCACATCCTGCTCACTGACCAGCGTGCAGGCAAGGCCCGCATTCCCGGCGCGTCCTGTACGGCCAATACGGTGTACATAGTATTCCGGCTTGTCCGGCACGTCGTAGTTGATGACGAGGTCAATGTTTTCAACATCGATCCCGCGTGCGGCAACGTCCGTTGCGATCAGCACCGGGGTCTTGCCGGAACGGAACGCACGCATGATATTGTTGCGCTGATTCTGCGAAAGGTCGCCATGCAGGCACGCAGCGTCCATTCCCTGTGCGGTCAGTTTCTTGGTCAGCGTTTTCACCCTGCGGCGCGTGTTGCAAAAGATCAGCGTCAGCCGCGGAGACGCCTGCAGCATCAGCTGATTGACAGTAAAGAGCTTTCCGCTCTCTGCCGTATGGACACAAAGCTGCTGAACAGTTTTGGTCGGTTCGTTACGCTGGCCAACTTCGACGGTAACAGGACTCTTCAGATAGTTGTTTGCAACGGATGCAATCTGCTTGCTCATCGTTGCCGAGAACAGCATGGTCTGGTGCGGCGCGGTCACATGGGCAAGGATGGATTTGATATCCGGCAAAAAGCCGTAATCCAGCATCTCGTCCGCTTCGTCCAACACGACACAGCGAATGTTTTTCAGTTTCAGTGCATGCTGCTGAATCAGGTCCTTTACACGCCCGGGCGTTCCAACGACGACCTGCGCACCCGTGCGCAGTGCCTGTATTTGAATGTTGGTCGACTGTCCGCCGTAAATACTGACGGTTCGCATCTTCTTGTGCTTGGATAACATCTTGAATACGCTCGTGGTCTGGAGCGCAAGCTCCCGTGTCGGGCAAAGAATCAGCGCCTGTGGCTTCCGGTTCTCCGTATCGATACGTTCGATAATCGGGATTGCAAACGCCGCCGTTTTTCCGGTGCCCGTCTGCGCAATTCCGATCATGTCTTTGCCATCGAGCAGCGCTTCAAGGCTTTTTTGTTGAATTGGTGTTGGTTCATGGTACCCTGCTTTATCCAGGGTTTCCCGCATCTGTGCGGAAAGTAATTCTTTATAATTCATTATTGTTTCTTTCTGTTCCGTAATTCCATAAAAATAAGACCATGCCGACTGCTCAGGGCATCGTCTTTCAACAATTTCCCCATCGTTTGTTCGCTATTGATACGTTGGAGCCGGAACGCTCCAAGCCGTACGGCAAGTGATAATTTCTCGCCTGGGCGTATCATCAATGCGACAGACAACGGAATTTATTAAATAACCTATAAGCACAAGCGCTTATGTTCGAGGCATCATAATACTTATATACGGTAACATAAAAGCACACCGCTTGTAAAGCAAATTATTTGTGACGTTTCCTGCTAATCGATGCGTTTTAGCTGTACATGCCCCTGTTCTAGACAATTCCACCACCATTAGTTCACCTTTTGGGCAATCACCGGATTGTCACCCATATCTTTTCTTTTGCCGCCCGCTCCACGGCGTCTACCACCCGCATGTTGACAAGCCCGTCATAAAAATCCGGCTTCACATCCGTGTCGTCTACAATCGCGCGGATGAACTCATAATACTGATGGATAAACGAGTGTTCCCAGCCGATCGTATGTCCCTGTGGCCACCAGTGGTCCATATATGTATGCTGCGGTTCGGTCACGACGATCGTTCGAAAACCCTGTGTTGTTTTATCCGGCTCCGCAAAATAGACATCCAATTCATTCAACCGCTCCAGATCGAAGCGCAAGGTGCCTTTGCTCCCGTTCACTTCAAAGCGGAGTGCATTTTTATATCCGGCGGAAACACGAGACGTTTCGAATGTTCCCATCACGCCGCCTTCAAACCGCGTAATAAACATTGCGGCGTCGTCCGTTGTAACCTCTTTCGCTTCATTTGTTGCCGGGTCTTTATGCCGCTTGACATAAATATCGCTCATTGCGGAGACTTCGGTGATTTCACCCACCAGATGCCGTGCGAGGTCTATGATATGCGATCCCTTGTCCGCCATTGAACCGGCCCCGGCAAGCTTCTTGTCAAACCGCCATACATACGGGCTATCGGTATTCACCCAATCCTGTTGATACGACGCTCTAAAATGATAAATCTCCCCAATCCGGCCGCTAACGATCAATTGCTTTGCCAGCGTAACGGCAGGAACTCTCCGGTAACAAAAATTGACCATGTTTTTTACGCCGCTCTTTTTTGCCTCATCGTACATGCGCTCCGCCTCTTCCGCCGTCATGGCCAGCGGTTTTTCGCAGATCACATGCTTCCCGGCTTGCATAGCCGCCACTGCAATTTCCATGTGCGTGACGCCCGGAGAAGAAATGTCTATGATATCGATTTTCGGGTCATCGACCACTTTTCTCCAGTCGGTTTCATAGGACTCCCATCCCAATTGCCCTGCGGAGCGTACAACGCTTTCGCTTGTACCGCAAATGGTTTTCATGCGCAAATCTACGCCGGTATCAAAAAACATGTTGACGTCGCGTATCGCGTGGCTATGGGCTTTGCCCATAAATTTGTGCCCGATCATACCGATTGTCAGCATACTATTACCCATTTGTGTTGACTCCTTATCCACTAAAAATTACTATATATTTACTTTAGCACAATTGGCGCTCTGTATCGACCAAAACAATGGTACAATGGTGGTAGTTTTTAAGAGCATGCGATAGGTTGCTGAAAACTATCACATAATATTATTGATGTGTGCGGTACAGGTGCAATGACAAGAACGAAAAACACTTTTAAAAATACGCTCGCTTCCATCGGCGGATTCCTGATCGTCTTTCTGTTCGGGGTCGCCATTCGAAGACTGTTTCTCCAAAATATCGACATCGAATACCTTGGCTATGAAAGCCTGTTTGCTAACATCTTTGCGGTTTTGGGAACTCTCGATATTGGCGCGGGATCCATTCTGCTCTACCGGCTTTATAAGGCAATCGCGGTCGATGATGAAAATGAAATCAGGACGCTCATTGCGATGTTTGCGCGTTTATACCGCATTGTAGCCGGAGTTGTCCTATTACTCGGGCTCGCGCTGATTCCTCTTCTCCACTTGTTGATTCGTGATGCGGTTTCAGACTGGAATTATGTATACCTGATTTATCTCGTACAGCTCTTTTCAACAGTGGGCATTCTCTACCTCTCCTATCACCGCCTGTTGCTGGAGGCGATCCAACGGCTTTCCGATGCCGTGGCCATAGAAACAGGCGTCCGCGTTTTCAGTCAGGTTCTGAAAGTGCTGATCATCATATATACAAAAAACTATCTGCTCTATCTTTCCGTTGGAGTAATGTACAATCTCTTTGCCGCAATCTTTATCACAATCCGCAGTAGGCGAAAATATCCCGTCCTGTTTTCCGGTACTTACGTGAAAGGATCATTCAGGAAAACGGCTTTCCACCATGAACTCAAATATACCTCCATTATCCGATTGTCACAAACTATTTTTTATCTAATGGACACCATTTTGATTTCCAGCGTGCTCGGTCTGAAGATGGTCGCACTGTATGGAAACTACACGATGATTGGCATGAACACCCTCTACGGTTTCAATACCATCCTGCGCCCTGTTCGCGCAAGCGCGGGTAACTACGCAAACACGGAATCCCGTGCTGACAGCTATCAGATGTTTAAAGTCATCGATTTGATTTCATTCTTCGTTGCAAGCTTTGTGCTTACGTCACTCTTTGTTCTGTTTCAACCGACTATATCGATCCTTTACGGGGAACAGTATCTACTGCCGCTGTCTTTCCTTGCGTTTTATGCTCTGTATTGCTATATCAATCTGAAAGATAACGCAATCCGTATGTTTCGGGAGACCGTCAGTAATTATCGCAGTGAAGTGGGCTGGGCCGTTTCCGGAGCGCTGGCAAATCTCGTTTTGTCTATCATAGGCATCCATTTCTGGGGAATTGCCGGTGTGTTGATGGGCACGTTCATTTCGGAACTCCTCCTTGAGACTGGCTACTATATCATCACCTACCGGCATCGCTTTCAACATTCCGTTTGGTCCGGATTCGGACGAACATATTCCTTCATGTTGCTGGCGTGCGCCGAAGCGGCGCTGACGTATTTTGTCACGCGCTGGATTCCATATTCGTTCGGAGGCATCGCGGCAAGATGTGTTTTTTGCGTCGTCATCCCAATCGGCCTGAATGCATTGTTGTTTTTCAAAACGAACACGTTTCGTATCGCCTGCAATTATCTGGGCCGTATGAAGTCTTTTTTGAAAGGCCCATCAGCGCCTGTCGGTGGCGGGCAGAACGATGTTTAGCATTGCATCCGGCACATCATTCTTCGCTTTCGTCAAATCCGCCGCTATGAATTTGATCTATTATATGCTGAAGCCGAATTCTCTCGTCGATAAAAGCAAATTGTGAAGTCTTCTTTTTTACCAACGGGCTGCCAAGCAGTAGAAGGCATTTCGGATGTATGTATGGGTCAGCATTTTGCATTCGGCCCGTCAAAAGCGTTGACTCGGATATATACACATCATAATAGAAACCGCGATCAGTAAAAAACTTTGTCATTTCCGTTTCTTCATATTCAATTACATCAATCAGTTTCTCATGGTAAGCAACGCGATTCCAAAACTCCTCAAACGCCGGACTTGCCACAAGCGTTTTCTCCATCACAAAGAAGTATGACTGAATGTGTGTGTCAATCATGAGTTTGTCCATACTGGCTGCGGCGTATCCACGCGGATACTCTGTAATTCCCCAGAAATCCACCGCTTTACGGCCGTCCATCTCATTCAATACTTTGGATAGACTCCACAGCGGCGCAAAGCAACTATTGTTGGCAAAAATAAGCTGATCGAACTCACAAAGCCGATCAAGGCCGCAGGCCGCTACCGCATCCTTCCATGCGCCAAAATCGAAACCGATATTTTCCCGCAACAGAATGCGGACATTGCCGAATCGCACCTTGTTCAATTCCTCATCAGAAAGTGCTGAGTTTGTTATAAACAAAACTTCCTGCGTATATTTGGACAATTCACGAACATATGCAACATCGGAATCGCTTGCAACGCAATCTTTGTCGAAGTGCACAAAGAACGCCATGCGGCGTTTGTTCGCAACGCTTTTCTCGGTATCACAGCAGTTCCATACCGTTTTATAGTCATATCTTCGTTTGCGGCAAGATCCACCCACAGCCGTTCGATATGATGCGCCAACGTTTGCATTTGTTGTCCTTTTTCGCTCGGAAAATCGTTCGCACTAAGTCCAACATGAAAAAGCTTTGATATCGCCTTGCTACGTGCCCAAAACATATTTCCCGCGGGAAATACAGGCGCGTCCAACCGAGCGGCTTTGTATCCAGAACGTTTCAGCATATTTTCGCAAACCACTCGCTCGTTATCACGAACAGGTTCCAGGTAAAGTAGCGGAAATGTATCTGGATATACAATGCCCAGTTTCTCGTCGTGTTCAAACGCGGTACCGCAGCATTAACATCCGTTCAAATGGTGTTTTTTGAATCTATGCTGTCGCGAAATGAACGGCCTTCCCAACCGTAGTTTTTAACTTGCCACTTTAAGGGATCGTATCAACCGTTTTACAACACTGTCTCCGTTCATACCGGTTTCCGTTTCATAGTAGATTTTTTTGTTCGCTTCATTCAGCGACACCGCCTTGAAGCAGCCGCTCCACAGCAGTTTTTCAATGTATAGAATCTGTCCCAGTATACGTAGAAACCCATGTTTAAACGTTCCCAATGCGAAAAGCGCTTATATGCGCTTCATCTTGGATTTGCCGGGGATTGAACAATATTCTTCGAGAAAAGTCGACTGCGCTTGCGACATTTTCTCACCATAAGCATGCAAAAACGCCAACGCCTGGCGGTAGGTAGCTTCAACGAGGGCTTTCGTCTTGTGTGTTTGCATCAAGCGACCCAAAAAGCCCTGATTCAGTGCTTTAAGTGGAAAGCAGAGACTAAGCCTCATAATGCGAGTTAAACCCGTACGTGCTTTCGTTTGAAATTCATTCCTTTTTCAGAAAGCCCTGCTATGGTGCTTGCAGCAACAATTCATTACTTGCATCTGCCCAATTATGAAAAACCGACAATAAAGCTACAATCATGCGCCGTCTGTTTCTATAGACGTCCTGATCTTCCAAGCGTATTGTCTCTCGCCCGTCGACGATAAACGCAAATGGCATGCATCTGCTTTATCATGCCGTCGATTTAATTGTCGGGATCAGTAGTGTCGGTCACCATATATAGCTGGAACCGTGGGTTTTCATAAACCTTTGTCAATCCAACGTCATAGAATTCGGCGATATCTGAAATACTGTCAAATTCATCAATTACCTGATGTTCCGCATATTCATCCTCAGTAATCAGCAGGTACACCGGCAATCCATCATCAGCAAGTGAGATGTCGTTGAAACTTACCCGGTTTGTATTGACTGCCACAACACGCGGTTTGTTAAATGCAATGACCGCGTCGTCTTCCGTATTTTCCTGAATATAACGGTAAACGTCCTTGGCATCTTCGCTATAAGACATCGCATCAAACACGCGGTTGTTCTCCATGTTCGTCCTTGCTCCGGAAGCAGCGGCCCATCCCAAATTCAGTACGATAAACGCAACAGCCAGCCAGACAAGCACCTTGTCGAAGCGAGCCGTCCCAAATAGCTTCTTTGCAGCCATTGCAACGGATTGTATTCCGATAGCGATGAACAGGACCAGCATCGGCAGTACCGGTAGCAAATATCGGACTCCCTGGCGAAAAACCAGCAAAAACAACAGCAAAAGCGTGCCACCGAAATAGATGCATGACAACAAATCCCGCTTCAAACTTTGTTTGATGCCAATCACCATAAGCGGCACCCACAACCACGCAAGTGAATAAAACGGCAGACTGGAGCGTGTAATAGACCATATGAACGTTGTAAGAGTCGTTTTGTAGTACACAATGTTCGACCAAACGGACGCCAGTGTTGCCCGCTCCAGAAGGCTTACCTCCGTTCCTTTGTCCGGCAATATCAAAGATGTCACACCCCAGAGTATCAGGAAAACAACGTATGGCAATACATGTGCAGGTAGAAAACCAACGCGAGTTTGTTCTCCAAGTTCGGACATCACGCGATTCTTACGGAACAGGCGGGCAAGCAGCGCAACTGCATGCATACACAAAAGCGCTAGAAGTAAAACTACCCCGTTTGCTCGAATCACATCCGAACACCAGATGAATACACCGACCATCAAGCCGTAAACAATCTGTTCCTTACGCTTTTGGCTCGCAAACAGCCTATACATGCAGAGAATGCTCAGCATGCTGAACAGCAAATGGGGAATGTTGGATATAATGCTGTTCGTCAGCTCTATCAACATCGGATTGACTGCAAACACAAATGTGAGTGCTGTCGCCCACTTCAGAGAAAAACGTCGGTTGAAATAAAACTGTAGCGTCACGACCGCAGCGGCCATGCAAATAATTGCAGGGATCTTGTAATAGATGAGCGTTGAAAATGTGATCGTATCGAAGCCCACCAGGCGATACACGATCGAAAGGATCGCAGAATAGCCCCAGGCCACATATATCTCAGAAAATCGACCTTCGGCAATTGAAATTGCTTGCTTGATATAGAGCGCAAAATCCGGCCCCCAGTTTTGACCTTTATCAATCGTGAATACACAGACGACCGTAGAAATGAATGCCAACACAATTGCGGTGATCCAAACATAAGCGCGTTTTTCGCGAACAGGTTTCCTTGTAAAGCGAAATGCATCTTGCTCGCGGAGTGCTTCGCGAATGATTCGAACCAACAGTGCAAGCAGAACATAAAGCGCAAAGGCAGCCAGCAACCCGATCAATATCAGCATAACGATCGCCGCAGCGCGGGGAACCAGCGCGTCAATCAACCCTAGACGAACGTCGCCCTGCTCCGAAAAATCCAACAACGCATCGGCGAACCAGCGTGTGATTCCAAAAGATGCGGCAAGCGCACATATAATCGCAATGATTTTTTCTTTAGTCTGCACATGTTTGCGCAGCGCAATAATAATTTTCCCGCGATAGGAAACGTATGTAATACCGGCGACGATTGCTACGCAACGCAGCAGAATCATCGCTATTTCTGTCATGCGCGTACTTTCAAGGTAGTCAACCATTGCCAGTTGGCCAACCAGCACAATTGTAGAAATAAAAAACAGTGCGCCCAATAAACGCACCTGCTTTTCAGGATAATTTTTGTTGGTTTGCTGCGATACCGTTGTTTTTAAGGTCATGCGGTTTCACTCCTGTTTGGAATTAGCACAAAGCGCGTATCAGAGCGCCGTTTCTTCCTCTGTTGGAGATTGAGTGCCGTCAATCGTCCTTGTGCGTGTTTTCGGTGGTCGGTTCAACGTCGTCATTCTCTTCCTGGTGGAGTGCTTCTTTTACCGCAATGGAAGCCGTTAGCGTTTTCAGCTTGAGTTCAAGGGTGGATACCTTTAGAGTCAGTGTGAAGCTTTTATACACAAGCGCTGCGCCGGTGAGTAAAAACACCATGTTGACAGGCGACTGCACCCCGCAGAAGTCTGCCAGTCCGCTCATAATACCCGGAAAAACACTTATCAACAGTAAAAGCCCCGAGAATGCGATCCAGAATACCGTATCGCTAATATCGATACGCGCCTGGCGAATTTTATAAATCGTAAAAAACAGTGTAACCAGTGATGCTGCAATTAGCAAAATGCGGAGCGTAATCGTCATAGTCCCGGCTCCTTCTTCCTAAACCATTGCACAAATACAAGCGATGCAATGATTTTTATCATATAGTCGATTGACGAACCAATGTTAAATTTGCTTTCGCCTTCCGTTCGCAAATGCATCTGCACCTGGAATTCCTTCACGCGGGTTCCACAGCGCATAAGGTATCCAATGGTGTCCGGTTCCGGATTGATATTCGGGTGTCTCGCATAAAGTTCAATCATCCGGCGATTGAATAATCGCATGCCGGATGTTGGGTCGGTCAGCCACTGGCCGGACGAAGTCTTGATTAAAAACGAAATCAACCTGCTTCCAGCCGCACGCAGTGAAAACGGTGGTTTTTGCGTTAAAAATCGTGTTCCGATTGCAATATCGCACGTTTCGGAGCGGACAGCTTCATAAAGCGGTTTAATACTATCAAAGTCATGCTGTCCATCCGCGTCAAACTGAATTGCATAGCCATAACCCCGCTCATAAGCGTACATCATGCCGGCTTTCACGGCATATGTTAACCCCGTGTTCACCGGCAAATCGATCAGATTCCACCCGTGTGCGCGGCAAAGATTCAGTGTGCCGTCATTTGACCCGTCGTTTACGATCACATAATCGTAAAGCGGGTCTGTACATAAAAAAGGAGCAAGCGTATTTTCCAAGTTTGCTTCTTCATTATATGCTGGAATTATGGCTAAAACCCTATTTATCATCATAACAAATTATAGAAAAATACCCGTTCAATGTCAATAGAGCAGCACTGCTTCGCGTGCGCAACAATAATATCCTAAAACTTTATTTCAAACCTGAACAACTGCGAAAATGCGCGGTACGTCAGCAGAATCGGCAAGAAGCACCGGCAGCGATATGCAATCACGCAAAACCAGATTGCGACCCCTTTCAGCCCACGCCTTGACAACGAGCGCAATTTCAGAAAACGGCATGAGCGATATAACCCAAATTCCTTCTTCATGTAACCACGTGTGCTTTGCAAATGGTTTCGCAATCTAACATTTTTTGACAACGCCATGCGCAGCGGAATCGATAAACCAATATGGAGAAACGAAACCAGCGCGAAAACGTGCTTCCAGTCCTCGTCGGCGGAACGATACATTGCGGCGAGCTCTTCGGCAAAAGCCTGTCCGTCTTCCGGACGGGTGGTGGTCATAACGGAGCCGTTCCAGATTTTATAGTGGATCAATTCATTCGGTACGCAGGCGACACGTTGGCATTTTGATAAGATACGCAAACTGAAGCACAAATCCTCGCCGACACGGAAATCGGGCAGCCGCATCTCGGCAATTTTCTCCGTTCGAATCAACTTGTTCCAAAGCGCACTGTTCAAAAACCCTGCGGCATCATCCTTTGGCGGCAGTTGGATTCCTTTTTTTAACCATTCAAGTTCATGGCAAAGGATGCGTCCCGTTCCGGCATCAATCCGGTCGTAAGCGCAGATCGCTATATCCGCATCGTTTTCTTTGACTGCTTGAAAAAGAACTTCTAAGAAGTTACTTTCAATATGATCGTCCCCGTCGAGAAAAACCACATGCTCACCGTCGATCATTCCGCTGTCCAACGCTGCATTTCGTGCACGTGCTGGGCTCCCTGTATTGCAGGGTAAAAAAAGCGCATGGATCTTATCAGGGTAGCGTGATTGATAGCCTCGCACAATTTCAACAGTTCCGTCTGGCGAGCAATCGTCCACGACAAGCACGTTAAAATCCTGCATCGTCTGAGCAAGCAGCTCGTCCAGGCAACATGCCATACAAGTTTCAAGACGATACGCAGTGACAACAACCGTTATTGCGGGCATAGCTGAATTCCTTTCGTTTCGTGGCGTTATTCGTGTAATCCTTTGCGCAGTTTACTGACTCGCTTTGCGCGCCGCTTAAGACGATTGGGCATCATGGCAAAAATACGATCTGCCAAAGCAGGCTGATAGGGATCGAGATTTGAAATGCAGTAGTGCGGACCGCTCTCTGTGTCAAATCGTATTGCCAAATCGGTTCCCCAGGTACAAGCCTCCTTTGCACGATCTGTGGACAGACGGTCTCGCAAAGGCCGCACTTTGTACAGCGTGTTTCGTCAATCTTCGACACGCGGAACCCTTCCAAGTCGGGCACCATAGTGATACTGTCATTCGGGCAGCACTGTGCACAAGTCTGACCGCCGGTACAATCCTTCGGGTCACAGAGCATGACCGGGTTCCTTTCACTGCGTCCGGCGCAAGGAACGCCGGAGCGAAGTAAAATGAATGGCGATGAGAGGAACATGCGTGATGGCAAAAGCGGCGATCGCTCCGTCCATCCCGAGCAGGGCCGTCATCGGATAGGAAGACACAAGCGCGATCACGGTTGTCAGTGCATAATTGACAAGCAGGTTCTTCTGTCGCCGGATAATGAGCAGTACATAATAGAGCAAGTGGCTGTAAGCAAACAGGCCACTGCCGAGCAAAACACCCATCAGTTGGACGCGATATCCCGTCAAGTCGATACCGTAAAACCAAGTAAGTACCTGCGTGCCGATCAGCCATCCCGCCGCCATGGAAAGCACGACCATGCCGAATACTGCGACGGCCATCTTGCCGAGCAATTGATAAAGTCGCTTGTGATCGCCTGCATTCATGATGTCCGAAATTGTCTTGAGCTTCGGTTGGAAAATAAAGCTACAAGCGAGATTGATCACCTGCACCGGCATGAACACCATGCTGTAGATACCAAGCAGCACATCAGGAAGATAATGATCCACCGCATACTTCGGAATCGCGATGATTGCGCTCATAAGAAACACACTGATGAACAGCGGCATGCAATCGCGTGCAAGCAGCCGAACGTCCTTCCAGCAAATTTTCTCCCGCTCCGGAAGGAAATCGTGTGAAGGTCGTACCGCCCAAATCCAGAACCCAATGGCCGCAGTTACAATCAGCGCCGCAGTCGCCCAATAGACGTTTCGTATCCAAAGGATCACTACGGCAAACGCCATTGTAGAGAAGAACGTCCGGTAGAACATAGACTGCCCGGAAAGGTCAAGCCGGTTCTTTTGAAAGAACATGCTCTGGTACAGCTCGCCTACCGAACTGAACAGCAGATACAACGTCAACAGCAGCGTTAAAATTGTTTTTTCTGCATCAAACCCCAAAATCCAGGTCAGAAGGAAAGCACTGACCATCATGAATCCGGAAGAAATGATTTTCAATCCGCTGTAAGAAGCAAAATTATATCGTTCCGCATAATCGGTCATTTGGAAATGATTGGAGCCAAACAACCCGATCATATAGAGTAGTTGTGCCGTGGAAAAAGAGACGCTGAACACGCCGGCCTGCGCCTCGTTTGTCGTTTGGCTAACAAGCGCAAGCAGCAATACGCTGCTTGCACCGAACATGGCGCTGCCAAGCATATTCCAAACAACGCCCTTACGGTTGATTCCGTTAGTGGCCTTCTTCATCGGTTTTACCAATCCGTTCATTTGCAGCTGCAAGAGCAGCGTTTAGGTAGTTTATGCTCCGTTCCCGTCAACGCACGGACGAACCCGAACACGTTTTCGTCGCGTACGGAAATCGTTGAGAACCGGGATAGATATTTCGTGTACGTGTCATTCAGCTCCGCCGGGATAGCATCCATCGCAAATCTGCCGGCAAAATTCCCGATACGACTTTCGTCTTCGACAAAATCAAGGAAGAATGCCGTTTCAATGCCGAATGCGTCCGCGTTCCAAATGCAGTCGCTTCCCGCAAGAAAGAAATCATAGTCGTCCTGCAACTCGTGCAGCTCATCCTTGCCGACTTTACGAGCCAGTTGAAATCGTGAAACAAACTCATCATATCCATGCCGTTTCGGCAGTCGCAGCAGATGTCCGGCGATCGCCATCAGATAGGTTTTCAGTCCACGGGTTTTCAAGTTCTCGAGCCGGAATGGAGGCTCAATCCGCTCCCGGACATAATTGATGATCGCGCTTTCATACCCGGCACGGGAAACAAGCTCCTGCATGGCGTATGCCTGTAACGCCGTACCTGCGTTTCCCATAGCAAACGGCGTAATCAAAGCCGCCGTCATCGTTGATCTACTCATCGTGCCCACCGAGTTTTTTCAGTCGGAACGCCGCATAAGCAACCGCACCGCGCACATTACGAACAAACTCCTGCCAGGTTAAATTGGCAAGGAATGTTTTCACGATATAAGTGAACGAAAAATAATACCGGCTCATCAATTTATCGCGCAATTTTTCGATCTCATGGTGATTTGCATACGGATAGTCGACCAGACAGTTTAAATATCCATCCGCATTCAGCCATTTTGAGTAATCCTCGGTGATAAGATATCCTTCCTCCTTAGCCCACGCATAAAACGCCGTGCCGGGAAATGGTACGGCCTGCTGAAAAAAGCACATGTCGGGATATACTTTTTTTGCAAACTGGAACGTTTCTTCGATCGTATCGAGGTTGTCGCCTTTCAATCCGATCATAAAGCAGCCAAACACCTTTAGCTTGTGCTTTTTTGCGTTTTTCGCAAACGCAAGCGACTCTTCCAGTGTAATGCCTTTGCGGGTCTCGTCCAGAACACGCTGGTTTCCGCTTTCGTAACCGACGACGAGCAACCGGCATCCTGCTTCCTTCATCGCAGCCATCACTTCGTCCGGCAGGCTTACACGCGTGTTGCAGCTCCACTTGATCGAAAGTCCGCGCGCCAAAATTTCGTTACAGATATCGATAATACGCTTTGAATCGACCGTAAACGTGTCGTCTTCGATGAAAATCTCGCGAATTTCAGGCATTTTATCATTGATGTACTGCAATTCGTCGACAAAGTTTTTCACGCTGCGCAGCCTAAAACGTCTCCCACTCATCGTCTCAGGATACGAGCAGAAATTGCACTGGAACGGGCACCCGCGCGCACTGAATACCTGAATCATCGGCCGTTGCGCAAACGCATAACAGTAGTCGGCGGGATTCAGAAATTTCTCAAAAATCTTTGAAACGAACGGAAGCGTGTCCAAATCCTCCGTCCATGGTCTGTCGGCTTTGCGGACGATATTGCCGTCCTCGCGGTATGTAATTCCGAGCAATCCGGACAGGTCGCCGTTTGCCCGCGCAATCTCGCCAATTGTAAAATCATACTCTTGCCGTACAACAACGTCGATTGCTTCACATTCCTGCAAAACCGTTTCAGACAATGCAGTTGCGTGTGTTCCGCCTACGATGATCGTTGTATCGGGATTGGTCGCCTTAAGCGCCTCGACCGTCTTGTAGTCAAATCCGCAGGTAGGCGTCGTCAATTCACAAACGATATAATCCGGTCGCTCACCGCGAACCAGTTCGACCGTCTGATCGACCGTCAGCTTTTTTGTGATACAGTCGACTACGTTTACGTCGAAACCCTGGTCCATGCAAACGCCCGCCGCATAACATAGCCAGTATGGATAATAAAGTGTTCCGCTCTTCGTTTTTTCCGGCCAGCGGCTCGCACGGCTGATTTCAAATGGATACGGCAAATTCAGAAATAAAATTTTCAATTCGTTCTCCAATCACGGTTCAGTATTCTGAATCGATCTTTCTTTCATTGTTAATAATACAATATTATAACATTGCCCGCGCGTTTGTCGAGTCCGGCTTGACGCATGTCTCCGGGTACGGGGTTCGTCTTGAAAAAACCGTGTGATCATGCTATATTGAGTCGAAAGTTCTTCTTATTAACTCCAAAATTTGATTCGCATTGAGGCGGGAGGGTGCCATGGTATTTATCGGATTAATCGTGCTTGTCAGCCTCAGTTCTTTTTTTGTTATTGCTCTGAATCGTCGTTTTGAGGAAGTACTCCCTCTTTCAATTTGTCTTGTTTTCTTGGTTTTGCATACCTTCTTTATTGCGGGGTGGCTGCGCGGTGTGATTCCCGTCATCACTATCCTTGCCGTCGCTTCCGTCGGTTATTTTCTTGTCAGTACGGTCCGAAAGAAAAATCCTGACGCTATGAAGCGCTTGTTTACACCGGGGTTTGCGGCGTTTCTGCTCCTTTCGGGTGCTATTTTTTTCCTGAATCGCAACACGATTGCCAGCATGTGGGACGAATTCACACAGTGGATCACCGCCACGCGTGCACTTTGGTTGAGCGATACACAGGGGTATTCGTTCGGATCCATCGTCACAATCGTTGATTACCCGCTGTTTGAGCCGATGATGGGTTACTTCTTCATGAAGTTTTCAGGCGGATTCTCTGAGCCAGTCGCCTACTTCGCCAAAAACGTCGTGTTAATCTCCCTGCTGCTTCCGGCGTTCCGCACCGTAAGCTGGAAAAAATGGTATAACGGCGTTCTGCTAGCCGGTATTCTCGTGCTGATTCCGCTGATCATTTTCCCCGGTGAATTCGGTACACTTTATGTGGACTGCCTGCTTGGCGCTTTCGCCGCCTATATACTATTGAGCTATTTTGTAGATCGTGAAAAGGGTACGTTTGCGTGGCTGAGTGTAGCTGCGGGGTTTTCCATGCTCTCCATGACAAAGCCTGTCGGCATCGGATTGGCGTGCATTGCGCTTGCAATTATTCTGGTAGATGTTGTATTTGTTCAACAAAAAAAGCTCCATTTGCAAGAAGTGCCCTTACGAAAGCGGATCATCATGATTTCAGGAATTATTTTCGTGATGCTTTACGCTTTCATCTCCTGGCGGCTTGCGCTACCCGGAATCTTGGCGGTCAACACCGCAGCGTCGTCAGACTCGATTAGCAACATTTTCAGCGGCTTACAAGCATATCAGCTGCAGGGGATTCGTACATCGGTTACGCTCTTGTTTGCCGATCAAAAAACGGGTGTATTGACATTGTCGATTCTTTCTATCGCGTCGATTGCAATTTTACCGGGACTGTTCGCAATAAAAAAAGTACGTGGAAGCGAACGACACGCAAGCCACTGTATTCTCGTTGGCGGCACGGTTCTCGGATTTTTCGCTTATTACCTCATGACTGTTTCCGCAATTGCACTATTCTTTGCACCGAGGCTAGTAGCTTCCATGAATTCGCTTGATCGATATATGGGGAGTTATCTCGTTACTATGCTTCTGGTTTTTATCGGATTGTTGATCGATTCCGAAAAACCACGAAGCGGAGCCTTATTAATGTCCGTTATTCTGTGTTGCTTGATTCCGTTGTCACCAATTAACGAAAGTTTCGATTTCGTTAGCAGCTACAGCGACCGGATGGCCGTCCGCCAACCGTTTGTTGCAGCACAGACGCAAATCGATCAGCTCCGTATCAACCCTAGGGATGATCGCATTTGCTTCGTTTCTCAAGGGGATTCCGGGATGGATTTGCACGTCATGCAATACCTTTCCATGCCGGTTAAAGTCGACTATTGTTACGTATGGAGTTTTGGTGATCCCGCCGACGAATATGATGAAATCACCGCTTCCATTTCCGCAGAAGACTGGGCGCAATACATTGCTGATAGTGGAATTGACTATGTATATATTCACACAAGCGATAGTACATTTGTTGAAATGATGGGATCGTTGTTTGTTTCTACGGGCGATATTACCAACCGGACTTTCTATCGAGTCGTTCAGCAAGATGATGGTAGCATTTTGCTTGTGCCAGCAACATAAACTGTAAGTGATTATCGTACATTCTTTGTTTTACGGAATGCAATACATCTGAATCTTCCCCGGGGGGTAGCATGAGAATATTTTTTAAATATATCTGGATATTTCTTTTCATTATTGCGTCTGCTTGTTTGCTGCTCCTTCTCGCCGGTCTTGTTCCGCAGGATACCGTTCAGCGCAACACGGTGTCGTCAATGGATCAGTTGATCGAGGAGGGCATCAGCCCCGGCGTCCTTTATGCGGGACATCCAAGAAGCAAACTCGATAACTACTCCGAGTCCCGAATCCTCGTACACAGTTGTTATATGGATACGCTGGCTTCACCGGCTTCCATCTTTGAAAATCCCGGTTGGCAGTCGTTCGAGAGTTCTTATACGGACGGTTCCATCTTTTCTGAAATTCAGCAAGCCGTTCAAAACAACGAACAGCCAAACTTTTATTACAGCCGCTACTGGATGGGTTTTCGCGCCATTGTGCGTCCCATGCTTGCCATTATGGACTATACCGATGCACGCCAGTGTATTCAGTGGGCTTTTTATCTTTTGCTTGGCGCGGTTATTTTACAGCTTTATCGAAAAACGGGCTCGTTCTGGATTGCACTTGGTTTTATGTTTGCCGTTTCCCAGATGAATCCCGTCGTTATATCGGCGAGTTATCAATATGCAACCTGCTTCTTTATCGCATTCATCGGCATGCTTCTTGTGCTTGCGTTACCGTTTAAAAAGTTATCCGCAGCTATACTCTTTTTCATCATAGGCGCCACTACGCAGTATTTTGATTTTTATACGGTTCCTATCCTTACATTCGGTCTGCCGATGCTGGCGCTTTTGCTGCGTTACCAGCATGAACCGGATTGGGACTTCCACTTCTCCTCCACAGCACGAATAGTTTTGCACTGTTTCGCGGCATGGTTTGTCGCTTACATTTGCATGTGGCTTGCAAAGCTTGCCCTTACTACCTTGTTTACGTCGCAAAACGCATTTATGGATGCCTTTGACCGTGTGAAGATGTGGCTGGTTGAACCGATGGCAGATACCAACGGCGCGCGATATATTCCACTTGCTTTGTTCTATTGCGCCGTCAATATAGTCGACCTTGTCCCACTCGTTTTGGAAGCCATAATATTGATTGCCTACACGATCTTAATGATTGCACGCAAGCCGGACGCAAGCGTCTTTCGTTCCAACGCTTCATACTTGCTTGTCGGACTCTTGCCGTTAATCTGGATTGCCGCCACAGCCAAGCCTTCGTATGATCATATGTGGTTTCAGTATCGCGGACTATGCGTCACCCTGTTTGCAGTCGTCTTATTCATCGTGCAAACCGCGGGCAATGCTCTGACAAAACGATCCTGATTCTGCCGGAAGTTTCGCTTGACACATGGAGTAAACCGTACTCTATATTACACAATCCACCAAAAAACAAAAAAGCCCGAATCTTGGGCTTTTTTTGGCTGCGGAACTAGGATTCGAACCTAGACAATACGAGTCAGAGTCGTAGGTGCTACCATTACACAATTCCGCAATGGCATAAAGAGAATCCCGAGATGCCGTCTGTTTTTGCTATAATACCCGCCTCTCGGCAGGTGGGTGCGTTGTGATTGACGCGAACTTCCCGCACTTAACGGGCCGGATCTTGTCTTCTCAACTCGCGCTCCCGAAGTCACTCTGTGGGTTTATAACCGAAACAAACGAACACCGCAGGATCACTCTCGTATTGGTGGGATTAGTTGGGATCGAACCAACGACCTCTACGATGTCAACGTAGCGCTCTGACCAGCTGAGCTATAACCCCGAGTGCACATACTATTATACACATGCGAGTAAAAATTGCAAGACGTTTTTGTGATCCAATTTGACAAAAAGATATCAGGAACTTTCATCCTGTTTGTCGGATATTGTTCCGAGAAAACGTAAATCGCATGTATCAAAGTGTTGTTTTTACGATTATTCTTGTGCGAAACCGGACATCTTTTGTCATTCTGCCAAAATTCCTCCAAATTATCATGCCAAAACCGGAAAAATCCGACGCACCATAAAGGTGCTGAATCTTACGAAATTTGCGCCGTAAGCAACCGTGAAATTACTGCAAAACGGACGTTTTTTCCTGTAACAGGAAGTTCACTTTCTATCCATTGCGAATACACATGCTTGCGTTATCTTATCATCAGAGCAAGGACAAAGACTGACAGACCCCCAATATTACCTCCCATCCCATCCCAATCAAAAGCCTCCGCAAATGCGGAGGCTTTTGATTTTGTTTATCATTAGGCTTTGATTTCAAGATACTCTTTACAGCTTGGCGATTGGATGCCGCAGTACGGTTTTCAGTTTTTCCGGCGCTGTTTTCCGCGGATCGCCAAGGTAGATTTCGTGATGTCGCCGCTCGCTGTCAATATCGATCCGGTAACCGTTTTGTACCGCATAACCGTCCAGTCTTTCGATCGTCGCCGGTTCGTCGTCATACGGACCGATGTGCATGCATTGTACACAGAGACCTTCAGGATACAAAAACAATCTCGCCGGTGACGTATCGAGCCCCTTCTTTCGCTCTACTTCCTTGCAAGCCCATCCGAAAACCGCACCGTCGACAAAATCCGGCTGACGAATCATGGACGTCCAGACGAATCCGCTCTTATTACCGTAATCAACACCGGGGCGACCATCCGCCATTTGCCAGAGTCCTTCCAGCGGAGGCACACGATATGCAAAAAATCCATCGATGACATGGCCGCTTTTTTCGCTCATCTTAATCGTGTAACTCAATGCGTACAAAATTTGCATCGCGGCAGTATATGCTCCATCCGGCTCGTTCGGATCGCCAGCCCCATCGACTGCGATGAACGTCATCTGCGGCACATCGACAATTGTCGGTTCCGTTTTCGGTTGGTAAAGGTTCTTTTGTTCTTTTTTAAAATCTCGAATTTGCTCCATTGCGGCACTCCTTTTCATGAACTAACAACATGTTACCATCGAGAACCCGACAGCTATTTGTCATGTTTTAAAAAACCGCGTCGTCAGCACATGAAAAAACGTAGCTTAATACCGCGTACCTGGGCGATAATGCTCGAAAATGATCGAATCGTTGATCTTCGTCAGCTTCGCGTGGTCGTCCGTCTCTCGCGCTGTCCATGCAACCTTCATTGCTCCAAATGCTTCACAAATCTGGACGGACAGACACTTCGGGCCGATGCGGTAGGCGATGAACTGCGGGTGTGTTAAAGCGTTTGTCAGCAGTCGGCTCATCATGATCGACTGATACTTCGGCATGGAGTTTTTCGAATAACGGTAAGCTTCTGATAGTTGTCCGCGTAAAATCTGCGGCGCGTTTTTATAAAACCAACGAACCAACAGTGGATGGAAGCTCTCCACGCAATACTCGCCGGTGTATTCTTTCAGCAGCTCCCATGTCAGCTCACACAGGCGTTTCCAGTCACCGCCCGACTTGAGCTCCACAATCACGGGTATCTTGCCATCCAGAACGCTTAAAACGTCCGTAAACGTCGGTATACGCTCGTTTGTTCCAAAAAGCGGGAAGGCTTGAAGTTCTTCAAAGGTATAGGCATCCACCCGTGCATCGACGCCGCAGGCGCGCTTGAGGCCGTCGTCATGGAAGACGACAACGACTTTATCTTTTGTCAGCTGGACGTCCAGTTCAACGCCGTATCCGGCTTTCACAGCGTTTTCAAACGCTGGCAGCGAGTTTTCCGGAACAGACTGATCTTTTTCATACAATCCACGGTGCGCAAACGTTCTGTTCTGAAACGGCGCACGCTGTTGCTTGTAACTGCGCGCAGGCATTATGAGAATCAACCATATTGTAAAAAGCACGATAACGGCGGCAATCATAAACCACATGATGAACGGTCCTCCAAGTTGGATTTTACTGGAATTTGTATTGTTATTATACGCTAAATACGATACCATGTATATAATCGTACAGGGGGCTTTGGTTCCCTCTTTTCAGCATAAATCTTACGAATCGGAGAAACTGTAAATGAAACTAAATTACAAACGAACGTTCCTTGTCGGGTTCGCTTTTCTTTCCATCTGCGCATTTTGGCAGATGTACGACACGATTATTCCTCTGATTCTGCGTGATACCTACGGTCTTGGCGACGGCCCCGCGGGTATCATCATGAGTCTCGACAACCTTGTTGCGTTGTTTTTGATCCCGCTGTTCGGTGCGTTGAGCGATAAGGTCGGCCGACGCATTCCGTTCATCATCGGAGGCACACTTGCGGCAATCGTTCTTTTGATCCTCATCCCGATACTGGACAATACTTACGGCATGTGGAGCCATCAGGCTTCGTTGATTACATTTATCGTCGTCTTGGGCTTCTTACTGTTGGCCATGGGTTCCTACCGCTCGCCCGCAGTCGCACTGATGCCGGACGTAACAC
The DNA here is from genome assembly GCA_963667795.1 of Christensenellaceae bacterium. GTDB lineage: Bacteria > Bacillota > Clostridia > Christensenellales > CAG-138 > UBA7703. Next base: position 2,948,210 of record OY764017.1, on the reverse strand, counting down.
CAAAGCCGCTGCGCAGCAAAGGCAACGCCATCATCAACCTGATGGGCGCGGTTGGCGGCGCATTTACGCTCGTTGTACTCCGTTTCCTCGTCTTTACGAATGCGGACGGAAAATCCGATTATTTCTACCTGTTTATTGCCGTAGGCGTTTTGATGATCCTTGCGGCGCTGACCGTCATGTTCTTCGTCCCGGAGCGCAAGCTTGTCCAGGAAATGAAGGACATCAACTACGGTGTTTCGGAAGAAGATGATCAGAGCAAGTCCATTGAGGTAGACGGCAAAGAAAAACTTCCGCCGGAAGTCCGAAACAGCCTCATCATGATCCTCGCTACGATTACGCTGTGGTTCTTTGGGTATAACGCGATCACCACAGCGTTCAGCAAATATGCCACTACGATGTGGTCCTCCGGACTCAACAACGTCTCTTCCTGTCTGCTTGTGGCAACCGGAGCCGCAGTTGTTTCCTATATTCCGATTGGTTTCTTGTCATCCCGTATTGGTCGTAAGAAAACCATCATCATCGGCCTTGTGCTCGCCACCGGATGCTTCATTTACGGCGCTCTCGGCGCTCAAACTTTTACTCCTATGTTGTACGTTATGTTTGCCTTGGTCGGTTTTGCACAGGCGGCCGTCACGGTCAATACGTTCCCGATGGTCTGGGAAATCTCCCGCTTCGGCAATGTTGGTAAATACACGGGATATTATTACACCTGCTCCATGGCTGCACAGATCGTAACGCCGATCGTTTCCGGCTACCTGCTGCAGTATGTCGGCTACAACACGCTCTTCCCGTATGCCGCCGTGTTCGTAGCACTCGCCATCATTCCGGTTGCGCTGACCAAGTACGGCGACAGCAAACCCGGCGCGCCGAAAGACAAACTGGAAGCGTTTGAAGGTGCGGACGACTAAGAATTTCCTGTTTTCACCGGAAATCTGCATGTTTCTCACGTATTTCCGATGAAAACACTTGACACAGGCGGGTACGCTTCTCTATAATAGTCATGTTCAAGCAGAAGCGCCCGCTTCTCACCTGCCGACGGTTTGTCAGGCATGGTAGCAACAAATTCAACCAATGATTCAACGGTGTTTTGTGTGGGTGCAATCTGACTTGTGCCCACTATTTTTATGTATTATGGAGGTGTTCTGCCATCGCTATCGCGGAATTGATGATCAATGAGGAGATTCGTGACCCGGAAGTCCGTTTAATCGACGAAAACGGCGGCCAGCTCGGCATCGTGGACATTCACACGGCGCAGAAAATGGCCGACGACAAGGAGCTGGACCTGGTCAAAATTGCACCGAACAGCAAACCACCCGTCTGCAAGTTCATGGACTACGGCAAATATCGTTTTGAAATGAGCAAACGGGAAAAGGAACAACGTAAGAACCAGAAGATCATCGAACTGAAAGAAATCCGTCTTTCCGCAACCATCGACGTGCGCGACATGGAAATCAAGGCAAAGAATTGCACGAAATTCCTTGCTGAAGGCAACAAGGTCAAGGTTTCCATCCGTTTCCGCGGCCGCCAGATCACGCATAACGAGATCGGGCGGGACGTAATGAACCGTTTCTTCGAAATGGTCGCCGAGAGCGCCATCAAGGAACGGATGCCGAAGATGGAAGGCAGAAGCATGTTCATGATTCTCGCTCCCAAGAGCGACACTAAGAAGTAAACGTATAAGAAATACCAGGAGGAACCGACAAAATGCCAAAGTTAAAATCCCATCGCGGAGCGGCAAAACGCTTCTCCACGACAAAATCCGGTAAGATCAAGCGGGGTAAGGCCTATAAAAGCCACATTCTGACCAAGAAGTCCACCAAGCGGTTGCGCGGCCTTCGCCAGACCGGCTACATTGCCGAGTGCGAAGAGAAGAAAATCCGCAAATTGATCCCGTACAGCTGAGGAGGAAAGAAAAATGGCCAGAATTAAAAGAGCAGTCAGTGCTGTCAAGAAACGCCGCAAGGTTTTGAAGCTTGCCAAGGGTTACTACGGAGCAAAGAGCAAGCAGTATCGCGCAGCTTCTCAGCAGGTTATGAAATCCATGGCGTACGCGTATGTGGGCCGCAAGCTCAAAAAACGCGAATATCGCCGTCTCTGGATTGCCCGTATTAACGCCGGTGCGCGTATGTGCGGAACGACCTACAGCCGTATGATCAACGGGCTTAAGCTCGCGGGCGTCGACATCAACCGCAAGGTGCTTGCAGACCTCGCAATCACCGATATGAACGCGTTCAAAGAGTTGGTTGAAATTTCCAACAAAGCGCGCGCATAAAAACGACAGTAAAAAGAACCGTCTTTGTACGGTTCTTTTTTTATAGCGCCAAACCTGATATTGCATCTTCCGATTGCCGTTTGCCGGTGGTTATCTGAAAAAAGTGTGCTATACTGAATGGAACCATTGTAAAGGAGCCCTTGTTCATGCAAACGCTCGAGAGCGAACGCCTGATTTTACGCAGTTTTACCGAACTCGACACAGACGATCTGTTTTCGTATGCCGCCGATCCGGAAGTCGGTCCGCGCGCAGGCTGGAAACAGCATGCAACCCGCGCAGAATCTCTGGCTATTGTTCGCATGTTTATTGCCGACGACAATGTCTGGGCAATCGAACGCAAAAGCGACCACCGTATGATCGGCTCGCTTGGGTTGCATAGCGACAAATGGCGCAACCTGCCGAACGCACGGATGTTCGGCTATGTGCTTTCCAAGGATTGCTGGGGATACGGCTATATGAGCGAGGCAGTTACACGCGCTATGGAATACGCCTTTACCGAGGCGGGCATGAACATATTGAGTGTTGCGCACTATACGTTCAATGACCGCTCACGCCGCGTCATCGAAAAATGCGGCTTTGTCTATGAAGGTACGATTCGTCGTGCATTTTTGCGTTTCGACGGAGAAGTTTTCGACGAAGCGATGTATTCACTCACAAAGGAAGAATGGCTTGCCTGGCGGGCAAAGAAGTCCTAACGAAAAAATTTTCAAAGGAGGATCGCGCGTATATGATCATTGAGAGCCGCTCAAACGAACGCGTCAAGGACGCGCGCAGGCTCCTTTTACGCAAAGAGCGCAAGCGCACCGGGCTGCACTTAATCGAAAGTGAAAAGCTCGTGCGGGAAGCCATAGACTCCGGCGCGCATATGCAAACCTGCTTTATCGAAGATGGTTTTGCCTTTATGCCGCCAGCGGATACTGTTACGCTGACGGTCAGCCGCAGCGTACTGGAATCCCTTTGCGAGAGTCGAACGCCACAAGGTGTTGTCGCCGTCGTTGAAACGCCGCCGCTCACACCACCGAACGAATACCCGGCAGGGCTTATCGTCGCGTTGGACGGCGTGCAGGACCCCGGCAATGTCGGTACGATCCTCCGCACGGCGGACGCGTTCGGAGCCGTCGGCATTCTGCTTTCGAGCACCTGTGCCGATCCTTACGCGCCAAAGACGCTACGCGCGGCGATGGGTTCGACTTACCATCTGACAGTCTGGCAAAATGAATTACCGGAGGAACTGCGTCATATGCAGGCGCAGGGCTTCTTTGCCCTCTGTGGTGATCTCAAAGGAAGTGAAACGCTGCCTGTACTTTCCCACAAGACCGTTCTGGTCATCGGCAGTGAAGGACAAGGCGTCAGCGACGCCGTCGCGTCGCTGTGCACACGCTATCGTTTGCCAATGCGCGGCAAGGCGGAGTCGCTCAACGCGTCGATCGCTGCCGGTATCCTGCTTTATATCGTATCCGGACAGCTGCCGAACAAAGAATAAATTGCTTTTGAATATATAAATACGGATTGAAGGAGACACCAATGGAACAGGCAAATAGAAAACTGCTCGTCATCGTGGACATGCAGAATGATTTTATCACCGGTTCGCTCGGTTCGGTCGAAGCGCAGGCGATTGTCGAGTCCGTCGTAAAGCATATCCTTGATTTCGACGGAACAATTCTCTACACGCTGGACACGCACACAGAGAACTATCTGGAAACGCAGGAAGGCAAAAAACTGCCCGTAAAGCACTGCATCGCCGGAACCGACGGCTGGGCGCCGAACCCCGCTGTTTGGGCGGCGCTTACAAAAAAGAATGTAGCGGACGAAGCGCACATGATCGCCAAGGATGCGTTTGGCGGTGTCAGTCTGCCGATGCGCATACACGAATTGCTGGACGGTGCGGAGCCGACGGAGATCACCATGGTCGGACTGTGCACGGATATCTGTGTTATCAGCAACGCACTTCTAATAAAGGCGTTCTATCCGGAAGCAAAAATTACCGTTGACGCCGCCGCCTGCGCAGGTGCAACGCCGGAAGGACACAAAACCGCACTCTCCGCTATGAAAACGTGCCATATCGACATAGAAAACGAATAGGTGCTCACAAAAACAGCGGCATCCAAATGGATGCCGCTGTTTTTTTGTATAACCATCATCAGATCTGATTGACGATCTCCTTAAACACCCTGCCGCGTTGTTCGAAGTTATCAAACATATCCCAGCTTGCGCAAGCCGGTGAAAGCAGCACCGCGTCGCCGGGTTCGGCAAGCAACCGCGCGCATGCAACCGCATCCTCGAACGCCGCCGCCGTATGGCAAAAGCCCAGATAGCCGGTGTCCTTTGCCGTATCGAGTATCTTTTGCTTGGTTTCGCCTAAAACGACGATCGCCTTGAGCTTGCTTCCCGCAAAGTGCTCGAACAGCTCGTGAAAATCGCTGTGCTTGTCGTATCCTCCGAGGATCAGCACCGTCGGCCGTGTCATGGCTTCAATCGCCTTGATTGTCGAATCCGGGTTTGTCCCCTTGGAATCGTTGATGTAGCGAACTCCATCAACTTCCCGCACAAATTCAATGCGGTGCTCCACGCCGGGGAACGATTTCAGCGTTTCACGCACCGCGTCCGCCGAAATGCCCATACCGAGTGCAAGCAGCGCGCTCAACATCGCATTCTCAAGGTTATGTCGTCCGGGAATGCCGATTTCGTCGGCGGCAATCAACGGTTCTTCTTTCATTTCATCGCGGTAGACGACGATGCCGTCACGGACAAACAAGCCGCGCGGTACTTCGCTTTTATGCGAGAAATAGTAAACTCTGGCAGGCGTTAGCCGTTCCATGCTGCGCACGACCGGATCATCGTAGTTGAGCACCGCAATGTCGTTTTCCGTCTGGTGATCGAATATCTTGCACTTTGCCGCGATATAGTTTTCCATCGTGCCGAAATGATCGAGATGGTCTTCCGTGATATTGCATACCCCCGCAGCACACGCGTGGAAATGCACGTTGCCCTCCAGCTGTAGCCCTGCGGTTTCGGCGACCACCACGTCGCCGTCTTTTGTGTCGAGCGCATGTTCCGTAATCGGCACGCCGATATTACCAAGCACGAACGTCTGCCGTCCGCCGTTTTTAAACATTTCGCCGGTCAACGCGGTACAAGTGGTCTTTCCATTTGTTCCGGTAATGCAGACGAACTCCGCATGCGCGTAGCGGTAGCCGAGTTCGATTTCGCTGATGACCTCGATGCCGCGTTTTTTCGCCTCCACGACAAACGGGACCGTCATCGGGATAATTGGACTGATCACAATCAGCTCAACACCGTCAAACAGGTTCTCAGGGTCTTCACCAAGCCGGTATTCGATCGCTAACCCCGCAAGAGCATCCGTCAACCCCGGAATATCCGTTTTCCTGTCGTTGACGATCACGCGCCAACCGCTCTTGCTTAGCAGCTTTGCCGCGCCGACGCCGCTTTTCGCCATGCCGACGATCAACGCTGTGCGAGTTGTTTCCATATGGATTATGCCTCCAAAAAACGCGCCCGGCGTTTCATCCGGGCAAACGTGGTTTTATCTCAGATACGGCAACAGACAGATTGCGCACAGCACCGTCGTCAGAATCGTATACATAACGACGATACGCGGCTCCGGTATGCCCTTGAGCTCAAAGTGATGATGGATCGGCGCCATTTTAAACATCCGCTTGCCATTGTTCAGGTGGTTACTCGCAACCTGCAAAACGACCGAAAGTGCGCTTGCAAGAAAGCAAAAGCCCATAATCGGTAGAATAATTAGGGAGCGGCTTAAGATCGCCATCATACTTACCGCGCCACCGAGTGCAAGAGAGCCCGTGTCGCCCATAAAAACTTTTGCCGGGTACGTGTTAAATCGTAAAAAGCCGAGCGACGACCCGACGATCGCCGCGCTGAAGATCGCCATGCCGTTGAAGTTAGTTCCGAGCAACAGTTCCCCGTTTTGGTTTGCACGTGCTGTCATGACAGCAAAAATGCCGACCATAAACAGCGCGTAAACCATCGTCACGTTGGTCGCTAGCCCGTCAAGCCCGTCGGTGAGGTTCACGGCGTTGACTTCCGCAATCATCATAAATGCTACAAGCGGAATGTACCATCCGCCGATGTCCCATTCTCCGCCGGAAATCGGCAAATACAGCGACGACCCAATCAGTGGCGATCGATATGCCCATACGGCAACCAATACGGAAATTACAATCTGCGCAAACAGTTTTTGGTACGCACGCAGGCCCAGATTGTCATTTCTACGAATTTTGATAAAGTCGTCTAAAAATCCTACGATTCCGAACGCAAAAACCACGAGCAGCGTCGGCATAACAAACTCCATGCCGTCCACCCCGAACAGTAACGACGCAACCAGAACCGCAAACATTGTCATGATTCCGCCCATTGTCGGCGTTCCCTGCTTTTTTTTGTGCGATTCCGGACCGAGTTCCCGCTCAATCTGGCCGAACTTCAATCGATGCAGCATGGGTATAAACAGCGGGCCGAGCAGCCACACAATCGTAAATGCGGTTAATGCGGTTAAAAGAATCTTAAACATAGCGATATTATAACTCCATATGCGTACCTGAAACAATCCCCTCGCAGGGGGCTCTACCGTCCGGCACAGGCGCGCTCTATCCCATATTACATACAAATTCCGCATTCGACGCTCCCACGGTCATACCGTCGGACAAGAATGCGGAATTTTTGTTGCCTTACATTTCGCTCAGGAGCTCTTCAACAATTTCCTTGTCGTCAAAATGATATTTGGTACCATTGATCTCCTGATAGTTTTCGTGACCTTTCCCGGCGATCATGATTACGTCGTTTTCCTTTGCCAGTGAAAGCGCATGCCGGATGGCTTCTTTACGATTCTCAATGATGGTATATTTCGTTCCGCTACGCTTCATACCTTCCTCGATGGAATCGATGATAGCCATTGGATCCTCGGTACGTGGGTTATCGCTTGTAATGACGGCCAATTCAGAAAAACGTCCGGCGATTTCGCCCATAATGGGACGTTTCGCCCGGTCGCGGTCGCCGCCACAGCCGAATACGCAAATCACACGGCCTTTTGAAAACTGTCGAACGGTCTTGAGTACATTTTCCAGTGCATCCGGCGTGTGTGCATAATCGACAAATACGGAAAAGCCGCGGTTCGTTTTCACCGGCTCCAATCGGCCGGATACGCTGCGAAGCGACTCCAGTCCGTCTTTAATTGCGCTGAGTTTGATGCCAACGGACTGCGCCATGCCTACCGCACCCATTGCGTTGAACACGGAAAACAGCCCCGGAATTGCAAGATGCATCAACACTTCGCCTTCCGGCGTATGCAGGTCAAACTGTACACCATCGGTCGTAATGTCTATATCAGTCGCAGAGATGTCTGCACGGTCACGTATGCCAAACGTTAAAATCGGGATGGTCAGCCCCTCCATAATGCGGTTTGAATACGGATCGTCCACGTTGACAACCGCCTTCTTGCTGTTGAGGAAGAGCATCTTTTTCGCATGCAGATAGTTATCGAATGATTTATGATAATCCAGATGATCCTGCGTCAGGTTGGTAAACAGACCGACGTCGAATTTTATGCCGTGCACGCGGAACTGCTCCAACGCATGGGAGCTGACTTCCATTACAGCCAGATCGACATGCGCATCCGCCATTATACGAAGAATGCGGAATAAATCGACTGACTCCGGCGTGGTGCGTTCCGTATGGATGCTTTCGGATCCGATCATATTGCGGATCGTTCCAATCACGCCAACCTTTCTGCCCGCCTGTTCGGCGATTGCTTTTACCATGTAGGTCGTGGTCGTCTTTCCGTTTGTTCCGGTCACGCCAAGCATCATCATTTCGCGTTGCGGATACCCATAAAATGCCGCCGCCATTTCAGCCATTGCTTTTCTGGCATTTTTCACGACAATCTGCGGCACGTCGATGGGAAGTTCCCGCTCGACCAGCAGCGCGGATGCCCCGCTTTCCACAGCTCCCTGTGCAAACGTATGCCCGTCGAATAACGCGCCCACGATGCAGCAAAACATGCTTCCCTGTTTTACCCTTCGCGAATCGTACTCGATGGATTGAACATCCGTGTCCGCGCCCTCATAGCGCAGGCCGGTCGCCATTGCCAGTTCCGAAAGCAGCATGTGTGTATCCTCCCGTTGTCGGCGGCATCTGCGCCGCCTGTCCCTCATGGTTGCTGAATTTCTTATCTCAAAGATTACTATACAGTTCTTTGCTGATTAAGTCAGCCGAACCCGAACGAAATATGTCTATCCTTCAGGCTGTGGTGTCGGCGTATTGTCTGTCGCATCCGGAGTCGGCGTGATTGTTGCCGGATCCGGGGTCGGTGACGGTGTTGGCGTTGGGAATTCGACATAAATTGTCGTGCCCGGCTCAACTTTCTCGCCTTCATCGATCGACTGTGAGATGATTTGTCCCGTGCACTGCGTTTTGTCGAACGCAAGGTACAAACCAAGCTCGGTAAGCCTATCGAACGCATCCTGTCTGCGCTTCTCAACCAGCGAAGGCACCGTAACAAGTTCCTTATATACGCCGCTGTCGTTAAATGTCGTCATCGTCGTATACAAAACCACAATGGAACCATCCGCGGCTTCCGTATTCGCCTCAGGGAATTGTGATAATACGACGGCGGTTTTCTCATCGTCGATTATAGTGGCTTCGAATCCCTTCTTCGACAGTTGATAAACGGCGTCTTCGGCCGTCAGCCCGGTCACGTCTGGAACGGTCACCGTCTCGGTCGTCGTATCCGGCAAGATGCCATAGTACTGAACGAGGTCACTAAGGACTTTTTGTACCCAGGGCGCCGCGAGACTGCGCGCCTCCATAACCGGCACTTGCGGTTCGTCGATAACAATCATACAGACAAGCTGCGGATCGTCGGCGGGTAAAAAACCGATGAACGACGTAATCACACGCGTGCGCGATGCTGTAACCTCGTCTTCCTCAAACTTTCTGGAAAGGCCGGTAATGCCACCAGCCGTGTAGTTCAGCACCTGTGCGTTGCTTGCGTTACCATCCTCTACGACCGACTGGAGAATGGAGCGCACGGTTGCAGATGTAGACGAGCTGACCACACGCCGTAAAATCGTCGGCTCATTCTGCTGAATGATGTTGCCGTCCGTATCGGCGATGTTGTCGATGATGTACGGCTGCATCAGGATGCCGCCGTTGATCGCCGCGCAGAAAGCAGTCGCCATCTCGATCGAGGTTGCCGTAATCGTCTGTCCGAAAGCCAATTCCGCAAGATCGGCGTCGCGGATATACTTGCGGTGGATAACCTCGCCGGTATCTTCACTTGGAATTCCGCACTCGGTCGATTCGCCAAAGCCGAAACCGTAGATATAGTCATAAAACGCATTCACGCCTGTGCTCGCCGCAATGTCCATCATTGCAGTGCTGCTTGATACTTGCATTGCTTCTTCAAGCGACCGCGTTCCCTGGTTCGTCGTATCCCAGCCGACTATCTTTTGCAGTCGGAAGGTGCGGGAACCGGTGCATTTATACGTTTGATCGATGGACGTGGCACCGGCGTCCAGTGCTGCCGCCAGCGTAACAAAGTTGAACATGTCCCCGGCTTCATAGGTGTCGGTCACAATACGATTTTTGGACATCGCCATCAGTTCTGTAACCGCATCGCGCGGCGGATCGTTCAGGTCAAAAGCCGGATAGGATGAAATCGCCAAAATTTTGCCGGTATTCGGATCCATTACCAATCCGCTGACGCTACTGGCATTGTTTGCCGCATAGCATTCCTGAACATATTTTTCCAGATAAGACTGCGTTACGGAGTCGGCTGTAATCGTGATGTCATAGCCGTTCGTCGGTTCGATATAATCGTCATACCCGTAGGAAAGCGGTTTGCCTTTCCGATCGACCTCGGTGACAAGCAGCCCGTCCTCACCGGCAAGATAGCTGTCATACTCGGCCTCAATTCCGGTCTGTCCTTCCGTATCAATGCCGGTAAAGCCGATCAACTGCGTAAAGAGCTGTCCAAAGGGATAGTACCGCTTCATATCGGTTGTATAGCTGATACCGCTACCAAGCTGGAGCGCTTCCAGTTGATCGATGACGGAGCTTTCCACTTGTCGTTTTAGCTGTACCTGCTGACGATCCGTATCAGAAATACGCTCGAGCACATAATCGTAATTCAATCCGAGAATGTCGGAAACTTCCGTTGCGATACGAACGCGGTCGTCCGCATCAATAAACGGCGGGTTCGCCAAAACACGGTAAGCCGTTCCGCTCTGCGCAAGCACCAAACCGTTGTAATCTACTATTCTTCCACGTTGTGCAGTCAAATTTTGTCTGCTCGTCCACTGGGACTCTGCTTTTGCCTGCAGTTCCGGGCCTTGTATCAGCATGACCTGTGCAAGGCGCAGCGACAGCACCAGCAACAGAATTCCCGCAAACACCATCAGAAGCACAAGTTTTCGCTTGATCTTTGGTGCGGGAGCTTTCGTTTTTGCCATGAATCGATCGTCCTTTCGTCAGGATCAACCGTCTTCGGACGGTTGGCCCCCCCCGTCCGTCGAATCGCCGGTATCGCCCGTCGTGTCGGGCGTCGTCGTATCGTCGTTGGTCGTCGTGTCCGTTGTCGTATCCGCAGTGGGATCGCTGCCCGAGAGTGGGGACGCATTGCTACCCGAGAACGGGAGCGCATCGCCAATTCTCACATACTGATCCTGCTCCGGATATTGCATGCCGTATGCTTCTGCAACCGCCTGCGCATCCTGAATGGTCACTGCACACTCGATCTGAACGTCCAGCTCATTGATACGCAGTTTGGTTTGCTCAATCTCATCGTTGAGAGTATTAATATCGGCGTATGCGCGGGTAATGCGTTCATACCCGGTCAGGGTAAACAGCACCATCCCGGCAAATATGAAGCCACACAAGATCAATCCGATCCTCGCAAGAGGATTCAATTCCGGCTTTTCAACATGAATGTGCGGCTCCTGTGCGCCAAGGGACGTAGATTTTTTCCTGCCCTCGTTTTTTTGCGGGCGGGATTCTCCATCCTGCTCGTCATCCCTATTCGGCATATACAATCGTGTAGTAGGCGATTGTCCCTTTTTCGGTTCTTCGTCGAAACGAATATCCAAATCGCATCTCCTCGATTCCGCCGCCTTGCACAGGCTTGTTTCGGCGCATAATTAAGCGCCCCGCCACCACGCTAGATTTTTTCAATACAGCGTAGCTTCGCACTGGTTGAGCGGGGGTTCTCCTCCGCTTCCCGTTGCGTTGCGATCAGCGGCTTTTTTGTAAGGATCTTTGCTTTCGGCACCTTTCCGCATATACAGATCGGCGCGGACGGCGGGCATGTGCAGGGGTTCTCAAACCGCCTGAATGCCTGCTTTACAATGCGATCCTCCAGTGAATGAAATGTTATTATACACAGTCTTCCACCTTTTTGCAACAAATCGCAGGCATCCTCGACTGCACGATCCAGCCCCTTGAGTTCACTGTTTACTTCAATGCGCAGCGCTTGGAAAGTCCGTCTGGCCGGATGTTGTGGTTCCCGACGGTATTTTGCGGGAATCGCTTCCTTTACTATATCCGCCAGCTGCGTCGTTGTTTCAACCGGCTTTTCAGCTCGCTCACGCAAAATGCGTCCTGCAATCCTCCGGCTGAAGCGTTCCTCGCCATACTCCCAGATCACCCGGGCAAGCTCGGTTTCGGAATACGTGTTGACCACGTCGAAAGCTGAAAGCGGCGCGCCTTTGTCCATGCGCATATCCAGCGGTGCTTCATTCTTATAGGAAAAGCCTCGTTCCGGCGTGTCAAGCTGATGCGACGAAACGCCAAGATCCAGCAGTATGCCGTTCGCCTGGGTAATGCCCGCATCCAGCAGCAACGGTTTCATATCAAAAAAATTGCCATGCAGCACCCGGAAGCGGTCACCAAAAACAGATAACCGACCCTCCGCCGCACGCACGGCTTCCCAATCCCTATCGATTCCAATCAGCCTGCCGTTCTCCGGCAAACGCTGGAGTACCGCCTCCGCGTGTCCGCCGCCACCCAGCGTGCCGTCGATAAACGTGCCCCCGCGCTCCGGTGCAAGAAAACCCAGCACTTCGTCGAGCAATACGGGGATATGTTGAAATTCTGTACTCATATGCCCAATTCCGCCAAATGTGTCATAGCGTTGGAATAATTCTTTTCACTTTCGGCGTTATAGTCGGCAAGCGTATCCGGATTCCATATTTCAATGCGGTCGCCAACGCCAATCAACGTTGCTTCCTTAACCAAACCCGTTGCGTCACGCAATGCCGCCGGTACCAGTATACGCCCTTGTTTGTCGATTTCGCAAGCAGCCGCCATGGAGTACAACCTCCGGCGGATTGCCTGTCCTCCCGCATCAGAAACGGGCAATGTGGCAAGCTTTTCGGAGAATTTTTCCCATTCCGTCGCGGTCATGCCAAACAAACAGTTTCGATCCTGCGTGTCCAGCAATCCAAGCGTAACAACCAGCACTTCTCCGACGGTTTCCCGCCACTTTGCCGGAATAAACACGCGGCCCTTGGCGTCCAGCGTATGTTCAAACGATCCGATCAGCACGCGTGTCGTATCCTCCTTTATAAATAGGTAAGCCATCTCCACGGAATACGAAAAGTATACACCACTCTCCCCCATTTGTCACCACATCTGTACAATTTCACACCATTTTTTTTGAATTTTCTGAAAATTAACACCCTGCCTCATTCTATGGCCGCCTTAGCAAGCAGCAAAATCATTTGAGATCACCACAAAGTGTGGTATACTATGGTATCGTAACCGCTAGATATGGCTGAAAAGCCGTTTGGAACGCCGGGCGAAGCCAATGTTTTCACGATGAATCAGGGGTTTCGACCGGGATTCTTTGCGTTTATACGCGTTTTCCAACGTTGCGATTTTCAAAAAACTTCACGCGCCTGCCGTCTTGCGGCGGATGTGTGGAATCGGGGAGCTATTTTATGTCATCGGATTATACTGTCGATAAAATCAAAATTATGGAAGGTCTGGACGCCGTCCGTATGCGCCCCGGTATGTATATTGGCTCGACCGGGCAGCGCGGACTGCATCACTTGCTTTGGGAGATCATCGATAACGCTATCGACGAAGCCGCCAACGGCTATGCCAGCGATATCAGCGTGACGCTCCACCGCGATAACTCCGTAACGGTCGTGGACAACGGGCGTGGTATTCCAGTTCAAATTCATGAAAAAGCAGGCGTCTCCGGCGTGGAAGTCGTTTTCACACAGCTGCACGCCGGTGGCAAGTTCGGCAACGATTCCTACGGATATTCCGGCGGACTTCACGGTGTCGGCGCGTCGGTTGTCAACGCCCTGTCCGAGTGGCTGAAGGTAGAAGTCTGCACGGACGGACGGCTATACGAGATGATGTTTTCAAGCGAGCCGGATGAAACCGGCAAGATTATCTCCGGCAAGCCGAAAGGCCCGCTTGCCGAAACAGGCCGCACACGCAAACAGGGTACGACCATCACATTTATGCCGGATGCGCGTGTGTTTGAAACCGTCGAGATGAGTTTTGATGTGATTTCGAAGCGTCTGCGCGAACTGGCATACCTCAACCGCGGCACAAAGATGACACTGGTCGACGAACACACCGGCCACCAACGCAAGGTGCAATATAAGTTCGACGGTGGCCTGAGCGATTTTGTCCGTTACCTAAACGGCGACAAATCGCCGCTTTATATGACGCCGATCCATTTTTCCGGCTCGTCCAACGGCATCCTCGTCGAGGTCGCAATTCAGCACAACGACGGATATGCGGACAACATCTTTTCGTATGTCAACAACATTCCAACCACCGAAGGCGGCACGCATGAGACGGGCCTGAAAGCCGCGCTGACCAAGGTGATGAACGATTATTGCCGCAAATCCGGCTACCTGAAGGACAAAGACGCGCCACTCTCCGGTGAAGACTTCCGCGAAGGCATCACCGCGGTGCTGTCGCTTAAAATGCGCACCATCCAGTTTGAAGGGCAAACAAAGACCAAACTCGGCAATACTGAAGCACGCCCGGCAGTGGAAAGCGTAGTCACAGAAAAACTCGTACCCTATCTGGAAGATCTAAAGAATGCCGAAACTGCCGGAGCGATGGCGGAAAAGGCGATCAAATCCGCAAAAGTCCGTGCCGCCGCGCGCAAAGCAAAGGCGACCGCACGCGAAAAGAACAAACTTGAGAACGCGCCGCTGGTCGGCAAACTCTCCAGCTGTACCGGACGCGACTACAGCCGAAACGAGCTCTTCATCGTAGAAGGCGACAGCGCGGGCGGATCGGCCAAGCAAGGACGTGACCGCAAGTTTCAGGCGATCCTGCCGTTGCGCGGTAAACCGCTCAACGTTGAAAAAAAGCGGCTTGATCAAGTACTGCAAAACGAGGAGTTCCGCTCCATCATCACGGCGGTTGGCACCGGCATCGGCGAAGATTTCGACATCTCGTCGCTCAAATATGACAAGATCATCATCCTTTCGGACGCGGACCAGGACGGCGCACATATTCGTGCAATCTTACTAACGTTCTTCTACCGCTACATGAAGGAGCTTATCACCGAAGGACATGTGTACATCGGTCTCTCCCCGCTCTACAAAGTACAAAAGGACAAAAAAAGCATCTATTGCTATGACGACGACGAACTCCGTTCCGCAACGCGTTCCGTCGGCAGAGGCTATACCATCCAGCGCTACAAGGGCCTTGGCGAAATGAACCCGGAGCAACTCTGGGAAACGACCATGAACCCGGACGGTCGCAAACTCATCCGCGTCGGTATTGAAGACGCGGCGGACGTCGAACATCTCGTCGTTGTACTCATGGGCGATAAAGTACAGTCTCGCAAGGAATACATTTTTGAAAACGCGAACTTCAATAAACCCAAGAGCGAAACATACGAAAAGCTCAAGGACTGACGGCAAAATCTGTCTTGTTAAAACAAACGTTCTCACCTGAACACGCAAAGGGAATTTGATATGGCAAAAAAACCAATTCAACTTAAGCTGGAAACCATTATCCAGCGCAGCATGGACGAAGTCATGCACCAGTCCATCATGCCGTACGCCGAGCACGTCATTCTCGAACGCGCATTGCCGCGCGTCGAGGACGGCCTGAAGCCCGTACAAAGGCGCATTTTATATGCCATGATGGAGCTTGGTCTTTCGCCGGACAAGCCACACCGTAAAAGTGCACGTATCGTAGGCGATTGTCTCGGTAAATATCATCCGCATGGCGACTCTTCCGTTTATGACGCAATGGTACGCATGGCGCAGCCCTATAATATGTGCGTGCCGCTTGTCGACGGTCACGGTAATTTTGGCAGCATCGACGGCGACTCCGCCGCCGCGATGCGCTATACCGAGGCACGCATGGCGCCCGCCGCCATGCAGTTGCTGCGCGATATCGACAAAAACACGGTCGATTACTCCTTTAACTTTGACGACACACTCAAAGAGCCGGACCTTTTGCCGGGGCGCTTCCCAAACCTGCTTGTCAATGGCGCAAGCGGCATCGCAGTCGGCCTTGCAACCAATATCCCGCCGCACAATCCGGTCGAGGCGATCAACGCCGTCATTGCGGTCATGGAAAACCCGCGTATTAAACTGGAAGAGCTCATGCAGATCATCCCGTCGCCGGACTTCCCGACCGGTGGATTTATCCTCGATTCCTCCGAGCTCGATCAAGCCTACCGCACCGGCCGCGGCAGAGTCTATATGCGCGCAAAAACGCACTTTGAGGAGCTGAAAAATGGCAAAACACTCATTGTTATCACGGAGCTGCCGTATCAGGTCAACAAGGCCAACATGCTTGAAAAAATCCTGAATATCAGTCAGGATAAGAAGGCGCTGTTCGCGGGTATTGCAGATATTCGCGATGAATCGGACCGTACTGGTATGCGTGCAGTTATTGAAGTGAAAAAAGGCGGCGATCCGGAACGTATTTTGCAGTATCTGTTCAAGTATTCCGATCTGCAAACGACGTTTGGCATCAACATTGTCGCTATCGCCGGCGGAAAACCGCAACAAATGAACCTCAAACAGGTCATTGCACATTATATCCGCCACCAGCGCGAGGTCGTCACGCGCCGCACACAGTTTGAATTGGACGCGGCGCAACGCCGCGAGCATATTTTAGCCGGACTCATGATCGCCGTTGATAATCTCGACGCGGTCATCGCACTGATTCGTGCATCCAAGTCGCCCAAGGAAGCACGCACCGGCCTGATGCAGAAATTCAGCCTAACCGAGATTCAGGCGCAGGCAATCCTGGATCTGCGCTTGCAGCGATTGACCAACATGGAACTTTTGACCATCAAACGAGAGTACGACGAAATCATCAAGCTGATCGCACATTTACAGAGTATTCTCGCCAGCGAAAAAAAGCTGATCACCTTAATCAAAAAAGAGCTTGTGGAAATTCGAGAGCTTATCGCCACGCCGCGCAAAACGACGTTTGTCACAGCAGAGACCGCTCCGCTGGATGAAAGCGAAGACCTCGCCGTGGTCGAGGACGTGACCATTTGTATTTGCGAAGGGCTTAAGGTACGCCGCTGTCCGACCAAGGCGTTTTCGCTGACGGCCGTTTCGGAAGACAAGCCTTTATTCGTTATCGAAACGCAAACGAACAAACGCGTCCGTTTGTTTACTGATCAGGGCGCGATGCTCTCTATCCTTGCGTGCGACTTGCCGGAAACACGCGCGACTACGCGCGCAAGCAACCTTGCCGCGCTGTTGCCGTTTGAAAAGAACGAGCAGATCATCGGGCTGTTCCCGGACGAAGAGGACGGCAATTATTACTTCTATCTTAAGAATGGCAACGTCAAATGTACGCCGTGCGCCGATTACAACGTCCGCACAAAACGCACTGCCGCCGTTAGCCTGCGGGACAAGGACCATGTGCTTGGCGTGGAAAAGAAAGTTGCCGATTCTATCCAGCTTATTACGAAACTCGGCATGAGCATTCGCTTTGCAACCGATTCCGTCCCGTCCATGGGACGTGTGTCCGGCGGCGTAAAGTGCATCAAGCTTGATAAAGGCGACGAGGTAATCTTTGCCGCACAGCTTCCTGACGACGGCGAACTGCTCACAATAACAGACAAAGGCTTCGGCAAACGCTCGCCAATGTTTGAATATGATTTGCAGGGACGAAATGGCAAGGGGCTAAAATCCTTTGATCTGAAGAAGAAGGGGGCCAACGGCACCTGCATTGCCGCGGTTATGCATCTGCCGGAGCCAAAGGATGTCATTATCGTACAGCGACACGGCAGCCGTACGCCACTAAACACAAACGATGTGCATGTTGAAGCGCGCGCTGGCAGAGGGTCGATGCTGGTCGCCGTCGTTCTGGACGACGACGTTGTCGCACTTGAGCCAGCCTCAATGGAATAATCTTACAAAACTGTTAGGCAAGGCGGAGCGAAAAAGCGCTTCGCCTTTTTCCATTCATTATGCCCCTATGCGTCTTGCTTTTTCCTGTAAGTACATGGGAGCTCCTACATTCTATATGTACTTCAAATTCAATTTGAACGTTTGACGTGATCGCGTTTCATTGACATTTCTATGCAATTCATATATATTCTAGGCGTTATTTGCACTGATACTTCAATAATTATTAGATTGGGATGGAATTGAATAATGGAACAAAAGTTGAAGCGTAGCCGAGGCGACCGGCGCGACGCAACGCTTGTGCGCGACCTTGACGCGATGCATGCGTTCATGCCGCTTATGATGCCGAACCGCGCCGACAACGAAGCGTTCATCCAGGAATTGATCGATATGAGCGCTGTAGAAACATATCTCGAAAAGAAAAACGCGGAAAACCCCGAATACAAGTACACATTCTTTCACGTAATCCTCGCCGCGCTTGCGCGGACAATTGAGATGCGCCCGCGCATGAATCGCTTCATCATCGGTGGACGCTATTATGACCGGGAACACATTTCGTTTTCCCTGATTGCAAAAAAAGCATTTGCAGACGACGGCGACGAATCCATCGTTATACTCAAATACGACCCGGACAGCGAAAAACCGGCGATCGACGTTTTGCACGACAAGCTATGCTCGTTTGTGTACACCCTGCGCACACATGATACCACTGACAACACGACGGATATTCTGGATACGCTCGCAAAGGCGCCGCAATGGCTTCGTCAGCTTATCATGAATGTTCTGTTCGCGCTTGACGCGCATGGGAAAATGCCGAAATCAATCGCGACCGAAGACCCGTACAATAGCACGGTGTTCATCTCCAACCTCGGATCCATCAAACTTAACGCAGGGTATCATCACCTGACGAACTGGGGAACGAACTCCGTCTTCGTCGTCGTTGGCGAAAAGCACATGCAACCGTTTTTTAGCGAAGACGGCAGTTATGTGGTAAAGCCGGCACTCAGCCTCGGTATTACGCTGGACGAGCGTATCGGCGACGGATACTACTTTTCGAAGACGATCCATCTACTTAAAAAACTATTTTCCGAGCCGGAGCTGCTCGACATTCCGGCCAAGGAGGCATTGAACATTGAGTACTGAGAATCAGCAAAACATCAGGGCGCCGTGGCTGGCGTTTTACGGCGATGTGGAACATCACCTGGACTATCCGGACGACTCCATGTACGACGCGGTAAGACGTGCTGCCGAACAATACCCGGACACGCTTGCCATCACGTTTATGGGAAACGGTATGGATTATCGCGATATGCTCCGTAGGATCGATCAGACTGCCCGCGCATTCTCCGCCGTCGGCATTGGCGAAGGAGACAAGGTTACGCTCTGCATGCCGAACTGTCCGCAGATCGTGTTATGCTTCTACGCGCTCAACCGTATCGGCGCAATCGCCGCAATGATTCACCCGCTCTCCAGCGTCGGCGAAATCGCGTTTTACATCAAGGATTCCGGTTCCCGTGCAGTGGTCACGCTGGATCAGTTTTACGGGAAGTTTGAGGAAGTGCGCAAAACCGTCACAATCGAGACGCTCGTTCTCACCAGTGTTGCGGATGCACTGAAACCACTCATGAAACTCGGCTACAAACTAACCGAGGGTCGCAAAGTACCGAAAGTTCCGAAAAACGCGGACGTTCTCTGGTGGAAGGATTTCCTAAACGGTGCAAAACGCATTGACAAATCCTGCTTTGTCGAACGCAAAGGTGAAGACCCCGCCGTCATTCTGTTTTCCGGCGGAACGACGGGCGTTACTAAGGGCATATTGCTAAGCAACCTCAACTTCAACGCGCTCGGCATGCAAACCTGCGCAATGGGCAACTGCGTCGTTCCCGGCAACAGGATGCTCGCGGCAATGCCGATGTTCCATGGTTTTGGTCTCGGCGTATGTATCCACACGATGCTGATGGTCGGCGTAACGGCAATTCTTGTGCCGCGCGTTTCCGTGGAAAGTTACGCGAAACTACTTAAAAAGGAACAGCCAAACTACATTGCGGGTGTTCCCACGCTTTATGAGGGCATCACGCGGAATCCATACATGGATGGCGTCGATCTGAGTTGCCTGCTCGGCGTATTCTCCGGTGGCGACAGCCTTTCCATCGAGTTGAAGAAAAAGTTTGACCGTTTTTTGCAAGACCACGGCGCGACCGTTCAGGTACGTGAAGGCTACGGCACAACGGAATGCGTGACAGCAAGCTGCTTAACGCCTTACGATATGTATCGAGAGGGCAGCATCGGCCTTCCATTCCCGGATACATATTACAAAATCGTCCGCACCGGAACGACCGACGAGGTACCATACGGAGAAGAAGGCGAGATTTGTCTCTGTGGACCGTCTGTCATGATCGGATACGTCAATCAACCGGAAGAGACCGCCAATACGCTGAAAAAGCACGCGGACGGACACACCTGGCTGCACACCGGTGATCTCGGCACAATGGACGCGGATGGATTTATCTACTTTAGGCAGCGCATCAAACGCATGATCATCACCAGCGGATACAACGTGTATCCGTCTCAGGTGGAAAACGCAATCGACGCGCACGAAAAGGTGCTCATGAGCTGCGTTATCGGCGTGCCGGACTCTTATCGCATGCAAAAGGTAAAGGCATTCGTCGTGCTCCGTCCGAATATTTTACCGACTCCCGCGCTGAAAGAGGAGCTTTTGGAACATTGCCGTAAAAACGTAGCAAAATATGCCATGCCGTACGACATCGAGTTCCGTAGCGAGCTTCCAAAAACGCTTGTCGGAAAGATCGCTTACACGATTCTTGAAAAAGAGGAGCTTGAAAAGAAAGTTGGATGACTTTATACTGATAACAGGCCTGGTTGGTGCCGGGTCTGTTTTTATTTGTATGAATCAATTGGAGGTTGCATGCAATACTGTACACATTGTGGAAACCTGCTCCCCGACGATGCAAAGAACTTTTGCCCGCACTGCGGCACGTCTCTCACGGATGCCAGCCCTGCGGCGACTCGACCGAAAAAGCGTCTTACGCCGGCTGACGCACCCGGCGGGCTAGATAGGACTTCATTTTTCAAAACTTATTCAAACGGAAGGCGACTTTGCATTGCTGCAGCGATTATCGGGTATGTCTGTGCAGCGGGAACGGTTGTTGCCGCTCTGACGAATCTAGTTGAGTACATCAATGCCTACGCCCTGCTCGATGCAATAATTTTGCTGGTGCTCAGTTTGTTGATCCATCTGCTGTGCAGTCGAATAGCCGCATGTCTGCTTCTTGCATATGCGCTGTACAACACGATTGCCATGACAATTATGTTCGGTACGCCTTCCGGTTGGCTCGGTCTCGTTGCGGGTGTTCTTGCCGTCATCGGCGCCTTTCAATATGCAAAGGAATGGAGAGACTACCAGCCGCGCTCCTATGAAACGACCGCGCTGTTCCGTTCGTAACCGAACAGAATGCAACTGACCTTTCCTCATTGGTCCAACAAATGCAAATTTTATTCTTTTATCCAGCGGTTGTATAAGCTCGGTATAATTCGAGCAAGCACAAGATACTACATTAACAACGCATTGCTTTTTCCTCAAATAAATGTCTTGACACCAAAGTGCTGTTTGCCTATAATTGAAAAGTGCGAGTTGCCAATGTAGCTCAGCTGGTAGAGCAGCTGATTCGTAATCAGCAGGTCTGGGGTCCGAGTCCCCACATTGGCTCCATTTTTTTCGGGGTGTAGCGCAGCTTGGTAGCGCGTTTGGTTCGGGACCAAAAGGTCGCTGGTTCAAATCCAGTCACCCCGACCACCGAAAAGCCCGTTTTAACGGGCTTTTTTGTTGTTACAGCTTAACTTGCATGTTATAATTGCTATATTATCATGTGCTATACTGACGCACATAAAACCTTCCATAATTTTTTTTGATATTAGGAGCAGTTATGATGGCTGTTACATTCAACCAGATTGACAGCAAGTCGGATCTACATAGTGCAAAACGATATGTAAATGCTTATCTGCGGTTATTCAACGAACCGGAAAACCTGAAATTTCTATCATTTACCGGAATGCCTTTCGCGAGGGAAGCAGTGGAAGCATGGCTTCATGACGCGGACGCTTCCGGGACCGAATATCAAACTGCCGTCGGTGAGGACGGTGAAATATGTGCTATTATGGTTACCGTAGAAAATCCAATTGAAGGCTTTGAAATCCTGTCAGTTGTCGTAGACGCCGGGTACAGACGCTCGGGTGTCGGTAACCAACTAATTGACTTGGCTATCAATAAAGCTAAAGAAAAGGGATTTCATTCAGTTTCCATTGCGGTTTTTATCGACAATAAAAGAATGCTGTCGCTTGTGATTAAAAATGATTTTAGACCATGTAAAATTAAATACCATGCAAGATGGGATGGCGAAGATATTATTTATCTGAAAAAATATTTGTAATGACTTCAGTCGCAGCTGTTTTAAGCGGCGATTCTCCGCCGATCAGGTCTTAAATATATTGTTTTCATGAAAAGGTATGAAAATAATTGCTAAGGAATTTGAAATGCTGCTTGCCAATTGCCAGCAACATCATTGATATTGCTGGATTATTCTAAGTCCTATAATTTCACCCCGACCACAAACGGATCCGTCAAATTTGGCGGATCCATTTTCATTTATAAATAGAAACATGGGAATATAACACATTTTCGGACAGTTTGCTAAGCAACAGATGCTTGAAGGCCTTGATTTCAGCGTGTCAATCATTGCATAGGACTTAAGTGCTCAAGACGTTTTTGTACTCGGCTGGTATTGTAGAATCCTTCGATATAAGCAAAGATTTTTTGTCCGGCTTCGTCGCGCGTTCGAAAGTGCGCCCAATGAACAGTTTCCTTCTTCAGGTTCTCAAAGAAACGTTCACTTCAGCTGTTATCACCCGGCGAAAAGTTTTGCTGAAGGACTTCTTTCACCAGTTGTACAGCAAGTTCACGGCTACACCCGGATCACCTGCGACGGCTCGCACCGGTTTCGGACTCGCATAACCTAATTTTACCGCATTTTTCTTGAATTCGTCATCGTATTGCATTCGTTGTTTCAGCATGATTTTGTCCTCCGGTTATCTATTTTACTCTCTTACCATGCTGTCCGATATTTTAACCCCCCCTCTTTACCGTGCGTGTGGCTTACCGGCGAAGACGCACTATGTTCCTTTCCGTGTCTTGTCTTTCTTAGCTGTGGTAAACTCGTCCGTTTCTTGCCGAAACGGACTGTTTGTGATAGCATTTTATTATACATGTCATTCTTTTGCCGTTAAAACGGCGTCTGTTAATAATCGTTGAGAGGAGAATATGAAACAAGCAGGCACACCAGGTACTCAAAGGAGATTCAATCTATGAACATTGCAGTTATCGGCACATCCAGAAAAGAAAACGAGAAACGACACCCTATCCACCCGAATCATATCGCGGGCATTACGGAAGACATCAGAAAACAACTTTTCTTTGAAAAAGGTTACGGCATACCATTCGGCATGAGTGATGATAATATTCAGTCCATGACTGGAAACCGCCTGCTGGAGCGCAAAAAGCTGCTCGGCGGCTTCGGTGCAGTCTTAATTACGAAACCGGTCATTGAAGATTTCGAGGAGATGCAGGACGGCGCACTTGTTTGGGGCTGGCTGCACAGCGTGCAGCAACGTTATATTGCGCAGCTGGGGATCGATAAAAAACTCACGTTAATCGCATGGGAAAACATGTACTATGAAAGTGGACGCGAGCTGATCCATACCTTCAGCCGCAACAATGAACTTGCAGGCTATTGCGGCGTACAGCATGCTTTGGAGGTCGCCGGGATCGACGGCAACTTCGGGCCGGTGCGCAGGGCGGCGGTCATCAGTTTCGGCTCCGTCAGCCGCGGTGCAATTTTCTCGCTGCGTTCGCATGGCATAACAAATATCGCGGTATACACTCAACGCCCGACTTCGCTGGTTGCAAATCAGATACCGGGGATATCCTATAAACAGTTCGTAGAAAACGAATCGGGTGGGTTCGACGTCGTCAATATGGACGGAAGCCGTACGCCGATACTTGATGTGCTTTCTTCGGTCGATATCATTGTAAACGGCATCCTGCAAAATCCGGTCAAACCGATTGTACTTGTCACCGAAAATGACGCATCCCGCTTTACGAAGCCTTGCCTGATCATCGACGTTAGCTGCTCCAAGGCGATGGGTTTCGACTTTGCCTGTCCGACAACGTTCGCAAGTCCGGTCATCCGGCTCGACAACATTACGTATTACGGAGTGGATCATACGCCGACGCTTCTTTGGAACAGCGCTACATGGGAAATTTCGAAAGCACTGCTGCCTTACTTGGAATATGTAGTCTGCGGAATCGAAAACAAAGTCATCTCTGATGCTGTCGACATCAAGGACGGAAAAATCCTCAACAGTGATATCATCGTCTACCAGAACCGCTCGAAAGTATACCCATACAAACAACTGTAACCATATTGATATAGCGAAACAGACCGTGGAAGATTCCACGGTCTGTTTGACGTTTGTGTTCGATTGTGGTTAGAGGACCAGACTTGGCGCTGCGTACACGCGGGCACCAAGCTCCTGATCAAGCATATAGAGTCCCTTGCTGTCGGTGCCGAAAAGTTCCATCTTCTTGATGTTTTCCTGCGCGTTGGTCTCCTCTTCGCCCTGCTCCTTGATAAACCAATCCAGGAATTGCATGGTGCGGAAATCTTTGGCTTCATGAGCCACATCATAGATGTTGTGGATCGACTGGGTGACGTATTGCTCGTGAACGAGCGCTCCCTTCAGCGCGTCGATATGTTCGTTCAGAGGCGTTTGCGGTTTTTCAATAGCTTCAAGTGTGAGCGACAGGTCGTTGTTTTGCATGTATTGCATGAATAACATCGCATGGTCTCGCTCTTCCTGCGCTTGTACGCGGAACCAGTTGGCAAAGCCCTTCAGTCCCTGTTCCTCATAATAATTAGAAAAATACAGATACAGATACGCCGAGTAAAATTCCTTTTGAATCTGACTGTTTAACAGCTCCGTTACTTTTTTGCTGAACATTCCTTACAACTCCTTTTCTTCCTTCGCGGGTTCGTCCAGTAGTGGTTGTTCGCCCTTTATTGATTCAATTATACCGCAAATTCAATGGTTTTTGCGTACTTTTGTCACAAAAAACGATAAATCAGGCGAATATACTGTGACTTAAACACGGTTCTGTGATAGATTAGTAGTATACTTAAGTTATTAGTAAGGAGACGTTGATATGCAGTATGAAAAAGTTGCACGGTTTGACGAACTAAATGACGGCGAAAAGCGGAAGATCACACTGAACGGCAAAGTATTGCTACTAACGAAAGTCGACGGCGCTTGTTTCGCAATCGACAATCGATGCCCGCATATGGGCGGCTCTCTCTACGACGGAACGCTCGACGGAACAAGCATAGCATGTCCCCGTCATGGAACATCGTTTGACGTTCGAACCGGAAAGGTCGTTTCAAACGGAAAGCTGGCGTTTATCAAACTGAATGTACACGACGTCAACACATACCCGGTGAAAATCGAGGACGGCGATATCCTCGTCGGTCTCGAATAACCCATTCGGCAGGCTTCGCCGCAGCATTGCCCCGGAAGCTGCCAAAATGAAATTATAGGAGATTATGAAAATGAAAAAGAATGTAGGCACTTTGGATCGCTGGATCCGCATTGTTCTTGGCGTTGTCCTCCTGAGCTTGCTGTTCTTGCTTCAGGGCGGGATTCGTTGGATCGGCCTGATCGGTCTCATCCCTCTCGTAACCGGAATCATCAATTATTGTCCGATTTACACGTTGCTGAAGATTGACACCAACAAAAAATAATTGTGCATACGCCAAACTTCTAAAAACGATACAAACGCACCGACGCAAGCCGGTGCGTTGCTTTTGCCGGGCGATTCCGGGTTGTCGTTTCATTGAAATCCGTTTTATGGTAATATAGTATTGTAAATACTCTCGATTTCTCCAAGCACTCCTTTTCATTCTTTGTTCAGCACCCACCAATACAAGCGCAAGGAGCGATTGATCAAGCCTATGAATGAGCAAACTGCAAAAAAAACCGGATTTGACAAGCACAAATCATTGGCCGGCAGACCATCTTTTTTCGAATCGTTCGAGTTTTTTTCGAGTGCCGCATCAATCGGTCTTATCATCACCGACGCCGTCGGCAACATCATTACCTTTAATAAGACCATTGAAAACCTGTTTGGTTTTACGCTTGAAAAATATAAGCATACCAACGTATGCGAATTATATGAAAATCCTGACGACCGGCAACGCCTGCTTGATATGCTCTCCGAATCCGGCTCTGTTCGCGATTTTGAAGTTAGAGTGAAGCACGTCGACGGGTCGTTTCGAAACGTCCTAGCCAACGTCGACTATATCGAATACGAAGGTGAGCACGTTCTGCTCACCTCCCTCTACGACATTACACAGATTTTTCGCCACCGCAACAACCACGCCACATCCGAAGAGAATTATCGTGCACTCTTTAGCAACGTACCCGTCGGTATAACCGTTACGGATATTCAGGGTCATCTAATCGTCTCAAATAACGCAATTCGGACGCTCCTTGGTTACTCGCAGGACGATATGGATAACTTGAGCATCCGCGAATTTTATATGTCTCCAGACGATCGCGGCCAACTGCTTTCTCTGACAAAGGAACTGGGATCTGTTCGAGACTTTGAGACTACATTCCGCCACAAGGACGGCAGTCCGGTTTCGGTGTTAATCAACACCGATGTTATTGAATTCAACGGAAAGCCGAACATGCTCCTCACGTCTATCCGCGATATCTCGTATATGAAGCATATCGAGGACGACTTAAAAAAAGAGCGCGATTTTTCCAATGCGATTCTCAATATTGCGGCGACTCTGATCGTGGTGCTGGACCGCGATGGTACGATCACACGCTTCAATCGAGCCAGCGAACAGGTGTCTGGATATACCGCAAAGGAAGTTATCGGAGAAAGTATATGGCAAACAAACTTTTTTGACCCTCCGATCACGTCTGATGAAATCGGCAAGTTGTTAAGCGACGATTTCCCGGGTGTCTACGATACCGTTGTGGTGTCAAAAACCGGCGTTCACCGGGCGGTTTCCTGGGCGTTTGCTGCAATCTTCAATGACGAAGGTCATGCGGAATTTATCATTGCGACTGGCATTGACGTCACCGAACGCCAAAAAGCCGAAGACGAGTTGCAGCGCGCAAACAAGCAGCTTGCTTCCCGCGTCCAGACGCTGAAGGAACGTACGCAGGAGATGAATCTGCTCAACGACATGGGTGAGCAGTTGCAAAGTTGTCAGAGTATTGAAGAAGCATGCAAAATCAGCATCCAGTACATCAAGCTGATCTGCCCGCTTAGCAGCGGCTCGCTCTATATCATCAAGGATTCTCGTAACCTTGCCGAGTCTGTCGGTTCATGGGGAGAGAATGACTTTTCCGCTCCCGTATTTGAACCGCTAAGCTGTTGGGCTATCCGGCGCGGACGGCGGCATTTAATCGATGAACAGCATCCCGGTCTACTTTGCGGACACGTCACCGGTCCGGAAGACGGACAATACCTTTGCGTGCCATTGACGGTCAACGGCATAGCAATCGGCATTTTGCATCTCAACCGCATTGCCCTGCAAACGCATGGTGCGCAGGATGCCGAACAGTATACCGAGCACAAGACGCAAATCGTCAATATGCTGGCCGAACATATTGCGCTGGCGATTGCAAATCTGAAGCTGAAGGAATCGCTCCGTCAACAGTCAATTCGCGACGCGTTGACCGGGTTGTTCAATCGTCGATATATGGAAGAAACGCTGGAGCGGGAGCTCAGCCGCGCGGAGCGTGAAGAAAAACCCGTCAGTGTGATCATGTTCGACATCGACCACTTTAAACAGTTCAACGATCTTTCCGGGCACGATGCAGGCGACGCGTTGCTGCGCGAACTTGGCATCTTCCTCAATAAGAGCGTGCGCGGCGGAGACATCGTCTGCCGGTATGGCGGCGAAGAATTCCTGGCTGTTTTGCCGAGCGCCGATGTCGAAAACGCACGGGAGCGCGCTGAAGAGCTGCGTCTTGGCGTAAAGAATATGTTGGTTTATCATCTTGGCAAGCCACTGGCGAAGTGCACCATTTCGCTGGGCGTTGCAACGTTTCCGACGAATGCGCGGGATAGCGAAACCCTGCTGAAAGCGGCGGACACCGCACTCTATCGCGCAAAGAACGAAGGTCGCGACCGGGTCGTTGCGATTGGTGATTGAGACGTATAAACAAGAGCCCGAAGGCAAATGCCTTCGGGCTCTTGCTATTTTCTACCCCATCTTCCTTTCAAACTTCCGATACAGCGCCCAAATCCATAAAAGCGAAGCGCCAACGCCTGGAATAAGTGCCCAGTAGTTACCGGCAACACTGAATTTTGCAATCCAGAACGACGGCAGGATCGAAAACAGATACTGTGCGCCTCCGCCAATGAAAAACCGAACCGGCAAACCAAGCAGGATCACACCGGCGAGCTTTGCCAGCGCCATTCCTTCCACTCTGTTGTGTGAAAATGCGACAACAAGCAGCGCCACGGGAATGCTTAACACACCGCCGAGAACGCTCACCAAAATCATATTTACCCATGTCCAGTCGCTCAGCGTGAAAAAGCGCATAACGATTACGGATGCGGCAACCGAAACAACCGCAGGCATGAACAACCGGGAGACAACATATCCGCGCCTGCCGATTGGCGTGACCGCCAGATAGCACGCCATATTTTCATCGTACTCCGAAAGCATCACCATGCTGGAAACAAAGCAGAATAGATACGGCGTCATCACCGCCAGAAACAAATCGAACAGCAGATAGTAGTCCGACAGAATCGCTGCTTCGTTAAAAACATCGCAAAGCAGCGTCTCCAGTGCGGGCACACCAAAGTGAAACGCACACCCCGCAAGAATCGGCGCAGTCAGCACGAGATACAGCATGCTGTCGCCGGCAATTTGCCGAAGGAACATGCCGAAAGATTTCATAATTGGTCTCATAGTTTCACACCTCCGAGGGAAAGCAGCATCTTTTTGGAAGCACGCACAGCAAGCCACACAAACAGTGCGGTCCAAGTAAGCAAGATCAGAAATGCCAATCCGCCGTCACCTTCCGGCATACAGAGCGTCAGCGCCGCAATACCCGGATGCAAAATAGTCAACCGCCCCGTTTGCCAGAACATCCACACCACTGCGGGCGCCACCATAAGAATTTCCGTCGGGACGGTCGCAAGTATGAATTGGTTCAGCGTTGTCGCCTTGCAGGCAACAATCAACGCAAGCGACGAAAATATACATGAGCATAAGAATATCCCTATAACAAATCGCAACGGATGTACGATCACACCCGCAGGAATGCCGATTACCAGCGCAACAATGATGGAAATCAACCCGATCGAAACAAGTTTTCCCATCACATATTCCCATGGTTTGACCGGTGAAACCGCAAGACTGTCGAGTACACGTTCACTTTTTTCAAACAGCACGATCGCACCCATGAAGAACACCCCCATAGCGGCCGGGTCGGTGTAAATCATGATCAGTGCTGCGTCCTTGCGCCAGGCTGCAGGGAATGCGAACAGCACACCGATATATAGCATCGAAAACAGTACATATAATAAGTAAAAACCATATTTGTACTGAAAGCGGATGTCCGCCAAAATCAGCGTGAACGCCCTCATTGCAGTTGCCTCCCCGTCAGCTCAACGAAGATTTCGTTCAAGGTCGGCTCGCCGGAATGAATGCTGCTCAAACGATTTTCGTGCAGCAGCGCCAGCAATGTAGTGTCTCCCGCCGTTTGGTCGAGCGGAACCTCAGCCGAAACTTCCCGTCCGTCTTCAAGATAAGAATAGCCGATCTTCCCTGCACCGCGGCTCATGATCAGGCTGTGCGGACTGTCCAACGCTTTGATCTGCCCGTCCACAATGAACGCCACGCGGTCGCAAAGCTCGGTTGCGTCGTACATGTTGTGCGTCGTCAGAATAATCGTCTTGCCCTGTGCTTTTTCCGCAAGGATGATATCCTTCATCACGCGTGCATTCGACGGGTCAAGCCCGGATGTCGGCTCGTCGAGAAACAGTATCTTTGGATCATGCAGCAACGCTTTGATGAAATTCAGGCGCGACTTCATACCCTTGGAATAATCACCTACCTTCTTTTCCGCGTCGTTCAGCAGACCGACACTATTCAAAAGCGTGTCGATCTCCCGGTGCGATGGGTAGAGCGACGCAAAAAACTTCAAATTCTCCCGTCCAGTCAGTTTTTCGTACAGACTCGGAAACTCGAAATCTACACCGATCTTCCGATAAAACCCATCGCCGTGTTTCGCCGCTTCCTCACCGTCAACAATCACGCTTCCGCCATAACGTGACAAAAGCCCCGTCAATATCTTTTGCAGCGTGCTTTTTCCCGCACCGGACGGACCGAGGAATCCAAGGATTTCGCTTTTTTCTACCGTAAAATCAACGTTTTCAATAAAAGCCTTTTTTGTGTAGCTGAATGCCAAGTTCTTTACCTGAATCATTACATTTCCTCCTCGCCGTCGCTTTCCAGCAATTGCAGAACCACCCCGCGAATCAAAATATGAAGCGTTTCGTCGAATATGTCTTCGCCGATCTCCTTCTTGTACATCAGCGAAAGAAAGATACTGCGCAGCGCAGCGCTGTATAATTGTGCCCGTCGTTCCTTCATGCCCGGCAACATTTCTAGCAGCCTCTGGATGCTCAGATCGTCGTGCTCGGCATGCATTTTCGAAAGTTCAGGCTTCAGCGTTCGCATGAAGTACTCCATCTCACCGCTCACAATCAGGCGGGGCAAAAACGAATCGTCCATCCGCTTATAGATGCGAAAGATGATATCCGTCAGCATGCCTGCATCCGGAGCGTCCTGCAATCCTGAGATCTCCTTGAGCAGATCACTCTGAATATCGTCGTTTAGCTGCAAAACAACGTCGAACAAAAGTCGTTCCTTGGACTCATAAAAGAGGTAAAACGTGCCTTTTGGAATATTGACGCGCTTAACCAACTCGTCCACGGTCGTCTTCCGGATTCCGTATTGCATCAAACACGACCTTGCTTCATCCATAAGCCGCCCTTTGATATACGCCCGTTCGCTTTCGGAAAATGTTTTTGGCATTTTATTCACCTTTCGTTCCGTTTGACTGTTTTGTTCTATTTAGTCATTTTAATTTAACACACCTTGCTTGTCAAGTGGTGGCAAAATTCCTACTCTTCTATTGCCTCACCAGATGAAGTATGTTATGATGCAAACGAGTTTATTTGTGATAGGAGGACTAGCTGATTGAGCCACATGATTGAAGTGACCGGCCTGCAAAAGTCGTATGGATCCGTCCATGCGGTCAAAGGGCTTGATTTTTACGTGGAGAACGGCAAGATCTTTGCGTTTCTCGGACCGAATGGCGCGGGAAAATCCACGACAATTGATATCATCTGCACATTTTTAAAGGCGGACGCAGGCACGGTCGTTGTCGATGGTCATACGCTCGGCAAGAGCGACAACGCCATCCGATCGACCATCGGTGCGGTTTTTCAGGACGGATTGCTTGACCAGCTGCTCACCGTTCAGGACAACCTTCGCATCCGTGGCGGGTTTTATGGACTAAAGGGTAAACAGCTTGACGGCGTGATTGACGACATAGCAAAGAAAACAGGCATCACGGAAATCCTGAAACGTCCGTATGGCAAACTTTCCGGTGGACAGCGACGCCGCTGCGATATTGCCCGCGCGCTGGTTAATACGCCGAAGGTGCTGTTTCTGGACGAACCGACGACCGGTCTTGACCCGCAGACACGCAAGACCATTTGGGAAACCATCGCTTCGCTCCAGCGCGATACCGGGATGACCATATTTCTGACAACGCACTATATGGAGGAAGCGGCGGAAGCGGACTACGTCATCGTTATCGACGACGGCAACATCGTTGCAAAAGGTACGCCATCCGACCTTAAGGAGCGGTACACGACCGATAAGCTAACACTCGTAGCCGCAAAACCGAACGAAATCGGCACGCGCCTTTCGGATATGGAGATCGTTCACAGCATTGTTGCAAACCGCGTGAGTATACCGATACCAAGCACTTTGGCAGCGCTGCCGATTTTGGAAACGCTGAAGGATTCAATCAGCGGGTTTGAGGTGACGACAGGTACGATGGACGAGGCATTCATCGCCATCACGGGAAAGGAGATTCGTGAATGATTAACTTTACAAAGCGCAACCTCCTGGTTTTCTTTAGGGATAAATCGTCCGTGTTTTTCTCACTGCTGTCCGTTTTCATCATCATCGGGCTTTATGCATTGTTCCTTGGCGATGTCTGGACCAATAGCTTTTCCGATCTTGTCGGCGTGCGCTACATGATGGACAGTTGGATCGTCGCAGGCTTGCTTGCGGTCACGTCCGTAACCGCAACGATGGGTGCCTTCGGCATCATGGTTGAAGATAAAACGAAAATGATCATCAAGGATATCCATTCCTCGCCGATTGCGCGCGGCAACATTGCGGGTGGTTACATCTTCAGCGCGTTCATCGTTGGGGTAATCATGTGCCTTGTCACGCTCATCCTGACAGAGTTTTACATCCTCGCAAACGGTGGTATCCTGCTCTCCGCCACGGCGCTGGTCAAGGTGCTCGGGCTGATTATCCTTTCGGCATTTTCCAATACGACCATGGTACTTTTTATCGTGTCGTTCTTCAAAAGCAACAGTGCGTTTGCCACGGCGAGCACCATCATCGGCACGATGATTGGATTCCTTACGGGTATCTATATTCCCGTCGGGACGCTGCCGGACGCGGTGCAGTGGGTCATAAAGGTCTTCCCGCCGTCGCACTCGGCCGCTCTGCTGCGGCAGGTGATGATGGCCGACCCGCTCAGCAAAACATTCGAAGGGGTTCCGGTGGAATATCTGACGGAGTTTAAGGAAACAATGGGCGTCACATTCCAGTTTGGCGATACGGTCGTCACTCCGGCAGTGAGCATCCTCATCCTTGTTGCGTCGGGGTTATTGTTCCTCGGACTGTCAATTTTGAGTTTGTCGCGAAAGAAGAAATAGTTCTTGTAAATTGGATAGAAACAAACCCCACCGACGAAAGTCGGTGGGGTTTGTTGAAAACGGAAGGTTATTTTTTGTCTTTTGTCATCTTTGCCGTACTGAATACGGTTGTGAAAAGTGCTATCAACATAATAATTCCGTCAATGCGCACAGTCCAATCAGACAGTGGTACGATAAAAACATTGATCGCCATCACAATAACTGTAATCCCTAAAACAATTAGGCTGCTGTAGTTTAGTTTTTCCATGTTGTCCCCTCTTGCTTTCTGCAAAAAGAATCTCGTTTTGTGCAGAAGCTGAATCCGTTTCTTTTGAGTAATTGTTTCCCGATTATACGGTATTTCTTTATGAAATTAAAGCCTAATGATTTACAATCATTTCGCGCAATCGTCACCTATATTTTCTTTCACGGTTGACATTACGCTTCCCACCCCCTATACTACCTTCCAGGAGGCGAGATATCATGACCGTTCAGGATCATCTACGAGAACTGCTGGAATCGAATAAGGACGTGTTTTTCTCCGGCGAGGAGATTGCACGCAAACTTGGCGTTTCCCGCAACGCCGTTTGGAAGGCGATCAAATCCCTTCAGTCGGGCGGATATCCCATTGACGCCGTACCGAACAAAGGCTATTGTCTGAGTTCGTCCAGCGACGTCCTCTCTGAATCCGGCATCCGTCAATACCTGCGCGGCGAGGCGCAATCCTTTCATTTGAACGTCTTCGATTCCGTTTCGTCCACCAATGTCGTCCTGCGAGAATTGGCCAACAACGGCGCACCGGAAGGTACAGTCGTCATCGCCGTATCACAAACCAGCGGTCGCGGTCGCAAAGGACGCGGTTTCTATTCCCCGCAAGGCAGCGGCGTTTACGTCAGCGTTCTGCTTAAACCGGATATTGCCGCCGCAGACGCAACCCTTATCACGACCACCGCCGCGGTCGCGGTCTGCGACGCGGTCGAGGCCGTCTCCGACCGAAAGCCGGAGATCAAGTGGGTCAACGACGTATTTATAGACGGCAGGAAAATCTGCGGTATCCTCACGGAAGCATCGCTTAGCATGGAAAGCGGACGTATCGACTACGCCGTTCTCGGAACAGGCATCAATGTCTATACGCCGGAAGGCGGCTTTCCACAGGAAATACGGAATATCGCAAGCAGCGTGTTTGACCGGGCACAGCCGGATGCAAAGAATCGCCTGATTGCCGAATATCTCAATAGCTTTCTGCCGCGCTATCGCGACCTTGGCGGAAAAGACACCATCACCGAATACCAGCGGCGCAGTTTTGTCGTAGGGCGGACGATCACCGTAATCCACGGATCCACCGAAACGCCCGCCAAAGCGCTCGGCGTGGACGATCATTGTCGATTGCTGGTCGAATATGCGGACGGGGCGCGCGCCACGCTGTCGTCCGGCGAAATCAGCATCCGCATCTAGTATGGAGGAACCAACAGCTATGAACCCGGTCGCAAAATCCAAAACGTACCATATGATTCTCTGCGCGCTGTTTGCCGCGCTTATCGCCATTGGCGCGTTTATCCGTATCCCGGTGCCGCTGGTGCCGTTTACAATGCAAACATTCTTTGTTTCGCTTTCCGGTATGCTGCTCGGTAAAAAATATGGCGCGACCAGCGCACTGCTGTATCTTTTTATCGGACTCATCGGCTTGCCCGTATTCACGCAGGGCGGCGGCATCGGCTATGTGCTCAAGCCGAGTTTCGGCTACCTGATCGGTTTCGTTCTCGGAGCGTTTATAACGGGAATGATTGCACGAAAAGTGCAGCAGCCGTCGTTTCAGCGTTTGCTCGCCGCAGCGTTCGCCGGACTTGGCGTGGTCTACACCTGTGGAACGGTGTACTTTTACTTCCTCAGCAATTTCTATCTGGGAAATCCAGTCGGCGTATGGACGGCGCTTCTTTACTGCTTCATTATGTTCATTCCAGGAGACGGAGTGATGAGCATCATCGCCGCACTGGTTGCGCGCCGCATGATTCCACTGCTCAATAAAACCCAACTATAGATTTTTGAAATAGTTACAGGCGGCTGTTCACACAGCCGCCTGCTTTCGTTTGAATATACTTCTAGAGCTTTACGCCGAGCTTAATCAGATCGTGCCGCATCTCATCATACATGTTTTGCCAATTTGGAACCGGTTCAACCGTCGCAAGGTCATATGCTTCATCGAACGCCACGCCCGGATTCCGTCTTTTTCGACGAATATATGCTCATACCCGTTCCAGTAGCTATAACACGATCGCATTGGCTTCCACCTGCGTCATGCCCTGCGCCGCAACTGCCTTGTCAACGCACCGGAGACCAGCCAAATATCGTAAAAAACGATGCCGGGCGCAATTATAGAGAATATCCGGCACATGACTGCCTGCTCCCAGAGACAGCTGTGCTCGATCGTCGCAACATTACGGATGTGGATGGGATGACAGAGATGATAGTCCATCATGCCGAACAGATTCGCCGCAAGCATGGACGCAACCATGAAGACCGCCAACCATCGTGCAGGCCAGCGATGCATTGCGCACGCCGCCGTCCAGCGCGTTTGCCGCGCGGACGAAATTGCCGTTATCCATCGCCAATTCGTTGAAAATCGCGATCAGACGCGCATCGCATCCGCGCATGCGGCTTTCGCCAACCGGGATTCCCCTCCCAGATGACCGGCGTTGAAAACCACTACTGTTCGCCATGTGTGCGCAGAAGTTTTCGCACGCGCTTCCAATCCGGATAATATTGATCCATCCGTTTCCAAAAACGCTCGTCATGTCCTGGCTCATGCAGATGGCAGAGTTCATGTATCATCACATATCGCAAACATTCGGCGGATTTTTCCACCAGTCGAAGGTTGATCGTGATCATCGCGGTCTGCGTGTTGCAAGTGCCCCATCGCGTTTTCATGTCGCGTACGCGCAGTTCACCAGCCTGTTTCCCGACGGTCCTTTCACATCCGGGCAGCATCGCTCCTGCAGCTTCGATCAGCTCCAAACGATACCAATTGTCAATTGCGCGTTTTCGTGCCGCCACATTCGCCTCAGATTTAATCAAAAGTGTTAGCGTATGCCCCTCATGTGTCACTTTGGTCCTTCCGACATGTGGTAAAACGACCAGATTCAACTGCTTTCCAAAATACGGCAGCGTCTCCCCCGTTTCATAAATGTGTGGCTGAATAGCGGCCATCTTTTCGCGTTGCCCAATAATCCAGTCCGCGCGAGTGAAAATAAAACGTTCGATTTCGCCGTCACTGGCATTCAGCGGTGCGTTAACACAAACCCGGCCGTCGGGCGGCGTTACCCTTAAATATAAATTTTTAATGCGTTTGCGCGTTATAGAAATGTTTATATCGCCGGATTCTGTTGTGAGAACGCGGTTCATTCGGGTGCTTTTTCGCCGCGTTGGCTCAGCAGCGTCACCACGATTCCACCGATCAATGTCAGGCATGCGATAACAATCTGCCAGAAATTTGCTGGAAGATACTCCAGCGTACGTGAAATCATTACAACGATCGATCCGGTCACAAAGCCCATAATCACAGCATATGTACTTGCATAATGATGCTTGAGTAAGCTTGCCATAAGTTTTGCAACCAAGATAATACCAAGCCCCGCGCCAATGGCCATTGGCACCAGTTTTAACAACTCAAATTTCGCAACTGCGTTAAGCGCCATTTCGTATCTTCCAAACAGCAGCATGACAAACGATCCGGACAGCCCTGGCATTACCATACTGGCCGCGGCAATCATCATTGCGAGCGTGAGCATAATCGCACTCCAAACCGTATACGTTGCGCTTGCGTCACCACCGACTTCAAAAAAATTCATCAAAAGCACAAGCCCCGTCGATGCCAAGAACCACACGATCGATAGTGGGTGAAATCCTTCTTTCAGGGAATTCTTTGCCAACAGTGGAAGGCTGCCAAACACCATACCGAGAAACGCCGCGAAAGTTGGCAATGGCGCGTACTCAAACAGGAAAGAAATCAACTTACTGAAAACAAGCAGGCCTATCGTGACGCCGATCAACAGCGGCAGCAAAGTGAAAAAGTGCTGTTTGCGTTCACCACGCTTACCGATTACCCCGTTGACCGACAAAATGATCGTGTCGAAAACCCCCATGGATACCGCGACGGTCCCGCCGGAAACACCGGGAATGATATTGGCGCAGCCAATTACAATTCCTTTGATAACATTACTAATGTATTCCTTCATTCAGCCGCCGTGCCTCCACTTAAACTTACCTGTGCATTCTATCATCCCCGTATTCCGCAGTCAATCGTTCACCGTATTCGACACGGTTTATTCACCATTGTCGATGGGTTCGGTTTTTTTTCGCCGGTTTCTCTTGCTTCTTCGTATACCGAATGGACTGATCAGTCCCGCCTCGATCGCTGCATAAAGAACAATTTCAAGAATGTCTTCACGCCATTTATAGAGCGTCGATTCACCAACGCCCAGTTCGATGCTGATTTTGATCATTCTCTCGCGTGTCGGATGATTGCGCGGAATAGGTGTTTCAAGGCCGAACAAGCGATCCATAAACCGCTCTTTTTTCGGGTTGATTTCTGCAAAGTACGCCCGTGCGCAGTCGATTGCGCCGACCCAGCCGCGCGCCGTTTTCCTGTTGGGTTGTTTTACTAGCGAACGGTAGGCGCGCGGCTTGTTTCTTCTGTAGCTCAGTAATTGCTTTTTTGCTTCGGCACGAAGTTGTGTCAGTGTCATTAAATCCATATTATCCTCTCGTTGTCCGCGTATGCGAACGTTTGTGCGCTTATTATAATCCTTCTTTCACATTTTGCAGGCACACATAATGTACTTTTATGTATATTTTTTGTTTTGTTTTTGTGATTTTTAACGTTTTTTGTCGTTTTTTCTCGGATTACTTGTCGGAATATTTTCCCGCCCCTAAAGATACCACACGCTGTATTGCATTCGCGTTTCGATTTTGTTACAATCACCGGTGCGTATTTAGTCGTCATACGCGTTATTACAATTGCCTGCGTGGAATATCCGTGGTATCATAGGGGCAAGAAAAACACACGTGTGCGATAGGTATTGCACCCGGCAGACGAAACCCCATCCGGCCGGTTTGTGTGCGAGAAGAGTTTTTGAGGAGTTATGATTTCATTTTCACCTGTGACGGTTCAGAATGCCGCACAACTTCGTCCGTATCTGAACGTCCAGCCTTTCCGCACCTGCGATTATACACTGGGCGCGGTTTTTCAATGGAGAGCGTATTTTCATTCCGCTTTTGCCATTGTATTCGGCATGCTCGTCATGCTGGCGACCTATCCTGAAGAAAAGGTCGTTTGTTTTGTGTATCCTGTTGGAGACGGCGATTTAGACGCTGCGCTGGATGCGATTGAACAGCATGCGAAAGAAACCGGTATGCCGTTAACCTTTTGCGCAGTACCGGATGAAGGTCTTGCCGTTTTAACGGAACGCTATGGAGAACGTGCAATCGTCTCCACCCATCGCAATTGGGCGGATTACCTTTACAATGCAGACGATTTGATCCGCTTTCCCGGAAAGCAATATCACACCCAACGCAATCACTTTAATCGCTTCAGGCGGGACAATCCCGACGCAAAATTTGTTCCGGTCACGGAAGAAACGCTCCCGCGGGCGATCGCCTTTTTAAGCGAATATGAGCAATACGCGCCGCTTGATAAAATTATTGAGGCCGAAGAGATGCTCCGTGCTAAAGAACTCTTGATCGATGCATTGAAATTGGAACAAAAGGCAGGCTTCATTGATGTAAACGGCACCATCGTTGCACTTTCCATCGGCGAAGTCGTGAACGACACACTTTATGTTCATGTGGAAAAGGCACGCGTAGACTACGCTGGGTCTTATCAGGCGATCGTCTCCATGTTTGCGCAATATGCCGTAGAAGACGATACGCTCTATATCAACCGTGAAGACGATTCTGGTGAAGAGCGGCTGCGCTATTCCAAAATGTCCTATCGCCCGATACGGCTCATCGATAAATATTGGGTTTCTGTGGAAGAACCCGTGCATTACGATTTTAAGTCGCTTTAGGCTACGTTTTTCACGCGACGGGAGTCGCACAAAAAAGCATATCATGTGGGGGATATCAGTTATGAGAAACGCAAAGGAATTTCGCGATACGGCTTGGAACTCCCTGCGCGGGCGATACTGGTGGGCTGTGCTCGCCGCGCTTGTTACTGGCGTTCTTGGCGGTTACGCAGTCGGCAAGCCGTCATTTGACTGGAAATTTTTCAGCACCGACGCGCAAAACATTGGCGAGTGGTTTCGACAGTTGCCGGATATGCTGAACCATTTGACTCTGTCCGGTCCGTCGGGTTTCATCAGTATTCCGGGTGTCGTTGCCGGGTCCGGCTTTGCACACGTGTTTTTCGCACTCATGGCGGGCATCGCGTCCGTCGCATTCACCTATGGACTAGCAATGTTTATCATCGGCAGCGCGGTCGAACTGGGATTCGATATGTTCAACATTTCACTTTACACAGCCCCTGGCAGACCGAAATTCGATCTGCTGTTTTCACGTTTCTCCATCTTTGGCCGGGCATTGGGACTTCGATTTCTAATGGCGGTGAAAATATTCCTGTGGGCTCTGTTGTTCATCATTCCCGGCATCGTCGCGGCTTATCGCTATGCAATGGCGCCGTATCTGCTCGCCGAGAATCCCGACTTGACTGTTCCGGAAGCGATCGAACAGTCCAAGCAGATGATGTCCGGCAACAAAGGGCGACTTTTCTGCCTGCAGTTCAGTTTTATCGGCTGGTATCTGCTTGCGGCAATCACAAGTGGCGTCGGTTGGATTTTCCTTGCCCCGTACACTAAATCCGCCAATACTGCGTTTTATATGGAATTGACCGGTCGTCTGCCGAAGCCTGGCGAATCGTCCACCTTTGGTCCGGGTTCCGGTTCCTCGGCGACCTCAACGTCCACACAAGATGCAACCACCGGATATGATCACGATCAGCCGGAACGTATCTGAGTTTATTCAGTCAAACTACACAAATAAGGCCCGATCGCCTTCGATCGGGCCTTATTTATCGTCTATTTTATGGGATTTTGTTGCACACTTTGCTGTGCCTTGGCATCCGGTTTTTGCTGTTCCAGATTTGGTTTTCCTGGTTTGAGCGGTATCGGCGGCTGAACTTTCTGCAAAACGACAGGCGCTTGCGGCGGCGCTTTTGGAGTTTCTGAGCGCGCTGCCTTTGAAGACTCCGCAGTTGCGACCTTCTGTTTTTCGTTTACTTTTGGTTGTTGCACCGCCTTTATCTCAACCTTCGGCTGCACAACCGTATTTTGCGCTTGCGCAGATTTTTCTTGTAGGTTTAGCTGTGCTGCGACCGCCGGTTCTTTGCATTTCCCCGGTTTCTTCAGCGGCAAAAGCTGTTCGTACAGTGCAATGTACTGCTTGGCAGGTTTTTCCCAGGCAAAGCTGTCGTACATACCGCGCAGCATCATCCGCTTCCACATCGGCTTGTCTTCATACCAGTAATGTACGGCGCGCTCAATGGTACACAGCATCTCATGCGCATTATAGTTTGCAAACGAAAAGCCGTTGCCTTCGTCCGTAAACTTATTGTATGGCACAATGGTGTCCTTCAGCCCTCCGGTTTCACGGACGATCGGCACGGACCCATATTTCAGTGCAATCATCTGCGAGAGCCCGCATGGCTCAAACTGGGATGGCATCAAAAACATATCCGAACCGGCATAGATGCGGTGTGCAAGCCCTTCATCCAACTCAATGCGCGCATATACCCGGTGCGGATAGCGCCAGTTCGCCCAGTTGAGCAAATCGACAAAGCGCTGTTCACCTTTGCCGAGAAATACAATCTGAATATCGCTGCGCATAACGTCACCCAGCACGCGCTCCACCAAGTCCAAACCTTTCTGGGTAGAGAGGCGTGCAATCATGCCAATCAACGGCACATCCCGTACGTCCAGCCCACATTCTTTCTGCAAGGCTTTCTTGCATGTTTGCTTGCCTTCCAGATGCTCCGGATCATAGTGGTACGGTAAAAACCGGTCGGTCGCGGGGTTAAAGATCGTGTAGTCCAGCCCGTTGATGATGCCGGATAGTGTGTTTTCACGCACGCGCAGTAAGCCGTCAAGGTTTTCACCGAAATATGGCGTTTTGATCTCGTTTGCATATGTCGGGCTGACGGTGCTGATACGGTCGGCAAACACCAGTCCGCCTTTCATGCAGCTGATGTTGCCGTAAAACTCAAGATATTCCGAAGTGAAGTAACGATCGTCCAAGCCAAGCTGGCTGGCGATGTCCCGCCAGGGAAATACACCTTGATACTTCAAGTTATGGATGGAAAATACCGTCTTGATATGCGCATAATCCACATTTCCGGCATACTGTATCTTCAGCAGCGCGGCAGCCAACCCGGTTTGCCAGTCATTCAGGTGTAAAACGTCCGGAAAGAAACCGATGTGCGGCAACGCTTCCAAAACCGCGCGGCAGAAAAACGCAAAGCGCAGTCCTTCGTTCGTACCATCGCCATAGAGGTCGTTTACATAAAAATACGTCTCGTTGTCGATGAAATAATATGTCACGCCGTTGTCCTCAACGGTCTCGACTCCGCAGAAGATACGTTCCCAACCGAAGAGCACTTCAAAATGGCATACATGCGTCATTCGGCTCTTCCAGTATTCGTCAATCATGCCGTACTTCGGCAGTATGACGCGGACGTCCACGCCGTCCTGTTTGAGTGCAATCGGCAGCGCACCGGCAACGTCCGCCAATCCTCCGGTTTTGACAAACGGTACGCATTCACTTGCGCAAAAAAGCACTTTCAAGGCACGCGCCTCCCTTTAACATTATTGTTCGTTCCTATTGCTTTCAATTCGGACATTGCTCAAACAGCCGCCGCACTTTCATCTTTGTGTCGGCGGTAAGTTTGGCTGCTTTTTTATATCGTAGTTCCCTTTTTCAGAATGATCGGGAAGCCGTCATATCCTGTCAGCGTCCGTCCGTCGCGAATCGTTACACCTTTATCAAGAATCACGTGATCCAGATGACAATTTTCGCCGATAGTCGTAGCCTGCATGATAATGCTGTTTTTGACAACGGCGCCTTTTTTAATCGTTACACCGCGGAAAATAATGCTGTTTTCAACCGTGCCTTCAATCACACAGCCGTCGGCGAGCATGGCATTTTTCACGTTTGCGTTTTCGCCGTATCGCGCGCTGACTTCGTCCTTGATCTTCGTATAGATCGGATGCGCAGGGTTAAACAATTCGCCGCGCACCTCCGGCTGCAGAAGTGCGAGATTGTCGCGGAAAAAGTCGTTGACCGAATCCAGCCGTGCGACAAACCCGTCGTAACGGTAACCCATGATTTTGAGCGTGCTGCATTTTTTCAGGAGGATATCGCGTGTGAGGTCGTATTCTCCGTGAGAGTATGCTTCTTCTACCAGATACTCCAGCAGAAGCTTGTCCAGTATCAACACGTCGCAGCTTCTGTGTGTGGAGCGCGGCGTAAACGGATTGTATTCCATTTCTGTAACGCGGCCGTTGCCATCCAGAATCAAACGAAGATCCATGTTTTGCTCTTCCGGAACGCTTGCGTCGACCTCATTATACATAACCGTGATATTCGCACGCGTCTGGACATGATAATTGATCATGTCGTTAAAGGTCATATTAAAGATTGTGTGACTCCCGGCCAAAATGACATATTGCTGCGGGCAGCGCCGCACATAGCCGAGGCATGAGCGGATCGCGTCAATGCTGCCGCGATATAATCCGGTGTTTTCCTTGGTCATAAACGGCGGTAAGACAAACAGACCTTCACGTTTTCTGTGCAGGTCCCATTCTTTGCCCGCGCCAAGATGATCCATCAATGAATGATAGTTCTTCTGTGCAATCAAACCGACGCTCGTCACACCTGTGTTCACAAGGTCTGAAAGGATGAAGTCGATACAGCGGTAACGGCCGCCGAACGGGACCGCGGCAACCGAACGCGACAGCGCAAGGTCACGCAGCATAGGGTTCGTTTCGCCGGTATAGATGAGTCCGAATGCATTACTTTCCATAGCATCTTCCTCCGTTCTCGTCCTCCGTTGCAACCGTACCCTGCGGCAGGTATGCCTCCGTTTGCACACATATATCGTTGCCGACCACCGTGATATCGCCGCTCAGGGCATTGTCCACCTGGTCGCCGTGGCGCAACGCGCCGCCGATGATTGAACCTTCGCCGATCTGTGCGTTTTCTCCGACGATCGACCGATAAACTTTTGCGCCTTTCTTGATGACGGCGCCCGGGAAAATGACCGAGTCAAACACCTCAGCGTTCGGTTCGACAGATACGTTATAGAACAGCACGCTGTGGTGTACCTTGCCCTCCACGCGGCACCCCTCCGTAACAAGGCTCTGCGTGACGGACGCGTTGTTGCCCACATAATGCGCCGGCATGATTGGATTTCGACTGTAGATTCTCCAAAGCGGATCGTTGAGGATCAACTTGGGGGGAGTCGCGATGATATCCATATTCGCGTCCCACAAGCTCTGAATCGTTCCAACATCTTTCCAGTAGCCGCTGAACGGATATGCAAATACCGCCTGCCCGTCTTCGATCAGCGCGGGTATGATATCATGCCCAAAATCGTTGCTTGAATCCGGATTGGCGTCGTCACGTCCCATATACTCTTTTAATTCAGCCCAGTTGAAAATATAGATGCCCATGGAAGCTTTGTTGGATTTCGGCTGCTTGGGCTTTTCATCAAAAGATGTGATACGGTCGTCCTTGTCCGTGTTCATGATGCCGAAGCGGTGTGCCTCTTCCATCGGTACCGGTAAAACGGCGATGGTCGCGACGGCGTTTTTTTGCGTGTGGAAACGGAGCATTTCTCCGTAATCCATTTTGTATATGTGGTCCCCCGAGAGGATCAGCACATAATCTGGATCGTACTGATCGACGAATTCGCGGTTTTGGTAGATGGCGTTCGCCGTTCCCGTATACCACCGCCCGTCGACGCCTGTTACATACGGTGGAAGAACAAAGACGCCCCCATGTACACGGTCAAGGTCCCAATGCTGTCCGGTCCCGATGTAGGAATTGAGCGCAAGCGGACGGTACTGCGTTAAAACACCGACGGTATCGATATCCGAATTTACACAGTTACTGAGCGGAAAATCGATAATACGGTACTTGCCGCCAAACGGGACCGCCGGCTTTGCCATGCTGGACGTCAGCACACCAAGCCGGCTGCCTTGCCCTCCCGC
The DNA here is from genome assembly GCA_963667795.1 of Christensenellaceae bacterium. GTDB lineage: Bacteria > Bacillota > Clostridia > Christensenellales > CAG-138 > UBA7703. Next base: position 2,904,179 of record OY764017.1, on the reverse strand, counting down.
AAGGAGCATTGCTACAATTCGTTTCTTCATGCATCGCCCTCCTGAGATTCTCGCCGCTTTTTCGGCAGTGGTTTCGGGGTAAGCGTATAACAAACTGCCGCAAACGGCGGCAGACGCAGTCGAATCCTGCACGGATGTTCGCCATATGGTTCATCTTCGGACATGGTCGGCGCATTCGGATAATCGCCGGTGCCGCCGTAGTACGGCGCGTCGGACGAGAAAATTTCCGTATATTCGCCATAGTATGGAACGCCGATCATATAGTCGCTCCATGGCTGCGGCGTAAAGTTAAACGTCCAAAGCAATGCGTTTCCATCCCGATCGGTCCTGATAAAGGAGAGGATGGAATGGATATTGTCGTCCACGCCGCACCAGCGGAATCCCCGCCAGCTGTCGTCACACTCGTACATCGGCGGCGTTTGCGTATAAAAATGATTCAGGTCATGCACAAAGAGGTGCATCTCTGCGTGCTTCGGATAGTCCAGCAAGAACCAGTCCAGCGAATCATCAAACTTCCATTCGATAAACTGACCAAACTCGTCGCCCATAAACATGAGCTTTTTGCCGGGATGCGCAAATTGGTACGCAAACAGCAGCCGAAGCTGTGCAAACTTCTGCCAATAATCACCCGGCATTTTGGAAAGAAGGCTCTTTTTACCGTGAACAACCTCGTCGTGTGAAAACGGAAGGACATAATGCTCCGAAAAAGCATAGCAAAGTGAAAACGTCAATTTATCATGATGGTACTTGCGATAGATGCTGTCCATCTCCATATAGGAGAGCACGTCGTTCATCCATCCCATGTTCCATTTGTAAGCAAAGCCGAGCCCGTCTTGAGAAGCGGGGCGCGTAATATATGGATATGCCGAGCTTTCTTCCGCAAAAAGCATCTTACCGCCGGGCAGTTTGCCGATGGCCGAATTGAGCTTTCTGAAAAACGCTACGGCATCAAGATTATCGTGTCCGCCGTAACGGTTTGGTAGCCAGGCGTCGTCCTGCTTACCAAAGTCAAGATACAGCATGCAGCTCACCGCATCTACGCGAAGTCCGTCAAAATGGAATTCACGGAGCCAATACATGGCGCTGGAAAGCAAAAACGATTGCACCTGTGTTTGTTCAAAATTGAATAGAAGCGTCCCCCACTGCGACATATCGCTGCGGCGTGGATCGGGATGCTCAAATAGCGGCGTTCCATCAAAAAGTCGCAAACCGTGCGCGTCCCGTGTGAAATGCGCCGGAACCCAGTCCATGATGACGCCAATTCCCATTTCGTGTGCGCGGTTGATAAGATACATGAGGTCTTCCGGCTCACCGTAACGCGCCGTGGCGGCATAATACCCTGTAACCTGATAACCCCAGCTTGGATCATATGGATAGGCTGTAAGCGGCATCACTTCAATGTGCGTATAGCCCATGTCCAGCACATAATCGATCAGCTCGTCCGCAAGTTCGCGATACCCCAACCCCTGCTTCCAACTGCCAAGATGTACTTCATATATGCTCATCGGCTGACCGTATGTTTCAAATGAAGCGGCGTGGTTATTTTCATATTCCTCGTCGGTCCAGTCAAAGCGGGGCATGTCACCAACTATGGATGCGGTTCCATCCGTCTCACAACGGAAGGCAAACGGATCGGCCTTCATAATGATGTCGCCCGTATAGGTTCCGATAGCGTACTTATACAGGTCTCCCTCTTTGGCTACGCCAATACGGAGTTCCCATACGCCCGTCGTTCCCGCGCGTTCCATTTTGTCTGCTTCGACGTTCCAGAAATTAAATTCTCCGACCACACTAACAAATTCCGCGTTCGGTGCCCAAACCGCAAACCGGTAGACCCGTTCGCCATATTCGCCGATCTCTTCATGACAGCCAAGCTCACGGTAGGCGGCCGTCGAGACGCCCCGGTTAAAATAATAGAGCGCCGTTTCATCCATGTATCTGCTCATCTATGCAACCCCCGCGTATAACGCTACGATAGTATGATACCATTTTTATGCAATAAAAGAAACCGCTATCTATGAGATTCGTCTATTCACGAGCAATGCCGCCTCTCTTGTAGCGCATTGCGGTAACATTGTCATTATAACTGTCCGTTGGTGTATCATCGTCAAATACGCGTTAAAAATAAATCATTTTTCTGTGTTCCCACGCAGCTTTGGTACAATGTGCTCGAAAAGCGCCCGTTTCCGCCGGAATGTGTTATAATACACGCATTATCGTGTGGGTGTGAAGCAAACGCGCAGTCCACCCGTGCGGGAGGCCAAACGTGGAAAACCTACTGTTGTCATTCAATGTCGTTGCGCCGCTGATCCTGTATATGGGCGTCGGCGCACTTTTAAGAAAAACCGGGATTGTGGAAGTTCGGGCGTTTCGCGGCGCCAACACCATTGTCTTTTATGCCGCACTGCCGTTGCTTTGCTTCCGTGCCATAGCCGCAAGCGATCTTTCCGCCGTCTTCGATTCGCCGTTCCTTCTATATTCGATCATCGGCATCCTTCTGCTGTATGCTCTCGCCAGCTTCATCATACCGCGCGTTTGCAAAGTAGATCAACGGCGCAGTGTGCTCATTATGGGCACTTTTCGCTCCAATGATGCGATCTTTGGTCTTGGTGTAGCCACAGCGTTGCTCGGTGAAGATCACATGGCGCTCATGGCGCTTGCAATCGCGCTCAGCGTTCCGCTGTTCAACGTCCTTTCCGTTATCTCCATGGAACACTATCAAGGCGGAGAAACCAAGTTCCGGCGTCTGGTTCTCCGTATACTGAAGAATCCCGTCCTCATCGGATGCCTTGCCGGATTCGTTGCAAGCTGGACACATCTGGAGCTCCCCGAGGTGCTCGCAACGCCGGTAAACGGCATCGCCTCACTGACGACGCCGCTGGCTTTCATTGCTCTTGGCGGAACCATGACTTTTGACGCGCTGAAGAAAAACCGGACCGCCATCACGATTGTTTCTCTTCTACGACTGCTGCTGATCCCTGTTGTCGCGCTGACAATCTTCCTTGCGCTCGGGTTCCGTGACGAGTCGATCGTCGTTGCACTCATCATCTTCGGCGCGCCGGTAGCGATGGCGACATACACCATGTCCGCAGGCATGGGCGCGGATGACGAGCTTGCGGGTTCGCTCGTCGCTGTAACCAGCGTTTTATCGATTGTAACAATGTTTCTCTTCATCTTCGTGCTCAAGCAGCTGACCTTTATTTAAGGCCCGGCTGCATCGCAATAACAAACTGTATGGGGAAATCAAATGACCGAAAAACTCTATGATCAAAACAGTCATCAAACCGAAACCAAAGCCACTGTGCGCACATGCGCACCCGTAAAGGACGGATTTGAGGTTTTGCTGGATCGCACGGTGCTCTTTCCGGAAGGCGGTGGTCAGCCGTCCGATGCCGGAACGATTGGTGACGCAGCGGTGCTTCACTGTCGCGAGGCCGACGGCGAAGTTTATCACCTCGTCGATCGTGCTTTGGTTGAAGGAGACGAGGTCGTCGTTTCGCTCGACTGGCCGCGCCGTTTCGACTTTATGCAGCAGCACACCGGCGAGCATTTGCTTTCCTTCGCGTTCTACAAGCTATTTTTCACTGCAAACGTCGGTTTTCATCTTGCGTCGGATTATGCAACCATCGACTTTGACAAACCACTCGACCATGCGCAAATTATAGAGGCGGAAACACTGGCAAACTCGTATGTCTGGCGCAATCTACCCGTTGAGGCAACCTTTTACGAAACCGAGGACGATATAAAAGACCTTCCGCTCCGAAAGCATGCGGAAGGCTTGAGTGCACCGATTCGCATTGTAGCCATCGAGGACGCAGATATGTGTACCTGCTGTGCGCCGCACTGCAAGCTGACGAGTGAAATCGGCTCTGTCTTTGTTGTGGATGCAATCTCCTATAAAGGTGGCACACGCATCACATTCCTGTGTGGGGCACGTGCGCTGAAACATTGCCGCGCCGCACACGACAGCCTGGACACGCTGGCGAGACGGTTTTCCACCGCGCGGGACAACGCCGTTTCCGCCGTTGCTAAACTTTCCGACGAATACGGAGCACTGAAAAAGCGCGAACGCGATCTTGTGCGCGAACTGAACCGCTATATTGGTGACGAACTGACGGAGTCTGCCGAAACGGTGGGGAAGCTCCGCTTGATCGTCAAACTGTTTTCCGGGTTTGATGCCGGTCGCCTCAAGGACCTCGCACAAGGCGTGATCGAAGGGAAAACGCTTGCCGTTCTGTTTTCGGAAAATGATGGAAAACTAAACTATGTGCTTGCCTCCGGAGAATCCTTTCCTGTCGAGCTTTCGGAGTTAATTCAAGCCGTCAATACGGCGACAAACGGTAAAGGCGGCGGTCGCGGCACGCTCGCGCAGGGCATGGCAAAGTCCACACTTGGTGCGGCTGGTACCGTTGAACAACTCAAAGATTACCTGATCCGCAGGCTGCGGCAGGCATAAAGAAGTAATATTAAAAACCGGCGCGCATATGCACGCCGGTTTTTATTTGTTATCTTGTGTTCCTTAGATGCCCTTGAACAGCGTTCCGACGAACAACAGCCCATAAGCGGCGGTCATGACCCAGAAATCGTTTTGCTTAACAAAACTGCCGACAACCGGGATACTCGTAAACTGGCTGATGATCGCCAGCGCTGCCAGAATCAGTGCAATTACCCATACGATAACTTTGGGTGCGCTTAATTTCATTTTTGTACCTCCAGCGTTTTTTAGTTGTTCCGGTCAAACCGGGACATACTGTATTAGAATCGGGCTGATCTTGCTCTCTGGGGAGCATGTTTTTTCACAGGTCTTTGACAAAGCACCTGCGGCGCTTATGCTGCACGGAGTCAAAACGTCCCCACTGGGAAAGGATACCGTCGTTCAACTCCAGCATCGGTCCGCTTTCGGCATACCGGAATCCATTTTTGATGAGTTTGTGCTGCATGTCGTCGAGGACGACGGCATTGACGCCGAGATGCTGCAATTCGGGATGAACCGCGATCAGCAACAGATCGACCGTGTCGTTTTTGCCTTTCAGCGCGCGCAGCAACGGAATCCAGCCAAGCGGCATGGTACGGCCCTTGTTTTTCTGCATCGCCTTGTCCAATGCCGGACAGCAGATGCCGAATGCAACCATTTCGTCCTTATCGTTGTAAACGAATGATGTCGTGCGTTTGTCCACCATCGGACGGAATTCGCCCACATACTTGGCGATTTGCTCGTCCGTCATTGGTACCATGCCGAACAGAACCGTATACGTATCGTTATAGAGCTTGAACATGTCTTCGATCAGTAGTTTAAGCGGCTTATCGCCAAGATTGACTACATGCAGTTTCTTGCGCTTTTTAACATACTCCGAAACCTTCGTGATCTCTTTGATCGGCTCCGTCGGAAGTGTAATGCGCATTTCTACCCAATCGACCTGCTTCTCATAGCCGCATCGCTTCAGCTGATCCATGTAATATGGGTGGTTGTAGTAGGTGTAAAACAGACTCGGACGGTCAAATCCTTCAACGAGCATGCCTTCGCGGTCCATGTCCGAAAAGCCCAGCGGCCCATGAACAGCTGTGCAGCCGAGTTCTCTTGCCCAGCCTTCCACCGTCTCAAAGAGCGCGTCCACAACTTCGTCGTCATCAATGAAATCGATATGCGTGAAATTTAAATATTTCTTTTCAAATTTCGCATTCGCTTTCTCATTTAGAATTCCCGCGACCCGTCCTGCAATTTTGCCGTCCTTGTATGCCAGAAAGCACTTTGCATCGCAGTATGCAAACGCCGGGTTCTTGTCCCGCTGCATGTCCGCCACCTGACTCATCAGCACATCCGGAACATAATACGGATTGTCGCTATACAGCTTGATCGGAAACTCCATAAAATCGACCAGTTCTTTTTTGGTCGCTGCCTCTTTGATTGTTACCACCTATCGTATCCCCCTCGTTCAGTTTTCAAATTTATTCATTCAGTTTTGTCGTCTCGTCCGGCTCCGGTGCAGATTGCGCCGTGCGCTTCAATTCTTCGATTTTCTTGCGCTTTTTCTTTTTATGCAGAATAATCGGCAACCCAATTGCAAGGAACAGGATTCCCGCGGGGATGACTGCCACAGCAAGGAAAATGCCGATTGCGCCAATAGCGTTAACAATGAAACGCGCGCTGTTGCTGAACCCGCGCGCCATCTTGTTCCAAACATCCGAAGCTCTCCAAATCTGGATCAGCTCTCTTTCACCCGCTACAACCGTTTTTGGCGTCCTGTTGATCCTGACGTCAAGCGTTGCATACGCGACGAGATTGTCCCAGAGGTTCATCTGCGCGGTATAACTTTCAATATCGGCGCGCACGCTTGTCAAGCTCTGGCGTACGGCAAGGATTTCTTCAACCGTTTCGCACCGGGCAAGAATCTCAAGCAGCTGCGTTTCCTCGGCCTTGGCGTTCTCCAACCGCGCCTGCATGTCGTAGTACGAAAGAGAAATATCGTCCGAGCTCAATCGGTAATCTTCCACTTTCCCCGTGGCTTCGGCGGCGGTTACAAGCGCCTCCAGTTGGTCAACCGGAACCTTCAGCGTCGCCGTGGACAGATATGCGCCACCATCGTCGGTTGTCGTATACGAGTCCGAAAGATAACCGCCGAGTTCCTCTGTTTTTGCTATCAGCTCATTGAGCGCCTTTTCGGGATCATCTGCTGTGATCGTCATATCCGCATTGTAAACGATCTTGCGAACGTCGAAATCACTCGCAGTGTTGGTTTGGCTTGTTGTAACGGATTCGGTGCTGTCGGACATTGCAAATCCGTCATACGCCGCTTCTTCCATGGCGGCAGGCTCTGCGTAGGAAACATCGTACGAAGCACCGGTGTCCGCGCTTCTTGCGGATGCGCAGCCTAAGGTTGAAAGCATGATCGTACAAATAAACAGTGCGATCCAGGCGCGTTTTTTCATCATGTCTATGCCCCCTCCATTTCATTTGATTTGAGATATACGTGTATAGGATACCACATTTGCTACGAATTGAACAGCAGTAGCATTTTCTATCATGACGACTCGAACTGTTCACTTCCAAGCACCCGAAAAACAAAGCGCCGCTTTCATTTGCGACGCTTTATATGTATCTATATTCTTTTATGTTCTTTCACTCATTAATATGTTTCTTCTTTGTCTTCTTACCGTTTTAACCTTCAGGGGTATCCTGCGTCACAGCATCCGTCTGTGTTTGTGTCATTGTCGTGTCCTCGGTAGCCAGCGCCGTTACCGAGTCACCGATAAGTTTGCAACTCACCAAGAGCAATCCGTCGTCGGAGCCGTCCGGAAGGTTCACACAGAACGAGACGATCCTGTCGCCTTCGTTGAAGGTTACGTTGCTGTCGAACGCAGAAAGTTCATGCAGTTCGTCGAGGTACGTTAAAAACGCATTTTCACTGGAGAAGGACAGCGGAATCGCGCTGCGAACACCTTCCACCCTTGCGCACGAAAACACAGCCAACGTATATTGCGTTCCGTTCGGCAGGTACAGTGTCAGTTCCGGGTTACGTTTGTAATAATTCGGATTTTCATATTCCCAGAAAGAACCGAACATCGCACCGCTTTTCACCGCATGACCATAGATCACCGTATGTCGGCTGGAAAAATCACCAAGGTTTTCCATGTCGATAAACGGTGTGCCAAGCTTATTCTTTTTCTTGTCAAAACGATGTGTCAGATAATAGCTGTTGTCGCTCGTTTGCACAATCGGCAGGTCGATCGCAGTATCGTCCAGCACGACCCAAGCCTTAATTTCCGGATTCGTCGCAATCAGAGTTGAAAAATCAACGCTGCCGTCCACGCGTACGTCTTCCGCCAACTCCGCATAGTACGAATTGCCAACGGTCGCCCCAAGCAACGAGTAACCAAGCGTACCCAGCCCATACAAGGCCGCTACTACAATTAAACCAAAAATCACGTATAAAATCGAAGTGATAATATCCGCTTTTGTTTTCTTTTTACGTTTCATAACCGCAGTATAGCCCAATCGATGTCGTTTTGCAATCGTGTGCCGATAAGTTTTATCTTTTGTAAGAATCACGCTGCAGGCAGTCTAGTTGGGAATGTCTTCAAAGTTACGCTCGGTTAGTCAATATTCGTATCGGTAAAAAAAAGTTCCACATCGCCGTAAATCGTATTTGACTCCGCATAGCGGTAAACGGGTACGGTGAAGCGGTTGTTTTTCCAAATTTCGGAGTTGCCTTTGTTGGCGCGCTTTACAAAGCCCGCGCTGAACTTTGCAAACGAAAACGGAAGCGGTTCAGTCTTATGCGAAAGCTGCAAAAAATCAATGTCCGTGCGATTTGAAAATGCCGTAAGCCGTTCGGAATAACCGCCGATCGTTCCCTCCGGATATAAAAACAGCCAGGTCGTCAGGCCGATTGCGTCGCCAACAAACGCGGTACGTGTATTAAAGTCGATCATTATAGAGCTTGCGCGGGTATGCCCGGCCAGTTCCATCGTCTCCAGAATGCGACCGCCAAGGTCGAAACGCTCCGGTAACGGCTCATACTGTGTTTTTGCCAGTCGGCCGGTCAGGACGACACCCTCGATCATATGCTCTGCCAGATGTGGGCGCATTGGTCGCCAGCTGCGAAACAACATATCCCGTTCACGGTCGAGAGAGCCGTCGAGCATTTCATCACGCTCGGTTTGCGGTATGTATACCGTTTCAAAAAAGTAATTGCCGCCGCTGTGATCTGTATGCACATGGCTGTTCATAACAATCAGCGGAAGGTTTGTTATCTGCCGGACAGGGATACGTATATCCTCTAGACCGAAACCTGTGTCGATCAGCAACGCCGTCTCGTTTCCAACGATCAGGTTCCCACCCACGCCGAGCGGATCGATGATCCGATAGATACCGTTTCCCTGGTCATGTATCCGAAAATGTTCCGTCTCAAGTTTCTGTACGATCACCCGTGAAGTTCCTCCAAATGTGCTTTCGCCTTACGCGCGACAATCAATTCCTCATTTGCCGCAATTGCAAAAATACGCGCGCTTCCGCCTGTACCGGTCAACTCGCTGTCGCATTTGCATGCGCTGTTTTTCTCTTCGTCCAGAACGACGCCCATAAATTTAAGCCCGTCCAGGCTTTTTTGCCGTACCAATGGACTGTTTTCTCCGATGCCGCCGGTAAAGGCTATCGCATCCACGCCGCCCATTGCCGCGGCGTATGCGCCGATCTGCTTCTTTATATGATAGCAGTAGCTCTCAATCGCTGTTTTTGCGTTCTCGTTTCCGTCTTCTGCGGCTTCTTCCACATCCCGTAGGTCGTTGGATACGCCGGACATACCAAGCATACCGCTGCGCTTGTTCAGCATCGTTTCAACCTCTTCGAGACTATACCCGCAGTCCTTCATTAGATAGATCGGGATATACGGATCAATATCGCCACAGCGGTTGTTATGTATCACACCGCATTGCAGTGACAGTCCAAGGTTCGTGTCGATTGATTGACCGTTCACAACCGCGCAAAGCGACCCGCTCCCGCCAAGGTGGCAGGAGATAAGCTTGAAATCCGTTTTACCCAGCAACTCGGTCACGCGCTGCGTCACGTATTCGTGCGAGGCGCCGTGGAACCCATACCGGCGGATGGCATATTGTTTGCTTACCGCGAGCGGTATGGAATACAAATATGCTTCCGGTGGCATGTTGCGATGGAAGCCCGTTTCAAACGAACCAATCAGCGGCGTATCTGGCAGTGCGTCCCGAAATTGCCGAATTGCGGCAATATACGGCGGGTTGTGGCTCGGTGCAACAGTGTTGAACGCAGCCATAGCGGAAAGGACGTCTTCGTCAAGCGTCTGCACGCCACTAATGCGCTTTGCATGGACGACCTTAAACGCAACGCAGTCGATTTCGCGCAGCGAACCAATCGTATCGCTCAGCAGCGCATCCAGCATCAGGCGAATGCCGTCGGCATAGCCATGAATCGGCAATGACTCTTCTACCGGAGGCGTTTTCGCACCTTTATGTCTCCAGCTGCCCATAGGTGCACCGACACGCTCCTGCTTGCCTTCCGCAAGAACGGTTTCGCCGGATTCGCCATCCGTCATTGAAAACAACTTGTACTTCAGTGAAGTACTCCCCGCGTTGCAAACCAGCACGTTCATGAGTGGCAACCCCCGTAAAAAGCTTTCGAACAGCATAGCACGAATGTGAGAAAGTGTAAAATGAAAACCGCCGTTTTTCCGGCGGTTCCTCAATATTTTTCGGTTCCTTTGCTGTTTTTATCAATATAGCACTATGCCGAAGTACGTTACAGTGTTTTCCCCATTGATATACCGCAGTCCGGCGAGCTTTGCGGTCTGCGAAACATCAATCCCGCAGGCTTCCAGCGAAGTGATCGCCTTGTCGGGAAAACGGCACGGTTGATCCTCCCGCTTACTGCAAACGGCGCACACGCCGCACGCACCCGCGCCCAAAACGAAACAATTCGGGTGTTCCTGCTTTGCCGCGTCGCGCACTTCCTGTACAAGCCGGTTGTGCCGTAGACTCGCTTCATGCATGCCCTCAATATCAAATGAATCTTCCAGCCTTGAAACGGTTTGGAACACCAGCGCATTTTGATAGCTTTTCGCCTTTTGCATAAGCGCATCAATCGTTCCCGCATCCGGCGGGCACGTCCAGCACTTGCCGTAGTATCCGCAGCTGTTTGCTTCGCAAAGCGCACGAAACGACGGATCAAATCGAATTTCGCCCACGCTTACCACAGTGTGCGGCGCATCGTGTTTTGTTAAGATCTCTTCAACGTTCATAATGTTACCGCCAATTATTATTGATTCTGTCAACCGATTTTGCGCCAGATAAGCGTATCGTATCGTTGTATCGCCGCGCGTAGCGACTGTCGCAGCGGCATGCCCTGCCCCGCCATCAGCGTCAAAATGTTTTCTTCCTCGGCTTCGCCGTCGAATACGGATACGCGCAGGTCCATACCGACGCAGTCAACCAAGTGAACACCCGATTTCAGCCGGAGGATACCTTTCATACGATAGGTGTCTTCGCTGAGCATTTTTAAAAAGTCCCTTAACTGCACCTTTGTCATATTCGGGTCGATCAGAACCGTTTCCCGCTGGAGTGTAATATCGGGCGCAATGTCCGTACCATCTTCTGCTTCGGCTTTGGGTTTCAACTCCACGAACACTTCCGGCGGAATCCGTCCATACAACGTGCGAATCACATGTGCCGGACAAACACTCATGACCAACGTTTCCGTTTGTGTCAAGTCTTCCTGCGATACCATATCGCACTTATTCAGCAGCACGATGTCCGCAACGGCAAGCTGCCGTTTGATCGTCCGCGCCGTGTCCAGCAGCGCACCGAAACGCGGCGCGTCAATGATGCAGATTGCGCCCTTGTATGCCAACCGTCCGTCGCGCTCGAAGTCCTTTGTTACGTCCCGAACGGAACGCGGGTCTGAAAGTCCGCTTGTTTCAACCAGAAGGATGTCGGGGTTCTGTTCCATCGCATCCTGCAATGCGTCTTCGAACTCCGCAATGCGGCACGCGCAAAAAATTGAGCCGCCCGTGACCGACTTAACCTCCGCGCCAAGGCCCGCTAACAGCGCTTCGTCCGGTGCAACAGCTCCAAATTCGTTTACAATCACATTCACGCGCTTACCGTGTAAAAGCGGAAGCAGGTTATGGATCAGCGTTGTTTTACCGGCGCCAAGAAAGCCGGTAATCAAGTAAAATTCCGTCACTCTCCGGTCGGTCTCCTTTCCAGTCGCATCCGAATCTCCAGGAACAGCATCTATACTATCGCACTGTGCTGCTTTTACGTCAATCAATCTCCGCTTGTGCATTTTCAATCGCTTCGCTCAGTTCCTCGCGACTGGGTATCAACGATGCAAAGCAGAGCTTCCCATTGATATAGATCGACGGCAGGTTTTTCACGCCCATCTTCATGCAACGGGCAATATTTTCTTTCTCCGTAAATTTGTATTCCACCATATCGATTGCGTCACCATAATGACGTTTTGCCTCGTTTGCCGCGCCCATCATATAGGTGCACGCCGCGCAGGTCGCGGAGTCGAGCGTAAACACCTCCAGCAGCGGTTTGTTCAGGTGCGCATAGTCCGGCAGATCCACCGGCAGGTCAAATGTTTCGGACGTATAGTTTGCCACGATTGCACGGCTTTCGTCGCGGTTGAGCACCGCCTGTGCCGCACCGATCGTATTTTCAACCGGCACGGCATACGGCATGTCGCAGCCGGGTGCAACGATCAAGTTTTGAACGGAGTCAAGCTCATCCTGCAATTCGACAACATACTTAATGTTGTCCTGTTGCGTGCCGTGCAGCATGACGGACGTCAGCGGAATATTACCGCCGACGGCGATATTGTATCGGTCGGTAATCGCCTTTGCTGCGGCCAGCTCCACGTTTTCATCGACGGATATGGAATCAGGCGCGGTTTTACACATTGCCTCAATATTACGCGTTGCGTCTCCACATACAAAAAACGAAGAAAACGCGCCGTTCGCGCGGATGTGCGTAAAAATCTCCGAATACGGTCCGCCTAAAAACTGTTCGAAGTGCGCCGTCGAAATCTGAGACACCAGCGGATCCACCACGGCGACTACGTCCATGCCCGCGGCGATATAGTAGCCCGCCATGCGGTTTGCGCATGCCGTACAATACGCCAGCAACTCCGCTACAAAATCTTCGTCGTCATACATATCCATAAACAGGTCGTTCCCGCGCAGATGGCTCGCCAGCGTGAACGGTCCGCAGATCAACCCGTACAATGCCGTACTTTCACCGACAGCCTGCTTCAATCGCCGCATAGCTGAGAGCACCATCGGGATACGCCCGCTTCTCTCGTTCGGCAACGTACAATAGCACGGAACGCTCATGGTGTCCGCCAGCGGATGTGTTTTTATCGACGGTGGTGCATACTTCGCCCAAAGAAGTTCGCAGCCAAGCGCTTCCGCCTCCAGCTGCAAATCGAACACGACCGGCTGACCGTCCGGCGTGTATAGGCGGTTGACCTCCATCAACGCCGAAACCAGAGTATCCTCATCCTTAAGTGTCTGCTCGGCGTCTGCGCCGACAAGCACGCCCGCATGAACGCCCGCAAACGGCACCCATGCCGCGCGCGGTGCTTGCTCATGTCGCAAAATGGAGAACAACACGTCTTTTCCGTTCATCTTTCCCTCCGATTCAGCCTTCATCTTTTGTATCATTTCACCGTTCAGCCGCATTGTATCCCGATGAGCCGTTGCAATACTTGTAAAATTTTGCTCGCGCTTGTAAAATCATACCTTATATCGTGATATTAGCAATATTTTACAAATTTCCGCATGGTTTTACAATAACAATCGTGATTTTTCGATATAATGAATGTAACATAATGCAATTTCTACGAATCTGGAGGTTCTCCGCGTATGGCGATAGTAGAGGAAATTTCCGAACAACTGCAGGCAGGTAAAGCAAAAATCGTCAAGCAGCTCGTCGCACAGGCGATTGAAGAAGGCGTCGGAGCACAGGAGATTTTGCAAGACGGACTGCTCAAAGGCATGGGTATCGTCGGTGTAAAGTTTAAAAACAACGAAGTCTTCGTGCCGGAAGTGCTTGTTGCGGCGCGCGCCATGAACATGGGCGTTTCGATATTAAAGCCGCTGCTTGTCGAAAGTGGTGTGCAAGCAACCGGCAAAGTCTGCATCGGAACCGTTCAGGGCGACCTGCATGATATTGGAAAAAACCTCGTCCGTTTGATGATGGAGGGTAAAGGCCTTGAGGTTGTTGATCTCGGCACGGACGTTGCGCCGGAGGCGTTTGTTCAGGCAGCGATCGATAACGACTGTCAGGTCATCTGCTGTTCCGCGCTTTTAACGACCACCATGGGCGTTATGAAAGATGTGATCACAGCTATGCAGGACGCAGGGATTCGCGACAAGGTGAAGATCATGATCGGTGGCGCGCCGATTACGCAAACATTCTGTGATCAAATTGGCGCAGACCGCTACACACCGGATGCAACAACGGCAGCGTCCGCGGCGTTTGAGCTCTGCCAGGCAAGCTAAACGAGCATATTAAAACAGACCGCTTCTTTAAACGATCCGTTCCGGCCATCGTAAAACCTTTACGGTGGCTTTTCTATGTGCTTTTGAGTTCGTCGAATCCCCGTTCACGCCTGCGTCGGTACGCGCCCGGTGTGAGGCCCGTTATACTTTTAAATGCGCGCGTAAAGTGACTCTGGTCATAAAAGCCCGACTGCGCTGCAATCTGCGCCATATCCAACTCCGATTGTCCCAGCAAGCACTTTGCGTGATCGATTCGTAGCCGCGTTAAATAATCGGTAAACGTCCGTCCCGTCCGCGCACGAAACAGTCGGCTGAAATACGATGGTGAAAGATGTGCTTTTTCCGCCGCGTCCTCAAGCGTAAGCCGCTGCGTACAGTTGCGCCGCATATAGGCCAAAACACGTGGCATCGAATTCTGCCCCTCAACAAGTTCCCGGTCAAACAGACAATCAAAAAAGCGCTTTAGCACCGCGGTCAGCCAGTAACAAAGCTTGTCCACATCGTAGATGTCGCCCATTTGACCCACACACTGTTCGCACAGCGAAAGAATTTGCGTTTCATCCGCGCCCGCGTCGATGGCCGCACGGGAACTGAGCACCAGAAGTTCGAGAATACGCGCGCGTATCTTGGAAAAATCGCCGCCGGTCAAAAAAAAGATATGCCCGAGCAGATCGTTGAGCAGCGTCTCCGCTTTCGTCCGGTCGGATGAGGCGATCGCTTCCAGAAAATCATGTTCCATCAGGATCGGGTATTCACCCGCCGGGTTGTCCGCAAGCTTTTCGTTCTCCGTAAAGTCTGAAAGATCGCCCATCAGCCGGTCTGTATGCTGGCGCGTTAAAAGATCTCCAATGCTGAAAGTTTTGCCAATTCCACCAACGGATAAAAACAGTTGTCTGGCAATCGGCTCTGCTTGCTCCGGCGAAATCCACGGGATCGTACGGACTTCTTTACCCGCTTGCGTCAATTGATCCGCATTGTCCGCACGTGATTCCAATTCGCACTGGATAAAGTCCTCCTCGTCCACCATCAAAAACGGTCCGACCGTGATGTTGGCAATGCGGTCCAACTCTGTCTGAACCGGCGTTGCAATGCACGTTAAACCTACGGGACAAGAATAGATATATTTGCCGCCAAAACGTTCGGACTCTCGCCATGCTTGCGCGCGGGAAACGACACAAAGATCTTCCGGCAATCCCAGACATTTGCATAATGCACAGTCACGACAGCTTTTCCCAACCGAAAACAACACATTGCCTTCCGGTGCGCAAAGCAGCGTGCCGAGGCCCGTTATGCGATGAAAGGAGTCCGCGCACTCCTTGATATCATTGAATTCTTCGGTTGTTTGTACCGATGCCGTAAGCCTCGCCTCCACCATACGATCGTTAAAACAAAAAGCCGCCTTCATTGTGTTTTCACGCAATGATACGGCGGCCGTAACAACTAGACCTTTACAATATAGTCACTCTTGCGCGGACCGGGTTCACCGGGCTCTGCCGCCGCGTAACCAAGTACCACATGACCGACGCCTTCATAATCTCCGTTCACTCCCCACTTCTTCAACAGCGCTTTGCCTTCTTCCGACTCAAACTCTTCCTTTGCACGATGAATCCAGCAAGACGCCAACCCGACCGCATGTGCCGCATTGAGCAGGGTTGTAATCACGGACGCACCGTCGAGCAGGTATGTTCCGCGTGATTTGTCCGCCAGCACGGCAAGCACCGTCGGCGCGCCATAAAATGGATCACCCGAACCGCCGTTGACCGCGGCGTTCATCCGGGAAAGCTGTTTGACTGTATCCGGATCCTGCACCGCGACGATAATCGGCGATTGCTTGCCGCTGCCCGTCGGGGCATATGTTCCCGCTTCCAGAACCTGGTCGAGCAACTCTTTTTCCACCTGTTTGGGTAAATATGCGCGCACGGAGCGCCGGGTCTTTAATGCTTGCAGTACTTCGTTCATGTTCGTAGCCTCCGTTTCATGTTGTTTCATATTGTTTGATCTTGCGGCACACAATGTGCCTGCCATTTATTATAGCAGAAAACCATGCTTTTTGCGGCTTTTCAGCGCTCGTTTTCATGCAGTTCTGCATGCGTATCGGTTTTGATGAAAGTTTTCACGGCTGCAATACGCTCCCATATCGGTAACGCCTGTTCCACTTTTTTCGCATATGTCAGCTTCAGCCGCTCGTAAAGGCGTTTGTGCGATTCCAGCCGTTGTAAAAAATCCTGATACCCAGGTTTGCAATCGCACCACATTGCTTCGGATACTGCTGCAAGCCGCGGCAATGTCATAAAAAACAATTTTTCCGAAGTGTCAATCCATTCCGTCCATATGGCGCATTCCGCGCCGACAACATTCTTCTTTTTGTCCGACGCAACGCCGCGCGGAATCGGTTCGTAGTCATAGGTTTTTTTTAACGGCGTTAAGGCATAAGGATAGTCGAAGTATACACGCAAAAACGCGCTTGAGATTACGCGTCCACCCGCGTTTGCATGGCGAACGGTTTTCGTTTTGCCTTCAATGAAAAACGGCGTCCAGTACTGACAAACGATATCATCGTCCAACGTCTTGCAAAGCCCGTCATTCCAAATGATCGCCGTCCGCCCGTGCGCTTTCAGATGTTGACTCACGCGGTTTAAAAACCATCCCTGTAATTCGCGTTCGTTCGGAAGATGCTGTCCGCGCATGATGTTTTGGCACTTCGGACAGCGTTTCCATTCGTCCTTAACAGCTTCGTCACCGCCAATGTGAAAATACGCAAACGGGAAGACTTCCATCATTTCATCCAGAAGCGCAAACAAAAACGAAAACGTCTTTTCGCTTCCCGCACAAAGCAGCTTCTTAGAAAAATCACTCATGCCGAAACATGTCGCTACTTGTACTGGATGTTCTTCATTCGAAAAACACGCAAGCTCCGGATAGGATGCAACCATTGCAACCGCATGCCCGGGCATATCCAATTCCGGAACGATTTCGATGCCGCGAGCTCTCGCAAAATGCACCAACTCACGTAATTCTTCCTTCTTATAATAACCGCCATGCGGAATGCAATCCTGTTCTTCTCCTGCGCCGCGCTTCACGGCGGTGCTTTCACGAAAGGAACCAATCGTATTCAGGCGTGGAAATTGTTCACTCTCAAATCGGAAACCCTGATCATCCGAAAGATGCAGATGCAGCCTGTTGAGTTTATAGTATGCCATCAGCTCGACAAGCTGCTTCACCGTCTCGATTGGGAAGAAGTGCCTGCATACGTCCAGCGTCAGGCCGCGCCAGCCAAACCGAGGCGCATCTTCGATTTTGCACACCGGCAACCGTCCGCCGTGCTCGTTTTGCATCTGTGCAATTGTTGCCGCAGCGTACACGGCCGCAGACCCGTCGCCCGCTTCAACTCGAACGCCCATCTCCGAACAATCGATTCTATAACAATCGCCTTCTAGGCCGGGAGTTCGTCTGAATAGCACAGGCGTTGTTTTCATATCGACTTGATCGTTCTGTGCCAGCGCAAGCATCGCCAATATCCCCTCGCGCACGGAGTCCAGGGATTTGTCAATCGTGACAGATCCAGTTGAAATCCGTTCATCGGATTTGCCGGTTTGCATGAACTTAAGATTTGGAATTGGCATGCCCCGTCTCCTTGTTCTTCTTTTATATTAATTATCGCTTGCGCTGTTTGCAGCGCTATGTGCGTGGTATACTTGCAATATCGATATTTGAACTTACATCTTTTGGAGGGTTTCGCCATGTTTCGCGCAATTTTAAAGCACGTCGCCCCGCTGCCAAACCTAATCGGTTTTGACCGCTATCTGTTTATCGGCCCGCACCCCGACGATATCGAGGTTGCATGCGCGCCGACCATCAAAACCCTCACCAGCGCGGGCAAACACGTGTCCTTCCTGATCGTGACCGACGGGCGTATGGGTGCGCTTGACCCCAAGTTATTTGGCGACGAGCTGGTTCAAATCCGCCAAAAAGAGTCCCTTGCATCGGCGAATCTTTTGGGTGTGACAGACGTGACGTTTTTGCCGTTTCATGACGGCGCGCAGTACGCGTTTGAGGAAGCGGCGGCAGCCATTGCCAAAGAGATCGTCCGCTTGAAACCACAGGCGGTGTTTGCCCCCGATCCAAATGTGATCAGCGAATGTCACTTTGACCACGTCAAGGTTGGCATGGCGACAAAAATGTCCATGAACATGGCGCCGTTCGAGAGCGTGATGCAAAGCATCGGCGCGACCGGCAGTCACGCGATAAGCGCGCTTGCGTTTTATTATACCGACAAGCCGAACCGCTATATTCCGGTCAAAAAGACCTTTTCCGCACGAAAAGACGCTTTGCTACAGCACAAGAGCCAGTTTGACGAAAAGACCGTCGGCGATATTTGCATGTATTTTAAACTGCGTTCAGTTCGCTTCGGTTTCCGCACTCTCAAAGGTATGTGCGACGGATATCGCGCGCTTGCGCCGATTCATATGCACTGCTTCCCAGAAGCGTCTGAGTGGTAATGTTCTTTAATCATTCAAAACCCGGTTTTTGAAACGTCGGGTTTAAAAATCTTGTTTGATTGTTCTTTGGGGGACGGCTGGCAACGCCGTCCTCATTTATTTTACCTCAGCAGTCAAATGCATCACAAAAATGCGGTGCGCTTCCCTTGCGGCACGGAATCTATCCGCGAAGCGAAACATCGCCCTGTATTTTTTCGGCAGGCCGCCCGTTGCTCTTTCCTCTGTAAGATAAATTGTTTCTATATGGGAAATGCCCCCGCCAAACGCTTCCATCGTTTCGGGTCGATCTACGCCCCACTGAATCTTTGCACCCGTTTTTTTCAATGAAGGATGATTCTTTGCCTGCTTCGCCGTCATACCGGAATACGCGTCAAAAACAAACGTCGAATCGGAAAAAGTGTCCCGCATTTTGCAAAACAGCGTTTTCACGTCGGCTTCACTTAAGTACATCAAAAGCCCTTCCGCAATGACCAACACCGGCTTGCCGTTCGTTTCAACCTGCTCCAGCCAACTCCAGTTCGTCGCCGATGACGGAATCGTTTTATATCGTTCCGTTTCCGGATAGAGTTGTTTTTTGATTTCAATCACTTCCGGAAAGTCAAGATCGTACCAAAGCTTGGCAGGGTGACCCATACGATGAAACCTTGCGTCCAGCCCGCACCCCAGGTAAACGACCGTTCTGTCTGGATATTTCACAAGGTAGTCTGCAGTAAACGCGTCAATCATAGCTCCACGAACAGAAAGCATGACCTGCGTCTTTTCCTGAATGCGAAGCCGAGAAAAATCGTAATCGATCTGCCAAACGGCTTCCTCCGCCTGTTTGTCGCTAAACAAGCCGCGCTTACTCATCTGTGCCCGTCCATACAGCGGAATCAACAGCGTCTCCATCTCGTTTTTCAGCCGTATTTTCATTCCAGGTACCCTTCCATCTCAATTGTATCATGCATTGTTTCACACCGCATTTTATCATCGTCCGTAACGCGGAGCAATCTCCCCAAAGTCCGGCAAACGCGCCGCAGCGGATCCGCTGCGGCGCGTTTGTCGTGCGTGCAGGGTATGAGTTACACCTGCGCGTTCTCTTCCTTACGGCGGTCGATTTCTTCGATCATCTTGTCGTAATATTCTTCGTCAATCACAAACTTCTTTTTCTGCGTGTACAGCGCCGCAAACAATAGCAATGCCGGCAGTATCGTGCACGAGAGGCGCACCCAAACACGCATCGTCGTCGTCCGCTGATCGCGGAAACTCAGGTTCGCCGCGCTTTCATCGCCACTGTCGAGGTCGTCGATTTTCAGTGAATAGATGCTGCCGTCGTCAGCAATCTGCGTTGTGTCCAGCTCGCCAAGTCGACCGATCTCCATTTCTCCATCCGTGGTCGCTTTAACAACCATCGCCTCTTCCATCGCAGGGATATATGCGGGATCGATCTGGAATCCTATCATTACATCATCTGAAGCAATCTCGGCATTCACCTGTTCTGCAGCCGCGTCGTATTCGCTTGTTCCCTGATCCAGCCCTTCATAAGCGCTGAAATAGGATTGCATTTGCGTAATATAGTACGTTTGCGTTGCCATGTCCTGCTTGTCGAAGAAGTCACGCTGTGTTTCCAGTGTGCTGATGGACTGGCTGAGCAGGAATGTGCCCGACACGGCCAGCGTCAGGGTGATCAACAGCGTATGCATGGCGGAGCCGAATTTCGCCATGAACGGACGCAATGTAGAAACGACTGCTTCGCTGCGTTCGCCGTGCTTATAATCGTTGTATTCAACGCAGTTGGTCATGTTGATGATGGACGCCATGTAGAACAGCGATTGCCCTGCTGATACAAGCATGCAGAAGAAGCACAATATCCAGATATTGAACGGCAAGAACGAAACCCAGCCCATCGCGGCAATCACAACATAGCCGATAATTGCCAATGCAATACTAACGTTCTGCAGCTTTTTGCGGCCAAGCTTGCTCACCAGCCAGGGATACAGCACGTTGACTGCAACCATGGTCACGCCATATGCAACGACTACGTAGAAATAGAGCGTTCCGTTGTAACCGATTTCCATATAAAGCAGGTTGGCGGCAAGGCCGATAAGCATGGTGCTTCCGACGTTGTAAAAGAGCATGGAGAGCGTCATCCAAAGAAGCTGATCGTTCTTCATGATCGTCTTCCACATTCTCTTGAGTGAGATCTTCTCATTCATCTCCACCCTGGCGCGCGGCGTTTCTTTGACAAACAGGAACGTCATCACCTGGCTGCCGATAAAGATGGCGGCGATCAGGATTGCGACCATGCGGTAACCCGCACGCATGTCGCCGACAGTGACCTGCGGAATGATCCCCTGTGCAAGGATTGCGCCGACGCCTGCAAACAGCACGGTCAGCGTCGTTACGGACGTTCGCTCTTCCTTAAAGCTTGAAAGGCTCGGCAGCATCGACCAATAGCCAATGTCGTTCATAGTAAACGTCGATTCCCACAGCAGGTACATGCTGGTCATAAACACCACGAAACGCCAGCCGGTAAGGCTTTGCACGTTAAACATGGTGATGATGACCGAGCCGCAAAGAATTGCACCGAGAAGAATCCATGGCCGGAATTTACCCCAGCGCAGATGCGATCCGTCGATGATCGCACCCATAAGCGGGTCGTTCAGTGCGTCCCAAACACGTCCGCCAACGCCGATGATCATACTCAGCGCCGTAAACTGTGCAAGCGTAAGCGAAACACCGAACTGGATATAAATCAGAAGGAACGAATCGATCAGCGCATAGCTCATGTCGCGACCGATGCCGCTTGTCGAGAAGAACCACTTATTCCTCTCAAATGTCCTTTTTCGAAGCGCTTCTGCTTCGGACGCGCTCGACTTGACGGAACCGATTGTCTCCATCGAAAAACACCCATCCTCTCGAATTGTAATAGGAATGCATAAAAAACTGAAAAGCAGATCTGTATAACTGTCTGAAACAGCGTACCACAACAATCTTCCGTCTGCAATGGTACCGAAGAGAAAAACCGGTAGGAAGCATTTTTTTCAAAAGGGAACGGCCTGCGCCGTTCCCTCACTGCTTGCTTTTTGTACCGTTAAATCAAATTTATTTCGCCTTCAAACACAATTTCAGCCGGTCCCGTCATATAGACATGATTGTCCTCAGCCCAGTTGATATGCAAAGTGCCGAGTGCAATTTTCACATCGACTTCGCGTCCCGTCTTACCGTTCAAAGCGCTGGCGACCGCGGTACCGCATGCGCCCGTCCCACAGGCAAGCGTCGGCCCGCAGCCACGCTCGAACGTGCGAAGCTCCACAGTGTGATCGTCGACCACGTGAACAAAGTTGACATTCGTCCTGTTCGGAAAAATACTCGCGTGCTCGATATCCCAGCCCATGGCCATCCATTTCGGGCTGGTCGGATCGTCGACGTAGATCATCGTGTGCGGCACACCAAGCAACACGCTCGTGTAGCGCAGCACGTCTCCGTTTACGTTCAATTCCCGGTCGATACAACGGCCTTCGCCAATTACCGGGATATCACGGCATTCTAAAAACGGCTCACCCATATCGACGGTAACGCCCGTAACCGAGCCGCTCTCTACCGTCAGTTTCGGCCGCATAACGCCCGCAAGCGTTTCCACACCAAATTCCGTTTTATTCACAACACCGCGTTCGTAGACGTATTTAGCAAAGCAACGGATGCCGTTGCCGCACATCTCCGCCTCGCTGCCGTCGCTGTTGATAATTCGCATCCTGATGTCCGCATTATCGCTATCAAGCACGATTAAAAGCCCGTCCGCGCCGATCCCCGTCTGCCGGTGGCAGAGTTTCGGGGCTATTGCGTTATAATCCATAGAAAACTGCCGTCCGTCCAGCAGAATAAAATCGTTGCCAAGTCCGTGAACTTTTGTAAAATGCATCGCTATTTGCTCCCTCGCCTGTTTTCCACCGTTAATCCACCGTGGCTGTGAGAAGGCCTATGCCCATTTCGTCAACCACCCATGATTTCAACAAATGCCTCGTCCGCATATTGCCTGACCAACATTTCGAGCCGCCGGTAGGACGTTAAAAAGCGCCTTGCGTCGTCCGTAAGTTCCGCGCCGCCGCCGCCTTTTCCGCCGGTTACGCTTTTGAGCAGCTTGAAGCCAAGGTTTTCTTCGGCGGTTTTGACTATGCGCCAAGCCTTGCTGTACGCCATGCTCATCTCAATCGTAGCCTTGCGCAGCGAATGCAGACGGTCGACGCGCTCAAGCAGTTCAGCGATTCCCGGCCCAAAACATTTATCCTCGCCGAATATGCGGACGGTCGTCAAACAGCGCAGTTCATTGTTTGTCATAGCGTCCTCCAATCGTCTGTTTTGCTCGTTGTTGTATTCGTCGGTTGTAATATCCGGTGTAAAGTCTGAATTAGCCGTTGATGTTACGCATACGCACCGGATCGTTTTTCTAATCATTATATCATAGGAATGATTTGTTTGCAGTGCACACGCCAGGAAGTTTACATTTTGCAAAACAGATGAATTGACACACGACTAGCATATGGATAGACTAGCGATATGAAACATACGCTCGACAGAGAAATCTGCAGTATCATTGCTGACGCGTTGAGCCGTGAAACCGGCGCCGAATTCGACGCCGGTGGCGTGCATCTTCCATCGAGGAATTCCGCGGCAAGTGTACACATTCCATATCGGTTACCCATGCGGAAATTTTCTGCCGATATTTTTCCGTCTGCGTTCGGCGTTCCGCTTGTTTCATCCTGCCGCACGGTCGACAGTTGGCTTCTGATCGATTTTTGCGATTCATTCTACGATGCGCTTGTCGAACGGGTATGCGCAATGCTTCCCGCCGCAGATGCCGATACGGAAAGCCATGTGGTCAACAAACTAAACGCACTTGCGCGGCACGATGGCTCCGGCTGCCCGCGTGTTCCTTCTTTCCAGCGGGCGCTGCTGCTATCACTCGCGGCACAAAAAGGCCTCGGGGCGCATGCGCTCGCGTATCGCGCATGCGAAACCATGTTACACTCCGTCCCCCCACGTGAGCGACCGGCACTTCTTGAACAAAGCGGCGCGCTGGGCGATGCGCTATCCAGACTCCTGTACTCAGCTAAATAAGCATTTGCTTTAACGAAATATTAAAAATCGCGGCAGTATTTTTATTTCTTCAAAATTCTGTGCAGTTTCTGTATAATGTAGTAAGAATACAACGAAGACTATTTCTCGGAAAGTTATTTTCTCAAAAGGAGTAAAGAATATGCAAATTACATGGTATGGACATTCCTGCTTTCTATTGACAGCTGAAAACGGATACAAAATCCTGACCGACCCATGTGGCCAGGAGACCGGATATATGCTGCACGATATTGTTTGTGATACGGTCACCGTAAGCCACGATCATTCCGACCACAATTGTCTCTCCGGTATCTCCGGTTCACCACAGGTCATCCGCACAGTTGACGCGCATCAGGCCGGCGATATTGCAATCAGCGGATATGCAACGTTCCACGACGGCGAACAGGGTGCAAAACGAGGTGACAACATCATCTTCCTTTATGAAATCGACGGCTTACGCTTGCTTCACCTTGGCGATCTTGGCCACATGCTCAGTGATGAGATGATTGAAAAAATCGGCCCGGTGGACGTGCTCTTTGCGCCGATCGGCGGCGTCTTTACGATCGATGCGGTCGTCGCCACTGAACTTGCGGACAAGCTTGGCACACGCGTATTCATTCCCATGCACTACAAGACGCCTGCGCTCCATTTCGACGTGGAAGGACTGGAACCGCTGCTGGATGCAAACGAAGGGCGCAGCATCCACCATGTTAACGAAAACACCTGCACCCTGACGAAGGATTCCCTTGGCGAATGCCGTTTGCTGATCCTCGACTATAAACGTTGAGCCGTTTTATAAACCATAAAAAAATCAAAAAGTCCGGTTCAGTTGAAAGAACCGGACTTTTTGCAATTATCACATTTTCGTTCGCTTGAAAATACTGCTTTTTTCATGTTTTTCCATCATGCGAACAAACCGTAAACGATCTGTGAATTATCAACATCTTGACGAATCGCTTCTTGAATGATACTAGATATAGTGCTATGCTTTGAATGCGCCTGAATCGGGCGCATTCTCTTCCCAGGTAAAAAACATATGAAATAGTAAAGCGGGGGATTGTATTATGGCTGTCAACGGTATTTCCGATAACGCAATGAAAGTGCTTGAAAAGCGCTATTTAGGCAAAGATGAAACCGGTCGCGTCATCGAGGACGTGAAAGGAATGTTTACACGCGTTGCACGTGCAATTGCGCAGGCCGATCGGCTTTATGATTCCAAGGCCGACGTCGACGCAACGGCGGATGAATTTTATGACTTGATGTCAAACCTTCGCTTTTTGCCGAACTCGCCGACGCTGATGAACGCCGGGCGTCCGCTCGGTCAGCTTTCGGCCTGTTTTGTCCTCCCTGTCGACGACAGTATGGAGGCGATCTTTGAGGCCGTGAAAAATGCCGCGCTGATCCACAAGTCCGGCGGTGGCACCGGATTTTCATTTTCACGCCTGCGGCAAAAGGGCGCGACCGTCCGCTCGACCGGCGGCGTTGCCAGCGGTCCGGTCAGCTTCATGCGCGTGTTTAACGTTGCAACCGAGGCCGTCAAGCAGGGCGGCACACGGCGCGGCGCCAACATGGGTATCCTCCGCGTCGATCATCCGGACATTCTGGAATTCATCCGTTGTAAAAGCGACACGGCGGACATCAACAACTTCAATATCTCTGTTGGACTAACCGAAAAATTTATGCGCGCAGTCGAAGACGATGCGATGTATGATCTTGTCGACCCGAAAAGCAAAGACGTGGTCGGACAGCTTTCCGCACGCGAAGTGTTCGACGAAATTGTGGAAGCCGCGTGGCAAAACGGCGAACCGGGCATCGTCTTTTTGGACCGTCTCAATCGCGACAACGTCGTTCCGTCCGTCGGGGAAATCGAGAGCACAAATCCCTGTGGCGAGCAGCCACTGCTGCCTTATGAAAGCTGCAACCTCGGTTCGATCGATCTCGTATCCATGCTAAAAAAAGACGACGAATCCTACACGTTCGATTTCGACCTGCTGGAAAAGACTGTCCGCCAGGCCGTGCATTTTCTCGATAACGTGATCGACGTTAACAACTATCCCCTCGAAAATATCGCTAACATGACGCGCTCTACGCGAAAAGTCGGTCTTGGCGTTATGGGCTTTGCCGACGCACTGCTTGCGCTGGGCATCCCCTACAATTCCGAAGAAGGCATTGCCTTTGCGGACAAGCTGATGTCGTTTGTTGAAGAAACCGGCCGCGCCGCGAGCATCGAGCTCGCGAAGACGCGCGGTGCGTTCCCGCTGTTCCCGGAAAGCACGCTCAAAGACGGAGACCCGGTCCGCAACGCAACGGTGACCACTATTGCGCCGACCGGTACGCTCTCCATCATTGCAAGCTGCTCCTCCGGTGTAGAGCCGGTATTTGCATATGTTTATGTTCGCAACGTGATGGACGGCACGCAGATGGTAGAGGTCAACCCTCTGCTTATGGAAAAACTGCATACACTTGGTCTTGACGACGAGGAACTGCTCAAGCGCATCGCGGCCGAAGGCACCATTCAGCACTTTGTCGAAATCCCCGAAGATGTGCGCCGCGTGTTCGTCTGCGCGCACGATATCACACCAGAAGACCACACGCGTATGCAAGCTGCTTTCCAGCGGCACACGGACAATGCCGTCTCCAAAACCGTCAACTTCCCCAACAACGCCACGCGGGACGATGTGCGTTCGGTCTATCTGCTCGCCTATCAGGAAGGCCTGAAAGGCGTTACGATCTACCGCGACGGCAGTCGCACAGGGCAGGTGCTCAACATCGGCAATGTTAACGGCGAAAAGCCTGCCGCTTCCACTGGAGAAGATTTGGAACTGCCTGAAAATTACGGCAAAATCGAGCCGCGCCCGCGTCCGCTCGTCACCCGTGGCTTCACGGAAAAGATGAATATCGGATGCGGCACGCTGTATGTTACGGTCAATTATGACGAAAATGGCATTTGCGAAGTGTTCACCAGCACCGGCAAAGCGGGCGGCTGCCCAAGCCAGAGTGAAGCGACCGCACGGCTGACGTCCATTGCGCTGCGCAGCGGCATCTCGATCAATGAAGTGTACGATCAGCTCAAAGGAATCCGTTGCCCGTCCACCATCCGGCAGAAGAATATGAGCTGCACATCCTGTCCGGATGCGATCGCTCGTGTACTTATGAAAGTCAGCAAGTTCATTGACGACGGCGCGGAGTATAACAAGCCGGAAGCGCAGGCCAAGACGAAAACAGCGCCTGTTCAGAAAAAACAGCAAAATACGTCCATCAGTGACGTTCCGTTTATACCGAAAGAACCCGTGGAAGAACCGGTCAACGCAGCCGAAATCCATGTCTGCCCGGAGTGCGGCAATAAGGTCGAGCACGAAGGCGGCTGTGTCATATGCCGTAGCTGCGGCTACAGCAAGTGTGGCTGATCAGCGTTTGGGAGCGCTTCTCAGCCAAGTTGGGAGGAAATCATATTGAAGGCTGTTGTCTTAACCTGCAGCATCGTGCCGGGTCAGCGAACGGCCGCGCTAGCCGTTCAAGACGCGCTGGTGCGGCACGGTAACGAGTGTGAAATAAAGGATGCCCTTGCGGTTCTCGGTGATAACGTTTCGAACTCGCTCACCGATACGTTTGTCAACATTGCGGTGAAAACACCGCGTGCGTTTGGGTTTATGTATGCCGCCGGTGCGTTTGATACGGCCGACCGGCGAAAGTCGTCGGTTTACTATGTCAACACGCTGTATGCAGAAAACCTGCACCGATACCTTGTGGAAAACGACATCGATGCGGTGGTCTGTATGCATCTGTACCCCGCGGAGGCGTTGACCTATCTGCGCAGGCGGCATCACCTTTCTGCACGGGCGTATTTTGTTTCCACGGATTATGCATGCGTTCCGTTTCTTGAAGAGACGGACATGGACCTCGTTTTCACGCCACACGCCGATTTGAACGATTCATTCGCCCGCCGCGGTCTCGCGCAGGACAAGTTGGTTGCAAGCGGCATTCCCGTCCGCTCATTGTATTCACAGACAATGGATCGAATTGACGCACGCATGTCGCTTGATTTGCCGGTCGAAATTCCATGCTATTTGGTCATGCCCGAAAAAAACGACCGCAACAGTGCCCAATCGCTTACAAAAGAGTTTCTGGAACAGCTCAACGGCCGCAACGCACGCATCGTTGTGCTCACAGGTCATAACGAACGGCTGCAGGATGTGATGGTTACCCGGTTTGGCGGTGATATTCGCGTGTTGAGCATTCCGTCCGTCGACCAAACCTCGCTCTATATGGACGCCGCCGACGTGTTGGTGACCAATCCGGAAGGTGTTTCTTGTGCAGAAGCCGCCGTAAAAGCAGTCCCGGTCATCCATACTCAGCCGAAGCTTGGAACAGACTTGCAAAACGCGCAATTTTTCGCTGAACGCGGCATGTCTATCCTTGCGCCAAATGTAGCGTCCGCTGTAGAAAATGCAATTCGCCTCACAGGCGATACACAACAAAAGGAGCGCATGCTTTCCGCCCAGCGTCAGTATGTTGATCCGAATGCTGCGGAAACGATCGCCTGCCATATGCTCGGTATCGAGCCGGGTGAACAGATCCCCGTCAACCTTGCTTCTGTTACGGAGCCTTTTGGCCTGCCGACCTGAACAAGCTACATCCCATCTGCATAACAATTGCAAGCCGGATGCATATGCATCCGGTTCTTCTTGATCTGTTCATATGAGGGATAACCCGCTTTTTGCTATATGCTGTGGGAGAATGTTAACTTTCATATGAAATCACACCATCTATGTAAACGTTACATATGTATCAAATAAAAAAGAGTCTTTCGAGATGTCACATATTTACCTCGTAATTGCATTTTTATAATACAATCTTGCATTTACACATGTAACATGCTATATTAATTTTAGTTTGCAAATAGTAATGGTTTTTTGTGTTTTTTTGCGGGATGCGCTCGCCTAATCAGCTGCAGAATGCGGTGGCCTTTGGTGCAGGCAGCCTAAATCACGGCATTGCACACTGATTATGCAATCTGCATAGAGGCGATAACGGCGCTTGTCTTGCAAGGCGGGCGTTTTTGTGTATATTGCCCAGGCGATAGTTCTGGAAGTGATAACGTGTCATCTAATCACACACCGGCCGCCTTATCCCGCTCTGTTTATATTCTCTGATTTTTCAATTTTGTTTTCAAAAAACCGATCAAGTGTAAATCGAGAGAAAGCCGGAGGAAGCCGCATGCTCAAACAAATTCTTGTCATTGACAGCGATGCAGCAAACCGTAGGCTTTTAATCGACACGCTGTCCAGCGCATACGAGCTCTACATTGCCGAAACCGTCACGCAGGCGCTCAACATTCTGTCAGCAAAAAACGCCTCCCGCATCAGCGCAATCATATTGAATATTTCCGCATCCGAGTCGGAAGGCTACGCGCTCCTTTCCGCGCTTCACGGCTCGCCGGGATTAAACGACCTGCCGGTCCTTGTGCTTGCGGACTCTTACGACAACGCCGCGGAAACGCGCGGGCTGGAGCTCGGTGCTTACGATTTTGTGCCGATGCCTTTCAGTCCCGCCATTTTGCTGTTTCGCCTAAAAAACACCATTGAACGCAGCGAGTATGCCGCGTTTGGGAAATATCGTTATCTTGCCGAATATGATGCGATATCCGGTGTTTATAACCGCGCAAAATTTTATGATATTACGCACCGCATGCTGGATTCACATCCGGAGTTTCGGTATGCGTTGGCGCGCTTCGATCTCGACCGATTTAAAGCATATAACGATCTGTTTGGAATGGCCGCCGGTGACAAACTCCTACTAGAGATTGGCAGACATTTTCGTCGCTATTTCAGCCCGGAGACGACCTTTGGACGACTGGAAGCCGATCATTTCGTCTTTTGCCTTCCTGTAGAAAAGTTTGACCCGAGCCGTTGTCTGCTGGACTTCATCGATCACTTTACGAAATTCCAGCCGAACTTTGTCTTATCTCCGCGCATCGGCGTCTACCTTATCGACGATCCAACACTGGAAGTCAGCCTGATGTGTGATCGCGCGCTAATGGCGCTCCGCTCTGTCAAGGATGGCTCTTCCCAACGCATTGCGTACTATAACGACTCCATGCGGAAGCTGATTCTGGAAGAGCAGGCACTCATTGGAGACGTGGAAACCGCGCTATTGAACGAGCAATTTGAAGTATATCTGCAACCGCAATACAACCACCGTACACGTGAACTCGTCGGTGCGGAAGCATTGGTTCGCTGGAACCATCCCGAAAAGGGCATGATTGCTCCCGGATCGTTTATCCCGATTCTCGAAAAAAATGGATTCATCAGCCGGTTGGATTATTTTGTTTGGGAGCGCGTGTGCCAGCTTCTTTCCGACTGGCATACTTCCGGCAAGCCAGTCGTTTCAATCTCCGTCAATATTTCCCGTGCGGATATCCATATGCACGACTTCTGCCAAAAACTGATTGCTCTGACGCGCAAATACGACGTACCCCCGCACGAACTTCGTTTGGAAATCACGGAAACGGCGTATATTGAGAACGCAGAGCAGTTACTACTCGTCATAGACAAATTGCGTGACGAAGGCTTCCTGGTCGAAATGGACGACTTCGGCAAGGGTTACTCCTCACTTAATACACTCAAAAACGTTCCGGTCGACGTACTAAAGCTGGACCTTGGCTTTTTGCATGAAAGCGAAAGCAGTGGCGGACGCGGCGGTATTATCTTAAATTCAGTCATGCACATGGCGCACTGGCTCAATCTTGCCGTCGTTGCCGAAGGCGTTGAGACGCTGCGGCAGGCCGATTACCTCACCTCAATCGGCTGCGATATCGTACAGGGCTATCTCTATGCGCGTCCACTACCGATTCCGGAATTTGAGGCGCTCCTTTCCCGCGGCAACGTCGGAGACTTCATCGGAGAATATGCGCTGTTCAGCCAAATTGACGTAAAAGAACTTTGGGACCCGGATGCGGAAGCAACCACAATATTCAAGAGTTTCGTCGGTGCAGCAGGACTTTTCGAGCTGCACGGCGGGATTCTTTCAGCCCAACGGGTCAACCAGAAATTAAGCAATATGATGGAGCTCAATTTTTCTTCCTACGCAAATTACAGCGCAAACGCGTTCGATATTTTCACAAACGACCAACGCGCATCCATTCTCGACATGCTAAACAACGCAATTGATTCCGGCAAAGAATCTTCCTGTCAGATTCTCTATTTCACCGAGGCAAGCAACCAAGGCAAACGGTTGTATTTCCGTGCCCAACAAATCGCCGCAAGCGCCGACCGCTTTATATTTTTTGTTGTCTGCGAAGACATTACAACACAGCAAAAGGAAATCGAAGCTCATCGCTGGCGGGATGAACAAAACCGCATGCTCATTGAAAATGCGACCTGCGTTGCGTTTGATTACGATCCCGAGACCGATATATTGGGCGTCTATCATAACGCCTTTCAGCAAGGTATGCAGAAAACGGACGTTCAAGAATATTTATCCACGCTTGCAGAAAGCACATTGATACATCCAGCCAGTCTTGGGGAGTATATCGGGATTTTTCGGGAAGCGCTGGCTCGTCCCGTTACGTTAAGCGGAGACTATCTGATCAATATTCACGGCAACGGCTACCGCTGGTGCCGTGTTACGATCACCAGCGTACAGGACGATATCGGCCGGGTATATCGCATCGTCGGGCGTGCGGACGATATTCAGCTTGAGCGTGATCGCGCACGGGCATATTCGGAACTAGAGACGACTCTGAGAAAAAAGGCGGAAAACGACACGGTCACCGAGCTTTTTGCCAAGGGCACCGTCAACATGTTGATTCGTAACCAGATCAACTGTCTTGCCAAGGATGAGCGCGGTTATCTGATGCTGCTCGATCTCGATGATTTCAAGCAGGTCAACGATACGCTCGGCAACTCATTTGGCGACACACTGCTAAAACAGGTCGGGTGTAATTTAAGAAGCAGCTTCCAATCGAGCGATCTGCTTGGCAGAGTTGGCGGCAACACATTCATCGTTTACACACAGGATCTGCATGACGAATCGTCCGTTCGCTACAAGGCGGAAGAAATATTGCGCTCCATTGAAGGCATCTCGGTCCCCGAACTGGGGCAAATACGCGGCAGCATCGGCATTACGGAAGTCACATCGGGCAAGGAGAATTTCCACACCATTTTAGAGCACGCCGACTGTGCGCTGGGCTACGCAAAGGATGCAGGCAAAAAACGCTATGTTTTTTATTCCGAACTGGATAGCACCGTGTGCATAAATCGATATGCCCCGCGTGTCTTGGAAGCTCCCCTTGCCGAAACCGCCACTCTGCAAAACATTTTGATCGAGCAAGTTTTTCATCTTCTCTTCTGCTCGTCAAATCTGGAAGTCACGATAGACTCCTGCTTATCCGTCATTGGCAACCTTACGGATATCAGCCGCATTTCGATTTTCGAATCAAGTAACCGGCAGCAAACCATCGTCAATACCTTCGAATGGTGCTCCGGCGACGTCGAACCGCAAAAGCATTTGTTTCGGTGCATGCCGGCAGGTAATATGGCAGCAAGAGATTTTCGATCGCTCCACGGTCGTGACGGTCTACTCTTTTTTTCCACCCCGGACGATCTACCGATTCAGTACCGTGAAAATGTGCGCTCTGCCGGCATACAATCGCTCGTGCAATACTCTCTGCCGGACGACGGCAAAACGCTCGGTTACATCAGTTTCGAAGAAATGCGTCCGAATCACGGATTCACGGAAGAGAAAATTGACCTTCTTGTATTGTCCGCACGAATCATCAGCGTTTTCCTACTGAAAAAGCGGAGCTCGGACCGTGTTGCTATGGTTGAAAGCTTTCTGGACGCGGTGTTCCATTACATCGATAAACCCGCGTTCGTTCTGGATTCAAAAACCAAAGCTGTTTCCGTCTGCAACCTGCGCATGCGCGAGTTGCTCTGCAGGGACGTAACCGGCTGTCCTTGCTATCAGGCAATCTACGGACTCGACGAGCTCTGCACCAACTGCCCTGTTTTCTCAAAAAAAACCTTGGGTGCTATTCCGTCACCGGAGTTGAGCACTCAGGATGACCATGGCCCATGTAAGTTGGCGTTCTCTTCGAATTTCGGCGGGAAATGGCTGTTAACGCCGGATATTGCAGAACATCCCGCAAAATGATACACTAAGCACAATTCGGCGGCATTGATTTGCAGGTGAATTCTGCTGAAACATTTGCGATTCCACCGAAATTGTTTTATGAAGAATCTCGTATCCAAACAGTTTCTCAACGTCATATTCATCATTCTGGTCGTCGGCGCCGCGTTGTTGATCTATTTTTTGTCGCGCACACAGACACAATCAGCCAATGAAGTTACCAAAACCGCGTCATCTCCGCAGATAACGGCTGGGTCAGGGGATATTTTCGATGCCTCTGCTTCCTTCTATCAGGGCGGCGTGCCGGAGTCCGTTTGGCTGACGCATCTTCAAACCGGAGACGATTTTACAGCGGAACCAGTTTCGGATGACGACCACATCTGGTTAATTTCCTGCGAGACTAATCCCGTTGTTACTGCACAGTTAATCTATACG
Organism: Christensenellaceae bacterium; assembly: GCA_963667795.1. Classification (GTDB taxonomy): domain Bacteria; phylum Bacillota; class Clostridia; order Christensenellales; family CAG-138; genus UBA7703. Next base: position 2,870,989 of record OY764017.1, on the reverse strand, counting down.
GTCGACGGCGGTCGCGTATCTTCCGTTGAGCTTGCGCTTGCCTTGCCGGAAGCCGTCGCCAGCGACAGCAACTCCGCTATCGAACAATACCTTGCTTCGTCGGACGAAGCGGCACAAAACGCACAAAACGACGCAGTCCGTATCCTTTTGTCCGATCTGCTGCCTGCGTGTGATGCAGCCGATGCAGTCTCCATGGCAACCGTGTCGCTATGGGTGGAAAAAGTCGCCCAAATCAAAGATGAAGGTGATGATTACAGCGCCAAAGAAAACGGCGTTGCATTTATAGCATACCGGACGCAGCGGCAAAGTGTCCCCCTTCTGATTTGTTCATTCTTTATGGACTCGTAATTCCCCGTCACTAATCGCCTCGGCGGAAAATTCGTGCTTTGATATATCGAACAGAGCGGATCCTTCGGCTATTTATACAATACAAGCCGCATTTTGATTGATTTTTGTTCTTTGGGACGCTATGTCGCACCATTGCCTTTATTTTGATACGCTTATGCAACATTCTTTTACATCCCGCTCGACATGTTATGATATAATAGAAAAAACGGATCCGATAGGAGGCAATTATTGATGAGTTTCTTAGAAGTACTCGGCCCCACTGCTATTCCGACAATCATATGTCTGATTTTCGGTTTATTGATGCTCGCTGTTGAAATGTTTACCCCGGGCGTCGGTGTCGCCGGTGCATCCGGCCTGCTCTCACTCATCGCAGTGGTTGTCATGCAGCTCGGCTGGGGGAGCCCGCGCGTTGCACTATACATCACTGCTATTACTCTGCTCATCATCATTTTGGCAATCATCTGGATTATCCGCTCGCTGCAGCGCGGGAAGTTGTCAAAATCTTTCCTTGTGCTGAAAGATCAGTCGGACGGCACGTCCGTACCTGAAATCGCAACCGCCAAGCAAGAGCTCGTCGGAAAATCCGGCACGTCGGTCACCCCTCTTCGCCCTTCTGGTATTGCGGATATCGAGGGTAGACGCGTGGACGTTCTTGCCGCAGGTTCCTTTATTGAAAAAAATCAACAGATCATCGTCGTCCGTGCGGAAGGCATGCATATACTGGTACGCGAACGCACGGCGGAAGACGACGCCCCCAAAGCCGAAACGCAGGACGCATGACACTCCTACACTAAGGATCATATGAAATACTGTAAAAAATGCGGCGTTCTTTATTCCGATCTTTTAAGCGCATGCCCCAAGTGTGGTGTGACGCTTGAGGATGAAAACGCCGAACCACCCAAGGAAGCGACAAAAAAAGAGCGGGTTCGCCAATGGATCGGTATCTGTATTGGAATTCCCGCGCTCGTCGGTATCCTGTATCTTGTCATTTATTATCTCTCGGTGCTGTCCGGGCACTGATGCACCAACCACACCAACCAACGCCCTGTCGGCCCTTTACGGGCAGGATGCGATCGCCGCTTGCGGCGTGATAGAACTCATTGATTATTAATCCAGGAGGTAAGATATGTTTGGTCCTATTTTGATTGTAATTCTGGCAATCATTTTCCTTGTTTTGTTCTTCAGTTTCGTGCCGCTCGGGCTGTGGATTTCCGCACGCGCGTCCGGTGTGAAAATCGGAATCTTCCAGCTCGTCGGTATGCGCGTTCGTAAAGTTATTCCGAGCCGCATCGTTAATCCGATGATCAAGGCGACAAAGGCAGGGCTTGAAGTCTCCATCAACAAGCTTGAGGCGCACTACCTTGCCGGCGGTAATGTTGACCGCGTCATCAACGCACTCATCGCCGCACAGCGCGCAGGCATCCCGCTCGGCTTCGAGCAGAGCTGCGCAATCGACCTTGCCGGACGCGACGTCCTGCAGGCCGTTCAGATGAGCGTTAACCCGAAAGTCATCGAAACCCCCGTCATCGCCGCAGTCGCCATGAACGGCATCGAGTTGCGTGCAAAAGCGCGTGTCACCGTTCGTGCCAACATCGACCGGCTTGTCGGCGGCGCGGGTGAAGAAACGATCATCGCCCGTATCGGCGAAGGTATCGTCACCACTGTCGGTTCCAGCAATACGCATAAAGACGTTTTAGAAAATCCGGACCGTATTTCCCGCACTGTTCTGGACAAGGGTCTTGACGCCGGAACCGCGTTTGAAATCCTCTCGATCGATATTGCGGACGTGGACGTCGGCCGCAACGTCGGTGCACAGCTGCAAATCGACCAGGCGGAAGCCGACAAGCGCATCGCGCAGGCAAAAGCCGAAGAGCGTAGAGCAATGGCCGTTGCGCAGGAACAGGAAAACCTGGCTGCCGTGCAGGGCATGCGTGCACGTGTTATCGAAGCCGAAGCCGAAGTCCCGAAGGCCATGGCGCAGGCGTTCCGCGAAGGCAACCTCGGCATTATGGACTATTATCGGATGAAGAACATCGCTTCGGATACCGATATGCGTAACGCCATCGGTAAGGGTACCAAACCCGTCATTACCGATAATAAGAAATAAAGCCATGCAATGGATATGGATTATCATCGTGATCGTTTGGATTGTGATTCCAACCATCGCGAAAAAAAGGCAGCAGCAGGCCAAAGACCAGGCTGCACGCGAGCGCGCTGCGCGGCAGCGCGCCGCTCAGGTTGCCGCGCAGAAGCAGACTGAAACGGCTGCGCCGATGCGCACAACGCCGCTTGCGCCCAGGGTTCGCCCTGCGTCTATGCCTGCTTTTGAGGGAACCGCCTCAGTGGAGGGGACCGGCTCGCTGGAAGGCACAGGTTCGCTGGAAGGCACCGCATCCCGCGACGAAGGGACTGCTAAACACACGATTGCGTCCAAGCTGCAAGAATTGAACCATTCCCCGCAGCATGTCGTGTCGGTCAGCAGCATGTCCGGCCATGCACATCAGGAAACCAGCATGACCGGCATCCGGCCGGATTGTCCGCCGGACGCCATTCCTACCGTAACGTCGGTTGCACCGGTTGTTTCGGACAGCGCTTTTATTTGGGATCAAACGCAGGCGCTAAACGGCATTGTGCTTTCCGAAATACTCGGGCCGTGCCTTGCCATGCGGGACTGATGCATGCGGCAAAACGGCTCTAAACAAGACGTACAATTCTGGCAAAGGGTACTGTTTACATCGGTACCCTTGCTTGTATTGTTTATCTTCTTTGCAAAGTGGGTGCTGGTCGACGCACCCGATAATCCATTGGCCATCTTCTCCGCTGCCGCCAGTGCATTTCTGTTCGCGTTGCTCGGCATTCGGTTTATACCGCAATGGATGACCGCATGGAGTCAAAAGCCATGGTTGCCGGAACGGCCCGTAATCGGTAAGCGCAGCGGACGCAGGAGCCGCCTGCATCCGGTTTTGCAGCTTCTGTTTTATCTAGCCCTGTTTCGTTTGTTTATCTTTGCGCTGGCTTATGTATTTTCGCTCCATCAGGGCGTATACAGCGGCGGACTGCTGGACCGCATCGACCTTTGGAACCAAACCGGTACGGACAGCCAGCATTACCTCACAATAGCGGAAAACGGCTATGTGAACACAGGCGATGATCGCCTGTTAATCGTCTTTTTGCCACTCTATCCAATTCTGGTGCGGGTATTCAACTATATATTCGATAATTTTTTAACCAGCGGATTGTTTGTTTCAAACCTCTGCTGGGTTCTTGCGGCGTATGTGTTTTACGAACTGGCGCTTCTGGATACCGATCGCCGTGGCGCAATGCGCGCGCTGAAGTATCTTTGTATCCTGCCCGCATCGTTTTTATTTTCGTCGCCGCTGTCAGACAGCCTGTTTTTACTGCTCTCGCTGCTCTGTGTTTACAGTGTCCGAAAAAATCTCTATCCGTTAGCGGGTATCGTCGGTTTCTTCGCCGCCTTCACGCGAATGCCGGGTATCCTGCTGTTTGCACCCGCCTGCTTTGAACTTGTTGGAAAAATCGTGCATGAACGTTCCGCGCATTCTCGAGACATCCGCTGGAAATGGAAAATGACCGGCAATGCGCTTTCGCTTTTGCTCATTCCCGGCGGATTACTGTTATATCTCTATATCAATTATCGCGTCACTGGCAACGCGACCATGTTCCTGATTTATCAAAGTGAGCACTGGCATCAGCAGCTCGGATGGTTCTTTGCGTCCAACGCGACAATCTTCAATAACATGACCTCGACCTTTGTGGACAATACGCAGATGCTTCTGGGGCTTTGGCTTCCCAACATCGTTTATCTTTTTGCTGCTCTTGCGATTGTCGTTGCTGCACAAAACAAACTACGCGCATCGAATGTTGCTTACTTCATCATCTATTACGCGGTCTGTATGGGCGCCACATGGCTGCTCTCGGCACCAAGGTATCTCACGGCGGCTTTCCCGCTTGCACTTGCGCTTGGCGCAATTACGGAAAAAAAGTGGGCCGACTACCTAGCCACAGGCGTTTGCATCGCAGGATTTATATTATATCTTGCCGCGTTTGTCAATCAATGGTATGTTTATTAGCGTATGAAAAACCTTTGGAAGCTTTACATTACGTTTGTTAAAATCGGAGCGCTTATGTTCGGCGGTGGGTACGCCATGCTGCCGATGCTTTCGCGTGAATTGGTCGATCGTCTCGGCTGGACGACGGAAGAAGAGCTGCTGGACTATTTCGCCATTGCCCAATGTACGCCTGGTGTCATCGCCATTAATACCGCCACATTTATCGGACAGAAACGCGGTGGCTTTATTGGCGGCGCGCTCGCGACGCTGGGCGTCGTCACCGTTCCACTTTTCCTGGTTATCATCATCGTATCCATGCTGATGCGATTTTGGAATCATCCCGTCGTTACAAGTGCGTTCCACGGCATCCGCGTTGCTGTCGCTGCGCTGATTGCCGCGGTTGTCGTTCGGCTGTTCCGTTCCAATGTAAAAAACCTGTTCGGCATCATTCTCTGCCTGTTGGGTTTTGTGGTGGTCGCCGTGTTCGGACAATCCCCGATTCTTGTCGTCGTCGTTGCCGCCGTCGCAGGCATCGTTGCCGGGAGGATTCGTAGATGACGCTCTTGCTATTGTTTTATGAGTTCTTTAAGGCAGGCTTGTTCGCCGTTGGCGGCGGACTTGCAACGCTGCCGTTTATTCTGAAAATGACCGAACAATATCCCGCGTGGTTCGGCACGCTCCAGCTTGCCGATATCACCGCAATCGCGGAATCCACGCCCGGACCGATTGGCGTGAATGCCGCAACATTTGCAGGCTACAGCGCCGCGGGTGTGCCCGGTGCGTTTGTGGCGACGTTTGCCGTCATTTTACCATCGTTCATCATCGTCTCGTTGATCGCGCGTGCATTGCAGAAATATCGTGACAGTAAACTTGTCTGCGACACGTTCAGTGGACTCCGCCCCGCCGTCACAGGTTTGATTGCCGCGGCATGCTGGGCCGTTATGCGGTCCGCCTTGACTACCGGCGCGGTAGGTGATGGATTTTTCCAGATGTTCGACTGGCGTAATATCGTACTCTTTGTCGTGTTGTTCGCACTACTACTGACGCCAAAGGTGAAAAAAATCCATCCGATTTTCTTTATTCTAACCGGTGGTGCCGTCGGCATTTTATTGGGATTGTAAACATTCTTTATTAAGCATGCTTATTTTACCCATGCCTTATGAACGATAAAAAACATGAATTGACATTATTCCCCAGCGTGGTACAATATTTTCGTTGCGGCCGTGGTGGAACGGCATACACAACGGACTTAAAATCCGTCGGCGAAAGCTTGAGGGTTCAAATCCCTCCGGCCGCACCAGTATCTAAAGACCCGATACCTTTGAGTATCGGGTCTTTTCCTTTTTAACCATATTTTCGAGGACACGCTTTACGCTCAATCATTCCTAAAATTCCTGAGACGGTATCCGTCATGTCCGTGAGGCCTAGACTTTGTGCCGAATCGATTGTACAATAAGAAACAAGGTTGGAATGCGGGTTAATGATGCATATCTTTCCCACCCGAACAACCTACGGTTATGGAATGATGTATATCAGGGAGAGCGGTCCTTGGTCTGATAAATTTACCGAAGCTGTCAGGAGAAGCAGAGTGAGTGAAGCACCGATCCGCGTAGCACAGGTCATGGGTATCATGAATCACGGAGGAGTAGAAGCCGTCGTGATGAATTATTATCGTGGCGTCGCTCGCGACCGCGTACAATTTGATTTTTTTGTTGATGTGACAAGTTCGTTTCCGCAGCGAGAGGAAATTGAAAAGCTCGGTGGGCGATGCTACAACGTTCCTCCATATTCAAAACCCCTAAGATATATTTCCACTCTGCGGCGTTTGTTTCGAAAGAACGGTTATTCCATCGTTCACTCGCAGATTAACACCATGGGCGTATTCCCACTATTTGCGGCATGGCTTGCAGGCGTGCCTGTACGCATTTGTCACAATCACAGCACCGCGCACCATGGAGAAGGTAAAAAAACAATACTTAAATATCTCCTCCGTCCTTTTGCGAGACTCTTTGCAACAGACTATTTTGCCTGTGGAGATACTGCTGCCCGCTGGATGTTCGGCTCACGGCTGGTTGACCGCGGATCCGTTACCTTGCTTGCAAACGCCATCGATCTTTCACGGTACCGTTTCTCAGCCGATGATCGGTCGACTGTTCGTGCGGAATTTGATATCGGCGAAAATGCTCTCGTGGTTGGACATGTCGGTCGCTTCACATACGCAAAGAACCACACTTTTCTCTTGCAGATATTTCAAGCAGTGTTGCAACACCATCCCGAGGCTGTTCTTTTACTTGTGGGCGAAGGCGAGTTGTTGGCGTCCTCAAAAGCGCTGGCTCACGAGCTGGGTATCACGTCGTACGTTCGCTTCCTCGGGGCGCGAGGCGATGTGTGTCGACTTTATTCCGCGATGGACGTGTTCTGCCTGCCGAGCTACTATGAGGGGCTTCCCGTCGTAATGGTCGAGGCGTTGGCGAACGGTCTCCCCTGCGTTGTATCAAGTCAAGTCACACAAGAGCTCAATCAATTTTCCGTAACGCAACTCAGGCTTAACGTCAAAACTGAACAATGGGCGGAAACACTCACCACGGCAAAGCGCACCGGCATCCTTTCGCCGACACTCACGGAACGATACGATATCCGGCAGGCTGCGAAACGGTTGACGCGCTTCTATTTGTCAAAAGCGGCAGACACACCGGCAATAAATAACTAATTATCTTTTATTATCCGTAAGCGAGGTAGCCCAGTTGATCAAAATTCTTGTTGTTTCCTATGAATGCTGGCGTGATGACACGAACGATGGAAATACGCTGAACAATATCTTTCGGGGTCAAGATTTCCAGTTTGCAAATATTTACTGTAAGCCAGGCGAACCTCGAAACAGCCTCTGCAAAAAATATTTTCATATGACAACCCGTCTGGCCGCTCGCAGTATCTTAAAGAACCAGCCATGTGGGAACGCATTTGAATATCCGGATTTTCCAACCGGTAGCGAGGGTTGCACATCATCAGACGACGAAAATAAAAAATTGTATGCGTTTTTCAAATTATTCAATCTGCACAGTTTCTATGTGATGCGTGATCTTGTGATGCTCGCGGCGCATTGGCGAAGCATCGACCTGCAATCTTTTGTACGCGAATTTCAACCTGATGTGATTTTTGCACCGATATATGCTTCTCAATTCATGCTTGCGCTGGATCGTTATGTAATCGGTATTGCACAGAGGCCAGCCATATCCTTTATTGCGGACGACCATTATACATTGCGCCAGTTGCGATTCTCGCCCGTTTATTGGTTCGATCGCTTTGTGCTGCGACGCAGCATCCAAAGGACGATTCCACTTTTTTCACATGTCTACACCACAACACAAGAACAGGCCGAACAGATGACTGCGGATCTTAATTGTGATATGCGCATTCTTCGAAAATGTATGGCTGTTGATCCGGACGTTGTCGACAGAAAAGTCCATCATCCCATCCGGATCATCTATGCTGGCGGCATCAGTTTCGGCCGGGAACAAACGTTGGTCGATCTTGTGCGGGCTATTCGCGGGTTGCCCCAAGGAACCGCCCGGCTTGATATCTATACCAACTCTCCGTTAAAGCGGACCGTTGCAAAAACACTCGGCGATAATGTTTTCAGTTTCGTCCACGACGCGGTTCCATATAATGTGTTGATGGAACGATATCATGAAAGCGACATTGCGCTACATGCCGAATCGTTTCAAAAAAAATATGCTTTGCAGGCACAATTGTCGTTTTCAACAAAAATCGTGGATTGCCTTGCTAGCGGTTGCGCCATGTTAGCTATTTGTCCGCAGGAGAACGCAGGGTTTCGCTTTTTACAGCGGGAAGATGCAGCAATGTGCATTAGCCAGTGCAACCAAATCGCACCTGTGCTTGAAAATTTCATACATAGCGAGGCGCTGTTGCAGCAATATCGCGAAAAGGCACATCAATGTATGCTGCGCGAATTTGATCCCGTAAAAATGCAAATGATGATCCAAAACGATTTTTCGAGACTAGAGCGTGTTTCTAAAGTCTGAAAGACCCAGTTTTGCTGAATCTGCTTGCAGATTGAGACGGAGAACGCAGGCGCAGTGGCGCTGCTGCGAGGCTTTTCAACGAAACTATGCAAGTTGAGGCAGCAGAACTACGCTTTTGTGATTTTAGAAACGCACTCTTGTAAACACATGACGGTTATTCATTTGGACGACGCATTTAGCTACCCCGGCACAAGACGCACACGGGAGTGTGCAAAAACATCGGGCTGCATGGCAAGAAAGTGAAACCGGCATTAGACGGATGAAACCATCACAAACACGTTGCTTAACAATCTGTCCAAAAATGTGTTGTATTCCCCTTTTGTGAAGTCGGAGAAAAGAAACACTATGATATCAGGCAAATCAAGCCAAAAACCATTTGCGTTTGGTGCACATAGCGTTCTCAGCTCAGGTTTTCATCCGGCAATTTGAACCACTTCTCCTTATCTGATACAATGTTTTCGACACGTTTCTTTCGGAAAAGGCAGCGATCTGTTTGCTGTCATGTGAAACAACAAATCCAGGGGGGAACATGAAAAAATTTATTGCATTTATTTCTATCTGTGCATGTATGATGCTGCTGTTTGCCGGCTGTACAGACCCAAAGGAGAATAATATCGGGAATGAAAGTATCGAAACTGCAAAAGCCTCTCCTTTAGCCCCGACTGAAACGTCAAAACAGGGCGATGAGCCTGCCAACGAAGAAAGTGTTGAACATGCTGTGTATTTCGATATTGATAACAGCAACATAGAAGCCCTCAGGTCGTTAACACCCGCGTTTGTTTTGGATGGATTTTATGATGTGTTTATTGATTGCATTCCCTATATTGTTGAAATTCAATTACAACAAAGCCTATACGCGCCACGCGGAGAAATCCTGTGCCGCATAGAGGGTATTTCGAAACACGAACTGAAAAACATCATTGAAAATGGTTTTGGCATAACGATGTACGCGTCAGATTTCGCAGACGGCGGGTATGATGGACTGTTGGATGAAGACATATATGAAGTAAATAAAGTAACCATCATGGCATTCCATGGTAACGTCTATCTCGCGATACAAGATGCAGATTTTTCTTCGCTGGATTCATTCAAACTGCCTGCGTATTATATCAATCAGCTTGGTGAGAACGCGTTTCGCTATGCACCCGAAGATTCGATCATATGGTTTCAACGTGTCGCGTTTGACTTTTTAAACAACACCTTTGAACTTACCAACCAGTATATTTTGCCAATCAAAAACAGGCAAACTATAGTCGATCATTATTTCTCCAACCTTAGCAATCTGGACGGGTATTACTATGAAACATCAGAAAATGAAGGACAGAAACCGCACAAGGTCAGGAAAACAAACGAATTGCTCATATCGGCCGACTATATCGATGAGGGAGATGGTCAGGCGCTGATTGAGACTTCCATTCAATACAAAGAACTGCCGTTGTTTGATTCATCCAAATTTGACTACACACGATCGCTGCAATTTCAGGATTTGTACAATGAAACATGCAAAAAAATCCTACCTGCACTTGAAGGCGATGTTATTGAAGCGAATCTTGCACAAAGTGACGAGTTTCGGTTTGAAGCAATAACGGATTTGCCGGAACTCCTTGACAAGTCAGCCAAAGATGCAGTCATAACCGAGTTGCTGTTAACCGAATTTGGCGATCCGAGCAGGGCCTTAGATGAGCTTGTCCCGATTGAAAGCATATTGAGCACTGTTGGAGACGCAGAGCTTTATTTGGATGCAGAACAGTTGATCATATACAAGGAAAATGAGCTTGCGATTCGAGCGCGTATGGGGCAGGATGAAGAGACAAACAACGGACAGCCATTTCTGACGTACACGATTGTTGAATTCAATTCTTCTTTGTATGGCAATATTGCAGCGCTTGCGATATTTAAAGAAGTTCCCGCCTTAAACGTTTTGTTGCAGTATGAACCGGAAGAATCTATCGTTACCTTGCGAACGACAAACAATACAACACTGTTCAAATTATCAAGATATTTCTCATTGGAAAGTGAAGTTTACGATGAAATTGTTGCGCTCTATCAAACATATTTTGCAAGCACGTATGGTGACTATGAGTTTGATGAAATGGGAGATGGCAACTGTTTCATAAGCGCTCATGAAGGAAGTGAGACAACCGAAAGGCTTTTCTACGAGACAAGAGTGTTTATTACGAATGAAGACAATACGCTTTTTATAAGCGCAGAGGTTGCGGAGGATTGGATGAATGAATAATCGGTGGAAAACGTAAAATAAGACTTTTAAATTGTTAAGCACCATCCAAACCGGGTGGTGTTTTCACATGGCAAGAATCAAACAAACAGTAGGTGGTCTCCAATAGCATTGCGAGCGCTCCTTGTCGCCATCGGAGCCGGTTTCTCCGCGAGGGGCGCAATCAACTTTCTGGAAGGGTACGGAAGCGACGATCCCACGCGAAAAGTCAGGGCACCAAGCAGCTCATGGCGGGCGTTGGCATCTGCACGGTGCTGGTGCAAAGCATCACGAAGACATCATGAAAGCGGTCTGGACGTGCATGGGGTATACGGTTCTGCTGTGCTTCACGCTATTCAAGGCGGGGAGTTTGAGTAAGTCCATCTTCAATGCACACTAAAAAGCAAAATTGACTCGTATGCAGAAAATTATTGCAAAACAATAATAATTAGTGTATTCTGTCAGTGGATTATTGAAAAACGATAATTTGGAGGTTCAATAGTGAAACGAAACGTGTTCATTTTCATTCTGGCGGCAGAAGCCGTAGTCTGCGTTTTGCTGACCGTTTTCAAGGCGTCGCTAAGCGCTGCGTTTTCCGCTGTGATAGCATTTCCCTTTGAGCAGATAGGATTGGGATTAAGGGCACTGTCATTATCTGGAACGGCAGGCAATGTGTTGGCGTTTTTGCTGTACATCGCGATTTGCCTGATTCCAACCGGCGCATTGTTCTTTATCCGGCGCAAGCGAATCCTGCAGCCCGAAGATGGATTGCTGCCCGTGGTGTCAATCGTGCTTTTTGCAGCGGTTTACTTCATGATCAATCCAGGGCTCATTGAAGATGCTATGAGAAGCATTCCCGTCGGGAAGGCGATCTTTGGCGGTACGGTCTATTCCGTTGTTCTCGCCTACTTTGTTCTACGCATATTGCGATTGTTTCGTGCAGGCAGCCTGAAGCAATTACCGCGCTATCTGTCGGTTCTGTTAGGGCTTCTTAACGTCGTATTCGTCTATCTGATTTTTGGCGCAGGCATTGGAACCTTGATGGAAGACATCTCAACGTTACAGGCGGGCAATTCCGGCTACGAGCATCTGCTTGGCGCGAGTTATGTGTTTGCCGTTTTGCAGTACCTCGTGGATGCGCTCCCGTATGTGTTTGATATCCTGATTGTGTTTGCCGGAATCAAGCTGCTTGGCAATATGACGACCGACCGCTATTCCGACGAAACGGTTTCGTCGGCTTCCCGGCTGTCCATGCTTTGTACAAAAGCGCTGAGCATTACAGTGCTGAGTATCGCAGCCTTTAATCTACTGCAGCTGATCTTTGTAAAGCATCTGTTCAACATCCACGCAGCGTTGCAAATTCCTCTGCTGTCCATTGCGTTTGTTCTGGCAGCGTTGCTGTTATCGCGGTTGGTTGCGGAAAACAAGACGCTTAAGGAAGAGAACGACAGTATCATATAGGAGACGGTATGGCAATTATAACCCGCCTCGAGGAACAGCTGAAATCAAAGGGCATGACTTCCAAGGAGTTGTGCGCACACATAGGCATCACGGAAGCAAACCTTTCCATTCTGCGTAGTGGGAAGGCAAAAGGCGTGCGCTTTGCTACCATCAATAAGATTTGTTATTATCTTGGCTGTGATGTGGGCGATATTTTAAAGTTCGATGGAAATCTGGAGGATGACGATGAAAATTAAAAGAATCATAGCGATACTTCTTATCATACTGATGGCGGCGGCATTCTCCAGCTGTCAGCTTGCCCGCGAAGACGCAGCGGAAGGCGCCGGCAACGATCGGTTGGTCGGTGTGCTTGTCACGAACGAATACCTTGACTTGTTTGATTTCGAGGGATATCTAAACGACAATCTGCAAAATTTTTCCGGTGGAGAAATCACACTTGATGGCAGCGGCGAGCAATATCAGGGCAGGCTGTATGCCGTGCTGCAGGATCGTATCCTGACAAATGATTCCGGAAAACAAAGCACAATACAGGAATTTGTCTTTCCCGATATAGACGGTATTTCCTATTTTGCCGCCAGGATTCCTGCAACCGGTGAAAGCGAAAGTTTCATTTCCTCCGGCTCCGACGAAGCAATCAGCGACGGGCACGTGGGGCTTCATTATGGCGACGAGGAAGAAAAAATCACATTGGACGGCACAATCTACCTTTCGTCCTTGAATGAAAGCTGTATTTGCTATATGAATCCGGTTTACCAGACGGAAGACGGCAAAGTATACGCCGTCAGTGGTAACGGCATGGACGTAAGCGGTGTACGGGATGAAGGAGCGGTTATGTCCCAGACTCTGGATGAAAGCACCGTGATCACGGAAAACGGGGAAAGCAAAACGATGACAACTTCGATTAAGATTTCCATCGCAATGCTTCTCCCGCCGGAAACCGTCGTCGTTTTGCAAATGGACAGCGATAACAATGTCTTATCCAGAGCAGCATACACGCCCGGCGAACTGCCCGAAACACTGAAGCCCGAGGCGGCAACTGCATATATCCTTGTGGAAACATACAAGTACGACGCTTCCGGCGCTGAGATCGTTACCCGGGAATTATTCACAAACCAGAATGAAACCCTGACCTCCTTTTATGCACGGCCGGACGGTGTTTGTGTAAAGCAATGGACGACGCTGGAATGGTAAAGTATTTGCCGGAAGACGACACTTTGTACAAATGATATGCATGGGGTATACGGCGCGGCTGTGCTCCACGCTGTTCAAAACGGGAAGTTTGAGTACATTCATCTTCAATGCGCACGCCCTAACATGTATAAATCACTATTTGAAAGCCTTGATTCCAGCACATTATCCATTGCACAGAACTTAAGTACCTGAAACGTTTTTGCACGCGTCTGGTATTGTAAAACCCTTCAATATAGGCAAATATTTTTCACCTGGCTTCGTCTCGCGTCGGGAAATGGGTTCAATGAACCGTTTCCTTCTTCAGACTTGCAAAGAAACTTTCGATCCAACTGTTATCGCACGGCATGCTTACGCATGAAAAGCTTTGCTGAAGGCCTTCTTTGGCAAGCAAATTCATTACCCTCTCCGATGTGCACCGGCTCCCGCTGATGTTTATGCATAGCATCGAACGAGAAGAGGTATTGAATCGGACATGAGGGGCTGATTCGAAATCAATTTACTTCTAATTCTCGACAGAAAATCGCACTTCAGCACAGGAGGGTTAACTGCTCAAGTGTATAGCAGATCCATTTGACAACCTAAAACCACGCTCAGCGCTTCGAGTGGATTTATCACCATTATTATGATAAGATTTGTGAATATAAGCGTATTTTGAGAGTGGGTCGTCTATATAAAATTAGCGAATTGCTCAATAGCCTTACAAAAGTTCGTTATTCGATTCCGGTATCTCTTCGAATCCGACTGATGCAGATAGACGCATTGCTCGCCGCACAATGGTTTTCTCGAACTCGCCGTGTTTTGCATTTGCTACACAAATACGAGTCTGTTTGTCCTTGCACTACATCACCAACAGGATTTAGGAATTATCTTGCATCGCAACATGATCAATGACGACGAAGCAGACCTTAACACTTGTGTCCGTTCCATACGGGATGCCTGTACAGCGATATGGTGTGGTTTTGAAATCAATTACTTTGGAGGGTTGAGTAAATGCCTAACACGGAAGAATACTTAAAGAATCTGGAGTTATCTAATATATTAAGGGAGCCTATTATAAAAACTATAGTGCGTTCACTGCCGCTTCCTCCCGAGAGCCAAGGGTTGGACGCAGGCTGCGGAACTGGTTTCTATACTTTGATGCTGGCGGAAGCGGCAGGCGCTCGTAGTCATGTTACCGGGCTTGATATTGAAGAAAGTTTTTTAGAAAAGGGACGTTCCATGGCATTGGAATCAAATATGTCTGAACGCGTTTCTTTTTTAAGGGGTAATATCAATAAGCTTCCATTTGTTGAGAGCATGTTTGACTGGGCTTTTAGTATGGATCTTGTTGGAAATTTAAAAATAGATCCTGTAATTCTGCTCAAAGAAATTGCCAGGACTGTCAAGCCTGGGGGGATGATATATATCCTTAATTGGTCTTCACAAATGCTGCTTCCCGGATACCCGGTATTGGAGGCCCGGTTGAATGCGACTTCTTCCGGAATTGCGCCCTTCGAGCCGAAAACGAGACCAACCTTACATAAAATGTGTGCACTGGAATGGTTGAAACAAGCAGGCTTAGGGGAACCAAGTGCACGGACTTTTGTCCGCGATATGAACGCACCATTCACTCGGGACATGCAAAAGTCCTTATTAGATCTTTTTGAAATGCGTTGGGGTCTGGATAATCAGGAATTGCCTGAGGAAGATAGGGTTGAATATCAGCGCTTATGCAAAGCTGACTCACCGGACTTCATACTGAACAAGCCCTGGTACTATGGCTTTTTTACATATTCGTTGTTTTGCGGCCGAGTGCTGTAAACAAAAAGTTATTTCGGCAGGTTGAGGAAAAGAGAAGATGACCGCAGCCTTACGCTTTCAATGTTAAAAATTAAAAAACGCGTAAACGAAGGTGAAAGGAATGCGAACTTATGGCGATCGAAATTTATTACTTCAGCGGAACAGGCAATTCTCTGTTTATTGCAAAAGAGCTGAAAAAGCGGCTTCCGGATTGCAGCCTTATTCCTGTCGTGCATGTTCTTAGAACTGGTAAAATCGAAACGACTGCCGATACGATTGGCATTGTCTTCCCGATTTATGCCACAACCTATCCCGATGAAATCAGGCAATTCATTGAATTGCTAGATTGCAATAAAGACACCTATGTTTTTGCCATATCGAGTCGTAAATGCCGTCCGCGTGTGTTTGCTGCCCTTGGAGAAATGCTTGCACGAAAGGGCGGAACACTTTCCGCAGCGCGCTCTATTTCCATGCCACAGAATTATATCCCTGTTTTCACTATCGAAACACAGGAAGATATTAAAAAACAGGATGACGAACTTTTACAGGCCCTGGAAGAATTTGCGCAGACCATCCTTGACAGGCAGATTTCAATTGAGCAGGCGCAAAGGCTTCCCGCCCACGTTGCGGCGCTGTATTCTCTGGTTCGGTTTTCTTCTTTCCTGAACAGAAAAACACGTTACTTTAATTTGGAAAATAGATTCTATGCAAATGATAAATGCATTGGCTGCGGTCTTTGCGAGAAAATATGTTTAGCCGATCGTATCCGGCTGGACGACGGACGACCCGTCTGGGATGTACACACCCCTTGCAGGCTGTGCCTGGCCTGCATACACTTTTGTCCAAGCGAGGCTATTCAGATCCGGGGTGCAAAGACAGAAAAAACCGGACGGTATCATCACTTGGGGATTACTGCGGAAGATATTGCACATCAGAAATAAGTTCTTAACAAGGTAGCTAAGAACACGCACGTCAATAGATGAGTCTGAACAATATATGTCAAAGCGCTGGAGCGCAGCAGCCCAGTACCGTCCGGCTGGATCAACGGCCGCGTCGGCTGTTACGTGGAAAGGTTTTGTTCCACATCACGCTCCGAAACGTCCTCCACCTATAAGATGCCTGATTCCTGCATAAACCGTATACCGTCCACATATGACAGCCAATTATTGCCACCGTGCCCTCGTCCATCACGAATAAAGGTGTATATAGTAAGAGACGGGTAGGAATTCGCGTTTAAAACGGATTCCATATCATACATGGCTTGCTTCATTTCATCTGATTCGTGGCCGCCCATACTCATATAAAGAACAGCGGGAATATCCGTTTTACCCAAACACAAAGCATTTTCTATGCCAAAAATGGAGTCTTCCTGCAAGGGCAGCGTCGGGCTTGCGGCTATATAACCCGCGAAAAGCGCGTCGTCTTGTGAAGAATGAATCAACGCGTATACCGTCGCGAGGCCTGCAAGCGAATGACCGGCCAAGACGCGGTGTCCGCTGCCCAATGTAAGATAGCGGGACTCGACTTCCGGCATAAGCTCTTCCTTCATAAATGCATAAAATTCTTCTCCCCCTCCCGAGGGCGCCCAGTCTATTTCGTCGGCTTCGAACGGAATGTAATCCCGTTCACGGGCATCCTCTTCATCGCTCCCGTAACCGATGCCGCATATGATTGTCTCCAAACCGTTCATCGCCGCGGCGCCTGCCATCGGGCGGCCGTCGCTGTCGCCGTCCAATACGAATATCGTAGGATAGGCGATCGTCGGGTCGTAATCATCCGGCAAATAAACATGTATCACGTATGTATCGTCGGTAATATCTGATCGGACTTCAAACGATTCATAGCTTCCCTTGAAGTGCAGCCCGATATAGACCGATTCTGTGACATCGCGCAGAGCAAAAAGTGCAGTTGCTGCGAGAATTACAACAGCACTTGCAATAATGATTATAATTTTGCGTCGGCGTACTTTGTTTCTCATATACTGGGTTCTCCTTTATGACTGACGTAGTTTTCGCAAACAGGGCATCATATCCATTTGACTTCACACAAGTGTGACTATCTCCCATTATCTACAAGCTGGATTTTGAAAATATCCGTAATACCGCTGCTGTCAGTTAGCAAAATAACGGAAACCAAGTCGCCTTCATCTAAATCGGAAAGGCTGATGGAAGTATTACCCCACTCCAATTTTGTTCCCTCGGTTATATCGTACTTAAACTCACCTTGATAGTTTTCATCATTGAGCAAAATACCTTCAACCAACACGGTGTTATCGCCGACATTTTTTACTTCTGCATAGAAAGTCTGAATATCGAAATCCGACGTCTGCGACAAGCTCTCCTCATATTTATCATAGGCAACCTTATACCCCACGAAGTAGCTGATCAATAAGCCGACAATTAAAACCGCAATTGTCAACACGATCGCAACTTTATACGGGGGTGTCATCGGGTTATGCGTGTTTGCGTCTGTTTTTAACGCCTTATTGATGTTTCGTTTATACACTTTAAGATAAACCGCAACCGTGGCAATCAGCAAAGTCGCAACAGCTAAAACTATAAGAAAAAAGATTGGAAAATCCATTATAGTGTCTCCTATATTCCAAAGTATTCTTTGAAGATGTAATAGTAGCTTCTCGTTACATCCACTTTGCGACCGTTCGACATTGTTAGAATAAACTTCATAGAAAGTGTCGGGGCAATTTGTTTTACCTTGTCCCTTCCGATCACAACAGAATTGCTGACCCTTAGGAACTTATCCGAATCAAGCGAATTGCTGATTTTATACAAACGGTCAAGGGCTTGATAGGTTTTGCTTTGCGTGTGTACTTCAACCGTATGACCAAAGGTTTCTATAAAAACGATATCGGAAACGGGCAACACAATACGCTTATTTGAAAGAGTGTCCTTGACAAACAAATTATCAGCAAACTTGTTACTTTCAGTCAGCACCAAATCCGCATTGTCGTCTATTTCAATTCCGCGTTCAGAAAGCGCGACTTTTATTTCCTCATATCGCGCATTGCTGACAGCTAGTTTGAGTTTCAACCGGACACCTCCTCCTGTTTTACTGTACTATCAGTATATCGATGCACTTTCTCCTTTTCAATGCAATCGGAACACTTTACAGATATATCCCCATAAAATGCAGATGCTTTTGCTTATTCCGATCTTTCTTAATACAGCTTACGACGCAGAAATATAACCATATCGTCCGGGAGTGTGCTAAAATACCGGATAGTATGGTAAGAGAGTAAAATAGATATTAGGAATACGAAACCATGCTGAAACATACTCTAGTATGACGAATTCAAGAAAATATGGTCAAACCAAACTACGCAAGTCCAAGGCCGGCACAGACGATTTTGGCATAACAGTAAACCCGCCGTACAACTGTGCGGAAAATATACGGCGTCAGACTAGCGAATGCCAATGCCAAAATGCCGGAATAACATAAGGCGCTCCGGTTGGAATGCACAGCATTCAAGATGGAGCGCGAGATATTATCATTATCATGGCAGCATTTATACACCGACGGAGGACGCATCATGAAAAAAGGGTTGTTTCTTTACGGCATAAACTGTAATACAAGCGTTTGGGACGATTTGAAAAACGCGTTCCCCGATTTTGATATTCGTTTTGCCGCATATCCACACTCCGTTACACAAAGCGCGCAGTGCGTGTCGGATATCGCGCAGTGGGTGTTTGAAATTTATGGGGATGAACCGTTCGATTTCATTGTCGGACATAGTATGGGCGGGATCGTGGCGCTTGAACTTGCTTCAAAATACAATCTCCGCTACGATTCCATCATTTTCATTGAGTCAAATCTACGCCCGGCAAAGGAGTTTTACCGGAACCTCATGACACACGCCAACATGGAAAAATTTGGCGATCGCGTTCGGGCTATGATGCAAAGCGAGGCACCTTTTTACACGGACGCGCTTAAGGCCTCGCTGCAAGATGATTTTGATTTTACGTCTTATCTGTTTAATGCACAAGCGCAGGTTTTCGGCATCTACGGAGATCGTAGCGTGATAAACTATGCCGGACGCATCACCGATTTGTGTCTTGATAACGCCACGGAAGAAAAAATAACCTTTCGATTCGTTAAAAATGCCTGTCATATGCCGATGATAGAAAACCCGAAGGAGCTTGCGGATATCATCCGCCAGTGCGTAACTGAAGTGTGAGTAAACAGTCTTAGAAAGAGCCTGAAGGCTCTTTTTTTATACGCATATTCCATTACCGCTATAAGTAAGCTTTCTGGCTAGACAACCGCTTCCTCACACTGCAATACCGTAACGAAAATCTCGACAATCTTTGGGTCGAACTGTGTGCCGGCATTGTCTAAAAGCTCCTGAATTGCCACTTCCCGCGTAAGCGCCTTTCGGTATGCGCGATCATTCGTCATCGCGTCAAATGCATCGACCACCGCAAGTATTCGACAATTAAGCGGTATTTCTTCTCCGGCGATTCCCGCAGGATATCCGGTTCCATCCCATCGCTCGTGATGGCATAGGATCAGCTCCGAAACTTCGGCCAAATCTGGGGTGTTCTGCGCAATGCGGTACCCAATCTCGGGATGCCGCTTCATCTCAACCCATTCATCCGTTGTAAGGCTTGCCGGTTTTTTCAGCACATCATGCTTGACCCCAACCTTGCCTATATCATGCAGGACCGACAGCAATGAAAGCTCGTTGAGCGCTTGATCGGATAGGTTCAGCACATTGCCGATTGCCTTGCAATACTTCGTGAGCCGCTCGGCGTGCTCTTCAGTTTCCATGCTCTTTTCATAAGGCGTTGCCAGAAGTGTGCTGATGACCGTGTTGCGATAACTCCTGCCCTCCAGAAGCTTTTGGTGATACATGGCGTCCTCCGCCAATCGAATGACGTCTCGAATCGGTTGCTCCACCGTTATCTTTTCGGCGCATCCAAGGGAAACGCTCAGCTGTATCGTCTCCACGCTCCGCTCGGCAAAGCATTTGTTCAGCTTTCGAATCATCGCTTCCGCTTCTTGCAGCGATGCATTCGCCATGACCATTAAAAACTCGTCACCACCCCACCTGGCGATAACATCCCGTTTGCGTGTGCATTCACGGAAAACATTTGCGACCTCTTTCAGCAGTAGATCCCCCGCCTCATGACTGAACACATCGTTGGCAATCTTCAGCCCGTTGACGTCCCCCATCACAATCGATATGGGGAGCTTTGCGCGCTCTTCCAGGCTGCGCAATTCTGCCTCAATGAACCGTCTGTTGGGGAGACCGGTCAAAGCGTCATGATAACTTAAAAACAGCACTTCGTTTTGCCTTGCCTTCTCCGCGCGAATGTCTCGGAATACAACGACGACGCCAAACATAACGCCTTGATCATTGACGATTGGCGCCGCACTGTCGGCAATGGAAATTCGCTCCCCTTCTTTGTTAAGCAGTGCGGTGTTGCTGGCAAGGCCGACCACTTTTCCTGTGTCCAGCACCGCGGTGACCGGGTTCTGCACCGCCGCCCCATCCGATTCATTGATCAATCGAAACACGCTGTCGACTGGTTTTCCGCTCGCTTCCTCACCGCTCCAACGCGTAATGTTTTCGGCCGCTTTGTTCATCGATGTGATCATCCCGTCCGTATCGGTCGTGATAACCCCGTCTCCAATCGAACGCAGCGTCGTGTTCAGCAGTTCTTTTTCGCAGAATAAGTCTTCCTTGTACATTTCACGGTCTGTAACATCAAAAATAATCGAAAACAGCTTTCGCTCGTCCATGCTGTCATACGGGCAGGAGTATACTTCTACAAACCGGATTTCACCGTTCTTCAACCGGTGCGGAAAAATAAAGTGACCTTCTTTCCGTTCGAATGCCTGTTGCCTGAGCCGTGCGGTCTCCTCAGCAGGCAGCATGTTGATATCCTGAATATTCAATAACAGTAGTTCCGTCATTTCATATCCGTAAAACTTGCAGGCAGCAGGATTCGCGTCCAAAATTCGCCCGGTTTCCGGGTCAATAATCAGCATGCAGGCGATATGGTCGCTGAACATCGCCTGCAGACGGCGCAATAGTTCTATATTTTTCTTTTGCAGTTCTTTGTATTGCGTAATATCTTTTCGTGAAACGATGAGATATCTGCGGCCGTCTCGCCGGACAGGCGTAAGACTCGTCATAAAACGATACGTTTTCCCGCGCATCGTCAACTCTTCTTCCACTGTAATACCGCCCGGCGAGTTGACGCCGCTTAGGTAAAACGCATGAAGTCTTGAACCGATCGTTCCCCCCCCATACGTCTACCGGCGTTTTCCCCTGAATCGTTGTGCTTTGTAAGCCGGAAAGCTTTCTATGCGCAGAATTAAGGCGAAGATACCGGAATTCGCCGTCCGTATATTCAGCGATAAACATCGCATCCTGCGTGCTGTTAAAGATAAAATCCGCTTCCACATTCTCTGCGTTCCGTTTTGATGCTTTCCCGGCGTCCTCATCCTGTGTTTTTTCTTCGGTGCGGATAGTCAACGTGAAAGATTCCTCATCAATCACAAAAGCGTCGACATAAACCCAGTCGTCGCCACCCGTCACTTGAACGCGGTCGATCTGCGCACTTTGTTTTTCTTTTAGTTCCCGATAGAACATTGTACTTTGCGCGCCGCCCGGTAAAAAATCCTTCAGACATTCAGAAACGCGCAAACTGCTGATTGCTGTCGGTATTTTGCAAGGCGCCGAAAGCATGCTGAAAAAGGCAGCGTTTGCCTCGGTAATCAGGCCATCCTCGGGGTCTCCCGCGGCGTTGTAAAGCAGATTGGCACAGGCGCATCCGTAAGGAAGCCGCTCCATCATATTCAGCAAAATCCCCTTGGTCATCCGTAAAGTTCCTCGCTTTCATCCTTCGTTCGGCGCAAAAATGTAAGGACACGGCGTTCATTCCGCCATGGACAAAATATTTAATTACATATATTCTAGCATAGATTCCCATATTCTGTTACAAGGAGTATTGCACTGCGATTCGTTGTTGATGGGAAATCTTTTTTTGCAAAATGAATGCCTATTCCTCTCGCTTTTTCACATTTGCACCTACTAGCGCATAACAAAAAAGGCCGGTGGAAATCCACCCGACCTTTGCTTTAAATCCAACCCGATCTTAATGGTGAAATAAACGTATACCCGTGAAAGCCATTACGATGCTATGTCGATCGCACGCAGCAATCACGTCCGCGTCGCGCACAGAACCGCCCGGTTGGGCAACATAGCTTACGCCGCTCATGCGGGCGCGCGCAATGCTGTCCGAAAACGGGAAAAACGCATCGCTGCCAAGCGAAACGCCGGAAATCCCCGACAGATACTTTTGCTTCTCCGCTTCGCTTAGCACTTCGGGCCGTTTTGCAAAATATCGCTGCCAAACGCCGTCTTCGAGTATGTCTTCTTCGTTGTGATTGATGTATGCGTCCACCGCGTTGTCGCGTTCTGCACGACGGATGTCCGCTAAAAACGGCAACGCAAGAACCTTTTCGTGCATGCGCAGTTGCCACGTGTCCGCTTTTATGCCCGCAAGCCGCGTGCAGTGGATACGGGACTGCTGGCCCGCGCCAACACCAATCGCCTGTCCGCCCACGGCAAAGCAGACCGAATTCGACTGCGTGTATTTCAGCGTAATCAACGATACGATCAAGTCGCGTTTTGCATGGTCCGGAAGCACGTTCGCTTTTGTCACAATGTTTTCCAGGCAATTTCCGTCGATTGTAGCGTCGTTTCGCCGCTGTTCAAATGTAACGCCGAACACCTGCTTTGTCTCACTCAGCGGCGGCTCATAATTCGAGTCGATCTGGATAACGTTATATGTGCCTTTGCGTTTTTGTTTCAGCAGCTCCAGCGCGGCGAGCGTATATCCGGGCGCGATCACGCCGTCCGACACTTCCCGCAGCAAAATTCGCGCCGTCGTCTCGTCGCAAACGTCGCTAAGTGCGGCAAAGTCACCATAAGAACTCAGCCGGTCGGTGCCTCGCGCGCGTGCATAAGCGCAGGCGATCGGCGAATCGTCCAGACCGGCGATGTCGTCTACAAAACACGCTCGCTTCAATCGTTCCGGCAGAATCTCGCCCACGGAAGCAGAAGTCGGGCTGACATGCTTAAAAGAAGCCGCGGCAGGTTTCCTTGTCGCTTCTTTTAGCTCTTTCACCAGCTGCCAACTGTTGAGCGCATCCAGAAAGTTGATGTAACCAGGTCTGCCGTTTAGTATTTGCACCGGCAGCTCGTTTCCACTTTGCAGATAGATCTTCGCCGGTTTCTGGTTTGGATTGCAGCCGTATTTTAATTCCAGTTCTTTCAATGTTTCAATCCCCCAGCCGCTTGTTTCTTAAAACGCTTATGAATTTTCCGCTCGATAAATCAGTATAACGCACATAAAGCGAGACCTTGTTTTTCGCGTCCAGACAATCCCATATCCGATCTGCAAAAGCATTGCAGTCCATATCGATCTTGAGCTGACGCGGTTCGCCGACAAACGACGGAATCGGTTTGCCGTCCGTTTCATAGGTGTGAATCAATCGGCCTGTACCGTCTTGTGCTTCAAATCGCCAATACGCATGTTCGCAAATATCGCCGCCCGACTCTTTTCGAAGAATGCCCATCCGGTACGTTCCGAACGGTTCGACCATGCCACTGATACGCGGCGTAAAGTTAGGTGCATCCGGCTCGTAACAGCGCGTATCAAGCGCAGCCTCAAACGACTCCCCCTTGGCCAGGTATTCACAAATCGTGTCCGTCTGATCACCATTGGTTACGACGATGTTGCCCTTGCATACACGCACCGGCGAGTAGATGATCAGCGACGGGTCTTCCACCTTGCTTGCGTCAAACGGGTGGATCGTCAACGCGTCATCTGCCTCACGGAAAACACGATTTCGACTATTTTCGCTACGTCCCATGATGAAATACGCAATCACCGACCATCTGCCATAATTGCCAATCAACACGCCGCGTCCGGGATATTTGTTCCCTTTGGTCAGCGTTTCAATCGTCTTCATTTCGCTTCTCCAATCGCTGTTGGCGCGAACGCATCTCCATTGTACTGCCAGATTTCGCGGAATCCGCAATCCAGCGCAAGTTGCTCCGCCTGATCGAACGAACAGACGATTCCAGTTGTGCTATGCGCATCCGATGTAATCGTGACACGACCGCCAAGCCCGTTGATCGCTCGCAGCAGTTCGTCCGAAGGATACGGTGTCGTGCGATACCCGCGGGAGATTGCGCCGGTGTTAATTTCGAAAATCTTGCCCGCTTTTACCAGCGTTTCAATCGCTTCCATCGCCGCCGCTCTGTACATAGCCGAGTCCGTGCGGAAAAAGTGGAATTGCTCGTCAAACTTGGTTATGATATCAAAGTGCCCGACGATGTCCACATTGTCCATCGCAGCGAGCACGGCATACTGCGCAAAATACATCTTTGCTGCTGCATCCGCATTTCCGCCGAAACACTCCCCAAGATAGCGCCATGTCGTTTCCGGACTGGTATCGACATTGATGATGAGTCCTTCAATCGGAATATGATGAATCGATCCAATAATGTAATCATAGTCGCCCGACGGTGGTTCGGAGAGCAGATCCCACTCCAGCCCACAATAAACGTCGATCTGACCGGCAAACACCTTCTTCAACCGTTGGACTTCCGCCCGGTAATCCGAAAGGCGTTCCGGTACGATCGTCCAATCATTTTTAAAAGAAAGCGGGCTGTGCCCGCTGAAGCCAACGGACGTCAGCCCTGCGGAAATCGCCGCACGCGTCATATCCTCAAGTGTATTTTGTCCGTCATCCCAAACGGAATGCGTATGCAGATTCTGCGTTATCATTCGATCATTTTCTCCTGTTTCACTTTGTGGTCGATCACGTGACGGGATGCCATTTCACGCTTGACGTCATCCAGCTCGATACCCGTCTCAATCATCAACACCATAATATGATACATCAAATCGCCAATTTCATAAACCGTATTGGCTTTGTCGCCGTCCTTTGCTGAAATGATGACTTCGGTCGTTTCTTCACCGATTTTCTTGAGCATCTTGTCGATGCCTTTTTCAAAAAGATAGGTTGTATAACTGCCTTCTTTTGGGTTTTCTTTTCTCCCGCGCAGCATCTCCATCAAATCGCCATACTGGAATGCAGGCGGTTCATTACCTTCAAAGATCACTTCGCTAAAACACGATTCCGAGCCGAGATGGCATGCGGGGCCGTCTTTTTTGACCTCGACGACCAACGCGTCGCGATCGCAGTCCGTCGTGATCGAAACGATATGCTGATAGTTCCCGCTGGTCTCCCCTTTCAGCCAGAGTTCCTGCCGCGAACGCGACCAAAAACAAGTCAGCCCTTTTTCCATAGAAACCTTCAGGCTTTCTTTATTCATGTAAGCCAGCGTGAGCACCTGCTTCGTCTCCGTATCGACGACGATAGCGGGGATCAATCCCTTTTCGTCAAATTTCAGCACAGTTATGTCAAACACCGTATCGTTACCTCCGTACCGTAATGCCCGCGTCTGCGAGCGCATTCTTCAAATCCGAAATCGACACTTCTCCAAAGTGGAAAATCGATGCGGCAAGCCCTGCATCCACCTTTGGCAGCGCTTGGAACAGCTTTATAAAATCGTCGATCCCGCCCGCGCCGCCGGACGCAATAACGGGAACGCTCACGATATCGCAAACGGCGGAGAGCATCTCCAGATCGAATCCTTGCTTGACGCCGTCAGTGTCTATGGAGTTGAGCACAATTTCCCCAGCGCCCATATCCACGCCGCGACGAATCCAATCCAACGCATCCATGCCGGTGTCCTCACGGCCACCCTTGGCAAACACGCGAAACTGTCCGTTCACCCGCTTTGCATCCACGGACAGCACAACGCACTGATCGCCGTAACGTTTGGCCGCATCTTCGATCAGTTGCGGGTTTTTGATCGCGCCGGAATTGACGCTGACCTTGTCCGCCCCGCATTTGAGCACGCGGTCGAAGTCGTCCACCGTGTTGATGCCGCCGCCGACCGTCAGCGGAATGAAGATGGTCGACGCGACACGTGTGAGAATGTCCGTAAACAGCTTGCGGCCTTCCGCTGATGCCGTAATATCGTAAAACACCAGTTCGTCCGCGCCGCTTTCGGAATAATATTTTGCCAGCTTGACCGGGTCGGACACGTCGTTTAGACCGAGAAAATTCATTCCCTTAACGACTCTTCCGTCCTTTACGTCCAAGCATGGAATGATGCGCTTTGTGATCATTTTGCCACCTCAATTGCCTGCTTTAGATCGATCGCACCGGTATAGTATGCCTTGCCGACGATTGCGCCGTATACGCCGAGCGATTTCAATGCGTGAATGTCATCCATACTCGACACGCCGCCGGATGCGATGAAGTCCATATCAAACGTTTCGTTGAGCGATTGATAAAGCGCGCGGTTCGTTCCGCGCATCGCGCCGTCGCGTGAAATATCGGTACAAATCACTGTCTTTACGCCGATTGCTTCGAGCTGCGCACAGAAATCTTCCCCGGTCTGTCCGCTTGTCTCGGTCCAGCCCTTGATCGCGACATAGCCGTCCTTCAAATCGACACCAACAGCGATTGCATCATTGTACTTTTCAACCATGTCGCGCACAAAACTTAGATTGTTCGCGGCCGCTGTTCCAAGAATGACGCGCGTAACACCCGCGCTTAGGTATTTTTGAATCGTCGCTTCATTTCGAATGCCGCCGCCGATTTCTACCTTGAGGCCGCTGTTTTGCGCGATATCGACTACAATATTACAATTCGGCGTCATGCCGGATTTTGCGCCCTCCAAATCCACCATGTGGATGAATTCAGCTCCTGCATCAAAAAACGCTTTTGCCACACCAGCCGGGTCGTCGCTGTACACCGTCATCTGCTGATAGTCGCCTTTATACAATCGCACCGCTTTTTTTTCGTAAAGGTCGATTGCCGGTAAAATGATCATTGCTTCTCCTTACAGTTCACAAAACGCCCTGAGAATATTCAAGCCAACCTTGCCGCTTTTTTCCGGATGGAACTGGCAGCCAATCACGTTTTCGCTTGCAACCGCGGCGGTCAGTTCCTCGCCATATTCGGCAGTGGCAATCAGAGCTTCGTCGCAATTTGTCGCATAAAAGCTGTGCACAAAATAAACGCAGTCGCCGTTTTGAATATAGCGGAACAGCGGATGCTCCGGCTTTGTCATGTGCAGCGCGTTCCAGCCAATGTGCGGCACCTTGAGTTCCGCCGGGATGACGGGCCGCATATCGACCACGTCGCCTTTGATCAAGCCAAGGCCTTTGTGTTCGCCATATTCAAAGCTGCGCTCAAACAACAATTGCATACCGAGGCAGATTCCCATCATGACCTTGCCGCTTTGCGTCTGTTCAACGACGACCGTATCAAGACCATTGGAACGTAATTTTTTCGCTGCGTCCTCAAACGCGCCGACGCCAGGTAAAATAATCTTGTCCGCACGGCGAATTTCGTCCGCATTGCCCGTGACGAGGGCATCCGCGCCGATCATGCCGAGCGAACTTTTCAGTGAAAACAGATTGCCAACGCCGTAATCGATGATTGCAATCACGACAATACTCCTTTGGTGGACGGGATCTCATCGGCATAGTTCGGGTCGATAGCGACCGCCTGGCTCAGCGTGCGCCCGAAGGCCTTGAACATCGCCTCAACAATATGATGCGAGTTTTCGCCGTCCAGCTGCTTGATGTGCAGCGTTACACCGGATGCGCGCGCAAACCCGAGGAAGAATTCCTCCACAAGTTCAGTATCAAATGTGCCGATCTTCTGCGCGGGGATTTCCGCCGTGAACTTTAAACACATCCTGCCGGAACAGTCCAGCGCACAAAGGATTAACGCCTCGTCCATCGGCAGCAGAATGCTTCCATAGCGAACAATGCCACGCTTTTCTCCGAGCGCTGTCCTCACTGCATCGCCAAGCGCAATGCCGATATCTTCCACGCTGTGGTGGTCATCCACATTCGTGTCACCCTTGCAAACGACGTTCAGGTCAAATCGCCCGTGCCGCGCAAAAAGCGTGAGCATGTGGTCGAGAAACCCGACGCCGGTTACTATGTCGCTTTTGCCGCTTCCATCAAGGTTGAGCGAAAGCGCAATATCCGTTTCATTTGTTCTCCGGTTGATTTGTGCCGTACGCATATCGTTTCAGCATCCTTTCTCACGCAAAAGCGCTTCAATCGTTGTCAATAAAATATCCATCTGCTCTTTGGTGCCGATGGTGATGCGGCAATAATTGCTGATCCGTTCCAAATCAAAGTGCCGCACCAGCACGCCGCGTGCTTTAAGCAAGCGGTACAGTTCGCCGCCTTCAATCTTTCCGTCGCCTGCAAACAGGAAATTGGCACACGACGGCAAAACATGAAAGCCAAGCTCCGTCAGCCGATTTTGCGTATAGGCGCGGTTTTGTTGAATCGTCTCCGCGTTTTGCAGATAGTACGCATTATCCCGTATTGCCGCAACGCCGGCCGCCTGTGTCATGCGGTTGACATTATAGGGGTTCACCGAGTACTTAATGGTGTTCAAATCCCCAATCAGCGTTTCATTGCCAATGCCGAAGCCAAGCCGCGCGCCCGCAAGTGAACGGGACTTGGAGAACGTCTGAATCACGAGCAAGTTGTCATACGTTTTGATCAGCGGCACACAGCTTTCACCGCCGAAGTCAATATACGCCTCGTCGATGATCACCACGTTGTCCGGGTTGGTTTTCACGATTTCTTCGATCTGCCAAACCGGCATGCAGGTTCCCGTCGGCGCATTCGGGTTGGCGATGACAATCGTTTCATTCAAACCGCAGTAGTCGCGATAGTCCACCGAAAAGTCATCCTTCAGCAGAATCGTGTGCAACGGCACATGGTTGATTTTAGCATATACCGGATAAAACCCATAGCTGATATCCGGTGCGGCGAACGGATGCGTTTCGTCACCGAACGCAAGGAATGCAAAGTACAGAATTTCGTCCGAACCGTTGACCGGCAGCACACTCTTCGGCTGCACGCCATAGAGTTCCGCCGCGGCTATTTTCAGTTCCGTGCATTCCGGGTCGCAATACAAGTTCGACCGCTGTGCTTCCAGCGTCGCCGCCTCAACGACCTTTGGTGACGGCGGAAACGGCGATTCATTCGTGTTCAGTTTCACATATCGCTGGTCACGCGGCTGCTCGCCGGGCGTATATGGTTTTAGTGTCGATAGTTTTTCACTCAAAAACCGGCTCATGTCAATCATCCTCAAAACGGACCAACGCCGCACGCGCGTGGGCTTCCAGTCCTTCTGCGCGCGCAAATGTAGCGATTTTTCCGCTCAACTCTTCAAGCGCTTGTGGCGTAAAATACGTGTATTGCGTCTTTTTGATAAAATCATCCACGCTCAGCGGACTTGAAAACCGCGCCGTTCCGCTCGTCGGCAATGTATGGTTCGGCCCTGCCATGTAGTCGCCCAGCGATTCCGGACAGTATTTGCCAAGGAACACCGAACCAGCGTTGACCACCTTGTCCAGATATGGTTCGGGATCGTTCATGCAAAGCTCCAGATGTTCCGGTGCAAGCATATTCGAAAGCTCGACGGCAGAAAGCAAATCGTCCGTAACAATGATCTTTCCGTTATCCGCAATCGAAGCCCGCGCAATCGTCTCTCGCGGGAGTGTTTTCAGCTGCCGTTCAATTTCCTGATCGACCGCCTCAGCTAACACTCGGCTGTTTGTGATCAGAACTGCGCTGGCAAGCACATCGTGCTCGGCCTGGCTGAGCAAATCCGCCGCAACAAACGCGGGGTTACACGTTTCGTCCGCAACGATCAATATTTCGCTTGGCCCTGCGATCATGTCGATTGCGACGCGTCCAAACACCTGGCGCTTTGCTTCGGCAACATATGCGTTGCCTGGGCCGACAATTTTGTCCACCTTGGGTACCGTCTCCGTGCCGTATGCAAGCGCGGCAATCGCCTGCGCGCCGCCCACCTTAAAAACGCGGTCAACGCCAGCAAGCTTTGCCGCTGCAAGAATCGGCGCGGCAATCGTGCCGTCAGCCGACGGCGGCGATACCATAACGATCTCGCCACAACCCGCGAGCTTTGCCGGAATCGCATTCATAAACACTGTAGAAGGATAGCTTGCCGTCCCACCGGGAATATAAAGCCCGACTTTCTCAATGGGCGTGACTTTTTGCCCCATGTATGTACCATCTTCGCGGCGGATACAGAAACCTTGTCGCACCTGCATGGCATGATAGGCGCGGATATTCTCCGCGGCGGTTTGCATCGCATCCAGCAAATTGGCAGGAATCGCTTTTAATGCGGCATCTAACTCTTCCTCACAAACTTCCAGTGCGGTCAATTCCGCCCTGTCGAACTTCTTTGCATATGCAATCAGCGCCGCGTCACCGTTTGTTGCCACATCACGAATGATTGCCGTCACCGTTTCGCTGACGTTTGCGCTTCCCATCTCCCGCATAAATAGCTGCGAGCGGTCGACGTCTTTTTCGTTGATGATTTTCATGGTTTGTCAATCACCTCTTTTACCTTCTTGCACAACGTGTCGATCTCTGCGTTTTTAAACTTATACCGCGCCTTGTTCGCAATCAACCGCGCGCTGACCGGCGCAATGGTTTCCAGCGGTGCAAGGTCGTTTTCTAAAAGCGTTTTGCCGGTTTCCACAATATCTACGATTACGTCCGACAGCCCAAGAATCGGCGCGAGCTCCACCGAGCCATGCAGCTTGATGATGTCGATATCGCGGCTTAAACTCCCGTAATATGCTTTTGCTATATTGGGGAATTTAGTCCCGACGCGCAGCGTATGCGCATGATCGTCTCGAAAGTCGGCCGGACCCGCGACGCACATGCGGCATTTGCCTACGCCGAGGTCGAGCAGTTCATACACGTCCGGTTCGTACTCCATGAGAATATCTTTCCCCGCGATGCCGATGTCCGCGGCACCGCGTTCAACATAGATCGCGACATCCGATGGCTTGACCCAGAAATAACGGATTCCCGTCTCCTCGTTTTCAAAGGTCAGTTTGCGATTTTCTTCCCGCAAAGACGGACACTCGTATCCCGCCGCTTCAAAAATATCATAAACCTTGTCACCAAGTCTCCCTTTCGGCAGAGCGACACTAATCATCTTTTTCATGATTTTACCACCTTTTGATCCAACCGGACAATCGCGTTGCATTTCAGCGCGGGGTCGATCTCCCGCTGTACGCGCAGCGATGGAACGACCGCTTTCAGCGATTCCACGGTTTTGATGAGCTCCTGCGGATCGGTCGTATCATCATAGATCACAAGCGTATCCATATCGAACACCGGCTTTTGCTCAATGAAGTGCTCCAGCTGATCGAGATAGACCGCAAATCCAATTGCTTCGCTGCTTTTACCCATCCGCGCCATGAGATTGTCGTATCGTCCGCCGGACAGCACGCCGTTGGGTACATCGTCCACGAACCCACGAAACACCAGCCCGTTGTAGTAGTCCATGTCATTGACCACCGAGAAATCCAGATTGACGTTAGTCACGCCGTATGCGTCCAGCATCCTGCCAATGTCGCGCAGGCTGGCGAGCGCAGCAGCACAGCCTTCCGGCAAATTCAGCCGTTCCACTTCATCCAGTGTCTCGCTCAGCGGTCCGTAGATGGAAACCAACGTTTTGAGCAGTTCTTCCGTTTCCTTCGCTACAGACAGTTCCGTGCAAATGTCGGAAAGCCCGTGCGGATTCTTTTCACCGACCGCTGCAAGGATGCGTACACAATCTTCATCGCCAATCGGTTCCGTAGCAAGGATTGCGGAGAGTACGCCGATGTCGGAAACGTCCAGTATGTAATCGTCGTCAATCATCGCAAGGCTTTTTGCCGCAAGCATCAACACTTCCGCCATAGCGTATGTGTCAATCTTGCCGATGTATTCCAGCCCGGTCTGCGGAATTTCTCGAAATCCGTATGCGTTCCTCGGCACACGGTAGACATTCTCCGTATAATACACTTTTTCGGTGCATCCGTCGTCCTTTGCGTTTTTGACGATGGACAGCGTGATGTCCGGTTTCAGCGCCATCAGCTTCCCGTCGATATCGCTGAAAGTTATGACGCGCTCGCTCATCAGAAAGTTTTTGTTTTGCATATACAGGTCATATTCCTCAAACTTACTAACCTTGTATTGCAGGTACCCATAGGAATGATATAACTCACGCAAATCGAAACCGATGCGTTCTTCTGTTTTCAGTATTTCAGTCTTCATCTCTGCTCTCACTCTCCCGTAAACGCTTCAGTATCAGCCTGTAGCCGCCAGCGCCGTATTCCAGGCACCGCTTGACGCGACCGATCGTCGCAGTGCTGACGCCGGTTTTTTCAATCGCGCTCTGATAAGAACTGCCTTTATCGATCATCTTGGCAATCTCCAGCCGTTGACAAAACGACTGTACCTCCCTGATCGTGCAAAGGTCTTCAAAATAATTGTAACAATCGTCCACGCTTTCCAGCAACAATATCGACCGAAAAAGCTCGTCCGTCTGTTTGTTTCTTGGTAAACTCATGTATCTGTGCCATCCTAATTTTATGTTTTCGTATTTTATCACTTCTCTGCGCTAAAGTAAATAGTATATCGTCACTTTCTCATGAATTTCCATATAAAAAGCGGTGAAACCATCCGGTTTCACCGCAAGCCCGCTCGATTAAGTTTACTTTTTGCAGCGAATTATCTTATAAAGTGCTTTCCCACACTCGATTAACGTTGTAACGACCAGAATGACAGTGAGTATAATCACCAGCGGATGAACCCCGTTCACCTGTGTCGATTGCAGCCAATTGATGCCTGTTAGGTCCAGTTCCATAAAAAATGCCTTAAATTCCGACGTAAATATATCACCCAAATTGATTAAATACAGCATGATGCCGAGGTTGACCAGGCTGCGAACAATTGTTGCAATGCCCGTAAGCAGCGTCCATTTTCGTATTTGTATTTTTATAATGCACTCGCCAATGCCAACAATACCCATTACTGCAATAGCGGGAATACAGTTTCTTAAAAACGAATCTGTAAACACATGCAGAACCTGCACGTCTCCGTTTGAAAAATACATCGCATACGGAAGCAGTCGCATACACATCAGGATACCGATGATTGTAAATACAAGCGTAACCACCAAATCTGTGATGCTATCGGAAAGCGGTATCTTGCCCTTGTCGTCGCTTACCGGAACTTCCGGTAGCTCATCGACGCTCCACTCCGGTTTCTTGCTTGCTTCCTTTGCGCCTGCGTGATCGGCAATTACAAAACCAACCGTCGTCCAAACGAGTGCTTGGAACGCCGCGGATATCCCCATGGAAATCCCTTTTGTTAGAACGCCGATCGAAAGTTCCAAAAATCCGGCCGTCTCCGCCTTGACTACGTCAATTGCTCCAAGGATCATCCCCAAAGCCATGACCACTATGCCAACCAACGGCAATACCAGTTTCAGCACGCGAATATATTCGTCGTAATACACGGGCGAAATCAGATAACGCGGCTTCTGTCGGTATTGCTCGGCCAATTTCGCCGGAGAACCAAGACGATATAAAACCGACTTGATCTCGTCATCATCCGGATTATCCGAAAGCATATCATAAATATTGGCTTTCAGCTCTTTGCCAACCTCTGCACGCTCGCTTTCCGGTAAACGGCGTGTGACGTCATATACATATCGATCAACGAGTTGATTCATCTTCCCTCATCCTTTCTGCAGATGGTCGCAATACTTTGCTGCATCTTATCCCATTCCATCAATAATTCCCGGTAGATTGTTTGTCCTTTTTCGCTTATCGAATAATACTTCCTCGGTCTGCTCTCGCTGGTGTCCCAGTCGCTGACGAGCAAGCCTTGTCCGTCCAAACGGCGCAGCAGTGGATACAGCGTGTTCGCTTCAATATCGATCCCCTTGCTTTGCAGCGTCTGCAACAGCGCGTAGCCGTAGTGCGGTTCCTTCAGGCAGCCGAGCACCGCAAGCGTCAGGCTGCCCCGCCGCAACTCGGTAAGAAATGTTTGCATCTGTTCGTTGTCAGGCATCGTATCACCTCGTTTGCATTATACTGTGTGTCACACATTATTGTCGATACTGTTTTACTGTTAATTCTAATATATTTTTACTCTTTCAAAAATGTTTGCTTTCCGTAGGAACAGACCTTTTCTATTCTCTTTTTTGTATGCTATGATGCAAATAAGTGAGGTGACGCGCAATGGAGATTAAAATTCACAATATCGGCAGCTATATCGTTAAAAACTATCTGTTGGAAACGCCTGTTGGTTGGATCGCGCTTGACACCGGTTATCGCGGAGGTGTAGATCGGTTTCTCAAGCGATTTTCAAAGCTTGCACCGCTCAAGGACTTGAAATACATCTTTTTAACGCATGCGCATGACGATCACGCCGGGTTCCTCGCCGACCTGCTGAAAAAAACGCACGCGACGCTGATTGTCAGCGCGGCAAGCGTCCCGCTGCTGGCTTCCGGTGAAAACGCTACACCGCCGGGTGCGGGATTTTCAACGCGCTTTGCTTCCCTGTTTGACCTTATAAAAAAAGACCACTCCTTCCCTCCGGTATACGTCAGCGGACGATCGATCCGCATCCCTGATGAATCGATACAGGTGTTTAAAAATATGGGTCTACCGATCCGGATCGTGTTTCTGCCTGGACACACATGCGATTCCATGGGGTTGCTGCTGGAAGAAACCGGTCAATTGCTCTGTGGAGACGCCGCGATGAACACGCTGCTTGTCAGCATGGCACGCCACACCATATGGATCGACGATCCAGTCGTCTATGGGCAGTCCTGGGACAAGATGCTTTCACTTCAGCCAACCAAGCTCTACCCGTCCCACGGATCGCCATTTTCGCCAAAGGATTTGACCAAATATCGGCACTTTATGGACGGCAAAAAGCCCATCGTTCCAAAGCGGGTTTCATAACAAATACGGACATAAAAAAGGCCTTGCGGCCTTTTTTTGTTTGATTTCACTGCGTTTTTCGTTCAAAATTATTAGAATAAATATTCTTTTTTTATAAGAAAAAATACATGCATATCGGCATTATAATTTTATTGGATAAAATTTTCAGGAGGTATTCCATGCTAAAATCCAATATTCTTACCAGCCTTGAACTGCTTGCCGATAGAAAGAAAGGCACGACAGGCAAACGACAATCAACTCCTACGTCGACTCCTGCACCGCCGACTCCCACGCCGGCTCCGAACCCTTCTCCAGAGTTGCCGCAGACAACGCCAACGCCAACTATATCATCCGGCAAGACCGGACAAATACCAGACCTGCCGGACGAGGTATCGTCCACCCGTCGGGATGAACTGTTTCGGCTGTTAAACGGGTATTATGACCGGCAAACGCAGTCCGCCGAAAAAACAATTGCTGGCGCAACAAATCGACGTGGCAAAATCTCCGCCGTTCCCGGCGTCATCAAGCCTGCCGATCAGGTGAATACGGGGAGTCAAATCATGATGACGGACAGTGGAAAAGCGGGCACATCGTCGAATGGGCTTATCTATAATCCCGCCACCGGGCAATCGACCACTACCGGCAAGCCGTCCAACAAACCGTCTGCTATCACCGTATCACCTACGGCCGGTATTCCGGATGATTATGCCGATCTTGCCGAAATCGTTGCAATGCTTCCGGACAATGTCGATTTCAGCAACTGGGACGATATGACAGCAAAGCAGCAGCTCAAAGCGCTTGAGTTCGCAGGGCTTTCAGAAGAACAAATGAGTGTGTTGCTTAACACGTCTCCGCATTATGTGAAGACGCTTAGTTACATTCGCGATGTTTACGACTACGACCTGACACAAGCCGAGACCAACGCGCTCGTCAAAGAACTGCTTGCCATTGCACAAGAGCGAGACGCTCTTCTCAACCACTCCGAATTCATTGCCAATACCCCGAGAAGCGCAGCAATAATGAAAGGAATCCTCAACGACCGGGAGGCGGCTTTGTTGGCATGGTTGAACCAAGATGATAGCGAGCCGTGGTATAATGGAAATCGGTCAACACGATTCGTAGCGGGCGGCGGTTCGGATTTGCTGCATTCAAGCAGACCCAACTTTGCAATCAGCATGACTAACGAGGGTGAGGATGTTGATGATGGAGGCTATATCGATGTTCCCGGCACACCTTTTTATGACCATACGGAGGGTGTGAACTGTTATGGTTACGCCTTGATGTACCTTGGCATTGAGCCAAAAAATGGTGATTATGTTGCTCAGCCGGGTGATTTATCTACTGGCAGTGATTTCCCGGCCTGGAACAACGAAGAAGCGTATGGAACCAACAAAAATGAGTACGTGCAAAAAATCGCCGATCGAATTGTCAGCGATGTGAAGCAATCAAGTGGTGACGCTCGGATTATCGACTCTTATACCGATGCGAAAGACGGTGAAATCGTTGTTGCTGTAAAAACAAAATTCTATGTGCAGCCTGATTATCATGTAGCAGTGCTCTTGCCGGACGGTACATGGGCTGATAAAATGGCAAAAGGCCACGATTCAACTAAAGGCCGAATTGAAAACCCGGATGACTCTTGGTCTGATGGATTTCTGTCTTTTCCCTATAGTTCCGATACGATTTACATTGCCGTAACACCACCTGAAACCGACAACTAAATTTATAAGGAGTATACACACGCATGAAAACACAGGAATATACTACGCAAGAAACAACCTGTAAACAACCGTTGATGAAGCGTATCTTTCGTGGACGCAATCATTTCCTGGGAACGCTTTTGTTTACTATTCTCATGTCACACAATTTGCTCATGAGCCTGGGAGTTCTCACTCACGCGTACGTGCCGTTGCCGTATCTTGTTATTTTTTCCTGTTTCGTTTGTGTTACGATTGGTGCAAGCTATTGGTTTGGGGACAATATCAAACGATGGCGAGCATATTGCATATCCAGTGTAATCACCTTCGTTTTCTATTTTATTTTCCTTGTGCATACAACTAATTACACCAATTACTACGTAACTTTACTGCAATTCATCGTTATACTTTCGTTGCCAATCGTTTCGACTGTTTACAGCATCTTGAAACTGAGAAAAGCAAAGAAAATCAACATTGAAACTGCTACGAGCAATACAACACACCAATCATCCAGGCGCAGCATGGCCTTGGCAAAAACGGTTCGCTTGATTGCTTTGATCAGCTTTTGCAGCGTTTTTCTTGACAGTGCGCAGGGTGTTCTGTGGCATATGTTTGATCCGTATATGCGAGTGTTCATTCTTAGTGAAGCGCTTGATGTTTTTGTTGCCGCTTATGCGTTGTGGCTGATAATTTGTTTCGCAAAAAAAGAATTCGTGCAGTTGGGCGAACATACAGAAGCTGAAAAAGACTGCATCGAGAATGCGTGAATTAGCAAAAAAAGAACCCGGTAAAGCCGGGTTCTTTTTTTTAGCTTATTGCATCTGTTCAATATAGCACCAAAAATCGTATGTTCTGTCGATTGTTATAGCATCTTTCCGTACGTAGTAATGCACCGTTTTTGTCGAACCTTTGGGTGCAATTGACATTTATAAGAATGTCCCGCATCTTGAAAAAGGCACTATAGTTGTAACCGCGTTCATTGATCATAATGGAAAAAATCAAAATGATATGGAAAGTAAATGGTTTAAACCGCAAAACTAACACTTTGACACTCTCAAGCAGGCGGCGGCTTCCCCGCCTGCTTTTGTTTTAAGACACTCAGTACGACATCAATATGCTAAGCCGCAAGGTTATGCTCGGTTTCTCTGCATCCCCGCGTTTCAAGGTAACAGTGTCAAAATTGTCTTCGTATGCTCTAACATAAAAACTGTTCTCTAGAGTTTCTCCGGCAACAAAATCGCGGCATGTTTCCAATGCAGACTCATATGAGAGCGGTTTATCATAGTCGTTATAATACCGGTTTTGGCCGTCGATCAAAGGCGTCTCAAATTCCCGCATCAAAAAGTCCAATAGTTGTTCGATATAAATTGTTTCGTCCACATCGCCGGTAAGCTGCTGCTCGAACTCAATCCATACCACTAAGGAATTCCTGCCTTTATCAGTCGAACGATACGTGCATGTGATTTGACTACCGTCCTCACACTGGATAGGAACAACCTTGTACGGATAGCTGCTTCCATACATGAAATCCACGCTGTCGATATCGATCGACATGCCGTAATCGGTCATCTGTTCGTTAAAGGCTTGTTCAAATTGATACGGCGTTTTCTTATAGGATTCCAAAACTGGAACAAACCCTCCAACAAGATTCACGATATTAAACAACACCAGCGGAACAGCCAATAATAATAAAATCCCAATCGCCAGTTTCTTTTTATCCATTGTATTCCCCAATCCATGATCACTTACTGATGATTATAGCATCTTTCCGTACGTGGTAATGCACCGTTTTTGTCGAACCTTTTATGATTTTACAGCATACGTAGTTTGTCTTTTTTTGCTGTGGTACAATGGTTACGCTCTATATATGGAGGATCACAATTAGTGGAAATGTTTAAATACATTCTAAAAGGCATTGGGATTGCGCTAGTTGCGCTCTTAGGATGTGCTATCCTTATCGCCACCTGTTTCATTTTTCTTTGTGGGTCGATGGGTTCACAAAAGCTAATTAGTAAAAGCTCGGCCCCGGATGAGAAGCATACTGTTTATGTTTACCTTCGTGATGGAGGCGCAACAACATCATGGAAAATTGTATGCGACATCAAGGGCAGCCACATCCTTGGTAAACGCCGAATTTATGTAAAAGACGATATCAACACCGCCACAGTAACGTGGTTGGATGATCGTACTGTAAAGATCAACGGCATCACGCTTGATATCTATAGGGACAAATATCCTGATCCGGGATAATTAAGCGTAACCAAAGGCATGAAGGGAGCATACACACGCATGAAAACACAAGAAACAACCCGTAAACAACCGCTAATGAAGCGTATCTTTCGTGGCCGCAATCGTTTCCTGGGAACGCTTTTGTTTACTATTTTCATGTCACACAATTTGCTCGTTTACATGGGAGTTGACACGTTCGCGCCCAAGCCGTTACCATATTTTGTTATTTTTTCCTGTTTCGTATGTGTTACGATCGGTGCAAGCTATTGGTTTGGGGACAATATCAAACGATGGCGGTCATATTGCATATCCAGTGTAATCATCTTCGTTTTTTATTATATTTTCCTTGTGTCGATAAGTAATAGCACTAATTACTTCGTAACTTCACCGCAACTCATTATTATACTTTCGCTGACAGTCGTTTCAACGGTTTACAGCACCCTGAAACTGATAAAAATCAAAAAAGTCAACCGTGAAGTTGTGGTGAGCAATACAAAGCGTCAATTGTCCAGGCGTAACAATGCCTTGATGAAAACGGTTCGCTTGATTGCTTTAATCAGCTTTTGCAGCGTTTTTCTTGAGAATGCACAGGTTTTTTTGTGGTATCTGTTTGATCCGAATACGCGAATAGGGAGAATGTACCCGTTTAGTGAGGCGTTTGATGTTATTGTTGCCGCTTATGCGTTATGGCTGATAATTTGTTTCGCAAAAAAAGAATTCGTGCAGTTGGGCGAGCATGCAGAGTGTGAAGAAGACTGCATCGAGAATTCGTGAATCGGCAAAAAAGAACCCGGTAAAGCCGGGTTCTTTTTTTAGCTTATTGCATCTGTTCAATATAGCACCAAGTATTGCATGCTCTGTCGATTAATACAGCGTTTTCGATTCGTCACAGAATGCACCGTTTTTGTCGAACCTTTTATGATTTTACAGCATACGTAATTTGTCTTTTTTGCTGTGGTACAATGGTTACGATCTGTATATGGAGGATCACCAGTAATGACTTCTTTCAAACGAACCCTGAAAATTGTGGGAATCATACTCGCCTCGATTCTTGGTCTCATGCTCATTGGCATTGTTTGCGTTTTTTCGTTTTTCGATCTTGTATGCCCCATTGTGCAGACGCCGCTCGGTGATTATACTTCCGATGACGGAAAACATATCGTATCCGTATATATTTCCGATGGTGGAGCGACGACGCCGTGGACGGTTGTCGCGCAGGTACAAGGGTCCTGGATGCTCGGAAAGAGGACGCTCTACGCCAAGGACAATATAGAATATGCTACTGTAAGATGGATTGATGATCGAACCGTGTGGATCAACGGCATTGCTTTGGATATTTACAAAGATAAATACATTAATCAGGACAACTAGACATATCCAAGGAAGCCGTATTTATCAAAATTGTTACTACGTACAGTGGAAACGGTGAAGAAGGATATCGCACAGATTACGATGCCGTACGCTTTCACGAATACAGAGGATGATTCATCAGCCATGCCAGGCAAGTAGACTGACGGATAGACTATCCCCTTCGTCAGTCTCTTTCTTCATCGTTACCGGTGATGCAAATCCATCCCCGAGCGTAATCAAGAACTTCACATCTCTGCTTGTTCCGGCTAAAAAATCCTCGCAATTTTGCATCGCTTCGTTATAAGTAACCGCCGTAACAGGATCGTACGTATAATCCTTATCCTCCAACATTGGCGTTTCAAACTCTTCCATTAAAAACTCTAAGAGCGGTTTAATGTAAATTACTTCATCCGCGTCACCGGTAAGCAGTTGCTCGAACTCAATCAACATAATAAGAGACTTTCTGCGCTCGCTGGTTGGGTAATATGTGCATGTAATCTGACTACCATCCTCACACTGGATAGGAACAACCTTGTACGGATAGCTGCTTCCATACATGAAATCCACGCTGTCGATATCGATCGACATGCCGTAATCGGTCATCTGTTCGTTAAAGGCTTGTTCAAATTGATACGGCGTTTTCTTATAGGATTCCAAAACTGGAACAAACCCTCCAACAAGATTCACGATATTAAACAACACCAGCGGAACAGCCAATAATAATAAAATCCCAATCGCCAGTTTCTTTTTATCCATTGTCCCCCCCCCAACCATGCTCGCTTAATGATGATTCTAGCATCTCGCCGCACATAGTAATGCACCGCTTTTGTCGAACCTTTTATGATTTTACAGCATACGTAGTTTGTCTTTTTTGCTGTGGTACAATGGTTACGATCTGTATATGGAGGATCACAGGACGGAAAACGGTATTCCTTCGATTTGGTTTTAATCAGCGTGTAAAGAGGAAAATAATTATATGTTCAAGAAGACACTAAAAGGTCTCGCGATTGCCTGCGGAGCTCTAGTCGCATGCATCCTTTTGTATTTTACTTTTGCCGCGATATTATTTTCGTCACTATACTCGGAAGAATTGATCGGAAAATATCCTTCCGAAGACGAAAAAAACTGTGTTTATGTTTATGTCAGTGACGGTGGTGCAATTTCCACATGGTCAATAGTATGCGATGTCAAGGGTAGCCACATTCTTGGTAAACGCCGCATTTACGTAAAAGACGATATCAACACCGCCACAGTAACGTGGTTGGATGATCGTACTGTAAAGATCAACGGCATCACGCTTGATATCTATAGGGACAAATATCCTGATCCGGGATAATTAAGCGTAACCAAAGGCATGAAGGGAGCATACACACGCATGAAAGCACAAGAAAATATTGCACAAGAAGCAACCCGTAAACAACCGCTGATGAAGTGTATCTTTCGTGGACGCAATCGTTTCCTGGGAACGTTTTTGTTTATTATTTTTATGTCACAAAATTTGCTCGCTAGCCTGGGAGTTGACACTCACGTACGCACGCCGTTGCCATATTTTGTTATTTTTTCCTGTTTCGTTTGTGTTACGATTGGTGCAAGCTATTGGTTTGGGGACAATGTCAGACAATGGCGGTCATATTGCATATCCAGTATAATCACCTTTGTTCTCTATTTTTTTCATCTTTGGAGTTTAACTTGCTCCAATTATTGCCCAACTATTCTGCAATCCTTGGTGATACTTTCGCTGCCAATTGTTTCGACTGTTTACAGCATCTTGAAACTGAGAAAAGCAAAGAAAATCAACATTGAAACTGCTGTGAGCAATACAAAGCACCAATCGTCCAGACACAGCGTTGTCTTGGCAAAAACGGTTCGCTTGATTGCTTTGATCAGCTTTTGCAGTGTTTTTCTTGACAGTGCGCAGGGTGTTCTGTGGCATATGTTTGATCCGTATATGCGAGTGTTCATTCTTAGTGAAGCGCTTGATGTTTTTGTTGCCGCTTATGCGTTGTGGCTGGTAATCTGTTTCGCAAGAAAAGAATTCGTGCAATTGGGCAAGCATGCAGAAGCTAAAAAAGACTGTATCGAGAATGCGTGAATTTGCAAAGAAGAACCCGGTTTAACCGGGTTCTTCAGTCTGCAAACAGCGCTAAAGGCAGTTGCGCAACACTCAGAATTTATCTTTCAACACGCTTTAGTCTTCCAGTGGCGGATACTGATCCGCCTCGACGGGACCATTGTATCCATATATGCATGAGTGCCGACCCAGCGGACAGACGACTGAAAAATTCCGATCTGCCGCCATGAAGCAAGCGGCGGCCAGTATCAGGCAAATCGCCGTCAATACTGTTATGATATGCTTGCTTATATGTTTCATCGTCTCTGTCACCAATCCATATGGAAGGTTTCGCCGGTTTCGGAATTGACATAGATCCAGTCGGCCTTCCAATTCGGATCGGTTCCCAAGCCGATATCATTCAGCGAGGCGAAGAACTGTGCGCTGACGATCAACCCATCCCCATACATCAGTTCGTAGCTCGTGTCGTCTGACATAACGACATCTACAGTACAGTAATGATAATCGTAAACAGCGTTTACCATGGTTTTCGCTACGCTGCCTTCGCCATAGAGTGCGCTAAAGAGCGCTTCCGTTGCGTCAATATATTCGTCGCCGCCCATTTCGTCGTACGAAATCTGCATCAATTCCATATTGTAACCAAGTTTCTCATTTGCTTCCATATTGAGCATGTGCTTGGTTTGGCTTGTAAGGTCAAACTTCACATATAAGCCCTCAATATGCCAATAATTTTCGCGCGCACCGGAGTAGTCCACATAGAACGTCGCATTCGGCTCCTTGATTTCGCCGTTCTGTCCTCCAGTACCGCCGGCCGCGTTCACAAGCGAATAGTAGAACGCATACGCTTCTTCAACGGGCATGTCGTCAGTACCCGGTTCGCCCTTGCGGAAATCCTGCGGGTTCAGTTGGACGGATACATCTTCCGTGCGCTGCAGGTCGGCCCGCCAGAACACGTCTTCGTCTGCACAGTCGGCGTCCGGATAAACGCCTACAGCCATTGGTGTCAAGTTCTCGTCCGCATAGATGCTTGCCATACAATAACGGCCATCACCCAATGCAAAATAGAGTGTTTGATTGATCCCCCATCCATATAGCAAGTTTGTATAGCTGCCTCCGCGATTATCCAGCTCTCCGGCTTCGCCGCCTAATATTTCTGCAATCCTGTTTGCCGCGCTCATACTATCTAGGCTGCCGCGTATATCAGTCGTTTCGCCGATGTTCTTAATTTCGGCCAAACTTTCGTGCAGCACATCGGATGGTTCTTTTGTGCAGTCGGCAGACAGGAAATCAAACGTGTCGGCTTCGACCGCTCCGGAAAGGACACCGTCCTTTGAATCAATACGCCATACGTCGCTTCGCAATTCCGTTCCATCGACATAATAAATTGCCATTACATCGCTTGCAGTATAATCCGTTGTAAAAATGGGATTGGCAATTGCCAAGAACGATTCGATTGCAGCGGCTTGTTGGTCGGAATCGACATCTTCGACAATTTGCCAGTCACCGCGCTCCTCTTCGTAATAAACATCGACTCGCGGAACTATAAATGCACGTGCTATCTCAATTTCCTTTTCCCATCGCTTTAGGGAATCCTCTCTGTTAAAACTTGGGCTTGCGTTATTTGCCGCATTCCCGCTCGTCGCATTACCAGCACTGACAAGCGCCGCGTTCCCACCGGTTGCATTGCCATCGCTTGCAGTCGGAGCCGTGCCCGTTTTGCAGGCAGTCGTAAAACAGCCAACGCCAAGTACTACGCAAAGCAGAAGTGCCAGCGCTTTCATTGGTTTCGAACTATTCTTTTTGGCAAACACGCCACGCACACGCCGTTCCATCGTCGCTTTGTCCGCGGTCAGCGCCATTCCAAGGGTTAAATATTTCTCTGTCGAAGTGCGTCTCATATGATCGTTTCCTCCTCAATTTCCGTAAAAAATTTCTCCGGTTTGATTTTTGCTGCGTATGAGTCTTTATTTAAGGTATATCGTTCGGTTGCAAATTGCTTCACAAGTCCGGTCATCCTCCATATTCTTTCCCGACAAGCGTTCCGCCGTCCACGGCATTGAATACATATACCGCAGTGTGTTGGCTTCCTCCTCCCGATATAACCGTCTCTACTTCCCAGCAGGGAACCATCAAACCCTGATTTGCATGCATGATCGGTTCCGGCAACGGGAATTCGCCGATTGCCGCCGCACCAAGGCGGATTGCAGTCACGCAAAACGTCGCTTCCGCCGTGTTCTGTCCGTTGCTGTAAATTTCCTGTAATCGCTCTGTCAACTGGTCGGCAATTTCTTCCGGTGAAATGATGGCAACGTTGTGGAGAACCGTTTCAGTAATATCCAATGCGTCCTGCCAATCAACTTGTGCAATGCCCGCCTCATCGACATAGATCGACAGGCGTTCCCACATCGAAGTCTGGTAGTCAAGTGTATATTCAACCGCGCCGGTAACCGACAGTACACCATGCTCGGATGGATCGTAATACGCTTCGCCAGTTGTTAAAACACAATTCATATTGCCGAAGTTCAGTCCATTGAATTCATGCGCAAAATAGAACATCCAACCATGGGTTTGAATCACCAAGTCCGCCATGCCGTCTGTTTCGTTA
Organism: Christensenellaceae bacterium; assembly: GCA_963667795.1. Classification (GTDB taxonomy): domain Bacteria; phylum Bacillota; class Clostridia; order Christensenellales; family CAG-138; genus UBA7703. Next base: position 2,826,015 of record OY764017.1, on the reverse strand, counting down.
TCATACGATACCGCTTTCTCCACGCCGACCAAAACCATGTGCTCGATTCCTAAATCGCTTATCATCTGCTCTGCTGTGGATTGAGCGCTCGAAACTTCCATTGGCCAAGCTCCATCAAAGTCCGCAGCCTCAACATTCTCATAGAGATCGTAGTTAAAGCCGAATTCCGGGGTAACGTTGTCGTACTTGGAATAATAAATCGTCCGCCCGCCTCTTGCCGCCATAAGTATCGGCATATATCCGTCCGCATCATGTGTGACGGCACAAAAGTAATGATCAGGTTCTGTCATCTCAATCGAAAACGGTTCTCCGTCGATCGTATCTATCCTCCAGTCCGTACCGGGTTCCAGATAGTCTAGAAAGGCCTGATATTCCGCGTCGCTGAAAACGTGTCGCTCTAGTTTCGCAATGCCATAGCCGTCTGTTTTCGGAACGATCACGTCCGCGTCGAATGCAAGCGTTTTATACGCGTCAATCGCAACCGCCGCTCGTTCGATCCGCACAGGAAACGGTCCGCTCAACTGATCCGCTTCTACTAAACCGGAAAGAAAGCTGGCATCCTCTCGCTCGTTTTTTTGCGCCGCCAATGTTGCGTCCGTTGTTTCGGCAGACGGTTCCTGCTCTTCCGTCTCTAGCGGGATTAAACTCGGCTGAGCTTTTGCTTCTTCCGCAGGCTGACATGCAGTCGTAAAGCAGCCAACGCCGAGTATCACACAGAGCAGAATTGCCAAAGCTTTAGTAGGTTTCGCACTGTTCTTTCTTGCAAACACGCTGCGCACGCGCTGTTCCATCGCCGTTTTGTCAGCGGTCAGCGCCATACCGAGGATCAATAGATCGTCAGTTGACAGCAGTTTCATACGCATTCCTTTCAACCGTCCATTCGTGTCAACGCGCCGCCATCCGTCGCACTAAAGGGATAAGTGCAATACTCATCTGGTCCACCATCATGTGTGATTCTAAACCGTACACTCCAGATCGGTACCATCAGGAATGTTTCCACCCCATCTCCTTGATATCCAGCCGTATGTTCCCCTGAAGCATCCGCAATCGCCATCGAAGCCAGTGTGACACTGAGTACATCGATATATTCTGCCGAAGTGCGCCTTTCCGCGTCATATGACATTACATGCGCAAGGCGGTCTTTGAATAACTGCAGTGCATCTTCCGCGGAAAGAATTGCAACATTGTCAAACACAACCTCATCCACCGAATAAAAATTGTTGCACCAAAACATTGTTACTCCGTCGTTATCCACATACACTTGTATTTCTGTGCTTTCCGAAGCAACGTATTTCAGTGGATCTCGCGGCCCGCCGCCGCTTCCATGATATTCGAATGCACGCAAGCCGTTGTTATCCTGCGTGTAAATAAAAGCCCATCCGCGTGTGAGTACCGGCATATATCCATCCGCGTCTCCTTCGGCAAACAAGCACGCGCGCTGAGCAGAATCCAGCACAACGCCAGTAATCCCCATATCCGAGATCGTTTTATCGGACAATGCCTGCGCATCTTCCCGTGTGAGCGAAATCGGCATTCGAATTTCTTCGCCAAATTCCGTTTCCATTTCCTCGTCGTTCACCAAATACCCTTCACGGTAAACAACGTCATCTCGAGGTCCAAAGAAAAAACCACTCCCGTTCTGCCAGCCAGCTACATCCATCTTACGTTCTCCGCGAATAACGCTGAACCTAAAGCCGTCCGAAACTCCAATCTCATTTAAATCAAATTCACCACCGTCGGGCAGGCAAAGCGTCGTCATGTTTGACTGCCAAACTGCATCCGGCAAAAAATAACTGATCATGCTCCGATACTCTTCAATCGTAAACTGCTTTGAACGAAAACGCGTTACGGAATAACCGTCCGTTTCAGGCACCGTGACATTCGCTTCGATTGTCATAAATACATTGTTGGCGATCTCTGTTTCCGATTCCGAAAATGCAGTCGGCACCTGCAGAGGAGTAAACGGTTCTTCCACACAAGTCGAAAGAAAAGCATTTGTATCATCCAGGTTTTCATTAATGCTGTTATCGAAAAAATATTCCGGATCAGGAACATGCGTCTGTGCCGGAAGGTCGCTCGAAATCGCTTTAAAGTCGCGTTCGGCATTTTCAGGCACTTCTTCCGCAGGCTGACATGCCGTCGTAAAGCAGCCAACGCCGAGTATCACACAGAGCAGAATTGCCAAAGCTTTAGTAGGTTTCGCACTGTTCTTTCTTGCAAACACGCCGCGCACGCGCTGTTCCATCGCCGTTTTGTCGGCGGTCAGCGCCATGCCGAGGATCAGTAAATCGTCAGTTGCCAATCGTTTCATTACAAAGCCCTCCTTGTATCGTCTGACAATCGGACCCGTCCTCTTCACCAAGCGCCAGCAAAAGATTCACATAGTTGAGCTTCTGCGCTTTGTCCATCGTCCGCACAACGCGGGCGTCGCATGCAGATTCCATATCCATCCGCATCAGCTTCGGCATGATCCATACAACTGGATTAAACCAAAAGATCGCACGGAGCAATACGATAAGAAGACAAACTAGATGGTCTCGGCGCTTGAAATGCATGAGTTCATGTGCCATGGCAAAGGACATATGTTCCTGATCAGCCTGATAAAGCAGCCGGTCCGGAAGCAACAGCTTGGGTCGGAACTGTACGGTCAGCGCCGGGCTTTTGATGTCCGGCATCAGGTTGATCGGTATACGCGCGCGAATCTTCATTCCGTTCTTCACCTGCTGGTATAGCTGTTCCGTCTTGTCTCCCGGACTACAGCCGATGCGGTAAATTCGCTGGTTGAGTCGCCGGTTTAGCCCGGCGTGTACAAGCAGGATCAGCGCAAAGCCCACTCCCCACACAATCAATAGCCATTGCTGCCAGCTTGGCGTCCAAGCTTTTGGCGCGACTGTCACCGGGGAAAAAGTCTGTGTGTTGTTCGTTTCACTTTGCGGTAGCGTGGCGGTGATCGTTCCGCCATCCAAAACCGGTTCGCTCTGCACGTTCGTTTCAACGCCCGTCATGTCTGTTTCCGTTTTTGCGGCTATCATTGTTTCGTCCTGTGGCAGTGTTATAAAGTGAAATCCGCTTTCAAACGTCGCCGGAACAACCAGGCGCAGCACAACGAGAAACCACAATATATATTTCAGGGAAGGCGACAGCCATTTACCCAGTAAAAAACGAAATAGAACGACCGCGACAAAAATTACAGCGCTGTATACGGTAATCTCCAGGAGTCGCGTCAGAATTGCATTTTCCATAGTCCCCCCATAGACACATTAAAATTCAGTCATCAATCATGCTTCGATACGGAAGGTGTTGGATCAGGCTTCATCCTCTTGTGCAAGTTTTGCGGCAAGGTCAAGCAACTCCTGTTTTTCCACTTTGGTCAATTTGCCTTGTTCCGCCATGTGAACCATCAGGGTAGAAACCGAGCCATAATAACTTCGCCTGGAAATGAGACTTTCCGTTTCATATGAAAGCGCCTGTTCCTGTGTAATCGCAGGGCTATAATAGTTATTTTTCCCGTGCTTCTCCGCTGTTACAAATCCCTTTTCAATCAATATCCGAAGAAAACTGTGATATGTTTTATAATCCCAGCTAACATCCGGGTCCTGTGATTGCACTCCGGCAATGATACCCCGCAGATCCATCGACGGATTCCCCCATAAAACACGCAGTATAATCCATTCGGAATCCTTCAGTCGTTTATCCACTTGCTTTCCCTCCATCCAACAAAAATTCTATTCTCATATTTATAAGATTTGTTTTCTTAATAATATGAGAACTATTTATAGTTGTCAAGATACCTATGATAATATTCACGTATGTGTAACAACTGCTTTTCAAAAGCGTTGCTCGCCGTTCACGATTCCGCCCAGATTCGCTTTGCAAACGCGGCATTTATTCCAAGTGTTTGAAGTGTCCCGCTCTGAACATAGATTGTGCGCACCGAAATTTTCTGTTTTAAAACACTTGGATTCATCCCCTCTTCACAGACGAACCAGCGCACGCCTTCTATCGTCAGCGAATCGGGTCTGCCGTCGATCATCGTATGCCATTTGGACCCCGGAGTATCCTGCAAAAGGTATAGGTCAGCACAGCGATCTTCCTGCAAGTAACATGCCGCACATACTTCATATGTATGTCCCCTTGCATCGCAAACGCAAAAGGCACCGTAGGCCTCGCCATATCCGCCAGCATCATTATCCGCAATCTTCCATTCGTCCGAAACTGCAGGATGCAGCAGCCCGATAATGGAACAGCCAACAGGAACTACGATAGCAGCCAGCAGCGCAACGATGCAGTACGACAGCAGCGTCCCGGATTCATGCCGCTTCATAATCGCTTCTCCCTCCTGATTGCGTCTTCTTCAACAGCACCAATCCAAATAAAAAAACGCCTCAGCCAATTCCACAACATACGACCGCCTCCTTTGCATAATAACCCTATATAATAAAGACGATTGAAACATGCGAAAAGTTACAAAAAAAATTGTTACAAAATCGTGAAATTTATTTTGCATACGCAAACCAACGTACAAAGCCTGGAAAAATCGATGATTTTTCCAGGCTTTGTACCGTTTTATGGTTTTTACGTTTATGAGTGCGTTGCGGTCATTACACAAGCACCTTTTGGTAGCAAATGCTTTCGGCCACGTCTACATAGGGTTCGTAATTATCCCTGCGGACATACCCGATCGATTCATAAAGCTGGATTGCTTCCGCTTGGATGCACCCCGTTTTCAAGACGGCACGTTTGTTACCAAGTTCAACAGGTCCGTATCAAGCAGGCTGATTCGATACTGAGAGTTTGATCGTTTTCATCGCAGCGGTAGTAATCAGGCGTACCTTTCTCCCTGCTTGTTATTACTCGACGTTATAGCACCCGCTCCGCTAATTATAAGCAGGCGGATTCTTGTTGAAAACAGGAAGCTGTGCGATAATAAATTTTACAGACGATCGTCGCTATACGATTGTATGATCGAATACTGGGCAAGGCGGTATTGTTTCTTTGAACGACTTTTACGACGCTCCGGCATTTCGGAAGGCAACGCGGGAAGAGCTCCCAGAAATCATGAATCTATTTGCCGACGCAACACGGCATATGGACGAGCTTGGCATTCCACAATGGGACGAGCGATATCCAACAGCGGACGATATTTCCGAAGATTTGGCGCACAACGAATTGTACGTCGGCATAATCCACGGTGCAATTGCCTGCTCGTTTACACTCAATCCGCGCTGCGACCCGGAGTATGCGGATGCAAGCTGGCTGTACCCGTCACTGAATCATTCCGTAATCCACCGGCTTTGCGTCCATCCGGATTTTCAAAGCCAGGGTGTTGCAAAGCAGGCAATGCACTTTGTAGAAAGCACGCTCCGCAGCAATGGTGTGCAGGTCGTCCGGCTGGACGCATTCTCACGCAACCCCTATGCACTGAGACTGTATGAGCGGCTGGGATATCAAAAAATCGGCGAGGTGACCTTTCGTAAAGGCGTGTTTTACTTTTATGAAAAAAGGCTGTAGTCCGGTTGTCTGGCATTGAGGAATTGTTGACGGAAAGATGGTATAGTAATTTGAAGATCGACCCATGGAGGCAGGCGTCATGTTTAAGATTTTGGTAGTGGAGGATGACCGCGCGCTGCGCGAACTGTTTTGTACGGTCTTATCCAAAAACGGCTTTGTCTACTATGAAGCTCAGGACGGCATCTCGGCATGGGATATCCTGGAAAAACACTATATTGACCTTGTCGTTTCGGATATCATGATGCCGAATATGGACGGTTACGAACTGGTCCGCACCCTGCGTAAAAACGGTTATGATATGCCGGTGCTTATGATTACTGCCAAGGACACGTTTGAGGACTTGCAAAACGGGTTCAACGCGGGCACCGACGACTATATGGTGAAGCCTGTCAACGTCAATGAAATGATTTTACGGATTAACGCGCTTCTCAAACGCGCACAAATTGTCAGCGAAAAAAAGATCGCGTTCGAAAATGTGGAACTGCATTACGACAATCTCGCGGTCAGCGTCGACGGCAACAGTTTCGTTATACCGCAGAAAGAGTTTTATATACTGTACAAGCTGCTGGCCAGTCCGAACAAAGTGTTCACCAAACAGCAGATCATGGACGAAATATGGGGAATGGACACGGAGAGCGACCCGCACACGCTGGACGTTCACATCAGCCGCCTGCGTGACCGCTTTAAGGACAACGCACACTTTGAAATCGTAACCATCCGCGGCTTAGGTTACAAGGCGGTAAAGCGTGATGCTTAAACCATACAGAATCAATAGTCGGCCGAAAATTTCTTATATACTGGCAACCATCATCGCCGGAATCGTTACGGTGTCCATGGTGCTGACCTATGGCATTATCTACGTTCTGCTCAGCCTGCATATCGGCACCCTTACGACAGTGCTCACTTCGTCGACTTACATCGGCCTGCTGACGATCGTGCTTGGCACGGGCATAGCCGCTTACACGTCGTCCAAAATGCTTCAACCGATCCTGAAGATCAACGACGCGGCAAAAAAAGTGGCCAAGGGTGACTTTTCCGTCCGGCTCGACGAAAAAAGCTTTGCAAAGGAAATTGTTGAAATCGCCGTCAATTTCAATGTCATGGTCAAAGAGCTTTCCAATACGGAGACGTTGCGCAACGACTTTGTCAGCAATGTTTCGCACGAGTTTAAGACGCCACTATCCGCAATTGAAGGTTACACCACGCTTCTGCAGGACGAATCGCTGACCCGCCAGGAACAACAGGCATATATTGAACGCATTCTGGAAAACACAGGCAGACTGACTCGGCTGACGCAGAGCATCCTCTCCCTTTCACAGCTTGAAAACCAGGAGATCATCCTGCAAAAAGAAGTCTTCCAGCTGGATGAGCAAATCCGCCGTGTCCTGCTCGGTTATGAGGCTCTTTGGGAAGACAAGCGGTTGGCGATCGACGTCAATCTCGATGAGATCCGTTTTTACGGCAACAAAGCGCTGCTTGCCCAGGTTTGGAGCAACCTGATCGACAATGCTATCAAGTTTTCCAATCCCGGCGGCACACTCTCTGTTGCCTGTCGTGAAGCGGAACATTCTATCCGTATTTCCGTTCGCGACACCGGTATAGGCATGCCGGAAGAAGTACGGCAGCATGCGTTTGACAAGTTTTATCAGGGCGATCATTCACATGCGGTTACGGGAAGCGGCCTTGGCCTGGCTTTGGTCAAGCGGATCGTCTCGCTATGCGACGGGGATATCTCCATTCGAAGCAAAGAAGGCGCAGGCACAGAGATCACCGTTACGCTTCCAATCGCCAGCGATCAATGAAACGCTGTGGCATTTTACAAAAAGAGCCTTTGCAGTCCAAAGGCTCTTTTTGTACGAGTTGAGGTTGCGTTGAGGTAAGATTGAGGTTTGTTTGAACCTGTCTTGATATGATAATAAGATGCTGGGGGTGGTTACGCCACGCCTGCACACGTAAAGCGTTGCACCTCGGTAAATGTAAATATTGAAATCATGATTTGGAGATTTAAATAATGAATATGCAAATTGTTGCCGACAGCTGCTGTGATATTCCGGTATCCGGGCAGGAAGCACTCGGCGTTATAACGGTTCCGCTTACTTTAACGTTGGAAGAGAAATCCTTTACAGACGATAATACGCTGGACTTACCGGCCTTCATGGAAGAAATGCGGGCTTGCAAAGGGCGCATCGGTTCGGCTGCCCCCGCGCCGTCCTTGTATGAAGAAGCTTTTAAAAGTGCGGACGTCTCTTTTGCCGTCACGATCTCGTCTAATCTTTCCGCTTCCTATTCCAGTGCTATGCTTGCAAAATCCAACGCCGAAGAATCCGGAGCTTCCGTTCATGTGTTTGACTCCAAGAGCGCTTGCTCGGGTGAAGCGCTGATCGTACACAAAATCCGGAAACTCATTCTTGAGGGTCTACCCCGTCTGGATATTATCGAGCGTGTCGAGGCCTTTATCGACAACATGAAAACCTTTTTTGTACTGGATAATGTGGACAATCTTCTAAAAAACGGACGGTTGAATCGAATCACGGGAACCATAATTTCAAAGCTGCACATTCGTCCGATTCTGGGCGCAGACAAAAACGGGGACATTTCATTATTCTCGCATGTGCAGGGATGGAAGCAGGCGATTAAAAAACTCGCCGACACTATTCAAACCAGCGGAAAAAACACAGAGGGCGAAACGATAGTCATTACCCACTGCAACAACCCTGAAATGGCGACGCTACTTGCCGACGAAATCCGCCGTCGCTACCGCTTCGAAGAAATTATTGTTTTAGCTACGCGTGGGCTTAGCTCCGTCTATACAAACGAAAAAGGCGTCGTCATCGCGTTTTAATCACTGAAAACTTATTGCGGCGCACGTCACTGCGTACTAGCGCCGCTTTCCAATACATTCAGGAGGAGATTTTATGAACCCGTACGTACTGACCTGTTGCTCAACGGCGGATATGCCGAAGGAGTATTTCGAAAAACGCGACATTCCCTACGTTTGTTTCCACTTTTTCTTTGGTAACGATGAATATCCGGACGATTTGGGTCAAAGTATGCCATTTGAAGAATTCTACGCGAAGATTGAAGCCGGTGCAATGCCGACAACTTCGCTGGTAAACGTCGCCGAGTTTATCGCATTTTTCGAACCTTTTCTAAAAGAAGGCAAGGACATTCTGCACATCTCCTTCTCTTCCGGCCTTTCAGGCACCTATGTGTCCGCAAAGCTTGCCCGAGAAGAATTGCTGGAAAAATATCCCGATCGTACAATCAAAATTGTCGACTCACTCGCCGCTTCCTCCGGTTATGGCCTTTTGATCGATGCGGTTGCCGACTTTCGCGATGGCGGTGCGACGCTTGATGAAGCATGGACCTGGACGGAAGAAAACAAGCTCAACGTACACCATTGGTTCTTCTCCACCGACTTATCGCATTACAAGCGCGGCGGTCGGATTTCGGCGGCGGCTTTCCTCGTCGGTTCTGTACTCGGCATCTATCCGCTGCTCAACATGGATAGCCTTGGTCATCTGACGCCACGCTTCAAAATCAACGGCAAGCGCCGCGTTATGCGTGAAATGGTGCGCCAGATGGAGCTTCATGTTCAGGACGGCACCGACTATTCCAAGAAATGCTTTATCTCCAACTCGGCATGTCTAGAAGATGCGCAAACTGTTGCAAAGATGGTGGAAGATACGTTCCCGAAGCTGGACGGCAAAGTTATGATCAATAGCGTCGGCACCGTCATCGGTTCCCACACCGGACCCGGCACGGTCGCGCTGTTTTTCTGGGGTGACAAACGCACGGATAAACCAAAAACCGAAAAGTAAATTATTCTAGCGATCTGGAAACGGGAGCTTTGCTCCCGTTTTTGTGTTATACTGCTATCGAATAACCTACTAGGGGGCTTTTTCCTTGAATACAACTATTATCGGCGGGGCGGACGGTCCCACATCCATCTTTGTGTCTTCATCCGTCAATTGGCTGCTGCTTGCCGGCGTCGTTATCGTCGCCTGTGGCGCTGCTCTCTTTTTCATCCTTCGGGCAAAAAGAAAGTAAAAGCAAAATCCCGTTGCTTATCCACACCTCAATGAAATAAAGGCGGTATGCTTATGAAAGAATTCACACTGAAACACGGACAATATAATGTTCAGGTGTACCAAAACGGCAACGGTATGATTCCGATCGTTTTTCTGCACGGCGGCGGACTGGATTCCGCAATGCTTTCCTGGAACGAAGTCATGCACGCCTTACCGAACGATTATACCGCATACGCCGTCAATATGCTCGGCTATGGCAAGAGCGACAACCCGGACGGTATGGCGGGCGATTCATTTTATGAAAAGCATCTTGCATGTCTGGAGGACATCGTTTCACAGCTTGGACTGACCCGGTTTTGTCTCTCCGGCATCTCGCTCGGGGGTGCGTTTGCCATTGGCTACGCCCTGCGGCGCCCCGATCAGGTCGCGGCACTGATTCCCCTCGACGCATGGGGCCTCGTCAGCAAAATGCCTTGTCATTGGTTTTATTATTGGTATACACATACCAATTTGCTGAAACGTTCTTATCGCTGGATCGCAAGCTCGCCTTCCATGGCGCGCTGGAGCATCCGCTCCACGTTGTTTGGCAATCCGAAAAATATTCCACAATCGCTTGTAGACGAGCTCGTCGCACTTTGCAAGGTGCCGGATATCGATAAACCGATGCACGAATATCAGATAAGTTCCATCCTTCCGCACGGTGTAAGGCCGGACTATACCGGTCGGTTTGGCGCGCTTGAAATGCCCACGCTGTTCATCAACGGCGATAAGGACTCCCTTGTCCCGGCAAAGGCCTCCAAAGCCGCCGCTGAAGCCACCCCGCTTGGCGAGTTACACATTATGGCTGGCTGCAAACACTGGCCGCAGAAAGAGCGCCCGCAAGAATATACCCGCATCGTCAACGAATTCATACAGAGGGTGTGGTAACGCACGACCGACACAAAAGTTCCCGAATGCGATAGCTTTAGAGTAAAAAGACCTTTCCCGAACGAATGCGTTCTACGGGAAAGGTCTTGTCATTTGTAAAAACAAATCAATCGCTATGAAGCCTTCACGTCGCCTTCGATCGATTCTCTGTGCCACTGTTCATAGTCTTCATTGTAAAGCTGTCGCGGGGTTGGGATGGAATGCAATACATCATTGTTTCGTCAGCAATCGTCTCCGCCGCATATTTTACCATAGCATTCCGGCCTGCGGTCGCGAAATAATCCCCAGTTGATCCGTTCCTTCTTGATTTGATCAAAATCGAAATCGGCGGTTATAATTTTCTCCCCGTCACGTCCGGCTTCTGCGAGAATCATTCCCGTTTCATCTGCAATAAATGACGCGCCGTAGAAGTTCAGGCTGCTTGATTGATTCCCGTTTTCGGCACAGGGAACGACCGTCTCCATACCGAAACGATTCGCCGCGACGACGGGGACGATGTTCGCCGCCGCATGCCCCTGCATCACGCGCCGCCAGTGCGCCGCGCTATCGCAGCCCAAAATCGGCTCACTTCCAATAGCAGTCGGGTATAGAATCACGTCTGCACCCTTCAGTGCCAGGCAGCGGGCGGTTTCCGGGAACCACTGATCCCAGCAGATGCCGATGCCGACGCGTCCAAACTTGGTATCAAACACGCGAAACCCCGTATTGCCCGGTGAAAAATAAAACTTTTCCTGATAATAATGGTCGTCTGGGATGTGCGTTTTGCGGTATACGCCCAGCAAACGTCCATCCGCGTCGATCACCGCGGCAGAATTAAACAGCGCGTTGCCGTCGCGCTCATAGAAGCTGACGGGGATGACCACGCCAAGTTCTTTTGCCAACGTCTGCATACGCAAAACCGCAGGGTTTTCCGAAACCGGCGTTGCAAAATCGTAGTATTCATATCTACGTTCCTGGCAAAAATACTGCCGCTCAAACAGCTCCGGCAAAAGGATGATGTTCGCGCCGCTTCCAGCCGCTTTTCGAACAAGCATTTTGGCATTATCCAGATTTTCCGCCACATCGGTTGAGCAGCGCATCTGAACAGCAGCTACAATTACTTTGCTCATTGGAACGCTCCTTTCGGAATCTGTTGAGTCACACAATGGATGTTGCCGCCGCCAAGCAGGATTGCCCGTGCGGCAATCGGCATGACTTCCCTGTCCGGGCAAAGCCGCGTCATAATTTCAACTGCACGCGCATCGGAATCGACGTTTTCGCTGCCGAACTGTGGCAAAAGCACCGCATCGTTGGTAAAAAAGAAGTTGACATAGCTTGCGGCCAAACGTTCGCCGGGTTCACGAGTATCTTCACCCTCTTCAAACGCATATCCCTCGCAGTCCGCCTTGCTGATTAAAACGGGATGATCGGGAATCGGCAATTTGTGGATCATCAGTTTTCGACCTTTCGAGTCGGTTTCATTCGATAGATAGTCGAAGTCGGCCTTGCTGAGTGCATACTGCGGATCGGCTTCATCGTCCGTCCAGGCAAGCACGACTTCTCCGGGTGCAATAAACGCACAGACATTGTCCACGTGTTCGTTGGTTTCGTCGTTATAGATCCCGCGAGGCAACCAAAGTATCTTTTCCACACCAAGGTAGTGTTTAAGCTTTTGCTCGATCTCAAACTTACTCAAATTAGGATTGCGCCCCGCGCTTAACAGACAGGCTTCGGTGACAAGCAGTGTGCCTTCGCCGTCCGAACAGATCGAACCGCCTTCCAGCACAAAATCACCCGCGTCATAGCAACCACATCCAAGCGCATCGCAACATGCAGTCGCAACCGCATCATCTTTTCCCCAGTGGGCGTACAGTCCGTCGATTTCACCGCCCCAGGCGTTGAATCGCCAGTCGATCCCACGGACAGTCTGACCGTTCGTCACGAACGTCGGCCCGACGTCCCGTGCCCATGCGTCGTCGCTTTCTATTTCAATTACCGTAGCGTAATCGCCTGCCGCCGCGCGCGCTTCATTTAGGTGCACGCCGTCCGCCAGCAGATAGACCTGCTCACTTCTCGATGCAGCGCGTATGATTTCGCAAAACGCGGTTTGCGCGGAGGTTGGATCGACGCCCCAGCTGCCGGGGCGCGTCGGCCAGATGAGCAACACACCCTGCTGCGGTGAAAATTCCGCGGGCATGAAAAACCCATCCTGTACGGGAAACGAATGCAACTTATTCACGAAAGTCTCCCTTTAAAATCTTCATAGCCGAACGCTTTCACAATTTCACACTCGCCGTCCTCGTGCTCCAGCGCGATAGCGGGCAGCGGCATTCCGTTAAACGTATTGGTTTTGACCATGGAATAGATTGCCATGTCCGAAAACGTCAGCCGGTCGCCTGTTTGCGGAAGTTTATCGAAACTGTAGTCGCCAATGATATCTCCAGCAAGACATGTTCTCCCGCCAAGACGGCAAGTGACATTTCTTTCGCCAGGCAATCCGCTGCTTTGCAGCGGCGGCCGATATGGCATTTCGATCACGTCAGGCATGTGGCAGGACGCTGACGTGTCCAGAATTAAAATCGGCATCCCGTTGTCAATCACATCCAGCACGGTCGTAAGCAACTCACCCGCGTCCAGCGCAATCGCTTCGCCGGGTTCAAGATAAACCGTCACATTATACTTCTTTTGAATATACCTGATCAGTTGTTCCAACGTGTCGATATCATAGTCCGGCTTCGTGATGTGGTGCCCGCCGCCTAGATTGAGCCACTTCATCCGCGGTAAAAATTCGCCAAACGATCTTTCGAACGCTTCAAACGTCTTCACCAGATCGTCCGCGTTTTGTTCGCAGAGCGTGTGAAAGTGTAATCCCTCCACACCGTCTAGCAGGTCGGAACGAAAGTTTTTGCGCGTAACGCCAAGGCGTGAAAACGGCGCACACGGGTCATAGATCGCATGGCCATCCTGCGTAGCCTGCGTAGAGCATTCCGGATTCACGCGAATGCCGACACTCGCATCGGCAGTCTGCCAAATTGGACGGTGCGCCTCCAGCTGTGAAAACGAGTTGAATACGATATGGTCGCAGATGGCGACCAGCTCGCGCATTTCTTCAGTCGTATATGCCGGTGAAAATACGTGGTTCTCGCCACCCATCTCCTCGTGCGCCAATCGTGCTTCAAACAAACCGCTTGCCGAGGCGCCGCTCAGATATTGCGCAATCAATGAATAGACGCGAAACATGGAAAATGCTTTTTGGGCAAGCAGAATCTTGCAGTCCGTGCGTTTCTGCACGCCGCCAAGTATTTCCAGATTTTGTTTCAGCGCCGGTTCGCTTACAAGAAAGCACGGCGTTTGCAATTCGTTTCGCTTCATATCGCTCCGTCGGTTTCGCTTGTGGGTCTACCACAAATGGTACCTTGCCTGATTCGAGGATCGTCATTTCTGTGCTGAATCAAAATTTCAGCACCGAAACCGGCATTTCTATCACATTATGCTAGTCTACAATAACCGGGTCTTCGTCTACCACCCAAGGTAACCCGTATCGATTCAGCATATCCATGTACGGATCGGGATCGAATTCATCGGTTGTAAACACGCCGGGTTTCTTCCAGACGCCGTTCAACACCAGCGCCGTGCCGATCATGGCGGGGACACCGGTCGTATAGCTGATCGCCTGGCTGCCAAGCTCACGATAGCAGGTCTGGTGGTCGCAAACGTTATAGATGAAGATCGTCTTCTGCTTTCCGTCTTTTTCACCGGTAATCACACAGCCGATGTTCGTCTTTCCTATCGTGCGCGGACCGAGCGACGCCGGATCCGGCAGCAGCGCCTTGAGGAACTGGATCGGCACAATCTTCTGTCCGTTAAAATCGATCGGCGTGGTCGAAAGCATGCCGACGTTTTCGAGGCAGTTCATATGGGTTATATAACTTTGTCCAAACGTCATGAAGAAGCGGATGCGCTTAATTTCCGGGTAGTGTTTGCCCAGCGCTTCGATCTCCTCGTGGTGGAGCAGATACATGTCCTTTTTCCCTACTTCGGGGAAATCGTATTCGCGCTTGATGCTCATAGCCGGTATTTCCACCCAGTGTCCGTCTTCCCAGTAGCTGCCGGGTGCGGAGACTTCGCGCAAATTGATCTCCGGGTTGAAGTTCGTCGCAAAGGCATAGCCATGGTCGCCGCCGTTGCAATCGAGGATGTCCACAGTGTCGATGCGGTCAAAATAATGCTTTTTTGCGTAGGAGACAAACACGCTGGTCACGCCCGGGTCAAACCCCGTTCCGAGCAGTGCGGTCAGTCCCGCGTCTTCAAATTTCTTTTGATACGCCCACTGCCAGCTGTAGTCGAAGTATGCCGAAAATCCGTCTTCCTTGATGCGCCTTTCATACGCGGCGCGCCATGTCGGATCGTCGGTGTCTTCCGGCTCGTAGTTTGCGGTGTCGATGTAATCCACGCCGCATTTCAGGCATGCGTCCATGATCGTTAAATCCTGATACGGCAACGCAACGTTGAGCACCGCGTCCGGACGGACGCGACGGATGAGCTCGACAAGCTCGTCAACGTTGTCCGCGTCTACCTGCGCGGTGGCGATTTTCGTTTCGGTTTTTCCTTCCAGTTGCTCCGCCAGCGCATCGCATTTCGACTTTGTGCGGCTCGCAAGAACAAGCTCCGAGAATGTTTCGCTGTTTTGGCAGCATTTCTGAATCGCAACGGACGCAACGCCGCCACAGCCGATTACAAGCAGTTTGCTCATCTGTTTTCTTCCTCCTCCAACAGGTCTTCCACATATTTCGGCAGCATAAACGCGCCGACATGCAGGTTCGTCGTGTAGTACCAGGTTTGAATGCCGCGCGCTCCCCAGCGTTCGCGGTCAAAGTTCTCCAGCGGGCGATATTTTTTCGACGCAAACCCGAAGAGCCAGTAGCCCGCCGGGCAGGTCGGAATATGCGCCTGATAGACGCGGCTGATCGGAAAACTGCGATACGCTTTTTTGTGCATCGCGCGGCACGGCGCTTCATCCTCATCATAAAACGGACTGCCGTGCTGATAGACCATGATGCCGTCGTCGTGCAGCGCCTTAAAGCAGCTGCCGTAAAATTCTTTGGTAAACAGGCCTGCGGTGTGGCCGAGCGGATCGGTCGAATCGTTGATGATCAAATCGTAATAATCCTGCTTGGAACGCAAAAACCGCAACCCATCCTGATAATACACGCTTACACGCGGATCGTCGAGTCCGCAGGCGTTTGCATGAAAAAATTCCCGGCAAACGTCGACAAAAAGCTTGTCCGGCTCGACCACGTCGATCGATTCGATCTCCTCATAGTGCGAAAGCTCACGCGCAACGCCGCCGTCGCCACCGCCGATAACCAGAACGCGCTTCACACAAGGATGCACCGCCATGGGAACGTGCACGATCATCTCATCGTAGACAAATTCATCCTTTTCCGAGATGATCACGCTGCCGTCCGAGGCAAGAAAGCGCCCAAACTCCGGCGAGTCGAACACGTCGATACGCTGAAAATCACTTTCCCCGCTGAACAACTGCTGTTCAACGCGGATAGACATCTGCACATTCTGCGTGTGCATCTCGTTAAACCAGAATTCCATCGATCAGCGTGCGCCTCCTTTTAAAACGTTCAAATACTTGATATCGGGGTCTTCCGGCCCCTGCATCGAGCTTCCTTTCGCCTGTGCGTAAAGGATGTAGTCGATGATTTCCTTTGTAACGATCTCGCCCGGCGCAAGGATCGGAATGCCCGGCGGATAACACATGACAAACTCACTGCAGATACGCCCGGTTGCCTCCCGAATGGGCAGTGATTCTTTTTCCGCATAAAACGCGTCCTGCGGCGTGGCGGCGACAATCGGTGAAATATACTCCGCCAGAAACAACTCGCTCGGTTCTTTTTCATATAGCCTTCGGATGTCCGCAAGCGCACCGACAAGCCGCTCGATGTCCTGAATACGATCGCCGATGGAGATATAGGCAAGGATATTGCTGATATCACCAAACTCAATCTGAATATCGTATTCGTCGCGCAACAGGTCGTAAACCTCAATGCCTGCAAGGCCGATGTCCCGTGTATACACGGAAAGTTTGGTTACGTCATAATCATAGACGCTGTTTCCGTTGACCAACTCATGTCCGTAGGCGTAATACCCACCGACTTCGTTGATCTCTTCGCGGGCATACTGCGCCATGTCGCTGACTCTTTGAAACGACTTTTCGCCACGCAAGGCCAGATTGCGTCGCGAAATATCCAAACTGGACATCAAAAGGTACGACGCGCTGGTCGTCTGCGTCAGGTTGACGATTTTGTCGACATATCGCGCATTCACGTTCGGGCCAAGTAGTAAAAGCGAACTCTGCGTCAAGCTTCCGCCAGATTTATGCATCGATACCGCCGCCATGTCCGCGCCGGCTTCCATTGCGCTCATCGGCAGTTGTTCACCAAAGTAGAGGTGCGTTCCGTGCGCTTCGTCCACAAGAGCCTTCATGCCATGTGCATGCGCAAGTTCGACAATCGCCTTGAGGTTGGAACATACGCCGTAATACGTCGGGTTGTTGACCAGCACCGCCACGGCGTCCGGATTACTCTCGATTGCGGCGACAACGTCGTCCATCTCCATACCAAGCGGGATGCCGAGCTTTTGGTCCACACGCGGGTCGACGTATACCGGCACCGCGCCGCAGAGCACCAGCGCGTTGATCGCGCTTTTATGAACGTTCCGCGGGAGAATGATCTTATCGCCCTTCTTGCAAACAGAGAGAATCATGCTCTGTACGCTGGACGTCGTTCCACTGACCATAAAAAAGCAGTGTGTCGCGCCGAACGCATCTGCGGCCAGTTCTTCCGCAGCCTTGATGACGGACACGGGGTGGCAGAGATTGTCCAGCGGCTTCATCGAGTTTACGTCTATTCCGACGCACTTATCGCCAAGCAGTGCAACCAACTCTGGATTGCCGCGCCCGCGTTTGTGTCCCGGCACGTCAAACGGCACCACACGTTGTTTGCGGAATCGGTCCAACGCTTCGTAGATGGGCGCTCGTTTCTGCTGTTCCAAATCCATTGACAAATTGATTTCCCTTCCCATCGCTTTATAACCCGGTCGCCAAAAGAAAAACAGGCGGCATCTCGTTACCACCTGTTGTCGTCCGGCTTAATTCGCGCGCGCGTGTATACTTTGTTTCTTTTCAACACCGCGGAACCACAATGGCCTAGCCGTTTCATCAGAGCTTTGTGAGCAGGATATGCTGTTGCTACTCTTATTGACCGTTTCACAAGTGGTGTGCTGTTTGCACTGGTTATAAAGTAACCAACTTATAAAATTTGAGTCTTAAAACTCAATCAATAATGTGACGCTATACGCCACGTGCGGCAACGGCCAGCCCTGTCCGATGGGCATTTTTACTCGGCCTGTAACATGAGACGACGATCATTCGTACCATGTTTTCTCATTTTAACACATCGTCACATTTTGTCAAATGCTTTGTCAGACAATTATCCTTTGCGTACGCATATAATAGCTTCACAACGCGGCTCGTTTTACAAGGGCCGTCGATGCGCCAACAGTGACCCGGCAGAGTTTTGATACCATAACAAAACATGTCTCCCGTGATTTTGATCTTTTTTTCTGACGATATTGCATTCCCGCCAAATATGTGTTAATTAAATATTGTCGCTAACGGTATCGGTCAAGACGGTTTTTCTTTTAGTTGAAAGTGTTGGCCGCAGGCTTTTATACTTTTCTTAAGGACAGAAGTTCCTACATATCTCTCACTTCGACAACTCAATATTTAGGGGGTAATTGCATGTCCAAAGGAAACACGAAAGCAACCGTACAACGTATTGGCCGCAGCTTAAGCGGAATGGTGATGCCCAACATCGGCGCATTTGTCGCATGGGGTTTGATTACCGCACTATTCATCGCCACCGGGTGGTGGCCCAACGAAAAACTGGCAACGTTAGTCAGCCCGATGCTGACATATCTGCTGCCGCTGCTGATTGCTTATACGGCGGGCAAGAACATCGCGGGTCTTCGCGGTGCGGTCATCGCCTGTATTGCAAGTATCGGTGTCATCGTTGGCACGGATATCCCAATGTTCCTCGGCGTAATGCTCTTTGCGCCGCTCTCAGCGTGGATCATCAAGCAATTCGATAAACTGATTGACGGAAAAATCAAAGCGGGCTTTGAAATGCTCGTGGACAACTTCTCGCTCGGCATCATCGGCACACTGCTGGCGATCGTCGGTTACTATCTGGTTGGTCCGTTTGTCGCGGCGATCACGGCATTCTTGACCGCCGGCGCAAACTGGATTTACAACGCCAAGCTCCTTCCGCTGATCTCGATCTTTGTCGAGCCCGCGAAAGTCCTCTTTCTCAATAATGCGATCAACCACGGCATCATGGGACCGATCGGCATTCAACAGGCCGCTGAAACCGGCAAGTCCATTATGTTCCTGATCGAAACCAACCCCGGTCCCGGCATGGGTATCATTCTCGCCTACTGGCTGTTCGGAAAAGGAATGGCAAAAAACACTGCGCCCGGTGTGGCAATCATCCACTTCCTCGGTGGTATTCACGAAATGTATTTCCCGTTTGTGTTGATGAATCCCGCTCTCCTGCTTGCTGTTATCGGCGGCGGTGCAGTCGGCGTGTTAACCAACGTCATCACAGGTGCCGGTCTTGTTGCAACACCTTCACCTGGCAGCATCTTTGCGCTGCTGGCAATGGCGCCCAAAGGCGACACCTTCTGGGTGCTCCTGAGCGTCCTGACTTCCTGTGCGGTATCGTTTGGAATCGGCGCAATCTTTGTTAAACGTAATGCAAAGCGCATGCCTGACGACTCGCTGGCTTATGCACAACAGCAGATGAAATCCATGAAAGCCGCAAGCAAAGGCAACCTGAAGCCGCTGGATACGAAAATCGTCTTCGCGTGCGACGCAGGAATGGGCTCTTCTGCAATGGGCGCAACGACGCTCCGCAAGCAGATTAACAACGCGGGCTACGATACAAAAGTTCTGCACAGCTCCATTGAAGACATTCCAGACGATGCAGCATATGTTCTCACGCAGAGCTCTCTTGCGGATCGTGCACGTGCAAAGGCGCCGAACGCAAAAGTGTTCACCATCGATAACTTCATGAACGCACAGGAGTATACTGCCTTTATCGAAGAACTTCTGAAATAGTGTCCATTGGTTACCTCAACCAAGAGGGGAAAGGGCGCCGTTCAACGGTTTCCCTTTCCCCGTATCCATCGTAAAGGAAGCGATTATCAAAATGCTGACTACGCGTCAATATGAAATTCTGGCATTCGTGCTGCAAACGGACGATTTTGTTACCATGTCCGTCATCGCAGAGCGGTTCAGGCTTAGCGCGCGCACCGTACAGCGGGAGATGGACGCCATCGACGGATATCTTGGCAGGGACAACACATTAATTGAAAAAAAGACCGGTTACGGCATCCGCTTCTGCGGCAATGAAACGGACCGCCAACGAATCCTCAACCACATCAATAGCCTTGTAAACCTTCGGCCGGTGTATTCCCAGCAGGAGCGCGTTGTGGCCATCCTGCTGGCGCTATTGATGGAAGGCGAGCCGCGAAAGATTTACACCTTCACGCACAGTCTCGGCGTATCGGAAACGACCATCGGCTCCGATCTGAACCTTTGCGAAAGCTGGCTGGCGGAAAACGGCCTTTCGCTTGTGCGGCGGCCGGGCGTCGGCGTCTATCTGGAGGCGGACGAATGGCAGCGCAGACAGTCACTTGTGCGATTGTATTACGACCATGCAGGAGGCGGGCGCAAGAAAAAGGAAAATGCACGCATCCATTACGATAAATTACCAAAAACCCTGAACATTCAACGGTTGTTCGATCTGGAAAAAGTGGAACAAATTGACAGCATGCTGGATGCGATCGACCCGTTGAAAGGCTTGATTCAAAACGACCGCAGCCGCAGGGCGCTGGTCGTGCATCTCTATATGATCCTTCTGCGCGTCAGTCAGGGCGCGGGTATCTTTGAAGAAACCGGACGCCTTCCGGAAAACGATCCATCCTTGCAGCTTGCGCACGCTTTGATCGATAGTATGGAAATCCGTTTTCACGTGGAGATTCCCAAAGGCGAGCGAAACTACCTCGCCACCTTGCTGCGCACAACCAAAGGATTGGGCGGTGTATCCAGCGAAGAGGCGGAAACGCAGGCAACGCGTCTCGCCAGCCGCATGATCCACATGGCGGAAGCGAGGACCGGCGTTATGATCGACCCCAACGGCGGGTTTTCAGAAGCTCTGAAGAAGCACTTGATCCCGACGATCACCCGGCTTTCCATGGGCATGGATATCCGAAACCCGATACTCGACGACATCAAGCAGCATTACGGTACACTGTATCAGCTGGCGCATGAATGTGCCTGTGTCATTGAAGACGAACTGCACGTGAGCGTCCCCGATTCGGAACTCGGCTACCTCGCGGTTCATCTCGGCGTCGCACTGGAAGACAGCCGCAGCTATTATTCGCGGCGTTGTCGCGCAATCGTCTGCTGTCCCAGCGGTATGGTGACCGCACAGCTGCTTGCGCTGCGCGTTAATCGCGAATTTCCGGATATCGAGACAGCGGATGTGGTTTCAACGGCGAACCTCGATTACGATCAGCTCCTTCAAAACAATGTGGAGATGATCATATCCACCGTCCCGCTGGACAATGAGCAAATCCCATACGTTCAGGTGACGCCGTTTTTAACAGACGCAGAAAAGGACAGCGTCTGGCAGCTTCTCAAGTCCTGCAAAAACGTGCCGCATGCGCATACGGAGCACGCCTCGCTGACGGACCTTGCCTCCACGCTTGCCAAAACGCGCAGCGTGATCGACACCATTTTGGAAATCCTGTCCAATCTGTTTATCGACGTCGACGCCTCGTCGGAAACGGTCGGTGATATCATAGACAGCGTTGCAAAACGTACAGCAGCAACCGCCAGTCTGCAAGAAACCGTGCACACGGACTTGCTTGAGCGGGAAAAATACGGCAGCACGATTACCATCGACAAACGCACGATGCTGCTCCACTGTCGGACAAACGGCGTCAATCAGGTTTGGTTCGGCGTCGTCCGTCCCAAAAAACTTACGTGTATATACAGAAACGAGACAATACACCTTGAAACAGTGCTGGTCATGTTCGCGCCGAAATCCGTGTCCCGGCAAACACTCGGCACGCTGGGATCTATTTCACGCGCGGTCGTTGAAAACGAGTCCTTTATGGAAACATTGCGCTCCGGCGATCACCAGCGATGCTATGCGGCCGTTGAAAAGGTTCTGAATACATATTACTGTGAAATCACGAAATAACCACACCAAAGGAGAACAAGATGAGGACCCAACTAACCAAAAACAAACCGTCGGAATGCTTTAAGAGCCTACGTCCGGACGATATCTGCACCGGACTTTCCGCGGCCGATAAATATACCGCCATCAAAATGGCGGGCGAACAGCTTGTTGCACGTGGCAGCGTGGATAGCGCATATGTGGACGCAATGCTGGAGCGTGAGGATGTCGTAACGACCTACATCGGCGAGGGCGTCGCCATTCCGCATGGCGTCGGCACAGCAAAGCAACACATCCACAAAACGGGTTTGGCGGTCCTTCAGTTTCCGGACGGGGTGCCGTTCGGCGATGAAAAAGCATATCTGGTGGTCGGAATCGCCGGTTTGGGAGAGGAACATCTCCCGATTCTTCAGGCGCTGGCGAATATTATGCTGGACGAGGAGTTAATTGAACAGTTGAAGCACTCCACCGATCCAGAGTTTATCTACCGCAGTTTAACGAGTGGAGGCGGCGAGTCGTGATCATCACTGTAACGCCGAATCCGGCGCTGGACAAATCATTAACGATTCCCGATTTCAGGCTGGACGTCGTAAACCGTGCAACGACCGTTCGGTTGGATGCGGGCGGCAAGGGCATCAACGTCAGCAAAGTACTCAAATCTCTCGGCATGGACTCCATTGCAACGGGATTTCTCGGCGGCGCGGCGGGCAGAAAGATTATCGATGCGCTCAGCGAGATGCAAATCCGCGACGACTTTGTGCAAGTCGAAGGTGAAACTCGGACGAACCTCAAGGTGTTCGATCCCAAGAACCATACATATACAGACCTAAACGAGCCCGGCGCAGGCGTTTCGAAGGGCGCGATGGATCAGCTCCAAACAAAGCTGAACACACTGGCGGCGCCCGGGGACACGGTTCTGTTCGCCGGGAGCCTTCCTAGCAGCGTTCCAAGCGCCGCTCCTGCAAAATGGGCCGCAGAGTTGAATGCACGCGGCGTACATATCGCGGTCGATCAGGACGGTGACGCCTTGCACGAAATGATCAAGATAAAGCCATTTTTCATCAAACCGAACGAGCACGAACTGCACGAATTGATGGCGCTGCCGGATACGGAAATCGTTACGCTGTGCGGCGCAGCCTGGTCGCTTGTGCGGTTTGGCGTCGAGCATGTCGTCGTTTCTCTTGGCGAAAAAGGCGCGCTGTTTGCCGATCGGGACGGCATCCTGCTCGGTAAAGGGACGCATGTGGAAGCAATCAGCACCGTTGGTGCAGGCGACGCGCTGACCGCCGCATATCTCTATGCGCTGGCGTGTGAAGAGACACGCGAAGACGCCGCCCGCCTTGCAATCGCCACAGCGTCCGCAAAGGTGACCTGCCCCGGCAGCAGCCCGCCGACGCGTGCGGCGATAGAGACGTATATACCGGAAATTGAACTTCAGACGATTAACGAGTAGGAGGATAGATTGAATGAAAACGAAAGCGGTTCGCCTGTACGGCGCAAAGGATCTCCGGCTCGAAGAATTTGAGCTGCCGGAGATCAAGGACGACGAAATCCTCGTTCGAGTCGTGTCCGACAGCGTGTGCATGTCGACATATAAATGCGCCATGCTCGGTCAGGCGCACAAGCGCGTCCCGCCGGACGTTGCGCATCATCCGACGATCATGGGGCACGAAATGGCCGGGGACATCGTGGCGGTCGGCAAAAAATATGCCGGACAATTCCGCGAAGGGACAAAATTCACCCTTCAGCCTGCGCTCAACTACAAAGGCACCATGTGGTCACCCGGATACTCCTACCAGTACTTTGGCGGGAATGCAACGTATTGCATCATCCCGCAGGAAGTCATGGAGCTCGGATGTTTTCTTGAATACGACGGTAAAGCCTACTTCGAGGCGTCGCTTGCGGAACCCATGAGCTGCTCCATCGGCGCGTTCCACGCCGCGTATCATACGCACATGGGCGAATATCAGCACATGATGGGCATCAAGGAAGGCGGCAAGCTCGCAATTGTCGCCGGTGCGGGGCCGATGGGTCTCGGCGCGCTGGATTACGCAATCAGCTGCGACCGCCGTCCTTCGCTTGCGCTGGTTGCCGATATCGACAAAAAACGATTGCAGCGCGCAGAGCAAATCTTCACTAAAAAAGCCGTCGCAAACGGCGTGCAAGTCCGGTTTGTCGATACGTCCGCCATGGAAAACCCGGCGGAAGAGCTCAAAACACTTGTCGGCGGCGGGTTTGACGATGTGTTCGTATTCGCTCCCGTGGCGGCGGTTGCCGAGCTTGGCAACGCCATACTGGGACGCGATGGATGCATGAACTTCTTTGCCGGGCCAATGGACAAATCGTTCGGTGCGAAAGTCAATCTTTACGATGCGCACTACAATTCGACCCATCTGATGGGCACGACCGGCGGCAACACCGACGATATGATCGAATCGCTCCGGCTCACCGCCGACGGGCGCATCGACCCGGCTGTTATGATCACACATGTCGGCGGTCTGGATTCCGCGGCGGAAACCATACTCAATTTGCCACACATACCGGGCGGCAAGAAGCTCGTGTACAACCACATCTCCATGCCGATGACCGCGATCGACGATTTTGCTTCACTTGCTAAGTCTGATACACGCTTTAGCGAACTGCACAAGATCGTTCAGGCGCACAACGGGCTCTGGTGTGCCGAGGCGGAAGAATGCCTGTTAAGGAACTGGAACTAACTGGGACCACCTAAGGAGGAGACACCGAAATGTATGCAAAAACAGTCGTATTAAAAAACGCCTCCGGACTGCACGCACGCCCTGCTTCGGAATTTGTGGCCTGTGCAAAACAGTTCGCCGCAAAAATCTTTATTAAAAACCTCGACGATCCAGACGCCGTGCCGACAAACGCCAAATCCATCGTCCGCGTTCTCGCGGAAGGTATTCCGGTCAATACGCGGATCGAAATATCGGCGGAAGGCGAGGATGAAACGGCGGCGGTCGACCGGCTTGTCGAACTGATTGCCACAGGGCTTGGCGAGGACTGATTGCATGAAAATCTTCAAGGGCGCGCCGGTTTCCCCCGGCGTTGCGGAAGGATACGTATACCTTTATCAGGCCTTCACCTGCGACGTATACGAAACATACGTACAGGCAGGCGAAGAAGAAGCCGCGCTGAAAAGCTATGAACAGGCGGTGCAGGCGGCAGACGACGAGCTTCGGCAGTTGATTGCATCGTTTTCCGTTGAAAACGCCAACAAGGCGAAAATCTTCGCGGCGCATCGCGAAATCCTTGCCGACGAAGAAATCGACGCAGAAATCCGCTCTGCTATTTTGAATGAGCAGCAGGCGACCGATTTTGCCGTCGACCGCGTTTACACGGATTTCGCGCTGCTGTTGAGCAAAGTCGAGGACGCGCTGATTGCCGCGCGCGCTACGGACATTCGGGACGTTCGTAACCGCCTCATCCGTATTCTGCATGGCGAAACAGAAAAAAACCTCTCATCCTTACACGCTCCGGTCGTTGTCGTTGCGCATGATCTCCTCCCAAGCGATACGGCGACGATGGATCGTAAAAATGTTCTCGCCATCGTAACGGAAGTTGGCGGCGCCACTTCGCATTCTGCGATACTGGCGCGCAGCTTCGGCATTCCCGCCGTCCTCGGCGTACCCAATGTGACGGAAGCTTTTCAGGATGGCGCATACGTAGCCGTCGACGCAATGTCGGGGGAAGTCTATCTTGAGCCGGACGAAGCTATTCAGCAGAGCATCTGCCGCAAACGCGACGCGTTTCTAAAGGACAGACAGGACGCGGCGCGCTATCTGACCGACAGCGGCAGTCTGGGCGACGGCACGCGCATTGAAATCGGTCTTAATATCGGCTCCTGCGCAGAGACAGAATCCATTCAATACTGTGACTTCATCGGGTTGTTCCGCACGGAATTTCTCTATATGCAGTCCGATCGTCTGCCCGATGAGGAGGCACAATTCACCGCCTATCGGGACGTTTTGCAAAAGGCGGACGGCAAGCCGGTTACGATTCGGACACTGGACGTCGGCGGCGACAAAACGCTGCCAGGACTAGCACTCCCTAAAGAAGAAAACCCGTTTCTGGGTTGTCGGGCGTTACGGCTCTGTCTGCGAAACCGCGATCTCTTCCTTACACAGCTTCGCGCAATCCTGCGTGCGTCCGTATATGGCAAACTCTGGGTCATGTTCCCCATGGTTGGCTCTATGGACGATCTTCGCGCGGCAAAGGACGCACTTGCCGAGGCAATGCGTATGCTGGATCAGCGCGGCATTGCCTACGACAAACATATCAAAACAGGCGTCATGATCGAAATCCCGTCCGTTGCGCTGATGGCCCCCGAAATCGCCGCGGAGTGCGATTTTGCCAGCGTCGGCACCAACGACCTCTGCCAATATCTGCATGCCGCCGACCGAATGAACCCCGACGTGAAAAATTATTACCAGAGCTTTTCTCCGGCGATGTTTCGTGCGCTGAAGATGATCTTCGGCGCGTTTATCGCCGCCGAAAAGCCGGTCTCTGTGTGCGGCGAGCTTGCGGGTAATCCCGCTGCTGCGCCGGTCCTTGCGGGACTTGGATTGCGAAAATTCAGCATGAACGCAGGTTCCGTTGCGGAGGTCAAGCGCGCACTGCGCCGGTTCAGCCTTGACGAAGCGCAAGCGCTGGCGGAGCAGGTTTGTGCTTTGTATACCGAGCGTGCTGTAAAAGACCTGCTGGACAAGGTGCAGCAATCGTAATTGTTTTGCCAACTCGCAAAATTCATTCTGATCAAAATGCGACAGCCAAAGCAGAGTATTCCCGGCAAAAACTGTCAGGGGATGCTCTGCTTTTGTAATCATTCATTAATTTAGCAAATATTCTCATATTGTATACATTCTCGCAACACTTTTGCCTATCTCAAGCAATAGACTGTATAATATGTCTTATAGTCGCTACGATTATGGATTTGAATACGATGTGAGGTAACGCTTTTGTTGCAGCAAGTTCAGGAAATCATTACGCAGGTTCGTAAAGTCGTCGTCGGTAAAGACGCCGTAATCGGCAGCATCCTTATGGCGATGCTCGCACAGGGACATGTTTTATTGGAAGACGTGCCCGGCGTTGGAAAGACGACTATGGCGCTCGCTTTTTCAAGAGCAATGGACCTCTCCTATAAACGTATGCAGTTCACGCCGGACGTCATGCCGTCCGATATCACGGGTTACACGACCTTGCAAACCGGCGGCGCAGCGGGTACATATGTTCCGGGCGCGGCCATGTGCAACCTGTTCCTTGCCGATGAAATCAACCGTGCGTCCAGCAAAACGCAATCCGCACTGCTTGAGGTCATGGAAGAAGGCAGCATTACAGTAGACGGTGTAACGCACACCGTTCCGCAACCGTATCTCGTGATTGCCACGCAGAATCCTGCGGGCTCTTCCGGCACGCAGCCGCTGCCGGAGTCACAGCTGGACCGTTTTATGGTGCGGCTTTCCATGGGCTACCCAGACCGTAGGAGCGAAGTTGAAATGCTGCGCCGTCATCAGGCCGCAGCGCCCTTGGACTCCGTCAATCGCGTCATCGCTCCACGCGATCTCGCCGCCATGCAGCGGGAAGTTGAAAGCACGTTCGTTTCAGACGTTTTGTACGCATATATTGCCGAACTCGCCGCATGGACGCGGACTCAACCCGCCATCCGCCTTGGCGTAAGCCCGCGCGGCGCAATCGCGCTGCTGCGCATGTCCAAAGCCGCCGCCTATCTCTCCGGACGCGAATATCTGATTCCGCAGGACGTACAGACCGTCTTCGAGAACGTCTGCGCGCACCGCATCCTGCTCAGCCCACGCGCGTTGGTCAGTGGCATCAGTGAACAGCAGTTGATCAAACGTGCGCTTTCGCAGGTGCAGGCGCCCGTGGCGGTGTAATCAAATGGCCGCTAACCGGATTGTCTATTTCTATGTGGTGCTGCTCTCGTTCGCGTTGTTTGTACTGTCCGATCTATACCTGTTCCACCTATTTTTCATATTCATCCTGCTCCTGCCGGTGATCTCGCTGCTCTCCGCGCTGCCGGTTTCACGCGCGCTGCGCTACAGCATGGAAGTCGAGGACGACATCCTTCCTAAAGGCGAATGTTACGTTAGCCTTACGGGGAAGAATGCGGTCCTTCTTCCCTGCGCCTGCGTACGCATTCGCCTTGGCCGCCGCAATGCACTCGGCCGAATGGACGGTCGCTACACGGAATCTTCCGAGGAGACCGTTCGGTTATCGCTTGCGCCAGGGCGCGCGTTTTCCCACAGGCTCCCGGTCGACATGGCATATTGCGGCAGGGTGGATCTATCGATTCAGCGTGTCGACGTGTGCGACATGCTCGGTTTGTTTTTCCTACCCGTACCGAAAGCCAACGGGCGGGCCGTTTCCAGCAGCGTCTATGTCCTTCCAGAACTGCAAAGCCGCACCATTCAAACCGACGACGCGGCGGACCTTGGGCTCGACAGCGCAACCTATTCCACCAAAAAACCGGGCAACGATCCTTCCGAAATATTCCAACTGCGCGACTATCGTGAAGGCGACGCACGACACAGCATTCACTGGAAGCTCAGTGCGCGTATGGATCGATTGATCGTCCGCGAGTTCGGTCTGCCGCTGAATCCGTCGCTTCATTTCCTGCTGGAACTACGTGCGGACGCGGAACCCGCGGCTGCGGAATATCTGCTCGGCACGGTGCTTGCTTTTTCCGAGTATTTGATGGCACGAAGCGCAGTCCACAGCATCAGCTGGGTTGGCGAGGAAGGCATGCTACACACCATTTCGGTGTCCGGCCCGGATACGCTAGCCGCCGCTCTGCATGAATTGCTTGCGCTTCCCGGTCAAAAGAACTGGAGCACGCTGGAAAAATTCGCGCTGCAAAGCGCACAGTCGGAAACGCACCTTGTTTATATGGTTGCGGGGAGTATTTGGAAATCCGGAGAAGACGAATCCGCAAAGCGTCTGCTTGAAAGCATCATCGGTCTCGGTGTATGCCGCCGTTTGACGCTTATGCCTGAACGCTGCTCACCGCAAGCGGCAAAGGCCCTCCGTTCTCTTGGCTGTGAGGTGCAGCTGCTTAACGGCAGCATCCCCGACATGATGACCGAGGTGGAAGAATGACGGCGCGCAAACGAAGCACACAACCGCAGACCATACGCCCGCCCCTGAGCAGAGAAGACGCGAAAACGCGGCTGATTGGAATTCTCCAACAGTCTACGGTGCTGTTGCTCGCCATTTTGGGGTTTTTATTCTCTTTGACCACAAGTTACCAGCTCACGATTCTCACGGGCCGGTCGGTTTGGAGCGCGCTCTTTTTTGTCATACTGTTCATCATCGTTTACTCCGCAAAGAGACGCGAATTGCTTCTTTTAATTAGTTTTCTTGCGGCGCTGGTCTGGGTTTGGCTCAATTCCGATATGTTTATGCAGGGTATACTTGTCCTCGTAGAGCAAGGTTTGTCCCCGCTTTCGCTGCATCTTCCTGATTTTCTGCAAGCCCAGATACACGCATATGATGCTCAGCAGGCAATCCAGCTGACGACCACGGGCGTGCAAGTTGTGGTGTTTTTAACTACGCTGTTTAGCGGTTATTTCGTTATATACCGTTCCAGTCTGGCCGGGCTTGCGCTGTCCACGCTTCCGCTGCTTTTGCCCGCAACCTTCTTTTCGCTCGAACCCTCGGTCGTTCCGTTCTTTTGTCTTGCAAGCGCGTATATCATGCTCTTTATTCGCAGCAGCGTAAGGCGTATCCCCACGTTTGAAGAAGCTGGCGAAGATAACGTTAAATCTCCAAAACGGCAGAATTACCCGGCTTACAACCGCATGCAGCATTTATTAACGCTCCTTGCGCTGCCACTGATCATTCTGACCGCGTTGATATCCTCAATATTATTGCCACAACGCGGATATGAACGACCGGAGGGCATTGAAGCACTCCAGGAAAAAATTCTGTCGCTCCAACTCGGCGATATCGGTCAGAGAAGTAACGATGGACTGACCCGCGGCAACCTGCGCACGCTGTCCGCTATCCGTTTTACCGGCGACATTGTTCTGAAAGTACGAACTACGCTGGAAAAGCCTTTTTATCTGCGCGATTATGTCGGTTCATACTTCACCAATGACGGATGGGTTGGCGTATCCGACTCCTATTATCATCAATACGCAAACTATTTTAGCGGTATTGCACCGCAAAATCTTTCGGCGGATGCCACCATTGTAAGCGGAACGCAGTATCAGCCGTACACGCT
Organism: Christensenellaceae bacterium; assembly: GCA_963667795.1. Classification (GTDB taxonomy): domain Bacteria; phylum Bacillota; class Clostridia; order Christensenellales; family CAG-138; genus UBA7703. The sequence goes on along the minus strand of OY764017.1, from coordinate 2,795,992 downwards.
GTCTGTTCAGAATATCGACGCAACTTCAAACTCGATCTGGTCGCCGAACGGTCTCCTCACAACCGCAGGAGAAATTTCCGGCGCCGCATATTTGCAGGACGCCGCGCTTTACTTTGAAAGACCGTCCGATTCGGATGAATACATGCTTACGGCGATGACTCGCGATGCCGTGCTCACCGCCATCCCGCTTGCCGACGATGGAATATTGACAAGCACATATCTTGCCGCCGCCGGAAGCGCAATCGGATTGCAGGATGCATCCGGTTCGGACGCGGAGTTGATACAATCCGCGGCGCAAGCCTATATCAACTATATTTTCGATGTTTATACCGACCTTCCGGACGATACGCAGCAAGCGGCAAAGCAACTTTGCGAAAAATACAACCTTGCCGTGCGTACAGAAGACGGTGCACTGGACCTGTTTGAAACGTGTCACGATCTATATAATCTGTTAACAACACAGTGTTCTTATGCGTATTCGCCGCCGGAAATTCCATCCGGCACGGATTTTGCAACATACTTTCTTGAGGAGAGCAGGCAGGGTTATTGCGTGCACTTTGCAACAAGCGCAACGGTTCTCTTGCGCTCGCTCGGGATTCCGGCGCGGTATGCCGAAGGATACATCGTCGTCAGTTCCGATTATAACAAGCAGCCCGATGCTGATGGCTACATCGATATTGAAGATACGCACGCGCACGCATGGGTAGAGGTGTTTGACCCGGCGCAGTTGGAATGGATTCCCTTCGAAATGACGGCGAGCTCCAGGGGCAGTTCCTCTGCGACGCCCGATCCGGACGACACCGGCGACGAGGGATACACCGAGACACCTGAACCGACACCGACGCCAACCGTTGAGCCGACGCCTAAACCGCCAGCGGACGCTACATCCTCCGACGAGCCGGAGACGGATGAAACGCCAACACCCGGCCCTTCCGACAGTGCCGATTTGACGCCGTCTGCGGAGAGTTCGGAAGATCAAGCCGAGTCCTTTATTACGCCAACGCCCGATTTTGATTCCCAGGATGGTTCCGGTGAAGAAGACGGCACAGCGCACAGCAGCCAATCTGATTCTTCTGCGGGCCTGGTTCTCTGGCCGTTCCTCGTCGTCTTACTTTCCGGCGGATTGCTCTTTGCTGCATATAGCTGGCGCAAATCAAGCATCAAACGCCTGAAACGACAGCTTCGCCAGCGCAACATCAATGCTTCCGTATTGGCCGTCTGCCGATACTCCCTGGATATGCTTCGATTCGCAGGTTGCGAGCCGCTGCAGCCGCTGCAAACGCCGGAAGAATATGCGGCAGTCGTAACCGAACGCTTGTCGTGGATCGAACGCGAACGCTTACAGACCATTCTAGAGCTTGCTCAGCTCGCACGCTTTTCGGACACGGTGTGCACCCGCCAGGACTGGAACGAGACCGCCGCCTTTGCCGCCGCGATTCATGCCGGATTGAACGCACGATTGCCACGCGTCCGCCGCTGGTTTTTCCGCTGGCGTTTCCCTGTACTATAAGCGTCATACATGAAAAGAACCACGTAAATTGCGTGGTTCTTTCTTCTATCCAAACAGCAATATGCTGACGTTGAAGTTATTGAATTGTATCGACAGACGGATTTTATCGAATAACGCATGAATCTCTGCCACCCTGTTTGTTCCACACTCCTTACCCAATCGAAAAAAAGACCAAGGCGCCAACGATCAGTCCGGATAGAGTACCTTTGGGCGCAGTGCTCCATTTAATCCTGTTCAGGCTAGATAATATCTCGCAAACCTTCGTTCTACCCTTGTCCAATGTCATGCACCCGTATCAAATCATTGCGTCGAATGGTAGCATCGCGCATATTCTGTACAATGTCACAATCCCGCTCAAGTGTGAAATCCGTTCTCACTTGCCCTCCATCGAGAATTGTAATTCGCTGTCGCGCCGTTATACTAATCAACAGAAATTCGAGCAGACGGATTTCCCCCCGAAGGCAATGAGGGTTTATTTTTATCGAGGTTTATGATCATGTATGAAAGGCCTGATAGATCGTACCTGAAACTATTGTTTCCACAGGAAACGCCAAACGTTACGGAGGACACACGTCTGTCCGAGGATCTGAAAATGGACGCGATGTCAATCCGGCTGTTGACGGCATATATCAAGAGCCGTTACGGTACAGACTCCGGTTTAAATCCGGATTTTCAAACGATTGGCGACATTGACACTTATATCTATTACGAATACTATTGTAATAAGTATAAGAGTTGGTGAACGCGTGATATTATAAAAGTGGCAATTTTTGCAAGTTTATTATGAAAAGGGATGTGAATAGTTATGGAGTATTATCTCGTGTTGCTACCGGCGGCATTGTTGCTCGTCACCTCAAAAATATTTATGAAACTTTGCGAAAGAATCAGTCTCCCTTCCGTAATCGGCATGCTGGTTGCCGGTGTGTTGGTCGGCCTGATCAACTATATCCCCGGGCAGGACATCCTGACGGATGCCAGTCTGGAGGGTATCGGATATTTCGCACAGATCGGCGTTATACTGATTATGTTCTCTGCCGGTCTCGAAACCAACCTGAGTCAGATTAAGAAAATCGGCGGTCCTGCCGTCGTTGTCACGCTGGCCGGCGTTATCGTACCCATGGGACTCGGCTTTCTGGTCGCAGTTCTCTGCAACGGTGGTTTTTCCGCTCTCAGCGACAGTGACACACTGTTGACCAACATCTTCTATGGTGCAATTTTGACGGCGACGTCCGTCAGCGTCAGTGTCGCAACGCTTCGCGAGCTTGGCAAGCTGAACTCCAAGGTCGGCAATACCATTGTTGCGGCGGCCATTCTGGACGATATCGTCGGCATCATCGTGCTGTCCATCGTTCTTGCTCTCAAGAGCAGCGGCACTGCCAACGCGGTCAACCCCTGGATCGTGATTGCAAAGATGGCGGCGTTCTTCGTTGTCATCGCGCTCATCGCATCGTTGATCTCCAAAGGTTTCCACAAGTTGGACAAGAAATACCCGCACCACAGGCTCATCCCGGTCGTCAGCTTAGCGCTGTGCTTTCTGATTGCTTATGTCAGCGAGCGTTATTTCGGCATTGCCGACATCACGGGCGCATACATTGTCGGGCTGATTCTCTCAACCAATCCGGATTGCCAGTACATCGACCGCAAAACCGAGATTCTCGGTTACATGATCTTTGTACCGCTCTTCTTCGGCAACATTGGCCTGTCGACACAGTTCAGCAACTTCAACGTCAGCATGCTGCTCTTCGGGGTTCTGTTCATCATTGCCGGTATGATCGGCAAAGTAGTCGGCTGCGGCGGTGCTGCAATGCTTTGCAAGTATTCATTTAAGGATTCCTTCAAAGTCGGCATCGGCATGATGGCGCGCGCAGAAGTTGCACTTGTCACCGCTCAAAAAGGTGTTGAATACGGCATAATCGACACGTCAATTATGCCATTCATCGTACTGTTGATCATCATCACCAGCTTTATTACGCCAGTGGCTCTGCAGGCCTCTTACAAAGAAGACAAGAAACTTGAGCTAAGAGCGGAGCAAAGCAAATTATAAGCGCTCGGTACGCGTATATCGTTCCCGAATCCTGCTGCAAAACCGCTGCTGCAACAGTGCGTTGGTGTAACCGGTACATAACAATAGGAAAGACTTTCCGTCATTCTCGGCGGAAAGTCCTTTTTAACGTTTGTAGCGCTAGCTTTGCCTGCAATACAACCTTTCAAGTAATGATTGTTGATTAGTAAAGCGTATTGGAGTATAATGTTGCCTTAGTTCTTAAAATGGAAAAGGGAAACCATGACGCAGTTAACAAAGCAAGCCATCATAGATTCGTTTATCGAATTGCTCAATACACATCCTCTTGACCAGATTACCGTTACGGACATTGCAAAGAAGTGCGGTATCAGCCGAAGGACATTTTATCATTATTATCAGGATATCTATCAGCTGCCCGAAGAATTATTCCTTGCCGAAACTCGGAAGATACTAAAGGACAAAACGGATTTTCACACATGGGAGAGCTGGTTCATCAAAATGATGGAATTCGCCTTTCAGAATAAAACGGCCGTTACGCACATCTACCACTCCGTGCGGCGTGAGTATCTGGAGCGGTATATCTTCAGCATCGCCGACAAAACGCTAACGGATTATATCATGCGGCTTGCAAAGGACTCCAACTGCGATCCAACGGACATTTGCATGCTTGCGTCGTTCTATACCAGCGCCGTCGTCGGGTTGGCATTTGACTGGATTCGCCGTGGTATGCAGGAAGACCCCGAGGCCGTCATTGAAAAGTACGTCAGTCTTCTCAAAGGCACGCTGCAATGCGCACTGAACAATTGCAGTCAACAAAACAATTTGTCAATACAATAGAGCGCCCCACAATGGCGCTCTTACTGTGTCCGGTCGATTCTTTCGTCGCTGTTCGGCGTTGCCCGGCGGCTTTACCCAATCAACACTCAGCCTGTGTACATCATGAACATATACACGCTGTCCGCTGCGATCTTCGTTGAAGAAACGGAAGTCTCGAGATCACCGAACTTCCCAGTGCTGCTATTATAATCGAGGATAGACCAATACTCCTGTTTTCCGTCGTAATCGGCAGTCAACCCGTCGACGGTTGTGATGTAGTATCCCCAGGATGCTTCTTCCCCATCGACCAGGTTTACGCCCTGCAACGCGGAAAGCAATGTCTTTTCGTCCGTGCTGACCCGGTAATGCTGAATGTCCATACTATAGGCCGAAACGACATATATGTCGAATCCCGTTGCGCCGCTGCCGATTTTATTGTCCACAACCTGATAGCCGTAATCCTCCAGGCTATCTTCGATCGCATCCAGTTTTCCTATCGGTTCTGCCGTTGGTTTGGGTGTCGCGGTCGGCTTCGGTGTCGATTCCGGCGTGTTGGTCGGCGTCGGCACTGCGGTTGCTTCCGGCTCAGCTTGCAGGCTTTCCGCCTTATCCGTCACGCACCCCGCAAAACAAACCAACATAAGGGCAACCAACAAAATGGCAATCGTTTTTTTCACTGTTCTTCCCTCCCGGTTTTTAATATTTCTGCAGGCTTGATATCATTTGCACTTCCGCCAACAATTCAACCCATTACATATAAATCTTGGCGGTACGGCCACAAACCTACACTCCATCCAATATATGCGGATTCGTTCTGCCTTTGGTGTGCATTTTGCACAATGTGTAAAGGATATTTTAATTGACGCGCGTAATTATGCAATGCTAAAATTTTATGATATATAATTGATGCGCAGGAATGAGTTGTATTTTGGCCAAAAAAGAAAACGGTAAAAACGCAAATACGGAAGAATTACTCCAAATGCTGCAAGACACCACCTCTTTGCATCATTTTCTGGACGATCATGAAACCGACTTGCTCACCGTCGACCTTCCACAGTATCTGGCAATGCTTTTAAGCCGACATCAGCTGACGAAGCAGGACGTTATTCATGCTTCCAACCTGGACCGTTCACTTGGTTACCAAATCTTTAACGGATATAGAAATCCAAGCCGAAACGCACTGCTTTGTATCGCGTTCGGTATGCACTTGATGCTGCCAGAAACACAACGGCTTTTGAAAGTCGCACAGCGCGGTGAATTGTATCCCAAGAATCGCAGGGATGCGGCTATCATTTTCAGCATCCTGCATCATCTGGATTTAATTGACGTCGAGTTGCTGCTGGACGGTATCGGCGAACCTTGTTTGAATAGGAATTTGGAACGTTGAACGAACAGATCGAAACATTTAGAACCGAATTTCAACGATTTTTGGAGCATTCCGTTGTGTTGCCAAAAGAAATTTCGGACGCATACCAGGTATCCAATGGTCTTGGCGAGTCCAATGGCAAGGCAATCTATATCGTTACATCTAAGGTTGATCATCAGCGCTATATTCTGAAAACCGCGGACAGACACTGCAAAGAAGACCTTGAGGAAGAATACACCCTGCTCGACACACTGGCCGGCGATGGCTTTCCCCGTCCGGTTGCTTTTTACAAGGACGATTCGCACAAGTATCTTATACGGCAATATCTAGAAGGCGTTACGCTGGAAGAATATGTCGATGAGCATGGGCCGCTTGCGGAGGCCGAGAGTATTCGTATCGTCTGCAAAGTCTGCGGTGCATTGGAGCGTCTGCATGCGCTCCAACCGCCGGTGATCCATCGTGATATAAAGCCGCAAAACATCATCTACACACCGGATAAATCCTGCGTTTTGATCGACCTCGGTACGGCGCGTCGATATCGTCGAAATATTCAAAAGGATACCGTATGCATCGGCTCGGAAATCACCGCAGCGCCGGAACAATACGGTTATAGGCAAACGGACACTCGCTCGGATATTTATGCGGTTGGCGTACTGCTTTTGTATCTTTGTACCGGTTCGTTCGATCTTGAGCGATGCAACGATATTCAAAACAAACGCCTGGGGGCCGTTGTTCGACGTTGCACACGCTTTGATCCGGCAGGCCGGTATCCGTCCGTTCATCGCGTGCATGTATACCTCAAACGCATTCTCAAAACAAAACGACGTTGGTATGTGTCGTTTCCCGCCGGTCTGGCGCTCGGCCTCGTGTTGGGTACTGCTCTGGGTGTTTTCGCCACGCTATATCTGCCGGAATCACAGCGGAGCGTTGCGGCGACCGCCGTTTTGCCGGTTGAAGCAAACATTGCTGAAAGCACCGTGCCACAGCCGGTAGCGTTCCAATCGGAATTGATTGCATCTGCGATTCGTCAAAGCCTCGGCCTCGACGAAGAAACACCAATTTATGAAAGTGACTTGCGTCAAGTGACACAGTTGCTTATAGTGGGTGATTCCGTCTATTCCGAATGGGATGATTTCCTATGGAATGCGCTTTACGGAATGCAAGCACAAACCGACGCAATCACTTCACTTGAGGATATCCAAAAACTCCCGAACCTTGCAATACTCGGCCTAGCCGGTCAACAAATTTCCGATATTTCCGTGCTGGAGCAAACGAACATCTCAAAACTCGTTCTGTGCGACAACATGATAACGGATATATCGCCGTTGACGAATATGCCGTGCATTACCGAGCTTTATATTAGCGGAAACCCAATTTCCAGTATTGCGGCTTTGAGCGAAGTCCCGACGCTTACATTGCTGGACGTTAGCGATACGTTCGTTACGGACCTTACGCCGCTGCATGGAAGCCGTCTTCAGTCACTCAGCCTTTTTAACGTGCCTATTGAAGATTATTCTGTTCTGTCCGGCCTGCAACAGCTTGAGACTTTGAAAGTAAACCATTTGAATTCGGACAGCATTGCCAAATGCGGCCGTTTCGATCAACTTGTTACGCTGTTTTTGTGTGATAGCCCTGCTCTGACGAACTTGACACCGCTGTCCGGCTTGACCCGGCTAACCTTTCTGGACCTCTCCAACAATGGTATTACCGATGTCGCCGGAGTTGAGCATCTTACCAACCTCGATTACGTTTGCCTGATCGGCAACCCTGTGTCCGATCTCTCGCCGCTTACCAAATCAATCAACATCAGCGGCCTGAACATTACCGGGTTGTCGCTAAGCGACTATGCCTGCATAACGCAGATTCCATCGCTACAACGCGTGTATTGCAATGTTGAGCAGGAAGCCATTATTAAACAATTGCCCGGTGGCGAGACGCTCTCCTTTATCGTAAATTAACAATTGGATTTGCCACTTTTTTTCCGTTTCTAAATTCTCTCTTTTCGCATGTTTTCTTTCTATATATATCAATCAAGTTAAGCGCAATCGGACACATAACGATATAATTGTTACGATTCGACCTGAAAAAAGCGAGCTCCATCAAAAACTCGCCGGTGAATTGGGTGCAAAAACAAATTAATTGGACGAAGGCTGTATTGAATGTGGGTTATACCGGAAAATACAAGACCCGAACGTCTTTGTTATCGTTGAAAAGTGGGAAAGTCGGGAATTGCTTGACCGGCGTATGGCGTCCGCGCATTTTAAGGAAATCGTACCAAAGCTCGGTGTACGCTTTGCAAAGGCCGAAGACGTCGCCCTATACCAACCGGTGGATTTATAAGTACGTCTTTATTTATGCAGGTTTTCCGTTTCTTCCTGAAAGTCTGCATATTCAATGGCAATTTGCCTAAACTCCTCGTCGTCCGCCAGAAATATATCTACGATCATTGGATCGAGATGCGTTCCCCTTGCTTCTTTAATAATCGAAACGGCTTTCTCGTGCGAAAACGCGGGCTTATATGCGCGTGCGCTGATCAACGCGTCGTAAACGTCGGCAACGGCCATAATTCGAGCCGAAAGCGGAATGTCTTCGCCCGCAAGTCCGTCCGGATATCCACTCCCGTCCCACTTTTCGTGATGATGCCGTGCAAGCTCCATCGCGTATTTCAAGAAGGAATTGTTGCCCAGCCGCAGGGATGCAAGTTTAAGCGCGGAGAAGCCGATCATAGCGTGTGTTTTCATCTCGTCGTACTCCTCGCTGGTTAGCTTGCCCTGCTTGAGCAGGACTTCATCGCGTATGCCGACCTTTCCGATATCGTGCAGCGGCGCGGAATTATAAAGCTGACCGATGACCCCGTCGTTCAGTTGATCGTGATATCGCGGGAGGCGCTGCATCTTCTCGGCAAGCGTGCGTACGTAATTTTTTGTGCGTTTAATGTGCCCGCCAGTTTCGGGATCACGATATTCCGAGATGAACGCCATTGCTTCAATCGTCGTTTCCTGCGTGAGGCTAAGCTCCTTGGTGCGCTCCGATACTTTCTCTTCCAGAATATCCTTTTGCGAGGAAAGCTCCACCTTCGCCAGCTGCAGCGCAAGGTGCGTCTGCACTCTCGCTTTCACTTCCAATACTTCGAACGGCTTGGTAATATAATCGATCGCTCCCGCCTCGAAAGCCTTTGTCTTGCTTTGAATATCCGACATCGACGTTAAAAAGATGATGGGGACATCTTCCGTTTTGTCGTCTTTTTTCAGACGTCGGCAAACTTCGTAACCACTCAACCCCGGCATCATAATATCCAGCAATATAAGGTCTGGCGTTTCGCTTTTCATGAGCTCCAGCGCACTGGTCCCATCCGTTGCAACGATCAGCTCGTAATCGTCGCCCAGCGCATCGACAAGAATGTCGATGTTTTCTTCCGTATCATCAACGATCAATATTGTGCAATCAGAAAGATTTTTCACAACATCACTCAACCTTTCAACTTCGTCTGCAGCGTGCTCAGCACTTCAAGCGCTTCTTTGAATCGGTAGTGGCAGGTCAGATTTTCCAGCTGTGCAGCCTCTTTTCGAAGGTCGCACGGCCAGACAAGATTGTGATACTCGGAAAGTGTTTCTTTGCATCTTTTAGGTTTGCTTGCCACAAGGCAAGGCTTTAACTGTTCCAGTGCAGCGAACAATTCTCCTGGCGCGGACGGTTTTGCCGTTTGCACGGGTTCAGGTTGTTCCACAGCATCGGGCAATTTACAATCCAACTCCGCAATAATCGGGGAAAGCAGTGCATCCGTCTCCATCACCAGACGATCAAGCTCACTCCGATCGGCGTCGCTCTGAATTTTTTGTTCGAGGATTGCCGCTTTCTTTTGTAGTCGAACCGCGCCAATGCTGCCCGAAAGCCCCTTGAGCGTGTGCGCAAGCCGTACCGCGGTTTCGTGTTCATTCTTGTCCAACACTGTTCTAATCTCTTCGATCGCATGCCTTTGATTTTCAGCAAACTTTCTCAGCACGCAAAGATAGAGATCTTCTTTGCCCATCAAACGCCGAAGCCCGAGCGCCGCGTCAATTTCCGTCAGTTGCGGCAGTTTTCCCTTTTGTGCTTCATTCACCTTGTCTGTCTTTTCCTTTTGCACCGATTTACGCGCTCTGTTCGGCTCCACCCATTTCGCCAGCGTCATAAACAGTTGATTTGGATCAAACGGTTTTGCGATATGATCGTTCATGCCGGCCTCAAGGCAGAGCTCTTTGTCGGCCTGCATCGCGTTTGCGGTCATCGCGATAATCGGCAGTTTCTTCAGCGCCGGATTAGCACGAATCCTTCTTGTGGCTTCCAAACCGTCCATCACAGGCATCTGCATGTCCATCAGGACGATATCATAAGGCGCTTCGAATGCTTTTTCGACCGCGACTTTTCCGTTCTCCGCAATGTCAATTTCAAATCCGCCCTCGGACAGGATGCCTACCGCCACCTGCTGATTCAGTTCGTTATCCTCCACCAGCAGGATGTGTGCACCAGAGATAGCTGAAATGTCCACCTCTATATCTGCCGCTTGCGTCCGCAACCCATCCATTGAGACAATTTGGGTTCCTCCAAGTGTTCGAACCGTGGCTTCCAGTAACGTACTGGAGCTGATCGGTTTGACAAGCAACAATTCGATCCCAGTGTCTTTAATCCTCCGGTAAACGTCTTCCCGTCCGAACGCCGTGATAGTGATGCACTTCGGTTCAGCGCCTTTCAAATGAAGCGCGAGGATTTTCTTATAGGTTTCTATGCCGTCCATCTCCGGCATTTGCATGTCCATATAGATAATTTCATATGGATCTAATTCGGCGTCCGCTTTTTCCACCAGCGATATTGCCGTCCTTCCTCTGTCGGCTATATCGACGCGCATGCGATGTGAGGAAAGCATGTCCTGCAAAATTGTCCGTGCGTGGAGGTTATCGTCCACAACCAGCACCCGGCGTCCGGAAACAGTAATCGCCGTGTTTGCGCGGCTTTCCCGCGCTTTGGCCTCCTCTAATATCGCTGTAAACCAGAACGTGCTCCCCTCGCCAAAGACGGATTCTACGCCGACTTCACCATCCATTAAAATTGCAAGCCGCTTTGAAATGACCAGGCCAAGGCCCGTTCCGCCATATCGCCTGGTTGTGGACGTATCGGCCTGTTGAAACGATTGGAACAAACTCTTTTGTTGTTCCAGCGTCAGACCGATGCCCGTATCCTCAACCTCAAAGCGAATTGTGCACGCCTTGCCTTGCTGCGCAACTTTCTTGATACGGACGATGATTTCGCCTTTTTCCGTAAATTTGACGGCGTTGTTTGTATAGTTAATCAAAATCTGTCCAAGGCGGAGCGAATCGCCGATCAACGTGTCGGAAATCGTCGGATCGACGTCGAATATAAACTCCAACCCCTTTTCCGCACATTTTTCGCCAATCAGGTTGGACAGATTGTCCAACACGCTTCGCAGTTTAAATTCCGCGCGTTCAATCCGCATCTTGCCGGCTTCCACCTTGGAAAAATCGAGAATATCGTTGATAATGCCTAGCAGATGTTGGCTTGATTGCTGAATTTTATCGACATATTCCATTTGCTTTTCCGTCATGTCGGTCTTTTTCAGCAAGAACGTCATGCCCATAATCGCGTTCATCGGCGTCCTGATTTCGTGACTCATATTCGCGAGGAAATCGGACTTGGAACGCGCCGCATCCTCCGCAATATTCCTCGCTTTCACCAGTTCTTCCATCATGCGCCCCGCCGACGGCCTGGCGATCTCTTTCATAAGGCGCTGCACGTCTTCGTCGCTATATTGTGCATCTCCGTCCAGATTGAGCGTGATGTTAAAAACCGGGTTTCCCTGTTCATCGGATTGATCCGCAGTTCGGAACACCTGTTGCAAAAAATTACATTCCGTCTGCGGCGGCGCAGGATCAAGGCAAAATACTAAACCGGCCGGTTCGGTTTTATCATTTAGTAATACAGAGAGCGTATACATTTTGCCAGCCTCCAGCGCTTTTTTAAATATTTCGGAAAACGCCGTGATGATTCGTGTTGTCTGGATATCGGCACAACCTAAACCCCTCAGCGTCAAACGAAGTTTGCGCCTTGCATTCGCGGCGGATTCCGCATTCTTGATCTGTAAGCTGCCAAGCCGTGTCATGCAATCCCTCTTTCAGCAGTTTTACTGTAGATATTTCATCACGACACATGATGCGTCGTCGTCCTTCATCCCGAAGCGGTTTAAAATCTCTTCCGCTATCTCTCCGGCAGGTTTATGCAAAATTTCAGGGCACTCCAAAATATCAAAGTGCGTGCTGACGCCGTCGGAATGCATAATTAACATGGAACCGGGATACAATTTCATCTCATGCACACTCGCGTGCAACGCACCATAGCCAAGTACACCGTCCGAAACAACAAGGCTTGTCGACTGCCTGCCGACAACTCTCAATGAAATATTACCTTCCCCGGCATATTGTAAGATGCCCGTATCGACCTCAAACCTGCACGCGGCTGCAACAGCGCCCCGTGTGCCGACCAGGCAATGGTGCAAGCCGCTGATCATAGTCGATAACGGTTCCGTGTAGTGTTCGTTCAGCCATGTTTCCGCCCGTACGGCAACCGTCCTTGCGTTTGACCCATGGCCAAGCACGTCGATCAGCACAAGCAGGCAGGTAGTGCAATTCTCATAGATTGCAAATAAATCACCACTTTCCGACATGCTTCGAAACAGCGGCCTGACCGCACCCGCACACTCAATCCTGCCCATGAGTCCTCCACTTTCTTGCCAGAATACGCGTACCCACTCCAATGGTCGATTCAATATAGAATTCGTCCATAATCCGTTTAACGCTCGGTAGTCCAAGCCCCAGGCTGTTCTTTTCGGAGCTAAAGTGTTCGCTTAGCGCCGCTTCGACGTCCCGAATGCCCGGCCCCTTGTCGCTGGCGAAAATTTCGATGCCGATTTGATTGGCGCCATTGTTAATCAGGCTAATTTCCAACTCACCCTCTTTTGCATATCGTATGATATTTGTCGCAAGTTCCGATGCGGCGGCGGCTAGAATATATTCGTCCGGTTTTGAAAATCCGGATTCGCTCAGCATCGTTCGCATATGGTAGATCACCAATTCGTTGTCGTATGAATGGATCAGCTGAATGTGCTTGCGCTTCAATACCCTACACCCTGTGCCGGGCGAAAGCTTCTGTTCACCTGGTTCGTCCTCTCCATGCAGAGACGGATTGTTCCCGTTGCTCATTGTGCGGCCATTTCCGCCAGTTCGGCAAGTCCCTGCTCCAATGTCAATGCCGTATGCACGGTTCTTCCATCCGGCTCGATACCGAGGTCAATCATTGCGCAAACAATGCCGGGGTTCAGTCCGACCCAAACGACACGTACACCAAAAAGTGTAAGTGCGCGGGACGTCGCTTCAAACGTTTTGTAGATATAGGAATCAATCATGCTGACCATTCCAAAGTTTAAAACCGCTCCGTCAGCGCCGGATTTGAACGCCTGCTCAATGATGATATCTGAAATTTCATGGATTCTGTCGTCGGTCATGTTGTCGGACAGGGTCACAATCAAATTTCGCCCGATTTGTGTGACCGACGCTTTCAAATCCAGATTTGCTCCGCTCATATGCCTGCGTCTCCGTTATCTCTGCTTTTCTCTTACTTCAAGGTCGATCAGCGCAAGTGCTTCCGCAAGCGCATCGCTCAATGTGGACTTCGTTTTGATTGCGTTCATGTCGATGCCAAGATTGATGATGGTCTGCGCAACCGCAGGTGATATGCCGGAGAGAATACATTCACAGCCGAGTAGTTTCGTAGCCTTCGTAATCTTCATCAGATGGTTGGCAACGGCCGTATCCACCGCCGCAACGCCTTGAATATCAAGAATGATCACTTTGGAATACGTTTCAACAATGCGGATTAGCATAGTCTCCATCATGTTTTGTGCCCGCATAGAGTCGATCACGCCAACAACAGGTAAAACGAGTACGCCTTCCCACAGTTTTATTGTTGGTGTGGACATCAGACGGATCGTCTGATTTTGTTCACGCAGCCGCTCTTCATACAAAACCTGCGCGGTGATATCGACGGCAAATTCGAGGCCGCCTATCGTGGTCCCATCGCTGTCCTTCAGTGGAACTGCATAATACTCCACCTGAATTTTTCCGTTTTTCGAAGCCAACTCCGCCCGGTCGGAACAACTTTCGCCCGTTTGCAAAGCCTTCGTCATGCAGCAGTTTTCCGTGTTACAATGGGTTGAGCGCACCGTATCACAGCACTGTTTGCCCAGAATCTCGCCTTCCGTTTTCTCCAATAAATCCAGCGATGCCTTATTCATATAAAGCAACCGCAGTTCTTTATCCACCGCCATAACAGGCGTTGGAATCTGGTCAAGTATCTGCTCTTTTAGTTCCAGACTTGCCATAAGGCCGGATTCACGTTTTTCCATGTGAAAACCTCCTGCTATTCAATTATGTGCCTGCCTATTATGTTGGATCAGTTCGTCTCGTCGCCGGATGTGAATTGCTTTATTGAATCTTGTATATAATCATAGTTTATTATATACATAAATTTCTAAAAATACAAAAATTTTTCCTGTTTCACGCATTATAGGTGTATATCGGCAAAAAAGCGCAGTTCTTTACCGTCTTAGGCCTATCGCTGAAACCCATTGACAGCCCGCAGCTTACTGGATATGATGGCGTTGTAGTGCAACGCTTTGCTGGCTTTTTTCGAATACAAGGGTGTTTTGTATGAACGTGTTTCTGCATATCGATCTAAATATATTCATGATGATCATCTGCCTGATCATGTATTTATCAAACCGCAACATGAGCGAAAAGCAGATGGTCCATAATCAGATTTTCCGCATGCTGATTCTCTCCAATATGATTTTGCTGGCGTTGGAGTCCGCCACATGGTTACTTGATGGTCAGGCGACGCCCTTTTTAATTGTCGCTTATTATATCATTACCATCTTTTTATATCTTATCACTCCAATTCCGTCCGCATTATGGGCGCTCTATGTCAACCAGCAATTATTTCACAATATGAAAAAGTTTAAAAGTGAGATGCTCGTTCTCGGCATACCGATTGCCGTTAGCGCGCTCATCACACTTTCAACGCCGCTGACCGGACTTTGGTTTACCATCAATGAAAGCAATGTGTATCAAAGAGGATCTCTTTATCCTTTGCTTGCGTTGATTTCATTTATGCCGATCGTATACGCATCCGCATCTATCCTGATCCACAGAAAACGTATTTCAAAACGGCTTGCAACGCTCATGCTGTTGTTTATGGCGCCACCGATCCTTGGTTCTATTGTACAGGTGCTGTTTTACGGTACAACTCTGCTTTGGAGCAGCATTACGGTCGCCATTTTTTTTGTACATTCCAACGTGCAGAGCAGTCAGATTTTCATAGATCACCTCACCGGCGTGTTCAACCGCAGGCAGCTGGACGTGTTCCTGACGGACCGCATGAAAGCCGCCAAAAGCAAGCAGCCGCTGTCTTGCATCCTGCTTGATATCAATCATTTCAAGGCAATCAACGACAGACACGGGCATGTCGTCGGAGACGAGGCTTTGAAGGACGCTTCCGCCATCCTCAAATCATGCATCCGAAGAGGCGACGTTCTTGCGCGCTTTGGCGGCGACGAGTTTATTATCCTTACCGATATCGATAACGAAGCAATCCTTCGGGATATGTCGCGCCGTATCCACGAGAGCGCGCAACGCTTCAACGATGTCGGAGATCACCCGTATTCTTTGGATTTCAGCATTGGTTACGCCGTCTATCGCCCGGACTCCGGCTGGGATAAAAAGGATTTTATCGCGTACGTTGACGCACGCATGTATGAAGACAAGGCGGCTCTTTCCACAATGGACACAGTCTCGGCACATTCGTAAGCGGTCCATATGCTATAATGGAAGTATCAAAATCTTCAAAGGAATGTGCCATGGAATTCGAAAAAACCCTCTGCATTATGGGCCTGTTTGACCAGGCGGCGACCGATGCGTTTCTTGAACTTCGGCATCTGTTAGCGCAGCACGGTTTCGAAACGGACGATCAGCCGCCTCATTTGACGTTCGGCATTTACGACGGCATTGACCGAAACGAATTTTCAAACTGGATTTCCGACAATGTCTCCCGGCAACAGCAGGTGCAATTGGCATTCCATCACATCGGTGTATTTCAATCCGGAACCGTATTTGCAGAGCCGTGTGCAAGCACGTCGCTGCTTAATCTACATAAACGGCTGCACGGCAAGTACGATCAGGCGTGCGTCGCCGCAAATTGTCTGTATTCGCTGAAGTATAAAAGTTGGGTTCCGCACACAACGCTGCTCACTGCGCCGCAGTCGGAGCTTTGCCGCGCTATCTCGCTGCTGTTGGACCGCTTTTCCCCGATTCAAGCGACCATAACACAGTTGGCACTCACAGAGTTTCCACCAATGGAGACCATCGATACATTTTCGCTTCAAAAATTGAAAGCGTAAAGGTAAGACGCCCACAGAGTTCTGCGGGCGTCCGTTTTGTTTATTCGGGTCGCTTATTTGGATGGTTTTTACGCATTCTTATCAATCGAGGCACGATAGATTTCCTCAATTGAAGCCGCCAAGGTTGCATCAAACGCCTTGTCGCTCTGCTTTGCAGAGAGTCCTTCCAACAATGCGCGTGAGAAGCTGGCGATTACGCCGGGATTGCGCTTAAGCCGCTCGTTCGCTTCCTTGCGTTCGTATCCACCGGAGAGTGCGACGATCCGCAGCACGTTGGGGTGCTTAACGATATCCGCATAAAAATTATCAACGGATGGGATGGAGAGCTTTAGCATGACGAGCATGCCGTCTGGCAAAGCATCGAGATGTTCTTTCAGTTCCCGCCTTAAGATCGCTTCCGATTCCGCCTTGTCGGCACTATGGATGTCGACCTCCGGCTCGATGATCGGTACAAATCCGGCTTCTGCAATCTGACGACCATATTCAAACTGCTGATCGACGATACGTCGGATTCCATCACGATTCGCTTCCTTGATGACGGAGCGCATCTTCGTTCCGAAGATATGCCGCTCTGCAGCGCGTTTGAGAAGCGCATCTAGTCCGTCGATTGGCTTCATCATCTGCACTCCACCTGCAAGGGAGTCCAGGCCGCTGTCGACTTTTAAGAACGGTATAACGCCCTTTACATTCCAAAGATAGTCCGCCGTAGGAATGCCGTCCACGTCACGGTCCATCGTTTTTTCAAACAATATGGCACCGAGTATCTTTTCGGATGCAAATGCAGGACTCGTAATCACACGTGTACGCATTTTATGCACCATGTCAAACATCTCCGCTTCGTCTGCGTAAGCCTCGCGCGGGACGTCGTAATGCTCCAGCGCTTTCGGCGTGCTTCCGCCGCTTTGATCAAGCGCCGCGATAAAACCTTTGCCTGTCCGGATTCTTTCAAGTTGCTTGCTGTCCATCGCACTGCCTCCTTTATTTCGTTGCGCGCATTGTCGCCGCAGTATATCGGCGGCAAACGACGCTTTGTTGCTTTTTATAGTTATACTTTAGCGTGATTCATCTCGATCGTCCGTGACCGTGTTACCATGATTATACTACCTGTGTAAAGATATCCAACTCGCCCATGTGAAACCGTTTCCAATCGTTACTTTATCACTGTGTTTTTTGTTATATCTATGTATATTTAGTTTATCAAAACAAGACAACCGAATTTTTCGTCAGACGGAAGGTTCGTAACAATCAATACACAAACCGATTTAAGAAAGAGGGTTTTATACATGTTAAAACAAGGACAAAAAGCGCCTGGGTTTCGCCTTCCGGACGAGAAAGGTGAACTGCACAGCCTGTCTGATTTTCGCGGCGGCAAGGTCGTACTCTATTTCTATCCGCGCGACAATACACCCGGATGCACGCGTGAAGCCTGCGCTTTTCAGGTTGCGTATCCCGACTTTAGCGGGAGTGGCGTAACCGTCATCGGCGTCAGCAAAGACAGTCAGGCTTCCCATAAAAAATTCATCGAGAAGTACAACCTGCCGTTCCTACTCCTTTCGGATACAGAGTTGGAGGCCATCAAAGCCTATGACGTTTGGAAGGAAAAAAACATGTACGGCAAAAAGTCCTTCGGAGTCGTCCGTTCGACCTACGTCATCGATGAAAACGGCATAATCGAAAAGGTATATGAAAAAGCGAATCCGGATACCAACGCCGCCGAAATATTGCAGTATCTTTCCGAAAGCGCAAAATAATCACGACATATAAAAAGCGATCCGAAACCGGATCGCTTTTTTGTTACTGCATCATCATCTTTGTCAGCGCGTCGATCTTGCCATAGGCGATCATCCGGTCGCCAGCCAGCACCTGTGTGTCGGCTGTTGGAAAGTCGATCACTTCCTCACCGCGGTCAATCTTCAGTATCTGAATATAGTGTTCTTTCAGGTGGACTTCACGCAACGTTTTATTGCATATCGGGCTGTCGGTATCGACGATCAGCTCGTAAATGCTGAACTCCGGGCTGAGGTTCAATATTTGATCGATGCGGCTGGCGCTGGTCTTTTTGATCTTATTCTTCAACAGCTTTTCCGTCCACTGTTCAAACCGACTCGATATGTATTTACTATTGGTTACAAGGATGACAAACAACAACATCGCGGCAAGTGCAATCGAAATGCTCAAAAGGCTGCGCGGCGCGCTGCTGATTACGTTGAACAGCAACGTGATCAACGTGATCTGCGCAACATAGCTGACGATCATCAACATGCTCGCAATTTTCCGCCTGGTCGGATGCTGAACAATCAGCTCCGACTCACGCGAGGTAAAGCCGGTATGCGTCAGAATCGAAATGATCTGAAACCGCGCTTTGCTCATCTCAAGTCCCGTCAGTTTCATAACAATCGACAAAATCTCGATCAGCAGCCATAATAGGACAAAAAAGATTAAAAATATTACAAGACTCATGCAGCCCTCCGTAGTGTATTATGCCGTTTTGGGGTCGTTGGTGGTTTCAATATTCCTATTTTAGTTTATCATACGGTATCGCCTTCCACAAAGCGGCATCCTTCAATTTATCCATAGTTCAAGCTGTTTTAAGTATGAATAAAATAAAAAGCCCGGAGACTCAAACTGCCTCCGGGTATCTTTACTTTTATGTTCTTATTCGGGCCAAATCTCAATCGTTACGTCCGACAGCGGATACGAACAGCACGGATGGATATACCCCGCGGCGACGTCCGCCATACGACGCTTGTCCAAATGCTCTGGCACAAAAACGTCTCCGCTCGCCATGCGGGAACGGCACCAGCCGCATTCGCCGCCACGACAGCGGCTCGGCGCGGCAATACCGGCGCGTTCCAACGCGACCAGCACCGTCTCAGACGCCGACATTGGCACGCTGAGCGTTTCACTGAAGCGTTTTACGGTCAGTGTAAAGGTTTTGTCCGCGTCACCCGTATAGCCCGGCAGAGCGCTTGCCGCTGCAGGTGCTGCGTACAACTCATGACGAACGAATTTGCCCGCCAGTTTGAGTTTCTCTACTTCCTTGTCCACAAACGCGTACATCGCCGCAGGTCCGCAAAGGAATACGCTGCATGCGTCTTTGCCACAGATATCCGATATGCGTTCGGCGGTGATAAAGCCGTATTCGTAGCCTTCCTTTTGCTCATCGCTAAGGACATGCACGATTTTAACCTTGTCCGTCGCTTTTTCAATCTCAGCCAGTTCCTGTTGGTACAGGATGTCGCATTCTTTTCTGCTACCATACAAGAGCGTCAGTTGAAAATCTTCCACACCATCGCGAATGGCGTATGCCATGGATAAAAACGGCGTAATGCCACAGCCGCCTGCAAGACCGATTACGTGCTTTGCATCCCGCAGCGGTTCGTAATAAAAGTTGCCTTCCGGCCCGGAGACGACGATTTCATCGCCGGCTTTCCAGTTGTCGAGTATCCAGCCGGATGCAAAGCCGTCTGCGGCACGCTTGATTGTAAGCGCATATTTACCCTGCTTCACCCAGGCAGGCGAACTCGAAATTGAATACGGCCGTGTCAATACGGACGATCCGATCTTTAATTGAACGGAAAGATACTGTCCCGCGCGAAACGGCGCAAGGTTGTTTCCTGTCAGTACAAAGGTCTTTGCGATTTCGCCATGGTCGATAATTTTTTCAATGGTCAGCACCTGCGATTTTGGGTGCAGCAGGTCTGCCAGTCTATTGGCGGCGTACACACCGGAAACCGGGTCGAGCGATCCTTTTTCCAGCGCCTGTTTGCGGGCGGGCACCATCTTTTTAAAATTCAGCATGTCGAACAGACCGATGGGTTTTACATGAAAGTTAAAGTTGCTCATTTTTCCGCCTCCTTCATGTCCGCAAGCGTCAGTTTCGCGGTCATTTCTCCATTCAGGTATGTGGAGCTGTAGCCGTAAATGCGCGGGCCATATCCGCCGGCAAAACGGATGCCCGGTACGACCTGGTCTTCCTTGAGCATCATCAATCGTGCCAGCATAGTGTCCCATTCGCCGCACGCATAGGCATACATTGTTCCCTGTGGATTGCAGGTATAATGCGCCATTGTAACCGGCGTTGCAATCTCAATTTCTTCGATATACGGCGTAAGGCTGACGCCAAGCTGTTTTTCAAAATCGTGAATTATGCGTTCCGCTACTTCGCGTTTCTTTGCCACATAATCCTCCGCGGCGACTTGCCCCCAAATATCCGTATTGTATAGCGTTGTGAAGCTCATGATGCACGTGCCTTCCGGCGAACAGTCTGGATTGGCACGATTGAGACAGACCGTCGCCTGCATGGGATGGTCGTTGAATCCATCTGCACGCGCTGTTTCCTTCTTTGTATCCATGGATTCATAGATGAAGTAGCTGTAATCCGTCAGCCCGATCTCGTCGGCGGTCTTGTTGAGGCCGAGATACACGACGAACCCGCGCGGTCCGAATCTACGCGCATTGACCATGCGCGTCTGCTGTTGCGGTACGTCGGACGCATCCATCATGTCTCCAAACACCGCGTTTGGCGAACAGCAGGCAATGACGTGCTGCGTTTTTACGTCGCCCCGCGCCGTCCTCACGCCGGTAATTTTGCCGTCCTCCGTCAGTATGCGCTCCGCACGCGTGTTGTACCAAATATCTCCGCCCAGTTCGCGGATGCGCACATCCATTGCAACGGAAAGCTCGTGTGAACGCATGCGCGGAATCCACGCGCCCTTAGTCAGATATTTGTACAGCATTGCGGCAAACAGCGCAAAATTCAGTTTGTCTGTGCTGACGCCCACATAGCACCAGTATGCGCCCAGGATTCGCTGTGCCTTCTTTGGCATATGGAGCGACTTGAGTACGCGGCTGACGCTGTAGCCGCCGCATTTTAAGAAGTTCGCGTGCTCCTTCATGAGCACCTTGGAGTCTGCCTTGCCACCCGATGCGCCGATGTACGCCAGCGCGGCCATAATCTGCTCGCAAAGCGTGATGAACTTCTCCATCGACGGACGACTGCCCGGTACGTACTGCTCCATCTGATCGACGTACTCTTTCACGCCGAACGGCATTACAATATTCAGGTTGTCCTTGCCCTCGTCGGTCGTGATCAGTCGATACGCTTCCGGCACAGGCAGCCAGTCGACCTTTGCGCCCAGCGTTTGCTCAATGAGTCTTCGCACATCGCCAGGATCGTCCTCCGTCCCGACGTCACAAAGCTCATGCAGCGACGGTTCAAATTCGAAGCGCCCCCGTACAAAGCTGGTTGCAAATCCACCCGGCAGGTTGTGCTGTTCGACCAGCAATGTTTTCTTACCGGCCTTTGCCATACTCGCGGCAGCGGAGAGTCCGCCGTTTCCCGCACCGATGACCACTACGTCATACATTTGTTCCAATGATGTGACACCCCTTCCTGAATTCTCCGACTTATTCCATACACACATTCATATGGTGAAGCAGGCTCGATGGCCCAATCCTTAAAAAAGCAGCCGTCACAAAACACAAATGTGTTTAGAAAATGAAAAACGTATTTCATTGTCTGTCATTTAAATGCGCGTAAAGAGTCTCTTTTATCTACTTGTGTGTCTATGGTCGTTTGGTTGTCTTCCAGTTTTTTTAGCTGCGCTGCTAATCATGTTGATCGGTAGTAAAATGATTGATTTGTGTGTAACATATCGGCTCTTGGCCAGACCACAAATAAAATCATACAGGATAAAAAGCCCAAAGACAAGCGATTTTTCTAAATTCCTTTGTGCAACAAAAAAACAGCTGCATTTTTTAACAACGCGGCTGACGAACGCTGCAAGCGCTGCGCTTCATGTTGCTTTATATCGCCGTTGAGCGATATACAGAACACATCCGGTCATCCGGTTCGGCTTAACCGAACCGTCCGGTAATATAATCCTCCGTCTTCGGATTCTCCGGTTGGGAAAAGAGCTTCATGGTGGAATTGTACTCGATCATTTCGCCCAACAGAAAGAACGCCGTTTTGTCGGATATGCGGCTTGCCTGCTGCATGTTGTGCGTCACGATCACGATTGTGTAGTCTTTCTTCAGTTCAACCGCCAAATCTTCAATTTTTAACGTGGAGATCGGATCGAGCGCGGATGTCGGTTCATCCATCAGGATGACCTCCGGTTCCACCGCAAGCGTGCGCGCAATACAAATGCGTTGCTGCTGTCCGCCGGATAGTCCAAGCGCATTTTTGTGCAGGCGGTCTTTGACCTCTTCCCAGATAGCGGCTTGTCGCAGACTCTTTTCAACGATTTCGTCCAGTTGTGACTTTTTGTGCACGCCGTTGATGCGCGGTCCGTAAGCGATATTTTCATAGATGCTTTTCGGGAAAGGATTCGGCTGTTGAAAAACCATGCTGACACGCTTGCGCAGTTCAATCGCATCCACAGCCTGAAAAATATCCGTGTTGTCGAGCAGCACGGTCCCGTTAACCCGCACGTTCGGCTCCAATTCGTTCATACGGTTCAGCGTCTTTAAAAATGTCGACTTGCCGCAGCCCGAAGGTCCGATCAATGCGGTAATCTCACGTTCCTGAATATCCAGACTGATCTTTTTAAGCGCCTGAAAGTCACCATAGTATAAATCCAAATCGTGGATGGAGAATTTTGCTTGTTGTTCCACTTACGAAAGCCCTCCCGATTTCTTGTTTAAATGCTTTGAGAGCATTCTAGCGAGCAAGCTAAAGCTCAACACCATAATGATCAGTACCGCAGACGAAAAGTTGGCGATCGCCGCAGAGTTCGGGTTCAGGCTGCCTTCCGTACGCATGACCCAGATATGAAGCGAAAGCGTCTCACCGGGACGGAATGGATTGAGCGGACAGGTTGGCGACGTAATATCCCAGTTCGACCAGTTGATGTTTGTGCTTTGACCCGCCGTGTAGAGCAGCGCGGCCGCTTCACCGAAACCACGACCCGCGGCCAGAATCACGCCTGTGATGATGCGCGGCAGGCATGCCGGGAGCAATACCTTCGTGATCGTCCGCCAGTGTGTTGCCCCCAGCGCCATGCTGCCTTCCTTATAGCCTTTCGGCAGGGACATCAGCGCGTCTTTCGTCGTCGTCGTAATCAACGGCAGGCTGAGGATGGACACCGCCAGTGCACCGGCCATAAGGTTCCATGACGCGCCGGTCATCAAAATAAACACAAGATAGCCAAACAGGCCGACCACGATGGACGGCAGCGATGACAGTGCCTCGATACTGACCTGCAAAAACGCCGTAACCTTACCTTGCTTGGCATATTCCGCCATATAGATGCCCGCCGCAACACCGAGCGGCACACTGATGACAAGCGAAAGGAACACAAGGTAGACCGTGTTGAAAAACTGGTTCCCGACGCCTGCTCTCGTAAAAGTTAAAAGCTCCGGATAAAAGTCGATAAATCCTTTGCTGATGATGTATCCTGCCAAAACCAGCAGCAACAGCAGAAAAAAACCGCCGACCGAATAAAACACGCCCGTCATCGCGGAGTCCGCACGCTTTGCGCGGGCGATACGACGTCTCATCGTATTTGTGTCACGCATGCTTTTCTTTCCCCTTTCTTGAAAGCAGGTGAATCAGGAATATAAACAGCATGGAGATCAAAAACAGCAGCAGCGCCATCGTCCAAAGGGCAAGGTTCTGTTCGCCGCCATTGGAGGAGTTCCCCATATCCGCCGCAATCGCCGCCGTAAGATTGTTGGTCGGCGAAAGCAAATCTGCCGCAAACGCACGCGTTTTTCCGATGACCATAGCAACGGCAAGCGCTTCGCCAAATGCGCGCGCAAGGCCGAGGATCACACCCGTCATGATGCCGGGTGACGCCGCCGGAACGACAACGCGGTAGATCACCTGCCACCGCGTGGACCCGAGGCCGTAAGCCGCCCTGCGGAAGTCCAGCGGGACGCTGCGGATTGCGTCGGCCGCCACGGTCGTGATGGTCGGAAAGATCATCACCGCAAGGACGATGCTTGCCGCAAGGACGGAATAGCCGCCCATCCGCGCATGAAACGTATCCCGAATGAACGGTACCAACACCGTCAAGCCAATCCACCCGTAAACAACGGAGGGAATTCCGACAAAGATTTCAACCGCAGGCTGAAATATTTTTGTTCCCGCCTTTGGTGAAATTTCCGTCATGAAGATTGCGGCGGCTAAACTAAACGGCGTAACGAACAGCAGCGCAAGCCCGCACGTTAATAGCGAACCGACAATATAGATTGCCGCGCCCACTTGCCCGCTCTCGGTTCCGTTCGGATTATCCGTCGGCGCCCAGTCCGCGGAGAATAAAAACTCCCAAATCGTGTGATGATATTTTGTGAATGTACCTGTGCCTTTCACAATCAAAAACACGCCGATCGAAATGGTTAAAAGTATAATAAACAACCCGCACGCGGTTACGAGCCCACGCCCAAATGTGCCTTTTTTGGACATATATCTGGCATACTGTTCCGTAATGCGTTTATCGGTTGTATTCTTTGCTGGCATACATGCACCCTCTTTCGATGCGAGTACCGAGCAGGCAAGATTACCCGCTCGGTATTCGGCTAGACTATCTTACAATGTAGTAGTTCGGATTTTTCATATTGTCCGCCGCTTATTCGTGGCTGGCAATCGCTTCCGCGCTCAGCTTGGAGGATGCGCCGTAACCCATCGCTTCGATATGCTCGGCAAACGTGTCGCTCATCATAAAGTTGATGAACGCCTGGGCGGCCTCACTGCCTTCGCCCTGGGTGTACATGTGCTCATAACCCCAAACCATATAGGTGCCGTTGTACATGTTTTCCAGTGTCGGG
Organism: Christensenellaceae bacterium; assembly: GCA_963667795.1. Taxonomy (GTDB): domain Bacteria; phylum Bacillota; class Clostridia; order Christensenellales; family CAG-138; genus UBA7703. The sequence continues at coordinate 2,771,004 of OY764017.1, read as the reverse complement.
GCGATACCGTCGATGGCGACCGCCTGCACGTTGTCGTTATTTACGAGGTAGGACAGCGCCACATAACCGATTGCCCCCTGATTGTTCTGAACGGTTTCCATCAGCGTGCCGGAGTCGTCGGTTTCAAGTGCCTGATTGGCGGCTTCTTCCGTTCCGTTGAGCGCCCATGTTTTGAACAGCGCGCGGGTACCGGACGAGCTGGGACGCGTGACGAGCAGGATCTCGAGGTCCGGTCCGCCAACTTCGCTCCAGTTGGTGGTTTCAGCGGTGAAGATGCTGATCAACTGATCCGTGGTCAAGTTGTCGATGCCAAGGCTCTTGTTCACAACAGCCGCCATGGCGATCGTGCAGACTTTGTGATCAACCAGCGTGGCTGCGATTTCCGCGTCGAGCTTCTGCTCTGCAAACACGTCGGAGTTTCCGATGTCGACCGCACCGTCGGCGACCTGCTTGAGGCCGTTGCCGGATCCGCCGCCGTTGACGACGACCGAGCAATCGGGGTTGGCATCCATAAAGAGTTCTGAAGCGGCCTGCGCCAGCGGCAGCAGTGCGGATGAACCCGCTGCGGTTACGGAACCGGTGATCGGTGCCGCAGTCGGTTCGGCCTCGGCAACATCGGTCGTGGTTTCGTGGCTGGCAATCGCCTCCGCGCTCAGCTTGGAGGATGCGCCGTAACCCATTGCTTCGATGGAGGAAGCAAATTCGTCGCTCATCATGTAGGCGATGAACGCCTGAGCGGCTGCGCTGCCTTCGCCCTGGGTATACATGTGCTCATAACCCCAAACCATGTAGGTACCGTTGTACATGTTTTCCAGTGTCGGTTCCACACCGTCGATCGCGACGGCCTGAACGGTATCGTTGTTTACGAGGTAAGAAAGCGCGACATAGCCGATTGCGCCCTGGTTGTTCTGGACGGTTTCCATCAGCGTGCCGGAATCGTCGGTTTCAAGCGCCTGATTGGCGGCTTCTTCCGTTCCGTTGAGCGCCCATGTTTTGAACAGCGCGCGGGTACCGGACGAGCTGGGACGCGTGACGAGCAGGATCTCGAGGTCCGGTCCGCCAACTTCACTCCAGTTTGTGGTTTCAGCGGTGAAGATGCTGATCAGCTGATCCGTGGTCAGGTTGTCGATGCCAAGGCTCTTGTTCACGACAGCCGCCATGGCGATCGTGCAAACCTTGTGATCAACCAGCGTGGCTGCGATTTCCGCGTCGAGCTTCTGCTCTGCAAACACGTCGGAGTTTCCGATGTCGACCGCACCGTCGGCAACCTGCTTGAGGCCGTTGCCGGATCCGCCGCCGTTGACGACGACCGAGCAATCGGGGTTGGCATCCATAAAGAGTTCTGAAGCGGCCTGCGCCAGCGGCAGCAGTGCGGATGAACCGGCAGCAGTCACAGAACCGGTAATCGTACCGGAATCAGTTGAACTTGTGTCACTCGATGTATTGGCACATGCGAACATGCTTACGCACAACAATGCGCAAAGAACCAATGCAGCAATTTTTTTCATGTTATTCTTTCCTCCATGTTTCTTTTCTTTTCTCATACAACCAAATCATACGTCTTTCGCGAACGCCTGTGGTTTTGTCCGTGTAATTTGTTTGTAAAATGCATGTTAAGTAATCCGGGGTGTATTACGGCAATTGTAAAGCGGTAAATTGCTGCAAAATCCCAGTGTGCTTGCACGATATTGCGTTTTTTGCATCTAAATCGTATACTAATGAAAAGAAAGGACGTGATTTTGCAAAATGAACCGATTCATCCCGCGTGAAAAATTAAGCAAAAAAGCAAGACAGAAACTCGACAAAGCAAAACGAAAAGGCTGGAACGGCATACGGCCCGTTACGAAGAAGATCGAGAACAAAAAGCACTATGAACGCAAAAAGACCTCAGTATTAATCGACACCGATTATACTGAGGTTTTTTTATTGAAAGCGTCTATTGCTTGAGTGTGTTTATTGCTTCACTTGTTTCATCGAAAGTGAAATACGTTTCTTCTGCTGATCGACCGAAAGCACAACGACTTTTACGATATCGCCGATGGAGACAACCTCGGACGGATGGCGGACGAAGCGATCCGCGATTTCCGAAATATGCACCAAACCGTCCTGATGGACCCCGATGTCGACAAACGCGCCAAAGTCGATTACATTGCGCACCGTTCCGGTCAGTACCATGTCGGGTTCGATGTCCTTGATGTCCAGCACGTCCGTACGCAGAACCGGCTTCGGCAATTCGTCACGCGGGTCGCGGCCCGGTTTCATCAGCTCCTTCACCAAATCGCACAGCGTCGGTACACCGACGACGCAATCGTTTGCGGCTTTTGCTTCGCCATAACGCTTGACACGGTCGGCCAATTCGCCAATTTTGCCTGTAGCCACGTCCTTCAGCGAATATTCGCACAATTCCAGTAGTTTTTCCGCGGCGGCGTAGCTCTCCGGGTGCACGCCTGTGTTATCCAGCACGAGCTTGCTTTCCGGTACGCGTAAAAAGCCTGCACATTGTTCAAACGCCTTCGGTCCCATCTTGGGTACCTTTTTGAGCTGCTTTCTGGATGTAAACGCGCCGTTTTCCTCACGATAGGCGACGACGTTTTTTGCGAGCGTTTCGTTCAGACCGGACACCTGTTTAAGCAACGACGGCGACGCGGTGTTGACGTCTACGCCGACGGCATTTACGCAGTCTTCCACCACAGCGTTGAGCGCTTCCGTCAGCTTCTTTTGCGGCATGTCGTGCTGATACTGTCCAACGCCGATGGCTTTGGGATCAATTTTGACCAGCTCTGCAAGCGGGTCCTGCATACGCCGCGCAATGGAGACAGCGGATCGCAGATTGACGTCGTATTGCGGGAACTCTTCCGCCGCCAGCTTGGAAGCCGAGTAGACCGACGCGCCCGCTTCGTTGACGATCATATAGCTCACGCCCGGCGTGCGGCCAATGAGTTCGCAGGTCATCTGCTCGGTCTCGCGTGAGGCCGTGCCGTTACCGATAGCGATATGGTCGACCTTGTGTTTGTTGATCAGCGCTTCCAGCTTGGTAATCGCCTCTTCCTTCTGCCGTTCACCGAAGGTCGGGTAAACGACCGCGGTGTCCAGAACCTTTCCCGTGCCGCTGACGACCGCGACTTTACAGCCGTTACGGTATCCCGGGTCGAGTCCCATGGTCACGTGCCCTTTGACCGGCGGCTGCATTAAAAGCGGCTTGAGGTTGATTGCAAAATTATGGATCGCGCCTTCCGAGGCGCGCTCGGTCAGTGCGCTGCGCGTTTCACGCTCCATGGAAGGATAGATTAAACGATCGTATGCATCGCACGACGCCCGACGGACAAAATCCGTAGTATTTGACCCGTTTGCAACGACCTCACGCTGTACGCTTCCAAGACCGAGATCATGGTCCGTTTCAACGGCAACCTTGAGGTAGCCTTCCTTTTCACCGCGGTTGATTGCAAGGATCTGATGTCCCTGAAGTCGGGACAGCGACTGATCAAACTCGTAATACAGGCTGTAAACGGAGTCCTCGTCCTTTGCGGCGCAGGAAGATACTTTGCTGCTTCTCTGAATCGTTTCGCGCAGCTTGCGCCGCACTTCCGCATCGTCCGAAACCATTTCGGCGATGATGTCCGATGCGCCGGCAAGTGCGTCTTCCACCGTTTCAACACCCTTCGCCGCATCGACATATGCGCTTGCAAGCGCTTCCGGCGCGGGCGTGTCTTTTTTTTGTGCAAACAGAGCCTGCGCAAGTGGTTCCAGTCCTTTTTCTTTCGCAATCGTCGCGCGCGTGCGGCGCTTTTGCTTATATGGTCGATAGAGGTCTTCCAGTTCCGCCAGCGTTTTTGCCGAATCGATCTGCTTTGCCAGTGCATCGGTCAGCTTTTCCTGTGCATCGATCGCCTTTTTTACTTCATCTCTTCTTGAGGCAAGGTTCCTTAAGTATGTCAGCCGCTCGGAAAGATCGCGCAGCGTCGTATCGTCCATCGTCCCGTGTTTCTCCTTGCGGTAGCGCGCGATAAACGGGATGGTATATCCTTCGTCAATCAGCTCGATCACGTTTTTAACGTGTGTTTCGCTCTGGTTCAACTCTTTTGCTAGAATTTGAATATTGTCTTCCATATGCTCTCCTTCAAACAGGCGAATATGAGCCATTCTACCACAAAGCGGCGGACAGCGCACAGTAAAAAACGGCGGCGTGTATTCAGTCGTCTTCAAACGCCGCGCGAACCGTACGGTACACCAGCGGGTTCGGACGATAGTGCCGGTTGTGCCAAATATCACCGTCGTCATAACCGAGCCCGGTCAGGATCGCCGCGGCGACGGCAGTGCTGCGCGAAACGCCTTCCGTACAGTGGACGATTAAGACATCAATGTCATTTTGATAGCAAAACACAAAATCTCGAATAGCCTGCGACTGTTCCGCAGTGATCAAATTTTGCCAAAAGCTCGTATCCACAGCGTCGTCAAAGCAAAGCCGGAGCACGCGCTCTGCGGGATAGCGCTCTTTGCAGTCGCGCTTATGATCCATAATAGAAATCAGTGCCTGCCGGTCCGGCGGGCCATATATCGCATATTCGAGCATTTCCTTTGTCAGCGGGGAAATTCGAATCGAGAACATTGCTCCCTCCTGTTGACCGGATTTGACGATCAGCTGTCACTTTCTCATTTCATTATATATGTCTGGTTCCAATATATATAGAAAAGCCGCCGAAAATCAATTCGACGGCTTCATAAAATCATTTTTTCTACAGCACCAACTTGTCGTCCACCTCATCACTGCCGCTGACGACCGAAAAACGCTCAAGAAGAGACTCTACGGTCAGTTTCTCTTTTTCCTCGCCTTCGATATCCAGTGCCACACGCGATTCGGACATCATCACAAGTCTGTTGCCGTGACGGATAGCGTCACGCATGTTATGCGTCACCATCAGCGTAGTCAGCTTGTCCTCGCTGATGATCTGATCGGAAAGTTCCAGCACTTTGTGTGCTGTCTTGGGATCGAGCGCGGCGGTATGTTCGTCCAGCAGCAGCAGTTTCGGTCGCTGGAGTGTCGCCATCAGCAGTGTCAGTGCCTGCCGCTGTCCGCCGGAAAGCAATTTTACCTTCGTCGTCATGCGGTCTTCCAAGCCAAGCTCCAGCCTTGCAAGCTGTTCACGGAAAAACTTGCGTTCGTCGCCTTTGATCTGCCAGGCCAGTCCGCGTTTTTTACCGCGCCGGGAAGCAAGCGAAAGGTTTTCCTCAATCCACAAGTTGCCCGCCGTTCCCATCATCGGATCCTGAAATACGCGACCAAGCATCGACGCCCGCCGAAACTCCGCCATATTCGTTACGTCTGTTCCATCGATAACGATCTGCCCGCTGGTCGGTATGTATGCACCGGAAACGCAGTTGAGCAGCGTGGATTTCCCCGCGCCGTTTCCGCCGATCATCGTTACAAAATCACCTTGATTGATATGCAGACTAACGTCGTCCAGCGCAGTCTTTTCATTGACCGTGCCGGGATTAAAAACAATGGTTACATGATTCAGCTTCAGCATGACGTTTTCCTCCTTGCGCTCTTCGTACGCATCCGCTTTTGAATCGTCGGCAGCGACAGAGCAATCGCAACCGTAATCGCGGTAAAGAGCTTAAGGTCGTTGGCAGGCATGCCGAGCCGGAGCACGGCGGCAATGATCATGCGATATACGACCGCGCCGCAGATAACGCTGATCATGGAGCGGAGGAATGTCCGGCGTCCAATGATCACTTCCCCGATGATCAGCGATGCAAGGCCGATGACGATTGCGCCCGTTCCCATCTGGATATCCGAAAACGACTGGCTCTGTGCAATCAGCCCGCCGGACACCGCAACGAGTCCATTGGAGAGCACGAGACCGAGCCGTTTCATCCGGTTGGTGTCGATTCCCTGCGCGCGCGCCATGTTCGGGTTGTCGCCGGTCGCGCGGACCGCACAGCCGAGTTCCGTTCCGAAAAACCAATACATCAATAAAAATACAACCAGTACAAACGCGGCGGCAACCACGATGACGGCGATGTTCTTCTCTAAACCGAGATGTTCCATGACATACGAAAACACCGTCGTCACCCGCAGCAGGGATACGTTTGCCTTACCCATGATATGCAGGTTGATCGACCAAAGCGCGATCATCGTAAGAATTCCGGAGAGCAGTGCGGGAATCTTCAGCACGGTATGTAAAATACCGGTGCAAAACCCCGCCAACATGCCGCCGGCAAACGAAAACAGCAGGCTCAGCAGAGGATTGATGCCATTTATGATACAGATTGCCGCAATGGCAGCACCCATCGTGATGCTGCCTTCAACGGACAAATCCGCAATATCCATAATGCGATATGTGATGAACACACCGAACGTCATGAGCGTCCAAATCAGTCCCAGCCCAATTGCGCCGGTTACTTCATTCCACATGATTTAATACACCTCAAATTATGATTTTTTGCCGAACGTCTTTTGCCCATTTCAGGCAAGCGCCGTGCCGACGTTACCGTCCGCAGGCGCTTGCCCGACTCAAGCTTTATTCATGAGATTTGACTTTTGTTTGATTAACCTTCCGCTTCCGTGGAAATGATTGCGGACTGGTATTCGTCCGGAATCGTTAACCCGATGGCTTCCGCTGTTTCCGCATTGAAGGCTGCGTCGAAGCCCGTTGCGAACTCAACCGGCATGGTCGAAATGTCCGCGCCATCAGCCAGAACCTTCAGCGCCATGAGGCCGGTCTGGTAGCCGAGATCATAGTAATTGATGCCAAGCGTCGCAAGACCGCCGGCGGCAACCATGTTCGACTCGCCGCAGATTACAGGAATCTTTGCAGTGTTGGCAACTTCACCGACGATCGGCATTGCGGATGCAAGCGTGTTGTCCGTCGGGATATAGATTGCGTCGCACTTGGTCACGAGCGTCTGCATTGCCTGCTGAACGTCGTTTGTGGAAGCGACCGTGATTTCCGTGTAGGTTTTGCCGAGGGCTTCTACCTGCTCTTTGGCGATCTGCGCCTGAAGCACGGAATTGTCTTCGCCGCCGTTATAGATACAACCGATTGTTTCCGTTTCCGGGAACAGCTCCACAATCAGGTTGATCTGGTCGGCGATCGGGTTCATATCGGACGTGCCGGTGACGTTGCCGCCGGGGGTTACGTTGCTGTCGACCAGTTTCGCGACTTCATAATCCGTTACGGCTGTGCCAAGAATCGGGATCGTGGTCGTCTTGCTCGCCATGGTCTGGGCAGACGGCGTCGCGATGGCAAGGATCAAATCGACTTCTTCGCTGACAAAACGATCGCCGATCGTGGACAGCGTCGACTGGTCGCCCTGTGCATTCTGAATATCATAGGTAACATTCACATCTTCGGTGTAACCATTGTCGGCCAGCGCCTGGATAAAGCCTTCGCGCGCGGCGTCGAGCGCTGCATGCTCAACAATCTGCACGATGCCGATAGAAAACGACAGCGCTTCTTCCGGTGCGGCTGTTACTTCCGCCACGGGGGCTTCCGTCGCTTCCGCGGCGGGCGCTTCTGTTGCTTCTGCAGCGGGCGTGCTCTGCGCACAGCCTGCCATTGCGACAACCAACATCAGGACGCTGATTAAAATAGCAAGAGCTTTTTTCATAGTTTTTTCCTCCATTTACTTTTTACCTCCCGTGAATCCGGGGATAAAATAACGCCCTCTTCCGATACTCTCGGAAAAGGGCGATTGAATCGCGGTACCACCTTTTTTTCTCCCGCCGCCTCGCGGTTTCGGGACTCTTCCGGCGGTCAAAAAACCGCCTCGCGCTGTAACGGGCGCTCCCGTATCAACCTACGGAGAATTGTCTCTTTCAATCGTCGGCTCTTGGGATGAATTCAAACCCGCATTCGTCGCTTTCTTACACCGTACGAAAGCTCTCTTAGCACAAAAAACGGCCCCTACTTTTTCCCTGTCGTCGCTTTTTCGTATTGGGTTGGATTATAATATATGATCCTGAAATTGTCAAGCGTTTTATATATTATATGTAATGCAGGGTTTAAATTCCGAACCTTGCGCAACAGTCACGGATTGTGCGTGTCAATTCATTTATTTTGTGTGAAATCGCTTTTTAAATTCCAACAGCAGATTTCGTCCCATCACCACAAAACAAAGGATCAATATGCCAAATGCGGTTGTGCCCATGGCGACCATCGGCCAGCTCATTTCCGGCCAGCCTGCAAGCGAAATGATAATCATCAGAATCGACCCCGCAAGCAGCCAGATCATGGGCATCATGTTCTGACGCTGTTTTTCAAAATCCGTAAAGAACAGTGCCGCGATAACGAGCAATCCACCAAAGCAAATAACAGGTACGACAAACGCCGCCCAGCCGGGCGCGAGCAATACGTTGATCAGTATCAATAGAATGCAAGAGTACGCCAGCACTTTGGAAGCCTGACTAATGCGATTATATTCCACCATGTCCGGCGCGAACAAAAGCGACCAAAGAAACCAAAGCGACCAGAGCACAACGATGCTCCATGCTTTTCCCCCGGAATAAAGATTGCTGATCAGGCACGCGTATGCCGCAACTAGAAACGTCCACTTCGTTACGACCTTCATCACCGGCATCGTCCGATTCTTTCGGCTCACGCCCGGATAAACGATTTTAATATCCATACAGCTCGCTCCCTTCCACGCACGGCTTTAGTCCGGCTTCGATAAATTGTCGATACAATCGCTCTTCAAATGACGGATCGGCCGTCAGTTTTGAAATTGTAAATGTCGCAACATCTCCGAAGGTCACAAGCGTGCAGGACGCCCGGTTTGATTTCGCCGTGCCGAGAACAAAGTCAAAATGATCGACATACGGCGTCATCTCCCGCGGCAGCGCAACAACGCCAAGGTTCGAAAGCGTGTTGCTGAAAATCTTATCGCCAAGAAAGCCGTAAACGATACTTGCGGCTGGCTTCTTCACAAGCATAGGAACCCAGCGAAGAGAATGAACCATGCGAAGCGTGGCATTCATCATTTCGTTCATCACGCTTTTTGACGTTTTCTTCGCCAGCTGCTCGGAAACGACCGGTAGAATCGAATCCACATTCGTTATCTCCCGCAGCGGCAGCCGGACGCCGCAATAAAGTGCAAAATTGCGGAGCGTTTCACTAGGGTAAAATTTTCGCATATTTACGGGAACCTGAATGTTGATTTCTCCACCACGTTCGTCGGTCGCGCCCTTTTGGGCAACGAACATCTGCGCCAAAATAAAGGTTGTGATGGTTACGTTGTGTTTCCGTGCGACAGCCTTAAGCTCCGCTGCACCGAAATGGAAATGCAAAATTTTACACGGTTTCATATGCGAAAGCCGTCCGCTCATCTGCGTGGCGGGTTTGTCTAAAAAACCGGCGTTTTTTTCTGAGCTTTCCGCAAGTGCAAAGCCATTCTCCGTTTCACATTCATACGGCGTTTCGTTGCGATCATAAACACCGCTTTCTGGCGGAATACTTACACCCAACAAACGCAAATATTCCGCAGTTAGCGTCTTCAAGAAAACCATGCCGCCAGTGCCATCCGTTATAACATGAAAGAATTCCACACTGATACGATTTTTAAAATACAGCACACGGAACGACTGCGACCCGCTCGCCGCAATGTTCAGCGGACGGCATGGGATGTCCGTCTCCGGCTCGACTGCATAGCGTCGCTTCGCCGCGTCCAGATAGTGCCAAAAAAAGCCTTTCTTAACCGTTGTTGCAAAGCTTGGAAACCGTTTGACGGTAAACGCCAGCGCTATTTGGAGGATGTCCGGCACAACAGCCTCTTTCAAATATACGGAAAGCCGAAACACCGCCATCTCGTTTTGTTTCATCGAAAGTGGATAGATCTTCGCCGCGTCATCCAGCGGGTACCACTGCACGGCCGGTCTCGCGTAAAACCCGCCGAGATTTTCAATGTCCAGCCGTATAAGCGCCTGATCGAGCGGCGTCCCTGCGGCGCTATAATATAAAAGCGCCGATTCAAAATCGGTTCGCATCGCCGCCTTCATGGCTCTGCTCAGCGCAACATGTTCGCTCCAGCGCGAAAAATAGCGAGAAATATTTTCACGTTCGCCGTCCGAAAGCGCCTCCCTATACTGCTGGAACGGGCTTTCCTGTTTCTTCTTTTTTACATGCGGTTTTTTCAAAATCTTTTCTCCAACGATAGTTGATTTGTAACTCCACCAGAAAAATACCTCTTATCAGCAGGATACCATAAATCGGATTTCTAAAACAGCCACGCAATTGGAACTTGTGCTGTGAACCCGTGTGGGCTCCTTTTTTCCGTGCTGCCAGAATTGGTTGTTATAAAAAACCGCGGTATGACTGCCAAAATAAAAGCGGTTTTGAATTGTTGAACAATTCTAGACTTTTTGATTATTTGTGATATAATCTATTTTGTGGAAGTTGGACGTGTTGGACATGATTATTTTACAAGAATATGTCAGTCAACACAGACAATTTTCAGATGATATACCGTCGTCTTGTTGTATCGTTAAACAATTTCACGCATTTACAACGTGAAATTAAAAATATCCCTATGTTTCAAAATGATCAATAAAGCTGAAAAGGAGCGCTTATGAGTACAAAGTATGACCAAGTATTAAAAAGTCGGATGAGTGAAGAAAGCTATGCAAAACTGGTAGCTTTAAACAACGACAAAGTTTCTGAATTTATTGGAACGTTTATTGAGCACTGTGATCCTGCATCCGTTTACGTATGCAGCGACAGCGAACAGGACATCCAGTTCGTTCGCGACCAGGCTCTTGCAAAAGGCGAAGAACAGCATCTTGCCAATTCCAAGCAGACCATTCATTGGGATGGATACGGCGACCAAGCTCGCGATAAGAAGAACACCCGCTACCTTGTGTACGATGAAAACCTTGAAAGAATGAGTTCGCTCAACTCGATCAAGTACGAAGACGGATACAAGGAGATCATGGATATCTCCAAAGGAATTATGCAGGGTAAAGACGCCGTCGTTCTGTTCTTCTCGGAAGGCCCGACGGAAAGCCCGTTTACGATGCCGTGTGTCCAGTTTACCGACAGCTGGTATGTTGCGCATTCGGAATGCATCCTCTACCGCTCGGCATACAACCATTTCCTCAAGATGAAGGATGCCGAAAAAGGCGAATTCTTCCGCTTTGTCCATTCGGCCGGCGCACTTGACGAAAACAACAACTCGCTCAATTTGGATAAGCGCAGGATCTACATGGATACCCAGAACAACATCGTCTATTCCATGAACGATCAGTATGCCGGCAACTCCGTCGGCCTGAAGAAGCATTCGATGCGACTGGCGATCAACAAGTCCGGTCGTGAAGGCTGGCTCTGCGAGCATATGTTTGTAATGGCGGCCATCGACAAGGATAAAGACCGCAAAACATATTTCTGTGGCGCGTACCCGTCCGCCTGCGGCAAAACATCGACGGCCATGATCCCCGGCGAACAAATCGTTGGCGACGACATTGCCTATTTCCGCAACATCAACGGTGAATTCCGCGCTGTCAACGTCGAGTTCGGCATGTTCGGTATCATCAAAGACGTCAACGCCAAGGACGACCCGGTTATTTATGAAAACCTCATGAAGGATCAGGAAGTTATCTTCTCCAACGTGCTGAGAGGGCCGGACGACAAGCCCTATTGGCTCGGCATGGGCGTTGACACCCCGAAAGAAGGCCGCAACCATTTCGGTGCGTGGACAGAAGGCATCAAAGACAGCAAAGGGAATACGGTCGGTCTCGCGCACGCGAACGCACGTTACACCATGCGTCTGGATTATCTGGACAACATCGACAAAGCTGGTTTCGAAGCCAAAGACGGCGTGCCGGTCGAAGGCGTCCTTTACGGCGGCCGCGACAGCGACACGACGGTTCCCATTGAAGAATCCCCCAGCTGGAAAGACGGTATTCTGATGAAGGCCGCCACGCTCGAATCGGAAACGACCAGCGCCACACTGGGTGCCGAGGGTGTGCGCACGCCCAGCCCGATGGCCAACATGGACTTCCTTTCCTACCCGCTTGGTGAGTATACGCTCAACAACATCAAGTTCGGCGAAAACGTTAAGAAGACCCCGAAAATCTTCAGCACGAACTACTTCATGCTTGATGAAAACGGTCATTACACGACCAGCAAGCTGGCCAAAAAGATCTGGCTGCACTGGGCAGACGGTCGTATCAACGGCGAATTTGACGCATATGATACCCCGACCGGCAAAATCCCCATGTATGAAGATTTGGCGGCTATGTTTAAGAAGTATTTGGACGAAGACTTCTCGAAGGAAATGTACACCATGCTCTTCACGTTCCGCTGCACAAAGTGGATCAACAAGCTGGAGCGCGCCAAAGCATATTATAAGAAGATGGACCCGGGCACGCCCGATGAAATCTTCGAGTATTGGGATGCCGCCATCGCGCGCATCAGCGCCGCCAAGGATAAGTACGGCGACCTGATTCTGCCGGGCGACTTCAAGGGCTAAGCTTCTCTGTATAGACATTGCAAAATGGATAACGTACAAAGCGGGATGCAAACTTGCGTCCCGCTTTTTGTTTGTTCAATTGTCATATTCACCTCGCCTGTCAAAACGAGTGCGTCCGCCGGAAAATTCGTTGCTGCCTTGATTGCCGGCGTTTAGTTGCCCATCTCGATGCTGATGTCGTTGAATACGTCTAGCAGATCATCCACCGCAATCGCTCGCTTCTCTTCGTCGCGCTTGTCTACGACCGATCTTCCTTGGTGCATCATCAAAAGCCGGTCGCCATACGTTACAGCGTAGCGCAGATTATGCGTAACCATCACAGTCGTAATACCGCGCTTTTGAATCAAGTCGTTCGTCAGCACCATAATCGTTTCGGACGATTTCGGGTCAAGCGCCGCGGTGTGTTCGTCCAGAATCAAAAGTCGGATATCGGACATGGTGGCAATGATCAACGCAAGCGCTTGCCGCTGTCCACCGGACAACGTTCCAACCAGTGTATCCAGACGATTTTCCAATCCCATACCGCACTGAGACAATAACGCGCTGTAATGTTCACGCCGGTTCTTTGGCACGCCGCGGCCAAGATTATAAGCGCGCCCCTTATTGTCCGCCAGAGCAAGATTTTCCAGTATGGTCAGGTGCGCACAGGTACCCGCCTTCGGGTCCTGAAACACGCGTCCAATCCAAGCTGCGCGCTTTACGGCGGAAACATTTGTGATATCCTTGCCGTCAAACACGATCTTCCCCGCTCCCGGTTGCGCCGTCCCGCAGATCAGATTCAGCATGGTGGTTTTGCCGCTGCCGTTGGAACCGATCACACTGACGAACTCACCTTCCGGCACGCTGAACGAGTAGTCCTCAAACAGCCTCATCTCGTCGGGCGTTCCGGCGTTGAAATTCAGATGGATGTTTCGCAGTTCAAGCAGCATGGTTCACCCTCCTTTTCAGCACGGGTTTGTCGCCCGCGATCAAAGCGAGCACGAACAGGACTGCCATCAACAATTTCAGGTACTCGGTCGGAAGTCCCAGCGCCAGAGCAATGGAGAGACACGCCTTATAGGCAATACTGCCGAAGATAACCGCCGTCGTCGGACGAATTCGACGAAAACCTTTGAACAGGCTCAATCCGATGATGACGGACGCAAGGCCGAGCACAACCATGCCGACGCCCATCTGCTGGTCTGCAGATCCCTTTGCCTGTGCAATGACCGAGCCGGACAGCGCCGCAAATCCATTCCCGATGGCGAGACCCGTGATCTTGCTCCGTCCGGGATCGCGTGCAAGCATGGTCACAAAGCCCGCATTGTCGCCGGTTGCGCGCAGCAGCAGGCCGCATTTTGTACGCAGGAACAGGTCGAGCGAAATCTTACAGACGACAACCAAAAACAAACTCACGATCAGCTGACGAATGTATAAACCTTCGACGGTTTCCGGGAGAAGACTTGCCGGAAACGCCGTGAATATCGTCGGTTTTCTGAAAAACGATGCAACGCTGTTGCCGTCGTTGAATAAAAATAAGATCACCAGATTCACCGACAACAGCGCTGTATAGATCAAAATCCCGCTGAGCAGTGGGCGAATCTTGAACTTGACATGCAGTATGCCCGTCACGCTGCCGAACGCAGCCCCAAGAAGAAACGCCGCTAGCAGGCAAATCCACGGATTGATACCGTGCAGAATCAGCACGCCCGTTATGATGGCACCAAGCGGCATCGTCCCGTCCACCGAAAGGTCGGGAAAATCCAGGATGCTATAGGTGAGATACACGCCGAAAGCGAGAAGCGCGTACATCAGCCCTTCTTCCAGCGTGACTTTTAAAACGTTAATCACTACTCCCATTTAGGAACTCCAGTCTTGTTTGCGCGCCCCCAAAGCATCGGCGCGAACTTTGAATATCGATCCAAATACGCTGGCGGAAGACCGAGACTACGGCCTTCCGCACATTGTTTTCTAGTAACGTTGCTTTATTACTCAGCGGACGTGGTGACAAACGCCGCACCGGCATATTCGTCCGGAAGCGTCATACCGAAGGCGGCAAGTGCGTCCGTGTTGATCACGGGCACCGCGTCCGTAATAGTTTCAATCGCCATTGCAGAAGCATCCGCGCCGTAGAGTACGTCCAGTGCCATCTGGCCGGTCACGCGGCCGAGTGCTACATAGTCAAGACTGACGGAGGCCAGGCAGCCTGCGGTCACCTGTGTCTCTTCGGAACCATATACCGGAACGCCCGCAGTGTTTGCCTGCTCAAGCAGGATCGCAAGATTGTTGACAACGTTGTTGTCCGTGAAGTTCGTCAGGCAATCCACTTGTGCGCAAAGCGTCGCAGCCGCCTGCGGGATGTCCGCCGCGCTCTGCACGCCTTGGGAAACGACCGTGAAACCGTAAACCGGCGCAATTTCGTTGAGCATCTTCAGCTGAGAAACGGAGTTTGCTTCGCTGGTCGTATACAAAACGCCGAGGTTGACCGCATCCGGCTGGAAGGTGCGGATCATTTCCAGCTGTGCCGAAAGGTCGAGCACGTCGCTCGTTCCGGTGCAGTTTGCGCCCGGCGCGTTCATGTCGTCCACAAGACCCGCCGCGACCGGATCGGAAACCGCGCTGAAGATAACAGGGATATCCGTGTTCGCCGTCGCCGCATATGCGGACGTTGCCGCCGGCGTCGCAATTGCGATGATCATGTCATATTCCTTTGCCGTCATGTTTTTGGCAATCGTATCACAGGTTGCGGAATCAAAGTTGCCGTTTTGCAGGTCGATCGTGATGTTCGGGTTGGAGTTCAACTCGGCAACGATGCCATCATAGCAGTTGTCCAGCGAAGGATGGCTGCCGAACTGGAGAATGCCTACGGTATAGGTTTCTGCCGGTTCGGCGGTTTCTTCCGCGGCGGGCTCTTCTGTTGCTTCCGCAGCCGTGGGCACTTCCGTAGCTTCCACCGTCTGCGTGCTGCTTGTGCAGCCCCCAAATGCGAACAGGACCATCAGTACGGCCAGCATCAGGGTGAAAAATATGTTCAATTTGCGATTCATGATTTTATCTCCTTTTGTTTTAAAACTTTTTAATTTTGTTAATTTCGGACTGCGTTCGACGGGCTGCGCCATCGTCTGCCCGGCAGATGGTTAAACATCCTTATACATCCCCTTTTCCCAGTGTTGAAAATAAAAAAATCCCGTCCTATCAATTTCCGATAGGACAGGATGGAAATTCCTGCGGTGCCACCTATGTTCGCCCGGCATAAGCCGAACGCACTCTGCCGCGTACCAACATACGCGCTCCGCTGTAACGTGCGGAAACCGTTCCGTATCGTCCCCGTTTGTCAGGGATTTAGCGGACCCTCATGAGCCCATTCATCCGTTGCTCCGCGGTCGGATTCCCACCATCGCCGACTCTCTTTACGCTTCGCCAAAGCGGATTACTCTTCTCAATCAAAGGTTTTTCTTTTCGAGCATACTAACATTGTCTGGAATGATTGTCAACACCTTTTCACTAAAATCATATATTCTACGTCAACCGTTTTGCGGGAAATCTTGCGAAACGCCACGGTACTGCACCTTTGGCTTTGCGTGTATCATCACGGTAATCGCCTGCTTCGGACACGAATTGACGCAACGGTAACAAACGATGCAGTTGTCGTGTTGTTCAATTCCGTTTTTACCGAGCGTCAGGTTTTTTGAGGGGCATTGTTTTACGCATAGGCCACACTGGATACAATCGGGATCCACCTGAACCGACGAACGGTAGGTTTCTTCCATTTTCGGCCAAAACAGGTTTTGCGACATGCCGAGTCGTTTTGAAAACCAGTTGAACCCACGCTTTTTCACAACGCCGGATTGGATGTTCTTGCATGCGCGCTGCATTTTTCGTTCCGCCGCACGAAGTTTCCTCGCGTTTTGCGCGCCGTTCTTTACGGACAGCATCCCAAAATTACAAATGTTGTTCGGCATTCTAAAATGCTCGGCATAGACCACGCGCTCTGCGCTGCCCGGCATTAAGTCCGTCAGTGCCCGCGCACCATCGCCGGAGAAAAGCAGCTGCGTGCAGAAAACAATAAGCTTTTTGGGCTGCAACGCATCCACATGCGCCGTTACGAATTCGCGCATCAGACGCGGCACGCAAGAGCCGTAAATTGGATAGCAAAACGCAATGGTGTCATGCGCCGCAATCAGCGCGTCCGCGTCCATCGATTCTTCAATCGATCGGCATTCCGCGCTCATTGCACGGCAAAAATATTCGGCAATGTACTTTGAATTTCCAGTACCGGAAAAGTAAAACAGAATCAATTGATTGGCCTCCGCTTGTCGTTCGTTATGTCCATTATAGTTGAACCGATTGTGTTTTTCCACCGATTATGCACACACAGCGCTTTCTCAGGCCACTTGTGCTGACTTTTGATATCTTCTCTTATATTTTCATATGCTATAATGCCCAATAAGAGTCGATCGATCAACAACTGCTGAAAAACAAAAGTAGCAGCTTTTCCACAAGATGATACAAAGGAAATTTCCTATGAGTGACAACTTTGATAAAAAGCAACATGTTATGAATTTGGAGACGAAACGGCTTCTGCTTAGAAACATTCAGGCCTCGGATCAAGCGTTTATTGTCGATCTCTGGACAAATGCGGACATCACCCGCTATTTGGGCGGGCCGAGAGATAGAACGCAAATGCTGGAAGACATTGCGGAAAATCTGGACGATCCGTTTATTGAAGAATATGGTCTTTGGCCAGTTATTGAAAAAGAAACAAATCACCCGGTTGGTCATTGCGGACTTCTTATGAAAGCGGTCGAAGGAAAAACGGAAATCGAAGTCGTATATGTTATCGACAGATCACATTGGGGCAAGGGATATGCAACCGAGATTAGCAAAAAACTGATCGAATATGCATTTAACACAAAATGTCTTCATCGAATCATTGCGCTGATTAAGCCCGGAAACAAGGGTTCCGAATCCGTGGCGACAAAAGCCGGTATGCACTTGGAAAAAGAGGTTGTACGGCAAAATGATAGTAAGATGTTCCTGTATGTAATAGAACGATAAAATGCAGCCGGGATGCGGACTTCTCCATTCTCGAAAAATTGTAACGGCATAATGTGATATACTATTCTATGATATACATACTTGCGCTTATCAATGATTGATCGTATACAAGCATCACTGCCCACAACAGAGAGGATAGTAATATGGATAAAACCGAATATATAGAAAACATCGCCGTGCTCATTGACGCGGATAACGCACAGCTGAGCAAGCTTAAATCTGTTTTGGAAGAAATTTCAACTTACGGACGCATTGTCGTTAAACGTGCTTACGGAGACTGGAAAAATCCCGTGTTGAAAAACTGGGAAAAAATGCTAAAGCAGCTTGCAATCAAGCCGGAGCAGCAGTTTGCATACACCACTGGCAAAAACGCAACCGACATCTCTCTCGTCATCGGCGCGATGGATTTATTGCATACCAACATGTATGATGCGTTTGTGCTGGTTTGCAGCGACAGCGACTATACGCCGCTGGCCATCCGTCTGCGTGAGGCGGGCGTATACGTATTCGGCGTCGGCGAAAATAAAACGCCGCCTTCGTTCCGTAATGCATGCGACAACTTTATCCTGACGCAGAATCTGATCGAAAGCGCAAAATCCACGCGCAGTACGACGTCGGTTGAAACCGAAGAGGTTGAGACTGTTTTGCCCGTGGTCCCGACCAAGACGCAGCAGAGTGGAATTCGGCACATCCACGGACTTCTAAAGACCGCCAGCGATAAATATCAGGATGCGGACGGCTGGGTCAATCTAAGCGCCGCCGGCTCCTACATGAAACGCGTCTTGCCGGATTTTGATCCGAAAACATACGGCTTTTCCAAGTTGGCCGACCTAATCCGCGCTTTTCCGAAAAAATACGAAACAAAAACGTACCCTGGTAAGGGTACGACAATATTCCTGTACAAATGCCGCTCCTAACGTTATATACAGTGTGTATCAGCGTGCCTGCATACAAATAGACAGCGCTTCATTATAGCAAACATCGTTCGCAGCAAGCACGCTTGTTTCCGAGTCGAATGGAATCGTTTCCCCCTCTGCCGTTGTGATGCGTCCGCCGGACTCCAGCAGAACGCACATTCCTGCCGCATAATCCCAAGGATTCAGCCGCAGTTCCATAAAGGCATCCAGCCGCCCCGCGGCAACGCGGCAAATATCCAGCGACGCTGCACCAAACTGACGCAAATCTTCACAGTGGTCAAACAAACCGCGCAGTGTTCGAAACATCCGGTCTGTTAAATCCTTTTGATAACTGGTTGCGCCAAACGTGACAATGGCGTCCTTCAGCGGACGGTGTGACACATGGATCGATCTTCCGTTCAGCGTAGCGCCGTTGCCGCGCTTCGCAGAATACATTTCACACGAAAACGGATTGTATACGACGCCCAGTTCCGGCACGCCGTCTTTCACGAGGCCAATTGAAACCGCACTGTATCCCATAGAGCGAATGAAATTTGCCGTCCCGTCGATCGGGTCGACAATCCAGCAATAGCCGTCCGGCCGATATGTGCCTCCGCCGTCTTCCTCGCCCACAAACACAGCCTGCGATAAGGCACGTGTGAGTTCTTTTTGCAAAAAAGCCTGTATCGCCTCGTCGCAGTCCGTAACAAAATTTCCGATCCCGCTTTTTTTGTGTACACCTGTTCCGGTCTTTGTCGCGTCCAGCATCATCTTGCCCGCGGACCGCGCAATATATTCAACGGCCTTTTGCATAAACCATACCGCCTTTCTGTCGTATTCTGATCATTCCAAAGATTCGGCTGCATTTTGCTGCCCTCTTTCCCTCATTGTAGGCACGTTCCGCCGCATTCGTCAACGCGACACAAAAAAAACACAGACACAATCCCATTATGATTGTCCCTATGCCTTATAAAACATCTTTATAAAACGCAAACCCGTCGCGCTTTGCTTTCTAATCCACCGACTTATCAGATCGGACAATCATAGATACTCCGTTGGGAATGACGGTAACGGAAGCGTCGTCGCCTTTTATCTGCCGTGCCGTTTTCAGCGCCGCAGCCAGCGACGGTGCATATTCCATTTTCATATCCCGTATCGTCTGTTCCATTTCCGCTCTCGTAACGAAAATTACACGCGTGTGTTTGAGAATACGCGCAAGAATCTGGCTCTGCCACTGGTCGGGTATCGTCTCGTTCTGCGGCGTGTCCATAAAAGTATCATACAGCGTTTCCGCATTTTCACAATCCTTGAGCGAGTGGTAGAAATTGTCTCCACCAACTCCGTCGGCACATTCCGCGGCTATAATCAAAATACCGTTTTCTTTTGCCGCGGCCTCCGCAGTCGAAAGTCCTTTTACACACTGATACACATTTTGATCCAGCGGTGCTCCGCCGTTGGTCGTAATTACGATATCCGCCTGTTTTGCACGAACTTCGCAGTACGGACGTAAAAACGCGCACCCCGCCGCATGCGCTCCCAACGGATCACCCGCAAACGCGGCCACCGTCTGTTTTTCTTCGTCTATAACGACGTTGACGATATAGGCTAATTTTGCCATCTTCGCCGCGGCGATCATATCGCCGTGGATCGGGTTGTCTTTCAGTATGCCTGCGCGCGACAGCGGACTGTCGATAAACGCGCTGCAATGATTGCCCAGCACTGTAATCCGGTCGGACACACCGGGTAGCACACTCTTGCGTCCACCGGAAAAACCCGCAAAGAAATGCGGCTCTATAAAACCTTCCGAAACCAAAAGATCGGTTTCCACGGCGATCCGGTCGATCACCAGCGGCGCACCTGACGGCAACACCCCGATTTCAACGTTCCCGTCAATGTTTTCCGCATTATGGACGACGATGTCTTCTGTGGCGGCAATCTCTTCTCCGAGTTTTTCTACCAGTTCGTCACGTGTTGTGCCCCGATGGCACCCGGTTGCAACCAGCAGCGTGATCTTGATATCAGGATTACCCTCTCGCAGTTCCGCCAACATCGGCGGCAGGATATCGCGGCTTGGCACGGGCCGCGTGTGATCGGAAATGATCAGTGTGCAGTTTTTTTTGCCTTTTGCCAGTGCGTTGAGACGAATGCAACCGATAGGATGCGCCATAGCATCCTTGACTAATTCTTCACCGGAGCGGTTGCTTTTCAGTTCGTCAATTCTGGATCGTAAAACCGTTGTACCGGTTTCATTCAATGGAACCGTCGTGTGCCCGTATGGCAAATGCAGCATACTTGTTTCTCTCCCGTTTGTTCCATCCGTGAATGTTTCAGATCGTTTCTCTTGGTGCCACACGTTTTTGCATCATCAAGGTGTCTGCCGCAATCTCGTTGCTTCAACAAAACTTTCGCACCTGTACATGTCCGCAGAACCGGAGAACACGTTGTGCTTGATCTTCGGCGAATCCAGTGGAAACGCCTCGACAACGCCTCCACCGCGGCGGGAAATTTCTTTCAGCGCGGCATGCAGCGTAAAAATCGCGAACGCCACGGTGCTTTGCAAACAACGCTTCAAAATCCGGCCATGTCTCGGCGGACAGCGATTTTACCGTCAGCTTCATCTGCTCGTTGGTCATATAATTACGCCCTCGCATGAATGTGATTTGACGGTCAGTTTCAATTGCTCGCTCGCCATACAAATAAACCTTGCCGGATAATACGGCTCTAATCTATCCGTCCGGACAGGCTATTGTACAGTGTTTCGAATTCGGTGTTTGCTTCCATGAATATATCAATAAGTCGTGGGTCAAAATGTCTTCCCCTCGACTCCATCAAAACAGCACAGCTTTTTTCATGCGAGTACGCTTCCTTATATACGCGTTTTGAACGCAGTGCGTCATAGACATCGGAAATGGCCATGATTCTTGCCGACAGCGGAATCGCATCACCGGACAATCCCTCTTGATACCCCGTGCCGTCCCATTTTTCATGATGATATCGCGTAATATCTATCCCCATTTTTAAAAACGCGTTGTTCTTATAATGCTGTCCGATTCTCATCAACGTTTGATATCCGATATCCACGTGGGTTTTCATGATCACGAACTCTTCTTGCGTCAGCTTTCCGGGTTTAAGTAAAATGGCGTCCGAAATGCCAACTTTCCCAATGTCGTGTAGCGGGCTGGCTTTGTAGATGGAATCCGAAAACACATCGTCGATTTGATCTGCATAAGCCGGATGCCGGCGCGCTTTCTCCGCAAGGAGTTTGCAAAAGCTCGCCGTTCGCTCAATATGTGCCCCGGTGTCGTCGTCCCGCGATTCCGAAAGTTTTACGAGCGCAAAGATTGTGGACATCTGCGCTTCCGAAATTTCTTTGACCTTGTCCGAAACCATCTCTTCCAAATGCTTATTATAGCGTTCGAGTTTCTCTTCCGCTTCTTTCATCACGGTTACATCCTGAAGCGTTCCAAATCCGTGAACCGGACGGTTTTGCGCATCAAACTCCGTTCGTAGACGTAGATATACCCATTTCACCCTGCCGTCATCCATCAGCAGACGCAATTCAAGCGTCCAGCTTCCGCGTTTTTCCTGCAGTTGCGTATAGATTGTGCTTGCCCGCGCCCGATCGTCCGGATGAACGCGCGAAAGAAACAGTTCTCTCGTCGGCATTTTGTCTGGATCGGTTTCTAAAATCTCAACAAGCGAGCGTGACCATTCTCTCCTGTTGTTTATATAGTCAATATCCCAGCGGCCAAGCATCGCAATATGCTGTGCTTCGTTCAGCGCCGCTTCGCGTTTTTCAAGCTCCTTCGCCGTTGTTTCCAGTTCCCGGGCAATTACAGAGTGACTTAATATCAGACGGGTCATCAGATCGTTCTGAATTTTTGTGTCAACGCTGCCGGCAAAGCTTTCCAACACATATAATGCAAATTCCGGGTACTGGACGGCATTTTTATTCAGGTTTGCGTTCTTCCCCAATGCGCTTTGCTTTTGTTTCATAGCTGGTTCTCCGCCACCAGATAGTCTATGCCGACGCTTTTCAGATTCCGCAGGTATCCCAACACGCGTCGCGCATCGTCTTTCGATGTAATAATGCTCCCGTGCTGCGGCGCGATGCGTTCAACATCCAGTGATTCAATAACGTTCAGCGCGTTTTGTAACGCATGTGTGGATGTCATAATGCGTTTGTGAAATTGTTCAATGCCATAAATTGGGCAACGTTGTCCGCTATGCGGGCATATCCTCTGGTGGGCGCAAGCATCGCAGTTCTCCGTCAGCTCCAGCGCAAGATCCCAGTGGGAATCATAGCTGCCGAAAATGTCGCTGGAAAACAATGTTTTCGTAGCCGTATCGTATGTAATAAAGCTTCCGGGAGAGTGGCAAAACGGCGTTCCGTAAAATTCCAGTTTGCGTCCGGTGTCGAATGTAAACTGATTGTGCAAAACACGGTAATCGAGCTTTGGCGTTCTTGACGAGTAGTACCGGATGAAAACATTATTTTCCATATGTGAAATAATGCGCAGTTCTTTTGTGTCGATAAGCTCTTCCAGTTGCGGCAGATTCCCGCATAAATCCGGATCGTAATGCTGATAGATTAATCTGCTTATCTGAGAAGGTTCAATTCCGGTTCTAAGAATTTTCAGCATGACAGAGCTGAAGTCATCCCGATTGCCGCCGTCGATTAAAACCGCCTGATCGCCTTCACGTATCAGGTACGGATTGCAATGCAGTCCGGCATTGTCATCCGGATAACCGAGCCAAAAGATACCGTCTGCTATTTCAACCGGGTCAAAATTCAAGTTGCCTGTGTATTTTTGCATGCCGCCTCCTACTGTAATATCTCTCCCGACTGTCTTTTAAACCACTAATATCGGGTGTTAGCCATCTATTCCATATAAACCTGCTTAATTAGTTTTATTTTATAAATTTTGTATGCTGTATGCAACACTTTTCTCTATCGCATTTTTCCTTTCCCCGCCTTTGCTTCACGATTCGATAGGATTGTCCCGCTTTAAAGCCGGACGAAGTTTCCCTTCCCACGCGCCCTTTTCGGTATGCATTTCTATCCGCATCGCCGCAATTTTCCTTAGTTCATTTCTCTCACGTTCATCCATACTGTCGATGATTGCATTACATAATCCATCCGCAGCAATCGCGTCCAATATCTCCACAATATCCCGCACGGAATGAACTGAGCGGCGGATTTCCGCAACCTGATCGGTAACATAACGACAGTCCTGTAATTCTGCAATCAAACGGCGAAGCCTTACATCATCCATCTGCCTTCCATCACAAAATGCAGCTTTCGGCTTGTTTTCAGGTGAAATATGCTCTGCCGGAGCAAACGCCCCCTTCAATCCTTCCGGCCCTACGGCGGACCGCATGCGCGGAAGCAATGCAAACGCCGCTTGCTTTAAATATGCCTGCTCCAGATCACCTGTAATCTCCACTTCATCGCAAACATGCGACGCAGCATTTTTCAGCAGGTCTTGTGCCGATTCGTCCGGCAGATTCACAAACCGCTCCCAAATCAAATTTCGATCGAACGCATCCACAAACAGATTTTTCACAGATTTACCCGCGAGTGCGCGCCCGACGGCGGCCTCCGCCACAGGTGCATAGAGGTTGACCAGCAGTCCATCGTAATCTCCGTACTGGGATTGGTACACGTATTCCAGAAGCGACGGAGAAAACTTCCGTAAAAACGCATGCTCCAGCATAAGCCGACGCAAATACTCGTTTATGTACTCTACACCGAGTAATGTTTCCGAAATCGGAATACAGAGCGGATAGTCGATGTCGCACGGAATTTCATGCGCGAAAAAATCTGCATCGTAACGGCGGAAAAAAAACGGCAGCGCGGATAGCGTGTCGTTCAGTCCAATATTTGATATCGGCGGGCGGTTCATTTCCGTCTGTCTAAGCATCAGTTTACCCCGTTTGGCCAACCGCTTTGCGTCCATTACACCCGCTTCATACAGCGCTTTCAGCGATGCGGTATCTTCCGTCTCGTCGGAAGCCGTTCGCAAATGCAAATCGATGCAATAGAATATCCCTTGTGCAAGCGCTTCGGCGGTTTCAACCCGCACCGACGTGCTGTCTCGCATCGTAAAGCGTTCCGTACGCTCCGCTAAAAGCACCGCAAACTCTTCGCCGAACGCTTCACGCGTTTGCTGCCCTATCGCGTGCGTCCGGTAGCCTTGCAGGTTGTTTTTCTCATTCATTCTCATCCGCCTCGCCGTCAATACAATCATCCGCAGAACCTTTTCCGTACAATTGTTCCAGCATCATCCCGCTCACTGCATCCACTGAGCCTTCGTACGCATCGTAGCATGCCCGCATACGGCTCAGCAGTTCGTCGTCCGCTATCTGATCGTGCGTTTCGTTTTTGTATGTATAGAACGCTTCCATCAGGCCGGTCAACGTCGCCTCGTATTCGTCCTGCATCAGGTATGGCGAATCGCAAAACGCTTCCACAACGTCCGGAAGGATACTTGTGCCGAATTCAACACGGCCAGTCTCTGCAAGCGTCTCCCGGCGCGCCTGCGACAGCGCAGCAATGCCCTGTTCGCTTAAAGACAATCCAAATCGGGCGCTGACGATGTTACATTGATGCAATTGCCGTTGAAGCCGCTGCTCTGCTTTCTGACTGAAACGCAATGCCTCAGATTTTTCCATAATGTTCATCCCCTTATCCACACAGCATACAGCCGTTGCTCCACCCGAACAAGTCTTGAATTTTGAGCCGATTTGTGGTAATATAGCATTAGTAAAAAAGCAAAAAAACCGCATGAATTTGCGGTTTTTTTGTTATTCGTCCCTGCTGTGGGTGAATTGAGATTGTCGCGCGCATTTGCCGGCCGGACGGCAATTATTGCGCCTGCTGTAGCGCTTCAAGCATTTTGCCGTAGCTTTGTGCAAAGCTCTCCTGAAACGCATCGTCGAAACTACTGTTTCCGTACAAATATTCCAGCACCGTCTCCATGCCAAATTCATCTATCAGGTAACGTGTCAATTGATATGCCTGCAGGCAGGTCAGTTGATTCCCTTTGCCGGGGTAAAGGCCTATGGCGTTTTCACCATGACGGTAAGCCGCAACGCTCCGGGAACCCATTGCAAACGCGGACAGATCATATTCGGGGTGCAGCAGCGCTACCGAAGCAAGCGCCTCAAAAAACGCCGCATCGCTGAACGTCTCTTCACTTTCGGGATATTCCGCATGCGCGAGATATTGTTCCTGCACCGCCGCAAGATATATACCGATATCGCCATTCAACCTACTTGCGTCCGTCATAAACGAAGGATACCATTCGCCGGTTTTCAGCTCCACAACGACCGGCAACGCAAAAACCAACCCTTGTGACAGCCAAAGCTTTTCCGCTGATTCTGACTTGAGAATATTCTCAAGCGTCCCTCGAACGGCAAGCGCAGAAGAATCGCAGTACACATATCCATCCGGTGCAAAATTGATATTGCTTAAATCCGTTATCTGTATCTGCAAAGATTCATTCCAATTTGCCAAAACAGTTTCATATGTGATTGGCGCATCCGCTTGAATTCGACACAGTATTTGTTCGATATGCACATTGTAATCGGCAAGGAACTGCATCACCAGCAGTGGTGAATCGATGCCTTGCGGAAAGGCAAACGAAAACACGTGCGCATCCTTGATGGCCACCAGCGGGAACCGCCCGGTTGAAGAATATTGTGCTCCGTCTAAATAGCTTATATCGCACGGCGCGCTATACGCGTTTTGAACCCCGATGCTCTCCAGCCAGGACTGTCGGTATTCTTCCGATACACCCGCCGAAAGCAGCGCGTCAGTTCCATATTGTTCTATCAAGTAAGAAGCGAATGCCGCAGCCGTCTGCTTTGCATATCGCACGCTTTGTCGTCCCGCAAGTGTAAAATTGAAATAGCCCGCAAATAGCGACAGAGCCGGAAGATTTTCTTCTTTTGCATAATAGGCGGCAAGGTCGTCCACAGTCTCATCATCCGTCTTTTCTAAAAACAGCCACGCATATGTGCCGTATGCAATCCATGGTTCTGTGATGCCAAGCGTTGCCGAAACCAGGCCTTCGCGGTAGACGCCGTCGGTCACATCATCCGGCGTGCAGAAAATCTCTCCCGAAGTTGCACATACGCTTTGGTTCAGCGTCTTTCGCACAATATAGCATTGCACGGATTCTACACGCTCAAATCCTTCACGTATCGTTTGCAAATCATCGTACAATATCCTAAAAAGCGCATTTGCATCTACTTGCCCAATCAAACTTTCTTCAATGCAAAACGTCATTCCATCCGTCGCAACAAACCGGTAAGTGAATGTTTGTGCATATATCGTATCCCGTTCATGCTCACCTGTTTGAAAATCGGCAATATTGAGCTGCATCGGTTCGTCCGCAGAAATATTGGCGCAGCCCAACAGCAGCCCGGCAAGCAAAATCGCCGCCATGCAATAAGCACAAATACGCTTTACCATATAGCCTCCGGAATCGTCTTTTGTTGCTGCAATTCATATAATGTACGCTCATTATATCCCTATATTGTGCAAAATAAAAGGATTCGCCAATTGTATATTTTTATTTTAAGCAGTTTCTATCTCCGGGTTGTTAAAAATGCACAATCACTTTTCCACAATGAAAATTTCCTCGTTTTTTGTATATTTTTCCATATTCAATGAAAGAAAAGGCGACCGTATATGCTATAATATTTTAATATCGTCATGCAATGACTCTTTATGATCATCATCAAAACATATGACGGGGTACGAAATATGATCCTTCGCAACAGCCGAAACAGTATTCTGCGCATGCCGCTCAAGACGGTGCTTTTCACCTTATTGATTATAGCGGTCGCCGCTTTTCTGTATCTCGGTGTCAACACCTTTGCAGCAAGCGAAAAGATGCTGCGTGACTGTGACGAAAACTACACGACCATCGCGTCTATCGAATATCTTGGCGATCATTACCCCAACGAATCCATCTATGATGAAACAATGTTTTCTGAAGTATCGCAGATCGATTTCGACACCATTGCCAGCTTACCGAGCGTACGGCTCTGGCAACCCGCGGACTGCTCCATCGGCATGATCGACGGGTTCGTTGCACATTCCACGTCCGTTTCCTATCGGCTGTATAACGTACTTGTCATCACCGAAGCAAGCCCGTATCAAACGGACGGGAAATTCTATGCCAAGACTGTTGATTGTCTCTATTCCTATCGCACCGATATGCAGGGAAAACACGTTTTCTTTTACAGCGAGAATTTCGAGTTTGATCCCGACCCGGATGCATATTACGTCATCCACGGTTATTCCGAAGGACTGTCGACCTTCTTACAGACGATCCATCTATCTCCGTTTTACAGTTACGCCGCAACGCTTTCCGGCGTTGCTTGTTCCGCCATCTCTCCCTGTCTGCAGATCGAGTCGCCGGAGGCAATTTACACCGAACCGAACAATATCTATCTGGACATGGCGGATTACTACAATGTCATGAACAACAAAGTGTACGTCTACCGCACACAATCGCTAGCTGATCTGGAAGAGTTCCATCAGGAAAAACTGCACCTGCTTTCCGGCAGGTTGTATACCGAGCAAGAAGCGCAAAGCGGCGCAAAGGTATGCGTTATGACGGAGACCCTTGCCAACGCGGGCGGGCTTTCCGTTGGTGACACCGTTACTCTGCACACAATGGACAACACGGCGCTTCCCGCCGCAGACTGTTACTGGGGCACGGACAGCCTTACCAACTCGGACGATTACGAAATCGTCGGTATCGTCAATTACTATAAAGGATTTGAATACAACGTATATGTACCGTGTGTTCCGGTTTCCGCACAGCCGGAAAAATACATCTATAAACTCGGCCAGGCTACGCTGGAAAACGGCGCCGCGGAAGAGTTTGTTCAAGCCGCTTTGCCGCTTTTGCCTGCGCGCGCAACCATCGACATCTATGATCAGGGGTATCAGGCGGTTGCGGATTCGCTCGGGGTGATTCGCGGGGCATCCGCGGCGCTATCCGCTGTTGCATTTGTTGCAGCGGTCGTGGTTTTACTGTTCTTTGCGTTCCTGTTTGTTGAAAAGCAGCACGACACGGTTGAAACAATGCGCTGTTTCGGCACAACGAAAACCGAAACACGATTATACCTTCTCTTTGGTGCAGGCCTGATTGCATTGGCTGCCGTTTGCATCGGTGTTTGGATCGGCACACGCTTTGCCGTGCAGTTGATTACAAACGCGTATTCGTTCGTTTCGGAGCTGCAATCTGTCGACCTTCGGTATAGCAGCGGTTATCTGGGCGTTGCCAAGGATTTCACGCCAATCCCCGTTTCTTCCGTTCCAATCGCCATTTTGGTTGCTACACTGGTATTTTTGCTGGCATTGGGTTTTTGCCTGTATTTCGCTGAGCGGACGATCAGCGGCAGAGTCATGCAGACAAAGGTTCACAGTCAAAATCACCGCCCGCCAAAACATTCTTCCACCGCTGGAAAAGGTGCGTTACGATATTCCATGCTTTCGATTCGCCGTAACGGCGCACGCACACTGGTCGTGCCTGCGCTGGCTGTCGTCATGCTGATGTTTGTTGCAACATTGCTCTCGACGCTCGCTTCTTATGCAACCGCCGAACAAACGCTCTATGAAACGACAACCTTGCGCGGATACTGTACGACTATGGCCGGAAAATATGCCGGTAACCTCTTGATTCATAACAAGTACGTTCAGCAACTGATCGATATGGATTACCTTGACGATATAACGGTCACCTACCATAAGCGTTACAGCTACCTCGGCATTGCAAGGAAGCAGGACGGAACAGACGGCGGTGCGGTGCAAGTCCCCGCACCAAGCAATGGATTCGCTCTTGAAAACCTGATGAACGAACTCGCCACGGCACCGTATGTTGTGTTTACAAACAATGTCGTCGAAGCACCTGAGTTTTATTTCAGTGAATTCACCGGCGAATTTTTGGCGGATTACGGTGAATCCGTATTTGCCGAACAGAACTGGACGGAGCCTGTTTGCATTGTTTCCACACAGTTTATGGCGAGCAACGACATAGCACTTGGCGATACGATTCGCATTTATGTTCGCAATGGAACGAGTTATAGCAGTTCGGACGTCAACGAGTCGGCGTTCGTCGGGCTGGAATTAAAAGTGGTCGGAAGTTTTTACCGGCAGGCAAGTGAAGACTATATCTATTGCCCGCTTTCCGCCGGTGTGTTGGAGCTGGACGGCCTGCTCGAAGGTGAAACCGCCGATTATGGACGATACAGCAGTTTCGGGCATATGCGCCGTTGGAATCCGGACGTTACACTTCTGGCGCCGCAGGAGTTGGTCGACACTTTGCTTGACGAAAGCTATGTCGCGTCCTTCAGCTTTACCTTGAAAGACGCCCGGCAGCTTACTGAGTTTAAGGATGCTCTGGAAGAAGTCGGCTTCTCCGGCCCGGAAAAAGACCGTGACATCCGAGTCTCCGTTACAATTGAAGACAAAGATTTTATGGAATCCATCAGCAGCATTTCCCAGCGCAGTACCTATATGGAGATTCTATACCCCGTGCTGCTTGTGCTGGTCTGCACCATCGGTGTAATCGCATCGTTTTTGATGATCAACAGCCGCAGGGAGGAAATTGCCATTATGCGCGGCCTCGGCACACAAAAGAAGCGAATTTTCCTAACGTTCTTCTATGAACAGCTGTTTTTGCTTGCCGCCGGGATGCTGATCGGCGTGGTTGTATGGATATCGTTTGGCAATGCAGCACAGCTGGAGAAGCCTGACCTTTACGCATTCTATGTCTGCTATACGCTTGGCGCAGGGATTGCGTTGTTCTTACAAAACCGCAAAAGTGCAATATCCATTTTGTCCGAAAAAGAATGAGGAGGCCGATATGAGCATTCTTTCACTAGAAAGCGTAACGTACACCTATCGAAGCAAATATCAAACGTTGCAGGCGCTCAAAGGAATTACCTGCACGTTTGAGAAAGGCAGCATTTATGCCGTCGTGGGCAAGAGCGGCAGCGGAAAGTCCACCATGCTCTCACTGATGGCCGGACTCGATTTGCCGGAAACCGGTAAAGTGGTTTTTCGCGATCAATCGACAAGCTCCCTTGACCTTGACGCATACCGCCGCAACGACGTGGCCATGATTTATCAGAGCTTTCGGCTATTTCCGCTCTTAACCGCGGTGGAAAACGTCATGTACCCGATGGAGCTGCACGGCATTTCTACCAGGGATGCAAAAAAACGCGCTGAAGAGCTGATCCTGCGCGTTGATTTACCAGATACGGTCTTTACGCGATTTCCGTCCATGCTCTCCGGCGGGGAACAGCAGCGCGTCGCCATCGCGCGCGCACTCGCCATGGATACGGACTTGATCCTTGCCGATGAACCGACAGGCAATCTCGACAGTACAAGCAGCCGCAATATCATCGATATCCTCTGTCGGCTTGCACACGAACAGAATTACTGTGTAGTGATCGTTACGCACGACATGAGTATTCTGGATTCGATGGATGTGATCTACCAGATGCAGGACGGCATGGTAAATCGCATTAAAAAAGAGGGCTGAACTTAAAAACATATTTGCAGCACAAAAAAAACCGCCACATGGCGGTTTTTTGTGACTCTGCTACATTATCCGATCTTCGGGAACAGTTCCTTTACCGAGGGATAGATCGCGGTAAATTTTCGATACTGCACTTCATAACGTGCTGCAATTTCGGGATCAGGCTTGATCGTTTTGTCGACCTTTACGAATTTTTCCGCGATCTCCTCCACGCTGCCGTATTCGCCGCAAGCGACCGCCGCCAGCATTGCGCCGCCCAGGCCGGGACCTTCCTCCGATTCGATCGTGTCGATCTCCATATTGAGTACATTTGCAAACATCTTTCGCCAGAGCGGACTTTTTGCGCCGCCGCCGCAGATTTTGCTCCGCGTAATCGAAATGCCGAGTGACTTTGCAATCTCCACGGAATCGCGAATGGCGAACGCAACGCCTTCCAGTACGGCCTGCGTCATGTCCGCGCGGGTGGTGTCCATCGTCATGCCAATAAACGTTCCACGTGCTGCAGGATCGTTATGCGGGGAGCGTTCTCCCATTAAATAGGGCAAGAAGTATACGTGGTTATTGCCGAGTTTGTCGTTAGTAATCGGCTTTTCCAGCGATGCGTAGTCTTTGGAAGAAAGGATGTCCTCCATCCACCACTTGCTGCACGAGCCGGCCGAAAGCATACATCCCATCAGATGATAGTTGCCATCGGAATGCGCAAAGGCATGCAGCGCGTTGTTGTCGTCGACGCGGAAGCCGCAGCTTGAGATGAACACTGTGCCGGACGTACCGATGGAGATATTGCACCTGCCGTCGCCGACCGTCCCGGTCCCGACGGCGGCGGCGGCGTTGTCGCCCGCGCCCGCGCACACCGTCACGCCTTCCGGTAGACCCAGCGCACCCGCAATGTCCGGTTTGAGTGTGCCGACCGGTTCGTAGCTTTCAAACAGTTTCGGCATCTGTTCAATCGTTATCCCACAGAGATCAAGCATCGGCTGTGACCACTTGCGGTTCTTCACATCCAGCAGCAACATGCCGCTTGCATCCGAAAAGTCCGTGCTGTGTACGCCGGTCAACACATATACGATGTAGTCCTTCGGAAGCATGATCTTCTTGATCTTTTGAAAATTTTCCGGCTCGTTTCCTTTCATCCAGAGCAATTTCGGCGCGGTAAACCCGGCAAAAGCGATATTGCCTGTCCATTCAGAAAGCTGCGCGTTACCGATCTCGTCATTCAGATAGTCCGTTTCCTCTGCCGTGCGCCCGTCGTTCCAAAGAATTGCCGGGCGAATCACGTCGTCCGCGTCATCCAGTACGACGAGACCGTGCATCTGTCCGCCAACACCGATTCCAGCTATCTTTGATGCATCGAATCCTTTCGTCAGCTCTGGAATGCATGCAAAGACCGCGCTGCGCCAGTCCTCCGGCTTCTGCTGCGACCAGCCCGGCTTTGGAAACTCTAAAGGATATTCCCTTGAAACGATGTTCAACACCTTACCGTCGCCGTCCATTAGCAGCGTTTTCACAGCGGAAGTGCCCAAATCAATACCGATATAATACATATATGCCCCACCTCGTAAATAGTGTTCAGGGCGACAATAGCAGCAGCCCTGATTGTTGCTGATCTCAGCCGAACAGAATCCCGTTCAATATGCTTTCGAGGTATTCCTGTCTGCCGCTGCCCGGCAGTTCCGGTTTCTTCATGTCCAGCGCATGCGCGGCGCACTCGGCCAGCGTTGCTTTGCCGGAAACGATCTTTTCGCCGATTCCCGCCGTATAGCTTGCATAGCGGTCATGTACAAATGCGTCGATACGCCCGTCCTCAATGATCGCCGCAGCTTTCATCAGCCCGAGCGCGAAGGTGTCCATGCCAAGGATGAACGCATAAAACATATCTTCCTGCGTGTAGCTTGGACGGCGACTCTTTGCGTCGAAATTAAACCCGCCCGTCAGACCTCCGGACTTGAGCACCTCATACATGCACATTGTCGCGCTGTATACGTCGAACGGGAATTCGTCCGTGTCCCAGCCGAGCAGAAGATCACCCTGGTTTGCGTCAATACTGCCAAGCATGCCGTTCATGCCGCTGATGCGTAGATCATGCTGAAATGTGTGCCCGGCGAGTGTCGCGTGGTTGGCTTCAATGTTGAGTTTAAAATCTTTATCAAGCCCGTGCTCACGAAGGAATCCGATCGCCGTTGCTGCATCGAAGTCATATTGGTGCTTCATTGGTTCCTTCGGCTTCGGCTCAATGTAAAAATCTCCGGTGAATCCGATGCTCCTGCCGTAATCCACCGCCATATGCATCAGGCGCGCAATATTCTCCTGCTCGAATTTAATATCCGTATTCAGCAGGGTTTCATATCCTTCGCGACCGCCCCAGAAGACGTATCCTTTGCCGCCGAGCTTGACGTTAAGTTCCAGTGCCTTTTTCACCTGCGCTGCAGCAAAGCAGAACACATCGGCAGAATTGGAAGAGCCCGCGCCGTTCATGAATCGTGGATTGCCAAACATATTGGCTGTACCCCAGAGACATTGTATGCCAGTCTGCTTCATTTTTTCAAGCATGTAATCGCTGATCTCGTCGAGACGACGATTTGTCTCATTAATGTCTTCCGCTTCCGGTACGAGGTCCACATCATGGAAACAGAAATAGCGCACGCCGACTTTCTGCATGAACTCGAAACCTGCATCCACTTTTTTGAGCGCGCGCTCCATATCGTTCTCCTGCGCGCCGAAAGTTTTGTCCGCAGTGCCAACGCCAAACATATCCGTTCCGGCATTGCAGAGATTGTGCCACCATGCCATTGCAAACGGTAAGTGCTCGGACATGGGTTTGCCCAGCACCACCTTGTCCGGATCATAAAATTTAAATGCCATAGGGTTCTTGCTTTCGGGTCCTTCAAATTGAATTTTTATGATTTCAGGGAATAATTCAGCCATCTTGTTTTGTCCTTTCCCGCACGATTTTCATATGCGGATTAACTTAATTTTTAATTTATTATTTTTTCACTATTAATAGATTTGCTGCTAAATTAATCATACTAAATTCCTCACTTTTGTCAAGATGTAATCGATATTATCTTTAAAACCGATCTGCAAGCTGCAGTTTATCAAACTGCTTTACTTCTTAACTTCGAACTTGTATAATAAAATAAATTAAGCTTAAAAATAAGGAATCGATATGGCAGACATAACCGCAAGAGATATCGCAACCAGGCTTGGCATCTCCGCCGCCGCCGTTTCCATGGCGCTGAACGGGAAGCCCGGTGTCAGCAACGAGACGCGGGACAGGGTTCTCGCTGTGGCAAAGGAGCTTGGTTATATGACCCCGAAATCGCGCCAGGCCGAGCAGCAAACGAAAAAAATCATCAGCTTTGTGATCTTCACCGCTATCGGCATTGCCGAGCAGACGACGTTTTCAAACTTTGTTATGCGCGGCGCGGAAGCCGTGGCAAAAGACTTCGGCTACCGGCTGCTGGTGCATTATTTTTACGCCGATCAACCATGGGAGGAACAGATCAAACACATTGTCAGCGATGCGAGCGGCATCATCCTGCTGGGCACGGATATAACGGAGAAACAGCGGGATATGTTTTTTGAGATGAACCATCTGATCCATATCCCCGCCGTAATCGTTGATAATTTCCTGTTTTCCGCATATGTCGACTGCGTCGGCAACGACAATACCTACGGCGTAAAATCCGCCGTGTCCTATCTGATCGACTGCGGTCATAAGCAAATCGGCTATCTTCGGTCTAAGCAGCGTATCGTAAACTTTGATGACCGTGAGCTTGGCGTCAAGCTCTCACTGTCCGAGCACAAGGATCAAAACCTCGCCCCGCTGTCCGTGATCGACGTTGACATTTCGCCGGACAGAGCGTATCAAGATATGATGAAATGGTTCAACGCAGGCAACATCCCCGTAGAGGCCTATTTTGCCGAAAACGATATGATTGCGGCGACGTTCATCCGCGCGCTGAAGGAATGCGGATATCGCGTTCCGGACGATGTTTCCGTCATCGGCTTCGACGACGTACAGATATGCGAAATGATCGAGCCACCGATCACCACAATGCACGCCTTTAAAGAGCGTTTAGGCCTCATCGCGGTCAATGTTCTTGAGTATCGCATCCGTTCCGGTGACACCATCCAAACAGCCGCGCGAACCGGATTGATGAAAATTGCGCTCTCATTGCGGCTGAAAGAACGCAGCAGCGTTCAATGCGACCGACAGGCGCAATGAAATACAGAATTTTGATATAATGTTTATTCCTGAAAGGACGAAACTTGGCAGAATTTAATGACTTTCTGAAACTTGACATCCGCGTCGGTGAAATTATCAAAGCGCTCCCGTTTGAAAAGGCGCGAAAACCCGCCTATAAACTTTGGGTGAACTTTGGTGATGAAATCGGCGTGAAACAATCCAGCGCGCAAATTACGGAGTGTTATACTACGGACGAACTCTGCGGAAAGCAGGTGCTTGGCATTGTGAACTTTCCGCCGCGCCAGGTGGCGGACTTCATGTCGGAAGTGCTTGTACTAGGCGTATATGCCGAACAGGGCGTCGTGCTGATTCAACCCGACCGCCCGGTGAAAATCGGCGCAAAGCTTGGCTGAACCGATCAAAACAAAATAGATTTACAATCCGGAGTTTGATCAATACAAGTTTCGGATTGTTTTGTTGCGCCAAATCAGACTCTGTGCTAGAATTCTTCGCATATGCGGCGGTAACCCGCCAGGATACAAAACGAATGGCCGTTTGTTCCGTTTATAAGTTGTCTAGCGGGCCTCCGGCATTGAGTAATGGAGACAAAAAAATGAAAACTCTTTTGGATTGTGTTTATGTCGGTGCAGGCGGATTGTTCGGATCGGTTATGCGCTACTTAATAAGCCTGCTGCCGGTCCGGCACAGCAGCGGTTTTCCGCTTTTAACGCTGGGTGTAAATATCGTCGGTGCATTTTTAATCGGCCTGATTGTTGCGTTCGCCGGTAAAAGCGCAAATATCGATCCGCGCACGCTGCTGTTTTTAAAGGTCGGCGTATGCGGCGGGTTTACGACGTTTTCTACCTTTGCGCTGGAGGCGCACGGTCTAATGGACGGCGGAAAAGCGTTTGTCGGGCTGAGTTATATTGCGCTCAGTGTCATGCTTTGCATCGCCGCGATCGCCGCGGCAAACGCACTTGTAAAATAAGTATTGCGGAAGTGAATATTTTTCTTGCGAGTGTATATTTGCCTGTGGTATACTTTGCCGGTAAGGGATTTCAGGTGTGCCGTTTTTAGCGGTTTCAGGGAAATTCGGAAAGGAGTCAAACACATAATGATCAACCGGGTCGAGGTGGCGAAAGCCTAACAATCGAATACCGAAGACGCAAAAGTGCACGTTTGCAGACGAGAACGTCCGTTTTCTTTCTGTATTTGCTCAATGCGTCTTATGGCGTAACCTTTCGAACAAACTGTAGTATTTCTACGGGCACATCGAACAGGTGTGCTCGTTTTTAATTGCATAAAAGGCGATCACATCTGATTCTGAGCCGTGGAACACAGTCTTAACAAGGCTGCGTTCCACGGCTGTTTTTATGCCCAAACACAACAACAAACGATTATTTGGAGGTAATTATGATTCTAGCAAACTATTTTAATTCGTCTTATCGCGTTTCACGCAACAGAGAAAAGTCCGCCGAAAATGGCCGCTTTTTTGCAGGAACACCACCGACATTTAGTTTCAGGAGGAAACCATGTATACAAACCGAAAAGGTTTTTCAATATTTCCCTCATTGAGGGCAACAATGATTCTCGGCCAGTTTGGCTGTTCAAACCTCAGCATGCTGGAAGAAGCGATGCGATGCGAGCAATATGCAGACCCCAAGGTCTCTCCGTTTGAAGAGTCTATGCGCTTTGGCAAAGACGGCTTTTCGTCATTCTATTATGGGAGGCAGAAATGGATTTAAGCCGATATGGATTCACCCAGTCGATGCACGCGGTGTCGACGACGTTCGACGGCGACGGAATACCGGCGCGCGTCACCGCTGTCCACAAGGAGCGTTTTGCAATCGTCTGC
Organism: Christensenellaceae bacterium; assembly: GCA_963667795.1. Taxonomy (GTDB): domain Bacteria; phylum Bacillota; class Clostridia; order Christensenellales; family CAG-138; genus UBA7703. Next base: position 2,733,999 of record OY764017.1, on the reverse strand, counting down.
GAGGCGGGCGAATGCTTTGCCCGGCTGAAGGCCAGCACCTACTATAACGGCCGAACGGAGGCCTTCCCCACGACGGGAGACTTCGTTTTGATCCGGTACAACGAGTCGGGAGACAGCGTCATCATCCACACGCTGCCGCGGCGCGCATATTTTGCGCGCCGCAGCCCGACTCCCGGCATCGGAGAACAGGCGGTTGCAGCCAACTTCGACTCCGTGTTCATCATGCAGTCACTCAATTTCGACTTTAACCCCAAAAGGCTGGAGCGCTACCTAGCGCTTTCCTGGCAGTCCGGCGCTGTTCCCGTCGTCGTGCTCACAAAAAGCGACCTTGTCGAAAACTGCGAGACGCAATTACTTGAAGCGCAGCATGTTGCCTCCGGCGTGGACGTGTTTGCCATCAGCGCAAAAACCGGCAAAGGCATTGATGCGCTCGGTGACTATCTAGCGCCGGGTAAAACCATCGTGCTGCTCGGTTCATCCGGCGTCGGCAAGTCCAGCTTTGTCAATGCACTTTCCGACGGGAACGTGATGACCGTCAACTCCATCCGCGAAGATGACAGCAAGGGAAGGCACACCACAACGCACCGACAGCTCATTTTACTGGACAGCGGCGTTATGGTGATCGATACGCCGGGCATGCGCGAACTTGGCATGTGGGAAGCGGAAGAAGGCCTTGGTGAAGCGTTTTCGGACGTGGAGCAGTTTTTGGGTCAATGCCGCTTTTCGGATTGTCGGCATGAAACGGAACCCGGTTGCGCCGTCAAGGCGGCAATCGCGCGCGGCGAACTCTCATCGCAGCGATGGGAAAGCTATCAAAAACTCCAGCGCGAAACCAGCCGTTCTGCAGACCAGGCTGAGTATTTAAGGCAAAAGCGGCAACGGTTTAAGGAAATTGCAAAGATCAACAAATCCAATGGTAACAAGCGCTCTCTTTCCGGCGAAGATTACCGTTGAGCCCCAGCATGTTTCGCAAGAGCGGTCGAAACAATTCGGCTGCTTTTTTTCATATTGATCGATACACGCATGGTTGGTGTATGTTAAATGATTATGCTATAATATTCCATATTTGGTATTGTGAGGATTTTGTCGTTGAAAAAGTCCCTTTTTCGGCAAATTGTTGAATTCATCGGGGTTTCCGGCATCGGTTGGATTATCGATTTTACCGTTTATACGGTTCTGACCACAGTGCTTGGCGTTTCCGCCGGCGTCTCCAATTTTTTGTCCGCTATCCCGGCGGTCACATTCGTCTTTTTCACGGCAACGTTAAAAACATTTGTTAAAAACGAGGACGGCCTTTCGCTGCACTGGAAATATGCGCTGTATGTTGCATATCAGTTTGTTTTGCTGGCCGGCGTTTCGTTTTTAAACCAGGCGCTGTTCGACTGGCTGCGCGATATATTAACGCAGGGCACGTTGCTCTACCGTTATTGCGCTATCCTTACAAAAATCATGATCACACCCATTACGATGTTTTGTAATTTTATTGTACTCAAACGCCTGACCGAAAGGATGTAACCCTATGAAGCCGCGTATCCTGCTCTTTATCCCCATGTACAACTGTGAAACGCAGATTGTACGAGTGCTTGACCAGTTGCGCGGCGAGGCGGGCTCCTACCTCGATCAGGTTATCATCGTGAACAACCGCAGCACAGATAACGGCGAACAAGCGGTAACACAGCACCTGCAAAAAGGCGGATTCCCGTGCGCCGTAGCACTACTGCGCAACCGTGAAAACTACGGTCTCGGTGGGTCGCACAAACTTGCGTTTTCGTATGCAATCGAACACGGTTTCGACTATGTGATCGTTCTGCACGGGGACGATCAGGGACATCTGGAAGATTTGCTGCCCGTTCTTAAGAATAAAACATATGAGAACTACGACTGTTGTCTGGGCGCAAGGTTTATTAAGGGCTCTAAGCTGGAAGGATACTCCCGCTTCCGCACCTTCGGTAACCACGTGTATAATTTATTGTTTTCCGCCGTAACTTGCAGGCGTATTTACGATCTTGGTTCGGGTCTCAACCTTTACCATGTGGATATGCTCAAAAGCAATTTTTATCACAAATTCTGCGATAATCTACAATTTAACTATTGCATGGTGCTTGCGCTGCAATATTATAAAACCAGCGCGCTTTTCTTCCCCATTCGCTGGAGCGAAGACGATCAGGTGTCCAACGTAAAGCTCACACGGCAGGCGGCAAATGTGCTGGGCCTGTTGTTTACATATGCGTTTGGCCGCAAGCGATTTATGACAAAGGAACTGCGGGAGATCCCGCGAGAACGATATGAGGCGGACGAAGTCTTCTCGATTTCCGATCCGCCGGAGAAGGCGGGCCTATGAGAAAAGTTCGCTGGATCAACGGCATCACTTTTGCGCTAATATTGGTGTCGTATACATATTTTTTACTAACGCTCAAGCAAACAGGCATACCGGAAGTGGTCGCCGCCCACTATGTTTTTTTGCCACTGTTGCTCGTCGTGTCTCTGATTGTTCAACTAATCAAAGCGACGCGCATGTATATTATCATGATCGACACAAGGCTTTCTTATGCCGAAAACCTGCGTCATTATGCCGCAACCACGATCATCAATATAGCGATTCCCTTTAAAATCGGAGAGTTTTATCGAATCTTTCTGTACGGAAGCGTTATAGGCAGTTATGCCGGCGGCATTGTGCGCGTGTTGACGGATCGACTGGTCGATACGGCGGCACTGTTGACATTGCTCTCTGTCCTTCTTGTTTTCAAGGGAACCGCCGTGCTGTCGCTCTATCTCCTTTTGCTTGCGGCATTTGTTATTCTCGTTGTCATATGGATGGCGTTCCCGTCCATATACCGCTTCTGGAACGACTATTTGATCACGCAAAAGCATTCTGCACGCGCGGTTCGCGTTTTAAGGGTGCTTTCGGACGCAAATAACGCATATCAGTATCTGCGCAAGCTCATCCACGGGCGATTGTTTATCATGTACATCCTCTCTTTGCTTGCGTGGGGTCTCGAACTGATAGGCGTGTATACACTTTCTTCATTTTCTCATGAAAATGCATCCTCGCAAATTGCTGCATACCTAAATTCCACGCTTACGGCGTTTAACAACGAGCATCTGGCGCTGTATTCATTGTGCTATCTAATCGTTTTAGGCATGATGTTGCTGTTTGCTCTGATTTTAAAAAGGAGGCGCGCTGAAAAGTGAACCGACTGATCATTGTATACGACGATTCGGCTCAACCGCTGCCGGAAGTAACGAACATCATTGGGGAACGAAAATTTGGCGATATCCAAATGGATAAGCGTTTGATTCGTTCCACAATGTTCGATCTGTTTTCGTCTGTTGCACCAAATTCGGAGTTAACCGTCTTACGGTTGGACGGTCCGGATGAAATTCCGGCGCTTTGCGAACGCGTCACCTCCGAAGAAAGCCGTTTTGGCATGCCGGTGCGTGTGCTGCACTATTTTTCCAACTTCATCTTCGCCTGCCGCGACACCGCGCAAACCGCGATAAAAAGTTGTGCGTTTGCAGAGCGGGTTTACGCGGCAGAGCAGGATGGAAAGCCTATTTTTTACACATTCCCGTGCGCGGACGAATACATGCAATTTTTAACCCACGCAGAAGAGGCCGGTGAAACAAATCTACCGGAGCGGAGCGTTGCCGCCTCGAGTATCCGACTGAGCGGAAACGAATTTGTACACATCGGCGATGCCGACGGCCTTGTCGCCTGCCTGACACGCCGTTATGACGCGCGATTTTTCAATCATCTCGAAACCAGCGAATTTACCGTAACCAAGACTTCGGATAATCGGGAAAAAATCAAAGCTGAGTATACATTCTGGCATCTGTTGCCGGACAATATGAAAATGTGGTTCGTCATGCCGTTTGATTACAAAGAAGATGCAACCACGGCAAGCTACCGCATGGAACGGTTGCATATCCCGAATCTCTCTATAAAGTACGTACACGGCGCTATGGACGCCGGAGAGTTTGAGGACGTACTGCAGCGCTTCTTTTATTTTCTTGATAGCCGTGGAAGTCGCAGCGTCAGTCGCGCGCAGTATGCCGCATTGGCGGACAAAACATATCTGCAAAAAACGGAAGATCGTATCCGGAGATTGAAAGCCGACCCCAAATACGCACCGATCGCCAAACTAATTGCAAGCGGAACGTCCTACGGCTCAATCGACGCAATCTACGAACGCTTTCTTTCATTGTACCGCGCTGCATTCGACGCGCTGAAAGGCAAGGCCCTAACCGTCGTCGGTCACGGGGATCCCTGCTTTAGCAATATTCTTTTCGACCGTGCAACGAAGACACTCAAGTTCGTCGATCCGAAGGGTGCGCTGACGGAAGCCGCGCTCTGGACCGACCCGTACTATGATCTATGCAAACTTTCACATTCGGTCTGCGGGTTGTACGACTTCTTCAACAGCGCAATTTACGAAGTTTCGCTCGATGACGATCTGCATCTGCGTTTGTCGATTCCCTTTGACAACCAGGCTTATCGTCAAGCATTCAAACGCTGCATTGAGCAAAATGGGTATGATTATCACTTTGTGCGGGTGGGCGAGGTAGCTTTGTTTTTGTCAATGCTTCCGTTGCACATCGACAACCCGCACAAGGTTCTCGGCTTCATCCTGAATGCAATCCGCATCATGGATGAAATTGAACACATAAACTAACGCACGTTTTTACCGGCTGAAAGCCGAATACTCCGGAGGACAAAAGCAAAAACATGGAAGACGCTTACACCTTTATCATCGATGTGGATGGGACGCTCTGCCCCATCAAGCAAAAAGACGAATCCTATGCCGATCTTGTACCGTACGCGGACATGGTCGCGCAAGTTCGACGCTATCACGACGCGGACGCAAAAATCGTTTTGTACACCTCGCGCAATATGAACAGCTATGGGGGCAACCTTGGGCTCATCAACAAACACACCGCAAAAACGATGGCGGCGTGGCTGGAAAAATGGGATATCCCATATGATGAAATTTTGTTTGGCAAACCCTGGCCGGGACACAACGGATTTTACGTCGACGACCGGACCGTGCGTCCCGACGAGTTTTTAAACAACACCCCAGACGAGCTGAATGCCATCTGCGCACGCGGCAGGGAGGAGCTCAAATGAATATCATCATTACGATGGCGGGCGCCGGAAGCCGCTTCCGCGCCGCGGGCTATGACATGCCAAAATATCAGATCAAGGCGCACGGGCGCACGCTGTTCGACTGGTCTATGCTCAGCCTTTCCGATTATTTTCCGCACGCCAAGCAGGTGCTGTTCATTGTGCGCAAGCAGGACGGCGCATCGTCCTTTTTAATGGAGCAAGCTGAAAAGTATCACATTGCGCATCCGTCTGTCGTGGAGCTGGAGCACATGACCGACGGGCAGGCGACGACGGCGTTGCTCGCTGCCGACCTGTGCGAGCCCAATGAACCTATCATGATTTACAATATCGATACCTATATCGAACCCGGCGAACTGCGTTTCGATCAAATTCGCGGCGCGGGTTATATTCCATGCTTTCATGCGTCGGGCACGCACTGGAGTTTTGTTGCGGCGGATAAAAACGGGCGCGCGACGGACGTACGCGAAAAGGAACGTATCTCCGACAACTGCTCACTTGGCGCCTATTATTTTAAGAGCGCAATGCTGTACAAAACAACATACGATCAGCTTTACGGTAAAGGATACGACGGTGTGCGCGAAAAATACATCGCCCCGATGTATAATCTATTGATTTCTGACGGCATGGACGTTTATATGTCGCTTGTAGATCCAAAAAAAGTACATGTGCTCGGAACACCGGAGGAATTAAAGGTGTTTCTGCAGCAGCCAAACAGTCTGGCGCTCTAGGGAGGTCTGTAACCTATGAAAAAAAAGATCCTTTCGGATAAGGCGGCGCGCATTCTCGTTTTTGCTCTTGCAGGTGCGCATTTTTTGGCATCGTTTTTGTATGAATCCGTCCTATTCACCGTACCCGACTTTACGGGTAATCCCGTCGATCGTTTCGGTTCTGCTCTGACGTATATCGTCGCAAAAATACTCGGTGCATTGTTGATTTATCTTTTCTGGCATATATTGATCCGCGCGCTTCGCGGCGGGTTTCCGAAATCCGGCGTTATCGCGTTTCTCGTTTTGTTTGCCGCAACATTCGTCATCGCCGTTTCTGTCTATCCGGCAATGTACGAATACGAAATAGACGATCTGATCATCTATTATAACGCAACGCAGTATATCCCGCTCTACTGGCATCATTATCTGACCGGATGCGTTTATGCGGCAAGCTACATGCTCTTTCCGCATCCATTGATACTGCCGCTTGTTCAATGTGCATTCTTCTGCGGATTGATCGCTTCGATCTTCGCGCGACTAAACACGCGCTTCGGCTTCAAGCGTGCATGGCCTGCGTTGCTGTTGTTTGCTGTACCCGCGTCTTACTATATCGGGCTTTCGCCGTACCGAAATTGTCTCTTTACGATTCTTTGCTTATATGTTTTTTCCGAGATATTATTCCTTTTTATCGACGGAAACGCGCCAAGCAGGAAGCAGCTTGCATTACTGATTCCGGCATTCGGCGTAATCGCAGTGTGGCGAAGCGAAGGCATTCTGTACTTGTTACTGCTTCCGATCGTGCTGCTTACACTTGGAAAAGCAAAATGGCTTAAAACGGTTCTTTTAACCGGTATCGCCTGCATGATAGCCGTCGCCGTTATGCTGCCACAGAGTTACGGTATGGCAAACGCTGAAGACGGCATGGGTAAAAATTACAAGCTTATCAGCGCGATGAACGCACTGCGTGAAATTTACCGCGATGAAAACGCAAACCTGAAATACGACGGTGCGGATGAAGATTCCTCTGTCATCGATAGCTTCGTTCCTTTAAACCTTCTGGAAGAATACGGTCTTGCGGGCTTCCGTTATTACAACATGACAAACGGTCGGCGTATCAATTATTCCGGTCGGCCGGATGAAGATATCTCTGCGTTCATGCGCGCATATCAGCGCATTGTTTTGCACAACCTCAAGCCGTTTCTCAGCACGCAGGTCAACAGTGCTTGCGAAGCGCTCAGTCTGCCGATACCGTTTACAGACAGTTCTTATCAAGGCGATTCTGCTGGCATCGATATGGGTAATCTCTACACGGCCTCTCAGATTCTCTGGGGGCAAGGCCGCGATAAACTTGCAAAAACGGACTTCTGGACGCTTGACTCCACAACCTTTAGTGGAACCATGCACTCATTGCTTCAGCGTGCGGTCAACAAACTTTTCGGCCTCTACGAATCCGGCATGAAATATGTCTCCATGGTGGTACGCGTGCTCGCGCCTTTCGTCGCATTATTCATTGCCATTCGCGTTTCACTGCGAAAAAAAAGCTGGTTCCCAATTGCATTTGTTCTGATCCTGCTAGCAGAATTTGCAGCCATCATTCTCATGGCGCCGGAAGGGCGGACCGCATACTATTATCCGGTCCTTTACGGGTTGTACCTATTCCTTACTATCGTCGGTTTCCATAAAAAACCCGCTTTGAATCACCCGGATGGATCACCCATTACGAACTAACGCATAATAAAAAAGGCTGCCGTATTCAAACGGCAGCCTTTTTTATTATGCGTTAGTTTTCGCCAGGAGCGTTTGCCGGGCTGGTGAGTTGAATGCTTTGCGTCGGGAACGCGAACTCCACACCCAAACGCTCAAAGCTCTCCTTGATTTTAAAGTTGATTTGCTGGTTTAAATCCATATACTGATCATAATCTGAACTCAGCACATAATAAACCACTTCAAAATTAAGGCTGTATGCAGCATACGCAGAAAAATGTGCGCGTCCGAACGTAACCCCGTCTACACTTTCGATGATCGTTTTTAGCAAATCTGGGATTTCCTTCAGCTTACCATACGGGGTATCGTAGGTGACCCCCAACGTAAAAACGACCCTGCGCTGCTGCATGGTCTTATAGTTGCGAATGCGGGAGCTGGTCAAATCCGCATTGGAAAAAATCAACTGCTCGCCGTTGAGCGCACGCAACCGTGTCGTCTTAACGCCGATGTGTTCCACCGTACCCGTCTGCTCTCCGGCAATGATAAAGTCGCCAAGCTCAAACGGTTTATCAAAAAAGATTGTAAAGAAGCAAAAGATATCGGTCAGCACGCTCTGCGCGGCAAATGCAATCGCGATACCGCCAACGCCAAGGCCGGTCACCAATGATGTAATCTTCACACCCAGGTTATCGAGGAATAAAATCAGTGCAATTGCCCAAATTAAAATTTTTGCAATGCTGGTCAGCCACTTAATCGCCAATGCACCGCTCTCGTCTTTTTCGCGCTGTATTTTACCAAGAGAATAGACCGCAATCGACGAAAGAAAGATTGCACCCATGATGATCCCGAACAGTGTGGATACCTTGGCGACCACGTCGGTAAGCGTGTCGTCAAGCGTCAGCAAATTGGTGCAAAAATAAAACGCCGCAAAGTACGCGATCGGCAAAAGATAATGTTTGACCGCAGAAATGACCAATTCGCCATAGGCACTGTTGGTCTTTTCATTTCTTGCGGCAATTCCCCTCGTAATCATCCGGCCAATGATGCGAATTACAACAATGCAGGCGATCAATACGCCAATAAAGATGATGTATTTTAAAATGCTGTTTCCAAAATATTCTTGATACAATAGTTCCATATCCGACATTCCCCGCATGCTGTTTGATAGTAATATGTTACCATAAAACCAAAACCGCCGTAAAGCGCCTGTAAAGTTGTCTCAATATGCACATTGAGTAGAAGCTACGCAAACACACTGCACCATTGTCATTCTCTATAGCGGTCATGAAGGGTTGTTCAGTTTGGCGTATCTACCATGATCTCTCCGGAAACTTTATCGTATCCCAGCTTCCCTTTGGTAGACAACGCCAGCACAACCGCGAATATGGTATATATGATTACCGACAGAATCCATAAATTCATGTTGACCGAAGTCTGTCCGCCTTGCAATGCATCCGTTGTTGCATTAGTTGTCAGCGCCACGCTCCAAAAATTTTCGACATTATGAAACAACAATCCCGCGATCAAAAGACTACTGTTTGTTTTGTTATAGAGCCATGTCATTATAATCGACAGCGCAGTTTCACTCAATACAAACAGTGGAATATAAACGGCTCCCATTTGATGATGCAACGCACCTGCCGTAAAAAACTCAGGTAAATGCCATCCTCCCCAAGCTATGCCGATAATCAAGGCTGTCAGAAGCGGCGTTGTCTTTCTTTGCAGATATGGAACAGAGAAGCCTCGCCAGCCTATTTCCTCACCCAAAGGACCGCCGATGAAGGTCACAAGAAAGAACAGGAGAATAAGATGCCATTGGCCGCTGAAAAATTCGAACCCAGGGGCTTCATTACCCGCTAACGCGTTTATTGCGATAGCTGCAAAAGCAACGGCACACGGAAGAAGAAGCGCTATAAGCCACCATCTTAGGCGTACCTGAACGCGTAAAATTTGATTGACGATATCGCGCAAACCTTCTTTTCCTCTGGTTATGACAATCAAAATTATACCGGCTATGGTAGGCCCAAAAACCAGCATGCTTTGCCCTGTCATTACCCAAGGGGCCCAGCTTATGAGAAAGGTCAATACCAAAAACAATAAAAAAGCATGTTTCTTGATGAAGTTAACAAGTGTTGATCCCATAGCCCCCCCTTTTTTTATGGTCTAGACAATTCCATACCTATCGATTTTATCATACTCAGCCGAAGCTGCTCAATGCGCGTTTGGTGAATGCCTTTCTGTTCGTTATTCAAGTTTCCTCTTTAGGGTGCAGCACCAAGCGGCATCAATAGATATCCCATTGTGTTGAACACTCGTTCTGGTTACACCTTTTAATCCACAAAAGTTGTAAAAAAGCGAAGCGGAGCACTGTGTCCGCTCCGCTTTGCCATTGCACCCTAACCAATAAACGCTTTTTCAAGCAATTCGTCGCGCTCCGTTACATCATTAAAGTGATAGAGGAACAGCCAGTCTCCGGCCGCATCAACTTTATTTGCGGAATCAACGATCTCATGGCCCAGCTCGATCGTTCGGAGCAGCGTCGCCGTTTCTCCGCTGATATCGTACAGCGAGACAATCTTTCCCGTCCCACTTGCGGCAAGGTTGTCATCCACATAAAGGAATTCTTCGTCCTGCCCCAACGAAAGCAGCCTTGTGCGTTCGCCGTTTTCGGAGTCGGCCCGGTAGAGATGTTCGCCTTTCTTGGTCATGTCGAAAACCTTTCGGAATTTTTTTGCAATCCATCGATCGCTTCGAAACTCCTTGGTCAGCAAGATGATGTCCGTGCCGGTGTCATAGGTGGCGTAAATACTTTCCGCCGGTGGGAATGAGCTGATCTCCGTTCCCGTATGCGTTGCGACATCATACGTCGCAAGCGCCGCTTCGGTGCCGAACAAGATCTTTGATTCGGACAATCGGAGGATCCAGCGTTCATCAGTAGCGTATGAACGCTGAATTGTTGTAAGAAAAACGGCGTCTATTGGCAAAACCGTTCTGTTAATTGCAGCATCAAATAAAGCAACATCGCTCCATTCGTTCAAAAATATAATACTTTCATTATTCGTGTTTTTCTCCTCGATCAAGACGTATTGCTCCTTGTTTTGATACAGCATGATTCCTTCGCTAATATTAGTATCAGCAAACGCACAATCATCTTCGACCTTTAGTTGGTATTCCGATGCTGTAAGGATTTCTTTATCAGCCATTGTAATTACAGACAATAAGGTTCTAGCCACCAAAAACCCCACCGAGGCTATGCGGATATAAGCATATCCATTTGCGGCAATGTAAAAATCCCAGACGTTTTCCCTCATCAAATCCTCTGCCAAATCAGTTATGCTTAGGAGATCAACCGGGTCGCTTTGCGCTGTCGCACGATGGTATAGCCGGAAGCGACGATAGTCCCCATTGATGTTATTATCAACATCGGAAAATCCGGTATAATAGAAGCCGTCATTCTTCACCGCCAGCGCCCGGATGTCCTCCGCCGCAAACTCCAGCTGCACATCCGAACCGTCAAGCCGCATGCTGTATACGCCCTGTGTTCCGTCTTCCGCGGACAGATAGTAGATACGATCCTGGTAAACCGCCGTCTTCTTTCCGTAATCCGCGCCTGCATCAAATTTGATGTTGGTATAAAAGCGATCTGTATCCATATTGTTGAACGACGGGTCAGTGATAACACAGCCGGTGCAGAGGACGATGCAAAGCAAAATACAACATGCCTGCAATGCTATTTTAATTTTCTTCATTCTGCTCCTCCCGTAGCTAGCTTAACTTTCTGTCGATGAATTGTCCGCTATGTTCTGCTCAGAACCTACACTAAATCATCTTGCAAATGAGCCTTTCAATAGTTCTTGAGGTTGATATGCATCCGGCTTATTTATGCCCCAAATGAAAAGGTCAAAACCGATATCATCCGGCATAAATTCCAAAAACTGGTCTTTGCTATCCACTGCATCACGTCTATTGTTATTATACCCGATTAATTTGCCAGTTTCTTTGTCATAATCGATGGCAATATAGTGGGCTCCATACTTTCCGTCCCCAGTTTCTTTAGTATACCCGTAAAACATGATATAAGCGTCATAATTGTTCGGGACTTCGTCGCTATTGGTATAGAGGTCGACATCGTAACCTTTCGTTCTGTAATAATTTCCCACGACCAATGGATTCATTCCCAATTCTCCATTTCGAACGGTCGTCCATTTGGAACGACTGTTCAATTCATCATAGGTATCAATGAAATTGGTACCGTCTCCCAGTAGTTGGTTTGCATTATTGATTGCAATGAATCCACAACCATTGTCTGCAATATTGCCCTTGTCGCCAAAAGTGCCCGGAGTGTGAGAATAATCATCTTGGTTATTGATCATGTTGGTGTTCCATGTAGCGCTTAGACGACTACTTTTAACCGCGGTCGTCAATATTAAATTCTTCTGTTCCTCTTTTTGCAGGCGTAGTAGCGAATCCTCTATGATAGAAAGTTCATTCGCCGATAAGTCATCATCGCTCAGTTTCTTCAATGCTAAGTCCAGCAAATGTTTGCCACCGGATGAAAGCAAATCACTATCAATTGCTTCCAATTCATCCTGCAGTTCTCCCGCAGCAGAGTTTGATGTACCGTCTGCATATGGATTAGGTGTCACAGCTAATGGCGACGGTCCCGGCAATGGTGTCGCGTTCCTCCCCGCCACCGACCGCATGGCCTCTTCCTCTTTTTCCAATTGTCTATCAAGAACGCGCTGCTGTAAAGGGGTTAATTTTGACGAATTCGTTACTTCGCCGTTGATAATCCGGTCTACGACGGCTTGCAGCATGGCAGTTTGGCTTGCCGTCTGCTCGCCAATGCCCCTCAGCGTGCTCATCGACGTTTTCGTGTTAAGCAAGTCCCATTGCTCGGTTTTCGACAGACGGGTGTTCTGCATCTTCTTCAACTGTGCCTTTGTCGGCAGGCTTTCCCATTCATCAATCGGAAAATCCTCCGGCAGCCTGGCAACAAGTGTGGCCTGCCGCTTTTGTTCTGCCGTCGGCCGCACTGTCTGCTCGTCCACATAAGAATCGTTCGTTGCTTTCATGGCGTTGACTTGAGCAATCGCCGCATCGACTGCGTCCTTCAATCGGTTCTGCGTCTGTTGGGATGCGTATGCGGTCGTCGTTTGCCCTGCTGTTGCGCCGGTGAACCCGCTGGCCTTTGCCCGCGCCGTGGACACATCGGACTTTGCCGCGTTTGTCGCGGCGAGTGCTTTTTCCAGTGCATCACTTAAAAAGGTCTGCACCGGTTTCGGGTCGGTTGCGGTTGATCCCATAACGGAGCCCGCCTTGCCACCGGCTTTTGCCTGAACGGCGGATGTCGCGTCGGATCGCCTGGAGGCGGCGCGTGTTTCGTCAAGAAAACCTGCCAGCAGGCTCTTTTTTGTAGACGTGTTGGATGTGGTTATTTTGTTCATAGTACCCTCCTTTTTTGATACTTTAATGATACAACCCAACCACATGGTTTTTTTCTTATAATACGATTATAATAATAGGATCACTTACTACTATTCTCCATTCTCTTATTTCTTACAAGCCAAAAACTGCTAAAATTTTCTAAATTTCATAGAAAACCAAGGTAAAAAACGCACAAAAGCCGAAAAATAATGGAACCCTAAAAAACCCATCACTGTTTCATCACATTTAAACGCGATAATAAAACCATCAAAACGACCACAAGGAGGTCAACAATTATGAAACGGAAATGGTTATTTGCTGTTATGACGCTGGCTCTGCTGGCGCTGGTTATGGCCGGCTGCACCGTTGCGGCCGATACTGAAGCAGGAGCGGGCTACCAGGGCGGAAAAAACGCAACCGCCGCTGAAAACGGAAACTACGACAACGATGTTGCTTATGGTAACGGAAATGGCAACGGTAACAGCGACAACGGTTATGCCGCGGCGAACTATCAAGCGAGCGACGTCTCGTCCGAAACCTACGAAGTTGGCTATCAGGGCGGACGCAACGGCGATAACGGCACAAACGGCTATGACGGAGACTGCATCCTTCCCGATGGCGAAACGGCATACGACGGCGAAAATGCGTATGTACCGGACGAGATCGATACAAACGTCAGCCTGGCGGGCTACGGTTCGAGTGGTGCTCTGTCGGACAACGATCTGACGCTGGCGGATATGCTCACCTACGCCTTGCAGGACGAATATCTTGCGCATGCGGAGTATGAATACATCATCAGTACCTATGGCAGCATCCGCCCGTTTACCAACATCATCCGCGCGGAGGAGACGCACATCGAAACGCTTCTGCCGCTGTTTGAAAAATACGACATCACCGTACCGACGGACGACGCAAGCACACGTGTTGCTGCGGTCGCCAGCCTGACGGAAGCGTATGAAGCTGGCGTTGAAGCGGAGATCATGAACATCGACATGTACGAAGCGTTCCTAAGCGAGGATCTCCCGTCCGACGTGCGCATCGTGTTCGAAGACCTCATGCGTGCTTCGGAAAGTCACCTGAATGCCTTTGAAAACAAGCTGTAAGGTAAAAAAGTTCGATCATCCAGGCAATTAATTCGTGCGGGACGCCGAAGCGGCAAAACGCGAAAGCGCCCCGCATACCTATGTACACGATATATACAAGAAGGGAACGTCAATCCAACATTGATGCAGGAGGTAATCTCTCATGACCACAACACCCGAAACCAACCCGAACGTATTCGATAAGCGGGACAAACGGCTGCGTATCGCTTCCAAGATTCTCCGCTGGATCTCCCTCGGCAGCCTGCTGGTTTTTGTGCTGGCAGCGACTTCGCTGCACGCTCTCGGCTATGCCGCGCCGTCCATCCATGCGCTTTGTCCTTACGGTGGTTTGGAGTCCATGCTCTCAATCATCGCGGTCGGAACCTTCCTCAAGAGGATTTTGATCGGTACGTTCGTGCTCTTCGGCGCAACTGTGCTGTTGGCCATCGTGATGCGCCGCTCGTTCTGCGGGCAAGTCTGCGCATTTGGTTTTTTACAGGAGCTTTTCGGCAAACTCGGCAGAAAGCTCTTTAAAAAGCGCCCCGTCGTACCGCAAAAGCTCGACAAGGTGTTGCGTTATCTCAAGTTTGTCGTGCTGGCGGTGACCATTGCCATGGCGTGGATCACGGGCGAGCTCTGGGTTACACCATACGATCCGTTTAACGCCCTCGGACACCTTGCAGACTTTAACGCGCTGATCACCTCGTATCTCATCGGGTTCATCGTACTAGTCGTTACGCTGCTCGGTTCCCTTGTATACGACCGGTTCTTCTGTAAATACCTTTGCCCGGTCGGTGCGCTCTACGGCGTCATCGGCAAGGTCAGCCCGTATTCCGTCCGCGTCGACCACGACAAGTGCATCCGTTGCGGTCTATGTAACAAAGCTTGCCCGATGAATGTGGAGGTTATGGACGCAAAAGGCGGACGCGTGACGGACATGGAATGCATCAACTGCAATATATGCGTCAACGTATGCCCCAAAAAAGGCGCTCTTTCCACCGGATTTACCCGCAAAAAAGCGATACATCCTCTGATTGCCACGATACTTGCGCTGACGCTGTTCTTTGCGCCGATCGGTATCGCCGCCGCCACCGGAAACATGCAATTGCTGGCCAATAAGTTCACCAACACCCGTTCGACAGAAAGCCACGAGGAGGAAGGTGAAGAAAATTGCGATGAAGAAGAGATTTTCGACTCCGACACCTTCGGCTACGGTGAAGGCGAACCCGCAATCGAAAATGAAGATCACACGGAATCCTATGTTCCCATCAATGGTTATGAACCGGGCGATATTCGCGGTTCGATGAGTCTTTCGCAGGTGGCTGATATGCTGGGCATGTCGCTGGACGAAGTGTATGCACGGCTGGGGCTTTCTGACAATTATCCATCAGTCACTACTATCAAAACCGCGGCGGAGGATATGGGCTACGGCCTCGGTGATTTCAAGCACCTGCTTTTTGAGTAAATCTCTCTCAACCTCAATGCATTCAGCGCAAAGGCTCCGGATAACCGGAGCCTTTATGTTGTTATTTTCTTGTGAACACGCATGAATACTGTCGGATGGTTCTAATCAAGCGGCACCGTCTCAAGCCAAAAAGCCGTCTTTGTCTTGTCACTTGAGACGCCGTACTGCACGCCGTGCTGCGTCAATATGCTTTTTACAATCGCAAGACCGAGCCCCGTGCCAAGGCTTCCTGCCCGACCGGACTGCGGCGCGCGATGATATCGATCCCAGATTTTTCCAATTTCTTCCGGCGGGATCGGTTTGCCCGCGTTTTCAACGGTTATGCGCAGTGCTTGATCCACTTCTTCACAGCGGACACGCACGACCGACCGGCTCTGTGCGTGCTGGACGGCGTTGATCAAAAGATTATTCATTACCTGAATGAACTTACCGCGGTCAAAACGAATCCTGCAGTCCAAACAGTTCAATTCCAACGCAACGTCCTTTTTGCCCGCTTCAATTTCAAACCGGTCGACCAGTTCGTTTAACGCTTGTCCGCTTTCAAATTCCGACAGCATAATGCCTTCCGTGCCGGATTCCAGCTTGGAATAGTCCAGTATGTCGGTGACCATCCCGCTTAGACGCGTCGCTTCTTCGGCAATCATGGTCAACTGCTCCGTGCGTTTCTTTTCATCCGGCCATGTAATGTCGCGAACAGTCTCGGCAAATCCCTGAATGATGGCGAGCGGCGCTCGCAGTTCGTGCGACACGTTGGCAATCAGTTCTTTGCGCAGATTTTCCGCCTTGCCAAGCTCCACACCAAGTTCGTTGAGCGTATTCGTCAGTTCGCCGATCTCATCTTTTGTCGTAACCGGCAAAACGATATTATAATTACCGGCGGCCATTTCGTGCGCGGCTTTCGTTACCCGCAAGATTGGGCGTGAGAACAGCCGCGACAGAAAGATCGACAGCAGCAGTGCCGCTGCGATCAGTACTGCGGTGATAATCCAAAGTTGCTGGAGCAAAACACGAGAAGCTTCCGTCACGTCGATCATGGAAAAAACCGCAAACAAATACCCGTCGTTCACCCGTAACGAAACCAGCGCATAGCGTGTCTCCGGCGACTCTGTTTGCAGATACTGCAGTCCGTCGTCAACACTCTCTATCATCTCGGGTATCTTTTTCAATATCAACCCGCGCATCGGCAGCGTATCGGATTGATAGACAGTCGCGCCGTCTTCGTCGACCGCCAAAAGACTGATGCTAAGTGATGATTCAAGCGCAGCAAAGTCCGTGCTCGCAAACGCATCCACTTCTGCAAGTGTCGCTTCAATCGTAGCGACCCGCTGGTTGAGGTAACTATCACTTAAAAACACGGCCTGAATCAACCAAACCAGTGCTACGGCAAGCAGGACCATGCTTAAAAAGCCGATCATAAGTTTGCTGACGAGATGCTTCATGGCTTTTCACCTTTCCTGTAAACAGAAATTGAGTCGGTCATGTTTTTCCGCCGGTAAACCGGTACCCCGTACCCCAGACTGTCACAATCAGTTCGCGATATCCGCCGAGTTTGTCGCGCAGGCTCTTCACGTGCGTATCGACCGTCCGTGCATCGCCGAAAAAGTCGTATCCCCAAACATGGTTGAGTAATTGGTCGCGCGTAAACGCAATGCCGGGACGCGACACGAAAAACGCCAGTAAATCGAATTCCTTGGGCGTAAGCGCAACGCTTTCGCCGTCTACCTGCGTCGTCCGCGCCGCAAGGTCGACAATCAACCCTTCGTACGTATAGTTTTCAGCGGGTCCGCCCTGCGCGCCGGAGCGTTTGAGCAGCGCCTTGATGCGCGCAATCAATTCCCGCGGGCTGAATGGCTTGCCGATATAGTCGTCCACACCAAGCTCAAAGCCGAGCAAGCGGTCGTATTCTTCGTTTCGCGCGGTCAGTAAAATAACAGGAACCTGGCTTGTCTTACGAATTTGCTTGAGCACGCCCCAACCGTCGATCCGCGGCATCATAACGTCCAACACGACAAGCGAGAACGTCTCCCCCTTAAATTTTTCAAGCGCTTCTTCGCCGTCGCCTGCCTCCACAAACTCCCAGTCTTCCGCCTGCGAGTATTCTTTCACGATGGTGCGGATGCGCGCGTCGTCATCCGTAAGCAAAATCCGAATCATTCCGTCAGCCTCCGAGTTTTTTGATACACGCCGTCATTTTGTAATCGCAGCGTTCCTCTGCTCTTTCCATATTAACATCGTTTGAATAAATGTGCACCAAGAACAATAGCCGCCGACAGCCTAATATCGTCGGCGGCTATTCACTACTGCAAACTTGCTTTCAGTTCCAATATTTTTCGTTCAATGGTGTCGATGGTCTTCATGAATTCTTCGTCGCTCTTGCCGGTCGGGTCTTCCAGTCCCCAGTCCTCGCGGCGTTCGCTCGGTAGATACGGGCACTCCACACCGCACCCCATCGTGATAACCACATTGACAGGCGGCAATTCCGAAATCAATTTTGAGCGTTGCGTCTCTTCCATATCTATACCGTAGCGCTGTTTCATCAGCCTGACGGCGTCGGGATTGATCCGGTCCTTTATTTCGGTCCCGGCCGAATAGCTTTCAAACACGTCGCCTGCAAGCCGCTTGCCAAGCGCTTCGGCAATCTGACTGCGGCAGGAGTTATGCGTGCAGATGAATGCTACTTTTTTCATATGCCCTCCTTTGGGTTGTCGGTTTCTGTTTCAGTGGACGGGATGTTACGGCCATATCGTGCAAGCGTGCTGCGTTTTTCCATAAGCACCGTGTCTCTCCATACGCCAAAGCGATCTTTTCCGATGCGCTCTCTATATCCTACCACACGAAACCCGCACTTTTCATGCATACGGATGCTTGCCGCATTGTTTTTCATGATGCCGGATTGCAACGTCCATAATCCGGCGTTTTCGGATATGCGGACCATCTCTGTAAGCAATTGAGTGCCGACGCCTTTGCCTTGTACATTGGCGTCAATATAGACGCTTACCTCGGCAACGCCCGCATAGACACAACGGCTGGAAACGGCGGTCAGTGCCGCCCAGCCTACGACCAATCCGTCGGTCACGATTACCAACCTGCATGTATCAATGTGCGCGGCGTCCCAAACCTTCCAGCTCGGACACTCGGTTTGAAAGGTTGCAAGATTGCCGTCGATGCCTTGCTGATAAATTTCACGGATGCGCGGCCAATCCGCCTTTGTCAGGGCGCGAATGGAATACCCGCTCATTTCGGGAACCAGCCTTTCGTCCTGTTCGCAATTTTCACCAGCGTCAGCATCACCGGCACCTCGACCAGAACACCGACAATGGTCACCAATGCAACGGGACTCTTTGTACCGAACAGCGAAATTGCGACCGCGACCGCCAACTCAAAAAAGTTGGAAGCGCCGATCATTCCCGCAGGCGCTGCAATGTCATGCGGCAGTTTTAACGCCTTGCTTGCAAGATATGCGATAAAGAAAATGAAAAACGTTTGAATCACAAGCGGTACGGCGATCAGCACGATATGCAGCGGATTTTCGAGGATCACATTTCCCTGGAATGAAAAGATGATCACGAGCGTGAGCAATAATCCACCGATTGTAATGTTGCCGAACTTCGGCAAAAATCGATTGTTGAAATAATCCGCTCCGTGTTTTTTAATCACCGCGCTTCGCGTAAGCATGCCTCCGGCAAGCGGGATGACGACGAACAGGCCGACGGACAGAAACAGTGTGTCCCACGGAATCGAAATGCCCCCGATGCCGAGCAGCAGCGCTACGATCGGTGTAAATGCGACGAGGATGATCAAGTCGTTCGTCGCAACCTGAACCACAGTGTATGCAGGGTTCCCCTTTGTCAGATAGCTCCAGACAAAAACCATGGCAGTGCACGGCGCCGCGCCCAACAACACAGCCCCGGCCAGATAGTCTTTTGCAAGTTCCGCCGGAATCAATGATTTGAAGATGACAAAGAAGAACAACCAAGCAATGTCGAACATGGTAAACGGCTTGATCAGCCAGTTGGTCGTCCATGTAACGAACAATCCCTTTGGATTCTTTCCGACGTTGCGGATGCTCTGGAAGTCAACCTTCAGCATCATCGGATAGATCATCAGCCAAATCAAAATCGCGATCGGGATTGATACATTTGCGTATTCAAACCGACTCAGAAAAGCCGGAACATCAGGCAGAAATTTGCCGATCAATACACCGGCCACCATGCAAAGGCTCACCCAGAGCGTCAGATACTTTTCAAAAAAGCCAATGCCGGAACCCTTTTGTTCCACGAACTTCACCTCAACCTTTCAGCGGAGTTTGATTTGGTTTTGTTGAGCTGTTACGCTCATAAATTTCTTCCTGTTGTTGTTTCGTCAGCGTCTTATCGGTGACAAACGCGATGATCAGGATACCGACGATGCTCAGCGCAAGCCGAAGCCCCATGAACACTGGGCCGAGGTTCGCCGCCTCAAACATCAGCATGGGCAGTTTGGTCGTCGACCACGCGCCAACGAAGATGAAAACATTGAACAAACTGCTGCCCTTCTTCAGCATGACGCCTGCAACGGGAAACGCTGCGTACAGCGGTCCCGCCGCCGCGCTGCCAAGCAAAAACGCGATCAAAATGCCGTTGATCCCCGAACCCTCTCCGGTATATTTCATCATCGTTGCGCGATCCACCCAAACATCCAGAAGGCCAAGCAGGATGAAGATCGGCGGCAGAACGGAGAGCATCTCCTTAAAGTTGTTCACCGTATTGGTCAGGCTCAGTCGTCCAATCTCCGGAAAAATCAACCCGGCAACGATACTCGCGGCCAAGATAAGCAAAAAGGCGCCGTAACGTTTGAAAAACTGTTTCATTACAATACCACCCCGATCACAAACGCGGCCACAAGCGAAAACACCAGCGCGGCGGAGTTTCGGACGATCGCCGCGCGCCTGCCGAACGACTTGATTTCAAGCGGGAGTGTAATAACGCCAACCATCATCAGTGTGGACACAAACGCCGCAATCTGCATGTACCCCGCGCCGCTTTTAAACAGCGCCGCAGCCAACGGAAACGCAACAAATCCGGGCATCAGCGTGATTGAGCCGATGGCGGCAGCCGCAAAAACGCCCCAGAGACCTGAGTCGGACCCGATCAGCGTCTGGATCGTCTCCGGCTTCAAAAGCGCCATCGCAACCCCGATGATAACAAAAATGGTCAGCAACTGCGGTAGGATATTTTCAAACGCTTTCCATGCCTTCTTTAGCGCCATCTTTGTTTTCCGCCGGTCTTTGAAAAACGAAATCACAAGCCCGGCAATCGCAAGCCCATAGAGGATGTAGGTAAACATGCACGCACCTCAACTTAAATATTTTCGGGTGTGAATTATTTTGCAGCCTCCAGAAGTTTTACGACCTCATCCTTTTTAAGCACCTTGCCGAATGAAACAACCTTGCCGTCGATCACCAGCGCCGGTGTGCTCATCACGCCGTATTTCGCCATCTCGGCATAATCCGTAACATGGTCGATCGCCTCGTCCATGCCGAGTTGAGCGAGCGCTTCCTTCACCGCCGCCTCCAGCGCGTTGCACTTCGGGCATCCGCTGCCGAGCACTTTGATGCGCGCGTCACCCGTCAATTTTGCGTCGGCCTTTGCGCTTTCGCCGCCACACCCGCAGCAGCATGCGGCTTCCGGTGTATTCTTCTTTTTGCTGAACAGTCTCATTATAATATTCTCCTTTTCCTATTGTATGTTGTATTTATTACGGAATTCGTCTTTTCTTCATATGAGACGCTTTACACGATCACACCCTGCAGCACATTGAACAAGTATCCGATCAGGATGATTCCAATTGTGCAGATCACGATAAAGAGTGCCAGCAGTTTGGGTTTGACCGCTTTTCGAAGCATAACCATGGACGGAAGCGACAGCGTCGTCACTGCCATCATAAACGAAAGGATGGAGCCAAGCTGCGCGCCTTTATAAAAGAGCGCCTCCGCAATCGGAATCGTGCCGAAGATGTCGGCGTACATCGGCACGCCGACCAACGTTGCAAGCACCACGCCAAACGGGTTTTTGCTGCCAAGCACCGCAACAACCCAGGTTTCCGGAATCCAGTTGTGAATAATGGCTCCAATGCCAACGCCAACAAGCACATACGGAAACACTTTTTTAAACGTCGCCACCATCTGCTCTTTGGCGTAGATCAAGCGGTCACGCTTCGTCAAATCCGGAGATTCGATGTTAACGCTGCCTGCGGTGAGAATAAAGTCCTCAACATAACGCTCCATGCGTAGTTTTTCAATGATCGTCCCACCGATGACCGCAACGACCAGCCCGACAAGTACATAGATGATCGCAACCTTTGCACCGAAGATACTCATTAGCAGAACGAGCGAACCCAGATCCACCATCGGCGATGAAATCAAAAACGAAAACGTTACGCCGACCGGCAGACCCGCGGACGTGAACCCGATGAACAGCGGAATGGACGAACAGGAGCAAAATGGTGTAACCGTGCCAAGCAGCGCAGCGATGCAGTTCGCCCAGATGCCGCGAAACTTACCGAGGATCCTCTTGCTGCGTTCCGGCGGGAAATAACTCTGAATATAGCTGATAACAAAAATCAGCGTGCACAGCAGGATCGTAATCTTGATGACGTCGTACAAAAAAAATTGCAGGCTGCCGACCCACCGATTCGCCGTGTCGAGGCCAACCGCACCAAGTCCGTTCCCAATCAACGCATCCAGCCACTTCATGGCCAAAACCTGATATTGGAAAAAATCCCAAATGGATTTTAAAATCGTCATGTTAACTTCCTTACCTCATGCCGCCTTGGCTTATTTACCGCAGCAGGCGCTTTCTTGCTGTGTCTCTTTCGGGGTTACAAATGCGCGCACCAGTTCCTTTGCATATGCGCCGCCTTGCTCGCTCAATCGATAGTGCGTCCACTTGCCTTCCTGTCGGCTTTCTACAATTCCGGATTCAAGCAATATTTTCATATGATAGGACAACGCAGGCTGCCCGATATTCAAATTCTCCAGAAGCATGCAGGCGCATTTTTCTCCCGTGGTAAGCATCTCGAGCACACGAAGCCGGTTTGCATCGCAAAACGCTTTCATGACCTTCGCTTCCTTTTCATACAAGGTTGCCATAGTTTCTCCTCACATCAAACAATTTCGATGTATTAAAGGATACACTTCACATCGATGTTTGTCAATATGTTGTGTTGCAAAATTCTAAATACAGGTGTTTTCTTTTGTTTATTGCAAAAATATGTTATTCTCCAGTTGTTACAAGATAAAAATTATGCAATTTTTTGTTTCACCCCACTTTTTCAGCTCTTGTTACGTATTCATTAGTGACCGGCATTACTTTTGTTAAAAAACGACCGCCGGGAAAGGAGACTGAACGAATGAAACAGTATTCTGCAAAAATGAAAAAAGGCTTTGCACGCATCCTCACGCTTGTACTTGTGTTTTCTATGGTGCTTGCTTTCAGTGCCAGCGCGCTTGCAGCCCCGAAATCCTCTTCGGACACCGAAGCGCCCGGCAACAGCGGCAACGCGCATGCCAACAAGGATGAGAAGGCAAGCGACAAGGCCGACAAGAGCAACGGCAATGCGAACGGTTCCGCTGGTGAGAAGGATTATTACGGAATTTCCGTTGAAAAAATTCAACTCGCGATCGACAGCGTGGCCGACGAAACCGAAAAGGCCGCACTGCAGGCACTGCTCGGCGAATACACCGCCGCGCTGGATGCAAAGACGGGTGACGTCGATGCACAGGGCATGAGCGAACTGGCACAGGCCGCTTCGGACGCCCGCAAGTCGCTCAAGGACAGCTTGGACGAATCCGGCTTCACGCTCGGCAGTATCCTCGGATGGCAGGAATGGAAATACACCTACAACTACGAATATAACAACCTGCAGGACAACCTTGAATCGATTGCCGAAAAGATTGCCGCGCTGGACGATTCCGACGAGAACAAGGCCATTCTGGAAGCACTTATGACAGCTTATCAGGATGCGCTGGCTGCTGAAGCTGCCGCAGGCGAAGACGCGGACCTCGATGCACTCGCGGACGCCACCAAGGACGCCAAGACAGAATTGTATCAGGCGCTGACCACCGCAGGTGTCCTCCCGCTGCAGGAACAGGATATGCTCCAGCTGCACGATCCCGAGACCGGGGTAGTTCCGGAGCCCGCAGTCGAGAACTAATCTCCAGACCCAAATCCGGCGCGGACAAAATGCGTCGTCTGCGCCGGAGAAACATGGGCCGGAGTGTCCGGCCGATAATTCCAACGCACATACCCGTAAGGAGACTATGCACTCGGAGATCGACAATCTCGCCATCCGTGCTGCAACGGATGAGCACGCAAGAGAACAGATCATCCAAACCCAGGAACGCGTCATTCTCAAAATTGCTTCGCGCGTTACACACCGTTTCGTAACGAAAAGCGACGATGAATGGGCGGTTGCTTTGTATGCTTTTTCTAGGGCAATCGACACCTATCGCGAAGGCAAAGGACCGTTTTTAACCTATGCCGAGGCGGTCATCCGTCGCAGTCTGATCGATGAGTTTCGAAAGAAAGCGCGCCGCTCGCAGGAGATTTCCGTGTCACCACATGTGTTTGACGGCGCCGGTGACGAATTGGAATCGACAGACGTTCAATACGCCGTTGTGCGCAACAGCGTCCGCGCGGCGGATGCCACGTTAAAGGAAGAGATTGCAGCGCTATCCACCACTTGTAAGGCATTTGGGTTCGACTTTTCCGACCTGATGAAGGTATCCCCTCGACAGAACAAAACACGAAACGCCTGTGCGCGCGCCGTCCGGTTCCTCCTGTGCGACCCCGACCGGATCGACCAGCTTTTCAGGACACATCAGCTGCCGATGCAGATGCTGATACAGCAGGTTGGCCTGTCGAAAAAATTGCTGGATCGTTACAGAAAATACATCATCACGGCGACAATCGTACTTTCGGGCGATTATCCCGAATTAGCAGGATATTTCACGTTTATTGGAAAGGAGGCAGTTTTATGAAAGCGGCAATCGTTGAGACACATAGAACGTATGCTGTTGCGCTTTTAGAAAACGGGAGTTTTACCAAGCTCCGCAGCGGACAATACGAAGTCGGCCAGACGGTCACCGTGCACAAAAAGGCTACCGGCTTGCGCAGCAAAATGATGGCTTACGCGTCTCTGGCCGCCGTGCTGCTTCTGTTCATTATCGGCGGATATAAAGCACCGTATGGCCTTATAAGCCTCGACGTCAATCCATCCATCGAGTACACGATCAATATCTTTGATCGCGTAATCGGCGTCAGCGCCGTCAACGACGATGGTCAAACGATACTGACACAGCTCTCGCAAAAAGAGCTGCTAAATACCAATATTGGAGATGCAATCGACAAGACGATCGCGCACCTTCAGAGCAATGGCTATCTGAACGAGGAAGCCGATAACTACGTTATGCTTGCGTCAAACTCTGCCAGCCAAGCTCACGCCGAAAAACTTGCCGTCACGCTGCAGAACCGGGTGAGCACGCATGCAAATCTCTCCACCGAGTCCGTTACCGTCAGCAAAGGTGACGTTGCGCAGGCGCACAGCATGGGGACCAGCGCCGGAAAGCTCTTACTCATCGAGCGACTAAAGGACTCCTCCGAAGACCCGGATTCGTTTGACGAAACCGAGTGGCTGGACGAACCCGTGCGGGACATCGTCCACGCTACGAAGTCTAATGGAAATTCCGGCAATAACGAAAATAAATCGGACGATTTCTGCGATCTGGAAGGAGAGGACTGTCCCGACAACCCCGGACTGCCTCCAAGCAACACACCGTTCGCCAATCCGGGCAATCCGTCGAATGAAAACAAATCCGACAATGCGGAGAATGATAACTCCGGCAACAATTCCGGCAACAGCGCCGGTAACCCACACAAGGCAATGGCGCCGAACTATTTGAAATGGAAACGGTCATAAAGTCGGCTTCACCCTCGACCGAACTCTATAAAAACAGCCGGGATGTATGCACGTCCCGGCTGTTTTCATATGTAGTCTATTCGTTGATCACTTGTTTACATCTTCCGGCTTCTTTTCACACACTTCGCCTTGCTTTTCAAGGGTGTGAAGGCTGCATGCAGAGCAATTTCCGCTGCATCCGGCACAACCGCCTTTCTTTCGGCGTTTCACAATGCTACGTATCGCAAAGAACACCACAAGCACAACCGCCGCTAAAACCAAATAATCCCAGACGCTCATAGCAAAAGACTCCCTATCTGATAGGCGGCAAACGCCACCACCCAGGCCACAAGGCACTGCATGACTACGACGCCAATCGTCGCCCAAGCTGAATGAAGCTCCTTTTTCATCGTTGCAACCGCCGCAATACACGGCGTGTAAAGCAACGTAAAGACCAGGAAGCTGGCCGCCGACAACGGCGTAAACAAATTGCTGAGTACCAGATGCAGTTGTGCGATGCCAGTGCCGGTCAGCACGGAAAGCGTACTGACAACGGCCTCCTTGGCAACAAAACCGGATATCAGCGACGTCGCCACACGCCAGTCACCAAAGCCCAGCGGGCTGAACACTGGCGCAATCCATTGTCCAATCATCGCAAGCAGGCTGTCCGCGCTGCTTGCAACCACGTTCAGGCGGGTATCAAACGTCTGTAAAAACCAAATCACAATGCTTGCCAACAAAATGATCGTAAACGCGCGCTCCAGAAAATCCTTGGCTTTTTCCCATAAAAGCAGCAAAACATTCTTCGGCGAAGGCATGCGGTAATTTGGCAGTTCCATGACAAACGGGACAGGCTGACCGCGGAATGCCGTGCCCTTCAGAACAAGCGCAACAAGGACGCCAAGAATCATTCCGGCGGCATACAGGCCAATCATGACCAGCGCCTGATATTTTGCAAAAAACGCCGCGCAAAACACAGCATAAATTGGAATCTTGGCCGAACAGCTCATGTACGGCGTTAAAAGTATCGTCATCTTGCGATCACGGTCGGATGCCAGTGTCCGTGTCGCCATGATAGCCGGTACCGAGCAGCCGAAACCGATCAGCATCGGAACAAAGCTTCGCCCCGAAAGACCGATTTTGCGAAGCATACGGTCCATAACAAACGCCACTCGGGCCATATATCCGGTATCTTCAAGAATCGAAAGGAAGAAGAACAGCGTCACAACGATCGGTAGAAAGCTGAGCACGCTACCAACCCCGGCAAACACCCCGTCTACAACGAGACTTTTCACTACCGGATTGATGCCATAGCTTGTTAATCCCGCGTCTACAACGCTTGTCAGCGCGTCG
Organism: Christensenellaceae bacterium; assembly: GCA_963667795.1. Classification (GTDB taxonomy): domain Bacteria; phylum Bacillota; class Clostridia; order Christensenellales; family CAG-138; genus UBA7703. Next base: position 2,707,200 of record OY764017.1, on the reverse strand, counting down.
ATTCCACCGGTCAGCAAGTTCGACAATACACTGCCAACGACGTTGAATGTCAACCAGAAAACAAGGAACATCACGGCCAAAAATACTGGCATCGCCGTGTATTTTCCTGTTAATATACGGTCAATCCGCACGCTGCGCCTGTGTTCACGGCTTTCACAGCACTTGACGACGGACGCGGCGACAACGCCTTCTATAAAGGTATAACGCATGTCCGCAAGCGCTTCGTTGCGATCAAACCCCGTTTCATTCTCCATTTCAAGAACGCTGTGCTCGATCAAGTCCAGCTCATTCTGGTCGAGTTCCAATCTCTCTGCTAAGGACTCGTCCCCTTCTATCAGCTTTGTTGCGCAAAATCGTGCAGACACGCCAATATTGCGCGCATGATCTTCGATAACATGCGCCACGGCGTGAATGCACCGGTGAACGGCGCCGTCCGGACAAAAGTCCTGCACGGCGGGTTTGATTCGCTTTTTGGCGACGGCAACCGCCTGATTGACCAACTCGGACACGCCTTCATTTTTCGGTGCGCAAATTGGTATAACCGGCACGCCGAGCTGCTCACTCATGAGTTTTACGTTTACCGAGCCGCCGTTTGCGTCCACTTCGTCCATCATGTTCAACGCAACCACCATAGGGATACGCAGTTCGAGCAGCTGCAGTGTCAGATAAAGGTTTCTTTCAATGTTCGTCGCGTCTACGATGTTGATGATGCCGTCCGGCTTCCCGTCCAGGATGAAGTCCCTCGACACGATCTCCTCCTGTGTGTACGGCCGGATCGAGTATATCCCCGGAAGATCGACCACGGAGGCGTTTTTTATGCCCCTGATTTCCCCTGACTTTTGATCCACCGTGACGCCCGGAAAGTTTCCGACATGCTGATTGGACCCCGTAAGCACATTGAACAGCGTCGTCTTTCCCGAATTCTGATTTCCCGCAAGCGCAAACACCATTGCATTGTCCCCCCTCGTCTACCAGTTCGATTTTCCGTGCGTCGTCTTTCCGAATCGTAAGCTCATATCCGCGGACACAGATTTCGATCGGATCACCCATCGGCGCGGCCTTGATCAACGTTACCTGTGTCTTGGGTATCAATCCCATATCCAATAATCGAAGCCTGAGCGGCCCCACACCCCTGACCGCATGAATCGTAGCCGTTTGGCCAATGCCCAATTCATCCAGCGTCATTCGTTTCGCCTCCCTTAGCTGAAACCCATCGGTAATAATCCGACACCATTTCGGTACAATACTTCTTATATCTCCAGTAGGTTAGATTGCTCTAACTCGCGATAGGAGTGTATAATTTGTTCACGCTCTTGTCAATCCTTTTCCTTAAAAAACGAGAGATTTTTGTCCGATTACCTTTCAAATGCAATCAAAAAAGTAACCTGCCACTTGAAATCTCTGACCCAAGAATGATAGCATTATCTAATAATGTTATTATTACATATATCCACTAATGGGTATGTAACTTTTAAACAAACCGTACATGCAATACTTATGTGAAATATTCTCTGCCACATCCAATCAGAAACGAGGAATCAACATGCAAGTTAACGAATCGATAGAGGATTATCTGGAACAAATCCTTATTCAGCAAGAGAAAAACGGCTGTGCGCGTTCCGTGGATATCGCCAATAGTCTTGGCGTCACAAAAGCAAGCGTCAGCCACGCGACAAAGCTTTTGCGCGAAAACGGCTACATTCTTATGGCGGACGACAAATGCATCACGCTTACGGATCCGGGTCGCGAAATCGCTGAACGCATGTATCGCCGGCATCGTCTTTTAGCACGTTTTTTAATCCATCTCGGTGTCAGTGAAGAAACAGCTTTTGCCGACGCATGCAAAATGGAGCACGATATCAGCGCGGAAAGTTTTGACGCAATCTGCCGCCATGCAGATGAATCCCGGAAAAATTGAGCAATTAATTTTCCCAAAAATGCATAAAAAATGATATATAGTTTAGATATGCACGTTGTTATCGGATAATCCGATAACAACGTTTTTTATATCTCAATTTCCCGTTTGCCCTTCACCACATTCCTACATAGAATGGAAGGTAAGATGCCCGCAGGCAATTTGGGATAATGCCGCCTGCGGAGATGGGAGAGAAAAATGTCGTTATTATTGATTATTGGATTGTTCGCTGCAATCCTCGGGTTGGTTTATGCCAGCTTCCACTACATTAAAGTCAAACGGATGGATGAGGGCACCGAACAAATGCAAACTGTCGCTTCTGCAATCCGCATTGGCGCCAACGCATTCATTCGTTATGAGTATAAAATACTTTTGATCGTCGTTCTCATCGTGGCCGTGATTCTTGCTGTAATCGTCACGCCGTTCACCGCGATTTGCTTCGTTCTCGGTGCTTTGATGAGCGGTACTGCGGGCTGGATTGGCATGAAGGTTGCAACCTATGCCAACGTCCGAGTTTCAAACGCGGCGCGTACCACCAAGAGCCTTGGCGAATCGCTGAAGGTCGCGTTCCGCGGCGGCAGCGTCATGGGTCTCTGCGTCGGCGCATGCGCTCTGTTCGGGCTTCTGCTCGTTTATCTGGTCTTTGGCGTCGGCCTTGGTCTCCTCGACGCGGTCAACATGGTTTCCGAGTCCAACTGGCTCGGAGTTGAAATCGTTCCTTTCACAATGTGTCTCTCAGGATATACGCTGGGCTGCTCTGTCATTGCTATGTTCAACCGTGTCGGCGGCGGCATCTACACCAAGGCTGCCGACATGGGCGCAGACCTCGTCGGGAAAACCGAAGCCCGCATCCCGGAAGACGATCCGCGTAACCCCGCCACCATCGCCGATAACGTTGGAGATAACGTCGGCGACGTTGCCGGTCTCGGCTCCGATCTTCTTGAAAGTTTCGTCGGCTCACTGGCCGCCGCGGCCATCCTTGCCGTTCACCTTTACATGACATCTCAGGCAAACGTAACGGGCATGACCGACACGCTGCTGAACCGCATGCTGATCTTCCCCGTGCTGTTTGCTGCGGCAGGCCTTCTTTCCTGTATGGTCGGTATCTTCTCTTTGCTTGCTAAGAAGACGCTGAAAAACCCGCATAAAGAGCTTAACTTTGCAACCTATGTTTCGGCCGGACTGACCACGATTGCCGGTTTCATCATTGCCTACTTCATGTTCAGAGGCATGGATACGTCCATGATCGGTTTCAAACTAGGCTTTGTGTCCCCGATGATCGGCGCCTTTATCGGCATTGCAGCAGGTATTCTCATCGGTGCAACCGCCGAATATTATACCAGCACGGATTACAAGCCCACGCGCCATTTGGCAGGCATTTCGCTGGAAGGACCCGCGCTGACCATTACCGAAGGCCTTGCGCTCGGCATGCGCTCCACGGCGATCCCGTGTATCATCCTCGGCAGTGGTATCATCGTTTCCTACTACATTTCCGGTCTTTATGGCGTGGCTATGGCTGCTGCTGGCATGCTCTCGTTTGTCACAGCAACGGTTTCGGTCGACACCTACGGCCCGATTTCCGATAACGCGGGCGGCATTGCCGAGATGAGCGGTCTGGAAGAAGACGTCCGAAAAATCACCGATACGCTGGATTCCGTCGGAAACACCACCGCCGCCATCGGCAAAGGGTTCGCAATTGGCAGCGGCGCGCTCGCTGCGCTGTCCCTCATGGTTTCCTACCTCTATTCCTACAATGATCCGGCTACACCGCTTATGCTTAACCTGATCGACCCCATAACACTTGCAGGCGCAATTATTGGCGGCGCATTGCCGTTCCTGTTCTCCGGTATGTTGATCGAAGCCGTTACCAAGGCGGCCCGAAAAATGGTTGACGAAGTTCGCCGTCAGTTCAGGGAGATCCCGGGCATCCTGCTCGGCACGGAATTGCCGGATTACAAGACCTGTATCGAAATTTCCTCCAAGGGCGCTCTCGGCGAAATGAAGGTTCCTGCGTTTATGGCGATCATCGTTCCGGTGCTCTCCGGTTTCCTGCTCGGGCCGGAATTCGTCGGCGGTATTCTGATCGGTTCCACTATCTGTTCCATCATGCTTGCAATCCTGACCGGTAACGCGGGCGGCGCATGGGACAACGGTAAAAAATACATCGAATCCGGCGCAATCGAAGGCGCGGGTAAAGGTTCGGATGCACACGCGGCCGCAGTTGTTGGTGACACGGTCGGCGACCCGCTGAAAGACACGGTCGGGCCGTGCCTGGATATCTTCATCAAGATCATGTCCACGGTCTCCCTGATTTCGGTTGCTGTGTTCAATAAGTACAACCTATTGGAGTGGGTTCTCTCCCTCTTCAAATAACCAAACGACCTTCCCGAAAATTCGATATTTTAACCAGCGAAAGCACCCGAAGGGGTGCTTTCGCTGTCATAACAATACGATCGAGAGACTTACCTTTCCGTCTATAGATGAAAATAATTTGCGTTTCTATCCAAAAGTGTTGTAGAATAGGCCTAATCGTTATTTTCGATAAAAGAAGCATTATAGCAGAAAGGCGCGATACGGATTGATCAACTTCAGCATCCGTCAACTTGAAGTTTTCGTTGCGGTCACAGAGACCAATAGCTTTTCGCGCGCTGCAACCGACCTTTCGCTTGCACAAAGTACCGTTAGCGCACATATCAAAGGACTTGAAGACGCACTCAACGTGCAACTGTTTGTACGAAGCGCAAAAAAGCAGGTCGCGCCAACCGAACGCGGCAAGGAACTATATCCATATGCAAAAGCAATTGTGGAGCAATGCCGTATCCTGACCGACGAGGTTTCACAGGAACCGGCGCAGCAGGAACTTTTCATCGCGGCATCCACGGATTCTTTTGAATATCTCCTGCCAAATCTTATGGCGGACTATGCGAGGCTGCATCCAACCTGTCGGTTTGTTCTGGTCAACGGGGACAGTACCTTTGTGCACGAACAGCTTCACAACAAAAACGCACGCATCGGTTTTTGCGGCACCGACCTGAACCGTAAGGAGCTTGAGTACCGCGCCGTCTGCCGCGATAAACTCGTCATGATTACGCCGAACAACAGCCACTATCAGCAGCTAAGCCGCCGCCGCCTATACGGACGCGACCTACTCGACGAACCGATGATTGAACGCAGCCATTCCTCCGGAACGCGCAAAGAATTCGGTAACTATCTTGCAAAAAACGGCATGACGGACCGAAAGCTGCACATCGTTGCACGCATGAATCAGGCGGATGCAGTTAAGAGCTCTGTTGTCAGCGGGCTTGGCGTTGCGGTTGTGTCGCAGATGGCTGCCAAAAAATACGAAAGCAGCGGTGATCTTCTTGTGTTTGACCTTGACTCGGAGGGTGCCTATCGCAACATATACCTTGTATATCCCAAAGAACTTGTTTTCAGCAAGGCCGAGCGCGATTTTGTCAGTTTTGCCGTTAACTATCTGAAAGAAAAATGATTCGTTTTTCATAAGATAAGCCGGATGCATGAAAGCATCCGGCTTATTTACTTGCTGATAAAATAATTTTTTTATAGTGTGTCAGTGTTCCATGTATGGAAAAACGTGCTCATTTTTCGATTGAAACTCACGTATCTCCCGGATAGCACCATGTGTGTTAAACGCAATCAGAGATACGCCGTCAAAGCTGCTGATCACGCCGTCGTATATGCACTCGAAGTACCACTCCGCAGCCGCCAGTTTGCCTTGTTTGAAAAAACGCTTGATTTCCCATTTAACTACTTCACCGTGCTTGTTCCAGTTGGAAAACCATCGCTTGATCTGTTCGATACCATGGTATTCCGGTCCGTAACATTCAACATAGACGACATTCGGGTCAAACAGCTCTTCGAGGTCGGATGCGTCCTGATGGAGCCAGGCGTCAAAATATCGCCGAATCAATAGTTCCTCTTCCACTGATCGTCCTCCTTGTTTTGCTTTACCCCCCTGTTCGGATAGCATACCACAGACCTTTGCTTTTTCCAATGTATTGGTCATTTAACGCTTCACCATCTATAGCAGAATGATCCCACCGGTAGTATTTCAATCAAAAAGCGCTCCGCTTATTGCAGAGCGCTAGTTGTTTCGTCTATCTGGCCGGTTTAGCCGGAGAAGTCGTCCGATCCGCCGGACGGCGTAGGCTCCGGCGAAGGTGTCGGCGTAACGGGCGTATAGGTTTCACCCGTCTCGTCATCGGTTCCATCTCCATCGAGGTCGATATATGTCGGCGCGTCGCCCGTTCCGTCACCGGTGTCCTCCGTGTCTGTAGTGACCGGCACCCGCTGTTCGACCGGCGTCGGTGAATATACCGTGCCGCCCTTTGCGGAAAGATACAGTGTACCAGTGGTGACATTCTTGGCAAGGAATTCGGGAAGAAGCCGGGCAAGCACATCCATCTTGCTTTCCAAGTCGGTCGCCTGTCCAACATGTATCTCAAGGCCGTTGCTGGCCTTCATTGTGATTGCCAGCGGCGTCGTTAAGTCGATGGAATGAACAGAATCCGTCAACGAATACTCTTCCAATACTGAAATGAGCTGAACCAGCGTAGCGGTTGAAAAATCATTTCCCTGGCCAAGCCTCTCTCCAAGCTGATATCCGGTCATGCTGACGCCGGTGACCTGAATGAGTCCCGAAAGGTCCGTCCCGCCACTCATGGACAGAACGTAGCCGTTTTTATCAATGATAACATTGCTGTCGAGGCCCACGATACCCGCAACCTCCTTGCGTTCGCTGACGATGATACGCACACGGCTCGGGAAAATGTAAGTAATCGAATCTGTTTGTAAGTACGGGTCTTCTTCGATGTTCTCCTCCGCCTGGTCAAGATCGCAAAACAGCATATGCGTGCCTAGTTTCAGTCCTGAAAGTTCGACAATATAATCGGCCGAATACTCGTCATTCCCCATCACAACGATGTCGGAAAGCAGAAACCCGTAATATAACGCCACGCCGACCGCAACAAGAATCACCAACACGAAGGCAAGATTACCAAAAAGCTTTTTGAACATGTCCAAATTCTGCTTTTTGCGAAGTTGACGCTCAACATACTCTTCGTGCTTTCTTGCCGCTTCTCTGGCGCGTGCTTTCTTTTTAGCTTCCGCCATGCGGATGGACTCTTCTGTTTCGTTGATATGAATGCGTGCCGTTGTGGAAGAACCCGTACGGAAAATTCTGGTACGTGTCGTCTGTTCACGTGGTTGTTCCGTATCGTATCCGGTGTCGTCATCAAACAGTTGAATCGAATCACCGTTCGATTGTTTTCCCTCTTTGGTACGCGGTTCTGCCTTTTTGCGGTAACGTATCCGCGCCGTGTCGGATATGACTTTTTCGCCGTCGTCCCAGGTAAGCCCGGCTATATTCTGGGCGTCTTCTTCGTCGGAAAACTCTAGCTCATCGTCGCTGAAAAGATGCGTCAGCGGCTGTTCCGGCGGCTCGCCGTACTGTCGATTTGCAGACGCCGGATCAACATCTTCCTCCGAAGGAACCGGTTCGAAGAAATGCGACCAGAAGCCTCTTTTCTGCTCGCGTTCCGAATCGCTGTTCTTTTTTTTATCCTTGCCTCTCGCCATTCCTGCGGTTATCCCGTTTCATTCGTATTCTGTCGTCCGGCGTTTTTAAGCCACGCCGAAATCGTCATCTATGACCGTTGATTGTTGAATCGTGAAATGCTCAGCAAAACGCCCATTGCAGCAAGAAAGATCATCATGGACGATCCTCCGGCGCTGATAAACGGAAGCGCTTGTCCTGTCGTCGGCAGCAATCCCGTGCAAACGCCGATGTTAACAAACACCTGTAAGCCGAAAACAACCGTGATACCGCCAGCCAGCATACTGCCGAAACGGTCGCGGCACAAAAGCGCAATGCGGATTCCGCGATATACGATAAAGCCGTATGCTGCCAGAACGGCGAGGCCGCCGACCAAGCCGAGTTCTTCACAGACGATGGCGAAGATGAAATCCGACTCGCCATACGTCATATACAGGAGTTTTTGATGGCTGTTGTTCAATCCAACGCCGAACAGACCGCCGGAACCCAGTGCATAATAGGACTGAATGAGCTGATAGCCGTCACCAAGCGCATCTTCCCAAGGATTCACAAACGACGTCAGCCGCGCCATACGGTACGGCTCGATGACTGCAAGCAGTGCGAACAATGCAGCAAGCACAACTGCGAGCAGCAGCATTTGCTTGGTGTCGCAACCGCCGATGAACAGCAGTGCGTATCCCATCAGACCCATGATAACGGCCATCGACATGTTTGGCTGCAACATGACAAGGCCGCAAACAACACCGATAACCAACAGCATCGGCAACATTCCCTTTGAAAAGCTCTGCATAACGGTATGCTTTTTCGCCATGAATGCACACATATAAAGCATCATGCCGAATTTTGCAATCTCGGACGGCTGAATACTCTGTCCGCCGATGACAATCCAGCGCTTTGCGCCGTTGGTCTCCTGTCCAACGGCAAGAACCAGCACAAGCAGCGCAATGGAAAGCAGGATACCGACGACCTTAAAGCGCTCCAGCTTTCTAAAGTCGATCAACGAGACAACCAGCATCAGCGGGAAGCCGATGGAAAGATACATGGCCTGTTTGCGAATATAATAGTAGCCGTCGTATCCGACCGAAGCGGTGTTCTGCGCATAGTAATAGCTTGCGGAAAACACCATGACCAATCCGAATGCGCAAAGTAAGCCGACCATCAATACGATCGGAAAGTCAATGTGACCGATTCGTCTTTTTCTTTTGCCGTAAGTCCGCTGCTCCATCGTTTCTCCATGTTACCATTTGTTGCACATGTTGGTCAGCGGCTTTTCAGAAACCACCCGTTTCACGCAATCGATGTGCTTCGAGCGCCGCTTAGCAAATGTGTATCGTGTATCATACCAAATTGCAAATGCAATGGCAAGCCACCAAAAGCGCTGCATCAATTTGTTTTCAGAATCTTTCCAATATCATGCCTTTCGCGCCAAATATGACGCAAAATTCATAATTATCACTTATCCAATTCAATCTAAAAAAGGAGGTGCCCCCGCTGCGGCAGCCCTCCATTCAAATGTTTTTTATGTGGTTGTTTCAAAAATGCAGTTTTTCGCGAATGACTGCGTTCCAGTTTCCCGTCTCCTCCCGCATTGGCGAATGCGCGCTGTTTTCAAACCACACCCATTCCTTGTTCGGGGCTTCCAACGCGTCGAACCATTTCTTTGCCAGTTCGGACGGCGTGTTACGATCGTGCCTGCCCTGCGTGATATACACCGGAACGTCCAGCGTGCGTACGCTGTGCATAAAGTCGCAGCCGATGACCGGACGCCAAAGCTGGCGCATGTTGTAAAACGCACCGTTTGAATAACGCGGCAGATCAAAAAGCGAATACTCGGGTGAACGCAGCAGTGGCATGATGGTGGAACTCATCATGGTTTCACTTTTGCCGTGTACTGCTCCACCGAATTTATTCAGATAATTCCGCTGTACCATCAAATCGTCGATTGATTTATAAAATCCTTTTCGCGGCGGGCCGATTTTTTTAAGATCGGACAGCGCTTTCTTATCGCCGCGCTTTTTCGCTTCCTCCAGTACAAACTCATAAGAGATTCGCTCGTTTTCAGGGCCGTCCGCAAGCTGTCCCGCGCCGATGTACGCTGCGATTCTCTGTGGATACCGCTGGCAAAGCAAGACGCCGAGGTAGCTGCCGTAGGAGTGGCCGACAATAAATATCTTGTCCTTATGAAACCGTCCGCAAAGGTACTCCACGGCGATGCGGGCGTCCTCAACGACCGTATCCATATCCATACTGTGCTTTGCCTGTTCGGCGGTGTAGCTTTTGCCTGCGCCGCGCTGATCAAAACAGACCAGCGTGAACGCATCCGTCAACGGCGCCTGGTCACGCATAATAAAGTGCCGGTCGCATACGCCGGGGCCTCCGTGAAGAAACAATATCACGGGATTGGACACGCTTGTCCCGCGGATGCGAAAGTCCAGCGCCGTTCCATTAATCGGAATCTCTCTGTGTTCGTCAATCGGATATTTCTGCTTCATAATATCAGTTTGCTCCATATAAGAATTATCTTGGAATCGTAAAAAATTTGATGCGCTTTTTTATATTATACAATCCTTTTTTTCATTCGTACAGCAGGTTGCGTGTATATTTCCCGTCTCATTTTCGCGCTCCTCGAATATTGGCTGTACTGAAATACACCCGTAACCATTTTTCGCGCGGGCATCTCTGGTTGACCCGGATTATTGGAAATGCTATAATGACGGCGGTTCGATACCGTCGTTCAATCGGTATTCCGCTCGGTTTCGATCCCCCGCTAACGTTTCCGAACGGTATGCGTCCTTACCTGTCACTCTCCGGAACGCGGGGAGTTTTGTTTTTGCTCAAAACCGGCGAACAATGCTCGCCAAAGCTCACGATCTTTTGATCGGAAAGGATGATATCCCATGAAACGCAATATTTTTCGATATTTTGCTGTATTACTTACGGCGGCACTCACCGTATGCATGTTCTCCGGCTGTGCACTGCCGTCTCCTGTCCCCGTCGACGACTCCGCTACGGCGCAGGCCGATAATTTTGGCGAGGGCGACATGATCGTCGGCAACGACGCATTGATCAGTGTAACCGACATGGCCGGAAACGCAATTGAAATGAACTCCTACGCCAGTCGCATTGTTGTTCTGGATGCAGCGGATTGCGAAATCCTGTTCGCAATCGGCGCTTCCGAACAAATCGTTGGGCGTAGCGAAGCATGCGACTACCCCGCCGAGGTCAACCCGATTCCGTATGTGACGGCCGACGGGATCGTCAGCTCGGAATTGATTCTTGAATTGAACCCGCAAATCGTGATCATGAACGCGGAAGACGCGGAAAATTCCGACCTGATTGCCGACCTGCAGGAAGCAGGCATTCAGCCCGTGGTGACCGATGCTACGGATATCAGTGGCGTCTATACAGCAATCACACTGCTCGGTACCATTGCGGACCACGTGGCCGAAGCCGGCTCTCTGGTGGCAAATATGCTGACGGCTTTTGCGGAAATCGAGGAACAAACCGCAACCATCAGCTTGGGTACCGTCTATTTCGAGTTCTCCCCGCTTGTGGACGGTCTTGAGACCGCAGGCAGTGTAACACTGCTCAACGACATCGGCTCTCTCCTGGGCATGAAGAACGAGTTTGAAGACCTGGAAGGTTACATGCCTGTTTCTGCCGAGCAGGTGATCGGCAGAAACCCCGACATCATCATCACAACGACGTCAGATGGCGTGGAATCCACGACCGGTACGCAACAAACCGACGACGAAACAAGCGGTAATACATTGAGCGCCGTTGATGAAATCATGCAGCGCGCAGGTTGGGAAGCAATCACCGCCGTTGTAAAGCAGGATGTATATGCTGTAGACGGCGATGCGCTTAGCCGCCCCGGTCCGCGCCTGCTGGACGCGGTCAATGCACTTTACGATCTGCTGTATGCCACGCCAGCCGAATTAACATATTGATCCTGTCGAGATATATTTACAAAGAAACGCTCCGCAAATATTTGCGGAGCGTTTCTGATTCATTTCTTTTGTCCTTCAGTCGGTTCCGGGTTTCTTACTCCACCGCGGTAAAGGCACTCTTGTCCAGTCCGCAAACAGGGCAAACCCAATCTTCCGGCACGTCTTCAAAAGCAGTTCCCGGTTCAACTCCATTGTCGGGATCGCCGACCGCCGGATCATAAACATATCCGCAAACGCATTCGTACTTCATGTGATCAACCTCCTGTTATTTTATAAATTTGAATAGCGATGGAACACGATCTGTAGTGATCTGCGCTACAACTGGTTCCTGTCCACAATATAGCAAATCTCTCATTTGAACACAAGCGACTTTGTCACACTTCCAGTAACGTTTTTGCAACATGCGATCGATTGGTCCATTTTAATCGGCTTTGTATGCGCCGAGGACTTCGCCGAAATAGAGCACATGCGGATCACCGTCCGGCAGCGCCTGGTTAGAGCCATAGTAGCGCGCGCGCAGGTCCGGATCCAACTCGCTCAGATCACCAAAGAGCTTCTGCACGATACGACATTCAAAAAATGTTTCGCATTCGGCCACGCTGTCCGAGCCGCCTGCCTTAGCACTTGAACGCGTCAGCCCGGTCTTAGTCTGCTTGTCCACGTCACGGCCTGAATGCGATCCGCAAAATGCAAGTTCCTTGGCCAGTTCTCCTGTTTTCGGTACGCTCACGGTGAACACGTCCGCTTTTTCAATTAATTCGAACGTATAGCGGCTCTTTCTCACCATAACGGTTACGATAGGTTTGCCCCAAATGATGCCGAACTGCGCCCAGCCGATCGTCATTGGATTCCAAACATCGTTTCCCACTGTTAAAAAAGCGCCGCGCGGCAGCTGTTCCACCACCTCTGGCACGAGGTCAAATGTTTCGCAAATCTTCATTTTATTCTCCTTCATGCTTTCTCGAAACGCCGTGCCAAAAATGGTACAAGCGTCAAATTGCTAACTTCAGTATAAAAACAATCCCGTCGGATTGCAAGTCCGCCGGGCATTAAAAACTATCCTAGAGCAAGCACAGCCGTCCGTACACAATCCGTCAGTCGTCAAACATATATTCAACCGTGGTTTCCTTCTTCTTTTCCGGAAAAATTTCCACCTCGAAACGATCGAAAGAAATCGCTTCGATAAAATCTGGCTGAGAAAATACAGTTCGTGAAAAACGCTGCAGCTCGGACACGTGTTTTTCGAGCAAAACAGGGCACGCCAGGTCCATCGGCTTGCAAAGTTCGGTTAAAACAGGATGCCAGCCCTGTGCATCCGAAGGCCGTGCGGAAGCAAACTCCCGCACGGCCTCGTTGATGATCTTATGATTTTTAATGATTTTTGCCCAGATTTTCACTTTTTATCTTATTACTTGTTCCAGATGAACCAACCCCACATGTAGGGCGTCGTTCCATCGGTATACAGTCCTTTCAGCGTTCCGGCGATTTGCTTTTTGTCACCGACATCAGCCGAATTGATCGTCGATTTCGTGCTGCGGTTGGCACAGATAACCTTCGTACCGTCACTCATCTCCACACTGAAGATCGTGTACGGATCGGAAGAAATGATCTCTGTTACCTTGCCGGTGAAGACATAGTCGCCATCCGTGACCGACCCGTCGACGATCTTCTTATAATAATCGTCAAGGTCTTTGGCCGCTTTCTTGAACGACGAGGATGAAACCGACGGGGAACGTTCGACGGTTGCAATCGTCGTACCGTCATAGTAGCCTTCCAGCTTTCCGGTCAGGGTGATGTCAAACGCACCGACTTCGGCAACCGATACCGCCATGGAGAAGGTCCCAGTCGCACTGACAGTCGCTTCACCGAATGTTACGGCGGTTGACGGACAGGTTGCGGTAATCTTGGTTCCTTGCGTCGCTGTTCCGGTAATCGTCACACTGCCATCCTCGGAGGACAGAGACTTCTGCTCATTCGTAACCATGAAGGACATGTTTTGCATGACATACGGTTCGACAGTGATCACCTTGCGCGCTGTAACACAGTTATTTTTGCGCGCTTCAATCGTGATGGTCTCCGCACCTGCGCTCATGACGGGGGCAGGTGTCTGCGTATCGGTCGCCACGGCATCATCCGTTGTGGTGGCATCCGGTGTTGCGGTGTAGTCCGTCGTGGTCGGATCGTCCGTTGTCGTCGTATCGGTCGTCTCGGTATCGTCGGCCGTGGTTGTGTCCGTCGTTACGGCATCTTCTGTCGGCGTGCTCGCCGAGGACGTGCTCGACGTCTGCTTCGGCGTGTAAGACGACGTGAACATACCCGTGCTGTCGACATAGACCTGTTCGTCGTTGATGAATACCGCGATTTCGCCGTCGTAATCGTTCACCTGTCCGATGATCGCAATCGGGCTGTTGTCAAACGTTGCATTCACAACGTCCATCGCCGGCTCGCTAACGGTCATGGAGAGCACCGGTACCGTAACCGTAATGTCCGGTACGGTGAGCTGTGTCGTTTCACCTTCCGGTGAAATCACCTGGATATTCGGCGTAATGGTGACCGTTTCGGACTCGACCGGTTGATTCGGCATGAACACGTCCCGCGCGATGCGCAGGATCACATGATCGTTGGACGGAACCGTCGTTGTGTCCTCCTTGAGGGTCGCGTCCGTAATAAAGCGAATCGTGCTGCCGGTCGGTGCATGAATATCGATATCGAAGTATACTTCGTTCGTACTCGGGTCGGTGTATTCGCTGATGGAGGCGGTGTACATTTCACTCGTCTCCGTATCGTCTACAACGGTCGGATCTGTGGTGTCAACATCTTCGCTACTGCCGCCAAAAACGCCTCCAATCGAAGAAAACATCTTTCCGATGTCGCCGTCGAAATTCTTCTTGGCGATATACATGCCAAAAACCGCAATGAGTGCAAGCAGCAGGACGATCAGGCTCCAGAACAGAATTGTTGTTCCTTTGCCGCGTTTCTTCGGCATGTCGTCGAATTCTTCGTCATAGTCGTCGTACTCATCGTCGAATTCGTCGTCATATTCGTCCACGTCAAAATCGTCGTCTCGACGCGCCATCTTACCGCCGCGCTTCGCCGACTTTTTCGGAGCATAGTCTTCTTCGAATTCGTCTTCGAAGCCATCATCGTCCTCATAATCATCGAAATCATCGTCGATCGGCGCCGCGTTGTCCTGCGGAGCAGCCGCGCTCATTCGTGTGCTTTGCACCGCTGCAGGAGCAGCGGCCGGGGTTGCGTCCACGTCCTTCCGCTTGCCGCAGTACGGGCAAAACGGTGCATCCGCAACGGCGGGTTTTCCGCAGTACGGACAAAAAGCCGCAGGAGCCGAAGCCGCGGGGCGAGGCGGGATTGTTGGACGAAAAGAACCAGTTGGAACTGTCGAAGACGGTTCCGGTGCGGGCGACGAGTTCAGCGGTTGGTGTTCAGGTGCGCCGGTAAACGCACGCGTCGGCCAACTGGGCGCTTTCACAAAATCCCGTGTAGGTTTCCCATCGTCCCTGGTTTCCACGGTTTCTTCCGTTGCGGCGCTGTTCTCATCTTCCCTGAGCTTTGCGCCGCAAACCTTACATTCGGTGAGGTTCTCAGCGTTGTATGTGCCGCATTCTTTACATACCATCTATTCACTTCCTCCAATCTGAAGCGACGTTGTCTCTACTTTTGGGTATACCATCCAATATAACGCCATCATTATACAACCCGTGGGAATGTAGTGCAAAGAACATTTCGTGAACTTTTCGCCACATAAAATCCCCATTACCTTCAGGGTTTCCAAAATTCGCCGTTAAAAGGGCACAAAGCCCGCTTGACAAGCGCAGCAACGCCCGATATACTGCTAGTAATTTATCATATATAAAAAGGCTATGACTGCGAAATAGTAATGGGAAACGGCTTTTTGTCAAATATCGAACCCGAAAGAGAGCTGCCGGTTGGTGCAAGGCAGGCGGGATCACCCCATGAATACACGCAACCAGCCGCCGTCTGAACGCATTGTTTGTCCAGTAGGAACGGCCGGGAAATCCTCCCGTTATAACAGGCAGGGTATCGACACGCTTTTCATCCGCAGTGTCCGTATCCGTTGAGACCGTTTTCCGAAAGGACACGGTGAACCGAGGTGGTACCACGAGTCAATTCGTCCTCTTGCAAGTTTGCAGGAGGTTTTTTTTATGCCTTTTCATCCACCAAGGTCTATATAGGCTGAAAGACGGATTTGTCTTGCAAAATAATAAGCATACAAAAACATGGAGGAGTATTTTTAAAAATGCACGAGGTTAAATTTTTTTCCGGTGAAAAAATCCCGCTTGAAATGCACAAGGTGCGCGTCGTACAAAAACTCAATTTGCTGCCGGTCGAAGAACGTCTGCAGGCGATTGCCGCTGCGGGCAACAACACGTTCCTGCTGCGAAATGAAGACGTCTATCTGGACATGCTGACTGACAGCGGCGTCAACGCCATGAGCGACCAACAGATTTCCGCCATGATGATCGCTGACGACAGCTATGCTGGAAGCGCAACGTATTACCGGCTGGAAAACAAGGTAAACGAGCTATTCGGCACAACATATTTTCTGCCCGCGCACCAGGGACGCGCATGCGAAAGCATCCTTGCCGAAGCATTTGTAAAGTCCGGCGACGTCATTCCGATGAACTATCACTTCACGACCAGCAAAGCGCATGTAACGCGCCTCGGCGGCGTTGTGGAAGAGCTGGTCATCGACGAAGGCCGCAAGCCGGAGAGTGATTGCCTCTTCAAAGGCAACATCGACCTTGATAAATTGCAGGAGTGCATTGACCGGGTCGGTGCGGACCATATCCCCTATGTCCGTCTTGAGGCGGGTACCAACCTCATCGGCGGACAGCCGTTCTCTCTGGAGAACCTGAAGGCGACTTCCAAAATGTCACACACAGCCGGCATCCCCGTCGTGCTTGACGCGAGCCTTCTGCAGGATAACCTGTACTTCATCAAAACACGTGAAGACGCATGCAAGGACATGAGCATCCGCGAAATCACGCGGGAAATGTGTGCGCAGGTGGACATCATATATTTCTCCGCGCGCAAGCTAGGCTTTGCGCGCGGTGGCGGCATTGCAATGTTTGACAAAACCTATTATGAGCGCATGAAGGATTTCATCCCGCTGTTCGAAGGATTTTTAACCTACGGCGGTATGAGCGTGCGCGAAATGGAAGCCATGACGGTTGGTTTGGAAGAGACCATGGACGAAACAGTCATTTCCCAAGGGCCGCAGTTCATCGCGTTCATGGTGGACGAGCTGCAAAAACGCGGCGTCCCGGTCATAACGCCTGCGGGTGGCCTTGGCTGCCATGTAAATGCGCGTGCGTTTCTACCGCATGTCGATGCACACGAATATCCCGCGGCTGCGCTTGCAGCGGCAACCTTCATTGCCGGCGGTGTTCGCGGTATGGAACGCGGCACGCTCTCCGAGCAGCGCGAACCGGACGGAACTGAGCCAATTGCGTCCATGGAATTGCTGCGCCTTGCGCTTCCGCGCCGCGTTTTCACCATGTCCCAGGTGCTCTATGCGGTGGACCGCATCCACTGGCTGTACGAAAACCGTAATCTTGTCGGTGGCCTGAACTTTGTGGAAGAACCTGCAACTCTGCGCTTCTTCTTTGGTCGACTTGAACCGATCGGTGACTGGCAGGAGCGTCTGAAAAACAAATTCCATGCCGACTTCGGCGACAGTCTGTAAGCTGCAACTCCCGCCCTGATCAGGCGGATTGCCATATCGTGGGTTTCCTCCATACCCATACAAAAACGAATCGGGAAGCAGCAACTGCTTCCCGATTCGTTTACAGCATATCGCATCACTTATTTTAAGAAGCTGCCGACCACACGCCTGTATAGTCCCATTGGAATCAGCGGCCGCAGAGCGACGATCGCGCTGCCCTTGCCAACCGTATATCGAAGTTTTCGGCTTTTTGAGTTCGCCGCGCGGTAGATGCATTTTGCAACCAATTCCGGGGATGATCCGTTTTCCCCCGCGCGCACAAGGTTATCCAAAACTGTTTTGGTCATAGCCTGATAATCCGGCAACGTTTCGTCCTCCATCACTGTCATGGAACGCGAGTAGAAATCCGTTTGAATTGCGCCGGGTTCGATGAGCTTCACGCGAATTCCAAACGGCCACAGTTCATATTGCAGTGACTCGGAGAAGCCTTCCACGCCCCATTTTGTCGCATGGTACAGCGTATGCAGCGGGAGCGTCAATCTGCCCGCCACAGAGGACAGATTGACAATCACACCGCATTTCTGCGCGCGAAAGTGCGGCAAAGCTTCTTTTGTCGTTAAAATAGTTCCGAGCAGGTTCGTGTCCAGTTGTCTGCGGATCTGTTCTTCTTCAGCCGCTTCCAACGCGCCCGCCGAATCATACCCGGCATTGTTGACAAGCACGTCGAATCCGCCGAACGTGTCGATCGTTTCCGAAATTGCCTTGCGAATCGTTCCCGGTTCCGTCACGTCGCAGCATGTCACCAACACATGCTCCATGCCGGTCAGCTCCGTCTCCAACTCGGGTTTTCGCATCGTTGCGACGACATTCCAGCCGTTTTGCACAAAATACTTCGCCGTGGCTTTTCCGATTCCCGACGACGCGCCCGTAATAAAAACAGTCTTCATACGATTTCTCCTTTTCAACTAGAGACGCTTTTGCAGTTTAAATCTTTCCATTGATTCCAATCGCCCTTTTTACCATTATAATCGTAAATACGGTTTCGTCCAATTCAGTAAAAGCCGTCGTCCGGTTACAACCCAAACGGCGGCTTATGCCTATTTTTTTCATAGCGCTTACAATATTGCGCGCATCAACAAGCCTCTAAACGGTTAATACTCGTCGCGATTCCTCGTATACAGCCAGATGCCGCCTACAATCAGCGCCACCGCCAGCAGGATAATCGCTGCAACAAACCAACCATCCGCCGAACGATCGGGGCGCGTTGTATCGTCCGCGTTGACAAGCGGAGTCGATGTCGGCGTTACGGACGCGCTGCTAAGAGGAGTTGGCGTCGGCGTCGTGGTAATCGAGCCAGCCTCCTGATTGAGGAATACGTAGTTCGAGCAGCTTGTCTGCGTAACGGTCACCCAGCCCGTACTGTCTGCAACCGCAGTTTGCATGAACGTGAGTGTCTTATCGTCGTTGAGCTTATAGTAATACAGCGTTTTGCCAGCGTTTGCAGCACCCAGCCAGAAGCGAATGCTCGCCGTGCCCGGCAACTCGCCTTCATAATTAAAGTGGATCGTCGCAACATATGCGTCGCCCGCAACCTGCTTGGCCGTCTGTTCAACAATGGAATTATTGATCGACGTTCCAAAGTCATACCAAAGCTGTGTGTAGCTGTCCGTCATCGTTCCTTTGAGGAACGTAATTTCCACATTGCCCTGTTTGATAACGACATCACTCGTTTTATTCCCGGCTGCAAGACTCTTCATCACGGAATACAGAATGCGTGTGTTATCGTTCGTTAGCGTGTAGCTATAAAGTTTCGTTTCTGAATCGGAAGAATCGTCCGGTGTTGGTGTCGGCGTGGATGACGTCGACGAAGAACTCGACGTGCTGGTGGACGTCTTCAGTGCGGCGCTCGTGGGTGAAGCCTCCATAGTGGTCGTCGCCTTATATCGCTGGTAGAACGAATACGTCTTTCCGGCGCTCAAGCCGGAGAACGTCGTGCTATCCTGCCAGGTTTTCCCGTCTCTGGAGTATTCACAGCCGCTGACGGACTTTAGCACGATTTTTGTGGTCGTTCGGCTGTATCGCGTCGGTGCAGCCGGCGTATCGCCGAAATAGTATGCCTTTGCGACCGTTCCGAACGATCGCGTTATACTGCCGCCCTGATTGCTGCTAGTTACTTCAACCGAAAGTTGATTGCCAATATCGATTGCGCTGACAACATATGCCGTACCCGTACCAACCGTAATCGTCCCACGCTTCCAAGTAAACGTCAACGTGCCGGTATTGTTGGTGTTGGTCAGACCGACGATCATGGTCTGGCCATAACGTGCTTCGCCGGAAATCATGACGGTACCTGTCAGGCCAGCCAGTGTGGAATAGGTCGCCGCGGGGCTTGCCGCAGAACTCAGTTCCGTATCCGTCTCCTTCACACGCTGATAAAACGTGTAGTTTTGCCCAATCGAAAGATTATGGAATGTCGTCGTGTCCTGCCAGCTTGTGCCGCCAAGAGAATACTGATACCCGTCGCTCGCGACCAGGGTAATTGTAGTCGCCGTCGCACTTTGCAACGAAGGTGCCGCCGGAGTCGTTGTATTGACCGCCTTTGCAACCGCCGTCGTGCCAGCAGAACGCGAACCGCTCTGAATGCTGCTTGTTACCACCAGGGTCAACGTGTATCCGACGTCCGACGATGTCGGTGTATACTGCGTGCCGGTCCCGACCGTTGCATCACCGCGTTTCCATGTGTATGTCAGCGTTCCGGTGTTGTTGGTTGCGCTGATCGATCCGGTCAACGTCTTTCCTGATTGCACCGTTCCGCTGATGCTTACCGTGCCGGTCAGTGGGGATGCAGTCGACACCGTTGTCTTTGCGCTTGGGTTGGAAGCGGAAACGATATCCGTCTCCCTCACGCGCTGGTAAAAATCATACGATTGGCCGCTTGCAAGGCCCGTAAACGCATTGCTTTCCTGCCAGTTCGTCCCGTCATAGGAGTACTCGTATCCGTCTTTATCAAACAGTGTTACATCTGTTTCCGTAAACATCTCAATGCTGGGAGCGGCGATGATTGCGCCGGAATAGGTTGCCTTCGCTATCGTTGCCGATTCCGCATACAGCGTGCCGGTATAGACGCTGTCCGTCACCTCCAGACGGATGGTTTTTCCGATATCCTCGGCCTTTGCCGTGTAGGTTGTCGTAGAATCGCCTCTGGCGACAACCGTGTCGCCGTTTACCGCGTCACGTCGCACCCAAGTGTAGGTCAGGTTTGCGGAGTTCGTTTCATTCAGACCGGAAGCAACCCCGCTGAGCGTTTCGCCATACCGTTCTGCGTCGTTCAAATTCATCGTTCCGCTCAGCGCTTCGGGCGTACGCGTATAGTAAACTTCCAGATCACCTGTGAGCGCATAGCTGCTCAAGTCCGCATCTGCAACACTCATGCCATCAACTTTTACCGTTTTGGAGACGGTATACCCGCCGGACGCCGGCGTACTGAATTGTAGTGTCGTGCCATTTTCCACAGCCTGCCCGCTGACGATCGGATCGGCCGCAGCCGTCTGAACCGTCTGTCCGGCGCTGCCCGGCGTGTATACGACGGAAACCGCATCCGTCAGAATACCGTCCGTTAGGGTGGTGAACGAAGCCGATGCAACGCCGCAGGCATTGCCCGCAGCGTCTTTATAAGCGCCCGCCTCGATTGCAACGGTATAACTCGTTCCACCGGTCAGCGACAACGTATTCGTCCCGTCGGAAAAATCGCTTAAATCAAAGCAAAGGTACCACGGCCCGTGTTCCGCGTTGCCAAACAGCGTTCCGCTCGTCACGGCGGCGGTATAGGTCGTCGTCCCGTCCGAAACGGTTACGCTCTTTCCGGAAACCGTCGTGATCTGTTCATTCGCGGACAAAATGATCTTCTGCTGGTCGGTCGCCGCCGCGTTTACCGCACTCGCCGCGGGTGAATAGAGCGAGACAACGGGATTGGTCGCATCGTATTCAATCACAACCGCTTTTGTGTTGGTCGTCGCGCCGTCGTATTGTCCGCCGGACACGCGCAGATAATAGTAAATCGTGTTTTCGCCGTTTGTACAGTCCGTCTTGGTCACAGTGGCTCCCCATCTGGATGCATCCGGCGCAAGCGCAATGGTGTAGCCGTCCGGCGCGTTCAGCGTAACACTGCCGGTATAAATTCCGTTTTCGCCAAGGTTGGTGGAATCAAGCGTCGCCGCCGCGTCGGACGCATAGCCGATCACGCGGAAGGATGCGTTGGAAGCGACGGACAGCGTGTAGTTACGCGTCAGAAACACGCCGTTGTCGCCGATGGCGAGTGTGCCTAGCGTTATATCATAGACGCCTTCCGTTGAAGCGGTCGTCGCCGTGGTGCTCAGCGCACCTGAAAACGCAGGCGTTTCGCCGGAAATCACACCCGAATAAGAATAAGAAAACGTCGGATTGCTCAATCCGGCATAGCGTATAATTCCACCGTCCGGTATGATCGTAAGCGTCGCTTTTTCAATGATGAAGTTGATGGCGGAGCTTGATCCCGCATAATCCGCATTCGTATCGGACACGGAAACGACAAGCTGATACTCGCCCACGTTGACGGGCGCGCTTTGGCTTGCATATCCTGCGCCGTCCGTACTGGTATAGGTATATACAAGGTCGCTCGAAGCAATCGTGACCGGGTTCGATGATCCATCCACGATGTTCGGTGTTCCAACCGCAACAGCGGCCGCGCCATCATAAATTTTGCTTTCAACCGTAACGCCGCTGATTGTTACACTCGTTTTATCTTCCGCCAGCGCAGCAGTGGAACCAAACGCAAACAATACCGCCGCGCAATACGCAAGTAATTTTAGCGCGCGCCTCCTCGTCGGGTTCATAAACACTCCTTTCCGTATTGCAAAAACCTGAAAACAATGTTATGTGCAACACAAGCGGGTAAAAAATGATAGGATCTTTCTGTCTTTGGATTCTGTTCTAGGGACAGTATGCCACAATCGATTTTTCAATGCAAACCGCTTGCCCCGCCTTTTATAGTAACACTCCGCAGAAGCGCAAATCGTTGCATTTCTTTTTCATTTTCTTCCGAAGTCCGTCAAAAATACCGCGGTCATTCTGCAAACCGCGGTATATTCTTCAAAACTGTGTCCGGCCTTTTACAGCCGGTCTTTCAACGCTAAAAACAGTGTTACACGTGTTCCTGTGCGTCGCGCTGTTCGGAATAACGAATTGCACAGTCGTCTTCGTCCCAGAGGCGTTCCATATTGTAATATTTGCGCTCTTCCGGGTAAAAAACGTGCACAAGGACGTCCGCATAGTCCAGCACGACCCATTTGCCTTCGCGATACCCTTCGCTCCGACGCAGTGTAAGGCCAAGGCCTTCCGCTTTTTCTTCCACCTCATCGGCAAGTGCCTTCACCTGGGAAACGGCTCTGCCGCTGCAGATGACGAACCAGTCCGCAACGATGGTTTTGTCTGCAACATGGATGGCTACGATATCAATCGCCTTTTTGTTGTAGAGCACTTCACAAATGCCGTCTACCTTCTCTTTGATGGCTTCGTTCAATGACTTCCCTCCATTTTCTTTTTGTTGGATTGTTTTTCGTCGTAAAATTTCATCGCCCGGCGTGTCGCCGGGTGCAGCGCCTTGTCGGACCGCCCGATAAACCGCGCCACACGTTTTAACGCATAAAGCATGAATGCGTCCGGTCCAAGCGACACACGCTCACGATATGCGTCGACACATGAAAATGCGCGCGTTGGCTCAGTCAAATCCGCGGCGTAGATCGTCGCGTCGAAATCGGTCATGCCTGCGTCGCCCGTCGTATGCAGCCGGATTCCTCGGAGTATCTGTTCGTCGGTAACGCCGTACTCCGTTTTTGCCAGTACCGCGCCTGCAAACGCATGATAGACGGCGACAACGCCAGAATCGTCGCCGGAGAGCACCTCCTGCGTGACGGGATCGAGGCATTTTGCACAGTCGTGCAGCAGCGCGGCAACTCTCGCTTTTTCCGGATTCTGATTCCATCGTTCGGCCAGTGCTGCCGCCGCACGCATGGTTCCCGCAACGTGACGGTAACGCTCCATGCTCAGTGCCGCGCGGCATTTTTCCTGCAGCGCACGAACCTCCGCTGGAAAATACGCACCGGACTCATAACAAGCCTGCTCGACCGCGTCCGGCAGAAATCCTTCGACGCTCTGCCCGGCTTCCAGTCTGTCGCGCACTTCGGTCGATGAAATCATGTCCGCTCTGCCGGAAAGAATCGTAACATTTGCACCGAAACGCTCGTTTAGTTCGCTCGCCGTCTGTTCGTCGTTTTGGTCGAGCCCGATGCGCGGTACGCACAGTACCCCCGCAAGCTTTAGCACCTCTTCCGGATGATACCAGTTCGCCAAGTCGTGAAGCGTATCACTGCCGACGATCAGCAGCAATTCGGCATCCGGATATTGCGCGCGCAGTTCTTGCAATGTAAACAGTGTGTAGCTTTTGCCGCCGCGTATGAGTTCCATATCGTTGGCGTCCACAGCGTCCTCATTTTCAACGGCCAGGGACACCAATTTCAATCGCTCGTTTGCGGATGCCTCGCCTTCCATATGTTTATGCGGCGGGTCGGCGGCGACCACCAGCAGCACCCGGTCCAGCACTGCTTCATCGCGGGCGATCCGCGCCATCTGCACGTGCGCGCTGTGAACGGGGTTAAATGTACCCCCAAGGATGCCGATGCGCATGTTAAAAACGAAACTCCCTTTTGTTATGGCATAAGCATACCATGTTTTTGTTTTACGTTCCAGATGATGTTTGCTGTTTGATCCGCAGCAGTGATTCTGTCTCGCCGCACAAAGCATCCTTCAATTGACAAACACACCTTCGAATGCGACAATTAATATGGAAAAGAATGAAATATCGTCCGCTTTCAGGATGTCAATTCAATCCAGATGCGGGCAAATTATACGAAAGCGGGGGGTTCGCAGTATGGAATACAGAAAACTTCAAAACGGCAGCGACGTGCGCGGCGTTGCAATGGAGGGCATTGAAGGACAAGACGTCAATCTGACCGACGAAGCGGTATCAAACATCGCGCGTTCTTTCGTCCTTTTTTTACAGGAAAAACTAAAAAAGAGCGAATTGCGTATTGCAATCGGGCGTGATTCCCGTCTTTCCGGCGAGCGACTGCTCAACGCCGCAGCAGAGGGCATTGTTTCGATGGGTGCGGATTTGACCGACTTTGGCCTTGCCAGCACACCGAGCATGTTTATGAGCACCGTGACACCCGGCTATGAATATGACGGCGCAATTATGCTCACCGCAAGCCATCTGCCCTGGAACCGCAACGGCATGAAGTTTTTCACGCGGGACGGCGGGCTGGAAAAGATTGAAATCGCCGCGATTTTGGCGCGCGCACAGGAGGATGCGTTCATCCCGACCGCCGAGCGCGGCCGCGTCGACGCAACCGACTTCCTTTCGGTCTATTCCAAGGGCCTTGTAGACCGTATCCGCCGCAGCGTAAAAGCTGAAGATTATGACCATCCGCTCAAAGGATTCCACATTGTTGTGGACGCGGGCAACGGTGCGGGCGGCTTCTTTGTAGACAAGGTGCTAATCCCGCTCGGAGCGGACACGACCGGCAGCCAGTTTCTTGAGCCGGACGGACATTTCCCGAACCATGCACCGAATCCGGAGGACAAGACCGCCATGGATTCCGTCGCCCAGTGCGTGCTTGACAGCAAGGCCGACATGGGCATCATTTTCGATACGGACGTCGATCGCGCGGGCGCTGTTGCAGCCGACGGCAAGGAGATCAACCGCAACCGTCTGATCGCTCTCATTTCCGCCGTATTGCTGGAAGAGCATCCGGGTACGACAATCGTGACCGACTCCATCACCTCCAGCGGGCTTGCGACGTTTATTGCGGAAAAAGGCGGCGTACATCATCGCTTTAAGCGCGGTTATCGTAATGTCATCAACGAAGCCATCCGCATCAACAGCGAAGGGCGCGACTGCCAGCTGGCAATCGAAACATCGGGCCACGGCGCGCTCAAGGAAAACTATTTCCTTGATGACGGAGCGTATCTCATTACAAAACTGCTCATCAAAATGGCACAGCTCAACTCCACCGGCAAAACGCTGTTTTCGCTGATCGATTCGCTGGCAGAACCGACCGAGAGCATCGAAGTGCGAATGAATCTTTCGTGCGCGGATTGTCAGGCATACGGCAACGGATTGCTCCGCGACCTGACGGACTACGCCAAGACGCAGGAGTGGGACGTTGCAAAGGAAAACCACGAAGGATTGCGCGTTTCGTTCGGCAAGGACGACGGCGACGGATGGTTCCTACTAAGGATGTCGCTGCACGATCCGCTCATGCCGCTGAATATCGAAAGCAACAGCGTCGGCGGTGTACACACTATCGCACAGAAGCTTTACGCGTTCCTTGTTGCTTACGATAAGCTGGACACGGCAAAACTAAAAACCGTCTAATCCAACCAAAATGCACAAAGCGGAGAGCAAAATTGCTCTCCGCCTTTTTGTATGTGTATTCGGCGCTTATTTGACGACAATCCGCCCTTTTTTCACAACCGTCCTAGCGAGGTTGCTTCCCATACGGTAGCAAAGCATCTCCATGCCGTCCGCGTCCCAAATCGTAAAATCCGCCTGCTTGCCGACCTCGACCGATCCCAGTTTTTCGCCGAGCCCGATTGCGCATGCGGCATTGAGCGTCACCGCCGTCAGCACTTCTTCCGGCGTCATACGATACTTGAGATACGCGAGATTGGCACAGAGTTGCAGGTTGAGCGACGGGCAGGAACCGGGGTTAAAGTCCGTTGCGATCGCCACCGCAACATTCTTTTCGATCATATCCCGTGCACGCGCAAACGGCTTGTTCAGGTACAACGACGTTTGCGGCAGCAGGCACGCCGTCACGCTTCCTTTGGAGAGCGCGTCGATTCCTGCATCGGTCGTCGCAATCAAATGCTCCGCGGTAACTGCGCCAAGTTCACCCGCGAGTTCAGAACCGCCCAGCGAATCGATCTCGTCCGCGTGGATTTTCAGCCCCAGTCCGAGCGAACGTGCCGTTTCCAATATGCGGCGACTCTGGTTGGCAGAAAACACGCCCGTTTCGCAAAATACGTCGCAAAATTGAGCCAGGTTTTCTCGCGCAACTTCCGGCAGGACGATTTTACAGACGAAATCGACATATTCGTCCGCACGCCCTGCAAACTCCGGCGGAACGGCGTGAGCGCCAAGATATGTTGTAACAACGTCCATCGCATGCTCACGATCGAGGCGTTTGATGACGCAAAGCTGCTTTAACTCGTTCTCTAAATCCAACCCGTAACCACTCTTGACCTCGGTCGTTGTCACGCCGAGACGAAGTTGTTCGTCCAAAAAACTGCTTGCACGCTCAAATAAGCTTTCTTCGCTTGCCGCGCGCGTTTGGCGCACGGTGTCGAGGATTCCGCCGCCGGACTGCAAAATTTCCAAATATGAAGCGCCCTTGAGTTTGAGGGGAACCTCATGATGCCGCCACCCGCCGAACACAAGATGTGTGTGCGCATCCACCCAGCCGGGTGTAACGAACCGTCCGCCTGCATCCAGCGTTTCCGTATTCGATGGGTAATCGGGAATCGCACCGTTTTCCGTGATTGCGACGATGGTTCCCCCGTCGATCAGCACGCAGGCGTTGCGATATTTTTTATTCTCACCCTGCTCGTTTCCCCTGCGGCTAGTGCAGCCAACGGGCGTTTGCAGAAGGCCGATATTGTGGATCAGCAGCATGCGGTTCTCCTTAACAAATGTCAGTCTAACCTGTATTCGAGCACCTGTTTTTCCGCCTCAAAATTCTCGATGCCCAGATAGTATTCCGCGCTATCGATCAGCGCGCGCATCGGCACAAGCCCGACGACTTCCGTACCGATCACACTCACGCCGTAACGCGCCGCCTCGAAGCGGACGAATTCAACAACACGATATAATGGCGTTTCGCAATAGTTCGTCATGTTGATGGAAACCTGCGCGACGTTGCGGTCTTTCAATAGCACGCCAATGGCCTTGACGCAGGACAACCCACCGCCGGAGTAGCGTATAACGTGCGCGATCTTGTCCGCAATCGCAACGTCTGACGTGGAAAGATTGACGTTGAACGCGATCAGCGGTGCACGTGCACCGACGGCAACCACGCCCGCGGTCGGATGAATCTTCCGTCCGCCGAAGTCCGGCTCCCATTCGGGCTGCTGAACTTTCTCCGCCATACCTTCAAACTGGCCTTTGCGGATGCTTGCAAGATT
Organism: Christensenellaceae bacterium; assembly: GCA_963667795.1. GTDB lineage: Bacteria > Bacillota > Clostridia > Christensenellales > CAG-138 > UBA7703. The sequence goes on along the minus strand of OY764017.1, from coordinate 2,679,778 downwards.
GATGCGGTGCTGCGCGGTTGCGGACGCTTCATATAGGAACACCGGAATGCCCGCTTCCGCATAGATGCGCTCTCCCGCGCGCTTCGACAGCGCGATGCATTCCGCCATGGTCGTATCGCGAATCGGAATAAACGGCATCACGTCCACCGCGCCCATGCGGGGATGTTCGCCTTTGTGCTTGGTCAGGTCGATCAGCACAGCGGCGGCTTTGGCCAGCTTGACCGCGGCTTCCTCAACGCCAACCGGATCGCCGACAAACGTGATGACCGATCGGTTGTGGTTTTCGTCGCTGGACGTGTCAAGCAGCGTCACGCCCGGAGTCGTGCGGACCTCGTCCGCAACGGCGCGCACAATGCTTTCATCCGCACTGCTGATGTTCGGTACGCATTCGATGATCTTTGCCATGTTATATTTACTCCTTGGTTGTTTTTGTGTCCAGTACGCGGTCAAGCAACGTCTCATCCGCAAGATACGGCATAGTGATGTGTGCTTTTCCGCGCTCACGTTCATTATACAACGCCGCGGTTTCCAGCGCATGCTCGTTTCCGGCCCAACTCCTGCGTGCCACGCCGCCGATTACATCCCACTGGATCGCGCTTTCGATTACGTTGTCCACACGCTCGCTACCATCCAGCAGCAGCCCAAACCCGCCATTGATTGCCTTTCCAATGCCGACGCCGCCGCCGTTATGCAGCGTGCAGAGCGTCATGCCGCGCGCGGCGTTGCCCGCAAAGCACTGTACCGCCATATCCGCCATAACGTTGCTGCCGTCCTTGATGTTGGCGGTCTCACGAAACGGCGAATCCGTTCCCGAAACGTCGTGATGGTCGCGGCCGAGCATGACCGGTCCAATCTCGCCGGAACGCACCATCTCATTGAATTTGAGCGCGATACGCCGCCTGCCCAGCTCGTCCTGATACAAAATGCGCGCCTGCGTACCGACGACGAGGCTGTTTTGCTCTGCGTCACGAATCCAGATGTAATTATCGCGATCCTGCCAACAGCACTTCGAGTCGATGCATTCCATCGCTGCGCGGTCGGTCTTTTGAAGATCCTCATGCCTTCCGCTCAGGCAAACCCAACGGAACGGACCATAGCCATAGTCGAACAGCAGCGGCCCCATGATGTCTTCGACATATGACGGGAAGATGAACCCGTCCTTTGCGTCCATGCCGTTTTTTGAAATCTCCGTTACGCCCGCGTCGAACACGGCTTTCATAAACGAATTGCCGTAGTCAAAAAAGCGCGTGCCGCGATTTGTCAGCGTGCGGATTGCTTCAAAATGCCGCCGAAGCGATGCATCGACCTTCTCATGGAACACATCCCGGTCGCTGTGCAGCAGTGCGGTGCGCTCGTCAAACGTCAGTCCGGCCGGGCAATAGCCACCGTTATACGCGTTGTGGCAGGACGTCTGGTCACTGAGTATGTCGATCTTAAAATCACGTCGAACCGCCGCTTCCAGCAAATCGACAATATTGCCGTGGTACGCAATCGAGATGCTTTCACTTTTTTGCCGGTATTCGTCCGCAAGCGAAAATACTTCGTCAAGATCGGTTGTAACAAGATTCACCCAACCTTGATCAAGACGGGTTTGGATGCGGGAACGGTCAACTTCCGCAAACACGCCGACTGCGCGAGCGATGTTCGCCGCCTTCGGCTGCGCGCCGCTCATGCCACCGAGGCCGGACGAAACGAATACCTTGCCACCGAGGTCGCCGTCGCCCGGTACGCCAAGGTATTTGCGCCCAACGCCAAGGATCGTGTTAAACGTGCCGTGCACGATGCCCTGCGGGCCGATGTACATCCAGCCGCCTGCGGTCATCTGTCCGTAGTTAGCGACGCCCATCTGTTCTGCGATTTCCCAGTCGTCGATATTGTCAAACATGCCGACCATCAGCGCGTTGGTCAGAATGATACGCGGCGCTTCCGGCTTGCTCGAGAATAACCCGACGGGATGGCCGGATTCCAGCACCAGCGTCTGATCTTCGGTCAGCTCTTCCAAATATTTTTTTATCAACCGGTATTGCAGCCAGTTCTGGCAAACCTGTCCGGTTTCACCATAGGTGACAAGCTCATACGGATACAAGGCGATTTCAAAATCGAGATTGTTGTCGATCATCACCTGAAACGCCTTGCCCGCCAGACATTTTCCTTTATAAGAATCGATCGGCTTACCATAGATGCGTCCCGCCGGGCGATACCGATAGGCGTAGATGCGCCCACGCGTTTTCAGCTCGTTTAGAAATTCCGGCGCAAGCGTTTCATGCAGGTTTTCCGGCACATAACGCAGGGCGTTTTTCAGTGCCTGCCGCGTCTGCGCTGGAGAAAGGCGGTAGCCTCGATCCGGCGCGCGCCGCATGTTCGGATCGAATCCCGGCATGTTTGGCAGGTCTCCGCCCAGCGAAATCGTCATGGCGCGGGAAATCTCATCGTTTTGCATCTATGTCTCCTTTCGGTCAGTTCAGCGTGCCGCAAATCGTTTCCACAGCGGGCACCAGCTTGCCTTCGCGGACGATTCGCTCACATTTCTCCATCATTTCATACATCACCGTGTCGTGTTCGATCATCGGCACATCATTTCGCAGAACACTTAGCGCCGCGCGCGTTGCGGGTGCAAGTTTCCTCTCGCCCGTCATCGAAACGGCCTGCCCCGCGGCAAAGAGTTCAATCGCCAGCACGCGTTGCGTGTTTTTCAGGATCTCCGTCGCTTTTCGCGCGGCAATTGTGCCCATGCTCACATGATCCTCCTGATTTGCCGAAGACGGGATCGAGTCCACACTCGCCGGGTGTGCAAGAATTTTATTTTCGGACACCAGCGAAGCCGCGGCGTACTGCGCGATCATAAAGCCGGAATTCAGTCCGCCGTTTGGCGTTAAAAACGCGGGCAGATTGTTGTTCAGATACGGATTGACGAGGCGTTCGGTTCGCCGCTCGGAAACATTTGCGAGTTCGGCAATCGCGATACCGAGAAAATCGAACGCGAGCGCCATCGGCTGTCCGTGGAAATTGCCGCCGGAAATGACCTCGTCCTCGTCTGGAAAAATTAACGGGTTGTCAGTCACGGCATTGATCTCGCGGCAAACGGCTTCCACCGCGTACGCAATCGCGTCCCGGCTGGCCCCGTGGATCTGCGGGATACAGCGGATGGAATATGCGTCCTGCACCTTGCCCGGAATCGTTTCATCCGAAAGATTGCTGCCGTTGAGCAATTTGCGCAGGTTTTCGGCACAGGCAATTTGCCCGGGATGTCCACGCAGCGCATGCACTTTTTCGTCAAACGCGCTGGTCATGCAGCTCTGCGCTTCGCAAGTCAGCGCGGCTACGATGTCCGCAGATTTTTGTAGTTGGAGTGCGTCGTAAACTGCCAGCGCGCCGACGGCGGTCATCACCTGTGTACCGTTGATGAGCGCGAGGCCTTCCTTGGCTGCAAGCGCAACCGTCGGGATTCCCGCCTGCGCCATAGCCTCCGCGCCGGGTAACACAGTTCCCCGATATTCCGCCAGTCCTTCGCCGATCATCGGCAGCACCATATGCGCCAGCGGCACAAGGTCTCCGCTTGCGCCGAGGCTGCCTTTTTCGGGAATCACGGGATGGACACCTTGATTCAGCATAGCAAGCAGCGTTTCCATCGTCGAAAGTCGAATGCCGGAATATCCGCGGGACAACGCATTGAGTCGCAACAGCATGACCGCGCGTACCGCGTCCGTCGGCAGCGGATCGCCAGTTCCGCAGGCATGACTCACGATGAGATTCTTTTGCAGCTGTTCAACGTCCGCGTCAGCAATATGTTTGTCGGCAAATTTGCCGAATCCGGTCGTCAGCCCATAGATCACCGCGCCGCTTCTGCGCTTTTCATCCACAACGGCGCGGGAGCGCTCAATCGCCCTTCGCGCATCGTCAGAAATGCCAACCGTCAAGTTTTCACGTGCAACAAGCGCGACCTTACGCAAAGTCAGGTCCGATCCGTTAAGAAGAATCATGAAAAATCCCCCGTGTATCCAACTGAAATTATCGATAAAACATACTCTCGATAGCTTGAGTCTAGCGCCCAACCGACGCGCCGTCAATACAAACGTCAAAAATAAAAACGCCAAAAAAGCCCTTAGTTTAGGGCTTTTTTTGAGCGTTGTTGCACCGCGCTAAAGCAGAGAACGGACTATTTGCCGTCTTGTCACAGTGCAAACATTTTATAGCAATACGACTGTTTTGCCCCACTGCAAATAAAAATGCTGAATATGTAACATAGTCACTGTATGCCCGCACGCTTCGCGGTATGATTACACCATCAAAAGCAAAGGAGCGATCACAATGTCGGTTAAGACCATTACGAAGGATAACTTCGATCAGGAAATCCTCAAAGAAAGCAAAACTGTTCTGATAGACTTCTGGGCAAGCTGGTGCGGTCCTTGCCGCATGGTTTCTCCCATTATCGACGAAATCGCCAACGAGCGCACCGATCTGAAAGTCGGCAAAGTCAATGTGGATGAACAGCCCGAATTGGCAGCACGCTTTGGCGTTATGAGCATCCCGACGCTCATCGTTATGAAGGACGGAAAAGTTGTCAACCAGTCGGCTGGCGCTCGTCCAAAGCCTCAAATTCTTTCCCTGATCCCGTAAAGGCAAGCAACAAGCAAAAGAAAAAAGCCGTCCGGCTCCACACGGACGGCTTTTTTCTTTTTACTCTGTCAATCATCCATCCGGCGGCTTCACCCCGCCATATTCTCCAGTTTTCCCCGGTCGGTCAGCGTTACGCCGCCGCGCGTGAGCGAAACCATTTCTTCCGCCTGAAAGTATTTTAGCATGCGCGTAACAACCTCACGCGCCGTTCCCATATGGTTTGCAATCCGCTCGTGTGTAATCTGAAGCGAATCGCTGTCTTCAATCGTGCTTTCTTCCAGAAGGAACGTGGCAAGCCGCGCATCGAACCGTTTGAATAAAATCTGATCCATCAGCCACATCACCTCGGAAAAACGAGACGCAAGAATCTGACACGTATAATTCGCCAGAACCGCCGATTGATCCATAATAGAATGATATGTTTCTGTTGGGATCACCCAAATTTCGGAATCCCGCTCCGCTTCCACCGTGATTTCAAAGCGAATACTCGCCATCATGCAGGCCGCCGAGAACAGGCAAATGTCCCGTTCCAGCAAACGATACAGCGTAATCTCCTTGCCTTCGTCCGAAACGATATAGGCACGCAGCTGTCCGCTTTTTACAACGAACAAACCTACACAGTCCGCAGAACCGTTGTGCAAAATCGTGCCCTTCGGCGCGTTGCGTATGGTCGTGGCTTCTTCCAGCGTTTTTCGTTCAGCTTCCGTTAGTCTGTTCCAAAACGGAAGGTAATCGCCTAATCCCATTTCATGCCTCCAAATCTGTCTTCCTGTAGATTATACATTTTTTTGCTAAAATCGGGAATGGTTCTCGCTTTTTTTTATGCAATTTTGTATAATAGATTTAGGAGTTTGAATTAGTCGATAATAGGAATCGTTATCAAAATGTGATTTTGTTACTGATTGATTCTGTCTTCGCTGATATAATCAGGTTGTTGAGTTTGATGCGGTTAATCCGTTTCAAATAGAGACCCATTCTTACTCGGTTGCATCAATGCAACCTGAAATTATCAGAATATTTTCAAGGAGGATTTAGTGATGTTGTGTGAAACTCGGTTTTTTCGGTGTGAGATCTGTGGCAATTTGGTTGGTATGATCCATTCGTCCGGCGCACCCATGTCCTGCTGCGGGCAGGAGATGACCGAACTGATTCCCGGCAGTGTTGACGCAAGCCAGGAAAAGCACGTTCCCGTTATCAAAGTAAACGGCGATACCGCAACTGTGCATGTAGGCAGCGCGGACCATCCAATGCTGGAGGAGCACCATATTGCGTGGATTTACCTGCAAACCGAAGATGGCGGACAGCGTAAATGCCTGAAAGTTGGTGGAGCACCCGAGGCAACCTTTGCTCTCGACGGTTCCAAACCCGTGGCAGCCTATGCATACTGCAACCTCCATGGTCTCTGGAAGGCATCTGTTTAACAATCGTACATAACGAACAAAAGCGTCCCGGCCAAAACAGTCGGGACGCTTTTCCCGCTCATTTCGATACCCGATTCATCGCCGCATCGGGCCACCCGAAAATCATCATTTTAGGAGATTCTCATGCCACTTGATCTTGCCTCATGGAAAACGGCGTTTATATCCGCTATATCAGCCACATTTGGAGACCGCATCGTATGCGTCGGTCTGCAGGGCAGCCGTGCCCGAGACGAGGCGCGCCCGGACAGTGATATTGATGTCGTACTGATCCTCGATAGTCTGTCTTCAGACGAACTCTCCGCATGCCGTGAATTGTTTCACGCATTGCCCTACAGTGAGTTGATCTGTGGATTTGTCTCCGGCAAGGATGAGCTTGCTCATTGGGATGCCGGAGAGTTGGTGTCGTTTTATTTTGATACGGAACCATTGGTCGGCAGTCTGGATTTCATTCGCCCGCTGGTCACACCGCAGGCGGCGCGCCATGCCGTTCATACCGGCGCATGTGGCATTTACCACGCTACTTGCCACAGCACTCTTTTTGACGACGGCCCTATGGTCCTCCCATCTCTTTATAAGGCCGCATTTTTTATTCTACGTGTTAAGCATTATGCACAAACCGGCAGCTTTTTAAAACGAAGCATTGATTTATTGCCGACTTTGTCTCTGGAAGATCAAAAAATTCTGCAAGCGCACATGGAACTCATTTCCGAAAAACTTCATCCGGAAGATACGCTTCGGCGCGCCGAATGTTTGCTCAAATGGTCATCCAAACTCATTTCAGAATTTAGCGCTTAGTCTCTCGTCCTGACCCAGCGCAATATGTGAACTTATCTTTTCTTAAGTCTGCTGTGACGATTACAAGTATAACAGGAAGCGTATTTAAAAATACTACTGACCTCGTATGTAAATAGTATCATGCCAATTGACTGTTTTAGCGCTTTGGCTTTTTCTTTGTGGCCAGCTATAAAATGCTTTTACTAAATATCTGCTTAAAATGCGTCGTTCTATTGTACTAATTGTCATGAAACTGCTATAATTCTTTTAAGTGGTTGCGCCACCAACAATTTTGTTTCTAAACTGACGTTAATTTACATTCCAGGAGGCTTTCGTTGTGATACCATTATGGCCTGTTGTAATCCTCTGCGGTTGCGCAGCGGAGGCTGCGTTTATTGTATGCGAGTATCGGCGAAAGATGCTGACCGCACTCATTCTGAAGGCGATCGCATCGCTAATGTTTATCCTGCTGGCCGCCTTTCTTTCCACCCGTGCGCCAAGCAGCCGCTATGCGGCAGTCATTATCGCTGGCCTTGCTTTTGGAGCAATCGGCGATATCTGTCTGAACCTGCGGCACCTCGTCGGCGAGCGCGGCAAGAAAGTGTTTATGATCGGCATCGCAGCCTTTCTGGTCGGGCATTTGTTCTATTTATTCGCGCTCATTCAACACGCGCCGAAAATGCTGCTTTGGTCTGTTCCGTTCTGCGCAGTGCTCTCACTCTTCCTGCTCCATTTCATCCTTACGCGTATCGAAGTACAAGGCGTTCTCAGATCATTCGGAATCGTTTATCTGGTCGTCGTCTTTTTGATGGCATCCTGTGCGCTCGGACTGCTGCCGATTGATCCAGCCAACCCCGCATACTTGCTCTTTACGCTTGGCGCAATACTGTTTGCCGGCAGTGACGTCCTGCTTGTACTCGGCCAGTTCGGAAAGAAGAAACATCCTTCCTTCCGCGCTATGAACCTTTCGCTTTACTACATCGGGCAAATCTGTATCGCACTCACCATCGCCCTGATGCAATAACCGAATGATGCACGTCCAATACCAAGCAATTTTCGGCCCTGACCGGCATGTCCGGCGGGATCGATAAGGAAGGAAACCGGATCGGTTAATTGAAAGCTATGAAACAAGAAGGTTTAAAAAAGACGTTCGTCCATCAGATGCAGCAGAAGATTTTTTCCGGCGAATTGCAGATTGGTCAAAAACTTCCTCCGGAGAGGGAGCTTGCCGCTCAACTCGGTGTCAGCAGAAGCCTTGTTAACACCGGCATTCTCGAGTTGGAAAGTCAGGGCTTTGTGCGGATCATCCCCCGCCAAGGCAGCATCGTAGCCGATTATAAAAAGAACGGAACGCTTCAGGTGCTCGTTGCATTGATGAACTGTGATTCGCCACGCATTGATTATCCGCTGTTTTGCAACATGGTCGACCTTCGTATTCTGATCGAGTGTGAATCCGCGCGCCTTGCCTGCGTCCATGCGACGATTGAAGACATCGACACTCTCTCACTTTTGATTCGCTGCGTCGGCGTTTGCACTGATCCACAAGACGCCGTCGATTCACTGGTTCGGTTCCATTATTTGATTGCGCAACTTTCCGGCAACGCCGTATATGCCATGACCTTTAAAAGTTTTGAGGCGGTCGTAACGCGGCTTGTCAGTCAACATCTGACCATTGCGCCGGATCTGCCGAAGACGATAAAGCTGCATGAATCGCTGATTTCCGCCTTGATTGCCCACGACCCCGAAAGAAGTGCGCAATGTATGCGGCTTTGCCTGCTGCAGGGCATGAGTGCGATTAAAAAGCTGTATAAAGGTTGATACAAGAGCATATCTCTACGTTCGCGTGTTTATTTGTAAGAATTGCCTTTGTTTTGTGGTGTTTTCATTAACATGGTCATGTTCGCTTTCATAAATATCAGTGGGTCTTTTTCGTCCGGCATAATATGCCGGACGGCTTTTTTTAGTCAATTTTCCCTTTGCTTGTCGTAAGACACTTCGCTTTACTTTCGGTGTTTTTGCGTGTATCGTTATACGTGTCCCGGAAAGATTCCCTTCCGGACATTCAGACGAAATACGGGCGCCGACCCAGCAGCAAGGCGGAATAACATGAAACTAAAAACACTGGTCGTGTCCGACCATGAAAGCGAATATATTTGGGACTATTTTGACGCAAGCGTCTTTCGGGATGTGGATATCATTCTATCCTGCGGAGATTTAAAACCCGAATACCTCTCGTTTCTGGTCACCATGATCCCCGCGCCTCTGCTCTACGTCCGCGGCAATCATGACGGGCGCTACAAAACGCGACCACCGGAGGGATGTATCGACCTCGAGGAAAAACCCTATGTTTTTCGTGGTGTGCGGTTTGTTGGATTTGGCGGCTGCAAAAGTCAGCATCCCACAGAAAATCAGTATACCGAACAGAGGATGTCCCGCCGTGTTATGCCGACGCTTCGCCGACTGGCATTGCATAGAAAGCAAATAGACGTACTGGTGACGCATGCGCCTGCCGAAGGCCTCGGCGACGGGCAGGACAGTTTCCACGCTGGTTTTGCCGTCTTTCGCAATTTGATTGACCGCTGTTCGCCGCGATATCATCTGCACGGACATCAGCACCTTACATACAATATCGGGCAAGCACGTTTCATGCTGTATCGCAACACGACGATTGTAAACGGTTATAACTACTGTATTTTTGATATGGAATTTCCGGAGGTGGAAGCATGAGTCCAGCCAGCCAGGGATTTGAAGAATACGACCGCGCCAGAAAACGCGGATTAAAAGAATTCTCTATGCGAAAAATGCACGGTGAGAACGGGTATCTACCGGTAATCGACGCCAAACGCGAAGAAAACGGCGTACTCGCGGTAATCGCACAGCCGCTGCGCGCAATTTCGCTCAATCGTGTCGTTGGAACCTATCAGGCAAGCCGCGCAAATTCGTTCGCGGCCAATTTCATGCCGATTCTACCGCCGGACACGGAGTTTGCCACCAAATGGATCAATCTCTGCAACGCGCATCTTGAGTCCGGCATCCGCGATCCGATCCGCGTATATGAATATCTTTGGAAATATTATGCAGCTGAGGGAAACAAGCGTGTCAGCGTACTCAAGTACTTTGAAGCCGGTTCGTTTGAGGCCGAAATCACCCGGCTCGTCCCGCAGTGGGATGAAAACGATCCGAACATTGAGCGCTACTACACGTTTATTGCCTATACCAAAAAAGGCGTATTCAGTGATATTGAACTGTCCGAATCACGCAAATACGAACGCCTTTACCGTATTGAACAACGGCTGATTTCCGAGTTGGACCCCGACGCGGAGCAGCCGGATTACAACGGAATGTTCATCCGTTTCGAGTCGGTCTATCTCAACAGCACATGCACGCTGTCACTGGGCGACGCCTTTTTAGAATATCTACATATCTACGGTTTTCCGGTCAATATCCTTCCAGACGAATTGAACGCGCGAATCTTAACGCTTAAACCACAGTTGGATATTCTCGAACACAAGCTGGAGCCGCGCGTTGTTTTTGAAGAGGATGCGCAAGCCGCGGAAGCACCGTTGTTTGCGCGGATATTACCCATACATAGAAATCCCAAAATTGTGTTTGCATTTTCCGGTGAGCGCACGGCGAACAGCTGGCTTGGCGCACATGAACAGGCACGTCTGGCAATGCAGGCCGAGTTGGGTGACCGCGTGGATTCCTCCATCGTCGATCTGCCGGACCGTGACGATGCATATGATCTGCTCTGCGAGCATGCAAGCGACGCAGGGCTGCTGTTTGTGACCACCCCGTCGCTGATGAACCCCGTGCTGCGATTTGCACTGGAACATCCGAGCTGTCTGACACTCGTATATTCCCGTATGCAGCACCATTATCGTTTGCATACCTACTTTGGTCGCTATTACGAGGCGGTCTTCATCTGTGGCGCTGCAGCCGGGCAATATACGAAATCCGGCGTTGTCGCATATGTTACGCCAAAGCTGAATTATGCGCGATTTACGTCCGACATCAACGCCTTTGCAATCGGCGTGCGTTCCGTTCGACCGGACGCGCGCATTCTGCTTGTTACACGGGACGTAAGCCCGATCGATCTCGGCACATGTGAAATTGGTGTGCAAACCGCCGCATCGATGGGTGCGGACGTCGTCCTTACGCCGCATTATGATTCGCTGTCCCTGCCCGAACTGCCCTACAGCGCCTTTTCTGCGCTCGTATCCGTGGACGACAAAGGCAAACCCGAAAAATTTCTCGCCGCTCCGGACTGGAACTGGGAGCGCTTCTATATCGCCATTGTAAAAAGCTACCTCAACGGCAGCCTAAACGCGCTCTTAAACAACGACCGTGACGAATCGCCAATCACAAGTTTTTGGTGGGGATTTGGCGGCGGCGTTGTGGATGTCCGACTCGGGAGTTGGTCGTCCGGAACACCGAACAATCTACTGCGCTATCTCAAAAGCAGCATTGCGCGCAACATCTACAATCCATTTCACGGCCCTGTCGTCGATAACGAAGGCAAAGTTCGCGTTCCGGCGCACAGCGATCCGTCCCCGGCAAGCATCATCAAGATGCGCTACCTGACCGAACGAATCGAACCCGTTGACTGAGCAGGTTGAATTTTCAGTCAAGACTTGCTAAACTGTTGTTTCATTAGAATACGAGCAAGCAATTTTCACCTTCCGCATGATTTGCGAAGGAAGGAGTCATATGCAAAAGAAAAATCCACCGATTTACGTGACGCGGCCATCGCTTCCACCGGTTGAAGAGTATGTGCAGTATGTGCGCGAAATTTTCGGTAATCGCTTTTTAACAAACAACGGTCCTCTGCACCGCCAGCTTGAGTCTGCGCTTGCCGAAAAGCTCGACATTCCGCATTTCCGGTTGTTTACAAACGGTCATCTTGCGCTTGAATGTGCAATTCAGGCATTCGGCCTCGAAGCGGGCGAAATCATCACCACGCCGTTTACATTTATCTCAACAACGCACGCCATTGTACGCGCCGGCTTCCAACCGGTTTTTTGCGATGTGGAGCCGGATTACTACACGCTCGATCCGAACGAAATCGAAGCGCGTATCACGCCGAAAACGCGCGCGATCCTGCCGGTTCACGTCTACGGTAATCCATGCGACATCGACGCGATTGAGCGGATTGCGAAAAAGCACGACCTCCGTGTTTTGTACGACGCGGCGCATGCGTTCGGCGTGACGCTCTGCGGTCGAGGGATCGCCACGTTTGGCGACGCCTCCATGTTCAGTTTTCACGCGACAAAGAGTTTCAACACCATTGAAGGCGGCGGTGTTGCAAGCGCAGACGCAGTATACGCAGAAACACTGAACGGCCTGAAAAATTTCGGTTACCACCCGGATGAAGAAATCACCGAGGTAGGCGGCAACGCAAAGATGAACGAATTCCAGGCCGCAATGGGGCTATGCAACCTCAAGCATTTTGAACGCGAGATTGCCAAGCGGTCCAAAGTGGTTGCGCGCTATCGTGAAAACCTTGCCGGGATCGATGGTTTGTCGCTTCGCCCCGTCCCCAAAGATGTAGTCGGTAATTATGCGTACTTCCCCGTCACGTTCGATCCGGAAGCATTCGGGTGCACACGGGATGACGTAGCAAACGTACTGAACGGTTACGATATCTATCCACGCAAATATTTCTTCCCGCTTTCCAGCGAAGCCGCCTGCTATAGTGGACAATTTGACCCGCATGAGACACCCGTTGCACTTGCCGCTTCCAGAAACGTGCTGACCTTGCCGTTGTTTGCCGATCTCGCGCTGTCCGACGTGGACGATATTTGCGAAATCGTTTTGTCCTGTAAAAAGTAGTGTTCCTATAGGAACTTCCATATGCAAAAACAGCCGTCCGTATGGCGGCTGTTTTCTGTTGCACCACATTATTTCGTGATTGCGCTTCCATTGACATAGACTGTATAACCGTTGGTTTCTATGTTTTTTGTTTTCCCGGTAAATCCGCTCAAGTGAGCGTCGCCGGTCAGTATCCAGGTCGAGTCATCGCTAAGCGTAATGATTGCAGCGCCTGCTGTTCCGCCCGGATTGATCGAGCCGGTAAAACTCGAACCATCCGTCAAAGAAAGGTCAAGCGTGGAAATAACGTCGACCACAATATCCCCGGTCAGTATTTGATTGACGGCGGTCAGGCTGCACGTTCCACCGTTTTGTCCGTCAATTCCCGCTACGCGAAGCAATACGCCGTTGTTGGGCGATAACGTAACGTTGGTTAGGTTGATGACGCCGTTGGTATTCGTCACAAAGAAGAGATCGCCATTATTAGCGTTGAGCAGTCCGCCCGTCATCGTAAAAATGCTCTGGCCTTCGCTATCAGTATCGGTCGCACTATTGTACAGCAAGACAGCATAGAAAACTTCGTTCTCATCGTCGCTTGCAACAGTCATGTTGCCGGAGACGGTGCAGTCATTCAGCGCAACGCTGCCGCCGTCGTCGACCGCAATTGCAGCAGAATGGTTTGCACGGAGCGTCGCATTTTGCGCGGAAACGCCTCCAGCCGAATAAACCGCCGGGGCGTCGGCGCCACCCGTCGTAAACGTGCCGCCGGTGATCGATATATTCCCACCCGTCTGCGCGGTGCAAACCGCCGACGATGACTCGCCTTGTGTAGAAACAGCAAGACTCTTTGCTGCGATAATCGCTCCATCCGCGGCAGCGAGCCCGCAGGAATTGTCCGTGCTGGTGCGAACGGTTGAATCTTCCATCATAAGGTATGTATCCACACCATAAGCAAACGCGCCTGCACCGGCAGTATCGCTTATGATATCGGAACCGGTCAACGTAAACTGCGCGCCATCGTGCAGCATCACTGCCGCATTCAAACCGACGCTTTGGCTGGCGGCGGCGCTGGAAGAATCGCCTGAAAGTTTCTCTACTGTCGCGGCGTCAACGCTCGCCGTGCAGCCGTTTTCCACACGCAGTGCGTTTTCATCCGACGCTTCGGACGTATAGCTTTTTCCTTCTTCCGTCGTATCTGCTGTAATGGTATATGCACCCGTTCCGCTGAACAGTTCCTCCGCCTCGTCTTCCGTTGTGGTATCCGTTTGCGTATTCGATACGGTTTCGTCTGCCACCGCGTCCGGTGTCGTTTTCGTCGGAGCATCGGTTGCCTGTTCCGCCGCAATCGGTGTCGGCGACACACTGCCTTCCGGCGAACTCGTCAAATCCGCCCCGGTATTATCTATTTGACACGCCAAAAGAGTGAACGACACGCCTGCCGTCAGCAGAACTGTCAGCAGCCTTTTCACGGCGCAGTATTTTGCTTTCATTGTTAGCCTCCTCGTCATATGTAGACAAGTATATCCGACGGATATGAAAGAACTGTTGACCCAATGTGAACGATCATGACGCTCGTACAAGTTAATAAACGCCCCGCTTGTGCACCATTGACAAACATGGTATGCTATATTCGATATAAATGAAGAGAAAAGAAGAAGAAAATTGAAAGAGGTATTGAATGGATCAATTACGTAACAAGAAAGGCTTTATCTGCGACATGGACGGTGTGATTTATCACGGCGAACGGCTTCTGCCGGGCGTTAAAGAGTTCGTGGAGTGGTTATATGCCGAAAAGAAAAAATTCCTGTTCCTGACGAACGCAAGTGGAAAAGCGCCTCGGGAACTTCAAATCAAACTTGCTCGCATGGGGCTGGAAGTGGACGAAAGTCATTTTTACACCAGCGCCCTTGCCACGGCGAACTTTGTTCGGTCGCAAGCGCCCGGCTGCAGTGCCTATATCATCGGCGCACCTGGATTGTTCAACGCGCTTTATGAAGTCGGCATCACAACCAATAGCGTCGACCCGGATTACGTTATTGTTGGCGAAACCAGCAACTATAACTACGAGAGCATTTGCAAGGCCGTCAACTTCGTTCGCGCCGGCGCAAAGCTTATCGGCACAAACACCGATCTGACGGGACCTTCCGAAAGCGGAATCATCCCCGCCTGCCGCGCGCTTGTCGCACCAATCGAACTGGCAACCGGAAAATCGGCATACTTTGTCGGCAAACCCAATCCATTGATGATGCGTACCGGCTTGAGAATGTTGGGCGTTCACTCGGAAGAAGCGGCCATCATCGGCGACCGCATGGATACCGACATTATTGCCGGTATCGAATCCGGTCTGGATACGGCGTTGGTGCTTTCCGGCGTGACAGACGAAGAGGAAATGAGAAAATTTCCCTATCGTCCGCGTCTGGTCCTCAACGGCGTCGGGGATATCCCAAAGCGCACCAAATAAAATGAAGCATGCAAAAACCGGCGTTCCCAATGGAACGCCGGTTTTTTGATTAAATCCTACCGTTACAGGGCGGCTTCCATGATTGCACGGGCATCCTCTTCGGATATCTTTTTCAGCCCTCCAATCGGGCTTTGTGTCGCCCGCCGGGCCAATTCTGGAATCGAATCCGCCGTTACCCCGTACACTGAGAGCCTGTGCGACAGACCAAGTAACGAATAAAACGTCTCAAGCGCGCTGATGCCATCTTCAATCGTTGCCGCATCGGCGTGGGGATGTACTTCCTCGTCCATCACTTTAACGGAAAAATCGAGGAACCGCTTTGGATTGACCCGCCAGACATATCGCATCCACGCCGGTGTCAGGCCAGCAAGCGCTGCGCCGTGCGTAACATTGAAACGCGCAGTCAATTCATGGCCCATCCTGTGGCAAGCCCAGTCCTGTTCACGGCCAACACCAAGCATGTTGTTGTGTGCGATAGTTCCGCCAAGAGCAACCTGACACCACGCATCGTAATCTTCCGGGTTTTCCACGACCTTCGGGCCAAACTCAATCAGCGTGCGCAGTGTCGCTTCACACAGTGCATCCGAAAGTTCCGTATGCGCAGTGTTGGAAAAGTATCGCTCAAAAATATGACTCATCATGTCCGCGATGCCGCAGGCAATCTGAAATTTCGGAATCGTTGCAAACAATGTAGGGTCGATGATCGCAACCCGTGGGCGATTCCACTCAAGGTTGCGACCGATTTTCTGTTCGGTTTTATAGTTGCTCATCACAGAACTGTTGCTGGCTTCGCTTCCGGCCGCGGGGAATGTCAGCACGCACGCAACCGGAATCGAACCGGTGGTTTCCAGTCCCTTTTCAAAGATATCCCAAAGGTCATACTGATGGTTGTAGAGGCCAAGTGCGATCGCCTTGCCCGAATCGATGACCGAACCGCCGCCAACGCAAAGAATAAGCTCGACGCCTTCCTGTTTTGCCAGCTCTACGCCCTGCTTTGCCAGCTCGATGTCCGGGTTCGGCCGTACGCCGCCGAGCGCAACATACGCGACGCCCGCCGCATCGAGTGAAGCGTTAATCCGCGCCATCAGGCCGCTTTTTACGACACGTTCGCTGCCATAGTGAATCAATACCTTTTTTGCAAGCGGCGCAACGGTTTTTCCAACCTCGTCCACAGTTCCTTTCCCGAACACGAGACGAGTCGGGCTGAAAAATTCAAAATTTAACATGTGTTTTTGCCTCCAAGAATGAAAATCATAGCATGTTGCTGCTATGTCCGAACTGAACATGCAAAGGGGATTGTATGCATTATAGCATTTCCAATTCATGCTTTCCAGCACACGTGTAAAACGTCACAGGCTTCTTGCAAACGACATTTACTGTTGTTATACTTTAATTATCTTTATCAATCGATCGTGGGGGGTACGTATGGAAAAGAAATCGACCGTTTCAGATGCAGCCAAGGCAGCTGCCGCTAAAAAAGCCGCAGCAGCCAAGAAGGCCGCGGAAGCGAAGAAATCCGGCACAAAATCGGCTGCAGCAAAGAAGTCTGCGCCTAAGAAATCGACTCCAACAAAAGCCGCCGAGCCGAAAGCCGCGAAGGCTGTCGAGCGCGAACCCGAATCGTCCGGTTCGGATAACAAGGGCTCCGTCAAGGGGCTGCGTATTGCCGCCGTTATCCTCTGGATTCTGGCGATCGGTGCCGAAGTTGCCGCATTTTTTGCGTTCAGCTATGCCATGCGCAACGGTGCACAGTACTGGAACGATCCGGAATACCTGCTCATGATCGGGGCGCTCGTTGCGGACGCAATCTTCTGCATCGTCGCCGCGCAGCTCTGGAAAAAATCTAACCGCATCAAACCTTGCCTGTCCGACAGCAAACTGGTGCGTACCATCTGGCATCAGCTTGGCGTCATCATGGTGCTTGTGTGCTTCCTGCCCATCGGCATCTTCCTGCTCGCCAAATCCGATAAACTCAACAAAAAGACCAAGACGATTCTGGTCGCCCTGCTCGCCGTTCTGTTCGTCGGCGCCGGTTTGGCGTCCACCGATTTCCAGCAGCCGTCCGACGAAGAAGTCGCTCAGCTCCAGCAGGAAGCAATTGCCGACGGCGAATTTACCGGCACCGTCTACTGGACGCGTTACGGCAAGTCCTATCACTTTGACCCGAACTGCCAGGCGCTCTCTAGAACCACACCGGAGAATCTCTTCAGCGGCACGCTGGAAGACGCCTTTGCTGCAAACCGCTTCGATCCCTGTGATTTCTGTGCAGGCGGTGCGGAAGCCAAGGCTGACGAAGCAGCCAATGCAACCGAAGATAAAGCCGAAGACGCTATTGACGATACCGTCGACGAAACAGACGATACGTTAACCGAGATAGCGGAAGAACTCGCCGCCTAACGCAATGAAACACAAAAGGAACTGCCTTAAAAGCAGTTCCTTTTGTTTTGCAGATGCTTTAGCTATGTTTTATTCGAACACGATACGGTCATCTTTTGTCGACGGCGATGAAATCACAAGGAATTCGACTGTATCATCCGAACGGTTTATCATCGTGTGCGGTGTGTCCGGCAAAATTTCGATTCCCTCTTGCTGCTTTAAAATGGTCAGTTCGCCGTTGCGTTCCATCGTTGCCTCACCAGAGAGAATGTAGAAAAACTGTTGGGACGTCTCATGCAGGTGTCGCTTTTCGCTCGTGTGCGGCGGCATGCGCTCCTGAATGACGCTCAATTCCGCGTTGTCCGACAACCGCCATCCGTCGCAGGCTTCTCCCCAAATGTAATGTTCAGCGGTCGCTTTGCTCGTTTTCATCCCCTGCTCCTTAGCAATAACGCTTATCGGCTCAAACGGTTATTCTGAGACATTTTTCAAAATGAAGCTTTCTTTGCTTTCTTGCTTTTCCAAAAGAAAGGAAGTCAGCGAATCTCCGCTTTGTTTCGAAAATATGGGCGCAGCGCTTCCGGCACAGCGATGCTTCCGTCCTCACGCAGGTTGTTCTCTAGGAACGCAATCAGCATGCGCGGCGGCGCAACCACCGTGTTGTTGAGCGTATGCGGAAAATAGTTGCCCGTCTCCTTGTTCTTTACCCGAATGCCAAGCCTGCGCGCCTGTGCATCGCCGAGATTCGAGCAACTGCCCACCTCGAAATACTTCTGCTGACGCGGTGACCATGCTTCCACGTCCATGCTCTTGACCTTGAGGTCGGCCAAATCGCCGGAGCAGCATTCCAGTGAACGGACCGGGATATCCAGCGTGCGGAAGAAATCAATTGTGTTCTTCAGCAGTGTATCGAACCACTGCATACTCTCTTCCGGTTTGCAGACCACGATCATTTCCTGCTTTTCAAACTGATGGATGCGATACACTCCACGTTCCTCAATGCCATGCGCGCCGACTTCTTTTCGGAAACACGGCGAATAACTTGTCAGCTTCTGCGGCAGATCGTCTTCTGTTAAAAACGTATCGATGAACTTGCCAATCATGGAATGTTCACTGGTGCCGATGAGATAAAGGTCTTCCCCCTCAATCTTATACATCATGCCTTCCATTTCGGCAAAGCTCATCACGCCGTCCACCACACCGGAGCGAATCATAAACGGCGGGATATAGTAGGTAAATCCACGATCCACCATGAAATCTCGCGCATAGGCTAGGATTGCGGATTGCAGCAATGCGATATCTCCGCAAAGGTAGTAAAAGCCGTTGCCGCTGGTTTTGCGCGCGGAATCCAGATCGATGCCGTGCAGGCTTTCCATGATATCCACATGGTATGGCACCTCAAAGTCCGGCACAACCGGCTCACCGAAACGCTCGATTTCGACGTTCTCGGAATCGTCTTTTCCGATCGGCACGGATGCATCAATGATGTTCGGGATCACCAGCATGCGTTTTCGAATCTCTGCGGAAAGCTCGTCTTCCTTCACGGCAAGCTGTGCCATTTCGTCCGCCATGGCGGTAACCTGCTTTTTCGCTTCATCCGCCTCGTCGCGCTTACCTTGAGCCATTAACGCGCCGATGGATTTGCTGATTGAATTCCTCTGTGAGCGCAGATAATCCGCGCGGGTATGTGCCTCGCGGTATTCTTTGTCCATCTCGATTACTTCGTCCACGAGCGGGAGCTTATCGAACTGAAATTTCTTTTTGATATTTTCTTTCACCAAATCCGGGTCGTTCCGGATCAATTTGATATCCAGCATACTTTCCTCTCTATATGGTTCCGTTTATTGCAATGATCGTTTACATCCGCTCAGGCGCTGCGATTCCCAACAAGCCGAGGCCGGTTTTAATGACGGAGCGTGTCGCATCGGTCAGTGCGAGTCTCGCCGCACGAACGTCGGGAGTATCCGCCATAATGCGCTGTTCAAAGTAAAACTTATTGAACGCCGCGCAGATGGCGATTACCGCA
Source organism: Christensenellaceae bacterium (assembly GCA_963667795.1). GTDB lineage: Bacteria > Bacillota > Clostridia > Christensenellales > CAG-138 > UBA7703. Next base: position 2,660,292 of record OY764017.1, on the reverse strand, counting down.
CGCGAAACCAGATACGGTTCGTTCTTCTCCATCGCCTCGCGTACCGCGTCCGGGAACGCACCGATGGCCGTGATAGCCGCGGCGGATTCCGCGTCTGTCAAAATGGAATAGTCCACATCGCCCGGTTTGTATTCCGCCTTACGCAGGACGGAGCAGGCACGCGCGTGCGTATACTGCACATACGGGCCGGTTTCGCCATCAAAATTCAGCACGGTGTTCCAATCGAACACAACGTCCTTGATGCGCCCGTTATAGAGGTTGTTCCAAACCAGTGCGCCGACGCCGACCTGCTGCGCGACCGCGCGCTTATTCTCAAGGTCCGGACTCTTTTCACAGATGATTTCATAGGTCTTGTCGCAAGCGGCACGCAGTACGTCCCGCAGTTTGACCATATTACCCTTACGCGTGGAAAACGCGCCTTCGGTGCCGGAAACCATTCCGAACGAAACGTGCACAAGATCCTTTGACCAAGGATAGCCCATGAGTTCCACAACCTTGAACCACTGCCGGAAGTGCAAATCCTGTTGGTAAGCGACCACGTACAGGCACTTTGCAAAATCATAGGTATCTTTGCGATACAGCGCTGCGGCGATATCGCGCGTTGCATACAGCGTCGCCCCGTCGGAACGGAGAATGATGCACGGCGGCATCTTGTATTCCGAAAGGTCAACAATCTGCGCGCCCTGGTCGAGCTTGAGCAGTCCCTTTTCGCGCAATTCGTCCACAACGCGACCCATCTTGTCATTATAGAAGCTCTCTCCGGCATAACTGTCGAAACGAATGCCGAGAATATCGTAAACCTGCTCGACCTCGGTCAGCGTAATCGCCTTGAACCATTCGAACAGCTCCATCGCTTCGGGGTCGCCGTCTTCGATGCGCTTAAACCAGGCCCGCGCCTGATCGTCCAGCGACGGATCGGTCTCCACTTCCTGATGGAAACGGACGTAGATTTTCACAAGCTCGTCCACGCCGCCTTCTTCAATCGTATCGCGGTCACCCCAAAGCTTGTAGGCAACAATCATCTTGCCAAACTGAGTGCCCCAGTCACCAAGGTGGTTGATGCCCACCGAATGAAAGCCGAGATGGTTATAGATGCGGTACAGTGAATTGCCGATCACCGTCGTCGGCAGATGGCCGATGTGGAACGGCTTTGCGATGTTGACCGACGAATAGTCGATGCAAACGTTCCGACCATCACCCATATCCGAGCCGCCGTAGCGCTCCTTCTGTGAAAATACACGTTCAAGTACGGCCTTTGCCTGCGCAGCCTTGTCGAGCGTAAAATTAACATATGCGCCTTTCGCTTCAACCGAAGAAACGCCTTCCGGCAAGGCCAGCGTTTCGGCCAACTCCTCCGCGATGGCGTTTGGTGCTTTTCTAAGCGTTTTTGCCAGCTTGAAACAAGGAAACGCATAGTCGCCCATATCGGGTGACGGCGGCGTCTCCAGCCAGCCGGCGAGCTCCTCGGCAGGCAGCGAACACTGTGCGGCCAGCGCCGAAGCGATTGCAGTTTTAAAATCCATATCCTTCCAATCCTTACCCATACCTTTATGAGCCACCATTATACCAGACACGCTTACGCTTGTTAAGCGATATTGTTCACATGCTTGCACCAGTTCTACTTGTAGCAAGATGTAAATATTGGTATAATCCATTGTGAATTGTTTTAGGATTGTTATCTGGAGGGTTTATGGAAACAAATCAACCGCTTTTATTCGATAGCGAATCGGTAATTAATAAGTTCTATCGTGCTATTTCGAAAGAATCGAAATTGGCATTCATAACGTCTTTCCTGTCGGGCATGTTGGTTCACCTGTACATGTTTACCAATAAGTTGCCAAACCACGACGATCTCTCCGGAATGTTTCGTGATTTCGATCAAGTTTCTTCCGGTCGCTGGCTTATCAAGTACCTTATGCCGTTCAATACATCGGTTAGTATCCCTTGGGTGAACGGAGTGTTTGCAATTCTTATGATTGCAATTATGTCTGTCCTAATCGTCCGTATGTTTCAGATACGCCGTCCTTTATATATCGGGTTAATCTCCATCGTTATGGCGTGTTCACCGGTACTTGCAACTTTTTTCGCATATATGTTCCTTGCAGACGTCAACATGTTCGGGGCAATGCTCTGCATACTTGGTGCTTTCTTAGCAGGCAAGCATAAGTTTGGTTTTGTTTTTTCCGCCATTCTGTTTGCATGCTCGCTTGCAATCTATCAAACGTTCATATTCTTTGCCGCCGCGTTGATGGCCATCCAGTGCATCCTTTGGCTTACTGACGCAAAAAAAACAAGCCGCGAAGTCCTTGATCTGTTCTGGCGATATGCTGTGGCGCTCATCCTCGGCGCAATTTTCTACGCAGGTGTCACCAAACTATTTCTTCTTGTGGGAAATGAGTCTCTCTCGTATCAGAACACCGCGGAAATTCTGTCACCAAATCTTGCTGAAATCCCTCATAGAATCTATCAGTGCTATTACTATTTTATTTCATATGCCGACTGGTACACACCGTTTTTTAATACGCGGTGGATTCAGTATGTATATATGCTCATGATTTTTTCATTCTATCTGCTGATTGCCCTGCTGGCGCTCCGGAGTAAAATTCGGCATGCATGGCGCATCATTTTAGCCGTGCTCATTTCGCTTGCAATGCCAATGCTTTGGAACGGGTCTTATCTAGCAGCTGGTTATGCGCATATTCTCATGATTTATTCTATGATGACGTTTTTCCTTAGCATCATTATTTTATTCTGCCGCTATTCCGATCTGATTCAAACCGACAGCCCGAACGTATACCGTTTCTTGTATGTTCTTGGCAGCTGGTTTGTAACTCTTTCCATGATTGCCAGCTGTTATAGTTGGGCGCTTTACAATAATCAAACATATTTCGCATTACAACATAAGTATGAAGCAAGCTATGCTCTCGCTGTCCGTGTAGTTGATCGGGTAGAACAACTGCCTGAATACACAAATGACACGCCTGTGCTGGTCATAGGCGGTTTTTCAAACGGATCATATGAAACAGCAGTCGCAGAAGCACAAATCGGCACGGCCTATTCAGTTGGAATTGGAGATTATAATGAGTTTAGCTATATGAATGGTTCAAATGGAAGGTTTAAGATGTTCGTCAAAGAGTTTCTCGGAATCGACTGGATAGCCCCCGACGACAGTGTACTTGAAACAATCATAGCGGAATACGACGATTTTTCTGATATACCTTGCTTCCCTGCCGCGGGCAGTGTGCAGTATATCGATGGTATTATCGTTGTGAAAGGATCGGACTAAATGACTAATCCTATGCATTTATATGTTGTTCTTCCCTGCTATAATGAACAGGAAAATATTAGAGCTCTCATCGCAAACTGGCTTACGCTGGCGGACACATTGGCACAACGTGGATTTTCGCTCTGTATTTGCCCCGTCGACGATGGCAGCAACGACGATACGTTAAAAATCATCAACGAGATCGCAGAAACGGATCATCGCGTTACACCCATTGTTCATCCGCATAATATGGGTCTCGGCGCGGGATTGAACACCGGTCTTTCGCATTTTTTGAAAATCGGTTCTGCTGGAGACGCCGCCGTCGTGATGGATGCGGACAATACGCACGATCCGGATTATCTTTTTTCAATGTTGGAATCATTGCAAACTGGTGAGTCGGACGTTATTATTGCCTCGCGTTATGCAGATTCGAGCAAGGTGGTTGGCGTTCCGCGTATACGCATATTCCTCAGCGATGGAGCGCGCATGTTTTATACCATTATGCTGGGTGTGCGTAATGTAAAAGATTACACCTGTGGTTACCGACTGTATTCATACGATATTATTGAAAAAGGCTATGCGGCATTCGGCTCTTCACTCATCCGCGAGCGTAGTTTTGCCTGCATGATGGAATTACTATACAATCTTTCTCGTGTCGGTGCACGTTTTGCCGAAGTTCCTTTCACGCTTCGTTATGATCAGAAGGGCGGTGAAAGCAAAATGCGCGTACTGAAAACCCTGTGCCATAGCGTTCAAACAGCTTTCCGTCTGCGGTTTTCCTGCAAACCCGGACGCGTCGATCGACATAAGCGGTAAGCGCTTTACAAATAGTAAAAAAACGGCTATACTAGTCGGGTCAAAGCGTTGATCGGGACACATCGAACGTATATGAGCGCAAGAAGCGAGCCGCGTATGGTGCAAGGCGGCGGCGTATCGTACATTCCGACATCACCCGTGAGCGCGCGCGCCAAAGGCTTTCAGTCGAGTAACGTGTGCCGTTTCCCGCGTTAAGGGGCTTAAGAGGACGGTTATTTTTACCGTCAAGCTGGGTGGTACCGCGCAAAGCAGGAGCTTTTCGTCCCATGGATTATGGAGACGAAGGCTTATTTTTTTACATTAAATGGAGGGAAAGTACGAGTATGTACAAGAAAGTTTCGAGCGATCTCAACTTTGTACCGCGCGAAAAAGAAGTGCTCGCGTTTTGGAAGGAGAATCAGATTTTCCAAAAGAGCGTCGCGCTGCGCAAAGGCAGCGAGCCTTACACATTTTTCGACGGCCCGCCGACGGCCAATGGAAAGCCGCACATCGGCCATGTTTTAACGCGCTCGATTAAGGATATCATCCCGCGCTACAAAACCATGAAAGGTTATGATGTGCTGCGCAAAGCGGGTTGGGACACACACGGCCTGCCGGTTGAAATCGAGGTTGAAAAGCAACTTGGCCTCGACGGCAAGGAGCAAATTGAAGCCTACGGCATCGAGCCGTTCATCAAAGAATGCAAAAAATCGGTCTGGAAATACAAGACCGAGTGGGAACACATGTCCGACCGCGTCGGTTTTTGGGCGGATATGGACGATCCCTACATCACTTATGAAGATAATTATATCGAGTCCATCTGGTGGGCGCTGAAAACCATCCATGAAAAAGGACTGCTTTATAAAGGACACAAGATCGTGCCGTACTGCCCGCGCTGCGGAACGGCACTCTCCAGCCATGAGGTTGCGCAGGGCTACAAAGACGTTAAAGAAACGTCCGCGGTTGCGAAGTTCTACAAGAAGGACGATCCGTCCGTGGCGCTGCTGGCGTGGACGACCACACCTTGGACGCTGCCGAGCAACGTCGCGCTCTGTGTCAACGCAAAGGAAACTTACGCAACCGTTAAAAGCGGTGACGAAACATTCATCCTGGCGGAAGCTCTTGTCAAAAGCGTGCTGGGCGAAGACGCAGAAATCATCTCAACCTGCAAAGGTAAAGATCTGGTCGGCGTGGAATACGTCCCGCTGTTTGAGCTTCCGGTCAACTTTGGCAAAAAGACGGGCTATCGCGTCGTGACGGACGATTACGTATCGCTGGAAGACGGCACGGGTATCGTCCACATCGCGCCTGCCTTCGGCGAAGACGACGCGCGTGTCGGCCGCACATGGGATTTGCCGTTTTTGCAGCTCGTCGACGCGTCCGGTCATATGTTTGGAGGAACGCCCTGGGACGGTCTGTTCGTAAAAGACGTGGACAAGCCGATTCTGGACGCCCTCAAAGAAAGCGGAAAGCTCTTCTCGGCTCCACCGTTTGAGCATAGCTATCCATTCTGCTGGCGCTGCGACACACCACTGATCTACTATGCCCGTGAAAGCTGGTTCATCAAGATGACCGCGGTCAAGGATAAGCTCATCGCATTCAACCGCAGTGTCAACTGGATTCCGGAGACCATCAAGGAAGGCCGCATGGGTAACTTCCTCGAAAACGTCATCGACTGGAGCGTTTCACGTGAACGTTACTGGGGCACTCCGCTGCCGGTTTGGATGTGCGAATGCGGACACGTCCATGTCATCGGCTCACGTGAGGAGCTCCTGGAGATGGGTAAAAACGTTCCTGCGGACATCGAACTGCATAAGCCGTATATCGATCAGATCGAAATCGTCTGCCCCGAGTGCGGAAAACTCATGAAGCGCGAACCGGTCGTTATCGATTGCTGGTTCGACAGCGGCGCCATGCCGTTTGCGCAATGGCACTATCCGTTTGAGCACAAAGAGGAGTTCGAAAAGCGCTATCCGGCGAACTTCATCAGCGAAGCGATTGACCAGACGCGCGGATGGTTCTATTCCCTTCTTGCAATCTCCACCTGCCTGTTCGACGACGCGGCGTTCCAAAACTGTATCGTGCTTGGTCACGTGCAGGATATGGAAGGCCGGAAGATGAGCAAGCATCTTGGCAATGTGGTCGACCCCTGGACCGTGCTAGATCAACAGGGTGCGGACGCGGTTCGCTGGTATTTCTTCACCGGTTCCATGCCGTGGTTGCCGAGTCGCTTCTCCGCTGACGCAGTCAGCGAAGCGCAGCGGAAGTTCATCGGCACATTCTGGAATACCTATGCATTCTATGTGCTGTATGCCGACATTGACAAGTTCGATCCGACGAAATACAAGCTCAGCGATTGTAAGCTCAGCGAGATGGATCGTTGGGTTCTCTCCCGTTTGAATACGTTGATTCAGACAGTGGACGGCAATCTTGACAAACTCAAAATCACCGAAGCGGGCCGCGCACTGCAGGCGTTCTCCGACGAGCTTTCAAACTGGTATGTGCGTCGCTGCCGTGAGCGTTACTGGGGCAGCGAAATGACCGACGACAAAATCGCCGCGTATATGACGCTGTATACGACGCTATACACCCTGTCACTGCTGACAGCGCCGTTCCTGCCGTTTATGACGGAGGAAATCTACCAGAACATCGTTCGCAGCGTAGACAGCACCGCACCCGAAAGCATCCACTTCTGCGATTATCCGGTTGCGGATGCAGGCCGGATGGATACACAGCTGGAGGCGGACATGGCGCGCGTGCTGGATATCGTCACGCTTGGCCGTGCTGCACGCAACGATGGCAACATCAAAACCCGTCAGCCGTTGGCGCTGATGTATATCCAAGGCGAACCGCTGAGTGAGCGTTACGTCAGCATCATCACAGAAGAACTCAACGTGAAGAGAGCGGAGTTCGTCAAGGATGCATCGGGCTTCTTGAGTTATGTGGTCAAGCCGCAGCTGAAGACCCTCGGGCCGCGCTACGGAAAACTGCTGCCGAAGATCTCTGCGCATCTTTCCGGCGAAGGCATCGGCAACGCGGTCGTCAAGGCGCATAACGATGGAAACAACTATGAGTTCAACATCGATGATACGCTGGTAATCCTCTCAGCGGAAGACGTTCTTGTCTCCACCGGCAAGAATACGGAGTTTGTCACCGCCGCCGACAACGACACCATCGTTGTTCTGGACACCAAACTCACCCCGGCGCTGATCGACGAAGGATTCGTCCGCGAGCTCATCAGCAAAGTGCAGACCATGCGTAAGGAAGCGGGATTCGAGGTATCCGACCACATCGTGCTTTCCTATGAAGGCAACGAGCGTATCAACGGCATCTTCGAACGCTTTGGCGACGAAATCCTCTCCGAAACGCTTGGAGACAAGCTGATCAAAGGACCGCAGGGTTACATGAAGGTCTGGGACGTCAACAAAGAAAGCGTCACCCTCGGGGTGGAACGCGTATAAAAAATCGGGACGCACAATCGTGTTTCCCAATGGTTAAAAAGCCCCCTTTCCTTGCGAAAGAGGGCTTTTTCAAAGACAACGTATTCAAACACATATTTCAATTCAGCTGTCTGCAGTGTATAATGGTCTGAATAAATAGTGAATTCGCTGAATGATTATGCTGTTACGACATAATGTTGTGGAAAGGATATCATCCCTATGCTCGGAACAATCGTCAACGCCGTCGCAATCCTTTTTGGCGGAACCATCGGCCTTTTACTGAAAAAAGGCATCCCGGAACGTGTTTCAAACGGTATCATGCAGGGGCTCGGTTTGGTTTGCCTCTATATCGGCATCAGCGGTTCGCTGGAAGGTCAAAACGCGTTGATCGCCACCATTTCCATCGTCGTTGGTGGCGCAATCGGTATGTTTCTCGATTTCGACAGTCGTTTCACACGGCTGGTGTGCAAGGTCGAAACCAAATTTCATAAAACCAATGATTGCAACTCAACCTTTGGTGAAGGTTTCATCACGGCGACGTTGCTATTTTGCGTTGGCGCCATGGCGGTTGTCGGCTCGCTTAACAGTGGTCTGAACGGCAACCATGAGGTGCTCTTTACAAAGAGTCTGCTTGACGGCGTGAGCGCCGTTGTGTTTGCCAGCACCCTCGGCGCGGGTGTTTTGGTCTCCGCCGTCGCGGTCTTTGTGTATCAGGGCGCAATCACGCTGCTTGCGCAGTTTGTTGCGCCCGTACTCAGCCCGTCGGCGATAGCGGAGATGACGTGCGTCGGTTCGCTTCTCATTATAGGTATCGGGTTGAACCTGCTGAAGATAACCAAAATCAAAGTGATGGACTTCATCCTCGCGATTTTTATTCCGATCGGGTTGTGTATGTTTATGTAGTTCCCCTGCCATTCCTAAAGGACAGAAAGGCGCAGAACTTCCCCTAGTACTCAAATCTGCTCGTACGAAATAATAAGTTGTTTTGCTTTCTTTTCAAAGAAAGCAAAACAACCAAATAGAGCAAATAAAAAAGAGACTCCCTGCGGAGTCTCTTTTTGTTGCTTTGCTTTACTCGATGATCTCGGAAACAACACCCGATGCTACCGTGCGGCCGCCTTCGCGGATAGCGAAGCGCAGTCCCTGCTCGATCGCGATCGGCGTGATCAGCTTGATCGTCATCTTGATGTTATCGCCAGGCATAACCATCTCTACGCCCTGCGGCAGTTCGATCGTGCCCGTTACGTCCGTCGTGCGGAAGTAGAACTGCGGACGGTAGCCCGTGAAGAACGGTGTATGACGGCCGCCTTCTTCCTTCGTCAACACGTAAACTTCGCTGTGGAAGTGCGTGTGCGAATGGATCGATCCCGGCTTCGCCAGAACCTGCCCACGCTCGATGTCCGAACGCTGTACGCCGCGAAGCAGTGCGCCGATGTTGTCGCCTGCAAGCGCCTGATCCAGCTGCTTACGGAACATTTCTACGCCCGTGACCACCACGGAACGCGTTTCTTCCGTCAATCCAACGATTTCTACCGTGTCGCTTACCTTGACCGTTCCGCGCTCAACACGGCCCGTCGCCACTGTGCCGCGGCCCGTGATCGTGAACACGTCTTCTACCGGCATCAGGAACGGTCTGTCGACCGCACGTTCCGGCGTCGGAATGTAGCTGTCTACCGCGTCCATCAGCTCAAACAGGCATGCGCACTCCGGCGTTTCCTTCGCTACTTTGCCCGCGATCAGTGCGTTCATCGCCTGCAGCGCGCTTCCCTTTACAATCGGGATATCGTCGCCCGGGAAATCATAGCTGCTCAGCAGCTCGCGGATTTCCATTTCAACCAACTCAAGCAGCTCAGGATCGTCGACCTGATCCGTCTTGTTCATGAATACGATGATGTACGGTACGCCAACCTGACGCGCAAGCAGGATGTGCTCGCGGGTCTGCGGCATCGGACCGTCCGCCGCGCTTACAACCAGAATCGCGCCGTCCATCTGCGCAGCACCGGTGATCATGTTCTTTACATAGTCCGCGTGACCCGGGCAGTCAACGTGCGCATAGTGGCGCGCATCCGTCTCGTACTCCACGTGTGCCGTGTTGATCGTGATTCCACGCGCTTTCTCTTCCGGCGCCTTGTCGATCTCGTCGTACTTCATCGCCGTCGCTTCGCCCTGCTGCGAAAGCGCCATCGTGATCGCCGCCGTCAATGTCGTCTTCCCGTGGTCTACGTGTCCGATCGTTCCGATGTTGACATGCGGTTTCGTTCTTTCGAATTTTGCCTTTGCCATTACAACCATTCCTCCTAAATAAATCTGTTATTACCCGCCTGCGGAATTTGTAACGGCAGCGGGCTGAATATTTTGTGCACCGTTTGTAAAGATGCTGGAGCGGGTGATGGGAATCGAACCCACATAGCCAGCTTGGGAAGCTGGAGCTCTACCACTGAGCTACACCCGCACGCCGTTTGCATCCCTTCGCCACCGGTGCCGTCGGCGAACATGTTTCATCATAGCGTCGTGTTAACGGCTCTATGAAAAGACGCGCGGTTTACAGCGTTTCTATCGCGGCCTGCGTATGCGTTACCCATACGCCACCACGATAGCATCCCTTATTCTATAGGCTTTGCTTTAAAAAGTCAACATCCCAAATGCTGTATAAAAAGCGTCTTCTGCCCGCAAGATACAGGGCTAAATTCGCTGTTGGTTTCGCCGTTTTTTCGTCCGTGACGATCCGTTGTGAATACGGCCCGTTTCACGCCAGCAAGGTGGCAACGTCACTGCACGGAAACAGGCCGTATGAAAAACTGATGAGGCCTTCCTCAGCGGAGGACTTTTAGCAGTTACTTCTCTTCCCAGTGCATTGCGCGTTCCAGTGCACGTTTCCAGCCTTTCAGTCGCTTATCACGTTCGGACGCTTCCATCTTCGGCTCGAAAACACGCTCACTTTGCCACTTGTCGGCGATTTCTTCCATGTCTTTGAACACACCGACGGCCAATCCCGCAAGGCAAGCCGCGCCGAGTGCGGTGGATTCCACGCATTTCGGTCGATTCACGCGTGTGTTTAGCATGTCCGACTGGAACTGCATCATCACATTGGAAACCGACGCACCGCCGTCCACCTTGAGTTCGGCCAGCGGCGTTTTCGCGTCCTTCTCCATCGTTTCGGCGAGGTCTCGCACCTGATATGCGATTCCCTCCAGCACAGCACGCGCAAAATGCGCCTTCGTCGTCGCACGTGTCAGTCCAAGCATTGCGCCGCGGGCATACATATCCCAGTGCGGCGCGCCAAGTCCTGTAAACGCGGAAACGAAATATGCGCCGCCCGCATCTGGAACGGACTCCGCAAGCACATCGATCTCCCGCGCGCTCGATATCAGGCCAAGGTCGTCGCGCAGCCACTTAATGGAGCTTCCCGCATTAAAAATGCTGCCTTCAAGCGCGTACTCCACCCGATCGCCGATGCCCCAGGCTATGGTTGTCAATAAACGGTTCTCACTTTCGATCGGCGCGGTTCCAGTGTTCATCATTAAAAAGCCACCCGTGCCGTATGTGCATTTCGCCATGCCTTTTTCAAAGCATGCCTGCCCGAACAGTGCCGCCTGCTGATCCCCTGCGGCTCCGGCAATCGGCACGCCGCCCAACGTTTCTAACCCCATGATATGTGGCTGTATTTCTCCGTAAACGCAGCTGGACGGCACCGGCTTTGGCAGCATGCAACGCGGAATATTCAGCCGTTCAAGCATTTTGTCATCATAATCGAGCGTATGGATGTTGAATACCATCGTGCGCGCGGCGTTTGAATAATCCGTAACGTGCTCACCGGTAAGGTTCCAAATCAGCCATGTGTCCACTGTGCCGAATAACAACTCTCCGTTATCGGCGCGCTGTTGTCCGTTTTCAACATGATCGAGGATATACCGGATTTTAGTTCCCGAAAAATATGCGTCGATCAATAGTCCTGTCGTTTTCCGAACATGCTCGCCCCATCCCTCTTCAATCAACTGTTCGCACAGCGGCGCTGTTCTGCGGCATTGCCAGACGATCGCGTTGTAAACCGGTTGTCCGGTCGCTTTGTCCCAGACGATGGTCGTTTCACGCTGATTGGTTATACCAACGGCTGCGATATCGCCCACCCGGACGTTCGTACGCTTAAGCACGTCAGCTGCGGCCTGTTTCTGCGTCTCCAATATATCGAACGGGTCGTGTTCAACGTATCCGGCACCCGGATAAATCTGACGGAATTCATATTGCGCGCTGCTGATGATCTTGCCGTTAAAATCAAATAAAATCGCTCTGGAGCTGGTCGTACCCTGATCGAGAGCCAGAAGGTATTTGGACATGCTCATTTACATCCTTTCGGTTCGGTTTCGTTGCCTGAATTGATTCGATATGCGTTTTGATCGTGTCATCATATTATGGCACAATACGCTCCATTCATCAACTCGTGTCAACCATTTTCGCACGGCTTCCTTCATTGAATTTTCGCAAGTTTCAGCGTCTTCCAACTGTTCGTTGCTTTTTTCGTGCATCTGCACACAAAATCGTCTAATATAGATAATATGAAAGAAAATGAAAAACAACAAGCAGCCTTGCCCGACGGGTTCGTGCCGAACAAAGCGCTCGGACAGAACTTTCTGAACCGGCAAAGCGTGATCCACGCCATCGTCGACGCAGCTGTAATCGACGGGCAAACCGTACTGGAAATCGGACCGGGAGCCGGTGCGCTGACGGCTGAGCTGGCTGCAAGGACAGAAAAACTCGTTGCCGTGGAAAAGGACGGGAGATTAGCTGGCGTGTTGAAAGACCGTTTCAACGGTACACTTACGATCATCCATGCAGATTTTCTGGACGTAGACATACCCGCGCTGACCGGCGGGCAACCATGGCACGCCGTGGGCAACCTGCCCTATTATGCAACAACGCCAATTGTACTCCGGCTGCTTTCACTCCTACCGGTGTCCATGACGCTGATGGTGCAGACGGAAGCAGCGGAACGGTTTTACGCCACTCCATCCGATCGCATCTATGGGCCGTTGGCTGTCCTGGCGCAATGCTTCTATCATGCGGAAACCGTCCTCAACGTTCCGCGTGATTGCTTTACGCCCCAGCCGGATGTCGACTCGGTCGTCGTTCGCCTGACAAAATCAATAGAATCAGACGAAAATGCGGTCGCATTTTTGAAGTTTGTGAAACAAGCATTTTCCATGCGCCGCAAGACGCTGTATAATAATCTAAAGAAAGATTCGCGCCTGAACGACGCACTGGCCTCCCTTGGCTTTCGTTCGGACATCCGGGCGGAGGCTATGCCGCCGCAGGCGCTGTTTCGTCTTTACCAAATATTAAAATAACGGAGGACGTTATAATGTCGAAATTGACTTATTTCTATTTGCCGAGCTGTCCGCATTGCAGGATTGCAAACCGTTGCCTCGATGAGCTTTGTGCCGAAGACGGCCGCTATGCGGACGTTGAAATCGAGCGCATCGACGAATCGGCGCAAAAAGCACTGGCGGCAAAGTATGACTACTGGTTCGTGCCCTGCTTCTACATGGGACAGGAAAAGTTGCACGAAGGACATGCGGAAAAGTCGGACGTGAAGGCCGTTCTGGACCGCGCACTGAAAAGCTGAATCATTCGGACTCAACCGTCCGGAGCGATGTGCGATCATCGCTCCGGACGGTCTCTTCAGTCGGGCACGTTGTCATTTCAATATACGTTTATCATCACAAATGAATTAGATTGACGATACCACTGTAAAATATTCGTCAAGCCGTTCGTGATCCGCGCGCAAACAATTTGTTTGGTGTATACTTTTTTACAGAAGCCACTGTTTGTTGGGCGTGAACTGTTTTTTTCAGCGAATGTTCGCCTGCAGACACAATCACTGATCTTATATCATTATCCTGCTGAAGGGGGTATCTACTTTTGACGCTGGTTTGGATCCTTGTTGCTATTTTTGCGTTTTTACTCGTTGGCACCATTTTTATATCGTGGGCATTGTCGAGCATGATCGTTCGTCCGAAGATATGGGAATACAACAAATGTGTTGATGAAGAAGTGAACCGTGGTCATTTTTCACGAGAATGGTTCGACAGCGAATGTAAGCTTGAAGAGTTTTCCATCCCTTCACGATATGGTTATAACCTGCACTGCGCACTTTGGCCGCATAAAGAAGGCGTCTCCTTTCCGGATGGAAAAGCACGTGTAGCGGTCATCGTCCACGGATATACCTACTGTCTGATCGGCAGTGTGAAGTATGCCGCAATGCTGCGTGAGCTGGGGTTCGACTGCGTGCTCTACGATCACCGCAACCATGGTCGTTCCGATAAAGCACCGACCACGATGGGATATTATGAATCCAGAGATCTATCCACAGTCTGTGGCTGGGCACGCGAACGCTTCGGGCAGGATTGTATCCTCGGCACACACGGCGAATCAATGGGCGCGGCAACGGTTATGTTGCATGCATCGCAAGATCCCAACCTGGCATTCGTAATCGAAGATTGCGGGTATAGCGATCTGCGCGCGCAACTAAAGAACAACGTTAAGCAGATGTATCACCTGCCGTATGCTCCGTTCGTTCCGCTTGCAAGTCTGTTTTCCAAATTGCGTGGTGGTGTGTATTTCCAAGACGTTGCGCCGGTGGCGTCCGTCGCAAAGTGCGACTCGCTGCCAATGCTGTTTATCCACGGCGAAAAAGACGACTTTGTGCCGTATCCGATGGTTTTTGAGGTTTATTCAGTCAAGCAGGGTGAAAAAGAGATGAAAACATTCCCAAACGCCGTACACGCGGAAAGTTTCGGCTCCGATCCAGAGGAATACCGCAAATGCGTCTCTGCTTTTCTACACGACGTCGGCGTAATTTAGACCCCGAATTCAGCTTGTTTACGCCGCTTGCAAACGTCTTTTGACACTGATATGATGATTGTAATATGGAGGAAAATGCTATGAAAAATCCGTTTCAAAAAGTAATGTTCATTAGCTCGATCGTTTACATCTTTTTAGGGCTGTTGCTCATACTCTGGCCGGATCAGGCACGCCAGATCGTCTGCTATCTGCTTGGCGCAGCAGCACTGGTATACGGCGTGTATCGCATCATCGACTTCTTTGCACGCAAGCAGCAGGAGGCGGGCGGCGTGCAGTTCGGCGTCGCACTCGGCATTGCTCTCGCCGTCATCGGGCTGTTTCTGTTGTTTAAGGCCGATGCGGTCGTCGCCGTGCTTGCCGCAATCATAGGCGTAGCGATCATCATCGACAGCATCCTCCGGCTTCAAATCGCGCTCAACCTCCGCCGGTTCAGCGGAGGCGGTTGGCTTCCGTTGTTTATTACCGCGCTTGTCACGCTGATATTCGGCATCCTGCTTCTGTTCAACCCGTTCGACGCCGTTCGCGTCGCCACCATCATCGCGGGCATCGCGCTGATCATCGACGGCGCGTTCACACTTTGGAGTTTGCTGCAAACCAAGAAGGTCAAACAGCAACGCACGGTCGTGTTAAAATAACACATACTCGACACAAGCAAACGCCGCGGACAATTGCCGCGGCGTTTCTAGCTTGTAATACGGTTTGCCTTCCAATGAAAACGCACCTATATCTCATCCGCATCAAGCAGATAACTCTTTGGTCGCATGCCGCCTTCATAGACGCATGCGTAGTTGCGTCCGCCTTCTTTTGCGGCATAAAGCGCCACATCCGCCTTGAAGTACAGCTCGTCAAACGTCTCTCCGTCCATAGGGCAACAGGCTGCGCCAAAACTGCAGGAGATTACAATGTCGCTGCTGATACGCTGATATATTTGCTCACGCAGGTGCGTCAGTTTCGCTAAAAGCGCGTCTTTGTCCGTCACATCCTGTAATAGTAAGAGGAATTCATCGCCGCCCATTCTAGCGACAAGGTCGCTTGCCCGCACGCAGGAACGCAGTGTCTCTGCAATGCGCACCAGAACACGGTCTCCGTATGCATGACCAAACCGGTCGTTGACCTGCTTGAAATTGTCGACGTCCACCATAACAAACGCGCATACGCTTCCTTCCTTCATTTCGGAACAGATACATTCCGCTCGCTCAATAAAGGCCTTTCGGTTAAAAACGCCTGTCAGCGGGTCGGAACAAAGCCGGTCCTGAATATTCAATTCCTCGCGTTTTCGCAAATCAATATCCCGAAACAGTAAAAACGCACGAATGTTGGAAGAATACGGATCAGGCAGCATCTGTACGCTGACACGTACCCAGCCAAACGAGCAGTCCTCGCGCCTATGGCGGTATTCTATGTCGCTAATCTGGGCATCGCGAAAATAATCGGTCAGCAGTTTTGCGCGTGCCGTATGGCTCGACAATTTCTGTCGGTCGTCAACATGCACCCATTTGTTTATAAAATAGCCCAAAACGGCTTCCATCGTCGACTCCGCCATGTCCGGAAACGGGTCAACCAGCCCGCCTTTGCTGTGCTCAAAGCGGTTGCGCGTCAAGTCGAATTCGAAATACATCATTTTGTTTGGCGATATCGCGGCGTACGTTTGTTCCCATCTTTTGTAGGCAAGCTCACGCTCATACTGTTCAGAAACATTCTGCAGGGAAACGATCGCCTGCGAAGGCACCCCGTCCCGGCGAAAAACAATGGAATAGTAGATACGATACCAATCGTATTCGTCCTTTTTCCGTTTTAAATTCATCTGAATCACGGCGCTGCCGGACGGTCTCATTCCGTTGGCAACGGACTGGAGCAGTTGAAGGAAGATGACCCTACTGTCGCTTTTAATCAATCCGTTCTCCATAACGCGTTTCGGAAAATTCTCGATTTTATCTGTTCCATACTGCGCGGCAGTCTCTGGCGAAAGGTACGCCGTTTTTTTTGTGATGTCATATCGAAATACCATTTTATCGCTGTGGCGCACCGCAATCTGGAATTCTTTTTTCAAAATATATGTTTGCTCTTCGGCCTCTTTTCGCTTCGTTATGTCTTCAAACACGCAGACAAGTACTGTCTCTTCCCACTCGACACGACGCATGCGGAGCATCGTCCACAATTGCGCTCCATCATTGCCGCGCCACCGCATCTCGACTGACGCTTCTGATTTTTTTCCCGATGCAATGGAAGACACCTGCTCTACTATCTGCGCGGCATTCCCCTGCGCAGTGCGCGCAAGAACACAAAATAATCCGTCGGAAAGCAGCTCCCGTTCTGGCGTATCACTAAACATGTCAAAAAATGCATCATTGGCAAAGCAAACAGAACCGGTTTCATCCGCGCGTGCAGCGCAAACCGCACACGGCATGTCCATCAGCAGCATTTCGTTTAAATGATCCTTTTGTCTGGGCACATTCATTTTTATCATTTACTTGGATTTCGCCAAATCGTGGAACTGAGCACATCGTCTGGAAGGGCGGCTGTATTTCAGCCGCCCAAATATAAACTGTTAACAAATAAATCTAGTATTGAGTATACTACAAGTTGTTTCACTTGCATAGCATTTTTCCGTGCAAGCGATGATTTTTCACATTCATTATGCTGTTCTTTCCGGAAAACGTTTTTCCTTCTTATACGCACCGTCACACTTCTAATATAAGTATTTTTTTATCGTATCGCTTTCAAACCATTTCCTCGGGCTCTTTCGTCCTTACATAAATTTAATCCTTCAATTTTGCTGATATAGTAGCCAAATACCTATCAAAACAACGGTAAAAATCACCTTTTCCCAAAAGTACGATACAAATTATCTCAAATCCCTTGAAACAGTCGACCTGGATGGCATATAATTTTTACAGCACTTCGAATCCGCAATTCAAATCAAGGAGGCTTTGTCCTATGAAAATGTTTAGAACCTGCGTTATCGGCGTCGGCTTTATCGGTGCGGCGCACATTGAAGCGCTCCGCCGACTCGGCAACGTGGAAATCGTTGCCATTTCGGACATACCGAACGCCCAGGCAAAGGCGGATGCATTCTTTGTCCCCAAAGGATATGATGATTTTAAAGAAATGTTGGATGTTGAAAAGCCGGACGTCGTGCATATCTGCACGCCGAACGCGTCGCATTATGAAATGGCGATGTATGCCATGGAGCACGGCATCTCCGTTGTCTGTGAAAAACCGCTGACCAAAACGCTTGCCGAAGCGAAAAAGCTTGCAGACTATGCAAAGAAGCACAACATCGTCACAGGCGTCAATTTCAACTGCCGCTGGTACCCGCAGGTTATGCAGGCCAAAGCAATGGTTGAAAGCGGAGACGTCGGCGACATCTACACCATCCACGGTTCGTATTTGCAGGACTGGCTTTATTATGATACCGACTACAGCTGGCGACTCGAACCCGAAGTCAGCGGAGAAAGCCGCGCGTTTGCGGACATCGGTTCCCACTGGATCGACATGGTTGAATCGGTCACTGGGCTGCGCGTTGTAGAACTGTTTGCAGACTTCGAAACATTCCACAAGATTCGCAAAAAGCCGTTAAAGCCTATCGAAACCTATTCCGGCATGGCGCTCAGCCCGGAAGATTACGAAGAAAAGCCGATCGGCACGGAAGATTATTGTACGGTTCTGTTCCACTTTGATAACGGCGCGCACGGCAACTGCACCATCAGCCAGGTATTTGCCGGACGGAAGAACCAAATGGTACTCGATATCGGCGGCAGCAAATGCGCCCTGCACTGGGACAGTGAAGATTCTAACGAGCTCTGGATCGGTCACCGCGGAACATTTAACCAAAAAGCGGCGAAAGACCCATCCATCCTCAGCCCGCTGGCGCGTGCTTCTATCAGCTATCCCGGCGGACATGTGGAAGGCTTCCCTGATACGTTCAAGCAGAATTTTAAATCCATCTACACCGCAATTGAATCCGGCGACACCGGCAAACGCATCTCCGCAAACTTTGAAGACGGTCTGCGTGAAATGGAGCTGTGTGAAGCCGTCGTCAAGAGCGCTAAAAAGGGACGCTGGATAAAAGTCGGCGAGTAAAGGAGCGGATATGTTTAGAATTGGGACCCTTGCCGACTGGTTCGGCGTCGGGCTGATTGAAGGCATTCGCGAGTCCGAACGCTGCGGCGCAACAGGCGTTCAGATTTATGCCGCGGGCGATCTGGATCCGCGCACAGCATCCGCGGCACAGATTCGACAGGTGAAAAGCACCGCGCGCGCCTGCAGTCAAACTGTGACCGCGTTATGCGGCGAGCTCGGCGGATACGGCCTTGAAAAGGCAAAAGACAACCCGGAAAAACTGGATTATCTAAAAAAAGTAATCGATCTCGGCTTAGAGCTCGACTGCCATGTCGTCACGACCCACATCGGCGTTGTACCAAAGGATAAAAGTATCCCGCGATACGAAATCATGCGCGAAGCCTGCATGGAGATCGGCTCATACGCCGCCGAGCGCGGCTGCTGGATTGCCGTTGAAACCGGACCGGAAGCAATCGACACGCTGTCCGCATTTATCGACGATTGCGGCGCTGGCGTCGGTATCAACTATGACCCCGCCAACATCGTCATGGTTACGGGTGTCGATCATGTGGAAGGCGTCCGCATTGCAGGCAATCGTATCGTACACACGCACGCAAAGGACGGAAAAAATCTTATTCCGGTCGACGCGGAATCGTTCTATCATGGTTTTGCCGAAGGCGGGCTGGAATGGATGCAGTCCCAGGGTGTACTCATCGAAACACCGTTAGGTGAAGGCGATGTCCGCTGGGGTGAATATCTGTCCGCACTGAAAGACACGGGCTATGACGGATTTTTAACCATTGAGCGGGAAGTGAAAAACGGCGCGGAGGACATTCGCATGGCCGTACGCTTTTTAACCGACGCAATCGCAAAACTATAAGAAATTATTACAGGAGGTTCACCGTTATGATGAAACTGGGGCTTGTCTCCGCAATTCTTCCCGACGACAGCTTTGAGCAGGTCATCGATTATGCCGCTTCCGTCGGCTTTACCTGTGTTGAAGTCTGCTGCTGGCCAAAGGGCAAGGCCGTGCGCCGTTATGCGGGGATTACGCACATCGACCTGAACGAAAACGACGATAAAAAACTGCTGTATTACCGTGACTACGCGGAAAGCAAAGGCGTTAAAATTTCATCGCTCGGCTATTATCCGAATCCACTCGACTCGGATGAAGAGGCCGCAAAGGTTGCAATCGATCATCTTCTCCGGCTCATCGACGCCTCCGCGCTCATGGGTGTCAACATGGTCACTACCTTTATCGGAAAAGACAAAACCAAGACGGTCGAGGAGAATCTTGATAAATTTGAGCAAGTATGGAAGCCGATCGTTGCATATGCCGAGAAGAAGGGCGTGAAGATCGGTATTGAAAACTGCCCGATGCTCTATACCGTAAACGAATGGCCCGGCGGAAACAACCTGGCCAGCACGCCGTTCATCTGGCGCGAAATGTTTAAGCGCATTCCATCGAACGCTCTCGGCCTGAATTATGATCCGTCGCACCCGTATCTCATCGGAGCAGACTACATCAAACCCATCTATGAGTTCAAGGACAGGATTTTCCATGTCCACTTCAAGGACATCCAAATTCATCAGGACAAGGTCGATGACTACGGTGTGTTTTCATACCCCGCTCTGTGGCATTCCCCCAAACTGCCCGGACTCGGCGGTGTGGATTTCGGTGCATTCGTCTCCGCGCTCAATGACATCCGGTACGACGGCTATGCCTGCATCGAAGTGGAGGACAGGGCGTTTGAAGGCTCACCTGCCGACGTGAAACGCGGCATCGAGCAATCCTACCGCTTTATGAAGCAGTATATGTAATCCCCGTTTGCGTCACACGCGTGCCGGCGGAGCGTGGGAATCAGCGCGCTCTGCCGACCACGCGGTTAAAAAAACGGTTTCTTTGCAATCAAGTTTTTATTGAAAAACGCCCAAATACACGGCGCTTTTGAATGATGCGCCTTTTAGATGAAACGAGGTAGTAAAATGGAGCAACTTTCCCACCGGGAGCGCGTGTTGCTCGCGCTCAACCATCAGGATACCGACCGTGCCCCGATGGATCTCTGCGGCAGCACCTGCAACATGGTCGATCCGCTGTATTTCAAGGTTAGAAATATGCTCGGCATCAAGGGCGACATTCCGCCTTACCGCACTGGACGCACGTCGAGCTATTATGACGAACGCGTTCTGGACGTGTTTGACACGGATTTCCGGCACATCGCCTTGAAGAGTCCGAAAGGATATCAGATTAAAATTGCACCGGACGGTACATATGTTGACGAATGGGGCGTCAAGCTCCGTCTGTACGCCGGAGAAGTGCAGTGCCTCGAATCCCCGCTGGAGGATGCCGAAGACGCCGAAGACGTACTCAATCATACGCAGTGGCCGGATACGACCGACCGCAGCCGCGTGGAAGGGCTGAAGGAGCGGGTACAGTATCTGCGTAAGAACACAGATTTTGCGGTGTCCGCCAAGTTTGTCACATCGCTCGGTTTTCTGGAGCACGGCGGCTACCTTCGCGGATTTCAAAACTTTCTCTGCGATCTGATTGCCGACGAGGACATGGCAAACGCCATCTGCGACCGAATTATGCAGGTCAAGCTCGATCTCTACGCTATGCTGCTAGAAGAGATCGACGGCGATGTGGACATCGTTGAACTCAGCGAGGACTTTGGCACGCAGAACGGCCTTCTGATCTCGCCGGAAACGTTCCGCACATATATGCAGCCGCGTTATAAAAAAATCATCGCCTGCATCCGTGAGCGCGCGCCCAAAGCGAAAATTTTCTTCCACACCTGCGGTGCGGTGTTCGACTTAATTCCTGATCTCATTGACACCGGGATCAATATTCTCAATCCTCTCCAACCTCTGGCGACCGGTATGGACTCCGCGCATATCAAGGACACCTTTGGTGAGAAGCTCTGTTTTCACGGCGCAATCGATCTGCAAAAAGCAATGCCCGGCACGATCGACGATGTTCGCAAAGAGGTGGAAACCCGTGTGGATGCGCTGTTCCGCAGCGGCGGTTACATCCTTGCTCCGGCAAACCACCTGCAAGACGACACGCCGCCGGAAAACGTGCAGGAACTCTTCCGCTACGCAAAAGAGTACAGCTCCAAAAAGCATTAAACTAAACCAAGCAAAAAAAGAGCCGAAAGGCTCTTTTTTTATTTGCTTAATCAGCCACAGTGACGCTAGCTGAAAAACGTTATGCAAACACATCGTCCGTCACGCAAAACTCCGTTTGCGGCTGCACAATTACGAAGCTGGCGGGCACCTCATTCGTCGGGCTTCCGCTGTGAATCATCTCTGAAATTTGCTCTACAACCGGACGCTTCTGTGATGAATTCGCCATCACGTAGAGCTTTTTTGCCTCCAATGCGTTGGCAATGCCGATAGTCATGCCTTTTTTCAGCGGCGGCACATCGCCTTCAAAATACTTTTGGGCAACATTCGCCGTCACCCCTGCAACATCCGCAACATGCGTGCGCAGCGTTGGATCGACGCCTGGTTCATTGAGCGCAACGTGTCCGTTCACGCCGATGCCGAACACGATCACGTCGAAATTGCCGTGCTCCTTAATGAATCGCTCGGCACGAACGCACTCATCCTCCGGATTTGCCATGCCATCAAACAAAAATACATCTGCAAAACCCGCCCTGTCGAGAAAATGCCGCTTTAAAAAGTCCGCCATTGCGCCGTCTGCGTCCGTCGACAGGCCGACCCATTCGTCCATGCCGAAAAACGAGGCTTTTCTCAACGAAAGCCGACCGTCTGCAACGCGATCGTTGATCGCATCAAACACGGGAAACGACGTCGTACCCGCGGCAATGCAGATCAACGCGTCGGGTTTCTGTTCCACAATCCTACAGATGCCGTCGGCGATATATTCGCCGACGGCAAGGTCGTTTACAAACCGAATCATATCCATCTTGATTATTTCCAGTTGTCCACAGGTTTTTTTGCAGCGGAGACAAACGGCAGCGCAACTTTTTTGCCGTCCTTTGCGGACGCATACGCGGCGTGGATAATTTCCAGCACTTGCTTTCCGTATTCGCCGTCGACAAGCGGTGTTTTGCCATTGCGCACACAGTCAATGAAGTGCGTCAGCTCCTGCGGATAACCCTGGTTGAACGCTTCTTCGAACACCGGGAACGTCCAGCCGGTGGTTGCGCCCGATTTCTCGCTTGCATAATCGTAACCGTCCAGGCTGTACATCTGTGACGAGTTCCCCTGAAACAGATCGGAATAACAAACACCTTTGTCGCCGTAAACCTCGATACAGTCCTGCATGCCGCCGTGCTTCGCCCAGCTGTCTTCGCCGATGCACAGAACAGTACGTCCATCGTTTTCGAATTCGATCTGCGTAACGGCGTGGTCTTCCGCGTCCGTATCGTGCATGACGCGCAGGAAGTTACCGTAAACGTTCTTTACTTTGGCGCTCCTAAGCATCCATAAAAACCAAGCGATCGCATGACAGCCCATGTCCATCATGACCCCGCCGCCCGCCTTTTCGGACTCGTAGAACCAGCGGCTGTGCGGGCCGCTGTGCTTCTCCGCCTGTTTGAGCATATAGACATTGCCGACCGCGCCACTTTCCACAATATGACGCACGCGCTCGTACTTCGGCGCAAAGCAAAGTTCTTCGGCATACATGAGCAGTTTACCGTTCTTTTTGCAGGCGGCAATCATTTCGTCCGCTTCCGCAATGGAAAGGCAGAGCGGTTTTTCTACAATAACATGCTTTCCCGCATTTGCCGCCTTGACACATACGCCGTGATGTAAAAAGTTGGGCAGGCAAACATCCACAATGTCACAGTCGGTTTCGGCAAGCAGTTTATCGACATCGTCAAAGTATGCGGGAATCCCCATTTCTTTTGCGAATTTCTCCGCCTTTTCAAGGTGGTGGGAGTAAACGGCGACAACCTCCGCATTCTGGACGAAGCGCGCATAGGATGACGCATGAATTTCTGCTATAAAACCGCAACCTAAAATAGCAACTTTTGTACGTTCCATAGAGTTGAACTCCTTTCTGATCTGCAGAATTGAATAGTATTCTCTTTTTCTGGAAAGCTTGGATCATCAACGGTTCGGATGTGTTTTATTTGATCCATACAAATACATAGTAGCAGAGAATATTTATTGTGGCAATCCATATTTTTTCAACGAAATTGTAAAAATAGTCTATAAAACGGTTCTTATCGGGTTAAACTCGTTCGATTTGCAAAAAGAGATACAACTATTACCAAATAAATTATGTATGGTACATTATGTGAAATTTTTTTATTGTATCAGTGTTGTGCCATTCCGTCAATTGGTTGCAATTTTCTCTTCAGGTCGGTACAATATGTATGAAACAAACCGCGATGCATCTCTTTCCACATGATATGAATCTAAAACCGTTTATTGCGCATCGCTGTCATTCAATTGATTCGATTCATCCCCCAACCGCATACCGGCTTCGCGCCGACTAACGTTTGCCAATCCGTCCGCCATATTCACGGCGGACGAAAAATAGCATCACGCATTTTAAGGAGATTATTCACATGGAACAAATCGTCCAATCGCTTGTTGATGCAACCAAATTCGAACAGCCCGTCCGCAAGGACTGGCGAATCGGCTGCATCGGCTCCGGGTTCATCATGGCGGAGTGCCACCTCGTTTCCTATCGAAACGCAGGGTTCAACCCCTCCGCGATCGCGTCCCGCACGCCCGCACACGCAAAAGCCGTCGCCGAGCGACATAAGATCAACGCAGTGTACGACACTTGGCAGGAGCTGCTAAACGACGACTCGCTGGAAATCATCGATATCGCCTTTCCACCCGACCAGCAGTTGGAAATCGTACGCGAAGCCTGCAAGAAGCCGAATATCCGCGGCATCCTCTGCCAGAAACCAATTGAAATGTCTCTTGAAAATGCGCGTAAGATCGTCCGCCTTGGCGAAGAATCGGGCGTGAAAATCGCGGTCAATTCCAATATGCGCTGCGACCAATCCATGCGCGCGCTGAAATATCTGCTTGACACAAAGGAGCTAGGCGAGCCGGTACTGGCAACGATCGAAATGCGGGCCATCCCGCACTGGCAGACATTTCTACGTGAATACGATAAGCTCGAAATCTTTGGTATGGGCATCCACCATGTGGACTCATTCCGCTTCCTTTTCGGCAATCCGGAATGGGTCACCTGTGTCTGCCGTACCGACCCGCGGAGCAAGTTCCCCCACGTCGATGGCATTACACAATACACATTCCAATACGGCGACGGCATGATGGCTACCTCACTGGACGACGTCTGGGCCTGGCCGGAAGAGCCGTGTGAAAAGGACATATACATCAAATGGCGTGTTGAAGGCACCGAAGGCATGGCAGAGGGTACTATTGGCTGGCCGAAATATCCGGAACGCGAACCGAGCACACTTCGCTTCACCAGCAAGCGGTATCCGCACCAATGGATCGAACCCAAGTGGGACACCGTCTGGTTTCCGGATGCGTTCGAAGGCACCATGGCGGGTCTCTTGACCGCAATTGAGAAGAACGAAGAGCCGGCGATCTCCGCGCGCGACAACGTGTACACCATCGCCTGTGTGGAGGCATGCTATCGCTCCATAAAGGAGCGCCGCTCCGTTTCGCTGGACGAAATGCTGAAATAACACTTTTCAAGATACATACTATTTGATCAGTTTTAGGAGGAACCGATATGATTAACGTTGGTATTTTCACCGGATATTATCCCTATAAGATGGACGAAGTCATCCGCCGCATTAAGGCGAGTGATTTCAACTGTGTCCAGCTCGACATTTCTTTTAAAGACTTTGACGCAACAAAAGAGCCACTGACGAAAGAAAAAGCGCACTGGATTCGCGATGCGTTCCGCGACGCGAACCTACCGATTATCACCGTTTCCGGTTATACGAACATCATCCATCCAGACCCTGACAAGCGCAAAGCGAACATTGACTATCTTAAGATGATGCTCCGTTATGCCCGCGATCTTGGCTGTCCGTATGTGGCGAGTGAGACCGGCACCTGTAATCCAGAGAGCGACTGGGTGTGGCACGAAAACAACACAAAGCCCGCCGTATTTGAAGAAACCATCAACATCATAAAGGACCTCGCCAAATACGCCGAGGATTGGGGTTCCACATTCATCGTGGAAAACTACGTCAATAACATCATCGGTTCCGTCGAGCAGGTTGAAACCATGTTTCGCGAAGTGCACAGTCCGGCGCTGGGCCTGCTCTGCGATCCGACAAACTACTTTGACGAACAGACGATCAAGGACGTGAACGGCACGCTGGAAGACGTGTTTGACCGGCTCTCTCCGTTTATGAAGATTGCACATGCAAAGGATATTGCGCTTGCAAAAGATACCACAGAGAAGCACGCGGATATCGATGCAGACGAATCGCATACCTTCCGTGGCTCCGGTGCAGTAGAGCTGCCCGCGGCAGGCCTCGGCATCCTCAACTATGACCTATACGCAAAACTGTTGAGCAAAGACCACCCGAACATCCCGCTCATCATCGAGCATCTGGATATGGACGACATCCCGCGCGCCAAAGCCTTCATTGACGATACGCTCAAGCGCGTCGGCGTTTAAGGAGGCTTTCATGTCCCAGTATCGACTGGCAATCGACATGGGCGGCACGGACATCAAGACCGGGGTCGTGGACGATCAATTCCGCATCATCAAACGGCACGTCATACCGACCGGGCCGGAACGTCCCTTTGAGGTGGTCGTCGCCGATATGGCGCGGGCGGCGAAGGACGTTGCCGAAATGTGCGGCCTTACCTTCAAGGACTTTCCGTGCGTCGGCGTCGGCGTTCCAAGCTGCATCAACCCGCATTCCGGCCTGCTCGTGTTTGCCAACAACACAAACTGGCGCAACGCTCCGCTGCGCGAAGAACTAAGAAAGCACATCCCCCTCCCCGTGTACATCGGCAACGACGCAAACTGTGCCGTCGTCGGCGAAGCGATGGCGGGTGCGGCACGCGGCAAAAAGGACGTGCTTATGATCACGCTCGGCACCGGACTTGGCGGTGGGCTGATTCTGGATGGAAAGCTCTATCTCGGCGCGGACGGCATGGGAATGGAGCCCGGCCACACCATTTTGGTACACGACGGAATCGAATGTACCTGTGGATTAAAAGGTTGTCTCGAATCCTACGGTTCGGTCGTCGCGCTGATTCGTCAGGCGCAGGAAGCGATGGCACAGCATCCGGAATCCTGCCTGCATAAAGACATGGCGGCCAATGGCGGTAAACTCAACGGCAAGGTGATTTTCGACTGTGCAATAGCGGGCGACGAAACCGCACAGCAAGTCGTCGATCAATTCCTCGAATATGTTGCCAACGGCATCGGATCGCTCGTCAATCTCTTCCGCCCGGAAATCGTTCTGATCGGCGGCGGCATCTGCGATGCGGGCGATTATCTCATGAATCCGCTGAATGAGAAAATCCCGAAATACACCTTTGCGTCTGACATTATCGGCAGTCCGCCTGCCATTCGCGCAACACTCGGCAACGCCGCCGGCACCATCGGCGCAGCATGCCTGGACTGCATGTAGCATCGAATGAACGACTGCGCGCAAAGCATCCGAAATCGGGTATAATAGGAGAATGCACAACGGCTCCGCCGGTATCCACCGTATGCGGAGCCGAAACACAAAGGAGCGAAACGCAATTTGATACAGGTTACAAACCTTGTTAAGCGCTACGGGGAAAAAGAAGCGCTAGGGGGCATCTCGTTTTCAATTGAACCGGGTGAAATCGTCGGCCTGCTCGGGCTAAACGGCGCGGGCAAAAGCACGACGATGAATATCCTTACCGGTTACATCAGTTCGTCTTCAGGAACCGTCACCATCGACGGACATGACATCGTGAAGGACCCGACGGCCTGCAAGCGCGTGATCGGATACCTGCCGGAGCAATTTTCGTTTTATCCCGATATGCGCGTTAGCGAGTATCTCAATTTTGTGTGCGACCTGAAAGGCTTTTCGCCCAATCCCGAAAAACGAAAACTCCATCTGCGTGAAATTTGTGCGCGCGTCGGCATCTCCAAGATGACAGGACGCATGATCCGCAACCTCAGCAAAGGCTATAAACAGCGTGTCGGCTTTGCGCAGGCGCTCGTCGGCAGTCCTAAAGTGCTGATTCTCGACGAACCGACCGTCGGTCTTGACCCGTCGCAGATCATTGAGATCCGTCAGCTGATCAAGGACAGCGGAAAAGAAAGTACGGTTATCGTCTCCTCACATATCCTTTCCGAAATTCAGGCGATCTGTTCCCGCGTCATCGTGATCCACGAAGGGCGGATCATTGCAGACGGCGCGCCGGATCAACTTATGCAGGATATCCAGACGAACCACCGACTGGCTATCCGTGTTCAGGGAACGCAGAAAGAGATCGAGGCTGCGCTGAGCAATGTGCCGAAAGTGCGAAGCGTAAAAGCACTGCCGCAGCGCGAACTCGGCACGCAGGACTTCCTTGTGGAAGGTAAAATCGGCAGCGATATCCGCGCGGACGTGTTTTATGCGCTGGCAAAGGCCAAATTGCCGCTGCTGCACACCTATGGCGGCGAACTGTCGCTGGAGGACGTGTTTTTACACCTGACAAGCGGCAAAAATAACGCGCGGGAGGTAGCAAGATGAAGGCAATTTTCAAACGCGAACTGCGCGCCTATTTTCACTCGCCGCTCGGGTATGTGATCATTGCCGTTGCGTACTTTTTTACCAATTACTATTTCTTTACCTACAACCTTTACGGCAACACGACCGACTTTACGACGCTGTATTCCATGATGTTCTCTGTCGTGCTCTTCCTCGTGCCCGTTCTGACCATGCGATTGATGAGCGAAGAAAAGCGCTCGAAGACCGATCAGCTTTTATTGACTGCTCCGGTCTCACGCACGGGCATCGTACTTGGAAAATATTTTTCCGCGGTCGTCGTGTATCTGGCCGCCATCAGCGCGACGCTGCTCGATGCAATCATCACCTCGTTTATGGCGGTCGTTGACTGGCCGAGCGTGTTGGGCAACTTCTTCGGCATCTTTTTACTGGGCTTGGCGCTCATCGCCGTGTGCCTGTTCCTTTCGTCCTTGACGGAGAGTCAGGTCATTGCGGCGGTCATGGGGTTTGCGGTCAGTTTGTTCCTTGTGCTGATCGATGCAATTTCTTATGTCGTCAGCAGTTCGTTCTGGCAGTCATTCTTTGCCTATCTTTCGTTTAACGACCGGTACGAGCCGTTTACACTCGGCGTGATCGATCTGCCAAGCACTGTATTCTTCGTCAGCATTGCCGCACTGTTTATCACATTTTCTGTCGTCACGCTCGAGCGGCGGCGTTGGAGCTGAGGGAGGAAACAGACATGAATCATTTGAAAAAAACAAACGAAACCTTCAAGCTCAACGCGCTGTTTGCGCTTTTAGTCGTGTTTATCATTGCGGCGGTATTCCTGCTCAACATGGTTTTTGTCACGCTGGGCAGCCGCTATAACCTCAGCGCTGATCTGACCGCCAACTCCGCCTACAAAATCGGCGACGACACAAAGACCATTCTGGATGGATTGACGCAGCCCATCGACATGTACGTCCTCGCCACGGATGGCAGCTTTTCCGGCAGTTCCTATTTGGTGCAGGCGCAGCGCATCATTGAGGAATACCCGCAATACAGCGCCAATATCAACCTGCAGTACATCGATTACACGTCCAATCCGACGTTTGCGTCCAACTATCCCGATCTGACGCTTACGGATGGAGATATCCTTTTTGAAAGCAAAACGAACCTCAAGCAGGTCTCGCTTGCAAGTCTGTTCAACTACACCTATACGACCGATGGAACCATCACGGTCGAGTCGTCCCGCGCGGAGGAAGCAATCACAAGCGCCATCGTCAGTGTTACAACGGATGCCCCGGTGCGCATCGCCCTTTTGACCGGCAACGACGTGTACGCGGACACGGATACGCTTTTGAGCGTGCTTTCGGACAACAACTTTGAAGTCAGCAGCAGCAATATGGTCACCGACGCGTTTGATAATTACGATATCCTGCTGTTGTTAGCGCCCGCGGTCGATCTTTCGACCGACGTGCTCGCTAAGTTTGACGACTTCCTCTACAACAGTGGCGCATATGGGAAGACGTTGCTGTATGCCGCGGACGTCGCTCAACCGGAAACGCCAAATATCAACGCATTCCTTCGCGAGTGGGGCGTTGTCGTTGGCGACGGGGCAGTATTTGAAACCAGCTCCGACCGGGCGTACAGCTATCAGCCATACTACCCGCTGACGGATTATACGAATACCGATTATTCCGAGAACCTCAAGGACAGTTCAAACCCGGTCCTGCTCCCGCTGAGCCGTCCGCTGGAACTCGCGTTTACCTATAAGGATAACCGCACGGTCGATACGCTGCTTTCATTTTATGAAACCGCGGGCGTGCGCCCGAGCGACGCGGACGATACTTTCACCGCATCCATGGCGACCGTTTGGGGACCGATGCCTGCGCTCACACTCACAAGCTGGCAGATTCAGCCGGCGGACGGCAGTGAAAACATCCTGCAGTCCAACGTGATCGTCAGCGCTTCTGCCAATATGTTTGGCGCGAGCGGCATCGCCAATACGTCGCTGAGCAATGCAGAATACGTCGTGAACCTCTTTAACGCGCTGACCAATCGTGAAAACGCGGTCTCCATTGCGGCAAAATCGCTTGCCGGCAACACGCTTGGTATTTCGACTGGCGCGGCCAGCACGCTAGGCATCATTCTCTGCGCGATATTACCGCTGTTGATCCTTGGCACCGGCGTCACCATCTGGCTTGTCAGGAGGTATCGCTGATATGAAACGCAAGCTCATCGTCTGGAATCTCGTCGCGCTCGCCGTTGTGCTTGTGCTCGGCGCCATATACCTCGTACTCGTACAAAACCCCGTTTCCAGCACAAGCTCGGTCGTCGTGTTTTTGGAAAAGGAGCCGACCGACATCAAAACGCTCGATGTGTCGAACGCTTACGGCTCGTATGAAGTATATGCCGAAGACGACGGGTATGTCGTTGGCGATATCCCCGCGAACATCATTAATGTTGAAGGATTCTATGAGTTGATGTACCACGGCTGCGCGTTCGGTGCACTCAAAACCATCGATGCGTCGCCAAGCGATCTTTCGCAGTACGGCCTTGACGATCCGCAGGCGACGATCAGCGTCGCGTTCTTTGACGGAACGACATTCTCCATGTCCATTGGCGATCAGGAAGTCGTCAGCGGTAACTACTATGCTCAGGTATCCGGCGATAAGGCCGTGTATCTCTTTGCCGAAGAGGACATGACGTACTTTGTCTGCCGGAAGGAAGCCTATATCACCCTGCAGGTCACACCGGAGCTTGCGGTTTCCAGCCCGCTGTCCGCAATTACGGACGCAACCTTCTCCGGAAGTGCTCTAGCAAAGCCGATCACCATTGAAGCCGTAACCCAAGACAACGCGCAGGCGACACTGGACGCAATGAGCTTTGGCCCGGCGACACATATCGTCCGGCTGAAAGGCACCTATGAACTCGATCAAACCTACGGTATTGAGATCCTCGGTTCGCTCTTCGACATTGAAGCGCTCGATGTGATCGGTTATAACCTATCCGACAGCGATCTGGTCAAGCTTGGGTTCGGCGATCCTTATATGGTGGTCGATTTTGGCATGAAAAACGGCACGGAAACCGCAAGCGATTATCGCGTGTCGCTCGTCAACATCAACGACAAAAGCTTTTTGATCAATGTCTACGGCACGCAGGTTGTCTATCTGATTGAAAAACCCGCGTTTGTGGACATTGACTACACCAATCTCATGCTGCGTTGGTTCCTCTCCCCGCTGCGGCTGGATTTGGAAAGCCTTACGGTTTCGTTTGACGGATCGACATACGTTTATCAAAGCGGGAAGAACGAAGACGACACGCAGTACGCGTTTGTCAATGGACGGGAGATGGATATCGACCTGTTCTACAGCTTTTACCGGCTTGTCACCAGCGCCGCATCCGACGGACAGTATCTCACGGACGCTGTCGCGGACGGAGCGCCACTGATGACCATCACCTATAACTATATCGATCCGGACAAATCACCGGACGTGATGACGCTCTACGCGGGCGGTACGCGCCGCGTCAACGTAGATATCAACGGCGTGATCGAATTCGACATGAAGTCATCGTTCGTGGATGCAATGAAGCTGGCGTGCCTGCACACGGTTTCCGGTGGGTCCATCGAGGAAAACTGGTGACCTTCGTTCTTGAGCATCTGCAATCCTTTACGACCATTTTACGATTGAGAAAGGAACATCATTTATGAAAGACAGCAAACTGAAAGTCGCCATTATCAGCGCAGGTATGATCAGCAATGCCGCACACATTCCTGCCTATAAGAGCATTCCCGATCTGGTCGATGTCGTCGCCGTGTGTGACCTCAATCCCGTTTCTTCAGAAGGCACGGCCAAACGGCATGGCATTCCAAACTGGTATACGGACGCGGAAGAAATGCTGGTAAAGGAAAAACCGGACCTTGTCTCCGTCTGCACGCCAAACATGGCGCACAAGCCTATGACCATGCTTGCGCTCAAACACGGCTGTAACGTTGCCTGCGAAAAGCCGCTCGCGCTGACCTATGCCGACACCAAAGAAATGTTCGACTATGCAAAGTCCGTCGGCAAAGTATTGTTCGCTTGCCAGACACTCCGCTACAACGACGAATATCAATTTGCACGCGAACAGTTTGACAACGGCGTGCTGGGCGATGTTTATTATTCCGAATTCTCACTGATTCGTCGCCGCGGCGTACCAAAATGGGGCACTTTCCACAAAAAGAACACCAATGGCGGCGGTGCATTCTGCGACCTCGGCGTTCACCTTGTCGACGCGGCGCTCTGGGTCATGGGTGGAAAGAAGTTTTCCTCCATCATCGGTACAAGCGCGGACTATCTTTCCAAACACGAGACAAACATCGTAACCAGCCTGGCGGAGAGCGGTGCGCCCACCGGCGTGCACAACGCACGGCCATACTCGCCTTCTGAGTTCGAAGTCGAGGAGTTTGCCGCGGGCACCATCATGCTGGAAGGCGGCGGTCTGCTGAATTTTAAAACCAGCTGGGCAGTCAATCTGCCGAATGAGTACAGCATGCGCTTTGCCGGCACAAAGTCAGGACTTGCCCTCCCGCAGCTGGAACTCTACTCCACCACGGGTCGTTATCAGGCCGATATCAAACCACGGTATTTCCCGGAAGGCAAACATGCTGGCAAAGATTTCATGGGGCATTATTACCTTTTGGAAAATGCGGTAAAGCACATTCTCACCGGCAGCGAACTCCTTGTGCAGCCCGAACAAACACTGAACGTTGCCGCCGTTATCGATGCATTCTATCGTTCCTGCGCGGAGCATCGCGAAGTACTCGCAACAGAAATTACGGGTTAAGGCCGTAATTTAGCCAAAATACGCGTGTTCTGCGTTTTATTGCGTGAATCTTCGCCTTATTCATTTGTATCAAAAAATTCCATACAAAAAGATGTTGAATTCCTTCCGGTTTTCAATTATAATTGACTCGTCAGATCGGAATTTCGTGCTGTCTGTAGTATTCGGCTCAATAGTTTGATACAGAATGTTCATCCCATCGCATTGGATTTTTTAAAGCATTTCGAATGTCGTATTGTCCCTTGAGATAATTAAAGCAACCGCTTTGGTTATAAGAAAAAAAAGGAGGAAAACACATGAAGAAATTTTTGGCAATTCTTCTGGCTCTCAGCATGGTGTTCGCACTTGTAGCCTGCGCTACAACCGATACCGCAACGACTGACGAAGCCACCACAGAAGAAGCGACAGAAGCGCCCGCGGCCGTAGAAGAAGCGCCCGCCGTCGAAGAAGAAGCCGGCCCGACCGCTCTGAAACTTGCGTCTCACAACGCGGTTGTAGAAGGCAACCCCTACCGTGTTCGTTATGAATTGGACATTCAGGAAGCTGCCGAGGCCGCCGCTGACTATGGCTTTGACATCAGCTACTCGTCCTTCGTATCGAACTGGGATGCAGCCACCGAAGCTCAGCAGCTGCAGAACTCCATTAACGAAGGTTATGACATCATCCTTGTGAATCCCGTTGCGACGACCGGTTTGGATCCGATCATCGAAGCGGCTCAGGATGCAGGCATCACCTACATCAACTGCGACTGTGCATACATGTCGACTGATGTTGATGTCCTCAACGTTCTGACCGACCAGGAATACCTCGGCTACACCACCGCCTGCTACGCCGGCGAAGTGCTTGGTGAAGGTGCGAAGGTTGTCATGATCGCCGCTATGGACGGTATTCAGGCGAACACCGACCGTCAACGCGGTTTTGAAAAGGGCATTGAAGAATACGGCCTCGAAGTCGTCGCGACTGCCAACCACAATTGGGATCCGACCGAATCACAGCAGAGAATGGCTGAGATCCTGAGCAGCGGTGTCGAATTTGACGGCGTTCTGGTCTCTCAGTGTGCAGAGAATGCTCTTGCTGCGTTCGATGCGGCGGGCGTCGATTATCCGGCGTTCATCGGCTTTGGCGACACCGGTGCCTACATGCAGAAGATGCTTGAGATCAACAGTGATGAAATCATGACACATTACATGGTCCTGTCCAATCCTCCGGGAGTTGGCGCATCCGGTTTGAACTTTGCTCTGAACCTCATCATGGGCAAAACCATCAAAGACGGCGTCTACGCGGAAGGTACGGAAGATACGCACCAGATTTGGATTCCTTCCAAGGTCATGTACACCGATGCCGATCAGGCAGATTATGTGGATTTCGCCAACAGCTATGAATCCGGCGACTCAATCACCTTCTGGCTCACGGTTGACGAAGTTGCGGCTCAGTACTTCAACTAAGTCTAATCGGACAGCTAAACACAAGTAAGTGACACTTGGCCGGCGGAACCAAGTTCCGCCGGCCATTTATAGATGGAAAAAGAGTATATTATTTTGCATTGCTTATTATAGTGTAATCAACTGTTGCTTGCCCGGTTTCTCGATTATCGTAATCGACCATCCGCCCGCCTAGGATGCGGGTGCTGAATTTTGCATTCGAAACGCATTTTGCGTTTGATCGATATACTTCTTATTTAAACACTCGGAGGTGGTATTCTTTGTTCGAAATGCGCGGAATCGAAAAACGATTCGGTGCTGTCGTAGCACTCAAAGGCGCGTCTTTGACGGTTCAACCCGGTGAAATCGCTGCTTTGGTTGGCTCAAACGGCTCCGGTAAATCTACAATGGTAAAGATTCTGGCCGGTCTTGTCGCGCCCAACGGCGGCGAAGTTCTTTTTGACGATCGGCCGGTGACGATTCGTTCCGGCGTCGATTCACGAAAAGAAGGCGTTGCAACGGCTTTTCAGGACCTCAGCCTTATACCGACAATGTCCGTTACGGACAATATTCTGCTTGGCTGCGAACCCGTTACAAAGGGCGGAGTTGTCGACCAGAAGGTGTCGCGCGGGATTGTTCAGAAGTTATTGGATCGATTCCATATCGAATGCGACCCGGATGATTATGTGCAGACGCTCATGCCCTCTACGCAGAGCATGCTGGAAGTTGCGAAAGCAGTTTTTCTAAAGCCTCGACTGCTGTTGCTCGACGAAGTTACGGCCGCACTGCATCATGACGAGATTGAGACGCTGTTTACCATCATTCGTGAACTGAAAGAGGAAGGCGTTGCGATGGTTTACGTTACCCACCGTATGAACGAAATCTTCCAAATTTGCGATACTGCAACCGTGATGCGAAGCGGTGAAACTATCATTTCCGGACAAGTATCGGATTTCACATTGGACGACATTGTATACTACATGACCGGACAGCGCCCCGAAAAAAACGAGCATGCACATGTCGTTGCCGAGCATTATGACGAACGGGAATTGATCGTTGACGTGCGCGATATCGCCATAGACCCGAAAGTGATGGATGTATCGATGAAAGCCTACCGCGGTGAAATCGTCGGCATCGGCGGGCTTGAAGGCCAAGGACAGCCGGAGGTCATTCGTGCAATTCTCGGTGAGGTTCAGCCCGAAGCCGGCACAATCACATACATGGGCAAGGAAGTCCATTTCCGCGACCCTGCGGACGGCGTAAAGGCCGGCATCGGATTTATTTCCGGTGAGCGGAATGTCGAAGCAATGTTCCCCGCCCGTTCTATCAGCGAGAATATTTTTGCCGGTAATGCCGCAAAGAACAAATTGTTCTCTTATCTGCGTGCTTCGAGCGTTCGAAAGTTTTCGAAGAACGCCGTTGAAACCTATAACATCAAAATCGACAAGCTGAAAGATCCGGCAAGCTCGCTTTCCGGCGGCAACCAGCAAAAACTGGTCGTCGCACGCTGGATTGCGATGAACCCGACGCTTTTATTGCTTGACGACCCAACAAAAGGCGTCGATATCCACTCACGCCGCGAAATACATGAAATCCTTCGCGACTGTACCGAAAAAGGTATGACGGTCATCATTTCTGCCAGTGATTCCGAAGAGTTGCTGGACATTTCCGATCGCATATACGTCTTCTATGAAGGCAGAATTTCCGATATGCTTGCCGGCGCAAGCAAGACGCCGGAGCGTCTCGTTGCGGCCATGATGGGCATGCATACACAAAAGGAGGTGCACGCCGAATGAACAAGCTCGCCGAGGCCTTCCGTAAATATCGAAGGCAACCCTCTTTTACGGGATTAATGCTCTTCTTAAGTGTTATTGTCCTGAATATCATCATGCAGGGTTTTTCAACCTGCACGACGAACGGCTATACATTCGGAAACTTTTTCGCGTTTTTCTCGCCGACGAGTTTAAACACGATGATCATGACAAACCTGCCGTTCATCCTTATTACCGTTGGACAGGCTATTCTATTGATCGTCGGACAGATGGACATCTCCATCGGTGTCCAAATTGCGCTTGTCAACGTCGTGGCCATTATGGTTCCACAGGAGCTCGGCACGTCGGTCTGGGTCGGCTTCCTCGCGGGGATCGGCGCTGCGATAATCATCTCGCTTGTCGCAGGTTTTGCCTGCTCTGTTCTGCGGCTTCCGGCACTGCTTGCCAGCTATGCGCTGACCTATGCAATCAAGGGCATCAACGTTTTGATTATGCCGACGGCACAGGGTTCTATCCCTAAAGCTTTCTGGAAACCGTATCAATCCACGGTATTTAAGCTTTTCGACAAAGAAGTGGTTGCACAGATGAGCGCATTCGGACAAAAGCTGCTAGGCATATTGAATTATATTCCGGTGTCCGTATTCGTGCTCGTCATTGTCCTAATCAGCTGGCGGCTGATTGTGAAAACCCGTTTCGGTAAACACATTTATGCCGTCGGTTCCAACCCGAGAAATGCGTTTGCAGCAGGCATCAGCCCGGTCGGCACGCAGATGAAGGCATTTCTGATTAAAGGTGTTTACACCGGTATCGCGGGCATCTGTCTCACGTTGATGACTGCTTCCGGTAACCCGCTTCAATGCGAGGAGTACGGCATTCGTTCCCTTTCAGCCGCTATCATCGGCGGTCTTGGCTGGGGCGGTTGGGGTTCAGTTGCCTGCGGTGTATTCGGCAGCGGTTTCCTCGTCGTCATTCAAAACTCGGTATATTATTTCTTCACTCTGCTGTCTAAACTGTTTGAAGGATTTGCGGTATCCTCTTATTGGCAGAATCTTGTTTCGGATATCATCATCTTCGGCGGTCTGCTTATGACCATCGTCACGGCAAAGGCACAACGCGAAACATTGAAGCAGGGTCTGAAGCAGCAGTTCAAGAGAGGTGAAAAGTATGTCAAGTAAAGAGCTTAGAGTCCACGGGGAAAAACGCGACTTTACCGCCCGACTGAATCTGTTTGTGCAATCCAATCCGGCGTTGATGTCCGTCGTAATCGCGTTGATACTGTTGATTGCGACATTCATCATAAATCCGGCCGGATTCAACCTTGTCGCCGTTGGCAACATTTTACTGTTGACCATATTGCTCAGTATTGCATCGGCCGGTCAGACCATCGTGCTGATCGGCGGCGGAATGGACTTCGGCGTAGGCGCGGTCATGTCCGCAACGGCAATTCTAACGACCTACACGATGCGCGGCGAATCGGGTCACTTCCTTCAGGTGTTTGCAATCGCAATGGCGATCGGAGCGGCTGTCGGCTTCCTCAACGGCTTTTGCGCAGTCAAAATCGGCCTTCCCGCGCTGATTGTCACCATGGCAATCGCCAACATCGTCACGCGGATGCAGTACGTTCTGACACAAGGCGTCCTCTCAGGCGCTCCGTCAAAAATGTTCACACAGACCGTAATCTACAAAATCGGTGGCGTGCTTCCGTCCATCGTCATGTATGCCGCGATTATATGGCCGTTAACGTTCTTCATATTAAATCGCTCGCGCTTCGGTAAACAGCTGTATCTCGTCGGCAACAATCCCATTGCTGCGCGACTCAGCGGCGTTAAAGTCAATAAAATCAAAATCATCTCCTATGTAATGAGCGGTATGATGGCTGCCTTTGCCGGCATGCTCGGCGCGGCCTATATGACCACGGCGCGCTGTCAAATCTTTGACAACTATGCGTATGATTCGCTGATTGCAGTCATCATCGGCGGAACGGCGTTTTCCGGCGGCATTGGTTCGTATCAAGGCAGTATCGCCGGTTCGCTGGTCATGATTCTGCTAAGCAACCTCTTAACGACGCTTCAGTTGACGCAGCCTGTACGAAACGTTACACAGGGGATCATCATGATTCTGTTGTTGATGCTTTATAACCGTTCGAAGTCTGTGCGTCAATAGCAATTCACCCGAAAAGCATGCAAAAGGCTCGGGATTACTCCTGAGCCTTCTTTCTGGATAAACCGCACTTTCGTCCAACTCTGAAAGGATTTTTACTGTTATGGATTCTATGAGCGGTGTGGCGCTTTCTCACCGTGGAAAAGCAGGTCTCAGTGTCGGCGTTATTTTGATGATAACGCTTTACGGTTTCGTAAATGCATTCTCAAGCGTGGTCATGAACCGCGTTGTCGATACATATTCCCTGACAGGCGGTGCACAGGGTATCATGAGCAGCATGATCAGCCTTGGGTGTATCGCGGCGTATTTTATTGTGCCTGCATTGCAGGGGCGCGTCAGAAAAACGACCGTCCTCGTCGCCGCTGCTGTCCTGATTGCGCTTTCGTTCTTTGCGCTTGGCACAACGTCGTCCTATATCGGCATGGTCGGTATCTGCATTGCTCTTGGCGTCGGCTTTGGTTGGACGGATACTTATTGTAACTCCATCATGGTCGACCTGCACGCTTACGACAGCGCATCGCGGCTTGGTCTTTTGCACGGCGGCTTCGGCGTCGGCAGTTTGCTTTCGCCGTTGGTGATCACAGCGCTGCTTGCAATGATCACCTGGCAGCAGATCAGCCTTCTTATGGGCGCGCTGACATTGTTGATCGGATTGGTTTTTATCGTTATTCTCGCCGTCTTCTTCCGCGGAGAGCATTCCGCAATTCAGGAAAACGCTCTTTCCGTCACCACACTAAAAGCATATTTGCTCAAAAAACGGAGTGTCCTGATTCTCTTGTCGGGATTCATGTATGCTGCAACACAGGCAGGGCTCACCGTTTGGCTGGTTCGGTATATGACGCTTCGCTACAATGCCGAAGCGCTCGGTTCTACAGCTCTGTCGATTTATTGGATCTGCGCTACCGCCAGTCGATTTTTAGCTCCACGGATTCGACTCCGCCCGCTGAAGCTGTTTTTGATTGGCGTTCTGGTCTCCTGTGTGTTTCAAGTCGTCGGTGTTCTTTCAGGCAACGCACTTGTTATGTGCATCATGGTTGGGATCATCGGTCTCGTAACCGGATTTTGCATTCCTATGCTAGTCAGCGAAAATGCAATCGGGCAAGCCGGAAACACCTCGCTTTCAACGTCCGCTCTGCTTGTCACCATGTGTTTTGCGCGCATCCTGATCCCGATTATCATGGGTTTTGTTACGGACGGCATCGGCGTTTCAATCGCCATGCTGACGCCTGCTCTATCCGGCGCGCTTGCCGGTGTCTTTGCGATTCTAGCTTTGCGCTCGGACAAAGCTTCCCCTGTTTCGGCCTGACCCTTCCCCTGCCATTCCTAAAGGACAGAAAGGCGCAGAACTTCCCCTAGTCCCAAATCTACTCGTACGAAATAATAAGTTGTTTTGCTTTCTTTTCAAAGAAAGCAAAACAACCAAATAAAGCAAATAAAAAAGAGACTCCCTGCGGAGTCTCTTTTTGTTGCTTTGCTTTACTCGATGATCTCGGAAACAACACCCGATGCTACCGTGCGGCCGCCTTCGCGGATAGCGAAGCGCAGTCCCTGCTCGATCGCGATCGGCGTGATCAGCTTGATCGTCATCTTGATGTTATCGCCAGGCATAACCATCTCTACGCCCTGCGGCAGTTCGATCGTGCCCGTTACGTCCGTCGTGCGGAAGTAGAACTGCGGACGGTAGCCCGTGAAGAACGGCGTATGACGGCCGCCTTCTTCCTTCGTCAACACGTAAACTTCGCTGTGGAAGTGCGTGTGCGAATGGATCGATCCCGGCTTCGCCAGAACCTGCCCACGCTCGATGTCCGAACGCTGTACGCCGCGAAGCAGTGCGCCGATGTTGTCGCCTGCAAGCGCCTGATCCAGCTGCTTACGGAACATTTCTACGCCCGTGACCACCACGGAACGCGTTTCTTCCGTCAATCCAACGATTTCTACCGTGTCGCTTACCTTGACCGTTCCGCGCTCAACACGGCCCGTCGCCACTGTGCCGCGGCCCGTGATCGTGAACACGTCTTCGACCGGCATCAGGAACGGTCTGTCGACCGCACGTTCCGGCGTCGGAATGTAGCTGTCTACCGCGTCCATCAGCTCAAACAGGCATGCGCACTCCGGCGTTTCCTTCGCTACTTTGCCCGCGATCAGTGCGTTCATCGCCTGCAGCGCGCTTCCCTTGATGATCGGGATATCGTCGCCCGGGAAATCATAGCTGCTCAGCAGCTCGCGGATTTCCATTTCAACCAACTCAAGCAGCTCAGGATCGTCGACCTGATCCGTCTTGTTCATGAATACGATGATGTACGGTACGCCAACCTGACGCGCAAGCAGGATGTGCTCGCGGGTCTGCGGCATCGGACCGTCAGCTGCGCTTACAACCAGAATCGCGCCGTCCATCTGCGCAGCACCGGTGATCATGTTCTTTACATAGTCCGCGTGACCCGGGCAGTCAACGTGCGCATAGTGGCGCGCATCCGTCTCGTACTCCACGTGTGCCGTGTTGATCGTGATTCCACGCGCTTTCTCTTCCGGCGCCTTGTCGATCTCGTCGTACTTCATCGCCGTCGCTTCGCCCTGCTGCGAAAGCGCCATCGTGATCGCCGCCGTCAATGTCGTCTTCCCGTGGTCTACGTGTCCGATCGTTCCGATGTTGACATGCGGTTTCGTTCTTTCGAATTTTGCCTTTGCCATAATAGCTCTCCTTCTTCTGATTCAATCGTTCTTTACAAACGGTAATTATTTTTTCCGACCACCGTCTCGGCGATCGATTTCGGTACTTCGTCGTAGTGTGCAAATTGCATGGTGAATGTTCCACGTCCCTGCGTCCGGCTGCGAAGGTCGGTTGCATAACCGAACATCTCCGAAAGCGGGCAAAGCGCGTCGATCACCTGAACGTTCTGCCTTGCTTCCATACCGCTGACCCTGCCGCGGCGAGCCGTGATGTTGCCCATCACATCGCCAAGATAGTCTTCCGGCACAAGTACTTCAACTTTCATCATGGGTTCAAGCAGTACGCAGTTGGCTTTTTCAAGTGCGTTCTTGACCGCAAGGGAACCCGCAATGTTAAACGCCATCTCAGAGGAGTCAACGTCATGATAGGAACCGTCCATCAGCGTTACCTTGACGTCCACGACTTCGTATCCGCCAAGTTTGCCGCTCTTGAGCGCTGCCTGAATGCCTCTATCTACAGCAGGGATGTATTCCCTGGGAATGACGCCGCCGACGATTTTGTCGACAAATTCATATCCTTCGCCCGGTTCACGCGGTTCAACCTCGATCACAACGTGACCATATTGGCCGTGGCCGCCGGTCTGGCGCACATAGCGCGCTTCCGCCTTGACGGGAGCTTTGATGCTTTCCTTATAGGAAACCTGCGGGTTGCCAACGCGCGCTTCCACATGGAATTCACGAATCAAACGATCAACGATGATTTCAAGATGCAATTCGCCCATGCCCGCAATGATGGTTTGCCCGGTGTCCTGATCCGTATAGGTACGGAACGTCGGGTCCTCTTCGGCCAACTTGACCAAAGCGAGAGACATTTTCTCCTGACCTGCTTTGGTTTTCGGTTCGATAGCAACTTGAATAACCGGATCAGGGAATTCCATCGACTCAAGCAGAAGCTGATGATCCTCCGTACAGAGTGTGTCACCCGTTCCAGTTCCTTTCATGCCGACCAACGCAATAATGTCGCCAGCATGTGCTTCATCGATTTCGGTACGTGTATCGGCATGCATCATCAGGATGCGGCCAACGCGTTCGCGCTTGTTCTTGCTCGCGTTATAGATATAGCTGCCGGATTTCATCGTTCCACCGTATACACGAATGAAAGCGAGTTTGCCAACATAAGGATCGGTCAGAATCTTAAACGCAAGCGCGGCAAACGGACCGTCGTCTTTTGGCTCCACGATGATTTCCTTCGCGCCGTCTTTGCTGGTGCCCTTTGCCGGAGGAATGTCCAGCGGGCTCGGCAAATAATCGACAATTGCGTTCAACAGTGGCTGTACACCTTTGTTACGGTAAGACGAACCGCAGGTTACCGGTACAATCCGGCCTGCAAGCGTAGCTTTACGGATACACGGGATCAATTCCTCTGCGGTAAACCATTCGCCTTCGAAATAGCGCTCCATCAGGTTTTCGTCTTCTTCTATGATCGTATCCAGAAGTTTGGCGCGCTGTTCTTTGGCAGTTTGCAGCATATCCGCAGGAATATCTTCCTCGCGGATGTCCGTGCCGTCGTCGCTGTAATAAATTTCCGCTTTCATCGACACAAGATCGATAATCCCACGGAAATCCGATTCACTGCCGATCGGAAGCTGAACCGGAAGAGCGTTTGCGCCAAGACGATCGCGCATCATGTTCACGACGTGGTCAAAGTCCGCGCCCGTGATATCCATCTTGTTAACATACGCAATGCAAGGCACGCCATACTTAACAGCCTGACGCCATACGGTTTCGGACTGCGGTTCAACACCGCCCTTTGCACAGAACACTGCGACCGCGCCATCCAGCACACGAAGAGAACGTTCAACTTCAACGGTGAAGTCGACATGTCCCGGTGTGTCGATGATGTTGATGCGGTGTGCACGCCAATAGGCAGTCGTCGCGGCGGACGTAATCGTTATGCCGCGCTCCTGTTCCTGAATCATATAATCCATGGCGGCTGCGCCTTCATGAACCTCGCCGAGTTTATGGATCTTGCCCGTATAGAACAGGATCCTCTCCGTCGTCGTGGTTTTGCCAGCGTCGATATGCGCCATGATTCCAATATTTCTGGTCTTATCCAGTGAGGTATCTCTAGGCAAATTCGTTTCCCTTTTCTAGTCTTGTTTTTTGTTCCTTACAGTACTTCGCGGGTCTGCGGATCGGATTTTGATTCCGATCCGCAGGCCCGTGGCTGCTGA
This sequence comes from Christensenellaceae bacterium, assembly GCA_963667795.1. Lineage (GTDB taxonomy): Bacteria > Bacillota > Clostridia > Christensenellales > CAG-138 > UBA7703. The sequence goes on along the minus strand of OY764017.1, from coordinate 2,617,186 downwards.
TTCCTCTGTTGCCTCCCATTATCAACAAGATTTTACATTGTCAACAACGGGTCTACCCGCAGGTTTTTCGGTTCAGCTCGCCGCGGTATATCTGCGGCAAGCATGCCGTTTTACCAGCGGTAATGTGCGAACGCTTTGTTCGCCTCGGCCATTTTGTGGGTATCTTCCTTCTTCTTGAAGGCACTGCCCGTGGAGTTTGCGCCGTCCATGATTTCGCCTGCAAGGCGTGCGCTCATGGTGCGTTCGCTGCGCTTGCGCGCAAACGATACAAGCCAACGCAGTGCCAGCGTCTGACGACGCTCCACGCGGATTTCAATCGGCACCTGATAGGTTGCACCACCGACTCTGCGCGCCTTGACTTCCAGAACAGGCATGATGTTGCTCATAGCCTGCTCAAAGACTTCGCCGGGCTCGCGGCCGGTTTTTTCACGGATGATGTCAAACGCATCGTAAACCGCCTTTTGGGCGACGCCACGCTTGCCGTCAAGCATAACCTGGTTGATGAGTTTGGTGACCACAACGCTGTTGTACATTGGGTCGGACAGCACTTCGCGCTTCGGGATAAATCCTCTTCTCGGCATGTTTCGACCCTCCTTACTTCTTCGGGCGCTTTGCGCCATAGAGCGAACGGCTCTGTTTGCGGTCCGCAACGCCTGCTGTATCCAGCGCGCCGCGAACAATGTGGTAACGAACGCCCGGCAGGTCCTTTACACGGCCGCCGCGGATCAACACAACGGAGTGCTCCTGCAGATTATGGCCGATGCCGGGGATGTATGCGGTACCCTCAAGACCGTCGGTCAGACGGATACGGGCAATTTTACGCAGCGCGGAGTTCGGCTTCTTCGGCGTCATTGTACGGACAGCCGTGCAAACACCGCGACGCTGCGGACATTCTTTCAAAATAGGCGCGGTAGACTTATATTCTACCTTTTCTCTGCCTTTACGAACCAACTGGTTAATGGTCGGCATGAATCAATCTCCTTCAACATTTTATAATCTATATCTATTACCGTTCCCTGCAACCCCTCGTAGGGAACATTGTATCCGTATCTGCATTCCAACCCCGTTTTCAATGCGGATTGGAAGCAAATTGGCGGAAAATCCCATTAATGGAACCGCCAAATCCATAGTTTATCAGCAAACCACCCGACTTGTCAAACATTGTCCGTTTTTTCGGGCACATCTGTTGCCGTTCCGAGTCCTTTGCTGAGCCTGCTCTTGCTGAAAAGGAGCTTTGTACGCGATTTCGCCGTGATGGGCGTCCAACCTTTTTGCTCCATTTCTGCAATAACGGGATGCTGCATCACGTCGACATGCATTTCCTTTGCCCAGCGCTTTTGTAATCCGTCGGTCACAAGTTTTCCTGCCAGTGCACCGATTAAAACACACAGCATCCATGCGCCAAACGGCGCAAAGGCGGACATGTCCGCAAGCCATGTTTTAATCGGATCATTTGCAACGAGCGCAAGCGACACGATACCGAACACCACCGGTATCAACACCGGGAAGTACTCCAGGCATAAAAAGCGTGAGCGGCACTTTTTGCACACAGCCATCTGCACGGGAACCATTGTACCAATCTTCGCCGTGCGCTTGCCAAGCAACCACTTTTGAACGCGGCGCGGCTCCGGATGCGCCATATCAATGATGGCGAATCCATTGCGCTTACCCTTTACGGGCGTTTTGCAAAACTGACATTCCTTTGTCTCAAACAGTTGTGCAATACCGCCCTCCGGGAGCAGTGTTTCGTATAGGTCGAGGTCGCTGCATATCTCTTCGGGTCTATCGTTCTCGCGGACGGTACATGCGCTGCATGTGTGCATGTTCAACATTTGGCAGTAACGGGTACCGCTCAGTTTGCAGTCCGGATTGTTCGGCAGCTTCTCCATCTTTGCTCCTTTCGCCGCTCCTTAGGGGACATATGTCGAATGTTGTCGGCTATTCCTTTTCCGTAACGACGACATCGCGATACCGGCGCAGGCCGATGCCTGCCGGAATCAGTTTGCCGATGATGACGTTCTCCTTCAGGCCGACCAATGGATCGATTTTGCCCTTGATGGCAGCCTCAGTCAGTACGCGGGTCGTCTCCTGGAAGGAAGCCGCCGAGAGGAACGAATCCGTCGCCAGCGAAGCTTTCGTGATACCGAGTAATTTGCGCTTTGCGATGGCGGGTTTCCCGTCGTTTTGCACAACTCGGTCGTTCTCGCCTTCAAAGCGGAAGATGTCGACCAGTTCGCCGGGCAGCATTGTCGTATCGCCGTTATCTTCAACCTGTACTTTGCGCAACATCTGGCGGATGATGATTTCGATATGCTTATCGGAAATTTCAACACCCTGCAAACGGTAAACGCTCTGTACTTCCTTGAGCAGGTAGGCCTGAACGCCCTTAACGCCCTTGATCTTGAGAATGTCATGCGGATTCACGCTGCCCTCGGTGAGTTCGTCGCCCGCTTCAACGGCATCGCCTTCTTTGACTTTGAGCTTGCTTCCAAACGGAATCAGATAGCTCTCGGCTTCGCCGTCTTCGTTGGTAATCACCGCTTCGCGGCGTTTCTTCGAATCGTCAATGTGTACGTTGCCGTAGATTTCGCTGATGACCGCAAGGCCCTTCGGCTTGCGCGCTTCAAACAACTCCTCGACACGCGGGAGACCCTGCGTAATATCGTCCGCGCTTGCAACGCCGCCGGTATGGAACGTACGCATCGTCAGCTGTGTGCCGGGTTCGCCGATTGCCTGTGCGGCAATGATGCCAACAGCTTCGCCGATGTTCACCGACTCGCCGGTCGCAAGGTTTGCGCCGTAGCACTTTGCGCACACGCCGTGATCGGCGCGGCAAGTAAAGACTGAACGGCAGTGCACGCTCTTGATGCCTGCTTGTTCAATTGCTTCGGCATGCTCATAACTGATGAGCGTGTTGGCTTCGACAATGACTTCGCCGGTCTCCGGATGGATGATCGGGTCGACCGTATAGCGTCCGAGTACGCGGGCCTTCAGCGGCTCAATGAGCTTGTTGCCGTCGCGGATTTCGGAAATAATCATGCCCTTGGGTGCTTCGCCGCGTTTTTCATAACAGTCGTCCTCGCGAACGATGACATCCTGCGATACGTCGACAAGGCGGCGGGTCAGATAACCGGAGTCCGCCGTACGCAGCGCCGTATCGGCAAGGCCTTTACGCGCGCCGTGCGAGGAAATGAAGAACTCCAAAACCGAGAGACCTTCGCGGAAATTCGCACGGATCGGCACCTCGATGATCTGACCGCTCGGGTCGGCCATCAGGCCGCGCATACCGGCCAGCTGGCGGATCTGCGCCGTGCTACCACGCGCACCGGAGTTTGCCATCATGTAAATCGGGTTGAATTCGTTGAGTGATTCCATCAATGCACGGGAGACGTCCTCAGTGGTCTGTTCCCAAACCTTGATGACACGCTCTCTGCGCTCTGCGTTGCTCAACATACCCATGCGGAACAGATTGTCAATCTCAACGACCTTTTCTTCCGCTTCCGCAATCATTTTTTTCTTTTGCGCGGGCACCTGGATATCCTGGAAACCAACGGTGATACCACCCTTGGTGGAATAGGTAAAGCCTAGTTGCTTAATACGGTCGAGCACCTCGGACGTCGTCGTGGGGCCATGCTTTCTATAGCAGCTGTCGACGATATTCCCAAGGTCCTTCTTGGCAACGAGTTTGTCGATTTCGAGAACGAAGAGATTGTCTTCTGTCGAGCGATCGACAAAGCCGAGGTCCTGGGGAATGGCATTGTTGAAAATCACGCGGCCAACCGTCGTATCGACGAGTTTGACACGCTTTTCGCCTTTCCATTCCCGTTCAAGGCGAATCTTAACCCTCGCCTGCAGCGAAATCACGCCGGTCTGATATGCCATGACAGCTTCGTCTTCGGAATGGAAGATTTTGCCCTCGCCCTTTGAGCCGGGTTTGATCATCGTCAGATAGTAGCAACCAATGACCATATCCTGCGTGGGTGAAACGACCGGGCGCCCGTCCTGCGGTTTCAGAATGTTATTGCTTGCCAGCATCAGGAAGCGCGCTTCCGCCTGTGCTTCAACGGACAGCGGCACGTGCACGGCCATCTGGTCACCGTCGAAGTCCGCGTTGTACGCGGTGCAAACCAACGGATGCAGTTTGAGCGCGCGGCCTTCAACGAGGATCGGCTCAAACGCCTGGATACCGAGTCTATGAAGTGTAGGCGCGCGGTTCAGAAGCACCGGATGATCCTTGATGACCTCTTCCAGCACACCCCAAACGGCCTGGTCGATGCGCTCAACCATTCGCTTTGCGCCCTTAACATTCTGTGCAAACCCGCCCTTGACGAGTTTTTTCATCACAAACGGCTTAAACAGCTCCAGCGCCATCTCCTTCGGAAGACCGCACTGGTACATTTTGAGGTCCGGACCGACGACGATAACGCTACGACCGGAATAGTCGACGCGCTTACCAAGCAGGTTCTGACGGAAACGTCCCTGCTTGCCGCGCAGCATGTCGGAAAGCGACTTCAGCGGACGGTTGCCCGGACCCGTAACGGGACGCGTGCGACGGCCGTTATCGATCAGCGAGTCAACCGCTTCCTGCAGCATGCGCTTTTCGTTGCGGACAATGATGTCCGGCGCGCGAAGCTCCAGCAACCGCTTCAATCGATTGTTGCGGTTGATCACACGGCGGTAAAGGTCGTTGAGGTCACTCGTTGCAAAGCGACCGCCGTCAAGCTGTACCATCGGACGGATTTCCGGTGGAATGACCGGGACAACCGTAAGGATAATCCATTCGGGCTTGTTGCCGCTCTTGATAAACGCCTCGATTACTTCGAGCCGCTTAATCGCGTTGGCCCGCTTCTGGCCGGAAGCACCGGAGATTTCTTCGCGCAGTTCTTTTTCCAGCTTCGGAAGGTCCAGCTGCATGAGCAGTTCGCGGATCGCTTCCGCGCCCATGCCCGCCTTAAACGCCTTGCTGCCAAACTGTGCGCGCGCTTCGCGGTATTCCTTATCGGATAGGATTTGTTTATACTGCAATCCCGTTTCACCGGGGTCGATCACAACATATGCGCCGAAGTAGAGCACCTGTTCCAGTGAACGCGGGCTCATGTCCAGCAGCATCTTCATCCGGCAGGGAATTCCTTTAAAATACCAGATGTGGGAGACCGGAACGGCCAGTTCAATATGTCCCATGCGCTCACGGCGCACTTTTGCACGCGTAACTTCAACACCGCACTTTTCGCAAACAATGCCCTTGTAACGTCCACGCTTATAGCGTCCGCAGTGGCACTCCCAGTCCTTTGTCGGCCCGAAAATACGCTCACAAAACAAGCCGTCCTTTTCGGGTTTGAGCGTGCGGTAGTTGATCGTTTCCGGTTTTTTGACTTCGCCGTGCGACCATTCCATTATTTTCTCGGGCGATGCGAGCCCGATCTGCAGTGCATCAAAGTTCGTCAATTCAAACACTATCTATTCTCTCCCTTGCAACCGCTCAGTCTATGTCCTTGTCGATGTCGTCGAGATCCAGCGTGTCGGACAGCTCGTCGATATCCTTTCCGAAATCTTCGAGGTCATCTTCGGAATCCGAATCCTCTTCATCCGAAATCAACACATCGTCCTCCGAAACATCGAAATCCTCAAAGTCGTCGAAGTCTTCGAGTTCCTCATCCTCTTCGTCCGTCCGCGGCGTTTCAAGAGGCATGTCTTCCAGTCCGCTGATGTTAACGTCGATCGGCAGCACGTCGTCCTCGTCGTCCTCACCAATGAGGATCTCCTCACGCGTGTCGTTGAGCACCTTGATGTCCAGCGCAAGCGATTGAAGCTCTTTAATCAGAACCTTGAAGGACTCCGGTACACCTGCAGGCGGCACGTTGTCGCCCTTGACGATGGCTTCGTAGGTCTTTACACGGCCGACCACGTCGTCCGACTTGACCGTCAGAATTTCTTGCAGCGTATATGCCGCGCCGTACGCCTCCAGCGCCCAAACTTCCATCTCGCCGAAACGCTGTCCGCCGAACTGTGCTTTGCCGCCCAGAGGTTGCTGCGTAACCAGCGAGTACGGTCCCGTCGAGCGGGCGTGTATCTTGTCGTCGACAAGGTGCGCCAGTTTGAGGTAATACATGTAGCCCACAGAGATGCGGCTTTCAAATGCTTCGCCGCTGCGTCCGTCGTACAAAACGGTCTTGCCGTCCTCGTCGAGACCGCCTTTGACCAGCAGTTCCTTGATATCGGATTCCTCCGCGCCGTCGAAAACCGGTGTGGCAATCTTGATGCCGAGTGCTTTGCACGCCGCGCCAAGATGCAGCTCAAGAACCTGCCCGATATTCATACGTGATGGAACGCCGAGCGGATTCAGCACGATTTGCAACGGTGTGCCGTCCGGCAGGAACGGCATATCCTCTTCTGGAAGAATCCGTGAGATAACACCTTTGTTGCCGTGACGACCGGCCATCTTATCGCCAACGGAAATCTTCCGTTTCTGGGCGATGTAGACACGCACCATCTGGTTTACGCCGGGACTGAGTTCGTCTTTATGTTCGCGTGTAAAGATTTTGACGTCGACAACGATGCCGCCTTCGCCATGTGGAACGCGCAGGCTCGTGTCACGAACGTCGCGCGCCTTTTCACCAAAGATTGCACGGAGCAGTCGTTCCTCTGCGGTCAGTTCGGTTTCGCCCTTCGGCGTGACCTTGCCTACGAGGATGTCACCGCTGCGAACCTCGGCGCCGGGACGGATAATGCCACTTTCGTCCAGCTGCGCAAGCGCGTCTTCACCAATGTTCGGAATGTCGCGTGTAATTTCTTCCGGTCCAAGCTTGGTGTCGCGTGCTTCAACTTCGTGTTCCTCAATGTGGATCGAGGTAAACACGTCGTCTTTCACGAGCTTCTCCGAAATCAGAACGGCGTCCTCGTAGTTGTAGCCTTCCCAGGTCATAAACCCGATCAGGATATTTCTGCCAAGTGCGATTTCGCCCTTGTCCGTTGAAGCACCGTCAGCAATAACGTCGCCCTTTTTGATGATCTCGCCTTTTTTGACGACCGGGCGCTGATTCAGGCACGTCCCTTGGTTGGAACGCTGGAATTTTGTGAGCTTGTAAACATGTTCGATGCCGATTTTGTCCGTTATGATAATCGCCCTGGCGGACACATGTGTAACCACGCCTTCCTCTTTGGCCAGAATCACGATTCCGGAGTCGTGCGCGGCTTTGTACTCCATGCCCGTCGCAACGACCGGCGATTCGGGTATCAGCAGCGGCACGGCCTGACGCTGCATGTTGGAACCCATCAGCGCACGGTTTGCGTCGTCGTTTTCAAGGAACGGGATCATTGCCGTTGCAACCGAAACAAGCTGTTTCGGCGAAACGTCCATATAGTCGACTTCGGTCGCCTTTACTTCGATGATCTGGTCAAGCAAACGCGCAATAACGCGGTCCTTCTGGAACCAATGAGTCTCTTCGTTGATCAGCTCGTTGGCCTGCGCAACGATGAAATTGTCCTCTTCGTCTGCAGTCAGGTACTCGATTTCGTCTGTAATCATGTGGTCCTTCGAGTCAACACGGCGGTACGGCGCTTCGATAAATCCGTACTCGTTGATACGAGCATACGTCGAAAGAGAGTTGATCAGACCAATGTTCGGGCCTTCAGGTGTCTCAATGGGACACATACGGCCATAGTGCGAAAAGTGAACGTCGCGGACATCAAACGTTGCGCGTTCTCTGTTCAAGCCACCGGGGCCTAGTGCGGAAAGACGCCGTTTATGCGTCAATTCGGCAAGAGGGTTCGTCTGATCCATAAACTGGCTCAGCTGTGACGAACCAAAAAACTCTTTGATTGCCGCCGTTACGGGACGGATGTTGATCAGGTTGCTCGGCATAGCGACATCCATATCCTGCAACCCCATGCGTTCACGCACGACGCGCTCAAGCCGCGTTAGTCCGACGCGAATCTGGTTTTGCAGCAATTCGCCGACGCTGCGGATGCGGCGGTTGCCAAGGTGGTCGATATCATCCGTATGGCCTACGCCATACGGCATGCTGATCAAATACGAAATCGACGAAATGATATCGTCGGGGATAATGTGACGCGGAATCAAGTCATAGTAATGTGACTTAAGCAGTGCCTTCAGCTCGTCCTCGGAAAGCTCTTCGCCTTCTTTGAGCAGTGCTTTGAGGGTCGGCAGATGCACGTCCTCGTTGAGGCCCGCTTCCATCGGGTCGAACTTCAGCCAGTCTTTTGCGCGGACAAAATTATTGCCGACAACCTTGACACGGCTTTCGCCAACCAACAGCCAAACTTCGTTCACACCGGCGTTCTGGATGGTGCCGGCAAGTTCGCGGTCGATCCTTTGACCTGCCTCGCAAAGGATTTCTCCGGTTTCGGGGTGAATGATGTTGTCCGCGGAATTCTGGTTGCGAATGCGTGTGCGCAGAGCCAGCTTTTTATTGAATTTATAGCGTCCGACGCGAGCCAAGTCATATCGTTTGTCAAAAAACAGCGAATTGAGCAACTGCCGCGCGCTTTCTTCCGTCGGTGGTTCACCGGGACGCTGGCGCTTATAGATTTCAATGAGGCCGTCCGCTTCTGTATGCGTCGGGTCCTTGGCAATGGTCGCCGAAAGGCGCTCGTCGTCGCCGAAGAGCGAAAGGATTTCGCTGTTGGTACCGTAACCGAGCGCACGCGCCAGTGCAGTGATATGCACCTTGCGCTGACGGTCGATTTTAACGTACAGGATGCCGTTGGAGTCGGTTTCATACTCGAGCCATGCGCCGCGGTTCGGGATCACCTGCGCCGCAAAGAGCTGCTTGCCGACCTTGTCGAAGCTCTCGGAAAAATACACGCCGGGTGAGCGAACGAGCTGAGATACGATAACACGCTCGGCGCCGTTGATAATGAACGTGCCCTGCGGCGTCATGAGCGGGAAATCGCCCATGAACACTTCCTGCTGCTTGACCTCTCCCGTTTCCTTATTGATAAGTCGAACGGTAACGCGAAGCGGCGCGGCATAATTTACGTCACGCTCTTTGCTTTCTTCCATGGAATATTTCGGCTTGTCCAGGTCGATACGATAATCGACAAACTCCAGTACCAGTTTGCCGGAATAATCGGTTATCGGGGAAATATCGTCGAATACGTCTTTCAGGTCCTGTCTTAAAAAACGATAGTAAGAATTCTTTTGGATCTCAATCAGGTCCGGCATGTCTAGAACTTCTCGAATTCTGGAAAAGCTCTTTCGCGTCTGTCTGCCCATCTGAACGTCATGCATCATCGCGTACTCCCCTTGCCGACGCGGTCGCTGGCCGCGCCATTTGCTGAATTTCTCAAAACGAATCCCGGCTTACGTTCCATATGTCTGCAGTTCGGCCAAACAAGTGCACTATTTGCGAAAAAAACATACTCCAGAGCACATTTTTGGGCATATTACCACAGTTTTAAGATCATAAGTCAATCATGAATGATATCATTGACTCTGTCACCTGTCAAGAAATATTTTGAAATAGGTTGCCGAATTTATATATTCCGTTGTATGATATTGGGAAATGCCGACCGGCATTAGAAATTTCACAGAAAGCGGGCGACGGAACATGAAAAAAACACGGGAAGAAGCACTGGAACTCCTGAAGCAATATAACGAGAGCGACGCTCTGATTCGGCATGCCTATGCCGTTGAAGGTGTTATGCGCCAGTTTGCAACCCGCTTTGGCGAGGACGCGGAATACTGGGGCATCGTAGGTCTTTTGCACGACATCGACTATGAAAAATGGCCGGAAGAGCATCTTTCGGTCGCGCCGAAGTTGCTGGAAGAAGCCGGTTTCGATGAAGAATTTATTCACGCGGTCTGCAGCCATGGCTGGGGTCTCTGTTCGGACGTGAAGCCCGAAAAAAAGATGGAAATCGTCCTGTACACCATTGACGAACTCACCGGGTTGATCACAGCGGCGGCCTATATGCGCCCGTCACGCAGTGTGATGGACATGGAGGTCAAAAGCGTGAAAAAGAAATTTAAGGATAAAGGCTTTGCCGCCGGCGTCAACCGGGACGTGATCAAGCAGGGCTGCGAAATGCTCGGTCTTGAGCTGGACGACGTCATTTCCGAAAGCATCGACGGCATGCGCGGCATCCACACGTATCTCGGACTGTAAGCAGCAATACAACAAAAAAACAGGCAACCGGGGCTGCCTGTTTTTTTTGTTTTGTTTGCTCTACGCGCCTGCAAGACGAAACAGCCGCGCAATTGTGCGAAAGATCAGCCGCATTCCGCGCTTAAAAAAATGCAACCACCCTTTTCCTTCTTCCCGATTGTCCAGATCGACGTCCCGCGTGTGCTCGCGAAACAGTCCAAATCGATAGGCAATGTTATGGATGACCCATTCCCGTTCCAGCGACGGCAATGTCCGCTTCCATTGCGGGTCGGTCGGGTTCGCTTTATCGTAAGCGATCAGCGCGTTGAGTACTTCCAGCTTCTTTTTATGCCGGACAATTTTATAGGACTCAAAAATACGAAACGACGGGTTGCCGGTGTGCCGGTCATCATAGACCGCAACGCACTCCTTACCGCAGGTGCACTTCGCTCGGTCCAGCATGTTTGTTATGCAAATCTTTCTGCCGGACGGCAGTGTTTCAATTATCTGATTGGTCGTCATACGTTTGAGCCTAGCAAGCCGCACGGCAAAAGTCAATCCGCATTTTTGCACATTCGTTGCTGCTCATTTGTGCATATTTGTCGATGACACCCTGTCTTGGGCCAATACGAGCCTCTGTTTGCTTGCATTTTAATCTTCCGAACTTTATGATATGGAGTGAACATGTATGCTAGTGAACGGAGGCTCGACATGCTTTACGACATTATCGACAAAACTTTTGAAGACCAGTTAAAAACTCTTGGCGAACTCATCGCCATCCCGAGCGTTTCCCGCGGAACGCCCGAACCCGGCGCACCGCTCGGACTGAGCGTGAACGATGCTCTGGAATACACGCTTGCTCTTGCGCGGAAAATGGGATTCGATGCACGCTCGCTCGATGGATACTGCGGTGTTATCGACCATGGCGAGGGCGACGAAACCCTTATGATTATGGCACATCTTGACGTCGTACCGGCGGGTCCGGCCTGGACAAGCGATCCGTTTACCCTGACACAGCGCGGCGACCGACTGATCGGACGCGGCGTTTTGGACGACAAGGGCCCGGCGGTTTCCGCATTGTACGCGCTTTCCGCTGTTGTTGAAGCGGGTATCCCGCTCAAGCGGCGTGTACGTATCCTGCTCGGCTGCGATGAAGAGCGCGGCTGGTCATGCATAGACCGCTACAAGAAGACCGAGCCCGACCCCACAATCGCTTTCACACCGGACGGAAGCTACCCGGTCATTAATTCGGAGATGGGTATTTGCCACAGCACCTATACAAAGAAAATCAGCGGCAGCAAGGTCCGCGTTTCGTGCGGCACAGCGCCGAACGTGATTCCCGGCGAAGCGTCCGCAACGCTGCCCTTCACGCCGGAGCCGGTAACCGCCAAAAACGGCATGCAGCTTTCCGGCAGTGGAAGCGAGCTCAGCGCCAAAGGCCGCGGCGGCCACGCATCCCGTCCGCAGGACGCAAAAAACGCGCTGCTTGCGCTGCTGGACGCACTTAAGGATCAACCGCTCGATACGGACGACCTTGCAATTGCGTCCGCGCTGTCCGCGCTGCTTGGCTTCGATCTGCATGGTGAAGGCTTCGGGCTAGACATCACCGATCAATCCGGTCGGCTGACGCTCTCTCCGGACATGCTCGAGTGGAACGAAAACGAAGTCTCAATTACGCTCGACTGCCGCCATCCATTCAGCATTTCTTCCGAAAAACTGCTCGCTACACTGGATGAAAAATTTGGTCAGATAGGCTTTACGCGCACCTATGAGCGGACACAGCCCAGCCACTATATCGCGCCGGATTGCGAACTGGTCACCACGCTGCTCTCCATCTATGAAGAGGCGACCGGCAGGAAAGCAAAGCCGCTTTCCATTGGCGGCGGAACGTATGCACGCGCGTTTGAAAACGCCGTCGCGTTCGGCATCGAGCCGGAAGACGAACCCGCACAGTGCCACATGCCGGACGAATCCTGCACGGTGGAATCCATCCGTTTCAACACGCGCGTCATGGCCGAGGCGATCAAGCGTCTTGCCGGAGAATAACAAGGCTTTCATCAAAGAAGCGGGGATATCCCCGCTTCTTTTTCTATTTATACAGAATGTGAAAATTTGTATGTGCTTGGATAAATGGTATAATAGGCGCAGAAAATCGGCGAGGTTTTGGAAAATGGAAACAAAATCAACATTCTATCAGCTCCTGCGCGAGCAGGGTCTGCGCATTACGGCCCCTAAAAAAATCATACTTGATATTTTTCTGTCCAACCGGGACAGAATGCTCTCAGTCAACGACGTTTACGCGGCGCTCCCCGAGGGTAGCGCTATCGATCACGCAACGGTCTATCGCAACGTACAAAAGTTTCTTTTACTCGGCATTCTGGAGTCAATGATCGACGATCGAGGGATCAATCGTTACACCATTCGCGATCACGGTCAGCATCATTATTTGATTTGCACGGAATGCGGACGTATCATCAAATTCCCGTGTGCCGACCATTACTGGTGCGATTTTGCAAAAGAAAACGGTTTTTTGGAGACAAAACACCGCCTGGAAGTATATGGAAAATGTGCAGAATGCCGTAAGCACGTATAGTCGAGTACTTCTTGCGCCTTGACAGGCGCGATAAACAGTGATAATCTGCTTATTGCAATCCAATTGCAATACGGAGGCATAAATTAAAATGAAAAAAATAACTCTCATCGTCATTTCTGTTTTACTTGTGTTCGGGCTTTTCGCCTGTCAGGCGAACGACGTGCAGGCTGAAGACGGCACGTCCGATTCGAAGACCGTTTTGTCCGTTGCCGTCGGCATCGTTCCGGAGGCGACGTTTGTCGAAGCGGTCGCCGGCGACCTGGCAAGCGTCGTCACACTGATTCCGCCGGGATACAGCCCAGCGAACTATCAGCCGACCGCACAGGAAATGCAGGCCCTATCGGATGCGGATGTTTATTTCACACTGCAAATGCCGACCGAGCAGGCCAACATCCTCCCGAAAGTGAGCGACTTTAACGACGGCATCCAAATTGTCGACCTTCGCGAAGCCGTCGCTGTGGTTTACCCGCTGTTGAATACGAAGGGGGAGGAAATCCTTTCAGACGACAGGAGTTCCGTCGACCCGCATCTATGGCTGTCGCCAAAGCGCGCAATCGCAATGGTGCAGGCAATTGCGAACGAGCTTTCCGCGCTCGACGAATCGAACGCGGATACGTACCAGGCAAACGCCGCGAACTATATTGCAAAGCTGGACGCGCTGGATGTCGAAATCCGGCAAACACTTGCGTCCGTCGACGCCAAAACGTTTTTAATCTATCATGGTTCCTACGGGTATTATGCGCATGACTACGATCTGAACATGATCGCGATTCAGATTGAAGGCAAACAGGCGACCGCAGAAGAGATGCAAAGCGTCATCGACTACGCTTTGCAAAACAATATCAAGACCGTGTTCTATCAGGAGGAGTTCGACAGCACTCAGGCCGAAACGGTCGCCGAGGAAATCGGTGGCGCCGTCCAAACGGTTGCGCCTCTTTCTCCGGACTATATTCAGGGGCTTGAGGATTTTACAAACACATTTGCACGATCCGGGGAGTAACATGGCGGAGAAAACAAGCATAGAATTTCATAATGTACGATTTTGTTATGGAGAAGTTTGCGCGGTAAAGGGCGTAAACTTCTCTTTGCCCCCACATCAGCTGACGGTATTCGTCGGCCCGAACGGCGGCGGTAAAAGCACGTTGATCAAACTGCTGACGGGTTTATTGAAGCCACAGGAAGGAACCATAACCTATCATAAGGACATTGAAATCGGATATGTTCCGCAAAATTTCGCGTTTGACATGTCGTTTCCCCTAACCGTGGAAGAGATGGTCCTTCAAGGTACACTGACGAAGCAGATTCTGCCCTTCGCCCGGTATACGTCCATACAAAAAGAACGCGCGGTGGACGCCATTCATCGCGTCGGCCTGAGTGGGTATGAGCAGCGGGGCATCAGTCAGCTTTCCGGCGGACAGCTTCAGCGCGCCGTCATCGCGCGTACGCTTGCGTCCAGCGCGGACATCATTGCGCTGGACGAGCCGGACGCTTGCCTCGATATCGACGCTGCAAAAGAGCTTTACGGCATATTACGCACGCTCAAGCGGGACAGGACAATCCTTCTGGCAAGTCATAGCATCGACAACGCGCTGGACATCGCCGACAGAGCGCTTTATGTGAACAAAACAGTGCGGGAATATACCTCGCCGCACGCCCTCCGAGATGAACTAAAAGGAGGCATTTCCATATGATCCACGCAATTATGGACTATGTGTTTATGCGCAATGCTGTGCTCGCCGCTCTGCTTGCCAGCATCGTTACCGGCGTGATCGGTACCGTGGCAATCGAAAAGAAACTGATCAGCATGTCCGGTGGCATCGCGCATGCGTCCTTCGGCGGCATCGGTCTCGGTTACCTGCTCGGATTCGAGCCGGTTTGGGGCGGACTTTTGTTTGCAATCGGCGCATCCGGCGTCATCTGCAAACTGCCGAGAAGTACGAAGCTGAAGGCTGACACTATGATCGGCATCATGTGGTCTTTCGGCATGGCGCTGGGTATTCTTTTCATTTCGCTTGCGCCGGGATACATGCCGGATATGACCAGCTATTTGTTCGGTGATATCCTTTCCGTGTCCACAGTGTCGCTCTACTATATGGCTGTGTTCACAGCAATCGTAATCCTGCTCTTCATCATGCTGTATAACCATCTTGTGCTCTATTTGTTCGATGAAGAATACGCCGCCGCCCGCGGTGTAAAAGTCGGACTGCTCAAATGGATCGTATACATCATGATTCCGATCGGCATCATCGTGCTGGTCAAGGTGACGGGCATCATCCTGACGATTGCACTGATGACGATCCCTGTCTCCATCGCCAAGCTCTATTTTAAGTCTATCGGGAAAGTCGTCGTGTTCTCCATG
This sequence comes from Christensenellaceae bacterium, assembly GCA_963667795.1. Classification (GTDB taxonomy): domain Bacteria; phylum Bacillota; class Clostridia; order Christensenellales; family CAG-138; genus UBA7703. The sequence continues at coordinate 2,602,128 of OY764017.1, read as the reverse complement.
GTATTCAGCCTCGTTTTCTCGCTTGCCGGGCTGACGATCGCATACTACGCCAACATTCCGTCCGGCGTTTGCATCGTTATCCTCGGCACGCTTACATATTTGTTCCTGATGTTAACGCACAACGGCATTCAGCGCCGCCGTCACAGGCGCAAAGTCCACACGACGGAGGAATAATCGTGTATTTAGGCGTTTTTCACACCAATGCCCCTTGCATCGAGCGGTTTGTTGTGATATACTCGCTTCCGCTAACGTCCTTCTTGCTCGGACGAAAAGAGCCGGGCCAATAGACCATAAGGAGGTGAAAGAATGAATCAATACGAAGCTCTTTACATCATCGTACCTGATCTGGACGAAGAATCCACCAAAGCATCCGTCGAAAAGTTCAAAGGGATTGTCGAAAGCAATGGCGGTGAAGTCACGGCGGTAGACGAATGGGGAAAAAAGCGTCTTGCTTATCCCATCGACTATAAGACCGAGGGCTATTACGTCTTGATGTCGTTTTCTTGTGCGCCGGAGTTTCCCAAGGAACTCGAGCGTAATTTCAAGATTGACGAAGCGATTCTCCGCTATCTTGTAACACGCAAGGAAGCGTAATCAACACCCAAGTGCCGAAAGGATGGATGAAGCATGAATAAAATCACACTCATCGGAAACCTGACGCATGACCCCGACGTGCGTTCCACGCCCAATGGTGTCACCGTCTGCACCTTCTCCATTGCCGTCAATCGTCGTTTTGCAAATTCAAACGGCGAACGTGCAACTGACTTCTTCCGCATCAACGCCTGGCGTCAGCTTGGCGAAACCTGCGCAAGATATCTTAGCAAAGGCCGCAAGGTCGCGGTAATCGGCGAGTTGCAGGCGCGCACTTACGAAGGCAAAGACGGAACCACGCGCATGTCGCTGGATGTTTCGGCCGACGAGGTCGAGTTCCTTTCGCCGAAGTCGCAGGATGACGGCGCGGGCAGCAGCAATGCCCGTGGGAATGACAACGCGCAGGATCTGGCCGGGTTTACCGACATCCAGTCCGACGACATCCCCTTTTAAAAACGCGGTGTAACAACCGCAGTATGAAATTTCGATTAGGAGGCTTGCAATATGGAAGACCGTAGAATGCGTCCCCGCAGACGTGGGCGCCGCAAGGTTTGCAAGTTCTGTGCTGATAAAGCCGCACACATCGATTACAAGGATATCCGTACCCTTGAAAAGTTTGTGACCGAACGCGGTAAGATCATGCCCCGTCGTATGTCGGGCGTATGCGCAAAGCATCAGCGCGAACTGGCCATTGCTATCAAACGCGCACGCGTCGTCGCTCTGCTGCCGTATGTAGCGGACTGACGCAAGAATAACAACCAACGCACAAACCCCATAAGGAAGTTAGCATGGAAAGGGCCGATCGCAATGATTGGCCCTTTTTTTAAGAATGCGAGACAATCAGCTGCAACTCTTTTGCACAGGGAGGATATTCACTATGATTCGCGGAGTCGTTTTTGATATGGACGGCCTGATGTTTGATACCGAGCGGCTTGCACAGCAGGGCTGGTCGTATGCCGGAGCGCAGGCAGGGGTCGATATACCAATCGAATTAATCCGGAGCATTGTGGGTCTGGATGCCGAAGGTTCAAAACGTGTCTTTTTGGATGCTTTGGATCTGGATTTGGACTTTGCCGCTTTTCGAAAAACGAGATTGGATTATGTGAAAGATTATATTGAGGAGCACAGCGTGCCCCAGAAGCCCGGCCTTGTAGAATTGCTGGAATATCTGCGGTGCCATCAATATAGAATCGTGGTTGCAACATCGACGGAGTCCGCAAGAGCCAATTACTATCTGAAAAAAACAGGGCTTGGGCATTTCTTCGATTCGATCATCTGCGGAGATTCCGTCGTCACGCGAAAGCCCGCGCCTGACATCTACCTCAAAGCCTGCGAATCAATCCATACCAATCCTGGCGAATGCCTAGCGCTGGAAGATTCGCCGATCGGCATTCTTGCCGCGCACCGCGCCGGCATGAAGCCCGTCATGATTCCTGACCTGGTTCAGCCGGACGAAGAAACGAAAAAGCTGCTTTTTTCGCAGCTTTCGACCTTACTTGATGTCATTGATCTGCTGGATTGTACCCGCCAGGACACATAGTCTGGAGAACGTCAGCGCCTGTGGTTTTCGTCGCCTTTCAGCCGCATTCTGTCCCAGAGGCCGTAGGTCTCCGTTGTAGAAAGCGCGTGCATGAATTTTTCTTCAAAGTCTGGCACCAGCGTCGTTATATGCTGAACAAGCTGTTTGGCTTCTTCCCGCTTTGTGCTCCCAGCAATATCGCAATTCGGCGGTAACACGGGCAGATTCCGCGCTTTGGCAACGGACAACGCATGTTTCTCCGGCAGGAAAATCAACGGACGAATCACCGTAATGTCCCGTCTGGAAAGATACGTCACCGGCGCGAAGGTGTTGATTCGTCCTTCGTACAGCATGCTCATGAAATAAGTTTCAATCACGTCCTCGCGGTTATGTCCGAGGGCGACTTTTTGACAGCCGTGATTCACGGCGAACGTGTTTAATGCACCGCGCCGTAGTTTTGCGCAAAGCGCGCATGGACTGCGCTCCTCGCGGTATTCAAACACGACTTTTCCAATATCGGTCTTTTCCAAATAGAATTCCATGCCGATACGCTCTGCCAATGCTTCAATGCCGCTGGTGTCCTGTTCCTTTAGCCCCAAATCCAACATGACGGCGATCGCATCGAACTTTGTATAGGAAAACCGCTGATAGAGCTTCATGGCTTCCATCAGCAAGAGGGAATCTTTACCGCCTGATACGCCGATGCAGACCTTGTCCCCGTCTTCGATCATATGATATTTTTCATCCGCTCTGCGGATGCTACCCAATACACGTTTCATGAGCGATATTATATTAGTTTGATAGGTTATTCGCAAGTGCTTTCGCACAGCAGCCTTTTTTTTCGTGGTCACAGCATATGTTTTAGGTATAAATGCAAAAAGGCGGCTTTCGCCGCCTTTTGTTATAAAACGTTGTTATTGCAAGTTCAGGTTCTTTTTCAAGATCGAACGCGAAATGAAGAAGAACAACACGCTCAACCCGGCAAACAACAGTCCATACCAGCCAAAGACTCCGAGGAAGAACTCGCCTGCTTCTTTTGCAGTATTCAAAGTAATCGACCACACGCCTTCGCCGAGTGCCATGAGCGACGTGTAGACCGAGCTGATGATCCCGACGCCCATGTTGATCAGCAGATACATGCCGATTGCAGCCAGAATCCTATGTTTCTTGGCAACTTGTCCGCCGACGATAATAGCAAAGTAGATTTCAAGAAGCTGCGAAGACAGGGCAAGCAGTCCGATCACGACACTCTCGATTATCGCAAGCGGAACGCTGACGTATTGCGCAACTTCCGGCAAAAATTCCGTGAAAAACATCTGAATTCCCTGCAATACGTTTAGATTGACAATCCCGGCCGAAGATGTGCCGAATACTGAAAAAATCAGAATCGTTACAAACAATACGACCGCGTTGATCAGCATCCAGAAAATCCCTGTGAGCAGTTTCGACAAAAGTAGGTTGCTTGTGGAAACCGGCAGCGTAAAGGTCAGATAGCCTTCGTCACTGAGGAAACTTTTATAAAAGTGCATGCAGATCAGCAACAGCGTTACGAATGCGGATGCTGCGATGGCAACGCCGATCAGGACGGCTATCGTCACCGAAGCGACCATGAGTATCCCGTTCAGCATACTGGAGCTGGTATGTGCTGCCACAGACGCGCCGTTGAGCCGAATGGTCAGCACCGTAAGCAGTGTTGCGACGAGGCCACCGGCAAGAATGCCGATTTGCAATGGGAACAACGTGCGCGAAAGCGCGCGGAAATCATGTTTGATCAATTTGCCTAGCATCTGAATACCTCCCGGAACAGTTCGTCCAGCGACTTGCCCTGTGTTTCGCGGACATTGTCCGTCGTGTCGTGCATTGTGATTACTCCGTCCTTGAGGAACATGAATTCATCGAGCACCTTTTCCACATCCGCAATCAGATGTGTGGAAATTAGAATCGTCGCTTCGTTGTCATAGTTGCCAATAATTGTGTTGAGTATATAATCGCGCGTAGCCGGATCGACGCCGCCAATCGGTTCGTCCAGCAGATAGAGTTTGGCGCGGCGCGACATCACAAGTACCAGCTGCATCTTTTCGCGCGTGCCTTTGCTGAGCGCACGCATCTTTTTATTCGCCGGTACCGCGAGGCGGCTCAACATATCGTTGGCACGTTCGGTGTCAAAATCCTCGTAAAAATCTTTAAAGTAGTCGAGGCAATCCGTCATGGTCATCCAATCGGGCAAATAAGTGCGTTCCGGTAAAAACGATATTACGGATTTCGTTGCTTCACCGATCGGTCGGTTATCGGCGATTATAATACCGCTTGTCGGCGTTAAAAGCCCGGCTGCTATTTTCAAAAACGTCGTCTTACCGCTGCCGTTCGGCCCAAGCAATCCAACGATCTTACCTTTCGGCAGCGTTATATCGAGGTTGTTCAGTGCCAACGTGGCGCCGTAACGCTTTGTCAGCCCTCTTGTTTCAAGTATTGTTTCCATTTTCCTCCCCCTTCTCTTCCTTTTCGGCCAGTTGCGTAAGCACCTCTTCTTTTGTCAGTCCAAGTGCTTTCATCTGAAGCAGAAATGTTTCTGCGAATCCATCGGCTTTTGTCTGTCTTGCCTGCTTAATCGCCGCTTCGTCCGTTGTTACGGTCCTTCCGGTGTTGCGCTGCGTTGTAATCAGTCCCTGGTTTTCCAGTTCCGACAGCGCGCGCTGCATCGTGTTCGGGTTGACTGCCGCCGTCATTGCAAGATCACGTACGCTCGGCAGGCGCATGCCCTGTTCATAAGTGCCGTTTAATATCCGCAGTTCAATCTCGTTAATTATTTGCTGATAGATTGGACGGTTGGATGTAAATTGCCAAGCCAAATTGGTCGCCCTCCTTCCATGTATTACTGTATTATTGTTTTAATACAGTTATACACGCGAAGCATGCTCCTGTCAAGTGTTTTTTACAAAATTCGCTGCTTCCTGCAAATATATTCTTTTCCTTGCTGTATCTTGATAGAAAATCTCCAAAAATTACCTGTTTTAAGTCAATTTCGATGAAATCTGTATCAAACGCACCCATACTCTTGTGCAGAATGGCAATCGGTTGTATAATGACTTGTTTTTGTATTAGAGAAAGAGGGAATAAATCATGGATATTCGAAATATCGCCATCATCGCGCATGTCGACCACGGCAAGACGACCCTGGTCGATCAAATGCTGCGCGATGCGGGTGTATTGCGCAGAGGCGAACAAGACGTCGAGCGCATTATGGATTCAAACGATCTTGAAAGAGAGCGCGGCATCACCATACTCTCAAAGAACACGGCCGTTTCCTACGGCGGCACGCGTATCAATATTGTAGACACGCCGGGTCACGCGGATTTCGGCGGCGAGGTGGAACGTATCCTCCAGATGGTAGACGGCGTATTGCTTCTCGTTGACGCTTTTGAAGGCTGCATGCCGCAGACACGGTTCGTGCTTCGCAAGGCGCTGGAACTCAACAAGGTACCCATCGTCGTGGTCAACAAAGTCGACCGCACGGATTCCCGCCCGGATGAAGTTGTGGACGAGGCACTTGGGCTGTTCATCGAACTTGGCGCAAACGACGATCAAATCGATTTTCCTGTCGTGTATGCATCCGCGCGCGACGGAAAATCCGGCCTGACGCCGGATACGATGCAGAACGATATGCGTCCGCTGTTTGACACGATTATAAGCGCGATTCCCGCGCCGGAGAACAAGCCGGACGAACCGCTTCAAATTCTGTTTTCCAGCATCGATTACGATGAATACGTTGGACGTATCGGTGTTGGCCGCATTGAACGCGGCACCGCAAAAAGAGGAATGCCGATCGTGATCTGCGGCGGTGAAAGCGACCGTCGGCAGGATGCAAAGATCACCCGACTTTACCATTATGACGGGCTCAAACGCGTTGAAGTGGAAGAAGCACTCTGCGGCGACATCGTTTGCGTTGCGGGCGTGGAAGGTTTGAACGTCGGCGAAACGGTTTGCGACCCGAACTGCGTGGAACCCATGCCGTTCGTGCACATCGACGAGCCGACGGTCAGTATGATGTTCATGCTCAACGACAGTCCGTTTGCCGGACGCGAAGGCAAATATGTTACCGGCCGCAATCTGCGCGACCGTCTGTTTAACGAAGTAAAAACCAACATCTCCATGCGTGTTGAAGAAACCGAATCGACCGATACGTTTCGCGTTAGCGGTCGCGGCGAGTTGCATCTTTCCATCCTGATCGAAACGATGCGCCGCCAGGGATATGAGTTTGCAGTTTCTCGTCCGCGCGTCATTATGCATACGGATGAAAACGGCAACACAACCGAACCGATCGAAGAACTCACCATCGACGTACCGACCGACTACGTCGGCGCGGTTATGGAGAAACTCGGCCAGCGCAAAGCGGAGCTTGTGGACATGGCGAATCAGGGCGATAACAGCGTCCGTCTTCAGTTCCTCGTGCCTGCGCGCGGCCTGATGGGATATCGCTCCGAGCTGTTGACCGACACACGCGGCAACGGCGTTATGAGCCATATTTTTCATGACTACGAACCGTATAAAGGCCCCATCGAGGAACGTAAGACCGGTTCGCTTGTTGCGCACGAAACGGGCGATACCTCCGGTTACGGCCTGTTCAACACGCAGGACCGCGGCAAACTCTTCGTCGGTTCCGGTATTCCGGTTTACGAAGGGCAGATCGTCGGCGAAAACGCGCGCACGGGCGATATCGTCGTCAACGTCTGCAAAAAGAAGCATGTAACCAACATGCGCGCTTCCGGTTCGGATGATGCGCTTCGGCTCACGCCGCCAACACAGCTCTCGCTGGAGCAGTGCCTGGAGTTTATCGCAGAAGACGAACTGGTTGAAATCACACCGAAGAATATCCGTATGCGCAAGAAACTCCTGACGAAGGAAATGCGCACGAAGGCCGCAAATAAAAAACAGCAATAAAACACAATAGCAGGTAATGCGCCGCTTGCGCATGCAAGCGGCGCATCTTTCTAGCTGAATAAAGGACTTAGCATTCTGAAAGGAGTATGTGGCATGGTACACCTTGTTTCAATCGACCGGCACAACTTTCTGTCCATCCTTGATTTGGATGTGCAGGAGGAGCAACGTCGGTTCGTCGCAAGCAACATGTATTCACTTGCGCAGGCATACGTGCAACCGGAGTGTGAACCGCTTGCCCTTTACGCCGAAAACAAGCCGGTAGGTTTTGCCATGTACTGTCTTGACCGGGACGACCATGAGTACTGGATCTACCGTCTAATGATCGATAAAAAATATCAGCGCCGCGGTTACGGGCGAGAAGCGATGCGCTTGCTGATCGATCGCATCCGCGCGGAAGCTGATGAAGACCGACGCATGATCTATATCAGTTTCGAACCGGACAACGCTTCTGCAAAGTCGCTGTATGAAAGCCTCGGCTTTGTTGCTGACGGTCGCGTGGAATACGGCGAAGTGGTCTATAAACTGGATTTGGAAAAATTCTGACGTTCTAACTGACACATTGCAAAAAAGAATGTACCCTTTTATGAAGGGCGCATTCTTTTTAGTTTATACCGTTCATTTAACGATGTTCATCCGCCGTTTGCGAATCTCATCATGTCTGGTCAAATCGCAAACTTAAAACATTTTCGATGAATACTCTGGCAACGTAGGGGTCGAATTGTGTTCCCGCATGTTTTATGATCTCCGCCGCGGCGTCTTCCGTAGGAAGCGCTTTTCGATAGGAACGATCCTCCGTCATTGCGTCAAACGCATCGATAACGGAAACAAGGCGCGAGATGAAGGGGATCTCTTCACCCGCTATTCCCTGCGGATACCCTTTTCCATCCCAGCGTTCGTGATGGCATAGAATGTACTCGGATATCTTTTGCAGCTCCGGAATCGTCGAAGCAATTCGATATCCAATCTCCGGATGACGCTTGATTTCCGTCCACTCGGTTTCGTTCAGTTGTCCAGGTTTTGATAACGTCGTGTTGCTGATGCCGATTTTTCCGAGGTCGTGCAGGGTCGCCATCAGTTCAAGTGAAACCTGGTCCGCTTCGTTGAGGTTGACTTCGTTTCCAAGGCGCGTTGCCAGGTCTACCATGCGGTCTGCATGCTCCATCGTCTCATTGCTCTTGGAAAACAACATACTCTTGATTGTTGAAAGCAATGTACTGCGAATGCTTTGGTGCTCCAGCAATTTGCGCCTGTACATATTTTCTTCCGCAGTCTTTAGCAGACGGACGACCGATTCGTCTGCTTTCTGCTTTGTCGCATAGCCAAGCGACATACTCATAAAATATTTCTGGCCTTCGCGCAGGCTTTCATGCTCCTGAAACGTCTGGTTGATCCGCGCGACGATTTCCTTGGTCTCCGCTTCTCCAGTCTGCGGCAGAAGGATGGAAAATTCGTCGCCTCCCGTCCTTGCAACAATTCCGTTCGGACAGCAGAGTTTTAGCAGTCTTGCGCTCTCAATAATCAGCCGGTCGCCTTCGTTATGGCCAAACAGGTCGTTTGTCAGCTTCAGCGCGTTGACGTCGCCCAGTATGACGGAATATGGCAATTCTTCCGCCTCGTCAATGCGGTAGAGTTCGTCGTCAAAGTATGCGCGACTGTAGAGTCCCGTCATCACATCATGTATGTTCAGATAATGGATTTCGTCTTCCTTCTTTTTTCTGTCGGTAATATCGCGGCTGATGCCGATCAGGCCGATCACTTCACCCGTTGCGTCGTAATACGGCGTTTTCAGAGTTTCGGTAATGATGCTGCGTCCATCGGGATAAATAACCGTTTCTTCTGTCCTTTGTTCCTTACGTTTCGTGATCACGATACTATCGGCATCTTGAAAAAGCTTCGCCGTCTCCGTATTAAAAAGCTCCTCATCCGTATGTCCGATCAGCTGGCTTGCAGAAATACCGGACGCCTCCTCGAATGCGTGATTGCACCCCAGGTAAACCCCGTTAACGTCCTTATAGAAAATATGATCGGGAATCGAATCGATCATGGTTCTAAGAAAGCCGGACGCCGCTCGCTGCTTCTCCTCACTCTCCAGAATACGCTCTTCCTTTTGCACCTCTTGCGTAATATCCTGCATCATGCAAAGATACGCACCGGAATTCTCGCCCGTATTTAGCGTTGAAAGGTACATATGCACCCAAACGGACGCTTCGCCCTCTTTATCCAGCTTTTTTACCATTTCGTATTCCGCAATTTCACCGGAAACCAGCTTTTGCACTAACGCATCGGCTTGATTGCCAATATCGAGATGGACACAAGATGGTGGATTGTTCCTCAATGCTTCCGCTTCTGTACTTCCTAATATCTTCTCAAACGCAGGATTCATGTACAATATGCCGTCGGGCTTCGCAACACAGATCCCAATTGGCGCCTGATCGAAAATTGTGCAGAAACGTACCTCGCTGTCGCGCAACAGTCTTTCCGTTTGAGAGCTCTTTTGCTCATACGTGATGATAAAGCACATAGCCAGCGTACCGATCGGGTAAATCGCCAAAACCGGCAGTGCAATCGTTCGTAATGTTTCCCCCATGATTGCCTGCGGGAGCAAAAACATGCACAATATCATAACGATATGTGTGACGAGTCCGAATACATAATACTCCAGCCAAGATTTTCTCTTTTTTTCCTTTCGGAGAACACCCCATAAAACGCCGGTTGCCGCCGTCAGCACGGTAACAACCATGCCCGTAACCATACCGGGGCCGCCGATAAACGCGCGATAGGCTGCAATAATCAACACCGCGACCGACGTCGGCAAAATTCCATAAAACATCCCTGAGACGCTTACAAGAATGGAACGTGTATCAAAGATTACACCGTTGTCAAGCGTAATGGAGGAGACCATAAGCACAATGCCTGTCAACCCTAGAATTACCCCTCCGATTACCTCGGAACCCATTTTTTGCCTCTCGCGCTTTTGATAAAACAGATTAAAGACAATACCGACGGAAATCAGCATCGTGGCATTCTGAACGAGTTTTATCGCGTCTCCCATGGTATTCATCTCCAGACATTCAGGCTTATGAGTTTGTCTCAGGGGCAGTATTTTTATCGATCATTCGTTACAGCTTCGGATACGTGCAATTTTCATGAATGGCATTGTTGAATCGACCAATTATATTCTATCTATATGCTGATTTTAACTTCATCGGAAAAAATCGTCAATGGCGATCACTCATTCCCGGCGTCGAAACATGCTTATAACACGATTTTCGCCAGAATGCCGCGTGCCAGCTGTTTTTGCTCTTTCAATCAATCTATATCACCATTTTGAGAATTTCACTTTCTTTTTCGCCGGTCGCGTTACCAACGCATTCGTTTTGTGCGATAATGGTGATTGGTATATGCACGGTCGCATAAAAGCATGCGCCATTTTTATGATAACAGTGACAGCGGGAACTTGAAAGGATTTAGAGTTTTTTATGATAATTTGTCGGTCAAGCGAATTTTGTCAATGAGGACAGCAATTCTGTATGTGTTTTCCGGCACGGGTAATACCCGTGTTGCGGCGGACTTAATTGGCAAGGCATTACGCACACATGATATCAAAACGACCGTCTGGAGCGTGCGCGTTCCATTCTCTGCCGCGCCGAATCCAAACGACTTTGATATCGTGGGGTTCGGATACCCGATTCATGCGTTCAACACGCCGCAGTTCTTTCTGCGCTTTGTTAAAGGACTGGCGAAGGCATCTGGAAAAACTGCATTCATTTTTAAAACGTCCGGAGAACCGTTTCATATCAACAGCGCGTCGAGCATGCCGCTTGTCCGGCTCCTGCGCAAAAAAGGCCTTGATCCAATGTTCGACCAACATCTGCTCATGCCATACAACATCATGTTCCGCTATCCCGACGCGCTAGCAAAACAGATGTATTTACACACGCGCGGTATGGCTGGACTGATAGCAAGCAATGTCGCCACTGGCGAACACCGGAAGCTTCGGTATTTTCCATGGACAGTCCTTTGGATGTATCTGTTCCGTTTGCAGTGGTTTGGCGCATGGATCAATGGACCGTTGATCCATGCGAAGCCGGAACTCTGCATCGGTTGTGGACTCTGCGCGGCAAACTGTCCCGCGCAAAACATCCGTATGAAGGATGGCTTGCCTCATTTTACACGGCATTGTACGATGTGCATGGGCTGTGCGTTCAACTGCCCCAAGGATGCGATACGCCCCGGCTTCCTCAATCCATGGCGGGTCAATGGCGCATATCCGTTCCGGTCGTTGTCCGGTGACAATACCGTGCCGTCCGATTATATCGACGAATCGACGAAAGGTTATTTCCGGTTGTTTCGGCGCTACTACCGACGCACATATACGCAAATCGACACGTATCGGCAAAGTCAAAATACCGACGACTGACCACGCGCATATGACTCTTAAATAAGCCTCTCAGACATACGATGTGCTTATGTCAATCCAATAAATATGGCAACCAATAGAAGCAGGAGGAATGGACATGCAAACGCAGGGTTATACGATTGAAGAGCTTCAACCGGGCCTGTTCGCCATTGACGACGAAAACGCGGCTTCCATGTATCTCATTGTCGGGTCAAACAAGGCGCTGCTGATCGATACCTGCATCATGAAGCCGGACATTCTGCCGCTGCTGCGTACGCTGACGAACAAGCCCATTGAGCTGGCGCTGACGCATGCACATATCGACCACATGTACCATTCGGAAGAGTTCGACACCGTTTATCTCCACGAAAACGACATTGCGGCATGGAAAAAAGGAACTCTGTGGTTTCTGGCTAAAACCGGATGTCTTTTATTTCATGTGCCGGACAAAAGATATGACGTAAAGCATTTTATTCCCGTTGCGAACGATACGGTCATCGACCTTGGCGGCAACAGCATTCACATCCTTCCTGCTTTCGGCCACACGCCGGGCTCATGCATCTTTGTTGACGACGTCCATTGTGTGTTGTTTACAGGGGACGCCTTCGGCAACGGCGGGGCCTCCACGTGGATGTGGCTGCCGGGCTGTCTCAACATCGGGGCTTACCGTAGCAGTCTTGAAACTGCACTTGAAAATTTAACGCCGTATGAAACCTATGACTTTCTCGGCGGACACCGACCGCAAACTATGCCGACGGAAGATGCGCCACTCGGTCATCCGCTGAACATGCAAACCGTCAGGGATATGCACGCGCTGTGTACCAAAATGCTGGAGCATTCCGTCGAGCCCGTTGCCGAGGAACGGTTCTTCATACTAAAATCCCGGCAGTATGTATCCGGTGTCACCGGCATGTGGGTGACAAAAGGCAAAATCCATTAACATTCGAGGAGTCCGAAAAATGTTAAAGATCCGATTTTATGACCCTGCGGACGTTCACGACGATCAGTTGATCTTTGCCGTAATCATTACACAAAGTGACGATCAGTGGGTCTTTTGCAAACATAAAGATCGCGAAACCTACGAATTCCCCGGTGGTCATCATGAAGCCGGAGAAACCATTTGGCAAACGGCGAATCGTGAACTATACGAAGAAACCGGTGCGCTCGACTATACGCTAAAGCAAGTCTGTGCCTATTCCGTAACAGGGAAAACCAACGTCAACAGCACCGGTGACGAACTCTTCGGCATGCTGTTTTTTGCCGACATCCGCACATTTGAACCAGAGCTGCATTATGAGATTGAAAGCTTGTTGATCACCGACGCGCTTCCGCAAAACTGGACGTATCCGGAGATTCAACCCGTGCTCATGGAAAAAGCAATGCAGTTCAGCATGCATGAGTAACGGTATCCCCAGCATTGTTACCAGAAAGGCGTCCTTTATATGCAACAGACGATCATTCTTACCGGCCCGGTCGGCGTTGGCAAAACCACCGTCGGGCGATTGACCGCAGAGTTGTTGAATATGCCGTTTGTAGACCTCGATGAGCAACGTGAACGGCTCTATTCGCAAACGGATTATTCCGATGAAAAAGCCGAATTGCAATATGCGCTGCACGGAATAGAAGGATGGTATCGCTATCAAAAACCATACGAACTCTATTCGGTTGCGCGTATTTTGGAAGAGTCCGCCGGTGCGCTGATCGCCTTCGGCGCGGGGCAAGGCGTTTATGAAACAACGGAACAACGCAAAGTGTTTCGAACGCTGGTCGCGCCGGTTCGACATTCCTTTTTACTTTTACCGTACCCCGGCCTTACAGAATCGCTTGATTTTCTTTCGCAGCGTGTTGAAGACGAGAACGAACAGCTGCTGAATCAAATTTTGCTTCCGCAAATCTTGGAGCAGCCGTTTGCCGCGCATACCGTCTATGTTGCGGGGAAAGCCGCACAGCAGGTGGCTGACGAAATAGACGACATCATCCACTCGGATGGAAAGTAAGGTGTGACGATGGAACTTTGGGACGCTTATACGAAAGCCGGCGAGCTAGCCGGATGCGATCTCGTTCGCGGCGAATCGATCCCGTCGGGATTATATCATTTGGTCTGCGATATAATCGTTCGCCATATCGACGGTTCGATTCTTTTAATGCAGCGGGATTACAATAAGGATATACTGCCGGGCGCGTTTGAAGTCAGCGCAGGCGGCAGTGTGATAAAAGGCGAAACCGCCGAACAGGCCGCCATGCGGGAACTGGCAGAAGAGACCGGCATCCACGTCCAGACCCTTCGGCCGTTGTACCGAACCGTCAGCGAGGGCTCACACGCAATTCATCACGGATACCTCTGTGGAACAGACTGTGAAAAAAGCGCAATCGCTCTTCAACCGGGTGAAACCATCGGCTGGAAGTGGCTGGAAAAAGATGCGTTTCTCTCATTCATCGAATCCGACGCATACGATCTTGCGCAGCGGCAGAGACTGCTCCCATGCCTGGAAACGATCTTTTCATCGTAGACACAATCGCTTTCTTAGTTTGCATGGACTAATTTGCATATGTTACAATACGCGCAACTACCAAGATGAAAGGATGCATCAGAATGGAATCTTCGATCGACCGGGTAAAAGCATATTATGATGAAAACGCCGAGCACGAATGGCTTCGTCTAAAAGAGCATCCGTTTGAATTCATCTTTACAACGTACATGATGGAGCAATACGTCAAGCCCGGCGAACGCATCCTTGACATCGGCGGCGGCCCTGGCCGCTATGCCCTCCATTTTTCAAAGACGGGTTGTGATGTAACGCTTGTCGACCTTTCGGATGCAAATATCCGTTTTGCAAAACAAAAGGCAATCGAAGACGGCGTTGTGATATCCGCTCATGTAAAAAACTGCCTGCATCTGAACGAGTTGCAACTTGGCAAATTCGACCATGTGTTCCTTATGGGTCCTCTTTATCATCTACTCACGCGGGAGGAACAAACAGAAGCGGTAAAAATAGCACTCGACCATTTGAAGCCGGGTGGCAAGCTTTATGTTTCGTTCATTCAAATATTTGCTGCGATTCTCTATGATTTAAAATGCGGCGGCAATATTGTTCGCGATTCCACCAGCCCGGAAATCAAAACGCTGATCGACGCGGTTGCAACTGGCGAAGATTATTGCGGCACGGCGTTTACCAGCGCATGTTTTTTCAATCAGCGAAACATCCTGCCGTTTATGGAACAATTTTCGCTGAAAAAATTGCGACTCTTTGGGCAGGAAGGCATTCTTTCCCCAAACGAGCCGGATATCCTTACACGTGATCCTGAAGAAATCGACTGCTGGATTTCTATTGCAAAGCGATATCTGGAGCTTCCCGAACTGCTCGCATTGTCCGAGCATATTATGTATATCGGCGAAAAAATCTCAGTTTAGAAAAAACTGCTTAAGCCAGCAAAAAAGCGCCTGTTCAAACGGACGCTTTTTGTGTGTTTTTCTATGCCGTAAGCTTCTTTGCGCGTTTTACTTTATACATATTCTGATCCGCTCGTTTATACAACGTTTCGTACGTTTTGTCCGTTTCCGAGTCCCAAACGGAATATCCGATGCTCAAACTGATCTGCACCATATCCCTGTGCGACGCGTTCCAAGTAATAATGTTATACTGAATTTTTGCAATCAACCCTTCGACAACTTCAATATTGTTGGCCGGGTAAACAATGCAAAATTCGTCGCCGCCGATTCTTGCAAGAAATGCCGATGTATCTTTGCAGGATTTTTTTAAGATTTCGCTTACGGTGATCAATACGCTGTCCCCGTAATAATGGCCGAACGTATCGTTCACTTCCTTGAATTTGTCAACGTCCATCATAATCAACGCCAAAACATCCGAATGCGGACCTTCGCGCGTTTCGCGTAGTAAAAATTTATTCAGTTCGCGGCGATTGTTGAGCCCGGTCAACGTCTCTGTTGATATCTGACGGTTCAGCATATCGAAATAGAACATCACTGCGGAAATCACCGTGCAGATCCAAATGTAGTTCACGCCGTAAATCAGCATTTGAACGGACGCACCGACTATCGGAGGAAGAATGAACGCTGCCATCATATAGTATTGCCTGCGTTCGCCGCCCAATTTGAATTCCGCCGCCTTTTTTAGCGCCCGGATCGCAGAATAACCAAGGTATGTAAAAGCAATTGCACCGGATATTGCATAGCCTGGCCCACGCTGATAGACGTTCTGCTCGCTGATTACAAACACCCATCCGGATTTTAAATTCCAGATCAATACGCCGACATACAGAACCAGGAACGTTGACATCCAGTGAATACGCTTGCGCGCCGCCGCAGAATTATTGCTGAGTTTTGTTTCCGTGTAGATCAACCACATGAACGGCATGAAACCGTTAAAGAAATAGTACCAGCTTTCAACAAACAGGCTGGCTTCCCTTGCGAACGGAAATATTCTTCCGTCGATCAACCAGCAAGAAGCGTCGATGATCAGAATTGCTATCAACGTGTAAATCATTTTATTAAACTGTCTTTGCAACGCCGAAATACCCATGGATTTCTGTTGATTATACAGAATGACCACCAGCAGGACGATGCCAATCAGCGTGACTTCCACATAAAGTGCGTTCTGCATCTATTTCTCCCGTGGACGAAAGCATGTAAATTTATAATGTTTGCAGCGTAACGATGAGGCAAAGCAATTATAGATATCAACAATATAGTATACTACGGGGTTGTTGTCAAAAAAAACCTTGTTTTACGAACATCAACCATCAACCGAACTCCGGCAAACCACAAGGCTTTTCGCTGTTTTACAGTGATCTATTTCTCGCGAGCTTTGCCATCGCTTTTGGATAGTAATGGAAAGCTCCTTCGCAGATCGATCTGTGGAGGAGCTTATCCGGTCAACTAATTGTGTTTTTCTTAGTCCTTCAGTTGCCCAAGCACATCGAGCGGCAAATTGTTCATCATCGCGCCGTTGGGGTTAAGCAGCATATCGGCGTCCAGATTCAACCCGAACATCGCCCCGTCGTGCACGGCGGCGTTGAGGTTGCGCGGACGCACGGCGTCGCCGACATTAAACGCGGGGACACCGGCTTTCAACAACTCGGCAAAGAATGCGTCGTTCGCGCGCGTATGGCAGGAAACCACCGTGTCGATCGGCAGGGTCGCACGGTTGAAGTCTTTATCCTGAACGACGACTTCCCCATCGGTAACAGAATACACCGTGCTGCTTTCAATCACCTTTACGGGATATTTGAACGGTTTGGATTCCAGCGCCTCGGCATCCGTCTGCTGGAAGCGCTTGCGAAGCACGTACATATGGATGACTTCCACTGTACTCCCAAACTCTTTGTTTTCGGTGACGATGGTTACCTGTTTACCGATGGACGCAAGGTAGGCCGCAGTGTCTGTCGCCGCATAATGGTCGCCCCAGACCAACACTTTTTCACCGGTTTTTACAGGCATGCGCTTGCCGGGATGGAATTCGCAGTTAACCTTCGGGCAGGCAATGACGCTTTCAAAGCCCAGTACTTTGTCTTTGCCGATGCATTCCGGCACATAGCTGGAAGCACCCGTGGCATTCAGTACCGCGTCAAATCCTTTGAGATCGTCTACGCCAGGCGTGGTGTTCAGGCGGATTTCGACCGGCAGTTTTTTCAGTTGAACGCGAACCCAGTCCGCATACCATTTCATCTTCTCTTTGCCGGGTGTCATGCAACAGCCCAATATTGCGCCACCGAGCTCACCCGTCTTTTCAAAAAGCGTCACCTTGTGGCCGCGAACGGCCGCAATACGCGCGGCTTCCATGCCCGCAGGACCGCCGCCGACGATTGCAACGTTCAGCGGTTTGTCAGTCGCTTTCAATTCTTCAAACGCTTCGTTCCCGCAGGCCGGATTGATGGCGCAGCCGATCTCTTTTTTGGCCATCATGCTCTCCTGCCAGCATCCGGTCAGGCAGGAAATACAGCGGCGAATATCGGTGACTTTGCCCATCTTCGTCTTGACAGGCCAGTACGGATCGGCAAGCAGTTGCCGCGCAAGGCCGACCATGTCCGTTTCGCCGTCGGCCAGCATGCGTTCGCAGAAATCGGGATTGCGCAGCGTGTGACTGTTGATAACAGGTATACTGACTGCCTTTTTCACCGCGATAGATGCATACGCCGTCCACCCCTCCGGATAGTACATCGGGTCGAAACCCGCGCCGGGGCTTTCCTGAATACATTGGCTCAAATCCAGTGCAGCGACGCCCGCCTGCTCAAACGCCTTGGCAACCTCGACGCTCTCTTCAATTTCGCGTCCGCCGTCCACCCATTCGTCCGCGGAGTAACGAACGATGATCGGAAAGTCTTTGCCGCATTTCTTCTGAATCTGGTCGATGATGGCCAGCGGGAAGCGCATGCGGTTTTCAAAATTTCCGCCAAAGCGGTCGATGCGCCGGTTGAGGAACGGACTCATAAACTGCGAAATCAGATAACCGTGCGCGGCATGCAGTTCCACTGCATCAAATCCGGCCTGCTTGACACGCCACGCGGCATCGGCAAACTTATCGACCATATCGAGCACTTCTTCCGTGGTCATTGCACGAACGGGCTTCCCCTTTTCTTCCGCATTTGCGTAGACAATTTCATGACCCGCCGACCAGGGAAGTTTGAGTACCATGTCGTTTGTACTCATGGTGTTGTACCGCGGGATGGCGCACTGCCTGCCGGGATGCTGCAACTGCACGGCGCACTTCGCGCCGTAGCGATGCATGGACGCTGCCAGCCGCGTCAGACCCGGAATAAAGTTGTCCGCGTCTGCACAAAGGCACGTCACGGTCGGTCGACCCGTTGCGGAGTCCGGCGTGGTCGCGCCGACGATAACAAGTCCCGTACCGCCCTTGGCAATCTCGCTGTGGTGATAGATATCACGTTCACTGACGGAACCGTCTGCGTTGGACGAGCTGACGTCCGTCGGAACATGGCAAATTCGGTTTGGTACCAGTACGTTTCCAATTCGGATTGGTTCAAAAAGATGTGGATATGCTTCCATTTGCGTGCCTCCATATTTATTTATAGGTGTGCTATATGCGATTTCGTCTGTTTTGGATGGGATTTATTCTGTTTAAAGCATAGCACGAAAATTTATTTGTTTCAAACAAATAGCAGTGTTATCTGCATATTGTTACAAACAAATTGTTTGTAATTCGTCAGAGTGTAACGAAAAACCTCCGATTTTTTTAGCAATCAGAGGTTTTTGTGTTTTTCGTAACGAACGCCTTACCGGTAGGATTTTTGGTAAATTTCCAGGCAGTCCGCGCGCGTAAGTTCACATGGATCAAACCCGAACAGTCCGCCCATCGTTTCAAAAGCATTCTCAACATACTGCGGCAGATCGTCGTAGGCAATTCCGTAATCGGACATCTTGAGCGCATCCACGCCACAGGCAATCTGCAGTTCCACCAGCGCGTCCACAAAGTCCATCGGCTTTGTCGCGTTCGCTTTGCCGAGCTTTTGCGCCATGTCGATCAACCGGTCGTCGCAGCATCCCTTTTCCACAAATTTCTCATAATACGCTTTGCTGATAATAATCAACGCCGCGCCGTGCGGGAAATCCGGCTTGAGCGCGCCCATTGCATGCGCAAGCGAGTGTTCGGAAATACAGCCGGACGTTGATTCGACCAGCCCGGAAAGGGTATTGGCGAGCGCCACGTCGGTTCGCGCTTCCATATCGCTTCCATCCTGGACCGCACGCGCAAGCGACTTGCCGATCAGCTCGATTGCACGAAGGCTGAATGCGTCGCTGACGGGATAAGCTATGTTGTTAAGATATCCCTCCGTGCTGTGGAACATCGCGTCGAAACCTTGATAAGCAGTCAACGCAGGCGGAACGGTTAACATCAATTCCGGATCGACAACCGAGAGCACCGGGAATGTTTTATCATAACCAAAGCCGATTTTTTCGTTCGTTTCCTCTTTTGTAACAACGGTCCAAGGGTCCGCTTCCGTCCCTGTCCCGGCGGTCGTCGTAATCGCAACAATGGGAAGTGGATCGTTCGGCACAGGCTGTTCTTTTCCCGTTCCTCCAGAGATATAGTCCCAGTAGTCGCCGGGGTTGGTCGCCATAACCGCGATGGCTTTTCCCGCGTCAATGCTACTGCCGCCGCCAAAACCGATCACGAAATCGCAGTCTTCCTCCCGCGCCATTTTCGCGCCCGCCATAACAACGGACTTTGTCGGGTTCGGCGTTACCTTGTCAAAAATACTATATGCAACGTTCGCGGCGGCGAGTTCGTCTTCCAGCGCCTTGAGGTACCCGTTTACACGGAGGCTTTTGCCGCCAGTCATGACGATCAGCGCTTTTTTGCCGGGCAAATCGTACTTGTGCAGTTCCTTCAGCTTTCCCGCGCCAAAGAGCAGGCGCGTCGGCATGTAATAATCAAATCTCATCTCGCTCTCCAATCACACGTATCGAATTTGGTTGATACAAATAAATACCTATTGCCATTGTAGCCTTTACGTGTGGATTCCGTCAATGGGACAACACCAAAGCCACAATTTTATCCAGTTTTTTCTTTAAAATCTCTATTTCTTTTTTCGGTAGGAGAGCACACTTTTGGGGCAGGCATCCACGCACTCACCGCAGAGGATGCAATCAAGTGAGCGCACACTGCCGCCTTTCACCTGTTCGTTGACGTCGATGCTCATCGGGCACTTCTTATTGCACAGTTTGCAGTCGATACAGGCGCTGGCGTCCGCCTTGATTCGCATCTGCGGCAGATGGAGTTTCCGCCCAAGCCACATACCCGCGGTCAAAAATGGAGACATCCAGCAAATCGTATGACAAGCGCCGCGTCGCCCAATCGTGACTGTCAACACAAAGAAGATCAGCATCACGTTGTTTGTGCTAGAATGGAATCAAACATTTAGACCAGAATAACAGGGAGGTTCGTGATGACTGCAAAGGAATTTCAAACGGGACGCATGATTGTCATTCGGCTCGAACGCGGCGAGGAAATCGTAACATCTATTCTTAACGCGGCAAAGCGCTTCGATATCCAGACCGGGATCGTCAGCGGCATCGGCGCGGTTTCCGACGCCGTAGTCGCGCTCTTCAGTCCCGCGGACAAGCAATATTATTCAAACGAATTCCACGAACCGCTTGAGGTGACGCACCTTTCCGGAAATCTTTCGAGGATGGACGGCAAACCATATGCACACCTGCATATTACGCTTGCAACGGCGGACGGGAAAGCACTCGGCGGGCATCTTTCATCCGCAACAATCGGTGGTACGGCGGAGATCTTCATCCAGGTTTTGCCCGAAACGATTGAACGCAAGTATTCCGAGCAGGACGGTTTGAACCTCATGTCGTTTTGATAATCTAAGCAACAAACGCTTCCGAAAACGTTCGGGCGTGTTTTTGCGGCATGTGTATAGAACCATACCGATTCGTCTCGTTCCGCAAGGGAAACTGTGGTATGCTATGGTAAGCAATTTCTGAAAGGACGTTTCGCATGAAAACGAAAAAAATACTGGTGATCGACGGTCAGGGCGGCGGCGTTGGGCGGCAAATCATCGAAGGAATTCGGGCGCGCATGCAGGAGGCGGACGTTACCGCCGTCGGCACAAACAGCATCGCAACCAGTGTTATGATGAAAGCCGGAGCAAGCCGCGGCAGCACGGGAGAAAACGCCGTAATCGTCAACTGCCGAACGGCGGACATCATCATAGGTCCGCTTGGAATCGTTATCGCGGATTCGATGTTGGGTGAAATTTCGCCGGTAATGGCAACGGTAATCGGGCAAAGCCGAGCTGTTCGGCTGCTGATCCCCATGAATATGTGTCACAATGTTATCGTCGGTGCGGCAAACATACCGATAAAGATTTTGGTCACGCAGGCGATTGACGAACTATACAAAATTTATATGCAATCCGACGAATAGCGTCGGTTCGCGCTTGACAGCAACGGTGCTCTTCCAATAGAATAGTTTGGTAAAGTTTATCACGAAGATAAACATCGTCTTGTCCTTGTTCCATAAGAAATTCAGCCACGAAGGTTGTTTGTCCGACGCAGTCGGGCCAATTTGCCTTTGTGGCTATTTTTTATAAAAAGGAGTCCCTATTTATGTCCAAAACAAAACGTTTGATTCTTGCTTCACTTTGCCTTGCGCTCGGCGTCGTACTGCCGATCGCCTTCCACTCCGTCGCCAACGCGGGCAGCATCTTTCTGCCCATGCACATCCCCGTGCTGCTTTGCGGCTTGATCTGCGGCTGGCCATACGGTCTTGCGTGCGGTGTTTTAACTCCGATTCTGTCCAGCCTGATCACCGGAATGCCGCCGATGGCATACGTGCCAAGCATGGTTTGCGAACTGGCCGTCTACGGTCTGGTTTCCGGCCTGGTCTTTAAGTATGTGAAAACCGGCAAACCGATCGTTAATATCTATATCGCGCTCATTTCCGCCATGCTGCTTGGCCGCATTACGTTCGGCGTGTTGAACGCCCTGATCTTCCGCGCGGGCGAATACTCGCTTGTTATTTGGTCGACCGCCGCGTTTGCAACCGCACTGCCCGGCATTATCATTCAGCTTATCGTCATCCCGGTTTTGATTTTCGCGCTGCAGAAAGCCAAAATCATAGAGGCCTAGTTTGACAATATTTTTTCAATCGAATCAATACAAAAAATGCGCTCGTACTTCGGGCGCATTTTTATGTTGATCCTATTGTTTCTATTTGGCAAGCGCTTGCTGCTGTTCGCGCAAGTATTCCCTGTGCTGCGCAATATTTTCCGTTATAAACTCAAACGTCAGATATTCAGGATCAATGCGTTCGATCAACCCCCGCACGCCTTCACAGGTGAACGGCTGATGCAAATCGACCTTGAATGCATGCTCAAACATCTGCCAGCTACGTTTCTCATATGTATCCGCAAGTATCGGCGGGTGTTCACGGACAGAGCGGCAATAGTCGCCGGTGATCGACTGATGCAGGTGTACGCCGCGGATATACTCACAAAGCGCGTCGTGCGCATCGAGCATTTGATGGATATACGATAATCCTTCCTCTTGCGTACGAATTGCTTCGTTTGTGTGAAACAAGTGCCCGGTGTCCAGCATAAACCCCTTGTTTTTATACCGCACTCCGTCCAGCAACCGTTTCGTCATCTCCGGTTTTGTAAAGGTCAAACCCGGCTGCCAGAGGTTTTCCATTAACAGCGCCGGGCCGTCGGCAAACGCATCGTCAAACAGCACATTGAGCAGTTCACAGGTCGCATCGATCACACGTTCGTCCGATTTTCGGTATCGCCCGGTGAACGATTCCGCAATGCCGGCATCCGACACATGAAAAACAACATACTCCGCGCCATATGATTTTGCGGCGGACAAGTCAAGTCGGAACCGCTCCAGCATAGCTTCACGCGTCGACCCGCCGAAATACCGCTCACATTCGTCCAGTGAGCCGAATTCGTCGATCAACGCACGCTCGTTTCCCTTCCAGAAATCAAACCAGAACGGAAAATAACACATGTGAGTGCCCAAAACACGCTCCCTCGGCACGATGTTGCGAACATCTTCGTCGAATACCAAAAGCTCGACGCCGTCGAAACCATCCATAAAGCGCACCAGCGCCTCCCGCGATTCAAAGCGGTCAAGGTCCGGTGCGCTTGTTGTCAGATTAAACAGTGTTTTCAATCGTGTATCTCTTTCCCGATCACCGTTTTGCTCTCCACTTGACTGCCAAGCAGTTCATAAGAGAGAAATCCCGGCTTTTCCGGCCACGTCGCTTCGTCGATTTCAAGACGGAAACCGCTGCAATTTTCCACATACCAGTCGAAATAAGAAACGTCCGTATGTGAATAGCCATACATGATCGCCATGATGACGCCGCCGTGTGCGGTCACACCGGCGCGGTTCAGCCCGCGCGCCGCCGCATCTTTTACAACCGAGTCAAACGCCGCCATAGCGCGCTTTGCAAACGACGGAATGCTTTCGCCATTCGGGCAAACATCTACGCAGCCGCCGTCCACCCAGGCGCGGTAGTCGGCGTCGTGCTCCATCTCCTGCGCGGTCCGTCCTTCAAAGTCGCCAAAGTTCATTTCGCGCAGATCGTCCACCACGATCTGCTTCGCATTCGGAAAACAGATACCCGCTGTCTGACGCGCCCGCTTGAGCGGGCTGACGTAGGCCAGCGAAATATCCGGGGCCGCCTTTGCCGCGCGTGCCTCACGCAAACCTTCTTCGCAAAGTGGATCGTCTGTTACGCCGTTGTACCTGTGCTCAAGATTCGCCGCCGTCTTGCCGTGTCGCAGCAGTATCAATTCCATCCTGTTGTTTCTCCTTGATTACCATCGGAATTCCGCAGGCCAGCCGAACGACCCTGTCCGCCTGCTGTGCAAGTCGAATGCAGAGTCGTCCCGTCGCCTCCCGTGCCGCGCGGTCTTTGCGCTGCATCGGAATGATACCGCTGCCGACCTCGTTGCAGACAATCACTTCTTTTTTTAGAAGCGTATTCAGTAACATTGGCGCAGCGTCCGGGTCGCGAAAAACGATGTTTTGTAGATTATACACTACTTTTCGCTCGTCAAGCACGCCGTCGGCAATATCTGCCTGCAAATATCCCAAAGATTTTACATAATCAAGTTTTCCGGACGCTTCTCCGCCAATCACCAAAATCATATGGCAGCCACCACCTTTTGTACAAAAACTAGCGCGGCAAGCATGGCGATCTCACTGATTCGCAGCAGATATCCGGAAAGGTCCCCACTCATAGAGCCGAACTGTTTTTTGCTCATGCGCGACACAGTCACAGCACACACGGCGGCAGCCGCAGTCATCGCCATTCCCGCAACCGGTGCAAACGCAACGACAAAAACCACAAACAGACTGAACCAAACCGACAATGCAATGCCGACTGCAGTATGCTGCGCCGCATCCCGCATGGCATGCAACAATCCCGATCCGTCCAATTCTGCGCTGATGCTGACAAACCCGCTCACTGCACGCGCAGCGACCGGGATGAGGCATACGAGCAACAGGTTGTTCCAATCCCGCGGCAACTCTGTACAGAGCGCGAAGTACGCAAGTAAATATGCGCCAGTCGCAATAACGGCAAACGCACCGACGTGCGAATCCTTCAGTATTTCCCGTTTGCGTTCCGGCGATGCATGACTACTTAGCGCATCCACCGTGTCGCAAAATCCGTCCATATGAATACCGCCGGTGATTAAAAGCGGCAGCAGTGTTACACCCGCGGCAAACAGCGGTGCACCGAATGACAGCCAGTTGCTGAACATGCCCCACCCAAAGACAACTGCACCAATCACACAGCCAACCAGTGGAAGCATGGCAAGCGCATAGCGCATGTTTTTCGCTTCCCACTCCACCTTCGGCATCGGAATGCGCGAAAACATGGAAAATGCAATCACCACAGACCGTATAACGCTCATACAAGTTCTCCCTTCAGCACGACCGGAATCCCGCTGACCAACTCATAAACGCAATCGAAGCGCGTTGCAAGCGCGCGGTTAAGGCGCCCGAGCACATCGACATACCGCATGGTCTTTTCGTCATATCCACCGCCGTCCGATCCAACATCGTTGGTAACCACGATTAGCGTTTCGCATGCTTGTTCCAGCGTGGCGATATCCTGCAAAATTTTGCCGTAGACATCCCGAATGTCACCTTCATCGTCGAACATCTCATTTGCGGTCAGGTTGCACATACATTCCAACAGCGCGGTTCCTTGCCTTGGCAAGTCAAGCGTGCCGACATCCGTCTCACGTTCCAGCGTACAAAAGCCTTTCCCTGCCCGCATGTTCCTGTGACGCACGATCTTCATTTTACTTTCATCGTCAAATGGGTGCATGGTGGCAATATACGTGTACGGCGGCGACAGTTTCTGCATAAGGCGTTCGGCAAATGTGCTCTTACCGGAGCCGGAGCCGCCCGTAATCAAAATCCGCATTGCAAACGCTCCACCCTTTCTACATTCCGATTTCATCAAACGTCATGAGGTTGCGATAGACTGCCAACGCCATATCGAGCAGCGGCAGAACCGCGACCGCGCCGGTTCCTTCGCCAAGACGCATATATGCACAGATTACAGGCGACAGCGACATTGAATCGAGTATTTTCCGGCTTGCCGGCTCTTCAGAGACGTGGCTGGCTATCATGCAGTTTCGTGCGGACGGACACAGACGCGAAGCAACAAGCGCCGATACGGCGCTGATCAGGCCGTCGACGACGACAGGAATATCATAGATAGCGCCGCCAATGAATGCGCCCGCCATCGCCGCAATATCGAACCCGCCGACCTTGCTCAGCACATCCAACGTATCACATATGTGCGCCCGATTGACCTCGATTGCCCGCTGTATAGCGTGTAGTTTCCGTTCCAGCCCCGCAGAATTGAGTCCCGCGCCAAGCCCGGTCACTTCCTCAAACGGCATGCTTAGCAGCAATGCGGCAACTGCGCTGGAGGTCGTCGTATTGCCGATTCCCATTTCACCTGTGGCAAGCATCTGATATCCGTTTGCCTTGCACTCGCGCACCATGTCGATGCCCGTTTGTATCGCCTGCTGAGCCTGTTCGCGCGTCATCGCAGGGCCTTTCGTCATGTCCGCCGTGCCGTCTGCAATATGGCGGTCGATGATGTTCGGATCGTCTACGCGCCTGCACATGCCAACATCGACGGTGATCACGTCCGCATGCGCTTCCCTGGCCATGATGCCGACAGTGGAGCGCCCCTGTGCAATAAATCCCGCCATGACCGCCGTGATGTCCTGCGGCGTCGACGCGACACCCTGCGCAACAACACCGTTGTCCGCACAAAATACTAGAACGGCACGCCGGTCGATTTTCACGTTCGCCGTGCGCTGAATGCCCGCAAGCGTGCGCACCGTATATTCCAACTGTCCAAGACTGCCGACTGGCTTGGCAATTCCGTCCCAGCGTGCTTTCGCAACGTTCATCGCGTTTTCATCCAGCGGCTTCATCTGTTCTTCAAGTTTTTTAAAATCCATATGTTGTTCGCCTGTTTCTATTTTTTTCCATGTTCAATTTGGTTTTGTGTCCATTGCAAAAGCATCGTTTGCATCCATTCGGAAACGTCCATTTCATACGCTTTATCCAGATGTCCCGGCGTAAACACTGTATCCACCGTTCCCCGTGCAATCGTTTTCCCTTTATCCAGCAACAGCGCATGCGTTCCGAACGCCCTGGCAAGGCTCAAATCATGCACAACCGAGATGACCGCACGCCCCGGTGTTTTCAGCCAGGATTGAATCAACTCAAACGTCTGCTTTTGGTAAACAAGGTCAAGATGGTTCGTCGGCTCGTCCAGTATCAGCACACACGGATTCTGCGCAAAGAGTTGCGCCAGAAACGTCCGCTGCAATTCGCCCCCGGAGAGTGTCAACACCGACTGGTCGACAAATTTCGTCATGCCGGTCAGTTCCAGCGCCTGTTCTACCATCCGCTCGTTCTCTTTGTGATTGTTGGAAAAGATGCCCGGTGCATGTGCGTAGCGCCCGAGCCGCACGACAGAGCCGACCGTAAACGCATACCCGACAAAATGCGACTGGCTCAGAATGCCGATGTTTCTCGCCAGCTCATGTGAGCGGTAGCGCCCGACGTCGCGATCTAAATACCGGATCTCGCCGGTATACGAAGCGCTCTGCGAAATGGCGTTAACAATCGTGCTCTTTCCCGCGCCGTTTGGGCCGATGATCATAAGCCATTGGCCTTCATCCAGCGAAAAATTCACGTCGTCCAGTATTGTCAGTGCGCCATAGCGTACCGTTAGATTTTTTACGTCCAGCAGCGTCATGTGCGCATCCTCCTTGAGCGATAAAAGATGACGACGAACAGAATCGCCCCAATAAACGACGTAACTACGCCGATCGGAAGTTCCAGTGGATTGAGCAGGATGCGTGCCACGAGGTCGGCCAACATCAAAAAGATTGCGCCGCCAAACATCGAAGCCGGCAGCAGCCTTTGATGATTCGGCCCGACGATCATGCGTACCATATGCGGTGTAACCAACCCGACAAAGCCGATTGTTCCACCGATGGACACGCATACGCCGATCAGCGCGGACGCCGCAATCAGCAGGATAAACTTGACTCGCTTAACAGGAACGCCGATATGCCGCGCATTGTCCTCGCTGATGGCAAAGGCGTTCAGCTCACGCGCATATCGCAAAATAACTGCGCCGCAAATAACCAATGCACATAGCAGAAGTAATGCGTTTTGATAGCTTGCGCCAAGCAACGAACCCATCGTCCAAAACGTAATATTCTTAATATGATCCGAAGCCAGCGTGATAATCAGCGAAAGAACGCTTGAAACAAACATGGAATAGATCACGCCAATAAGGATAATCGTATTTGTGGAAAGCGAATAATCGATCTTGTACGCCAGCGATAAAATGATTAATAAAGATAAAAACGCAAACAGCATCGCAAGCGTCACCGTGCCTGCAAACGGCAGGCCGGGTATCGTAACGCCGAACGCAATCGCAATGACCGCGCCGAGTGACGCGCCACTGGAAACGCCAAGCGTCGATCCGTCTGCAAGTGGGTTTTTCAGCAGACCCTGCATCGCTCCACCACAAAGCGACAGCGCCGCGCCGCTGAGAGCTACGCACAGCACGCGCGGAAGCCGAACAGACAGGATGATGGGGACGGACATGCTTTCCGGTTGAGGCAATCTCAAAATTGCATTCCAAATTACGCCAAGTGTTTCACCAAGCGGAAGATTAACACTGCCGACGCACACGCACAAAAAAACGGTTGCTGCCGTCGCAAGTAAAAACAAAGAGATTTCACTTGCGCGAAAGCCTTCCGTCCTTCGTTGTTTTGAAGGGGACGCGAACGCGCCCCCTTGTTTGTCCGTTCGATTATGCTGCATCTTCCAATTGCACGGTGGCGAGGACAAATTCAAACAACGCCTGCGCGCCGTCCGCAAGGCGCGGACCGGGTCGAGACAGTTCGTTGTTCGCCAAGTTCAGGATTGCGCCTTCCTGAACGGCGGTGATGTTCTCCCAGCCGGCACGCGAAGCAATTTCTTCTTCCGGCGTCGGGCCTTCACCGTAATACATGCTGATGGTGACGATGATGTCCGGGTTGAACTCAATCACCTGTTCTTCAGAAATCGCGGCCCAACTGCAAACATCGCGGAAGATGTTGACCAGCCCCAGCATGTTTGCAATTTCATCCATAAATGTATCGCAGCCTGCCGTCCAGAGGCCATACTCGAGTGGACTGACTTCGAAATACACCGTCTTACCGTCCAGCTCGGAAGCGCGGGCGGCAAGTGCGGCAAACGTATCCTGCATGCCGCTCACAACGGTAGCCGCCTCATCCGTTTTGCCGGTGAGCGTACCGATCATGTTGATTGCGGTGTAGACTTCGTCGATGCTCTGCGCATCCGAAACGACGACAGTGATACCTGCCGCTTCCAGCGCTTCAATCTGTTCTTCGGTCTGCGCCATCGTGCTCATAATCAGAATCTGCGGCTCCAGCGCAATGATCTGCTCAAGGTTGGTTTCAGCGCCGGACTGAACGGCGGGAATTTCCGCAACTTCAGCGGGATAATCGCAGTATTCACCACGGCCGACAAGTATGTCGCCTGCGCCGATTGCGTACAGAATCTCACAGTCGGCCGCCGTCAGCGCAACAACGCGGGTTGCCGGACCCTCCAACGTGACTTCGCGTCCAGTCATGTCGGTGAAGGTGATGGTTTCCGCAACGGGTTCTTCGGTCGCTTCCAAAGCGGGTTCCTGCGTTGCTTCAACTTCTTCCGTTACGGTGGATTCCGTCTCTGCGGCCACGTCGCTTGTTGCCGCGCAGCCTGCAAACGCGCCAAGTGCAAGCAACATCGCCAGCAGCAAGGCAAGAATTTTTTGGTGTTTCATATTAAGAAATACCCCTTCCAAAATAATATTCAAATGAATAGTTCAAAAAGGAGCGCGAAAAAAATTGCTCCACTCTGGTGAGAGGAGCAATTGAAAAAATCACGTGCATTCTTTGCAACGTCTAGCTTCACCCCACCCCAGGAGTATCATCATGCATAAACAGGTCTCCCGGCTTAGCTTCATCCTACTTGGACGCCTTCCCGCAATCATTCGCAGTGGCTTATCCGTCCGTTCGTCGGCTTCACGGTTACTGGGGTAGCTCGGAATTTTCATCCGTATTCCCTCGGCGGTTGTTTACCACCGGCGCATTGCTGCGCAGATACACACGCTATTCATTTAACCATATTATAGAGTGCGGGGTGGTTGCCGTCAATCTAAATCCACGGGAATCTTTCCTTTACCAGCGTATCATAAGCGGCAGCCCGTCAATCGCGTTGTAGCGCAGTTCGATCGCGCGATGTGATTCCTTCCCTTCATAGGCGACCGTGCAGACGATCTGCCACACGGGGATCAGCTGTTCAGCGGAGATCACGGACTTCAGCAGATCGTCGCCCAACACCGCCTCTTCCCCGACAACCGCGGAGCAAAGACAGATGCTGGTAACGTTCACTTCAACGGACTGGTTGAGCATTGCCCACGGGAATTGGAGTTGGCTGCCGAACATCCCTGCCATTTCCTCTTTGACCTTTTCTAAAATCGCCTCATATGAAATGATCGATACGTTCTCTTGGAGTACTTCGGTCTGAACCGGCATATTCACCCAGTCGATCCGCTGCATTCCGTTATCGTCCACGTAAACACGCAGCAGCGGATACATCGATTCATGGTAATAGAACCTGTTGTTATACATATCGCCATACATCATTCCGCCGATGTAGATGCAGGGCAGGCCACCGCCGACCGGTACGTAGACGAAGTCCCATCCGTTGGAAGCGACGATCAGCGCACCATCGTCGCCCGTTTCAAACATGCAGGCGCGTTCGGCGGCCTGCAGCACGACATTTGTAGCGCCAAGCGTTTCAATGACCTTGTCGGCCTGTTTTTTTGCTTTCTTTTCGGTCAGCTCGATCGGCTGTTCAAATGCATCGGCCGGGATTTTATAGGCATCCGCACCGTTGATCAATTCCTGTTCCGCATAGACGGTCAAGCCATCGGGAGACAAGCGAAATACCGCACTCGAATCGTATATCGCAGTCAGACTACGCGTAAACGTAACGCCATCAGTTGCCATGCCTGCACCGAAACACTTACATGTTCCGTTCGGTTCTGTAATCGCCCAATCCGCTTCCGGTTTTAGTTTTTCAAGGAGCGCAAGTATCTCCTCATCGGTCATCGAAGTCCGCTCCATGCGGATCACGGACGGATTCGCGTCTTCGGGCTGCCGAACGTCCGCGTGCACCGCAAACGTCGCATATGTTGTGATCTGCTCGGCCTCCGTATCCACGCGGTCTGTGGTCTCCATTGCAATGTCCATCGGCCATGGATACTCCGACACATCCAGCTCGTGTGCTGTCGAATCGTCCGCCGCCTGGCAGGCCGTCGTAAAACAACCGAACAACAAGACCAGCGTCATAAGAACCGCAACGATTTTTACGCCCGCCGTGCTTGATTGTCTATGGAAAATGTAGATCACGCGTCGCTTCGCCTGGTGTTTGACACCGCGTCCGGACAGTCCAAGCGCGGGTACGCCGAGCGCGGGCTGCGCGTAAAGGTTCAGAAGCAGATTTGCATATTCGCTTCTTTGGGCAAGAGAGTAGCACCGCGTCACCATCGCGTCGCATGCGGTTTCCATATCGGCGCGCATAAAATATGCCGTCGCCCAGACGACTGGATTGAACCAGTAAACCACACACAGCGCGGCAAGCAGCATGCTCACGGGAGGGTCGGCGCGTTTTGCGTGCGTCAATTCGTGCCGTATCGCATCCTTTGCCTGCGTATCGTCCATAGACACCATGCCGCCCAGCGGTATCCACAGCGTCCGCGGAAATATCATTGCGGGCGCACCATATGTACATTGGCAAACCAGATGAATTTTTCTTTTTATGCCAAGTTCTGCTTTTACTTCGTCGAGCATCGCAGCCAGTTTTCGGGTGGGGTTAACCGCATCACGCTGCATTTTCCGCCAAAGCGAACTATACGCGTAAAGCATCCACCCACCTATGACAACGACGCCGCCAAGCCAGACGGTCAGCAAAATTTGGCTTGTCGTCAGTTTGGCCGTGGCGTTCTCGGCCGGATTGGTTTTTGTTTGCAAACTGGCATCCGTAGAAAATTCGCTTTTCGCCAATGCGTCCCCTGTGTTCGCGGCTGCCGTTGTTCCGGTGACTTCCTTCCGCTCTGTTGGCGCAAGGACGTTTGCGATGTCCGCTTGCGGTATCAATAACTGCACGCTGCTTTCAAACGTCACAGGGATCAGCAATCGTGCAATTAACACGAACCAGAGTACATATTTCAACCCATGAGACAATTTTTTACGGAAAACCAATCGGAATAAAAGGATGACGCTGAAGATAACAGTTGAATAAAGACTGATTTCCACAAGCGTATGCAGTATATCCATGTCACGCCTCGCTTTCCGGCGGGTCGTCAAGGTTTATTATCAATTTTTGTAATTCTTTGCGATCCTCTTCGGACAGTCCGCTTTTTTGCACCATGCTTACTAAGAAGAGTTTCGCACTTCTGTCAGTCATCTTTTCCAGCATTGCTGCGCTTTCCGTTTCCACACAGTCTTCCCGTCGCAACAACGGACTGTAGCGGCGGCTTCCGCGTACCGTTTCGTACCCAATATACCCTTTGTCCGCCATTCGTTTGAGATAGGTCAGATAGCTGGAGCGATTCCAGTCCACGCTTGTTTGCATAGCGTCCATGATTTCCGAAAGAAACATCGGCGCATGCTGCCAAAGTGTTTCCATGATCACCCACTCGTGCCTCGTCAAAGTTTCCTTCATGTTTTATCCACCCTTTCTGTGTGATCGCCTGATACGATTCTTCGAATTAAAAGCAATATGTTTATTGGTTCTTTTATGTCTACTATTGTAGATTTATAGTTTGTACTTGTCAACATCTTTCGATTAAATATCATTCTAATGCGTTGCATTCGAACGAATCTTCAATTTTCCTCCACAGTGTGATACCATATTTCTATTGGAATCGGGAGGTAAACACACCATGGCGACATTGCTCAAGAACTGCCTCGTTTACGACGGCACCGGCGCGGACGCTTTTACAGGTGATATCCTGATTGACGCGGATAAAATCGTTAAAGTAGCGCCCGTCATTGACGCAAAGGGCGCGGACGTGATCGACATTGGCGGAAAATCCGTTTCATCCGGTTTTTTCGACGCGCATTCGCACAACGACTGGTTTGCCGCTAAGAGCGAACCACAAAAGTATTTTGAACCATTCGTCCGCCAGGGCATTACCTCGTTTATCGCCGGCAACTGCGGCCTTTCGATGACCGGATTTGAACCGGGCAGCCCGTATAAGGACAAAATCGGCGCAGGTTTATTCCGCATGGAAAACCTCACCGGCGAATATCCGTCCGTCGGAACGCTATTTGAAGCGATTGACCAAAAAACGCCGCTCAATATAGCATCGCTGGTCGGACATTGCTCCGCGCGCGCAAGCGTAAATGGATATGAAAGCCGCCCGCTGACGCAGGAAGAGCAGACACATATGCTCGCTATTTTGGAAGAAAACCTCAAGCAGGGAGCCTGCGGTGTTTCCCTTGGGCTGATGTACGAACCCGGCCTGTACGCGACGAAAGAAGAGCTGCGCGACGTTGCAACTCTCTGCGCAAAGTACGATCGCCCGCTGACGGTGCATCCACGCGCCAACTCCGCCGTGTCCATGGCATATCCGGAACTGCTTGGCAGGCCGCATCTACTGCGTGCGCTGGACGAGCTGGAAGAGGTCACACGCGGTCTCGATGTAAAACTGCAGTATTCTCATGCCATCTTTGTCGGCAAGAGTTCGTTCAAATGCAAGGACGAACTGGTCGCTATCATTGAGCGGATGCACAAAAACGGTGTGGACGCCATGTTCGACATCTACAGCGAGCTGCTCGGCGTCTCAGTCATTACGGTCATCATGCCGACATGGTATCAGGCGCTTTCCACCACAGACAAGCGCAAATTTGCCAATAAATTCCGGTTCCGCATCCTTGCCAACGTGTCAAAAACGCTGCTTGGTTTCGGCTTTAACGACATTCATGTGGCATACATCGGCGAAGGCCACGAAGCATATGAAGGAAAGACCGTCCATCAGATTGCGAAAGAGCAAAAGCTCAGCGACATCGACGCCTACCTCATGCTTTGCGAAAAGAGTAATTTCGCCGGACGCGTCAACATGGGTCCTTACAGCACGCCGGAGATCGTTGAAAGCCTCTCCAAGCACCCAAACGTCCTGTTTATGACCGACGCATGGGTGGAAGACCACGGCATCCAGAATCCGGCGATTTATGATTGTTTCCCGAAATTCTTACATCTTGCCCTGAACGGTCACGGTGATACCATGGCAAATACCATACGCAAGATGACCGGCGCGGTTGCCGACCGCTTCTCCATCCAGGAGCGCGGATATGTGAAGCCCGGCTATTTTGCCGATTTGACGGTGTTTGACGAAGACACGCTGAAAAGCGGCACGCCCGACCAGTCGAAAGCATTCGGCATCGAAAAAGTCTTTGTCAACGGCATTTGTGTACTCAACGGCGAAGATCTGGACGAAAGCGCTTTCCGAAGCGCCGGCCGCGCAATGCGCGCCTGATAAACAACCATAACAACCGAAACGGCACGCCCAACGTGCAGAAAGGAGGCGCCGTTTGAACAATTTGCTGCAACTCAAATACGCTGTCGAGGTGGAAAACACCGGCTCGATCAGCAAAGCCGCGGAAAACCTCTATATGAACCAGCCGAACCTCAGCAAAGCTATCCGTGAGTTGGAGGACGATCTAGGCGTTACCATCTTTGACCGGACGGCGAAGGGCATGGTTCCGACCGAGCGGGGTCGTGAATTTTTGCGTTACGCACGCGGAATCCTTTCCCAGGTAGCCGAGATGGAGGCGCTGTTCCGCCCCGACGAAGACAAGAAAATCCGTTTCGATCTCTGCGCGCCGCGTTCCGGATACATCAGCCGTGCATTCGCTTCTCTCGTCTCCGCACTCGGTCCCGACGCGACCATCCGTATGAGTTATCGTGAGAGCGGCCCGATGCGCGCGATTAAGAGTGTTTCCAACGAAATTAATCGCTTCGGTATCGTGCGTTATCAGGCCGTTTACGAGCCCTATTACCTTGAGACGCTGGACGAGCGTTCGCTGGAATACGAGCCCGTTCGCTCTTTTACGCGCGCCGCAGTTATGCACAAGCAGCACCCCCTTGCGAACAAAGCCACGTTGACCGAAAGCGATCTTGAATCGTTTGTCGAAATTCTATACGGGGACTGGACGGTTCCCGCGTTGCCGGTTGCTGAGGCACGGAGCCTGGCGCGCGCCTATGAAGACAAAAAAACAATCTCCGTCTACGAGCGCGCCAGTCAGATGGAGCTGCTTGGCAGCATTGCCGGCAGCTATGCGCTGATTGCGCCGGAACAACAGGGTTATTGGGAGCGCTTCTCGTTGATACAGCGTCCGTGCAACCTGCCGGACAATGATTATCGAGATATTTTGATCTATCGCTCAGGATACCGCATGACGAGCGAAGACCGCATTTTTATTGAAAAGCTGCACGAACAGGTCGAGGTTCTTTCCAATGCATAGTTGCTTCCGAAAAGCAGCTGAAACCTAATAAACTTTCCATATAGATAATAGCATATCGATATTTATATATCGGTATGCTATTTTGCTGTCTTCTTTTTTGTCTCTGATTCCCGTATTCTAGAATCAGAAAGAACGATGTTGCGTCAGAATCGACAGTTTCCTTTGATTTCAACCCCTTGATGATCGATTTGAACTCAATTATTCGATTTTCTAATATCGAATCAAGGTTTGTCGACCAATCGTCATCAGAGCCAAACAAAGCTCACATAATCACGTTAACACATAACCGTTTCAATATGACAAAGAGGAACAAGAGGAGATGGAACGTATGAAGAAAGAAAAAAACAGAAAACCCGTCGACAGCATAGAATCGCTTGAAGCAGCGCTCAATCGCCTGCGTGCAGCGCAAGCTGAATTTGCAACGTTTACACAGCAGCAGGTGGACGCAATCTTCCTTGCCGCCGCGACCGCCGCCAATCAGGCGCGTATCCCGCTGGCAAAGCTCGCCGTTGAAGAAACCGGCATGGGCGTTGTGGAGGACAAGGTCATTAAAAACCATTATGCGTCCGAATATATCTATAACGCATACCGCAACACAAAGACCTGCGGCATACTCGAAGAAGACAAAGCATACGGTCTTGTCCGCATCGCTGAACCCGTCGGCGTGATCGCCGCGGTCATTCCGACCACAAACCCAACTTCGACTGCAATTTTTAAAACGCTGATCGCGCTGAAAACGCGCAACGGCATCCTCATCAGCCCGCACCCGCGCGCAAAGCAATGCACCATCGCCGCTGCAAAGATCGTGCTTGATGCGGCGGTTGCCGCAGGCGCACCGGAAGGCATCATCGACTGGGTCGATTCGCCGAGTCTGGAGCTGACCAACCTCGCCATGAAGGAAGCAGACCTGATTCTCGCAACCGGTGGCCCTGGCATGGTCAAGGCGGCCTACGGCAGCGGTAAGCCCGCCGTCGGCGTCGGCAGCGGCAACACCCCCGCTATCATCGACGACACGGCGGACGTTCTGCTTGCGGTCAACTCCATCATTCACAGCAAAACATTCGACAACGGTATGATCTGCGCCTCCGAACAGAGCGTCATCGTTCTGGATGGCGTGTATGCACAGGTAAAAAAAGAGTTTGCCGATCGCGGTTGTTATTTTCTCAACTCTGAAGAAACCGAAAAAGTGCGTAAGACCATTTTGATCAACGGCGCGCTCAACGCCAAGATCGTTGGACAGTCCGCGTTTAAAATCGCGTCGCTGGCCAATGTCAATGTGCCCGAATCGACAAAAATCCTGATCGGCGAAGTCGAAAGCGTGGAGTTGAGCGAAGAATTTGCGCACGAAAAACTCTCGCCCGTACTGGCAATGTATCGCGCAAAAACCTTCGGCGACGCACTGGATAAAGCCGAGCGGCTCGTTGCGGACGGCGGCTACGGTCACACGTCCAGTATATATCTCAACGCCGTGACCGAAAGAGAAAAGTTGGCCGACTTCTCGGCACACATGAAGACCTGCCGCATTCTCGTCAACACACCATCCTCACACGGCGGCATTGGTGACCTGTATAACTTTAAACTTACGCCGTCGCTCACGCTCGGCTGCGGTAGCTGGGGCGGCAACTCCGTTTCGGAAAACGTCGGCGTCAAGCATCTGATCAACATCAAAACCGTTGCCGAGAGGAGAGAGAATATGCTTTGGTTCCGCGCACCCGAAAAGGTATACTTTAAGAAAGGCAGCCTGCTGGTGGCGCTGGACGAACTCAAGACCGTTATGGGCAAACAGCGTGCCTTTATCGTCACCGACACGTTCCTTTATGAGAACGGCTATACCAAACCCGTCTCCGACAAACTCGACGAAATGGGCATCGTCCACGAAACGTTCTTTAACGTTGCGCCCGACCCGACACTGAAATGCGCACGCGAAGGCGCAAAGCAGATCGCGGCGTTTAAGCCGGATGTGATCATTGCCGTCGGCGGCGGCTCCGCAATGGACGCGGCCAAGATCATGTGGGTGCTCTACGAGCATCCCGAAGCGGACTTCATGGACATGGCAATGCGCTTTGTCGATATCCGCAAGCGCGTCTACACCTTCCCGAAGATGGGAGAAAAAGCCTACTTCATTGCGATTCCGACCTCTGCCGGCACCGGCAGCGAGGTCACGCCATTTGCCGTTATTACGGATGAAACCACCGGAGTCAAATACCCGCTGGCCGACTATGAACTCATGCCGAAGATGGCGATTGTCGACGCGGACATGATGATGGATGCGCCAAAGGGTCTCACAGCGGCAAGCGGCATCGACGCGGTCACGCACGACCTGGAAGCCTATGCTTCCATGCTGGCGACCGACTACACGGACGGCACGGCGCTGCGCTCGCTCAAGATGATCTTCGAATATCTGCCGCGCGCATACGACAACGGCCCGAATGATCCCGTTGCTCGCGAAAAAATGGGCAATGCTGCAACCATGGCGGGCATGGCGTTTGCAAATGCGTTCCTTGGCGTATGCCACAGCATGGCGCATAAGCTCGGCGCTTTCCATCACTTGCCGCACGGTGTGGCAAACGCGCTGATGATCGACGAGGTGCTGCGCTTTAACGCCGCGGAAGTCCCCGCCAAGATGGGTACATTCCCACAGTACGACCATCCGCACACGCTCGCACGCTACGCAGAGGTTGCGGACGCACTCGGCATCAAGGGCGAGACAGATATCGAAAAACTCGAAAACTTGATCGCCGCGCTGGACGCTTTGAAAGAACGCGTCGGCATTAAAAAGACCATACGGGATTACGGCGTCAAGGAAGATAACTTCCTCGCCCGTTTGGACGAGATGGTGGAACAGGCGTTTGACGATCAGTGCACCGGCGCAAACCCGCGCTACCCGCTCATGAGCGAGATCAAGCAGATGTACCTCAATGCCTATTACGGCACGCACGAGCGCGTCTGAGGCCTTGTGAACGCTATACGAATGTGAAAGGAGTCTAGTCATGGATCTATCGAATGTCATCGCTGTCCGCACAAATAAAACCGTTTATCGCGACGGAGAAAAAGCCGTGAAACTGTTCGGCGAAGGTTTCCAAAAAGCGGACGTGCTAAACGAGGCGCTCAACCACGCCCGGGCGGAAGCAACCGCACTCCATGTTCCAAAACTTTTAGAGGTTGGAACTGTCGACGAAAAATGGTATATTATGACGGAATATGTTCCGGGCAAGACGCTCGCGGAGCTTATGGACGAGAATCCTGAGAAGCACGCGGCGTATATGGATCAGTTTGTCGAGCTGCAATTGGCCATGCATCGGCAGATCTGTCCACTGTTGCCGCGCCTTCGCGACAAAATGGACCGCAAGATCATCCAGACCGATCTGCCGACAGCGACCAAATACGATCTGCACACGCGTTTGGAGTCCATGCCGCGGCACAACAAACTTTGCCACGGTGACTTTAACCCGACCAACATCATCATCCGGGACGACGGCACGCCGTTCATTCTCGACTGGTCGCATGCAACCCAGGGCAATGCGTCCGCCGACGCGGCGCGCACATACCTGCTCTTCTCCCTCGCGGGAGACTTGGAAACTGCGGAAGAATACCTCTCCCTCTTCTGCCAAAAGAGCGGCACCGAACGACAGTATGTGCAAAAGTGGATTCCCATCGTAGCCGCCAGCCAGTCCGTTAAGGGAAAACTCGAAGAGCGTGAACTCTTGTTCCGTTGGGTCGATGTGGTGGACTACGAATAATAGATTCTTTCCGGCAATGTCGGGCGCTCCTTTGCAGTGATTGAAGCGCTGCAGCCATGTATCATATGGAACCGGCCGGCCAACGCCTCCTTTTGAGCGCTGGCAATCGACTTATAAAACGGGCGGCCGACCGGTTCAAACCTTTTTCTTGCCGTGTAAGCCATAGATTGCCGTCATCATTCCATGGAGGTTCTTTGTATGTCTAACGAACGATTGAAATCAGGCATCCGGGGCGAAAAAAGCGTCGCGGTCACAGCGGAAAACACCGCAGCCACGTTGGGCAGCGGTCGTCTTCCCGTTTTTGCAACACCCGCGATGATTGCACTTATGGAACTCTGCGCCGCAGAAAGCGTTGGCGATTTTCTTGACGAAGGACAGTCGACCGTCGGCACACGCATCGATATAAAACACGTTTCCGCAACGCCCGTCGGCATGACGGTACGCTGTGAAACGGAACTGGTCGAAATCGACCGCAGGCGACTTGTGTTTGCCTGCAAGGCTTTCGATGATGCAGGTTTGATTGGTGAAGGCACACAGGAACGCTTTATCGTTGACAACGAAAAATTTATGAATAAAACAGAGCAAAAGAAAATCTAACGCAACCTCTACAAGAAACGGCTTTGCGAAAAATCGCAAAGCCGTTTCTTGTGTCTAAAGTATACCCATTTTATGAGCTAGTTTATCATATGAATATCAGAGCTACCTACAGCGCACCGCCTTCGCGCGCAAAGCGTTCTTTGTCAATCCAGAGTCCGAGCGCGGGATTGGGAACAAAGAAGATCTCTTCCCCGTCCGGCAGCGTGTTATAACCATACGACAGCTTCGCCGGATCGTAGCGTTTCATCATCTCATCGACATCTGCCGACTGAAAATGCACGCCGTCGATCTGTTCACACATCGATTTTTGCACCGCATAGGTAACGGTGAACCGTCCGTCGGACGAGCCGTGAATCAAATGTGCCGCCGCGCCCATATTGGCGCGCAAATCGTCGCACGCCGGGTCTTTGAACAGTTCCAGTACCCGTTTCCGCCCGCAATAGCCATACTTTCGTATCAGTTTATCAACTTCTGCATCTTCACCGAACGTTTCCACGCCCGGCGCCAGGATTAACAGTTCACCGCCGTCCGCAACCGCCATGCGCGTGCGGTAGACCGCCTTGTTGCCAAGCCACGTGCTGTGGAATTCACTTGGGTCAAGATACACCACGCACTTTTTCAGCCCGTGCTCGACAAAGTCGATATTCTTCTGCTGTGCAAGTTCGATCGCCGCTTCCAGCGCGTCGCGCTCTTTTCCGGCGAACAGCCCGTGCGTTTGAATATTGCCACCCGGCGCCGTGGTAACAGTCAGGATAAACTCGACCGGGCGATTCACTAAATAGTGCTTCAACGCATAGTCAAACACTTCACGCACAGGCGTGTGGTCGCGTCCCATCATCCGCTCCATGCCATAGACCGCGCCGACCATATGGGACTTATTGATCATGTCCGCGCCGCCCGCACCAACAAAGATGTTTTTCGAGTGGTTCGCCATGCCGATGACCTCATGCGGCACAACCTGTCCGGGTGAAAGGATCAAATCATAACTTTCATCTATGATTTTCCGGTTGACTTCCACTTCGATCGGATCGCTCCAGATGCCTTCCGTGATTTCACCGATAAACGGTCCGGGCACCTCGCCGATCTTCACGACGTCCGTGCGCCAGTTGTGTGCCGTGAAACGTTCAAACGGAATATCCCCGCACATATCCTCGGCTTCTTCCTGCGTCATGGCGCGGTGCGTGCCGAGTGTCGGCAGAATGTCCACCTCGGCACCGCGGTCGGCATAGCAATGGTAGCAGACGTTGGTGATAAATCCCGCCTTGCTGTGATAGCGCGTATAGTCCGGCGGCAGGATCAGTACCTTTTTCGCAGGATGCGCATCGCAAAACGCGACGAGCGCTTCGCGAATTTGTTCGTCCGTCAAACCGGAGGCGTTGTTTGCGCGAAGACAAATTTCCATTTCGTTACACTCCCGAATAGGCTGAAAAACCGCCGTCGATGGGCAGTACCGTTCCGGTCACAAAGCTCGAAGCGTTGTCGTCCAGCAAGAACAGCAATCCGCCGATGAGTTCTTCCGCTTCACCAAGGCGGTCCATCGGCGTGTTGCGGAGAATTTTATTTGTGCGCGCGGTCGGAGAACCGTCCTCATTCCAAAGCAGTTTTTTGTTTTGCTGCGTGGAGAAAAAGCCCGGTGCAATTGCGTTGACGCGAATTCCACTGTGGGAAAAATACACGGCAAGCCACTTGGTAAAGTTGGAAACCGCGGCCTTTGCGGCGGAATATGCCGGAATCTTCGTCAGTGGTGTGTATGCGTTCATAGAAGAGATACTCACGATCGACCCTTTGCTGCGCTCTGCCATATCGCGCGCAAACGCCTGCGTCGGCAGCAGCGTGCCTTTGAGGTTCAGGCCGAACACGAAATCGAACCCGGCGGGATCGAGATCGAAAAAGCTCTTTTTCCCTTCCGCAAGCGACTCTACACGGTCGAAAAACTCATCGTCCGTCGTCGCCTTGGCGTTGTTGCCGCCTGCGCCGTTGATCAGAATGTCGCACGGGCCAAAGGCCTCCATCACGGCGGCATGCGCCTGCGCAACGCTTTCGGTTTCAAGAACGTTCACTTTTACGCCGATTGCCTGTCCGCCTTCGGCGCAGATCTCTCTGGCAATCTCCTCCGCCTTTTCTCCGGCGAGGTCTAGTATGGCAACCTTTGCTCCACAGTCGGCAAGCGCTTTTGCAAACATGCTGCAAAGTACGCCCGCGCCGCCCGTCACGACGGCAACTTTATCGCTAAAATCCGGTTTATACGGCAGTTTCATTGTTTATCTCCTTATGCGTTGTAGGTGGAAGCTGCGGTATCCCCGCCTTCACCCGTCCAGTTGGTATGGAAAAATTTGCCGCGAGGCGCGTCCACGCGTTCATATGTATGCGCGCCGAAATAGTCGCGCTGCGCCTGCAGAAGATTTGCCGGAAGCCGTCCGGTCGTGTAGCCGTCAAAGTACGTCAGCGCCGCGCTCATCGCCGGTACCGGCACGCCGCACTCCACCGCCGCGGAAACCACTTTTCTCCATGCGGGTACGCAGCCTTTGATCGTTTCGGCAAAATACGGATCGAGCAGCAGGTTGCTCAACGTTTCATCTTTGTCGTAGGCTTCTTTGATTTTACCGAGAAAGATCGAGCGGATGATGCAGCCGCCGCGCCACATGAGCGCAACGCCGCCGTAGTTCAGGTTCCAGCCGTAGGTTTTCGCCGCCGCACGCATCAGCGTATAGCCCTGTGCATACGAGACGATCTTGCTGGCGTAAAGCGCTTTTCGAATCGCTTCGATCAGCAGCTTTTTATCGCCGGAATAAGCGACTTTTTCATGCGGGAATACATCCGCAGCAACCACGCGTTCTTCCTTCATGGAAGAGAGGCAGCGCGCAAATACGGCTTCACCGATCAGCGTCAGCGGCACGCCTTCATCGAGCGCGGAGATGGCCGTCCATTTTCCCGTACCTTTCTGCCCCGCCGTGTCGAGTATTTGATCGACAATCGCGCTTCCGTCCGTGTCTTTATATGCCAGAATATCTCGTGTAATCTCGATTAAGTAGCTGTCCAGTTCGCCTTTGTTCCAGTCCGCGAATACTTCGCTCATCTCGGATGCGGACATGCCCAACACGTCCCGCATCAGCTGATATGCTTCGCAGATGAGCTGCATATCGCCATACTCGATTCCGTTGTGCACCATCTTGACAAAATGCCCGGCGCCGTTTTCGCCAACCCAATCGCAGCAGGGTGTGTCGTCCTCAACCTTGGCGCAGATGGACTGAAAGATCGGCTTGACCAGCGGCCAGGCGTCCTTGGAACCGCCGGGCATCATGGAGGGACCCTTTAACGCGCCTTCTTCTCCGCCGGACACGCCGGTACCGATATAAAGCAGTCCTTTGCTTTCTACATATGCAGTCCTTCGAATGGTATCGGGGAAATGGCTGTTGCCGCCGTCGATGACTACGTCGCCCGGCTCCAGCACGGCAAGCAGTTGTTCAATATAATCGTCCACGGGTTGTCCGGCTTTGACCATGAGCATCACCTTGCGCGGCTTGCTCAAAGCATCCTTCAACTCATCGAGAGAATGGCAACCGACGATATTGTGCCCTTTGGCGCGGCCTTGCACAAACTTGTCCACCTTCTCGGTCGTCCGGTTATAAACCGCAACAGAAAAGCCTTTGCTTTCCATATTCATCACAAGGTTTTCACCCATTACGGCGAGCCCGATTAATCCAATATCTGCTTTTTTCATCGTTTCACCCTCGCATTTCCCTTATAAATGCTCCATACCTGCTCTTCATCCGCAGGTGAAGCATAATCGTTCAAGTCTGTAACCGCCAATACGCCGGTCGCCCAGCCGAACTGGAGGCACTTTTCCGGTTCCCATCCGCGGAATACACCGTAAAGCAGTCCGCCGGTAAATCCGTCGCCGCCGCCGATGCGGTCAAGCACCGGTATGCTGCGCGGCTGCTCGACAAACCACTCGTCGCCCGCGCAGAGAATTGCACCCCAAAGGTGCTCGTTTGCGTTGACAACCTCGCGCAGCGTCGTTGCAAAGTACTTCGCATTCGGGTATGCCTTCTTCACCTCGCCGATCATGCCCTTAAAGCCTTCGATCTTTGCGGCGAGGTCTTTGCCGCCTGCTTCCGGACCCTTAATACCGAGCGCAAGCTGGAAGTCTTCCTCGTTGCCAACGAGAATATCGGCAAGCGATGCGATCCCCCGGAACGTTTCGGACAGTTCCTTTTCACGCCCTGCCCAGAAGGACGCGCGGTAATTGAGATCAAACGCCACGCGTGTTCCGTATGTTTTAGCCTGCTTTGCAAGCTCTGCGCAAAACTCCGCCGTCTGCGGCGAAAGCGCGGCGATCAACCCTGAAATATGCAGGATGTCGACGCCTTCTTCACCGAAAATACGCGGAATATCGAATTCGTCGATGGAGAGCGTCCGCCCGACTTCACCGGCCCGGTCGTTCCAAACGCGCGGCCCGCGCAGACCGAATCCGCTGTCGGCAATGTTGAATTGATGGCGATATCCCCAGGGGCCGCCCTGCGGCGCGCAGGCGCCTTCGTACCGAATGTTGCGCTTTTGCAGTTCATTCTGCAAAAACTTTGAAATCGGGCTGTCTTCTACAAATTTGGTCAGAACCAGGCACTCGTATCCCAGCGACGCCGAAATGTTTAGAACATTCGATTCCGCGCTCGTGGACTGCATGGCAAACAGACTGCTTGTGTGAACGCTTTGCCTGTTCTGCGGCGTAATACGCACGCCGATGCTGGTCGGACACGCGATAGCGTAACGATTTTTCTTTGACATATATTACGACCTCTCTCCTGTTGATGTGATGTTTTTGAACGTATGCTGCCAATGACAGCATCATTGATGTCTGTCTTTAGCATATACACGATTTTAGACAGGTTCTATCCAATTCATGCTTGAAATGTTGATAATATTGCTCTATATTAATCTTGAGGTGCAAAATATGGAAACCATTGAACATGTTTTTCAGCAAAGACAGCATATGTTGCTGGAAGACTATGAAATCTATCACTACAAAGACAATCGCGAACTGCACGTTTCGCTGCATTTTCACGATTTTTATGAATGTTACCTTCTGCTTTCCGGCAATATCCGCTATCAGATCGAAAGCGCGTCGTTTTCCATGATGCCGGGCGATCTCCTCCTGATTGGTCCCAACCAGCTGCATAGACCTCTTTTTACACAAACCGACAGACCGTACGAGCGGATCGTGCTCTGGCTTTCACGCGCGTTTGTCGAACGGCTTTCAAGTCTCGAAACGGATCTGTCCGCCTGTTTTTCTGCACAGCGACTCAGCGCAAATCGGCTGAGCGACGCCCAGCGGGAAGCGATTACACAACAGTTTTTCTCGTTGCTTTCCGCATCCAATGTCGATCAATTCGGAAAGGACGTTCTTTGCAATTCACTCGCAACCGAATTGCTCGTTATGCTCAGCCGCGCCTGTGAAGG
Organism: Christensenellaceae bacterium; assembly: GCA_963667795.1. Classification (GTDB taxonomy): domain Bacteria; phylum Bacillota; class Clostridia; order Christensenellales; family CAG-138; genus UBA7703. Next base: position 2,557,247 of record OY764017.1, on the reverse strand, counting down.
GCGGACCCTTGCGCTTCCAAAGCCGGACGTTCAGATCAGCGCGCTTGTCAAAACCGTCTCTCAATATCTGGACGCGCACCTGAGCGAACCCGTCAAGCTGGACGAGCTGAGCAAAGCCGTGTTTCTTTCAAAATACTATCTAGAGCGCGTCTTCCGGCGGGAAACCGGCGTATCCATCTATCAAATGCTGTTGCAAAAACGGATGATACTTGCGCGAAATCTCATGCAGGACGGGCTTTCGCTGACCGCCATTGCAATGAAATGCGGCTTTTCGGAATATTCCGGCTTTTATAAGGCTTTCCGCAATGAATACGGCATATCGCCGCGCGAATATATGTCGCGATCATAAACTTAAAAAAGGCGACCGTTTGGTCGTCTTTTTTTGCACTTCCATGCGATATGCAGTATTTACAGCCTTTGTAAAGACTTCGGTTTCGTCAGCACTTTCCGGATGAGCCGTTCCACTCTTCGGCAAGCTTCAAAAACGCGTCATATCCGTGTGCCCGGATATATTCCGTTGCCTGCCGATATTTACCATACTTGTAGCTGTCATGCCCGTAATATGACTGCAACGTTGCGCAAGTCTCATATTGTTCGCAGTCCGCGCAGGTTGTAAGTCCTTTACGGATGCAGCAAATTTTTATCTCGCATTGGGTTTTGCTCAGGTCGCGTTCGCCGGTGACGTAGCCAGCCCTGCATCCTCTGCAAACATGCGTTGTAAAAGCCTTACATGTTTTGCAATACGCCCCGCAGCATCCGATCTGCTCTTTCGGCATTTGCGGCACCTCCCGTCAGTTAACATTGTTATCTAGCTACCCTATCACAGATTCCAGCTTAAAACAATAGGCAAAAGCTCCTGATACAACGCATCTCTGTTTTCTGTTGTAATCTGAAACAGTTTCGCATTTTGGTGTGCGCGAACTTCGTTTAAAAATTCAACGTCGTAGCGTGCTTTCACTGCCGCTATGACCGGGACGGCTCCATCCAGCGCGGAAAACACCGCCTTGACAAACTGCTCGGCGCCGGCTTCCATAAACCCAAGCTCGTCCATGACGATCAGCCCGTCCGGCTCAGCCTTCAAATAATCAACGCCAAGCGTATTAAACGTCTCCGTGCTGACATTGTGTATTTTGGTGTCGCAGGTTCCAATCAGATTGTCGTCCGCGTGCGTACGTTCGACAGCCCCTGCCGGATGGATATAGATCGGATGGAATCCAGTTTCGTCGGCTTCCAACCGCTTTGTAATAAACCCGTATAGCGGTCGGTTTGTCGCCTCTAGCAGCTTTGCAATTAAGGTACTCTTGCCTGCATTGACTTCGCCGCAGATGAGAATATGCTTCCAGTCGCTCATTTCCCGTCTCCGTTTCTTTCCGCGCGGTGAAGGATCAGTTCTCCGGCAACGCTGATGGCGATCTCCGCTGGAGTCTCCGCCTGAATCGCAAGACCGATCGGCGCGTGGATTCGTTTAAGTGCCGATTCCGGAATACCAGCTTCCAGCAATTTTTTGTTCGTTGTTGCGATTTTGCTCCGGCTGCCGATCACGCCGATATAGGTTGCATCGGTCAGCATCGCCTGCCGCAGCACCTCAAAGTCCGCCTGATGTCCGCGCGTCATGATGATCACATAATCGTCCGCAGTAATCGAAACGCTCTTGGAAATATCGCTGTAATCGCCAACAATCAGGCTTTCCGCCGATGGGAAGAGCGCCCTTGTTGCAAACGCCTCACGGTCTTCAAACACGATTGGCGAGAACCCGAGATGCGCAATCACCGGAACCAACTCCTGCGCCACGTGCCCGCCGCCGAACACATACGTGTGTCCTGCAACGCTCAACGGTTCGACATAATACGTCGGTTCGCCTTTTTGCAGAACTGCACGCGAACGCACCATCGGCAGGATGACTTCTTTCGACAACCCCGTTGTAAAACGAAGACCGTCTTCGTGCGAAAACACGCCCATCTGCCGGACACAACCTTCACAGATTTCGGTTACAAGCCATGTGTTCTTCCGCTCGGAAAACAGCGCGGCAATTCCACCGAACAGTTCGATCGCCCGCTCGTCACCGCCTGCAAAATATTGAAAATACACGACCACCTGTCCGCCGCAAATCATGCCGATGTCGGCCGTTTGATTCGGGGACAGGTTAAAGCCGTGCGTAAACGTCGTCTTTTCTTCAAGCGCTTTCTTCGCGAGCCGTATGCTCTCATATTCAACGGCGCCGCCGCCGACGGTCCCCGTTGAGGAGCCGTCGGCAAAGACTGCCATCTTTGCGCCGCTTCCACGCGGTGTTGAACCCGAACTTGCAATGATCGTGCAGAGTACGGCATCTTCACCGCGCACAAGCGCGTTTTTCATGCTGCTAAATAGTTCTTCCATAAACAGTTCTTCTTATGCCGCGGGTTCAAGCGCCTCCTGCGCGCCAATGGAATTTGCCACAAGCGCGTCATACTGATCTTCCGTCAGCTGACTGTGATAGAAGAGCTTGAAATATTCGGCAACCTCCCCGTAGAGATTATACTGCGCGGTATCGGTATAGAGCAACTGCGCCATCCACATCATGCCGAGATAACGCTGTACGCTCGGCGGGAATCCCATCCAGTTGTACGGTCCGAAAGGAACTTCGTAATACGTGCCGTTTTGAATCGCGCTGACTTCCTGCCATGCAGAATCGTCGGCAACGGTATCATAAATGCTGTCCTGCGCAAACAAAATTACGTCCGGATTCCAAAGCAAGATTTGCTCCATATCGACTTCGTTTCCGGTTCCCCTGCTTGATGGCGCGTCCACAACGGCAAGGTTATTGGAAAGCAGATCGATCACTTCCGCATGATAGCTGCTCTGCGCAATCACGTTCAGACCCTGATCGCCAAGGCAATACAGCAAGTTCGCTTTTTCAACGCTGTTGGCAATTTCCACCGTGCGGGTATAGACGCGGTCACAGTAGGCCGAAAGCACCGCAGCCTCATCCTCCATGCCCAGCAGCTCACCGAGTTTCGCATATGCGTCACCCATGGTTCCGGTAGTCGCAGTGATATGCACAAACGGAATGCCGGTCTGCTCCTGCAGCGCGTCGAGATCTTCAACGATGGTGTCCTTTGGTTCGCCGACGTCGATGACGACCTCCGCACCGCTGGCAAGCAGTGTTTCAAGATTCAGTTCACCTTTGCCGCCATAAAGCTGGCCAAGCTCCGGTAAATTGTAATATTCGGTCGCAAGATATTCTTCTGCGGACGAATCCCATGCGCTTGCAATGCCGACCAGTTTGTCCGGGCAGATTGAAAACAGCACAATCTGCGCCAGCGGGCCGGAAACCGCAACCTTGGTGATATTCGCGGGAACTTCGACCGTCCGTCCGACGGAATCAGTAAATTCAACGCTTGTCGGCGCCGTCGTTTCCTCCGCCACGGTCTCTTCCGCAGCCGGTTCTTCGGTTATGACGGGTTCTTCCGTAGCAATTGCCTGATCAGCCTGTTGCGCGCAGCCAAACATGGAGAATACCATGATTGCCGCAAGCAAAACAACAAATACTTTTTTCACCTTTTCGAGCCTCCTGTATTTTACTCTATTGAATCGGGAATGTCTCCCGTATTCACCGTTACGATACCAAGCGTCTTGTGAGACGGTAGGTAGTAGGGATAATGCTCCGAATCCGTCCGCACCAGCCGCGAGCGGATTTTTTCCAGTAAAACCTGCCCGTCTTCCTCTTCGGCGTATGTTTCAAAAAACAGCAGTGCATCGTCCAGCGAACGAAACGGCTGTCCCATCTCAATCGGGAATGTCACGACGCCATACGGTATTTTCATTTCATCCAACTCTGCCATTGTATGCTGGAGCGTATAGCCCTTCAACGGCCTCTCTTCAAGCGAGAAACGGTGATGTTTCCAATTCTTCTTGACCATGATCACCTGACCGGAACATTGTGTCTTTGCCGTGCGAAGCGTCTCCGCTGCGCGGCCGAAGAAACAGAACACCATCGCATCGTACGGTGTTTGTGGGTGCATGGAAAATAAATCGTCCTGTACGGCATTGATATTAAACGCCCGATGACGCGAAATGTTTTGTTTTAAAACGACCAGCGCTTCTTCGCTGGTATCGACGGCGGTCACCGATTCACATCCGGTGGAGAGCGCAAGGCTGAGATAACCCAAGCCGCAGCCGGCATCGCAAACGCGCGAGCACTTTGGCAGATGGCGCATCACCTGCGCGGCAATCTTTGCATCAAACCCGCCGTACTCCGCCGCGTCGATGCGAAAACGGATGGAATCCGGCGTCCAACGGTACATTGTCTATCCTCCTGTGCGCTATGATATCTTTCGGTGGCACTCAGCCACATCGTTCTCCGGTAACCGGGGACAACAATGGACCATGCTCCGTTTCCACAAGGTTGACTTCCACACCATATAATTTCTGAATCAACGATTTATCCAAAATCTGCGTCGGTTTGCCAATCGCCGCTGCTTCGCCGTCCAGAAGGGCAAGTGCGCTGTCGGCATACCAAATTGCGTGCTGCGGGTTGTGCGTGGAGATCAGCACCGTGTATCCTTCATCCGCAAGCGCGCGCACCTGCTGGAGCACCAACGCCTGATTGCCATAGTCAAGGCTTGAGGTCGGCTCGTCCATCAGCAGCGTATGCGTCTGCTGCGCCAGCGCCCGCGCAATCAGCACAAGCTGCTGCTCGCCGCCGGACAGATGCGAAAAGTTTTTTCCGGAAAGATGACTTACCCCCATTCGCTCCAGCGCGGCATGCGCGGCGTCCATTTCACGCCGTTTGGGCACGGACATTGATGAAACCATATGCGTTGTACCCATAAGAACCATATCCAGCACAGTGTAGCTAAACGTCTGACCGTGCGTCTGCGGAATATACGCGACGCGGTGTGCCAGTTCGCGCGGTGTCAGCGTGTGTGCATCTGCACCGTCAATCAGAATCGAGCCGCCATAACGACGTTGCAACCCGAGGATACAGCGAAACAGCGTGGTTTTGCCTACACCGTTTGGACCGAGTATGGCAAGCAACTCCCCCGAACACGCAGAAAAAGAAACATGCTTGAGCACATCGCGTGTGCAGTATGCAAAGCTTAAATCGCAAACTTCAATGCTCAATGCAGTTTCCCCTCTCGTAAGAGTATTTTTTAACCATTAAAGCGTTTTCTCGCGCTTGGAAATCAAATAGATGAAAAACGGCGCGCCGATGAACGCGGTGAGGATGCCGATCGGGATTTCAACAGCCAGCACATTCCTCGAAACATTGTCCACCAATAGCAAAAACGTCGCACCCGCAACCATGGAAGCGGGAAGCAGGTAGCGATAGTTACTGCCAACCATCTTACGACTCAAATGTGGAATCACAAGCCCGACCCAGCCGATCATACCGCTGACAGAAACGCTAGCAGCGGTCACAAGCGTGGAACAGACAATCACGAAAAACCGCAACCGGTTCGTGTTGACGCCAAGCGTGCGCGCTTCTTCGTCGCCAAGAGTTAAAATGTTGATCTGCCAGCGTAACAAAAACAAAGGAATTAAACCGATCGCCATCGGAGCGATGATAAACCCCACGTCCTTGAGTTTGGAACCGGACAGACTGCCCATCATCCAATAGGTGATTGCGGGGAGCTGGTTGGTCGGATCGGCGACCAGTTTGATATAGGAAGTTCCAGCTTTAAACAATGATCCGACCATAATGCCGGCCAGAATTAAATTCACAACCCGCATTCCCGGCGCACGCTGCGCAATGAGGAACACAGCGATAACAGAAACCAGGCTGGAAACAAACGCGAACAGCGTGATCATGCGCGTAGAAGCGCCGATTAATATCGCAAGTGCCGCGCCGAACGCCGCACCCGACGACGCACCGAGGATGTCCGGCGCAGCCATAGGATTTTGAAACACGCCCTGATAAGAAGCGCCCGCTGCGGAAAGGCAGCAGCCAACGAGGCACGCCATCAATATGCGCGGCAGACGGATGTTGATAACGACGGTCTCCATCTCCGAAGTCCATGTCTGGTTCAGCGGAATAACGCGATCAATCAAAATCTTGACAACCTGCGACAGCGGTACGCCGTAACGTCCGAGCGAGAAAGAAACAAGAAACACCATCAGCAACAGAACAGCCAGCAGGAGTATCACCTGTCCGGAATTCATCGGCGTTCGTTTTTCTCGTTTGTGTCTGCGGTCTTGCGTTTGCGTCATATCATTTAAATCCTACTTCATTATTTATTTTAAAGAATAACGCATGTTAAGTATAATGGTTATTCTTATAAAAGTCCAGTCTTTTTCAATGCGCCTAAATTTTTTTCATATCTATTCCGACAGGTGTCTTGTTCATCATAAGTTAATCAATACGCCAAAGCAAGCGTGCAAGTGTTTTCGCAAATTGACATAAACGCACCGCGCGCGCTAAAATAAATGCAGTCAAATCATATCATCTAATCTATTATTTTTTATCGGGAGGTACCAATCTATGCTCTTTGGTGATGAATCTTATAAGTCCCTGGCAGACCTCGCGAAGGCCGCTGTTCGTGATCCATCCAATTTTAACTGGACGTTTATCGCGTTGCTTGCCTTTGTGGTCATGATGTATGTCGACGAAATCAGCAAGAAGAACTACAAGGCCATAGCGGCCGCATTGATGCTCTACAGTGTACACTGGCTCTATGAAATTGCCAACGCCGTCATCTGTCACTTCTCCGGCTATGCACTTTGGACGGTTTCACCGGAAAGCACGTCGTTTATCCTGCTTATCGGCGTCAGCTGGGAACTCTCCATGATGTTTGCGGTCGCGGGTTTTACCTCAAAACTGCTCCCGAAGGACAAGGACATGAAAATTCTCGGTGTCAACAACCGCATCGTGTTTGCCATCGGCAGCGCACTGTTTTTCTCGCTTGTTGAAATCTTCCTTGCATGGACACCTGCGTTCATCTGGGTATATCCGTGGTGGGGTGCAATCCCGGTCTTCATCACGACCTATATCCCGTTCTTCCTTGCTTCTTACCTAATCTATGACAAGGAACCCAAAACCCAGAAGAAATGGATCGGTTCGCTTGTTTGCGTCAACATTGTCCTGCTTGCGGTACTGATCCCACTCGGCATCATCTGATGCGCAAAAGTGTTCTGTGTCTCGTTGCAACAGTGCTGGTACTGCTGACCGGTTGCACCGCCGCAGTGTCCGTTGCAAGCGTGCCAACCAACACGGCGATCGTTCCGGTCGAATGTACTCCGGAGCCGGTTGACACTCCGATTCTGATCGATGTGACGTTCTATCAGCCGAACGACGAACTGAACGGGCTGGTTGCGCTCTCTGCACAGGCGGAAGATTCTCCGCAAGGATTGCTATCTACCCTGGTCGGTCTGGGCGCTTTGCCGGATGTAGGGTATGGAACCAACATCACGTTCGGCGTTGCCGACGAGACAGTCTCGACCGAAGACGGCGAGTTTTCCGGCGTAATCGCGCGGCTTGACCTTTCGGACGCGTTCGCCCAGGCAATCAGGCTATCCGGCGCACAAAAAGAAGCGTTGTTTCTGCAAAGTCTGGTCAATACGTTTTTAGTCCACTATGATGTGGACGCGATGATTTTGACCATCGAGGGTACGGTGCTTGAAACCGCATACGAAAAGTATGAAGACCCGATCACATTCGACGAATTCGCAGCGACAGAAACCAACTGACAAAACAAAAAAAGAGACGGTTAAGAAAACCGCCTCTCTTTTTTTTGTAATGCCGATTATTGAGCGCTTGCCAGCTTTTTAATCGCTTCTTCTTCGCTCGGCACAAAAAAGATATGCCTGCCCTGATTGCTTTCATAAATAAAATCCTTCAGCGGCTTGCTCGTATAGTGCGAATAATCACCAATGATCGCAAGCTTGACATTATAGTTGACAAACTTTTGCAGTATATCGCCCGCCAGACGCGTGCTTAAAATAAAAAACTCCTCCGCCACCACGTCTTTTTTCATCGCAATGCGAGCACTGTCTGTTTCATACTGCACCGTTGCCATCAGATCCAGCGCCGACTGTACGTCGGTGATCAAGAGCGTATCGCTCTCCAACAGGGCGATTGTTTGTTCATTTTTACGTATAATCTTTATCGTCATATTTTATTTCTTCCCCTTATTTCGTTTTGTTCGTTACTTCATTTGCATCAGCCTTCGCACGTCGTCCGGCAATTCCGAGCGCAATTCAATTCGCGCTCCGGTAATGGGATGTACAAGGTACAATTCCGCCGAATGCAGGGCAGGTCGCGCAATCAATTCCGGCGCTTCATGCCCATACAGCCAGTCACCTGCCAGTGGATATCCGGCCGCCGCCATATGCAGGCGGAGTTGGTGCGTTCGTCCGGTATGCGGAATCAGCTTTAGCAATGTAAAATGCTCATTTTGAGCAAGTGTTTTATACTCCGTCAACGCCGCCGCGCCGTCGCTGCATACGGCACGTTGAAACGTCGATCCTTCGGCCATGCCGATCGGCAGGTTGATCGTTCCATCACGCGGATCAACCCGTCCGACGGCGACGCCTTCATACGTGCGTGTAAACGCATCCGTATGCATCGCGCGCTTTAACCGCTCGTGGATGTACCCGCTCTTTGCAAACACCATCAATCCGCTTGTACCACGGTCCAGCCTGCTGACCGGGTGCGGCGTAATATTTCCACCAAGATAATGACAGACTGCGTTTTCCAACGTGCATTCGTTTGGGTCGCGCGTCGACTGATGTACGGCTATTCCGGCGGGTTTGTCGATGATGAGCAGGTCTTCATCCTCAAACCGCACATCGAGCGGAAAGGGCATCGGTACAACATGACCGTCCGGACAATCGCCAATTTCAATTGTCAGTTCGTCGTCCACAGCGACACGCACCGTCACATAACACTTTACGCCGTTGAGCAGTATGCCGTTTTCGCGCCGCTTCAATCTGGAGATGTGTGCGTCTGATGCGCACAGCTCGTTTTTCAGCAGGCTCTTAACCGTGCGGCCAGCCTGTGATTCATCGATATTCAACGTGAGCATACGCATTTTCACAATCTCCTTTCGTTCTCGACGCGTCGTTCCTGCGTTTATCAAGAGCGCGTCAATGCAGGTGTTTGTTCTACTTTATCCTGTCGCACAATGGAATGAAAGAATTTTTCTCAATAATTCTGCAATTCTTATCGGTTCTACAGGAATTTTATGCCGTTTCGTTTCCACATCTGCTAAGAAATACGATATACTATAATTAAGTAAAGTACGCGCGGTAACTTATCTTCCCAAGCAAAGGAGTTTTGTTCATGGCAATTGTAAATGTTACAAACAGCAATTTTCGTAAAGAAATCTTAGAGTCCGATCTTCCTGTATTAGTCGATTTCTGGGCACCATGGTGCGGCCCTTGCCGCATGGTTTCACCCATTGTCGACGAAATCGCCAATGAAACACCGTCCGTAAAAGTCTGTAAAATCAACATCGACGAACAGCCCGCTCTTGCGACACAGTTTGGCGTTATGAGTATCCCGACCCTCATGGTGTTCCGAGGCGGCGAAATCGCGGATAAAGCCGTCGGCGCACGTAATAAAGCCTTTATCCTGAAAATGCTGGAAGGTTGATTCCACAGCGGCGTACTTCGTTTCTGCTTCAACCCGACCATTGCCGCGCATTAATCCAAACAAACAGAAAAACAAATCACGTGGTTCGACAAGGCGTCGAACCACGTGGCCTATACACGCCTTGGTTGCGTGCTTTTTCATGTCACCCGGGACGTCTTATATTATTCGTAAACAGACTCGACTGAAACGACACCGTCAATATTAGAAAGGCATTCCATTAGCGGAGACAGGTTGTTGCGGTCCGGCAGCATCAGGTGCAGGTAGACATGCCGTTTCAGGTGATCCGTATCGATGGAGAAGTTGAACTCCTCAATAACGCAACCCATCCGCTGTAAATCGGACTGCAACGAAACAAGGCTGTTTCCTTCCATCGAAAGCACAAGCTGCATGATGATACGATTGCTCTTGCGGCGCTGATTGTGCGCAAGATTGCGCAGAACGCGCAACACGATGACCACCAATACGCCGACGGCAACCGCAAGGACATAATTCCCGCATCCCGCCGCAAGACCGATGCAAGACACACACCAAAGGCTTGCCGCGGTCGTAAGGCCGCGGACGGATATACCTTCTTTTATAATTGTACCCGCACCGAGAAAGCCGATGCCGCTGATGACCTGGGCGCCCATACGCGCGGGGTCGATGCTTGTTGTGCCTGCGTATTTCTTCATCAGGAACTCACCGGAGCACATGACAAGTGCGGCGCCGACGGCGACCAGTATATGCGTGCGCATACCGGCGTTCCGTTGAACGTGCTCCCGCTCATAACCGATAACACCCGACAGCACGGCTGCAAGCGCAATACGCCCGAGCATGGAGAGTATTTCCGTCCAGCTGATTGTACTGGTCAACATCTTCGTTCATCCCCTTTCACCGTTTAAAAAAGCCTCCGGCAGGATTGTACGTTTCATATTCCGTCCGTTCGCTTCTATCATTTGCAATTTTCGAATTGTGGTTTTTGTTGAAAATCAGTATTTTTCGATATTTTTTATTTTATATAAAGATATTGTAAAGCCAGCGTCAAGTAGCAGTCAAGCGCGCACAGCGGATATGCAATTTCATTCGGTCCTTTTCATAAGTTGTCATGTGTGCCAAAAAAGATTACAGCCGGCCTTCCCGATGTTCAAACTACGGGAGAAGGCCGGCCAAACGCGCCGCGAAAGGAGCGAATTCTCGCGGCGCCCGAGGGTAACGTTATTCAGGCACTATACCGCGCTTGCGCCATAGTTGGCCAGCACGCGTGCGGACGGGTCATCGACGTTGCAACCTTCCCACTCACGGTTCGGCATCCAGAAGTCCTTGACCATATGCGCCTGTCCGGGATACTCTGCCTCGAAAAGTTCGCGGTACAGCAATGATTCCTTCGTAAAGGGCGTTGCGAAGGTATACTTTGCGCTGCGCTCGGCGAATTCTTCGTCCGTATAGAGCTTTTCGGCATATGCCTTGATCTGATCGACCATGGAATGCCCGACAGCATCGGAGAAAGCAGCTTTTTCACGATAAAGGATATCGTGCGGGAGATAATCGCCTTCAAATGCATGCCTCAACAGATATTTTCCTTTGCCAAAGCGGTTCATCTTCAGTGCCGGGTCGACCTGCATGACATACTTGACAAAATCAAGATCACCAAACGGGACGCGTGCTTCCAGCGAGTTGGCCGAAATGCAGCGGTCCGCGCGGAGCACATCGTACATATAGATTTCGTCGATGCGCTTCTTGGCTTCCTTCTGGAACTCGTCTTCGCTCGGCGCAAAGTCCGTGTACTTATAGCCGAACAGTTCGTCGGAAATCTCACCCGTAAGCAAAACACGAATGCCCGTATTTTCATGGATGTATTTACAGACAAGATACATCCCTACGCTTGCACGAACCGTCGTAATATCATAGGTTTCCAGTATGCGTACCACATCCCGCAGCGCACCGATGGCGTCCTGCGTAGAAACGATGACTTCCGTATGATCAGCGCCAAGATAATCCGCAACCTGTTTGGCATACTTGAGATCGATCGCATCGTCACGCATGCCGATGGCAAACGTTTTGATCGGGCCCGGCAAAAACTTGTTTGCAATAGCGCATACAAGCGAGCTGTCCAGTCCGCCACTGAGCAGGAAACCAACCGGAACGTCGGCGTCCAGACGTTTGATCACGCCTGCTTCCAGCTTTTCGCGGATGTTGCCGCAAACCGCATCCAGATCGTCCTTGGAATATTCCTTGACGTCTGTGAGGTTCGTATACTGAACGAAGTTGCCGTCCTTCCAGTAATGTCCCGGCGGAAACGGTTTGATGGTATCGGTCAATCCCGTCAGGTTCTTTGCTTCGCTTGCAAAAATGATGCTGCCATCTTCATCGTAGCCGTAGAATAACGGTCGGATGCCGATGGGATCGCGCGCGGCAATCAGAGAATCCGTTTTGTGATCATAAATGATCAGCGCATACTCCGCATCCAGCATGGAGAACATGTCTGTCCCGTAACGCTGATACATGGGTAAGAGCAGCTCGCAATCCGAGCCGCTCTTAAAATCATATCCGGAAAATAATGCATCACGCATTTTTCGAAATTCGTACAGTTCGCCGTTGCAGACGACCGCATCACCGTTTCTCTCGAACGGCTGCATGCCGCTCTTTTCCAGTCCCATAATCGTAAGACGGTGAAACATTAAATATCCGTCCCCGACACTCAGCATACGCGACAAATCAGGTCCTCTTGCTATTGTTTTGTAAAATCCGTCAACAAGCATATCCAGCGGGATTCGCTTGCCCAGATATCCCATAATCGAACACATGATCGTCGCCTCCTAAGATTATTACCTCACACTGAAGAGCATTTCTCCGTATGTCGGATACGGCCAATCGCTCGTTGCAGTAAGGGTTTCCAGTGCATCCGCGCTTGCGCGCAGTTCGTTCATTTTTTCCAGTACGCTGTCCTTGCATATCTGCGCAGCTTTGCCCGTGTCTTCTTCGGTTTTGGCGGCGCTCAATGCATCGTCGAGTGCTTTTACGCTTTCATAAGCGGCCTTGGTCAGCGCAGCCGCGGTCTCCAGCGTTTCCGATTCATAGGTGCAGTCGGCAGACCCGACCGAAGCGTGCTTCGCCGCAATGGTTTCGCCAAGCATCTTCTGATAAGAACAGGCCGCCGGCAGAATGTCGCGTCGTGCCATGTCCAGCATAGCCATCGCCTCGATGCACACGATCTTCTTGTAGTTTTCCATCATGATCTCAAGGCGCGCACCCATCTCAATCTTGCTGAGCACTTTGTGCCTCTCAAACAGCTCGATATTCTTCTCGGCTACCAGGTATGGCAGGCAGTCGGGCGTGGATTTGAGATTCAGCAGGCCGCGTTTTTCCGCTTCCTTTACCCAGGCTTCGTCATAGCCGTTGCCATTAAAGATGATGCGCTTATGGTCATGGATGACGCTCTTCACGAGCTCCTGCATGGCCGCCTTGAAATCCGAAGCGGATTCAAGCAGATCCGCATACTTGCGCAGAGATTCTGCAACCGCGGTATTCAGTACCATATTCGCGTCTGAAACCGACTGGCTTGAACCGAGCATGCGCAGCTCGAATTTGTTGCCCGTGAAGGCAAACGGAGACGTACGGTTGCGGTCCGTCGTGTCCTTCGGGAAACGCGGAATGACATGCACGCCAACCTTCATTTCCATCTTCTCACGTCCGCCGTAAGCGGCGCCGGTGTCAATTGCTTCCAGAATTTCGAACAGCTCGTCGCCAAGGAAGATGGAGACGATTGCCGGCGGAGCCTCGTTCGCCCCTAGGCGGTGGTCATTCCCCGCACTCGCCACCGAAATGCGAAGCAGATCCTGATAATCGTCCACCGCCTGAATCACCGCGCAGAGGAAGAGAAGGAACTGCGCGTTCTCAAAGGGCGTTTCCCCTGGCTCCAACAGGTTCACGCCAGTGTCAGTCGACATCGACCAGTTGTTGTGCTTACCGCTGCCGTTTACGCCGGCAAACGGTTTTTCATGCAGCAGGCAGACAAGTCCGTGCTTTTTTGCAATACGCTGCATGATCTCCATGGTCAACTGGTTATGGTCCGCGGCAATATTGGTCGTCGTGAAAATCGGCGCCAATTCGTGCTGCGCGGGGGCAACCTCGTTGTGCTCAGTCTTGGCAAGTACGCCAAGTTCCCAAAGCTCTGTATTGAGGTCTTCCATGAAGGCCTGTACGCGCGGCTTGATCGAGCCAAAATAATGGTCGTCAAGTTCCTGTCCCTTCGGGGAACGGGTTCCAAAGAGCGTACGGCCGGTATAAATCAAATCCGGGCGTCGGTCATACATTCCCTTGTCGATAAGGAAATATTCCTGCTCGTTGCCGACGGTTGTCACGACCTTCGTCGCGTCCGTCGTTCCAAACAGATTCAAAACACGCATTGCCTGACGGTCGATTGCTTCCATTGCACGAAGCAGCGGCGTCTTTTTGTCCAACGCTTCGCCGGTATACGAGCAGAACGCTGTCGGGATGCAGAAAACCTTCTCTTTAATGAATGCATAGCTGGTCGGGTCCCATGCGGTATAGCCGCGCGCTTCAAACGTTGCGCGAAGGCCACCGGACGGGAAACTGGATGCGTCGGGTTCACCGCGAACGAGTTCTTTTCCGGAGAACTCCATGATGATACCGCCGCCGGCTGTCGGTGAGATGAAGCTGTCGTGCTTTTCGGCGGTAATTCCGGTTAGCGGCTGGAACCAATGCGTAAAGTGTGTCGCACCTTTCTCAATCGCCCAATCCTTCATGGCGTTGGCAACCACATTCGCTACGGAAAGATCCAGCCGCCGGCCTGCGCCGATAGCGGTCTGCATCGCTTTATACGTATCTTTAGGCAACCGCGCTTTCATAACCGCATCGTTAAATACTTTGCAGCCAAATGTTTCCGATACCCTACCCATTTTAACTTTCTCCTCCTGCTACATTTATTATCTCTTTCAGTTATTACCCTATAAAAAGAGGCAACGACACCACGGTTTTCATCCGCGGCGCCTTTGCCGTTCCGAAATAATATGAGGTATTATACAGCGCGACAGTTTGCTTGTCAATGCCTATTTTTGCAGGATATCTTTCATATAATCGCAAATTCTTGCACGAACTTCTTTTTTGTTCTACTAAAAATATTTGCTTTTCTGTATTTTGCAGTTTAAAAGTGTATATCATTCATTTTCGCTTGACATATATATCTTATATTATGTATACTGCGCAAGAACACCGGCGTTCAATCTGCGGGCCAACACTACCGCTGCTTGAACGCTTTTGCGTATATTCGGCTGGTTGACCCGCTGTGCCGTTTTAAAGCGCCACCTTGCAGGGACAATGTTCTCGTCCGCCTGCAGGTTCCGACAAAGCAGCGCTTTGAGCGTCGAAATATGATAAACTAATAAAAAAGAAGGCTGACCTCGGCGGCTCACGGCACCGCCGGATACACCAACCACCTATAGAGTATTTTCAGAGAGGATGCAGAAGAAAATGTATACCGCACAGGAAATCGTCGACTATGCCTCCGCGGAGGACGTAAAGTTTATCCGCCTCGCTTTTTGCGACGTTTTTGGCATGCACAAAAATATCTCAATCATGCCGGAGGAGTTACCACGTGCCTTTTCAAACGGTATTTCCATCGATGCGTCGGCCATCCGTGGATTCGGGGATGAGGCACATTCCGACCTGTTTTTGCATCCCGACCCGGAGACGCTGAACGCGCTTCCCTGGCGACCGAGCCACGGGCGCGTCGTTCGGCTGTTCGCCGACATCCGGCAGTCCGACGGAACACTGTTTCCACTCGACACCCGAAACATTCTTAAGAACATGATCGCTAAAGCCGAAAAAGAGGGCCTGGTCGTCAACTTCGGCACAGAGTTTGAATTCTATCTCTTTAAGCTCGACGCGGACGGCAATCCGACAAAAATCCCATATGATAACGCACATTATATGGACATCGCCCCGCTTGACCGCGGCGAAAACGTCCGGCGCGAAATTTGCCTTACGCTCTGCGAAATGGGCATCCGGCCGGAAAGTTCGCATCACGAAGACGGCCCCGGCCAGAACGAGATCGACTTCCGCTATGGCGACGCGCTGAGCGCCGCCGACAACGCGGTCACGTTCGCATCCGTCGTACGTACCATCGCCATGCGAAACGGACTCTGGGCGGACTTTACGCCAAAGCCCCTTCCGGACGAAAGCGGCAACGGCATGCATGTCAACCTCTCACTTGCAACGCCGCATACTGAAGCAGTACGGGATTCATTTATGGCAGGATTGATGGATCACATCACCGAGATCACTGCGTTTTTAAATCCGGCCCCGGCTTCTTATACGCGTCTGGGAGAACACAAAGCGCCGCGATATGTCACCTGGTCGCCGGAAAACCGGTCACAATTGATCCGCATCCCTGCTGCAAAGGGCGAATTTGAACGCATCGAGTTGCGCTCTCCCGATCCCGCGGGAAACCCTTATCTCATGTTTGCGTTGATCATCGCCGCAGGACTCGACGGCGTGAAGCGCGGGTTGGTTGCTCCGCCGCCGACCAATGTAAACCTCTTTACAGCGGACGAGTCCATAACCAGGAACCTTCAGAAATTACCAGCAACGCGCGAAGAGGCGTTTTCCCTTGCGAGCAACAGCGCGTTTGTCCGTTCGGTCCTTCCGGAAGGCATCATAAACGCCTACGAATCCTACGACGAATAACCTATCGGTAGGAGGGCGATTGTTTGGCGTTCAGCGGAGAAAAATCGAATAATGTATTGGTCGTTTCGGCATCAGAGCGTACGTGCGCCAGCATCGCGGGCGTTCTTTCGCCGACGCGTTATTCGCCGGTCATCACGCGCAGCTCCGCTTCCGAGGTTCGCCGTCTTGTTCTCGACTCCCCATTTGCGCTTGTATTCATCAATACGCCGCTTCCGGACGAATTCGGTACGCAGCTCGCTCTTGACCTTGCCTCCAATCGGCTCTGCTGCGTCGCACTGATCGTCGCCAACGAATCTTACGAACAGGTTTCCGATCAGGTTGAGGATTCCGGCATCATAACGCTGAGCAAGCCGTGTTCAGGGCAGACGATTCGGCAGGCCGCGGCACTCATGGTCGCAACACGTTCCAAACTCGCAGCCATGGAAAAGAAAACTGCCACGCTGGAAGAAAAGATGGAGGAGATCCGTCTTGTTAACCGCGCAAAGTGGATGCTGATCGAACGGCGCGGCATGGATGAAGCCAGCGCTCACCGGTATATTGAAAAGCTGGCCATGGACGCGCGTCAAACGCGTAGGCTTGTTGCGCTCACGTTGATTCGCTCGCTGGAGACGAGCGACTAGCGTGTCATTTTTTCTAATTTAAATGTATTTGTCGATTATTCCATGGATCCTATGAGCAAGAACTTCCTTGCTCTTTTTTCGTATGCTATACTGAATGTAATTCCATGCAGAAACAAATCTTTTGACAAACGATTGCGCATTCACAACAAAATTTTACGGAGGCCATCATGGAGCAGTTTGATGTTTTGATCGTCGGCGCGGCAACCGCCGGCAGTTTTTTCGCGCGGCGAATCGCCGAGGCGGGACACAGCGTACTGGTCATCGACAAGCTGACCAAAGAGACGCTTGGTCAGCGGCTGGACATTTTCCATGTTGGAAAGCCGGATTTCGAGAAATTCGGCATACCCTTGCCGGAGCAGGATGACGACTTTGCGTTTGAATTCACAGGTGGACGCACTTACTCCGCCTATGGCCGCTACCCAAAGCAAAACAGCGGCACGACCGTCGGCATGCACATGCCGCGTTATATCGCGCGCATGAACCGCTGGGCACAGGACGCGGGCGCAAACATTCTGCTCGGTGCGTCGTTTGTTGATTTTCTTTTCGACAATGGTCGGATTGTCGGCGCAACCTATGAAAAAGATGGTCAAACACATCAGGTCGGTGCAAAGCTTGTCGTCGATTGCTCCGGCATCCCGTCCGTTGCGCGCCGTAAGCTGCCGGACGGCTATGGCGTCGAGAACTTTGAAATCGACGATACGGAAAAGTTTTATGTTATCCTGCGCTATGTGACCTATCATGACCCAAAGGATTATGTAAAACAATCGCGCGGGTGGACATATTACAAAACATGGGAAGCACCGGAAGGCAATCCCGACGGCGCGATTCTGGGCGTCGGCGCAAACCTTTCCTACAACCTCGGCGAAGAAGTGTTTGCGGAGTTTGAAAAGGCCATCGAGCTTCCGCGCTACACGCTCAAGCGTATCGAGCGCGGTACAACGCCATATCGCCGCCCGCCGTACTCGTTCATCGCGGACGGGTTTCTTGCTTCCGGCGACGCGGCCTGCCTGACAAAGCCCTCCTGCGGAGAAGGCGTAACTGCGAGCATGGTGCAGCTTGAGATTGCAGCGGACGTGGTCAATCGTTTGCTCGACGAAGACGGCTACCTCACGCGCGCGCGGCTCTGGCCGATCAACAAGCGCTATGTGGACGCACAGGGTAAGGCGTTTGCAGGGCAGCTTGCAACGCTGATTGGCGCGGTTGCGTCCAGCGCAAAGGAAAACGACTTCTTCTTTAAAAAGGACGTCGTCTTCAGCGAAAAAACATTTGCCAGTCTCGGTAGTGGCGATCCGCTTGTCTTCTCTACGGGCGAAATGCTCTCCATGGCAGTCAAGATGCTTGGCGGCGTGCTGACCGGGCAGCTTAAGATCGCCACCATCCGTGCACTGCTGAACGGTATGAAAAACGGTGGTCGCGCGGAAGCACTCTATGCCGAATACCCGGAAAATGAAGTGGACTTTGACGCATGGGTGCAGCGCGCGGATGAATTCTGGAAAAGCTGCGGCAGCATGGCGGACAATGTGGTGAGTTGATGGATTTATCTGCTGCAAGTCTGTTTCCCAAAATTCTGGCTTGGCAACTGCGCAAACGCTAAACTTGCCGGGCACGGGAGTGATCGCCAAGCATTAAAATAGTCAATTTCAGGAGTTTCAAGAATGGTAATCGATCTCACAAAGCGTCCAAAATTATTTCTTGTGTTATTTATAATAGGCACTTTGGCATTCTGCTCCATGTTTCTGTTGACAGCCCAATATGCCAGCGGAAACGCACATGCGTTCCCGGAAGCATTCGCGGTGGACAATCAACAGCGCCTATATCTGCTCTTCGGCAGCGGCGGTTATGTCGTGTTGGACGGACAGTTTGAACGCATTTTGCCATACTATGACCGAAGCAAAACGCTATGGATATCGGATGAAAACTTGCTTTCCTATGCACGCAATAACCATATAACGGTATACGATCTCAATCAAAGTGATCCGAAACATGGAGATTTGTTCAAAATCGACGATTTTCGTGCGGCCGATGAGTCATTCTATGGTTCGTCCTACGGATTCGGCATGACCGACGAGCAAAACGGCGTACAGTATACCTATAGCCGCACATTGTTCCGTTACACGATTACGCAGGAGCAAAACGGTGAACAACGCGTGTTTTTTGAGATGCCGCAAAAGGACTTTGTCTGGAATTTAGTCGTCGCGTTTTCCATCGTGGTGTTCGCCGCAGGTATCCTGATATTCCTGCTAATTAATATGAGTCATAGTGATGCAAACGCCAAACATGCCGGGCATGGGAGTGATCGTTAGGCATTAAAGTAGTCAATTTCAGGAGTTTCAGCAATGGTAGTCCACATCGACAAATTACCAAAAACATTCTATTATCTGTTCGCGGTTTTATCCGCTTTGGCAATTGGTTTGGTTTTGCCTGTTTCGCAATATGCCAGCGGAAACGCGCACGCATTCCCGGAATCGTTTGCGGTGGACAATCAGCAACGCCTATATCTGCTCTTCGGCAGTGGCGGATACATTGTAACGGACGGACAATTTGAACGCATTTTGCCATCCTTTGACCAGCGCAAAACGCTATGGATATCGGATGAAAACTTACTTTCCTATGCACGCAGTAACCATATAACGGTATACGACCTTAACCAAAGTGATCCCGAACATGGAGATTTGTTCAAAATTGACGATTTTCGTGCGCCCGACGAATCATTCTACGATTCATCCTACGGATTCGGTATGTCCGACGAGCAAAACAGCGTACAGTATACCTATAGCCGTACATTGTTCCGTTACGCGATTACGCAGGAGCAAAACGGTGAACAACGCGTGTTTTTTGAGATGCCGCAAAAGGATGTCGCTTGGGGAATTATAACGTTTCTCCATATCGTTTTGATCTGTGCGCTTCTGATAGGAAGTCTGCTATACATCTACCGCTATGCAGACAAGCACCCGGAGATTAAGCAGCACGTCGTATATCCCTGGCAAAAACGGAAAAAACGCTGATAAATCACCTTTCAGCCTCCGCACGGTTTGCGGAGGCTTTTTTGCGTGAAAAATCCCACTTGCAATGTGCAATCTTTATGTTATAATTTAATTAATCGTTCATTTATTCATTTATAATCTTTTCTTGTCATCAGCCAATCGATTCATTGCGAGGTAATCAATTATGCGCAACAAACTTGACGAACAGCTGGTTTTAGACGCGGCACTCAAAGTGTTTTCGCAGTACGGCTACAAAAAGTCGACGCTGGAGGACATTGCAAACGAGCTGGAACTGACCACGCCCGCCATCTACGCCTACACCACCGGCAAACGCGACCTCTACGAACAGACCGTGCGCTATGTCATGCTCCGTTGGCAGTATAGCGTCAAGCAGGCCGTCGACGTGCAGACGACGGCACGCGCAAAACTCACGGCGCTGTGCGACAGTGCGCTGTATTACCTGGCGAAAGACGCGGAGTTTTGCAGCTTGCTGAAAAACGACCCGACGATCTTCCCCATGTTTCCGACCGTCGACCCGTATGAAGAAATCAACGGCGATTCTGTAAAAATGATCGAAAGCATCCTTGCATTTGGCAAGCAAACCGGCGAATTCCGCGATTTGGACGAGTCGGGTGTTGCCGAGGTGCTGTTCTCCATATATAAAAATTTCATTATCCACACGTACATCAACTCCGAAGACGAATACACAAGCCGGTATCTGCCCATCACGCTGGAGCTTATTCTCAACGGCGTTCTAAACGCATAGATAAAAACCGGCGCACTTCTTTGTTGTACCGGTTCAAAATAGCTTACCCCGGCGTTCTGGCCCGGGGTCAAATCCAACGGCAAATCAAAGTATGCATCATTGAAAGGAGCAACAAATCATGGTCAAGTATCTTTCCGAAGAATGGCGCGCCGAGGTGGAGCGCAAGCTGAAAGAGCGGCTCACCCCGGAGAAAATGAACAACCTTTCCTCTTCTATGAACAACGTTTATTTCAACTGTCCGGACGGCGAATCGCATTATTTCTATGTCGGCTTTAAAGACGGCACCGTAGACAGCGTGCAGGTCGGCGTTGGTCAGGGACCGAAAGCGGAGTTCACCATCTCCGGCAACTACGACGTGTTCGCAAAGATTTCCCGCGCGGAACTCGGCTCACAAAAAGCACTGATGGGCGGCCTGTTAAAACTCAAAGGAAACATGGTCAAAGCGTTGAAACTTGCCTCGCTTTCCGACCGGTTGAATAAAATCATCGCGACCATCGAAACCGAGTTTTAAGGAGGGAACGAATCATGTTTGACAAATCAAGCCCGTATTATATTGACTTCCCCGCACGCATTAAGGCCATCCAAAAAGGCATGGCGGAAGAAAAAATCGACCTTTATCTCGGTTCGCGACTGCGCACCACAAGCTGGACGACGGACGCGTTCTTCCCGTGGCGCAGTTTCATCGTCATACCGGCGGACGGCCTTCCGACCGCGTTCACATTCGTCATTGACGCGGCGCGCGCGGCGGACGACAGCTGGCTGGACGAAGATCATGTGCTCGGTTTTGCTCCCATGGGCGGACAGGATCAGATCACACAGATTTCCGACCTCATTAAGGAATATTTGCCGCACGGCGGGCGCGTCGGCGTGGAAGCCGGCATGTCAAATTACCTGCCGGAAGGGTATCTGACCTACTACGAATACAAGGCGTTCGAAGAAGCCCTGCCGGACTGCACGCTCGTCAACGCGCATGCAATCGTCGACCGACTGCAGATGATCAAGGACATCGGTACGATCAACCGCTTCCGCGAGGCGTCCCGCATTGTCGACATCGGTCACGAAGCCGTACTCGCCGCCATCAAGAACGGCGGCTGGAAAGGCATGACGGAGACCGAGATCGCCGGCCTTGCCGGATATGCCATGCGCAAAGCGGGTAGCACATGGGAATGGTCATTCACCGGCGGCAACGAAATCGCCTGCGGATACCGCACCGGTCTTGCAGGCGGCGCCTGTACACCTGCGACCACAAAGAAAGTGGAAGCGGGTGAACCCTTGATGGTTGACATCCACGCTCTGTTTGGCCTGGCCTGCGGCGACCACAGCCACAATTATCTCATCGCGCCTGCATCCGACCGCCAGCTCTGGCACGCAAAGAACTTTGTGGACATGGTCGATTTGACACTCAAGTCCTACAAAGCGGGCGTCTCGCCGTCTTCACTGGCGGAGGAGATGATGGCGTTTGCCGAAGACCGCGGCTTTGCAGACTTCATGGTGCCGGGTTTTGAACACGGCATTGGCATGCTCGGCGACGAATGGCGCATCGGCCGCCACGACGGCCCGTTTGCATACTGGACCGACCCCGACCACGCCTATATGGAAAATGAAGTGCTCATCTGTGCCATGCAGTATGCCTGCCCGGACGAGGATATCGGTTTCCGTTACGAAAACCCGATCCTGATTCAAAAGGATGGCTGTGAATATATGAGCAAATTCCCGCTGGCCATCGAAGTGATCGAATAACCGAATCAATAACCAACATAAAAGCGCAGCCATTCGGCTGCGCTTTTTGTCTGCTAAAAGACTCATTGTTTAACGGCTTGGCTTACTCCAGCCGGACGAAGACCTCAGCGCCGTGCTTGCACACAGGGCAAATGAAGTCCGGTGGCAAAACGTCGCCTTCGTAGATATACCCGCAGACGGTGCAGAGCCAGCCTTTTTTCTTCTTTTGCTCTTCGGTCGGTTTCGGTTTGATGTTTTTTCGGTAGTACGCGTAGGTAACCGACGGTTCGGACGAAAGTTTTTTCGCCTCGGTCAGGTCGGCGACAAACAGCGTGTGCGAGCCGTAGTCCACGGCGGAAATCACCTTTCCGCTCATCAGCGCGTTCACGCCTTCCGTCACGTAGAGCAGCCCGTTTGCGCTGCGCTCAGTCGCGTCAAACGTCTTAAACTTATCGACGTCCTTGCCACTGTGCAATCCAAAACGCTCGTAAAGATCGAACTTGGAACTCTCGGTCAAAACCGAAATATTGAGAATGCCGGTTTTAAGGATCATGTCATGCGTCAGGTTGCCTTTGTTCACGGCAATCGAAATCCGCTTCGGCGTGTTGGTGATCTGCGTGACCGTATTGATGATGCAGCCGTTGTCGCGTTCCCCGTCCTTGGCGGTCAATACAAACAGGCCATAACTGATGGTAAATAACGCCGCGTTCTCAATTTCGCCCGCGGGAACTTCCGTCACCTTCGGAACATCGATGGTCGCGGTAATTGCGCCGACCAACGCATCCATCTCTTCATTTTGCGAATCCTTGATTGCCGAGCGAATGGTGACCATGTTGTCGAGAAACTTCATGTTCTTTTGTTCGGCAAGCATGGCTTTCATGAGTTTTCCACTCTGCGGCGCCCAAGAACCGTTTTCAATAAACGCGACCGTGCGGTTCTGGATATTGTGCAGCACAAGGTCGCGGAGCAATTCTTCCATTGTGATAAAGATGCCCGCATTATAGGTGGATGAGGCAAACACCAGATGGCTGTAGCGGAATGCCGACGATACAATCTTGGAAGTTGCGTCGACGGAAACGTCAAACATGGCGACAGTCACGCCCGCGTCGCGCAGGCGGCAGGCGAGAATTTCCGCCGCATTCGCCGTGTTGCCGTATATGGACGCATATGCGATCAGTACGCCCGTCTCTTCCGGTTCATAGCTGCTCCAGCGTCGATACTTTTCGATGTATGCACCGAAGTCTTTGCGATGCACCGGCCCGTGCAGCGGGCAGATCATCTGCGCGTCCAAGGCACCGACTTTTTTCAGTGCGGACTGCACCTGCAGTCCATATTTGCCGATAATGTTTGCATAATAGCGCCGTGCCTCTTCCATAAACGCACTGCCGTAAAAGTCCACTTCATCCGCAAACAACGCGCCGTTAAGCGCACCGAACGTTCCGAATGCGTCCGCGGAAAACAGGATCTTGTCGGTTTTGTCAAAGGTGAACATAACCTCCGGCCAGTGCACCATCGGCGCCATGACAAACATGAATTCGTGCTTGCCGGTGGATAGCGTTTCGCCTTCTTTCACAAGAATGGCGCGCTCGCCGATATCCTCGACAAAAAATTGCTCGATCATGGCTTTCGTTTTTGCGTTGCAAACCACCTTGACCTCGGGATAATGGCAAAGCAGGTCCATCAGCGTTGCGGAATGGTCCGGCTCCATATGCTGAACGACGACGTAATCCAGCTTGCGCCCGTCAAGCACGTGCGCCACGTTTTCGAAGAAAACCTTTCCGATGGCCTTGTCCACAGTGTCAAACAGAATGGTTTTTTCGTCCATTATGAGATAAGAGTTGTAGGAAACGCCGTCCGGAATCGAATAGACCCCTTCAAACAGCATCAGCCTTCGGTCGTCTCCGCCAACCCACGTGATATCGTCGGTTACTTTTCTTGTACAGTACATTGTGTTTTCTGCCCCTTTCCGTATGAATCACTCTGCTTTAAACTTTTTATCATACCCGCGTGGTCCCAATTTCCCCACCACGGGTCAGTTTTCATAATTTGTCGCAAACGCGGAAAATCCACTGCTCGGCGTTTGCATTCCGTTATGAGAAATCCACAACGCTTCCACGCCGTCCAGCGATTCGACCAGCGCCATGCCTTCTTCCAGCGGCATGCTGAATAGCCCTGTTGTGAGGGCATCCGCCAGTCCCGAATCCACCGTCAGCACCGACACGGAATCATAGTGTGTCGACGGCATCAGCGTCGCCGGGTCGATAATATGATGGTAATCCACACCGTCCACGGTATAATACCGCTCGTATGTGCCGCTGGTGACGAGGCTTTGTCCGTCCACATTTACAACCTTGAGATAGCCGCCCGAATACGGATCCTGAATGCCGACCTTCCAGTTCGTGCCGTCCGGGCGCGTTCCGATTGCGCAGACATTGCCGCCCGCACTGAGCAGCATGGATGTAACGCCGTCTCTCTTCATTTGTTCCATGACCTGCTGCACGGCATATCCTTTTGCGACTGCGCCCACGTCGACGTGCAAGCCCGCGTCCGCAAGGTAAAGCGTGCCCGCCGCGCGGTCGATCACGATATCGTCAATGTTCGCATGCTCCGCCGCCTGCTCCAGCAACTCCATCGGCGGCAGTGCAGCATTGTCCGAATCGTCCAACCCGGCCTGCCGATAGTCCGCCCAAATGGTGAGCACACCGCCCATTGCAACATTCATTCGACCGTTTGTCAGCGTATCCATATCCTTTGCAAATGCAACGAGGTCAAGAATTCTCTCATCCACGGCAACCGGTACGATTCCCGCGCTTTCATTGACGGTGTAAAGGTTGTTCAGCCCGCTGTATGCATGATAGATATCGTAAAGCTGGTGATATTCTGTTAATAGCGCATGTGCTTCTTTTATATGTGCGGATGCGGCCCTTTCGCTTGTGTCGTAAATCACGATTGTCGTTACAGTGTCGAACACATCGAAAAAAGTCTGCTCATACCGCTGTGGCTCTTTGGACGTCATGCATCCGCCGAGCAGGAAGACAGCCGCGCATATGATTGCGATTATGCTAAATTGATACTTCGTTCCTTTGTTCCTCCCAGCGCATTGCGCCTGTTGGCATTATTCCATGTTTTGGATGGTTTCGCAAGTCTAACCTTGTTTTTTACTAGGTTGGATATCCTGTTTTTGCAAGCGCTCCCGCTGTGCACTTTTTCCGGTGCCGTTACCGCTGTGTTTCAGCCCTCGGAACGTATATTTGGCGATGACACCAGTCAAAGTTCCCGTGATCGCTGCCGCAACCAGCAGCACGGGCAGATAGGCCAGCACCGCGCGTGTTTCCACCACGAAACAGGCAACGATTATTTGCCCGATGTTGTGTGCCGCCGCGCCGCATACACTGACGCCAACCACACTGACACCTTTCATCTTTTTAACCAGTATCATGGCGATGAGGCTCACCACTCCGCCTGCAAAGCTATACAGCATAGCCGCAAATCCGCCGAACAAAATCCCGGACAGGCCAACTTTGAGGATCATCAAAAGCGTTGCACTTTTTGTATCCAGAAGATACAGCGCATACAGCAGTACTGTGTTTGCAAGGCCCAGCTTGATGCCGGGAATCGCCGTAATCGGGATCAGATGCTCAATATAGCCAAGCACGAGCGCGACCGCCGTGAGGATGCCGAGGCGCGTGATTGTATTTACATCCGCTTTTCCGCCGCTCACTGTCCGCCCTCCTCTATGCCCGTAACTTCAATCGACACACCGTTTGGCATACAGATAATCCAGTTGTTCATCAGGATATCGTCGGAATGCGTGTGTGTATCAATCACGCCTTGTTTGACGCAAAGCTGGTTTTTGCAGGTGGACGACTCCATCCTTACGCCGCTTTCGTCAATGACGACAACGTTCACCTTGCCGTCGCCCTGATCGATGGTGATAGTTTGGTAGTCGTCCGCCGATATGCGCGCATACACATCCCCGCCGACATAGATGGTCACCGTCGCCGTAGAATCCGCAGGCTGGACAAGCCGCGAAACGGCAAACGCAACCAATGCAAGCAGCAATACGCCGCCAATGATAAACCAGTCCGTTTTTCGCATAGGGTTCCCCCGTGTCAATTTTATCGACAACGATATTGTACCACCTTTGCCACCCGGCCTTCCACACTTTGGCGCAACAAAAGCGTTGCCTGA
The DNA here is from genome assembly GCA_963667795.1 of Christensenellaceae bacterium. GTDB lineage: Bacteria > Bacillota > Clostridia > Christensenellales > CAG-138 > UBA7703. Next base: position 2,530,712 of record OY764017.1, on the reverse strand, counting down.
AGCTCTTCCTCCAGGCGGCACCGCGGGCTAATGCCCTCTGTGTCTGGCTTTCTTCTTTTTCTGTCGAAGCAGAAATTTTTGCTCGTCTTGTGCGCGTTTCTCCTCGCGGGGCAGCTCTTTATTCGCCTGTTTACCGGCCTCGTGCTGCGCCTTCAGCGCCTGCTGCGCTTTTGTTCCAATACCGGTCGTTGAAACAGCGCGGGCAGCTTCTCGCTGTATCCGTTTGGGATTTTCCATGGTTCTTCGCGCTATGTCGCCAAATTCCGGTTTCGAAAACACAAGCGCATAGTAGCGCTCCAGCACAAATGCCCAAACTTCCGCGTCGCTCGGCTGCGCGTCAAACGTCGCTTTTGCGACGCAAAATGAACGGTCATCCGTTCTTTACCAAACACCAACCCAGAACGGGTCCTCAAAGAAAACCGTACATGCAATGTTAACCACATCGCATCCTCCTGTCCGCGGCCGTCTTTTTTCCGATGGCGGACAACCCCTGGTGGGCAGGTTACTCGCAAAATAACTCGTGTGCGGACTACCAACCGCATCGTGTTTTTCCTTGGTAGGCCGCAACGCAATTGTAAAACGGCCTTTTATCATTTACAAGCGTTGAATGTAATGTTATCGCAGACAAACGCATACTGATACGCTATACTCTATCTATAACAAACAGGAGGTGTCGACATGAAGATACTGATGATCGGCGGAACAGGATTGCTTGGCAGCCAGGGTGCGCGTGAACTCATCAAACGCGGCCATTCGGTTCATTCCATCGCGCTTCCGCCTTTGCCGGAGGGCGCTTTGCTTCCGCCGGAGATGACGCTGACACTCGGTAACATAAACGATATGACGGATGAAGAACTAAAACAGCAGTTTGAAGGCGTTGAGGGGTTCGTCTTTGCCGCTGGTGTGGACGAACGCATTGAAGGCCCCGCGCCCATCTACGACTTCTTTAAGAAGTACAACATTACGCCGCTCGAACGGCTTTTGCGCATTGCAAAGCAAAGCGGTGTAAAACGCGCGGTCGTCGCAGGATCCTATTTTTCCTACTTTGCCAAAACCCGACCGGAGCTGGAGCTTACAAAATGGCATCCATATATCCGCAGTCGGATCGACCAGGAGAATATGGCGCTTTCGTTTGCTGACGATGACTTCAGCGTAGCCATCCTCGAACTGCCGTATATCTTCGGCGCCCAGAAAGGACGTAAACCCGTTTGGGTGTTTCTCGTTGAGATGCTGCTCGGCATGAAAGGCGCCGCCTTCTACCCGCGCGGCGGAACGACAATGGTCACCGTTCGCCAGGTTGGCGAGGCCATTGCGGGTGGTATCGAAAACAACACTGGTGGGAATGCATATCCCATTGGCTGGTATAACATGACATGGAAACAGCTGCTTTCCATTATGTACAAGCACATGGGCTTTCCAAATAAGCGCATCATCACGATCCCCGACTGGGTGTTCGCCATGAGTGCAAAAAAATCGATAAGCAGCGCAAAGAAGCCGGCACCGAAGGTGGATTGCTTATGAAAAAATTCGTCGCCATGCAAACCGACGAACTGTTTATAGACAGGGCGGAAGGCTGCCTGCCGCTTGGCGTGACGGATGACGACATTGACGCGGCAATCGGCGAATCGGTTCAGCTCAGCATAGACGTGCTGCAAAAGAAAGCGACCGTGATTGATATGAAGGGTGAATAATGCACAAATAAACAATAGCGCCGTGCAAATTGCACGGCGCTATTGTTATCAAACTAAACGTTGAACCGGAACAGCGTTACGTCGCCGTCCTGCATCACGTATTCCTTGCCCTCGCTGCGGACGAGTCCTTTTTCCTTACATGCGGCAATGGAGCCCAGCTCGGCAAGCGTATCGAATGGTACGATCTCCGCACGAATAAATCCTTTTTCAAAGTCCGTGTGGATCTTGCCCGCGGCCTGCGGTGCTTTCGTTCCACGCGTAATCGTCCATGCGCGGACTTCTTTCGGCCCGGCCGTCAGATAGCTGATCAGCCCAAGCAAACGGTAGCACGCCCTAACAAGCTGATCGAGGCCGGATTCCTCAATGCCGAGTTCCTTTAAGAATCCATCTTTTTCGGCGGGATCGAGTTCAGCGATCTCTTCTTCGAGTTTACAGCAAATAGTCAGCGCCTCGGCATTTTCGTCCTTTGCCAACTCGTACAGTGCCTTTACGTGTTCGCTCGGTTCGGCGCCGATCTCGTCTTCTGCGACATTGGCGACATAGATCACCGGCTTACTCGTCAAAAGAAACAACCCGCGGATCGTCTCCGCTTCTTCTTCGGTAACGTCCATCCTCCGTGCGGGTTTTCCGCTCTCCAGATGCGCATAGACGCGCTCCAGCAGCTCGATTTCGCCCGGCAGTTTTTTGTCTCCCGTTTTCAACAACTTTTTTGCGCGCTCGGTGCGTTTTTCCACCGTCTCCATATCGGCGAAGACCAGTTCAAGCGAAATGGTTTCAACATCCCGCTCCGGATCGACGCTTCCGTCCACATGCACGACATTTTCATCCTCGAAACAGCGCACAACATGCACGACGGCGTCCACCTCGCGAATGTGCGACAAAAACTTGTTACCGAGTCCTTCACCGCGGCTCGCTCCGCGAACAAGGCCGGCGATATCCACGAACTCGATTGTGGTGGGTGTGTATTTCTCCGGATTATACATCTTTGCAAGAACGTCCAGCCGTTCGTCCGGCACGGCGACCACACCGACGTTCGGCTCGATGGTGCAAAACGGGTAGTTCGCGGCCTGCGCACCCGCCTGCGTGATTGCGTTAAAGAGCGTGCTCTTGCCGACGTTCGGCAGACCGATCACTCCAAGTTTCATAAAAGGATACCTCCTTTACTTTTCCTAAAAGAAAAGTAAAACAAAAGAATTTGGCTCTTACTTTTCTTAGAGAAAAGTAAGCAAAAGAAGTTTTCTTTGCTTCTCTCTTTTTTATAAAGAAAGAAATTACAGTTTCGCCCGTCCGGCTTTCAACCGTCTGAGCGTCTCTTCGCGGCCAAGCAGCACGCCGATTTCGAACGCGCCGCCGGGCGTGACCGCTTTGCCCGCCATGGCGATACGCACCGGCCAGAGCACCGTGCCGTTCTTCATGCCTTTTTCCGCCGCAAGGCCGAGCATCGAATCGTGCAACGTCGTCTCCGTCCACTCCGGTAAATCTTCCAGAATCGGAATCGCCAGATCAAGCACTTCCGCGGCAACCTCCGGGTTGGTTTTACTCTTTTTGTTGGTGAAAAGCTCCGCATCGTACTCCGGCTGTTTCACCAGAAAATCCACCATGTCCGGAATCTGCGTAAACACCTCTGTGCGCTGCTGCAAAATTCGGCACAGCACGGACGTGTCCATCCCCGCAAGACCCGTCTGCTCGTAATACGGCATGGCATACGCAGTAAAATCCTCCGGTGAAAGCTTGCGAACATACTCCGCGTTCATCCACGTGAGCTTATTTACATCGAAGATCGCGGGCGATTTCGACATGCCGTCCACGTCAAACGCTTCGCAGAGTTCTGCGAGAGTAAAGAACTCCCGATCATCGCCGGGGCTCCACCCGAGCAGAGCGACATAGTTGACAATCGCTTCCTTTAGATATCCTTTTTTCAGATAATCCTCGTAATACGCATCACCGTCGCGCTTGCTAAGCTTATGTGTTGCGTCGCGCATAATTGGCGTCATGTGGATATAGACCGGTTTTTCCCAGCCGAACGCATCGTAAAGCAGATTGTACTTCGGCGTACTGGCAAGGTATTCGTTGCCGCGCATGACGTGCGTAATGCCCATGGTGTGGTCGTCAATCACGTTGGCGAAGTTATACGTCGGCATTCCGTCCGCCTTGACGAGGATCATGTCGTCCAAATCGGCGCAATCCACTGCAATATGGCCGTAGATCACGTCATCAAACGACGCTTCACCGCTCAGCGGCACGTTTTGCCGGATAACATACGATTCGCCCGCGTCGAGTTTTTTTTGAACTTCCTCCGGCGAAAGGTTCAGGCAGTGCTTATCATACTTCCAGACTTCGCCGTTTTGCTCGCTTTCTACACGCCGCGCATCCAGTTCTTCTTTTGTGCAGAAACAATAATACGCTTTGCCAGCCTCAATAAGCTGTTTTGCATACGGCAGATACATATCCTTGCGCTTGCTCTGAACATACGGGCCATAGTCGCCGCCGATGTCCGGGCCTTCGTCCCATTGCATGCCGATATCTTTCAGCGTGTTATAGATCACGTCCACCGCGCCTTCAACATAACGCGCCTGATCGGTATCCTCGATGCGCAAGATAAATTTGCCTTCGTGTTTTCTGGCATAAAGATATGTATAGAGTGCACTTCGCAGGTTGCCGAGGTGCATATAACCCGTCGGAGACGGGGCAAATCGAGTTCTTACCATGAATCGCTCCTAAATTTCACTTTTCTTACTTTTCTTAAAAGAAAAGTAAACAAAAGAATTTTCTATTCCACTAGAATATTTCCAAAATACAAAAGCAGCTTTTCTTTGATTCTTTCTTTTCACTGAAAAGAAAGAACTAGCCCTTATAGCTGTCTTTCAGCCCAACCGTACGGTTGAAGACCGGCGCGTCGGGTTGGGAATCCAAATCGGTGCAAAAATAGCCTTCCCGCATAAACTGGAACCGCTCACCGGGTTCCGTGTCCGCAAGCGCGGGCTCGACGAAGCCTTTCATCGCGACCAGAGAATTCGGGTTGAGCTTGTCAACAAAGTCCTTCTCGACCGTCGTTTCCTCTTCATCATTGTCCGCCTCGCTGCCTTCATTCGTCATCAGCGTGTCATACAGGCGGAATTCCGCCTCGACCGCATCGTCCGCATTCACCCAATGCAACGTACCCTTGACCTTGCGCGCATTCTCGCCGCTCTTGCTGTCGGGATCGAATGTGCAGTGGATCTTTGTGACCGTGCCGTCGTCATTGGCTTCCCATCCGGTGCATTTGATGATATATGCGCCTTTGAGCCGCACCTCACCGTCCGGTTTGAGCCGGAAGAATTTTCTCGGCGGTTCAACGGCAAAGTCGGCGCGCTCAATGTACACCCGTTTGCCGAGGCGCACCGTGCGTTCGCCCATTTCAGGAACGTTCGGATGGTTTTCAAGCGTAATCTTTTCGGTTTTGTTTTCGGGCCAGTTGTCGATTTCCACCAGCACCGGTTCGAGCACTGCCATGCGGCGGGCGGCGTTTGCGTTCAAGTCCTCGCGCACGCAATGCTCCAGCATGGCCGCGTCCACGACGGAATCCGCCTTGGCAACGCCGATGCGGTCCAGAAAATCACGAATGGCGACCGCCGTGTAACCGCGGCGGCGCATGGCGCAGAGCGTCGGCATGCGCGGATCGTCCCAACCGGATACATAGTGTTCTTCCACAAGCCTGCGCAAATAGCGCTTGCTCATGATGGTGTCCGTCAGATTCAGCCGCGCAAACTCGATCTGGCGCGGTTTATGCGTAAATTCGCATTCATCAACCACCCAGTTGTAGAGCGGTCGATGCGCTTCATACTCCAGCGAGCAGAGCGAATGCGTCACTCCCTCGATCGCATCCTGAATGGGGTGCGCAAAATCATACATCGGGTAGATGCACCATTTGTCTCCCGTCTGGTGATGCGATACATGTTTGATGCGATATAATGCAGGGTCGCGCATGTTGATATTCGGGGACGACATATCGATTTTGGCGCGGAGGGTCTTTGCTCCGTCCGAAAATTCGCCCGCGCGCATGCGCGCAAACAGGTCAAGATTTTCCGCAATCGGGCGCTCGCGGTACGGGCTGTTTTTGCCAGGCTGCGTCAGCGTGCCGCGGTATTCGCGCATTTCGTCCTTTGTCAGGTCATCCACATATGCAGAGCCCTTTTGAATCAACTTGACCGCAAGGTCGTAGCACTGGTCAAAATAGGACGAACCGAATAAAACCTCGTTCCACTGAAAGCCGAGCCAGCGGATGTCTTCCTGAATGGCATCCACATATTCCACGTCTTCTCTGGTCGGGTTCGTGTCGTCAAAGCGCAGGTTGCAAGTGCCGCCGTACTGTTCGGCCATGCCGAAATCGATGGCGATCGCCTTTGCATGGCCGATGTGCAGATATCCATTTGGTTCAGGTGGAAAACGGGTCTGCACGCGTGGCTCCTTTGTGCGTATATCCTCTTCAATGAACTCTTCAATAAAGTTCCGGGGGTGTTTTACTTCTTCCATCACCATATCCCCTTAAAAAATTACTTTCTACATTATCGTGTAACCGGTCGAAATTGTCAATTCTCCTTGCTTTTCTTGAAAAAAAGTAAGCAAAAGCGCCTTTCACTTAATTCTATTCGTTCTTTTTACACGAAATATGCTTTATCATTGCTTCCTTCGCCGTTTGGCGAGTTGTTTCAGCCGCGGCGTATTGTTGTCCTGTGGGTGTTTTACGCAGTGCAGATATAGTTCGTGTTTCAGCGCGCCGAGCGCCTCGCCTTCCGGCAGGCCGGCCGCCTTCATAAGCTCCCTACCGGAAATCTTCAGTTCCTTTTCGGAAAACGGCGTTCCGTCATTGAGCATTTGATAGAACAACAGCCGCCAGCGCTGCGCCACATACTCCGTATTGTAACCGCAGCCGCGAATATCCGCCTCGCGCAGCAAAATCTGGTTCGTCGTCCGTTCGCGCCCCCACTCCGCAAAGCGAACGCGGAGTGTGTCCGGCTTGGCCTGATTCTGGATATCGTACATGTGCCCGCCGACCAACGCACTCACCTCGTTGATCGTCCGCTTGGGAAAGCGCAATTCATTTAACACCTGTTTTGCAATGCGTTCGCTGTATTCATCGTGTGCGTAAAACTTGTTCGTCTCCCGCCAGCAGTCCGGTTTGCCGACGTCGTGCAAAAGCCCGGCCAGCCGAAGCGTTTTGTCCGGCGGCATTGCGGCGCATACATGAAAGCTGTGCGTCAGCACGTCGTAGCGGTGGTGGTCCGGCCGCTGCGCCATGCCGCGCGCCTGATTGAACGCCGGGATCAGCGCATCCCACAAGTTCAGTTCATCCATCATCTTCAGTGCGCGCAAGGGCGAACGCATCTCGTCGTTGCCCAGTGCGGGATAGCGCGCATCGCAAACCAGAATCTTCATCAGCTCCTGCTGTCGACGCTCCGGCGCAATGTCGATCAGCTTCGAGGCGTTGCGTTTGGCCGCTTGCATGGTGCCGTCTTCAATCGCCAGCCCCAGTTCGCAGGCAAAGCGCACAAGCCGTAGAACGCGCAGCGCGTCCGATCGCATAATGTCGTCCGGGTCTGCGCTTGTCGTGCGCAAAATTCGTTTTTCCAGATCGGCCATTCCGCCGGTCGGGTCGAACACCTCACCTGTGGAAAGATCGGCATACATGGCGTTGACCGAGAAGTCACGCCGGTATGCATCGTCCTCCAAGCATGTGCCAAACGCAACCGAACGCGGGCGGTGTGCCCCGCCTTCACCATATGCCTCGCTGCGAAAGGTTGTGTGCTCCACATGTACGTCGCCAAAGTGCAGCTCAACCGTACCCATCTCCGCCGCCTTCGGGATCACGCGGATGGCGTGCTCCGGCATGAGCGCAAGGATCTCGTCCGGTGTCAGCCGTGAGCAGACGTCGATGTCCGACGGTGGTAGATCTAAAAGTGCGTTTCGCACCAACCCGCCAACCGCATAGACTTTGATGTCCGCGCTTTTGAATGCACGCGCCAGGGGCTTTAATTGTCTTGGAATTCGTATCTTCATAATAAAATCGTAAACGTCGGTTTCCTTTTTCGTTCTTTGTCCGGCTTTGGAAAACAAAAAGAGCTTCTCTTGTTGCACCTTTTATTGTACATCAAGGAGAAGTTCTTTTGCTCCTTTTCCTGAAAGAAAAGGAGTGATGCTTTATTGTTGCGCGCTCAGTTCTTCATGGATCGCCTTTGCGGCGGTTTTACCCGCACCCATGGCTAGAATAACCGTCGCCGCGCCCGTGACGGTGTCGCCGCCGGCATAGACGTGATCGCGGCTCGTTTTGCCGGTCTCTTCGTTCACGATGATGCCGCCCCATTTCTGTGTTTCGAGGCCGGGCGTCGTGTTCTTGATCAGCGGGTTCGGGCTGTTGCCGATGGCGATGACGACCGTGTTGACGTCCACGGGATGTTCGCTTCCGGGTTTTACCACCGGGCGGCGGCGTCCGCTTGCGTCGGGTTCGCCAAGTTCCATCTCCACGCAGGTCATGCCGTTGACATGTCCCGTTTCATCGCCGAGAATTTCGGTCGGGTTGGTCAGCATCTTAAAGACAATTCCTTCTTCCTTGGCATGATGCACTTCTTCCACACGCGCGGGCATTTCGGCCTCGCTGCGGCGGTAAATGATGTATACGTTCTCCGCGCCGAGTCGCTTCGCGCTTCTCGCTGCGTCCATGGCGACGTTTCCGCCGCCGACCACCGCGACGTTTTTGCCAACCTGAATCGGCGTATCCGTCTCCGGGAACGTATAGGCCTTCATGAGGTTGATGCGCGTTAAAAACTCGTTGGCGGAATATACGCCGTTGAGGTTTTCACCGGGGATGTTCTGGAAGCGTGGCAACCCCGCGCCGCTGCCAATGAAGACCGCGTCGTACTGCTCTTCTTCAAACAGTTCGTCCATCGTGATGGTACGACCGATGACCATGTTGGTTTCGATCTTTACGCCGATATCCTGCAGGGTCTTGATTTCGTCGCGCACCAGCTGCTTCGGCAGACGGAATTCCGGAATGCCGTACACAAGTACGCCGCCGGGCGTGTGCAGTGCTTCATAAATCGTGACTTCGTAGCCGAGCTTTCTTAAATCGCCCGCGCAGGTCAGCCCCGCCGGGCCGCCGCCGACGATGGCGACTTTTTTGCCGTTGTCCGGCTTGGGAACTGTCGGCTTTGCGCCGTGCGTCATGGCATAGTCCGCAACAAAGCGTTCCAAACGGCCGATGGCGACCGGTTCCCCCTTGATGCCACGCACGCATTTTTCTTCGCACTGCGTCTCCTGTGGGCAGACGCGTCCGCAAACTGCGGGCAGTGCGTTGGTCGAGCGGATCACGTCGTAGGCTTCCATAAACTTGCCCTCGGTCACAAGCTGAATGAATTCCGGGATGCGCACGTTGACCGGGCAGCCCGCAACACACGGCTTGTGCTTGCAGTTCAGGCAGCGCTTTGCTTCGTCGATGGCCATCTCTTCATCATAGCCCTGCGACACTTCGAAAAAGTTTTTATTCCGTACGTTCGGATCCTGCTCGCGTGCGGGCAGTTTCGTCATTCTCATATTCGGCATATCAGTTTCCTCCCCGCTTGGTCTGCAGCTCCACGTCCATGAGATTGCAGGCTTTGCGTTCCATGCTCGTGGCTTCCTCTTTTTTATACATCCTGCCACGGGCGATGGCTTCATCCCAGTCGACCTCGAATCCGTCGAAGTCCGGCCCGTCCACGCAGGCAAACTTCGTTTCGCCGCCGACGGTCACGCGGCAGCTGCCGCACATACCGGTCCCGTCCACCATGATCGGGTTCATGGAGATCACGGTCGGGATATTATACTGTTTGGTGATATTGCACACCGCGCGCATCATGACCAACGGGCCAATCGCAATCACGTGGTCATATTCTTTGCCCGCCTTGAGTTGCTCTTCCAGCGCGCTAGTAACGAAACCTTTGTGTCCGTTCGATCCGTCGTCCGTCATGATATAGAGATTTTTGCTCGCATCTTTGAGTTCATCGATCAGGATCATGAGGTCCGTGTTGCGGAATCCGACGATTACGTCCACTTCCGCGCCAAGTTCATGTAACGCCTTTGCCTGCGGATAAGCAATTGCAACGCCGAGTCCGCCGCCGATAACCGCAACCTTCTTCATTCCTTCCAGTTCGCTGGCCTTGCCCAACGGTCCTACGAAGTCCAGCAGGAAGTCGCCTTCGCCCAGACAGTCCAGCCGTTTGGTCGTATAGCCGACTTTCTGGAAGATGATGGTCACCGTTCCACGTTCCTTGTCCGTTCCCGCCACGGTCAGTGGGACGCGCTCGCCTTCTTCGTCAATGCGCAAAATGATGAACTGACCCGCTTTCGCCTTTTTCGCGATATACGGCGCCTCCACCTCCATCAGCGTGACCGTTTCATGCAGAACACGCTTCTTTACGATCCGATACATGATGTCTCCTTTCGAACGAAACATAACACTAAATTGAATTCTGTTTAGTATAACGTATTTTTTAAAAAAATGGAAGTAATCGATTCTAAATTATCGATTTAATTTTTTCAAATCTTTTAGCCCTGTAATTTAGGTGAAAACAGGCGGGGGTTTGCACACCCGCCTGTTTTTTACGTGTGATAATCGGGGTCTTCGGGCACGGGTTTATTCCCAATCGATCAGACCGAGGCTGTCGAGGTATTGCTCGCTATAGTCCATGTAATCCTCAACGAGCCGCAGCATGTACATCTTGAAATCCGGAAACCGTTCCATCATCTTGTCGTGCAGGTAATCATACGCTGCATCGTCGTCGTAGACCGCGTCTTCGTCCGCGCCGGTTTCATGCATGAACGCCGCATCGAATTTCATGACGGCGGAGATCATTTCATCCAGCTTTTTTTCGTCTGCAATCTCGGAAAAGTCGCCCTGTTTTTGGAAGCAGTCCAGAATATACGCCTTTGCCTGCGCTTCATCATATTCTTTGGTTTCCATACGTTTTAATACTCCTCTGTATTATTCAGTTATTTCATCAGCTCGTCGAGTTCGTCCACATATGCTGTGAATACATCGAGCGAAGCTAAGATGCTCTCTTTTTTCGTCAGGTCGACGCCTGCGGCCTTGAGCTCCTCGATCGGATAATCACTGCCGCCACTTTGCAGGAAGGTCAGATAGCGTTCCAGCCCGTCGTGATGCAGGATGTCGTCCGCCAGCTTCACCGCGGAGCAAAGCCCCGTTGCATACTGGTAAACGTAGAACGCATTGTAGAAGTGCGGCACGCGCATCCACTCGATCGCGATATTATCGTCCACATTCGCGCCGTCGTAATACAGTTCGTTGAGTTTGCGATACATATCCGAAAGGCTGTCGACGGTAAGCGGTTCGCCGCTCTCCGCCATGCGGTGGGACTTGAGCTCAAACTCTGCAAACATCGTCTGCCTAAAGCACGTCGTGCGGAAAGACTCAAGAAACTGCGTGATGTAATACGCGCGCTTCATCTTGTCCGTTTCGTTCTCAAGCAGATGATACGTCATCAGCGTTTCGTTAACGGTGGAGGCAACCTCCGCCACCATGATGCGGTACTGCGAGGTTTCATACGGCTGCGCCGTGTTGGAAAAGTGCGAGTGCATCGCGTGGCCGAGTTCGTGACCGAGCGTGAACGCGTCGTCCAGCTTACCCTGGAAGTTGAGCAACACATACGGGTGCACACCGAACATTCCCGCGCAAAACGCGCCGGATGTCTTGCCCGGTGTTTCGTAAACGTCGATCCATCCTTTGGTGTATGCATTATCAAGCAACTCACCATACGGTGCGCCGAGCGGCTTGAGCGCTTCTTTTACCAACGACTTTGCATCGTCATACGGCATCGGAATGTCGCAATCGGTCACGATCGGCACATAGAGGTCGTACATCTCCAGCTGGTCGACACCAAGCACGCGCTTGCGGATATCGAGATATTTGCGCAGCGTCGGCAGTTTTTCGTGGACTGCCTCAATCAGCTGTTCATAAACCGAAACCGGAACGCCGTTGGAAAACAGCGCCGCTTCCAGCGAACCGTCGAATTTATGCGTACGCGCGCGAAACACGTCCGTCTTGACGGACGTGGCATACGTCGCGGTGATCGTATTTTTCATGCCGCGGTAGGCCTTGTACAGTCCTTCGTATGCGTCGCGGCGTACACGGCGATCCGGGCTGACGAGGAACATGCCGTAAGAACCGTGTGTCAGCTTGGCTTCTTCGCCGTTTTCGTCTTTGATCGTGCCGTAGTCGAGGTCCACGTCCGAAAGCATGGTAAAGATATTGTCCGCGCCGGAGAGCGGCTCTTCCGCCATCGCCAGCAGACGCTCTTCATCTGTTGTCAGCGTGTGCGCGCGGCGGCGGTCAATATCCGAAATGCGGAACCGGAAACGTTCAAATCGTTCCTGCTTCGCCCAGTCGCGCAGCGTTTCCTGTGGAATGCTCAAAATCTCCGGCTCCACAAAAGAGGAAGCCGCCTCCGCGGAAACATAAAGCTGAATGGCGCGGTCGGTCATGCCCTGATAACAGACATTGCCATTATCCTCATCTTTGTGCAGGTGTGCGTAGGAATACACCCGTTCGATCAGCAGGCTCAGCTTGCTTTCTTCATCCAGCGCGGCGTAGAGCGCGTCCGCGTTTTCATGAAGTTTTCCCGCATTCACCGGAAATGCACTCACCAGCTCCTGCGCGCTCGCATAGTCCGCTTCCCAAAGCTCCTCGGACGCATAGATGTCGCACAGGTCCCATTTCAAAGAAGCGTCAATCTGTTCCCTTGTCTTCATTCTATTATGTTCCTTCCGTCGTTCCGTTTTATTTTTTAAGCTCGTCGAGCAATAATACCATCGTTTCATGTCTGTCCGGCCGCAACAGGCCGCGGCATACACCGCCGTATCCGCCGCACATAGCATAAGCACCCAAAAAGGCAACATAAGTGCACCGATAAACGCCGCGATTGCAGTCATCGCCAGCGCGTCGCCGCCCGCGATCCGCGCGGCCCCCCCCATGATGCCGATGATCAGCAGCAGCGTAACCATCAACGTAACGAGCCCCGCCATGCCTGCGGCATATCGCGCGTGCCGGTAATAATGAAAACCACGTTTTACCGCACGAAAGCCACCCGTGTTTTCCCAAACGGCGGCGGGTATCGCAAGGCTGACCGGCAGTCGCGTTTGCCAGAAAACCATCACACCCAGCGTCCACGCAACGATCAAGCGCCATTCGTCCGCGCCGGGGATTCGTTTTACCACAGCGGATGCTCCAACGCCGATCAAAACAGCCGCCGCACCACAGATAATCCGGCAAAAAAGCACCGCCCAGTATGCGCCGGACGCACGCGCATGCGCATCGTTTGCGTTTTTCCCAACGGCACGTCCGCTGCGCGGAACGCCGAACAGCGCAAGCGCGTAGGCTTCGTAGGCTGCTATCACCGCGCGCGGATGCAGATAGGCGATATATAGCGCCGTCAGCACAATTGCCGGAACACCGCAAAAAATCAGGATGATATCCGCGCGGTAACCGCCCCGCTGGCTGCCGAGCAATGTCGGTTCATAGACGGCGGCTGCAACAAACACACCCGCCGTTACCAGCACCAGCAGCATCAGCCCTGCATGCAGATAGAAAAAGCGCAACATTGCGCCAAAACGCGTGCAAAACAATTTCCATGCCGAGCAAAGAACGTCCCGTGCGCCGATATTCGATTGTTGCTGCGGTTGATTCCGGGTCATCGTTTCCTTTTTCCGCTTCAATACTGGTAGTATAGCACATGCATATGCCGCAAAGCGAGTAGCCGCGGGGTTTTCCACAAAAACGCCATACTTTGCTTTCCTTTGTTTTTACACACATGTCGGATGCTTCCAATCATATCTACGCTTGACATCCTAACAAAATGCGATATACTATATATGCGAACACATGTTCGCTTTTATGCTCCTCCACCTTTGGGCAAGATTTTTACTCTAAGCAGACAGGAACGACGCCTATGAATCGCCGGATATTGCACGCGGATTTTAACAGCTTTTATGCATCGGTGGCATGCTTCCTAGATCCCGCGCTGCGGCCGTACCCGGTAGCGGTGGCAGGCAATCCGGAAGCACGACACGGCATTATTCTTGCCAAAAACGAACTGGCCAAGAAATTCGGTGTCAAGACCGGCGAGGCAATCTGGCAGGCAAAGAAAAAGTGCCCGCTGCTGGTAACTGTGAAGCCGGAATTTGAGACGTATCAAAAATTCTCCGCGCTCGGACGGGCTCTCTACGGCGAGTATTCCGACCGGGTGGAAGCCTTCGGGCTTGACGAAAACTGGATCGACGTATCCGGTACGACCGAAACCATAGAAGATGCGCGCGGCCTTGCGGAAACGATTCGCACACGCGTACACGCCGAACTCGGCATCACCGTATCCATCGGCGTTGCAAACAACAAAGTGTTTTCCAAGCTTGGCTCGGACATCAAAAAGCCGGATGCGGTCACCGTCGTCTCGCCGGATAATTTTAAGGAAGTCGCCTGGCCGCTACCCGCGGGCGATCTGCTCTATGTCGGCCGTGCCACACAGAAAAAGCTCGCTCGCTATGGAATTTTTACGATTGCCGACCTGGCCAATGCATCCGCGTCGTTTCTCAAGGCACAGCTTGGCAAATGCGGCCTTATGCTGCACGCATTTGCAAACGGGCTGGATGTGGCGCCGGTTTTGTACACCATCGACCAACAGCCGGTCAAGTCCGTCGGCAACGGCATCACCACCCCGCGCGACCTTGTGAACGATGAAGATATTTACCTGACCATCTATATGCTGACCGAGAGCGTTGCGGCGCGGCTGCGCGAACACGGCATGCGCGCGCGGACAGCGCAGTTGAGCGTGCGGGACACGGACCTTTCCACATTTGTCCGGCAGGCCAAGCTCGACCATCCAAGCAACATTGCGAGCGAAATCGCCCACGCCTGCATGCAGCTTTTCACGACAAACTACGCGTGGCAGAGGCCGATCCGCTCGTTGAGCGTCACCGCCTCGGATCTCGTGCCGTATACCGACCCGGAGCAACTCACGCTTTTCGACAACGAGATTTCACGCCGACGGGCGGAAGCGGCGGAACAGGCGGTGGACGATATCCGGCGACGCTTCGGCTATCGCGCCATCGGTCGTGCACTCTTCCTCAAGGACACGAGCATCGGTCTGCTTGCGCCGAAGGAAGACCACACGATCCATCCGGTCGGGTATTTGCAAAACAACACTATGGATAGTGTGATTGGAGGCCACGCATGAAAACCTATGTCGCCGTGGAACTCACAACCGATGAGGAAGGCATTATGCATCCGCAAAAGATCGTCTGGGAAGACGGCCGAAAGTTTGAAATCACGTCCGTTTCGGATGTGCGCCGGGCCGCCAGTCTGAAAGCCGGCGGATGTGGAATCCGCTACACCTGTCGCATCGGCCGCAGGGACACATACTTATATTACGAGGACCCGAAATGGTTTGTAGACGCATGAGCTTATTTTTCCCAAAATTAGAAATCGTATTGTTCCTCAGCGAAAAAAGGGCCCGAAAAGAGCTCCGTTCACTGTTGCAATGGGTTTGCGCGCTGTTTCAGATCGTCTGATTCATCGCTGCTTTGTTCAGGATAAGTATGCTATCATCTCGGACAGAGATGCGATATCCCATTGTTCTTTCGGTTCGCCGTCACGGCAGATGTGAAACGCCGTGAATCCCATGTCGCGCGCGCCGTCCGCTTCGACGTCATAGTCGTCCACATAGAGACTTTCGCGCGCGGTCGCATCCAGTGCGTCCAGCGCTGTTTGATAGATCAGCGGCTCCGGCTTCATTACGCCGACCTGATCCGAGCAGACGTAGCAGTCAAAATATGCATCGAGTCCCGCCGCTTCAATCGTCAATTGAAGGGAAGGAAACGTATCGCTGATGACACCCATGCGAAAGCTCCGCTCCCGGAACCAACGCAGTACCAAAACGGTCTCCGGGTAAGCGACAAGGCCTTTTAACCAGAAGGCATCGAACACTTCGTCCGCGCGAACTTTCACGCGTTTTTCAA
The DNA here is from genome assembly GCA_963667795.1 of Christensenellaceae bacterium. Lineage (GTDB taxonomy): Bacteria > Bacillota > Clostridia > Christensenellales > CAG-138 > UBA7703. The sequence goes on along the minus strand of OY764017.1, from coordinate 2,514,987 downwards.
CGCCCTGCGAATGGAGCAGTTCGGCAAAATATTCTTTCCAGAATGCGATTTCGTTTTCAACGGTCATTAGCCGCCGATCATTCAGCACGTGAAAAAACAAATCTTCCGGTACGGCAAGCGGTTTACCCGACCAACGCTCAATCATCTCCGCGCGTTGCTTTGCTGCGGCGGGATTTCTGTGAATCAGCGTATTGTCGCGGTCAAAAAACGCGGCCGAAAAGATTTTTTTGGAATTCTTTTTTGCAAGCATAATTTTTCTTTCTTCAATCATAGCCAGATAAAATGCAAGTTCTTTTGCTTGCTTTTCTTAAAAGAAAAACAATTCACCGGATCCGCAGTCCTTTAGGGATGTGATTTTTCAGCACGCCGTTTACCGCCTTGCCCCAGCCAATCGGGTACCCGAGCGCGGTCGCCGCGCACCAACCGGGAAATGTTGAATCGCAGAGTACGGTTTCACCGGATAAAAAGCGGGCAAGCGCATCACCTGAAAGCGGCACAACGCGCTGAAACGCGTCAATAGGTTTTGCCATGCAGAGCGCATGATTCGGCACAAAACGGTTGCCGCGCACCTCGCCCGCGAGGACGCCCGCGCGCAGCATGTGCAACCCACGCGTATCCAACGGCATCTTCTCCGGCGGGATCAACACGCGCCCGTCGGGCAGCGCCATTGTCACAGGCGGTTCGCCAACAAAAGTCTCCCGGTAAAACGCGTCAAAAACAGGAACGTGCTCCGCCTTTGGCGTAGAAAACGAATCCGAGCGTCCGGAGTCGCCGCCACCTTTCTGTAAAGCCGCCATAAACTGGCCTTCGCCGACGGACGTATGCGGATACATTCGCCGCATGCCCACGCATGCAAAATTTGAGTGTCGCTTCAAAAAAGCCGTGATCGTATCCTCGTTTTCCTCCGGCGAAAAAGTGCAGGTGGAATAGACAAGCGTTCCACCGGGTTTCAGAAGCGCTGCCGCGCTGTCAAGAATCTGTTCCTGTCGCGCGGCACAGGCTGTCACATGCTCCGGCGACCATTCGCGCACAGCGGTTTCGTCCTTTCGGAACATCCCTTCGCCGGAACATGGGGCGTCCACCAAAACGCGGTCGAAGCAAGCGCCAAGCGCATCCGCCAGCGTGTCCGGCCGCATGCAGGTGACAAGCGCATTCGTTACGCCAAGCCGCTCAATATTGCCGCAGAGAATGTCGGCACGGGAGCGAACCGGTTCGTTGGCAACCAGCAATCCCGTGTTTTGCATAAGTCCAGCAAGCTGGGTCGTCTTTCCGCCCGGCGCAGCGCAAAGGTCAAGCACCGTCATGCCCGGTCGAACATCCGCCAGCGTCGCGGGAACCTGCGCCGCCGGTTCCTGCACATAACAAAGCCCTGCAACATGCAGCGGATGTTTCCCGATAGAAACGTTATCGTCAAAAAAGAAACTCTCCGGCAGCATTCCGGTTGGGATTAATGCAAAATCCGCCGCCCGACAAAACGCACCCGCATCGATTTTCAGTGTGTTGATGCGCAGTGCGCGATGCGGCTCATCATCCATTGCGCGCAGATACGCGGCAAGTCCGTCTTCACCGAGCTGCGTTTTCATGCGCGCCAGATATGCCGCCGGAAGATGGTGCATTTCTTAGTCTCCTTTTGTTTGTGTCAGATTATTTTATCATAAACAATTTGTCATTTCTTCTCTTACAGTCAAAAACCGCTCCCGTACGGGAGCGGTTTTTGAGCTGAAAACGAATTTTGTCGGATATTATGCCCTGCCGTCTTCGCGACCGGTGATGGCGGAAACGTCGTATGGCGTCTCCTGATATACAAAATAGTTCAGCCAGTTGGCAAACAACAGTGCGCCATGCGCCCGCCATGTGATGACCGGCTGCAGAGAATCGTCGTCATTCGGGTAATAATTCTTCGGCATCTGGATCGGTTTGCCCGCCGCCAAGTCGCGATGGTATTCCAACTCCAGCGTCTTTGCATCATACTCGCTGTGGCCGGTGACAAACACGCGCCGCCCGTCGTGTGATGCGGCAAGGTACACCCCCGCCTCCTGCGATGTGGCAATGATGTCCAGATCGTGGATTCTCGCCGCGTCGGACACATAGATCGTCGTATGTCGCGAGTGCGGCGCCATGAACGTCTCGTCAAACCCGCGAACGAGTTTGTGCGCACGGTTGAGCACCACATGCGAAAAGATACCGAACAGCTTTCTGTTGAGCGGATGCTTTTCCACGTCATAAAAATGATACAATCCCGCCTGTGCGGCCCAGCAGATGTAGAGTGTGGAATACACGTTGTGGTCCGCCCAGTCCATCAACCGGACCAGTTCGTCCCAGTATTGTACGTCCTTGAAATCATAGTTCTCAACGGGCGCACCCGTGATGACCAGCCCGTCGAAGTGCTCGTGCTTGACTTCATCAAACGTGCGGTAAAACGAATTCAGATACGCCGGCGACGTATTCTGGCTTTGGTATGTGCCGGTACGCAGCAGCGTGACTTCCACCTGCAGCGGCGTGTTGGCAAGCATCCGCAGCAATTGCGTCTCGGTCGTCTGCTTTGTCGGCATAAGATTCATAATGGCGATGTGCAGCGGGCGGATATCCTGCGCCATTGCACGCTGCTGCGGCATAACAAAGATATTCTCCTGCGCGAGTGCTTCGCCTGCGGGTAATCCGTCTGGTATTTTAATAGGCATATAAAGAAACCTGCTCTTTCCGTTTCACAATTCTCGGCGCGATAAACGCGCCTGCTTTTACGCCGGCGATCCGAAGGTTTATCGTCTGAGGAAATCTATCAAACCGTTTGGGATGCTTCCAGCGCCTGCTCCAGATCGGCAATCAGATCTTCCTTGTCCTCAATGCCGACTGAGAGCCGAATCATATCGGGCGAAATGCCGCACTTTTCCAAATCTTCCGGTGAAAGCGGCGAATGCGTTGTGCTGGCGGGATGGACGACGAGCGAACGCACGTCGCCGACGTTTGCAACCAGCGCAAACAACTTGAGCGCATTGATAAACCGCCGCCCGGCTTCCAGTCCGCCTTTGATACGGAAGGTAAAAATGCTGCCGACGCCCTTAGGCATATATTGTTTCGCACGCTCGAAATACGGGCTCTCCGGCAGGCGGGCATAGTTTACCTGCTCAACGGCAGGATTCTTTACAAGGAATTTCGCCACCGCGTCCGCGTTTTCGACGTGCTTACGCATTCGCAGCGACAGCGTTTGCATACCAAGAATCGTCAGATATGCGTTGAACGGGGACATGGAAAATCCCGTGTCGTGTAAAAAGTAGTCCCGCAGGCGCGTGGCAAACGCATCACCGCCGAGATCGGCATAGACACGGTTGTGGTGCGCGGCGTCGGGCATGTTAAACTGCGGGAATCTCGGCGATCCGGCAACGCTGAACGTACCAAGGTCGGTCACGCTCCCGCCGATGCTGGTGCCGTTTCCGCTGATGTATTTCGTTGTGGAATGCAGCGTATAATCGACGCCGTTTGCGGCTGAGTCAAAAAGATACGGTGTTGCAAAGGTATTGTCGCACGCAACGGGTACGCCCGCCGAATGTGCCGTCTCGACGATGGATCGCATGTCGGGAATGCTCGCAAGCGGATTTGCAACAGACTCAAAATAAACCAAACGCGTTTTGTCGTTGATCGCTTCCGAAAGTCCAATCAGGTCTTCCGGCTCGATCTTCTTGGCGACTACGCCGTAGCGATGCTCCATCTCGTCGAACAGCAGCGCATAGCTGCCGCCGTAAATTGAAGAAAGCGCGACAATCTCGTCCCCGGGTTCGCAGAGATTGAGCACGAGCGCGAGCAGCGCCGCCATGCCGGAGGCAAAACAGACCGTCGTGCGTCCGTTTTCGACCGCACAGATACGTTCTTCCAATATTGAAACCGTTGGATTTGCAATACGGGTATAGATGCTGCCCGGCTCCTCGCCGGTGAATTGCATCGCCGCATTTTCCGCACTGTCAAACAAGTATGCGCTCGTTTGATACAGCGGGACGGCGTGTGCGCCGGTCGCGGGATCTCCGCGCCAGCCTGCGTGCAATTGCAGCGTATCGAATCCGAAGTTTTTTTGCATAGTTATCGCCTCGTTTGGTCGGCACTGCGCCGATTTCCTATTATATCAATAGATATTTGTTTTATCCTATCAAATATAGAATGACGGCGCAACTAAAAATACGTGAAAAATGTTCGTTTTACACGCTTCACATGAAAACGCAAGTTCAGTTCGTCTATCTGCCCAATTCGGATGAGCAGTAGTTGTTATGAATCGTTAAAATGTTACACAATTGTACAACGTTGTTTGCAATAATTTCTCAAACGACGTTGACATCATTCGGAATCCAGAGTAATATACAGGCGTATTAGTACGAATAATACACTTATTTGAGTGTCTTTTGGAGGAGCGATGGAACAAAACACGCTGATTGACGTTCGCAACGTAAAAAAAACATATCGTGTCGGCACCGTCGGCGTACATGCGCTGCGCGGAGCCGATCTGAAAATCGAATCCGGCGACATCTGCTCCATTATCGGGCGCAGCGGCTCGGGCAAAAGCACGCTTCTCAACGTGCTTGCTGGGCTCGAAAAAGTCTCGGCAGGTGAAATCGTTATCTCCGGCAAACATCTTGAGCGCATGACGCAGGGGGAATTGATCCTCTTTCGGCAGAAACATATCGGTTTTATCTTCCAGTCGTTCAACCTTATGCCATACTACACGGCGCTGGAAAACGTCGCGCTGCCGCTGTCGTTTCGCGGCGTACCGCGCACGGCGCGCATGAAACGTGCTGCCAAGATGCTCGAGTTCGTCGGGCTTGAAACACATATGAAGCATAAACCGGGCGAACTTTCCGGCGGTCAGCAGCAGCGTGTCGGCATTGCGCGCGCGCTGGTGACCAATCCCGAAATCGTTTTTGCAGATGAACCGACGGGGAATCTGGACTCCAACACGTCCGACGAGGTCATGCATGTCATCATCGACCTGCTGCGTGAGCAACACAAAACGCTGGTCATGGTCACACATGATCCACACATTGCCAATTTTGGCGATAAAATCATCCGTCTGCTGGACGGGCAGATCACCGATATTCAAAACAACGTACAACATCCGGAAAAAACGAAGAACGGACCGGACGTTCGGGAAACTGAGGTAAAAAAAGATGCGTAAAAACAGCAAAACCCGTTTTATGGCGGTTGCAATCGTGGTTGCATTGATCGTCACACTGTTACCCGCCGCCGCATTTGCCGTCGATGGCAATATTATCGCCTATGACGGCAAGGACATCGTAGACACTGCGGAAACAGCCTATCTCGCCACCGCAGCAGGCCATCCGGGTGATTCCATACCCATCTATATACCAATTAAAAACATCGGCGGAAGCACTGCAACGGACGTGAAGTGCGAAATCCCCGTGTCCGGCAACCCCGATGAGTTCCCGTTCGTCAACGAAAGCGCGACCGCCACCAGCTTTACGACGAAAGCATATAAGAAGGTTGATGCAAGTGATCCGGCAGACATCAAGTTGGACAGCTGGAACGGAAATGAATTGCTTGACGGTGAACACGCATATTTCAAGCTGGATATCACCATTCTGCCCGGGGCAACGTCCGGATATAAAACGCTGACGTTCACTATTAACTATACGTATGGAGGCGCAGCCTGCACCGATACGGTAGATGTAACGCTTTATGTGCGTCCAATCGAAGCTTCGTCCGGTTCGCACGGGTCAAGCTACCGCAGCAAACCGAAAGTAATCATAGAATCCTACGAATTCACCAGTGATACCATTTATGCGGGCGACACGGTCACGCTTCGGCTTGTGGTGGCAAACACTTCTTCGCGTGAAGCAATCACAAACCTGTTGCTTGAGCTTTCGGATGAAAGCGGTGCGGTTATTCCCGCGCCGGGCGGCAGCAGCAGCATCTACATCGGCACGATCGATAAGCAAGATGTATACGCTTTCTCCATCGACCTGCAAATTTCACCGGACGCAGAAGCAAAGTCCCACCTGCTCTCTATCAAGCTTGCATATGAAGGGACGAAAAACAGACAGGAATTTGAACAAACCGCTTCCGTAAACGTGCCGATCACGCAACATGCGCGTGTAAGGATCAACGAACCGGTCGTTTATGACGATCCGTGGGTCGGCAGTTCCGTTTCTGTCGGCATAACGCTGTTTAACCTCGGAAAATCTCCGCTGTATAACTGTCTGGTGGATCTTGAAGACACCGACGACATGACGCTTGAAGAGTCATATTTCGGCGGGAATGTCGCTTCCGGCGCCACCATGCGCGCGGACATGACTGTAACGCCGCTTGTCGCCGGTGAAGTGACCGCCAATCTACGCGTGACTTACGAAGACGCCTATGGAAACCAGACGGAAGAATTGCTTCCGCTAAAGCTCTTCGTCAACGAGGACACACCCGCCGTATCTTTTGTATCCGGTTCCGACGCAATGTTCGCCGCGGATGAGCCGCCGGCCGCCGGCAACGGAGTGGCTTGGTATTGGTGGGCACTCGCCTTTGCGGTTGTCGTTGCCGGTTTGGTCGTTCTCGGAATCCGTGGAAAGAAAAAACGAGAACGCGAACTGGAAGACCTGTGACGCATGGACGAACTGGAGGATAAATGAGTATCAGCGATCTGCTCGCCACTGCGTTTTTAAACCTTTGGCGGCGAAAAATGCGGGCGTTTTTGACCGTGCTCGGCATGGTGATCGGCGTCGCTTCCATCGTGGTCATGGTATCGCTCGGCATTGGTATCCGGCAGGCGACCATCGACAGTTTCGCCGGAACGGGCAGCCTGACCACCATCCGCGTCAACTCCTGGTCATATGTGGACAATGGAAGAGGCGGCGGCAGTTCCCGTGAAACGGAATTAAATAAAAAGGCTGTATCCGCCATCAAGCAAGTAGATGGAGTACAGACGGTTATGCCGCTTGTTACCATTTACGGCATGCTTAAGAGCGGGCGGTATGCAACGGATGCATCCATCCTTGGCATTACGCCCGAGGATGCCAAGGAGTTCGGCATCGAGCTCAGCGAGGGCGAGCTTCCGGGCGCTGGTGGTTCAACGACCTACGAAATGGCTCTTGGCTCCTGGACACTGGACAATTTCTATGACCCCGTCTCCTACCGGCAGGCGGTGGACAGCAACGGAAATCCAAAAGTAACCAGTTCTTCCAGGATGCAATTGACGTTTGACTACCGTAATATTTATCAAAGCAACATGAATTATTCTCAGGACGACGATCCGAACCAAACGCCGCTCGGCGGTTTTTATAAGATTAAAGTCACCGGTGTTACGAGTCAGGAAAACAACGATTACTCCTACTATTGCCTGATGGAGATGAGCCAACTTGAAAAGCTGGCCAAGGCAAACAAGGATTATGTTAACTACGACGGTAACAAGTATGACACCGTCCTTGTCAAATGCAAAACCATTGACGATGTAAAATTCGTTAAAACCGCAATCGAAGAGATGGGTTATGGTACTTACAGTCTGCAGGATGCAGTCGAGATGGCCGAACAAAGCACGAAAAACGTGCAATACCTGCTCGGTGCCATCGGCGGCGTTGCACTCCTTGTAGCCGCAATCGGCATTATGAACACCATGATGATGAGCATCTTCGAACGCACCAAGGAAATCGGTATCATCAAGGTGCTCGGCTGCCGTATCGACAATATAGCAGGGTTGTTCCTCGCGGAGTCCGCTTATATCGGATTGTTCGGCGGTGCGCTTGGCCTCGGCCTCAGCTTTGGGATATCGGCTATCCTGAATCAAATCCTCGTACAATCTGGATTGCGGAGCATCATTCCGGCCTATCTGGCGTTCGGAGCGGTCGGATTCTCAATCGTTGTCGCTCTGGTCGCGGGTATGTATCCCGCCATTCGCGCCATGAAACTTTCGCCATTGGCTGCGATTCGAAACGAATAACACATTGTTTTTTGCAAGGCCCCCGTTTTAGCGGGGGTTTTGTTGATTGGATATCTGCTTGAAAATTGTGCTTTGCGTTTTTCACTGTTGCAACGTATAATGGTGGTTGCCATTGAAGTATGAACAGGATGTTTTATGAAAGTTTATGATATTTCGCGTGATCTATTGCGCACACCGCCATATCCCGGCGACGATCCACCAAAGCTGACCGCCGTCCATCGCATTAAGGATGGTGAAGCATACAATCTCTCCCGCCTTGAGACCAGTATGCACGCGGGCACGCATGTTGACGCGCCGCTGCACTTTATTCAAAAAGGCAAGGACATTGCGTCCATGCCCGTGGGTGCGTTCGTCGGCGACTGCGTTGTGCTGACCGTTCCCAAAACGCCTTTGGACGCCATGTACTTCATGAAGCGTCCGTTTGCACCACGCGTTCTTTTGCATGGCAAAGGCCAGCTGACCGAGAGCGCCATCGGCTATCTCTATAATCAGGGTTTGGTCCTTATCGGGACCGATAGTCAGTCCATCGGCACATATTCGGACGAACTTTCCGCGCACACCGCGCTTTTAACATATGGAATCGCCGTTGTTGAAAACCTGGACTTGCGCAACATACCGGACGGGATGTATACGCTTTGCGCCGCACCGTTGAAAATAGCGGGGGCCGAAGGAGCCCCCTGCCGTGCAATTCTGATTTCACAGGAAGAATGATTCCCTTGTGATTCACTCTTGTTGCACATTCAACTAAACAGCGCTTATTCTGCGCTGTTTTTTATATGCAACACACTCTCTCCTGTTATGGCATTCGCTTGTGTCCCCGCTGTACAGATGGTAAAATGGAGAATGCTTCCAACGGGTCGGTCCTGGTTGCATAAACCACTTAAAGATATGGAGAGTACGCTATGAATTCTCGCGTTTCGCGGCAGTCTGCGCCGCACGAATCCATCTCAAAAATCGGCGTTACGCTGATCGCCGCGGCTTTTTTGCTGCTAACATTCTTTTCGGACCGGCTGCTACCGTTCGGACAGTGGATTGCCATGATTTTCATGTTGTGTTTTTTGGCAATTGTGGCGCTCCCCCCGCTATTTAAAAAAGAAAACCGCCGGTTTTCGCTCAGTGCCTGCCTTCTTGCGGCCTTACAGGGCGTTGCCTCGCTTTCCTATCTGTTCAGTACCGGCGATTTGCATCCCGTTGTAATTACATTGGCCGTCATTGCGGTCGCACTGTTTAGTTATGTCCTCTTTCTGGGTTTATTTGCCCGTTTTGCAACGCTGCCGCTCCTGCAGCCAAACAGCAATGGCCTTCGTGTGATGATCTACGTTATGGTGCTGACGCTGTTTGGGCTTTGTCTTGCCTGGACAGAGGTATTCCCCGCCGATCTGGGCGCGCCGGACACCGTCTACCAGCTAATGCAGGTCGACGGTATTATCCCTTATTCCAATGTCCACACCATCGCGCATACGCTGCTGCTCGCGCTGGTTCGCGCCGTTGATCCATCTCTCGGGCTGCTCATGGCGCTGTATTATCTTGCAATCGCGTTCCTCTACGGATTGTTCGGTCGGCTTGCGTATGAGCGCGGCGTTCCATTTATCGTCATCATCACTGCATTTGTACCGTTTCTCATGCCGAAACTGACATTTGCGCTGTACACTCAACCGTTAAAAGATTTACCTTATAGCTTTTGTCTCGGCATTGTCACCTATCTTTTGATTCGCTTTTTGGAAAACGGTTCGCTCAAGCGCGGGCAGGCCGTCGCACTCGGCGTTAGTCTCGCGTTTGCCACGCTACTACGCTATAACGGCATCATCGTTTCCATCGTTGTCGGTATGTTCTTCCTTGTAGCATATCTGAAAAAACGACAGTTCGTTTCACTTCTCTGTTCCGTTGCCGCCGCGGTCGTCTGCGTCGCCGGGATCGGTTTAGTTTCTCGCAACGTACTACATACGGAAACGCCGAAAAACGGCTTCTCCATACAGATTTTCGGTACGGGTATTGCCGCCGTGCTTGCAAACGATGGAAATGTTACGCCGGAACAGATGGCTGAGCTGGAAGAAATCCTGCCGGTCGATTGGATGGTGGAACACTATGAGAAATGGAACGCACGCGGCTTGGTCTGGACACAGGATTTTTCAGTCGATCCATACGGCGTATTGGCTGATCAGAATATGCAGGTGTTCAATAACGTCTTTATTGTATCCCTTGGTCAGCATCGTGGCGAAATCATCCGGCTCTACGCGCAACTTTTTGCACAAAATCCGCTGATCTGTCTGCGCGAGTTGGTCTATGGTTCGTCCGCCGTCTGGGGTTGGCGGACGGAGAGCATACAGTTTTACTACACCAACGTCTTTTTGCTGTCGGCATTGCTGCTGGCCATGTTAGCACGCATCCGTCGGGGAGCGCGACGGCATTTCTGGATTGTTATGCTGCCTGTGCTTTGCAATGTGATATCGATTCTGATCTCCACCGTCACAAACGAAATCCGCTACCTGATGCCGACGTTCCTTCTTGCACCGGTACTGTTGCTTTACATATTTTCATTTGAGGACACCGACGCTCCGGCGATTGAAGGCTGACCAGCTGCGCGTCTATACATCGTTTCTATCCAACTTTCTCCGGGAGGACTGTCATGATCGCTGCGATCCTGTTCTTTATCATTCTATGCTCGGGCAGCGCGTTTGCCTGCGCATTTTCCACCGCGCGCTTTGAAAAGGTAGCGCCGCTTACCATCTTTTCAATCATCGTTGTTTTGTATCTTTTCGGCTTGTTTGATCTGCTTGCTGCCGGAGCCTGGGCAGTATTGCTTCTGGGGACGGCTCTATGGGTGCTCGCCATTGTTCGCGTTGTCAGGCAACATTCTCTCCAAGCTTTTTTATCACGTTTTCTTACGCCCGCCTTTGTTTTTTTCGCACTGGCGTTTGTTCTCGTGCTCTATTCCAACTATGGCCGTCTCGTTTCTAATCGCGACGACCTTGCGCACTGGGCAGACACGGTCAAAATCTTGTTTTTAACCGACCGGCTGGCAACAATTCCCTCTTCGCTTGCGCAGTATCAGAGTTATCCTCCCGCAATGTCGCTGTTGCAGTATCTGCCGCAGTTTATCGGTCGGTTGTTCGGTGCTGGTTTTTCCGAATGGCTGCTGTATGTTGCGTTTGAAAGCGCAGTTCTGGTTTTGTTTGTTCCCGCGTTTTCAAAGCTCGATTGGGACAAGTCGTATGCCTTCCGCATCGCCGCCATGATCATCTGCGCATGCTGCGTGCCGGGCATTCTGCATTCGGACGTGTACCGAACGCTCATGATCGATCCATATCTCGGTCTTGTCGCCGGTTTCGGCTTTGCAACGCTTCTTTTGAATGAGCGGCGGGATATACTGGATAATGCGACGCTTGTCCTTACCTGCGCGGTTGTCTCGCTTTCAAAGCAGGCGGGCGTGGCGCTCGGCGTGTTCCTTTGCGCCGCCGCATTGCTTGACGCGCTCTATATCCGCAAACAAAGCATCCACCCCATTCGGTATGACCGGCTGCGCGGCTTCGGCTCCGCGACGCTTTGCGTGGCCGCAACCGCAGGCGCTTACGGCTCCTGGCAATTTAAGCTCAATCTGGATGGCTCCGTAAAGCTCTTTTCCGAGCCGGTCGATTTGGGCGTCTTCTGGAACGCGCTCGCAGGCAGGGATCCCGGTTATCGTGGGCAGGCACTGGAGACTTTCTTCCGTGCGCTCTTTGAAGGGCGGCAGAATATCGGCATTCCGGGTTATGTCGGCCTTACGTTCAGCTGGCTGGCGCTCGTGCTCGGGCTTCTCGTTGTCGCCATTCTGCTTGCGCTGGCTTATCATTCCCGCGGCAGGGATATGCGCCGCTTTGACACAACGCTGGCGGTCCTGTTTTTCGGGTGCGCATTCTTTGCCGTCGGCCTTGCCGTGAGTTATCTGTTTCAATTCACGGAGCAGGAAGCGCTGAACCTTGCGTCGTTCGATCGCTATATGAACATCCCTCTCGCAATGATCGGTATCACGCTGTTTTTGCTGGGTGCAAACCTCACCTCGAAATCCGGCCACGAAGGCAGAAATATTGCAATCGCTCTGCTCGTTGTCGTTCTGGCGCTTGCGCCGCTCAAGGAACTCGGCAACTTTGCATTGCGGCGAAACTCTGCGTATTCAAAAAGCGTGCGTGCGCCCTATGAGACAACGATACAGAGCGTACCGGAGCGCATTGACAAACCGGAAGCGAAAATCAGCGTCGTCTCCATCGGTTCTCGCGACTTTGATTTGCAAATGCTCGCTTTCTGTCTGCGACCACTGCACGCAACGGATTATTCGCCCGATACGCTTGCGCTGACAGAAGACGACGTCTGTTCCATTGAGCTGGCGGCGGAAGACTGGATTGCGGCGCTGGAACGCGACGGATTCGACTACGTCTTGCTATACCGGTTAAATGATTCTTTCGCTTCAGGGTTCTCCGCCGCGTTTGCCGAATCGGACACGATTTCAGAAGGTGGACTCTACCGGTTGAACCCGAATACGGGACTGCTTGAATATGCGGGCAGCACAAACGAATCATAACTTTTTTCGAAAAACAGTTAATTGCTTCAAACTCGGCAAAAATCGCCGGAATTTAGGCGTTTTTCGTTATCTTTTCCAAGTATTGCGCGCTTGACATGCAAGAAGACTGCTGTCTATAATAAATTGGTTTTATCGTATTGTTTGAAGCGTTTTTTGGTCATATATGTATTAGCGATAGGAGTTCCCATAATGTTCAATCACCGCGCGTTGTTGTCCCGCTTTATTCTCAAGAGGCTCATTGTTCTGGCGTTGTTTGTCGGGTTGCTTCTGCCCATCGGGAACTGGACAAGCATTGCGCATGCGGAAGCGGAAGCAACCGCAACCGACCTGACGGAACAGTGCGAACTCACACTTCCGGAACGCTCAACCGCCTTTCTTTATCGCTTTACCGACAATCGCTACAATTCGCGTGTCTCATTTAAAAAAGATGAAGTTTTAACCATTGATATTCCGTCCGAAGCGGCCGGACTTTATGTTGGTTGGTACACAGCGCCAGAATCGGCTCGTGTGGAAATGCTGGATTCCGATGGTGCCGCGCTCGATAGCATCGCCGCAAGCACAGAGCTGCTGAATGATTACTATGTCATTCCGGAAGGCTGCACGAGCATTCGCATATCCGGTCAAAAGGTGTTCACCATATCCGAACTCAGTGTCTACGACACTGAAACGCCGCCGAAAGAACGCACGATTATGACGGAGCAAAAGACGCAACCGGAGGTCATGCTTGTGTTTGCGCATACCGCCGACGAAGCATACCATTTCGGCAGTCTGCTGCCGTATTGCCGGAGTGAGGACGTCGCCGTTGTATTTTTAATGTCCTACAGCCGTGAAGCGCAGCAGCAAGCCATCGAAGTGCAATATTCGCTTGGCTCGCGGAATCAACCGATCTTTGCGGGCTTTCAGTATTACCGCTCTTACATGGAAAGCGATAAGATGTACGCCATGATTGACAAGGACGAAATATCGGCTTACATGCTGCAGTTGATACGCAAATATCAGCCGAATGTACTTGTAACACACGATATTGCCGGAGAAGAAGACGACTGCCTGCATGTACTCACGGCAACGCACGTTCAGCTTGCAGCCGAACAGGCGACCGAAATGAAATATGGCTATGAAAGTGCTGTGGAATACGGTGTTTGGCAGGTACAGGCCGTCTATCAGCACCGTTCTGATGGAACAAGCGCACTGTATGACACGCAGGCTTCACTGTCTGAGTACGGTGGTTTGAGCGCCGCCGAACTCGCGCAGGAATGCTTTGACCGATACACATTTTTAACCATCTACCGGCAGAGCGTATTGGACACACCGTACTTTGAGCAGACGTTCCCGGTTGTCGATCCGGTTGTCTCCGCCGCCGACAGTGCGCAGCAGCTCTATACGCTGCTGGACGGGCTCCTCGCAAAAGCTGGCCCGCTTGCAACCATCACGCCGGAACCGACCACAACGCCAGCGCCAACCGCGACGCTGACGCCGACGGCAACGCCGGTTGATGACGAAAACGTCGTACTATCGGACTTGACCCTCCCCGGTTTACCCGTTGGAATCGGGTTGTGCCTCATTGGCCTTATATTGTTGGTTTGCTTCATCGTTTTGCAAAAGAAGCAGGCGAAAACCCGCGTGCTGCGAATTGCCTGCGTTGGTGCGGCGGTGCTCGTGCTGTGCGCCGGTGGCCTACTGTTATACCGCACGCTGACGCCTGCCGAGGTGGAAGCATTTGCTGCAACCGAAACACCCGAACCGACCGCAACGCCGACGCCGACCGCTACGCAAGAGCCGACGCCCACGACAGACCCGCTTGCCGAACATTTTCGACAGGACGACGATCCCGAAGAGGTTGTTCTATTCGATCAGGAAAACGGTATTTATGAATACCATTCGGACACGCTCGGCGTTGAAATTAAAACCTATACGCAAGAAGATCCGCCGCTTGTATACTACATTGCACATATCTATATGCGAGACGTAGATTCCTACCGTTCCGGTTTCGGTTCGGAACGGCAAAACGGTCGTGATCCGCTGGATGCCTGCGCAATGGCGCGGCGCTATCGCGCGGTGCTTGGTATAACGGGCGACAATCTGCTCCATTCCGACTATAACCGTGGATTATTCATTCGCAACGGGCGCGTTTTCCGCTCTCTGACAAAGGTGTCGTGCATGGTGCTGACGGACGATCTTTCCATGCGCATTTATGAAAAAAACGACATCACCATGCTCAACGAAATCGAAGACGGCGCATGGACGACCTATGCCTTCGGCCCGCCGTTGATTCTCAATGGCGAGCTTTGCGAAGGCGTGGACGATAACCGCGTCGGTCGGCTGAATCCACGCGCAGGGCTTGGCCTTGTCGAGCCGGGACACTTTGTTGCAATCGTCGTTGACGGGCGTATCCCAGGATACAGTCACGGTATCCTGCTTTCCGACTATGCAAAGCTTTTCGAGCAGGAAGGCTGCGTTATGGCATATAACCTTGACGGCGGTGCATCCGCAACCATGGTGTTTATGGGCGAATACATCAACCTGCGCAACACGAAGCATTACCGACGCGTTCCAGACCAACTGCTGTGGGGCTATTCTGAACTGGTGCCGACCGAAGACGACCCGTATGTAAACCCGATTCGATACGACCCGACCGCAACGGACTAACGCGTTACCGGCACAGCCCGATATGCCAAGGAGGCAAGGCAACCATGCAAAACGATCAAAATATTAAACGAACGTATCTCTCCAAAATATGCGTATTTCTTCTGGTATTGAGCTTTTTGCTGTTGACCGGCTGCAAGGGCAATCCTCCCGCCGAATCAAGCACGACTCCGGAATCGACACCCGTCGTGTTGGATTTGAGCAATTCGGGGTTAACGGATATCACAAGCCTGCTCGATCGCACCGATCTGAGCCAGCTGGACCTCCGCGGCAATGAAATATCGATTCGGGATTTTGTCTCGCTTACCGCCGCACTGCCAGACTGTAAAATTTTATGGAGTGTGCCTGTTGGCGACGAGCGGTTTGACAGCGACTTGACCGCAATCACACTTGCGAGTGTTCCAAATAA
This sequence comes from Christensenellaceae bacterium, assembly GCA_963667795.1. Taxonomy (GTDB): domain Bacteria; phylum Bacillota; class Clostridia; order Christensenellales; family CAG-138; genus UBA7703. Next base: position 2,499,456 of record OY764017.1, on the reverse strand, counting down.
TCTGAGCAGCATCCTCGAACATTTTCCTGAACTGGAAGATGTGACTGTAGAAGAAACGCTGGACTACACCGCGTTGATAGACGCCTGTTCTGAATATCCGCAGGTACAGTTTCACTGGACCGTCGCCCTTGGCGACACAGCCTATACACAGGATACGCAAACAATTGATCTAAGCGGCCAGTCGGTCGATTTTGTGGCGTTGCAGGCCGCGCTGCCGGGACTGCCGAGCCTTACACAGATTACGTTCGACGAGTCTGGCGTATTCACAACGCAGGAGCAGATCGAGCTCGTGCAGGCGTTCCCGTCTGTTTCGTTTGTCTGGGACGTGCAACTGCTCGACGAGCTGCATGTCCGCTCGGACGTGACGGAGATCGACCTGCGCGATTATGATGTTGATGATGTGGAAACGTTCTCCGATACGCTGCAATTGCTGCCGGACCTTGCCAGCATCGATATGTGCGGCTGCGGCCCGTCCAACGAAGAAATGGCGTCCTTGCGAGAGCGTTATCCCTATACAAAATTTATCTGGTATGTCCGTGTCAGTGGGTGGCTTATCCGCACCGACATCAAAGGCTTCAGTACGGGAAACCGTTTTCGTTTTCCGGACGGCGGCGGCTGGTTCGTTGTGGATTCCATGCCATACAGCCGCATCTATGTGAAGGACTTTGAAAACCTGAATTACTGCACTGACCTTGTCGCACTGGATTTCGGCCACTGCAAGGAGATTACAGATATTTCGTTTATCGCAAACTTACCAAAGCTGAAATACCTCGTCTTCTCCATGTGTAAGGTAGAAGACATCTCCGTGCTTGCCGACCAAACCGAGTTGGTATTTCTGGAGATCAAAAACAATCGGATTACCGACATCACGCCGCTGAAGAATTGCACAAAGCTGCGCTTTCTCAACTGCGGCATCAACGACCTTGACGAAATCGACACTTTCCTTGCGCTGCCGAGTTTGGAACGGCTCTGGATCAATTGCACGCTGCTTACCGACGAACAGCTCGAAGAGCTTCGCGCCGCAATGCCGGACACGACCATCACCGCGCACCCGACGCACGTTGAATACGGCGAAAGCCTATGGCGTAAAGGCAACGAAGGTTACCTTGAAATGCAGTCAATCTTCGGCATGCGCGCACAAAATCAAGGAACGATCGAGTCGGGCGACTAAACCAGGAATATTTTGCTGTCATTTTGAGCGGGGAAGCTCATACGATAGCCGCGCGTTACGGCAAAAGTTGGTGAAACGAAACCCATGAAACGCAAAACCGTAATCGTTGCACTCGTGTTCATCGCGGCTGCGGCTGCAATAGGCTTTTTATTTCATGCGCTCACGAGCAAAGCCTCCGAGAGCAGTTCCAGCGCGTCCGGCTTTCCCGTGTCCATTAATGAAATCATGTCGTCCAACAGCAGTTATTATGACGACAACGGCAACGCCTATGACTGGATTGAACTCTACAACAGTTCCAATATCAACATCAATCTTTCCAATTACAAACTGACGGACAACGAACGCAAAGTTCGCTATACGTTCCCGGGCAACGCAAGTATTCCCGCAAGCGGATATTACGTCGTCTGGTGCAAAAATAATGATACGGACGAAACCTACGCGGATTTTTCAATTTCCAAATCCGGTGGTGAAACGCTGGTGCTCATGAACAGTCACAGCATCATCGTGGACCGTGTCATTACGCTTGCGCTGGATCAAAACACAGCGATGACGCGCACACAAGACGGTGAATGGGAGGTTCGCAGTTTCGGAACGCCCGGCTATGAAAATTCGGAGCAGGGCTACGCGGACTATCTGGCTGCGCATCAGTCGGTCGCTTCTGCCGTCCGGCTCAATGAAGTGATGCCCTCCAATCAAAGTTATATGGATGCCAACCAACGCTCCAGTGACTGGGTTGAACTCTATAACACTTCCGGTGAAACTGTCGATCTTTCCGGCTACCGCCTGAGTGACAAGGCAGATTCCGAAGGATATGTCGTCCCGGACGGAACAGCACTCGGCGCGGGTGAATATCTTGTCGTTTACTGCGACGGAACGACCACGGACGACTATTATGCGCCGTTTTCGCTTTTTGCGAACGGCGGTGAAGAAATCGTGCTTTATTCAAACGCAAACATCGTACTCGATCAGCTGGTAACCGCCGCTATGCAACCGGACACGTCTCTGTCGCGGGGTGAAGACGGTAACTGGCAGGTCAGCACAATCCCGACGCCCGGTTTTGAAAACACGCAGAGCGGATACGAAGCGTATCTCGCATCCGTCAGCCGTCCGGAATCCCACATTCGCATCACGGAGATCATGGCCTCCAACCTGAGTTGCCTTGCGGATTCCAACGGCGCGTTTTACGACTGGATCGAGCTGATGAACGCCGGAAGTGAAGTAGTCGATCTCGACGGGTACTTTCTGTCCGATCAGGAGGACAAACCTCTATTATGGGCGCTGCCCGCAGTAACGCTGGAACCCGGTGAACGCATCGTCGTCTTCGCCTCCGGCGGGACGGGCGATTCCGACGGGTTGCACGCCGATTTTTCGCTCAACCGGCATAGTGGCATCGTGACACTGTGCGATCAAAGCAGTCAGATCGTCAGCAATGTGACCTATGAGGAGCTTGACGACAATATTAGCTGCGCGCTGGACGAAGTTAACGGTGAGTGGTCGGTATCCTTCCGTGCCACACCCGGTTTTTCCAACGATGAGGCTGGCTACGAAGCATTCTCCGAACAGCAATCGAACACGAGCGCATTGCTCATCAACGAAGTGATGACCGGCAACGACACGCTGCTTGAACAAAGCCACGGCGTTTATTACGACTGGATCGAGCTGAAAAACACGACCGGCGAGATTATTGACTTGTCGAACTATTCCATTACCGACAACCTCGATAAAACCGAATACTGCGCACTGCCGTCCAGCAAGCTCAAGCCCGGGATGTGCATCGTGCTGCTTTGCACAGGCGATACACCGCTGACAAAATCCGACTACGGTCAGCTGGCGCTGACGCTTAGTGCGGAGAGCGATCAGCTTTATCTGCTGGACGAACGCGGATATGTAGTCGACTACGTCACGCTAACGGATATTCCCTATGCCGCAAGCTTCGGGAGGATGTCCGATCAAAACGGATTGTTTTATTTTTCTTCGCCAACACCGGGCGAGGAGAATTCCGGAGGCTACCGGCTGATTTCCGGGCAGCCGACCGCTTCCGTCGAGCCGGGAATCTACAACGGCATATCGAACCTGACCATATCGCTTTCCGCGGAAGGCGATATCTATTATACGCGCAATGGTGAAACGCCTACCACGCGCTCCAGCCGCTACGAGTCACCGTTTACCATCGACAGGACTACGGTAATCCGCGCCATTGCAGTCGACGGCGGTAAGATGGCAAGCAGTGCCATTACCCTGAACTATTTTATAAACGAGAACCACACCCTGCCTATCGTTGCCGTCACGACCGAGCCCGACAATCTCTATGATTCGAATATCGGCATCCTTGCCGATCAGAACCTGTTTGACCGAACGGTCGAACGGCCAGCCAACGTTGCGTTTTATTCCGACACCGGCAGTTTTTCCACCGACTGCGGGTTTAAGCTGCATGGCGCGGGTTCGCGTGGAAGACTCTCAAAAAAATCGTTCAAGGTCGTATTCCGTGCGCGCTATGGCGACGTGTCTCCACTGGAATTTCCGTTATTCGAGGACAATGATACCACCACGTTTCACTCTTTCCTCATTCGCAACAGCCAGGATTACAGCCGGACGTTTTTGCGGGACGAGCTGATCTCCAAGCTTGCATACAACGCGTCCAGCGAGTTGATGGTGCAGGACACGCGCTTCTGTGTGTTTTACTTAAACGGCGAATACCGTGGCATCTACTGTATCAAGGAAGCGTTCTCCTCCGGCTACTTTGCCGAGCACTACGGTGTCAGCAAAGAAAGCGTGGAGTTGCAACGCGGTTACATAACGGACGGAACGGATTTTTCAGACCTGCTGGAATACGCTAAAACACATGATTTGAGCGCGGACGAATACTATAACTATGTAAAAGACCAAGTCAGCCTTGAAAGCTTAATCGACTGGTGTATCTTCGAAGGATATACCGCAAACACCGACCTTTCGGTCAATGTGCGCTATTACCGCAGCACGGAATACGACGACAACCGCTGGCACTATGCGCTGTTCGACATAGACTACGGTTTTGGCGAAGATGCGACGTTTGAACACATCCTCGGTAACGCCTGGCACGGCACGCTGTTCAAAGCGCTCTTGAAAAATGCAAAGTTTCAAGATATGTTTTTAGCACGCATGGCATATCTACTGGAAAACTGTCTAACGGACGAAGCCGTCATGGCCTCGTTTGACAACTTATCCGGCGAGATTGCCAACGAAGTCCCGCGCGAACGGGATCAATGGCCGACCAGCGGCAACTTTACCTGGGAACAGCACCTGAACACACTGAAAACCTGTATCCTCTCCGGCCGGGCAGAACAGCTGAAGAAAAGCATCGCGGACGCGATGGGAATATCTATCAATGCGGTGGAACGTTATTTTACAGGTGGTGGCAAATGAACAGACAGCTGCTGCGCTATGAATACAAATATCTGATCAGTGAGCAGTCCGCCGCGCTCCTGCGCTGCCAGTTGGCCGCGCTTTTGTCGACGGATGAGCACAGCAACGGCGACGGACACTATTTTATCCGCAGCGTTTATTTTGACGACGCCGATTATACCGCTTATTATGACAAGCTTGCCGGTGTCAACGTCCGTAATAAATACCGTTTGCGGTTTTATAACATGGATTCGCGTTATCTCTTTTTTGAAGCCAAACGCAAACGCGGCCAGCGCATGATCAAAGATTCCATCGTCGTTTCGAGGTGCTGTGCCGATCGCATGATGTCCGGTAGGCATTTGCGACCGGACGAGTTGACGCATCCACTGTTAAAGGAGTTTGACGCATTTTCACGGGCTGGCGGACTTGCGCCGAGTGTCATTGTGGACTATGATCGCTCCGCTTTTACGTACCCGATGAGCGACACGCGCATCACGCTGGACAGCGACGTCCGCGCCGAGACATATCGTCCGCAAAACGTGTTTGTACGGCATGCGTCCGCGCCGGTACTGGACGACGGCATGGTCATTCTGGAGGTCAAGTTCAACGAAGAGCTCCCGCCATTTCTTACGCAGTGGCTTTCCGGTGTGCCAAAGGTCCTCTGCGCCAATTCGAAATACTGCAATTGTCTGGAAATCTACTTCTAAGTCTGGTATCCTATCAAATATATATTAAATGACGGTCAAATTCGTGTAACGTTCTACAGACGAATGCAGGGCTGTTTAAGGTTATGCTGATATCCTGTGCCGGATATGGAACATGCCGTTTTGCCCCGCAACGCACAAAAAGCCGATATGATGCGGTTTTGTCAGGAAAGGTAATACGCTATGGAACAGTTTTTTGAAAATATTCAAAGCATGCTTCTGGAGGAAGTGTCCGCAATTTCGATTGGACGGTTGTCCGCGGCGATATTCGTTGCCTGTATTGCGGGGCTTTTGATCTGCGTTGTCTATCGTGTAACCTACGGCGGCGTGCTGTTTAATAAACAGTTTTTGCTCGGCCTTGTCCTTATGAGCATGATTACCTCCACCATTATACTAACCATCTCGTCAAACCTGGTCCTTTCGCTCGGCATGGTCGGCGCGCTGTCCATCGTCCGCTTCCGCACGGCGGTCAAGGAGCCTATGGATACCATCTTTATGTTTTGGGCGCTTGCGGCGGGAATTCTTGCCGGGGCCGGGTTCCTGTTGATTGCGATTTTGGCGACGCTGATCGTCGGCGCGCTGTTTATTCTGCTCAACGCGCTTGGAAAGCGCCTGAAGCCAAGCGATTCCTATTTGCTGATCGTCCGCTATGCCGCCGGTGCGGACGATGAACTCAGATCGGCGCTCAAGCGGCTGCCGGACGCCAAGGTAAAGTCCAAACGCTTTACGTCCGACGGGCAGGAATTGGTTTTAGAACTTCGACTTGCCGCCGAGCAAATGACACGGGTGGATGCAATGCGTTCGCTCCCATCTGTACGTGAACTCAATCTTGTAGCGAACAGGACGGACGTGCAATTATAGCCACAGAAGGACGACAATTGAGGGGATGATGGCTTGCTTTGCAACAGTAAAACGACTGTCTTTATTCGGCGCAATGTGTTCTTTGCCATTGCCGTCTTGCTTTTACTGTGCATTCCCGAATATAGCGGCGCTCTGGCGGATGATAACGGCGGAGACGTCAACAGCGACGGGCAGAGCGGGGCCGCCGACGCGGCTATCATCCTTCGACTTGCAAACGACGCAAATACATCAAAAAATGCGGTCGCAGACGTTACGCAGAGCGGCACCGTCGACGGAACGGATGCGCGCGTTTTGCTGCACTATGCCACCGGACAAATCCCGTCACTGGATTCACTGGCAGAAAAACTGCAAAACGGGCTCTGTGACGAGTCTTTGTTTGATCAATTCAGTTACACCGGCGTAGAAGAATCAACAGGCGAATATTACCGGAGCAATTCCGTTTCCATCACAATCACGCAATATCAGTTTCAAAAGCAGGTCAACGAGCACAATCGATTGATCACATGCTATGTTGCGGATATCTATATTCAGAGTATCGACAGCTTTCGAACCGCGCTGTCCAGCGGCGCATATCGCGGTAAATATCAACTCGTTCTGGATATGGCGATCGAGCACAACGCGTTTGTCGCCATCTCCGGCGATTTCTATAATTCGTCTCTGCACAGCGGCCCCGTTTGCCGCAATGGCGTATGGTATCGGCAGGAAGAAAACGACGAATTCGACCTCTGTGTGCTCGGTTACGACGGTGTGCTCTCAACCTATCTGGCGGGTACCTATGAGCTGGATGATATTGTTGCGCAGAATCCCTATCAGGTCTGGTGCTTCGGTCCGGCGCTGATCTCCGAAGACGGTCTGCCGGAAAGCTACAACAGCACATCCGCGCTCAAGCGGGAACATCCCAGAAGCGCAATCGGCTCCGACGGGCCGGGTCACTATGTCTTTCTGCTTGCGGATGGTCGCCGCCCGACGTATTCATCCGGTTTCAATTTCGAGGGGCTTTCGGAATTCTTTCTCGCTCTTGGATGCACGGCCGCATATAACCTCGACGGCGGTCGCACGGCGGTTATGGCCACGCAGGACGGATTGGTCAGTATTCCAATCGAACCACAACGTCCCGTAAGCGACATTCTTTATATTGCCGCGCCATAACAGCGCAAAAAACAGCGCCCCGGTTTGGCGCTGTTTGCATATTGCATTGATAATACTTATTGTAACGAGCCCCAAAAGAACGTCCGATAAGCGGACTGCAACTTTTTCAGTCGTTCAGGGTCTTTGCCGCCAATTGGACGTCCCTCCAGTTCGCAAACGCCGGGGCCGTGCACGGAAGTACTGACAACGAGCAGCTCGTCTGCGGAAAATGCCTCGTCCACCGTAAAAGCTTCTTCGACCACAGGGATGCCCAACTCCGCTGCAAGCAGTAGGAACCGCGCACGTGTCACACCCGCCAGAATTTGATGATCGGCAGGTGCAGTACGCAAAACACCGTCCTTGAGCATCAGCAAATTGGAGGATGAGCATTCGGTCACAACGCCGTTTTTATGAAAAACTGCTTCCCTGCATCCGCGCTCCTTTGCCTGCTGCGCCGCCATAATATTTGGAATCAGATTGAGCGTCTTGATGTTACAGTTGGCCCAGCGGATATCTGGAAGCAAGATCACTTTCCAACGTTCAGAAACGTCCGCGAGCGGCGCGTGCCGCGCATACGCCATCAAGTTCGGCGCTGCATTTTCCGGAAACGCGTGCATGCGAACCGCCGTGCCGCGCGTCACCTGAAAATAGAGCAATTGGCTATTGCTCTCAACGCGACTCGAAAGTTCGGTAATAATATGCCGCAGTTCACTCTCCGACATTAAAAAATCGATGCGCAATGCCGCCAGGCTGCCATAAAACCGCTCCAGATGTTCATCCAGCGCAAACGGTTTATGGTTCTCAACGCGCAGTGCTTCGTATACGCCGTCGCCAAAATAGAACCCACGGTCGCAGGCGGGAACCATCAATTTTTCGAGTGGTGCAAACGTTCCATTGTAATATCCAATATGCTCCAATTTATCTCCGTTCGCCCTTTCATTTTCAGAAGAGTATACCACCACGCCAAATTGACTTCAACCTCGATATGCGGTACCATATATATTAAACGTTTTATGCAAGGAGATGCAAATATATGCGAAAGTTGCTTCCGATTCTGACTATGCTGATACTGGGCGTTATGGTGATTGTTCCCGTTCACGCATTAGCGGAAGAAGATACGGATACAACCGTTCGCATTTATGTCAGTTCGGCATCCGGTGAGATCGGCGCGACGGTGGAAGTTCCTGTCATGCTTTATGATTGCGAGCACGTGGACTCGATCGAATTCAATCTGAATTATGATGCAAGTGCTCTTTCTGTAGCATCCGTCACACCCGGCGATCTCTTCCCCGCGGAATATTGCGTTTCCAATTCCGATACGCCGGGATACATTAGTATCGCCTGCGCCTGCCGGGACGGTTTGGAGGGCTCAGGCACTCTATTGACGGTTCGTTTTGAAATTTTGAACGAAACGGGCAGCGCGTTGACCGTCACCACACATAAGTCCGGCGAATACGCCGAAGATGTCATTTCCTATATCGACGATGATTACAATCAATACTTTTCGTATGTTGCGGTTGAAAACGGCAGCGTGAGTGTAGGCGCCGCAGAGGCACCGGAGCCGCTGGTCACCCCCTGGATCCCGGTCACCCCCGTTCCAACGCCAAGCCCAACGCCAGAGGTAACTGAAGTTCCGGTTGCAAGCGTGCAATCGGATGAAACGGAAGTGGTAACGCCCGAACCGGCGACCGAGACCCGCAGTATTGCGGACGTCGATCCAATCGCCTATATCGTGGTCGGTGCCTTGTTTGTCATATTGATTGTTCTCGTTGTTATCACTGTCGCCAATCAACGCAAATTGCGCAGGCGCAACGACGACCGCTCTTTATAAAGCGAGAAAGTGTGTCTTTCATGAAACAAAGCTCTATTTTTAAAAGCAATCTGTTTCGCCGTATGGTTTTATGCGTGCTGACAGCGGGCATTATCCTTTCGCTTGCAGGTTGCACGACACTCACACCGGAACCGGAAGTGACGCCAACACCCGAGCCCGTTGCCATCGTTGAGCAGGTTACGTCCGAGCCGACCGCAACGCCCGAACCAACGCCATCGCCAACGCCGGAACCGCAAAACCGCTCGCAAACATCCGGCCAGGTCATTCCGGAAGGCACGGCAAGCAAACCGTTTATCATGTCTATCGACAATGCTGGCGGCGCAAAACCGCAAACCTCGCTCATGGAAGCGGACATCATTTATGAATTCTTGGTTGAACAAACCATAACACGTTTTCAGGCGGTGTTTAACGATACGTACCCACTGTATGCCGGACCTTTGCGCTCGACGCGGTATTACTTTATCGATCTGGCGCAGGAATGGGACTGCATGTACTTGCACGAAGGTTACGTTGTGCTTGCTTCGCCTTACCGTCGCATACCGAGCAAATTGATTACCCTCTACCTGCCAAGCGGTGACTTCCGCGGGTATTCCGCAAGCTTCCGCCGCAGCAAAGGCGCATATGATGATTTCGAAGCGGACAACGGGTATAAGTTCCGTGCACCGGAAACGGGACGAGGCGATGTTCACTCGCTATATTATCGAGTTGCGGCATTGGTAAACAACTTTTACGGCGATCATGAAGCCGCCGTGTGCGATCGCTTTTCGTTTATGGAAAACGCATCTTACAGCGACGGCGAATCCTTCACGACGGTCTCACTGCCATATAGCAATACAGATAATCCTCAGTGGATCCAGTTCGCCTATGATGCCGCGAGCAATCGGCTCTATCGAAGCGAGAGCGGCGAACCTTTTATGACCCGAACGCTCACCGACCACGGCGACAACTACATCACTGAACAGATGAACGTTCAAAACCTGATTGTTCAGTATTGCGACTACGGTATGGTGCCGAAAGACAATAAACACCGCCGTACCTGCGATCTGATCGGTTCGGGCGCGTGCGACTACTTCATCAACGGCGTCCACGTCACCGGCACATGGTCGCGACCGACCGAGGATGATTATACGTCCTATTTCCTCGATGACGGCTCTCTTGTCATCCTTGAACCGGGAAATACCTGGATCGCGGTTCATCCGTCCGACACGCCGGTTACAATTGATTAAGCCCGGACAAAATCGCATATCACCTTTCCCAATGCGTCTGTTTCTTTCACTCGCTTTGGTTTGCGTTCTTATTTTCCCGCTTCTTTGTGGATGCTCGGTTGCGGAAACCATTCTGGACGTGACGGCTGAACCCGTCGTGACGCCTTCGGAAGAAAACCTTGTCATCGTCAGCGATACACAATCCCCTGCTGACGACCACGCAACTTCCTCCGAATCCGAAGCAACATTCGAACCAACGCGAGAGCCAGAGGCGACGGCCGAACCGAACCTTTCCACCACAACCGGCCGCCCCTTGCCGGATGGAAGCGTCTACCGTCCCGTCATTGCCGTTATAGACAACGCGGCGCAAAGCCGACCACAGACAGGCCTGATGCTCGCCGACGTCGTGTACGAGTTTTTACTGGACCGCAGCAGCTATACGACACGCTATCTCGCCGTTTTTTCAGATGAGATTCCGGAGCGCATCGGACCGGTCCGTGACTCCCGCGATTATCTCGCCGCCACAGCGCTCGAATGGAACGGCCTCTACATTTCCGCCGGAGATTCGGACGGTATCGGCGCGGATTACACCCTTATAAGGAAATCAGGACTTCGTAATTATATTGAAAACAGCGGTGACGCTGCGGAATATTTCTATGCCGACAAGACGGTCACCGCAATGGAAGAACATACGCTTTTTTTCAAAGCGTTTGACTATGTGGACTCGTTTTATAATGCAAGCGTTGCGACAAATACCGAGCGCTTCACATTCGAAGACGGCGTTTACTATGAAAAAGCCAAGCCTTTTACCAACATCGGTATCCCGTTTTCCAGTTCGGATATGGATCGCGTCGTATTCACCTATGACGCGAAGACCAACCTGATGACGCGCAGCGATAAAAACTCCAAAAATGTTCTGGGCGTATCCAAAACGTTGACGCCTGCGGATAATGTGCTCGGTTATGAAAATGAACCGATCACCGTTCAAAATCTGATCATACAATATGTGCGCGTCTCATCATACGATTCGACCTATCGCGATATTACAATTGTCGGTGGCGGCGACTGCGTTTATTTCATCAACGGGCAATACATCATCGGAAGTTGGAGCCGCCCGACGCCGGACGACGTTACGACTTACAAGCTTTATGACGGTACACTCATCCGTTTGCAACCCGGCAACACTTGGATCGAAATGATGCCGACAAATCACGATATCCGAATTGTAAACGAAGGTTAATTCGAAACGTAAAACAGCAGCGGATGATTTCCGCTGCTGTTTTTGTTAACTGTTTATGCTATTATACGCCAGGCTGATAGGATGCAAGCTCCGTCGGCTTGAGTACACCAACATCGGTTGCGACGCCTGTCACCAGCTCTGGCGGAGTGATGTCAAACGCGGGATAGTATCCCTTTACGCCGGGTTTGCAGGTGCATACGCCCATGGCGTGGCGTACTTCGTCGCCGTTGCGCTCCTCAATTTTTACTGTGTCAACGCTTGGATGCGTGCGGTCCGGGAATCCAGCCACATAATATGGAATACCATAATAATTTGCCGCAAGGGCAATCTGGAACGTACCGATTTTGTTGACCACATAACCGTCCATGGTAATAACGTCCGCGGACGTTGTAAACAAATCGACGTTTTTATGTCCAAGGATATATCCCGGCATGTTGTCTGTAATTAGCGTTACATCAAATCCCATGTCGCAGATGACGCTTGCCGTCAGCCGCGCCCCTTGCAGATACGGGCGTGTTTCCGGCGTAAAAAATTTAGCTTTGTCGCCGCGCTCATTCAATGCGCGCAGCAGCATGCCGAGGTCTGCATCCCCGTAACACTGTGTCATGATCGTTGGGTCCTTCGGAACCTTTTCCACAAAAAACTTTGCTTCACGGTCGATCCGGTCGTACCTGCGTGAAAATTTCGCCACAGCGCCGCGCATAATCGCGTCGCAGGCGCTCTCACCTGTCTGAAGCGCCGCATCCGCGTCCTTTTCGCAGTCGTCCGTCCAAGTACGCATTTTTCGCGCGGTCGTCGGGCGTGCATTCGCAATGATGTCCGCCGCATCCTTTAGGTATGCTTTCTGCTCGGCGGCTGTCCGCTCGCGGCACTCATACGCGGCAAGCGCCATGCCCATAGCGGCCGCATGAAACGGGCCGTAGCTTTGGGTGACCATGTCCGTAATAGCCTCGGCTACTTCCCCATGCGTGCTGCATGTTACATATGTTTCTTTCGCTGGATAAATCCGGCGGTCCAGAATGCGAACCTTGCCGTCTTCGTACCACGCTATATTCTCGAACCTGAACAAAAGTGCCAGGTCGTGATCGGCTCTTTGCATGATATGTCTCCTTTGCCTGAATGAATTACTGTTTTCAGTATACACTTTTTTCGTCTCGTATGGTATAGTCAACCCGAGGTGATTTGATTTGCAGTATGCCATCATCGGCGGAACGAATATCGAAGAACTCCCAATTCCTTTTCACGAACAATCCGTTGTAACCCCGTATGGCGACGTAATCGTGTTTCGCGGCAAGCTGGACGACGGACACGACATTATCTTTCTGTCCCGGCATGGCGTGCTTTATCGGTTTGACCCGCCGGACATCAACTATCGTGCAAACATCTATGCACTCTATACCCTCGGCGTCACGCATATCATTGGTCTCTCATCCGTAGGTGCTTGCGATTATGCCTTTAAACTTGGAACCGTATGCCTGATCAATGACTTTCTTGATTTCACCAAAAACCGTCCGCTCTCTTTTGACCGGGAACACCGTCTTGCCCTACACACCGGCATGGAGGACGTTTGTAATCCCGATTTGAACGATATGATCGAGAAACGCATCCTCGCCCGCGGGCTGAAGTACTCAGGACGTGCAATCTATGCTTGCACGGAAGGCCCTCGTTTTGAAACGGCGGCGGAAGTGCGGATGTTCCGCATGCTCGGTGCGCAGATTGTCGGCATGACGCTTCTGCCGGAGGCACCGCTTGCAAGGGACCTTGGCATGCAGTACGCTGCAATCGGCATGATTGCAAACTATGGAACGGGAATGACGTCCTATGTTGTGGATGATGAAATTGGTGAAATCGTCTGCCGCATGCGTGAAGTTATTTTTAGCTTATGTTTTGACCTGATTCGCGAGCATGGCACGTGCAACAAACAATAGCTCTGTTTCGCAAAACCATCAAAGGCCCGCAAAAGCGGGTCTTTGTCATTCGTTCACGTCGTTTGCCTGCATCCATACGGGCGGTTCCACAATCAATCCCACTTTACCGAGTTTTTTTGCTTCAACTAGTACGCGGATCGCCTCTCCACCCGGCTTACTATAAATAAACCGGAGTCGTTTGGGCTCCATTCGATGTTCGCGCAGTGCAGCAAACAAACCACTCAGCACGCATGCCGGATAGATCATAAATAATTTTCCGCCGTTATTGAGCAGCTGAAAAGCCGAGGCCAAAAACAAAGTCAGCGCGTTTTCGGATTCGTGCCGGGAGAGCGCATAGGACGCATTGTCATTCCGATCCCCGTTTGAGAAATACGGCGGATTCATAACCGCCGCTGAAAAAGCACCTCGCCCAAGCAACGCGGGTGCTTGCTGAACGTCAGCGCAAAGAAAGCGGATTGTCTGATGGTTCAGTTCCGCGCTCTTTTGCGATAGCGCTGTAAGCCGCGGCTGGATTTCAACCCCGGTAAACGCTGCACCGGTAACATCCGTTCCAAGCACGCAGATCACGCCGGTACCGCTGCCGAGTTCAACTACATTGTCGCGCTTTGTCAGCCGTAAAAAGCCCAAAAGCTGCAACGCGTCGGCATTGAAACACGCGTATTCGGTATCCTGAAACAGCTTTAAGCCGTTATGCTGAAGGTCGTCGATGCGTTCCATATGCAAAAGTATACCACAGTCGTTCACAAATCCAGAGTCGATGGAACACATGTTTTCGCCCGAATACAAGGAGTGGGCGCTGTGCCTGTCTATTTTCTTTTTTCCCGTGCCATGCTACAATGAAGAAAATCGATGAAAAGGAACCGAAGTCATGATCACAAACGATCTCCAAAAGCGTATCCATAACGGTGATCGCGAAGCGTTTCGTACGATTTACTCCGAGTATGGCCGCGGCGTCTATCTCAACGCGTTAAAGACCCTGGGTAACGAAACGGACGCACACAATGTTGTCAAGCAAACGTTCCTGAACCTGCACCATGAACTTCTGCGCGCCGGCGAAAATATCGATATTGCCGCGTGCATCCAAGAGCTGGCCAATAACGAATTGCTCCTAATGGAAATTTTAAGCAGCAAATCGGGTGAGCAAGCAGCTTCGGTCGTTGTCGCAAAAAGACAAACCGCACCGCAAAAAGAAGCGTCTTTTGAAACCCGTACCGCGCCGGTAAAGCCGGAGGAAGACGAACCTGTTCGCGAGGCCGTTCGTCGCCCGCGGCACGAGCGCGTTTCGTTCGATGATGAGGACGACACGGGACTGGACTCAACCGAGCCGCTTCCGGCGTTTGACCGGGCGCGTACATATATGCAGGCCGACGATGAAATGAATCTCCGTATGCGCGAACAGGAACGTGCCAGCAAACAATCTCGCCGCGGACGTGGATTCGGCCGCTTTCTGTTGATCTTGTTTTTATTAATTTTACTTTGGGTAGCCGCGGGTATCTTAATGGATTTCGGCTTCATTCCACAGCTGAACCTTGGATACGCCTGGTTCAACATGCATATTTTCCCGTTATTTACGCTTGGTGCGTAACAAAAAAGTAGGAAGTCACGCGCTGTTGTTATTGATCAGCGCCGACATGGTTTTTATATGATCGTACGTTTTTCTCTTGACGCGGCGCGGCGCATGTTCACGCCCGTCGACAATCGATTTATTCTGGACTATTTACCGCATGCAAACGAAACCTGCATCCGGGTCTATCTCTACGGCCTGATGCTCTGTTCGGCAGGCGCGGTGAATGAAACGTCCATCCCCGACGCGCTCGGCCTTTCGGAAGTGGAAGTGACGGACGCTTTTATTTACTGGCAGGCGCAGCACCTCGTTCAGATTCGTAGCGAAAAGCCGCTGATCGTGGAATATCTCGACTTCGAGCAGACCGATGCGGGCGGCGTGGTGCCCGGTAAATATAACAAGCTCGTCTCCGCGCTTGGCACACTGATTGCGCCCCGTCAGTTTGATTTCCGCGAGCTGAAGCATGTATACGACTGGATTGAGGTATACGGGCTGGACGAAGAGACCGTACTTGAGCTGGTGTCCCACTGCATGGATGTAAAAGGCCGCCGCGTTTCCGTCAACTACATTGACAAGGTGGCAATCAGTTGGTCGGAGGAAGGCATCCGCACGCGCGACAGGGCGCGCGCATACATTGAAAGTTATGATTTGAAGAAACACGGCGCAAGCGCAATCCTGCGCCAGTGGAATCGCCGCCGTAAACCAACCAAGGCAGAGACGGATTTATACGAAAAGTGGACCTCTGAGTGGGGATTTGCGCCGGAGGCCATTCTAGCCGCACTGCCAAAGCTTACGGCATCCGGTACGCCAAATTTCGTTTATCTTGACGAACTACTCGATTCCCTCCGCCGCGAAGGACAGACAAGTAAAGCCGAGATCGACCGCGCCGACGCAAAAAGCACGGAAGAAAAAGCGTTTGCAAAGCTCATATTCGACCGCGCCGGAAAAATCGAGCCCGCCACGCGCACACAGCGGGCGCAGATTTCTATGTATCTTAACGATTTCGGCATGCCGCGTGAATTGTTGCTGTTCGGCGCCGAACAGTGTCGCGGCGCAAACGAACCGTTCGGTATGATGAAAAAGCTTTGGAGTGAATGGCACGAAAAGAAAATCTCCACCATAGAAGACGCAAAAAAGAGCATGGAGAGTAAAGCGCCTCCGAGAAAGAACCGCGGTCATGCGGCCAAGACGCAGTATCCACAGCACGATTTGACCGACAAACAATTGGAGCACCTACTGGTCGACCTGGATAAGGATATCGAATGACACATATTACGCTTGATAATTATTACGAACAGATTCGCGCCGAGGAACATGAGGCGCTGAAACGCCGTATTGACGATGCTTTTGCGCGTTCGCCGCGACTGCAGCAGCTCGATCATGCACGTTCGAAGCTCTTTTCCGACCTTGGTGCAAAAAAAATTACGGCTGTCGAGGGCAAACAGCAACTTGACGCAATCTCTGCCGAAGAGTTGGAAATTCTCGCATCGCTGGGTTTGTCTTCGGATGCACTTACACTGCACGTGCGTTGTGAGCTTTGCGGCGATACAGGCTACATTGGCGCAAGCCATCAGCCGTGCGCCTGCCGGTTGCTCTATCGGGAGCGTCTGCGCGGGTCGGACGGCGTGAACGAGCGGGAAACGTTCTCTAATTTTTCGCAGGACATCTTTCCGACTGCGGAGCAGAAGAAACGCACGCTCAACGCGAAAACCATCTGCGAGCGCTATGCAAAGGCGCTTCCTGTGCCTGAAAAGCCAAACCTGCTACTGCTCGGCATGCCGGGCCTTGGCAAATCGTTTCTCGGCAATGCAATCGCTTATGAAGCATTGCTTCGCGGTGTGGATGCCGAGCGCGTTACTGCATACGCATTTGTGCAGGCCGTTTTAAAAGATATTCGTGAGCGCACGGAGCGCGCGCAACGGTATCAACGGGTACCGTTGCTTGTTCTGGACGATCTGGGCAGTGAGCCAAGCATCCCGAACGTCTCGTTCGAGTGGTTATTTGCCGTTATCAACGAGCGCACGCTTGCCGGACGCGCGACCGTTTGCAGCAGCAACCTCACTCTTAAGCAACTTTCGGATTTTTACGACGAGCGCTTCATGAGCCGCCTTTGTGACCGCAACACGACGCAGGTGCTCCAGCTGACCGGCGAGAACCTACGGACAATATAGCCTTATGTTGTTACTTTGCGCAACTCCAATTGGAAACCTTGGTGATTTGACCCCGCGCGTGCGCGAGGCGTTTTCAACATGCAGCGCGATCTATTGTGAGGACACACGGCGGACGCTGACGCTGCTCAACCATTGCGGCATAAAAAAACCGCTCGTTTCCTGCTACCGTGAAAACGAGCGGGCGCGTGCGACCGAGGTTGTAGAGCGTCTGAAAAACGGAGAAACGCTCGTTTACGTTTCGGATGCCGGCATGCCGGGCGTCTCCGACCCGGGCGAAGTGTTGATACGCGCCTGTATTGAAAATGATCTGCCGTACAGCGTGCTGCCCGGCGCTTCCGCGGTGTTGACCGCTGCGGTCATGAGCGGATTGCCGCCCACGCCGTTTACCTTCTATGGTTTTTTCCCACGCGACAAAAAATCGCAAAAGCCCTTATTGGAAACGTTAAAACACACCGATCATCTCGTGCTTTTTTACGAAAGTCCGAACCGCGTCGAGTCCACCCTGCAAACGCTTCTTTCTACTCTTGGTGATCTGGACGCAGCCGTTATGCGTGAGTTGACCAAACTCCATGAAGAAGCCGTACACGGCACTCTCAGTCAGCTTGTCGCGCGCTACAGCGAAACCGCGCCGCGTGGTGAATGCGTAATCGCGTTGCTATGCCGTGCGCAGCAGGAGACCGTCACCGCGGAAGCGCTTGAATCCTTGCTGCAGGAATTGCTTAATCAGGGATATTCCGTTCGTGACGCTTCTGCAATGGCGTCCATGCAATGCAACATTCCCAAAAAAGAAGCATATGCCAAGGCGCTTGCACTGATCAAAGCCAACGGAGAGTAGTTTTCAGCTACATCACTTTCGCACTTCATCGACGCTTTGTTAAGGATGCAACCAATGCAGCTACCGACACAAGATTGAACGCAAGAATACAATAGTCATACGCTCCCATCTGGTCGGTGACGGTCAATACCGTATTGCCCGCCAAAAACAAGAAGGTAACCACCTTTAACCATCTGGCACGATCGAACACCAAAGCAAAGCTAAGATATAGAATCCCATTGAGGCCAAGCAGGATCGCCACAATCACCGATGTCTGCAGCGACCCAATATAGCTGTATGCACAGAAAATAAGCCACACAACGCCCTGGACGAACATCAAAATTTGAAAAACTCTTTTCATCACAACGCCTTTAACTCAACCAAATACTGCAATCATATACGGAACAAAGATCAGCAAGCCGATGATTGCACAAAAAACCGACCAAACGAGAACTGCACCGGCAGCAATATCTTTGGCTGCCTTCGCCAGCGGGTGCCATTGCTGCGTAGCAACATCAACCGTCTTTTCTATCGCCGTATTCATTAGCTCCAGTGCGAATGCGCCGCCGCTGCAAAGCAGAATTGCCAGCCACTGCATGGTTGAAACGTGAAAAATCAATCCTGCCGCAATTACCAGCACAAAGGCAGCAATCATAATACGAAAATTCCGTCCCGACCGTACAGCTTGCCAAACACCGCGGCAGGCATTTTGAAATGAAAGGTAAAACAATCGAATCTCTCCTTTTATTTTGACTGATGGCTGCTATCCCTTTTATCTGGCAACTTCCACTCTATAAACAGCCTCTTCTGCGCAAGGAGAGGCTGTTTACCTCTTCATCCACCGAAACCGTGTATAAGATTATAACTATCAATCAGCGTGTTCCAATCAACACAGCACACCGCAACATACCAGTACAGCAATACAAACGCCGATATCCGTACCAATGGTGTTTTTTCACGATAGATACGAACTGCAGCTGCAATCGCAAGATAGAGCAAATACGCCATCAGCCACAGTGGAAGGATACGCCTGATCGTCAGGCCATAGGCTCCGATATACAGCAGCATACGCCACGCCGCCGAAGCAAGGATGAGCAGACTGGCAAGAATCAACAGCGTCTCTAAAATCCGTATCGCGCGCGAGCATTCTGTTTTGCTCAGACACACGCCAACCACAATAAAGTTTATCAGCGTGACCGCAAGAAACTGCGCAAATCCTTCTCTTGCGTAGGATGAATATGTCGTATCGATCGGAAGCTTTCCGCCAAAGAGATATGCAAACTGGGAGTATGTAAACAGCGCATAGGACAATAGCAGCATGCCGATGACAACCGCAGGCGCAGCAAGACTCCAACTTTGGGTCACAGGCTTCAATACGCGGTCTTTTTTGCCCCACGTTAAATTATAAAAGACAGAATAAAACAGCATCGCCGCAATCATAACCACGACCACGCGCACAATCCATTGACCCACGTTGAAGCTTGCAAATAAGCCGCCCATCAGAACATGCATCTGGTCGTCCGCACTGGAGAGCAGCGCAAGCACGATCACCGCCAGTGGAAGACCGATTGCAGCACCGATTGCCACATGGCGCGCAGTCGAGCTCTTTTCCCCGCGGAATAACGAACGAATCGCCCGGAAAAACGTTGGAACTCCGGTAAACGGCTTCACGAACACGGCGCGCAGTACGCCGACAACCGCCATACCTTCGTGCTTAACGGGAATGTCTTGCATAACGAATACAGCGAACGTAACCAGTATTGCCGGAATGGCGACGAACGTCCAGCCAACCAACTCATAATTTAAATAGCCGAACATGAAGATGATGCACAATGCAACCGCCGGAATACCAACCGCAATCGCCGTCGTGTTATGGCGAATGCGCTGGAAATTGAAGACGGTAAATACGGTCAACGCCGTCAGCCAAAAGATTGAAATCCAGTAGTAATGTCCGTTTTCGAGCGCGATATCCCAAACGACACCAATTGCAAAAACGCCGAGCAGCAACCAAAGCTGCGGTTTGGAAAACGTCGCGACCGATTCCGTTTGTGTGATCTGTCGTGGTGTGTTATTCGCCTGATTCTGTTCCATTTTCGTCATCTCCTTCTACATAAACGAGTATATCGCCAACTTCACATTCCAGTATCCGGCAGAGATTGGACAGAGTGGAAAACCGAATTGCCTTGCACTTATTGTTTTTTAGAATTGAAAGATTGGCGAGGGATATCCCCATATGCCGTGACAACTCGTTCAGGCTCATTTTTCGCTTCGCCATCATCACGTCCAAATTAACTTGAATCATACCAATCTCCCTCCTACACCGTCAGGTCGTTTTCCCGTTTGTAAGCGACGGCTTTCTCAAAAACACCGCTTAGCACGAGGGAAAACAACCCGCACATTGCAACAGGCAACGCCGCGACTACCGCTAGCGGTACAGGGTGTAGTAGCAATGTGCTCAATCCCAGTGCGGCGATTCCCAAGGCGACAATGCCCATCCGCCGCAGCGCAACTACATTCTTTTCAACGAACGGATCGGCACCCAGCGTATGCATCATGCAAAACAGCGTATATGCAATGTATTCCGCACCAACAAAGCATATGCTTGCAATAATGCCGGCTAAAACCGCAAACGTGGCCGGTTTATTTTCTTCGGCAAAAAAATCTATAACAATTGGCATTTCCACAACATATAGATCGATTGCCAGTGCGACTCCTGCAAGCATACCGAGCACGATGCAAACCTGTACAAACCGGTTTAAAAAAGAGTGCTTCATAGACAGAAAGTCATCCTTTCATTTCCGGAAGCGGTCGCCTTCTGTGCCAAACAAAAAAGAATAGACCGCCACCTGTTTTCGGTGACAGTCTATCATCGTATTTATTGTTTGTCAATAAAATTTTATTGTTTTCCGTCCATCATCTTACTCGAAACACGGTGCTGCGGCACGAACCGTCCAAAATATCCTTAATCCGCTCACGAGCGTTGGCGATATAAACCGTCGTCCCTTCGCGAACCGGTTGCTTGATGAAGTCCAACTTGGCGCGCGCACCATTTGCACCTGCGCGGCTTGCGCCGACACAGCTACACGCCAGCTCGTCAATCTGTTCGATGATCTCGTCCGCATTTTTGCCTTCAACGGCGGGTACGAGTGTATCCGGCTCTCCGGGATTACGATAGATACCATCCACACTGGTCAGGATAATCAGGTATCTTGCATGCACCAATGAGCAGATCACTGACGCTGTCTCGTCGTTATCTATACATTCGACCACGTGATCCGCCTGCTCCCGCAGATAGGAGAGCTCCATCTTTCGCACTTCTTCAATGCTTACGGGGTCGTTGTAGTTCACAATCGGGATTGCACCCTGTTTTGCACAGCGCATCAGGAACGAGCGGATATGATTGCGTTTCTCCTCGTCGTTGAAGTGCATATGCTCCACAAGCAGTTGGCGGACGCTGTAGCGGTCCGGTATGTACCTGCGGTATTCCATCATAAGGATTGTCTGCCCCTGTGCGGCATAATCCGCCTTCACTTCTTCCGGATCGCCATTCAGTTCCATTCCGTTGCGGCGGATATAGTCGAGCCGTCCGATTTCGGTCGCACCGCTGCTGACCCAGATCATTCCAGGCCGCAGCTCCGCGCCGAGACGCGAGAAAATATTATAGTCAATGTCTTTGTCGGCCTTTCGAATCAGCGCCATAGAGCCGATTTTTCCGACGAGCTCGTAATCGAATTGCATGGGATAACCTTCCTTTCTTTTTCTCGGCAGAAAAAGAAACAAAAAGAACTCCTTCTTTTCTTGAAAGAAAAGAAGCAAAAGAACTTCACATCATCAGCCTGCTTTTCTGTTTGAACCTACAGATTGTCAGTCATTCTCATTCCAAAATGAAGGAGAAGTTTCTTTGCGTACTTTCTTTTCATTGAAAGTACGTCAGGACTGCACCAGATACGCATGGATGAACGAATCAAGATCACCGTCCATCACAGCCTGAATGTTTCCGTTTTCAACGCCGGTGCGATGATCCTTGACCAGTGTATAAGGCTGAAACACATAGCTGCGAATCTGGCTGCCCCACTCGATCTTCTTCATTTCGCCCTTGATCTCAGCCATCTGCGCTTCGCGCTCACGCTCCTGCAGTTCCAGCAGTTTGCCGCGCAACATACGCATCGCGGTTTCACGGTTCTGAATCTGGCTACGCTCGTTTTGGCACTGCACGACGATGCCGGTCGGCAGGTGTGTAATACGGATTGCGGAACTTGTCTTGTTGACATGCTGTCCGCCCGCGCCGCTGCTGCGATAGGTATCCACGCGCAGATCGTCAGGGTCGACTTTGATATTGCCGGTGTCGTCATCAAATATCGGTGTGACGTCCAGCGAAGAAAACGACGTATGCCGCCGTCCACTGGAATCAAACGGAGATATCCGCACAAGCCTGTGCACGCCTTTTTCCGCCTTGAGGTAACCGTATGCGTTGTCGCCGTCGACTTCGAACGTTACGGATTTAATCCCCGCGTCGTCGCCATCGAGCACGTCAAGTTCACGTACCGTCCAACCGCAATTTTCGCAATAACGCGTATACATTCGGTAGAGCATTTCCGTCCAGTCCTGCGCTTCCGTTCCACCTGCGCCTGCATGCAGCGATAAAACGGCGTTGGAGGAGTCATACGGGCCTTTCAACATCTGTTCCAGACGAAGCGATTCTATTCCGGCGGCAACGGCCGTATCTTCGTTTTTGATCTCGGCAACCAGAGTGTCGTCCTGCTCTTCTTCCGCCATTTCAATCAGGGTTTTTAGATCCTCGAATCGCGCATTCAGTTTGTCGAAACGCTCAAGTTTGTTCTGGAGCTGTTTGACGTGCTGATTTACCTTATTAGCATTTTCAACATCATTCCAGAAATCCGTCGCGCTCATCTGCGCGTCCAGTTCTGCAAGTTCTTTTTGAATCTGTTCGGGGCTAAGCGCAGTTTTGCACTCTTTAAGCTGCTCCTCAAACGCGTCCAGATTCGCTTTATATTCATCCAACGGGATCATATTCTTCTCTTCCTCTCGCTTTACCGTATTCGCTCTCGTTACGCCATGCGATTCCTATCCTGCGCGGCGCAGCTCCGTGTATAATAGGCATGCTATCCTGCATCCGGAGCGCCATGCGGAGCGGCGTGGAGTCATTTATTTTTACCGCAGCAATTCTTGTATTTCTTTCCGCTGCCGCAGGGGCAGGGATCGTTTCGTCCGACTTTCTTTTCACCGCGGGAGAATGTTGCGCTCGTGCTGCCGTCTGTATTCGTTGTGATTGGCTTTGCAAGTTGAACACGGCGGAGCGGGCCACCGGTTACCTGCATCTGATAGAGCCTTCGGACGGTCTCTTCGCGAATGTTTGCAACCATCTCGTCGAACATTTCAAACCCTTCGCTTGTGTATGCATACACCGGGTCGCGCTGCGCGTAAGAGCGCAGGCCGATGCCTTGCTTGAGCTGATCCATCGCGTCGATGTGATCCATCCAATGTTCGTCCACGGTGCGCAGAAGAATGACACGCTCGTTTTCACGCATGTCGATTTCCGCTTCCTCCAAACGCTTCTCCGTCTCTTCATATGCCTTGTCCGCAAATTCATGGAGGCGGGTTTGAATTTCCTCGGCCGTAAATTTCTTCTGCTCTTCCTCTGAAAACAGCGGTCTCGGTTTGCGCAAACAGAGTTTGCAGATTTCAAGCGAAAGCGCCGTAAAGTCCCATGTTTCGCGCGGTGCATTCGGATTGCAAGTGTTCTCGGCCATACTGTCGATGGTTGTCTGCACCATTGTGCGGATACTGTCACTCAGATCTTCGCCCAGCAATACGCGGCGGCGCTGACCATAGATGATTTCACGCTGCTTGTTCATAACGTCGTCATACCGCAGAACATTTTTACGCGTTTCAAAGTTCATCGCTTCAACGCGCTTCTGTGCGGCTTCAATCTGCTTGGTCAGCATGCGCATCTCAAGACGGATTTCCTGCTGCTGATCGATCGACGCAAAGCGATTGAGTGTGTTCGTTACACGTTCACCACCGAACCGACGCATGAGTTCATCTTCGAACGAAACATAAAACTGTGTTGCACCCCGATCGCCCTGGCGGCCAGAACGACCGCGGAGCTGATTGTCGATACGGCGGCTCTCATGCCGTTCGGTACCGAGGATGAACAATCCCCCAAGCGCTTCCACTTCATCGTGTTCCTTGCTTGTGACAATTTTATGCGCATCGAAAAGTTCCTGGTAGCGTTTGCGCGCCGCCAGAATGTCCGGATCATTTGCATCGCCATGGCCAACGGCTTCTTCAATCAACCAGTCTTCAAGGCCTTCCTGTCGCAGATCACGCCGCGCAAGAAAATCCGGATTGCCGCCAAGTAAAATATCCGTACCACGGCCGGCCATGTTGGTTGCAATGGTAACCTGGCCTTTTTTGCCGGCCTGCGCCACAATCTCCGCTTCTTTTGCGTGATACTTTGCGTTCAGCACTTCGTGGTCAATGCCGGAGCGTTTGAGTCTGCTGCTGAGGTATTCGCTGCGCTCAACGCTGATGGTACCGACCAGGATCGGCTGACCGGTTTCGTGTATCTTCTTAATTGTTTCCACAATGCTGTCAAACTTGCCCTTTTCCGTCGGAAAGATCGCATCGTCCATATTCGTACGGCGAAGTGGACGATTCGTCGGAATTTCGACGACGTCCAAATCGTAGATACTCATGAACTCGCTTTCTTCGGTCTTGGCGGTACCCGTCATACCGGAGAGCTTTGCATACATGCGGAAATAATTCTGCAATGTGATCGTTGCAAGCGTGCGGTTTTCTTTTTCGACCTTCACGCCTTCTTTGGCTTCCAACGCCTGGTGTAGGCCTTCGCTGTAACGACGTCCAATCATCAGTCGGCCGGTGAATTCGTCGACAATCAACACTTCGCCATTCTGTACGACATAATCCTTGTCCAGTTGGAACAGGGAATTGGCGCGCAGTGCCTGCACAATGTGGTGGTTGATCTCCATGTTTTCCGGGTCGCTGAGATTCTCCAGACCGAAACGTTCTTCCGCCTTGCGGACGCCTTCTCCGGTCAACTGTACGGTGCGCTTTTTGATGTCACACTGATAATCGCCGTCTTCCTCGATCTCTTCACCCATCATGCGGTCCGTGCTGGACTGTTGCGTCAGGTCGGAACCGCGTTTCAATCCTTTGACAAAGCGGTCTGCCTCGGTATACATCTCACTGGACTCTTCGCCGTCGCCGCTGATGATGAGCGGTGTACGCGCTTCGTCGATCAAAATCGAGTCTACTTCGTCGATGATGGCGTATGCCAGTTCGCGCTGCACCATCTGCTCGCGGAATACGACCATGTTGTCGCGCAAATAATCGAAACCAAATTCATTGTTGGTTCCGTATATGATGTCGCTTCCATATGCTTCCTGCTTCTCTTCGCGGTCCATACCGTTTACGATACAACCAACGCTCATGCCCAGGAAGCGGTAAATCTTGCCCATCCACTGTGCGTCACGTTTAGCCAGGTAGTCGTTGACGGTAATGATGTGCACGCCTTCACCGGTCAGGCCGTTAAGGTAAGCCGGAAGCGTCGCAACCAGGGTTTTGCCTTCGCCGGTCTTCATTTCAGCAATACGCCCCTGATGCAGAACCATTCCGCCAAGCAACTGAACGTCGAAGTGCCGCATGCCGACCGTTCGAACGGACGCCTCTCGAACCGTGGCAAATGCTTCCACCATGATGTCGTCCATCGTTTCGCCGTTTTTCAAGCGCTCTCTAAACTTTTGCGTCTGCGCGCGAAGTTGTTCGTCCGTCATCGCCTGCATCTGAGGCTCTATCTCATTGATGCGTTTTACATATGGCTGCAGTTTGCGCAGCCTGCTGGCGCTCGTATTACCGAGTAATGTATCTAATAATCCCATTCGGAAGCTCCTTTACGTTCTTTTCCGTGGGCGATTGCGATGATAAAAAGGCATTCGTCCGCATAGTACCCTAATTTGTTAGTATATCAGCAAAGCTTTCTTCGTGCAACAAGAAGCCCCTGAATACACAGGAGCTTCACAAATTCGATTAGATTTGCATGCATTATATGTTTTCATGTTTCGACTTCTTGTAAGTTTGTCTGCTTCGGCGCACACTCCGAATCATTCCAACGGAATAAAGCGCCAGAGCAATCCCAAAACACGCAAATGCTACGACGCGATCTTGCGTCAATTTCTCGTGGAAAAGAAGTACGCCAATGATGAACTGCATCGTCGGGCTAATATACTGTAAAAAACCCACTGCAGTAAACGGTATTCTGTTTACGCCATGTGTAAACAGAATCAGCGGCGTTGCTGTTATCACGCCTGTCAAAACGAGTAACAGCATCGTTTGGAAGTTGAGCGTCGAAATCGTTGCATGACTCGCTGGTGCAAACAGAATGTAAGCAATTGCGATGGGTGCGACTAATATCGTTTCCACTGCGATGCTTGTCAGGCCACTGACCCCTGCAAGCTTTTTCATCGTACCGTATAAGCCAAACGATATAGCCAGTGTGAGCGCCACCCAGGGAAACGCACCATAAGCAAACGTCGCAATCAGCACGCCGATCGACGCCAGCCCCAGCGCAATCCACTCCAAAGTACCGCAACGCTCATGAAACAGAACCATACCGATTGCAAATACCATCAGCGGGTTAAGATAGTATCCCAGACTCGCGTCCAGTAGTCGCCCTGCATTGACAGCCCAGATATAGACGCCCCAATTAATCGTAATCATGATGGCGGCAGGGATCATATAGCGCATCTTTTTGCCGTCACGCAAAACGCTCTTTACTTCATCAAATCGTTTCGTTATAAAAAGCAGTGCAATAGTAAAAACTGCCGACCAGATGATCCGGTTCGCCAGGATAACAATTGAATCCACGTTTTCGAGCAGCCGCCAATACAGTGGCAGCAAACCCCAAAGAATATAGCACAATGCTGTGCTAAGAAGTCCGATATTGCGTTCTTTCATATAAATCTTTAGCCCCTTGCTCCGTTCCGATCATTTTAACACAACGCCATGAAATAACAACCCGTTGCGATAAAACAGTTTCCTCCGTTTTCATTTTCATTTACGCAGGAGAGCAAGAAAAAGCCCTGAACGTTTCCGTTCAGGGAAATTATCCGGTCATCCATAGCGCACGACTAACGTCGGCTACAACTTCTATGGTTTTTTAATTGTATTGTCAGCAGCCCGCTTTCGCAGTCGAGTGACGAAATTTCGCTCTCCACAGGTACGCGATCAGATACAGTCTATCAAGCATTTTCCGCACTCCTTCATACATCATCTTGTTTCTTCTATGCTTGAATCATACTATATATATGTGAACATTCTTTTATGTCAAAATGAAAAAAGTATTATTTTTGGTTGAACAGATTGTTGCCAAGTAGTTTTTATCTCAATGAAAACACGCATAAGCATTGACCCTCCGCATGTCAGCTTAGGCCCAAGCGCGTAGGCAGTTGTCGGGAATAGAAAAATAGAACCCATGCAAATGCATGGGTTCTATTTTTGTTGGATCCCGGCGGCTACCTACTCTCCCGGGCCGTCTCCAGCCAAGTACCATCGGCGTATGAAGGCTTAACTGCTGTGTTCGGAATGGGAACAGGTGGATCCCTTCAGCTAAACCACCGGAAAGTTATGGTGTTGTGTAAACACCTTGAAAACTGCATAGATAGTAATTCACTTTGATCAAGCCCTCGACCTATTAGTATCGGTCAGCTTCACACATTACTGCGCTTCCACCTCCGACCTATCAACCTTGTAGTCTACAAGGGGTCTTACTTCGTTAACCGAATGGGAGATCTTATCTTGAGGTCGGCTTCACGCTTAGATGCCTTCAGCGTTTATCCGATCCGCACGTGGCTACCCAGCTATGCCGTTGGCACGACAACTGATTCACCCTTGGTGCGTCCATCCCGGTCCTCTCGTACTAAGGACAGCTCCTCTCAAATCTCCTGCGCCCACGATGGATAGGGACCGAACTGTCTCACGACGTTCTGAACCCAGCTCGCGTGCCGCTTTAATTGGCGAACAGCCAAACCCTTGGGACCTACTCCAGCCCCAGGATGCGACGAGCCGACATCGAGGTGCCAAACCTCCCCGTCGATGTGGACTCTTGGGGGAGATAAGCCTGTTATCCCCGAGGTAGCTTTTATCCGTTGAGCGACGGCAATTCCACTCTCATACCGCCGGATCACTAAGTCCTACTTTCGTATCTGCTCGACCTGTCGGTCTCGCAGTCAGGCTCCCTTCTGCCTTTGCACTCTGCGAATGGTTTCCAACCATTCTGAGGGAACCTTTGAACGCCTCCGTTACTCTTTCGGAGGCGACCGCCCCAGTCAAACTGCCCACCTGGCACTGTCCGAACGCCGGATCACGGCCGCTCGTTAGAACCCCAGTAACACAAGAGTGGTATCCCAAAGATGGCTCCACAATGACCAGGGTCACTGCTTCAAAGCCTCCCACCTATTCTGTGCATATGTTACCAAAATCCAATGCCAAGCTACAGTAAAGCTCTACGGGGTCTTTCCGTCCAGTCGCGGGTAATGTGCATCTTCACACATACTACAATTTCGCCGGGTCCCTTGTTGAGACAGTGCCCAAGTCGTTACGCCATTCGTGCGGGTCGGAACTTACCCGACAAGGAATTTCGCTACCTTAGGACCGTTATAGTTACGGCCGCCGTTCACCGGGGCTTAAGTTCCGTGCTTCGGTTGCCCTAACACTTCCCCTTAACCTTCCGGCACTGGGCAGGCGTCAGCCCGTATACGTCGTATCTCTACTTCGCACAGACCTGTGTTTTTGCTAAACAGTCGCTTGGGCCTATTCTCTGCGGCCTCTTTCGAGGCTCCCCTTATCCCGAAGTTACGGGGTCATTTTGCCGAGTTCCTTAACAAGGGTTCTCCCGCTCGTCTTAGGATTCTCTCCTCGCCCACCTGTGTCGGTTTGCGGTACGGGCACAACAATTCTCCTTAGCAGCTTTTCTCGCCAGCGTGAATTCAACAGCTTCCCTACTTATTTTCGGTCCCCATTACGGCCCAGCCTTAGTACGCGTACTTCACTACGCACCAGCCTCACCGCTTGGACGGGGTCTACCATCGCCCCGCTCTGTCTATCCTTCTGTGTCACTGCGTCAGTCAAACGAATTGTCGTGGTACAGGAATATCAACCTGTTGTCCATCGCCTACGACTTTTGTCCTCGGCTTAGGCCCCGACTTACCCTGAGAGGACGAACCTTCCTCAGGAAACCTTAGGCTTTCGACGGCAAAGATTCTCACTTTGCTCTCGCTACTCATGCCGGCATTCTCTCTCCAATACAGTCCACGGTCTCTCACAATTCCGCTTCAGCCCGTATTCGTTGCTCCCCTACCAATTACATTGCTGTAATTTCAAGACTTCGGTGTGTGGTTTAGCCCCGGTACATTTTCGGCGCACATTCACTCGACCAGTGAGCTATTACGCACTCTTTAAATGAGTGGCTGCTTCTAAGCCAACATCCTGGTTGTCTGTGCAATTGCACATCCTTTCCCACTTAACCACAACTTTGGGACCTTAGTCGTTGATCTGGGCTGTTTCCCTCTTGACAATGAAACTTATCTCCCACTGTCTGACTCCCGATCATAATTATCCGGTATTCGGAGTTTGATAGGGTTCGGTAAGCTTTGTGGCCCCCTAGCCCATTCAGTGCTCTACCCCCGGTAATCTAAGATCGAGGCTAGCCCTAAAGCTATTTCGGGGAGAACCAGCTATCTCCGAGTTCGATTGGAATTTCTCCGCTATCCACAGCTCATCCCCGCATTTTTCAACATACGTCTGGTTCGGTCCTCCACGACGTCTTACCGTCGCTTCAACCTGTCCATGGATAGGTCACCCGGTTTCGGGTCTACTATACGCTACTATGTCGCCCATTTGAGACTCGGTTTCCCTACGGCTTCAGTGCTCTACACCTTAACCTTGCAACGTATAATAACTCGCCGGCCCGTTCTACAAAAAGTACGAGGTCGCTTTCGCTCCCTCTGCTTGTAAACATAGGGTTTCAGGTTCTCTTTCACTCCCCTCCCGGGGTGCTTTTCACCTTTCCCTCACGGTACTATTCTCTATCGGTCACCAAGTAGTATTTAGCCTTGGGGGGTGGTCCCCCCGCATTCCCACCGGATTTCTCGTGTCCTGTGGTACTCCGGATACCCGCCGTGTCATACACATTTCGCTTACCGGACTGTTACCGTCTCTGGTGCCGCTTTCCAACGGTCTTCCGCTATATGTATTTTCAGTTATGCAGGTCCATACCCCGATTGTCCGTAGACACTCGGTTTGGGCTCTTCCCATTTCGCTCGCCGCTACTTTGGGAATCGATGTTTCTTTCTCTTCCTCCGGCTACTTAGATGTTTCAGTTCACCGGGTTCCCTCGATCACACTATGTATTCATGTGAACGTGACACGATTGCTCGTGCCGGGTTTCCCCATTCGGACATCCGTGGATCAAAGCTTGCTTACAGCTCCCCACGGCTTTTCGCAGTTAACCACGTCCTTCTTCGGCTCTTGGTGCCAAGGCATTCACCCTATGCTCTTATTAGCTTGATCTCTAGTTCTCCTACTGACTCTCTCGAGTCTGCATGAGTTCTCGGCATTTGAAATTGCAGTAGAATAATTTCCATTACCTACTTTTATTTTCTTAATGTCTTTTTTCTCCGCGAATTACTTAGCTTTCGTTTGTCGTTCGGACATCCGCCATGTTTCAGGCCCTTGTCCTCACAACTAACTTTCGCTTTCTCTATGCAGTTTTCAAGGTGCTCTGGTGGGCTCAAGTGGACTCGAACCACCGACCTCACGCTTATCAGGCGTGCGCTCTAACCAGCTGAGCTATGAGCCCTCATGCAATTCGTCCCCGGCCGTTTTTCTCCGTCAGTAATTGCGCAGCTTGTTGGCGTCGCTTTCCTTGTCCCATTTCTTCCATAAGAAAAAATGGTGGAGATGAACGGGTTCGAACCGATGACCCCCTGCTTGCAAAGCAGGTGCTCTCCCAGCTGAGCTACACCCCCACGGTGATCCCGGCCTTCGTCCTTTTTGCCCTTTGAAAGTGTTTTTCAACACCTTCAAAACTATACAGTGCAAGTTACGCCAAACACGAATCTGTCTCGCGCTGCCTTCGCTCGTGATAAGCAAAAGCACTTTTTTGTGTACTCCCTAGAAAGGAGGTGATCCAGCCGCACCTTCCGATACGGCTACCTTGTTACGACTTCACCCCAGTCATTGATCTCGCCTTCGACGGCTTCCTCCATAAATGGTTAGAATACCGGCTTCGGGCGCTCCCAACTCCCATGGTGTGACGGGCGGTGTGTACAAGGCCCGGGAACGTATTCACCGCGGCATGCTGATCCGCGATTACTAGCAACTCCGACTTCATGTGGGCGGGTTGCAGCCCACAATCCGAACTGGGACTGTTTTTATGAGATCCGCTTCAGCTTACGCTGTTGCTTCCCTTTGTTTCAGCCATTGTAGCACGTGTGTAGCCCAAGACATAAGGGGCATGATGATTTGACGTCGTCCCCACCTTCCTCCGAGTTGTCCCCGGCAGTCTCACCAGAGTCCCCGGCATGACCCGCTGGTAACTGGCAATAGGGGTTGCGCTCGTTGCGGGACTTAACCCAACATCTCACGACACGAGCTGACGACAACCATGCACCACCTGTCTCACTTCCTCCGAAGAGACATCATGTTTCCATGACTTTAAGTGGATGTCAAGCCTTGGTAAGGTTCTTCGCGTTGCTTCGAATTAAACCACATGCTCCGCTGCTTGTGCGGGCCCCCGTCAATTCCTTTGAGTTTCAACCTTGCGGCCGTACTCCCCAGGCGGAATACTTATTGCGTTTGCTCCGGCACAGGGGGAGTTGATACCCCCTACACCTAGTATTCATCGTTTACAGCGTGGACTACCAGGGTATCTAATCCTGTTTGCTCCCCACGCTTTCGTGCCTCAGCGTCAGTTACAGTCCAGAAAGCCGCCTTCGCCACTGGTGTTCCTCCTAATATCTACGCATTTCACCGCTACACTAGGAATTCCGCTTTCCTCTCCTGCACTCTAGCCTACCAGTTTTGGATGCACCCCCCAAGTTAAGCCCGGGTATTTCACATCCAACTTAATAGGCCGCCTACGCACCCTTTACGCCCAGTAATTCCGGACAACGCTCGCCCCCTACGTATTACCGCGGCTGCTGGCACGTAGTTAGCCGGGGCTTCCTCCTTGGCTACCGTCACTTTCTTCGTCACCAAGGACAGAGGTTTACAACCCGAAAGCCTTCTTCCCTCACGCGGCGTTGCTGGGTCAGGCTTGCGCCCATTGCCCAATATTCCCCACTGCTGCCTCCCGTAGGAGTCTGGACCGTGTCTCAGTTCCAGTGTGGCCGATCAGCCTCTCAGCTCGGCTACCCATCGTCGACATGGTGGGCCGTTACCCCGCCATCTATCTAATGGGACGCGAGCCCCTCCTTTTGCGGATTGCTCCTTTGACCTCTCCGTGATGCCACGGTGTGGTCTTATGCGGTATTAGCACCTGTTTCCAAGTGTTATCCCCCTCAAAAGGACAGGTTGCTCACGCGTTACTCACCCGTTCGCCACTAAGATATAACCGAAATCATATCTCCGTTCGACTTGCATGTGTTAGGCACGCCGCCAGCGTTCGTCCTGAGCCAGGATCAAACTCTTGAGTTTAATCTCTGATCAGATACTCTCGTATCTGTTCGCTCACTTACTTTGTACGCTTGCTCAAATTCGTTGCGTTTGTTTCATTCTTTAACCGTCGCATCTTTCGATGCTCTTGCCTCAGAATTACTGGCTTGTTTTTTGTTTCTTGCACTATATAGTTTTCAAGGTGCTACTTGCCGTTTCCGCTTGGTTTCCCTCGCTTTTTCGGCCGCCCTCGCTTTCTGCGACAGCTTGTTTAGTATAGCAATCGAACCTCTTGAAGACAAACATACTTGTATTGATTATCGATCGTATTCTATCAAAATCATTCTTTAAAACTGTTTATTATAATTTATCGACTTCGTTTGTTCTGAAATTCTCTTTTTCTCTGTTTTCCGTACTTCTTGAATAATATACAAAAATCCGTATAAAACATTTTTTTCTTCGCTGTTGCAAGCGCCGATATCTCTAAAAAGAGAGTCCATCAAGATTATGCTCATGAATAAAGCTAAAGCGCCGGACACGCAAATGCGTGTCCGGCGCTCGTTGTTCATCGAGTTGTTAGTCAGTGCTCTTCACTTCACCGGTTTCATGGTCGGGAAGAGGATAACGTCGCGGATGCTCGCCGCGTCGGTCAACAGCATGACCAGACGGTCGATACCAATGCCGATACCGCCCGTAGGAGGCATACCGTACTCAAGCGCCATACAGAAGTCCTCATCGATCATCATCGCCTCATCGTCGCCCTTGGCGCGATCCTGCGCCTGCTGGGCGAAACGTCCGCGCTGATCGACGGGATCGTTCAGCTCGGAAAACGCATTAGCAAACTCATGGCCTGCAATAAACAGCTCAAACCGCTCGGTTAAATACGGCGCGGACGGCTTGCGCTTGCTCAGCGGTGAAATTTCAACCGGGTAGTCGATGATGAACGTCGGCTGGATCAGCGTCTCTTCCACGAATGCGTCGAACGCCTCCGCAACGAGCTTGCCGCGCGTCACGGTCTTGTCCTTGAGTTCAAGTTTGAGTGTCTTCGCCAATTCGCGCGCTTCTTCATCCGTTGCGCAGGCATAAAAGTCAACGCCGGTGGCTTCCTTGACCGCATCGTTCATGCTCAACCGTCTATAGGGCGGCGTCAGGTCGATTTCCATCCCCTGATAGGTGACCTTCGTCGCATCATTGACCGCAACGCAGCAGCGCGAAATCAAATCCTCCGCAAGCTCCATCATGCCGTTGTAGTCCGTATATGCCTGGTACGCCTCAATGGTCGTGAATTCCGGGTTATGCATGGGGTCCATGCCCTCGTTGCGGAACAACCGCCCAATCTCATATACGCGCTCCAAGCCGCCGACAATACACTCCTTAAGGTGCAGCTCGGTGGCAATGCGCATGTACATGTCGAGGTCAAGCGTGTTGTGGTGCGTTACAAACGGCTTTGCCGACGCGCCGCTGGCGGTTGTATTCAGAACCGGTGTTTCCACCTCTATAAACCCGTGTTCGTCCATACGGCGGCGAATCTCCGTGATGATGCGGCTGCGCTTGATAAACGTATCCCGCACTTCCGGATTGACGATCAGGTCGACAAACCGCTGACGATAGCGCAGTTCCGGATCCTTGAGGCCGTGGTACTTCTCCGGCAGCGGCCGCAGCGACTTGCTCAGCAACGTGATTTCCTTTGCATGGACGCTGGTTTCACCCGTTCGTGTTTGGAATACAAAGCCCTTTACACCAACGATATCACCGATATCGAATGTCTTGAACGCAGCGTACACATCCTCGCCGACGTCGTCACGGCGGACATACGCCTGAACGCGACCCTTGCCGTCGAGAATATGGATAAAACTGGCTTTGCCCATGATGCGCCGGGAGATCATGCGGCCAGCAATGGAGACATCCTTGCCCTCCAGTTCGTCATAGTCGGAAAGGATCTGTTCGCTGGTGTGCGAAACATCATATGTCGTGTTAAAAAACGGATCGTTCCCGTCTTGCTGCAACGCGGTGAGCTTATCTCTGCGTATCTGCAGCAACTCCGAAAGCTGCTCTTGTGTTAATTCCTGTTCAATCGGTGGCTGTTCCATGTTTCTCCCTCTTCCCAAAATATTCTATTAAAAAATCAAATGGGGGCTTATCGCCCCCATTTTTTCATGCGTTACTTTCCGATCGCGTTGATCTTCAGTTTCAGCGTGCCGCCAGGGGTGATAACCTCGACCACATCGCCGGATTTATGCCCGAGCACAGCCTTGCCGATGGGCGACTCGTTTGAGATACGCCCCTTCAATGGGTCAGTCTCCGCGCTTCCGACGATTTGGAATGACATTTTGTTTTTGTCCGCCATGTTGGTGAGCTTCACCGTGGCACCGACGCCGACCGTCGTATAATCGATTGCCGACTTGTCAATGATCTTGGCGTTTTTCAGTTCGTTTTCGAGTTGGACGATATCGTATTCGTTTTTCGCCTGCTCGTTTTTCGCCGCGTCATATTCCGCGTTTTCGGAGAGGTCCCCGAACGCGCGCGCAATTTTCAACTGCTCAGCAATCTCAAGGCGGCGGGTCGTTTTAAAGTATTCCAAACGCTCCTCGCGCTTTTTGATTTCCTCAGGCGTAAGCCAGATTTCTGCCATCGTTCGTTTTCTCCTTTATTAGCGGGCTGCAATTCGATACAAACGCCCGTGTTTACCTATTATATTGGTGCAAAAATGTCGTGTCAACCCCATATTTGCCGCAGTTCTTCGATCGTTTGGCATGTATTGATGCGTACACGCAGTTTTGCCGCGTCGTGCATGCCGCGCACGTAAAACGCAAGGTGCTTTCTTAGCTCAATCATTGCATGTGGGCCTTTTTCTTCCAGCGCCGCCTGCGCATGGCGAAGCGCCGTTTCGCGTCGTTCGCATTCCGTCGGCTGCGTATAGGGTCTGCCTTCCAGCGCACAAAGCACTTCTTCGAATAGAAACGGATTACCCAGCGCTCCCCGGCCGATCATCACGCCGTCGCATCCGGTTTCTTTCAACAAGCTTAGCGCGCTTTTGCCGGACGTCACGTCGCCGTTTGCAATCACCGGTATCGACACGGCCTGTTTTACCGATGCCATGCAAGTCCGGTCCGCCTTTCCGGCATACTGTTGTTCACGTGTCCTGCCATGGATGGTTAAAAGACTTGCACCGCTGACTTCACATATCTTTGCAAAGTCGACTGCGTTTATGTGCGCCGCATCCCAGCCTTTTCGGAACTTTACCGTAACCGGAACGCTGACCGCTTTTACGGCCGCTTCAATAATCTTTCCGGCGAGCGTGGGATTTTGCATCAACGCGCTGCCGTCGCCGTTGCTTGTAATCTTTGGCGCGGGGCATCCCATGTTGAGATCGATGCACAAAAGTTGATCCCCAAGTTCCTGTTCTACCAGTTCGGCGGCTTTGGCGAGTGTTTCCGGTTCACTGCCAAAGAGCTGAACACCGAACGGCGTGTCCCCGGCTTCGGTCAAATACAGCGCCCGGGTTTTGCTGTTTTGGTAGAGCAATCCCTTGGCGCTGATCATCTCAGTATACACAACGTCTGCGCCGCGTTCCTGACAAAGCAAGCGAAACGTACGGTCCGTAAATCCGGCCATCGGCGCAAGGCAAACGGCGGGACGATTTTGTGGAAGCAATCGATCCGTCATGGTTCCGGCGTCGGCTCGTCGGTCGGTTTCGGCGTCGGTGTTGCCGCCGG
The DNA here is from genome assembly GCA_963667795.1 of Christensenellaceae bacterium. Lineage (GTDB taxonomy): Bacteria > Bacillota > Clostridia > Christensenellales > CAG-138 > UBA7703. Next base: position 2,463,048 of record OY764017.1, on the reverse strand, counting down.
AATCGGGGATTCGTTCGGGTCCGGTGTTCCGAGTTTGGACGTCTCGGGGTTTTCCTCCAAAACGGTCAACTCGGAAATGTACCACCGCGAATTATCGTTGATAAATTTGATCTCATAGCGAACCGCCGTCCATTCCGGCATGAGATAGTCACTGGATGTTTCACTCTCACCAAGCTGGTCGGCGTTAATATTCCCTTTTATAGTTATGCGCTCAACGGCGGTCACCGTTGCAACCATGGACCACGGTAAAACGGAAATCTTCTCGATGGTCAGATCATAATTGTAGCTGGATATCGTATAGTTGGAATACGTCGTGTCCGACATGGCTGAATCGCCGTCAAGGAACGACAGCGTAAAATATTCTTCCAAATCGTTTCTCGATCCGTCGGCCAGCACACACTCTGCGCGCAGCGCCATGCCTTCGGATGTTAATATATATAGGTTGGCAACGCGCTCTGCTGTTAAAAATGCAGCAATGCAAACGATGCACGCCATAATGATCAACAGCAGCGTGCGTACGATATACGTCATGGAGCGCCTTGCAATGCGGAGCTTGCACATTTGGCCGGATTCTTCGCGTCTTGTATTTGTCATGCCTTCACCTTCGTTGGCTATCATAGCATATCGCTTTATCGTTGGCAAACCAACAAATTTGAAACTTTTTTATGTCGCTTTTACGCTTCCTTGTGCTTGGCACGGTTGACACGCGTGCCACGAGGCGTATAATGAAAACGCCGCATAAAATCGGCAAATCCTTATCCAATGGAGAAACAAATTTCATGAGTGAATCCAGCGAAACCTGCAGTCACGACTGTTCCAGCTGTTCGGCGAACTGTTCCGACCGCGAGCAGACGCAAGATCTGTTTGAAGCGACCAACCAACTTTCCCATGTGCGCCGGGTCATCGGCGTTGTCAGCGGAAAAGGAGGCGTTGGCAAGTCCATCGTCACCTCCATGCTTGCGGTGTTGATGCGCCGCCGCGGTTACCGCACCGCAATTCTGGACGCGGACGTGACCGGCCCGTCCATTCCGCAGGCGTTTGGCCTGCACGATCGCGCGCAAGGTTCCGATCAGGGCATTTTCCCGATCACCACAAAAACAGGTATTGAAGTCATGAGTATGAACCTGCTTCTCGAAAAAGAAACCGATCCGGTCGTCTGGCGCGGGCCGATCATTGCCGGAACCGTCAAACAGTTCTGGACGGACGTCGTCTGGGGCGATGTGGATGTTATGTTTATCGACATGCCGCCGGGAACGGGCGACGTGCCGCTGACGGTCTTCCAATCCATTCCGGTCGACGGCATCGTCGTCGTCACGTCTCCGCAGGAGCTGGTCGGCATGATCGTTGAGAAGGCCGTGCACATGGCGGGGCTTATGAACATTCCCGTGCTTGCACTGGTGGAAAACATGAGCTATGTCACCTGTCCGGACTGCAAAACGGTAATTCATCCGTTTGGCGAAAGCCATATCGAAAAAATCGCCGAGAAGCACAAGATCGAAGCCACTGCCGAAATTCCGATCGAACGCGACCTGTCAAGGGCTTGCGACGGCGGTGTGATCGAGCTGTTCGAAGGCGACTGGCTTAACGAGCTTGCAGATAGTCTCGAAGAAATCGTGAAAAAAGAAAAATAACGTTTCTTTGCAAAGCAATCTAGCAACATCAAAAAACAGGCCGGATTTTTCCGGCCTGTTTTTTTGTTTATGCTTTATAGTCCCATCTCGTTCTTCACCGCGGCGAAGCAGCCGACCGCAAAATCGAGGTCTTCCTTGCTGTGTCCAGCCGAAACCTGCGTACGGATACGTGCCTTGCCCTGCGGCACGACCGGGTAGCAAAAGCCGATCACATACACACCTTTATCCAGCATGCGCGCGGCGAACTCCTGCGCAACCTTCGCGTCGTACAACATAACCGGTACGATCGGGTGTTCACTCTCGGGAACATCGAAGCCAAGTTGGCCAAGCTGTACGCGGAAGTACTTCGTATTCTCGTGCAGCCTGTCGCGCAGCGCGGTCGATTCTTCGAGTATATCCAGCACCTTGATGCTCGCCGCGCAGATTGCAGGCGCAACCGTATTGGAAAACAAATACGGACGCGAGCGCTGCCGCAGTAAATCGACAATTCCCTGCTTTGCCGCCGTATATCCGCCGCTCGCGCCGCCAAGTGCTTTGCCAAGCGTTCCGGTGATGATGTCCACCCGGCCCATAACGCCACAGTATTCATGTGTTCCGCGTCCATGCTCACCCATAAAGCCGACCGCATGACTGTCATCCACCATGACCAGCGCATCGTATTCGTCCGCAAGGTCGCAAACGCCCTTGAGGTTTGCAATGAATCCGTCCATAGAGAACACGCCGTCGGTCGCAATGAGTTTGATGCGCGCACCTTTGGCAGATTCCAGTTGCTCACGGAGGCTGTCCATGTCGTTGTTTTTATAGCGGTAGCGCGCCGCCTTGCAAAGGCGCACACCGTCGATGATGCTTGCGTGGTTGAGTTCGTCGGAAATGATCGCATCATCGGCCGTTAAAAGCGTTTCAAACAGTCCGCCGTTCGCGTCGAAACAGCTGGAATACAGGATCGCATCATCCATCTGCAAGAATTTTGCAATCCGTGATTCCAGTTGCTTATGAATGCTCTGCGTGCCGCAAATGAACCGCACGGACGACAGCCCGTATCCCCATTTGTCATAGGCGGCCTTTGCCGCGGCAATGATGTCAACGTTGTCTGCAAGTCCCAAATAGTTGTTGGCGCACATGTTGAGCACGCCTTTCGTCTCTGTTGTGTCGATGCGTGCGCGCTGCGGCGTCGTAATAATACGTTCATCCTTAAATGTTCCCGCCGACCGAATACTGTCAAGTTGTTCGCGATAGATTTTGTAAGCCTGTTTCGTCATGCGTCCTCCTTTGTCCAGTCCATAACCACTTTGCCGGATTGTCCACTGTTCATAACGGCAAATGCATCCTCAAATTCCGTATAATGGAAACGATGGGTCAGCACCGGAGACAAATCGAGTCCGGCTTCTACCATTGCCATCATCTTGTACCACGTTTCATACATCTTCCGCCCGTATATACCCTGCAGTGTCAGGCCTTTGAAGATGATATCGTTCCAGTCGACGACTGTTCCCGGACCGGCGATGCCGAGCAATGCAACCTTGCCGCCGTTTCGCATCAACTTTAACAGTTGGTTCAGCGCCGCGCCGTTGCCGCTCATTTCGCACCCAACGTCGAATCCTTCAACGATGTGCAGGGCTTTCATCGTGTCCTCAACCGTTTGGTTTTTCAAATTGACGGTCGCCGAAGCGCCCATCTCTTTCGCGATGGCGAGGCGATAGTCGTTCACGTCCGTCACAACGATCCGCCGTGCGCCATTCTGCCGGCAGATGCCGACCGCCATCATGCCGATTGGTCCGGCTCCGGTAATGAGTACGTCTTCACCCGTCACATCGAACATAGTCGCCGTATGGCAGGCGTTGCCATACGCGTCGTAAAACGCCACGATCTCTTCCGGCGTCGTCTTCGGTACTGCAATGACGTTCGTTTCCGGAATGCAGAGATACTCGGCGAAAGCACCGTCACGGTTGACGCCAACGCCTTTCGTAAACTTGCACCAGTGCCCGTTGCCCGCTCGGCAGTTGCGGCAATGCCCGCAGACGATGTGTCCTTCGCCCGTGACGATCTGACCGACATGGTAATCGTCGACACCCGGACCGAGTGCGACAATTTCGCCCACATATTCATGACCGATTGTCATTGGTGGTATAATCGTTTTTTGGCTCCAGCTGTCCCAGTTATAGATATGAACGTCCGTCCCACAAATCGCGGTTTTGTGGATTTTGACGAGCACGTCGCCGATGCCCGGCGTTGGTGTTTTGACCTGCTTGAGTTTCAATCCCTTTTCCGGAGATTCCTTCACAAGCGCATCCATCATTTGTGGAATCATTGAAAGCAAGCCTCCTTTTTACGAGCAGCTTCGCCCTGGAAATATTAGTTCGTCCTTTTACATCCATCTATACTGTAGTTTCTTTTTCCGCAGCTTTCAATGCCTTGAAAATAATATAAAATTCAGCTGTCTGCTTCACGCACACGCCCGCCGATTTTTTTCGACGGGCGTATATCGTTTTTCTTTTTACATCCCGCTTTTGGTCGCAAGTTCGTCCAATACGGCGTTTACCGCCGTGTCGTCGAAACAGTAGCCAAGTTTTGTATAATTCCCGCGCAACTTCGCAATTTCGTCCGCAATTGGTCTATCTTTCAGGATGCAGTCCGCCATCAGGTTGGCAAGCTGCTCGAATTCGACCTTTCCAAAGCCGAAGCGCGTCATTTCGGACACACCCAGTCGCAGCGCGCCGCTGGCGGTAAATCCTTCCTCCTCCGGCGTTGCCTGATAGTTGACGACAACATTGTTTTCCTCAAGCCGTTCGGCGATCTCCGGCCCCATGCCGTAGCCGACGCGCACGATAACCTGGTGCGTCTCCGTATAATCGATATCCGGATCGCCGGCAACGTCAAGCCCCGCCGCCTTGAGGCTCGTTGCAAACGATTTTGCGTTTTGGATCACGTTCTTCTGGTATTCGTCGCCAAACGCATTCATCTCGTACGCCGCCATCAAAAGGCCCAGCAGCGTGCCGAGGTGATGGTTCGAAACCGCGCCCGGGAACGCGCGCGTCTGAATCGTCTTCCAGAGGTCATATTTGAGCTCGTCTTCCTTATAGTTGACTGCAACCACGCCGCGCTGCGGACCAAAGAACGTCTTGTGTGTCGATCCGGTAACAATTTCTGCGCCTTCTTCAAAGGGCTTCTGGAAGTACGGCCCGACAAGGCCAAGCACATGCGCCATATCGTACATGATCGTCGTCGGAATCTTCTGCTCGTCCACAAATGCGCGAATCTCACGCACAGGCTCTTTATGCAGCACCATGGACTTGCCGAAGATGATGAATTCCGGCCGGTAGCGCTCGATGACCTTCTTGGTCTCGTCCGCGTCGATTTTAAATATGTTGTCCCTGCATACCGGGAAATTGACCACTGCCGGACGCTCCGTTTTCGGATCGACCGCCACATAGTCGTGCAATGCACCCATCGGCTGGGCGCTCAGGTGTCCGCCTTTGATGATATGGTTATTGAGTATATATCCAAGGCGTTTGGGTGTATGTTTGCGATCCACCCGGTTTTTAAAGTCCATTAGCGCGGAAAACACGGTCGTATTAGACATCTGCCCGCTGATGACGCGCGCTTCCACTTCCGTGCAGTTGAAATATTTTTTCAGCTCTGCAACAGCGGCGCGTTCCACCTCGTCAATAAATTTCGTGCCCTGATAATAGAACACGTCGTGATCGTAAAAAGACGCGGTCTGCTTATGCTCAGCATACCGGAAGGACGGGTCGCTCGCAGAAAGCAGCCGGACAGCGCGCGAAGCCGTCATTTCCGATGGAATCAGGTTGACGCACTGATCTTGCCGCCAAACGTGGTTCTGCATGCCTTTTTGAATGAGCGACAGAGCGCTTTTCGGCAAATCGGTGGAAGGCTGCATGTCCGGTTCTTCCGGTACGTCGCAGACGATAGGCCGCGCATACGGCGGCGCGTCCCCGCGCATGTGGAATTTCGGCACGACAGCGGAAATCCGGTTGCCGCGAATCTCTACCTCGACCACGTCGTCGGCCAGCACGTCGGAATCCAGCATCGCCAGTCCGATTGCGCGCAGCGCTTTCTGGTCGGTAAATTTTTCAAGCAGGCTGCCCTGATTTTCCACCGTATAGCGCGGAATCATGGTGCCGCTGGTAACATAGCCAATCTCTTTTCCGTCTTTGTAGACGAGGCATCCAGCACGTGCAACGCCGCGCCCGGTCAGCGCAATCGGGCGCACGCGCCGCGGCAGCACCGCAATATCGGAAAAGTCACGGTTAAGAATGCGGCTGCTTGCTTCAAACTGCTTTTCAAGCGGTTTTCTTCCGATCATGTCCTTCTTTTCGTCTGAGAAGCTAACGGCAAAGCGCGCCAGTGTAATCGCAAAGATCGGAATCTCATTGCCGTCCTTATCGGTTCCCAGTTCATGTCCGTAAAGCGGCAGTCCGGCTTCCATGCGGAGCGTGTCGCGCGCGCCGAGTCCGACAGGCGTCGCGCCGCGCTTGACCAATTCATCCCAGATGAACCCGGCATCCTTGCGCAGTGTGAACACTTCGTAGCCGATGGGTTCTCCCGTGTAGCCGGTTTTGGAAACGTGCACCGATCGTCCACAGAGTGAAACCGAACCAAGCGCATTTTTCACCGGTTCGGTGAGCTTTATACCCTCTGCCATGTCGGTCAGAATATCCTTGGATTTCGGACCCTGTACGGAAATGAGCGCAATTTCTTCGGATTTATTCTCCATGCTTGCGTCAAAGCCTTTAATCGCTTCGTTCAGGTGTGCCCAATCTTTTTCCGCGTTCGCCGCATTGACTACGAGGATGTAAGAATCCTCAAAAAACCGGTACAGATAGGCGTCGTCGACCGCACCTCCGGTTTCGTTTGGTATCAGTGCGTACTGCGCCTGCTCCAGGTCCAGCGCGGAAACGTTGCTGGTCAGCACATGCTGCAAAAACGCCTTTGCGGCCTTGCCCGCAATGCGAAAGCGCCCCATGTGCGACACGTCGAAAATACCGCAGCCGGAACGGGTAGCGAGGTGTTCTTCTACGATCCCCGTCGGATACTGAATCGGCATCTCCCATCCGCCGAAATCCACCATCGTCGCCTTTGCCGCGACATGGTGGTCGTATAATATCGTGTGCTTCAATTCACTCATCTTGTTTCCTCCGCAAAATCGTATCGTAAAATGGGATTTCTTGCCGCGCCGACCTCATCCGGTCTGCCGATCGGCGTTGTTTGCGGCGCATCGTGCAGCGCCTGTGGATTTTTGCGCGCATTTTTCAGAATCGCACGCACTGCCTCCGCCGCCAGGTCCAGTGTTTCCTTGCCCTCCGTCTCGGTCGGTTCAAACATCAGCGCCTCGTGGACGATCAGTGGGAAATACATCGTCGGCGGGTGCATTCCCGCGTCAATCATGGATTTCGCGACGTCCATTGCGGAAACGCCCACCTCTTTTTTCAGCTTTTCGAGCGAAAGCACGAATTCATGCATGCAGTATCCGCTTGTCGCAACCGGCGCATCGTTTTCAAGCAGTGTGCGCAGATAGTTTGCGTTAAGCACTGCCGTTTCGCTCGCTTCTTTCAGTCCATCCCCGCCAAGCATCAGCAGGTAGCACAGCGCGCGAATAACGACAAGGAAATTGCCGTAAAATCCTTTCATTCTGCCGATGCTTTCGCGCATATCGACAAACATATAGCTGGAGCCATTATCATACGGCATTCTTTCGGGCAAAAACGACATAAGGTCAGTTTTGCAGCCAACCGCCCCCGCTCCCGGACCGCCGCCGCCATGCGGCGTTGAAAATGTCTTATGCAGGTTGAGATGCACCACGTCGAAACCCATGTCGCCAGGACGCGCGCGCCCCATGATCGCATTCATATTCGCGCCGTCGTAATAGCACAGCCCGCCCGCGTCGTGGACGATTTTCGTAATTTCCAGAATGTTCCGGTCAAAGATGCCGAGTGTGTTCGGGTTCGTCAGCATCAGTCCCGCCGTATCCGGCCCGACCGCGCTTCTCAGCGCTTCAAGGTCAACCGTCCCGTCCGGCGCGGACGGCACATTGACGACGCTCATGCCCGCCATGCTCGCAGACGCCGGGTTTGTTCCGTGTGCGGAGTCCGGCACGATAATCTTCGTACGTGCCGTATCGCCGTTTTGGCGGTGATACGCCTTGATCAGCAGCAGCCCGCAGAGCTCACCATGTGCACCCGCCGCAGGCTGGAACGTCATGGCATCCATTCCCACCAACTTGCAAAGCAACTTGCTGGCAAGATCCATCGCCTCAAGGCTGCCCTGCACGGTGTGCCTAGATTGAAGTGGATGCACGTCCGCAAATCCTTCCAGCCCCGCCGCAAGTTCGTTGACCGCGGGGTTGTATTTCATGGTGCAGGAACCGAGCGGATAGAATCCGTCGTTGACCCCGTACACCTGTTTTTCCAATTCGGAATAGTGGCGGCTCACGTCCGATTCCGATAATTCCGGCAACCGAAGCGGGGTTTCTCGCAGCAGCGAATCAGAAATATCTGCATGTAAAACATCGGAGACGGGAATGCGGCAGCCTTTGCGCCCGTCTACACTGCGTTCAAATGACAGCTTCATTTTAGCGCCTCCTTTACCGCGTCAACCAATGCGTCGATCTGCGCTTTCGTGTTCCGTTCCGTCGCGCACCAGAGGATTCCATCTTTAGTCGGCAATCCGCCGAGGATTCCTTCCATTTCCAGGCTGTTGAGTACGTTTTCGGGAAACTCCGGTATTTTTGTCACAAACTCATGAAAAAACGGCACGTCCGGGTACAGCAGTTCGACCCCCGCAATTTGAGTCAGTGCGTCGGCCAGCGCGTGCGCTTTGTCGTAACACTGCCGCGCGACCTCACGTATGCCGTCCGGCCCCATTGCGGAGCAATACGCCGCGGCGGTCAGTGCGCAAAGTGCCTGATTGGAGCAGATATTGCTACTCGCTTTTTCGCGGCGAATGTGCTGTTCGCGCGCCTGCAGCGTCAGTACAAAACAGCGCCTGCCGTTTGCGTCGCTCGTCTGTCCGACGATACGCCCGGGGAGCTTTCGCGTCAGGTCTTTTTTGCAGGCCATAAAGCCCAGATACGGCCCGCCGAAGCTCAGCGGCATGCCGAGCGGCTGACCGTCGCCAACGGCGATATCCGCTCCGCATTCACCCGGCGCTTTTAAGAGCGCCATCGCAATGGGGTTCATGCTTACGACGAGCTTTGCTCCCGCAGCATGAACAATCTCTGCAATCGCGTCGACATCCTCGATCAGACCGAAGAAATTCGGTGACTGCACAATCACGCTTGCTACGGATTTATCCAGCAAGTTGCGCAGGGCGTCTTTGTCAATCATCCCATTCTTCGACGGGATCGTCTCTACGTCCGCATCAACGCCGAACGCATAAGTGCGAACGGTCGCCATCGTTTCCGGATGTACACCTGCGCATACAAGCGTCTTTTGGCGTTTACGGTCGCGGCACATTGCGGCGGCTTCCGCCGCTGCGGTTGCTCCGTCATATACGGACGCATTCGCCGTGTCCATGCCGGTAAGTTCCGCTATGATCGTTTGGTATTCGAAGATCGCCTGCAAAACGCCCTGACTGATCTCCGGCTGGTACGGGGTATATGCGGTGACAAACGTTTCCTTTGCGGCAACACGGCTCACCACCGACGGGATATAGTGCCGATACGCGCCCGCGCCGCGAAACACGGTGTCGAACACTCGGTTTTTTTTGGAAAGTCCTTTGAGTTGCTCCAGCGTTTCAAACTCCGAAAGACCCGCGGGAAGTTCGGCGGTCGCTTTTTCGGCCTGCTTTTGCAAGGGCGCCGGAATATCCGAATATAACGCGGAAACGTCGGACACGCCGATCGTTTTCAGCATTTCTTCACGCTGCTTTTGTGTGGATGGCAGAAAATCGCTCAAGGCAATCCCTCCTTCATCTTTAAAACTCGGTTTTCTGTAAACCTGTCTGAATCAAACGGCTCAAAAACAGACAGTCCGGCAATGTCCGGGACTGTCATTTGTTTCGTTACGCCTGTTCGCAGACGGTCTTATACGCCTCGGCATCCAACAGTTCCGCAGTATCGGTCACGTCCGTCACTTCCACAAGCCATGCGCCATACGGATCGCTGTTGATCGATTCGGGAGCGGCTGCAAGTTCGTCGTTAACAGCGGTTACTTTGCCGGAAACCGGGCTGATGATTTCGGAGACGGCTTTGACGCTCTCAACATCGCCAAGAGACACGCCTTCTTCCAGCGCGTCGCCAACCTGCGGCAGGTCGACGAACACGATATCGCCAAGAGATTCCTGTGCGTAGTCGCTCAGGCCGATCCGGTAGGTTCCGTTGCCGAGGTCAAGAAGCCATTCGTGGGAGTCGGTGTACTTGCGGTCATTTTTTAAATTCATGTGTGTTCCCTCCAGAAAATTTGATGTTTGATAGTAGTAGAAACATAAAAAACGAGACGCGCGAACAAAGTCGCGCGCCCCGTATCTGAACCTGAAAGATTCTTCCGCATTTTATAAGGATTGCCAGTGCGGAATTGCCTCGTCGGTGCCGACCGTTTGCAGTCAGCTTTCCGAAGCTTCGTCAGGTACCGGTCCTGTTTGCCTGAGAGTTTGTTGCGCATTCCCCTTCGGCGCCGCTTTTTTGCGGGCTCTCCCGATACCGTCATCCGAATATATATTTTTTACTCAAATAGTTTACCCCATGCGCAAGCCCGCTGTCAACGCAGAAAATGGGATTTTTCGCACTTCGCTTTCTGAGCGCGGCTACACCTGCGCGGCCTTTTCCGCCAGCATCTTCTTCGTGTCGTCTTCAATGTTCAAAAACCAAATGACGACCAGCATAACGATTGCAACCAACATCGGCACCCATCCCAATGCTGCGTTAATCGTGTTGATCGCGGCAGTCGGCTGAATGGACAAATTGGCGTCAAACCCGGATGCTGACAGTGCAACAGCAGTCAGCTGCGTCGCACCCGCTACTGCGAGCTTGGCAGCAAGGTTGTCTCCCGTAGATACCAGGCTGTCGAGCCGGCGTCCGGATTGCCACTCGATGATGTCTACAATATTGTTGCGATTGGTGTTGAACATAACGAAGGTAATCGTCACCGCGATGCCGACCGTTACGGCGTTGACATAGATCGCGCCGATCGAAAACGGATTGATGACGAACCAAATCTTGCCAAGGACAAACAATGCGGCCGCTGCCAGCATAGTTTTCTTGCGGCCAATAGCGCGATCGACGAATGAAACAAGGAACGACGACGCGAGCGAAGCCACAAGGTATGCCGCTTGAATGGCGGTCGCCGCGGCGGTGCTTCCAATAATATAGGTTGCATAGTATGTAATGCAGCTCATCAAAAGCAGGTTGATCACGCCGTAGCAAATGATATAAAGCATGTTTAAAACCCAGGACTTGCATTTGAAGAGCATCGTGAATACGGTTTTGATGGAAAGCTTTTCTTCGTCGTCCGCAATCGGTTTCACGCGTTCACGCGTCGTAAAATAGTGCGCAAGGCATCCAACAATACAAACGAACCCCATCACGCCCGCGGTGAGCATGAACCCGCGCGAACTGCTCGCGTCGATCAGGTTGCCTTTTGCGTCCAGCGCACCGAAAAGCTTTAAGAGTGGCAGGCACGCAACCGCGCCAATGCCCGCGCCGAGTCCGCCGCCGATATTGCGGAATACGTTGATTGAGCGCCGATCCTCGTCCAGATTGGTTGCGAGGCTTCCCATGCTGTTATATGGGATGCCGACGAACGTATTGAACAGTTCAAACAGTAAATAGATCACCAGCGCAATCGCGATCGCTGCGCGGCCCTCCAGACCAAAGTTTGTAAACAGCAGTACGACCGTAATCGCCCACGGTACAGCAAACCATATTGCGAGCGGGCGCACGCGTTCTCCGTTTTTAAATTTGTGGTTGACCGCCCAGAATCCGATGAGCGGATCGTTGATTGCGTCCCAGATCGTGCCGATTGCTAAAATTGTTCCGGCGACCAGTACGTCCATCTTGACAACGTTTGTCAGAAAGAACAGGTAGTAGATGCTTTTAAACTGGTAAACGACGTTGCTTGCCGTGGAGAACGTGCAGAAACCCATTTTTTCGGAAAAGCGGGTGCGTGGGATTGATTGCGCGCTCGTTTCATTCATACATTCGTCTCCTTATCTTTTATCGCCATAAGGCGGTCGATCAACAGTTTTTTAAAGCGTTCCGGTTCGTCTCCCATGGGGTTATGCCCGGAACGCTCGAACCAGATCAGTTCCTTTTGCGGCGCTTCGATGGAGTCGAACCAACCTTGCACCAGTGACGCGGGCGTGTTCTGATCCAGCACGCCGTCGAACACGAAGTAGGGGATGTCAAACTTTGTACAGGTTTTCGGAAAATCCGTCGCGCCGACTTCCGGCCACATGGCGGTCAGTACATATTTATATCCGCGTACGAGTCCAATCAGATCGCCGACGCTGTATTCTCCGGAAAGGAATACCGGTATGACGAACGAGCGGAAATAACTGCGCTTCTTTTCGTTTTTGGAATATCCACCGTATTTCATCATGACCCGGCGCTGTGCCATCATGCCGTCGAATCCACCTTTATAAACGCCTTTTACCGGCGGGCCGACTTTTTTAAGGATCGTGATCGACTTCTCATCCCCTGCTTTCACGGCCTCTTCCATCGCGAAGTTGTAACTGACTTCCTCGTTTTTTGCACCGTCCACGACTTGGCCGAATCCGACGTATGCCGCAATCTTCTCCGGGTGGCGATTGGCAAGATAGGTGCCCAATTCGGAACCCCAACTTCCGCCGATGATAAAGATTTTATCCTTGTGAAATTCTTTGCAAAGCCAATCTGCAAGCTCTTTTGCATCCTCGACGAGCCGGTCGACGGTCAGCGTTTCCACCTTGGCTCCCCAATAGGAACCGCCGCTCCCGCGCTGGTCCCAGGCGACCATCGTAAAAACTTTTGCGAGGTCTGCGTGATCATTCATGATCGTATGCCGGTTGCACACGCCCGGTCCGCCATGCAAAAAAAGCAGCACCGGATTTGTATCGTTTTCGCCCTTGATGTGAATTTTCTGCGGCAATCCGCCAAGCGTGACTTTTAGCTTTTTATCAATCATTTGCTTTTCCAGATCCTCCCAATGCAACTTATGTATATTTTTACATATAAATATACTATATTAATGCGTAAATCGCCACCTTTCATGCATGTTTTTTCATAAAAACCCGTTCTTGCATAATCTTCATATGCGTGTCCCGCTACAATAACGAAAATTTACGCCAAATAAGCCCGAATTACGGGCTTTATATCGGTTGCATTCATACATTTGATGTGTTAATATCTATTGACACTGGCGTATTATGCCAATTGAATAGATGCCGAAAATGGAGGAACACATGGCAACCTTTGAAAAACTGGAAAACAATCGCGCAAAACTAACGATCACCGTTTCACCCGAAACGTTTGGTTCCGCCGTTACGCAGGCGTATCACAAAACCGCAAAACGTTACAATGTTCCCGGCTTCCGCAAGGGGAAGGCGCCGCGCAAAGTCATTGAAAACATGTACGGCGAAGGCGTTTTCTTTGAGGACGCGTTTGAAATCGTCTGGGGCGACGCATATGACGCCGCGCTTGCCGAGCATGACCTGACCGCCGTAGACAAACCCGCGATCGATATCACCACCATCGACATCGCGGAAGGCGTCGTCTTTACCGCCGAAGTGCAGTTAAAGCCGGAAGTCACGCTGGGCGCTTACAAGGGTCTGGAAGTGCCCGAACCGGAATTCAAGGTTGAAGATTCCGAAGTGATGGCCGAGATCGAAAAGGAACGCGAGAAGAGCGCCCGCTTCATCGAAGTGGAACGTCCCGTCGAAAACGGCGACCGCGTGGTGCTGGACTATTCCGGCAGCGTGGACGGCGAAAAGTTCGATGGCGGCACCGCCGAAGATCAGCTGCTCGTGATCGGTTCCGGATCGTTTATCCCCGGATTCGAAGAACAGCTCGTCGGCATGAAGGCCGGCGACGAAAACGACATCAACGTCAAGTTCCCGGACGAATACTCCGAGCCGCTTGCCGGTAAGGACGCGGTGTTTGCCGTGAAAATCAAGGCCGTCCAGATTAAGGAACTGCCCGAACTCGACGACGAGTTCGCCAAGGATGTTTCCGATTTCGACACGTTTGAAGAGCTCAAGGCCGATAAAAAGGCGAAGATGGTTGAGCAGGCCGAAAAGAACCGCGCCACCGCGATTGAAAATGTCGCGCTCAAAATGGCTGCGGACAACGCCATCGTCGACATTCCGGACGTTATGGTCGACCGTCAGGTCAACTACATGCTGCGCGACATCGCCTATCAGCTGAGCATGAGCGGATTGTCTTTGGAAGACTACTGCAAATACACGGGTACCGACATGAACGGCCTGCAGGAGCAGTACCGCCCCGAAGCGCTCAACCGCGTGAAGATGCAGCTCGTTATCGAAGCCGTCGGCGGCAAGGAGCAGGTTGCCTGCACCGAAGAAGACCGCAAGGCGGCGATTGCGGAGTTTGCCGAAGGCAGCGGGAAAACACCGGAAGAGTTTGCAAAGTCTCTTTCCGAAGACGATCTGGAGTACGTCACCGATCACGTGATCGCGCAGAAGACCGTCAAGCTCATCACCGACAGCGTTGTGCTGCTCAAGGGTGAGCCGGAAAAGAAAAAGGCCGCAAAGAAGCCGGCGGCAAAGAAGTCAGCCGCAAAGAAGGACGACGACGCGAGCGCCGCTGAAAAGCCAGCGAAGAAAGCCGCCCCGAAAAAGAGCGACGGCAAGGCAACGGAAGATAAGCCTGCCGCAAAGAAGCCCGCAGCTAAGAAGGCGGAGCCCAAGGAAGAGCCGAAAGCGTAACTTTATTACAAAGTCTTCCATATCCCCGTGCTATAATCAGGAGGGAACATAAATGAACCTGATCCCAATGGTCATCGAGCAGACCAGCCACGGCGAACGGAGCTATGATATTTACTCCCGTCTGCTCAAGGATCGTATCATCTTTATCGGTGGACCGATTGACGACGATCTCGCCAACATCGTTGTCGCTCAAATGTTGTTTCTAGAAGGCGATGACCCTGATAAGGACATTAACCTTTATATCAACTCGCCGGGCGGCTCGGTCAGCGCCGGACTGGCGATCTATGACACGATGCAGTATATCCGCTGCGAAGTGTCCACCATCTGCATCGGCCTTGCCGCGTCCATGGGCTCGTTTTTACTTGCCGCTGGCGCAAAGGGCAAGCGCAAAGCTCTCCCCAACGCCGAAATCATGATCCACCAGGTCAGCGGCGGCGCGCAGGGACAGGCGACCGATATCAACATTCAGGCGGAGCAGATCCTGAAAACCAAAAAGCGGCTCAACGAGATCCTTGCCGCGCGAACGGGACAGTCCGTCGAGCGCGTAACGCAGGATTCCGAACGCGACAACTATATGAGCGCCGAGGAAGCGCGCGCGTACGGGCTGATCGACGAGGTCTTTC
The DNA here is from genome assembly GCA_963667795.1 of Christensenellaceae bacterium. Lineage (GTDB taxonomy): Bacteria > Bacillota > Clostridia > Christensenellales > CAG-138 > UBA7703. The sequence continues at coordinate 2,447,918 of OY764017.1, read as the reverse complement.
CGCCGCGAAGATAACCAAAGAGGTGTAACATGACAAAAATCGAAGATCCGTCCATCGTGCGCTGTTCGTTTTGCGGCAAAGCACAGGAGGATGTGCATCGTATCATCGCGGGACCCGGCGTCAACATCTGTAATGAGTGCGTCGAGCTTTGCCGTGAAATCATCGAGGAGGACGTCGAGGCCGAACCCATCGATCTAACCAATATTCCCAAGCCGCAGGAAATCCTCGACCAGCTGAATCAGTATGTGATCGGACAGGACGCGGCAAAACGCGCACTCTCCGTTGCGGTGTACAATCACTATAAGCGGATCAACTCACACTCATCCAAGGATGACGACGTGGAACTGCAAAAGAGCAACATCATCATGCTGGGGCCGACCGGCTGCGGCAAGACCATGCTCGCGCAGACACTCGCGCGCATCCTGAACGTACCGTTTGCCGTTGCGGACGCAACCAGCCTGACCGAGGCGGGTTACGTCGGTGAGGACGTAGAAAACATCCTGCTCAAGCTCATTCAGGCGGCGGATTACGATGTGGAAAAAGCCAGCAAAGGCATCATTTACATCGATGAAATCGACAAGATCGCCAGAAAAGGCGAAAACGTCTCCATCACACGGGATGTTTCCGGCGAAGGCGTACAGCAGGCACTGCTGAAGATACTCGAAGGCACGGTCGCTTCCGTCCCGCCGCAGGGTGGACGGAAACATCCGCATCAGGAGTTTATTCAGATCGACACGACGAACATCCTGTTCATCAGCGGCGGCGCATTTTCCGGTATCGATAAGATCATCGAAAAACGCATCGGCCACAAGATTCTGGGCTTTGGCGCAGACGTACAGAGTAACGTTGAGAAGGACATCGGTGACGTGCTAAAGAGCATCTTGCCGGAAGATTTACTGAAATTCGGCCTGATTCCAGAGTTCGTCGGTCGTATGCCGGTCATCGTCACGTTGGAAAACCTTGACGAAGATGCGCTGGTCAAGATTCTCACCGAACCCAGAAACGCGCTGACGCGTCAGTATCAGCGTCTGTTCGAAATGGACGGCGTAGAGTTGGTCTTCGATGAAGATGCAATTCGTGCGGTCGCCAAAAAGGCCATCGAACGCAAAACCGGCGCCCGCGGACTGCGCGCCATCCTGGAGGACGTCATGCTCGACATCATGTTCGACATTCCGTCCCGTGAGGACGTGACCACCTGTCGAATCACAGCGGACGTGATCGAAAAGGTCTGCCCGCCGCTGCTTGCGGAAGGCCACGGTGACAAGAAAGCGCTGAAAAAACCTAAGCAGTCGGCATAAAAACCTACAATAAAAAAGCGAGGAGCGAAAATGCTCCTCGTTTTTTATATGCGCCATCAGGTAAGATATAAATATCCAGTCAAAACAGCAAAAAACAGCACAACGCTCAGCGCGCTTGTGTTAAACCCGAAATCAACCCGGCGTACACGTTTCCAAAAGACTCTATCCCGTACGGCAAACCGGTAGATCAACCACGAAACACCGGCGCTGAGCAAAAAGATCGCGCTCTTCTTCAGATATCCAGTCGAATCAATCATAATATCGTAACCAAACAACAACTCAACAACTGAACCGCCGAATACCCCGAACAAAAGGCACATTGATCCAAGAATCAGGCATGCGAACGTGCGTCCGGCGAATATCTTCGCCTTTGTCCCGGTGTTTCCAAAGAACATCCCGCTAAACTTAATAAATGATATGATTGTTCCGACATTGATCAAGAGCAGCACCGCACTGCCCAGCGCATCTGAAACGTCATGCTGGATCAGATATTTCGATATGCTACCGTTGAACAATGGCGCGCCCGTAATCCCCAAAATGGCTGCAATCATGGACACGGCGATCCACGGCATTCGCCGGAAAACGCCGTGTATCTCATACAAGTTTCGCGTTTTGTATTCGTCAATAACAACTCCCGCGCCAAGGAACAGAACAGTTTTGAACAGCGCATGGTTGACGATGTGATACATGCCTCCGATGGCAGCAGTTTCACCGCCCATATCGAGCGCAACCATAATCAACCCGATCTGCGAAACAGTGTGGTATGAGAGAATCAATTTGATGTCGCTTTGCGCAATTGCGAACACCGCGCCCGCAATCGCGGTAATTGCACCCGCAATCAGAAAAAACGTGCTGGTGTCGATCGCCTGAAACGCGCTTTGGCAGCGGATAAACAAGTAGATACCATTTTTCACATAAAGGCCCGAAAGCACGGCCGAAACGACGGACGGTGCACTTGGCGTCCCGTGCGCTTTCGGCAGCCACGAAAACAACGGCATCAGTGCGGCTTTTAAGCAGACCGCCGTTAAAATCAACGCATACGGCAAATACAGCGGTTTCATATTCTCAACATCCGGTAAAATTCGACCAAGCACCTGCAGGCTGAACGTCCCGGTTTGTTTATATAGCATTGCAAGCCCGAGCAGGAAAAATGTGGCTGCAAAGATGTTGATAACCATATAAAACAGTCCGTCGTACATCGATCGGCTGTCCCGGTTGAACATGATCAAAAGGGCCGCAACCAGCGTTGAAACCTCAACCAGAATGAATATGGAAAACATATCGTCCAAAAGGAAAATACCGCTGAGCAGGCCTTCCAGAATCAGAAACAGCATGCAAAAGTTCTTATCGAAAACCAGACGGTTGCCCTCGAATACCATCAGCAAGAGAAATAAAAAAGCTGTCAGCAGAACCATCGCCGCCGCAAACCGGTCCGCATACAGCATGATGCCGACAGGCGGATTCCAACCGCCGAGAGAAAGCGAAACCGGCGCGATACAAACCTGCCGAAAAAGCAAAGTACAGACGACCAACTGCAGTCCGGCGGCGATAAAGACCAGCAAGCGTTTCAACCGTTCCGGCAGTGCATATATCAATATTCCGAAGCCAACAGGCAGCAGCACCGGCATCCAAAGTGGCAACATCATGGATTTTCACGCATCTTTCCGGCTTTTTCCCAATTGCTCGTGCCATATTTGTTGTGAATATAAATCAGCATCGTAAGCGCCACGGCGGTAACCGCCACACCGATAACGATTGCGGTGATCATCAGCGCCTGTGGTATCGCGTCCGCCGCACCGGGCGCAATCTCCGCGCCAATCGGAGCGGTCGTGGAGCCGCTTCCGCCACCGGCGAGGAAAAAGAGGATGATCGCGGCTTCCATAACGCTCAATGACAAAATGGATTTCATAATGTTGCGGTGGACGATCATGCCGTAAACGCCTAGAAAAAAAATCACGATCGCACCGACTTCACCAATGTTCAAGCCCAGTCACCTACTTTCAATGAATACAAACCGGTAAAATATAATGGTCAAACCACAGGCTACTTTAATACCGATCATAAGGTTGGCTGCTATCATCCAGATTCTTCCCTGGAGGTACGGCATGTCCATGTCATGTCCAAGCAGAAGCATGCCCGCGATAAAAAGCGATAATAGCAATATCCGCTCCACCACTTTCATATACCGTACGCTAATCTGTCGGTTTGGCGATGTCAGCCAACGCACAATAAACGCCGCCGAAAGCACCGCGCCGCCCTGAAATCCGCCGCCGACACTGTCCGCTCCGTTAATGATCACATAAAAACCGAAGATGATGACAAACGGTATCAAAATTTTTGAAGTTGTGTGGATAATGGAACTATCTTTCATGCATTATTTCCTCCCGGTCGGCGGGATTGGTTCATTCTGACCCTGTGTGTTCCATGAAAGCAATCGGATCGCCAGAACAGAAACTAAAAGAATCAGCGCTTCAAACAGTGTATCCCAAAATCGATAGTTTAAATAGACCGCAGTCACCGCATTTTCGGCCGACGTGTCCGCCACGTGTTGCTTGGTCACATAGTTTTTCGCCGTTGATGTGTCGATTCCGGTCGTTCCGGACGATACGTATAAAAAGATGACGCCTGCGGCTATCGCAAGACAAACCGCCAATATCGCAACATATCTTCGCCTTGCTCTATGCTTCATGACGCGTCCCCTCCTGTTTTGGTGTGCATACGCCGACGTCTGTTAAGTGCAGGGCAACGTCCAAATGCGGCGGTTTATGTTCATCAAGGTATTCCTGCATCTGAAGCGACATGTAATGGAACCCGGCGGAGTAGATGCCGATATTGTTTTGATCATGACGGATAATAAAGTCGTGTATGCCAAGTCTTCGGTCTTCGCATCCCGTAGAAACGACGTGCGGTTCATATCCGCGTTCCAGTAAAAAATCCTCCAATGAGCGCGTCAGTTCGCGGCGCTCTTTCTTTATAGACGACGTAACGTCCTCTTCGTCCTGCACATAATAAATCGTTATGACACTATACTTTTTCATCGCAATAAGAAAAAGCACCGTGGACAGCGTGCAGCCGATGACAGCCTCTGCAATGGCGACGTCCGGTGCATTATAGGCAAGATAAGCAAAGGAAGCAATCAGCGAAAACGCACCGAGGTAAACAACCGCGCGGCGCTGACGTATCGTCTGAACGGTCATGAACGCCAAAACGATCAGCGCCACAACCATCATAATTTCCAATATTCCAGTCATATAGTTTGTTTCCTCCCCTCTTTGCGTTTGCTCGTTGGCCGGTCAGATGTGTTCGCCAAGCTTAAGTTTGTATCCGCTGAATCGCGCGCTTCGTAATATCGCATGGCTCGAAAGCGGTCCGGTAATCAGTGCCAACACGGCGATAATACCGATTTTCAGCGCAAACGCAGGCGTTGGCGAGTGCAGCATACCGCCAATCATCATGAGGATCATGCCTGCCGAGTCGATGTTGGAGGTAATCAGCACGCGCGCATAAAAGCTCCGGAACCGGAACAGCCCGATCATGCCGAGTGCCGCAAACGCGATCCCTGCCGCAATCAAAATTTTCCCCGCAATCGTCATGACAACTCCCCCTTATTGCGAACAAACCGCGCAATCAAGACGGTTGAGACAAACGCCAGCAACGAGTAGACGATCGCAACGTCCAGCATGCTCGATTGCTCCGTCATCAGCGCATATACGGTAATCGCCATGACAATTTTGGCGGACAGGATATTAAAGCACAAAAGCCTGTCGAAAATCGTCGGTCCCAAAAACATCCGTACAATATCCGCAATGGCAAATACACCGATCATTCCCAGTATGATCCTGTAAAACATCATATGTCCCGCTCCCCGCCGATTTTCTTGAACACGGCCTCCATTTTTACAATGTCGTTTCGCGTCGCTTCTCCATCTGTCGCGTCGTCCCTGCAAAGCGCAAGCACTTCCAGCATGTCGTCTTCCATATCGACCGTCGCTGTACCGGGCGACAGCGTGATGGCATTGGCGAGCAGACTTTTCAGTCGTTTGTCGCGCAGCGTCGTTTGATATTGCACGCGGCAAACACAGGTTCGCTTGGAGAAGATGTATGGAATGGACAGAGCGGCGCTTTTGAGAATGATGAACAGCAGATATCCGCCGGATAAAAAATAATATGCGCCAAGTGCCAGCGAATCCCGGTTTCCGCCTTCGGAACACAGGACATGCGCCAGCACCAGCGCAATAATGGAAAGCCCGAAACCGACCAACGCGTTTGTCAGCGTAAATCGTTCGGTTAATATCATATAGACCGCGGTCAGTATGCAGACTGCCGCCGTGACGCCCATATAGGAGCGTATTTTTTTTCGCCGGTCCGTTTTCCCGCTGTTTTTATCGAACGGTATCACCTCTAGCCAAATTTAACGTGTCTATATTTTAACATAGAATCCTATGCCGCTAAAGCAGTAAATTTCACCGCCACGACAACTATCTCCATTTCGTCTAAACCGCACCCTGAACTGAAACCGTCGTAAACGTCCGCAGCGTGTGCTGAAGCTTTTCACGTTTGAGCAACGGTAGCAGGTTGCGAACAATCTGCATGTGCGTAATGCCGGTAAGCTCCAGCATCATCTCCGAGGCATCCCGAATAGACGGGCTCTCGTCAAATGTTAGCTTGAGCGTGTCGTTCGCAAACGCCAACCGAATCAGCCGCGTAAACGGCGTTTCGATAAAATGAATCGCGATATTCAATGCAAAGGCACCCGCGTCGAGCAGTTCCGTCTGCACGCTGATTCGTGTTTCAAACGTATCGTCCCGTTGTGTCAGGGTCGCGGACGCATCGTCGTCGTCTCCAATCACAATCCGGTGCGTAAACGCGCCTTCCACAAACTCTATGCGGAGTTTCCCTCTTTCCGTTTCCATAAAGACAAGCTGGTTTACACCAGTCGTAAAGTTATTATGCACGCTCTGCAGAATCATCGGGAATACGCCGCCAATATTCTTCGGAAAGTTGTAGACGCGTCCGTTCAGCCTGCTGGCGAGTGTCTTTATCGGCAGCTGCCGTAAAACCGATTTGTAATATTGCGGTTTATATCGCATGGTCAATCCATACAGCGTTGTCTCAAGCGCCTTTGCTCCGTTTTCATCCCGCGGAAGCTTCGGCAGCGGCGCATCCTGCACGGTATCCAGCGCGGCGGTCACCTGATCCAAAACCCCACCTTGCGCAAACAGTCTGGACGTACCGGAGAACAGCACGACCAGTGCGTTTTTGTCTGGCAGCGCAAGCATATATTGCCCGAAGGCACCGTTAAACAAAAACGCGCCTTTTTTCGCCGTCATCCACACCTGATGTCCATATCCATAGGTGATTTCGCCGTTCGGCGTGTCGATCTGCGATCGGGTTGCCTCAGCAATCCAGCGTTCGCTGATCAATTGTTTCATGCCGTTCGGCGTGTCCCATCGGCCTTTGTTCAGATACAGCTGTCCGATCTTTGCAACGTCTTCCATCACGAGTGAAAGCCCCCACCCGCCTTTCTCCGTTCCGTTCGGACAGGTTTCCCAATAATGCTGCCGTATGCCGAGCGGCTCGTACAGCCGTGGCATAAGGTACTCCGTCAGCGTTTGCCCCGTTTTTCTGCGAACGATGGCTGCGAGCATATAGGTGTTCATGGAGTTGTATTCAAATGCACTCCCGGGAGTAAATTTCACACCGGCGTGCAGAAACTCTCGCTCCCAGTCCGCGCCCATCGCAGAACCCGCCTCGTTAAAGTACGAACCCGTGCTCATATTCAGCAGATGGCGTACGGTCATCTTATAGGACGGGTGTTGTTCGTTCTCCGGTATTTTGTCAAAAAAGATGTCGCAGAGTTTCTCGTCCAGATCGAGACCGCCTTCGTCGATCAGCATGCCGACGGCCGTGGCCGTAATGCTTTTGCTCAGCGAATACAGCTGGTGCGGCAACCGTGCATCATACGGCGACCATGATGTCTCGGTAATCACTTTACCGTTTCTAAGAATCATCATCTCTTGTGCGCACGCAGCTTCGTCTTCGTCGATTGCGCGAATCAGCGCGTCGATTGCGCGGGACGAAATTCCTTCCGCTTCGGGAGCGGATCGCGGCAGCGGTCGTTCTTCCGCCAGCCGCTGAAACGCTGGTTTTTGCTGTTTGTGCGGATAGACATACAAATGCTGGGTGTCCTGTATCAAAAACTTCCAAATCAAGTCCATCGCGCGTTTTTCAAGCGTGAGATCAACCTTTTCCATCTCTTTACGGAAGATGCCGCGCTTGCGTTTCAGCGCAGTTCGATCAAGCGAAGCAAGCTCTGTATAGCGCGCAATGACCCGATCGATCACCGCGTCCCACGATACGGGCGCAATCTCCTTTGCCCGCAAACTGATTTCTTGCATCCGTTCCGGCGCGTTTAGATAGGCTTCAATTGCGTTTGCCATGCTTTCGGCGGTATCTCCACAGGTTAATCCGTTGACGCCGTTTTCAATCAGCGTGCTCGGTGCGCTCCCAGCGATAACAAGCGAAGGCGTGCCCTGCACCGCCGCCTCTCGAACAATCAGTCCAGCCGTGATTCCCTGCGCGGGAAACAGGCACAGCACGCTTTCCGCATAAAGTCCGCTCAGCAGCGTTTCATCCGAAACGAACCCCAAAAAACGAACCGTCCCCGTCAGATTTAACGCGTGGACTCGCTCCTTCACACGCTTTTCTTCCGGCCCGTGCCCTGCCAGCAGCAGTTGAAACCGCACCCCTCGCCGCTGTAAAATTGCAGTCGCCTCCAGTACACGCGGCAAATTTTTTTCCGGCTCCAAACTTCCCGCAAAAAACAGTGCCGGAGCGTCCGTCAAGTGGAACGCCTCCCTTGCGCGTAAGCGGGTTTGCGGGTCGGCCGTTTCCATCCCGGTTCCATTATCAAACACTTCGATGTTGCCGGAAAATCCACGCTCCAGCAAAAAATCCCGCGCCTCTCTATTGACAGTCCAAATCTCGTCGCACCGGCTAAAATAATCAAAAGCAAAATACTTGCTCAGCGTGGACTGTCGCTCGTCATCCGACGCGCTTAGATATTCGCGAATATATTTTGGATGGAAGGTGCCGATCAGCGGCACATGCAGCCGGTCTGCCAGCCGGACGGCCTCCATACCCGCAGAGCCCGGGCTGTGCGCGTGAATCACGTCAAGCTGAAGTGCATTGGCGCGGGCCAGATAGTGCATGTCCAGCGCGGCAACGGCCGCTTTCTGCTGTGTTCCCGGTACCGCCAACGCCATATAATCCACAATTTCAAACGGATATCGACCGCGATATCCGTCGTTTACCATCGGGGTAATCACGTATACGTCATGTCCGCGCTGCGAAAGGGAGCGCGCGTAAGCATGCGCAACACGGCCGACGCCGTCTGTTATCGGCAAAAAAGAATCCGTGCATTGTGCAATTTTTAACATATTCAGCCAAACTCTCCTTATTGGTGCCATTTTACCATACATGCCAACCGGCGTGAATCCGTAGCAGGATTGTTTTGACGCACCTTGATCGGCACGGTATAATATTTTGAAATAAGACTTGGGGGACACAATCTTATGGACGCCACATCGACCTTGCAAAACTCGCTTCATGACTTCATCGCACCATCAAAAAAAGCCCGCATCGCCATATTGGTAATCCTCGTGCTGTTTGCCGCAATGGTAGTCGGCATCGTTTACGAGGGGCAGCGCACGCTTCCTGATCCTGTCGTTTATTCTGCAGACATCAATTCCGGCACATATACGTATCTCGATGTACAGTTGCTTTCCGAATGGGTTTATAAAGTGACCGGTGATGAGACCCACACCTATTATGAAGCGATGGACCCGGATCAAAACTGGTTCGTCGTCGACCTTCCGGATTCAACCTACAGCGAGCTGGTTCCGTTTGTCGACGCATACAACTATCTGTTCTACGAAGATATGCCATATGCAGAAATGCCCGAAGCTGTTCGCATCTACGGCATGTCCCGTTCACTCGATTACGAAACCACATATGATCTGGCATCAGCTTACGACGCTACCAGCACCGAGTATACCGATTATTTCGGTTCCTGCTATTTCGACGAAGGCACCAAACCAGAAAACACCGCTCAGGTGGTTTTTATCGCGGGAGCGGTCGTTCTTGGGATCCTCTTGCTTATCATGCTGATTCAGCGCGCCGCGGCAAGTGCGAGCTATAAAAAAAGCGACGAACGCCTCTATACACTCGGGCTAAAGGACAATGCAGAGTTTGAATTCACGGGTATCAGTAATCAGCGCTTTGATAAAGCGAAACTCATTTTGTCAGAGCACTTCCTGTATTCCAGCTCGGCGCGTGCCGTTATCCCTTATACAGATATCCTTTGGCTGTATCAGCGCGTACAGCGCCACAACGGTGTTCCCGTCAGCCGCCTGCTGGTAGCAGGTCTATATGACGGAAAAAGCTTAAACGTCGCTTCCCGCGGTGTGACCGATGAATTGTTGAGCGCCGTGTTCAATGCTGCAAAGGTACAAAATCCGGACATGTTGATCGGCTATTCGACGGACTATGCCCAGCAGTACCGCGCACGTGTGAAGGAATATAAATTAAACAATCGCTAATACGCGCAAGCAAAAACGAGACGGAATATTCCGTCTCGTTCTTTTGATGTGAAAAATTGTTATTTTGTATAAAAATCATATACAGCGTTTACAACGCGATCAATTTGCGCTTCCGTCAATCCGTAAAACATCGGCAGCCGAACAAGCCGCTCGCTTTCTTTCGTCGTATATTCATCCTCGCCGTCGAACCGGCCAAATCGTAATCCCGCAGGTGCCGAGTGCAACGGGATGTAGTGGAACACCGCACCCACGTTTGGGCCGTTTTCGTCACCGAGATATTTGATCAGTTCCGTACGCTCTTTCAAATCACGCGCTTTGATATAGTACATATGCGCGTTATGCTTGCAGTCCTGCGGAATCGTCGGCCGTTCGATCCGGCCTTGCACCTGCAGATCGGCAAACGCCTTATGATAACGCTCCCAGCTCTTCATGCGGTTGTCATAGATTTCCTGGGCATGCTCAAGCTGTGCAAGCAAATAGGCCGCGTTCAGTTCGCTTGGCAAAAACGACGAGCCGATATCCGTCCATGTGTATTTATCGACCTGCCCGCGTAAAAACCGCGAACGATCGGTTCCTTTTTCGCGAATCACCTCTGCGCGCTCAACATATGCTGCATCACGGAAAAGCAGCGCACCGCCCTCACCCATGCTGTAATTCTTTGTTTCGTGAAAGCTGAAGCAACCCATCTGTCCGATGGTACCGAGCGCGTGCCCCTTGTATGCGCTCATAACGCCCTGCGCTGCATCCTCCACGACCAGCAGGTGCTTGTTATCTGCAATCTCCATGATCGTATCCATTTCGCAGGAAACACCCGCATAATGCATCGGTACAATCACTTTGGTTCTGTCTGTAATCGCGCGCTCAATCTTGGTTTCGTCCAGATTCATCGTATCTGGACGGATGTCCACAAATACAAGCTTGGCACCCCTGAGCGCAAACGCGTTTGCCGTGGAAGAAAACGTGTAGGACGGCAGGATCACTTCATCCCCCGCGCCAACTTCGGAAAGGATTGCGGCCATGTCCAGCGCCGTTGATCCGGACGTCGTTAAGAGCGAACGGTTCGCACCCGTCATTTCCTCCAACTTTCGGTCGCAGGCTTTCGTCATGCAGCCGTCACCGCAAAGCTTGCGCTTTTGAATCACTTCTTTTATATAACCTTGTTCAATGCCGATATACGGCGGAATGTTAAACGGAACGCGTTCCAATTTGCCACCTCGATCTGTTAATTTATCGTGATTGGGAATCATCGCATTATATCATGATCACGCGCCTTTGCATAGCAACGCTAACGCACTGGGCTTGTAGGACCAGCGCATCTTCGTCCACCGTATTCAGGCAACGTGTGATTCGATATTAGCAACTACGAATATGGATTTCACGTTGTGTTAACAGCAGATTCACCAATCAATGTTGATTTGTAAGCCGCAATGGTTTATATTGATTCCAGTTGCAAATATCTATGTTGCTTGTTTTTTCACTTTGGCGACTCATTCACTCATATTTCCGGCGTTTGGCAGTCTAGTTGCCGCACATAAATAAATAACGGGGGAGCGTTTCAGTTTTGGAAACAAAAAAAATGGATCGACGCGTTCGAAAAACACGCCAGCAGTTACGCGCAGGGCTGACACAGCTTATGCGACAGAAACCGATTAAGGACATCACGGTACGCGAGCTGGCTCAGCTTGTGGATATCAACCGCTGTACGTTTTATCTGCATTACCGCGATATCTACGACATGGTCGAGCAGGTGGAGCAGGAAGTCTTCAATGAGTTTGAAGCACTCGTCGCCGCGCACACACCGCAGGAGATTCAGAACAAACCCTTGCCTATGCTGCTGGATCTGTTCACATTTTTTTCCGACAATGCGGACCTTTGCGCCGCGCTGCTGGGTGGAAACGGCGACATGTCGTTTGTCAACAAACTCATCGGCCTGATTCGAGACCGTGTTCTGGAATACTGGCTGCATGAAAAGCGAATGGACACCGAGCAGTTCGATTACTATTTTTCATTCATGGCGTCCGGCTGCATCGGTATTATTCGCGAATGGTTCCAGCGCGATATGAAGGAAGCGCCGTCCGAAATGGCCGCCATGGCGGAACAAATGATCCTCTACGGTGCGGGAACTGTAAACAACTAGCATTATGACGTTGTGCTGCTCAATCGATTTGCAGCGAAGATACTGAAAGGACACAACCTATGAAAGAGCATACCCCTTCCAAGCGGCCTTTGATCTATTATGCGGTCATCGCCGCAATCAGCCTCCTGCTCCTCAACGCGCTGGTTTTTCCGGAGCTGCTGCAGGCGGAGGTAAAGGAAGTCGGCTATAACGAATTCCTGTCCATGATCGACACAGGCGACGTGACGGAGGTAGCGCGGGATGACGCCACGAGCACCATTACCTTTACGACCGAAGAAAACGGGGAAACCCAATATTATAAAACCGGTATTTGGCCGGACGATACGCTGCTGACACGGCTGGACGATGCGGGCGTCGAATTCTCCGCGAGCATTCCAACGCAGGCTTCCCCGATGATCAGTTTCCTGGTGAGCTGGCTTTTGCCAATCCTGCTGTTCGTCTGGCTTGGCCGCTTCATGATGAAGCGCATGCAAAGCAATATGCCCGGCGGTATCGGCAACGCGCTTTCATTTGGCAAATCCAACGCAAAAATCTATGTGGAAGCGCAGACCGGCAAAACCTTTGAAGACGTGGCAGGTCAGGACGAAGCCAAGGAAGCACTGCTGGAAATCGTAGACTTTTTGCACAAACCTGAACGTTACGCAGAAATCGGCGCAAAGCTTCCGAAAGGCGCGCTTCTTGTCGGCCCTCCGGGTACTGGCAAAACCCTGCTGGCAAAGGCTGTTGCAGGTGAAGCGAACGTCCCGTTCTTCAGCATCTCCGGTTCCGAATTTGTCGAGATGTTCGTCGGAATGGGCGCGGCCAAGGTGCGCGACCTGTTCTCCCAGGCGGAAGAAAAAGCACCATGCATCGTATTTATCGATGAAATCGACACCATTGGCAAGCGACGCGACAGCGGCCTTGGCAGCAACGACGAGCGCGAACAGACGCTCAATCAGCTGCTGACCGAAATGGACGGCTTTGACGCGCGCAAGGGTGTCGTCATCCTCGCTGCAACAAACCGACCGGAATCGCTCGACCCCGCCTTGCTGCGGCCGGGCCGTTTCGATCGACGCATCCATGTCGAACTGCCCGACCTCAAGGGACGCACGGACATTCTCCGTGTCCATGCACGTGATGTCAAGATGGATAAAGGTGTCGATTTTGAGGCGGTCGCCCGCGCAACCAGCGGCGCATCCGGCGCCGACCTTGCAAACATCATCAACGAAGCGGCGCTCCGTGCCGTGCGTATGAAACGCGATGTCGTTGAGCAGAACGATCTGGAGGAAAGCGTAGAGGTCGTCATTGCAGGATATGCCCGCAAGAGCGCGGTTATTTCGCCGAAAGAGAAGCGCATCGTAGCCTATCACGAAATCGGGCATGCTCTCGTCGCCGCGCAGCAGACGAACTCCGCCCCGGTTCACAAGATCACCATCGTTCCGCGCACGTCCGGCGCGCTCGGTTATACCATGCAGGTAGACGAAGCCGAGCATTACCTGATGACAAAGGAAGAGGCGGAAAACAAGATCGCGACGCTTACCGGCGGGCGCGCGGCGGAAGAACTCGTGTTCGGCTCCGTTACCACCGGCGCAAGCAATGATATTGAGCAGGCAACGCGTATCGCCCGTGCTATGGTCGTGCGTTACGGTATGAGCAGCGCTTTCGGCATGGTCGCGCTCGAATGCCCATCCAAGCAATATCTCGGCGGAGACGGCTCGCTTACCTGCTCTTCGGATACGTCCGCAAAAGTGGATGCAGAAATCGTTTCAATCGTCGAAACAGCGCATCAGAAGGCCCTCTCGATCCTCAGGGAAAACGAAGGCGCTCTCCATAAACTTGCCGACTATCTACTGGAGCGCGAGACAATCACCGGCGAGGAATTCCTTGCGTTGCTGCGCGGGCTTCCGTCCGCGGAAAAGCCGCAGCTCAACGCATAACAGACTTTTTAACCCAGCGCGTGTCTTTTCAAAAGACACGCGCTTTTATTTTAAATGTGAAAATATTGTAGCAGGGGCTCTACTTCTCTTGAAAACAGCCGAAAAGTGTACTATGCTGTATTAGCACTCTATTGTAACGAGTGCTAAATTGATGCATTTGATACGGAGGCGCATTTATCCATGGCAAAAAAACAATTCAAGGCGGAATCGCGACGCATTCTCGACTTGATGATCGACTCCATCTATACGCACAAAGAGATCTTTCTGCGCGAGCTGATCAGCAATGCAAGTGACGCGATCGACAAGCTCTACTTCCTCTCGCTGACCGACGACAAGGTTGGAAAGTCGCGCGAGGATTTTGAAATCCGCATCGCGGTGGACAAGGACACGCGCACACTGACCATCACCGACAACGGTGTCGGCATGACCAAGGACGAGCTGGACAAGAACCTCGGCACCATTGCAAAAAGTGGAACGCTTGCTTTTAAAAAGGAACACGACACCGGCGACGCGGTCGATATCATTGGCCAGTTCGGCGTCGGTTTCTATTCTGCGTTTATGGTAGCGGATGATGTTTCCGTACTCTCCCGCGCATATGGCAGCGACGAAGCCTGGCTTTGGGAATCCGACGGACGTTCGGGGTATACGCTAAACGAGGCGGAAAAAGAAGACGTCGGCACCATCATCATCCTGAAGGTCAAGCCAAAGACGGAAGACGAAGATTACGATCGTTACCTTCAGCCGTACACCATTTCCTCGCTGGTCAAACAGTATTCGGACTATATCCGCTATCCCATCAAAATGCTCATGGAGCATTCGCGCCCGAAAGACGGCGCAGACGGCGAATATGAAACCTACACAGAAGACGAAACGCTCAACAGCATGATTCCGCTTTGGAAAAAGTCAAAGCAAGAGATCAAGCCGGAGGATTACAACGCCTTCTACAAAGAAAAATTCCATGACTACGAGGACCCGCTCCTTACCATCCACTTCAGTGGCGAAGGCATTGTCAGCTACGACGCGCTGCTCTTTATTCCAAAGAACCCGCCGCATGATTTTTATGCAAAGGAATTCCAGCGCGGATTGCAGCTGTATTCCAGTGGCGTGATGATCATGGAAAAATGCGCCGATCTCCTACCGGATTATTTCGGCTTCGTGACAGGACTTGTGGATTCCAGTGACCTTTCGCTTAATATTTCCCGTGAACTTTTGCAGCACGACCGTCAGCTTAAAACCATTGCGGTCACACTCAAAAAACGGATCAAGAGCGAGCTGGTCAAGTTGCTTGAAAACGACCGTGAGAAGTATGAAGCGTTCTACAAGAGCTTTCGTTTGCCGATCAAATACGGCTTATATGCAGATTACGGTATGAATAAGGAGTTCCTCTCCGAGCTCGTCATGTTCCACTCCGCAAACGAGGATAAACTCGTTACGCTGAAGGAATACGTAGACGGCATGAGGGACGACCAGAAGAATATTTACTACGTATGTGCCGAGAGCGTATCCCGCGCAATGAAACTGCCGCAAACGGAGCGTGTACGCGATCAGGGTTATGACATCTTGTGCATGACGGACGACGTGGACGAATTTGCCGTCCGTATGCTCGGAACGTTCATGGAAAAACCCTTCAAATCCGTTTCCGACGCCGACCTGGAGCTGGTTTCGGACGAAGAAAAGCATGCCGCAGAAGAAGCGCAAGAGGAGCATAAAGACCTGCTGACCGCGCTGAAAGAAGCGCTTGGCGACAAGGTAAAGGACGTTCGCCTGAGCGATCGACTCAAGAGCTCTCCCGTGTGCCTGACCAGCGACGGCCCGCTCTCCATCGAGATGGAGAAAGTGCTCGCCAACATGCCGGTGGCCGACGGCTCGGTCAAAGCGGAGCGCGTGCTGGAGATCAACCCGGCACATCCTGTTTTCAAGGTGCTCTCCGATCTTTCGGCGGACGACGCGCGCATTGCCAAATATGCCGGGTTGCTTTACGATCAGGCATTATTGATCGAAGGATTGCCCCTTGAAGATCCGGTGGCGTTCTCCAACGGTATTTGCGAACTGATGGTTTAACGTATTTATGGTAAACAAAGCATAAAACCCAATAAACTTCGACGGCGAACTGCAAATTCAGCGGTTCGCCGTTTTTTCCCGTCTAGCCGGTATATTGATATTTCTTGCTTTGTTCCCGGTGAACGGATACAATGTCTGTGTATGGCCATTATTGATGAAATTCGAACAGCAGTTCCCGTCGACCAGACCGCAAACGCCCGACAACTCTCACCGCTGGCGCTCGCGCTAATTGGCGATACGGTCTGCGATCTTTATGCACGCATCTATCTGACGGACGAGTTTGCGCGCTCCCCGCACGAGTTGCATCTGGCAGCGTCACGTTTGGTTTGCGCCGCAGGTCAGGCGGGTGCTTTTAAGCGCATTGAGCCACTGCTGAGCGACGAGGAGCTCGCCGTATTCAAGCGGGGCCGCAACGCACACAGCGGCACCATGCCGAAAAATGCCTCCGCCGCAGATTATCATGCCGCAACGGGATTGGAAGCTTTGATCGGCTGGCTGTTTTTAATGGGGTACGATGCGCGGCTTGGAGAATTGATGCGCGTGTTTTTATCCAGACAATCATCCTGACCACACAACAATCAAAATTTTGCATTCAGAGAAACGAGGAATGATCGAATATGCCACCAAAGAAATACAACTCCGGCCGCGGCGGTAGCAACCGCCCCTACGGCGAAAACCGCAACAAAGATAACAACCATTCCTACGGCAAATCCCGTAATAACGAAAACAGCCGCTCCTATGGCGACCGCAATAACGAAGGCGACCGCTCTTATGGTGAGAACCGTAGCAACGAGAACAGTCGTTCCTACGGCAAACCCCGTAATAACGAAGGCAATCGTTCCTATGGTGACCGCAATAACGAAGGCAACCGTTCTTATGGTGAGAACCGTAGCAACGAGAACAGTCGCTCCTACGGCAAATCCCGTAATAACGAAGGCAACCGCTCCTATGGTGACCGCAATAACGAAGGCAACCGTTCCTATGGCGAATATCGTGGCGGCGGCAAAAAACCGTATGGCAAAAAGTTCGACGGCAAGCGCGCGTATGATAAAAACGCGCCGCGGACCGACCGCCGCCCGGACGCTGTTCGCGACACCGCAAGGCAGGACGAGCCGCCCGCCGAAACCCGCGAACCGGACGAACTCCCGTTTTTGATCCTTGGCCGCAACGCAGTAAAAGAAGCGATCAAAAGCGGACGCAGCATCGATCGCATCGAAGTGGTTTCCAATCCCGACGGCTCGCTTCGCGAGATTCTTGCGCTGGCGCGTGACCGTTCGCTGGTCATTCGGGAAGTCGACAAGCATCGATTGGACGATATCTGCATGCCGTTTGGACACGGCGGTAAGCCGGGCAACCATCAGGGTATCGTTGCGCTTGCCGCGGGCGTTGAATACTGTACGGTACAGGACATTCTGAGCGTTGCAAAGCAGCGCAAGGAAGACCCGTTTGTCATCGTTCTGGACGGCATTATGGACCCGCACAATCTTGGTTCCATCATTCGAAGCGCGGAATGTGCCGGAGCGCATGGCGTTATCATCGGAAAGCGTAGAAGCGCTTCCGTTACCGCCGCAACAGTGAAGGCGAGCGCGGGCGCGACCGAGCATGTTAAAATTGCACGCGTCGTCAACATCGGTGTTGCAATCGACGAACTCAAGCGCGCAAAGCTCTGGGTCGCAGGCGCGGACATGTCCGGAACGTCCATGTACAAGCAAGGGCTGAACGGACCGCTTGCGCTGGTCATCGGCAGCGAAGGCACGGGGCTGAGTCGACTCGTCTCGGAAAAGTGCGATTTCCTTGTTTCCATCCCGCAGTATGGCGAAATCGGCTCCCTCAACGCGGGTGTTGCCGCGGGCGTGCTCATGTTTGAGAAAAAGCGTCAGGATACGCAGGAATGAACCAATACGCATCCTCGACAGATGAAGAACTGATCACGCTGCTTCGCGGCGGGGACAAGCCCGCCGAAGAAGCGCTTTATGCGCGCTATAAGCAGATTGTCCGCAGCAAAGCGCGTACATACTTTTTGATCGGTGCGGATCGCGAGGATATCATTCAAGAAGGCATGATCGGCCTTTATAAAGCCGTTTGTGATTATCAGTTTGATAAGAAAGCGTCGTTTCGCGCGTTTGCCGAACTTTGTATCACCCGGCAGATCATCACGGCGATCAAAAGCGCGACTCGCAAAAAGCACATGCCGCTCAATACCTATGTTTCATTGAACCGTTCGGTTTTCGAGGGCGAATCCGAGCGTCCACTGATCGACGTACTTTCCAACACGCAAATCAGCGACCCGGAGGATGTGCTCATTAGCCGCGAGAATTATGCGGCCATTGCGGACAGCATTGAACATTCCCTCAGCAAGTTGGAACACGACGTGCTTGGCCTTTATCTGCAAGGGTATTCCTATCAGCAAATCGCGGACGCGCTGAAAAAGTCCACTAAGAGTGTGGACAACGCAATTCAGCGGGTCAAAAAAAAGCTGGAGGAACATTTGCGCGGAATACTATAAACAGAGTATATAAAAAACAGCGGTATTCACCGCTGTTTTTTGTTGTTTTGAATGGCTTAATTGAAATAATACAACGGATTATACGGAATTCCATCAACCATCAATTCATAGTGAAATACCGGCTTGCCGCCGTCTTCATCCTTGGCAAGCGTCCCGATTTGATCGCCCTGAAACACACGCTGGTTCATCTCAACCTGTACGTCGGCAAGGTGTGTCAGCCGGGAAACAAAGCCGTTGCCATGGTTGATATCGACAACAAAACCATAGGCTCCGCGTTCACCGCAGTATACGACAAGGCCTTCACCGGGTGCGACAATTTTCGTTCCGGCATCATTGGTGATGTCAATGCCGTTGTTCATCACGCCCCCGTTGTATCCGAAAAACGTCGCCATCTGCCCGCGCATTGGATAGGACAGCGCAAGGTCACTCGAATCCTTACCGTCAGGTCCTTCCAATCGCTGTGACTTTCCGGACGTGTCTTTTTTTGTATATGTTCCTGTGCGAATAATCGTTGCCCGCGCTTCGCGCAAGGTGATTGTCACCGGCTGTCCCAACTCCGTTGCTTCTCCCGCACGGTAGGCAACCTCCGTAATCGTCTCCGTCTTTACGCCCGCGCCAATCTGCGTAAAAATACGCGTGCCTTTTGCCAAGGCGTTTTCCGTGCTCTCCTGCAGTTTCGGGCTGTCCTCCGTATAGGTAATCCGCTGTGCGGCGACATATACCGGAACGATCTTCGGATTGCTCTCCAGTATCGTCAATGCTTCGCTTGCGGCCAACGGGGCCTCATACGGATCGGCCTGAGTTAGGATCAACTCACAGTCGAATCGTGCCGAAACGAACCGCTCGCCTTCCGGTGCAACTGCACAAAGCGTCAGGTAGTCCCAAAGCAGCTGCTTGGCTTCATACTCCGAGGCAAGCGTCATCACCGCCGTTCGGTCGACCAGCAGTGTGACTGTGTTTTCATAGCGTTCCGGTTCCGGTGACGCAGTGGGCGTGACCTCCACTGCCTGTATGTCGATCACTTCGGTTTCCGCTTCATCGAAAACGACCAGTTCGTCCGGCTCTTCCGGCTGAAGCGCCCGAACCGCGCCAATGATGCCAAGCAGGAGCAATACGCCCGCTGCCGACAGCAGGAAGATTCGATTCAGCAGTTTTTTATTCATAATACCAGGTTAATCCTTCAATTCTCTTCGAGGGACGTACACGTACGCCCCCCGCAATCATTCGTTAATCCGTCTTAACACACGACGCTATGCAATAGCCCAACGTGCCGTTGTAGTTCACATAGCACCATCCGTTCGCCGTTGAATACACGGTTACGGTCGTGCCTTTTTCCATCGTAAGCAATATCTTTGTCGCCGAACTCGTCGAAGGCTGAGAGCGCAAATTGAGCCGTGATGTGATGACGCCCGTGTCGGTTGTTCTCTTGACCGTTTCGGTGAGCGTTACGTATTTTGCAAACACATATCCTCTTACGTCAATGCTTGGAATCTCGACCTGATACCAGCTTCCGAGCGATCCGGTCACTTTCACGCTTGTGTAACGTGCAAGTTGACCGAGCCGATTATAGCGCGTGCTCGCTCCTGTTCGCACGTTCACACCGGAAGCGTTGATGTAACCCGCGCTGCTGCCGGAGGACGAGCCGCTGGAGCTGCCGGAAGACGTCTGGGTCATAGTCACGTATTTCGCATAGACATAGCCTTCCAGGCCCGTGGACAAGACGCGGACACGATACCAGGATCCGACCTTTTCATACAGCCCGAGCGATGTATTTTTCATCAGCTTGCCATAACTTCTCGTCGTCGTGCTTGCGCCGGCACGAATGTTCACGCCCGAGGCGTTGATGATCCCTGCAGCGGCATATTCCGGTGCAACAGTCGTGCCGGGCGTCGGGGCTGGCGTTGCCGTCGGCGCGACCGTCGGTGTTGGCGTCGGAGTTGTCTGCCCGATTATGACCGGGGTCGGCGTTGCGCCCTCAACGGTCGGCGTCGGTGTTGGTGTTGCACTCGGTGGACTCGTCGGCGTCGGAGTCGCCGTAACATCCGGCTCGCTTGTTTCCGGGATCGTCGTGTTGGAAGCGACGCTTTGCGTAATGGTGACGTAATCCTTGCTGACGAACCCTACGGTTCCGGTCGTCATGGTTTTTATCTTGTACCAGCCGTCCACCATGCCGTAGATGCCGAGTTGCGTATCCAGCGAAAGCTGACCAATCGTCGAATAGCTTGTGCCCGGGCCGGTACGGTAGTTTACCGCGCTTCCGCTGACGACGCCTTGCGCAATCATATTGCTTCCGGTCAGCAGCACGTAGTCGTGCCGAACGTAGCCTGTGTTTCCACTTGGCGCGTTTACATAATACCATTCGCCCGTCATACCAAGCAGCGTCAGCGACGTACTTTCCGCAAGCGTTTCAACAACGCTGGAGCTCGTAGACGCTTTTGCGCGCAGATTGACGGAGCCGTTTTGGACTGTGCCGGTCGACGCGCTGGTCGTCGCCGTCTCCGGTTGCGTGTTTGTAACCGTCTCGGGGAACGTATATTCCATTGTGCCCAGCGTTGCACCGGGATAATAGAAACTCAAGATTTCACGGTATGTTTTGCCGGTGTTCGCCATATGCTGTGCGCCGCGCTGACTCATACCGACGCCGTGCCCATAGCGCGCATGCAGCAACAGCCAGCCTTCGTCCGTCGGTTCGGCATAATGAATTTTCAAATATGTCAACGTGTATAGTCCCGCTTCTTCCATCTCCGCAAACGTGAAGGTCGTCGAAACCTGGCTAAGCCGCACCGTCTCAATATCCGGTGTTGGCGAAGGTGTCGGTTCAAACGTGGGCGTCGGTGACGGCGTGGGTTCAAATGTCGGCGTTGGCGACGGGGTCGGCTCAAACGTAGGCGTTGCGCTTGGCGACGGGGTCGGCGTCTCGTCCACGGCGGTCGGCGAAGGCGTCTGACCTTCCGGGGTCACGCTTGGTTCAATCGTCGGCGTTGGTGAAGGCGTCGGCTCAAACGTGGGCGTTGCGCTCGGCGTTGGTTCAAACGTCGGCGTTGGCGAGGGAGTCGGTTCGAATGTCGGCGTCGGCGTCGGAATCAGGGATTCTTCCAAATTAGCGCGAACCGTTGCGGTCACGGTGACGGTCGTGTGATTCTTGTCATCGGGATATCCCGCCATGCCGGACGACACAACGCTGTCGATAGACTGTACGCCGCCGAAATAGAAATCGTTCGGGATCACACCGCGTTCGGCAACGACGGCCATCAGCCGCGCGTCCAAAAACGCAAACGACGCCGTGCCCATGTCCTTTTCGCTGTAGTTCATCGGCACGAATACCGACTCCACCGGCGAGGATGGATTGGCAAGGTCGTATGGATCGACTCCGTAATTATATGCGCTGTCGTAAATTGTCGACGTCCAGCGGTCGGACGGTAAAATCATCCAGCCGCCGTTGCTCGCGGCATAGTAGCACAATAGCGGCATATTGTTGTAATAAAGCACATCGCCCATCGTTGCGTCCACCGCGGATATGACCTTTGTGCAGCTTGCGTCATAACCTTTATAGACCTGATCGGACGACGTGTCGCCGATATCATAGCTCCCGGTCGTTTTTATGCGCAGCAAAACATATCCCTTGGCTGCAAGCGCCTGTGCTTTCAGGGCTTCCAGCGGGAATGTATCGCTCATTTCATAACCGACGACGCCATAGAGATACTGTGAAAGCGGCACACGGTTGATTACCGTGAGCGCGCCGTTGTATGCACTGATGGAAAAATTGCCGAGATAGTTGCGCGTTCCATACGCCGTGAACAGCGTCAGATAGCCCGCGTCGCGCCCAAGGTCGTTGCGCTCAATCGTCACACCGCTGCCGACATACAATACGCCTTCCGCCGAATGTGTCACCGTTACGCTTGAGCCGGATCCCGTAATGGTAAGCGTTCCATCCTGAAAAGTGCGCTGCGACTGAACGAGCGTGTAGGAACCTTTTACAGGGATGCTCATGGACGTTGCCGACTCCGTTGAAAGCAGTACGCGCACAAACCGAACGTCCGAATCCGCAGCGGTGGAGGACGCGGGTAAAAGCAGCGCGAGCATCGCAAATACGATTAGCAGTGCAATCCCTTTTCGGGTGCGGGTTAAGCGTGTCATCATCAGCCCCCGTACATATTTTGAAGTCTATTTTTCATTAGAAGTTTTCCGTCTCGTGCTGTGATTGTATCCGATTTTGGATGGTCTGACACTCAAATCTCCGAATATTCGCGGATTGTTCACAGCGCCGATACAACGTGTTGACAAGCGATTCACACTCGCGTTCACAGGTATTGTATAGCAAACAAATCCGCTCGTTTCAAACGCTTTTGCATACGCGCGCAAACGCAAGGCCGTCAAGTTTCGAGTGTGCCTGCCGCGCACTTTCTTCATCCAAAAATACGCCGAATACCGCACTGCCGCTGCCGGTCATACAGGCGTTGATTGCGCCCGCATCCAATAGTGCCTGTTTCGCTGTTCCGATCTCCGGAACCAGCTCGATCGCCGGCTCTTCCAGCGCGTTGAACAGCAGCGCCGCCAATGCCGGAATGTTCCCGTTTGCCAGCGCTTTGATGCAGCCCGCCGTGTCCGGCATCTTTCTTGGCAGTTTCAGCATCGAAAACAGTTTTTTCGTCGAAACGCCCTGCTTGGGTTTTACAACAACAAGATTGAGTTTCGGTCCGCTCAACGGCGTAAGGACTTCGCCGATCTCTTCCGCACGCTGCAGCCCGCCGCGCATACAAAACGGGACGTCCGCGCCAACCGAAGCGCCAAGCTCCATCAATGTTGGTTCGTCGACTTCGTCATAAAGCGTCTGCATACCGATCAGCGTCGCCGCCGCGTCTGCGCTGCCGCCGCCCATACCCGCCTCGGCGGGTATCCGTTTTTCCAAGCGGATATGTGCGCCTCTGCCGGTCAGCGCGCGATACTTTTCCGCCGCGCGGCGCACGGTGTTGTCAAACGGCAACAACATACCTGTGCTGGTGACGAGCACGTCGCTTGCGCGCTCGATCGTCACAGTATCAAACAGATCGATGCTCTGCATAATGGAGTCGAGTGCATGATAGCCGTCACTCCGTTTATAAAGCACGCCAAGTGTCAAATTCAGTTTTGCATAAGCGCGTTGTGTTACTCTGTCCATAGAAATCAGTATAGCAAATTGTAATACATTCCGCCAGCAACAGAGTCTTCTGCGTGTCGGTGTCACTGTAGCTTTTTTCAGCTTTGTGCTATACTAATTTATGTTTATTTAAAGGAGCTCTTGATTATGCTGTTTTCACCACTTTGCAGCGGTTCTTCCGGCAACGCATCCTTCCTGGAAGCGGATGGACTGCGCCTGCTGATCGACGCGGGCGTCAGTGCAAAACGCATGGAAGCACTGCTGGACATGATTGATATTCCCGCAAAGGAACTCAACGCGATTCTGGTCACGCATGAACATTCCGATCATGTTTCGGGCGTTGGCGTTCTTTCGCGCCGCTATGATATACCCATATATGCCGCCGCCGAATGCTGGGAGCATATGCCGGCTTCGCTTGGCAATATCGCGCAAAAGAACAAGCGCGTTTTCGAGCCTGATCATGACTTTTATCTGCAGCAGCTTTGTGTGCATCCGTTTTCCACTCCGCACGACGCGGCACACGCCGTTGGATATAGCTTTTTTCACAACGGTAAAAAGCTTTCGATCATGACGGACATCGGACATGTTTCCAGCGGAATGCTGGACGAAGTAGCGGACTCCGATCTATTGCTTTTGGAGGCGAACCACGACGTCGATATGCTCAAGGCAGGATCGTATCCGTATCCTCTGAAGATGCGCATACTTTCTTCCCGCGGACATCTCTGCAACGAGGACGCGGGGTTGGTATTGCAAAAGCTTTACGATCGCGGTGTAAAAAACGCGATTCTCGGACATCTTTCACAGGAAAACAATACGCCGGAACTTGCGCTCGTCACCGTTCAGACCGTGCTGGAAAGCGCAGGTCTGCTGGACAGCATGTTCGTCACCGTTGCGGACCGTTTCAAACCCTGCGGTGTTTTCGAATTATAAACGTTCTCTTGTACATGGCAGGAGTGTCGATCAAAGAGTATAGCCTATGAAAATTAAAATCGCCTGTGTTGGAAAACTGAAAGACAGCTTTTACCGTGAGGCCGTTGCGGAATACAAAAAACGCCTCAAACGCTTTTGCACGCTGGAAATCTGCGAAGTTTCCGATGAAAAAGCACCGGAATCGCTCTCTGCGGCAGAAGAAAAACAGGTAATCGACCGAGAAGGCGAACGGTTGCTTGCGCGCATTCAGCCCGGCGAATATGTCGTCTGTCTCACCATAGACGGAAAACGAATGGATTCCGTTACGTTCGCAGCGTTTTTGCAAAACGCATTCGACCAGCGTTCTTCCACAGTCACATTCGTCATCGGGGGGTCTCTCGGTCTGTCCGAAGCTGTGCGCAAACGCGCCGACGCAGAGCTCTCCGTGTCCGACATGACCCTGCCGCACGGACTTTGCAGAGTGTTTTTAACGGAGCAAATCTATCGGGCTTTTAAGATCAATGCGCATGAACCTTATCACAAATAACACAAGAATTTTACCAAAATAAACAAAATTTTTACCGGCGTCAATTTGACAGAATCCAATTTTCATCATATAATTTTTCTAATAACTGAATAGCTGAATCTTCTGATGAAAGCAACAGAGGAACGGGAGAACCACTTTTCTGGGGTGAATCCGATTTGATCCGGTAGGGCACCTTTCAGCCCGAACCCGTCAGCTAATCTCGTAAGCGTTTGGAGGGCTATTTTTTTCGTATAGTTTTATACGTATCTGTTCCTGCGCTTGCTGTGTTGCAAGCTTTTTTTATTGTTGAGAGAGGAGTGTTGATAGATGAATATTGCTGTAAACGGAATCGGACGAACCGGCGGCGAAGTAATCCGGGAAATTCTAAAAAATGATCAATACAATCTGGCGGCGGCTTTTTGCAGCGACAACAGCGCAAAATCAGGCGCGGATATTGGAACGTTGCTGCACATCCCGAAGGTTGGCATTTATGCTTCGGAGGTTTCACAGGCCGAAGACATTTTCAAAAAAGGCGACGTCGATGTTTTTATCGATTTCTCCAACCCGTCTTCCACAAAGGCGCTTTTATTATCCTGCCAGAAATACAAAGTTCCCGGCGTTATTTGCACAACCGGATTTTCAAAAGAGGAACTCTCCTGGATGTCCGGCTTTGTAACCAAAAACGGCATGGGCGTTGTGTTTGCACCGAATGTTACACTGGGTGTCAATGTGCTGATCGCCGCGCTAAAGGTGATTGCGCACGCACTGCCGGACTTTGATTACCGGATCACCGAAACACATCACAGCAAAAAAACGGACCGTCCCTCCGGCACGGCAAAAATCATTGCAAGAACGCTTGAGGACGAGCTGGAGATGGCTCCGGACAAGCATATTCCCATCCATTCGATCCGCGCGGGCGGGTATGTCGGGCTGCACGAAGTACTGTTGGTCAGTGACTGTGAGCGGCTGTCCATCGCGCACGAGTCGTTCAGCCGAAAGACGTTTGTGCAGGGTGCGCTGTTTGCCGCAAAGTTTATCTTCGGCAAAACCGGCTGGTATACCATGGAGGACGTTGTGGACGTCCACTCCCTGCTCGACAACGCAAAAGATGCCGTATAGACAGGCAAACGACGATTATGGCCGCAAGCTGCAAATGCCTTTAGCTGTCAGTTAAGTTTTCTTTACTCGTTTTCTTTTGAAAAAGAAAGTAAGCGGAATTGACAAGTGCAATACGTGTGTTTATAATAAAAGCGATCTTTCGGAATGACTTGGGAAGCAGTAGCGTCACTCAGCCGTTCGCATTCAGAGAGCCGCACGGATTGCTGCAAGTGCGGATCGAACGACGGCGCGAAGACCGCCCGACGACCGAACCAGCGGGCCCGCCCGATACAGCGGATACAGAGTGCACATCCACATGAAACAAAGGATGTGAACACGGGTGGAACCACGGTAGATATCAAACCTATCGTCCCGAAGCGAAACAGCTTCGGGACTTTTTTGTTTCCGCGGCGAAATCGCAGCATACACCGTATCGATTTTTAAACGTAACAAGGAGGAGAAACCAATGCTTATTACATTCCCCGATGGAAGTCAACGCGAATTTCAGGACGGCTTGACGGGTCTTGATATCGCCAACGAGATCAGCCCCCGACTCCGGAAAGCCACGCTCTCCTGCGATATCGACGGCGCACATAGCGATGCATTCCGTCCCATCAGTGGCGACCACGCGGTTAAGTTCTACACCTTTAAGGATGAGAACGGTCGCTGGGCATACCGTCATACGGCGTCCCACGTACTCGCGCAGGCGGTCAAGCGTCTATATCCGGACGTAAAGCTCGCAATCGGCCCGGCCATTGAAAACGGCTTCTATTACGATTTTGATGCGCCTGAAACCTTTACGCCGGACGATCTTGCGAAAATCGAAGCCGAAATGGCGAAAATTGAAAAAGAAAACCTCTCCATCGAGCGCTTTGAACTCCCGCGCGAGGAAGCTATCGCTTACATGGACAAACTGGGTGAACCATACAAGGTTGAACTGATTTCCGACCTGCCGAAGGACGCAATCATCAGCTTCTACCGTCAGGGCGACTTCGTAGACCTCTGCGCAGGCCCTCACGTGAAATCAACCGGCGTCGTCAAGAACATCAAGCTGCTCAACGTCGCCGGTGCATACTGGCGCGGCAGCGAAAAGAACAAGATGCTTCAGCGCATCTATGGCACGGCGTTTGAAAAGAAAGCCGACTTGGAAGAATACATCACCGCGTTGGAAGAAGCGAAGAAGCGCGACCACAATAAACTGGGCCGCGAGCTTGAACTCTTTACCACTGTTGACATCATCGGTCAGGGCTTGCCGATTCTGTTGCCGAAAGGCGCACGCGTCGTGCAGCTGCTCCAGCGCTTTGTCGAGGACGAAGAGCAGCGCCGCGGCTACATGCTCACCAAGACGCCGTTTATGGCCAAGCGCGAACTCTATAAAATCTCCGGTCACTGGGATCATTACCGCGACGGCATGTTTATCATGGGCGACCCGGAAACCTTTGAGGACGAAAACGCAGAGATTTTTGCGTTGCGCCCAATGACCTGTCCGTTCCAGTTCATGGCGTATCTCAATCGTTCACGCTCCTATCGCGACCTGCCGATGCGCTATAACGAAACGAGCACGTTGTTTCGGAATGAAAGCTCCGGCGAAATGCACGGCTTAATCCGCCTGCGCCAGTTCACCATTTCGGAAGGACACCTAGCCTGTCGTCCCGATCAGGTGGAAGAGGAATTCAAGGGCTGTCTTGATCTGGCCAAATTCATGATCGACACCCTTGGCTTTACGGAAGATGTGAGCTACCGTTTCAGCAAGTGGGACGAAAACGACACCGAGAAGTACATCGGTGATAAGGAAGGCTGGGAACGCACGCAGGATATGATGCGCGACATTCTCAACGATCTTGAGGTGCCGTTTGACGAGGTAGACGGCGAAGCGGCGTTCTACGGACCGAAGCTGGACATCCAGATTCGCAACGTCTACGGCAAGGAAGATACGCTGATCACCATCCAGATCGACTTCCAGCTGGCCGAGCGTTTCGGCATGATGTACACCGACAGCGACGGACAGAAGAAGTATCCGGTGGTCATCCATCGTACATCCATCGGCTGCTACGAGCGCACGCTTGCGCTGCTGATCGAAAAGTACGCCGGTGCATTGCCGACGTGGATCGCACCCGTGCAGGTGAAGGTACTGCCCATCACCGACCGTGCGGCGGACGCTTCCGTCGAAGTCGCAAAATCGCTGGAACAGTACGGTATCCGTGTGGAGACCGACCTGCGCAACGAAAAGATCGGCTTCAAAATCCGCGAGGCACAGATGCAGAAGACGCCGTATATGCTCATCCTTGGCGACAAGGAAGTGGAGCAAAACGTTGTATCCGTGCGTTCGCGCAAGGATGGCGATCTCGGCGTTATGTCACTGGACGACTTCCGTGCAAAACTGCTGGAAGAAATCGCGACACGGGCAAAATCCTAAAGGAACGACTTATCAAAAGAGGACGCGAGAGCGTCCTCTTTGCTTTTGAAAATGATTCTAGTATTCGTATAAATGAGCGATAGCATGGATTCTGCGTTTCATTTCCATGCGAATATGCAACGGTTCCAAGCATTCGCATTTGTCTCCGAAACTGAAAAGAATATCGTAATAATAGTCATTCTCTATGAATGGAAATTCTACGATGTAGTGTTCGTCGCCGTCTGGTGAAAATGCTTCATAAGCACAATAATCCAGCACTCTGTCCATAACAGATTTATGAATGCGAATTTTAATTTTTGTTTGTAAAGCTTCCAAAATATCGGAAAATTCCAACTGCGGTTTTTGATATTCGCGTGGCGTAAAAGTCTCTTTTTCTATTTTTAAGTTTGACATGCGAGATATCCTGAACAAGCGAAAATCATCTCTTGTTTGACAATACCCTTGCCAATACCAATGATTACCCTTCAGTACCAGTTGATACGGCTCGGCTGTTCGCGCTGTTTTACTCCCGTGGCGGTCTGTATATTCAAATGATAGCAGTTTGCTTTCCTGTATGGCCGTTTTGATCATTTCTAAATATGGTTGTATGTTCCGGTTGCTCACCCAGGGACTTAAATCGATATAAATTTGGTTGGCTTTTAATTCAATGTCTTTCGCTTTGTCGGCAGGAATAAAGCTCTTAACTTTCGCAAGTGCGTTTGCCAGCTCGTCTCCCCGTATCATGTTGGAAAGGCTGGAAAGCCCCATCAGGATAGCGGAAAGGTCGGCAGTTGAAAAAACTTTTTTATGAATCTTGTATTGCTGCATGATTTCAAATCCGCCGCCGGCTCCCGGTGTTGATCGAACTGGAATACCCGCCATGTTGATCGTGTCTATATCACGGTAGATTGTGCGGGGTGAAACCTCAAACATGTCCGCCAACTCCTGTGCGCCTATCCGCTCTGTTTCGAGGAGTATCATGATAATGCTAACAAGTCGGTCAACTTTCATTTGATAGCCGCCCTCCAAAATTTCCTATAATCAGTATGTATTGTTGCCATACTATTGTCAACAATCACGCGTTATAGTAAAAAGGTAATCGTAATCAAACATTCAGGAGGAAGTACTATGCAGAAAAAGGCTTTGGTAATCATCGATATTCAAAATGACATAACAAAGAATTACAAGGAGATTATCGGCAATATTAACAGAGCGATTGATTGGGCAGTCGCTAATCATATTCATGTAGTTTACATAAGGCACGAAAATCTATCCGCCGGCACGCGGACTTTTAAACCCAACACGCACGGATCGGAATTCGCACCCGACCTCAAAATCGTATCGACAAATGTTTTTACAAAATACAAAGGAAACGCATTAAGCAGTGAAGAATTCGCAGACTTTATTCGCAAAAATGAAATATGTGATTTCTACATAGCAGGCGCAGATGCCGTTGCTTGTGTAAAATCAACCTGTTATAACTTACGTAAAGCAGATTATAGTGTTAGCGTATTGTCGGATTGCGTTACAAGCTATGATAAGCGAAAAATTGACGACATGCTGCGCTATTACGAGAGTAAAGGCTGTAAAATTATTCGCATCAATGACCTGTAACTGGCCCGATTCATACAGCAGCGTTCATTCAAACAGGGACAGCTGCCTGTCTTTGCTTTCAAATTCATGCATATACGCAAACACATCATTCGGTCGGTATAGAATTCCGCGCTGTTTGCACGTCGATCGATAGATTTCCATCAGCTTCTTGTTGTTGGGGCTGGAGCATTCGTATGCGTTGCCGAACTGTTGTATATAACGCTGCTTCACGCCCGGAAAATCACGATCCAGCGCGGCATAAAAGTATTCGCGGTCGCCTTCGCGCAGCGTAACCCCAAAACCGAAATTTACGATGCCGTGCACCTTTGCGCGAATGCAGTAATCCAGCAAACCTTCGATATTCTCCTCCGTATCGTTGATAAACGGCAGAATCGGACTCATCCAAACCACGGTCGGGATACCTTCGTCGCGCATTGTCTCCAGCGCATGAAAGCGCTCCAATGTTGTAGACACATTTGGCTCCAGCTTTTTGCACAGGGCTTCGTCATAGGTCGTCAGGGTCATCTGCACAACACATTTTGTCTTTTGATTGATCCTTTTCAGCAGGTCGATATCCCGCAAAATTCGCGCGGATTTCGTCAGGATCGCTAATCCAAACCCGTATCGCTCGATCAGTTCGATGCATTGCCGTGTGAGCTGCAGTTTTGTTTCAAGTGGAATATACGGGTCGCACATCGACCCCGTACCGATCATGCAGGGTTTTCTTCTTTTGCGAAGTTGTGCTTCCAAAATTTGCGCTGCGTTTCGCTTGACTTCGATATCTTCAAACGCGTGGTTAATTTGGTAACATTTGCTCCGGCTGTCGCAATAGATGCAGCCGTGCGAACAGCCGCGGTACAGATTCATTCCATTTTGTGGCGAAAGGATGGTTTTATAGTCGGCATAATGCATAGGCAGTCTTTCTCCTTTCGTTGCATCCAGTATAGCAAACAAAACCCGACGGATACACGTCAAGTTTTGTCAGTTTTTTATTCTCACTTGCTTCTTTAGTTTATATTGGCGATTTCTTCTTTTAGTATGCGAAGCGTACGTTCGCGCGATCCCGTTAACTCTACCTCAACCGGACTGCCGGTAATGGAAGCGGCGTCTGCAGGGTAGATTACGTATTTTTCTTCGTTCGTAGACAAACATACCGTCGGTGTGTAGGAAAGCGAAGTGATAACCGTTTCCCCTGTTTCCGTCAGTTTTTCAAGAACAACCGATACAATGACGCCATCTCTATTGGTATTTCTCCCCATGTTTGTGATGAAATTCCCCATCGAATAGAACACGGGTACTGTGCCGTGGTCGGTTTCTATGACTTCAACCGGCTGAATGCAATGCGGGTGTGATCCCAGAATCAAATCAGCACCGGCCGCCGCAATCTTTTCCGCAACGCGGCGCTGGTCTTTGCTTGCCTGCTGTGAATCCTCCGTTCCCCAATGCGGAAAAACGATCACAAAATCGGCGCCCGCGGCGCGCGCCGCTTCGATGTCTGCCTCAATTGCATCGTACTTGATAGCATCCACCATAAATCCGTATCGCCCACCCGTGCTCACATTTAACACACGCGTATAGGCCAACAGAGCAATATGGATTCCGTTGACTTCCGTAATCAATATCTGCCGCTCGGATTCGGTGGCATACGCTCCCGTGTGGAGCAGCGACAACGCATCCATATTTTCCAGTGTCTGTGTGATCCCTTCGGCGCGATAATCAAAAATGTGATTGTTTGCCAGTGTAAGCACATCAAACCCTGCGTCACGAAGCGCTATTAAAAATTCGGTCGGCGCGTTCATCAGATACTTGATTCGGTCGTCCTCTTTGTCCGGACTGGCCGTTGTGCTAAATGGCAGATCGTCCGCTACAAGCGTTTCGAGGTTGCCAACGGCGAGATCCGCCGAAACGAGCGATTCTTTCGTCTGCTCGAAGCTGCCGTGAAAATCGTATCCGCCGCCTGTTTTGCCCGCGATAATCTGCCCACTTGTACACATTAAATCACCCACCGCCACAATCACCGCCCTTTGCGTCTGCGGCGTTGGGGTTGCGGTCGGTTCTGCCGTAGCAACCCGAATATTCGCAGGCGTAGGCGTCTGCGTCATTTGTGACGTTTCGTCGGTGTCATTGCTTCGGCAACCGAGGTTACAGCATAAACACAAAATAATCAAACAAAAAACTGGCGCCAATCGTTTCAATCGTGTACCCCAATGTTTTATACAAAAAATGAATGCCCAAAAGCAGGCATTTCATTCATTATAGCTACGACAATTTTGAAATTCAACAATGTACTTATAATAGCTGTTTATTATGCATCTCCAACGCTCTGTGTCTACTATTTAAAAAGAACTGTTGTTTTCTTGTTTGCAAATTATTTAACGTTTTGTTTCACCCGCTTCAAATACCACCGGTATACTATATCTCATGAAACATATAATTAAGCAACCTCGTTCCAATTGGAAGCACACGCTGATTTGGATAAGTGCGCTTCTCTTGTTGGTATTGCTGCTTTCACCATTTGCAGTCAGCGGAATCATGTGCGCGTCCGTCCGGGACCGTATCGTCACCTTGGACGAAGCGGGTACATTGGACGTAGATTGCGTTTTGATTCTCGGCGCTCGCGTTTGGGACAACGGCAATCCAAGCGGTATTCTGGAAGATCGCCTGATCACTGGCATCGCCGCTTACGAAAACGGCGCATCCGACCGCATCCTGATGAGCGGCGACCATGGAAACACGGATTATGATGAAGTCAATGCGATGAAAGCATACGCCGTCGAACAGGGCATCCCGTCGGAAAACGTCTTTATGGATCACGCCGGTTTTTCAACCTATGAGAGCCTGTATCGCGCAAGAGACGTCTTTCACGTGGAAAGCGTGCTCATCGTCACGCAGGAGTACCACCTTTACCGCGCATTGTATGTTGCCGAGACAATGGGGTTGACGGCGTATGGCGTTGCGGCGGATATTCGCACCTATCCGGGTATGCCGCGCTTTGTTGCAAGAGAGATTCTTGCGCGAAACAAAGACTTCTTCTATACGCTGTTCATGCCAAAGCCAACCTATCTTGGCGATGCAATCCCAATTTGGGGTGACGGGGACCTTACAAACGACTAAAGAATTTCCATCGACCAAAACAACAAAGCGCCGCAGAATTGCGGCGCTTTATGTGTGCAAACAAATTTACCGATTGCGAAGGAACGCGGGCACGTCCAGCTTGCTCTTCGGTTTTTCCTGATAGTCGCGGCGAATATCATTTTCGCCGATCGGCTGATCCTGCCGTTGCTGCGGCACGGGCGCGGCAACCGGTTCGTCCGCCATAATCGGGCGGCGCGGCGCATACGACGCCGAAGAATAGACCGGCTGGCCGGGATTCGGACGCATAGTCTGTGGCTGCTGATACTGCGGCTGTTGCGGTTGCTGCGGCTGCTGCATCGGTTGCGGCTGTTGCGGCTGCTGCGGCTGAGGCGATCCACCCATGTTCGCATTGCCGTAAGGTGAGCGGAACGAGCTGAACGGCGTGGCGCCGTAACCAGGGATCGTCTGTGCGCCGCCGCTGCGGTCGGTGCGGTCGAACCCGGTTGCGATGACCGTGATGCGCAGCGCTTCACCCATCGCTTCGTCGATATCTGCGCCAAAGATGATGTTCGCCTCGGGATCGACATTTTCGCTGATGAGTTCCGCGGCTTCGTTGACTTCGAGCAGGCTCAAATCCGGGCCGCCCGTAATATTCATGAGCACGCCGCGCGCGCCGTTGATGCTGGTCTCCAGCAACGGGCTTTCGATGGCCTGCCGTGCGGCTTCCGACGCACGTTTTTCGCCGGACGCATTGCCGATGCCCATGTGCGCCAGTCCCTTTTCGCGCATAATGGTTTTGACGTCTGCAAAGTCGAGGTTAATCATGGCCGGTACGGCAATCAGGTCGGAAATGCCCTGAATACCTTGGCGGAGCACGTCGTCCGCAACACGGAGCGCGTCCGGAAGGCTTGCGCGACCTACCAAATCGATTAATTTATCGTTTGGAATTGTAATCAGCGTATCCACGGCTGGCTTGAGCGCGGCAATGCCGATTTCCGCATTGCGCATGCGAACCTTGCCTTCGAACGTGAACGGCTTTGTAACGACCGCGATGGTCAAAATGCCCAGTTCACGCGCACATTCGGCAACGATGGACGTAGCGCCCGTCCCGGTGCCGCCGCCCATGCCGGCGGTGATAAAGGCCATATCGGTATCCTGAAGCGCTTCCGTGATCAACTCACGACTTTCGTCCGCGGCCTTGCGTCCGATCTCCGGATCGGCACCCGCGCCGAGGCCTTTGGTCAGCTTTTCGCCGATCTGTATCTTTGTTGGTGCTTTTGCCAGAAACAGCGCCTGCTTATCAGTGTTGATCGCAATAAAATCGACGCCTCTGAGGCCGTACTGCACCATCCGATTGATGGCGTTACAGCCAGCGCCTCCAACGCCGATGACTTTAATCTGAGCAAATGATGTGTTTTCGAAATCCGGTTCAAACATAGTTTGTCCCCCTTATTTGGTAAAAAGGTTACGAAGCCTGTCTGCAACGGTTGCGGGCGCGGTGTTGGTTACAACATCGTCGCTCGTAGCGCGCAGAACAAAATCCAAAGCCGCAAATGCGCTTGTATAGTTAGGCGTATCCATATCCGCCACCCACGGCGTGTCCGGCTGAATGGACAGCTGCAAGCCGCGTTTGAGGTATTCGATGCCGCCTTTCATCATTGCAATCCCGCCGCCTGTTAAATAGGTCACCGGGCTTGCTTCCGGCGAAACGCCCATTTCCTTGAGCGCATCGCGGATCATCGAAACCAGTTCGCTCGCACGCGCTTCGATAATCAGCTCAATCGCAGCGTGGTCGACTCGCTTGGCGCCCGAAGGCGAACGAACGATTTCTGTAGTGCTGAGTGGTTCCTGCAAAAAGACATAACGCCGCTTCACAAGTTCCGCCGTTTCAATCGGCACGTCAAGGCCGAACGCGAGATCGGAAGCAAAATGTTTGCCGCCTATTTCTACGGTGCGTATATCGGTCAGCGCCGCATTTTCCACGATGGACACATCTGTGTGCGTATATCCAACGTCGATGAGTATCGCGGGGCGTACGCGTTCCTTTTCGGGAATGATCGCCAGCGCACCGCAAAGCTGTGTCGATACGCTCATGGAAATCTCAATGTCTAGCGTTGCGAGCACCTGCTCGATCGTTTTGACAAACTCTTCCTGCACATACATATGCGACACGAGCGCGCCAAGTTCTTCGGTTTTCGCGCCCGCCGGAAGTGTAGAAGACACCACCCCGCCAACCGTAAAGGACACCGGCGTGCTGTGCATGAGCACATACCCGCTCAGCTTGACCTTTTTCAGGGAAAGCGAGATGACGTCGTCAATATCTTCTGCCATCACCCGTTTGTTGCGGCTGCCAATTGCCAGTGTCGCTTCCGTCATCACGATCTTGCAGAACGGAGACGGTACACTCAACGCGATTTCGCGGATGCGCATACGGGCTTCCTGCTCGGCGCGGGATACTGCTTCGACGATTGCGCTATGCAGCGATCGATGATTAGAAAAAACGCCGTTTTGATAGCCTTCATACGGGCACACCGAAACACCGTGCACCGTAATGCCATCCCGATTGACAAAACTGCCACACAGACAGATAACCTTTGAACTCCCTATGTCCAGTACCGCAGCCGGCTTCAATGCGGTCTCCTCCGCCAACTTCTCAACATATACGGCGATATTATATCACAGCGTAAGAAAAGCGCGCAACCAAAGTGTATTGTTTCATAATTGTTCGTTTTTTCGTCATGGTTGCCGCCGTTTCTACTATAGCTTGCTCATATTCTTCACGATTTTATCGTTTTATTATAGCTGAAATCCGTTTGTTTCGCACACTTTTTATCCAAAAACCATTTCTGCAAAGATTTTGTGGGTCTCTTTTGCGGCTAAGCAATGATATACGTCCGAAAAAGCTCGTTTCACTTTTCAGAATCCGCAATCATGGAGCGCTTTTTCCGCTGTTTTATCATACGAAAGGTTGCTCTCCGCATACTGACGCGCACGCTTGCCCATTTGTATCAACAACGCTTTGTCAGCGCAGAGCTTCTGCAAACGGTCTAAAATTTCTTCGGCGTCACCGTGATGAATAAATAATGCATTCCTATCCGAAAGATGCGCAGCATCTCCCGGATGTTCCTCGTAAAAGACAGCGGGAATGCCTAGACAAACCGTTTGCTCCCATAAGACGGAATGCGCGCCGGGATATACCGCAAGGTCGCTTGCCGCGATATGTTCAAGGACCTCGTTGCCGGATAAAAACCCGGTAAAAATGATTTGCTCTGTCTCTCCCGCAGCCCGTTCAATGCGCTTGCAAACGTCCGCTTCCGTACTTCCAACATACATCAGCCACCAGTTCGCATTATCCAATCGACGAAATGCTTCGGCCAGTTCCACGGGACGTTTTTTTGCATCCAGCTTGCCGGCCAGTACCATAATGTTCGCGTCTGTTGGAATTCCGTATTTTTCGCGCATCGCGCCGCGTAATGCCGGCTTTTGTTCGTATGGCAGTGTCTGAAAATCCGCACCCATCCAAAGTGGTTTTAAGATATGTTCTGAAAAACCAAACTCCCGCATTGCAAACGTCTTACGCGGCGGCGTGACGTAAAACACGCTGCAATACCGGCGTTCCACCGTGCGCCGCCAGAGTTGGTAAATACACTTGAAATATACAAAATGTCGAATGCGGTCCCGAATCGTGTTGGTGAAGCATGCATTGTACGCCAGCAGATACGTTTCATGTGTGTCCGCTGCAAACACACAGTCCGGGTTTTGGCGCGCGTACCGCAGCAGCTGTGGACTTCTTGTAAGGATGAACCCGTGAACAAACACAAACTCCGGTTTCTCCTCGCATAAAAACTCGTAAAGATTTTGAACCGGCGTATAAAACCGTTTGTAGCCTATTTTCGTGTAGCGAATTGTAACGCCTTTATCCCGGATTTTATCTCCGCGCTTATGCTGTGGTTCTTTAAAAAAGTCCGGATTGTCCACACCGGAAATGATTGTTACATCATGTCCGAGCTTCGCCATCGCAGCAGGCAGATAATTCTCCTGATACGTATGTCCTTGCATATAATGTTGAACAATATGTACGATTTTCATTTGTTGAGCCTCTTATATTCTCGGTTTCTTCTAAGCGCCCGCCTTGCTATTTCTCAAGTAATTCCTCACTGCCTGATAGAGCGTGCCAAACGATCCAAGATACAGTGATACAAACGGTCGTGTACTCTTCAGCGCCCACGTTGCCACAAACGATGAAACAAGGAAGCTCACGACACAGGCGATTGCCGCACCATTGAGGCCGAAGATTGGAATCAGTATAACACTCAGCACAATGCTTGCAATTGCTGAGAGCAACGAAATGTATTTCACAGAGCTCTGTTTGCTTTCCGCCTGAATCCAGATGTTCCGCGCGGAACCGACATTAGAGAGAATCCCAATCCAGGCAACGATACGCAGAACATCTGCGCCAGGCGCATAGTCCGGACCGTACAGCAGATTGATAATCCAAGGTGCAAGAATGCTCAGGCCGATGCCTGCACAGACGCCGATTCCCAGTACCGCCATCAGCATCAGCTGGTACCGTGGGCGGAATGCTTCCGGGTTGTTTTTCTTGGTTTGCAGCAGCACGGGAAACGCCGAATCCACAATTGCCAGTGGAACAAACAGCCACATAGTTGCTATTGTATACGCGGCGTTATAATAACCCAGCATCGCGTCACCCAGTGCGACGCCAAGGTAGAGCTTGCTGAAGTGTGCGGAAGCCGCGTTGGTCAAGCCCGACAAGATAAAATGCCAGCTTCGTTTCAGCAGCCGCTTTCCGATGGAAAACGAAACCCAAAGCCGCACCTTTGCCTTTGCAAAAAACAGCGGTGCGACGAACAGGCAATTCGTAAACATCTGTATAACGCTGGTCAATGCGCTTGTTGGTCTTCATATACGGTGTAGGAACGGCAACGATATAAACGTCCGCAGAAACGCATGTCTGTGAAAATGTGAGGTTCCCGCTTGCTGCTGCTTTCTCAAAAAGCTCCGGCATCCCCTTTTCTTCAAACGTTGTCTCGCCGGACGAAAGTCTTTGAAGCAGCTGTCCGTTTTTATCGGCTCCGACAACTTCCCAGCCACCTGCACCAGGCTCAGCGCCGTTGGCAGTCCGATGATCCAAGGCCAACCACATTGATTCTCATCCGCTCCGTCGTCTCTTCCGCATTGAACACGCTACGATTGAAAGCGCTTACTTATTATAATAATTCCAGAGGCCGGACACAAGTCCGTTCGCTTTGTTTACAGCGTTGTTTGCCCACCATTCCATTCCAATATTGCTTTGACAATGCGTTCGGATGCCAATCCGTCGCCATACGGGTTTTTTGCCGTACTCATACGCATATATTCATCCTTGTCGGTTAACAAGCGCATTGCTTCGTGATAAACCGTCTGTTCATCGGCCCCGGTCAACTTAAGCGTGCCTACTTCGATGCCTTCCGGTCGTTCCGTTACATCCCGCAGCACTAAAACCGGTTTCCCCAGCGAAGGAGCTTCTTCCTGAATGCCGCCGCTGTCGGTCATAATCAAATACGCGCGCGCCATCAGGTTGTGGAATGTCAGCACGTCCTGCGGCTCGATGAGCCGAATATTGTCGTTGCCGGAGAGAATTTCGTTTGCCGATTCGCGCACTGCGGGGTTCATGTGCACAGGATAGATCACCTTAACGTCAGGTGTTTCCTCTACGATCCTGCGAACCGCACGAAAGATATTTTTCAGCGGCTCACCAATGTTCTCTCGCCTATGGGCGGTTAAAAGAATCAGCCGGCTGTCGCCAAGCCAATGCGTCAGGGGAGATTCAAACGTTTCTTGCACGGTTGTCTTCATGGCGTCGATCGCCGTATTTCCCGTAACAAAGATACTTGCTTCATCATATCCTTCGCTCCGAAGATTCTGTTTGGCTAATTCGGTCGGCGCAAAGTTAAGCGCCGCAACGATCGACGTAGCTTTTCGGTTAAATTCTTCCGGAAACGGCGCGTACAGATCATGCGTTCGGAGACCGGCTTCCACATGTCCAACCGGAATCTTCAGGTAAAATGCTGCGAGCGCGGAAGCAAACGTCGTTGTTGTGTCGCCATGGACAAGCACAATATCCGGATTTTCTTTCTGTAAAACTTCGCCGATGGAAGCCAGAATGTTGCGCGTGATGTCAAACAACGTCTGCCGTTCACGCATGACGGCAAGATCATAATCCGGTTCGATAGCAAAACAATCAAGAACTTGCTGAAGCATCTCCTTATGCTGCCCAGTCACGCAGACGACCGTTTCAATGTCGCCGCTTGCTTTTAGTGCCAGCACAACAGGACCCATTTTTATCGCTTCCGGCCGAGTGCCGAAAATAACCATTACTTTTTTCATCGTCCATCGCTCCGTTCCTTGGATATTCGGGCGGCGTAGTCAATTGCGTTCATAAATCCATCCACCATATCAGACGGCTTCTATTTTGATCGTAATGCTCCCTTGCTCTTCGTCCCATTTGATGGTATTTGTCCGGGTTTTTGATCAAATCAAGAATGATATCGCCCAGTTCGTCTTGTTGTTCGTATAAAACGCCGTTTATCCCATCCTGAATGTTAAAAATTTCGCCACCGGTAATCACATCTTTTCTCGTCACATACGCTACGCCGCACCCCATGCTCTTCAAAACCGTCAACCCTGCCTGTTTTGGTGAAACGCACACGATCGCTTTTGAAAAATATTTGCCGAGTACGGCATCATCGTAAATCGCCCCGGTCAGCGAAATCCGATCTTTCAGATTCTTTTGGGATATCCAGCTTTCAATTCGAGCTCGTTCGCTGCCGTCGCCAATGAAAATCAGTTTCGGTACATTTGAATCCACGCTGTACGCCCGAAAATATTGTTCCAGCAACTCATCAGATCCTTTTTGCGGATAGAGTGACCCTAAAAACAAGATGGTGTCCTTTTTTTGCGGCGTTTCTTCCCGTACAACACGGACAGTATTCGGTGCGGTGAAAAGCTTCTCGCGCGACCAGCCTGCATTCGAATATTTCTCAATTGGATACACGCTGTAAAACAAACAGGCGTCAGATTCCCTAAGAATGTTATCGTAAAACGGTCTGTTTATATACCCGGCATCAAAATGGGACGAATAGCTGGCCGATACGCCAATACCCCAGTGGATTAATCCAAAGCCATGTTTTTTAGGCGAACCAGCTTACGTACCGCATACAGCGGTGTATCGTAAGAATTGATCACGACGTCGTACCCGTTCGTCAGTTTTTTCAAACCGTCGCGATAACCTTTCCAACGCGAGTGATGTGGAATGTCTGCATTTGTTTCATGCAAAATGCTGCATCCGATGGCCTTGCTCCATATTCGTATACAACCGTTAGATCCGTTTTCTGCGCCAACAAGTTGAAAATCGGAACCCGATAGCTGGGAATCGTTTGCTGAATGATCAGTACTTTATATCGTTTCATTTGTTATCACCGCCAGCTTTTCTGTTCCGCAGGAAGTTTCGCCCAACCTGATAGAGCGTGCCAAACGATCCAAGATACAGTGATACAAACGGTCGTGTACTCTTCAGCGCCCACGTTGCCACAAACGATGAAACAAGGAAGCTCACGACACAGGCGATTGCCGCACCATTGAGGCCGAAGATTGGAATCAGTATAACACTCAGCACAATGCTTGCAATTGCTGAGAGCAACGAAATGTATTTCACAGAGCTCTGTTTGCTTTCCGCCTGAATCCAGATGTTCCGCGCGGAACCGACATTAGAGAGAATCCCAATCCAGGCAACGATACGCAGAACATCTGCGCCAGGCGCATAGTCCGGACCGTACAGCAGATTGATAATCCAAGGTGCAAGAATGCTCAGGCCGATGCCTGCACAGACGCCGATTCCCAGTACCGCCATCAGCATCAGCTGGTACCGTGGGCGGAATGCTTCCGGGTTGTTTTTCTTGGTTTGCAGCAGCACGGGAAACGCCGAATCCACAATTGCCAGTGGAACAAACAGCCACATAGTTGCTATTGTATACGCGGCGTTATAATAACCCAGCATCGCGTCACCCAGTGCGACGCCAAGGTAGAGCTTGCTGAAGTGTGCGGAAGCCGCGTTGGTCAAGCCCGACAAGATAAAATGCCAGCTTCGTTTCAGCAGCCGCTTTCCGATGGAAAACGAAACCCAAAGCCGCATCTTTGCCTTTGCAAAAAACAGCGGTGCGACGAACAGGTAATTCGTAAACATCTGTATAACGCTGGTCAATGCGAACCACTCCACCGACGCACCCTGAATCAGGAGCACGATGCGCCACACGCTGCAGGCGATATTGCCGATGATGGAGCCGATGGCGGTATATTTGCTCATCAACTTCATTTGGAACCAAAGCCGAAACACATCGAATGCCTGGAGAATCAGTTGGAGGCTTTGCAGCACGGTCACGATCAGCAGCAGCTTTTCGCCGGGACGGGAGATCATCGCTATAGCAGCGATGCCCAGGATGGACAGCGTCGATGAGGTCAGACGCATAACAAGCGCTGTTCCAATAATACCGCCGATGTCGTCCGGTGTTTCGATCATATTCGTGATCTGTATGTCATTCAGCCCAAGCGTGCAAAACGCCTGAAACATGGCCATCAGCGAAACGCCATAACCAAGAATGCCATAATTCGCCGGGCCGAGAAAGCGCGCGGCAATGATGCCGATGACCGCCGAAAGGACATACTGAAAAACGCTCTGCGCAATCAGCCAGCCTGTGTTTGCGGCAAACCGCTTTCGTATCGGGTTGTCCATGCCGAAAAGTTTCATATCAGCCTTTCTTTTCAGTTCCGCTTGCAAGGCGTGCGTAAATTTCGTTTAATTCGGATAAATTACGTGCCGCATCGTGCCGTTTCTGTGCACGGACGCGTCCATTCTCTCCAAGTTTTATTGCAAGCGCGTCGTCTGAAAAAATACGGCGTATGTATTCGGCCATCATGTACGGCGCGTCGAACGGATACAAGAATCCTTCCACACCATGGTCCAGCAAGTCCGGCGTGCCGCCGACATAGCTCGCCACAACGGGCACACCAAGCAACATCGCTTCGCCGATGGAGTTTGAGCTGTTTTCAATGGACGACGGCGTCAGCGCAACATGTGCATCCAGATACTGCTGTTTCATCTGCTCTGCCGACAGCATCCCGACAAATGCAACGTGATCGTCCAAACCCCAATCCCGAATAATCTTTGCCAGATATCTTGCATAGTTTGACCGCCGCATCCGCTTTTTCAAAGAACCGTCACGCGGGTCTGCACCGGTTGTAACCAGTCGAACATCCTGAAAGTCTCTCTTTAAAAACACCAACGCCGCAAGAGCCTTATGCAACCCCTTGATCGGATAGTTTCCCTGAGAAACGAAGATCGTGTGCCGTTTACAGCCGTCTGCGCTCCATTTTCCTTCATAAAACGTGTCCCGTAGAGTCTCGTTACAAAAATGGTATGACGCTTCCGAATTGATCTGACGCACGCAAGTACGGTCCCAGTCCGTCCGGCCAATTACATGCTCCGCTTTTTGCAGTGCGGCCGTTTCAAACGCGCCGCGAACGACATATTTCTCTCGCTGCCTGTAGATGTTGTCCCGCCGGAGTAAATCCCGGAAGGTCACCCCTCGCAGCACCTTCTGCGGCAACCCTGCGGCAAAATGCCATGCATAAACGGAACACAGCCCTTGAATGCTGACGACCATGCGATCAAGCATCCCCGTCTGTTCACAGGCGTTGGTCATCGCCAACGTAAGCGGATACTCCGTCCCCCAAACATGGATGACGTCCGGCTGTTCACGCCGGAGGATTTCTTCAAATTGTTGCTGCGTCCGAACTGAATACCGCAACGTGTCCTGGCCATATGATTCATAGGAGAGCCTGCCGCTCTTTCCGCTTTGTTTACGTCCGTTCGAAAGATAACAAATGAACAGCTCGTTTGCTTCGTTTGAAAGCAGGCCGTCGCAAACGGACACCAGCCAACCACCCGCATATTGCCGGGCGTTGCCTGTCAGTTTCGCAATCTGCGGCAGCATCGGTGCGACCACCCATAAAATCTTCATTTCGTGTCCCCGTCTTTCGTCCGTTCGGTTGCGTTCAGTGCCCGCAGTACAGCATACCTACGCGAGGTTCCTACAAGTAAATCTTTCAGCATCGCTTCGTCGATTCGACGATTGTCGGCTTGCTTTTTGCGCAGCAAGCCGGAAAGCGCGCCGCGTTTTGCGCACACGTTCAGTAGCGCCGTATAGCCTTCGGCTTGGTAAAAAGCGACACAAGCGCGCTCAGTTTCGTCCAAATACTGTGCTTCGTCAACCAACAGTGCATTCTTTGCGTTGATCGCTTCCTTTTTCGTATCATCGGCTGAAAAGCTGATCTTACCGTCAATTGCTTCCAGCAGTCGTGACTCGTATGTGAATCGGCCGTTTCGTTCAAAGGTCACCGATACTGCAAGCGACTCTCTTGTTAACGTGCCGATGCCGTAAAACGCCACGCCGTGCCCATACTCTTCCCAACCTAGCGGCTCGTCCGAGCGAACCCCCAGCACAATGCTAGCACCCGATTCTATCAGGTGCCGGTATCGCTCGCGCCATTCTGGAAGCGGCATTTCAAACCCCGGCAGTCCTGTTCGGCAAAATACAATAACATGATCGCATTGCGGAAGCAACATGCGAACATGATCATAGACGGACAAATCCTCAATATCCGCTTCCACGGCGTATGCGTCGCTGCGCCATGTCGTTTCGTTTAAAGACAAAACGCCCAGGCGAACACCATTGACCGCGATCACCGCAGGTCGGTTTGCCAGCGGTGCATTCTCACCAATGCCGATTCCTACCGATGGGCTCAATTGCTCCCGAACGATGGAAAGTTCCTGTTGCGTCATGCCGGGCAACGAAACGATGCCGATATCCTGCTCCTTGAGCCAGTCGGGCGTTCCGGTGCCGGAGATCAGGGCTCCACAACGATAATCGTGCTCGTTAGCATACCGCTTCAGTTCAACATCGGTCGAGGGTATATCGGTTTCTATGGATACACTCGCACCGCCAAAGAATAAAACACGCGCCTGCGGACCTTCCGGTATATTTGGTTGTCGGGCTGTACATTCGTTTGCAGCCATCCTATCACTTTCCTTG
Organism: Christensenellaceae bacterium; assembly: GCA_963667795.1. Lineage (GTDB taxonomy): Bacteria > Bacillota > Clostridia > Christensenellales > CAG-138 > UBA7703. Next base: position 2,403,521 of record OY764017.1, on the reverse strand, counting down.
TGTTGTTATGTTCCGATCAAGCGTCTTCATAAATTCGAGTACACGCCGCGCCTGCGCGGTATTGGATTTGTTGCTTAATACAAATGCTTTTGCTCGACTCCCCATCGAATGCAGTTCCTCAAGCGAAAGCCTGAGCACTTCGTTCAGTGTTTTTGCCATTCCATCCACCGATTCGTCGTCGAACAGATATGCATATTGGTCATATTCACGCGGCATCCCCGGCAGTTTCGTCGTTAGAACAGGCGTTCCCGAAACCATGTACTCCAGATTTTTCGACGGAAACGAATAAGCTGTGAAGTCTTCGTCCGAAGGCCGAGGATTGATCAGCAGCGTCGCTTTCAATTCTTCCTGCACGACGGTTCGGTTATCGGCCATGCCGCGGTATTCGATCCGCTCATCTTCGTTTGCAATTTCGCGGATTCGTTCCGTCGCATCGCCGTCGCCATAAAGAACCAGGCGTGCCGCCTCATCGTTCACTTTTCGAAACGCTTCCACCAATTTGACCACGCCGTATTTTTCGTGTAGCATGCCCGCGTATAGACAGATTTTTTCGGAGCACTTGCCGCTCAAATCATTCGCAGCATCCGACATGGCTGCGTCAACTTGCCCCTCCGCAACCAAGAACGGTTTCCCGAACGGGTTAACCAGCGTGTTCATCGCCTCGGTTAGCAAAATATATCCGTCAAACCGTGCCAGAAGATGCGTGTTCGTTTTCGAAGTTTGTGTTTGTCCTCCGGCAAGGATGTCCGGCACGTCGGTTACAATCGCAATGCATGGACGTCGCTTCAACTTTGCGGCGGCACGAATCCCCATGCTTAACGCTATATTCAATCCGTCGCAAACAGCATAATCCGATCGTCCCAAGTGTACCAGTGTATACAAAAACGCGCTTGCCGCAACCAAAGCATGCTTAAGGCCTGGAATGACAACCACCGGCAGATAATGAAATGCCACACCGTTTGTTTTTTCATCATGGACGCGTACAAACCGCCTTTGGCTCGTCTGCCGCGAAACCGGCGGCACGCTCAGCGCGGTTATGGAAACACCATTGTGTGCCAATCCTCTTGTCATAAGGCCATGATATTTTTGCGCGGCAAGACTTGGACGTACCTGCGCACGCGAAAACAGCGCGGAAAACGTCTCCGCGCTCATCAGTGTCGATCCATATAAAACCCTTGGAGGCTCATTTCTAAACACGCCTGTGCTCATTACCTGCCCCAGGTTGTGCGCATAACGATGTCTGCGTAGCTTTCAATAATCTTGACGACCTTTACGCTGACATTGACATCCTGATAGTCGTCCGGCATGGCGGTCGGTTCATGGTTTTCAAACATGGAGACGGCCAGCGCCATCGCCTGTTCGACACTCTTGCGCGTTACACCGCCAAGCACGATCGTTCCCGCATCCAGCGCTTCCGGGCGTTCGGTGGACGTTCGGATCAGTACGGCTGGAAAGTCCAGCATGGCGCTTTCTTCCGAAAGCGTCCCGCTGTCGGAAAGCACACAGTACGAAGAAAGCTGCAAACGGTTATAGTCGAAAAAGCCAAACGGTTCCAGCGAGCGGACGTTCGGGTGAAAACGAAACGCGCGCTGTTCGATGAACTTCCTGCTTCGCGGGTGTGTGGAATAAACGACCGGCATATCGTAGGTCTCGGCAATATCGTTGATCGCGCGCATGAGTGACAAAAAGTGTCCCTCGTCGTCAATGTTTTCTTCACGATGTGCCGAAAGTAGGATGTATTTTTTCTCTTCCAATCCAAGACGGGAAAGAACGTCGCTTTGGAGGATCTTGTTCTTCTGTTTTTCAAGCACCTCACGCATGGGCGATCCGGTGACGAAGAGAAACTTTCCGTCGTATCCTTCCGAAAGCAGGTATCGGCGGGAATGCTCCGTGTACGGCATGTTTACGTCGCTGATGCGGTCTACGATGACGCGATTGACCATTTCGGGGACGTTCCAGTCCCAGCAGCGGTTGCCCGCCTCCATATGGAAAATCGGTATCTTCAGCCGCTTTGCTGAAATCGCCGCCAGCGCGGAGTTGGTGTCTCCAAGCACCAAAAGTGCGTCCGGTTTTTCACGCTGCATGACTTCATAGGACTTGGCAATGATATTGCCCATGGTTTCACCAAGGTCCTTGCCGACGCTTTCCAGGTAGTAGTCCGGCGCACGCAGACCAAGATCGTCAAAGAAAATTTTATTGAGCGTATAATCGTAGTTCTGTCCGGTATGAACCAGAATATGGTGGAAGTATTTGTCCGCACATGGAATCACCGCCGAAAGGCGGATGATTTCCGGTCGTGTGCCAAGCACCGTCATGAGCTTTAATTTCGTCATGCTCGTTGAACCTCCGTTGCAATGGTGTCCGGATGTTCAGGATCGAAGCATTCGCTCGCCCACATCAGCGTCACCATATCTGATTTACCCGTATTTTCAATGCTGTGCGCATACCCGACCGGGATGTCTACCACGACCAGCTTCTTTCCGCTGACATGGTATTCCAAAACTTCCTCCACATCAGGACTGCGAAAACGAATCACGCCTGACCCGTAGACTACGAGAAACTTCTCGGTCTTCGTGTGGTGCCAGTGGTTGCCTTTTACAATGCCCGGTTTGCTGATGTTGACGGAAACCTGTCCACCGCTGTCGGAGCGCAAAAACTCCGTAAAACTCCCGCGGTCGTCTTCATGCATCGTCAGTGGATACGCAAATTCCATGGTCGGCAAAAAACTCAAATACGTTGCATAGAGCTTGCGTGTCAGCGGTGCACTCATATCCGGCAGTTCATTTTCTTTCCGTATCTTTCGGAACGAACGAATCCGATCGGCAATATCGCCAAGCTTTGCTGAATGTATCATAGGAACGACACAATACGGGCCTTCCATCGTCGTTTCGTCATCCAGCAGCGCAATAAGCGCTTCGACAACATCGTCGATGTATGCAAGGTGCAGCTCGGTCGACGGGTCGTTGACCGTAATCGGTAAATCATGTGAAATGTTATAGCAAAACGTCGCAATCGCGCTGTTGTAGTTTGGTTTCGACCATTTACCAAATACGTTTGGAAATCGGAATACATAGACTTTCGCTTCTGTCTCGCGCTGATACTGAAAGAACAGTTCTTCACCTGCTTTTTTGCTTCTGCCGTAAAGATTCGGTAAGGCGGCCTGTGTGGAGCTTGCAAACATAATCGGGCAGTTGTTTCTATATTTGATCAGCGTGCGAAGCAGCGTGTCGGTAAACCCGAAATTACCCTGCATAAATTCATCCTGTGTCTTGGGACGATTGACCCCCGCAAGATGATAGACGAATTCACACTCTGCGCAGTAACGCTCAAGCCGTTCCGCAGGAGTGTCCGCATCGTAATACAGGATATCGGTATATCCATAGGTTCTCAGTGTGGAAATTAGATTCTTGCCGATGAACCCGCTGGCGCCCGTGATCAATATCTTCATGCTAACCGTGTCCTCTCCTATGTCCAGTCCTGCGTGTCAACTCATTCTTTCGGTATCGGCATGGATTCGCTTTAAGCTGTTATTGCTTCCACCCGGCCAGCTCCGCGCGAATATACGACAATTTCAGCAACCGCTCCTTCACTTCTTCAACGTTGAGCAACGTTGTATTGTTGGAGTTGAACTCGGTAAGCCTGCTGCGCTCTGCGTTGCCCTGCTCAAAATATTTCTCATAATTCAAGTCGCGTGAGTCCGCGGGAACACGGAAATAACCGCCCATATCGACGGCACGCGCACATTCTTCATTGGTCAACAGCGTTTCATACATCTTTTCACCGTGCCGAATTCCGATTGTACGAATCGGATTGTCCGCATCAAACAATTCCTTCACGGCCTGCGCCAGCACGCTGAGCGTACAAGCCGGAGCCTTCTGCACCATAATGTCGCCGGTATTGCCATGTTCAAACGTATACACTACAAGGTCCACCGCTTCATCCAGGCTCATAATAAAGCGCGTCATATCAAGATTCGTTACCGTCAGCGGTGCGCCTGCCTTGATTTGCTCTATAAACAGTGGAATCACGCTCCCCCGCGAGCACATGACGTTCCCGTACCGTGTACAGCTGATCATCGTCTTTTCCGGCGAGACGGTACGCGATTTTGCAACCACGACCTTTTCCATCATGGCTTTGCTCGTACCCATGGCGTTGATCGGATAGGCCGCCTTATCGGTTGAAAGGCAAATCACCCTCGAAACGCCTGCGTCAATTGCGGCAGTCAGCACATTGTCCGTACCAAATACGTTGGTCTTGACCGCTTCCAGCGGAAAAAACTCACAGGACGGCACCTGTTTCAGAGCCGCCGCATGAAACACATAGTCGACATTATAAATTGCATTCTGCACGGACGTGATGTCGCGTACGTCTCCGATAAAATACCGGATTTTATCGCTTTGATAATGCCGTCGCATATCGTCCTGCTTTTTTTCGTCCCGCGAAAAAATCCGAATCTCCTGAATGCCGGAATCCAGAAACCGCTCCAGCACGGCGTTGCCAAAGCTTCCCGTGCCACCTGTGATCAGCAGTGTTTTTCCATCAAACAAATCGTGTCGCCCCCGTTCCATCCGTTTCTCTCATTTTCCATCTTATAACGATTTCTTTGTCAACCAATCATAATAGGCGCGCGTCGCCGATTCACGGGACGCATGTTCGCACACATAGCTGCGCGCACGTTCGCCGAGCTCGTTCAGCGGCAAGGCGCAGGCATGCAATCGCAAAATTGCATCCGCCATCTCCCTTGGTTCGCCGGGATGCACACAAATGCCATAGCTTTCCCGCTCGATCGAACGCGCCCACTCGCTACCCGCGTCTACACAGACGATTACCGGCCTCCCGGCCGCAAGCGCCGTCCATGTCTTAGAAGGCATTGCAAAGCGCGTCGTCCCCGCTTTCAGCGGAACCAGCGCGGCATCACCAAGCGAATATACCTCCGCAACCCGTTCTTCCGGCAGTAGCGGATAGAGCAAAACATTACTGATCTTTTCGTTTTCGATGCGTGTGTGCACATGTTCATACAACGCACCGCCGCCGAAGATGATCACACGGATATCTTTCTTCGGCTTGAGCAGTTTCGCCGCGTCCAACAGCGTGTCCGGCTCCTGTAAAACACCAAGGGTTCCGGCATAGACCGCATAGAAATGATCCCGTGGCAATTTCAATTCGTCAAATAGCGGATTGTCTTCCCGGCTGATCGGCTTAACCGCTTCCGTGTCCGCCCAGTTTGGGATAACTGCAATCTTCTTTTCCGGAATGCCTCTCGCCGTCAGCGTCCGTTTCATATCTTCAGACAGGGTGACGAACGCCGAGTTCTTCTTGTATGTATGTTGCTCCATCCGGCGGCTTGCACGTACAACCGGATGCCATTCGGTAAATTTTCCCATGGCGACCATGCTGTCCGGAAAGATGTCCTGAAGGATATAAACCGTGCGTGCTTTGCGGCTGAGTTTCGCGCCTACAAGACCGAGGAACGGCGGCATGCTGCCAAGAAGGTATACGTCCGCTTTGGTTTTTCTGGCCGCCTTGAGCAGCGCGCGTGTATTGACTAAAAAGTGTAGTCCGCGGCGAAAGAAATTTGTGCCCTCGCGTGATTTTGTTCCAACGCGCAAAACACGATAGCCTTCCGCAACGGTTTCATCCGTTTTTTGCAGATATGCTTCGCGGGTTTTCTCGTCCAGACCACGGTTGGCCAAGTTGGTAACAACCGTTACGCACGCGCCGTACCGGCACAAGTCCTCCGCAAGATCGGCATACAGATGCGTAATCGGCGTGATTTCCGGCGCAAAATAAGCGGACACCAACGTTACCCGCAAATCTTCCTTCACTTCCGCAACCCCCTCGCGAACACCTTTATGATGCAGCACGCTGCCAATAGTGCCGAAAAGACACCGGCAATCCATACCAAATCCCATTCGCTCTACGTATTCGCCGTCAAACTTCGCTTTGACACAAATCGGCAACTCGTCTCGCCCGTTGATTTGTGCCCACCCCGTCAGGCCCGGTCGAACGTCGTTCGGTGTGAGTCCATACCGGCCGGTATATTGATCCCGCTGTGCAATCAAATCGTCCTGATTCCAAAGCGCTGGCCGTGGGCCGACAAGAGACATGTCGCCAACAAAAATATTCCAAAGCTGCGGCAGTTCATCCAAACTCGTTTTACGCAAAAACCGCCCAACGCGCGTAATCCACCGCTCCGGATCACAAAGCTGGTGCGTTGGGACGTCGCAGGGCGTATCTACACGCATTGTGCGAAATTTTAAAATCGAAAAAAATGCCTTTCCCTTGCCCACGCGCTTTTGTCTAAACAGCACGGGGCCCTTGGAATCGAGCTTGACCGCGAGCGTCAAAGCAAGCAGCAACGGTGAAAGGACTATGCCGCCTATCAGAGACAACGCAATGTCCAGAAATCGCTTGATGCGAATATACATGTTCTTCCTTCTTCGATGCGGCAAAACCGCTTTCGATACAGGGTATTTCCCAGGCTTTTGCCTATACAAAGCAAACGGGCCTCTTTCCCCGCTTATAGCAAAAATTCTATCATGCAAGGAGTATGGTGTCAATCGAACCTGGCCATGCGATGATTCTTTCTATAAGTGCTTTCGCACCGCATGTCGGTAAAAAAGGAAGCTGATTAAGCTTCCTTTATTATTTCACGGGCTGAAAACTGAATGTTATTCGTTGATTTGCTTTTGCCCGGTCGTGTCATATTTATTGATACAAAGCGGACGCAATTTATAGGTCAACACAACGGAGGATTTTACATATTCGTTGTAAAATGCCTTTTTGATACGATCCATGACCACGCGGCCCGTCTCATATGTAACCGACGGCAGGAGCACGACGTATTGCATAACGCTATAGCGGGATATCGTGTCCCCGCGGCGAAGGTTTGTCTGCGCCACATTCAAAAGCCGTTTCATGATGTTATCCAGCACCATGTTCTCAAATTGCTGTTCAGACGTGTTGCTGACGGTCAAAAGCGCAAGGAACATCGTTCCGTTATACCGTTCCAGCATGCGCCGTTGCAGCTGATAGATTTCCTTAAATATCTCATATTGGCAGACAAAGGCACCATAACTTTCGGACTCCTCTTCAAGCACGTTCTGTACTTTTTCGATGTCGGCTTCCATCTCCTGGTCCGCCTGCACGATGTGCTTATAAACCGCGCGGATTTCACCGGACGGCTGAATGCCAAGCTGTTTGTATTGCAAGTCAGTCGCAAAATAATACTGTGAAAGCGCTTCGCGTTTTTTACCGGTTTTGACCAGCGCCATCATAAGTTCCAAATGAAGTCTCTCGTCGAACATATCCACATCCATCGCCTTGCGGCAGACCTGAACGATCATATCGTAATCCTCTTCGGACTTTAGCAGGTCGAGCATCGTGAATACGCTTTCCAAAAACAAGTCATGATAATATACGCTCTTCGGAACGACCCACATCTCCTCGGCAGAGTTGGTCAAAAGCGGTCCCGTATAGAGCTCAAGCATGCGCATATACCGTTCGATGCTGTCACGGCTGCTCATGCCGGGCGTTCTCGCCTCCTGACAGAGTCGTTCGAACTCAAATACGTCGATTTCACAGTCAAGGTCCGGGTTCCATTGGTATGCACCCCGCGCCGTCAGGATAGAATTTGAAAGTTCCGGTAACCCGCTCTGATCGACCAACGCACGGTAACGATGCAGCAGCGTTCGGAGGGCCGTGGCAGGATTTCGATTTTCCTTGTCCGACCATAGCATTTCCAACAGTTCTTCATGCGGAACCGGCCGGTCTTTCTTTAGAATCAGATATTCCAAAAGTTGACAGGTCTTTTTTGCCTGACGCAACTGCGGTAGCACCACATTTCCCTTTACGACAATCTCAAAACTGCCAAACATCTTAATCTTAATCTTTGCTTCCGGCATACGGTCCACCCTTCCTATAGCATATATTGGCCCGGTCAACGCAGGTTCGCTCACATTTGTGTCGCGTTCCGCCCGGGGATAGCGATCGTTCTAGAAATATATTTCCGTCACATCAGGATTAAAAAAATTTCGACACATGGTATTAAATAAAAGGAGGAAACGGCAACCGTATGATCTATGTAATGCGTCATATAAATGAACGGTTATCATTCTATAGTATGATTATACCGCTGAAAATTACAACTTTGCAACAAAATGTTACATTGAAACATAACGCGCTCACAAAAAAGATGCATCATTCATTGGAATTTTCTGTTACATCGTAATTTTTTCATGCTTTTCTAAGCGTATTGCACTCGCAAAAAACAATATTGAACACAATCGATCGCATCGTGCACCTTGCAAAACCAAAACAGCGGAGCGGCCCTGAAGGGCCGCTCCGCTGTTTCGATTTTTGTTTATAGCAGCGTTACCCCGGCGTGCTCGCACAGCGCCAGTGTTTCAGCATCCCAAAGCGAAGATTGCACCTCGCCAATATGCGCTTTGTTGAGCAACAGCATGCACAGTCTCGACTGGCCGATTCCACCGCCGATGGTCTGCGGCAATTTGCCTTCCAAAAGCTGCCTGTGGAACGGCAGCTGTCTGCGGTTGTCGCATCCGGCAACCGTCAGTTGACGGTCAAGTGTCTTTGCGTCTACGCGCACACCCATGCTGGAGACTTCAAATGCACAGTCCAGCACTGGATTATAGAACAAAATATCACCGTTGATGTCCCAGTCGTCATAATCCGGCGCGCGTCCGTCGTGCGGCTTACCGTCACTCAATTCTCCGCCGATCCCCGAAATAAATGTTGTAGGATGTTCTTTTACAAAGCGGTATTCCCGCTCTTTCGGATCGCAGTCAGGATAGAGGTCTAGTAACTCCTGTGTGGTGACGAAGGTAACGTCCCGACTGACGAACGGCGTGAGCACATCGTATTTTGCGCAGATCACCTGCTGTGTATAGTAGATCGCGTCAACAATGCTTTCGACGGTCTGTTTCAGCGTCTCCATGCTGCGCTCCTCCGGCGTGATGACCTTTTCCCAGTCCCACTGGTCAACATATACGGAGTGGAGGTTGTCCAGCGCCTCGTCGCGCCGGATTGCGTTCATATCGGTTACAAGCCCTTTGCCCGGGCGGAAGCCGTAGCGGCCGAGCGCATAGCGCTTCCATTTGGCAAGCGACTGCACAACTTCACCGTTGCCGCCCGTTGCGGGAATGTCAAACGACACCGGACGTTCCACGCCGTTTAAATTGTCATTCAATCCCTCAGCCGGGTTGACGAAAAGCGGCGCCGAAACGCGCTTGAGGCGCAGAATCGCGGAAAACGATTCCAGGAACGTCGTTTTGATGATTTCGATGGCATTCTGCGTGTCGTAAAGCCCCAGTGTGGAGCGATAACCCTGCGGAATGAATGACTTGGACATAATGTTCTCCTCCTTAAGTCCTATATGGGTTCTCAAATAAGTTTAGTCCAGCTTAAAAAAGGTTGTCAAGCAGTTTATGTTCTGGTGCATTTGTTGCGCGGGTATGATATACTCGAATTAATCATCAGCATATCAAATCGGAGGTCTATGTTTATGAAAAACGCGAATATCACACCGCATATCGGCTGCAGTCCGGAAGACTTTGCAAAAACCGTTTTAATGCCGGGCGACCCGCTGCGCGCCAAGTTTATTGCCGAGACGTATTTGAGCGACTATGAACTTGTCAACAACGTACGCGGTATACAGGGCTACACGGGCTATTATGAAGGTAAGCGCGTGTCCGTTATGGCGAGTGGTATGGGTATGCCGAGCATGGGTATCTATTCCTTTGAATTGTATAACTTCTTTGGTGTCGAGACAATCATCCGCATCGGCTCCGCCGGCGGCATGCATCCCGACCTGAAGCTCTTCGACCTTGTGCTTGGCCAGGGCGCCTGCACAAATTCCGCCTATTTTTCGCAGTATGGCCTGACAGGCTCTTTCGCGCCGATTGCAGATTTCGGTACGCTTAGAAAGGCCGTTGACGAGTGTGAAAAACGCGGGCTGAACTACAAGGTCGGCAACCTGCTTTCCAGCGACGTTTTCTACAGCGAAAAAGGCATGGCTGGAACGATGGAATGGAAAAAGCTGGGTATCCTCGCCGTTGAAATGGAAGCTGCGGCGCTCTATATGAACGCAGCACGCGCTGGTAAAAAAGCCCTTGCCATCTGCACCATTTCCGATCTGCTCGAAGGCGGTGAAGTGACGACCGCCGAAGAACGCCAGAATGCGTTCCACGATATGATGCAGGTCGCCCTGACTATCGCGGAATAAATTCATTCTCAATCAATCGCACAACACAAGCACCGCAGTCCGAAACCGGATTGCGGTGCCATTTGTTTTTCATAAAATTTTGAGCCTTCATACATTTTGACAACTTTTCCCAACATTTGTGAATTTACTGTTGCTTTTTCTGCGGACGATTGCTTTTTTCAATACATAAAGATATCATCAGAGCCAATTCCCAGAAAATACTTCGACATCGGTTTGCCGGCATGGATGCCGCATCTTTGAACCGAAAGGACAGCTTATGCGACCGAAAAAGCCATTGCCCATCTTCCTGGTCATTTTTTTGGATCTGTTGGGCGTTGGCGTGATGCTTTTAGTTTTCATATTGTTCCACCATATTCTGCGGCTGGACAGCAGCGACCCTCTGCAGAGTATTGTTTTTAGTGATACGGCAACGCCGGCTGCGGTCGTCGTTACCCCGGAACCGGCCGCAGAGACGAACGACATGGAAGCCTTGTCGACCGTTTCGCCGACGCCCGAACCAACGCCGACGCCTGCGCCCGGCGACTTTTCCGCAACATTCCCTTCTGACGAAACAGTTGAGGAAGGCGTTTACGGCAGTTCTATTTCGGACACATTGCGCATCGTCATTACGCAAAAAGAGAATTACGATGCCGTTTATTATGTGGCCGACGTTTGGATTAAAAACATTCAGGAATTTAAAACCGCCTTTTCAAACGGAACGTTTGGCCGCGGGTATGCTGCCATGCCGACGGTTATTGCCACAAACAACAACGCTATCGTGGCGATTTCCGGCGACTATTACGGCGGTCGTTCAAGCGGCATTGTCATCCGCAACGGAGACCTTTACCGCGACAGTGTCAACAGCGACGTGTGTATCCTTTATGCCGACGGCGTGATGGAGAGTTATTACGAAGACGCGTTTGATCTGGAATCCGTCATCGAACGCGGCGCGTATCAGGGATGGTCATTCGGGCCAAAACTGATCGACAACGGGCAGGTTCCCGACAGTTACAACACCACTGCAACAATCATCAGCCGCAATCCGCGTTCGGCTATCGGCTATTACGAGCCCGGTCATTACTGCCTGATTACGGTCGACGGACGGCAGAGTGGATATTCACGCGGCATGACGCTTGAGCAGCTTTCACAAACATTTATCGACCTTGGCTGCGTGGACGCTTATAATCTTGACGGCGGGCAGACCGCCATGATGGTTTACAACGGCCTGATCGTCAACCAGCCGTACAAAGGCGGAAGAACGGTCAGCGACATCATCTACTTTGGAGGGAGCGATACCGAATGAGAAAGTTTCGAAGCATTATGTCCCATATTTGCCTCGTCTTTTCCGGTGTGTTTATAACGCTGGTCATTCTGAATTATTACAACCCGACGATGGGGTTTTTGACCAGTACCGTCAGCATTGTATACATCGTACTGTACTGCCTTGCCACAATCGCACTGGCGGCTGCGACCGTTGCTGATAATCGTCATCACGCCCGCTATATACGCCAGCGTGCCGAAGAAGCCGCCCGCTGGAAAAAGATCGGTACCAATGCACAAAGGCCGCCGGAAAGAAAAGAACATTGAATATATAAAAGAGCCGTAAGGCTCTTTTTATATTCTCTATCTATCGAATTTCAAGCGTCATGTGTTTTGCTACTCCAAAGCTGATAATGCGCCGCACAGCAAAAACCGCACGCCTCCGCTGCATTCAAATTATGCGTCTCGTCTTCTTCCACAAAAAAGATTATCTCCCCGATATTCGTGTTTTCAGTTGTCACTGCCTGAATTGAACCGCACAGCAATTCACCTGCAATTTCCGCATCCGGCGCCCACAATCCAAATATCTCCGCCATTTTGCTTTGCGGCATGACGAATATGCCCCCGTCGATTTTTCCGTCTCTTAAATGGACGAAAATTCGCCAGCGCGCAATGTCGGACAGCAGGCGTTGCGCATTCCAGTAGATATCCGGGAAATGCAGATCGTGAAATTTTTTATATTCTGCGTATCGATCCGCCGTTAACCGCAAGGCGGGTTCTTTTGATCTGCCGCTACATGTAAAATCATTTAAATCCAAGCGCATATCAAAGCTGTCCTCCGCCAAATCGAATCCGTTCTGCTCCAGCGCCCCCGCAACGGCGGTGTTTTCGAACGGAAGGCCGATGTTGACCGAATAATCCGGATAATTCTCTTTCAAATAATCGAGGAATTCGGTTATGGTTTTTGGGTAATCCCGTTCGATATAAAAAGCAACCGTCTGAAGGTAGGTATCCGATGGAATGACGAAGAAGGCGCACACGCCGATCAGTGCTTTCCCGGAAAAACAACCCAGCAATTCCCCGTGCTCTTCCTTTTGGCGCATGAGATACGCTTTCCGGATTGCCTGTTTGCTTTGAAACAGCGGATAACTGCGCGTGGAAACGCTTTGGCACAGCCGCCAGGACAGCTCCACCGCTTGTTCCAGCATCTCTTCGGCTAATACTTTTATCATTGTCCCTCCGACTTATCCGGTTAAAAGAAAATCGAATCGCAATTTATTCGAAAGATGCAAAGACGCGCTTGCAATCGTCCGTTACAAGTGCGTCTCTCTCTTTGCCTGGTTGGTTTTCCGGCTGTCCTACATCTCCATGTTGCTTGTCGTGCGTGGGAACGGCAGTACGTCGCGGATGTTCTGCATGCCGGTGACATACATGACCATGCGCTCAAAGCCGAGGCCGAAGCCCGCGTGCTTGACCCCGCCGTACTTGCGCAGTTCAAGATACCAGTCATACTGACCCAAATCCATGCCGAGTTCTTCGATGCGCTGTTCCAGCACGTCCAGCCGCTCTTCACGCTGACTGCCGCCGATGATCTCACCGACGCCGGGGACGAGCAGGTCCGCCGCCGCGACGGTCTCGTTGTCGTCATTGACGCGCATGTAGAATGCCTTTACGCCCTTGGGATAATCCGTTACGAAAACCGGACATTTGTAGACCTGTTCGGTCAGATAGCGTTCGTGCTCGGTCTGGAGTTCCAGTCCCCATTCAACCGGGTATTTGAAGTCCGCACCGGAGGCTTTCAACTGTTCGACAGCCTTTGTATAACTCAGGCGGACAAACTCATTGTTGAGCACGTTATCCAGTCGCTCCAGCAATCCTTTGTCGATAAATTTGTTGAAAAACTCCATCTCCGCAGGGCAGCGATCGAGAACAGTCTTGATGATGAACTTGATCATGGCCTCGGCGACGTCGAGATCGTCCGCGAGGTCGCAGAACGCCATTTCGGGTTCGATCATCCAAAACTCCGCGGCGTGCCGCGCGGTAAAGCTGTATTCGGCACGGAATGTCGGTCCGAATGTATAGATGTCCCGGAACGCAAGCGCAAACGCCTCGCCGTAAAGCTGTCCGGAGACGGTCAGGTTCGCAGGTTTTCCGAAAAAGTCGCCGGAAAAGTCCACTGCGCCGTCGTCATTCTTCGGAATATCGGTCAGCGGCAAGGTTGTTACCTGGAACATTTCGCCCGCGCCTTCGCAGTCGGAGCCCGTGATCAGCGGGGTGTGCACATACACAAACCCGTTCTGCTGGAAAAACTCATGAATGGCCGCGGCAACGACCGAGCGCACGCGAAACGTCGCCTGAAAGGTGTTCGTGCGCGGACGCAGATGCTGAATGGTGCGCAGATATTCCAGCGTATGCCGTTTTTTCTGCAGTGGATAATCGCTCGGGCAGCTGCCTTCGACCACGATTTCCTCCGCGCGGATTTCAAACGGCTGCGGTGCGTCCGGCGTCAAAACGAGCGCTCCTTGCACCGCGATTGCGCAGCCGGTGGACAGCCCGTTGCCAAGATTTCGATCATCGCGTTCGTAAACGATCTGCACGGGCTTAAAGCAGCTTCCGTCGGTCAGTTCTACGAACCCGAGGGTTTTACCCTCGCGTACGGTGCGCACCCAGCCGCAAACCGCGATCTGTCCTGCGTACGATTCCGGTGATTTTTGAATCTGTGACAATTTGAGCGTCATGGCGATAACCTCGCTGTTAAGAATTTGGATTTCTAGCTAGTATACCACATTTTATCATTGCAAACCGCTTTTTTCCGGCAATATGCGCTTTTCTCGTTCTTTTTTTGCCGTATCGCCCTTCGTTTTTTGTATTAATCGCGTCCGAATTGGAAACGATCGTGAAAAGCGCTGTACCGTGCGTCTTGCTGTGGTATACTAACGCTACATAATAAGGAGGGGAACCACATGTACTTTGGCTACGGCTCGACCGACATACTATATATCCTGCTGCTATTTGTGGTCATGGGCTTTAGTTTATTCGCACAGAACAAGGTTCAAAAAACCTTTCAACAATTTTCCGATAAGTCGGTTTCTTCCGGCATGCGCGCAGAGCAGGTTGCGCAGCAGTTGCTTTATAACGGAAACAGTAACGTCCAGATCGAACCGGTGCAAGGCAGCCTGACCGACCACTATGACCCGAAAAACGGCGTCGTCGGCCTGTCCACGCAGGTATATGGGCAAAACTCTATCGCCGCCATCGCCGTTGCGGCACACGAAATCGGTCATGTGATGCAATATCAGGAAGGCTATATGCCGATTCGATTGCGCAATGCAATTTTGCCCGTTGCGTCCATCGGTTCGTATGCGGCGCCCTGGATCGTTATCCTTGGTTTGTTCATGGGCAGTTATAATCTCGCCATGATCGGCGTTGTTCTGTTCGGCGCGATGCTGGTGTTCCAGATAGCGACGCTGCCCGTGGAATTCAATGCGTCCAGCCGCGCACTGCGCATGTTGGAGGAAGGCAACTACATCACCTATGACGAGTCCGACGGCGCGCGGAAAGTACTCAATGCCGCCGCAATGACCTATGTGTGGGCGGCGATTGCGTCGCTTGTCAGCTTTCTGCGCCTGCTTGCCTTGGCCAACCGTACACGGCGGTAATCCATTAAAGTAAAACACCAAAACGCAAAGGGCGAAGGCAAACATGCTTTCGTCCTTATTATATATACTGTTTTCTACCAGCGCACGGTGTTGAAGTACGCCTTCTTTTGCTATAGAATAATCGAAGAGCGTAAAAGGAGGATTTATTATGCACGACGAACGATTGGATCGCCTTTCTGATTTGCTATTGAATTATTCTCTAAAATTACAACCCGGTGAACTCTTTGAAATCAACGGCGGCGTCCCGGCGAAGCCTCTGATCAAATCGCTTTTGAAGCGCGCGCACGCAATCGATGCCGTACCGTTTGTTAAGGTGACGGACGACGAGATCAGCCGCCTGTTCTTCGGCTTTATCGACCCCGAACACCCGGAAAAAGCAAAATCCGCCATCGATGCACAGCTTGAATGGGAAAACAAATACTGGGACCACATGTCGGCACACATCGACATCGGCGTGGACGAAAACGACGCAGAGCTTTCCGCTGTCGACACCGGTGCGCTGACCTATTACCGCAATGCCCGCAGAGCCCTGCGCGATAAAATTATTGACGAGCGTCGTTGGGTCTATTTGCACTGGCCCACTATGGCGGACGCACAGAAGGCCGGCATGTGTTACGACGATTTCTATGAATTCTTCCTTTCGGCCACACTCGTGAACTACAAAAAAATGGCGAAAGACATGGAACCGCTGGTCGAGCTGATGGAAAAAACCGATATGGTTCGCCTTGTCGGCCCCGGAACCGATCTGACGTTCTCCATCAAGGATATCCCAGTTGTACCCTGCCACGGCGAATTGAACATCCCTGACGGCGAAGTGTACACCGCGCCGGTAAGGGACAGCGCAAACGGCGTTGTGCAGTACAATACGCCGGCCATGCGCTACGGTAAAAAGTTTGACAACCCCCGACTTGTCTTCAAAGACGGCCATATCGACAAAGCAAGCTGCGACGGAGACGTCGCCGGGTTCAACGAAATGCTGGACGCGGACGAAGGCGCGCGCTATCTCGGTGAATTTGCCATCGGCGTCAACAACGCCGTCACACGCTCCATCGGCAACACCCTGTACGATGAAAAAATCGGCGGATCATTCCATCTCACACCCGGCTGCGCTTATGCCGACGCATTTAACGGCAACAAGTCACAACTGCATCTCGACATCGTCTGCATCCAGACCGCAGCGTTCGGCGGCGGCGAAATCTGGTTTGACGGCAAGATGATCCGCAAAGACGGGCTGTTCCTACCCGAATCGCTGAAAGGGCTGAATCCGTAATGAAGCAGTCTGCGCGCGCTTGGTTTTTTGATATCGTCGCGATCATTTTCGGCAGCGCGCTCATCGCGGCGGGGTTGGTTTTATTCACCATTCCAAACAATATCGCGCCCGGCGGCGTCTCCGGTCTTGCGACCGCGCTGGCTTATATTTCTCCCATCACCGTCGGTATTTGGGCCCTTCTTCTGAATATTCCACTCATGCTTCTCTCATGGTGGAAACTTGGCCTGCGCCCCTTGCTGAAGACGGTGCTGGCGACATTGTTGCTATCGCTGCTGATCGACGTATTCACGTTGATCCTTCCGCCGTATACCAACAATATACTGCTGGCTTCGGTGCTTGGCGGCGTACTCTCCGGCATCGGCATGGGCATGATCTTCGTTCGCGGCGCGACGACCGGCGGAACCGACCTGATCAGTCTGTTGCTCAATCGCATCTTTCCGAACTTTTCCGTCGGTTCCCTGCTTTTGGTGGTGGACGCAACGGTCGTGCTGTTTGCCGTGTTCGTTTTTCGGGATATCGAGGTCGCCTTGTATTCCATCGTAACCATCTTTGTCACCACGCGTACCATCGACGCCATTATGCAGGGCGTTGACCATGCAAAGGTCATCTACATCGTGACTGAGCGCGGCGAGGAGATCCTTTCCCTGATTGCCGGTGAACTTGGCCGCGGCGTGACTGTTTTGCAAGGACGCGGCGGCTATACAAAGCGTGACAAGCACGTGCTGATGCTGGTTACGCGGCGCAACACGTTTGCGCAAACGATGAAGGCGGTGAAAATCGCGGACAATCGTGCGTTTATCTTCGTTACCGATGCAACGGAAGTTCACGGCGAAGGTTTCAAGCCGATCGAATAGGTCGATCTTTCTAATGGTACACAAAAAAGCGCTTCGGTCTTGGCCGAAGCGCTTTTTTATTATCTGTTATTCCACCGGGATTTCGCTTGCCGCTTCTTCGTCAGCTATCTTCTCCAATTCTTTTTGAGCTGCTTTGTTGGTGAAAAGATGATTTCTGTACACCACAAATCGATAAAAGCTAAACTCTGTAACAAGGTTGATTACCATGGTTCCGAACAGAATGATGTATTCATTCCACCCAACGCGGGTCAACGCTTCGCCCCACCAGGTGGAAAGCGGTGTAAACACGAGATAGTACCCGATCACCTGCATCATAGCCAACGGTACGTTCTTTGCCGACTTAAATGTAAACTTTCGATTGACCGTAAAATTAAAAAGGACCGACAATGTCAACGCGATAAGATAGCTTGGCCAATAGCTCCACTCCATGGTTTCGTTGAGCAGAGCAAACGAGCCCATTTCAATCAGTCCGGCTGAGCAGGAAAAGAGCAGGAACTTCAGTCCCTGAAACACATTTTGTTTTTTGGTGAGCTTCACCGTTTGTTTCTGCTGTTCCGTTTTCTTAATCCTCCGTATCGTTTTTATCCCGTTTCGTTATTATATCCGCAGCGCTACAAAATACGCAATCGTCTTTTCCGGATTTCTTGACGTTATAGAGAGCTGCGTCCGCGGCTTTGTACAGCTCCTCAAACGTTTTACCATCCCGATCAAACATCGCAATTCCGATACTGACGGTCACATTGAACTTAAACTCTGCGCTCACTCGCCCCATCGCCCTGCGCATCTGTTCGGCTTTTTCAAGCGCGCTTTCATCCGAATCGATCGTTTTCATAAGCATCGTATACTCGTCCCCGCCGATTCGCGCAATGAGATCTCCCGTACGGAACAAACGCTTGGCGGCGTATGCAAACGCAACAAGCATCTGATCGCCTTCTGCATGGCCCAGCGTGTCGTTCACCTGTTTAAAGTTATCAAAATCCAGTATAAAAAATGCATGCTTCGTTTCTTTTCCTTCTCCGTCAAGAAACTCCCGCGTGTAGCGCTCCATTGCGGATCGATTGAGCAGCCCAGTCAAAGAATCGCTGTCCGCTTGCTTCTTAAGGCGCTGCAACGACTGTTTCTGCCGATGGATATCTGATATTTTGCCCACGGCTTCTGTTGATCGTCCTTCACTGTCAAAAACCGAATAGATCTCCAGATGCTTCCATCGGCTTACGCCGCGAGCATTGATCATGCGCAACTCTTCTTGCGCTTCCGCTGCGCCGGACAGCATGCGCTCGACAAACCGCATAAACTGCGGCCGGTCACTTTCAACCACCAGTTGGGTGTACGACTCCGGGTTGTCGATGGAGCATTCCGGTGGCGAAAAGCCGAACATCGTTTCGAAGTTGTCGTTAAAATCAATATTGCCATTCTCCATATTGACCGTGAAGAGCACTTCGTTTGACAGACGATTGATCAAAGCATATCGCGCGCTGCTTTGGCGAAGCAGTTCTTTATCTTGTTCCAGCCGCTTTACCGTTGTTCTTTCGTGCAAAAACGCTTCGAGAATCATTGCAATGCCGACTGCAAATACAATCAAAAACATTGAGGAAACATACGTGCTTACGTGCCGTTGGATCGTGTCGGCCGTTGTTCCGTCGACAGTTGAAAACACATACCAATCCCTAATGCCGATAGGCTGGATAACCGTGTAGTACCGTTCCCCTTCGTAGTAAAAATAAAAATCTTTCTCTTCCGAGTTACGCATAGCCTGCTTTAACCAAGTCTGTGTAAAACTGTTTTCCAAAGAATCATCCTGAATCAGGCTAAAAACATTTTCCAGACGATATCCAAACTCAAAATCCCGTTCTGTAAAGATTAAATTTCCTTCCGTGTCACAAACGCCAGATACCGCTTTGCCTTCATATGCGGTCGTCGCAATCAGGTTGGAAACCGTGTGGTTTGGCAGAATTGCAAACAGGACGCCGCTTACGGTATCGTCCAAAAATGCGGGAACGGAGATCAAAACATCGTCACGCCCGCCGTTGACCGTAGATGGGTACAATGAAATATCACTTTTCCCCTTTAAGCCAGAGCAAAACCACTCTTTTTGCGAAACGTCGATTACGTCTGTATCGCCATACAGGACACGGCCCTGCATATCAGCATACCCTACGCGAACGCTTGAATCCTCGCTCACGTCGCTATCGGAAAGTTCAGTCTTCAGCGTCTCCGTCAATGTAATTTTACCGGTGTTTTTGTTGTATTCCGTAACGATTTCAGCTCTCCGAACCACCATGGTTAGATATTTCACAACATCGTTTTTTTGCTGAAGTGATGACTCCCGCAATATCTGGTACGTTCCCTGCTGAATTTCGGAGGCGATTTGCGTTCGGAATGCGATGAATGTTGTAATCATGATGGCGACAACGACCAATGGCATGCCAAAGTACCGGATTAAATCTTTCAGTTTAGACACGTACTCAACCTCCTTCGGTCGCGTCGCCCGGCCTGCCGAATTCTCGGTCATACCAGTCCGCCGTCAACATGCTGTTTTTACCTATCGGCATTCAAGAAAATGTATAATTACGTATAATTATAATACATAACAAAAATACTTGTCATCCTGCAATATTTATATATAGTCATTTGTATTATATATGCTGTTGCCCGGCAACTGCTTTCGCGCATTTGTATTTACGACATCTCCCCCGCCAAATTTCGGCAAAACAGCGTTTTTGCTTCCTGATAGTCGTCCGTCTGACCCCATATCCACATCAGCTTTGTAACGATCGCTTCGGTCGTCATATCCAGCGCCGGCACCACGTCGATATTGAGCAGTTGCCGTCCCACTTCATACAGCGTCAAATCGCTGCAATCGTACAGACACTGGCTACAAATGACAACTAAAATGCCATTTTCAATGAGCCGTTCCAGCGAATGCAAAAGATTCCTGTGCAGATAGTGAATACCGCCTGCGCCAAAGGCTTCGATCACAAGGCTTTTGTATCCCAACGCGGGCAGGCTCTCAATCAGGTCCGGCTGCGTTCCCGGTATGACCTTCAATAAAAACACCTTGCTGTAAAGATCCGGCGCAATGGTGAACGATTCGCCCAGACGGGCAAACTGATGCCCGTCGTCCACAACATGTATTCCTTCCGCCGTAATCTGTGCCAAATACGGCGCGTTCACACTCTGAAAGGCGTCGAAACTCATGGTGCTGACCTTGACGGCACGCGTTCCGCGAATGATACGCCGGTTAAACGCGACCGATACGCCCCAGATATCTGCCTCAACGGCCCAGAGCGCCGTTGTCAGGTTCGTTTGTGCGTCGCTGACATCCTGACCGATTGGGATCTGCGAGCCCGTTAACACCACACTTTTTGTCAAATCCCGCAGCATATAACTCAGCGCGGACGCCGTATACGCCAGCGTGTCGGTTCCATGGGTGATAACAAATCCGTCGTAATTTTGATATTCCTGCTCAATCTTCTTCGCTATGATCTGCCATTCTTCGGGTTGAATATTGGAGGAATCCATATCCAGCACGCCGACGGCGGTGATGCTAAAGCGCGCCGTATCGTAAACAAACGCACGCAATAGTTCGCTTGCGTTTATAACCGGCTGAAGTCCGTTTTCGCCGTTTCGTGAAGCGATGGTGCCGCCTGTGGTCAACAGTAGAATTTTTCTCATCAACTCTGCTCCCAATCGTTCGCATAATTTTATATGCATTTCATGTAAAGCGCTATTTTCTTATTGTTGTTGTTTCTATATTGGATTTGGTTCTCTAATATTCAGATCGCTATTCCGCACGGATTATTGTATTACAAAAACCCGCATTTCTCAATGGATTCGGCTGTGTTCGCACGCAGGATTTCACCCTTGGCGCATGAAAAAGCGGTCCGCTCGATTAAGACAAACCGCTTCACTTTGGTTTAACAAGAATCATCTAGTTACAATTCTGCGATCCCCTCAAAGTTCTTTCTTGCGTCGCCCGTCATCAACACTGTCTCGTCGGTATAACGCACCAGCAGGTCTCCGCCGCGCAGTCGAACCGTAATATCCTCGCCTTTTTCGCAGAATCCGTTTTCCACCGCGGCGACCACGGCCGCGCACGCGCCGGTACCGCAGGCCAGCGTCTCCCCGCTGCCACGCTCCCAAACGCGCATTTTGAGCGTGTGACTGTCGATCACCTTGACGAACTCCGTATTCACCTGCTCTGGGAAGAGCGACGCGTTTTCAAACGCAGGGCCTATCTTGCCGATCTCCAGTAAATCGAGGTTGTCTTTAAAAACGACGCAGTGCGGATTGCCCATAGAGACACAAGTGATTTCGAACAGTTCCCCTTCAATCCCTATCGCTTTGCCGACAACGCGGTCGCCTTCCAGCCGTACGGGGATATTTCCCGGCGTAAGCTCCGCCTTGCCCATGTCCACGGTAACGGACTTAACCTTTCCGCCGCGCACATAGAGTCGCAAATGCTTGTTTCCGCTCAGCGTTTCAATCGTCAGGTCTGTTTTGTTCGTAAACCCGTTGTCATACAAGTATTTGCCAACGCAGCGGATGCCGTTTCCACACATCTTGCCTTCGCTTCCGTCACGGTTGAAAATGCGCATCTTCGCGTCCGCAATGTCCGACGGACAGATCAGGATCACACCGTCGCCGCCAACACCGCTATGCGGATCGGAAAGATACACGCTCAGCGACTCCGGCGCGTCGATCTGTTGGTCGAAGCAGCTGAAATAGATGTAGTCGTTGCTTGTACCGTTCATTTTGGTGAAATTCAGCCGCATCTTCTCCGTACGCATGTGGTTGATGTCCACAAGCTCGGTACTATGCTGGGTAAAGCGACTCCGAAGGCTGTCTGCAAGTGCATTTGCCGTATCGACGGACGTGATGCAAGGGATTGCGCGCTCAATCGCTTTTCGGCGAATTTTGACGCTGTCCCTGGACGGAATCCGACCTTTCGACGATGTGGAGATGATGTAGTCCACTTCACCGCTTTCCATAAGCGTAATAATGTTGTCGGACGATTCATGCAGTTTCTTTACTTCCGTTACAGCCATGCCCGCGTCGCGGATGGCCTGCGCCGTACCTTTTGTTGCATACACGGTGAATCCCTGGTCGACAAATTTTCGCACCGCATCTGTAATCTCGCTCTTGTCGCTGTCCCGCACGGTAACGAGCAAACCGCCGCGCCTTTTCATCTTGTATCCGGCGGCGACAAGCCCTTTGTAGAGCGCTTCGTCACGCGTTTTGCCGATGCCCAGCACCTCACCAGTGGACTTCATCTCCGGGTCGAGCAACGTGTCGACGTCCGCAAGTTTTTCAAACGAGAAGACCGGCACCTTAACCGCAACATACGGCGGCGTCCGGTACAGTCCGGTGCCGAATCCCATATCGCCCAGGCGTTCACCCAACATCGCGCGCGTCGCAAGATCGACCATCGGCACGCCCGTCACTTTGCTGATGTACGGGACCGTCCGGGACGAGCGCGGGTTAACTTCGATGACGAAAATCTCGTTTTCATAAATCACGTATTGGATATTGATCAGTCCACGCGTATGGAGCGCCAACGCCAGCTGTTTGGAGTGGTCGATGATACGCTCGATCAGCGGACCGTTGAGATTCCACGCCGGATAGACGGCGATGGAGTCCCCCGAGTGCACGCCCGCGCGCTCGATATGTTCCATGATGCCGGGAATCAGGATATCCTCTCCGTCGCAGATCGCGTCGACCTCGATCTCCGTCCCCATCAGGTACTGGTCGATCAAAATCGGGTTGTCGATGCCCTGCCGCAGGATGATGCCCATGTATTCGCGAACGTCCTCGTCGCTAAAGGCTATGATCATGTTTTGTCCGCCAAGCACGTAGGACGGGCGGATGAGCACCGGATAACCAAGTTCCTTTGCAGCAACAAGCGCCTGCTCCGCTGTTTTGACCGTGAGCCCGCTCGGACGTTTGATATGAAGTTGCTCCAGCAGCGCATCGAAACGTTCGCGATCTTCTGCCGCGTCGATGCTGTCCGCGGATGTGCCGAGAATACGGACTCCGTTGTCGACGAGATGGCGCGTGAGCTTGATGGCGGTCTGCCCGCCGAACGCGACGACCACGCCATACGGTTGCTCCGTCTCAATCACGTTCATCACGTCCTCCGCCGTCAGTGGCTCAAAATACAGCCTATCGGCGGTGTCGAAATCCGTAGAGACGGTTTCGGGGTTGTTGTTGACGATGATCACCTCGAACCCCGCACGCTTGAGCGCCCAGACGCAGTGCACCGAGGCGTAATCGAACTCAATTCCCTGACCGATTCGGATCGGACCGGAGCCGAAGACAATCACACGTCGCTTGTCTGAATTCCGACGGGCGTTAAATTCAACCGCTTCATTTTCGCAGCCGTAATCCGCGTAAAAATACGGCGTCTGCGCCTCAAATTCCGCGGCGCAGGTATCCACCATGCGGTATCCCGCAGACAGGTGTTGCTTGATCGGGTCGCCGGAGATGCGTGCAAGGACGTTGTCGGGATATCCAAGCGTTTTGCCTTCGTAATAGCGTTCATTCGACAATCCTTCTTGTTCGAGTTCCAATTCAAACTCCGCAAGGTGGCGCAGTTTATGCAAAAACCAACGGTCAATCGTCGTAATCGAGCCGATTTCGTCGGCTGAAACGCCACGCTTGAGCGCCGCAAATGTCACAAACAGCCGTTCGTCGTCGCAAGTGTGCAGCAACGCCCTCAATTCGTCCGTCGATTTTTCGGCAAGCTTCGGCAGATTCAGGCTGTCCAGCGAAATCTCCGCGCCGCGTACGGCTTTCATAATCGCCTGCTCAAACGTCGGACCGATGGCCATGACCTCGCCGGTCGCTTTCATTTGCGTACCCAGCGTCCGCTTGGCATGGATAAACTTATCAAACGGCCATTTCGGCAGCTTGACCACAACATAGTCGAGCGCAGGCTCAAAGCACGCGGAGGTTTTACCCGTCACTGCGTTTTTGATTTCGTCCAGCGTATAACCGATCGCGATCTTTGCCGCGACTTTCGCAATCGGGTATCCCGTCGCCTTGGAAGCCAGTGCGGAAGAACGCGACACGCGCGGGTTGACTTCGATGACCGCATACTCAAAGCTGTTCGGGTTCAATGCAAACTGGCAATTGCATCCGCCTTCAATGCCAAGCGTATCGATGATTTTTCGCGTGGCGGAGCGGAGCATCTGGTATTCCCGGTCGGCAAGCGTGACCGCAGGTGCAATGACAATGCTGTCACCCGTGTGCACACCGACCGGATCAAAGTTTTCCATACTGCAGATCGTGATGACGTTGCCGTTTTTATCCCGCATGCCTTCAAACTCGATCTCTTTCCAGCCGGAGACGCATTTTTCAACAAGAATCTGGGTGATCGGCGACGCGCGAAGTCCGCTCTCCGCAATTTTCTTCAGCTCGTCGCGCGTCTGCGCGATTCCGCCGCCGGAACCGCCAAGCGTGAACGCCGGACGTACGATCACCGGATATGTGATCTCTTCGGCGTATTCCAGCGCGGCCATTGCATCCGTCACCACCTTGGATGGAATGATCGGCTCTTCAATAGAAAGCATCGCGTCCTTAAACAGTTGTCGGTCTTCAGCTTTCGCAATCGTTTCCGGGTTTGCGCCAAGCAGCTTCACATCGTGTTTTTCAAGAAAACCTTCCTCCGCAAGCTGCATGGAAAGCGTCAGTCCCGTCTGTCCGCCAAGCGTGGAAAGCAGGCTGTCCGGCTTCTCTTTTTCTATGATGCGCTTTACGGTGGTCAGCGTCAGCGGCTCGATATAAATGCAATCCGCCATAGCCTGATCGGTCATGATGGTTGCCGGATTGGAGTTGACAAGGATCACTTCCAGTCCTTCTTCTTTCAGCGCGCGGCAGGCCTGCGTTCCCGCATAGTCAAACTCCGCAGCCTGACCGATGACGATCGGGCCGGAACCGATGACCATAACGCGCTTCACATCTTTATTCAGGGGCATACTGTTTTCTCCTTCCGTATGCGTCAAAAACTCTTTATATGTCGTTTGTCCGCTATGCTTTCGCTTGCGTATCCATCAGTTCGATAAACCGGTCGAACAGATAGCGTGTGTCCAACGGGCCTCCGCAGGCTTCCGGATGGAACTGTACGGAAAATGCAGGCATGTCAAGATAATCCAGTCCTTCACAGGTACCGTCGTTGAGATTTAAAAAGCTGACCGCTGCGTTCTTCGGCAGCACGTCGTCCGTCGTTACGGCATAGCCGTGATTTTGGCTTGTTATATAAACCTTGCTTGTCGTGGTCTCCTGCACGGGTTGGTTTGCGCCACGATGTCCGTATTTCAACTTCATCGTCTGTCCGCCGCGTGCCAACGCAAGCAGCTGATGACCAAGGCATATGCCGAAAATCGGCGTTTTCGTGTTGAAAAGTTCTGTCAGTTCACGTATCACGCCGGTGTTATCGGCGGGGTCTCCCGGTCCGTTGGATAGCATTACGCCGTCCGGTTTCAACGCGAGGATAGCCGCCGCCGTAGTGTTTGCCGGAACGTTCGTTACATTGCATCCGCGCTTGATTAGTTCGTTTTGGATGTTCCGCTTTGCGCCGAAATCCCAAAGAACAACGTTACGCTTGCCGTCCCCGGTGCGCATTGTCTCGGTCGACGGGCAGCTGACAAAATTCACCGCGTTTTCGATACGATAGGATTTTAATCTTTTCAGCGACTGTACGTCCGTTTCGGGCTTATCGGAGATCACCGCATTCATCACGCCGTGTTCGCGAATGATCTTAACGAGTGCACGCGTGTCAATATTCCAAAGCCCCACAACGCCGCTTGATAACAAAAAGGCGTCAAGGTCTTCTTCACTGCGAAAGTTTGAAGGCACATGACACCAATCACGAACGATATACGCTTTTAACGCAGGAGCTTTTCCCTCAAAATCGGAAGGAATAACCCCGTAATTTCCGATCAAAGGAAACGTTTGAACAACCATTTGCCCATAATAGCTTGGATCGGTCAACGTCTCCAAATACCCGGTCATGGCCGTTGTGAAAACAATTTCACCCTCGACCCTTCCGTTGGCGCCAAATGCTTTTCCCTTGAAGACCCGTCCGTCTTCCAGGGTGAGATATCTCTGTTTTTCCACTCTTATCGCCCCCTCGGCATATCATCGTCGCTATCTGTCGCAGTCCGTTTTCCACGGCTGCTACTCTTTCTTAGCGAGTAATATAACACACCTTTAAGCAAGAGGAAAGCTAATTATAATTATGCATTAATAATAAATATTTATGCTTTTATGACAATCGCCGCGATTATTAGCTTTTGAGCGACAGAATATTCATCCCGTTTTCCAAGCAAATCAGTAGATTTTTGTTGTTCACCGGGGTGTCTGTTCAAACTCGTTATTGATGAAAAACTCCCTGCCTGTATATTTACCCGTTTTGTTGTTTTTTCGCCAGCAGCCGCAAACCCTTTGAGCGGGTAACACAAATCCATTCACGCCGAGCAAAAACAGTCTTTTTCACACCTTGCAAAATACTAAAAAATACATCCATGGATTGCTTTACAAACCGAATAAAATATGCTAAAGTCAAACCCGAATTGGTATTACATATTGGTAATACATTTAAAGACCGGAGGCACTCCCATTATGAACAAAACCACGCAGATGCAATCCGTGCGACTTCGGTTGCTCCAGGAAATGAAGGACGGCGTATACCGCTATTCCAACATGCTGCCAAGAGAGGATGTCCTCGCCGAGCGGTTGGACATCAGCCGGACTCAGCTGCGTGACAGCCTCGCGCAGCTTGAGCGGGAAGGATTCATCAGCAGGCGGCAGGGTGTCGGAACAATGATCAACCGGCACGTGCTAACTGTGAAAGTGCGCATGGACATGGAGATCGAGTTTATGGACATGATCGCCCAGTCCGGTTATACGCCGAGTCTACTGCTTTCCAGTCACGAAACGCTCCCGGCTGCGAAAAACGTTGCCGCGCGTCTTGCAATATCCGAAGGCGACGCGGTCCTGCGCGCCGTTCGGTTGATCGGGGCAGACGGTAATCCCGCCATTTTCTGCGAGGATTACATTCCGCTCTCTCTTGTAAAACGGAAAGCATTTTCGGAGGAGGCTCTGGCAAAACCGATCTTCTCGTTCCTGAAAGAATACTGCGACCTTGAACCGCACATGGACATTACGGAAGTGCAGCCCGCCATTGCAAGCGCCGAACTTGCGAAGATACTCCTCGTGAACGAGGGTGCGCCGCTTCTCTATCTTGACGAACTGGATTACGACAAGGAAGGCATGCCGATCTTGTATTCGCCGCAGTACTACATCGGCGGCGTAATCAAGCATACGCTGTTACGAATGAAATTTTAAGCCTTGTGTTACGACAGGCTTATTTTGATTGTATGGAGGAAATTTAAAATGAAAAAAGTTGCCGTCGTCATGGGAAGCGCTTCGGATTTGCCGCTTGCAAAGGATGCGCTTCAAACGCTGTCCGATTTCGGTGTTCCGTCCTCGGCGCGTGTCCTTTCGGCCCATCGAACGCCGAACGAAACAGTGGATTTTGTACGTTGTGTGGGGGCGGAAGGATACGGCGTTCTGATTGCGATTGCCGGAAAGGCCGCACATTTGGCGGGTGTCCTGGCTTCGCACACGCGGCTGCCGGTCATCGGTGTCCCTGCAAGTTCGCACGATCTGGGCGGACTCGACGCACTGCTTTCCACCGTGCAGATGCCGAGAGGTGTTCCCGTTGCAACGGTCGCCATCGACGGCGCGGCCAATGCGGCGTTACTCGCTGTTCGCATCCTTGCGCTGGAGGACAAAGATTTGGCAAAGCAGCTCGACCTGCACGCACAAACCCTTGCAAAAAAAACCATTGAAGCGAATGAATCGCTGCAAAAGGAGATTGAAACTATATGAAAAAACTGGAACAGATTTATGAAGGCAAAGCCAAAAAGGTTTTTACAACCGACGATCCCAAGATCGTCATCGTCGATTACAAAGACGACGCGACGGCGTTCAACGGACTGAAAAAAGGAACGATCACCGGAAAAGGCGTGGTCAACAACAAGGTGTCAAATCACTTTTTCCGCTTGCTGGAAGGCAAAGGCATTCCGACCCACTACATCGAGCAGCTTTCCGATCGTGAAACCGCAGTCAGACGCGTTGAAATACTGCCTGTCGAGGTCATCGTTCGCAATCGTGCCGCGGGTAGTTTTTCCAAGCGTATGGGCATTGCGGAGGGCAGCGCGCTGGCCTGCCCTATCCTTGAGTATAGCTACAAAAACGACGAACTCGGCGATCCGTTCATCAATTCCTACTACATCCGCGCGCTGAGCCTTGCAACGGACGCAGAAATGGAAAAGGTAAAGGAATATTCCTTCGCCATCAACGATATTCTGCGCGAATATCTGGATACACTCGGAATCGAGCTGATCGATTTCAAACTTGAATTCGGCCGCTGCGACGGAAAAGTCGTTCTTGCCGACGAAATCTCGCCGGACACCTGTCGCTTCTGGGACAAGAGCACCGGTAAGAAGCTGGACAAAGACCGCTTCCGTCGCGACCTTGGCGATGTGGAAGAAGCATACCGCGAGATCATCAAACGATTGATGGGAGAATAACATGCCGCTTCGCATACGCCTGCCAAAAGCATATGATCGTCTCAAGCCTGAGCACGACCGCATGAACGAAGAATGCGGTGTTTTTGGCATCTACTGTAACGGCAGTGGAATCGACGCCGCCGAGGCGGCGTATTACGGGCTCTTTGCGCTGCAGCACCGCGGCCAGGAGAGCGCAGGCATCGCCGTTGCGCACGGCAAGCGTATCGAATGCTGCAAAGAAATGGGATTGGTCAGCGGAAAATTCCGCGACAGCCTTGTTTTATTGAGCGGCGCAAGCCTGGCCGTTGGCCACGTGCGCTACTCCACAACGGGCGACACGTCGCTGACCAACGCGCAGCCGCTGCTCGTTGAATCCTCCGACGGACCGTTTGCGCTTGCGCACAACGGCAATATCATCAACGCAAAGGAGCTGCGCATAGAGCTTGAAAGCGAAGGCGTGACGTTTCAGACATCCTCCGATTCCGAAGTCGTCGGTGCACTTATTGCAAAGAATGGCACCTCGAATTTGGTCGAAAGCGTTGAAAAAGCGACCGAGCGGCTGCAAGGCAGCTATGCGCTCGTGTTGATGACGCGGGATCAGATCGTTGGCGTTCGCGACCCGAAAGGCATGCGTCCTCTCGCGCTCGGAAGTATCGATGGCGCATATGTGTTCGCGTCCGAATCCTGCGCGTTCGACACCATCGGCGCAGAATTCATCCGCGACGTTCGCCCGGGCGAAATCATCGCAGTCGGGCAGCACGGCTTAAAGTCGCATCAGGCGGTGCACGCTTCGGATACAGCGCTTTGTATTTTTGAGTATGTGTATTTTGCCCGACCGGATTCCGACATCGACGGTATTTCGGTACACAAAGCGCGTGAACGCGCGGGCGAGCTGCTCGCGATCTCTTCGCCCGCCGACGTGGACGTCGTAGCAGCCGTGCCCGATTCATCGCTCCCTGCGGCAATGGGCTATGCAAAGCAGACCGGGCTTCCGTTCATTGTCGCACTTTCAAAAAACCGTTATATGGGGCGCACCTTCATCGAGCCTTCGCAGGATCGGCGAGAAATGGACGTTTCGCTGAAACTCAGCGTGCTCAAGCGCAATGTGCGCGGAAAGCGCGTGCTCCTGGTGGACGATTCCATTGTGCGCGGCACGACGAGCAAACGCATCGTAGAGATGCTCCGCACTGCAGGCGCAAAGGAAGTACACCTGCGCGTGAGTTCACCGCCGGTTACGCACCCGTGCTATTTTGGAATCGACACATCGTCCCACGAACAGCTTATCGGCGCGAGTCACTCCGTCGAAGAAATCCGCAAGTTTATCGGCGCTGATTCCCTGCGTTATTTAAGCTTCGATGATCTCAAAAAAACCGTCGAAGGTGCGGCATGCAATTTCTGCGCGGGCTGCTTTAGTGGCAAGTATCCAGAGGATGTATCGGAGTTGTTGAAAAGCGGTAAGAAAAATTTGCTAGATCAATAAGGAGACGGTCATGTCGATTACATACAAGGATTCCGGCGTAAATGTGGAAGCGGGCTATAGCGCCGTCAAGCAGATGAAGGCGTATGCGGAATCCACATTTGACGGAAATGTTTTGCAGGGGCTGGGTTCGTTCGGCGGCATGTATGCACTCGGTGACGACGTGCTCGTCTCCGGAACCGACGGAGTCGGTACAAAGCTCAAAGCCGCATTCGTTATGGAGCGGCACGACACAGTCGGAATCGATTGTGTGGCTATGTGCGTCAATGACGTGGTGTGTCACGGTGCAAAGCCGCTGTTCTTCCTGGACTACATAGCGACCGGAAAATTGGTTCCGGACGTTGCCGCCGCCGTCGTCAAAGGTGTTGCGGACGGTTGCAGACAGGCGGGCTGTTCGCTGATCGGCGGCGAAACCGCCGAAATGCCGGGCTTCTATACCGAAGACGAATACGACCTAGCAGGATTTTGCGTCGGCATCACGAAAAAAGCGGCAATGATCGAAAGCAGCCGCGTTGTCGAAGGCGACGCGATCATCGCGCTGGCGTCGTCCGGCATTCATTCCAACGGATTTTCGCTAGTACGCAAGCTCATACCGATGGAGCGCAAAACGCTTGACGAATTCAAACCCGAGCTTGGTAAAACACTTGGCGAAGAATTGCTTACTCCGACGCGCATCTATGTAAAGCCCGTACTTTCGCTGATCGGGAAAGTCGAAGTACACTCCGCCGCGCATATTACCGGCGGCGGTTTCTACGAAAATATCCCGCGCAGTCTTCCCGCCGGGCTTTCTGCTCGCATCGAAAAGCAAAGCGTTCGGGTTTTGCCCATTTTCAAATTACTGATGTCGCTCGGCAATATCGAGGAGCGCGAGATGTTCAATACGTTCAACATGGGCGTCGGCATGACGTTGACCATGTCACAAGCGCAAGCCGACCGGGCGATTGAAATACTAAACAACGAAGGCATCGAAGCGTATCGCATCGGCGAAGTCGTGAAAGGCGAGGAAGGCGTAACACTATGCTGAAACCACGCGTCGCCGTTTTGGTTTCGGGAAACGGTACCAATCTACAGGCGCTCATCGACGCACAACAAAACGGTGCTTTTACAAGCGGCAGTCTTGCGCTTGTCGTTTCCAACAAGCCCGGCGCTTACGCGCTGGAGCGCGCAAAAAAAGCGAACATCGCGACCGCAACGGTATCGCGGGCGGACTTTTCGACACGCGAGACGTTTGAAGAGAAACTGCTGTCCGTTCTTTCGGATCATCAAATTAACGTGATCGTCCTTGCTGGCTTTATGCAGATACTGAGCGCTTCTTTTGTAGAACGATATCCCGACCGAATTTTAAACGTGCATCCTTCGATGATTCCCGCGCATTGCGGCAAGGGTTTCTACGGTCTGAAGGTGCACGAGTCGGTGCTTGCCGCCGGAGAATCCACAACGGGCGCAACGGTGCATATGGTTAACGAAGTGCCCGACGGCGGCCGTATTCTTATGCAAGAATCCGTCGAAGTTCTCCCCGGCGATACAGCGGAGACGCTACAGCGACGTGTGATGGAGCAGGCAGAATGGAAACTGCTCCCCGCGGCGGCAGAAATGGTTTGCGCGGATTTAATCAAGCATCTTGAAAGAGAGGTTTTTTAATGGAACAACAGAGCTTATATGATTTACTGGAGAACAACACGTATCCGGGTCGCGGTATCGTCCTCGGCTTCAGTCCGGACGGCAAAAAAGCGGCGCTGGCATATTTTATTATGGGACGCAGCGCAGGGAGTCGCAGCCGCGCATTTGTCAAGAACGGAGATGACCTCGATATCCACATTTTGGATGCAAGCAAAACCGCGGATACGAGCTTGATTCTGTATTCACCGCTTCGCACGTTTCCCGGCGTGACAGTTGTTACAAACGGCGATCAGACCGACACGATTCGCGACGCACTTACCGTTGGAAAAACCTTTGAGCAGGCGCTTGAAACGCGCTGTTTTGAGCCGGACGCGCCGCACTTCACGCCCCGCATCAGCGGTATGCTCTGTTTTGCGGACGCATTTTCGTATAAGCTATCCATCCTCAAATCCGGCGATACGGACGGCAAAACCGCGCTCCGCCAAACCTTTGCGTATGAGCCGGCAGCAGGCGTCGGGCATTTCATTCACACCTATGACGGAGATGGAGCGGTATTGCCCAGTTTTTCAGGCGAACCCAAGTCCGTTGCTATACCAAACGGAATCGACGCGTTCGCGGACGGCGTGTGGAACGCACTCAATCCGGATAACAAGATTTCGCTTTACGTGCGCTATACGGACGTCCGCAGCGGTGCATACGAAGACAAACTGTTCAACCAATACGTTACGGAGGAAAGCAAAGCATGAAAGAACTCGCTTTAAAATATGGCTGCAACCCACACCAGAAACCCGCGCGTATCTATATGGAAAGTGGCGAACTGCCCATAGAGGTGCTTAACGGGCGGCCAGGCTACATCAATTTTCTTGACGCGCTGAACGCATGGCAACTCGTAAAAGAATTAAAGATGTCTCTCGGCTTGCCCGCCGCCGCGTCGTTCAAGCATGTCAGCCCCGCGGGCGCTGCGCTCGGTTTGCCGCTGAGTGAGACCGATCTGCAAGCCTGTGCGGTGGACGATATCGACGGCATAAACGCTTCGCCCGTCGCCTGTGCTTATGCACGGGCACGCGGAACCGACCGCATGTCGTCCTTTGGCGATTTTATCGCATTGAGTGACGTTTGCGACGCTACTACCGCGTCCATCATCAAGCGCGAAGTGTCGGACGGCGTGATCGCGCCGGGTTATACGAAGGAAGCTCTTGAAATATTAAAAACCAAACGCAAAGGAACCTATGGTGTGCTTCGTATCGACGAAAGTTACGAGCCCGCTGTAATGGAAAGCAAGCAAGTGTTCGGCGTCACGTTTGAACAGCCGCGCAACGCCGCCGAAATCGGCATGGAATTACTCGGCGAATCCGTTACAAATCAAAAAACGGTGGACGCGTCCGCCAAACGCGACCTGGTCCTTTCGCTGATTACGCTGAAATATACGCAGTCGAACTCGGTCTGCTTTGCCTGCGGCGGACAGACCATTGGCGTTGGTGCAGGCCAACAGT
Organism: Christensenellaceae bacterium; assembly: GCA_963667795.1. GTDB lineage: Bacteria > Bacillota > Clostridia > Christensenellales > CAG-138 > UBA7703. The sequence goes on along the minus strand of OY764017.1, from coordinate 2,370,090 downwards.
CCCGCATCCACTGTACGCGGCTGGCCGGTGAAAAAGCGGATATTTGGTGGATGCGCCGCCATGACAAGGTGTTGAACCTGCCGTTTCTGCCAACACTGAAGCGGCCTGAATGTGACAATCTGATCGACTCCTACATCTCTGGGCGTGTCGACGACGCATTCAGCGAGAACGGCTGGAAAAACTGGTTTACGAGCAAGCCGGAGCCACTGTCGCAGAGCGACCGCGCGGAGCACATCGCCCGGTTGTCCGGCGTTTCTCTCGGCAGCGACGCATTCTTCCCCTTTGGCGACAATATTGACCGTGCCCGTGAAAGCGGTGTCGTTTACATTGCACAACCCGGCGGGTCGGTGCGCGATGCGGACGTGATCGCCGCTTGTGACAAATACGGCATGGCGATGTTCTTTACCGGACTTCGTCTGTTCCATCATTAAAACACAAGCGTTTCTCTGTCGGCGACGGAATCCGAAAAAAAGCAAATGCAAACGAAGGATCAGTGAAGATAAAGATATGAAAATCATGTTGGTCGGCGGTGGCGGCCGCGAACACGCCATACTGGAAAAGTTGCTTGAAAACCCGCGCATCGATACGATTTATGCCTTGCCAGGCAACGGCGGCATGAGCGAGCACGCCACGTGCGTCCCGATATCCGCAACGGACATCGACGGCATCATTGCGTTCGCGCTCGAAAAGGACATTTCTTTTGCGATTGTCGCACCTGATGACCCGTTGATTCAGGGCGCGTGCGACCGGCTGCGCAGTGTCGGTGTTCGCTGTTTCGGGCCTTCCGCCGCAGCCGCCGCCATTGAAGGCAGCAAAAGTTTTGCTAAGGAACTCATGCAAAAGTACAGCATCCCGACCGCATCTTACAAGGTGTTCGACCAAGCGGCTGACGCTTACGCGTACCTTTCCACAATTCCGTACCCAACCGTTGTAAAAGCCGATGGTCCGGCTCTTGGAAAAGGCGTGTTTATTGCACAAACTGAAGACGAAGCAAAACAAGCGATATCCGCGCTCATGGAGCAAGGTGCGCTTGGGCAAAGCGGTCGACGCGTCGTCATCGAAGAGTTTTTAACCGGCAACGAAGTGAGCGTACTCGCCTTTACCGACGGCAGCACGCTAATTCCTATGGTGTCGGCGCTTGACCACAAGCGCGCGTTTGATAACGACTTGGGTCCGAACACCGGCGGCATGGGTGCGCTTGCGCCGAATCCATTCTATACAGAACCAATCGCAAAAGAATGCATGGAGCGTATCTTTTTGCCAACCATACGGGCGATGAACGCGGAAGGCCGCAAGTTCAAGGGATGTCTCTATTTTGGTTTAATGCTGACGGATAACGGCCCGAAGGTCATCGAATACAACTGCCGTTTCGGCGATCCCGAGACGCAGGTCGTTTTGCCGTTGCTGGAGTCGGATTTGTTCGAAATCATGCTCGTCGTGGAAGACGAACGCCTTTGTGATATTCCGGTGCGGATAAAAGACGGCGCGGCCTGTTGCGTTGTGATGGCTTCGCAGGGTTATCCGGCAAAATATGAAACCGGTTTTGAAATTTCGATCAACGATGCTGGTCTTCAAAAAAACACTTTTGTATATCACGCGGGAACCCAATGCGAAAGCGGGCGAATACGCACCTCCGGCGGGCGCGTGCTTGGTGTGACCGCCGTCGGTGACACACCGCGCAAAGCACAGTGCGCCGCCTATGAAGCGGTGAAGAACATTCGCTTTGAAAACGCGTTTTACCGGCACGATATCGGCGAACGCGCGCTGACAGCGACCGAACAATAAATTTTGCAACCAAAAAGGAAAACGATGGTAAATAGAATTTATGTTGAAAAGCGACCGGAATTCGCACAGGAAGCAACCGCGCTCCTCGCGGATATTCGGGACGTACTGGGGATAAAGAGCGTTACCGGCGTTCGCATTTTGAATCGGTATGACGTGGAAGGCGTTGACGCAGAACTGTTTTCGTCCTTCCGGTACGCGGTGTTTGCAGAACCGCAAACCGATTTGATATACGACATGCTGCCGGACGACGCGCAAACAATGTTTGCTGTGGAATATCTTCCCGGGCAATATGACCAGCGGGCCGACGCAGCGGGGCAATGCATTGCACTTCTTTCCGGAAAAGATGCTCCGGTGGTGAGGGCTTCACGTGTTTATCGGATAAATGGCATTGTAAGTGGGGATGATCTTTCCGCAATACGGCAATATGTTATCAATCCGGTGGAAGCGTGCGAAGCTTCGCTGGAAACATATCAGACGTTGACGCTGGAATCCTGCGCGCCCGAACCCATACCAACACTGAACGGATTCACCTCGCTTGACGACGAGCATTTAAACAGCCTGATTGTCGAATACGGCCTTGCGATGGATCTGGACGACCTGAAGTGCTGTCGCGCACATTTTCGTTCCGAAAAACGTGACCCGACACTCACGGAGCTGAAACTGCTCGACACCTACTGGTCGGATCATTGCCGGCACACCACATTCCTTACCGAGCTGGACGAGGTAACGTTTTCCGACGCGCGTGCAGAAAAAACATATCAGGATTACCTTTCCATGCGGCGCGAGCTCGGTGTCACCAAGCCCGTGACGCTAATGGATCTGGCAACGATCGCCGGACGCTGGTTCCAACGGAACGGCAAGCTGGACAATCTGGACGATTCTGCGGAAATCAATGCATGCACGGTCAAGACGGAGATTACGGTCAACGGCAGGCGTGAACGTTGGCTGGTATTGTTTAAAAACGAAACGCACAACCACCCGACAGAGATCGAGCCGTTCGGCGGCGCGGCGACATGTATCGGCGGTGCCATACGCGACCCGCTTTCCGGGCGGTCGTTCGTTTATCAGGCGATGCGCGTAACCGGAGCCGCCGACCCGAGACGGCCGTACTCCGAAACATTACCCGGCAAACTGCCACAGCGAAAGCTTGTAACCACCGCCGCGGCGGGATATAGTTCCTATGGCAACCAAATTGGCCTTGCAACGGGCCTGGTGGACGAAATTTACCACGAAGGCTTCCTTGCAAAGCGCATGGAGATCGGCGCGGTGATCGGCGCGGTTCCGGCGGAAAACGTCCGTCGCGAAACACCCGTGGACGGTGACGTCGTTTTACTGCTTGGCGGAAAGACCGGGCGGGACGGATGCGGCGGGGCGACCGGATCATCCAAGGCACATGACACGGGTTCGCTTGCACAGTGCGGTGCGGAAGTGCAAAAAGGCAACGCGCCGGAAGAACGGAAACTCCAGCGTCTGTTTCGCAATTCCGAGGCGGCGCGGCTCATCAAGCGCTGCAACGACTTTGGTGCGGGCGGCGTTTCTGTGGCCATCGGCGAGTTGGCCGACGGGCTGTCAATCGACCTCGACAAAGTTCCCATAAAATACGAAGGCCTTGATGGAACGGAACTCGCCATCAGCGAGTCGCAGGAGCGCATGGCCGTCGTCGTCGCGCCCGAAGATGTGGCGCGATTTATCTCACTGGCAGATCAGGAGAATTTATCCGCCGTAGCCGTAGCAACCGTGACCGAAGCGCCACGGTTGACCATGTGCTGGCGGGGTGAGCGTATTGTGGAATTACCAAGAAGCTTTATCGACAGCAACGGCGCAAGCAAACATGCGCAAGCACGAATAGAGCGGCCGAACACCCGCGCCGCAAAGACAGTACATAGCAGTTTTGCCGAGCAATATAAAACACTGGTATCGGATTTGAATGTCTGTTCCAAACGTGGATTGAGCGAACGCTTCGATTCCACGGTCGGCGCATACAGCGTGCTCATGCCGTTCGGCGGTTCACGTCAGATGACGCCTTCGCAGGTCATGGCGGCAAAGTTCCCGCTCTTACATGGTGAAACCGACGCATGCACCGTGATGTCCTGGGGGTACGATCCATATCTTTCGGAAGCGTCCCCGTATTCCGGCGGGTATTGCGCCGTTGTCGATTCGCTTGCCAAGTTGGCCGCGTCCGGCGCGCCGCTGGACGAGCGCTATCTAACGTTTCAGGAATATTTTGGAAAGCCCGGCACAGACCCCGTCCGTTGGGGAAAACCGACGGCGGCGCTGCTCGGCGCGCTGGCCGCGCAAATGGACCTCGGCGTTGCCGCAATCGGCGGCAAAGACTCCATGAGCGGCTCATTCGAATCGCTTGACGTGCCGCCAACGCTTGTCAGTTTTGCGGTTGCCGTCGGGGATTCAAAAACGATGCTCTCGCCCGAATTTAAGCACGTCGGTTCGAATGTTGCGTTGCTCTGCCCCGATTATCGTGACGATGGTTTGCCGGAACCGGATTCGCTGAACCGATTATTCCAACAGATTCACGAATTGATCACTGCAAAGCAGGTGTTCTCGGTTTATGCGCCGGGGGCAGGTGGGATCGCCGAGGCAATCTTCAAAATGTGCCTTGGCGATGGTCTCGGTTTTCAATTTGATGACAAGCAGACGCTTCAGTATCTATTCCAGTCACGCTGTGGCGCATTTATTGTGGAACTTGCAGATGGTTGCAATATTGGTACATTGCTTGGACGCACACTTTCCGATCAAACGATGGTCTGGCAAAACGAAACCGTTTCAATGGACGAACTGGAAACAGCATATGAAGAAACGCTGGAAGGTGTCTTTCCCACACACGCAGACTCGTCGGACTCAATCGCCGACGTGCCGATCGTCCATGCCGAAAAGCGCGTTACGCCATGCATTAAAATTACGAAGCCCAGAATTTTAATTCCGGTTTTCCCCGGCACCAATTGCGAATATGAGTCCGCCCGTGCCGTGGAGCATGCCGGTGCCGTTGCGGACGTTCTGGTTATCAGAACCCAATCCGCCGCGGCAACAAACGAATCTTTGCATGCATTTTCCGCACACCTGAACAACGCGCAGGCGCTGTTTTTACCCGGCGGTTTTTCCAACGGTGACGAACCGGACGGCTCTGGCAAATATATCACCGCGTTTTTGAGAAATCCTCTCGCCGCCGATGCATTAACCCGTCTGCTTGACGAGCGAGATGGCCTCGCGCTTGGCATCTGCAACGGATTTCAGGCACTCATCAAACTCGGCCTGCTTCCCTACGGACACATTATGGAACCTTCGGTCGATGCACCAACTTTGACCTTCAACGCGATCGGGCGGCATCAGTCCCGCCTTGTGCGGACGCTCGTCACGTCCGACAAATCGCCGTGGCTGATGCTTGCCGGTGCTGGCGAAATCTATACCGCACCAATTTCGCATGGTGAAGGCCGGTTTTTATGCCCGCCAAATGTGTTTGAAGACTTGGTGCAAAACGCGCAGATTGCGGCGCGGTACGTTGACGAAGTCGGTAAGCCTTCCATGGACGTGCGCTTTAATCCGAGTGGTTCGTTCGCGGCCGTGGAAGCCGTTACGTCGCCGGACGGCCGTATCCTCGGCAAAATGGGTCACAGCGAACGCATTGGCGACGGTTTGTACAAAAACGTGCCGGGCGTGTTCGATATGCGTCTGTTCGAATCGGCGGTCGTATATTTTTCGTAAAGAATTGAACACCCTGGATTAACAAAACGAAGTTCCTCTTCGGAATGGTTCCGAAATCGTTAAAAATACAGTATACTAAAGAAAAAGAAGGTAGCGGGCGCTCCATTCGGAGCCGCCCGTTCCCCACAAATACAAAAGGAGTTGGCATGGCACACTATTTTGACGAACCCTCGCATACTTTCTCGGAATACCTTTTGGTGCCGAGCTTCTCTTCCACGGACTGTAAACCGCAGAACGTTTCCCTGAAAACACCGGTCTGCAAATTTAAGGTGGGCGAGCAAAGCCCGCTGAATATGAGCGTCCCGCTTGTTTCGGCGGTCATGCAATCCGTCTCAGGTGAACAGCTTGCCGCCGCGCTCGCACGAGAAGGCGGCATTTCGTTTCTCTTCGTTTCGCAGCCCATCGATTCCCAGGCGGAAATGGTACGCTCGGTCAAAAAATCCAAGTCCGGTTTTGTGCGCAGCGACAGCAACGTTACCCCCGCGCAGACGATGGCCGACGTAATGGCGCTGAAAACAAAAACCGGTCACTCCACCGTTGCGGTCACGGAAGACGGAACACCGAACAGCAAGCTTCTCGGCATCGTAACAAGTCGCGATTATCGGCCGAGTCGTATGGACCCCGCCACTCCAGTGCGGGATTTCATGACGCCCGTCGAGCGGTTGGTTTACGGTGACGAAGGCATTACGCTGAGTGAAGCAAACGACGTCATTTGGGAACACAAGCTCAATGCGCTGCCTATCGTTGCAAAGGACGGGCGTATGGTCGCCTTTGTTTTCCGCAAGGACTATGATTCCCATAAAGAAAATCCAGGCGAACTTCTGGACGCGCAAAAGCGGTATGTTGTCGGTGCTGGCATCAATACACGCGACTATGAGGATCGTGTTCCTGCGCTGGTCGAGGCGGGCGCGGACGTGCTGTGTATCGATTCGTCGGAAGGGTTTACCGAGTGGCAGGCACGAACCATAGCGTTCATCCGCTCACGCTATGGCGACAGCGTCAAAGTCGGCGCAGGTAACGTTGTGGATGGAGACGGTTTCCGCTACCTCGCAGATTCCGGCGCGGACTTTGTAAAGGTCGGCATCGGCGGCGGTTCTATTTGCATCACACGCGAAGCCAAAGGCATCGGCCGCGGACAGGCCACCGCAATTCAGGATGTAGCCGCTGCGCGAGACGAATATGCAAAAGAGACCGGTATCTATGTGCCCGTCTGTTCAGATGGCGGAATCGCGCTGGATTATCACATTACGCTTGCACTCGCCATGGGTGCGGATTTCTGCATGCTGGGTCGCTATTTTGCGCGCTGTGACGAAAGCCCCACCAGCAAGGTGTTCATCAACGGTAGCTATATGAAAGAATACTGGGGCGAAGGCAGCGCGCGCGCGCGCAACTGGCAGCGTTACGACAGTGGCGGAGAAGCCGCGCTCAAGTTTGAGGAAGGTGTGGATTCCTATGTACCGTACGCAGGCAGTCTACATCATAATGTGGAACAAACCCTCAGCAAGGTGCGCTCTACCATGTGCAACTGCGGCGCGCTGAGCATCCCGGAGCTTCGCGAGAAAGCGCGGCTTACGCTGGTATCCGCCGCGACGCTTGCAGAAGGCGGCGCACACGACGTCATGCTCAAGGATAGTCGGTATATCCGCTCCTTCGAATAACGCCAGTTTGAAACAATAAAACCTGAAACGACCGACTTCCGAAAGGTATGAAAACGGAATGATTCGCAATATCATTTTCGATATGGGCGGCGTACTGATCCGCTTTGACCGCGAGTATTTTATCCGAAGGCTGGGCGTGGATGCTGAAGACGAAAGCATCCTCATGAACGAAGTATTTCGCTCCGTGGAGTGGGCGCGCATGGATCGCGGCTCCATCGCTGAAGCGGACGCTTTATACAACATCCGGAATCGCACGCCACGGCGGCTGCACGACGCCGCCGAAAAACTTGTCACCATGTGGGATCGACCGATTTTACCGATCGACGGCATGTATGAACTGGTCTCGGAGCTAAAGGACAACGGATATGGTATTTTTCTGCTCTCCAACGCCAGCCTTCGACAGCATGATTACTGGCCGCGCATTCCCGCCTCCCGCTTTTTCGACGGAAAACTAATTTCCGCCGATGTTCGGCTGGTAAAACCTCAGCCGGAAATTTACTCCCTTCTATGCGCCACCTTCACTTTGACGCCATCCGAGTGCTTCATGATTGACGATGCCCCGCAGAACATCGAAGGCGCTTACGAGGTCGGCATGCCGGGACATGTCTTTAACGAGGATGTAAAAGCTTTGAGAAACGCCCTAATAGAACACGGCGTAAACCTTTCGATTTAATCAAAAATACTGCAAGCAAAAAGCCCGATCAACGGGCTTTTTTTGTTATGCTTGCAAGCGTTTGTTCAAGCAGATTCACTGCGGGTTATCACCGTAAAGCAGCTTTAGGTGCTTGCCGAGCAGATTGCATAGACCGACGTGGTGGACGCGCTTGGAGTGACGCCCGCATATCTCAGCAGTGTTTTTCACGAAGAGAAAGGCGAATCTTATACAAAGTTTTTGACCCGCCTTCGCATGACGCAGGCTGCACTGCTGTTAAAGACCAACCCCGCGCTTGCAATTCAATCTGTTGTCGAACAGACGGGCTATCTTTCCGACAAGCATTTTATCTCCGTCTTCAAGCGTTACTTCGGCATGACGCCAAACGAATACCGGCAGACAAAATAGAGTCTTTTTCGTCTGCGCGCCGTTCGTCTGCATAGCGCATATTGACAGAACAGTACGGATTTTGTACACTCATATAGAAATCTCTTGATGGAGGAACACCGATGATTCGCTAACCCACTTGGTATTTGTCAGCATTTGCCGGGCGCATCCGCGCCTTGGTTCTACGTTGCAATGCCAAAGGAGCGAACCATGACAGGGGTTCTTTTTTGTTTCGCTTTTTTGGCGTTGCTGTCTTTATCGGGAGGTTGATTTTTTATGTCTCAGATATGTGTAAACAACTTAACATTTCATTATGATGGCAGCTACGACAATGTATTCGAACAGGTTTCGTTTTCCGTCGATTCGAATTGGAAACTCGGTTTTGTCGGGCGCAACGGGCGCGGCAAAACGACGTTACTAAAACTGCTGATGGGCGAATACGAGTACGGCGGCTCTATTTCTTCCGACGTGCTGTTCGACTATTTCCCGTTCACGGTACACGATGCGTCTCTGACCACGCAGACCGTTTTCGAGGAAATTGCAAATGCACCGTTATGGATGCTTGAAAGAGAGCTTAACCTGCTGGACGTTGACGAAAGCGTACTGGTACGCGCCTTTTCAACGCTCAGTCCCGGAGAACAGACCAAGGTGCTGCTCGCCGCGCTGTTTTGTAAACCCGGTTTCTTTTTGTTGATCGACGAGCCGACCAACCACTTGGACATGGAAGCGCGCGCGGTTGTCAGTCGCTACCTGAATAGTAAAAAGGGATTCATCCTTGTGTCTCACGACCGGACATTTCTGGACGGCTGCGTCGACCATATTCTCTCGATCAACCGTTCGGACATCGAGGTGCAAAAAGGTAATTTCTCCTCATGGGAAGAAAATCGCCACCGGCAGGACGCGTTTGAGCTTGCCGAAAACGAACGACTCGCCCGGCAGATCGGTCAGCTTCGTACAGCCGCGCGCCGCACGGCGGAATGGTCGGACCGCATCGAATCCTCAAAAATCGGCATGGGCAGCGCTGAAGGCACGATGGACCGAGGCGCGATCGGCCATAAAGCCGTAAAGATGATGAAGCGCGCAAAAGCGATCGAAAAGCGCCGGGAATCCGCGACAAAGGAGAAAGAAAAGCTACTGAAAAATCTAGAACGAAACGACACGTTAAAGATTACACCGTTGCGTCATCATGCTGACGTGCTTGTCGAAGCGCTGGATTTATCGATCGTCTACGACGAGCGGACGATCTGCGGACCGCTCAATTTCACAATCCGTCAAGGCCAGCGCATTGCACTGAGCGGAAAAAACGGCAGCGGAAAAAGCAGCATCGTCCGCCTGCTAATGGGCGAACCGATTCCGCACACAGGTCGATTGCGCACCGCCAGTGGACTGATCGTTTCCTATATGCCACAGGATACGTCGCTTTTGCGCGGCACGGTTTTGGAATATGCGCGTGCAAGCGGATTGGATGAAACACTATTTCTAACGATTCTTCGAAAGCTAGATTTTCCCCGTGTACAATTCGAAAAGGACATGTGTGATTTCTCCGGCGGACAAAAGAAAAAGGCGCTTCTTGCGAAGACGCTTTCCGAGCGGGCGCACCTTTATGTTTGGGACGAACCGCTAAACTTTGTGGATGTGCTTTCGCGCATGCAAGTGCGTGATTTACTGCTGGACGGCAATCCATCCATGCTGTTTGTAGAGCACGACCGCTCCTTCATGGACGAAATCGCAACAAGCATCATTCGGCTGTAACCGCTTCTTGCTTGCCATCGGCTGGTTGCGACATGAGATAGAGCCGTTTTAACAGCCGATTGACGGCAGGAATCTTCAGAATCCCGTAGACGGTCATTGTACCAACGAGGTTGAGTAAAACGTCGTCCACATCGCAGCTGCCACAGCTCAACAGCAGTTGAAGCGCCTCGACGGCAATAAGAAGCGCGACCATAACCATCGCGAACACCCAAAATTTGCGCATTGATTTGAACAGACACGGCAAAAAAATCGCCATCGGCATGAACAAAAGCATGTTTCCAATCAGGTTTGTAATCGGGATTTCCGTGCCGATATAATTATATTTCAGCGCGCGCAAGTATAATATGACCGTTTCAAACGGATGAAAGTTCGTGATTAAATCGAAATGCTCTCGATAATACGTCGCGCTTTCCGAAAAGTGCAAAAAATCAATGCGCGAAACGAAAAGCACCCCGACCAGTGCGGTCAGGTAGAACACAAACGTCCCCGTCAGCGACCAACGGACGGTCTTTTTGCGGCTGTCGATTTCATCGAAGGAACGCGCAAGAAGCAACGTGCCGAAAACCAGCGGCAAACAGACAGACGCGGCAAGTACCAACCCGGAGAGGACGTGGCGTAACCCCGTAAAAAATATAATATAAAGCTGCCAGATCATGGCTGCGCCGGCAATGGTCAGCAAAACCGCCCCAAATGTCCGCAGAAGTTTCGTTTTTTTCATCATTGCGTTATTATAACATATCCTTGCAGATTCGAAGGACAAATGCGAAGGATCGTCGTAATGTCGTGACAACAATTTTGCAGCCACCGTTTTTCTGCCGCAAACGGGCGTTTCCATTTGTTGCGCGTGCTTTTCAAGGCGCGTATAATAAAGCAAAGCATTCGATATGAAAGGACGGGATCATTTCCATGCAGCATGAACTTTCCGCAGGTCCGCTTTTGGACGAAAAAGGCGTTCTCAACGAAGCCGGATACGCCAAATCACTGGTTAAAACATACGACCGCTCCGCAATCAAAGCCGGTAAGTTTCGAATCAAGGAATGGGATTATTATCTGGTTTACAACGGCAAGTTCGGCATCGCGCTGACGATAGACGATAACTCCTATATGGGACTGATCTCTGCGTCTTTTCTGGATTTTGAGGCGCGTACGGAAAAAACTGTTTCACCGATGTTCTGGTTCCCCATGGGAAACACGAATTTTCCGTCGACTTCCCAAACCGGCGATGTGCATAAGAAGTTGAAAAATGCCAGCGCATCCTTTACACATGAATCCGGCGGACGCAGGCTGAGATGTCACATTGACCGCTTTGGCGGAGAAACACCGTTTGACTGCGACATCCTGCTAACCGAAGCGCCACAGGACACCATGGCCATTGCAACACCATTTCGCGAGCAAAAAACTGCTTTTTACTATAACCACAAAATTGTCGGCATGCGCGCAAGCGGCACGGCCTCCTGTCTTGGCAGAACATTATCATTCGATCCGGTGGACTCGTTCGGCCTGCTGGACTGGGGTCGCGGCGTCTGGTCGCACGACAACACATGGTACTGGGGTGCAGGGCACGGCATTGTAAACGGACGCTTGGTTGGTTTCAACATTGGCTATGGTTTTGGCGACGCCTCCGCCGCTTCCGAAAACATGATCTTTGTCGACGGCAAAGCGCATAAGCTCGATCGGCTGACCTTCAACATACCGCAGAAAGACGGCAAGGACGATTTCATGTCGCCCTGGACGTTTTCCTCAAACGACGGACGGTTCGAGTCCACGTTTACCCCGATTTTAGACCGCTGCGCCTATACAAATGTTGGGCCGCTTCTATCCGACCAGCATCAGGTGTTCGGGTACATGGACGGTACGCTTGTGCTTGACGACGGCACAAAAATTGAGTTGGAGCACTTCCTGTGTTTCGCGGAAAAGGTACGCAATAAATGGTAAATAACCCACGCAAAATCGATCTCGTCATCTGGGACTGGAACGGCACGCTGCTGGACGACACGGCGATCTGTTATCAGATTGCAAACGAAATGTGCATGGAACGCGGTATGACCCCAATGCCGAGTATCGATTATTATCGTGCAATCTTTGGATTCCCTGTGATCGATTATTACAAACGCATGGGATACAACTTTGAGACCGAACCGTTTGAGAATATTTCCTATGAATTCCACGCAATGTACGCCGAACGCATGGCCGCCTGTCCACTGCACGACTGCGCGATCGATACGCTTCAGGCGGTGCTGGATCGAGGTGCGCGGCAGGTCATCCTCTCTGCAAGCGGCCAGCAGCTGCTCGACGAACAAATCGATCTGTTTTCGCTCGGTAAATACTTTGACCGCGTGATTGGCAACCACGATAACTTTGCACATGGCAAAGCGGACTATGCGCAAGAATTTCTGCTTGAAAGCAATATTTCGCCGGAGCGCGCTCTTTTTGTCGGAGATACTGATCACGATTTCGAAATTGCCGACTCACTTGGCTGCAATTGTGCCCTGCTGGTGCCGGGTCACCAAACGCGAGAACACCTCTCCAAACTCGGCACGCGATTGATCGATTCGCTTTGCGAAGTGCCGGCTCTGCTGTAATCCCCTTTTGCCAAATGCTTCAAATGAAAACGAGGGCCGGATGTTTATCCGGTCCTCGTTTTTTATGTTTCTTTCATCAGCGGAAGTCTACACGCACTTCATTGAAGTCCGAGTCCTTATCAAACCAGTACGTCCACTCAAAATTGCTGGTGGAATACCAGAACTCCTGCGCAAGCGCAAGCGCGTTGGTCTTTACATGCGAAGCATAGTCGGAAACATCCCGCTTGGCCCGGGCAAGGTTGTTGCTCTTTCCAGCCGCATATTTCGCCGCTTCCTTACGGGCAACCGCCTGTGCTTCTTCCAACTCGTCCAGCGACATCAGATAGTTATTAAACATCTCGCGCTGATACATCGAGTATTGCTGGAAGGATTCTCCCTGCACAGCTTTGGTTGCGCTCAAACGTACGGTTGTCGCCGAACGTTCTCCCGTATACGCCGTTCCGGCATCGCTGGTGTCCGGCGATGGGGAGTCAGGGACCGGTGTCTCAGGCGCTGGGGTCTCAGGTGCTGGGGTCTCAGGCGCCGGCGTTGCAGGCGACGGTGTCGCCACTGGCGGCGCGGTCGGTGTTACCGTAGTTTCCGCGGAAGGTGTAACCGTCGGCTCCAAAGTGGGCGTAACCGTCGCTTCCGGCGTAGGCGAAATCGTCGGCAGCAGGTCGTCTGCAGCAAGCGCGGACGAAACATATTCCGTCAGGCCCTCCACCGTGTCGAGATATTGCGTTGCAATCATATCCGCCCAGCGGTACGCCGCGTAATCCGCAGTGTATTCCAGCTCCTTTGGAACATCAATCCCATAGACTTCCTTAATGATTTTCACGCGGTTCGACTGGTCGGTCAGACAGAAATTCCAGTTGAAGATATTGGTCAATTTTCCGCCCATCGAATACATCCCGATATCGTCACTCGACAAGCCGTATGCAAATTTGGTCAACGCCGCCGTTTGTCCGAACGTGCAGTTCGTAAACAACTGGCCGTTGAACGAGCTAATGATTTCCGGAATTTTCAGAATCAGGTTTTGCTCCTGCATGGACTCGAACAGTGCAATCATCATCCTCTTCTGCCGGTTGATGCGGTTCAGGTCGCCGCTGCCCTGCACGTTTTTACGCACACGCAGGTAGTCTAAAACGCCCTGCCCGTTCAGATGCTGGGGACCCGCGTCGTAATCGCGACCGGCCATTCGGAAGCTGACTTCAAGATTATAATCCACACCACCGACAGTATTCACCAACGCCTTGACGGCGGGCATCGTCACTGCATAATAATAATTAATCGGAATGCCGCCAAGCATCCAGCTGGCGGCTTCGCAGGTCTTTAAGAAGCCTGCACCGCCTTCGGCTTCGAAACCGCCGCCGCAGTTGAGCGACGCGTTCAGTTTATAAACGCCTTTTACGCCCGGTATCTTCGCATACGTATCGCGCGGCAGTGAGATCAAGTCTACGCGGTTTTCGTCAAAGTTGATCGCAAGCACCATCATAACGTCCGCATGATATTCATGCTTTCCGTTCCATGTTTCGCGCTCCTCGGCATAATCGACGCCAATGATAAGCACGTTTACGATGTTTTCCATCATGGATGTATCCGCCTGCTCACTGATGATTTCATATGGGTCCGGCGTTGGTGTCGGCGTCAGTTCCGGCGTTGGCGTTGCATTTGCGTTTTCAATAATCTGCAATTCGGCTGAATCAGGTGTCGGCGTGCCGCTTACAAACAGTGTGCTTGGATCGAGAAACGCGGCATAGGCATAGATTCCACCAGCACAGAGCAACAACACCCCGAGTACAATCAGCACCGCCCAGAGGGCGTTGCGTTTTTTGCGCGTGCGGCGTTTTCTTAACCGGATATCGCTTGTCGGATAAAAATCTGTAGGAACGAACGCCTCCACATCGGTTTCCGAACGCTGATAAGGCGCTATACCGGACTCAATGGAGGGCTGCTCTTGTTTATACGATTCTTCCTCGTTTTGTATTTCTTTTTCAATCTCCGCTTCGGCCCCCTGTTCCGCCGGAGTGTTCTCCGTTTCTGCGGGTTCCGTCTTTAGACGATTTTGTTTTGTCTTTCGTGGCATTGTTTCGCCGTTTCCTTTCCGGTATATACACCGGTTTCATTATAGCAAAGAAAATCGCATTTCTTTGACATTTTGGATTTATTACAAAGTGTTTACAATGTCTACGCAATTGAAGTTTATAGAAGTCCCTTGTTTTCAGACTTTTTTCTGGTTCCGGCGTTATCCTCAAAAAAGTGTAAGCCTTTTCACTTTACGTAAAATACGTTATAATATAGACTGTTTTAGAATGCGCTGAGATTTTCGGAAAAGGAGAATTTCGCATGGTTGTCGTTATTCCGGCATATCAACCGGATCAAAAATTGTATCGCCTTGTTCTTGCCCTGCATGAGCAGACCAATTACGATATCGTCATTGTCAACGATGGAAGCGACTTGGACCGTCAGCCTTTGTTCGATTCACTTGAACTATACGCAAAGATTATGACGCACAAGGTCAATCGCGGGAAAGGTGCCGCTCTGAAGACGGCCCTCTCCTATATTTACGACCAGTATCCCGCCGACGAGGGCGTTGTCACCATCGACGCGGACGGGCAGCACTTGCCGGAGGATGTCATCCGCGTCAGCGAAGCTTGGGAACAGTCGCCCGAAAAACTTGTGCTTGGCAGCCGCGAATTCACCGGCAACGTTCCGTTTAAAAGCCGTGCCGGTAACGCCATCACGCGTTTTGTATTTGCCTTGTCGACCGGTGTAAAGGTGTTCGACACACAAACCGGTCTGCGTGCATTCGGCGTATTTCGCATCCCGATGATGCTTGAGATGAAGGGTGATCGCTATGAGTACGAAATCAATGTGCTCCTTTTTGCAACGCGGCACCGCATCCCGATTGAGGAGGTCACGATTCAAACCGTGTATATAGAAAACAATGAATCTTCACATTTTTTGCCTGTGCGCGACGCCTGGCGAATCTATAAAATGATACTCATGTTCGTAGCATCGTCAATGGTTGCAATGCTGCTGGATTATGTGCTTGTGCTCTCGTTTACGGCCGCAACAAAAGATCTCGCGCAGTCGCTGCTCATCAGCGTCGTCGGCGCGCGCATTTTAAGTTCGCTGACGAATTATTTCATGAACTGCAAATTGGTGTTTGAGCACCGCAGCAAGAGCAGCATTGTCCGTTATTATCTGCTCGTTGCAGTTATTCTGGGTATCAATTATTGTTTGATGTTCCTGATTACAAAGGTGATGCCGATCGCCGTCGGCAAGATCTTAGTCGAATTGGCGCTGTATCCGCTGAGTTTCTATATTCAGCGTAAATATGTATTCCCACCAGAAAGTGAGGAGGCCTGCGAATTCGAATGAGGCAATCAAAACTCTCCAGCTCCGCAAAAAGACTGATTAAAACGATCCTTTGGGATATGCTTGCATTGGCTATCTGCATAAATACATTTGCGTATTTTCACCACGTGCGAAAATCCGCCCCGACGCCAACTACGCTTTCGACGCCTACGATCGCTGTTGCAACAGCGACACCCGACACGGCAAATGTGGACACGGAAGGACAGGGCGACACGGACAGCGTTACTGCCGAACCGGAAGACATAACATCCGCCGTCGACACAGGGCTGCTCGGCGGGCAGTATGCCGAAATGTTTACCGACGGCGAAGTTCTCCAAACGGAGGCCTCCTATCGCAGCGCCAATGTTTCGGTCACGATGACCAAGGTGGAATTGGATACGCCGGTTACGTATTATGTTGCCGATATTTACATCAACGACCTTTCGAGCTTTAAAACAGCGGTTGCCTACGAATACGAAGAGTACAACGATGGTCTAAGGAAAAACGTCATGCCTACGCTTCAGCTTGCACAGCTGACGAACTCCATCGTAGCCATTTCCGGCGACAACTACACCTTCCGCAAAGAAGGACTGATTGCTGTTCGCAACGGTGTTGAATGGTACAATGACACGCCGCTTGCTGAAGACATCTGCGTCTTGTACTATGACGGCACGATGGAAACCTATTCCGCAGACGATACGTATTCCACGCAGATTGCCGAAATCTATGCCCGCCAGCCGTATCAAATTTGGACGTTTGGGCCGGAATTGCTGATCGACGGCGAAGTTCCGGCAAGCTTTGCTTCTACGAAGGCCAATCCGCTTTCCGGTGTCGGTTATTTTGAACCCGGCCACTATTGCTTCATCCTTGTCGACGGACGGCAAAAAGGCTATTCGCTGGGTCTGAACTATACGCAGTTTGCGCAAGTGTTCAAGGATCTTGGATGTACGGTCGCTTACAACCTGGATGGCGGAGACACCGCGGTCATGGCATACGGCGACGAACTCCGGAGCCGGCCGCAGGATAACAAGCCGCGCGATACAAGCGATATCCTGTATATCTGCGAACCGGACGCCGTTACGAACGGACAGTAAGGAGGGGTGAAAATGAAACGATTTTTCCAGCGTGTCATGCCGCATGCAGTCATCGTACTTTCGCTGATGACACTCACCTTCTTCTCGATCGACCGCGTCAACCCGATCATGGCGTTTATGACCAGTGAGCTCTCCAAATGGGTGTTTGCACTGCTCGCAGTAACGGGACTTCTCACTTCTATTTTCCTAATCGGTATGCAATGGCGCGAAGACGACCGCCACACACGCAGAGCTTCCCGGCGAAAAGCCGGAGCCGAACAGGCAATCAACGACGCTTCCCAGGCACTTGAACAAGCGGCTCGTGCTTTGGAACGAGCAAAAGCGCCGGAAGACGAATAAAAGACAAGACGATAAAAAGCATTGCCCATGACGGACGATGCTTTTTATTTTAAGAATATTCGGTGCGTTTATGAAAGCGCTTTTCTAATTGATTCGATACGATCAACCTGCTCCCATGGCAAGTTCAAATCGCTTCTGCCAAAGTGACCGTATGCCGCGGTCTGCCGATAAATCGGCCGGCGCAGATTGAGCTGCTCAATGATTGCTGCTGGTCGGAAATCAAAGCACTGCTGCACCGCGTGCTCAATATCCGCTTCGCAGCAGGCATTTGTGCCGAACGTGTCAATCATGACCGATACGGGGCGTGCCACGCCGATTGCATATGCAAGCTGAATTTCGCATTTTTTCGCAAGTCCTGCCGCGACGATATTTTTCGCTGCATAACGGGACATGTATGCCGCGCTGCGGTCTACCTTCGTCGGATCCTTCCCGCTGAAACAGCCGCCGCCGTGGCGGGCATAACCACCGTATGTATCCACGATAATTTTTCGTCCGGTCAGGCCGGAATCTCCCGTTGGGCCGCCGATGACGAACCGCCCTGTCGGATTGACGAATATCTTCGTTTTTTCGTCCATCAGCTCTTTCGGGATCACAGGCCGAATCACTGTCTGCTCAATGTCCTTGCGGAGCATATCCATGTCCACGTCGTCATGCTGTGCGCTGATAACAACGGTGTCGACACGAATTGGTGTGTCACCATCGTATTCAATTGTTACCTGGCTCTTGCCGTCGGGGCGCAGATACGAAATTTCTCCGCTCTTGCGTACCGCAGTCAACTTGCGCGTCAGCGCATGCGCCAGATCGATCGGCAGCGGCATGTAGTTGTCTGTTTCATCGCAGGCAAAGCCAAACATCATGCCCTGGTCGCCTGCGCCTGTGCTGAGGTTTGATTCTGTCGCTCCGTTTTTTTGTTCCAACGCGTGGTCTACGCCAAGCGCAATGTCGGGCGACTGTCCGTTGATTGCCGTAATGACCGCCAGCGTATTGGCGTCAAACCCGTATTCCGGCTTGTTGTAGCCGATTTCGTTTGCGACCCGGCGCACAAGGTTCGGGATATCCACATAGCACTCTGTTGTGACCTCTCCCATGACTAGCACCATGCCGGTTGTTGCCGCGCTTTCGCATGCAACGCGCGCATACGGGTCGTGCGAGAGCATTTCGTCCAATACGGCGTCGGAGATGCAGTCGCAAAGTTTGTCCGGATGACCCTCGGTCACCGATTCGGATGTGAAAAGTTGTTTGCCCATTTGGGAACGCCTCCAATGAATGATATTACAAAAACCTCATCCGCAGATGAGGTTTCGCAAGGGTTGGTCTAATCCTCATCTTTCAGCTTTCGCTGCCGGAATTGGCACCTTTTTCATGACTGCCGTGTCACGAACAGGTTGCCGGGCTTCACAGGGCCGGTCCCTCAGCCTCTCTTGATAAGACGGTATGTTGTTTTTGTTTACGCGTATTGTAGCACAGGTACTATTCGCCCGTCAACCGGACGAACAAACTCAATTGTGCCGTTTTCTCACAAGTTAAATCATATGGGAAGTTTGTGTACAACCGCCGCACGACTATGTTTATCCTTCGGAATCCGGCACCAAATTGGAATAACCGAAGATAATCGCGTCGGCAATCTGGCGCTGCCCGACGCCGTAGTCTTTTTCGCCAATCTCCTGAATGACGTGTCCGTTGAGTTGGTTGCCCATGAATACAATTGCGGCAGACCGGCCACCGACCAGATTATAGGCAAGTTCGCAGCCGTTTTCAGCAAACAATTCGGCAAATTCCGTCAACGTCATGCCTACGCTGTAATCGTTGTCCCACCGCTCGACTACAATCGCAACATAATGTCCCGGTTCGACATAACCGATGCCTGTCCGCGCGTTTATGCGGCTTAGGTGGCTGTAATCGAGTGCTCCGTTGACAACCCCGTCCTGAATCAATGTAGGGCCGAATGAAAACGCATTCTCCACCCCGTCGTCCAGCAGGATATTTGCACGTGTTTCCCATTTTTCGAAGATTCGCATAGATAGATCGGGATAAATCGCCAGCGTATCCTCCGCGTTTGCGGACGAGAATATACGCCCGTCGCGAATGAGAATCCCCTTTGAATACCGATTGGTGTTGATGATACCGTCTCCCGTAATCAGCAGCACGGCTTTTTCATCGCGCGCAATCAGCCAGGGGTATTCCGTTCCTTTGCCGGTGTGTCCTTGCGCGCCATATCCCGTGCGCAGTTCTCCCGCGTCTTTCACGCGAATATTCGCAACAAAGTATACCACCGGTTTCCCGTCGTCGTTATAGCTCTCTTCCCGATCAATATCTATACCGATGGTGTCGCTGCGATACGCCCAGTGCCCGTGCTCGCTGTCCACCACGACCGTCTCCTCCGGATCGCCATCCTTGCGATAATAGTTATCTTCAAACGCTTTGACCGGATCGACGGTCGACTCCGGCGTTGGTCCTGCTGTTTGCGTTGGCTCCGGCGTTGAAACGACGGGTGTTTCCGATTCTACCGGTTCAGGGATGATTGTAGCCGGGCTGATACTGCCTGCCAGGACAAAGCAGGCGGCGACCCCGACGGCAAACGGAATCAGGGAGATACAAATTGCGTCTCCGGCGTTTCTGCGGCGACGGATCGTACGATAAAACATGATCAACAGGAGCAGAGTCAAAATTGTTCCAGCGGCAAGGCTGATCCACGCGGGTGCCGGTATCAGGCTTACTGTTTCGCCAAGCTGTGTTTGCTCTGCAATAGTCGCATCGTTTTCAACATTTGCCGTTGTTGTGGGGCGCTGAGTCGGTTCGGCCGTCGGTTCCGGTGACGGCGTGACCGCATCGTAAGTAAGCAGCGTTGAAAGATCAATGTTTTCAAACAGGTTGTCTTTTTCAATGTCCTCTCCAACGCGCGAGAAGGCCAGTGAATAGGCGCTCTCGGTGTTGATTGTCAAGCCGTAGGTCGTCTGCGACGTGCAAAGATCAAACGCTGCCTGTGCCGTTTCCCCCGCGGTCTTCCCGCAAAATACGTTCAGCGGCGTATCCATAGGGGTAAGCGTTGCATCTTCCGATTGCGCCTCGTCCAACATATATAACTTTTGTACACTTTCGGTCTGTTTCACGGCTTCTTGCACGCATTCTGCCGTGAAGCGATGCGCAGCGGAAGCATCGTCCGTACTGTGTGTGACGATTACTTTAGGCGAAAGCACTTCAATTTGGTCGATGATATAGTTGAGAGTCCTGGTCTTTCCCCATTCGCGCGAAACAACATCATAGGAATTATAATTTTTACACGAAAATCCTCCAAAGACCGGATACTCGATCAAGCTGATCGAGATCAACCCGGCAAGCGCTTCGTCGACGCGCTGTCGGTTGTCATAGTCGGAGAGATACAGCACTGTACTCTTGATTCTCTGTTCTTTGGTATATGTCGGCAGTACTGCGCCAAACTGTTTCCATTCCATGCCGGGTTCGGCGGTAATAATCAAAAGGTCGACCGATTCCGGTGTTGGCAAAAATCCCTGCGTTTCATCGCCGGAAATCGCCCATGCGGCATACGCTTTTACCTCGCCGATTGCGCCGTCGCCAAGTAAAGCAACGGCCACCGCCACGCAGTCGGGATCGAGCGGTATCGTGCGGTTCACAAGCCCGTCCGAAATCATTTCCTCCTGAAAGCTTACGCCGCTTGCGTCGAGTTGCTGTACAATATAACTCTGCGGAGGTGTGTACCAACCAAGCACCATCACGTTGCACATCCCGTCAGGCATGATGGTAAACGAATCCCCGGTGGTCAGTTCGATGCGTGACATAATAAATCCGTCGTTCAGACGATATGCATATTGCGTGCACTTCTCAGGCAAGTCGGCCTGATAATCAAGCTTGACGCCGATGGCATCTTCCGCGTCGGTATCTTCTGCGCTTGCGGCGGGGATCATCAGCATCATCATGAAGCCGCACAGCAGCAGTGCAATCCATTTTTTCATTCTTACTTTTATCCCTTTTAGAGTTAGTCTATTGTATAACCTACGTTGAAAAGACGCAACTGTTTCAAAACACCGGCGCTGCATTTGCTCGTTGCAGCGCCGGTGAAATGTTTAATTGAACCTATGCTTGCTTTGTCCTTCAGGTGTTTGACTCCGCTTCTTCAGCCGCCATCCTTGCATTCGCCTCGTGCATCTCTTTTTCCGTTTTTGCCAATTCTTTTCGGCCGGTGATCAAGAGTATGCCGCCGCTGCCAAACAGAATGAGCAGGCTGAGAATACCCACCGAAGCACGGTCCGTCAACATATAGAACATGGAATACAGAAGCGGGCCGATGACGGTCGCAAACTTGCCGAACACATCGTAAAAGCCGAAATACTCTGCGCTTCTCGATCGTGGGACGAGTTTGCCATAGTACGAGCGCGAGAGCGCCTGAATGCCACCCTGTACCGTGCCGACGAGGCCGGCAAGCACCCAGAACAAGGTCGTTGCTATCGAACGGGCAACGTTGTAATCCGCCTGTTTCTGCGCGTCCGCCGCGTATTCATCTAAGTCTGCGCCAACATTGGTCAACGCAGCCACGACCGTTGCACGCGTCTCTTTTGAGGTGAATTTATAGTTTACGCTTTCGCTGTCCGACGCCTGCCGCACAAGGTCGGCAACCGCCTTGTCGAATGCCGCGGCACGATCTTCTTCCGACAGCACGGCGCGCGTATCTTCCACAAGATCCGTCGTAATCGTTTCCCATTCACGCTGATCCTCTTTGGTTTCAAAGGAAAGGCCCTGTGCCGAGATGCTCGCGCGCGTAGCATTCACGACGTCAAGCTGATACGGTTCAACGATACGACCCATAAAGAAGCCGACTCCGCAGATGCAGAAATACACGATGATCGCGGTGATGATCATTTTGATTGCACCGAATTTGCTCGACAGTTTGCTAAACAAAATAGAAAACGGAACGGCGACAAGTTGCGTGACCAACAACGCAAGAATCATCCCTGTCGTACCAAGGCCGAGCGTCGCGCCATAGTTGGTTGCAAGCGATATTACCGCACCAACACCGTCGATATAGAGAAAGTATGCAATCAGGTAAATGAACAGTCCTTTGTTGCTTACACAGCGCTTCATGGTTTCCAGTAGATTGGACATCGCGTGCTTAGCAAGCTCTCCAGGAGGGGTTTGCACATAATGCTTCTGTTCAACATTCTTTAAAATCGGGATTGAGAACAGCAGCCACCAGACGGTAACGATCAAAATGGAGAATTTCATCGAAATCGGATCGTAGTTTCTCAGCAGCATGACCGCAATGGAGATGACGAACGGAATTGTGCTGCCGCCAATATAGCCCGCGGCATACCCCCAAGATGAAACGCGGTCCATCCGCTCATGCGTCGTTACATCTGTTAAGAAAGAATCGTAAAACACGCAAGATCCGGAGAAACCGATGTGTGAAATGACGTATCCGATCAGCATCCATTGCCAGGAACCGACGAACGCAAGCACCGCGGTGCTGAGCGCGCCGATCAGGATGAATATGAACAGCAGTTTCTTTTTATAACCTTTAAAATCCGCCACGGCGCCGAGCGTTGGCGCAATCAATGCGCCTGCAAGCGATGCAATGGAGACACCGATACCCCACCATTTGCTTCCAATATCGCCCGCAACGCTTGCGTAATAAATCGGGAAGATGACCGCCATGATATTGGTCGCGTAAACCGAGTTTGCCCAATCGTAAAAGATCCAGCTCTTCTCGCTCTTGGTAAAGCGCTTTCCGATGGCGCGCTGCTCCATAAAGCTCCACCCTCTCCCTTAAAATCTTTGTTAATTCTCCCTGTGTCCACTATTTGCAGTATAACAAATAGCAGATACTGGAACAAGGAAGATTCGGGGTGCTTAACAAATACAAGGCGTAATTATTTGTTTTTTACAAAGGTTTTGCCTCTTGCTGACGGCGGTATGATTTTTCTCAAAATATAACTAAACGCCCGCGCGGATGGTCATCATCAGCACGGGCATTTTGTTACAGCGTTGTGTTATTCTTTGTCGCTTGCCTCTGTGGTTTCAGTTGTCTGCTCCGTTGTCTCGGCAGATTCAGCCGTCACCTCATCGGTTTCAACGGCTTCTTGCTCCTCTTCTTCCTGATGCGGCACGACTTCGACGGAGACGACGCGCGTTCCTTCGTCAACCCGCATAAGGTGCACGCCCTGCGTGACACGCGATATGATGTTGATCTGGTCGATCGGCATGCGGATGATCGTTCCATCGTCGCGAATCAACATCAGGTCTTCGTCCTCGGTCGTCATCTTCAGGCAGGCGAGATCGCCCGTTTTGTCGGTCAGTTGCATCGCAATAACGCCTTTGCCGCCGCGGTGATGCAGCGGGTACTGGTCCTCTGGCGTCAGTTTGCCCATGCCGAGTTCGGAAACAGTCAGCACATTGCCGCTGCCGCGCACCTTAACCATGTCGACAACTTCATCACCGTCTTCAAGGTTCATGCTGCGAACGCCCGTTGCCGTACGGCCCATCGGACGAACGTCGTCTTCTGCAAAGCGGACGCATCTGCCCTTTCGGGATGCAACGATGAACTCATCTTCACCGGTGGAGTACTCAACGGCAATCAGGGCGTCTCCTTCCGGTATGTTCTGCACAATCAGGCCGCCTTTGCGTATGTTTTGCAGCGCGGAGACCGGTGTTTTTTTGATAACGCCGTTCTTGGTCGCCATAACGAGAAATCCTACATCACCCTCGCCCTCGACCGGGAACATTGCCGTAACCTTTTCGCCTTCGCCCAGCTGCAGGAGGTTGACAATCGGCAATCCCTTTGCGTTTCTTCCCGCTTCCGGGATAGCATAGCACTTGATGCGGAACGCCCTTCCGAAATTCGTGAAGAAGAGGATGTGCGTGTGCGTGGTAGTCACGAACAGCCGTTCAACAAAGTCCTCCGTGTGCGTCCCCTGACCCATCACGCCGCGTCCGCCGCGGTTCTGCGCGCGGTAGGTGTCCGGTGACAGGCGCTTGATATAGCCAAAGTGCGTCATCGTGACAGCCATATCCTCTTCCTGAATGATGTCGTCGAGGTCGATGTCCTCGATCATCTGCGTAATCTCGGTGCGGCGCGGGTCGTTGTGCCGCTGCTTCACGGCAAGCACTTCCTCCTTGATGATGCCGAGTAGTTTTTGCTCATCGTCAAGAATGCTTTGCAAATATGCGACCTTTTCGCGCAGTGCGCGGTCTTCATCCATAATCTTGTCGCGTTCCAGTCCGGTCAACCGCTGCAGGCGCATGTCAAGAATCGCCTGGGCCTGCCGTTCGGACAAACCAAACCGTTCGATCAGCTTTGCTTTGGCTTCGGCCGGATTGGCAGATTTTTTGATCAAATCGACGATTTCGTCGATGTTGTCCAGCGCAATGATGAGACCTTCCAATATGTGGAGACGTTCTTTTGCACGGTTGAGGTCGTAGGTCGTCCTGCGTGTAACAACATTTTTTTGATGCTCAAGGTAATAATAAAGGACATCTCGCAGAGGCAACACCTTTGGTTCGCCGTCAACCAGCATCAACATGATAACGCCAAACGTGGACTGCAGGTCCGTGTGCTTATATAGCCGGTTCAATACGACGTTTGCGTTTACGTCTTTTTTGAGCTCAATAACGATGCGCATGCCCGTTCTGTCGGTTTCGTCGCGCAGATCGGAGATGCCTTCCACACGCTTTTCATGCACAAGCTCGGCGATGCGCTCCACAAGGCGCGCCTTGTTTACCTGATACGGAATCTCGGTGATGATGATACGGCTCTTATTGGCGGCATATGCTTCGATTTCCGCTTTGGCGCGCACGACGATGCGGCCACGGCCGGTGCGGTATGCGCTTGCAATGCCGCTCATACCCATGATGATACCACCGGTCGGAAAATCCGGTCCGGGCAGGTACTGCATGAGCGTATCGTTGTCTATTTCGGGATCGTCGATCAGCGCGCAAAGCGCGTCGATCGTTTCGCCGAGATTGTGCGGCGGGATATTCGTCGCCATGCCGACGGCGATGCCACCGGAACCGTTGACGAGAATGTTCGGATAGCGGCTCGGCAGAACGGATGGCTGCATGAGCGTTTCGTCGAAGTTCGGCATGAAATCGACTGTATCTTTATCGATATCGTCCAGCATCTCGCTGGCCATCTTGGATAGTCTGGCTTCCGTGTAACGCATTGCCGCCGCGCTATCGCCGTCCACACTGCCGAAGTTACCATGACCTTCCACGAGCATATAGCGTGTAGAGAAATCCTGCGCAAGACGCACCATCGCGTCGTATACTGACGAATCGCCATGCGGATGGTATTTACCAAGGCAGTCGCCAACGATACGCGCGCTCTTTCGAAACGGTTTGTCCGGCTGTAAACCGAGTTCATCCATCGAATATAGAATGCGGCGGTGAACCGGTTTAAGTCCGTCCCGCACATCCGGCAAAGCGCGGTTGATGATGACCGCCATAGCATAGGAAATGAAACTCTTCTTCATCTCCGTTTCAAGTTTAATCGGGATTATGCGGCCCGAAGTCGTGTCTTTCTGATCCATAAACTACTCCCAACTCTCTGCGTTTAAACGTCCAAATCAACAACAAGTTTGCTGTTTTGCTCAATGAACTCGCGGCGCGGCTCGACTTTGTCGCCCATCAGCAGGGTGAACAGTTCGTCGGCCTCGATCGCGTCTTCCACCTTAACCTGCAGCATGATGCGCGATTCAGGATCCATGGTCGTCTCCCAAAGCTGCTCCGGATTCATTTCCCCAAGGCCTTTATATCGCTGGATCGTGGGCTTGGGTTCGCGTCCAATCTCGGTGAGCGTCTGTTCAAGCTCTTCGTCGGAATAGACATACCGCAGGAAATTGCCGCGCTTGATCTGGTACAGCGGTGGCTGTGCGATATACACATAGCCGTTTTCGATGAGCGGCCGCATATGCCGGTAAAAGAATGTCAGCATCAGGATGCGGATATGGCTTCCGTCGACGTCGGCGTCCGTCATGCAGATAATCTTGTGATATCTCAGCTTCGTTTCGTCAAAGTCCGCATCCATCCCTGCGCCGAAGGCGGTGATCATGGCTTTGATTTCAGTGTTTGCAAGGATTCTGTCCAGCCGCGTCTTCTCAACGTTCAGAATTTTACCGCGCAGTGGGAGTATCGCCTGAAACATACGGTTGCGTCCCAGTTTTGCGCTGCCGCCGGCTGAGTCACCCTCAACAATGAAGATTTCGCAGTGCGCGGGATCTTTTTCCTGGCAATCCGCCAGTTTTCCGGGCAGGGACGTGGAATCCAGCGCGGATTTGCGCCGCGTCAGTTCACGCGCTTTTCTGGCCGCGTCACGTGCGCGCGAAGCCGTAATGCACTTTTCAATGACCACCTTGGCACATGCCGGGTTCTCTTCCAGAAAGCGTGTCAGTCCTTCCGCAACAGCGCCGTCCACCAGCGGGCGGATGTCCGCGTTGCCAAGCTTGGTCTTTGTCTGTCCTTCAAACTGCGGTTCGACAAGCTTGACCGAAATGACCGCGGTCAGTCCTTCACGGATATCTTCGCCGGAAAGCGAAGACTCGCTGGATTTCAGGATGCCGTTTTTCTTTGCATAATCGTTGATTACGCGCGTCAACGCCGACTTGAAGCCAACCAGATGCGCGCCGCCCTCAATGGTATTGATATTGTTTGCGAATGTATAGATATTCTCGTTATAGCCGTCGTTATATTGCATGGCGATCTCGACGGAACCGGTCTCTACATCGTCCTCTATCCGCTTGGCGGTAAAGTAAATCGGGTCGGGATGCAGCCGCTCTTTGTTTTTATTGAGGTACTGCACAAACGACACAATGCCGCCTTCGTAACAAAACGACTTGACATGTGCGGGTGTTTCGCGTTCGTCCGTAATGGTGATGCGAATGCCCGCGTTTAAAAACGCCATCTCACGGAAACGGCTGCTCATAGTGTCGAAATTAAAGTTTACGCTGTCAAAAATCGTATCGTCCGGCCAGAATGAAATCACCGTGCCCGTCTCATCCTCCGGGATATCGCGCTCGATATGCACATCGTTCAGCGGTTCGCCGCGCATAAATTCCTGCACGTATACGTGCCCGTCACGATGCACTTCCGCGCGCAGCGTCTGGCTCAGCGCATTGACGCAGCTTACGCCGACACCGTGCAGGCCGCCGGAAACCTTATATCCGCCACCGCCGAATTTACCGCCGGCATGCAGTATGGTCAGCGCCACGGTCAGCGCGTTTTTACCCGTCTTTTCATGTAGACCGACCGGAATGCCGCGGCCGTTATCGGAAACGGTTATCGAATTGTCCGGGCGGATAAAAATTTCGATATGCGTGCAAAACCCCGCCAACGCTTCATCGATCGAGTTGTCGACGACTTCTGCAACAAGGTGGTGCAGGCCTCGCGCATCGGTCGAGCCAATATACATGCCCGGCCTGCGGCGAACGGCTTCCAGTCCCTCGAGCACCTGAATTTGTGATGCGCCGTACGCCTGATTGTTTTCCTGTTCCATATTGTTTCCTCTCTCCAGTCAATCTGAAAGCGGCAAATCCCGTGGGCTGCCGCGCTTCTTTGCTTTACAATGTTTATTCCGCGTCCGAAATCGTCAACACGGCAACCTCATTGAGGTATGCGCGGTCAACCTCGCTTCTCCAGCGCTTTTCCAGCGTACTGCTGGCAATATGAGACGCATAGACGACCTCGCGCCCGCGTTCGCGCAAAACGACATATGATTTAACTTTGCCTGTGCAGGGTGTCAATCGTCGTTCCTTGCGCGCTTTGTCGATATATGCTTTCGTCGTCGGCATCATGCCGCGCGTGTTAAGCACGAACAAAATCCTGTCCAGCGGGATGCTTACGTCCGCACCGATATGCAACAGCATAGTGCCTTTCTCCTTCCCTGCACGCTCATATTAAAGTTCCACCACCTGGCGGTCGGCCACTTGGTATATCTGCATCTGCTGAACGCCCGCCGCCGCAACCTCTTCAAGGTGGGTGCAGGTCAAAAATGTTTGACAATCCTGCGCGGCAACCAGCAGCATCTTCTGCCGGTTACGATCCAGCTCGGAAAATACGTCGTCCAGCAGCAGAACGGGCGCGTCGCCTTTTTCCACCCGCAATATCTCCAGCTGTGCGAGTTTAAGGCTCAACACCGTGGTGCGCTGCTGTCCCTGCGAGCCATAGATCCGGACGTCTGTACCGTTGATCGCAAGCTTCATGTCGTCCCGGTGCGGGCCGACCGATGTGCTGCCGCGGTACATGTCCCGCTCCGCCGTATCCGCCAGCGCAAGGCGCAAAGCGCTCGTCAGACTGTTTTTTTCATCCAGTTTGACATTCGGTTCGTATGCCACGTCCAGCGTCTCCATACCGTCCGAGAGCGTCTCGTGCTGACTGACGGCAATGCCGCCCAGCCGCTCGATGAGTTCCGCACGGGAGATGACGATAGAAGCGCCCAGAACGGACAACTGTTCGTCCCAGGCTTCGAGTGCATCGTAATCCAGTCCGTTCGGATCCTTCAGCAGTGCGTTTCTCTGTTTGAGTGCGGCATTGTATTGCTGCAGAGTATAGTAATATGAAGGCCGCAGCTGCGATATCGCCATATCGAGGAAACGCCGCCGTTCACCGGGGCCACCCTTGACGAGCGTTAAATCCTCTGGCGCAAACATAACCACGTTGAGGCAGCCAAGCAACTCGCCGGAACGCGAAAGCGGGGCTCCGTCAATTTGGATACGTTTGCGTTCACCCGCGATCAGTTTGCACTCGATCCTGCGCGGGCCGCCGCGCGTGTCCATATCCACGCTGACGCTGCCGGCAGGCGCGCCGGAGCGGATCATCTCTGCGTCCCGAATCGTGCGATGACTGCGACCGAGCGAACATAAAAACAGCGCCTCCAGCACGTTCGTTTTACCGGCGGCGTTCTCTCCCGTCAGTACGCAAAGCCCTGCGTCCGGGCGCAGGGAAAGCGACGGGTAGTTTCTGAAATTGACAAGCCGTAGTCCGGTTACGCGCATGCGTTCGCTGCTCATTCTTCCTAAATAAATTCTTAGATTATTATACCATTATATTTTATGATTGTATATATATTATAGTAAAGAAGTGCTTTTTGACTGTAATTTTATGGTGTTTTTGTGTATTTAATACCGATTGCTTCTCCTTCGTTTTCCCCGCCTTGCTCCAGACGGAAATCACGTGTAGTTCCGCCGCAGCATGCGACGATCGAATTGTATTTAATATGCAAAAAACCGACCGGACGGCAAGTGCGTCCGGTCGGTCAAGTGTTCTGAAAACGACTATGAAAGTAGATCGCCCTGATGTGCAACGAGTGTCGCGTCAAACACGCCAGGCACGCGGAGGAACTTGTCCACAAAATCCGTGTCGCTTTCACGGATGCGCAGTTCGATCGTCAGCTCAATGCCGTCGTGCTGAACGGTCTTGCTCTTCACGTGCGCCTTGGGAAGCTGACGGATCAAGCCTTTGATCTGCTGGCTGGCGCGTTCGTCAAAATGCAGGATCAGCAGGTACGGCATGGTGCTGTTGCCCTTGGCGGACGTGATGATGACCATGATCACGCCGATGACCAGTGCCCCGATGAGTCCAACGTCCACAAAACCTGCGCCAAGTGCAAGCCCTTCGCCCACCGCCCAGAACATGTAGACCGTGTCGATCGGGTCTTTAATGGCGGTACGGAAACGCACAATAGAAAGTGCGCCGACCATGCCGAGCGAAAGCGTCAGGTTTGAGCTGATGAGCATGATGACCAGCGCGGACACCATTGTCAGCATGATAAGGCTCAGGTTAAACGAGCGTGAATACACAACGCCCGCAAACGTCTTTTTGTAAATGAAATACAAAAACCCTCCGATTGCCAGCGCGATAATCAGCGTGAGAATCACCTGTAGCGGATTGAGCGTGCTTGAAAACAGCTCTTTGATATTGAACGCGGTCGCGAGCGGGTCCGACGCCGCGAGCAGAATGGAATTCATAATGTTCCTCCTTAATCATCCTGATGTAAACTTTGCGCGCACTGCGCGAAATTGTATTTTAAAATTCGTACTGACGGCAAAACACATATTTACTGGCGGCGGTATGCTGGGCGGCGTTGACCGTCAGCAGTTCCTGCACAAACAGCGGAAGACTGTCGTTAAATTTAACCTCCAGTATCATGCAGTTTCTTAAATCCCAGACGGGATATGTGACGAGATGCGGGTTAAACAAATCAGTCGTGCGCATCGCCGTTCGTACATTCTTGTCAAACGTAACACGGACGTCCTCGGCGGGGAATACATACGGCTCACGAATATAGTCCACAAGCACCTTCGGGCGGATATAGTTGGACTTAAAGATTCCGTATATCTGCATGGCGAACGGTTCCGGTCTGCGTTTCAGGCACTCCAGATCACCCCGGACGATCGCATCGCATTCCGTGCGGCTGAGCGAAAGACTGTCCTTTTTGATGTACTGGCCTTCCTTATGCTTCCGTTCAAGCTTGATCGCACTATCCGAAAGATTATAGATACGGATGCGAAATTTATCCCGCGAGCCGGTACCTTCAATTTTTTCGGAAACAGCGGAATCATACGGATCGTCAAAATATAAACTGCGGATGAAATATTCGCCGCCGTTCAGAGATGCGTAATAGTCCTGCTTCAGGCAGGCTTTTAACCGCGCCGCAAGCAGTTTGTGCTCCCCTTCGGAGATAATGTATTTCAGTTCATGCCGGTACGGTTTGCCGGCGAGTTCTTTCCTAACGGCCATGTCCCTAGCCTTCCAGTGCTGAAACGCGACCGAAAATGCTCATCATTTCCGAATCGCCTAAATTGAAATATGCCTGCACGTATTTCAGGCAATAGTCCTGATAGTTGTTCGCATACGCGCGAATATTGTCGCAGTGCTGCTGCCAAGAGGTATACGTTATATCGTCCCAAATGTCAACATCGTACGCCATTTCATCGAAAATTGCCGCCTGACACGCATCCACACGGGCGTTGATCTTCTCTGGCGTGTAAACTTCGTTGAGCATCAACGCCACCTTTTCGAGAAACAGCGCGCGGAATGAAGCGTTTTGCAGCAACGCACGGGACAGCACCGTCGACGTCGCCTTGCCCGATCCATGACCCTCGGCATCGAAGTAACGGGTGAAAAAATCGCGCCGATAACCGGACGTGTATGCATCCGAACTGTCGTCGTTGCGATTCATTGCCCAGCAAAAGTCATAGAACAGCCAACGCCACTTGTTGTCGGTTTCCGACGAGCGCCAGTATTTGATGTTGCCCGTATCGGTATTTCCAACGATGATCTCCGCCGCGCAATAGGTCGCGTAGTTTTCAACGTCCATCAATGAACAGATATAATCATAGTTGGCGGAATTGCCAAGGTCGTGATTGCCCGCCCACTCTACCATGTCGCTGTAATCTTCCCAGCCGTTGCCTGCGATCACGCAGTTCACGTTGCCGTTGCCCATCAGCATATCGATGCTGTCGGGGTCCACAATATCGTAATGCGACGCAACGAAAAACTTATTAATCTTCTCACGCAGATTGTACACGCCCCAGTATTGCCCGTTGATATACACGACAACCTGGCGATATGCCTGCACATAAATGTCCTGTTCCGGCGAAAGACCGAGGTCGGCATCCCCCAGCAGCGACGAGATCACGATATCGCGGATGCGGCTTTGGGTTGTATCCTGACCGCTTGCGCGGAGAGTCAGCGACTTGAAATCAGTAATATCAAGGTTGTCAAAAAACTGATACGAAAAAACCGAATCGCCATAGCCGGAACGTGCAATCAGCGCAAGTCCCTTTTGCTCCTTGTTGCGCGAATACGCACCGAATATGCGGATAACACCGTCCGCGTCGTATTCATATGCACCCGTCTCGTCAATTACGTCAAAATGCACATTGCGTTCCCAATTGCGTCCCAGCGGATCAGGATGCGAAATCGGCTGCGCATTGAAATTGACAATGTTCCAGTTGGAATCGTTCATGCCCGCGTCCATCTTGATGTCGGTCGGGTTTTGACCGGACGTTTCGGCATAATCGTTTCCTATGACGTAAATACCGGTTTCGCCGTCCCAAAAGTTCTCCGGGTCGGCAACCAAGCTGACGATAGGAAGCGTTGTGCGGTGGTTTTGAAGTGTATCCGCGCCGGTATAGATAAAGTAGCTTGCGGTCACCGTGTTGCTTCCAAAATATCCGCTTTTAAACGCACGCGCGCGAAGCGGCGTCGTTTGACTGATGGAAATCGCCCCGGAATACCGCGGGGACGATTCACTCGGTGTGGAGCCGTCGGTCGTATAGGTAACGGTGCAGCCGTCCGGCACTTCAATCGTAACGCTCTGCGCGCTGTCATAACAGCCGCTTGCAAGCAATATCGTCGGTGCTTCCGTATAGCCCTTCACGCCGGAACTGTTTGCCCCGTTCGGTGTCGGTGACGCATAGTAAAGCAGACTCGTTCCGCTCCTTCCGTAACTCACGTCGGCATGGCCTGCCGGAACCTGAAGCTTATCGAGCAGCGTGCCGTCCGGCGAATAAAGAAGGACAACGTCTCCGTTGCCGGAGAGTTTGAAGTTAGTTTCTAAGCTATTTTTTTTTTGCGCATCGGATACGTTCTTACCCGACGCCAAGACCGTTAAGTATTCACCCGCTTCCAGCGTTATGTCGGGAAACGTCCATTTGGCGGGGTTGTTTGCATTGTTGGACAGCGCATACCCCGCAAGCGAAATTGGTCCGGACGTTCGGTTGAGGATCTCGATCCAGTCGTAATACTCACCGTCCGGATGTTTCAGGTAGGAATAGTTGGTGTTCATCGCTTCCGAGATCATCACATCGCCCGTGCCAAACGAAAGCGTCGCCATAAATGCCTGCAACCCGGCATTGTCGTTCGTATAACCCGGCGTAGGCTGGGACGTTAGCGTGAAGTCGCCCGTTCCGTCGGGGGAGCGCGCAAAGCTGATGTCCGTATCCGCGCGGGAATACTCATATTGATCGAGAATACGTCCTGAAGGCGTTGCAAACACAGCGCTCTCTTTATAAGCGGCCAGTCCGAATGGTGCTTCGATCTCGGTTGCGCCGTTCGGAGTCGACCGTCCTGTGCAGTAGATCATCAGAACGCCATACGCAGGAATTTTCGTTCCACTGGGCAAGGTGTATTTCAGCGGCTGCGTCGGCGTATCCGATATGCCGTAACCCGACAAGTCGACTTCCGAGCCGGTCGTGTTATAAAGCTCGATCCAGTCGCTGTATGTACCGTCCGGTCCAACGATCGTCGACGCGTTGCTCGGCATAAATTCGTTGATATAGACGCCAATCGATTCGTCCGCACTCGCGGACAGCGTCGCAAGATATGCGGCCGCGCCTTCGTCCGTATTCGAATATCCCGGACTCGGCAACATCTGCACCCAGCTCGTCCCGTCATCCGCACTACGACCGAGCGAATATCCGCTGTCGACCGACTTCAGCGAAATGCTGTCAATGACCGACCCCGACACCGTAGTTAAAATCACATCGTCGGATGCGGAAAGCTTAAACCCGGTGTGCATGGAGCCGCGGGTCGGTTCACCGCTGCAAAATACAACAAGATAGCCGTTCGCCTCGATAACGGATCCTTCAGGGAACGTCCATTTTGCGGCGGAAAGCAAGTCGTCCGACAGACCATAGCCGGAAATATCCAGCGCGGAATCGGTCGTATTATAGATCTCGATCCAGTCGGGGAAATCACCGGTCTCGTCCGGCACCGCACCTTTGTTCGAGGTCATCACCTCGTTGATCTCGATCTGGGCGGTCGAGTCGCTGCTTGCTCCCGTTCCGCCGTTTTTCAGGTAAAGAATGAGCGCAACCAAGCATGCGACAAGCAAGATAAAAATCAGCGTCTTGCGCGCAGCCGATGCTCTCCTTCTTCTTCTCGCCATGTATTCAATGCTCCTTCCGCAAAAACACACCTTTGCATTTTCGCAACGTCCAGTTTACCATATGGCCGTGCAACTGCCAATGACAGCCCGTGAATATTCACAAAATGTCCGAAATGTCCTTGTTTTCTCCCCATAGGAAGATTCAAGCGGCAAGCCCCAGTAAAACAGCCGCCACGATCAGCGCAATTCCGAAAAAAACCGCACCGAGAATTGTGAATATGCGTGTGAATGTACGCTGTTGGCGAACTTCCTCTTCCACATATAGATTGCCGATGTTCTGCGGATCATAATGGATATGTACTGTCTGTCCGACCAGCAGTCCGGGCGCGTTGCTTGCATAGGAGGAAATGTGCTGCATTGTCTGACCGTCGATCGTAAACGAGTATACCAGACGAATGGCCGTGGACATGTTCTGCCCCTCAAATGCGCTGACCTTGCCTTCCGCATAGGACGTGCACAGATTCTGCTTCCGTTTATAAGTTGCGGAAAAGCTCATTCCGACAATAAGAAATACGAGCCCTATTAACCCGAACGTGCCGGAAAATATACCGACAAACAGTTGTACGGCTTGAATGCCGCCAGACGCTCCCATCATTTGTCATCTCCTTTGTTGAGGCCTTCGCCGCTACGCAATTTTTCACGGCGTTCGTGGTTCTCTTTAATTTTTGCTTCCTGCCCCTGGTCGGACGGCGCATAGTAGCGTGTGCCTTTCAGTGACGGCGGCATATACTCCTGTTGTACCCAATGTCCGGGATAGTTATGCGGGTAAAGATACCCTTTCCCATGCCCCAACTTTCCAGCGCCTGCAAACGACGTGTCTCGCAAGTGGATCGGCACGGGTTCATCCAGGCTGTGCTCCGCGTCCGCCATCGCGTTTGACATTGCTTCGACAACACTGTTGGACTTCGGTGATTCGCATATAAAAATGATCGCCTGTGTCAGGGAAAGCCGCGCTTCCGGCAGGCCGATGTGTTCCAGCGCGTCCGCTGCAGCAACCGCCTGCACCATTGCCTGCGGGTTGGCGAGCCCAACGTCCTCGCTGGCGTGTGCAATCAACCGCCGCGCGATGATACGAGGATCGACGCCAGCATAAATCAGCCGCGAAAACCAGGCAAGCGCCGCATCCGAATCACCGCCGCGCAGGCTCTTGCAAAACGCGGACAGCATATCATAAAACAGCTGTTCGTCGCATTTGATTACCTTTCGCTGACTGGACTCGGCGGCGATTTCTTTCGTAATGTGAATTTCGTCCGCGTCGTCGCTTTCCGTGGTTAAAACGGCGAGTTCCAACGCGTTGAGTGCGTTTCTACAGTCGCCATTGGCGATTGCCGAAAACGCGTGTATCGCGTCCTCGTCCAAACGCACTTTCTGTTTGCCAAACCCGCGTTCTTCGTCATCAAGCGCATTTTGAATCGCCTGTTCCACATCCGCCGGTGAAAGCGGGTAAAACTGAAACACCCGGCAGCGGGACACGATGGCGCTCGTCATCGAGATCATCGGGTTTTCCGTTGTCGAGCCGATAAACCGGATCGTACCTTTTTCCAGCGCAGGCAGCAATGAGTCCGACTGCGTCTTGTTCCATCGGTGACATTCGTCCAACAGCAGATACGTCGGCTGTCCGTAGAGTTTCAGCCGGTTCTGTGCGTCCTCCACGATTGCACGCAGTTCCTTGACCCCTGCAGTGACAGCGTTGAGTTTAACAAACGCACCGCCTGTTGCGTTTGCAACAATAGCAGCCAGCGTCGTTTTGCCCGTGCCCGGAGGGCCGAAGAAAATCGACGACTGCAACCGGTCGGTTAAAATTGCGCGCCGCAGCAGCTTGCCTTCGCCAACGATGTGCGCCTGGCCGATAAACTCGTCCAGTGTGCGCGGGCGCATGCGATCTGCAAGCGGCGCGTTTTCCTCTATATTGTTTGAAAATAAATCTTCCATTGCTTTAGCCCATTATCTGCGAGTCTTTTTTACCGCCGTCTGTTCAATAGCAGTCGGCGCAAACCACTTAAAATCAAACGATTCCTTTATTTTAGCCTCGCGATTCGTCGTCTGCGCCAGTCTGTGCCTGCGGCGTGTCCGGGATTGCCAATTCGCAAATGACCAACGCGTCGCTAACCGGGCGTCCGCCTCCGTAGGGCACGTTGACCGCGCCATTTGCCGCCTGCATCACGCTCGATTGCCCGCCGTCAAGGTTATAGGCGCTTGTCATCCCCAAGTCTTCGCAAAGCTGCGAAAGATCTTTCATTGTAAGCCCTCGCGATTCCGAAGAGCGCCCGTCCACCGCTATAAAAGCATAGTGCCCCGGCTCATAGTAGCCAAGTGCGGAGCGCGGGTTTTTCGGTGTGACCGCGCTGCGGAACTTCGTTTTTGAGTTCCCATCTTCATCCAGCAGCGCCGGGCCGAACACCCAGCTTTGGTAAACCTCCATACCTGCAAAAGTATCCTTTGTTAGCAGGCGGTAACGGTAGGTCAGCAATTCGCCGCTGGTCAGCAGCAGCCCAAGGTCGAGATCACGCGATATCCTGCTGGAATAAATAATTCCGTCGCGTACGATCGGTCCGCGTTTATGCAAAGAATAAAAATCTCCGTTGATGGCGATGATCGCATTTTGCGTGTTGTTGAAGATGGTTTTCACTGTTTGCGATCTGCCTCTGTATTCTTCGCTTGAAAACGCATTGGCAAAGCAGCTGATATCCTGAATATAAATGTCCGCAAGATGGTAAACTGCTTCCTTATAGTATCCTTCCGAAATTGTGACGGAGACATTTTCACTCTTATAGTTTCCATTTCCCTCGTTCATCACGTCGGTATATGAGAAATGATCAAACAACGCTTCATCGCAAAGGCCGCTCGAAATCCGCTCACCAAAAGCGTCCAAATCGGCAATTCCACCACACGCATAAAACAACGCGACCCGTACGTCGATGTCGTTGATTACACCGTTTTGCGTAAAATCGCAGTCCGATCGTTCCTCGATTGTCAATATATCGGCTTCCAGCGCGCGCAGCATGGCCGCGGCGTCCGCTGCATTCAATATGCCGTCCACGTTCACATCACCGGATACCGGGATAAAGATCGCCTGCGCGCTTGTTGCCGTCAACAGTACCAGTGTAAGCAGCGCGACGATCAGTATTGTAATCTTCCGCTTCTTCATGACTCGCCATCTATTCCGACGGGTTCGCTGATATAAATAATATCGCTCGCCGCCCTTCCTCCGTCTGGATTGCAATTCAAAATTTTCATCTGCGTCGTCATCACCGATGAGTTCCCGCCGCAGAGCG
This sequence comes from Christensenellaceae bacterium, assembly GCA_963667795.1. Classification (GTDB taxonomy): domain Bacteria; phylum Bacillota; class Clostridia; order Christensenellales; family CAG-138; genus UBA7703. Next base: position 2,332,616 of record OY764017.1, on the reverse strand, counting down.
TATATGCGGCAACACACCCGATGGATGACATCAGTCTCGCAGTTTGCAAAACCGTAGCTCCGGCAGATTCCGGGTTTTTCTTGCCATCGATCGTTACAAAGCAATAATGTCCCGGTTCATAGTACCCGACCACCGTCCGCGCATTGCGTGAAAGAAGTGAATTAGGGCAATGAAAGGAGTCCAACGGTTGCCCGTCGTCGTCAAGCAAGCGTATGCCTCCTGTCCACGTTTGGTAAGCATCCTGATCTTCAAGCGTTTTTAGCGTGACTTTTCCCGCCGCAAAGGTTCTCATTTCGCCATTGTAAAGCAATGCACATACATCGCTGTCGCGATTGATCGTATCGCGATACCAAACGCCGTTGCGAATCATGGGGCCAAGTTTCTGGCTTGAGTATCCGTCCCCATTGATTGCAAGGATTGCACCGTTGTCAATCGCTATCTGCTGCGTGAGTTCTTTTCCGGCTACGTATCCTCCGCCGCCAAACGCTGTTCGAATGCTTTCAACATTCTTCACATAGACGTCCGCGATCTGGTACTCATAGTCGTCCCGCGCCAGTTCGGTTATGGTCACGCTTACGTCACTGCTGACGTACCCGTCGTTTTTTAAAACGATACCTCGATAGGAAAATCGACCGAGATGCCGTTCTCCCAGCAGACTTTCGCTTGAAAGGACGCCGAGGTCGGAAAAAGCGTCAATCCTACCGGATGCATACAGCAATATCGCCACAGCATCAGCGCCACCAACTTCCATATTGCCCGTTGCGTCCGCAAGGGCGGACGTCGCCGCATCCAGCGTCTCCATTCCGCACGTCGCGCGCAAAACCCGCGCCGCGTCGCTTGCGCAGCTTATGCCGTCGCCGTCCAAATCACCCGTAACGCGTGCTTCAGCAAGTGCCGCCTTAAGCCCCGTCATACAAAACAAACAAAGGATTAATACAACGGCGATTGCTCGTTTCATTACGGATTCCTTTCCTGTAAAGTCAGCATAAAGCTTGGCTTTTATCATAACATGTTTTTTTATATTATGGTAGAATGGATGTACCCAACAGGTCGTCAGGCGGTCTTTGACCGGGCACGCCAAGGCGTTTCGGTACACTATTTTTGCTACAGACTATCGCGCAGTTTACGTGTAGATTACAACAAAAGAAAGGCAAAAATGCTATGAAAATAGGGCAATTCAGCGACACGTTCTTACCAATTGTAGACGGCGTCGGACGCGTTGTTTATAACTATGCATCGTCGCTCGTCAAGCGCGGCGAAGAATGCTATGTCGTTGCGCCGATGGCTGACACAGGCTATCGCGGCGGATATCCATTTGAGCTTGTGGATTTCATGAGTATGGAAGTTCCGCGTCAGCGGCAATATAACACTGGAATCCCGCAGTTGGACACGCACTACGACGCACGTATGCGCTGTATCGAGCTGGATGTCATCCATGCACACTCGCCATTTATCTCCGGCCTTGAAGCGCAACGGATCGGACGCCGCCGCGGCATTCCCGTCATCGGGATGTTTCATTCGCGCTATTACGACGACTTTTACCAATTAACGCGTGCCGAGATGTTGGCCAACTTCGCCGTTGCAACCATCGTGAATTTCTATCAACGCTGCAACGAAGTTTGGACGGTAAGTCAAAGCTCTGCGGAAACCCTGTTTGACTACGGCTACAACGGTGAAATCTTTATTATGCCCAACGGCACGCCGGACGTTTCGCCAAGCGCGGAGCGGGCCGCCGTTGCTAAGGCTTATTTCAACCTTCCGGACATGCCGATTCTGCTCTACTGCGGTCAGATCAACTGGAAAAAGAATATTCTGCGCATCTTGGAAAGTTGCGCTATGCTGAAGAACCAAGGATCAACTTTTACGCTCGTATTGGCAGGGCAAGGTCCGGACGCGCGTGCGATTCAGGCGAAGGTAAACGAGCTCGGACTCGGTGAAAACACGCGGTTCACCGGACACATCACGGACGAAACCTATCTGTACGGTTTATACGAAAACGCAGACCTGTTCGTTTTCCCATCCTTGTACGATACGTCCGGGATGGTCGTGCGCGAAGCGGCTGCAATGGGTACACCAAGCGTTGTTGTACGCGGCAGCGCAACCGCCGAACCGATTTCGAACGGCGAGAACGGATTCCTCTGCGAGGATTCGACGGAAAGCCTTTACAGTGTCATCAAGCGCGCGCTTGTCAATCCTGAGGCCACAAAAGAAATCGGCCAGTCGGCACGCCGTACCATCTATCTCTCCTGGGACGACATTGCCGAACAGGCCGTCAAGCGCTATGAAGCATTGATCGAGCGGACTGCGGCAAAAAAGACAACTTAATCTCACAACCCCACTTTCGGATACATCTGCACTGTTCTGCCGGAATTGACACATTCAAACGCAACCGCCCTTCGTCTTTCACTGGGTAAGACGAAGGGCGTATTATTTGAATCTCTATCTGCAATGCTCCTAATTTGTGATTACATAATCTTTGAATCGCGCTGGACTCCCCAGACAAAAACATGCAACACATGCTTTTGTTCCGGAAACTACAGTGCAGTGCGTTGCACTTGATCTACAAAAAGCAAAAGGTGTTGCTTCATCGCCAGCCGTTAGTTTCGTACGATTCCATATACGTATACGTCTGCCCAGTTTCCGGAATTGTCTTTTGTTTGCCCCGTTTGAACGTCTTCCAATGTCATGCCCTGCTTTTTCATTAACCTAACTGATTTTATTCCATCAGCGGCTTTTGCAAATATTTTTTGCGCTTTTAATTCAAAAAACGCATATTTCATAACAAAACCACGAACGATCATACATTTTGTTTCTAAAAGCATAAATGCATCCTGAAAAGTTCACGTTTTAGCGTTGAAGTCCAATTCGTCCGGCGCACTATAAGCAGCCACGTAACAAATTTAAAATAATTCCTTCAAAATCAAATCAGTCGCGCTGTCCCCGTCGGGTTGCAGACGCAGGATGCGTGGATCGTTTTCATATTCTTCTCGAATCATGTCGCGAAGCGCCGTTCCACGGTGATAACCGTGAATCACATGAATCCGATAAATGCCGTTGCTTCGCCGAAGCGCCGCTTCAATGGAAATCCGCGCCTGGTACTGGTTTTTACCGTGTAAATCCAACGTAACCTTTGATTCTGCGCTATGAGGCATCCGGTCTTCCTTTCGGTCGGTCTATTTGCGGTTGGTCCATCTTATGCGTACGTATCCACATATGAAAAGTTTTTCCAATCGCCGCCGTGCATTCGATGGAGCTCTTCCGTTGCAAGCAACCACTTGGCAACACATTCGGTTTGCGGATAAAATTCATAAAACTCGCCGTCGAAAAACGTATAAAACCGCGAAACGTCCGTGCACATGCCGTATGTCGGCAAAAGCCGGGGTTCCAGGTGAAACGAAAACGGCTTGCCGTCCTTTGTTCCCTCGTATGTAAAGCCGCTGTGGTTAAGCGTAATTTTTCCCGTTCCGGCCGGTTCGCTCGTCGCCTGATTTTTCAGGTACCGGTCCTTTGGCAGTATGCCAAGCGTAACATCCTCGCTCAAGTGGAACGACTGATCCAACAATGCATGGTAAACGGCCTTGCGTTCATCATCGAACCATCTGCGCGGCGTGTCCGGGATTACGCAAGTTTCGTCCAATGGCGTCAGCCGGTAGGCGTCGTCGATCCGCGCACCGTTCCCACAGGCCGTACAAACAATCGTATCTCCCTTGCCTTGCATCGTCTGCTCGCGCCCGCAGCGCGGACAGCGGTATAGAAGCGTATGCAGTTTATACGCAATCCGTCCATGGCCGTCAAAAGCGGCGTTTGCGGTTTTGTTCCACTCATAGTCGTCGTTGTGGATCGCTTCGTTCAATTGTTCCTGAATCTCGTCGGCACTCAGTTCCGCAAGCTGCTCCGGTGCAAAGAGTTTGTCGATCACGACTTCCACACGACCCGGTCGCTCGTCCAGGCAATACTTGGTGCTGGTCAAATACCCGCCCGATATCTTGGAAACATAGACCGGCACACCGAAATGCTTGAGCAGTTTGCCGCTGCCAATTGCGCACGGCTGATTACCGCCGCCGATGGAACTCATGCCCTCTGGGAACAGGATAACGCGCCCGCCGCCGCGAATGATGCGCGCAATCTCCTTGATCGTGTAAACGTCCGGCGTAAAATTTTTCTTTGGAATGATTTGCAAAAGGCGAAAGATTGTCGCCAAGTGCGAACGGAAAAATTCATTGTATCCGGCAACAAAATTCAGCGTGTCCGGCAGCAGAACAATGCCCGTATAGATATAATCCAAGCGGGAGGCGTGGTTGCTTACAATGATATACGCCCCTTTACACTTGCGTGGATCGTCCTTGATGTCGATTTGCAGGCCAAGTTTTTTAAAATAAAGAAGCTTCCAGAGGTACCCCAGAATATAATAAATCACTTTCGGCGGCTGCTTGATTTTTCGCGCATGCAGCTTTTGTTGCAGTGTTTTTTTGCTGTTATGCATACCATTCCCCTTGCGCCATGTTTATTTTGAAGTGTGAAATGCCGTCTGAAAAATTTTAACAAACCACAGGACATAGTGCAATCCCATAACGATCATTGCGCAGAACAGCCTTCTAAAAAACGACGGCGCGATTGTTTCGCGCCGTCGTTTGTGTTTGTATATCTATTAGATCTTCTCCAGGCTTTTGTTGTCGCCCAGAACATAGATGGAGTCGTCCGCGTGGAACGGTTCGTTCGGATCGATGTTGACAGCAACGTGCCCGTCACGGCGAATCGCAATAACTGAAAAGCCGAATTTGTTTCGAACGTTGATCTGCGCAAGAGAGCGTCCGACCCAGTCGCGCGGGACTTCAATTTCATTGATGCTGTATTCTTCCGAGAGGTCGAGCGAATCGAGCACGCCTTCCGCAACCAACGACCGCGCAAGGCGGATGCCGCCGTCATGCTCCGGCTGGACAACGCGGTCGGCGCCGGTTTTGATTAAAAGCTTCTGGTGCAGGTCGTCCTGCGCCTTTGCAACAATTTTTTTTGCGCCCATCTCCCGGCAAAGCACCGTGGCAAGCACCGACGCACGAATATCGTCACCAATGCAAATGACGACACAGTCGAAGTTACGTATGCCAAGCTGTGAAACCGCACGCTCATCCGTTGTGTCCGCTTGAACGGCGTGCATTACGCTTTCCTTAATGGCGTTCACCCGGTCGGCGCGTTTGTCGACGGCGAGCACTTCATGGCCGAGCGTCGTAAGCATTCTTGCCGTGCTCATGCCAAAGCGCCCCAGACCAATGATGATAAAGCTTTTACTCATGCTCTTCTCTCCTTGTAATCAATCTTAACCTTTGGCGTCCAGTTAGCCGATCAATATATCCTCTGTCGGATAATGCAAAACCGTCTCTTTCACGCCGCCTTCCACAAGCGACATCGCAACGGTCAACAGCCCGACACGGCCTATGAACATCATGCAGATGATAAAAATGCGTGAAAGCACACTGCTCGCCGCCGTTACGCCGCTGGACACACCGACGGTACAGAATGCGCTGGTCGATTCAAACAGCTGGTTCATAATGCCGAGCGACCCAGCCGCATGGTGCTGCTCCACCGTTGAAACGACGATGGTCATGCCCACGACGAACATCAACCCAAAGAAGAAAAGCGTTAGTGCACGGCGCACCTGCTCCAGCGGAATGGTGCGGCCGAACACCACGGTGTCGAAGCGTCCACGCAAGTACGCACGCACCGCAAGCACCAGTGTAAAGATCGTCGTGATTTTCAGACCGCCCGCGGTACCGGCGGGACCGGCGCCGATGAGCATCAGCAACACACTCACGCCCTTGCTGGCGTCACGCAGCGAAAATTGGTCAATGGTATTGAACCCGGCCGTGCGCAGCGTTACCGACTGGAACAGCGAATTCAACAATTTCTGGAAAAACGGCATATTGCCGATGGTGTCGGGATTGTCATACTCAATAATCATGAAACACAGCGTTCCGGCTACGATCAATATCAACGTACCGGTCAACACGATCTTCGTATGCAGCCGCATCCGCTTAAAGCGCCGTTCCCGACGGATGTTGAGCAAAACCGAAAAGCCGAGCCCGCCGCAGACGATCAGCATCATGAGCACAAAGAGGATATATGGGTCCGTACTGTAACCGGTGAAGGAACTATACCCGCCGATCAGATCAAAACCTGCGTTGCAAAACGCGGATATACTATGGAACAGCGCATACCAGACTCCACGCACCGTCCCGTATATGGGGATAAACCGAACGGAGAGCAACGCCGTACCAACCAACTCAAAAATCGCCGTTACAAGAAGCGCAGCGCGGCTGAGCCGCACAATTCCCTGTAAACGGTTCTCGCCAAGCCCTTCCGCCATGGTCATGCGGTCGTGCAGCGAGATTCTTCGACCGGTCAGCGAAAACAGGATCGTCGCCATGGTCATAAAGCCAAGTCCGCCAAGCTGAATCAGAAAAAGGATAACGATCTGACCAAACAGCGAAAAATATGTACCGGTATCCACGACAACAAGCCCGGTTACGCAGGAAGCGCTCGTCGCCGTAAACAATGCGTTTAAAAATGGCATGGAAGTGCCGTTCCTTGCTGAAATCGGCAGCATTAAAAGCAGTGCTCCGATGAGGATAATACAGATAAACCCCAGCGGAAGCACGCGGATCGGTCGTATTCCCTGGCGCGCCTTACGCATACTTTCTTCTCCCAATCGACGGACGCATACATGTGTTTCCCGCGCTCCGCCGATACCCGTAATCTTGTATAACGGCTATAGTATACCCGTTTCCTCTCCCGTTTGCAAAAGGATCTGCGTTTCCTCTTCCACGTGCGGCGAGACGTCGGTAATCGGCTTGATCCAGCGCATGCTTTTGAAATATGGAATCGTGATCGCCAGCTTGGAAATGTCGTCCACGATCAGCATAAGAAGATACGTGGTTATAAACGGCAATTTCCAAACCAAACCGCAGAGCACAACGGTCGGCATGATGAACAAATACTGTGACAGCACGTCCGTAAGCAGTCCGTATCGGGTTTCCCCGCCCGCGCGAAAGATGCCGACCACTTCTACATACGGAATATACCGGATGATCGCATCCACGGCAAAGATTAAAAGCATCGTTCGCGCTGTGGCTGCCGCTGTGTCGGAAAGATCGAACATACCGACAAGCGGCGCATGGAGCGCGGCAATTAGCAACCCCAGTACAACGCCGAGCATCGGCGTAAATGCCAAAAATTGTTTTGCCATCGTCTTTCCTTCTTCAATCTTCCCCGCACCGACAGCTTTCCCCACAAGGATGTTGCAGGCGTTGCAGATGCCAACGAAAAAGACAAACACCAAGCCTTCAAGGGTTCGTTCCACCGTCAGCGCGGCATAGTTATCCGTGCCCATGCGACCGTAAACCATATTGATTCCAACCACAGAAAGACTCCAAAAAAGTTCGTTTAGAAGCACCGGAAGAGCACGCGACCAGAAGGTTTTAAAGAAGCCGCGGATCGCAAAGATCTTCTTCAGCGGCGCGACGACAATGTTCTTTTTCGCAATGGAGATAGCAAGCATCAACAGCGGATTCAGCAGTGAGGAGATCGCCGTTGCAAGGCCTGCACCCGCGACGCCCATTGCCGGAAGGCCAAACGCGCCAAAGATAAACACATAGTTCATCACTGCATTCAGTGCAGCGCTGACGCCACTGCTGATCATTGGGACGCGCACCTGCTCCGTGCAGCGCAGCAATGTTGATATCGCCATATTGACCGTCAGCGAAACGTAGGAAATACACGCAAAACGCAGGTATCGCACGCCTTCACCAATCAACGCCGCATCATCCGTGAAAAGTTTCATTACGAATTCGGGAAATACGCCGACACCGACGGTGAACAGCAGCCCGACGGGAACCATAAACAACAGCATCGTGCCATAAGTACGAAGGATACCGTCCCGATTGTTCGCGCCGTGATATTGCGCGACAAACACGGCGCTGCCGCTTGCCATGCCAAACGAAATTAATTCAACCAAAAAAGAAGCGTACCCGGCCAGGCCGACCGCCGCAATGGAAACATCGCCGAGGCGCCCGATCATAAGCGTATCGACCAGCCGGAACGACGTCATCAATAAATTTTGAAACGCTATAGGAAGCGCCAGCGGAAGTGCCGCTTGCCAGAACGAACGATCCAGTAGGCCTGTCAGTCGCCTTCGCATATCGGTTCTCCTCAGATATAGTCGCCGAAAGTCACAGTCGTTATAAAAACGAACAACCTGCCCCCTCCGGCACCGGCTGATTGTTCAAAATAGCTTTTCGAACTCAAACAGTCGGCCTATTAGTATAACAGGAAGCAACAGGCTGTACAAGCGGTTTTTTACAGGATTTTTACCCCGATTGTTTGCACCCTCAAAGGTGTGATTTTTTGATAAAAATCTTTACATATCAGGTTCCTCTGTTTTTTTCATTTCTACGTTTGAATATTCGTTGACTCAAACGCTCAACAACTCTGCCGGTTTGAAAAACTCCATACGCTGCAATCGGAGCAAACAGCGGAAGATACTCCAACACATACTGGGACTTTGCCTCAAATATCAAGTGGAACAGTACGCCGCCCAGGATGATCAGTGGCAGCAGAATTTGTTCTTCCGTCCGTTTGCGCAGCAATCCCGCCGCGCCTAACGCAAAACCGAAGTATAACAGCTTAATCATCTTGCCGGTCACAAACCGAAATACGCTGTCGAACTGATCACTGTATATAATGTCCGCCAGTGGTTCCGGTGCAGCATATTGCTGTACCGCCTCAGTGATCCAGATGCTGGTAAACGTCGGTTCATCTCCTGCGAATAACTATTATACCAACCGCAGGCCATCGCCCCTTCTTCCATCCCCATTGCCATCCAGCTCGACATAGGATACCCTTCGCCAACACTGGTGCCGATACGCGATTCATATGCACGCTGCGCGATCTTCGGCAGGGGTATGCAGACGATCACCGCTATGGCGGCGACGATCAACGGGCCCCAGCTGCGTTCACGCATTGCCATAAGCCCCAGAACGATCGCAATTGAAACAACGAAAATCCATGCGTTCGGTTTCATGTAAACTGTCGCCGCGCAAAAAAGCGCGATCCAGACGATCTCTCTCTTTTACCGGATTGTATAAATCGAACGAAGTGCAGATAACTGTTGGCATCCCGCAATTCGGAAAATCCTGATTGACAATCATCCGCGCGCTTTCATAAAGAATGCCCTGATCCGACGTCGGATACGCTTTCATCATCAGGGTCCAGACGATCCCGAACAGCCAGCAGGGAGAGCAGAACTGCTGCGGAAGCCCTTACGAACCGGTCCGGGATCCGGACAAGACGGATTGCTATTCTGTCATACTTGCACGGAAAAAGCGCCTTCCGCAGGACGGAAAGCGCCTGGTTTGTATTCTTACCTTGTATAAAAGTTACTTCTTTGCTTTCGGGCCAGCATCAACAATATGCTTCGGCATATGTTCATACTTTTCAAAATTCTTTTCAAAACGCGCGGCCAGATCGTTTGCGGTGGCTTCGTAGGCCGCCTCGCCCGCTTCCTTCGCCCACATTTTTCTCGGAGAAAGCACTTCATCCGGCACGTCGGGGCAGGCTTTCGGAACCTGAACGTTAAAAATCGGGTCGAGCTCATAGCCGGCTTTGTCCAGTTCGCCGGTCAGTGCTGCTGTCAGCATCGCACGGGTGTATTTGATGCTCATGCGCTTGCCGTCGCCCGCTTTATGGCCGCACCAACCTGTATTGAGCAGAAATACGTTCGCATCATATTTGTCGATGCGCTCGCCAAGCATTTCGGCGTAAACCGAAGGGTTCATCGGCATAAACGGCGCGCCGAAGAGCGTTGAGAATGTCGTCTGCGGTTCGGTAACGCCGCGTTCGGTCCCGGCGAGTTTGCTTGTATAGCCGGAAACGAAATGATACATGGCTGCGTTTTTATCGAGCTTGCTGATCGGCGGGATAACGCCGAACGCATCCGCCGTGAGGAATACGACCGCTTTCGGCTGCCCACCGACGCCGGGGATCACGCAGTTCGGAATGAACTCGACCGGGTACCCTACACGGGTGTTGTCAGTGTAGGTGTTGTCGTCAAAGTCCATATGCCGTTCGTCGTCCATTACAACGTTTTCAACCAGCGCGCCGAACTTGATAGCGTTCCATATCTGCGGCTCATTTTCCTGAGACAGATTGATGCACTTTGCATAGCAGCCGCCTTCGAAATTGAAGATGCCGTCCTCAGTCCAGCCATGCTCATCATCGCCGACAAGTTTTCGGTTCGGATCGGCGGAAAGCGTGGTTTTGCCTGTTCCAGAGAGACCGAAGAACAGCGCGGAATCACCTTGCGTTCCGATATTGGCGGAGCAATGCATTGGCAAAACGCCTGCCTGCGGCATCAGGAAGTTCATGACGGTAAAGATACCCTTTTTGATTTCACCGGAATACTGCGATCCGGCTACCAGGATAAGTTTTTTCTCAAAGTCCAGCACGATCGCTGCTTCGGAATTGACGCCGTCCACTTCGGGAACACACTTGAACCCTGGCGCCGCAAGCACGGTAAAGCCGGGCACAAAGGATTCCAACTGCTCTTTTGTCGGGCGAATCAATGCGTTGTTCACAAACAATGAAGAGCTGGCCAGCTCATTGACGACCCGTACGGGAAGTGCATATTTTGTGTCTGCCCCAGCATATCCATCAAACACAAACACGTCGCGGTGCTGCAAATACGCGGTCATTTTGTTGTAGATGGCGTCCGCCCGTTCACGCGAGATGGCAACGTTTGCCCTGTTCCAGTTGATTTTGTCGTGCACGTCGGGTGAGTCTACGATAAAGCGGTCGTTAGGTGAACGGCCGGTGTATTTCCCGGTGTAAACAACAAGCGCGCCGGTGTCGGCAAGCGTCCCCTCGCCACGCGCAAGAGCCTTCTCGGTCAATGCCGCGGGGCTTGCATTGTGGTAGATCGCTTTGGGTGCGATGATGCCCAGGGATTCCAGATACTCTTTCATGTTTCCGTCTCCTTTTAGGTTATTGTATATCTATAAACACCTTTGCTCTGTAAAAAATAATATTGCGGTTCGGTCATTCGCGTATTTTTACATTCGAATCGGTCTGCTAGATGCTCTTCTCCCCCATTATGGGAGATTATACATTGTACTCTATAAAAATGCAACCGCCAAAGTATGAAAAAACCGCGGAAAACCGCGGAAAATTGTAATATACTGTTCCTTGCATTTATCCTGCAAAATTAAAAAATATGCAGGATTTGTTGCATATTATCGTCGAACGCCGCGTGCAGTCTTTGCAATGCCCGCTCCGCCAAGCGCCACAAGCAGCGGCATGTCCATCGAAACATCCGGCGCGCCGCCTGAAAAAATCAACCGAATCATCGCGCCGCCCAGCAACGCAAACACCAACGGTATCGCCGTGTCTTCGTTCGCAGAAAAAAACCGTAGCGCAAACAGCAAAACGCCCATCGCCAACACACGGACAAGATGATATTCAAACAGCTCAGTCGAGGCACTTGCCTGCATCGCATTCTGCATTGTCAACGAAGATGGCAGCAGCGATAGTTGCTTCACCAGCAAAAGTGCCCCCAACGCCAGCACGACGGAAAGTGCGGCCGAGAGAACCCAAATCCCCCGTTGCTTCTTTGGCGCTGCAAGCAGTATTCCCGCGGCTGTGCCCGCTGCGATGAACACCGCATACAGCCCCGCCGTTCCGGCAAGCCCAAACAGCGGCGCGGCGCAAAGCGCCATCCACGGCGACTTCTCCCGGATCGATACCATGGCAAAAAACACGCCCGCCGTTAGGAACAAGCGCATTAGTTCTTCGATAAAAAGCGTATCCGCCGTAAACAACCCCGGCAGTGAAACCAGCAGCAAAATAGCGCCGATCAACACGCCGTCCGGTTGGTTGTCGAGCAGTCTTACCATCAACAGCGAAAGCGCTCCCACCCCGGCAAGACAAAGAAAACGATAGAAGTTCGCTCCTTCGGCAGCCGATGCATAGGCGCCGTAAACGATAATCCCGGCCGGCAGCAAAATCAGGCTGGCGACGACCAGCCCACGCGGCAGTTTTGCAATGCAAAGCAGTCGCAACGCAAAAACGACACAAAGCGCTATAATCAGTTCTTCAACAATCGTTCCCCAACGAAACGGCTGAAGCGTAAGCGTTTTGTAAATCAACCAAAGACCGAGTAAAACACCAAGAATGCCAACGACCGTTCGATTTGAAAATCTTCGTACGGTTCTCGTTGTCCTTCGGGCGGGTGCTCGTTTTGTTTTTCTCGTTTGTTGTGTCATGTTGATCCTAGAGTGGTTTTTTTGCCGGTGTGCCCGCTTTCCTCGGATATGCCTTTGCCGTAGGAGCGGTTTTTTCAAGAATAATCAGAGACCGTACTCCGTAATCAGTCGGAATGTCGATCTTTTTCGCTTCGGCATGTAAAAGATCCAATGCATTCTTGGCAGATTCCAGTTCTTCGTTTACATCACCCTTATAGGCAATGCTGATCCCGCCGACTGTCACAAGCGGAACGGTTAGCTCGGCCAGCACGGACAGCGCGGAAACCGCACGCGTCAGCACCACGTCGAACTTTTCGCGATACCGCGGGTCATGCCCCGTGTCTTCGGCTCGCATATGCAGGCACGTCGCGTTTAGTCCAAGCGTTTTGCATACATTCTGTAAAAATTTTACGCGTTTGTTCAGGCTGTCGATCAGCGTCATCTTTAAGTCGGGCCGCACGATCAATAGCGGCAGGCCCGGAAATCCCGCGCCGGTGCCAACGTCCGCTACACGCGCGCCCTGCTCCAGATACGGCAGTGCGACAAGCGAATCGATAAAATGTTTTTTCGCAACCTCGTCTTTTTCCGTTATAGTGGTCAGGTTCATACGTGTGTTCCAGTCGACCAACAGCGCGTAGTATGCACTAAACTGGTCGAGCTGCTTTTCCGTAAGCTCCGGACGCAGGCGGTGAAGCGTTTCTTTCATTTTGCGTTTCCTCCATCAGGCGGTCGGCTGTTGTACTTGGAACCCGCGTTTGACATAAATCAACAGCACGTTGACGTCGGCGGGCGTAACCCCGGAAATACGCGACGCCATGCCGATGTTCGCGGGTTTATGCTTGTTGAGCTTCTGCCGCGCTTCAATGCGCAATCCATCGAGCGTTAAATAGTCGACGTCGCCCGGCAACGGCGTATCTTCCAAGGCACGATTCCTTCGCACCTGTTCCGCCTGCTTTTGCATATAGCCGTCGTAGCGGGCCAGCGTCTCTACGCGCTCTTCGGTTTCCCAGTCCAGTGGTTCGAGTGCATTAAAAACAGAAAGCAGATCGGTGTATCGAATGTTCACGCGCTTGAGCAGATCGAACAGTTTGACGCCAGTGGATGGAACGCTCTCGCCTTTGTCGGTCAGCAGTTTTTTGAGCGCTTCACCCGGCGGGACGGTTTTGTCCAGCGAGGATAGCGCTTTTTGCACACGCTCCTGCTTGCGCATCATTAGGTCGTACCGCTTTTCACTGATGAGTCCGGTCCGACGTGCTTTTTCCGTCAGTCGCTCGTCCGCATTGTCCTGCCGCAGCAGCAGGCGGTATTCGCAGCGCGACGTCATCATGCGGTATGGTTCCAGTGTGCCTTTCACGGAAAGGTCGTCCACGAGCACACCGAGATACGCTTCGTCGCGCCCGAGTGTCAGCGGTTCTTCGCCTTTCAGGTACAGCGCGGCGTTGATTCCTGCAAGCAGTCCCTGCGCGGCGGCTTCTTCATAGCCGGAAGTCCCGTTGATCTGACCGGCTGTGTACAGCCCTGGAATCGTACGTACGTGCAAGGCCGCATCCATCACGGTCGGGTCGATGCAGTCGTACTCAATCGCATACCCGAGGCGCATCACTTCGCAGTTGTGCAGCCCCGGCAGTGTACGCAGCATTTCAACTTGCACGTCGCCGGGCAGGCTTGTGCTCATGCCCTGCACATACATCTCGCCGGTGGAGCGTCCTTCCGGTTCGATAAAAATCTGATGCCGCTCTTTGTCCGCAAAGCGGACAATCTTGTCCTCAATGCTCGGGCAGTATCGTGTACCGGTCGCGTGAATCAATCCGCTGTACATCGGCGAACGGTCTAAATTATCCAGAATAATCTTATGCGTCGCATCATTCGTATACGTCAAATAGCACGGCGTCTGCTCCAAATCCAGCCTGCCGTTTAGAAACGAAAATGCAGGGGTCGGCACGTCGCCATCCTGCCGCTCCATTTCGTTAAAATCAAGCGAGCGCTTGTTCACGCGCGCGGGTGTGCCGGTTTTAAATCGCTGAATTGGAATGCCAAGCCCGGCCAATGCGTCGGAGAGCGTCTCCGAGCGCAACAATCCCGCGGGTCCGCTCTCACGGATGCAGCTGCCGATCAAAATCCGGCTTTTCAGATAAACACCTGTACAGACTACCGCGGCACGGCAGGCATAGGTAAATCCTTCCGCTGTAACAACGCCGCTGATACGTCCGTTTTCCGTTAAAAATCGGCTCGCCTCGCCCTGCACCAAGTATACATTCGGTTGAATTTCGAGCGCATGTTTGACGCGCTCGTGGTAGCGACGCTTGTCCATCTGCGCGCGCAGGGAATGTACCGCGGGGCCTTTTCCTGTGTTGAGCATACGCATCTGGATCAGCGTTTCGTCTGCTGCAAGCGCCATTTCGCCGCCCATCGCGTCGATTTCCCGCACAAGGTGGCCCTTGCCCGTTCCGCCGATTGCCGGATTGCACGGCATGAGACCCACTGAATCGAGATTCAGCGTGAGCATCAGTGTCTTTTGTCCCATGCGCGCGGCCGCCAGCGCGGCTTCCACGCCCGCGTGACCTGCGCCGATGACAACGATATCAAATTTTTGCGTACCTGTCGTGTTCATATTTCCATCGCTTCTATATTTATATACTCATGTAATTCGCTCACGGGCTGGTCGGTGGGATAATGCCGGGATTCAGCCGTTTTTTGTTATTACGTGCGCCATTCTATCACATCCTCTGCTTGCCCGCAACGCAGAAACCTGCATGAATCGGCAGGTTCTACATTCCACGCACACGATGCGCGCGAATGTGTTATACTTTAATTTAGTAACTTTATTGTTCAGTTCACCAAAGGAGGAATCTTCCATGAGCCGCATGCGGCTGTTAAACGAAAGTAACGGACAGACATTTGAGGGATTTTGCATCATCAAGACCGTGGCAGTAAAAACCAACATTAAAGGTACCGAGTATCTCGACCTTGTGCTGGCAGACTGTGAAGGCGAATGCGTTGCAAAACTCTGGGACTATAATAAAGAACAACAGGGCGTGTATGCCGCGGACGACGTAATAAAAATTCGCGGTTCCATCAATATATGGAAAGACACGGAACAGATTAAAATCGACAAAATCCGCCACACCACACCGGACGATCCGGTTGACATGGCACTGCTGCTTCCCTGTGCCCCGTTTGATCCGGCGTGGCTGTTCGACCAGTTGTTTGCCATTGCCGAGGGTTTCTCGGACGACGACTTGAGACGTCTTGTCCAGTACTTCCTTCGCGAAAAGAAGGAAAAGCTGCTGTTCTATCCTGCCGCAGTCAAGCTGCACCATGCAACGCGCGGCGGGCTGCTCCACCACACATGGACGATCACGCAGCTGGCCAAGGCCGTCATCGAAATCTACCCGGCACTTGATCCGGACCTGGTTTATACAGGCGTAATCCTGCACGACATCGGTAAGCTGGAAGAATTGGAAACCGGCGATCTCGGCATCGCGGGTGGTTATACCGCGCGCGGACAGCTTGTCGGGCATATTTCAATCGGCATTTCCGAAGTCAGCGCCGCCTGCGAAATACTCGGCGTCCCGCAGGAAACGGCTATGCTCATTGAGCACATGCTGCTCGCCCATCACGGGCAGGCGGAATTCGGCAGTCCGAAACTGCCGATGTTCCCGGAGGCCGAAGTGCTTTCGGAGCTCGACTTGCTCGACAGCAAAATGTACGAAATGTTCGACGCGTTGGAAGGCGTTTCCGTCGGCGCATTCTCAGAGCGGCAGTGGGCGCTCGACAACCGCCAAATCTACCAGCACGGTCACGGCTATTTAAAAAAGAGCGACGAATGATTTCTCTGTTTCAACATCTTTATACAAAACAAACACCCGAAATTGCTTCGGGTGTTTGTTTGTAATACGTTTTATTTTGCCGCTTGCGGCATTTTCGGCGGTCGTGGTTTCTTTGGCTTTTTCGTACTTTCGATCTGAATTTCTCCGGCTTTGATCAAAGAAGCCTTTGTTAATACCGGGCCGACAAGCTCGTAAATCAATGTCGCGCAAAGGATCACCGCCTGAATCGACGAGCCGTACTGCGGCAATTCCCTTACGACCAATTGTGCGATACCAATCGCGACGCCGGCCTGTGGAATCAAAGATAAGCCAAGGTATTTGCGAATTTTCTTCGGCATTCCGGAAATCGTGCAGCCCAGAAACGCACCGAAGTATTTTCCACATACGCGCGCCACGATATAGAGGACGCCAATCAGCCCAAGAGACGGCAGCGCCGCAACGTCCAACTCCGCGCCGGAGATGACGAAGAACATCATAAACAGCGGCGGCGTCCATGTTTCCGCGTGCTCCAGTGTGTGGATCGCATCATCTCGTAGATTTACATACACGGCGCCGATTGCCATGCAAAGCAGCAAATGCGAAAGATCGAACTGCTTGGCGATCCCAACGCCAAGCAAAACGGCCGCAATCGCGATGCAAAGCCGGTTTGCTTTGCTATGGAAAAACCGATTCGACAGCGCCACCAGCGCGCCGATTACGCCGCCGACCAGCAGGGATAATACGATCTCAATCAGCGGGCTGACGATCGTTGACATAATATTAAACGCTTCCCCGTTTGCAATCATTTTTGCAATGGAAACGGAGATTGCATATGTCATCAATCCAATCGCATCGTCCATGGCAACAACAGGAAGTAACGTACTGGTCAGTTCACCCTTCGCCTTATATTGACGGACGACAAGCAGCGTCGCCGCAGGTGCTGTCGCGGCGGCGATTGCACCCATGGCTAGCGCCATCGGAACCGGAAAGCCGAAAAGACTGACGACAACGTCCACAAGGAGAACGGCTCCAAGTGCTTCGCAGACCGTGATAACGATGATCTTGCTGCCGATCGCCCGTAAATGGGCAAGCTTGAATTCGCTTCCAATGGAAAATGCGATGAAGCCCAGCGCCGCAACCGTCAAAACGTCCAGCGTTTCCAGCGTTTCGTTGCCGAGAAGGTTCAGGCAAAACGGCCCGATCAAGAGTCCCGCTATCAAATATCCCGTTACATTGGGAAGGTGGATTAGTTTGACGACGCGCGTCATTAATAAACCTGCGATCATTGCAATCGCAACATAGAATAACGTATGCATACTACTTGTGTGGAACTCCTTCCCACCCCATGACCGGAACAGTGAAAAGGATACCGGTGTTGGGTTCTTTCAGGTCACCCGCAACGCTGTGGATAATGTCTTTTACAGTCGGGATATCTTCGTCTTTGAGTACAATCATGATCAGCTTGTTGGTCTGCCGGCAGGGATTGAGAAAATGACGCAGCGATCCGAAGATCGGCGGTGCGTCGTCACTGTCGCATTCATTCAACGTCGTCAGCATTCCCTGGCAGTCCATTACCGACGCACCGTGAATGCCCGCTTCCATCAATTTGGAAAAAATCGGAGTGACGCTGTTTTCATGATTAGTAATGTGAATCAATAATTGCATATATTCGTCTCCTTTACCCATCCGCCCCGCGCTTCGATTTTTTCTCGCTCACAATGTCCGCGGGTAATTTTATAACATTTCTAACACATGAAAGTTACGCTCTTTGTCCGGGTTTGTCAAGAGCCATGCGCTTTTCCCTTGCGCACGGCTCCAAAATACATCGTTATTTATAAGTCTCTAATCTTTCGTTTATACCGATTTTCTTTTTGTTTCAAACCCTGTTTTCTGATTGCAGATTAAAATGCTCACAAACAAAGCGGCAAGGCACGCCAACAAATAATAGGGGAGCGCAGCAAATCCCGCCTTTTGCCCGATCCAGCCGACCAGCGGTGGCATCAACGTGCTTCCGGTGTAGGCCGCGGCCATTTGAAGGCCGATGATTGCCTGTGAATGTGAAGCACCGAACCGTCTTGGTGTAATATGAATCAAATTTGGAAAAACCGGAGCGCAGCCGATTCCATAGAGCAACAAACCCACTAGCTGAAACTCTTTCGGCAGCGGCAGTGCCAGTGTCGCCGCGCCAATCGCGGCGATTGCAATGCCAATATTAACGAGTGTTTTTTCCTTGATCTTTATGGCAAGAAGCCCTGAGACCATGCGCCCGCCCATAATACCGAAGAAGAAAAGCGAACCCCAGCTCGCGGCTACGCTGGGCGCTACCCCGCGGACGCTGACAAAGTATGTCGAAGCCCAAAGGCCGGTCGTCATCTCTCCGGCACAATAGAAAAAGAAGGATAACACCGCAGCAACGGCACCGGGACGGCTGATTGCGACACGATTGTTGATCTCAATCGGTTCGCTATCCGCCTGCACCGTCTCTACGTGGGGAGCACGTTTCCAAAGCGAGAGGGATGCTACCATCACCATAGCCAACACAAACTGGATAATCGATACGGTTCGATAACCGCCGCGCCAGTTGGAGCCATGCGCTAGAAAGAAAGCAATGATCAGCGGCCCTACCGTTGCACCGACGCCCCAGAAGCTGTGTAGAAAACTCATGTGGCTCGCTTTATAATGGAGCGCAACATAGTTGTTCAACGCCGCGTCGATCGCACCACCGCCGAGGCCGAGTGGTATGGCGAACAGGCACAGATAAATGAATTTGTCCGTAAACGAGATACCCATAAGCGCAGACGCGGTCAGCAGCACGCAGGCCGCAGTAACCACGCCGGTCCCGAAACGACGAATGACACGCACGGATATCAGGCTTGAAACAACCGTTCCTATCGTTATAAATACAGAAATGAGTCCGGCATAGGAAACGGGCACACCCAATTGCGCATAGGCGACCGGCCACGCGGCACCAAGCAGCGAATCCGGGAGTCCCAAGCTTATAAACGCAAGATAGATGATAATGAGCAATGCTGTAGCCATGCGCGTATTGTACAGAATTTTCGGTCAGATGAAAAGGGATTCCGCTCTTTACGATGCTTTTATGTGAATTTCCGGTCGGATTATGCTAAGACGCGTTGATCTGCAAGAATTTCCTCTAAAAGTTTGCTTGGTTGTACTTTTTTACTATCCTTTCGGAATGCTATACTATGCCTATGCAAAATCAAAACACGCCACAACATGCGCCTCCTTCTTCACGCGCAAAAAAGACTGCTTCGATCCTGTCAATCGTTGCTTTTATACTTTTGCTTGTTTTTTTGACCGTCTTTGTCGGTAGACCATTGATTCGTTCGCTCAACGATCCCTCCGTCTTCCGCGAATGGGTCAATGCGCGCGGCGTCTGGGGCCGTGTCCTGTTTGTCGGTATGATCGTATTGCAGGTCGTGGTTGCGTTTATACCTGCGGAACCATTGGAAATCGCCGCCGGGTATGCCTTCGGCGCGTTCTGGGGAACGCTGCTCGTCTGGATCGGTCTGGTACTTGGCAGCACAATCGTGTTCCTATTCGTCCGCAAAATCGGAATCAAGGCAGTGGAAGTCTTTTTTCCGCGCGAAAAAATCAACTCCCTGAAATACTTAAAGGATGAAAAAGCACTGAACATAACGGCATTTTTCCTGTTTCTGATTCCCGGCACGCCGAAAGACCTGCTCACCTATTTCGCCGGATTAACGAAGATCAAGCTGCTGCCGTGGATCGTATTGACGTCCCTTGCGCGTATTCCATCCATCGTCACATCAACGATCAGCGGGAATGCGCTCGGCACACAACGGTATGTCTTTGCAATCATCGTCTTCGCCGCAACCGCTCTGGCCAGCGGCGCAGGCATGTTAATTTACCATTCCGTGCAAAAAAAGCGTGCACGCCGCGAAGCCGCGGAGGAACTCGTGCGGCAGCCGCTTACGGAATACCCGGTCTCTGAGGCCGACGCGACCGACGAAGCTTAATGAGCGTACCTTTGCCCACAGCGGTTTTCTTCTCGGAACAACACTCTTTAAAGAAAATGCTGAACATTCCCCGTTTCAATTCAGGTGGTCTCGTTTTTTGCAATGAGACGCCTTTTTTCATGCAAAATCAACGCGACTAAACCACCCGTAGTTTTGCATAGATATTCCTCGTGGTTTTTTGCATATTCATCAATCTATCCACACCGTCCACATACTTATCCACATTGTTCAGCGCGATATTTCAACGATTTTAGGGGGGTTATCCACACAATTCACCGTGAATATTATGGCGGATAGTGGAAAAAGCAAGCGATTTTTACACAGTTTTCACACATTGCTATACAATTATGTCGTAATTGTGAAGCCATTCTTTTTGCAGGCCGCATAAGCAAAATCGTCCCAAATACCTCTCGCAACAAATAAAAAGCACCGCCGCGACTGAATCGCGACGGCGTCTTTAATTTGTTTCTCATCCTTCAATAGAGAGATACGGAACGGCATTTAACGACAGTGTGTCGATATTCTCGTCCCGAAGTTTACCATAGGCCGCGCTTCCAACCATGGCGGCATTATCAGTGCAATACGCAAAAGCCGGGCAATAAAGCGCAACGCCCGCCGCTTTTGCGCGCTCCTGCAGCGCGCTTCTAAGCGCCCGGTTGGCGGAAACGCCTCCCGCAAGCGCAAGTTTTTTGCCTGCTTCGCCCGATTGCGTCCGTGTGGCTCGGACGGCTTTATCCGAAAGGATATCCACGACCGTTCGCTGGAATGAGGCGGCGAGATCGGCAAGGGAAATCTCCTCATTCGTCTGTCGCGCCTTATGCAGCCGGTTGACGACCGCCGTCTTTATGCCGGAAAAGCTAAAGTCGAATCCATCGCCTTCATTAAAGGCCGAGTGGAACGTATAGCGATATGGGTCTCCCTGCAGCGCAAGGCTTTCCAGATTGGGTCCACCCGGATAGCTCAAACCGAGTACGCGGGCAACTTTGTCAAACGCTTCCCCGGCTGCATCGTCCCGCGTGCGCCCGATCAGGCGATAGCAATCATAATCCTCTACCGCTACGATGTGGCTGTGTCCGCCAGAGACAATCAGGCATGTAAACGGCGGTTCAAGATCGGGATGTGTAATATAGTTTGCCGCGATGTGAGAGGCAATATGGTGCACGCCTAAAAATGGTAGCCCTGCGGCAAGCGCAAGGCCTTTTGCATAACTCAGCCCAACAAGCAGCGCGCCGACAAGGCCGGGCCCGTTCGTTACGGCAATTGCATCCACATCCCGCAGCGCCATGTTGGCTCCGGCAAGCGCCTGCGCAACAACCGGGCCGATTTTTTGCACATGGCTGCGCGAAGCAATTTCCGGCACGACCCCGCCGTACGGCACATGCAGCGGAATTTGTGTGTGAACGGCGTTTGAAAGCACTGTCCTTCCGTTTTGCACGATTGCCGCGGCCGTCTCGTCGCAGGATGTTTCGACGGCAAGAATCCGAACGTCTTGTTTTTCCCGCAGAGCAATCAAATTCCGCTGCGAGCGCTCAGAATAATCAGTCATCCAGGAACCCCGTGTCGTCTGCAATGTTGCTCTTCTTCTTTCGTTTCTGCGTTCCGCCGCTTGTTTTTGCCGGCGCAGACTGCGGCTTTGCCGACGGGCGGCTCTTCGCTTCAGTCGGTCGGGTGGTTTTCTTCTGCTTCGGCTTTGCGGCGGCCTGCTTTGCCTGGGCGGCAGCCGACTCTGATGCCGCTTTTTGCTTTTCTCGCTTCTCCTGTATCAACTTTTCGCGCTCGGACGCTTTCTTTTCCTCTTCCGCCTTTTGCTGTGCGCGTGCTTTTGCAGCGGCAATCCGCGCTTTCTTTTCAGCGATCCGCTTTTCCTTTTCTGCCGCGGCCTTTGCGTCCGCCTTTGCCTTTTTGCGTGCCTCCACGGCGTCTTCGCGTGCTTTCTTGCGCGCAAGGACGATTGCGTGGCGACGCTTATACCCTTCCGATGAAAGCACAAGTGCAAGGATGCTAAGCACGATTAAAACGAGGATGACGCTTCCGGCATAAAGGCCGATACGACCAATGATATCTGCAAACATATTCTCCGGGAGCATGTTGATCATACGGCTCTGCGTTCCGTCGAAAAGCCAAAGATCGTTCCAGAAAAGCGCTTCGTGAAAAAACGTCCAGAAATTCGAAAAGTCAAGGGCCGCCCACGTTCCTAAGAACCCAAAGATTAACAGTGTTACGAAGGAACCGGAGAGATACCCCTGTGAAAGGCGTTGCGGAGCTTTACGAAAATCGATGACCGCCGCGAACAAAAATAAAATCAACATAACCAACACACCAACGTCGCGATACGACGCGATGGTCAGGTAAATTGCTCGCACATCCGTCATGTGCTCGGCTTCCTGCGGATAATCGAACATTTCCACCATTTCGCCGTTTTGCGTTACCTCAATGTAAATATCGTCTGCATTGCCTTCCATATAATCCACAAGCTGCTGCATCGACGCGACAAGGTCGGCGTTGCTAATACCCATTTCTCCGCTGACGCCCAGTTTTGTAAATTCGTTGTTCGTAAAGGTCTGGTCGTTTATGACCAATCCAATCGATGTAAACACCAAAATCAAAATCAACAATATGGAAGCGATGGTCGACATTCCGACCGAGAGAACTTTTTTCATAATAAAACTCCTGTTCCAAGGATTATCGTTGCCGGTTTTGTTTCTGCCGGACATGAACGTGCCATTCTGGCACCAAAGCATTTACCTTGACAGCATTCCGTGCACTCCAAAGTGTAACGAATGCTGTTTTGCAGCGCTATTATACCATATCTCCGTCAACATGCACGTTTTCCTGCCGTATGTTTCGTTGGCACTTGTGATAGATATAGGAAATCGTTGAATCCGGTTTTGGTTTCAAAACTAAAACCACAAATCCTGCTGAAATGCTTGTCAGCGTTTTCAAAAAACGATACAATGTCTATAATTAATTCGCAGCTTACCCCTTCGCGAATTTTAAATCAGCGCGCAAGTCTGCGCGCGGGAACGAGGTAAAGCATGAGTTACCGTATATTTACCGACGCAACCGGCGACTTTCCGGCGAATTTTGCAAAGGATTTGAACGTCACAGTGCTCCCCATGTGTTTTACCATGGATGACAAAGAGTACCACTACATCCCCGGCAACTCGGACATGCCGATTGAAACTTTTTTTGCCAACATGCGCGCCGGCAAAGTGGCAACCACCGCACAGATCAATGCATATAACTTCATCGAGGCTTTTGAGCCGGTGCTAAAGGCAGGCGAAGATGTCCTCTACATCGGTTTTTCTTCAAAGCTTTCCGGAACGCTGCAATCTGCGCAGTCCGCCGCGGAGGAACTTCAAGAAAAATATCCCGACCGCAAGATCAAAATCATTGACTCCTTGTCCGCTTCGCTCGGTGAAGGTTTGCTCGTCTATTATGCCGCACGCAAACAGAAAGAACTGGACGTGGACGCACTCGCTGCGTGGACGGAAGAAAACAAGCTCCGCTTTGCACACTGGTTCACCGTTGACGATCTTGTTTATCTCAAGCGTGGCGGGCGAATCAGCGGCGCAACGGCGGCAATCGCTACGATACTCAACATCAAGCCGGTCATGCATGTTGACGACGAAGGATATCTTGTTGCAACCGGAAAAGTACAGGGTCGTAAAAAATCTTTGCATTCCTTGTTTGAGCATATGCAGAACACGATCGATACAGACATGACGGACGTCGTCTTTATCGGCCACTGCGATGCAAAAACAGACGCTGAGTATGTTGCGGGACTGATCCACGAACATTATCCCGATATTATGATCCACATCGACGACATCGGAACCAGCGTCGGTGCGCACTCCGGTCCGGGCACGGTCGCGCTGTTCTTTGTTGGCTCAAAGCGGTAATTTGATCTTTTTAATTTGGAGATGAACGGTGTGATCTGTTCATCTCTTTTTTTATTACATATAAACATGCCTTGCTCCGTTTATGAGTGAACGATCGTTCCGGCTGGTCGAACGATCACTATGTATCACGTCGTACAGCCTTGATTACACCAGCAAAAACCGTTACAATAGATAGAAGCGACCCTTGATCGACCGTTGCGCTTTCTGCAACGGTTTTGTCGTTTCATGCCTTTGCATCAAACCGTATCATACGGTTTTGATTTTTCTTGATAACACTTAATCTTTGGAGGGATAATGGAACCAATCTTTATTACAGGTCACCGCAACCCCGACACCGACTCTATCGTAGCGGCTATCTCCTATGCCATGTTGAAAAACGCGCTTGGGGAACGTGCCTATACCGCTGCGCGCATCGGTGAAATCAGCGACCAGACGCAGATGGTACTAAAAAAATTCGATTTTGCCGCGCCACCGCTTTTGCACAATGTCCGCACACAGGTATCCGATCTGAATTTTGATACGCCACCGATCCTCTCGGCCGCGGTCAGTGTCTATCATGCCTGGCAAACAATTGCAAGCGGTAGCGCCAGCGTGCCCGCCCTACCGGTTACCGATGAAGAAGGCCGGCTTGCAGGCATGTTGACGCCGGAAGAGATCGCCTCTTACGACATGCGCTTTATCAACAGCAACCGTGTCAACGGCGTGCCGTTGTTCAATCTTCTAGCCTGTCTCGACGGTCGGCTGCTCAACCCGGAGTCCGAACTCAATGAATTTTCCGGCGATCTGATCCTTGCGCTTCCAAACCATTCCGGAATGCCGGAACTTTCGGAAGGCAGCATCGTCATCTGCGGCAACCAGCCGGAAGCCATCAAGCAGGCACTGGAGCGCCGCGCAGGTTGCCTGCTTATATGCGAATCGGAAGTCGACCGCGCATTGATTGCAGATTGCAAGCAAACCTGCGTCGTCACCACGCCATATGACGCTTATGCCGCAAGCCGCCTTGTTTTCCTGGCAATTCCGGTTTCCCGCATCTGCCGCCGTGAAAACCTCGTTTCCTTCCATCTGAACGACTATGTGGACGACGTGCGTGAGGCAACGTTAAAATCGCGTTTCCGCAGTTACCCGATCGTCGATGAAGACGACCGTGTGGTCGGTACGCTTTCCAGATTCCACCTGTTGCGTCCAAACCGCAAACGCGTCGTACTCGTCGACCATAATGAACTTGCCCAATCCGTACCCGGTTTGGAGCAGGCAGAAATCATCGAAATTATTGATCATCACCGCCTTGCTGACGTGGAAACCGGTGCACCGGTCTATGTGCGCAACGAACCGGTCGGCAGTACCTGCACCATCATCACTAACATGTTTTTTGAGCGCGGCGTCATGCCGAGTAAAAAGCTCGCGGGCCTGCTTGCAGCGGCCATTGTTGCCGACACCATCGTGTTTAAATCGCCGACCAGCACGTCTATCGACCGATCTATGGCGGAGCGTATGGCAAAGATTGCCGGAATCTCCCTTGAAGACCTCGGTCGTGAAATTTTTGCCGTCTCGTCCGCAGGACAGCACGATTTGGACGAATTATACTTCTCCGATTTCAAGCAGTTCCAGATCGCGGGTCACTCTCTTGGCATTTCGCAGATCACGTCGCTCGACATTGACGCGCTTTACGGAAAGAGAGACGCATTCCTTTCCATCATGAAGCGCGAAATGGACAAACGCGGATATGATATGATGCTGTTGATGCTGACCGACGTTCTCCGTGAAGGCACGATGTTGCTTACCCTTGGGGACGCCGAAACAGTAGAACACGCATTTAATGTAAAAATAAAGGACAACGCCGCGTTTTTACCGGGTGTTATTTCCAGAAAAAAGCAGGTTGTACCGGCGCTTTCGCTTCTGTGGGGCTGATGTCTCACTGTTTCCGTCCACGGAAAGCATATCACTCTGCCGGTAGCCTGAAAAGGAGGCCGTTATGCAACTAAAAATTGAGGGACATCCTGTCGACGTGCGCTGCGGTGAATCCCTGTTGGACATTATTAAGCGACTGGGATTGGACAGCAACGATCTTCGGACGCGACCGCTGGCTGCGAACGTGGCGGGTGAGACCTTCACGCTCAACTACATTCCGTTGCGGGAAAAGGACGTAAAACCATCACAGCGGGTAACGCTCCGCCGGGCAATGCGCGCGGCAAACGGCGAGGTATCGCTGCTTCGTTACGGCACCGCACGCGGGAACCGCGTTTACGAACGTACAATGTTGTACGTCTTTTTATTCGCTATGCGGAAACTCTATCCAAAAATGCGTGTCCGGATCAACTATGCCGTCGGCGCTGGACTTTTCGCCACCATCGGTGACGGCATGCGCCTTGCCCAGCAGGACGTTGATCGCATTAAACGCGCAATGCAGGACGTCGTCGCCGCCGATCGCAAGCTTGAACGCAAGCGCATCGACATTGATGATGCAATCGATTTTTTCCAGGGCGACGGGCAGGAAGACAAAGTCCGCCTCTTAACCTGGCGGCAGTTTTCTTTTTTCGACGTATACCGTGTAGACGATTACGTCGACTACTTTTACGGAGAAACGGCGCCTTCTACCGGGTACGTTCAAGTTTTTGACCTTCAGGCAAAAAAAGGCGGTCTGCTTTTGCTGCGTCCTTCGGCAGGGAATCCCAACGTCCCGGCGAAGCACGTATCGCTGCCGCACCTTGCAAACGTATTTTCCGAAAGTGAAGAGTGGGGGCGTCTGATGCACTGCGCCGTCGTTGCCGACCTGAACGATATGGTGCTCAACGGCAATGTCCGTACGCTGATTCGCGTAAACGAAGCGCTCCATGAAAAACGGTTTGCCTCGCTTGCCGACGACATTATCAATCGCGGGGCGCGTGCAATCGTGATTGCCGGGCCGTCCAGTTCCGGTAAAACAACCAGCGCAAACCGTCTGTGCACCCAGCTGCGCGTGCACGGCAAAACTCCCGTGCTCGTCTCTCTCGATAACTATTATCGCAACCGGGATCAGATCAAGCCCGGCCCGGATGGCACAGTTGATTTAGAACACTTTAACACCATTGACGTCGAACAGTTTCAAAGCGACCTGACCCGTTTGCTCAACGGAGAAGAAGTCGATTTGCCAAAATTTGACTTTATCAAGCAGCAGCGCTTTTACTGCGGGGACAAACTCCGTCTCAGTGATGATACGCCGCTCGTCATCGAAGGGCTTCACGGTCTCAATCCCGGCTTGCTACCGGAGGCCGTCGATAAAAAACTGATTTTTCGGCTCTACGTATCCGCCCTGACAACGCTCAATCTGGACGACCACAATCGTATCCCGACAACGTCGATTCGGTTGCTCCGCCGTATGGTTCGCGACAACGAAACGCGCGGCGCTTCAATTGAGCGAACACTTTCCATGTGGGCGAGCGTACGCGCTGGCGAAGAAAAATGGATCTTCCCGTTTCAGGAAGATGCGGATGCCATTTTCAACTCTACGCTAATATACGAACCTTCGGTACTAAAAAAACATATCTTCCCTCTGTTGACCGCCGTTCAGCCTGAGAGTCCGTATTACGACGAGGCGCATTCCATTGTAAAATTTCTGAACTATTTTGTTGAAGCCAACGTTGAAGACGAAATTCCTCCGACGTCAATTTTGCGCGAATTCATCGGTGGCAATACATTTTATCGCTGACACAAACGTGCTTCCTCGAAGGTCGCCGAATTGTACAATGTTAAGCGAAAAAGGCGGATTCGTTACGTTCCGGTAAATAAACCGAAAACGATCATGCGTGCCGATTGACATTACCCCGCCCGCTTCATATGATGATATCAGTCCTATGCGTTCCAAATTGCACAGACATTTCCGAAAACAGCGTTCAACTTGCTAAAGGAGGAACTCACTTATGAAACGAACCCGATTGGCCAAAGCGGCAGCCGTCTTTACGGTCCTTGCCCTGATGTTGGCCGTTATCGGCCTGCCGAATGCTGCACTGGCGGATGTAGACAGCGTGTCCATCACGCCCAGTACGGATCAACACATTGTTGTGGGCGGCACGGTCGGCCTGACTGCATCTGCAGTTCAGAGCGGTACCACACAAACGAATTTGACTTATCGCTGGGAACCGGCGGCAGCCGGCAACATTTCCCTTTCCCCAACAACGGGAAATACGACTACGGTCACCGGACTTGTCCCGGGCACGACAACAGCCGTAACCGCATATGCCGATGACGACGGTGCTCCCGCCGAAGTCGCTTCGACACCTATCAACATCATCGTTGATGCGTTGACCATCAGCAGCACTTCCGTTACGCTCTTGCCGGGATCAACGCAGCAGTTGACCACAAACGCGGTCGCCACAGGGCAGAGCTGGGTCTCCAGCAGTCCAAGTGTTGCTACGGTAAGTTCCAGCGGCCTGATTACAGCCGTCAATAGTGGCACGACTACCATTACGCTGACCAGTGACCCGGGTGGCGGCGCCACGCCGCAAACAATTACATGCGACGTTTTCGTGCCTTCCATCTCGCTTACTCCAGTCACGCAGTCGATTACCTCATCCAACAACACAACCCTCACCTTGACGGTGCTATACGGCGGATCGTTGATCTCCAATGGCGATACCATCACGTGGGCTAACTCCAACACCGCGGCGGGTACGCTTGCCGGTACATCTTCCACACTGACAACAAGCGGATCCACCCTTGTTGCAACGATGACGTTTACATCGAATTCCACCGGAACGGACGCCGCTACAACCATTACTGCAACCGTAGGGTCCACAGGTGTTTCCAGGACTGCAACCGTCAACGTTCAGAACACCAAATACCTTACCATAGAGGGCCCAAGCTCCCTGAACAGCACTACGCGAACCGGCCTCTATACCGTATATCTGCACAATGCCGACGGTACCATAGATACAACCAACTCGTCGAGCACGGTTCACTGGAGCTGGAGTTCGAGCTATCTTTCGATTACCAGCAATACACTCAACGACCGTCGTGCCGATATGCATAACGGCGAAGCACACCTTGAGCTTTACGCCCGCTATAACACGCCGTCTTCCGGCACGCGGCTGTATGCATGGATTGACGACGGTTATGACAACCGGATTTACCACACCATCACGATTACCGGACTGAGCAGCTTGCCGCAGACCGGGCAGGATTTCACCCTTGTGTATGTGTTCGGTGGTCTTGGCGGCGCGTTGCTCATCGCGACGGGGGTATGGTATGGCATCCGAAAAAAACGCTCTGAAAACGCATAAGCAGCATAAGCCGTCCAACCTGCCGGCTACCGTTTCCGGTCACACAAAACAATCCGCCCGGGCAAAAAAAGAACTTCGCGCAATCCAAGTCCTTGGATTGACTGCGATTCTTCTCGGTCTGACCGCGCTTATCCTGATTGGCGTTAAACTCTACGAAGGTGAGACTGCCGGTAAAAATGCGACCGTTTTGCTGGAGGCATACAAAGCAAAAGCAACCGTCACGCCGGAATTGACCGCAAGCGCTGTGGATTTATCGACACCGGAACCGACCGATGAAAACTTGGAACAGACCGAAGAAGGCGAAGACGCCGCGGCTGCAGCAGACGCAAACGAACATCTTGCGGACGACGGCTCCAATGAAGGCGTCGAAGAAGGCGGCGAGTATGTTCAGCCCGACGCACCGGAAGTTTCCGAGCTGGACGAGACGATTGAAAAAATCATTAACGCCACCGGAGAGGACGGCGTGGTCGGTATCCTTGAAATCCCGGAATTGGACGAGGAATTGCCGATTATCGGTAAATGGTCCTACAAGCTGCTAAAAATCTCGATCTGCCGCTATAAAGGGCCTGACCCGAATGAAGCGGGCAATCTCGTTTTGATCGGTCATAACTACAAAAACGGTTCCCATTTTGGTCGATTGGACGAACTCTCGGTCGGCAGTGAACTATATTTGACGGACAGCGCGACAGGCACGCGCGTGCGATACGAAGTATATCAAATCAAGAGTGTCGCTCCGGATGCGTTCAGCGCACTAAAAACCTACGAAGGCGATTGTGGCCTGACGCTTATGACCTGCAAAGACAACGGTTCAAACCGCCTGCTTGTCCGATGTGAACAAATAGAAGCAAGTTGAGTATACAAAAAACACCCGCATTTACATGCGGGTGTTTTGTCATATGCATTTTTAAAGAATTCGCTTTGGTATAAAATCCAGCTTGTCGGCGGCAACGCAATGATAGACAATGCCGTTTCGTTCACCTTCAAAGGCGTATTTGTTTGCTTCCCCGTGCAGATGGCCGTACACAACGATATGAATTCCGCATGCTTCAAATACCTCGGTGAAGCCGGACGCACGATCCCTTTCACAAAACGGCGGGAAATGCATCATCGCTATTTTGGTCTCAGTTTCGGCAAGCGCGCGGACCGAGAGTTTCAACCGCTCCAACTCCCGCAGATAGATTTTTTCATCGTCTGCGGAGAAATTTGAACTTCCGGGGCAAAGCCATCCGCGACTGCCACAAATACCGACGCCGTCTTCCTCAATGGCGTCGTTTTGCAGTGCGCGCATATTCTCCGGCAATGCGGCACGGACACGACCGATTGCGCTCCACCAGTAATCATGATTACCCTTGAGCAGAATTTTTCTGCCTGGCAATCGCCCAATAAATGCAAGATCAGGCAATGCAGCGTTTAGCTGCATTGCCCAACTGATATCTCCGGGAATCAGAACAAGGTCTTCTTCCGA
This sequence comes from Christensenellaceae bacterium, assembly GCA_963667795.1. Lineage (GTDB taxonomy): Bacteria > Bacillota > Clostridia > Christensenellales > CAG-138 > UBA7703. The sequence goes on along the minus strand of OY764017.1, from coordinate 2,301,897 downwards.
AACCGTCTCACGCCAGTTCCGTTCCAGTTTTTCCACATGGTAACGCCATGCTTCGCCGAAAACGTCCATCGGTTTATCGGTGGAATGCGAAAGATGCAGGTCAGCAATCGCGTAGATATGCATCCGTTCGCTCCTCTCCGTGCGCCCGCCGGGACACCGATTTCTTTCATCATTCGTCCGGCGACTCTTCTTCCTCGTCTTCGTCTTCGTCGTAATCCGCGTCCAAATCAGCGGCATTTTCCAGCTCCGCCTGACGCTTCTGTTCCTTCAGGCAAGCCGAGCAGAGTTCACCACCACGCACTGCGGGCGCTTCTCCGCACTCGGAGCACATGACGATCTCGTTATCGTCCGTCTCGTCTTCCATATGCTTGCCACGTGCTTGCGCGCGTTTGAGTTCGCGTTTGCAGACGTCGCAATACGCTTCTTCTTCGCGAATGTAATTCAATTCGCATCTCGGGCACTTATGCAATGCCATAGCCATCAGCCCTGCCTTTGCTTTCAAACATTACGCTGGATATTATGCAGAAGATTTCCCCGCGTGTCAAGCGAAATTTATGAACGGGCATGCAAATTTAAAAACGAGCGATTTTTGCCGGTATTATGCCCGTTTTTCGCTGTCCGAAACGACTTGCCCGATCCGTTCGATCACCAGGTCGCGGCCTTCTTTGCTGTCCGCGGAAAACGGAATTGCAAACGGTGGGGCACCAAGCAATTTAGCTGTTTTGTTTGCTGAGGGGATGCGATTGGCCCGACTCAGTTTATCCGCCTTTGTCGCAATCAACGTAAATGGCACGCCGTAATACAGCACCCATTCAAACATCTGACGATCCTCCGCAGACGGCGCGTGCCGAATATCCAGCAGCAGGAAAAGATGTTTCGGTCGACCGCTGGCAAGGTAGCTGCCGATCAACGCTCCCCAGTCACGCTGCTCTGTTTTACTTGCGCGCGCAAAGCCGTAACCGGGCAGGTCCACAAAGAAAAACTCCCGGTTGATCAAAAAATAATTAATCAATCGTGTTTTTCCCGGTGTCTGTGAGGTTTTTGCAAGTTTTTTGTTGTTACAGATGCAATTGATCAAACTGCTCTTGCCGACGTTGCTTCTGCCGACAATCGCAATTTCGCATGCAAGCGGGGCAGGGTAAGATTGCCCCTGCCCCACGCTTGTTACAAATTCGGCTTGCTTAATGTCGAATTGCTTCATGTGTCATATCCATTCCAGGCAGGTTGATCATCGATTCCGTTCCGTGCGGATGCATGGTCAAAGCAAACTTCAGTACCTCGTCGACGGTTTCAACATATTCGATCTTCAACGCACCTTTGATTTCTTCCGGGACGTCGTATAGATTTTCACGGTTCGCTTTCGGCAGCACGACACGCTCGATTCCCGCGCGCACGGCGGCAAGCAGCTTTTCGCGCAATCCGCCGATCGGAAGTACACGTCCGCGCAGGGTGATCTCGCCGGTCATCGCAACGTTGCTCTTTACCGGGATGCCCGTTAGCGCTGAAACAAGCGCCGTCGTCATGGCGACGCCTGCGGACGGCCCGTCCTTCGGAACAGCGCCTTCCGGGACATGAATGTGAACGTCGAGCGTCTCCAAAAAGCTGGCGTCAATGCCGAAACGCGCCGTGTTTGCACGCACGTACGTCATCGCAGCCTTTGCAGATTCCTGCATCACGTCGCCGAGCTGACCCGTCAGCTGCAAAACGCCCTTGCCGGGAACCGCCGCGGCTTCCACTTCAAGCGTTTCGCCGCCAACACTCGTCCAGGCAAGTCCCGTTACTACGCCGACCGTATCCGGACGGAGCGGTTCGTTTTCTTTGAACTTATGCGGCCCGAGCCATTCGACCATGCGTGCATCTGTCAGTGCAATACGCGTTTTGCCTTCTGCAAGTTCGCAGGCAGCCTTTCGGCATACACTGGCCAGCACACGTTCCAGTTCGCGCACGCCCGCTTCGCGGGTATAGCAGCCGATCAACGTTTGCAGTGCGCTGTTTGAAACGCGCAGGTTGGATTTTTTCAATCCGTGTTTTTCAAGTTGCTTTGGCAATAAATGCCTGCGCGCAATCTCTTCTTTTTCATCAAAGAGATAGCTCGGCACCTCGATGAGCTCCATGCGATCCAGCAAAGGCCGCGGAATCGAACCCGCGTCGTTGGCGGTCGTAATGATCATGCAGTGCGACAGATCGAACGGCAGCTCGAGAAAATGGTCGACAAACGCAAAGTTCTGCGCGCTGTCGAGAACCTCCAGCATAGCGCTTGCAGGGTCACCGCGCACATCCGCGCCTAACTTGTCAATCTCATCAAACAGCAATACCGGATTCAGTGAACCGGCTTTTCGGATCGCTTCGATAACGCGGCCGGGCTGCGCGCCAATATACGTGCGCCGGTGTCCACGGATCTCCGCTTCGTCATGCACGCCGCCCAGGCTCATGCGGACGAACTTACGTCCCATCGCCTCGGAAATACCGCGTACGATCGATGTTTTACCAACGCCCGGCGGGCCGACAAGGCAAAGAATTTGTCCCTGTGGATTATTGGTAAGTCGCTGTACGGCCAGGCTTTCGACAATGCGTTTTTTCACACGATCCATGCCAAAGTGGTCGCGGTCCAGTACGGCACGCGCATGCGAAAGGTCAAGATTGTCTTCCGTCTCTTCCATCCAAGGCAGATCGAGAATTAGTTCAATATATGCCTGCGCCATCGGCGCTTCGTGCGAACCGCCGGGTAGGCTGGCGAACCGGTCAATCTGCTTGTTGAGAACGGCGCGCGCTTCGTCGGGCAATTCTTTGATTGCCGCGCGCTCGCGGTATCCTTCAACGATTTCGTCGTCGCCTTCACCCAATTCCTCCTGAACGGCTTTCAACTGTTCGCGCAGGACAAACTCTTTTTGGTTGCGTTCAAGCGCGGCTTTGATTTTGCCCGCAATACGACGGTCGACCTGCATGATCAGCAGTTCGTTTTCAATGATACCAAGCAGTGCCGCCGCGCGGGAAACAAGGTCCGTTTCCTCAATGAGCTTCTGCTTATCTTCCAGTTTGCCGACAATCTGCTGTGCAATCGAGTCCGTCAATTCAGAAAGCGTCGGCAACGCAAGAATCGCGTCCTTTTGATCCTGCGTCAGGCGGTCCCTCTGCGTGGCATGCTCGGAAAAGCCTTCGCTCAGGCGGCGGCGCAGCGCCTCCACAGTCGCTTCATCCGGTTCAACGTCCTCAATAACGGAAACCTGCGCCGTATAGTGCGGGTTTTCGGAAATGATGCTGTCGACGCTTGCACGCGCCACGCCGGTCACCAGTAGGTGTACCGTGTCGTTCTGAATTCGAAAAACCTGTCGAATCCGGCAGATCGTTCCAACCGAATATAAATCATCCGGCGCAACGTCCACTACCTTCGCATTTTTCTGTGCGACAAACAGGGCGTATCCCTCTTCGGACAGCGCCTGTTCCATAGCGGAGAGCGTTTTTTTACGCCCAATATCGCAATGCATAATTTCGCCGGGCAACACGGCAATTCCGCGCAAAGGAATCACCGGCAGCGTTACGGTTCCATGCAAATCCATTCTTTTCACCTCCGTCGAGGGATTTTAAAAGTATATATATCCCATGATCGTATGATCAGTATAGCGACTTTCCCGGTATTATGCAAACAAACCGGCGTGTCCAATGCAACACCAGAAAAAACTGAATGTGAACATTTAGCATCAAACACATGCGAGTGCTGATAATGGTTTATGTGGTGTTTTAATGTGAAAAACGACATACTTTTTCTCGAAAAACACGCTCTGCATTCCATTCATATTGTCAAAAAACACGAATGCTTCCTGTGGTTGATAGATCTAAACGCTTATCCACTTTTGTTCCACAAAAAATATCCACGATTGGGGATAAGTCTGTGGAAAATGTGGAAAAATATCACAACGCAAACCCTCATATCCGTTAATTAACTATGCATTCTGTATGTTTGTGTTGTCAAATTAAAGGATCGGCGCTTTTTTATTCACATGGTTATCCACAAAACGGTGGACACAATCCACGCGCTCGCAGCATACAAAGCGCGCCGCCTTTTGCTGCGCAGGCAAAGTTTTGATGCAAACAGCATTGCCGCAAGATAGATAAGATGAACCGGAGCCGACGGTGCTTTTAGGTTTGCTGAAATGGAACCGCCATATGTTGCAACTGCAAAGATCACATCCAGCGCAAAACGTGGCAACACGCAAACAGCGTTTCCAAGCGGGTACCAGAGGAACGACAACGCCGTCCCGATAAACGCGGGAATCAAAAAGACCGGCACAATTAACAGTACAAACAGATTTGTAACCAGCGAGAGGAATTGCACTTTTTGAAAGAAATATGCGGATGCGGGAAGCGTACCCACCACGACCGCAGCGCTTGCTGAAATCATACCGGAGGCGATGCTTCCAAGCCGTGCAATCGGCCTTTGCAGAAGTGGTGCAAGTAAAATCAGCGCATACACCGCCGTAAATGAAAGCTGAAAGCCCGCATACCAAAGCGCAAACGGTCGAAACAACAGAATAAGCAGAAACGCGGCGCTCAATGCACTGATCGGATCGGGTCTCCTTTGCAGCGGCTGCGCAAGCAGCACAATTGTAATCATCAGCCCCGCGCGCACGACCGAAGGCGAAAACGCGGTCAACGTGGCATAAAGAGCGCAAAACAGCAACGCCGCTAAAAATTGTGCCCAGGCATTCTTTCGAAAGAGAAACGCAAACGCACCCGCAAGCACGGAAACATGCAGCCCGGACACCGCAAGCAGATGTGCAAGTCCGGCATCGCGAAAGTCGGACAGTGTCTCTTCATCCATTTCGCTCTTATCGCCAAGCAGCATACCCTTTGCAGCACCGCCCTGGCTTGAAAACAATTCGTCTATTCGATTCCCGATTGTCCTCCGCACTTGCAGCAGCACTCCATAGACGTTCTGCGGTGCCTGCCAAACGACGGACGCGTTTCCCCTCGCAAACGCAACGGTAAAAATGCCGCGATATCGGTCGTAACTTTGATATTGTTCGTCCGACATCATCACACCTGCATACGCCGTAACGATCTGCCCGTATTCCGGCGTTTCATCAAACGCGGCAAACAGCTTGACCCTGCCATCTATAGATTCACCGTCAAGCGCAGCATCGCTCAGCGTTATGCGCCAGGTTCCATAGTCGGTCTGTTCAGGCGCTTCTGCAATGCGTCCCGTCAGAGTACCGTATCCCGTTGGAAGTTCGGTCGGAACGGCGAATCCGATTCGAAAGAACCCGACCGCCATACATAAAAAGAACAACGCGAACATTGCGTGTTTACAAAGTCTGGAACCAAGCGCAGTTGCAACAAGAAGCAAACCGGCTACAATTGCGTTTGCAATTGAAAATCCATCTCCCAGTAAAAGCCCAAATAATAACCCGGCGGCGGCAACCGGAAGTGGCCGCGCATTGAACAATGGCACGCGTCGCCCGTCGTTCGCAACAGGCAGCATCGGCGTTTCATTTTCTGTTGGATCCGTTTGGTTTTTGTTCGATTTGCGGCTTTGCATTGATTCGAGTAAAACATAGGTCTGCGCCGTTTGTCAATTGATAAACACACCGATATCTGCGGGATTGTGCCAACTGTACGAGCAGTGTTATACTCACTAATATGAAATGGTTAGAAATATGTATTTATACGACCGACTTGGGACTGGACGCCGTCTGCACGGCGCTGTCTGTCGTCGGAATCGATCAGGTGAGCATTGAAGAGAGCCACGAACGCGCAATGGCTTTTTTGAGTGAACGCGCGGTCTATTGGGATTTTGCCGACTATGACACAGTCGGCGTGGACGAACCTTGCGTCAAGGCATATCTGGCGGACGTTCCTGAAAGCGCCGCAACGGTTGAAGCCGTAAAAAGCCGGATTGCTCAATTAAAGGCCCTTTCTTCGAGCGTTGACTTTGGGTCTCTCTCCGTCGTGGTCAACCGTGTTGACGATGCCGACTGGGAGAACAACTGGAAAAAATACTACAATCCGCTCTGCATCGGTGAGCGGCTATATGTGCTGCCTTGTTGGATCGATCAACCTGCACCACAAGGACGCGTTACGCTAAAACTCGATCCCGGCGTCGCCTTCGGCACCGGCGAGCATCATACGACGCGCATGTGCCTTGAGTTTTTGGAAAAAACGATCGTGCCCGGCTGCAACATGCTGGACCTTGGGTGTGGCAGCGGTATCCTTTCGGTTGCTTCCATCCTGCTTGGTGCAAGCGATGCCGTCGCCGTTGATATCGACCCCGTGGCAGAGCATGTTGCGCTGGAAAACGCCGAAATGAATAGCGTAAACCCGACGCGCTATCATGTACACATCGGCGATATCCTCTCAAATGAGACATTGCGTCAAACGGTTTTGCGTCCATATGACGTTGTTGTCGCCAACATTGTTGCCGGCGTGATCATCGCGCTTGCACCGTTTGCAAAGCAATGCTGCAAGCAGGGCGCACCGTTCATCATTTCCGGCATCATTGACGAGCGCGAAGACGAAGTACGCCGCGCTGTCGAGGCCGAAGGGTTTATCGTTCAGGAAATTTCTCGCAGCGAAGGCTGGGTTGCCATGCTGCTGACTGCTTCTTAAAGGAAAGGAGCCCGAATATTATGCGCCGATTTTTCTGCGACAGCATAATAGAACAGACCGCCTTCATCAAAGGAGACGACGCGCATCATATCGCGCGGGTGCTCCGCATGAAAGCGGGCGACGAATTGTCGCTTTGCGACGGCTGCGGGAAGGAATACGCGGCGGAAATCTGCGAAATTTCGCCGGATTCCATCACCTGCAAACTCGGCGCAGCGACCGATTCCGAAGCGGAAAGTCCCTGCCGTATCACATTGTTTCAATGTTTACCAAAATCCGGAAAATTCGAAACCATCGTTCAGAAATGTACGGAGCTCGGCGTGTTTGCCATCGTTCCGGTGCATAGTATACGGTGCGTCGTCGTACCCGGCAAGGATTTTCAAAAGAAAATCGACCGTTATCAACGTGTCGCTCTGGAGGCGGCCAAGCAATCCCGCAGGGCGATGGTCCCCGAAGTTTTGCCGCTGATGAAAATTTCAAAAATCAATCCCTGCGCGTTTGATCTGTTTCTTGTCGCCTATGAGGAAGAAGACATACTTTCACTCAAAGCAGCGCTGCAACAGGTTGAGCGACCGGAATCCGTCGCTTTGCTGATCGGTCCAGAAGGCGGGCTGGAAGCCGCAGAGGTTGAGCAGCTTGCCTCCAAAGGCGCCGTCGCTGTCTCCCTTGGAAAACGCATCCTCCGTACGGAAACCGCGGGCATGGCGATGCTTGCGCAGATTCAGTACGAGGTGGAATCATGAAGGTTGCCCTGACCACGCTCGGATGCAAAGTAAATCATTATGAAACCGAGGCCATGCGGGAGTTGTTTTTACAGGCGGACTGGCAAGTGGTTCCTTTTTCCGGTCAGGCCGACGTTTACATTGTCAACACCTGTACCGTAACGCAGATGAGCGATACCAAATCGCGGCAACTGATTGCACGCGCGCACAGGAGCAATCCCGAAGCGTTGGTCGTCGCCGTCGGCTGTTACGCACAGACGGCTGCAGAGACGGTCGCCGCGCTGGACGGTGTCGGCCTCGTGCTTGGCACCAGCGGACGCGGCCAGATCGTCGAACGCGTCGAGCAGGCGCTTGCCGCAAAGCATACCGCGGCGTTCGTTTTTCCACTTTCCGAACTTCGTTCGTTTGAACCACTTTCCGCCGTGCGGGATTCGCGCACACGCGCCACACTTAAGATTCAAGACGGTTGTGTCAATTTCTGCTCGTACTGCATTATCCCCTATGCGCGCGGGCCATTAAAAAGCCGCCCGCTGGATGAAATATCAAGGGAAGTGGAACGCCTTTCGAGCGAAGGATATCAGGAGGTTGTGCTGACGGGCATCCATCTTGCCAGTTATGGACGCGACCTTACGGACTGTGACTGCACGCTCCTCGACGCAATCAGGCGCGTGAGCGCAGCGGACGGCATTCGCAGGATTCGCCTTGGTTCGCTTGAACCGCTGTTTATCGATGAACGTGTTGCATCGACGCTTGCGGAAAATCCCAAAATTTGTCGTCAGTTCCACCTTTCGCTCCAGAGTGGTTCGGATGCGGTATTGAAACGCATGAACCGCAGATACACCGGAGCCGAGTATCTGCACGCTGTTGAACTGCTGCGAGCAAAGATGCCTGAATGTGCGATTACTACAGACGTCATCGCAGGATTTTGCGGAGAAACGGAAGCCGAACACAAGGAAACGCTGGCGTTTTGCGAACGCGCCGCGTTTGCCCGCATGCATGTCTTCCCGTTTTCCGTGCGCAAAGGTACAAAAGCGGCGGACATGCCAGGACAACTTCCGAAATCGGTCAAATCCAAACGCGCCGCGGAACTGATTGCGCTTGGCGGGCGATTGACCAGCGCCTATCTCACCTCACAAATCGGCAGTGTTGTGGAAGTCCTCGCTGAAAGCGACGGTACTGGCTACAGCGGCAACTATATCCGTGTACAGACAGACGCGCCGGAGGGCGAGATCGTTTCCATCCGGCTGGATGGATTCGACGGAGAAACGGCATATGGCACTCGAATATTCTAGCGATAGGTTACAGCTTCAGCTGATAGAAAAGGAGTTGAATTGATATGAGCGATTGCATCTTTTGCAAAATTATCGAAGGCACGATCCCGTCCAACAAGGTCTATGAAGACGATCAGGTGATCGCCTTTCACGACATTGAACCACAGGCGCCTGTGCACGTACTCGTTGTACCGAAAAAGCATATCTCCGGCGTAAACGAGATCGAAGCGTCCGATGCCGCCCTGCTTGGGCATGTCTATCGTGTGATTCGCGATTTGGTTTTGCAGCTTGGTATTGCCGATTCCGGTTACCGGGTTGTAGTCAACAGTGGCAAGAACGGTCAGCAGAGCGTTCCCCATCTGCATTTTCATGTGCTTGGCGGGCGTATGATGGAATGGCCTCCGGGCTGATGTCACACAACGAATTCAGTTTTTTCAAAAGGAGGCAGGATTTTCCATTCTGCTTCTTTCTTGCTTTTTGTCTTTTAAAGCAAAGGAAAGACTTGTATCCTTTTTTGCGCCGCGCGCATGGATATGGTACAATATGATATTGTCAAATGAGAGGAAACAATTGCATGATGCCAAGCCTCGGCTCGCAATTTTTAAAGTTACAGCTCCGGCTTGCGAAACCGCTCGTTCGGTTTACCGGCATTGACGCGGCACGTGCCGCACAGGATCAACTGGGCCGCATTACGGCGCGCATGCTCAAGGCAAAGGTGGTTTACGAGCCTGTTGCTTTTGAAAATTTTCAGGCGTGTTTTGCCGTGTCCACGGAATGTGTAACCCCCTGCGACCGTGCGGTGCTGTATCTCCACGGCGGTGGTTATACAGCAGGTTCGCTGGATTACGCCAAAGGCTTTGGCGGGCTTCTTGCTTCGTATACCAAGCTGAACGTATTCTGCGCGGCATACCGTCTTGCGCCGGAGCATAAATTTCCGGCCGCGCTGGACGACGCCATGACCTCTTATCGATACCTTTTAAAGCAAGGATTTGCCCCGGAGCATATTGCATTCGTCGGTGAAAGCGCCGGCGGCGGGCTTGAATACTGTCTTGCGCTGCGCTGCAAGGACGAAGGCGTCCCGCTGCCGAAGTGTATCGTCGGTATGTCGCCCTGGACGGATCTGACGTTTTCCGGACCATCGTATTTCAATAACGTCCTCCGGGACCCAACGTTGATTCGCGAATCCCTTGCGTATTACGTGCTGGCATATGCCGCGGGGCACGAGGACGAACCATATGTTTCGCCGGTTTTCGGCGACTTGAGCGGCATGCCGAAATCCCTGCTGTTCGCAGGAAGTGATGAAATCCTGCTGGACGATGCTCGCACACTGTATAAAAACCTTCAGGCCGGCGGCTCTCCTGCCGAACTGGTCATTGAAAGCGGCATGTGGCATGTATATCCGCTGTACGGCACGCTGGAAGGAAAGCGTGCGGTCAGAAAAATGTCCGCCTTTATCCGCAAGGAACTTGAACTGGAACCCTAGGCGTTTGTTTTGATCTCGAACAAGGAAAGAAGGAGTCCGCCTCCGCGCCGAGGTGTTTATAAAGCAAATGCAGCATAAAAATCGTACGTTCAAAGCCTGGATGAAACTCGACAATGCCGCGCTGATCTACCCTGCGACTATGAATCGCAACTGGACGGCGCTTTTCCGTCTATCCGCAACGCTGACGGAACCCATCGATGAAGATATTTTAGAAGTCGCGCTGAAACGAACATTACGGCGTTTGCCGTGGTTTGCATTTCGTCTTAAGCGCGGTTTATTTTGGTTTTATCTTGAGCACAGCGACAAACTTCCGAAAATTGAACCGGATGTCGGCAACCCTTGTGTCCGTATGCGGTTGAAGGACAATGATGGCTTTTGCATGCGCGTGCGGTTTTACGAGAATCGCATTGCAGTCGAGTTTTTCCACGTGTTGACGGATGGAACGGGCGGCCTTATCTTTTTGCAGACGCTCGTTGCAGAGTACCTGCGCCTTTGCTACAGCGAGAAAATACCACGCAACAACCGCATACTTGACTGCGCGGCACCGCCGCGGCCGCAAGAAGCCGAAGATAGCTTTGCTGCGCATTCCGGCACGATCACGCAAACCCGCAAAGAGGTCAAGGCATACCACATCAAAGGGACCGATGAGCGGACAGGTTTTGTCCATATTATTACCGGCTCAATGGACGCTGCCACCGTCTTACAGAAGGCCAGGGAAAAAGGCGTTACGGTAACGGAATACCTCACGGCTGTACTGATCCTTTCTGCCGATGCAATCCAGCGGCGAAGGGTTGCACATGTGCACCGGCTGAAACCGGTTAAAATTTGTGTGCCAATCAACCTTCGAAATGTATTTCCGTCCGAAACACTTCGCAACTTTGCGAATTATGTCAATCCTGGTATCGATCCACGGCTTGGCGTATATTCGTTTGATGAAACGCTTAACATCGTCCATCACTTCATGGCGATGGAAGTTACAAAAAAACTATTAAACGCCAAAATCACGACCAACGTGCAAACGGAGCGCAATGTCGTTTTACGTATTATGCCGCTGTTTATTAAAAACGCCGCTATGAAATATGTCTATTCCCAGGTTGGCGACGCTATTTCCTCAACGACCATAAGCAACCTCGGCGTCACCAAACTGCCGGAAGAGATGGCAAAACATGTACGTAGAATGGATTTTATCTTGGGACCGCTTGCCGACAACCGCGTTTGTGCTGCGGCGTTGACTTACAACGGTCGCTTACGCGTTAATTTCACCCGCACCATTGCCGAGCCGGTACTTGAGCGAGAGTTCTTCACACGGCTAATCAAACTCGGTATTCCAGTAAAAGTTCAAAGCAACCAAGTAGATTAAACGAAACCCGCACGAAACCGGAGGTGCAAATACCACTATGAGTTATTGCGTCAACTGCGGAGTAGAGCTCGACAAGAGCGAACCGCGCTGCCCGCTCTGCGGGACAGAGGTTATTAACCCCGCCGCATTACCCGAGGAGAAACCCGCCCGTCCCTATCCCAGCCACGTCGAGCATCTCGACCGGCGGATCGACCGGCGGTATATTGCCTCGTTCGTTTCTTTGCTTCTGCTGATTCCTTTGTTCACCTCTATGTTGACGAACATTATGGTCAACGGCAGATTATCCTGGTCCTATTATGTGCTCGGTGGTGAGCTTATCGCCTTTACGGTGTTGCTGCTTCCAATGATTGCACACATGCCCAGAATTCTTTACATTGTCATTGACGCCGGGGCCGTCGGCGTATTTCTGTTGCTCATTCAGGCTATGAACCAAGGCGATTGGGGTTGGCTGCTTTTGCTGGGGCTGCCCATCGTTGGCCTTGTTGCGCTGTTTGCATGGTTTATTGCCTGGATGGCGTCACCAAAGTGTAAACTGCCGCTTCTCATCCGCCTGGCACTTACGCTGACGACGCTCGGCTTGTTGGTTGTCGGAATCGAATTCTTCATCGGCCTGTATCAGCATGCAATCGCCTGGCCGCAATGGTCGCTATATGTGCTGTTCCCGTGCCTTGTGCTTGGGTCTTCGCTGTTACTGCTCAACCGGCGCGCGCGGCTAAAGGCAGAAATTCGCAAACGCTTTTATTTCTAAAACAAGCTCCGCTTAAAAGGACCGCCATTCGGCGGTCCTTTGTTTGACAAGATTCTTTATTTTTCTTCGGCTTCTTTCGTTCCCGGCTTTTCTTCTCCCGGCGATGCTTCTTCTTTCGATGGCGCTTCCGGCTCCGCTTGTTCGACTACTTCGTTCTTTTTTGCCTTCTTCTCTTCTTCAACCGGCTCCGGTATTTCAGGCGAACGAATGATTCGTTTTGTAACAAGAATCAACAAAATGATTCCGGCAACAACGGTAAAAATACTGATAAACTGGGATGTGGACAGTGCACCGACTGCACCGCGCTCGTCCGCGCGGAAAAACTCAATGCCAAAGCGCCACATTCCGTATAGGATCATATACCAGCTTAAGACCGTTCCAAACGGTTTTTTCTTTCGGACGATCATCACAAGAACGACAGCAAGAATAAACAAAAACGCCGATTCCATCAACTGGGTCGGCAGACGCGGAATTCCGGCGGGCGCAACCGCACCTTCGGGGAATACCACGGAGATTGCACATTCGCACTCCATGCCGTAGCAACACCCTGCAAGATGGCAGCCAATCCGGCCAAACGCGTGCGCTAAAACGAGCGAAGGCGAAAATAGATCGACAAACGCAAGAAACGGCAATTTATGTTTTGTTGAATAAATTGCAATACCGCCAAGACCGCCGATCAACGCGCCGTAGAAGACAAATCCTTCCCGCAGTGTGTGCAGAAGGTAATGCGGATCTGCGATAATCTGGTCAAGCTCGACGATCCAGAAAAGTATCTTCGCGCCTAAAAAGCCGGTAATAATAGCCCAAAGTGCGGCGGAGAGGATCTGGTCCTCATTGAAACGCATGCTTTTATGCGTATAGGTCAACAGAATGAAGGCGGCGAGCATGCCGCACGCCGTCATCACACCATACATCGGGATGGTCAGCCCGAATACCGTAATCGTTGGTAACATGTATTCTCCTTCGCCGTTATGCTCAGATGATTTCCGGCAGTATCACATACTGAAAGATGCCGCCCGCAACGGACACCAGGCCCGCAATGACGATAATTGCCAATAAGATCGTAATGATCCCTGCAATCAGGCCGACCACGCTGCAGACAAAGCCCGCGGTGTTCATGCTGTTTTCTTTTAGCCCGTGTACCTCGGCAAACTTGCGGTTTGAGCGGCTGATGGACAAGCCTACGATAGAAAGCACCAGTCCGACGATTGGAAACCAGGTTACGACCAGGCTTGCGATTCCAAGTACCATTGCGGTCACAGCGTTTTTATTATGCGTTTGCTGTTCGGGCGTCAACTGTACAAAATTTTGTTCCATGGTTTCGCCTCCTAAGCTTTTTGTTTTGTAGTATAAACTTGCATCTTTCTACTTATAAATTGTAGCACGAACGCAAAGCGCATGTAAAGCCACCGTTCGATTGACAAACGCGGACAAAGAAGATATCCTACATATTTAAGATATCTTGGAGGAGAATGGGATGCAGGAACGATACGATCCACAAACAATTGAACCCAAATGGCAAAAAATTTGGACGGACAGCCATTGCTTTGAAGCCGAGACCGCAAAGGACAAGCCGAAGTATTTCGCCTTGATCGAATTCCCCTATCCTTCCGGTCAGGGCTTGCATGTAGGCCATCCGCGCCCGTTTACAGCGATGGACGTCATTGCGCGTAAGCGCCGCATGGAGGGCTACAATGTGCTATACCCGATCGGCTATGACGCGTTTGGCCTGCCGACGGAGAACTACGCCATCAAGACCGGTATTCATCCGGCAAAAGTTACGCACGACAACATCATCCGGTTCCGCGGTCAGCTTCAGCGGCTTGGCTATTCGTTTGACTATTCGCGTGAAGTAAACACCACCGACCCGGATTATTATAAGTGGACACAGTGGATATTCCTAAAATTTTATGAGAAGGGTCTCGCCTACAAAGCCGAGATCCCAATCAACTTCTGCACGTCCTGCAAAGTCGGTCTCGCCAATGAAGAAGTGGTGGACGGCGTTTGTGAACGTTGCGGCGGCGAGGTCGTGCGCATGGTGCGTTCTCAGTGGATGTTGAAGATCACGGAATATGCACAGCGGTTGATCGACGATCTTGACACGGTCGATTATCTTGAAAAGATCAAAGCCCAGCAGATCAATTGGATCGGCCGCAGCGAAGGCGCGCTGGTCAACTTCCCGCTGGACGGATTGGACGATCAGCTGACGGTTTATACGACTCGCCCGGACACGCTCTTTGGCGCAACCTACATGGTCGTTTCACCGGAACATCCGATCGTCGAAAAATATGCCGATCAAATCAAAAATCTTGACGCGGTACACGCCTACCAGAAAGCGGCCGCCGCCAAGAGCGACTTTGAGCGCAGCGAACTGGTCAAAGACAAGACCGGAGAACCGCTTGAAGGCATTTTTGCAATCAACCCGGTAAACGGCGAAAAGATTCCGGTTTGGATTTCGGATTACGTTCTCATGGGCTACGGCACAGGCGCAATCATGGCTGTCCCCGGTCATGACGAACGCGACTATGCCTTCGCAAAGACGTTCGATCTGCCGATCATCGAGGTCGTTGCCGGCGGCGACATCACCAAAGAAGCGTATACCGACTGCCAGCACGGCAAGATGATCAATTCCGGTTTCCTCAACGGCATGGAGGTCTCGGAGGCAATTCCAGCCATCATCGAGTGGCTGGAGAAAAAAGGTATCGGTGAAAAGAAGGTCAACTTCAAGCTGCGCGACTGGGTTTTCTCACGTCAGCGCTACTGGGGCGAACCAATTCCGCTGGTTTACTGCGAAAAATGCGGATGGGTTCCGCTACCATACGACCAGCTTCCGCTGGAACTCCCAATGCTCGACGACTTTACGCCAACCGACGACGGCAGCTCCTGCCTTGCGCGCGCAAAAGATTGGCTGAAGACCACCTGCCCCAAATGCGGCGGTCCAGCCACACGCGAAGCGGACACCATGCCCAACTGGGCCGGTTCCAGCTGGTATTTCCTGCGTTATGCGGACCCGCACAACAATAAGGAATTCGCTTCGAAAGAAGCGCTCGACTACTGGATTCCCGTCGACTGGTACAACGGCGGTATGGAGCACACCACGCTGCATCTGCTGTACTCGCGCTTCTGGCATAAGTTCCTGTATGACTGTGGGCTGGTGCCGACCAGCGAGCCGTATATGAAACGCACAAGCCACGGCATGGTACTTGGCTCCAACGGCGAAAAAATGAGCAAATCCCGCGGCAATGTCGTCAATCCGGACGATTATATCCCGGCTTACGGCGCGGACGCTTTCCGCATGTACATCATGTTCATGGGCGCGTTCGATCAGCCGATTCCATGGAACGAGCAAGGTACGCGCGGATGCCGTCGCTTCCTCGATCGCGTTTGGGCGCTGCAGGATATGCTGGAAGGCAGTGGAGATACCGACGCCGAGCAGAAGAAGAACGTCCACGCGGCCATCAAAAAAGTCGGCGAAGACTATGAGCGAATGAAGTTCAACACGGCAATTGCAAGCATGATGGCGCTTGTTAATGAGTTTTATGCCAAAGGTAAGCTCACCAAGGACGAGCTCCACACGCTGTTGCTTTTGCTCGCGCCCGTTGCGCCGCACATCTGCGATGAAATCAGCGACCGCCTCGGTTACGGCCCTGTGCATCACGCAGCCTGGCCAACCTATGACGAGAGCGCGTTGGTGGAAGCCTCTGTTGAATACGGCGTGCAGGTTAACGGCAAAGTGCGCGCACGCATCACGCTGGACGCATCGCTTGACAGTAAGGCTGTCGAAGCCGCCGCACTCGCCTGCGAAGACATTCAAGCGTTTATTGCGGGTAAGACGATTAAGAAAGTCATTGTCGTTCGCAACATCGTTAACATCGTCGCAGTCTGACGAAACAAAAACAAAGAAAACGGCGCGGAGCAATCCGCGTCGTTTGTGTTTCACATGGAACATCGCTTTTATTTGTTTGTTGGCCGTTGGTTCGCATTGTATAAATACAAAGAAGTACATATACTGATAATAAGCCTGTCCAATCTGTTGGAGGTGATCTGATTGGATACGATTGAGATTCGAACAGCCACTGTTTCCGACTCGCCAATCATCGCACATATCATCAACGAAGCATGGAAAGTTGCCTATGCGGGTATCGTTCCACAGCCTGTGTTGGACAATCTTTCGGAGGTGAAAAAGGTTGAGCACCTGAAAACCGGTCTTAAGCGCTATCCGGCCATGCGCTATTACCTGCTCGAAGTGGACAGCGTGCCGCTCGGTGCGTCATGCTTACATCCGGCGCGGGAAGGCGATTTGCCGGATGCGGCGGAGTTCAGCTTTTTCTACTTTCTCCCCCGGGTCTGGAGACACGGATATGGAGCAATCCTGCTGCATCATCTGATTGACGAAGCGGCAAAGCAGGGTTATCGACAACTCTGTTGCTGGGTTTTAGAAGACAACAACCGGGCAATCGCGTTTTATGAATCCCAGGGAATGCTGCGTGACGGAAAGCGGCAGATTGTAAAAATTGGCAAAGACCTTGCCGCTGTGCGGTGCGTTATGAGGTTTCCATCCAAAGAACAAAATCATATGTGATTCAACCAACTTAAAATGCGCGGAGGCCTCCGCGCATTTTGTTATTCTATCACTATCGGGTTTAGAAGAAGATGTGCGTTGCAAACTGGTCGACCAGTACTAAGATGCCGAGCACCGCCGTGTAGATGGCGAATCCCCAAAGTTTCTTTTTCTTGATCGCGGCAAGCATGATCCTGATTGCAAAGTAACCCGTCATGCCGGCAACCAGCATGCCTGCAACAACGCAGGTCCAGTGAATGTCTCCTGTACCAGCACCGCTGATCGCATCCGGTATTTCCAGAAGCGCTCCGCCAAGAATCGCCGGAATCGACATTAAAAACGAAAAGTCTGCCGCCGTCTTTCGCGAAAGTCCACAGAATAATGCACCGGAAATCGTACTGCCGGAGCGTGAAACGCCCGGAAGGATCGCAATGCCCTGCATGCCCCCGATGATCAGTGCGTCGGAAACCCGCATCTGCTTCATTTTACGGCCACGATACGGCCGTCGGTTTCCTTCCCTGTCAACTTTGGTCAGTTTGATTCGATCACTGACTGTCAGAAAAACGGATGTCAGCAAAAAACTGTATCCAAGGTATTTTCCCTGTTCTGCCTGTTCAGCAAACGCAGCAAGCGGCGCAACCTTGCTAAACAAAACCGCAATGATGACCGCCGGAACGGTTGAAAGAATTAAAAGCCCCACAATCTTATTGACCGGATGGCGAATGAGCTTGAGCAAAATCTCCCAGTAAACAATGCAGACCGCAACCAGCGTTGCAAGGTGCAGCATAACGGTAAAAAACATAGCACCTTCCGTTACGCCGAACATGTTTTGCAACAAAAGAAGGTGCCCGCTACTGCTGACCGGTAAAAACTCGCACAACCCCTGCACGAGCCCAAGCAGCATTGCTATCCAGACTGTCATATCAATACCTCGGAACTTACGATTTCTGTTTTATCATACACAAAATCACTTTTAAACACAAGTCGGGCAATCGGTACCGGTATCTTGAAAAGGTCGGTTTGCATTCTCGGTTTTATGAAAATTCGCCGTATTAAGCGTAAAAAAACCGCTCTTTCCAAAAGCGGCCGCATCGCTCTGCTTCATTGAGAAGCCTTCGCGTCTTATTTTTTCTTGCGCGTAACCTCGGCGCCGAGTGCGTTCAATTTTGAATCGAGGTATTCGTAACCACGATCGATAAACTCGATGTTATGCACGTTGGTCGTGCCTCTCGCCGCTAGGCCAGCAACCATAAGCGACGCACCCGCGCGCAGATCGCTTGCGTAGATGTCCGCTCCGCGCAACGACGGAATCCCTTTCACTTTCGCATAGCTGTCCTTCACGCTGATGGAAGCTCCCATGCGCCGCAATTCACGGACATGATTAAAGCGATTTTCAAATATTGTTTCGTTGATCGTGGCAATTCCGTTTGACGAGCATAGATATGCCATAATGGGCTGTTGCAAGTCGGTCGGGAATCCCGGATACGGCAATGTTTTCACGTTAATCGCGCGCGGGCGGTCATCCATGACAACGCGAATATAAAAATCGCGTCCGTCGTCGCCTTCAATAACGCGTGCTCCGCTTTCCATCAGCTTTGCCGAAACCGCCTCCATATGCGTCGGAATGACGTTTTTAATGACAACGTCGCCCATCGTCGCGGCGGCGGCAATCATAAAGGTGCCGGTTTCGATCTGATCGGGAATGATTGCATAGCCGCAGCCATGCAGCTTCGTTCGTCCGGTTATACGGATGACGTCCGTTCCGGCGCCTTTGACGGTCGCGCCCATCATATTCAAAAAGTTCGCTACGTCAACGACGTGCGGTTCTTTGGCAACATTGCTCAGCACCGTCATCCCCTCGGCCATGCAGGCCGCAAGCATAACATTGATGGTTGCGCCGACGCTGACCACGTCAAAATAGATCTCGGCGCCAACGAGTTTATCGGCATATGCGCGAACAATGTTTTGCTGCATATCACATTCGATTGTAGCGCCAAGAGCACGCATGCCTTTTAGATGCTGATCGATCGGGCGTTCACCGATGACACAGCCGCCGGGCAGCGCGACCTCGGCTTCGCCATAGCGCGCAAGCAGCGCACCAAGAAGGTAGTACGACGCACGCATGCTGCTGACTGCCTCGCTGAGCGCTTTTGTCGTTTTCAGCGTTCGCGAATCAATCTGCATGCAGTCGCCGTCAGTGTACTCGACTGAAACGCCCAGCTCCTCCAATATCTCTTTGAGGCTCTGGACGTCTTGTATGTGCGGCAGGTTCTCCAAAATGCAAGTTTCACCCGCAAGAATCGCCGCCGGGATAATGGCAACAGCGGCGTTTTTCGCGCCGCTTATGGTCACGGTACCTTCCAACCGCTTCCCGCCTTTAATTTCATACCATTGCTTCAGCATACCATGTTCAGTCTAGCGGAATCATTCTTTAAAGTCAAGGTCTTCTATTTTACCTTTATTTTTATCATGATTTACCAAAATCTAAATTTTATTTTGTATATTTACCACAGTTCATAGAAGAAAATGCAATTTTCGCCAATCTCCGTTTTTTTCAACAAATGCAGTTGCTGTAATTTAATCCTGCATAATTGCCCCTTCCACCTAACATCTTTACAATACGGAATCCCGAATATATCTTATATTTTCTGGGTAATATCGTTTTATTCTTCATTTTATCTGCTTTATGACCATGCTTTGGTGCAATATTTTTAGTAAATAATTGCATTATAATCATATCTTAAACAATTTTTACTGTTTTGCGCGGAATAAATTGACAAGCGTCCTCACACATGCTAAAGTAAATTTTGCAAGACTGTATTTTTTTCAGATCGCGGAGGAAGAACATGAAAAAATTAGTGATCGCCCTTGGCGGTAACGCGCTTCAGGAGGGGAAAGGTCCCGCCACAGCTGAAGCACAGTTAGCCGTTGTTGAAAAAACTTCCATTTTTATTGCTGATATTATTGAAAAAGGATTTCAGGTCGTGCTTGCACATGGCAACGGCCCGCAGGTCGGTCGTATTGTTCTGCAAAACGAAAATTCTGTCAATCTGACTCCCGCGATGCCATTTGATGTTTGCGGCGCAATGAGTCAGGGCATGATCGGCTACCATATGCAGCAGGGATTGACAAAAGCCCTTCGCGCACGCGGAAACAACACCGGTGTCGCAACCGTTGTCACGCAGGTCGTCGTTGATCCGACTGATCCCGCTTTTGAAAAGCCCTCCAAGCCCATCGGTCCTTTTTACAACGAAGAAGAAGCCAAGAAACTCGAATCCGAGAAGGGTTATTCCGTCAAGGAAGATTCCGGTCGCGGCTGGCGCAGGGTTGTTGCTTCACCAAAACCTGTTGAGATTGTTGAATTATCCGAGGTCAAATGCCTGATTAACGGCGGATTTGTCGTTATTACCGTTGGCGGCGGCGGAATCCCCGTTGTCCGCGACAACAATGGCGATCTTTCCGGTACGGCAGCGGTTATTGATAAAGATCTTGCTTCCGAGCGTCTCGCGGAGGACGTCGAAGCCGACGCATTGCTGATTCTGACAGCCGTCGAGCAGGTTTGTCTGAATTACGGCAAGGAAAACGAAAAGCGCCTGAGCACTATTTCACTTGCCGAAGCGGAGCTGTACATATCCGAAGGCCATTTTGCGCCCGGCTCCATGCTGCCCAAGATTCAGGCCGCCTGCAAGTTTGCCGCGAGCAAGCCCGGTCGCCGCGCAATCATCACTTCACTGGATAAGGCCGTTGACGCACTGAACGGAGAAGCCGGTACGGTGATTGTGAAATAACTGATTCATATAACTTTATAGTTTATAAAAGGCTTCCCGGAACGTTCCGGGAAGCCTTTTGTTTTGTAGAATTTTATGGTGTCAAGCGGTTCGGGCTGCGGAAAAGGAACATCGCCTCTTTTATATTGATTCCAAGCAGCAGCATGGTTAGCCGGTCGAGTCCGAGACCAAACCCACCGTGTGGCGGGCAGCCGTAACGGAAAAACTCCGTGTAAAACTGAACGTCTTCATTTAGTCCTCGCTCCTCGGCCTGTCTGCATAGTACATCGTAGCGATGCTCTCGCTGTGCGCCGGTCGTAATTTCCACCCCGCGCCAGAGTAAATCGTACCCAAGGGAAACTCCGTTGCTTCGCATGTGATAAAACGCGCGTTTTTCTTCCGCAAAATCCGTTACAAAGAGAAACTCATGCCCGAATTTTTCTTTGGAAAGACGGAACGCCAGTTGCTCCGCTTCCGTGGTCGTGTCGCCTTGCTCGTTTTCCGGCAGAATGTAGCCGTAACGCTGTTCCAATTCGACATAGAGATCTTTCAGCCGAATGGTGGGGAAGGGTAGTTTTGGCACAACGACGCGCATTCCAAATAATCGCTCAATCGCTTCTCCATATTCTTTTTCTACTGCTTTCAGTGCATAGGTAAGCATTTCCGCTTCCAATTGCATAATGTCTTCAAAGGACGTTATGTACGACATCTCCAAATCGATGCCAGTGAATTCCGTCGTATGCCGGTTTGTATACGACTTTTCCGCACGAAAAACCGGCCCCGTCTCGAAAATGCGTTCAAATCCCGCCGCCATCGCCATCTGCTTGTAAAACTGTGGGCTTTGCGCAAGAAACGCTTTTTTGTTAAAATAGTTTACTTCAAATACATCGGCCCCGCTTTCGCTTGCCGCGGCTATCAGTTTCGGCGTGTGAATTTCCAAAAAATCACGCTTTAATAAAAAGCTTCTTATCGCTTGCATCAGCGCTGTTTGTATAGAAAAAATCAGCCGCTCTTTTTCTTTTCGCAGATCAATCCAGCGGTAATCCAACCTTGTATCAATGTTCGCGTTTTCGGTTAATGGAAGCGGCGCGGCCAGGGACTCAATTGTAATCGATTCCGGCAAAAGCTCCCGTCCACCTTGTTTCACATGTGGATTTTCCACAATTTCTCCGGTGATGGATACGACCGATCCAATGGTCAGCCGTTCAACGCTTTCCGTAAATTCGGGATGTGCCTGTTTTTCGATGGTCACCTGCAACGATCCCGATCGATCGCGGAGTGTTAAAAACGCCATGTTACGCGTATCGCGTTTGTGTTCTACAAAGCCCTGTATCAGCGTAGGGTTACCCGGCATTGCCTGCCGAATGAGTGTCCGTTTCATATCGGTTTCCTCCCGTGTTTTATTTTGTAACAAGCCCAAACGAAGCGTATCATAGCCGGCATCATCCATATGCCGCATCTCATCACCCCCTTTCATGAAAAACAAAAGCCCGCATCGGCATGTACGTGCCAATGCGGGTTGTAAAAGCGTGCATCAATTTCTTCATGCGGCGTTTTCTTCCTCGACAGGCACGGAAATTCGCACTTGTGCCTGCGGAAGAATTTACCGCGGCTCAAGTGCTATCGATCCATATCCTGCTTTACGAGAAAATTAACCATCATTTTTATCCTTTTGTTTGAAACCAAGTATAGCCGCGCTCGATTCGGCTGTCAAGTTGGAAAAACCGTTTTGTTTTCGCTTTTTTTCAAGAGAATAGTGTAATATTCGACAGTGGCGCAACGCGGATACGAAGTTCTCCCTTGATATCCGTATAGGAAATGCAACCGACGCTCTCCAGTCGACTGTCATACATTTGCTCCCGGTTGTCGCCAAGAACAAAGACAGTACCGCCCGGCACGACCAACGGCTCCATTTCTCCAACATAAACGTCTACATATACGCTTTCGTCAAGCGGAATACTGTTGATAAAGACATACCCATCCACAATTTCCACCGTTTCTCCAGGCATACCAACGATCCGCTTAATAAAAACGCCGTCTTGCGTCTCAAAAAGGATGATATCGCCGCGTTCCGGTGATTGCACATACTTGGCGAATCGATCACAAAGCACCGCATCGCCTTTGTTTAAAGCGGGCGCCATGCTGTCGTCGACAATTCGCAGTGGAAACAGCCAAACTAAAAACAGAAGGCACAATGCCGCAACCGCTACAAGTGCGGAAAACAACCAGCCCAGCCGTCTCGCATTTAGATGTTTTTTTTCACGTCCGTCGGAACGTTTACGCTTTTTCTCCTCCATTAATCGTACACCATCCGACCGAAAGTTTCATATTCGCTGAACGGCCAAACCACCGCGATGACGCGACCGACGACCTTTGAATACGGAATGCAGCCAACGCTGGAATTCCGGCTGTCTTTGCTGCCGTTTCGATTATCGCCGACGACAAAAACTTCCCGTTTTCCAACGGTAACGGCTTCCATATCTCCAATGATTTCACCCTGCCAGTAGTCGCTTTCATCCAATAAATCGCCGTTGATATAGATATCCCCGCCTGAAACGGAGATCGTTTCGCCCGGCAGGCCGATCACGCGCTTTACGCAGCTTTCGGTATAGCCAGGATAATAGCAAATGACAATATCGCCGCGCATCGGATCTGAAAACCAGTAGCCGACCTTTTCCACCAGCATGTCTTCATTGTTCGTCAGCGTCGGCACCATCGAATCACCGTCGACACGGATAGGCTCCGCGATGAACGAGCGAATCGCCAAAGCCATTAACACAACGATAACGATATAAAGCAAAAACTCTACGTTGCGAAACGAACGTGAGCCCCGCATGTTTTCATATTGTTCTTCAGCGCGTTCGCGCAGATATCGAATCTGGCTAGGCGTAAATGTTCTACGCTTCACTCGACTGTTCCTGTCTGATGATGTATTAATGTTTTTTTTCCCATACGAACAAAATCGGCGCGGTCAAGCATCACAATGCGTCCGCAATGGTTGCACTTGATCTTGATGTCGGCGCCGACGCGGATTATAGTCCACTCATTTGCTCCACAGGCGTGTGGTTTTTTCATCATCACCACATCGCCAAGAAAAAACTCATTGATCATTCTTCATCTTCCGCAAGATGTTGCGTGTAGCGGTACACGTCGTAACTTGGTACAGCGGGCGGAATATAACTGTACACAATCTCAAGCAGTTTCGTCGGTGCTTCTTCCTGAAGGAGGTGTCCCGCATTGCGCACCAGATAATAGCGACCGGCCCGCAGTATACTCTGGAAATAGACGCTTCCGGACGGTGGATGCCACCGGTCGTTCTTCCCCCAAAGCACCAGCACTTCATGTTCTACAGGCAAAAGCCCTTCCGCTACGGTTTCCATATCAAAATTTCGAAGCGCATACATAAGCGCTTCTCTTGCAAGCCCGTCGGAAACCGGCTCATAGTACTGCTTAACCACATGATCGTCGATCAGTGTCGGGTCCGTTACACACTCTTCGAGTAGTGCACGAACGTTACCCGCCGTATAAAGATTGCGCGCAAACGTCGCAATCATCGGCTTTTGCATGTTGTGGACGAGCTTCGGCATTTGTTCCGTTACGCCGCCCGGTGAAATGGCGACACAGTTGGCAACGCGCTTTGGAAAGAGCGTTAAAAACCGGAGCATATAGACGGCACCCATCGAAAAGCCTATTATATGGGCGGATTTGACGTTTAGCGCCTCTAAAAACGAATACAGAACGGACGCCATGTCATCCGGTGTGTATGAGAACGTGTCTGGACGCGAAGAATAACCGTGTCCCGGCAAATCAATTGCGATGACGCGGTAATTGTCCGAAAGTTCGGCAAACACATTTCTCCAGGTGTAGAGCGACTGTCCGATTGAATGAATCAGTAAAAGCGGCTCTCCAACACCCGCTTCCAAATAATGGATGCGCGCAATTTCGCCCTCCTCCTCATCTCCGGAAGCGGGCAGCGTGACGTCAATAAAATCGCCCACCTGTTCGGAATTGATGAATAACTGACTGCGCAGCGATTCTCCCACGGGCAATCTTCCCCCGATATCCATAATCTTTTTATATTGTAACCCTTGAAAGATTGATTTGCAATCAAACGGCCTCTTTGTCACAGATTGTTAACCCCTCTGGTGCGAAAAACGGTGTTTTTGCCGTTTTGTGGGGGAAAATACAGCTGTTTTGCGTTTTTTTTTGTTGTTACGGTTTAAATTTCTTCTAACAGTATTCATTATCAATTTTACTGTGGCACGGTTTTTCTTTGCGCGCGTTTCTTTCTCGTTCTTTAAATTAGGGTGAACATGCGGTATGCTTTCTTACTGGCATTAATTACGAAACAAATCTATCGGGAATGATCGTTGTTTTTCATTGTGTTTTGCTTCGCTTTTCTGTTTATACGTTCTGATTTTTATTAAATACTTCAATGGTTTTCAAAAGACGGGGTACCTTGATAAACCAACAAATATTTGCTATGATGAAGGTTAATATAGGGGGTATATCGAACATGGATCAACTACAATCGGTTTGGGCGGCAGCGCGGGAAAATATCCGTCCTCAAATGACGGGATTATCGTTTCACGCCTGGATCGACGTGATCGTCCCTCTTGTTATTCAAAAAAACACCCTCGTTCTGGAAGTACCTACACCCGACATCCAGAAAACCCTTGAAGATTTCTATTTTGAAAACCTCTCGTCCGCTGTCAAGTCTGTGAACGACACGATTGAGGATGTCAAAATCATTCTGCCGGAGGATCGGGATATCTATATAAATCCGGTCAGTGCGGAACCGATCAACGTATTTGCACTTAATCCAAAGTATACATTCGACACCTTTGTTGTCGGCGGTTCAAATCATTTTGCACATGCAGCAGCGCTTGCGGTTGCGCAGAATCCCGCCGCCGCGTACAACCCTCTTTTCATCTATGGGGGCGTTGGATTGGGAAAAACGCATTTGATGCATGCCGTAGGAAATTCGGTCAAGGAAAAAAACCCCGGATCTCGCGTTATGTACGTCACGAGCGAAACGTTTACCAACGAATTAATCACCGCAATCCAAATGGACAAGCGGTTAGAATTTCGCAAGCGTTACCGCAACGTTGATGTTTTAATGATCGACGACGTCCAGTTTATTGCGAAAAAACAGTCTGTCCAAGAAGAATTTTTTAATACCTTCAATACACTGCATAACGCTAACAAACAAATCATCATCAGCTCGGATCGCCCTCCAAAAGAAATATCCAGTTTGGAAGAACGTCTTCGCTCCCGTTTTGAGTGGGGTTTGATTGCAGACATTCAACCGCCGGACGTCGAGACACGTATCGCGATTTTACGAAATCGCGCCCGGTTGGACAATCTTGACGTCGATGATGAAATTATCCAGTTCATTGCAGAGCACGTCGTTAGCAATATTCGCGAACTGGAAGGTTCCCTAACGCGTGTCGTCGCATATTCCCAGCTTCGTCGTCGACCGCTTACACTTGATCTGACAATTGAAGCTTTGCGTGATCTTCTGCCCGATGTAAAAAAGAAAGAGGTCACCCCGCAGATTATAAAGAGTACCGTATCTGAGTATTATTCCATCCCAGTTGAAAGCCTTCTTTCCGAACGGCGCGACCGGGAGATCGTTTTACCCCGTCAGGTGGCAATGTATTTATGCCACTATATGCTTGGCATTCCTTATAAACGCGTCAGCACTTTGTTTGATCGGAACGACCATACCACGGCTATCAATGCATGTAGAAAAGTGGAAGCGCTGATTAAAAAAGACAACTCTTTTGAGTCGGTCATTGAGGATATAAAAAGAAGAATGACTTGATAGTTTTTTTCCACAAATAGTGGAGTGTGAATGTGGATGGGTTGTGTATCACGTGGATAATAGGGATTGTGTGGATAAGTTAAAACAAGTTACCCTCATTTTCCACAGGATTGTCCACTTTAAAAAGACCCTTTCTATGCACCAAAAAGGGATTTTCCACACCGTACACATTACACTACTACTCCTGCTACTGTATTAATAATAAAACAATACACCCTATTAACCATTCAAATGTGGATAACATACAAAGAAATGCTATTTTCAACTATCAGCAGCGAGAAAGGAAAAACACTATGCATTTTTTTATTGATTCAAAAGAATTAACCGAGGGCGTCCTTTCTGTAATAAAAGCACTTCCCGTTAGGACGACAATGCCTATTTTGGAAGGCATCTATCTGGAAGCAACGCCGGACGGTGTAAAATTGAAATGTTCGGACCTTATGCTTCAGAAGGAGTGTATTCTACCCGCTACCGTAGAAGAAGCGGGCAGTACGGTTATACCAGGAAAGCTTTTTTCCGAGATTGTTCGAAAACTTCCGGAATCCATTGCGGAAATCACCCTCAATGGAAAATCTTTGGATATAAGCTGCGGAAGAGCCAAGAGCAGTCTTCAATGTGTTGAAACAACGGAAGAGTTTCCGGATATGAACTTTTCTGGTGAAACGTTTTTAGTTAAAATTGATCACGGTGACTGCCGTGATATGATCAATCAAACCGTTTTTGCAACGGCACAGGATGATAGTAAGCCTATTTTGACAGGTGTCCTTCTTGAGTTGGGTGAAAATATAACGATTGTCGCTACAGACGCATATCAGTTTGCAATGCGCTCTATGCCGCTAAAAACACCCGTCTCAGAGCGCAACGTTGTCATTCCCGGAAAATCTATGGCTGAAATTTCCCGCATGATGGATGAAACCGAAGAAGATGCTGAATTAACTTTTACAAAGACACATGTGTGTGTGAATATCAAACATTCGCGTCTTGTTGCGCGGCTGCTTGACGGTGATTATATTAAATATAAGCAAATATTGCCGAAAGAGCATAAAACACGTGCAATGATCGATAAAAAGGAATTAATGGAAAGTATCGATCGTGCTCAGTTGATGGCGCGTGAAGGCAATAATAATATTGTTATGAAGTTTCATAACAATAAGCTTACAATATCTGCAAACAGCTTTGCCGGACGTATTAATGAGGAGATGGACGTTCAAATCAATGGTGACGATATTGATATTGCGTTTAATCCGCGTTTTTGCATGAACATACTGAAGTGTATTCCGGACGATCATATTTATATGGATTTCACAACGAGTATTAGCCCGTGCGTGATTCGACCGGCAAGGACGGACGGATTCTATTATTTAATTGTACCTGTAAGGATCTATTCCAATTTCTAAATAACAAAAAAGCGCTTCGGCGCTTTTTTGCTGCCCTTGTATTTTTAAAAAAACGGGTAAAAGCAACAAAATGTTTCACGTGAAACATTGAATAGTGATTTTATTGATCCAATATTAAAATGTTTCACGTGGAACATTGAAACGATAAGCGGTATCAAGTATAATGGCTTTACCGACGTTTGGAGGTCATTTATTTTATGAAAATCGTAGCGATCGCGAATCAAAAAGGCGGGGTTGGAAAAACGACCACAGCAGTCAATTTGAGTGCCTGCTTAGCCGAGCAGGGCAAGCGAGTTCTTTTAATCGACGCCGATCCGCAGGGCAACAGCACGAGCGGGCTCGGTATGAAAAAAGAAGGCGACGAATACTCTATTTATGATGTTTTAATAAACGATATTTCAGTCGATCAGGCAACACGGGATACAATGATCGATACGCTGAAACTCTTACCGGCACATATTTCATTGGCAGGAGCCGAGGTGGAGTTGGTTAATATGATGGCGAGGGAGCAGGTTTTAAAGCGCGCGCTGCAAGCCACAAAGCAGAAATTCGATTATGTTTTTATCGATTGTCCGCCGTCCCTTGGCTTATTAACGCTCAACGCCTTAACCGCGGCAAATACGCTGCTCGTTCCAATTCAATGCGAATTTTATGCGCTTGAGGGGCTCAGTCTTCTGATGAACACTGTAAAACTGGTGCGTAAAAGCTTAAATCCGGAATTGGATGTAGAAGGCGTCGTTTTGACAATGTTCGATTCTCGCACCAATCTTTCAATGCAGGTTGTAGAGGAAGTAAAGAAATTTTTCAAAAACAAGGTATATGATACCATTATTCCAAGAAGTGTACGCTTGGGTGAAGCGCCGTCCTTTGGATTGCCTATCTCAAAATATTCACCAAACAGTGCTGGTGCAACAGCTTATAGCGCATTAGCCGAAGAAATGATTGAGAAGGAGGGCAAATAATGGCGGCGCAGAAAAAGGGACTAGGCCGTGGATTGGATGCACTTCTGGATCCATATTCTATTGAGATGAAAGAACAAGAACCGGGAAAAGCCGGTGTGTTGACGGTGAATGTTCGCGAGATTGACACAAACTCGCTTCAGCCGAGAAAACAATTTGACGAGAACGCCCTAATGGATCTTGCGGCTTCCATTAAGGTACATGGAATCGTTCAGCCATTGATTGTAAAAAAGAAAAAGAATCGATATATGATCATTGCCGGTGAACGGCGTTTCCGTGCTGCCAGAATGGCAGGATTAGAAGATGTTCCGGTTCTCATTGCAGATTATGATGAAGCGCAGATTCATGAGGTTTCACTGATTGAAAATATTCAGCGAGAGGATTTAAATCCGGTTGAAGAAGCGGCCGCAATTCGGTTTTTGATGAAACAGCATGACATGACGCAGGAAGAGGTTGCATCAAGACTTGGGAAAAGCCGTCCTGTTATAGCAAATGCCTTACGTTTGCTTCAGCTTCCAGATTCCGTGATTGACTTATTGAAAGAAGGAACGCTGTCCGCCGGACATGGAAGAGCGCTTGCCGGACTCAACGATGAAAAAGTAATCGAAAATCTGTCGGAAGAGTGCTTAAAGAATGGATACTCCGTTCGCGCCTTGGAAGAGAGAATTAAACATTTGAACGACAGGAAAAAGCCTGTGGCAAAGAAAGAAAAATCCGCTTTATCCGAGGAGCTTCGCGATATAGAGGAAGCGTTTCGTGAGTCGCTTGGAACGAAAGTGACGCTTTCGGGAACCAACAAACGCGGAAAAATCACGATTGAATATTTTAACCGCGAGGATTTGGAGCGGGTATACGAGAAAATCTTCGGAAAAATATAAAAGTTTTTTTAAATGTAAAAAGGCTTCTCTGAAATGAGAAGCCTTTTTTGTAAATAAATTAGAACTCAATTCCTTTTCTTGCTTTCACACCTTTTGTAAATGGATGTCTTACTAATTTCATCTCGGTTATATAGTCCGCAAAAGAAAGGAGTTCTTCCGAAGGATCACGC
Source organism: Christensenellaceae bacterium (assembly GCA_963667795.1). GTDB lineage: Bacteria > Bacillota > Clostridia > Christensenellales > CAG-138 > UBA7703. The sequence goes on along the minus strand of OY764017.1, from coordinate 2,272,154 downwards.
CCTGTGATGACCAACTCCGCATCACCATGGTCCTTTATAAGAGAAATGACAGAGTCGTGATCGACTACTTCCAAGGACAGCGCGGCGCATAGTTCATCGAGAACGAGGAGTGTGCACTGATTGCTGCGCGCCAGCTGCGTTACCGTTTGTAAGGTTTCATTATGCATCTTTGTAACGCTTTCTTTCATCTCTGTATTCATAGAAGGAAAGAAACCATGCGGAAGCGTATTGCGATAAATCGGAACATCGAGCTTTGATAAACTGGCCAGTTCGCCGGTAGAAGAACTTTTAAGAAATTGCGCGAGAACGGCTTTGCCGCCGCTGCCGACATGGCGAATGATCAAGCCAATTGCCGCGGTTGTTTTTCCTTTTCCGTCGCCGCAGTAGATATGTATCATAAACTGCCTCCATGATTGATAAAATTGCATGTTTATTTTATCGAACTCTATTATAAAACGCAAACAAGACTCAAGAACGTAATGCTTGAAGCACGATTCAGAATAAAAGCGCTTCATTGGTTTCACTGCACTTTCACAATCATTGAGAGTAACGAGTGGTAAAATAAGATATCAACTCGAGTAAGAGTATTGATGAGAGAACCGAGGTAAAGTATGAATAACAAAGTTAAAAGACTACTAGTTTCAAGTATGCTGTTTTTGCTCGTACTGTATAGTCTTTCGGCATGCTCTCCTGAAATTATAAGCAAAGCTAGGGCAAAGGAGGCCGGATTGGAACTGATCAATCTGGCGTTTGACACGAATGAGACGGATGCGGATGTGACATATATTGAGAATAGACAAATGGACAGCAAAGACGAAACGCTTCGGAATGAAAAAGAAGACATTAGCAGGGTCTACGAAGTGACGATAAAAAGTGAAGACGACACAGAATATTTGTACTATGCTGAAGTGAATGCAGAATCGGGATTGGCATATTATGCTTCTAAAAGTGAAATTCTGCTGACTCCGCTTAATCAAGATCAAATGAATGAGGCGACAAGATTAAACGGTTTGATAAAGGAAGACGATATTTATTTAAATCTTTTGAAAGATTCGCAAATTGGAGCGTTCTCATATGAATGGGTTGAAAGTCGCTTCCGTAGAGATATTACTTTACTGGAAACGCTGGACATCGGTACGTATTCGGATAACGTGATGTATCCCCGTATAAGCATCGGCTATTATATAATTTTCGTCGATGGCGCGGTATATGAGGTCTATCTGTCTTGGCCGACCATGGAAGTTCTAAGTATTCAAATATTGAGCCAAAGTGTTTCTTGAACAAACGAGAAAAATACCACACAGGGTATGATCGCGATATTTTTATCGTCCGAGTGGTGGAATCGGAAGAAAGATTGTTTATAAGAGAACATACAAACAACACCCTCTGACCGCGTGAGATACCCTGTAACGAATGAAACACAAGGGGGAGGACTCCTAATCCAAAAGGCGTAATTTTTCGTGTAGGGCGTGTTTTTTGGTCTTCTTCATAATAAAAAGAGCGTTTTCCGTTTGGAAAACGCTCTTTTTGTTACGATTGCTCTTTTTAGAGACCTAGGTGACGGTCGGTTCCACGCTTTTCAAGCTGTTTGAGCATGGCCGTCGGATCTTTGACTTTCGCAAGGAAGATCATCGCGGCGATGACATACGGCTTAAAGGAAGCCTGCTTGTAAAGCGGATCACGATAGCGATCGAATACGCTTGCTTCAACTTCGCCGGCTTCGCAGCTCACACCGGTGATGTCGGCGGGCAGGCAATGCAGGTAGAGCGCCTTGCCGTCCTTTGTGGTAGACATCCGCTCTTCGGTGCATTCCCAGTCCTTATGCTGCGCGTTCTGCGCCAGCAGCTGTTTTTCGAGTGCTTTGATGCCGTCCAGATCGCCGTTGCCGTAGAGCTCCGTGCGTTCTTCCATTGCTTTGAACGGTGCCCAGCTCTTGGGGTACACGATGTCCGCATCTTTGAATGCGTCCGCCATGCTGTTGGTAACAGTGAACTTGCCGCCGCTTTCGGCAGACTGACGCTTGGCAACTTCCACAACGTCGTCCATCACTTCGTATCCTTCCGGATGCGCAAGGGTCACGTCCATGCCAAAGCGGGTGAACAGGCCGATTACGCCCTGAGGAACGGACAGCGGCTTGCCATAGCTCGGGCTGTATGCCCATGTCATGGCGATTTTTTTGCCCTTGAGGTTTTCTACTCCGCCGAATTCGCGGATGCAATGCGCCATATCGGCCATGCACTGCGTCGGGTGATCAATGTCGCACTGGAGGTTGACCAGCGTAGGTTTTTGTTCCAGAACGCCGTCTTCATGTCCCTGACGAACCGCATCGACCACATTGTGCATGTAGGTGTTGCCCTTGCCGATGTACATATCATCGCGAATACCGATGACGTCGGCCATAAAGCTGATCATATTGGCGGTTTCACGAACGGTTTCGCCGTGCGCAATCTGGCTTTTACCTTCGTCAAGGTCCTGAACTTCAAGGCCCAGCAGGTTGCAGGCGGAAGCGAACGAGAAGCGCGTACGCGTGCTGTTGTCACGGAAAAGGGAAATTCCCAGGCCGGAATCAAAGATTTTGGTGGAGATATTGCGTTCGCGCAAGTTGCGCAGCGCGTTTGCAACGGTGAAAACCGCGTCCAGCTCATCGCGGGATTTTTCCCAGGTCAGGAAAAAGTCGTCCTCGTACATACCTGAGAACTTCAAGGCTTCCAGAGCCTTTGTGAATTGCTTGATGTCTTCTTTACCCATAAAAATGCACTCCCGTATTTTTAATTTCTGTTTTTGTTGGAAAAATGAATGCAGAACGGACAATACGTCCGTTCTGCAGCAGTTTTATCAGCAAGCGGATTGATCGGAAGTCGTGTCCGTGCCGCCTGCGCGGAACTGGCACACGTCTTCGCTGCCTTTGCCTTTGTACATGGAAGGAACGAGCGCGTAAACAGCCGCACAGGTGACGAGGTCCTGCTTCCATGTGATCTCGTTCGGCGCATGTGCCTGACTCTCTGCGCCCGGGCCGAAGCCGACACAGGGAATACCGTAGCGGCCCTGAATGGAAACGCCGTTTGTGGAGAACGTCCATTTGTCGATCAGCGGACGGTTGCGAAGCTTCATAGCATCGGGATGGCCGATGCGCTGTTCACCGTAGAGCGCCTTATGTGCGTCGGCAAGCGCCTGCACGTGCGAGGCGGTCTCTGTGTTGATCCACGTCGGGAAATAACACTCGGTCTCGTAGGTAAGACCTGTCCATGCGGGACGGTCATACTGGTACATGGTAACGACTGCGCCATGCTTTTTGCAGGCTGGCAGGTTTTCAATCTCTTTGATGCAGGAATCCCAGGTTTCACCGGCGGTCATGCGGCGATCGATTGAAATCGAACAACTGTCGGCAACCGCGCAGCGGGAAGGAGATGTGAAGAAAATCTGCGAAACGGTGCAGGTGCCGCGGCCAAGGAAGCGCGCGTCTTCATAATGGTCCGGATTGAATTCCGGCTCAAGCATCTTGACCAAACCCTTGATTTCATCCGATTTTGCGCAGCCGTTGGCGTTGAGGGCTTCAACGTCCTTGAGAATTTCCGCCATCTTGTAGATTGCGTTGTCGCCGCGTTCAGGTGCGCTGCCATGGCAGGATACACCCTTCACGTCGACGCGGATTTCCATGCGGCCGCGATGGCCGCGATAGATGCCGCCGTCGGTCGGTTCGGTTGAAACAACAAATTCCGGCGTGATGCCGTCTTCCTTATGGATGTACTGCCAGCAGAGGCCGTCGCAGTCTTCTTCCTGAACGGTGGCCGTCACGAGAATCTTATAACCTTCCGGGATCAAGCCGAGGTCTTTCATGATTTTTGCGCCGTAAACCGCGGAGACGATGCCGCCTTCCTGGTCGGATCCGCCGCGTCCGTAGATGACATCATCGGTTTCATATCCCTTGTAGGGGTCTTCACTCCAGTTTGAGATATTGCCGATTCCAACGGTGTCGATGTGTCCGTCAAAGGCGATGATCTTATCGCCGGTACCCATCCATCCGAGTGCGTTTCCTTCCGGATCGATTTCGGCCTTGTCAAAGCCGAGACTTTCCATCTCCTTGATCGTGCGCTTAATAACGCCTTCCTCTTCACAGCTTTCGCTGGGAATTGCGATAAGGTCGCGGAGGAAACGGGTCATCTGCGCCTCATATCCTTGTGCTGCCTGCTTGACTTTGCTGATGTCCATGTTTGAAGCTCTTCCTTTCTGCGGTGCCTCCGACTGCAACCGCAGCCGAAGTCAGTCTTTTTTTGCGTCGATATACGAGTAAAGAGTATATTTACTGATGCCGAAATATTTCGACACCTTGTCGCCGCTCTTGGTCACAAGGAAAGCGCCGGCCTGATAGAGAAATTGAATGGCCTGGATTTTATCGTCCTTGTTCATCATTGCAACGGGCTTGCCAACCAGCGCAACACTTTGCTCAATGAGGTCGTCCAGCAAGTCGTTGACGTTTTGCGGAATTCGTTCCGGAACGTTCGGTTCATCATTGTGATGCAAGACGGAAGCGATTGCACGCTCGGCCATCAACAATTCAGTGATGTCATAGTTGATGGATAGTACACCCTCAATCTTTTCGTCAGCATCACGCAAGTATACGGTGCTGGATTTCAACACGCGGCCGTCGCGTGTCTTGGTCAGATAACCAAGCTCATCGGTGAGCGTCGGGTCGTCTTTACGCTGAATCGCCTCCAACACGACGCGTGAAGCGCCGCCGCCGGTTTGACGATGGGACACGTGCCCGTTCTCAATCACCGCAATCGTGTGTTCAGTGTCGTCACCCGAAATGTCGTGGACGACGACTTCGCTGCTTTCTCCAAACTGCGTGGTAATTGCCACCGCCAGCCGCTGCAAGAACTCTAGATCCATGACGCGAACCCTCTTCCTTATAAATATAACAGAACAAAAAGAAAAAACAAGCGGGAAAACAAATATATTTTATGAAGCCTTAAATATTTTTTGCTTTTACGCCGCAACTAACTAATTTATTGTAACACAAACAGAAAGTAGAATACAAAAAAAATCTGATTAAGAGTCCGTTTGAAGGGCTTGACGTATCGATGAAACATTTCTTGTGCAACGATTTGAAATACGGTACAATATTTTTAGTCTCATACGAGGCAGTAATATGAAGGTGGTGAACCACATGGAAGAAGAACGGGATTTAGTCGTATTTTCCGATGATGAAGGCAATGAGTTCGAACTGGAAATCGTCGATTATTTTGAGCATGATGGGCAGGAGTATGCTGTGCTGATCGACCCCGACGCGTGCGAGTGCGAGGAAGAGGGCTGTGAATGTGAGCATGAAACCGAAGTATACATCATGAAGATCGTTGTCGACGGTGAATTTGAAGAATTTTTGCCCGCGGACGACGATAAGATGGATGAACTGACAAAGATTGTCGAAACGCGTTTCGAGTCTTTTGAAGAAGAAGACGAAGAAGAGGATTAATTACCACGCTTGGTAATTCGGAACACAAAACCTGCGGCAATACAAGCCGTGGGTTTTCTTTTTTTGTGGAAAAGCGACAAAACCACTAAGTTATCCACAAATTTTAATAAAAATGTGGAAACGCTATTGAAAAACATGATTTTTCGTGCAGGAAATCCAGTATTTGAAAAGAGAGAATAGGAATTGTGAAAATTCCGTAATTTCCCGCAAAATACGCGCAAAAAAATTAAATATCTGGTATAATCCTAGAGAATTCTTTGCGAACAAGTGTTTGAAAGAATTCGTTAAAATGTAGTCCGCCATAAGCGAACTCATAGAAATTTTGAATGGGATGGATCCCCGGCGACGATGCCGGGCAAACGGAAAGGACCCCTTTGCATGAAGGACATTGTTATCAAGGGTGCGCGCGAGCATAACTTAAAAGATATCGACCTTGTTGTGCCACGTGACCAACTTGTTGTATTTACCGGACTGTCCGGCAGCGGAAAATCGAGCCTCGCATTCGATACGATTTATGCGGAAGGCCAGCGGCGCTATGTCGAAAGTCTGTCTTCTTACGCGCGCCAATTTCTCGGCCAAATGGAAAAGCCGGACATCGACAGCATCGACGGGCTTTCTCCTGCAATTTCGATTGACCAGAAGAGCACGAGCCACAATCCGCGCAGTACGGTGGGTACCGTCACGGAAATTCACGACTATCTGCGTCTTTTATATGCGCGCTGCGGTGTTCCGCATTGCCCAGACTGCGGCAAGCTGATTGAACGGCAGACGATCGATCAGGTTGTCGACCGGGTAATGACCCTGCCGGAAGGAACAAAAGCGCAAATCGTTGCGCCGTGTGTGCGCGGACGCAAAGGTGAACACCAGAAGGTTTTTGACGAACTCAAGCGGGAAGGATATGTGCGTGTCCGTGTTGACGGAACGGTTTATGATCTCTCCGACGTGCCGCAACTGAACAAAAAGCTGAAACATAATATCGACGCGGTTATTGATCGTGTCGTGATCAAGACCGGATCGGAAGGAAGGCTGACCGATTCGTTGGAAACGGCGTTCCGTCTCGGCAACGGCCTTGCAATCGTTGCGATTGTGGACGGGGAAGAGTTATTGTTTTCTCAGAATTATTCCTGTCCGGACTGCGGGACCAGCATTGAAGAATTATCCCCTCGGATGTTCTCCTTCAATAATCCTTACGGTGCGTGCCCGACCTGCAGCGGGCTTGGCACGTTGCTTAAGGTCGATCCCGATCTGGTGATTCCGGACAAATCGCTTTCGCTTGCAAAGGGCTGCGTTAACGTTATGGGGTGGAACAGCGGATCAAAAGGAACGATCGCCAGTATGTATTTTGACGCGCTGACCAAGCACTACGACGTGTCGATGAAAACGCCGTTTCAAGACCTACCGGAACACGTTCAAAACGCTATCCTGTATGGTACCGGAAAAGAAAAGCTACATATCGCCTATAAAAAAGAATTCGGACGCGGAACGTTCGATGCGCCGTTTGAAGGAATCGCAACCAATATGGAGCGGCGTTACCGTGAAAGCACCAGTGAGTACAGCAAGCAGGAGATCGAGCGTTTTATGACGCATACGCCCTGCCCGGATTGTAAGGGAAAACGCTTAAAGCGTGAAAGCCTTGCGGTAACGGTCGGGGATGTTAACATCGCCGAATTGTCCGACATGCCAGTACGCGAAGCACGCGCGTTTTTAAAAACCCTTCATCTCGGCAAAACGCAAATGATGATCGCCGAACAGATTCTGCGTGAAATCGATGCACGTCTTGGCTTTCTTGTGAATGTCGGCCTCGACTATCTAACACTCGCCCGCTCGGCGGTGTCGCTTTCCGGCGGAGAAGCACAGCGCATCCGCCTTGCAACGCAGATTGGCAGCGGACTGATGGGCGTCCTGTATATTTTGGATGAACCCAGTATCGGCCTGCACCAGCGTGACAACGCGCGTCTTCTTAAGACGTTGAAAACCATGCGCGACCTTGGAAACACGCTAATTGTGGTGGAACATGATGAAGAAACAATCAGAATTGCGGATTATGTGGTGGATATTGGGCCAGGAGCGGGCGAGCATGGCGGAAAAGTGGTTGCCGTTGGAACGCCGGATGAAATTGCAAAAAATGAGGAATCGATAACGGGCGCTTACCTCAGCGGCAGGATGAGCATCCCGATTCCGCAGCAGCGGCGCGAAGGCAACGGGAAAACCCTGGCTGTGCACGGCGCTCGCGCACATAATCTGAAAAACATTGACGTTGAGATTCCACTGGGTAAATTTGTTTGTGTAACAGGCGTTTCCGGCAGCGGAAAATCAAGCCTTGTCAATGAAATCATCAAGAAATCGTTGCTTCGCGATTTGAACCGTGCGCATACGCGGCCGGGTGATCACGACGGGATCGACGGAGTAGCTGCGCTGGACAAAGTGATCGATATCGATCAGAGTCCTATCGGGCGCACGCCGCGATCCAACCCGGCGACATACTGCGGCGTGTTCGATTTGATTCGCGCAGTATATGCCAACACGCCGGATTCCCGCATGCGCGGATACAGCAACGGGCGATTCAGCTTCAATGTAAAAGGTGGTCGTTGCGAAGCCTGTAAAGGCGACGGCATCATCAAGATTGAAATGCACTTTTTACCCGACATCTATGTACCATGCGAAGTATGCGGCGGCAAACGTTATAACCGCGAAACGCTGGAAGTACATTATAAAGGAAAGACGATTTACGACGTGCTGGAAATGACGGTTGAGGAAGCGCTTCGTTTCTTCAAGCCGCTGCCGAAGATTGCGCGAAAATTACAGACGCTGTATGATGTCGGGCTTGGGTATGTAAAAATCGGACAACCGAGCACCCAGCTCTCCGGGGGTGAAGCACAGCGCGTAAAGCTTGCGACCGAACTGTCGCGCAGGGATACGGGGCGCACGCTCTTTATTCTGGACGAACCGACGACCGGACTCCATATCGACGACGTGAAGCGACTGCTTGAAATCTTACAGCGGCTTTGTGAAAACGGCAGCACGGTACTTGTCATCGAACACAATCTGGACGTCATCAAATGCGCAGACTATATCATAGACCTCGGGCCGGAAGGCGGAGATGCTGGCGGAACGGTGGTTGCGACCGGCACGCCGGAGGATATCGCCGCCGTACCGGAAAGCTACACGGGACAGTTTTTAAAAACGATTCTGCAGTGACGCATGTGCAGGCATGCAGGAAAATACAAAGTGAAAGATCCCTGAGAACGCGTTCGTTAAATAAGCGAACGGTTGGAAAGGAGTAAACAATACGATGTATACTCGATGGAGACTTTATATTCTGGTGGCTTTTTTGGTGGTCGTTTCCGTCATGCTGATCGGCTGTCATATATGGCGTAAGCGCGGACATGCTTTCAGCGCATTTCGGGAAGTGTTGCTGATCGTCGGCGTCGTGCTGATCGTTGAGACGCTGATCGTATCCAGATTGTCAAATTTCAATCTCGGCGTCATCCTTCCGGCATTCTTCGGTGTGCCGTTGGTTTTTGTGGCGTTGGTTCTGCCCTATATGCAGAGCGGGCTCCTTTGCCTTTTGAAATGGTTGATTGTCGCATGCTATAGCGTAGCGTTTGCCATCTTTATCGTTTGCGGCGCGCTGATGATGTACGCTTCAAATCAGGGAGAGCATGCGGAAGCGGACGCCGTCATCGTATTGGGTGCGGCGGTTCATGGCGATAAGGTGACCTGGGTGCTGGAAAACAGGCTCAACACCGCGATTGAATATCTGGAAGCGCATCCCGATGCAATTTGCGTGGTGTCCGGCGGACAGGGTGCGGGCGAAAGCGTGACCGAGGGTTCAGCTATGAAGAAATATATGGTGGAGCGTGGCATAGATGAAAGCCGGGTTTATGCCGAAGAACGCGCAACGAATACCAATGAAAACTTCATGTACTCCAAGAAAATCATTGACGAAGCGATTGGGGATGACGCGCAGATCGCATTTGTCACGACCAATTTCCACGTATATCGCGCGGGCCGTGTTGCGGCGGCACAGGGGGTGGATGCAACCGGTATTGCCGCGGACGACGTTTGGTATCTGCGGTTGAATAATTTCTTACGCGAGTGCGTCGGTATTTGCGTGTATGCGCTTCGCGGAGACATCTGATATTGAAATGTGCTTATGTTTCAGCGCTCCTAAAGGAGCGCTGATTTTCTATATGGATTCCTGTAAACAAAAAAGAAAAGATATTTAGAATTGCAAGAACCCAGTGAAAACTGAGAATCAAGGGATAAAAACACCACGCGTGGTAAAAAAGTCAAAAGAGTGTTTTGTGTTCATTTTGCAGGAAAAAGCAATGAATGCATCACCCTCTGGGGTACAGAAACTTGTAAAGCACGATCAACAATACGTATGGTATAAGTGGATATACACACTCATAAACAACAAAAATTGACTTATACACATATGAAAACCCGAAAAAAAAGCACTATGTGGATAACATGGTGGACAATGTGGATAAGTAGATGTGGACAACTCATACAGTTCATGTGAATAACCGTCCATTTTGAAACGGTTTCTTGCGTGGTAAAAGCGAAATGTGAAAATTCATTTTGCAGGAATTCCTGCTGCCGATTGCTGTAAAAGTAAGCCACTCCTCTGGCAGGATTACCGCCTGCTGGGGTATACTATACGTAGTCAATTTTTGTAAAACACAAGGGGGAAATGCAGTATGCGCCTATTTATCGCAATTCCGCTGCCGTCGGACGTGCTGCGCGCCGTTTCGCGTGCGCGCGTTGCGCTGGAGCAATATGGAGCGACGGGGCGGTTTGTGGCGCGCCAAAACTATCACATTACGCTGCATTTTCTTGGAGAGACCGACCAGTTGCTGGAAGCAACGGGTGCCCTGCACGACGCGGTGCGGGATATTCATCCGTTCGTGCTGCGGTTAAAGGAGTACGGTTCGTTTAAAAGCGAAAAAACACACGCCGCGTTCGTGTCGGTGTCCTGTGATAACGATGAATTGAGCAAGTTATATGAATCCCTGGAGGCTTCTCTGTGGGAACGCGGATTTTCCCGCAATAGAGGAATATTAACGCCGCATATTACGCTTGGCCGAAAAATCGAAGGTGACGATGGCTTCGTGCTGCCACCGCAAAAAGCGGCGTTTACCGCAAATACGATCAAAATTTATGAAAGCCGCAGGGAACGCGGAGCCATGTGCTATACGAGTTTGCATCAGGAGCTATTGCAATGAAAGGCGAATTAACGCTTCTGCTTGGCCGAGCGGCCACAGGCAAGAGCGGGCAAATCGTAAAAAAACTCAAAGAACACCAGCAGGCTGGACAGCGTGCTGTGTTGATCGTGCCGGAACAGTACACCTATATGCAGGAGATGATCCTGACAAACATTCAGGATGAAACGCGGTCTGAACTTGCGGATGCGCTCGACGGGCTGCTCGGTATTCAGGTGTTTAGCTTTCAGCGCCTTTGTGAACGTGTGCTGCAGTTGCACGGCCAGGTACATCCGTTTTTAAACACGCAGGGTTACCGCATGGTGATCCGACGGGCGATCGATAAAAAGCAAAAAGAACTCAAGCTGTTTCGCCTTGTCGGGGAGCAATCCGGATTCGCCGAAGATGTGCAATCCATCTTTCGTGATTTTAAACGAGCGGGTCTGACGCCGGATACGCTGGATGAATTGATCGTTCGTCTGCCGGAGGACGCGCCGCTGGTGGAAAAGCTCAGCGATCTTTCCATTCTTTATCGTGAAACAGAAGCATATTTAAGTGAACGTTATTTGAGCATGGAAGACGCGGCGGATGCGGCTAAAAAATTGTTGCCGGAATCGTTTGTCGCGGGACTTCCAGTCTACATCGACGGCATGGACCGGCCAAGCCGTCAGGAATACATGTTGATCGAAACAATGCTGGGTTGCTGTCCGGGCGTAACGATTTCACTGCGTGTCAATGCCGAACAATCGGTCGACGACGAGCTGTTTGAGCCGGACCGGCAGGTGCTGATGTCTTTGAAGCGTTTGGCGGAACGAGTTGGTGTCACTGTACATGAAACATATTTTACGAAACAATCAGAACACTGTGATCCGCTGATGCGGCATATCGAGCGCAACTTGTTTGCATATCCGGCGGAGTGTTATCAAAGGGATGCGGAAAAATTGACGCTCTTTGGTGCAAGCGACAGACGCTCGGAAGTGGAGGCGCTCGCCGGAGAAATCCAAAGGCTTGCCCGAAACGGCGTTCGATATCGCGATATGGCAATTATCGTTTCCGATTTGGATGCGTATGCGCATTTGGTTCGGCGCGCTTGCGAGCGCAGAAACATTCCCGTTTTTCTGGATCGAAAAAGACCCTTGATCGGACACGCGGCTATAGACGCGGTATTGTCGGCGGTACGATTTGTTTCAAACGGATATCCGGCGGCGGAACTGTTGAAGTTTATTAAGAGCGGATATACCGACTGCACACAGGATGATGCAGAGGAACTGGACTTATATTTACGCCGCACCGGTATGCGGGGAAACCAACTGCTTAAACCATTCACACGCGCCAACCCGTCAGAAGGGGCGGAGCGCGCAAGAGCCGCCGTCGCCGACGCGCTTGCTTCGCTGTCAAAAGGATTGGCACGTGCGACCGTTTCCGAGCAGGTGCGTGCGCTTTATCGGTTTTTGCAGGAAACGGAACTTCAAGAGCGGCTTGAAATGCGCGCGGAAGAACTCGGTAAGCAAGAACGCATTGCGGAGATGGAAGAACACGCACAGGTTTGGAACTTGCTGATCGAATTGCTCGATCAGCTGGATGCGATTCTTGGCGAAAACAAAGTCGGAAGGAAAGGCTTTCTTTCCTTATTAGAAGAGGGGCTGTCCGGCGGAAGCGTCGGCATCGTTCCAGGCACGGCGGATCAGGGACTCGTTGGCGACGTAATCCGCACGCGCTCAAAGTCGGTACGCGCGCTGTTTATCGTCGGTGCAAACGAAGGATTGCTCCCGAGGCCAAGGCAAAACGACGGATTGATCGATGACCGAGAGATTGCCGAACTGCGTGGACAAGGGGCGAGCCTTCGATTGAACGCGCCGGAGCTTTCTTCCTATGATCGGCTTGATCTGTATACAGCAATTTCAAAAGCAACGGAATATCTCTACGTAAGTTATGCTTATGGCGATGCGGGAGGAGAGCTTGCACCGTCGTTGATCGTGGAGCGATTGCAGGCCATCTGTCCAAAGTGTAAGATTCGAAATGATATTGAAAATTCTGATGCACTACCGGACTGCACTGCGCAGGCGTTGACGCTGGTTGCATCCGATTTGCGCCGCTTTCGTGACGGTGGTACGGCGACCAAGCGCTTACCGGCAATGATCGAGTTGCTACGAGAACAGACGGAAACAAGAAATCTTGTAGACAGGATGATAAACGAGAGTTTTGATCGCTTCGGGGAGCGGTCAATTGGAAAAGAAGCGGCTATTACGTTGTATGGTAAGATTGTGCCGATAAGCGCAAGCCGTCTGGAGAGTTTCAACAATTGCCCGTTTCAGCACTTTGTCCGCTACGGACTGGCCGCGCAGGAAGTTCAGGAATTTACCGAACGTGCAATGGATCTTGGCTCGTTTTACCACGCGGCGTTGGAAGCGTTTGTCAATGCAGTTATCCAAAAGAAGCTGGATTGGAAACAGCTTTCAGACGAAAGTGTATTCGAAATTGTGGATGAAATACTGCCGGCCGTTATTGCAGAACACAACTACGGAATTCTTGTGGAAAACGAGCGTCTGCGTGCAACGCTGTTTTTACTCATCGAGGTGATACGGCAAAGCGCTCTGGCAATCGTTCGGCAGGTTTGCGCCGGAAGTTTCGTTCCTGTCGATACTGAAGTGCGCTTTGGTGCGGGCGCGCCGTTCCCGCCGATTCGGCTGACATTGCCGAATGGAGGCGAAGCGCTCGTCGGCGGAAAAATTGACCGCATCGATCACGCACGTATCGCGGAAGGCGACTGCCTTCGTGTGATCGATTATAAAACCGGCGGTCGAGACTTCGATTTTACCGGCGTACTTGCCGGGCTGACGTTGCAGCTTCCGCTGTATCTGCTGGCAGCGACCGGTAAGGCGCAATTGCGTGCGGGTATGTATTATATGCCGGTGACGCAGCCGAACATATCGGATACGGAAGAGGATATCGAAGCGGCGCTGAACGATGCGTTCCGTTTGCAGGGGCTCACGCTGAGCGAAGCCGAAATCATACGGGCAAGCGAACACCATATGGAAGGCACATCCACTGTACTTGGCGGGGTGAAAGCAACCGGCGAAGACGCCTATTCCGGAAGCATATGCTCACGCGCCGAGATGGACGCGTTGGTTGCGCTTGCGCAAAAAAAGGCGGAGCAAACACTGCAGCAGATGCTGGATGGAAAGATGAGTGCATCCCCCGTGGCCAGAAAGAAAAACCGCGAAGCCTGTAAATATTGCAGCTATCGAAGCATCTGCCGATTTGATCAAAAAACGCCAGGGTGCAAGGTGCGGCAGCTGAAATCCATAAAGCAAAAGGAGTTCTTCGAACTCATCGGTGGAGGTAACGCGGATGCGCTGGACAACTGATCAGCTACAGGCGATTCAGGCCGAGGGAAATTTAATTGTGTCCGCGGCGGCGGGTGCGGGTAAAACCGCCGTGCTGACCGAGAGGATTGTTTCGCGCGTGCAAACCGGCGTGCCGATTGACGCTCTTTTGGTGCTTACTTTTACACGTGCGGCTGCGAACGAAATGAAAACACGTATCGCCGCACGGCTGAATGATCTTGCCGATCGGGAAGAAAACACGGAGCAGATGCATTATCTGAGGCGACAGGCGCGCAATGTGGATGGGAGCTTCATTTCCACGATCCATGCGTTTTGCGCACGTGTTTTGCGGCGGCACTATCATGCAGTCGGACTCCCGGCGCAATCACGCACGGCGGACGAAATGGAGAGCGCCGCGCTGATGGAGACCGTTCGCGACGAATTACTGACGAAACTGTCGATTGAAGAAAATGTGGATTACCGTGTGCTGTTGTCTGCATTTGGCAGCGAGCAAGCCGCATGGGACGCGGTGATGACGGCGTTCCGCTTTACACGTGCGCAGCCCGATCCCGACGGTTGGCTGGATGCCGCCGCGGGTAATTACGGCGATGAAGACGCGTTGATGCGATTGTTAAATGATGCCGTTGTGTTCAGCAAGCATGAATTCTCGCTGGTAATCGACACCGTTCAAGCGGCAAAACAAACACTCTCCCCGGACAGTGCAAAAGTGATCTCCGTGCTGGATGATGATCTAACGAGATACCGTGCATTACTGCTTTGTAAGAACTATGATGAGTATCGTGAAGCGCTTTCCAGCATTGAATATGCAGTCATGCGTTTTCCGAAAGGCACTGCTGATGTTGAAAAGCAGCCGATCAAGGACGCGCGGCAAACGGGCAAGGATCTTAAAAAAGCACAGACCGAACGATTCTATTGCCCGCAAGCGGAAGCGCTGGAACGGCTTCGTCGTTCGGGCGAGGCGGTCCGTGCGCTGGTCAATATCGTCAAGCAATTCGAGCAGGCGTATGCAAAGGACAAGAGGGATGCAAATCTGCAGGATTATGACGACCTGGAACATCTGACGCTGGAAGCGCTTGGGCATGATGCAATTGCAAAAGAATATCGCGAGCGGTTTCTTTGGATTGCCGTGGACGAATATCAGGACAGCAACCGCGTGCAGGAAGCGATTTTGCAGCGCATCGCACGCAAGGACAATCTGTTCTTTGTCGGCGACGTCAAACAGTCCATCTATCGGTTCCGGCAGGCGGAGCCGAGATTGTTTCTGGAAAAGCTCAATCTCTTTTCCGGAGATAGCGGACAACGCATCGACTTAAAAAGCAATTTTCGAAGTTCGGAGGAAGTCCTTTCGGCCGTCAACGAAACGTTTTCGTGCATCCTGTCCACGGAATCCGGCGAAATCGAATATGACGAACGTGCAAAGTTAGTTTGCGGCGGAACGCCGCCGTCCGGTGGAGCAGAACTGCATCTGCTGAAAAAAGAGCGCGCCGACTTTGGCGAAGATGAGGATGCACTGGAAGACGCGGCGGATATGGAAGTGGAAGGGCGCTTTATCGCCGAGCGTATCCACTCGATGATGGAAAGAGATATGTATACGGACGGAAAGTCCGGTGAAACGCGCAGATTCCATTATTCCGATTTTGCGGTGCTGCTGCGCACGGGCATGGATGCACAGGTGCTTTCCCAGACACTTTCACAAAACGGAATACCAAGCTATGCGCAGTCCAGCGGCGGATATTTCGATGCCGTCGAGGTGCAGATTTTTAGAAATTTGCTGCGTATTATCGATAACCGCCGACAGGACATTCCGCTCGTTTCCGTACTGTGCTCATCCATCGGGGCGTTTACCTTTGAAGAACTTGCAACCATTCGTGCCGCCCATAAAGACGGTTCGTTTTTCGAAGCGTTTTCCGCATACACCGAACGGGCCGATATGCTTGGCAGTCGTGCGCGGATGTTCTTTGAAAAGCTGGATGCATATAGAGACGAAAGCAGATTGCTTTCCGTTGAAGAACTCATAGGAAAATTGCTCGACGAAACGGGATTTTATGAAGAAATGGGCGCTGGATTCGGCGGCGCACAAAGACAGGCGAATTTAAACGCCTTATTGGACAAAGCACACGCGTTCGAACAGTCCGGTGCGCGCGGCGTTTGGAATTTTTTGCGACAGATAGACCTTGCGGAAAACACTGCATCGATCGGCGCGGCGCATACCGTTACGGCGGACGTTGTGCGCATCCTGACGATTCATAAATCAAAGGGACTTGAATTTCCCGTGGCGTTTGTCGCCGGCCTTGGCAAGCGTTTTAATTTACAGGACGTGCGAAATGCGCTGCAATTGCATGCTGAATCAGGAATCGCCCTCCGGTTTATCGACCGCGGCGGAGACGGTAAACCGATGATGAAGCGGGACACGATTGCACGGCAAATCATTTCGCAGCGCGCTAAAATCGAACAGCTCGGTGAGGAAATGCGTGTGCTGTATGTGGCGATGACCCGCGCAAAGCAAAGACTGATCATGACGGCGTGCGTCAACAAACCGGAAGAGAAACTGGAAACCGCACCCCGAAATCCGACGCCGTGGAATGTACTCAAATGCAGCATGCCCGTATCCTGGTTGATGATGGGGCCGCACCGCTCGCTTCCGATCACGGTGCATGAGCGTGAAACATATCTTTCCGGGGAAGCTAACGTTGAGCACAGGGAGCTTCCAGCGGCGGGCTGGGAAGAGTTGCAGGCAATCGAAGAAAGGCTAAACTGGAAATATGAGTTTAGCGACGCGATGAAGCTCAGCGCAAAAGCCGCGGTTAGCCGCATTGGGCATGAAGCGACAGACAAACCCGTATTTAGCGAACCGGCGTTCCTTGGCAAAAAACAAAGCGCGGTCTTTGCTGGAACTGCGACGCACGCGGCAATGCAATATCTGCCCACGGTTGCGGAATGGGGATCGGGCGAGATTGCATCGTACCTGTCAGGTCTTGTACAAAGCGGAAAACTCACGCAGGAACAGGCGGATGTCGTTGATGTTGGCGCAGTGGAATGGTTTTTACACGCGTCTCTGTTTGAGCGAATGAAAAGTAGTATGCGGCTGGAACGAGAACTGACATTTTCATATGCTGTCAACGCATCGATACTGTATGAAATCGACAGTGAGGAGCGGGTTTTACTGCAAGGCGTTATGGATGCATGCTTTCTGGAGAATGGAGAATGGGTCATCGTGGACTATAAAACTGACCGCGTCCGACCGGGAGAAAGCGCACAACAGGCGGCGCAGAAACATAAAAAACAACTTGAATTGTATGCGCTTGCCTTGCAGGATTTGACGAAAACCAACGTGAAAGAATGCGTTGTGGTCCTGCTCTCGCATCACGAAGCGGTTGCTATTTAGCGGAGTATAAATCGTGACATTGTTACGAGTGGCTGCATATAACGGCTTGCATTTCATATAAATTCGTGCTACGATAGGCGCGAAGTGAAACATGATTCAGTGTTTCAACACCGGATCACACCAACAAGAAAACAACCAAATAGCTTCGGGGCGAGGTGAAATTCCTCACCGGCGGTGAAGCGGCAAATATGCCGACAAGCCCGCGAGTCAGTTGACCGAGACGGTTGGAATCCGTCGCCGACGGTAAGCCAGAGAAAATCTGGCGAGTCCGGATGAAAGAAGCAAAACACCATTTTTGGTATTTGTTCACCCCGCACAGCGCATGCGGGGTTTTTCTTATGAAGGAGAGAGAACAAAATGTTAAAGAAAAGTATTGACCGTCTTGTAAAACTTGGAATGCTGACGGCACTGTCGATCATTCTTGTTTACGCAATCCGTTTCCCGATTTTTCCTTCCGCGGCGTTTTTGGAATACGACATGGCGGACGTCCCGATTCTTATCGGCACTTTCTTGTTCGGGCCATGGTGGGGATTGGCGTTGACGGCTGTCGTCAGTGTTCTGCAATGGTTGCTGGTTTCGCCCGGCGGAATGTGGGTTGGCGCGGTCATGCATTTCTGCGCGACCGGCTCCTATGTGATCGCCGCCGGATTGATCTACGGGAAAACGCATTCAATGAAGGGCGCGTTGATCGGCATGGGCGTCGGTTCGGTTTTGCAAACGCTGATGATGATTCCGATGAATCTCATTTTCACAGTACACTTTTTTGGTTATCCGTACGAAGCGGTCGTTGCTATACTGCCGACGGCGATCATTCCGTTTAATGCCATTAAAACCATCGTCAACTCCATCATCACGTTCTTGCTGTATAAACGCGTTGCAAAGCTCTTTAAAATGGAGATTGTAAAATCCAAACCAAAGGCAAACGACATCCAGCAGCAATTATAAATTGAAAAGAAGAAAAAAGGTCCATTTACCTCTTGACGCGCGCGACGAAAAGGAATAATATAATAACAGTAATTGTTATTATATATTTAGAAAGGGGCGCATTTATGCGGTATTCGCATCAACGTGAACGAATTTATCGCTCAGTTGCTGAAAGCGATCAGCATCCGACGGCGAATATGGTTTACGATGCGCTGAAGGCGGAAATGCCAAAGCTGAGTTTGGGTACGGTCTACCGTAACCTGAATCAATTGGCGGACGCGGGGCGCTTGAAAAAAATTCCGCTTGCGGACGGAAGCTGTCGATTTGACAAAACGACGTCGCCGCATTCTCACGTTGTTTGCGAAGAATGCGGTTGCGTTGCAGACGTTACACTGCCGTCGTTCCAACCGTTGGCAGAGTCCGTAAAACAGCAAACGGAGTATTCGCTTCGTTCTTATGATGTCGTGCTCCGCGGCGTATGCAAGGAATGCAGAAAGAGGCATGCGGAAGAAACTCAAGCTCCAGAACTGACGGCAATTTACCGGTTCAGTGATGAATAAGATATCAAATAAACAGGAGGATGTTGAAATGGAACTCAAAGGCAGCAAAACCGAGAAAAACTTGATGGAAGCATTTGCAGGTGAATCACAGGCGCGCAACAAGTACACGTATTTTGCATCAGTAGCAAAAAAGGCTGGTTACGAGCAGATTTCTGCAATTTTTGCTGAGACGGCGGACAATGAAAAAGAGCATGCAAAGCTGTGGTTCAAGGCGCTGCATGGCGGAGAAATGCCGGACGTTAAGGAAGCGCTTCTAATGGCTGCGGAAGGCGAACATTATGAGTGGACCGATATGTATCAGCGGATGTCCGAGGATGCAAAGGAAGAAGGTTTTGACAAGCTGGCCTATCAGTTTGCGGCGGTTGCCCAGATTGAAAAAGGGCATGAAGAGCGTTACCGCAAACTGCGCGCGAACATAGAAGACGGTATCGTGTTTGAGCGCGATGGCAAGGCTTTCTGGCAGTGCCGCAACTGTGGATATATTTACGAAGGAACGAAAGCACCGGAAGTTTGCCCTGTTTGCGCACACCCGAAGGCGTTTTTCGAACTCCATAAGGTCAACTACTAATCCTCCAAGAGGAGAATGACGGTTGCAAAACGGCGGCTTGTTTCAGACAAGCCGCCGTTTCATATCTGTATTGTTTGAACGCTTTTACGAAACCATTGTTTACGCGAGCGCGGCGGCAAGCCGTTCACGGATTGCGCGGATGAACACAATGGACGTAACCGCTTCCGGTTTTTCGCCTTCCACCAGACCGACAAGATCTTTTGTCATGATGCCGTCGTCCAGCGTCTGGATGGACGCGGCTTCCAGCGCTTCGCCATACTTCGTCAACTCAGAAAGACCGTCCAGTTCGCCGCGCTTTTTGAACGCACCGCTCCAGGCAAAGATCGTCGCCATCGGGTTCGTGCTGGTTTCCTCACCCTTTAGGTGACGGTAATAGTGCCGCGTAACGGTGCCGTGTGCGGCTTCATACTCATAATTGCCTTCCGGTGAAACCAGAACGCTCGTCATCATCGCAAGGCTGCCGAACGCCGTGCTGACCATGTCACTCATAACGTCGCCGTCATAATTTTTGCAGGCCCAGATGTAGCCGCCTTCGGAGCGGATAACGCGCGCTACGGCGTCGTCGATCAGCGTGTAGAAATAAGTCAGGCCGAGATCTTCAAATTTTGCTTTGTATTCGGCTTCAAAGATTTCTTCGAAGATATCCTTAAAGGTATGGTCGTACTGTTTGCTGATTGTATCCTTGGTGGAGAACCAAAGATCCTGTTTTGTACTCAATGCATATTGGAAACAGCTGTGTGCAAACGAACGAATTGAGGAATCCTTGTTGTACATACCCTGAATGACGCCTGGACACTCAAAATCGTAAATCGTCTGGCGAAAGGAAGCTCCGTTTTCGCCGGTGAAGATGAGTTCGGCTTTGCCCTTTTCAGGGACGCGGTATTCCGTGTTTTTGTATACATCGCCGTAGGCGTGCCGCGCAATGGTGATCGGCTTTTTCCAGTTTTTGACCACTGGTTTGATGGAATCGATCAGGATCGGCGCGCGGAAGACCGTTCCGTCGAGAATAGCGCGGATGGTGCCGTTGGGGCTTTTCCACATCTCGGACAGGTTGTATTCCTCAACGCGTTGCGCGTTGGGCGTTATGGTTGCGCACTTCACGCCGACGCCGTATTTTTTAATCGCGTTTGCCGCGTCGACTGTAATCTGGTCGTGCGTTTTTTCACGCTCCACTAAACCGAGGTCGTAATACTCGGTTTTAAGGTCGACAAACGGCAAAATCAGTTCATCCTTGATCTGCTGCCAAAGGATGCGGGTCATTTCATCACCGTCGATCTCAACGACGGGTGTTTTCATGGGAATCAAAGTCATGGGTTGGTTCCTTTCAAGTGGTTCGTTTTATCTCGCGCTGCCGTCCTGAAAAAGCAAGCATGGCTGGACTTAAAAAGGCGCTGTGCCAGCCGATCGTATGGCAGCTCGATGTTGTCTCAGGCTTTTGCGGCGGAACGCGCCGCATAATAATTCATCAGGCAGCCGTCCAGAATAATCTCACGTTCATCGTTCGTCAGCTGCTGCAAATTGAGCGTAATATCTTCGGTCGATCCGTCTTTCCGGATGACGGTTGCCGGGAGTGATTCCACTTTGTTTTCCACTGCGCTGCGCACGTTTGCAACAAACACATGGTCGCCGACTTCGTATTCAAACGGAGCGTCTTTGTGGAGCGTAAACGGGAGGATACCCCAGTTGATGCAGTTGCTGCGATAGCGCTTTGTGGCGTATTCGTAGCAGATGTTAGCGGAGCCGCCGAGGACTCGCTGACTGGACGCCGCCTGTTCGCGTGCACTGCCGTCACCCGGCTTGTTGGCAAACACGCAGGAACCATATGCCGTTTCGTTTATCAGGGCGGATGCGTCACCGACCTTGCCGAGCAAACTGGTGAGCAATTCGGGTATTTTTCCATCCCGACGCTCAACTTCAATTGCGGAAACCGCTTTGCTGCGGCCGACGTAATCCGGCGCACGACGGGAAAGCGTAAACTCCGCAAGGCGCAGAGGATTGCTGCGATAGGAGCTTGTTTCGCCGGACGGAATCAGCTCATCGGTCGTGGTGACCGGATCGCGAATCACGGCGGAAAGCTCGACGAGCATATTCTTTTCAAGCGGGTAAATTTTCGGCCAATCCGTGATGTTCGGACCAAGCACAAGCTCGACCGACGGATCAGCCTTGCCGAACCCGTTGTAGCAGCGTTTTTCATAGGAAGAACGGTCGTAACGGTAGCGGATGCGTGTTTTACGGTAAAGCACATCCGTTGCCGCGGTAACGCGTCCGCCGTTTGCGGCGGTGGCGGCAATACTGCGTGCATCCATCAGCGCGACATATGCAAGCTGCCCTTCACCAGGCTTCGAACCCTCGCGGTTTGGAAAATTACGTGTGGTATGCCGCAGCGACAGGCCGTTGTTGGCGGGCACGTCGCCTGCACCAAAGCAAGGGCCGCAGAACGACGGCTTCATAACCGCGCCTGCGCGCAGCAGCGCTTCCGTTGCTTCCGCATGTGTAAGCGCAAGGCTGACAGGAACGCTGGTCGGGTATACGGAGAGTGAGAATTCGCCGTTGCCAACCGACTTGCCGGAAAGGATTTCAGATGCTTCAATTATATTGTCAAACAGGCCGCCGGCGCATCCGGCAATGATACCCTGGTCGGCATGCACACCGTCCGGCAAAACTTTGTCGCGGAGGTTGAGTTTTGCATTCGGGAATTTAATTGCCGCTTCGGCTTCCACCTTGGCGAGCAGTTCGTCCGCACGCCCAATAAACTCGCGAATCGGGTACGCGTTTGAAGGGTGGAACGGCAAAGCGATCATGCTTTCCACTTTGTCGAGCTCGATCGTGATCATGGCGTCATAATATGCACCATCCTGCGGAGCAAGCCGGTGGAAATCGACCGGACGACCATGCGTGCGGTAATAGGTTGCGATTTCACCATCCGTTTCCCATATGGAACTGAGGCAGGTCGTCTCCGTTGTCATAACGTCGATGCCGTTACGGAAATCGACCGGCAGGTGGCGAATCCCCGGGCCGATGAACTCAAGGACTTTGTTCTTCACCCGGCCGTCCTGGAAGGCTTCCTTTACCAAAGCCAGCGCAACATCGTGCGGGCCAATGCCGCGGCGCGGTTTTCCGGTTACATAGCAAAGCACAACTTCCGGCGCGGGAATGTCATATGTATTTTTGAGCAACTGTTTCACAAGCTCCGGGCCGCCTTCGCCGATGCCCATCGTGCCAAGTGCGCCGTAGCGCGTGTGGCTGTCCGAGCCGAGAATCATCTTGCCGCAGCCGGCGAGTTCTTCGCGGGCGTAGGAGTGAATGACGCTCAGGTTTGCGGGCACGAAGATGCCGCCGTATTTCTTTGCGGCGGAAAGTCCGAAGACGTGATCGTCTTCGTTGATCGTGCCGCCGACGGCGCAAAGGCTGTTGTGGCAGTTGGTCATAGCGTATGGAACGGGGAAGTATTTCAGCCCGCTCGCACGTGCTGTTTGAATAATGCCGACATAGGTGATGTCATGCGACGCAAGCGCGTCAAACCGCAGCTGAAGCTTTTTGCTCTCCTTGGAGACGTTGTGCGCACGCAGGATTCGATACGCAATAGTTTTTTCGCGTGAAGCAGCGTCTTTTTCGGAAGCGGGCGTCGGTTTTCCGTTTTGCAGGACGACCGCTTGGTCATGATAACGAATCATAACATCCTCCTTTGCAAATGCATTCAAAAAAAAGTGGTACTGTGCAGGTTTTTCTCCGCCTAAGCATTGTAACATGTTCGGGTCGCTACGCCAAGAGAAAACGCAGGGAAAAGGCGCGTATTCGACGATGGATATATAAGTGATGAAACCAAAAATCTCGGCCTTGACACGGCGTTCGCCGACGTTTATAATACACCATGTGCCGTTTATTGGCATAATAGCATTTTATGGCGGCGTAGCTCAGCTGGCTAGAGCATTCGGTTCATACCCGGAGTGTCATGTGTTCGAATCACATCGCCGCTACCAAGAAAATCCCCAGAGTTTCTGGGGATTTTATTATGCAAAGTTTTGGGTAATGAGTGGTTTTTGAGCAGTTTGGAGCCAGAGTTCATCATCGCCTTATTTGATTATCCTTTTACATTGTAAACAAAGCATTTTCTTCGGGTCAATTGCTAAACATCTACATCCTTTCCGTAAAATTGTGCTTTTTAACCAATCTGCGTTGTTGTTTGGCAAACTGTAAATACTTGCACAAGCGAGTTACAATGTTTCTTTATTCAGAAGGCCGCCGAACACGGTCATAAAGCAAATCCGTAGATCCAGTGCAATCGTCCAATGCTCAATATACCAGATGTCATGTTCTATGCGCCCTTCGATGGACGTATCTCCACGAAAACCGTGCACCTGCGCCCAACCTGTGATTCCCGGCCGCACAAGATGCTTCAGCATATACAGCGGAATGGTCTCCTTGAATTGTTCTACAAAGTGCGGAATCTCCGGACGTGGACCAACAAGGCTCATTTCGCCTTTTAATACATTAAACAACTGTGGTAATTCATCGATGCTGGTTTTTCGGATAAACCCACCAAAAATCGTTTTTCGCGGATCGTCGTTTTTTGTCCAGGCGGTGTTTTCTTCGGCGTTTATCCGCATGGAGCGGAATTTATACATCTGAAACAGCTTTTTATTTTTGCCGACACGCGTCTGGCGAAAAATGACCGGTCCCGGGCTGGACAACTTAACACCGATTGCCGCAGCCAGCATGATTGGGCTCGTTAGCAGTATCAAAATGATAGAAGCCAGGATATCCGTAAAACGCTTGAGAATGGCGTTTGCCGGGAAATCGAGTGGTATGCTGCGAGTGTTTAGCAACTTGCACTCGCCGAGTGACTCCAGCGTCGAGCTTGTCGGGATATAGTCGTTGAAATACGGAATAATCGAAACCTTTGTGCCGTGTTTCTCAGCCGCTGCAAGGATTTTTGGCAGTAAAGAGAGCTCGTCCCAGTCAAGCGCGACGACGACTTCATCCAACCCTGGAACGGCAAGGTGTCGACTGCCTGTTTCCACCCAGGTTCCGAGATGCGCAACACCCGTCAAACATCCTTTTGTTCCGATATACCCGTCAATTGCAAAGCCAAACCGCGGATATTTTCGAATTGTATCGACATATTTTTGCGCAAGTTTGCCGCTGCCGACGAGGACGACATGCTTTTGATTGTATCCTTTGCTGCGGTATATGGATAGAATGATACGCACGCTCAACCGTTTGCATAGCACAAGAATGCTGGAAAGCACGTAAAACAGGGCGATTACCCCACGGGAAAAATCCTCGAGCCTGAATAAATACAATAACGCGGCGCAGGTCAGCGTTACGATGGCATTTAGAAAAAGGATTCTTTTGGCGTTGTGCCAAAATGGCTTTGCACGGACCGAGTCATATAACCCTACAAGCTGGTACAGGAAGACGATCATTGCCGCAAGCAAAAGCGCAGGCCATATTGCGTTCGACAGGGCCAACGCGATATTTCTCGTATCCTGACGGATGACGATCAGCCAGAGGTAGACAGCGGCAAAATAAGATCCGCCAATGATGGCGAGATCCAATATGCGGTTGATTTGGTTAAGCAGTTTTTGCCAGTGTTTAATCATCGTCTAGACACCCTCCCCGGAAAAACAGTTGCTGTGTAGCAATCTATTATTGATCAATCGATTCTGTTTTCATTGCGAGATCGTTCTTTCTTTGCATACGGAATACATATCCTGCGGCAAGCATGAACAGAACCCAAACTATATTCGGCGAATATGCGGTGAACAAAAAAGATTCCATCATACTTTCAGCCAAAGTAAAAATCAAAACAGCAGGCACCATGCGTTCGGCAAGAGAGCCCGTGTCTGTCATTCCGGAAAAGGACAGGCGAATACAAGCCAGCATCAGTAACACAAGGAGTACAAGCACTATGAGCAGCCCGGGAATGCCAAGGGCAACCAAAATGGCGAGCAGCGAATTGTGAAAATTTCCGATGGGAGAGTCTTTCGGGAAGTATTGCGCCATTGTGTCGCCGGAGGCAAGCGGCGTAGTTCCCAGCAGGAGTATATACCGTTCCCCTTTTAACCCGTTCAACACGCCTCGCCAAATGTCGGTTCGTTTGTTAAACGTACCAATATCGGCTAGGCCTCTGGATGAAACAACCTGCTCGCCGGTGTTTGCCGACGAATCGACGGACTCTGCAGATTCCGCTGTGTTATCTGCAGCCGCTTGTGCGGTGGCGGATGTTACGGCAATGTGATTATATCCTGCACGCATAAGGACGGAGCCTTGATAAAAAGCAATAATCAAGACGGCTGAAAGAATCAAGCTCAATAGCAAACGTAACGCCGCTTTGCGCCGTTGAAACAATTTGGCATTGATAGCTAAGAACGCCTCGAAACCAAGCGCAAATGCTGTGCTTATAATGCCAGCCCGACTATCCGTCAGCGCAAGGGCGGCATAGCAGAGAACGGCGCCTGCAATCAGCGCAATGCGTGTGAAACGATTTCGTTGCTTCGCGAAAAGATAGCCGCTGACCACGATTGCACCGCCACAAATCGGCGCAACAGTGTTGGGATGACAGAACATATGAAGTCGGTTGTCCGCGCCAATTCCAAACACTCCTCCGGGAGCGGTCGCGATATTGCCGACCTTTCCGGCAAGCACATAAAACAGGCCTGCGGCGCTGAGCAGCGAAATGGAGACGACCATAACGGCTGCGATAATCGAAAAGGCCTTGTTTGCGTCGTCTGCGCGAAATGCGTATGGGATGGAGAAGCAAAGAAAGGTTGTAACGCATACACTGTGAAACCATGTGCTGGACAGAGCCGCATCTGCGCGCCATGCGTTTAGAAGCGTTACAATTATCATCCAAATGAACAGGGCGCCGAGCAGTTTGATTTCAAAATATGCGATATACCGGCGCGTATAAACCATTAAGGCGAGCATGCATAAGGATGCCGGATACAATAGATAGGCTAACGCCATGGTGGTATGCGTTGGACTGAAATACTGGAATACTCCGATCAGAGCGCAGCCTATGACGGCAAGCACAGCAAGATACTGCCATGAAAGGAGGTTCTTTACGGCAAAAGAGAATTTTGGTATTTCCGAATAGCGGTCGTTCTGGGAAGAATGCGGTTTCATATTTGAGAATTTCCTCACAAAATTAGTATGTCGGTGTTGGATCAAGCATGTTTGCAATCAAAGCAGACACGACGATGAAATTTCAAATGCAAACAAGCTAAGTTAAAGAAATCCACAAGACGAGGTACTACATAACATTGTTTACAACGAATAAGTATACCATAAAACATTTAAAAATACTGCCGTTACACATAAATCATACTGTTTGAACCAGCAACTATAAAAAGTTGTTTTTGTAATGGGGAAATTTTGCGCTTTGTTGACATGTATGGTATCTTTGATAAAATTAGCATATAAAGTCATGCTGTAGCAGCATAAATATACCGACAGGATGCAACACAATAAAATGAAAGAAGCAAATTGTTTATAATGGTAATCCTACCTGTAATGAGTGTCTTATTCTTGACAGCCGGCATGTCCGTTTCTATACAAAAACGATTTGAACGGATGCTGCCGCTGGTCTTGTTAAGCATATCGCTTGCGTTGTATCTGTTCGGGCTGATTTCTTTCGTCTCTGCGGGCGTTTATTTTGTTGCGGCGGCATCAGCGGCCGCTTTTTTACATCTTGTATGGCGTCGATTGCACGGAGAGTGGAAGAAAATAAGGCAATACGTGTTCACGCCTGGCGCGGCATTGTTTGTTGCTTTCGCCATCTTTGCTTATGTTGTTTCCCGCAACAGACTCATTATTGAGGGAGACTCGTTTTCCTATTGGGGCGCAGCCGTAAAAACGATGTACTACAACAATGTCCTCGGCAACACTGCGGGTGTTTTCATGCTGTACCCGCATTATCCGCCGGTTGGAATTTTAACGGGGTATTTTTTCGTCCGCTTCCTACCGTCGTTTCAGGAAAGCGCAGTTATCTATGGAAAAATGCTTTTGACGTTTTCGCTTTTAGTCCCGCTTATGCGGAACACGTCCTGGCGGGAGCCGGGTCGATGTTTGGTATATGGGGCACTCGTGTTCTTTGCGCCGTACTTTTTCTCGATTGGCGGAAGCGACAGTGTTTTCACGGATTTGCGGGTCGACGGACTGCTCGGATTGCTGCTTGCCAATACGCTTTTGTGCTACTTTGCGGCGGATAAAGCGGATGCACCGCTGTTCACCGCGGGAGGACTTGCAATTTTTGCCGCTGCAACTTGCCTTACGAAACCTTCCGGGATCGGGCTCTGCTTAATGATCCTTGCGGTCATTGGCGCGGATTATCTCCTGTTCGAGCGCAAAAAAAGAACCAAATTCCCTGTGCTAGCGGATCATACCAAATTGCGCAGATGGAGTCTGGCTATACCCGTGCTGGCCGTTGTTGCAGCATATGTTTCCTGGCAGATATTTATTGCGATTGAGTTGCCAGCTGTTGTTCGGCATGGCCGCTATGACGGAAATGCGGTTTCGGTGATACTGGATGCCATGCGGCAACCATTTTCCGAAAGTCAGATTACTTGTATCAAAAACATGGTCCTTCGGTTTACAACAATGAATGCAACCGGCGCGGCGTTCGACGCGCCCGTCGTTATGGTGCTGCTTGCATTTGGCTTTTTAGCGATTCAGGTATTCATTGCGGAAAAGAAGCAGGATGGGAAACGCATGGTGGTTCATACGGTTCTTCTGTTTGGCTGTATTGCATTATATGTAATTTCGATGCTGATTACCTACCTGTTTTATATGAACAACATTGAAATGGCTACGCTTGCGTCGTGGGATCGCTATATCGGCATGATCTTTTTGGGTGTCGGTATTTATCTTTTATTCCGATGGCTATTGCAGCCCGGCGTTCGTTTGCGGACGGCATACGTTGTTTTGGCAGCTGCAGTTCTTGCAGCTCTGCCTGTCGTTGCCGCACAGCATTCGGCGCAGCTGACACAGATTGAACGCGAACCATATCAGGCACTTGCGACCGCCGCCGTGCAGATGAATCCGGAAAAAGACAAAGTTTATATTGTAAAAGAAACGATCCTGACGGACAGTGTTGTGCGTTATATCTGCATGCCGGTTGGAACGGAAGAAGACCCGTTTATTTGCGAGGATGAATTGGAGACGACAAGCGTACGGCAATTTGAGTCGATGCTTGGAGACTGCAGCTATCTTTACATTTGGTCGCAAAATGAAGCGTTTGCAAAAAAATATGCTGCATTGTTCGCTGAAACACCTGAAACATACCATCTTTACCGCATCGAACGCACGCAGAACGGCGACGTAATACTGCATGATGCCGCGGGCGCTGCATTGATGATTCAATAAAAGTCAATCTTTTAGACGGGTTGACCGCCATGTCATTTCGGCCGACTTGCGCGAACGGTCAAAATTTTTCGACTCTGCTTTTCATAAAGCAGGGTCGCTTGTTTTTGGGGCATACGGAGTTGGCAAAATTATATATTTTTACGGAAAAAATCACCGATTTATCGGGTTTTTTAAGCGTTTGGTGCCTTTCAACTTAACAAACTTAAAAAATAGTTGACATTTCTTTGTACCTCGGATATAATTTGTTTGCAAGTTCTGGAAACGTTACCAGTATCGTTTCCAGTAACGTTTCCGATCCGACGCCGATTCTTGTTGCGTCGTTCCATCCTCCCGGATGGAAGCGCGGTCTGAGCCCCGCGATCCCAAACATAAAAGCCGCTGTGCGGCAATCCGAATTTTTCTAAAACATACTAAAGAAAGCAACAAGCAGCATATGACAAACATCAAGGATATCGCCCGTTATTGCGGCGTTGCGGTCAGTACCGTTTCGCGCGTGCTCAACGACCACCCCGATGTAAGCGACGAAACGCGTGAAAAAGTGCAGCGGGCGATTGAGGAACTCCACTACATTCCGAATAACAGTGCCCGAAATCTTGTTAAGACAACGTCGGATACGATTGCGTTGCTTGTTAAGGGCGTAAACAATCCGTTTTTTTCAAGGCTCATTAAGGTGATCGAGCGCGAGATCACTGCGCGCGGCTATTCGCTGGAACTGCACCAAATGGACACGTCCGAAGACGAACTTCGGATTGGAGCACAGCTTGCCAATGAGCGCAAGCTCATCGGCATCTTGTTTTTAGGCGGACGCTTCAACTATACGGCTGAAGAAATCGCGTTGATCAACGTACCGTTTGTGCTGTGCACTTACACAAATACATTCGGTAGTCTCGATTCTGCGGCATATTCCTCCGTCGCAATCGACGACCGTCAGGCAGCCCGTTTTGCCGTGGACATGCTTTTCTCGCTCGGTCACCGTAAGATCGCAATCCTCGCGGACGATCAGACTGACAAGTCCATCAGCGAGTTGCGCTTTCAGGGATACAAGGACGCGCTCGCCGCGCACGGTGTTGCGTTTGATGCGAATCTCGTTGCGTGCACCCGCAGTTTTTCCGACATGCGCGCAATCTATAGGGCGACGAAAGATTTGCTTGCGCGCGAAAGCTCCATTACGGCGATCTTTGCAATAGCGGACGTTATGGCCATTGCGGCAATCAAAGCGCTTAGCGACAGCGGAAAATGCGTACCGGACGATTGCTCGGTCGTGGCAATCGACGGCCTCGACCTTTCAGAATATCTGCTGCCGACGCTGACGACTCTGGTTCAGCCGGTAGAGGAAATCGGTATCGCCTGCGCCGGTACAATCATCGATTTGATCGAAGGAAAAGGGGAGAATCGACAGTATACGTTTGAAACGATTTTGCGAGAAGGCGGCAGCGTCCGTAAGCTCGAAGCATAAGTACTGATCCTTGGCTGCTTTTCAGCCGCGCTGTGGAAGCGCTTACCAAACTCCATGGCCCGCATTTCAAGAGGCGCAAATATCAGGCGCCATGCAACCGCGGCACACTGTGCTGCAAAGGTACAAAACCCTCAGGGTGTCGTATTCTTCGCGACATCGCTTTCTATCTCGTTTATGCGTGCTGCAAAGGCGCATAAAAATAAAACAAAAGGAAGGATCGACTCGTGAAAAAGCTAATTGCTCTAATTCTGGTTGCTCTGATGACATTGGCATGCTTTGCATGCGCTCCGACCACACAAGACGCCGCAACGATGGATACTACCGACAGCACCACTGCTGCGGCTACCGAAGAAACAACAACGCAGGAGGCCGCCGCAACCGGCGAAGTCTACTATCTCAATTTTAAACCCGAAGCCGATGAAGCCTGGCAGGCGTTGGCCGCCCAGTACACCGAGCTTACCGGCGTACCGGTAACGGTTGTCACCGCCGCTTCCGGCACCTATTCCGAAACTCTGACCGCCGAGATGGACAAAGGAGATTCCGCTCCGACATTGTTCCAGTGCGGCAATCAGGCAGGCCTGGACACATGGGGAGACTATTGCTACGACTTCTCAGGCACCGATGTCTATGCCGAAATGACCACGGACGATTTCAACCTCTTTAAGGACAGCGGCGAAGTCGCAGCCATCGGCTATTGCTACGAGTGCTTCGGCATCATCGTCAACAAAGCGCTGCTTGAGCAGGCCGGTTATTCCCTGACCGACATCACCGACTTCGCGTCGCTGAAGGTCGTTGTGGAAGACATCCACAGCCGCGCCAGCGAACTCGGGTTTGACGCCTTTACGTCTGCAGGCCTGGACGGTTCGTCCAGCTGGCGTTTCTCGGGCCATCTGGCCAACATGCCCTTGTTCTATGAGTTCCGCGATGACGGCGTAGCAGCACAGCCCGCTACCATAACAGGCGCATACCTTGATAACTTCAAGAACATTTGGGATCTCTACATCAACAATTCCGCCACCGAACCGTCGCAGCTTGCTTCCGCAACCGGCGATCAGGCTGAAGCAGAGTTTGGCGAAGGCCGGGCCGCATTCTATCAGAACGGCTCCTGGGAGTATAGCAACCTGACCACCACGTTCGGCATGAGCGCGGATGATCTGGCGATGATCCCGATCTATTGCGGAGTTGAAGGCGAAGAAAACGCGGCGGTTTGCGCAGGAACCGAGAACTGCTGGGCGGTCAATTCGCAAGCTTCTGAAGAAAACGTCCAGGCGACGCTCGACTTCTTGTATTGGGTTGTCACCTCTGATGAAGGCACCATGATGATGGCCGAGCAGTTCGGACCTATCCCGTTCAAAAACGCGAAAGCATCTTCGAACGTGTTCTTCAATGATGCCAATGAGCAGCTTGCAGCCGGCAAATACGTTGTTACATGGGCGTTCAACTATACGCCGAACGTAGACACATGGCGCGCAGGCGTTGTCGCCGCTCTGACACAGTATTCCGCAGGCGGGTCCTGGGACGACTTGGTGACCGCGTTCGTCGCTGGCTGGGCAACACAGTACGCTGCACAATAAACTGGAACGAACCCTGAATAAGTAAACCTTACTCTATGGGGGCGAGTGGAAACGCTCGCCCCCGTCTGGCACACAGACCCAAGGGAGGTCGTCATGAAACATAGAACAAAAAACAGCAATTCGGCTTTAAGTGCCCAAATCATCCGTCGTCCTATCCGGCGATATTTCCCGTTGTTTCTTTTGCCGACTTTTGCGGCTTTTTGCATCGGCTTCATTTATCCGTTTTGCAAGGGCGTTTATCTCTCCTTTTGCAAATTTACAACAACGAGCAACGCCAAATGGATTGGACTGGGGAACTATGTAAAAGCGTTTAACGACGCAAGTTTCATGCACGCGTTTCAATACACGGCTCTTGTGGCAATCGCTTCGCTGATTATTATCAACGTGCTTGCGTTCGCCATTGCCTATGCGCTTACACGTGGCATTAAGGGTTCCAATATTTTCCGTACCGTGTTCTTCATGCCAAACCTGATCGGCGGCATTGTGCTTGGCTATATCTGGTCGATGATATTTGACGGTATCCTTTCGCGCTACGGAACGTCTATCGTTCTGAATACCGCATATGGCTATTGGGGCCTGATTATATTGATGGCCTGGCAGCAGATCGGGTACATGATGATTATTTATATCGCAGGATTGCAATCCGTGCCGGGGGACATGCTTGAGGCGGCAAAGATCGACGGCGCAAACGGATGGCATTCGCTTTGGCACATTACGATTCCAACGATCATGCCCTCCATCACAATCTGTACTTTTTTAACGTTGACGAACTCCTTTAAGCTGTTTGACCAAAACCTTGTATTAAACGGCGGGCAGCCGTTCGTTTTCATGTCGGATGGAACGGTCATCAAATCCACTGAAATGCTCGCGCTCAACATTTACAATACATTCTATCTCAACGCAAATTCGCGCGGCGTCGGCCAAGCCAAGGCGGTATTGTTCTTTATCCTCGTTGCTGCTATTGCATTCATACAGTTTTCAGCCACGCGTAAAAAGGAGGTTCAACAGTAATGAAACGTACAAGACTTCAAAAAACGTTGCAAACCAGCCTTTTTGCGGTGGTATGCCTCTTGTATCTCTTGCCGATCTTTATCGTGCTGATGAATTCCTTCAAGAGCAACTCCTCCATCAATACGAGTACCTTTTCGTTTCCAAATACGGATACGTTCGTTGGTCTTTGGAACTATATCAATGGCATGAACGTAGGGGAGTTTCCCTTCTACAAATCGGTTCTCTACAGTGTAATCATTACGGTATCGTCATCTGTGCTGATACTGCTGTGCACCTCGATGGCCGCATGGTATATCTCCCGCGTGAACAGCTTTTTTGCGAGAATGGTGTACTACCTCTGCGTTTTTTCTATGGTCGTGCCGTTCCAGATGGTTATGTTCACCCTCGCAAAAACTGCGAACACACTGCATCTTGACACACCATTTACAATTCCGGTCATCTATTTGGGGTTTGGTGCGGGGCTAGCGGTGTTTATGTTTGTTGGCTTTGTCAAAGGAATCCCGCTGGAAATCGAAGAGGCGGCTTATATTGACGGCTGCGGACCGCTCAGAACGTTCTTCTTGGTCGTTTTCCCGATGCTCAAACCCGTCTTAATTTCCGTCGGCGTCCTGGAGATCATGTGGATTTGGAACGATTACCTTCTGCCGTATCTCGTGCTTGACCGCACAAAATACAAGACGATTCCAATTCACATCCAGTACCTGCAAGGAAGTTACGGACATGTGGATCTGGGTGCGGTCATGGCGCTGATTGTTATCAGCATCATACCCATCATCGTTTTCTACCTCACCTGCCAGAAGCACATTGTAAAAGGTGTTGTCCAAGGCGCGGTGAAGGGCTGATATACTTGAAACCAGAGAAACCGCTTTCCCGGAAAATTCGCGCACAACGGTTGCCGTTTGACCCGTATAGGGTATAATAAAAGGAAATTTACTTAAAAGCCGGTGTAACCATGAATCGCTCCAGTGGAATTTTAATGCATATTTCTTCGCTGCCCTCTCCCTTCGGCATTGGCACGTTTGGAAAAGAGGCGTATGCGTTTGTCGACCTTCTCTGCCGTGCGCATCAGCGCTACTGGCAGGTACTGCCGCTCGGGCCAACAGGATACGGCGATTCGCCGTACCAGTCGTTTTCGGCGTTTGCGGGCAACCCGTATTTTGTCGATTTGGATGCGCTTGCCGGTGCAGGATTACTCACGGCCGATGATTACAACGGCATCGACTGGGGTTCGCCGGACCGTCAGGTCGATTTCGGAAAGATCTATGGAAATCGGTTCCGTGTGCTGAAAACGGCGTTTGAGCGCGCAAAGGACGACGGAGCGCAGATGCATGCGTTGGATGTGTTTATTTCCGAGCAATCCGGCTGGATTGCCGACTATGCGCTGTTCATGGCGCTAAAGGATGAACATGGCGGCATTCCGTGGACGGCTTGGCCGGACGAACTCCGCCTGCGCGACGAAGCCGCGTTGAGCGACGCGCGTATGCGCCTTGGCGAGGATATCCGCTTCTATCAGTTTATACAGCTGAAATTCTATGAACAGTGGTCGAATCTGAAGGCGTATGCCAACGAGCGCGGCATTCGAATCATCGGCGATTTGCCGATCTACGTCCCGCTGGACTCGGCGGACGTTTGGAGCGCGCCGGACGAGTTTCTGCTGAACGAACAGCGCCGCCCAACGTGTGTTGCGGGTGTTCCGCCGGACTACTTTACTGCCGACGGTCAGCTTTGGGGGAACCCGATCTATGACTGGGAGCATATGAAGAGCACCGGTTATGCATGGTGGCTTCGCCGCATGCATTCCGCGGCAACGTTGTTCGACTGTGTGCGTATCGACCACTTCCGCGGTTTGTCTTCGTATTGGAGCGTGGAAGCGGACGCAACGACCGCGCGAAACGGCGTCTGGGTTCAGGGGCCGGGCATCGAATTCGTTGAGACGATCAAGGCTGCACTTCCGGAACTGGAAATCATTGCGGAGGATTTGGGATATCTGACCGATGAGGTACACAAACTGCTTGCCGACAGTGAATTTCCCGGCATGAAGGTTCTCCAGTTTGCGTTTGACGTACGCGAACCGAGCAATTACCTGCCGCATACTTACGACCGGCATTGCGTGTGCTATGCCGGTACGCATGACAACACGACCACGGCAGGCTGGTTTACCGAGGTAAATCCGGACGACGCTGCGTTCTCCGTGCGATATCTCGGGCTGAACGAACGCGAAGGGTATGTTTGGGGTATGCTGCGCGGCGGAATGGGTTCGGTTGCGGATCTGTTTGTTGCGCAAATGCAGGACTATATCGGTCTGGACTCAAATTCCCGTATGAACATTCCCGGAACGCTCGGCGGAAATAACTGGCGCTGGCGGCTGCTGCCGGGTGAGTTTAATGAAACGCTGGCGGATAAAATTGCAGAAATGACCAGTCGATATGGACGCGGCTAAAAATAATAACAAAACTGCCCGTCATTGCAGGCAGTTTTGTTGTTGTTCGACAATTGTCGGATGTGGCGCCTTGGAAAGAGCGGTTTTTCGTTTTATCATCGTTCGCTATGCCAATGAAAACCCGTTTTACGCAATCTTTGGAGACTAGAGTGACGGTCGGATGGCGAATGATGTTTGATTGAAAATCTTTTATTCTGCGTGGAAATCTGATATATTATATCTGTTCGTATCAGCTGTGTACGAACGGGACGATAACGTAACTTTTGCTGCGTTCGTCAAGCGGGCTGCCGAGCAGGCGCCATGACAAAGGGAATGCATCCACGAGGCGTACAACCGGTTTCGAGGCGGCCACAGCGACGAAATGATATTCGTTACCTCGATGATCCGGCGGTGTGTCCATCCCATCCATGGATGCATTCTCCTGCCATTTGATCATAAGCGCAGGACGCTTTATATAATAACTTCGACACGGCATTTTTTCAGACCCGGACAGGGCGGAATTAAAGTGCCGTCATTTTTTTTGCCATCCACGGTCATGCCGCGCTCTTCGGCAGGGTTTCCACGCTTGACCGAAATTTCGTATAGCGTGCCGCGGAATGTTCGCTGCGCCGTGTATCCTTCGAGGGAATCGGGCAAACATGGCGTAATTCGAAGGCCGTCGTAATCCGGTATGATTCCAAGGATCCCCTGCGAAACGGCGACAAACGCCCAAGCGGCAGTGCCGGTGAGCCAGCTGTTTTTTGCCGTTCCATAACTCTTCGACTCGCGTCCGGCGATCGTTTGACAGTATACATACGGCTCGGTGCGGTGAATATGGCTGGAATCCTCCTGATAGGCAGGGGCTGTCCGCCGGTAGATATCAAACGCTTCGTTGCCCATCCCAAGGGTAGCGTAAGCAAGGGTGATCCAAAGATTGTTGTGACAGAAAACGGAACCGTTCTCCTTGTATCCGGGCGGATAGCTGGTGATTTCACCAAGCTCCGGCCGGTACTCGCTATAGCACGGGTGCAGCAGTTCCACGCCGTAATCGCCCACGAGGTACGTTTGAACGGAATCCAGCGCCTGCTTTCCGTATTCGCTGCCGCCGATTCCCGACATGGTGCAAAAACCTTGCGGCTCAATGAAGATGCTTCCCTGTGCGTTTTCATGGCTTCCGACTTTTTGTGAAAACGCATCGTAGGCGCGAAGGAACCAGGAACCGTCCCAGCCGTTTTCCAGCACGGATTGCTCCATCTGCTGTACAGCTGCAAGCGCGGTTTTTTCTTCGTCCGTCTTGCCCAGCCTTCGGCATAATGCCGCATACTCGCGGCCGTATCGAACAAACATCGCTGCAATGAAAATGCTCTCCGCGGTTCCGCTTTCGCGATTGGAGCAGGTCTGAAAACCTTCGCCCGGCACTTGCGAAAAGCAATTCAGGTTCAGGCAATCGTTCCAGTCCGCGCGTCCGATCAACGGCAATTTGTGCGGACCGAGGTTTTTGAGCGTGAATTGAATGCTGCGCCGCAGGTGCTCCATCAAGGGACGCTCCGTTCCCGGTTCGTTGTCAAACGGAACAAGTTCGTCCAGAATCGAATCATCACCCGTTTCGCGGACGTACGCCGCGGTGCAGGCAACCAACCAGAGCGGATCGTCGTTAAATCCGGTTCCGACGTCTGCGTTGCCGCGCTTTGTCAACGGCTGATACTGGTGATAGGTGCTCCCGTCGGCAAACTGTACGGCGGCAAGGTCCAAGAGTCGCTCCCGTGCGCGGTCGGGGATCATGTGTACGAATCCCAGCAGGTCCTGGCAACTGTCGCGAAATCCCATCCCGCGGCCCGTCCCACTTTCAAAATAACTGGCGCTCCGGCTCAGGTTGAACGTCGTCATGCACTGATACTGGTTCCAGAGGTTGACCATGCGGTCCAGTTTTTCATCGCCGCTTTTTACGGAGAAACGTGCCAGCAGCGCATCCCAGTATTCCGAAAGCGCTGCCATTGCGGCGTCGACTTGATTGGCTGTTTGAAAACGGCTCATTAACGCATGCGCTTTTTCTTTGTTGATAATGCCGGGCGCGGAGAATTTTTTATCGGGGTCGTTTTCTACGTAACCCAACTGGAAGATGATGGTCGTTTCTTCACCGGCAGAGAGCACGATTGGTATTTCGTGCGCGGCAATCGGCGACCATCCGTTGGCCATACTGTTGCCGCAGGCGCCGTTTTCCACGGCGACAGGAGCATCCCAACCACGAAACTGCCCCAGAAAGCTATCG
Source organism: Christensenellaceae bacterium (assembly GCA_963667795.1). GTDB lineage: Bacteria > Bacillota > Clostridia > Christensenellales > CAG-138 > UBA7703. Next base: position 2,234,595 of record OY764017.1, on the reverse strand, counting down.
CGGTCGGTGTCAAAACCCGCTGCCGGTACGTTGACGGAATAAAACGCATAGTGGTTCCGGCGCTCGCGATATTCGGTTTTGTGGTAGATAGCTCCGTCTTCCACTTCCACTTCGCCGATGTTCAGGTTGCGTTGAAAGTTGGTTGCGTCGTCTACGGCGTTCCAAAGGCACCATTCTACCGCGCCAAACACCCGGAAGGTTTTTTCTGTGTCGGAATGGTTTTTCAGCACAATGCGGTGCACTTCGCAATTTGCCGCGAGCGGGACAAAACAGGTAAGCTCTGCGGAAAGTCCGTTCTTTTCACCGGAAAAGCGACTGTAACCCAATCCGTGGCGGCATTCATACCGGTCCAGTTCGGTTCCGGCGGGTAAAAATGCAGGACTCCAGAACGAGCCGCCCTCGTAAATATAGTAGCACCTGCCGCCAAGGTCGGCGGGAACGTTATTATAACGATACCGCGTGATGCGTTGGAGTTTCGCATCGCGATAGAAGCAATAACCACCGCAGGTATTGGAAATCAAACCGTAAAAACCGTCGCTGCCGAGATAATTGATCCAGGGCAACGGAGTTGCGGGCGTCGTGATCACATATTCTTTTGCAGAATCATCGAAATAGCCGTATTTCATTGCAGGAACCTCGGATTATGAAAGTAATTTAATAGAATCGAATAACTTAATCGTTTACGCTTCGTGCATATTATAATATACGAATACCCGCTGAATTGTAAAGCGTTTTTTTAAAACTGTAAATTTTCAGGATAAACATCTGTGAATTTAGTTAAATTAACAAGAATACTGTCCTGCGCTTTAATAAATTGTAAAAGAATGGGCTTGACATCACACTACAGGCTAAATATAATGGGGGTGTCGAAAACGATTAAGTTCTTACAATGACATTATCTTCTTTAAATCACGCTGAAATTTCTCGAAAACGATTGAGTTTTTTAAAAGCAAGCAGAATGGAAACAGTATGGTAACGCTGAAAGACATTTCAAAAGAATGCGGCGTCTCTCAAGCAACGGTCAGCAAAGCCTTAAACGGCCTGCCGGACATTGGCGAGGAAACGGCAAACTATATCCGCTCCGTCGCAAAGCGCATGGGGTACCTGCCAAATGCAACGGCTCGTGCGCTGAAACTCGGAAGTTCTCATAATATCGGTATCTTATTTGTCGATAAAACGTGTAGCGGATTAACGCACGAATACTTTGCCGAAATTCTCAACAGTCTCAAAGTAGAGGCCGAACGTCTGGGGTATGACGTCACATTTATCAGCAAAGATATCGGCAAATTTTCAATGGATTACTACAGACACGCAAAATATAGAAACTGTGACGGGGTTGTGATTGCTTCCGTCGACTTTAAGGATCCGGATGTGGTGCGGCTGGTCGAAAGCGAAATCCCGACGGTCACGCTCGATTATGCGTTCGACAGCCGAACGTCGGTCCTTTCGGACAACGTCGGCGGAATGCAGGAAATCGTGAAACATATATATGAAAAGGGTCACCGCCGCATTGCGTTCATCCACGGCGAAGATACGTCGGTCACACAAAAACGGCTTGCCAGTTTCTTTAAGGCCTGCGCCGCTTTTGATATGCACGTGCCGGAAGAGTATATCCGCCCGGCACTCTACCACGACCCGCGCTCCAGCGGTCTCGCCACGCGGGAATTGCTGGCGTTGCCTGAACGACCGACCTGCATCCTTTATCCCGACGATTTTTCTTTTGTCGGCGGCATGAATGAACTTGAGCAGCAGGGGCTTTCCATCCCGGACGACATGAGCGTCGTCGGCTACGACGGAATTCTGCTTTCGCAAGTGCTTCGTCCAAAGCTGACCACATTCCGTCAGGACGCTGAAACCATGGGGCGAAAAGCCGCCGCACTGCTGATCGAACAAATCGAAAATCCCAAAAGTTGGCTCCCGCAGCTGGTCAACGTGTCGGGTAATCTGCTTGAAGGCGATTCTGTGAAGGACCTGAAATCTTGAGACGCAATCGCGTTCTCAATATGGAACGGGCGCTGATGGGGCGCCGGTTCAAAAAATAAACAGGAGGAGTAATCAATGAAAAAACTACTTGCAATTCTTTTGACTGTGGCTGTGCTGCTGTCCGTGTGCGCCTGCTCGAAACCCGCTGAAACGGAAACGGCGGATACAACCGAAACCACAACGGAAACTGTGACGGAGGCGGCAACCGAAGCTGCGACGACCGAAGCGACCCCGCAGGGAACGGTTTACAACATTTACTGCTGGAACGACGAGTTCCAGACGCGTTTCCAGAAGTATTTTGAGGACGCGGGACTGGTTCCGGACGGCGTTACGATCAATTGGATCATCACCCCGAGTGCCGATAATGCCTACCAGAACAAGCTCGACGAAGCGCTGCTTGCACAGGAGACGGCCGCGGACGACGACAAGGTCGACCTGTTCCTTATCGAAGCTGACTATGCGCTGAAGTATATCAACACGGACTTCACGCTGGACGTTTATAGTGACGTCGGCCTTACGGAAGAAGATACGGCCGATATGTACGGCTACACGAAGGACGTCTGCACAGACAGCGAAGGCTTGCTCAAAGGGCTTTCCTGGCAGGCTTGCCCGGCGGGTTTGATCTATCGTCGCTCGATTGCAAAGGCGGTCCTCGGAACGGACGATCCTGCTGAAGTACAGAGCAAGCTGGATAGCTGGGAGAAATTTGAAGCGGTGGCCGCGGACGCAAAAGCGCTGGGCTACTACATGGTCTCCGGTTATGATGACGATTACCGCGTATTCAGCAACAATGCAACAAAGACTTGGGTTGACGAAACCGGTAAGATTCAGTTTGACGATAACATTCTGAAGTGGATTGAACAGACAAAAACGTTCACCGACCTCGGCTACAATAACAAGTCGATCCTCTGGTCCGACGAACAGTGGGCCGGTGCAAAGCAAGACGGCGACGTGATGTGCTACTTCGGGCCTGGCTGGTTCTTCGACTTCTGCCTGGCTCCTGCAACGCTGGCCGATTCGGAAGCTGAAGCGGCACCGGGCAACGGAAGCTATGGCGACTGGGCAATTGTCAAGGGACCGCAGGGTTATTACTGGGGCGGCACATGGCTGTGCGCAGCTGCGGGTTCCGACAATATCGAACTCACGAAAGAAATCATGAAAACCATGACCTGCGACAAGGAAACGCTGGTCGGTATCGTAAATGACTTCAACGATTTCACCAACAACGAAGCTGCAATGACTGAAATTGCAAGCAGCGATTTCTCAAGCGCCTTCCTCGGTGGGCAGAACTACATCTCCATACTGCTTGACAGCGCGAAGAGCATCAAGTACATCTCCAGCCCGTATGACCAGGGCTGCAACGAAAAGATTCAGGAATCAATGCGCGGCTACTTCAGCGGCACAGTGACCTATGATGAAGCAATGGAAAACTTCTACACCCTTGTTCTTGAAGTCTACCCCGAACTGAGCAGATAATCTGCCGACACCAAAGCAATACCAAAATGTACGGCGGGACGGGTACACCCGTCCCGCCGTATCCGTCTAACGTGCATTCCCGCGTCACCCGAGGGTTTTCCGTGTGGCCATGCCGTTGCAGCAAACCTAATCTGGATGGAAAAGGATACCGCTATGTTAAAGAAACCGACAAAGAGGATCAAATCGGTCAGCTATGCAAAATGGGGATATATCTTTATTGCGCCCTTTTTTCTTGTATATCTGATATTTCATTTGATTCCGCTTGGTTCCACGATTTACAACAGTTTTTTTGAAAACTTCCGCTCAGGACTGTCACAGGTCGGTCCGACATTTGTCGGGCTGCAAAACTACATTACCCTGTTTCAAAACGGGGAATTACCGAAATATGCCCTGAACACCCTGATCATCTGGATGATGGGATTTGTACCACAGATTATCGTGGCTATGCTGCTGGCAGTCTGGTTCACGAGCTATCGCCTGAAGTTGAGGGGGCAGCGTTTTTTTAAGACCGTCATCTACATGCCGAATCTGATCATGGCGTCCGCGTTTGCCATGCTGTTCTTCCTCCTGTTCTCCGCGGTAGGGCCCGTCAACCAACTTTTGCAGGAAACGGGCGTTATCAGCGAACCGCTGCGGATGGTGGAAAGTACGGCACTGACGCGAGGCTTGGTTGCGCTAATGAATTTTCTAATGTGGTTTGGCAACACGACCATTGTCCTTATGGCGGGCATTATGGGCATAGACCAGTCTATGTTCGATGCGGCGCAGGTGGACGGCGCAAAACCCGGACAGGTTTTTTACCGTGTTACACTGCCGATGCTGAAGCCCATCGTATTGTACGTTGTCATCACTTGTTTGATCGGCGGCATCCAGATGTTCGATGTGCCACAGGTTTTGACGAATTTCACCGGAGAGCCAAACCGAACCGTCATGACGCTGGTCATGTATCTCAATAAACATCTGCAAAGTAAAAATCTCGGCATGGGTGGCGCGGTTTCCGTTTTGATCTTCCTGATTACCGCAGTGCTCAGCGTGATCGTGTATCAGTCCATGACAAAGGATATGCGCGAAGCAAACAAACTCAGAAAGCAGCGCGTGCGTGCGGATAAGGAGGCGAAATAAATGGAAGCAGCAACCATAAAAAAACGAAAAGCAAAATCCGAGGCGGCTCGGCTGACAATTTCGCGCACCTTATGCTACATCGCTTTAATTTTTCTGACGATTCTATGTTTGTTTTCCTTTTACATGCTGATAGTAAACGCGACGCGGCAGCATGCCTCGATCATGTCGGGATTCTCCTGGCTGCCCGGCAAATCGTTTTTGTATAATGCAAAGAACCTCTTTGACGACACAAACATCCCAACCTTGCGGGCATTGGGCAACAGCCTTCTTGTGGCAGGCTCCTGCGCGGCGCTGACCACATATTTTTCCGCGATGACGGCATACGGTCTGCATGTTTATCAGTTCCGGTTTAAACAGGCCGCGTTTCTGTTCATTCTGCTGATCATGATGGTACCGTATCAGGTGTCGACGCTCGGCTTTATCGAACTGGTTACGGACATGGGCATGATGGACACCTACTGGCCGCTGATTTTGCCAAAGATCGCGGCGCCAATCGTTTTCTTCTTTATGAAGCAGTATATGGAGAGCGTCCTGCCGCTTGAAATTGTGGAAGCGGCGCGCGTTGACGGGAGCAACGAGTTCTTTACCTTCAACCGGATCGTATTGCCGATGATCAAACCGGCGATCGCGGTGCAGGCGATCTTCGCATTTGTTGAAAACTGGAACAATTACTTCGTTCCCGCGCTCATCATCAATACCAATGAAAAAAAGACGATCCCGATCCTGATTGCGCAGTTAAGAAGCGCTGACTATTTGAAGTTTGACCTCGGCAAAGTCTATATGATGGTTTTTGTTGCAATTGTTCCGGTCATCATCGTCTATATCTTCCTTTCGAAATTCATCATCAAAGGCGTCACCATGGGAGGCGTGAAAGGATGATGGCATCAGTTCGCATTTCAGAATTGGTGAAACAAACCGTCCGTATGTTTTATCTGCAGCGCTGTGGCACGGCGCTGCAGCCGGAATATGCGGGCGATTTTGCGCATCCGGCTTGCCACGCCGCGCTTTCAAGAATTTTCGGAACCGATGAAATGCTGGACGTTGCGGGCGGGTGGCACGACGCGGGCGATTATGGACGATACGTTGCACCCGCAGCAAAAGCCGTTGCCGACCTGCTGCTTGCTTATGAAGCTTTGCCGGAACTGTTTTCCGATGAAACGGATATTCCTGAAAGCGGCAACAGTATCCCCGACGTCCTCGACGAAGCGCGCTGGGAAATCGAATGGATGCTAAAGATGATGCGGCCCGACGGCGCCGTGTATCACAAGGTTACGTGCGTACGTTTTTGCGGCATGATCATGCCGCATCTTGAGCTGGAGGAAACGATTGTTTCGCCGGTATCCACAACAGCCACGGGTGATTTTGCTGGCGCGTTGGCGCTTGCTTATCGAATTTATTTACATCACGATGCCATCTTTGCCAACGAATGTTTGGCTGCGGCACGCAAAGCGTATGTCTTTTTAAAAGCATCGCCAGCGCTGCCGTTTCATAATCCGCAGGGAATCGAAACCGGAGAATATGACGACACATGCGATCTGGACGAGCGGTTTTTTGCAGCCGCATCGCTGTATGCCGCAACCGGCGAGCCGGCATTTCTTGCCGATGCGCAATCTCTTTTGACTGACGATCTGCCTGTTTTGTTGGGGTGGGAGGACATGGCCGGGTATGGCTGTATTGCCTGCTTGAAAAGTTCGTGCATTGCTTCCGACGACGAATTTGTTTCTACTGTGAAGACGCGGCTCATGAAAGAAGCCGAAACGCTCGTCATTTTGAGCGAAAACCATCCGTATGGCATTTCCCTCGGTGAAACACTGCCGTGGGGAAGCAATATGTATCTGCTCAACAATGCCGTGTTGATTGGGGAAGCAAACGTGCTTCAACCGTCGACCCGCTATGAAAATGCTGTAAAACGGCATCTGGCGTATATTCTGGGTAACAATCCGTTGACAAAATGTTATGTTACGGGACTCAATCAAAATTCGCCGCAGAATCCGCATCATCGGCCGTCCGCCGTCGTCGACAAACCAATGCCGGGCATGCTCGTCGGCGGGCCGGATTCCGGTCTGCATGACCCGCTTGCAAAGGAGCTGCTGAGAAGAAAACCGCCGATGGAATGCTATCTGGACGAGTTGGAAAGTTACTCGACCAACGAGGTGACGGTGTACTGGAATTCCGTGTTGGTCTATGCGCTCGCGCTGTATAAGAGCATGCAAAAAAGCGAAATAATCGTCCAATAGCGGTCTTTGCAAGCCGTTAAAGTACAGTTAAAGTGTAGTTAAACCCCGTTGAATTTGATTCGATGGGGTTTGTTGACGCTCAAAAAATGCTCGTTTTGTCGGTGCGCGGGCTGAATGCTGTGTTACCAGCAAATGTGGTATAATACGCTTGCAAGACAAAAACAGCACGCGAAAATGGCAAATTGAAAGGAATTTTTCTTCCCACTGCAACCAAAGCTTCCTTTGCGAAGTGTTATGGGTGGAAGGGAAAGGTATTCACCGACTATGGAACAACAGCCGAAGGCAACCCCGCCGATTGCGGCCGACAACGTGGATGCGCTCTTTGAAGCGTACGCCGACATGGTGTATCGCCTGGCGTTTCTGCGCACCAAAAGCCCCGCGGATGCGGACGATACCGTGCAGGAGGTATTCCTGCGGGCTCTGCGCGCGAAGCCCGTCTGGAACGACCTGAATCACCAGAAAGCCTGGTTTTTGAAGGTGACGATCAACTGCACAAAGTCGCTGCTTACCTCCGCCTGGAGGCGGCATACTGTTCCACAGGACGAGAACCTGCTCACCGAAATGCAGACGCAAACAGACGTATATCCGTACGTGCTGGAACTTCCTGTAAAGTACCGCACAGTCGTGCATCTGTATTACTATGAGGGGTACCGCGTCGCAGAGATTGCCCAGATGATGGGCACAAACGAAAACACGGTGAAATCCCATCTCTTCCGCGCACGCGATATGCTGCGGGAACAGTTGAAAGGGGAGTTTCAGGATGTTTAAAGAGCAGTATATCCGTGACAACGACAAGCTACATGCAAAGGAGACGTTGCTCATGGAAATCAAAGAAAAACGTACGCGCGAAGAAAAACGCTTTACGCGACAGGAGAAATTTGTTCGTTACGGCGCGGTCGCCGCAGCCTTCATCCTCGTAATCGGGGGCGTGCTCGGCGTATGGTTTACCAACCGGGGAACCGGTACGGCGACAACGGCGCAACAGACGCTTGAAGCCAATACGGCAAACTCGAGTGTTACAATTGAAAGCTACGACGACATCTACGACATGGTCGAACAGATGCAGTACGGCTACTATGAAGACGGAATGAACTATGGCATGGTCGTATCGGAGGAAGTCGCGGCGGGTGAAGCCTCGACGGATGAAGCCGTTATGGAAAGGCCGCAGACGGATGTCAAGGTCGCGACGGACACTGCAACGGGTTCTTCCGGCGATACAAACGATTATTCCGAAACCAACGTGCAGGTCAAAGGTGTCGACGAGGCGGACATTGTGAAAACCGACGGCGAATACATTTACTATCTCGCCGACAATCAATTGAACATTATCGACGCAAACGGCGCAAACACCAAACTCGTTTCTACAACGCTGCTTGAAAGCGACGACGCCTGGTGGGGTTACAATGCCGAAATGTTCCTGCTTGGCGACCGGCTGATGGTCATCTCGGAGGGATATGCAACCGTCTGGGTCAACGACGCCAAGGGTAGCTATGAGAACAACACCGACCAGACGAAGGCGATCATCTACGATGTATCCAACCCGGCAAAGCCGGTGCAGATCGTATCCCTCGGCCAGAGCGGCAACTACGTCAGCGCCCGTATGATTGACGACTATGTTTACCTCGTGACCGCACAGTATGTCTACAACGCGGTGCGCAGCACGCCGATTACGTACATTCCGTCCGTTTCGGTCGACTCGGAATCCGCGCTGCTTTCCACCAGCGATCTGTATGTGTATGGAACGCCGCAAAGCTCCGCTTACACGGTGATCGGTTCGATCAACCTGAAAAACGGCGCGAAGCATGCGTCCGTTAAGGCCGTGTTCGGTGGGACGAGCGACCTGTATGCCAACGCGGACCATATGCTGCTCGCTATTGACGAATACGACAGCGATACGTCGCCCATCGCGCCGGACAAAAACGGCAAGAACGTCCAGATTACGACCGGACAGTCCAATACGGAACTGATCCTGCTTTCTCTGAACGAAGGCGAGATCACAAAGATGGCGTCCGGTACGGTTCCGGGCAGACTGCTCAACCAGTTCTCGATGGACGAATATAAAGACACATTCCGCATCGTGACCACCGTCGACTGGTGGGAACAGCGCGTCTATACGGACGGGTTGGACGCCTATGAGTACGACAGCAAAAACTACAACAACCTCTACACGCTCGATCAGGATCTGAACATCATCGGCAAGATTGAAAACCTCGCCAAGGACGAGTATGTGCAGAGCGTTCGCTTTGACGGAGACGTCGGGTACTTTGTGACCTTCCGGCAGGTCGATCCGCTGTTTGCGGTCGATCTGAGCAATCCCAAAGCGCCGAAGGTTTTAAGCAAGCTCAAGATACCGGGTTTCTCGGAATACCTGCAAACATTCGGCGACGGCCTGCTCTTCGGCATCGGCTATGATGCGGATGAGGATACCGGGCGGACGCTGGGCGTGAAGATGAGCATGTTCGACACCAGCGATAAAACGGACGTATCGGAACTCTTCACAGAGGCTGTGGACGCGGACTGGACGATCATCGGAAACAATCATCACGCGATCCTTGTGGACGCGGACAAAAACCTGATTGCATTCCCGGCGGACAACGACTATTACATCTACCGCTATTATGCGGGTACCGGCTTTGAGCTGGCCGCCAAGGTCGATCTCAGCAGCGATCTGTCCAGCTGGAACCTCAGGGGGCTGTTCATCGGCAGCGACTTCTATGTACTCGGCGAATCGAGCCTCACGGTCATTTCCCTGACCGACTTTAGCGTGCTGACGACGCTGAAGATCGGCTAAACGAAAACAACATCAAACAAGGCGGGCTTTGCCCGCCTTGTTTTGTCGTTTGTTGCGTTGTAGCGTGTTTTGGCTAGTCCTTCAGCGGAGCGCGGAGCGCAATGAGCCGCTTGACGTCGCTGAGAACCTCTTCGTCCGTAACGTGAATCATCAACCAGGCTGCGCCGTTGAATGTTTTGACACGTGCATAAAGTGCCTGCACATAAGGCGAAAAGGTTGTAAGCAGCAACTCCGCTTCGGTTACTTCCTTTCGTCCGACCGTAACGAGCGCGATGAACGATCCCGCATCCGGATACAGCGTGCAAAGCGCGCGCCCGCTCTTTTTATACTTTACATTCCAGCCGGGTGCGCCGGAGCAGGTGCTGTACTCGATGCGTGGCAAAACACCGTAAGACGACTCCAGATAGGTGCAGAGTTCGCCCCAAAGCGGATTTGCAATAAACGCGGCAATGTCGTTCAGGCTCGGTTGATCGTCTCTCGTGTAACGTTCTGCCCAGCTCATGACGATTTGCTCCTTTCAAGTGGATAGGTGTTTTTGCATTCGCTGCACTGTCTTGTGTGAGGGAAATCAGCCCGCCGCAGTCGGGACAGGTGTGCGCCGCAAGCTGCCGTGCAAGCAACGCATCCACGCCGTCCTGCCGGGCGGTTTGTGCAATCTCCAGCAGCCGGAAACCGTAACGCTCGCGATATCGCTTTTCCAGCGGTTTGATACGCCTGCAGGGGAACTTTTCACATTCAAAACAATATTGGAGGTCCTGATCAAACACGCAGAGCTTGATGCGGCAGGTTTTGCAGCGCGTACTGGTCGGCGATCCGCCGCTTAGGCACCCAAGGCACGGCGGACGCTTTTTGTCCATGTGCCTTGAGCACAATTTGCAGTTGATGCCGCATGGCGCGAGGTATTCCTGCGCAATTACGTTTGGCGCTTTCAAGATCAACCCTCCCGTCGTGTGTCGGTTACTGCGCTTGCCAGCGCTTCAGCTGCGGAAACATTTTTTGCATGATGTCCCGCGCGGTGGCTTCGTCCATTCCAGGGCTGTTTTGAACCATGGGACCGACGCAGAAGTCGATCATCTCATCCATAGTGCACTCCGCCGTGAACGTACCGTCCGCATAGCAGTATTTACAGTAATCTTTGTTGAGCGCTCCGTCCTTTTCGGTTCCGTAGAATTCGTTTGTTTCGCCCATCGGCATGCCGCAGCTTTGGCAATAACGTTCCTGCATGATGTTATCCTCCATTTAGTTTTGATGGGATTATCATACAAAAACGAACTTGACACTGTTTGTCATGTTTTATAGTGTTCGTAAATACTTTTTGCGTAAGCGGCGAGTGCTCCGCGTAAATGCGTTGGCTCAAGCACCGTTACACCGTCGCCAAATGAAAACAAATAGCTTACGACCCAGCTGTCCAACGGCAGATCGACTGTAACGAGAATGGAACCGTCGGTTTGCTTTTCAATCTGCTGCCGGTCGAATTCGTCGTAAACACGGAACGCGACCGAAGGTGAAAAACGCAGCACTACCTGCGTGCAGCCCGTGTTTGGCATCATTTCGATCTCTATAGGCGGCGCATCCTCAAAGGATTGCGTAAAGCGGCGATTTGTCACGGTTAGTTCAACGATACGATTGATTTTAAACAGTCTGTAATCGTCTGCCTTTTCGCAGAACGCCTGCAAATACCAGCCCTTGTCACGAAAGATGAGCTTGAAGGGGAGGACGCTGCGGTTGGACGTGTCGCCGAGAGTATTACAGTAGAGAATATCAAGCGCGCGCTTTTCTAAAATCGCGGTTTTCAGCATCTCAAACCGCTCGCTGTCGACCCGGCTAAGCCCCCAGCGGGAAAAATCAACTTCGATCCAGTTTGTGTTTTGTTTTTGAAACATGCCGCCGAGTTTGCGCAGCAGCGCGCCGACAGGTTGGTCCGTCGCCTGCAGGCTCTGAATGGCGAACAGAATCTGGTTTTGCTCATCGTCGGACAGAAGTGCCTTGTCAAACGCGTAGTTCGGCATAAGCGAAATGCCGCCACCTTTGCCTTGCGTGGCAAAGACGGGAACACCAGCCATGGACAGCGCCTCGACGTCCCGGTATACGGTACGCGTCGAAACCTCAAGCTTTGCCGCAAGCTCCGGCGCGGTGGCGGAGCCCTTGTCCAGCAGGATGTATAGGATTTGGAACAGGCGGTCGTTTTTCATGCGGTGATCCTTATAAAAGACATGATCGGTATACGGCAAAACCCGCTCTTTCGGAATAAAAAGCGGGCAGTGTATGTTTTATCATAGAAACGATTCGTTTACTTGCCGCTTTTTAACTTTAGGTGCGGTTTTTCAAGATTCTTGGCAAACAGGCTGCGCAGGTTCGCAATTTCAGCCTCGGAGGGAATTTGATCCTTCGGCATGACGTTTGCATGTGTATCCGAAATAAAGATGTAAAACGCATTGCGCGTTTCTTGTATGGAGACGATACGATTCCAGGGCAAATCTGAATTTCCACGGTCGGACATAGCGTGGATGCCGTCCTTATCCACCGTGAAATCAACGGAGAAGTCGACCAGTTTTTTCTGCTTATAAAAGGTATTGATCCGCACAAGTGTGGTGACCACGTTGACCGCCAGCAACAATATGGTGCCGAACACCGCCATGAGCAGTGCGTTGGCAATTGCGCTTTGAATGTCCAACCCCTGTGCATAGCGCATCAGCGCAAGCGTGCCGGCGATAATGACGAACACGATGATCGCTGTGGAGATTAGTTTTTTTCGCATGATATAGAAGTTATAACGAGTATTGTCCTTCTTGGTGATGGTGAAATGGTTTGTAAACTGCATATCGATTGTCTCCTTATACGGATAGAATATTATACAACGCGCGAGAAATGACTGTCAAAAACAATACCTGCTGGAATCGGCTTACTTCCCGCAAGATCGCACCTTACGGGGAGCTTCTCTAGAAGGGAAGATGACTCATATAGTCGAAGCAGTCGACGGCCGCAACATCACATCCACCGTATCCGTGTTGAAACAAAAGATAAGAACAGACACGAGGAGACAGACAAACGCCGGAGAAAGCAAAACTTTCTCCGGCGTTTGTTGTTGCAGAAAGAAATTAGAGTGTGTTTCTAAAATCACAAAAGCGCACAAAAACGCGCGCTTTTCAATGATGTTGAGGTAATTGTCAGATCAACGGAACGAGGAACCCGCCGCCGGACAGCGCGTAGGACTGTCCGTTCAACGCCGCGTTTTGCGGTGCGTTGGAATCATAGTAGATTGAAAATCCGTTGGATTCAATATTTTGATATGTTGTGTCGGCATCGACAAACGCGGTAACGTTTGTGTCTGCCGTCAGCACCCAAATGCTGGATGCATCCAGCGAGATGCTTGCGCTTGCAGGAAGGGAATCGCCAAATGCTCCGGTAAAGGAGCTCCCGTTTATCAGATTCATGGTCAGTGTTGCATCACCCAGAATCGAAACCGTCCCGGAGAGCGTCTGTGCGTCCGCGTTGAGGATGCAGTCGCCGGAAAGCACCAGGAGAAGGTCATTGCCGATTGCCGAAAGATTGGCGCTGCCGACAGACACGGTTGAGTTGCCGCTGAGCACGATGAGCGGAGAATCGCTGCCCTCGGTTGCGGCCGTTCCGCCGTTAAAGGTCATCGTTCCGCCGTCAGCCGCGACAAGCGCGGGTGAAGAGTTGGCCGCGGTTATAATGTAGCTGTCGACTGTCGAAAGCACAGATCCGGCGCCGCTGACGTAGAGTCCGTAAGCGCCGAATGCATTTGTGGTGACGTTGCTGCCGGTAAGCGTGCAGCTGCCCTGCGTCGTAACGGCGAGCGCCGCGTTTTGGCCGCTGGAAAATTCGCCGGCTGCATCACCGAGCTTGTTGACGTCCGCACTGGACATGCTTAAAATACCGCCGTTCACAACAAGCACCACGTTTTCATCGGAAGTGGTGGACGCATAAGACCCGCTGTCGGATTCGTCCGTCGTTTCATCGACATAATAGATGCCGCTGTGGCTTGTGGAATCGCTACCTGCGTCGGAAACGGTGTCGATCACGGCGGGCTCCGCCGCTTCTGAAATCGTCGCTTCCGACTGATCGTCGGTTGATTTTATACAACCGAACAGGAAAATCAGGGACATGGCAGCGAGTATCGCCACCACGCGTTTGACCGCTTCCTTTTTCATATCGCATTGCTCCATTCGTTCAATATGCCGCACCTATAAACTGCGCGGCGGATGGGGGCTTTCTTGCATATAGTATACAACAATTCAATATGAATATAACCATATCGTATGGCAAGCGTATGGCGGGTATTTGAACGATCTGTCAATAAGCGCCGACCTATAGCACAGGGTTTTGCCGTTACGGCGTTTGTATGACAAAAGAAGCCGCAATGAACGCTGCAAAGTCCTAAAGAAATGGAAACAATTGTTTGAATGCGACGCGATTGGTGATATAATACACCCTATGGATGGAATAACGTTTCTAAGCCGTCTTGCTGGTGGTATGCCGCTCGGCGGTGCATATTATTTCTGCGGAGACGACCCGTACAGCCTGGACAAAGGCATGCGGGCGGTGATCGGCGTCACGAATCCCGATCTGCGGGACATGAACACGCAGATTTTGAAAACACCCGCGCCGTCCGACGTGCAAAACGCCGCCGAAACCCTTCCGTTCTTTGATGAAAAGCGCGTGGTCATCGTCGCCGAATTCGACGCGGACACGGCGAACGCGCTGACCGAATATGCGCCGACAGTACCGGAATCCACGGTGCTTGTGTTCATGCGCGGGGGCAAAGCGCCCGCGACGAATCCGCTCTACAAGGCGCTCGATAAACAGGGCCGTACGGTTTCGTTTGACCCGCTGAACCAGCAGCAGGCGACCGCTTTTTTGGAAAAGCGCGCCAAGGCAAACGGCATTCCGCTTGAAAACGCAGCGGCGCGGCTGCTTGTGCAATATCTCGGTGTGGACCTCGGCGCGCTGGAAAACACGCTGCTTATGCTTGGCGCATACGTCGGCTACGGCAACAAAGTAACAACCAAGGCGGTCGAAACCTGCGTCAATCCGTCCAGTGAATACAAGGTGTTCGCTATTATGGATCAACTCTGGGCGGGCAACAAGCGCGCGGGCATGGCGGAATTGACCGGGCTTGTGAACAGCCCGACGGAATCCGCGATCGGCCTGGCGACGCTGTTTGAGCGGAACGTCCGCGTAGTCGTCAACGCAAAACAGATGCTGATTTGCGGAAAACCGGAGGCGCAGATTGCCGGTGCGCTCGGCGTTGCGCCGTTTATCGCGCAGAAGGCCGTTCGAAACGCAAAGAAGCGTACGCTAAAACAGCTCAATTGCGCGTTGGACGCATTTGCAGGCGTTGAATGGAAACAAAAGCAGGGCATGGCGAAAGCGGAAAATGAACTGTTGATCGCCTGTTATGAAAACTTTTGATATTTCGCTAGAATATTAATAGATATAAAGGAGTTATTGCGGATATGCTGAAGCACATTATTTTTACGAAATTTGAGAATCCCGAAGAACAGGCGAAAGTTGCAAGCGAGAAGCTGCTTGCACTCAAGGAGAAGATTCCGCAGATCGTCTCCATTGAAACCGGCCTGGACTGCCTGCATTCCGCACGCAGTTACGATTTGGCGTTGATCATCACGTTCAACAGCCGCGAAGATTTGGAAATTTACGACCACCATCCGGAGCACGAAGACGTGCGGGCCTACATTAAGGCGCACAGGACGGCGACGGCGTCGGTCGATTTTGAATTTTGAGCTCAACCGCAGCACTGGTTTAAACCACCCGGCGCAACCGACAACAAACGAAAGGAGCAAGCGAGGAAACGTGTTAAAATACATAGTACTATTCAAATTTCGTGACCCGGAAGCGTGCCTGCCGACCGTGATTGAAAAACTGCACGGTATGATGGGCAAGATTCCGGAGATACTCTCCATGGAGACGGGTGCGGATGTTTGGCGCAATGGCGAGCGCAGCTATGACCTCGCGTTAACCTGCACGTTTGAGAACATGGAAGCGATTGAGGTTTACGACAAACACCCGCTGCACCAGCAGGCGCGCGAATATATCTATGCGCACCGGCTGGACGGCAAAACGGTCGTCTACGAGATTTCATGAACGAGTTTAAAGTAGTATCCGAATATCAGCCCGCCGGCGACCAGCCGGAGGCGATCGACCGCCTGTCGGAAGGCGTTTTACGCGGAGACCCGGCGCAGGTGCTCCTTGGCGTGACCGGCAGCGGCAAAACCTACACCATGGCGAAGGTGATCGAGCGTGTGCAGAAACCCACGCTTGTGATTGCGCACAACAAAACGCTTGCGGCTCAGCTCTGTGCCGAGTTTCGGGAGTTCTTTCCGGACAGCGCGGTAGAATTCTTCGTTAGTTACTATGACTACTATCAACCGGAAGCATATATCCCGTCGTCCGATACGTATATTGAAAAAACCGTCGACATCAACGACGAGATCGACCGGCTGCGCTACAGCGCGACCAGCGCGCTGAACGAGCGGCGGGACGTGATCATTGTTTCTTCAGTCTCGTGCATCTATGCGCTCGGCGATCCGGAAGAATATATGCGCATGTCCGTTTCACTTCGAAAAGGCATGGAGATTTCGCGCGACGAAGTTGTAAGGAAACTGGTCGACATCCAGTTTCAGCGCAACGATATCGATTTTTCGCGTGGAACATTCCGCATCCGCGGCGACGTACTGGACATCTTTCCGGTCTCCAGTGCGGGCACCTGCGTGCGTGTGGAATTCTTTGGCGATGAGGTCGAGCGGATCATGGACGTCAACTCGCTTACCGGTGAATTGCTTGGAGAGCGTGCGCACGTCGCCGTTTTTCCAGCGTCCCACTATGCAACGAGCCGTGACAAGCTGAACGCCGCCATTGACGACATTTGGGCGGACGCGCAAAAACGGAAGGAAGAATTTACGGCGTCGGACCGGCTGATCGAAGCGCAGAGGATAGAACAGCGAACACAGTATGATATTGAAATGATGCGCGAAATTGGCTATTGCAACGGCATTGAAAACTATTCGCGCTACTTCGACGGAAGGAAACCCGGGCAGCCGCCGTTTACACTGATCGATTATTTTCCGAAAGATTTTCTGCTGTTCATTGATGAAAGCCATGTGACGGTGCCGCAGATCGGCGCGATGTACCGCGGGGACCTTGCGCGGAAAACGTCGCTGGTCGATTATGGCTTCCGAATTCCGTCGGCGTTTGACAACCGGCCGCTGAAATTTCCGGAATTCGAGGCGCGCATCCCGCAGATGATCTGCGTTTCCGCAACGCCCGCGAAGTATGAACTCGGCAGGGCAACGCAGGTAGTCGAGCAAATCATCCGTCCGACCGGACTCATTGATCCGGAAGTTGAGATGCGTCCTGTCAAAGGGCAGATCGACGATCTGCTGGGTGAAGTGCGCATGCAGGCGAAAAAAGGATTCCGCACGCTCGTGACGACGCTGACCAAGCGCATGGCGGAGGACCTGACGGAGTATCTCGACGGCATGGGCGTGCGCGTGCGGTACATGCACGCGGACATCGTCACCATGGAGCGCATGGAGATCATTCGCGACCTGCGCCTTGGCGATTTTGATGTGCTTGTGGGGATCAATTTGCTTCGAGAGGGTCTTGATTTGCCAGAAGTGGGGCTCGTTGCGATTCTGGATGCCGATAAAGAAGGTTTTTTGCGTTCGTCGACGAGTTTGGTACAGACCATTGGACGCGCCGCACGAAATGTGGAAGGCAAAGTTATTTTGTATGCGGATGCGGTGACGCCGTCCATGAAATACGCAATGGATGAAACCGAACGCCGTCGCAGCATTCAAACAGCGTTTAACAAAGAACACGGTATCGTGCCGAAGAGCGTGAAGAAGGCCGTCCGTTCGGCGCTGGTGATCACGACGAAAGTGCATGACGACACGGAAGCAATGTCCGCAGAAGAAAAGGCAGAACGCGTGCGACTCCTTACGGAAGAGATGCGCGCGGCTGCGCGGGAGCTGGAATTTGAGCGGGCGGCAAAGCTGCGCGACGAAATTAAAAAACTCTCCGGCGAAGAAGCACTGGAACGCGCCGCCAAACCAAAACCGGGCACGATTGGTTCCAAACGACGGAGCCGGGGACGATCGAGAAAATAGAAAAAAATCAAAAGCGGAAGCATTTGCTTCCGCTTTTTTGTATATTATTTTTTCAATTCATCTAAAATGGTGAGCATTTCGTTCCACTCATGAATGTACAAGTGCTCGCATTCCGGCGTCGGCTTCATTTCTGTATCCGCCGGATTCCGCCCGGTGGCGTTGTCATACCAAACGGGAAAAATTCCGGCTTGCGCCGCACCGGTTACGTCCGCAATTGGATTATCGCCGCAGTACCACACATCCTCTGCGGGAAGTCCTGTTTTTCGCAACGCGAATTCAAACAAGTGGCGGCTTGGTTTACGAAACAAATGATCGCTGGATGTGATGACAAATTCAAACCGGTTATGTGGAAACATTCGATTCAGCCGCGCGGAGAGTGCGTCGCCCGACCATATAAGATTGCTGATTACCCCGCTTCTGATGCCGTTTCGGTTCACGTAATCGATCAGTCTGTCCGCATCCGGCATAAGCGCCCCGGCAGAGGCTCCGTCCCAGAATGCGATCTCTATTTCCAGCGGGGAAAGTGAGCATTCAATTCCAAGAGAGGCATACAGGGTGCGCTGAAACACTTGACCGGTGATATCGCAACCAAGTTCGCGAACGTTTTCGAGAGGTGTGCCTAAAAGATACGCAACCTGCCTCTCCACATCCGCGGCGGTATAGTTGCCGCTGTTTTTTGTCGCATGTTTCAGAAGGGCCATGTTGCCGCGCGTGGCATCCCAGTCTGGCTCATACAGAAGCGTATGCCCGTAGTCAAAGATGATCATCTTCGGGTAAGAAACAGGCATATAAGCCTCCCCGTTGTTGATTGCGTTAAATCGCACGCCGTAAAATGGCATGTCGAAAAGACACAGGTTATTCTTCCGGCGTGGTTTCGGTCGCGTCCTCTGCGCCCGTCATGAACGTCTCCAGCGAAACGGAATTGTCGATGTACTCATAGATCTTGCGCAGGCCGACGTCCGAGTGCATGTGACGGTTGATGTCCATTTCGCTGAGGGTAAAGTGCATGGCGTCGCACGCCGTTTCGTAATAATACCCCCACTGGAATCCCGCGCGGAAAAACGCCAATTCGTAGAGCAAATAGTTCACGATGGTTTTCGGAACGCGCTTGAACTTTGCCGGATAGCTGCCGTTATAGGTAAAGTCGTAGTATTGCAGGCCGTCTTCAGTGGTCTGGATGCCGTTGTAAACGAGATTGTTTTTCACATCGTCGCCAATGAGCTCATGATTGGTGATGATGTTTTTATTCGGGTATAAATCATCGTTGACGTCGATGGCGGTACCGAGCGTATGGTGGCTGACAAACTGCAGATTGGACTGAAAGCGCGGCACGTAAGTATAGTGCTTTGAGATCAGTTTTTCCAGCAGCGTCACGCGGCCGTTGGTCGTTTTTCCGGTCGTCGGGCTGACCAGCGTTACGCAGACATACGTGTTTTCCAGATAGTAATTGGCTAATTCAAAATATGGTACGGCGTCGGAATGCACACGTCCAAGGTTGGATTCCACGATGTAGGTTTCGCGCCAGTCATTCTCCGTTCCAATGTTGCGATCGTCCTTAATCGCATAGTGGAAGATGAATTTATCCGTATCGCCGCCGAAAAACTTCGATGCTTCGAAATAGTTGCTGTCAAACTTGTTCTGTGTCAGCAACAAACGGTCTGTATCGACGATCTTGCATTCTGTGGTATAGAGCGTGACCGAATCGGATTGGTCGACTGTCGCGGCACTCAGCGTAAAGCGATAGCGCCCAGCGGAAAGACTGCTGACATCGAACAGGTTGTTCAGCGAATCTTCCTCAAGGGGGAGCGTGGAATTATCAATCGAATACCCGCGCACGTTTGCAGCGGGATCGAAGGTAACGGTTTGGGTTTCACCCTTCGCGTCGCCAAGGGATTCAAAGTTCGCCGTCACGCTGACGAGAGGGCTGCTTGTATAGATGGAACCAAGGATATTGAAGTCCAGCTTGCGTTGGAGTTCTTCGCCTTCCTGCATGAGCGGCACTTCCAAAGACGGTTGAAAGCGGATGCCGTCGCGCCCGACCGGCGCAGGACCGCCGCCTGTGGTGCAGGTGAGCATTGCCATCGTGGCCTTTTTCAAACGATACAAACTGGAAGCATTCTGCTGCGCAGTGTCCCAATAATCGACCGATGAGGAGTCTTCGCCTTCGCGCAGCATCGCGGCGGCAGCCGCGGCGGAAGGTTCCGTCAGAATATCCGGGCTTTCCGAGCCCTCTGCGTATGCAGAGAACGGAAAAGAAACGGCGACAAGCAAAAACGCGCAAACAGCCGTCATCCATCGTGAAAATTGTCGTGAAAAAAACTTTGAATCGTATGCCTTCTTCATAGTTCGATATTATACACGAAGTGTTCCCGAAAGGAAAGGTTGGCAGCCGTTCCGGGTATAACGAGTGAACAACAATTTGCCAGGCGAATTGTTACATGAAGAATAGCGAGCTGTTACATGCGTTGTTTCATATGTAATAGAGCGTAATAAAATTATGTGCAAAAACAAGCAAAACGATGAAAACAGCCGCTTTCCTCGATAAATATCATTGTCACAGAAATTATTCGCATGCTAAAATATTTACCATGTGGGGAGAAAAATATGGGGGATGGATCGTTCTGGCTTGCATTGCCGCAGCCATAATGGCGGTTTCGTGCGCAAAGAACGAAAAAATAGATATGGAATTGCCGACGGCAACGCCGGCGCTTTCGCCGACGCCGCCTGTGACGCAGAAGACGAAGATAGGATATCCAACCGATACACCGCTTCCAATTTCGACGCATACGCCGATTCCAACGCTTGTTCCAACGCCGTTTTCCATCGTTTGGCTTTCGGACACACAGTCGATCTCGTATCATAACTATTGCCACGCACTGGAAAAAATGGGATGCTGGATTTCGGATGAATCCGAAGAACGGAACATTTTGTATGTGGTGCAAACGGGTGATGCGGTAGAAAACGGATTTTCCGACTGGCAGTGGGAGAAATTTGACCAGTGTTACAATGAATTCAAACAGGACGTCCCGTTTTTAGCGATTGCCGGAAATCATGAAATCGGAATCCGTCAGCATGATTATGCGGGGTACCTGAAGCGGGATTATGTAATCGACATTCCGGAGAAGAACAGTTTTCAGCAGGGACGTGCGGTGTATACGACCTTTCGCTCAGGCGGCGTTGATTTTTTAATTCTCGGCGCCGGGTGGGAAGCTGAGGAGAATGCAACAAAGTGGATGAATCAGGTACTGCACACACATCCGGACCATGTTGCAATTTTACTGTTTCACAGTTACATCAACAGCGGCGGTGAATTTTCCGTTATCGGGAAGCAAATGTTTGAGCAGGTCGTAAAGCCGAATCCGAACGTGCGGCTCGTGCTTTGCGGGCATGTACTCGGCACGGGCGTCCGTTTTGACGATATCGATGACGACGGCGACGGCGAACCGGACCGCCGTGTAACGGGAATGATGTATAACTATCAGCATATGGAAGAGGAATGCGGTCAGCTGCGGCTGTTAACATTTGATTCGCTTTCTCATAGCTTGGATGTTATGACGTATTCTCCGTTCAAAGATAGATTTTATGTGGATGGATACTTTCATAAAAGTACGTTTACGATTGACGGCGCGTTTTAGATTGTATAGCCGTAAAAATATTGAGAACGACACAAAAGACGAAAGCACAACGCCTTCGTCTTTTTCATATGTAAAAGTTATTCCTTTGCAATTGACTCCGCGGAAAGTGACTGTGGCTTTGGCAAAAAAGCGCGTTTTGACAAAAAGAGAATGACACCAAGTATAAAAATTGGAGCGCCGGCGAGAATCCCCATCGGCAACGGGCCAACCAGCGGATTGTAGCCGGATTTACTGACCAGCAGGGAAGCGCTGGCGATGCCGTTGAGCGACGCGTGCGAAAGCGCAGCGGGAATTGCACTCTGCGTTTTGATGGTAAGCCAAGCAATAAAAGCACCGAAGGCAACACAGAAAAGCGTCATCAAAAGGATGCCCAGCCAGGGATATCCAACATAATCGAGCCCGTAATTGTGGCCGAGCGCAATCATAGGTGCGTGCCAGACGCCCCAGATGACACCTGTGATCAATACCGCCGTGCGCGGCGAAAAGCGCTCAAGCAGTTTTGGCAGCAGATAGCCGCGCCAGCCGAGCTCTTCGCCGAGACAGGGAATTAGATTGATAAATGGTGCGAGGAGAATGCCCTGTAAAAGCTGGAATAAGATGACTGTTATGGCCTGATTTTGTGCAACGCCTGCTGCCGTGAGCACAGTAAACTCTGCGTCGAACATGCTCGGGAAGAAAAAGAAATACAGCGCGGCACCACCGAAAATCAGCGCAGGCGGGACAAAAATGGAGAGAAAATACTTTCCCCAGTTGCCGCGAAAATGCGGCTTTAAAAACATGTTTCGGAAACCCTCGCGCTGAAGCCATCGGGTGAGAATCGATGCAATCGCGGGCATAAACATAAACGCCGCAAAGATGGCGACCATCGGGGTGCTGACGGGTTGCCGGACAAACAGCATGATAAAGCATGCCGCCCAGACCGGAACAAAACTAAAAATTAGAAAGAGTAAAAGGGAAGAATTCGAACGTTTTGTTTGGTTTTCCATAAAATGTTCTCCTCTATAAGTGGTGAATTGATGCCGCTAAAAAAGCGAAACAATGGTGGAAGAGGAGATGCAAATCCCTTTTCCTTCATCATTCGTGCCTTCGGTGGTGGTTGCCTTGATGGAGACCGCGTCTATGTCGACGTTGAGTACTTCTGCCAGGTTTTTACGCATCGACTGAATAAACGGCGCAAGTTTCGGGCGCTGCGCAATGATTGTCGCATCCGCGTGCCCAACGCGGAGACCGAGCACGTCGATGCGACGCATGGTTTCTTGCAGCAATCGCATGCTGTCTGCGTCTTTATAGGCCGCGTCGCTGTCCGGGAACAGTTTTCCGATGTCACCAAGGCTGGCCGCGCCAAGCAGCGCGTCGATGAGCGCATGGACGAGCACGTCCGCGTCGGAGTGTCCCAACAGGCCCTTTTCAAACGGAATCTCCACGCCGCCGAGGATGAGCTTTCGCCCTTCAACAAGACGGTGCGTGTCGAAGCCTGTGCCGAAACGCGCATAGGTCGCCAGAGCGAGCTGCCAGTCGGCGGACGTGGTCAGTTTTTGATTGGCGGTTTCGCCATGCGTAAACACAAAATTCGGCGTGTGCCCCGCGGCGATATAGACCGAGCAGTCGTCCGTAACGCCGGAAAGATCGCCCGCATATGCGCGTTTGATTGTATCGAAACGGAACGTCTGCGGCGTTTGCATACGGATGAGCTTTTCACGGTCCAGCGGAACGGGTATGCCGCCGTCCAGCAGCATGGTCGTGTCCGTTACTTTGGCCGCGACAACACCGCTTCCATGGGTGATTGCGCTTTCGATGCTCTCGCTTACCGTGGCGGGCGAGACCATGCAACGCGCCGCGTCGTGAATGACGGCGATTTCAGCCGCTTCAATCGAATCCAGCGCGTTTTTTACCGACAGTGCACGGGTATTTCCGCCCGAAACGACGGTTTTCGGAATCGGACAATCTAAACCCTTGACGAACGACTTTGTCGACGAAGAAACGGCGAACACGACTGTGTCGATTCCGCCGAGAATCAGCGCCTCCAGAGAACGTTCGATCGCTGTTTTGCCCGCTATGGGCGTGGTCAGTTTATCGAACCCCATCCGCGACGAACCACCCGCGCAGAGCAGGATTCCGACAACGCGGCTCATTGGTCGGCGTCCCCGCTGAGCACGGTATACATGCTTGCTGCATCCTCTTTACGGACACTTTCTTTCACACTTTCAATGCGAAGAAGCAGATGTTTTCCGCCGAGCAGGAGATCCAGCGTGTCGCCTTCCTTTACGTCCGCGGACGGCTTTGCAACCTTACCGTTGACGCTTACACGGCCAGCGCCCGCGGCTTCGTTGGCCACGGTCCTTCTTTTGATAATACGGGAGACTTTTAGGTATTTATCCAAACGCATAGTGATAACGTCCTTTCGCCTTGACGACGACCCTTTTAAAAAGCCGGCGTCTGTTACCAGATCATGTTACGGTGAAAAACAACTGTTTGTCAAGGTTGACACACATCGAAAAACGGTGTATTCTATCTGCGTCACGGGGGCGTCCGGAAGAACAGCCGGACTGAGAAGTACCCTTGGAACCTGTTGGGTCATGCCATCGTAGGAAAGTGATACATAGGGGTATCTTCTTTATGATGGTCGTCTGATAGGGCGACTATTTTTTGTTGGAAAAAGGAGAAAAAGAAATGGAATTTGTACTGTTCAAAAAACTTGCTTCGCTTGAGGGGATCGACCTGTATTTGTTCATTGGCGCGGGCCTTGTACTTGCACTTTTGATCTATGCTGTGGTTCGTTACCGTAAAAAAGCGAAAACACGCGCAATTGAAGAAACACCGGTTACCGCGAAATTTACACGGACACAGAAGCTTGTTTACGGCGCGCTGAGCATCACGCTTGCGTTCGTTCTGAGCTATTTTAAGATCGTCACGCTTCCGTATGAAGGATCGATCACGATTGTGTCGATGCTGCCGATTTTTGTATATGCGGCATATTTCGGTCCCGCATACGGCTTTACGGCGGCGTTTGCATATTCACTGTTACAGGTCATTCAGGGGCCGTATATCGTACACCCCATTCAGTTCATCCTGGATTATTTCGTGGCCTTTACATGCCTTGGCATTGCCAGCTTCTTTCCGAAAAATCTTCCGCTCGGAGCGGCACTCGGCGGTCTTGCACGCATGTTGGCTTCCACGGTTTCCGGCGCCGTCTTTTTCGGCGCCTATGCCGCCAGCTACGGCTTTACCAACGCCTGGGCGTATTCATTGGTCTACAACTTCTTTTCGATCGGCATCGACACGCTTCTCTGTGTCGCCGTTGCGGCGATGCCGCCGGTACAGCGGTTATTCAAGCGTACATTTGGACAAGCATAGCGACAAAACAAAAACGGACAAGCTGCATGGCTTGTCCGTTTTTTCTTTTAATCAGCGTTTCGCCGAACGACCGTCACGCGTGGATTCAACCCGCCGGCTTCCGTTTGCATGCTTGTAACGAATGATAAATGCTTCTCTTGCTTCAGACAGGCCTTTAAAAGCTGGTATTCCATCGTATACAAAACAGCAATCCCGCCGGGCGAAAGCAAACACGGCAGCAGTCTGACAAAACCGCGATACAAAACCTCGTTTGTGGCGTGCGTTCCAACGCGGTTTCCAAACGGCATGTTGCAAAGCACCAGATCGAACGGTTCGCGCGGGACAAACTTCAGGATATCCTTTTGAATAAAGCGTGATTTACTACTTGCCGCTTTTGCATTGACCCGCGCGGCGCTCAACGCCTGATCGGAAATATCCACGCCAAGCAGAGTTGCGCCCGGAGCAATTTTTTCCAACTCGAACAGCAGCGTGCCGCTGCCGCAGAACGGATCGAGTACGATCGGGCGATCAACGGTGGAAAATGAGTGCGCGTACCGCGCAAGACAGGCCGCCGTCGCCGGATGAATGGAAGCGGCAATGGCGCGTTTACGATAGGCAAAGCGCGCGTCGGGAACGTTGCACGGGCGGATGAAAACGTCGCACACCTGGTTGCGGCAAACGATGCGCAGTTCGTCGGCATAGCGGGACGGGTTGTCGCCGCCGCCAAGCACGGACGTGATGCGCCGGATAAAACCGGAACGCTCACCGGCATAGTTGCGCAGTTCAACTCGATAGGGCCGCGTTAATCCTTCGCCGGACGCCGCCGCGATTTTCTCGGGATCGAGCGGAAGGGAGTCTGCGACGGGCAGCAAAACTTCCGATGCGCAGCGCACGGTGAAGAGTTTTTTCAAGTCGTCGGTATGGGTGAGTACGCCGTCGGGACGGATAGACGCCGCAAAACCGAGTGCAGCAAGTTCTTTTTGAAGCAATGCTTGAAAACCGATAGGCGAAACAAGCAAAACATCCTGCGGCGACGAAAGCCTTGTACGAGTTGGCAGCGGCACGTCCCGCTCCAGCGCGGCGCGTGCTTTTTGCAAGGCCGCGGCAATTTCGCGGATGTGTTTTTCTTCACTTTCGTCCTGTGCGGCGGGAGCGCGGTAGTTTTCCAGCGTCGATTTGGCTATGCCTCCGCCGATACTACCGAGTGCAAGCAGCATGGACGGGATGACCAACAGCGCTGTTTCGGACTGAAGCGCAGCCGACAGCGCCGACGCGTCGCTTGCCCGACCAAGCGTGCCAAGCAGACGGGCGGCGTTCTTGCGTGCCTTCGGCAAATCCGATTTCAGCGCAAAAAGGACCGGCTCCCGGTTGGTGAGGAGTCGGTCGATCATGATGCGTGCATCTTTCTTTTTTGCGTGTGCGGTCAGTTCCGACAGCGCGGAAACAGGATCGGATTCGATTGTGCCGATCAGCTGCTGCAGTTCGTCTCTTGAAAAAGCGGCGGGATCAGTCATGCGCGGCCGCGTTTCGGATGATTTCGAGGATTGCTTTGGTTCCATCGGATCGAGTATCCTCCTCCATAGTACGGGCAAAGCGTTCACGTTCACGATAGACATCGTCGATCGCCTGGGCGAGCGATTCCACCGTCGCCGTATTTTGATCAATCATAACGGCATACCCTTTTTTCTGGAAATATGCCGCGTTGAGCAGCTGGTCACCACGGGTACTGGCAGCCGTCAGCGGCACGAGAACCGAAGGTTTGTTTAATGCGAGCAGCTCGAATACGGCGTTCGCGCCCGCGCGGGACAGCACGACGTCCGCCAGCGCAAACAGATCCGGCAGTTCCTGGTCGATATACTCATATTGCATATAGCCGCATGCCACGCAATCGCAATCTTCCTTGCCGCGGCCGCAAAGATGGATCACGTCATATGTTTCGTTCAACTGCGGCAATGCCGCGCGGAGCAGCTCGTTGAGTGTTTGCGCGCCGAGGCTCCCCCCCATAACCAGGAGGACGGGTTTTTCGCCGGAAAATCCGGTGAACTTCAATGCGCGCTCACGCTCGCCCACATACAGCGCCGGACGAATCGGCGTGCCGGTAAACACACCTTTGCCGTTTGGAACATGCGTGAGCGTATCCTCAAACGAAACACAGATTTGGTCGGTAAAGCGGCAGGCAATGCGATTACTCAACCCCGGAGAAAAATCCGATTCGTGGGCGACAACGGGAATCTTGCCGGCGGCGATGACAACCGGGACAGAAACAAAACCACCCTTGCTGAACACCACGTCAGGTTTGATTCGCCGAATCAGCTTGCGTGCCTGAAAACAGCCCTTGAGAACGCGGAAAGGGTCGATAAAATTCTGCCAGGAAAAATAACGCCGCAATTTACCAGTTGCGATTGCGTGATAGGTAACGCCGTCGATTGCGCTAATCAAATCCTGCTCAATGCCGGATTTGGAGCCGATGTAATGCACGTTCCAGCCTTCGCCGAGCAACTGCTCGATCAGTGCGATATTTGGCGTAACATGTCCGGCAGTGCCGCCGCCGGTAAAAACGATGCGCTTTGCATTTGCTTGCTTTTCCATACGGAAGATCTCCTTGAGAAACGCACGATCGGCGCGACCCGATCGTGCGTAAAGTCCGTTTCTTTATTAGTGTATGTCTTTGTTCGGGTTTTGTCCACCCAAACTTCATTGCCGGTCAACCGACTTCGTTCAGAGTGTCGTCCTTCAGAAGCGCGCGTGCGATGTCGATCTTCATCTGGGACCATTCGTTACCCAGCGGAAGGTCAATCTCCAGCATAACCAAGACGAGACGGGCGTCTTCCTCGGAAACCGGTACGCCGTCCTGACTATCACGCCAGCAGATGAACCACGCGAGCTCTTTCGTCTTGTCGTCGTTGATTTCGGCGGTGCCTGTTTTTCCGGCCATGGTGTAGCCGAGCGTGAGGGGACCTCTCGTAATAAAGCTCTTTGCCAGCCAGCGGGCTGTGCCTTTTGTGCAAACTTGCAGCAGCGCATCGTGCAACAGATCAGCGGTAGACTGCTGCAGGATTTGCCGATAAATTGTAGGCGTGCGCTGTTCGATCAGCGTATAGTCCGTGTCGTCGGCATGCCAGATGGAGTCAACGAGATACGGCTGCATGATGACGCCGTCGTTGGCATAGGCAGAAGCATAGCAGGCCATCTGGAGAGGTGACATCAAAATCTGCCCCTGTCCGTATCCGGTGACCGCCAGATCATAATCGTTTTGGGTTTGGTCTGCGTTGTAAAGCTGCGGCTTGCTAACATCCAGTCCGTACAGCTTTTTGTCAAACTCGAGCTGAACGCCGTCCACTTTCGACCAATTGCCGTCGTCGTCCTGCTGCCAGATGGGAACGCCGCCCTCGGCGAGATTGTTCCAGCTGATACCGTCCGAACCGGCCTTCCAATAGATGCGGGGTTTTGTACCGATCGCTTCCAGCGTGATCGCGTCATTCCAGCCGATGCTGTCCATAAAGGTTGAAAACTTCGTCCAGCCCATGCGCATTGCGCTATAGGCAAAGAAGAGGTTATCCGACGAAATAACGGAGTTGACCATGTTCATTGGCGAAGGGCGGCTGTCGCTGTGGGTACGAACGAGCGCACGATCATTACTTTGGTCTTTCCATGTTTCCGTACTGGAACGCTCATAAATGTTGTTTAGGAACGTTTCGGAAGGATACCAATCGTCAACATCGATCTCCTCGGAAGCGGGGAAAACGTCGTTGATCGTCATGGTGTTCGTCTCCAGCAAGGCTGCGCTTGTCATGAGTTTAAAGACGGAGCCCGGTGTGTATAAACCTTGTGTCGCGCGGTTGTAGAGCGGTAGGTTGATCTTATCATTGAGCATAGCTTCCCATTCCTCGATCGGAATGCCTCGGGAAAGATCGTTCAAATCGAACCCCGGCCAGGATGTCGTTGCCTGAATAGCACCCGTCTGTGGATTGAGCACAATGACGCAGCCATGGATCGAGTCGTCGTACACCGTGGTGTCCACAACGTCCTCCAAACGCTCCTGCAATTCGGGGATGATGGTCAGATGCAGGTCGTAACCGTCCACGGCATCCTCGGAATACAGCATGCCGCGGCTGCCGCCCTCGGCGGTTTGGATATAGGTGAACCGTCCGTTGGTACCCAAAAGCTCATCTTCGTAAAGAAGTTCGAGTCCGTATTTACCGATGTAGGAGTCGCCGTTGTAGCGTGTTGGTGTAGTGTAATAGCGGTCGTTCACCTCGTCATAACGTACGTCGCCGTATGTTTCAAAGTTGATCTTCTCTTTCTTGGAAATGATACCTGCGTATCCGACGATATGGCACAGGGATTCACCATATGGGTAATATCGCAGTTTCCCATAGTTTGCCGTATCGATTGCAATCCCCTCTACGGCGAGCAAACGGGTCTTCAAGTCCATCGTAGCCTCGTCCGGGTAGAAGGTCTGTAATTTACAAAAGTCGTTGCGCTGGTTTTTCAGAGCCTTGCGCACGTCGTCTTCGGTCAGTTCCATTTCGGGAATAGCGGCGACCTCGCGAATGAATGTTTCCTCGTCCGGTATGGTGGACGGTACACAGAAGATCGTGATGGCGTTCACATTCTGGGCATAGGCTTCACCGTAGCAGAGGATCTCTCCGCGGTCGGCCTGCAAGGTGCCAACGCGGAGGCTGTCGCCCCAGTCCATTTCTGGAAAAATCAAACTTGGCGACCAATCGATCGTCCAGCGATGCTCGATGCGGTTGGCTTCAATCGTGAAATCATAGATTAAATCTTCGCCGGCACGGTCACTGTGGTATGTCAGCGTATAGCTGACGCGGGCGATGATTTCACCGTCCAGGACACTCGTTGCGTCATATTCGATACCGGAGAGTTCCAGCTCGTCAAAGATGCTCTGATATTTTTCAATGAATTCAACCTTGGTAATGGTCTTTTCTATTTCAACTTCCGCGTCGTCCGGCACGGGGGTCGGCGTGGCATTCGGGTCGGGGGTGGCATTCGGGTCGGGCGTCGGCGTCGGGGTCAATTCGGCGGTCGGCGTAGGTTCCGGCGTGCCTTCCGGTGAAGGGGTCGCGTCGCTTTCACGCTGATCGGCGGGCATGTCCGATTCGTCGATCATACCGGTGTCGTCGGTCGCTTCGGCGTCCGGCGACGTTGTTGTATCGCCTGCAGCGGAAGGTTCGGGCGTTGTGTCGTTTACGGGATATTCGCCTGTTTCGGGATCCGGAGTCGCGTCGTTTTGATCAACGGTCTCCGGCGTCGGCATCGGATCTTCCCCGGATTCCGGCGAATCGGCCGGCGTCGGGGTTGCAGATTCCGGGGCCGGCGTGGCTTCCACGGTTTCAAGACCGAATACTTCGCGCCATACTTTGCGGTTTTCCGCCTTTTCTTCCGCTTCCTTGGTGAGGCGGTCCTCCCGCTCTTTCTCGGTTTCGGGCGCCTTAATATTGTCGGCAAGCATCTCATATGCCTTGTCGTATGACCCGTCACAGATATAATCTAAGAATCGATAGCAGTATTCACTGCCGCGCGTAACGATTGAGCAACCCGTGCTTAAGACCGTTACGCCCAGCATGACGACAACTAATATGCTTGCGATCATTCGTTTCATTGTTTGTTTGTCCTCGTTTCATTTACCCCTCGGTAAAGCAACAACATTATATCAAATGTGCCGGCATGGGGAAGTAAATATGGAAAAAGTTAATAATCATGCCATGATTCAAGCGCGGGATTCACACCGTTTTCAAAGTTTTTTCAGCAAAAAGCCGCCCGTTCGGGCGGAGGCATGGGAGGCGATTCATCCAACAGAAAAATGACTATAAACCCGTAGCTGTAGTTGGTTTAATTCAGTGGATCACCCGGCAAACCGGTAAAACCGAGGCTCAGTTCATACAGGCGGTTGGCGTTTTCCAAATTTTTGGAAGCCTGACTGCTCGGTTCGATATGGCAATGATAGAAATATTCGCCACTGACACTGCAAAGCGAAGGATCGCACGCAAGGAACACGCTTGTTTTTGCGCCTTTTTCGCAGGACGTGAAAAACAAGCGCATGATGCGCGCAACCAAACGAAACATGTTGTTCTTTCGGTTGACTACGATATTGGTTGCCACAATGCCGGGATGCACGGCGTTTACCGTAACACGACTGCCCCGATTCTTGAGTTTTTCGGCCAGGACACGCGTAAACAGCAGGTTGCACAGTTTGCTCTGTCCGTATGCGGTGAAACGTTCGTAGCCGTGGGTAAAATTGATGTCGTCAAAGTGGACGTCGCCCCATGCGTGCGCAACGCTGCTCATCATGACGACACGACCTTGTTCGGATTTTTCCAGCAACGGCAGCAGAAGCAAAGCCAGAAGGAAGTGACCGAGGTAATTGACGCCAAAGCTTGACTCGAATCCCTGTTTTGTTTCCGAACGCCGACTTCCGAGAATCCCGGCATTGTTAACAAGCGCATCCAAACGCCCGTAACGCCCGGAGAAATCTTCCGCAAAGGCACGAACGGAATTCAGGTCCGCCAAATCAAGATGCATCAGCTCCAGATCGCGGTCGCTTTGGTTTCGGAGATCGCAAAGCGCAGCCTCGCCGCGCTCTTGACAGCGGCAGGCAAGGACCACTTTTGCGCCTTTGTCTGCAATCGCTGCGGCGGTTGCCTTACCGATGCCGGAATTTGCGCCAGTGACGATCACGATTTTTCCCATCATTGAACCATCCATGGAACGAGTATAGCGAAAGCGGGTTACAAACGCAACAAAATGCAGAGGGATGTTGTATAGGAGGTCAAATCGCGCTTGTCAGGATGCAGGCTGAGTCGGTATACTGAGGGCAGAAGAAAAACGGCGGTTTTGTCGTGTGGAGGAAGATAAATGTTTTTAGCCGATGGATGGAACGATTTTCGCGTACTGGACGCAGGCGGCGGCATGAAGCTGGAACGCTGGAACGGCGTTACGCTGCTGCGGCCCGATCCGCAGGCCGTCTGGCCGATGGTGGATCAACGCGCGGACGCGGTTTACATCCGCTCCGATACCGGCGGCGGACACTGGGAGTTTCAAAAAGAACTGCCGAAACAGTGGACGATTTCCTATCGCGACCTGAAATTTGTCGTGCGGCCGACCGGCTTTAAACACACGGGACTTTTCCCGGAGCAGGCGGTCAACTGGGACTGGATGCGCGATCAACTGACGAGCTGGAAACAGACGCACGACCGTGCGCCGAAGGTTTTGAATTTATTTGCGTACACGGGCGGCGCAACGGTCGCCTGTGCGTCCGCGGGCGCGGAAGTCGTCCATGTGGATTCGGCAAAAGGCATGGTCGCCTGGGCAAAGGACAACGCCGCGGAGAGCGGATTGCAGGATGCGTTCATCCGCTACATCGTTGACGACTGCGTTAAGTTCGTCAAGCGTGAACAGCGGCGCGGCAACCGCTACGACGGCATCGTCATGGACCCGCCGAGCTACGGACGAGGCCCAACCGGTGAGCTATGGAAGATTGAAAACGATCTCTACCCGCTGGTTGCCGAGTGCGCGGCGCTGCTTTCCGACGAACCTGCGTTTTTCCTGATCAATTCTTACACAACGGGACTTGCTGCAAGCGTGTTGAAAAACGTTCTGCGCGTTGCGCTGCCGGACGGCACCGCTGTTTCGGACGAGATCGGCTTGCCAATTGAGCGGGACAATCTTGTTTTACCATGCGGCGCAAGCGGACGCTGGACACCGGAAGGCAGACGATAATGGAGGAAGAAACGGGCGTAAGCAAAATACGGCGTGACGCAAACACGGACAGCGGCATTCGCATCTTATATGAGGACAACCACCTGCTTGTGGTCGAAAAGCCCGTCAACATTCCCGTTCAGGCGGATATATCGGGCGACGAAGACCTCTTGTCGCTTTTAAAAAGGTATCTGCGCGAGCGGTACAATAAACCGGGCGAAGCATACCTCGGCATGGTGCACCGGCTTGACCGGCCCGTTGGCGGCGTGATGGCGTTTGCAAAAACCAGCAAAGCCGCGGCAAGATTGACGGCACAGTTTCGTTCCCATGAGGCAAAGAAACGCTACTGCGCTATCGTCACCGGCGACCCGAAGCCGAACGCAGCGCTCACCGACTGGCTATATAAGGATGAAAAGACGTTTTCTTCGTGCGTTGTTCCGGCTGGAACGGACGGCGCAAAAGAAGCGAGACTGAGCTACGCTCTGCTTGCGCGTTCCGAAAAAGACGCGTTGCTGGACATAGAACTTTATACCGGACGATCGCACCAGATTCGGGTGCAGCTTTCGCACGCCGGACTGCCGATTGTTGGCGACCAACGATACAAAGAAAACGCAAAGCCCGGCACGCAGATTCGCCTTTGGGCATATGCGCTGACACTAACACACCCGACGCAGAAGGAGCCGATGACGTTTTTTTCCGCACCACCGTGGGAAGATAAGGCGTTTGCCGCGCAAATTGCGCTGCTTCCTGCATTTTCGGTTTGCCGCGGCGTATACCTCGACGACGATTGCATTGTGGTCGATAAAAACGCGGGCGTGGAGACGGAAGGCGAGCTGTTTGGCGAGCTGGAGTCGCTGTTCGATCCCGTATTTCCCGTACACCGCTTGGATGCAAACACCGAGGGCTTGGTGCTGTTTGCCCGTAATGAAAGCGCCGCGACCCGCTATGAAACGTTGTTTTACAGACACGATTTGAAGAAACTCTATCACGCGGTCGTTCAGGGCGCTCCCGAAAGCGAAGCCCGGCTTGTCCACTGGGTCAGAAAAGATGCGGATGCGTCCTTTGTCCGCGTTTGCAAGGAATCCGAACCGGGCGCAATGCGCTGTGAACTGAGATACCGTCTGCTGAAAACAAATGGCGAACAGAGCCTGCTGGAAATCGAATTAATGACCGGACGGACGCACCAGATCCGCGTACAGATGGCGGCGGCCGGGTACCCGGTGCTTGGCGACGATAAATATGGCGACCGCGCATTCAACAAAGCGCATAAACGCAGGACGCAGGCGTTGCTTGCAAAGCGTCTGGAAATCGATGGGCATGTGTTTGAAAGCCTGCGTGAACTGGAGCTGACATAATGGATCGAAACGAGCGGACGATCCGTCTGATCGGGACGGAAGCGTTTGAAAAACTGCAAAACAGTAAAGTTGTGGTCGTCGGTCTTGGCGGCGTCGGTGGACACTGTGCAGAAGCGCTTGCGCGCGCGGGCGTCGGCAGGCTGCATTTGGTCGATAACGACACGATAAACGAAACCAATCTTAACCGCCAGATCGTAGCGACAAAGCATGTGATTGGATGGAAAAAAACCGACGCCATGAAAGAACGGATTGCGGACGTGAGCGACTGCGCCGTGACGACAAGCGATACGTTCGTTTTGCCGGACACGGTGGAAGGGGCGATCCCGAAGGATGCGGACTTCATTGTGGATGCAATCGACACGCTGAGCGGAAAACTCGCGCTGGTGCAGTTTGCGCTGGACAATGAGGCACCCATCGTTTGTGCAATGGGTGCTGGGAACAGACTCGACCCGTCGCGCTTTTCGGTAAAGGACGTGTACGAAACCAGCGGCGACGCGCTTGCACGAAAAATGCGGCAGCAGCTTCGAAAAATGAATGTGGAAAGACTGCCGGTCGTCGTATCGGACGAGCCGCCGCATGTAGAAAAAGGACAAACGCTCATCGGCTCGCTTGCGCCGGTGACGGCGAGCGCAGGGCTTTGCCTTGCAGGATATGTATTGAAAAAACTGATGGAATCATAAAAGGACGCTGTTCTCAGCGCCCTTTTCTATACGCAATAAAATTATTCCTATCAATCCTTGTACAATTAAATCCGCAATAGGGACAAATACACCCTATATTTCAAAAATATAGAAGAAAATCAATCTTCGTATAAGCTAAATCCACAATAGGGACAAATATCCCGTGCGGCGGAATACCTGCGGCCGCATTCCGGACATTTGATGCTGTTTTTTTGCGTCAGCCGCTTCGGGTCGGGAACGCGCGGCAGCTTTGGCGCGGCTGTGCGGGACGTGCGCCGGGTGGATTCGTCCGGGAACGGATATCCACAGTGCGGACAGATTTCGGTCCCTTTTGCGACCGGGTGGTCGCAGCGCGGACAGTCGATTTCTTCCTCAAACAGTTCCGTGGTCTCAGCGCTTTGAGAGCCTCCCGAATGGTCTGCCGGACGTTCAGGCATTCTGTCGTCGTCCGGATGGTATCCGCAATACGGACAGGTGGCAAGGCCGCCGGGAATGCGTTTGCCGCATTTAGCGCAGAGGTTCTCTTCCTCCGGCGTCGGGATGGTTGGAATTGTCGGCGGGGCGACCTGCCGCTTTTCCGGTTCTTTCGGCAGCTCCAGCGGGTCGCCGGGGTAATAACCGCAATGCGGGCAGGTTGTCAAGAATGGCGGTATGCTCTTGCCGCAGCGCGGACAAACGTCGACATGAGCCGGCTTTTGCGGTTCGGGTTCTGCCGGCTCTTCTTCAAAAACCGCTTCTTCTTCCACCGGGATTTCCGGTTCGGCGGTGAGATCGTCGAGTTCTTCTTCCTCAAGATCGAATTCGTCTTCGTCATCGTCGTCAAACAGGCTCGGTACAGACATATCGAACCCGCAGCGCGGACAAAGTTTGACGTCGGGATTCAGCTTTTTACCGCAATCCGGACATTCGATTTTGCCTCGTTTGTCGAGCCGTTGTTCTTTGATTTTCGGAGCCTTGATCTTTGGCTCTTTTTTTGACTTTGGCTCTTTCGGCACATAGGCAACGGGTTCGGAACGGAGTTTCATCGCTTTTTGAATACCGGCAACACCAAAAAGAATGATGCCTGCGCGGAACATCAGTTCCCGCACGAGCTGCAAGGTTGTATAACTCTTTCGCAAAACCAGCGAGACGATCAGCGCCGCAATGACGGCAAGCACGGTGGCGCTGATTGAGGAAGCCAACAACGCGGTATCCTGCGCGGGCTCCTGCATGCGATCGGCAAGCTGAAGAAGCACCGGCACAACGATCAGCGCGGCAACCAGCGTAATGAAGTCCAATAGGTATACGAATTCGAAAAACAGCACCATCTCAACGAAATAGCTGATGGCCTGGATCAATCCCCAAGCAACAAACAGGAGGTTTAACAACAGATACAGATTGCCCCGGCGCAGCCGCACCATCCGGCGGCGATGGCGCACCAACAGGACAAACGTCCAGGTGATTACGGCA
This sequence comes from Christensenellaceae bacterium, assembly GCA_963667795.1. Taxonomy (GTDB): domain Bacteria; phylum Bacillota; class Clostridia; order Christensenellales; family CAG-138; genus UBA7703. The sequence continues at coordinate 2,198,665 of OY764017.1, read as the reverse complement.
AGCACAAGCAGTGAACCAAGGATGCCGAAAAGCGTAAAGTTTTCCGGTGGCGCCTGATTCAGTTGCTTGCGATTGTATGCATCTATGAATAACTGAACGAATGTGAAAAAGCGTGCGATTAGAAAAAGAAGAGCACCGTAGAACACCGCGCTGCTGGTTACGTAGCTGGCGGATTGATATTGTTTTTTCGGCTTTACGCGCTGTTCCATGGGGCTATGATAGCACAAGCCCGCCTTGCCATGCAACACGGCGAACGGTATAATCAATATACGTATATATGCCGTGAACAAAGGGTTCTTCCGCGTCGCGCATCTTTTGCAATGAGACGCACAAAACAGCAAAACGGCAAGGACCAAATTTGAAATAAAGAAGATAGGATACAGCGTCCCGGTCGGCGTATGGCCGAAGCGGACAGGAAAGGAAATGCAGAAGAAGATGGATGTTCAGTCAGTGTATGAATCCTGGTGCAATGAACCGTCGCTTGATGCGGCGACCAAAGCGGAATTGACGGAGATACGGGACAATCCGCATGAGATAGAGGAGCGGTTTTATCGTGAGCTGGAGTTTGGAACGGCGGGATTGCGAGGCATCCTCGGCGCAGGCACAAACCGGATGAACATCTATGTCGTTCGTCGTGCAACACAGGGCCTTGCGGACTATATGGCGACCATTCCCGGCGCAAAAGAACGCGGCGTGTGCATCGCGTATGATTCGCGTCAATATTCGGACGTGTTTGCAAAGCAGGCGGCCTGTGTTCTTGCAGGCAACGGGATCAAGACCTATCTGTTTACGACGTTGCATTCCGTGCCGCAGCTCTCCTATGCGGTGCGTCATCTCGGGTGCATGGCGGGCGTGGTTATCACGGCTTCCCACAACCCCAAGCAATACAATGGATATAAGGTCTACTGGGCATACGGCGGACAGGTTGCGCCGGAGCAGGCGGCTGCCATCTACGAAAAGATTCAGCAGGTCAAGATGTTTAGCGCGGGAGACTGCGATTATGACGAGGCGATACTGGACGAGCGAATCGTGCTGGTCGGCAAAGAAGAAGACGAGGCGTATTACGCCGCGACGGCGGGATTGCTGCTCAACAAGGAGCTGGTGCGCGATCACGGTGGAGAACTACCGATCGTGTATACGCCGTTACACGGCTCGGGCGCTGTCCCGGTGCGCGAGCTGCTCAACCGCGTTGGGTTGACGAACGTAACGACGGTGCCGGAACAGGCTTCGCCGGACGGACTGTTCCCGACGGTGACCGCACCGAATCCGGAAGATCCGAACGCTTTCCGCCTTGCGATTCAACTTGCCGAAAAGGTACGCGCGCGCGTTTGCATCGCCACCGATCCGGATGCGGACCGGCTCGGCATTGCGGTCAAAACGGCGAAGGATGAATGGATAACGCTCACCGGCAATCAAATTGGCTGTATTCTGCTCGAGCATATCCTTTCGTCGATGAAAAAGCAGGACCGTCTGCCGGATAATGGCGTTGTCATCAAATCCATCGTGTCCACGCGGCTTGCCGACGCAATCTGTAAGGCTTACGGTGTGGAACTGGAGAACGTGATGACGGGATTCCGGTTCATTGGCGAAAAAGTGGACGAATATCAGACCAGCGGCGAGAAGACCTTTTTGTTCGGGTTTGAAGAGAGTTTCGGGTTTCTTGTCGGCGGGCTTGCGCGCGATAAGGACGCGGTTTGCGCGGCGATGTTTGCCGCGGAAGCCTGTATTGCGTATGCGCAGCGCGGCATGACGCTGTCGGACGCGCTGGACGAGATTTACGAAAAATACGGTTATTATGAGGAAAAGGTAAAAGCCTATACGCTGGAAGGCAAGGAAGGCATGGAGAAGATCGCTTCCTGTATGAAGCAGCTGCGCGCCGATCATCCGCAATCGTTCGCGGGAACCGCGGTTTCGGCAAGCGAAGATTATCTTGCGCGCGAATGCACCACCTCCGACGGAACGACCCGACCGATCACGCTGCCGAAATCGGACGTGCTGCGTTGGCTGCTTGCCGACGATTCGTGGATCGTGGTGCGCCCGAGTGGAACGGAGCCGAAGCTGAAACTCTACATCGGCGCATGCGCGAAAACGCAGAGCGACGTCGCCGCAACGCTCGACTCTCTGATGCGGGATATAAACGGCCTGCTGTCGAAACACCTTTCGATCCCGGTAGAATGAAAAGACATACTGAAATGAAAAGTGGCTATTTGTGCCACTTTTTTCGGTTGGCGACAATACAACGATTGGTTGAGCCTGCTTTTCCATCAGAGGTTGAAGCCGTTTCAACGAATGCTTGAGCCGGTTTTTGCAAACTCAAGCAACACTCGCTGTTCCCTGCATGCCTTCGTCTGGTAATCTGAGGGCGAAGTCAAGGAAGGGCGGTTAAGTAGCCATGAGAATTCGAGTCAGGCGAAAGCCAAATCGCAAACTCAATCCCAAGCGGATCGAACGTGATTATAAAGCCATGCTGCTTGAACAGGAGTTGGAAAAGAAAAAAGACCACTGGCTTTTTATGCAGCGGACACCTTATGGATTATGAAAGGGACGGAAACCGATGTTTGATGTAATTGAAATAGGCAGAAAAATTTCGCGCTTGCGCAAAGAGCAGGACATGACGCAACCGGCGTTGGCGGACAAAATGGGCGTTAGCTTTCAGGCGGTATCCAACTGGGAACGCGGCACTTCGATGCCGGACATCAGCAAACTGCCGGAGCTGGCGGAAATACTCGGCGTCAGTGTCGACGAACTGCTTGGCGGCGGATGTGGCTGCGAGCTCATCACGCACGTACTCGACGGTTCGGAAGAATCATTTGTAGAGAAAACGGACGTGACGCTGGAGGAAGCGGGCGAAGCCGCGCCGGTTTTGAAACCGAAGCAGGTGAAACGCATTGTGCTTGCAATCAAAGAAAAGCAGGATAAAAAACACGGATGGGAAAAGGAGGAAAAGGACGACGGCATCAGCTTGAGCGGATTGCTGGCGGTCGCGCCCTTTCTCGACGAGGAGACTGTTGACGAACTCGCAATGCGCCTTGCGCCGGTCGCGGGCCTTGCCAAACTCGCGGCGGTTGCGCCGTTCGTTTCGGATAAAACACTGGATCGGCTTGCCGAGCAGGCGGTTGCCGAAAACGCACCTATTGGTGAGCTGGCGTCCATTGCGCCGTTTTTATCGGAGAAGACGCTAGACAACCTTGCCGAGCGCGTGCTGGACGGAAAGAGCCGCGTCGGCGAGCTGGCCTCCATCGCACCGTTTCTTTCAGAGAAAGCGCTGGGCAACATTGCGCAGAGGGTTCTGGAAAACGGCGGGCGCGCCGGGGAACTTGTGTCGATCGCACCGTTTCTGGAGGAAGAACAGCTTGATGAAATCGTAAAAAGCGCGCTTCGAAACGGAGCCGCAATCGGCGAGATTACGGCGCTGCTCCCGTTCCTTTCGCAGGACACCCTGAAAGACGTTGTGAAAAGCGCTTTAAGCAAAGACGACTCATCGGTCATCGCTTCAGTAATGAAGTTTTTCAAGTAAGTCGCAATGGGGAAAAGGACGCGTCGCAAGGCGCGTTCTTTTCTATTGCGCAACGTTACTGAAAGGAAAAGAAAAAAATTTTGCACTGCCGCTCAAAAAAAAACAGGTGCGCGGAAATAATTTAATATATTGCGTTCGGTTCGGTTGACTTTGCCTGTGACGGAGGCTATGATGAGCGTGGAGCGAACCGAATACAAACAAAAAACAGGCAACTCAAAGTCATTTCAGGAGGGCACACATGAACGCCTACATAGCAAGGGTACTAAACGATGTTCGAAAGAAAAATGCAAGCGAGCCGGAGTTTCTGCAGACGGTGGAAGAGGTTTACACGTCGCTGGAAGCGGTAGTAAACCAACATCCGGAGTATGAGAAGCTGGGATTACTGGAACGGATGACAGAGCCGGAACGGGCGATTTCGTTCCGCGTGACCTGGGTGGACGACGCGGGAAACGTGCAGGTCAACCGTGGGTATCGCGTGCAGTTCAACGGCGCAATCGGGCCTTACAAAGGCGGACTGCGTCTGCATCCGTCGGTCAATTTGTCCATCATGAAGTTTTTGGGATTTGAGCAGACGTTTAAAAACAGCCTGACGAGTCTGCCGATCGGCGGCGGCAAAGGCGGCAGCGACTTTGACCCGCGCGGCAAGAGCGACGGAGAAGTCATGCGCTTCTGTCAGGCGTTTATGACGGAGCTTTACCGGCATATCGGACCCGACGTGGACGTGCCCGCGGGCGATATCGGCGTCGGTGCGCGCGAAATCGGGTATCTTTACGGCCAGTACCGGCGCATTCGCGGCAAGTATGAACCGGGCGTGCTGACGGGAAAAGGCATGAGCTTCGGCGGCAGCCTGATTCGACCGGAAGCGACGGGATTCGGCGCGGTGTATTATGTAAATGAAGTGTTTGCGCACGAAGGCGATACGATTCAGGGCAAAACCTTTGCGCTGTCGGGATTCGGCAACGTCACATGGGGCGTATCGAGAAAGCTGCAGGAGTTGGGCGCAAAGGCCGTGACGCTCTCCGGCCCGGACGGATACGTGTACGATCCGGACGGCGTACTCGGCGAAAAGATCGACTATCTGGTCGAGATGCGCGGCAGCGGGCGCGACCGTGTGCAGGATTACGCCGACAAGTACGGCTGCGAATTCCATGCGGGCGAAAAGCCCTGGGGCGTGAAAGCGGACGTATACATGCCGTGCGCAACACAGAACGACGTGAACATCGAGAGCGCAAAATTGATCGCAAACAGCGGCTCGAAATACTATATTGAAGTTGCGAACATGCCGACGACGAACGAGGCGCTGAACTATCTGATGGGACAAAAGCACCTGATCATAGCGCCCAGCAAGGCGGTCAACGCGGGCGGCGTGGCGACGAGTGCGCTGGAGATGAGTCAGAACAGCATGCGATACAGCTGGAGCGCGGAAGAAGTGGACGCAAAGCTGCACACGATCATGAAGAACATCCACGACAACTCGGCAAGAGCGGCACAGATACACGGGCTTGGTTACAACCTTGTAGCCGGTGCAAACATCGCGGGCTTTGCCAAAGTCGCCGACGCCATGATCGCGCAGGGGATTGTCTGAAGATCTACTTAGCGATAGAACCTCAATCAAATAAAAACAGCAACGACCCCGTCTTATATAAGGCGAGGTCGTTTTTCTGTCTAGAAGCAAAGAGAAACGGGCTGCAACTTTTATAAGAAAGCACAGGACGATCGAATGTTACGATAATACCATCACAAAGGGAACTCAATCTTTCAGCGACAAGGAACAGATCCATAAGACGGCTGCAAAATCGGTAAAAATTAAGCGGGAGGAATTGCAATATGGATGCGAAACAAAAGGGATGTGCCGTGAGTGTGCTCTGGGTGCTTTTGGCGCTTGTGGTGGTTTATATTTTTATGATTGTAACGACCAACCGGATTTATAAGGAACAGACGGAGATTATCAACACGGGGAAAACGATTGAAGCGACGATTGAACGCGTAACGCATAAAGGATTATGGGAGATTGGCAAGATTTACGCCCGACTCGAATACACAGTGGATGGGCAGGACTATGCGAAAGATGTGCAAATCTCGATGCGCACCTATCAGTTCCCTACCGGAAAAGTGAAGGACGGCAAAACAGTCGTCACCATATCCTACCTGCCGGACGATCCGGCGATGGCCGGCTTTGAGGGGGCGGCGCAATCCGCAAAAACGGCGAGGACGGTTTCAATCGTCTTCCTGTGCATTATTGGCCCGCTGGCATTGCTTTTGATTCTCGGATTGGTTGCTATTTCACTTTCGGAATAGTTATCTAACGCCGGATAAAATTACACGGGACATGAACAGCTTGGTTCGTGTTGACACATAATGAGCTCTTACAACGCTTGTCTAACTCTTCATGGCAAAGCAGGTTGCCATAGCAGGGTCATCGGACAGGCGTTGTTTTTAATTAGGTAACCGATGAAATTATACGCAGGAGAAACCACTCCATGGATTTGTTTTGTTTCGGGGTTGACAGCGAAGGGGATTCGGATTATAATTCAGCTAGGTTAAACGTTTAAACGTTAATCGTTTCAAATTTGCCCCTTGTGTCACTTAAATGGGTAAAAAATTATTATCAAATGCGAAATTACTCAACAATTTTGGCGAAATTATTTAAAAAAGCAAACGAAACGATTAACCGAATCACATGCTTTCTTTTGGTTTTCCGTACAATCCTAATCAACATACAATTTAAGGAGGAAGAGACACAATGAAAAAAACACTCGCACTACTTCTTGCGCTGTGCATGGTGTTCGCCGTCTTCGGCTGCACCACACAAACTGCGGAATCGACGGAACCGGCCACGGTGGACGAGAGCGCGGATGCCCAGGCTGCCGCTCCCGCGGAAGAAGAGCAAATCACCGTTGACTTCATGAATTTTTCGGCAAATGAAGGCGGGCTTCTTACGCTGGAACTTATGAAGGAGCTTTTTGAAAACGAGAACCCGAACATCATCGTGAACATCGAAACGTTCGGTTATGACGATTATTCGACACAACTGCAGACGCGCGTCGGCGGCGGAGATGCACCTGACTGCTTCGAGCTGGGCGTAGATGCATTCCCGGCGTATGTAGACCAACAGGCAATCCTTCCGTTAAGCGATTTAACAGCGAGCACGGCGACGGACCTGAGTGTGCTCACGGAAAAGTCGCTGGATGCTTTTTCGCTGAACGGAACGATATACGGCATGCCCTACAGCTATTCTACAGTGGTTTTGATTTACAACCAAGACTTGTTTGATCAAGCGGGCGTTGCGTATCCGACGGACGATTGGACCTGGGAAGACGCCGATGAAGCCGCGCTGAAGATCAAGGCGCTTGGCGAAGATTATTACGGACTGATCCAGCCGATCTCAACATATGAGTTCTTTAAAGTTGTGAAGCAGTACGGTGGAAGCCTGCTGAATGAAGACAACACCGCCTTTACGGTCAATCGCACGGAAAATGTTGAAGCACTTCAGCGGCTGTGTGATAATGTTTTGGTATCGAATATTTGCCCCAGTACGGAGCAAAGAGGCAGTCTTGACGAATGGGGCGTCTTCAAACTTGGCAAAACCGGCATGATTGTAACCGGTATCTGGGCGTTCCCGTCGTTTACGACCGACTGCAACTTTAATTGGGATATTTGCGTGGAGCCGGGCGCGGTAACAAAGGCGACGCACTATTTTGCAAACGGCCTCTGCGTGAGCGCCGATTCCGAAAATGCGGAAGCCGCATATAAATGGATTGAGTTTGTTACAACAAGTGAAGAAGTGGCACAGCTGAGAGTTCAACTGGGCTGGGAACTGCCCTGCGCAACATATGAATCGGCGATGGACCAGTATGCTCAATTGACGCCACCGGCCAATCGGCAGGCAGTGTTTGATTCCCTCCAGTATGTCGTCCCCGTGCCGCAAATTGCCGAGTTCAGCCAGATGGCCGACATTCTGGGCGTAGAACTGGAAGCGGCGGCAAATGGATCGAAGACGCCGCAGCAGGCGCTGGATGATGCACAGGCGGCTTTGGAAGCAGCAATCACACTCGGGTAAAAAACAGCAGTTGTTTGGTTGGTGAGGGCAGAGGTTTGCTTTGCTCTCACCAATCCAAATTTGGAGGTAAACTTCATGCGAAAAAACAAGTCGTACGCCCCGCTTGCAGCGTCTGCCTTTCTTGCGCCCAGTGTGATAGGTTTCCTTGTGATTGCCGCTATTCCGTTTGTTCTGTCGTTTGCAATCAGCTTTACGTCCTGGAGCGGAATAAAGGGACTTGAAATCTTTTCGATGGACTTCTGGCAGAATAATTTCATTGGTTTGGAGAACTACCAAAAAATCCTGAAAAGCAAGGAGTTTTGGGAGTCATTACTGCATGTAGGCTACTACATGATTTTGTATATCCCTTTGATGCTTCCGGCGTCGCTGGGCATCGCGTTACTTTTGAATAAACCGCGGAAGGGCACGGCGTTCTTCCGGCTTCTGTTCTATATCCCCGTGCTGACCAGCTGGGTTGCCGGCTCCATCATCTGGAAATGGGTGCTGGACCCGCAATACGGGATATTGAACGATATATTGGCAAGAATCGGAATCCTTGGGCCCGCGTGGCTGCAGGATTCGAAATGGGCTATGGTGGGTATCGTCTTGGCATCCGTATGGAAGGATATGGGCTTTTTTGGTTTAATCTTTCTTGGCGGACTGAAAAACATCAATGAGCAATATTATGAAGCGGCGCAACTGGACGGAGCAGGGACAGTTCAGCGTTTCCTGAAGGTTACACTGCCAATGCTGACGCCGATGATATTTTTTGTTTTAATCATCAGCCTGATTAACTCCTTTATGCTGTTTCCACAGGTGATGATTATGACCAATGCCGGCCCAGCCGGCGCAACACAGGTGATTGTTGAAAGAATTTACAAGTATGGATTTAGCTATTACAAAATGGGATACGCATCCGCTTTGTCCTGGATGCTATTTATAATCGTCTTTCTGTTCACATATTTACAGCAAAAACTGCAAAAAAAGTGGGTAAATTACGATGCATAAAGCATTCAGAAAAAAAGAGATGTTTTCAAACATCCGGTTTTATATCATTGCCGGTGCGATAGGCTTGATGATCATTGTTCCGCTGTATTGGATGATTATTACCGCTATCAAGACACAAACGGCAATATTCACGTATCCGATAGAGTGGATTCCGACCGAAATAACGTTTGAGAATTTCGTTGCTTTGTTTTCGCGGTTTCCGTTCGGACGCGTATTATTCAACAGCGCTGTCGTATCCGTTTCCTACTCCGTTATTTCAATCGTCTCGTGCAGTATGGCGGCGTTTGCGTTTGCGAAAATTCCGTTTCGGGGAAGCGAAATACTGTTGAAAGTATATTTGACTACTTTGATGATTCCGTTTCAGAGCACGTTGATTCCGCTGTTTATGCTGTTTAACAAAGCTGGATTGAGCAACACGTATGCCAGCGTGATTATGCCTTCGCTTTTCCGTGTGTTTGGGATTTTTCTGCTGGTTCAGCATATGAGAACGCTTCCAAACGATTATATTGACGCGGCGCGCATAGACGGCGCGTCATACTTTACGGTACTTTGGAAAGTAATTTTGCCGCTGTCAACACCGGTCATTGCCGGTTATGCAGTCATTACTTTTATGGACGCGTGGAACGACTATCTCTGGCCGCTTGTCATGCTGACCAAAACGGAAATGATGACCGTTCCAGTCGCGCTGGGCATGCTGAACGGACAGTTCGAGCGAAACTTCGGCGTTCAAATGGCAGGCAGCCTGATATCGATCATACCGGTCGTCATCATCTACCTGCTTGCGCAAAGCAAATTGAAGGACGGTTTGACGCTCGGTGGAATCAAAGGGTGACCGATCATCGTTACAGCGCGTGAAGCCTTACGCAAATTTGTGGACTTCAACGCAATACAGGCGATGATTATCATTTATGTAAGAATACTTCAAAAGCGGCCTCATGGCAGGCGGCGTGAAAGGCTGATATGCTGCGACTGCACAATCTCGATAAACATAAAATACGAAACCTGAAAACAAGCGGGGCACAGGACTGTGTTTGCTTTTCCTACGACTGCGACGCTACAACCGCATACGGCATGGGTGAGCGTTTCGACGGCGTGGACCGCATGGACAAACGCACGGAATGCACCATTATAGAAAAATTCACGAACCAAGGTGATAAAACATATTTTCCGCTTCCGTTTTTCTTTTGCAACGACGGACACGGCTTGTTCGTGGAAACCGACGCTGCCGTAACGTTTACGCTGACCAAAGGGCATGTGGACGTAACACTGCCCGCTGGTGAATACGACGCATATTTTCTTTTCGGTTCGCCGAAGGAGATCGTTTCGCAGTTTGTGAAAATGACTGGCGCTCCGGCGCTGCCGCCAAAGTGGGCGTTCGGCCCGTGGATATCGGCGAACCGCTGGAACAAGCAGAGTGACGTTGAAGAGCAGATGGAGATTCTGCGCAAAACCGGCTATCCGGCAACGGCGCTCGTTATAGAAGCGTGGAGCGACGAGGCGACGTTCTACATTTGGAACGGCGCAACATATGAAACCAAGGATGGCGGAACAGCGTTTACGGAAAGCAACTTTACGTTCCGAGAACCCTGGCCAAACCCGAAAGGTATGATTGACGCGCTGCACGCGCAGAATGTAAAGCTGGTGCTTTGGCAGATACCCGCGCTGAAGAAACTGGACGAAGGTCAGGTCTGCCCACAGCACAACGCGGACGACGACTATGCCGTTAAAAACGATCTTGTTGTGAAAAATGCGGACGGCACACCGTACCGCATCCCGAAACAATGGTTCATCGGCGCACATGTGCCGGATTTTACTGCCACAAAAACCCGGGAATGGTGGATGGAAAAACGTCGGTATCTAATAGATATGGGCGTTGACGGCTTTAAAACCGACGGCGGCGAATTCATTCATGATCTGTCTGTACATTTTCATAACGGTCGCGACGGCGTATCGATGCGAAACCGGTATGTTGCGGACTATGAAGAGACCTATACCGATGCGCTCAACGAGGAACAAACACTGTTTTCGCGCGCGGGATATCTCGGCGCGCAGAAGTGCCCGATCCACTGGGCGGGCGATCAGGTTTCCACGTTTTCAGAAATGCGCGCCGTGCTTGGCGCGGGGCTGTCGCTCGGGCTAAGCGGCGTACCGTTCTGGAGTTTTGACATCGGCGGATTTGCGGGTGCGCTGCCAAGCGCGGAACTCTACCTGCGTTCGACGGCGCTGTCCGTGTTTGCACCCGTCATGCAGTGGCACAGCGAACCACTCGGCGGGCAGTTCGGCGGATTTGAAACGGGTTTGGTCAACGACCGGAGCCCTTGGAACATGGCGAAACATACCGATGATCCGGATGTGCAAAGAACTGCGCTTTTGTATGCGCATTTACGCATGAATCTTCTGCCGGAATTGTATCGACAGGCACACATTTCGGTCAAAACGAACCTGCCGATGATGCGGCATCTCGTGCTGGAGTATCCAACCGACGAAAACGCGCAAAGCTGTCACGATCAGTTTATGCTGGGCGACCTTCTGATCGCGCCGGTTCTTGAGGAAGGTGCGACGTCTCGCAGTGTGTATCTGCCACAAGGGCGCTGGTACAGCCTTTTAACAAAAGAGACTTTGGAAGGCGGCTGCACGGTAAAAGCGCAGGCAGGCCGCGGTCAAATTCCGGTTTATCTGCGTACGCCGGGCATGGTTGCGCTGAACCTGCCGGAGAGCATGCGTATCGGCGGCGACGTTGGTAATCGTGTGGACACGTTGCAAAATCTTGTGCTCGTGGTTTCCGGCAAGCCGAACTGCGAATATAATGATGAATTCGGCTATAATGTCGCTTTAAAGAATGGAGAGATTTGTTCCGGGAACGCCCATGTTATCGACGTAAGCAATTTAGCGTTTGAAGAGGGATTTTAGTCGTGCCGAACCAGCAACGGGAACGCGCACTGAAGCGAATGGACGAAATCACGGCGTATTATGCAAAGCAGTCCGGCGTGATTGCGGTTGCTGCGTTTGGCTCGAACGCCGAGCGTGAACGGTTTGACGCATATTCCGATCTGGATTTCCTTGTAATCTGCGAAGCTTCTGAAAAGCAACGGCTGCTGGAACAGGTGAAGCGCCTAGAGCCGATTTGCGCAATCGACGGCTTGCTGATTTCATATGGAGATGCGGTAAAGTTGCTGTTTTCGGACGGAGTGCTGTGCGATTTTGGTATCGTTACGCCGGATCAACTGCGCTCGTTTCCGCATGGCGCAGGGCGCATTCTCTGGGTACGCAGCGCGGAAGAAACACCGGACGTTTCCTCCATTGAACCGAAACGCGAAACGGAACGGGAACTGGTGGATTCCGCGTTGTTTTCACTCTATGTCGGCTGCCTGCGCGAACGGCGCGGCGAAAAAGCGGCGGCTTTTTATGAAGTGCAGGTCTGTGCGGCGCAAACGGTGCTAGCACTGATGCAAGGCGAACACGCGGACGCGTTTTCCGCGTTTCGGCACGCGGAACAATCGGTTTCAGAAGAGACGATCGCGCGGATGACGCCGGGATACGGACACACCGAGCAAGCCGCAGCATATATGCTCGAACTGCTGAAAACATACGAAAAAACGACGTTGTACCGTGCCGTTTTTTCGCTTCTCAATTGACACACGCGGCGGTGCACGGTATGCTTATATAAACGTTTAAACGAAGATGAGGTTTTATGGGGCGAATCACGATTAAGGACGTTGCGAAGGAAGCGGGCGTATCCACGGCCACGGTTTCCTACGTTATGAACGAAAAGAAAAATATACCGGAAGCTACGCGTGAGCAGGTGCTTGCTGCGGCGGAAAAGCTTGGCTATGTTTCCAACTACTCCGCGCGCAGCATGCGGCTGAATCGCAGCAATCTCATCGGCGTTATCATTCCGCAGACCGAACCCGGCAGCCAGATGGTGTTCGAAAATCCGTTTTACAGTGAAATCCTCTCCAGCATCGAATACTGCGCGCGTCAGAGCGGGTATCATGTGATCGTCTCCGGCACGAATGCGGATGAAAACTATCTGAAACTTGCCCAGCAGCGCAACCTCGACGGGATCATCATCATCGGCATGTATAAGGAACAGTCCTACACCGATTTGCGCAACACGCGCATCCCGATCGTGCTGGTGGACAGCTATATGGACGATCATTATTTTCACGCAATCCGCATCAACGACCGCCACGCGGGATATGTTGCGACGCGGCATCTGATTGAAAATGGTCACCGGAAGATCGCGTTTCTTTCCGGTGCAATCAAGGATGGCGGCGTGATGAAACTTCGGCACGCAGGGTATTGCGACGCGTTGGACGAATTCGGCATTCCACGAAGCCCGGACTATGTGCTGACCGAGAGCGTTGGATTTGATTCCGGCAGGCGGCTTGCGCGCAAAATGGCGGACGAATTGGACGTTACGGCGGCGTTTTGCACCGCGGACATCATTGCAATCGGCGTAATCAAGGAACTCAACGAGCACCAGAGGCTGATTCCGGAACAATATTCGATCGTTGGCGTGGACAACCTCAGCATCGCGCGGTATTCCATACCGGGGTTGACCACCGTTGGACAAAACATCTACCACAAAGGTGAAAAAGCGGTGGAAATGATACTCAACGCGGTTGCCGACCCAACGGCGGGCAAGCAGGAATTCATTCTGCCCATCACGCTTGTGGAGCGCGAATCTGTGCGAAAAATCAACCTGCCGACTTGATTCGTTACAAGCAGATGTTATACAAAACGGGAAAGGTTCTTACGAAATGCACTTGAACACACAGCAAAAAGCATGGTGGAAAGAATGCGCGGTATATCAAATTTACCCGCGCAGTTTTTTTGATTCCAACGGAGACGGGGTCGGCGACCTGGCCGGGATCACAAAAAAACTCGACTATATCGCCTCGCTTGGCGTTGGGGCCGTCTGGCTCAACCCGATTTATGATTCGCCAAACGACGATATGGGTTACGATATTCGAAATTATGAAGCCATTATGCAGGAATTCGGCACGATGGCGGACTTTGACACGCTGCTGGCCGGTCTGCACGAACGTGGGTTGAAGCTCATTATGGACCTCGTCGTCAATCATAGCTCGGACGAGCACGCCTGGTTTGTGGAATCGCGAAAGTCAAAGGACAATCCGTATCGGGATTACTACATCTGGCGGGATGGGAAGGACGGAAAAGAACCCAATAACTGGGCGTCGTTTTTCACCCCGTCCGCATGGAAATTTGACGAAACAAGCGGGCAATGGTACCTGCATCTGTTTTCCGAAAAGCAGCCGGACCTGAACTGGAAGAATCTCGCGATGCGTCAGGCGGTATACGACATGATGAACCGCTGGTTCGACAAAGGCGTGGATGGTTTCCGCATGGACGTGATCAACCTGATTGCAAAAGCCGACGGGTTGCCGGATGGAACGGGTGCGCCGTCGCCGGAAGGATACGTTCTTGCGCCGGAATCGTTTGCCGATCAGCCGATGGTACACGACTATCTGCAGGAGATGCGGCGGGAGTGCTTTGACGGACGAGATTGCATGTGCGTTGGCGAAGCACCGTTTGCAAACAGCAAGACTGGCAGTAAATATGTCGATCCCGACCGGCACGAGCTGGACATGATCTTTTCGTTTGATTTGATGGATATCGACAGCGGAAAGAGCGGCAAGTGGGAGATCGTCCCATGGGACCTCGAGCGCATGAAATCCATCGTTGTGGACTGGCAAACAGCATTGCAAAAGGGTTGGAACAGTCTGTTTTGGTCAAACCACGATCAACCAAGACCCGTCTCCCGATTTGGCAGCACGCAAAGCGAAGCACTGCGCACTCGCTCGGCAAAGATGCTTGGGATCGCCATGCATCTGATGCGCGGCACGCCGTTTATTTATCAGGGCGAAGAACTCGGTATGACGAATGTTCCGTTCAAGGATATTACGGATTTACGAGACCTGGAGAGCCTGAACTATTACCGCCTTGCCGACGCCCGCGGCGAAGGTGCCGCCGCATGGAACGGCATTCTTGCAAAAAGCCGCGATAATGCGCGCACGCCGATGCAGTGGAGCACGGAAGCCAACGGCGGGTTTACCAAAGGGACGCCCTGGATTATGGTGAATCCGAATTATCGCGAAATCAATGCCGAGGCTGCGGAACGCGACCCAGATTCCGTTTTGCACTTTTACCGCAAACTGCTCGTTTTCCGTTCCTCCAGCGAGACATTGATCTACGGCAGCTTTACGATGATTGAACGGGACCACAAGCAGTTATTTGCATATGAGCGTACGCTTGATGGCGAAACCTATACAATCGTGTGTAATATGAGCGGTGAGACATGCGCTCTTTCGCAGGAAATATGCGGCGATATCGTGCTAAGCAATATTGACGGACAACCCGATTTGAGCGAACTGCAACCATACGAAGCACGGGTTTATCACGCGATAAAGGCGTAAAAAACAAAGCGTTCTGCGCCGTGACGCTGAACATTAAATTATTGTTTTAGAATGCGACCCCGCCAAATCAAACAGGCGGGGTCGCTTTTTTGTCGGGAGATACAAATCAAACAAGCGACGATGCGTATTGCATAAAACATTTGTGAAAAACAGCAAAATATAGATAGAAATATCAATGCATGTAAAGTAGAAACACAACTTTGGAAACGTATTTAGGCGTGAAATGCTACATGAAAACTATCTTTAAAACACTATAAGAAAACCGGTAGAGACGCTTTGCGGCTGATTTTCTTGTACATCATTACCATGTAAATGATATGCGTTGGGAATTCGTAGGAAATAGTTCGTTATTCTCCTTTGGGATTGAAAAGCAACTGGTGTTTATGGTATTTTATAATATATATTTCTGCGTTGTAATTCTATGTGCGAGCGTGTATCACGACACGGAAAAGCAGCATTCAGGTCTAACCAGAAACAACTGACCAGCAGACCCACAAAAAAGTATAAAAATACAAATCAAGCGAATCGATTCTCTAACAACACGCCGATATACATTGATTTAGCAGCGTTGCAGACAACCCAGATAGTCGTCCTGCAAACAATTGCCGGATGGAATTGAACCAATCAGTATATATAAGCGATACAGACATGACCGGTAGGAGACACTCGATGACTGAAGTAAGCAGCGAAGCGCCCGCAGTATTGGAAAACGATCTTTCGTTGATGCGAGAAATGATGCAGGGCTTTGCGGAGTATGATTTTTCCACGGACTTGAAAGATCGCATGAATACGGCGAAACTCTCGGCCAACGCGCTTGCAGAACGCGGGATGATCTCACATACGGCTGTTGGCAAATGGCTTTCCGGCGAAGCGCGACCGCAAGGCAAGGAACGCATGAAGACGCTCGGAATGGCACTTGGCATGTCGCCCGAAGAGCTTGACGCATTCTTGTATACAAATGGATACCCAAGATTATATGCAAAAAACCCGCTGGACAACGCCTGCAATCTTATTATGAAAACATATCGTGCACGGGCGGACATTGTTTCGCGGTATCGTGCGTTTCTCGAACTATATCGCGTGCAGGCATACCAGCCCGCCAGCGGCAGAGCGGAGCGAAACACGGACCAGCTCGGTCGGAGTTTTGAGGCGGTAGACAGTGAAGAAGCATTTGCCGCGTGGATGGACCGCCATCGCCGTTTTTTCGGCGCAACGGCAAAAACCGTTACGGCCGGTTCCCGGCTCATGCGTCGTGTTTGGCTGTACATTGGCGAAGCGCCGATCAACGATCTTTACCAAAACGCAGAACTGCCGCTGCCGATACGAAATCTGCTATATACACTCCTTGGCGATCGCGAAATGCCAGTGAAAGGTTTGCGCAGCAAGCTGATTGTTTTTGGATTGTACGAAAACATGACGGAAGAAGAACTCGATATGCTTTTGGCGGATGCGAAACTACGTGGCGTCTCGGAGCCAAAAACGCTGCTGGATCAGCTTGTCCTCACCGCGATACGTACGGCGCATGAGCGATATCCATATTATGAATATGAAACGATGGAGAGGCTGAGAGAGCGGATTCGCGCCGGAATGCTTTATGTCAAAGACGCGGCGCAAGCCGAACGGTTTCATACAATGCTCGATACGTATCAGGAACGATATGAAAATGCGGCGCTGCGCACTGCATATTACGACACGCACAAAACAAAAGAAGACGAGCGTTTTGAGGAATTGTACACCAGCCGCGCGGACCGCGGACTGCTGCATTATGTTATCGACGTGGTCACGTACTTTGCAACGGAAGGCGCGGTAGAACAAGCGGACGCCGCGGAACTGACCGTCCTGATGCGAGAATGATACGATTGCAACTTTCACCGTAAACGACCCAAGTGTTTACGGCTATATTTATATATATATTAAAGAGCACGAATCGATGTCTCTATTCAGGCACAGGAGGCCGAAAATGTCGGTAGAAGTCGTCATTAAAATCACACAGGGCACGTCCGGTCAAACGGAATATTGTTACGACGGAAGTGAATCCATCATCATTGGAAGACAGGCCGATTGCGGAATTATTTTACAGGAGGCTACAGTCTCACGTTTTCACTGTCTGCTGGAGATTGCAGCGCCTGAGATCAAACTTCAGGATTTTGGGAGCAGAAACGGAACCTTTCGCATTTCGGCCGGGAAAAACGCCGTTCCTTCGGAAGAGACACAGGTTCAAAAGTTTGAAACCATAACGCTTTTGGACGGAGACACTGTATTTATTGGAAAAGATTGTGCGCTGAGCGTGCACGTGCGAGAAGAGAAGGGCCGTCATCGCTGCAAAATCTGCGGGAAAGGGTTTTTTGACGAAAACGCGGAAGTTGAAATCTGCTCAACCTGCATGAAAAACGAGATGGCCGTTATGCATTATTTGCTCCGTGAGGCGGGACCAGTTCGCAAACGCAATACGGGGCCGGACATCGGCGGGTATCAAAAAATTCGCCTGCTGGGCGCCGGTGCAACGGGGGAAGCCTGGCTGCTGGCCGACCCGGCAAACGGCAGACAGGTCGTCTGTAAGCGACTACTGCAAGCAGAGATGCTGGGCGATCGAAAACGACAGCGCTTTCTGCGGGAAGCGGCAATCGGCGCGCAATTGTCCCACCCGAACGTTGTCGGCCAGTTTGGAAGCGGGGAAGACGATAACGTTCCGTATATTTTGATGGAATACTGTCCCGGCGGCAGCGTTGCCGACTATATGGACCGTTGCAAAGTTACATTGGGCGCGAAGCTGAGCATTTCTATGGCGACACATATCGTGCTGCAGGTGCTTAAAGCGCTGGAGTATGTGCATGCGGTGCCGGTAGAGACGACTCTGGCGAACGGAGAGAAGCAACTTATGCACGGCGTCGTGCACAGGGATATTAAACCGGGAAACATCTTTATGATGGACTATTCCGAAAAAGCCGAGGTGAAGCTGGCCGACTTTGGATTTGCCAAAGCGTTTGAAGCGGCCGGAATGACAAAATTTACCTCCACAGGAGAGCGGGCGGGCACCTGGGACTTTACACCGCGCATGCAGATCAATGATTACCGATATGCCAAGCCGGACGTAGATATTTGGTCAACTGCGGCAACGTATTACTATCTGCTGACGGGATCGCCGCCGAAAGACACACTCGGCGTGCCGAACCCGCTGCCTATTGCGCTTAATACGAACGCAACGCCGATTCAAAGGCGAAACCCGCAGATCCCGCAGCGGCTTGCAGAAGTGATTGATTTTGCATTGGGAGAACCGGAGAACAGAAGCAATATTCAATCCGCTGCGGAATTTAGACGTATGATCGAGGCGGCATTGTGATGCGGACGAACGGATTTCAGTTTGAATATTCGTATGCGGCGAAAACCGACCGTGGTAAAGTCCGGCAAGGCAATCAAGACGCGGTCGTCTGCTGCCCCGAACAAGGTTTTTTTGCGGTTATCGACGGCATGGGCGGACTGCCCGGCGGCGGAGAGACCGCCGGGATGCTGGAACAGATATTACCGGCGCTGGCAACCCGGCTGAAAGAAACGCTGCCGGACGATTACACGCCGCAACTGGTTGGTGAAATGCTGTCGAACGCCATCGCCGGCGTGAGTGACAACCTTTATGAACGGACGAATGAAGGCGGTCGCATCGGATTTGGCGCGGCGTTATGCGCGTTGCTGCTGGTTGATCATTGTGCTGTCGTGGTCCATCTTGGCGACTGCCGCTGCTATTGGATAGAACGGGAAGCAACGACGATTACGCGATTAACGACGGATCATAATGTTGCCGCCGAGATGGTTGCCGCCGGACTGCTGAAACCGGATGACGCGCGCGGCAGTACCTATAGCGCGCGACTGACCAAATTTGCAGGGATGCGCGCACCGGCCGGGCCGGAAATTACCTACAAACGCCTGAATGAAGGCGACCGGCTGATGCTTTGCAGCGACGGCCTGTATGGAGAACTGGTAGAGCAGGATATCGCTGCAAAAATGCAAACCGACCCTGCGCCGGAGGACTTTTGCGAAACGATGATTGCAAACGCGAATGCACATGGCGGACGGGACAACATCTCCCTGATCATGATTTCGCTTTAATGGAGGGGAACAATATGTGGAAAAACGATAAAACGGAATTGGATACGGGACGGTTCAGTCCTTCACTGGGCATGCTGCTGGAAGTAACAATGGAACATGCGGTTATGGTACGGCTTCGGCAAATTACAGAAACCGATCTGCTGCATACGCTTTTCACACAGAAACCGGATACGGCGCAAATTGTTGAGCTGGAAGATGCGGAAAAACAGGCGTTTTTCGACAGCGTCAATTTGCTCATAAACTACCTTGCACCTGAAGTTCGACGCAAGAATTGCGTTGCGGCATTTTCCGCGCTTGCCGTAACGGGCTCGGATACCATCAATCCGTTTTTGCACGAAAGTTTTCGTGCGCCGCTGGGAGATTGGATCGACGAACTTCCCGACGGCGCGGGAATTACAGACCTGATTCAGAAAATCTTTTCCGGGCTGGACGCATTGGAAAACGGCGCACTGCTGAAAGAGCTTTTCCGGGCGGAGGAACTGGGAAGCGCGATTCAGCGGCAGGCCGATGCGGCGTCTCTGTTTGACCAGCAAACCGGGGAACTGACCGAGAGCGCTCTGAAAGGACGCGCGCTATATGTGGTTGAACAGGCTCTTTCACTTGCGGCGCATGCCGGCGAGGAAGCGGTTTTGCCGGTTCACATACTGGCTGCAAGTTTTACGCTAAAAGAAAGCTATGGGTACCTGCTGCTCAGTCGTGGCGGCGCGGGAGTCACAAGCGCCAAGATCGCCATTTATTTAAAAAATGCGTTTCAAACCGACCAGCCTGCGCAATGTACGCTGACAAAAACGAAAGACAGTTTCTCCAAAGAAGCGATTGCCATCCTTTCGGAGGCGCAGAGCCGCGCGCTCGCCATTGGCGAAACCTTTGTCGGTGAACGGGAGTTCATTCTGGAATTGCTCAATTGCAAAGACGCAAAGGTACAATATTTCCTGACGAATGTTTTGAAGGTTGATCCGGCCTATTATGCGCAGATTGCCGAGGGACTGGCTGAACCGGACGTGATTGAGCCGGTTCTTCCCCTGGAGATCTGCGAATGTAAAAATCTTTCTTCGCTGCACAAAGAGTTAGTTGTTCGAGACGATGTGCTGGAATCAATCGTAAAGGTGTTTTACCGTAAGGCGAAGCGAAACGTCCTTTTACATGGCGATCATGGAACGGGGTTGACCAGCATGGCGGCAACTCTTGCGGCAGAATTGCGTAACGGTCGATATGCCTCGTTACGGCATATTCAGGTGATCTGGTTCGATCTTTCCGGCGTGGCTGCGGAAGATTATGAGGAAGCCACGGAGAAGCTGATGCGCTTTTTTGACGGTGAGCCGGAACGCATCTATGTCGTCGAAGGGTTTTACAAATACTTTAAGGATCATTTTTCTGCCGTAGCACGAAGGTTGCTTAAAACCGGCTACCGGTTGCTTTTGATTGCAGACACCGAAGAATACAACAGCCTCTCCGCGATGGGCGAACAGCTTGGCGCCTGCATGGAACCGGTTTTCCTACCGGAAGCAGGCAAGGCGGACGTTCAGAAGATGATCGACCAGGCGTTACCGGAGATTGAACGGGAGAACGGCGTACATCTTGCAAAAGGCATTTCGAAAGCAGCCTATCGCATGGCGAACGATTACCTGCTGTCCAAGCGATTTCCGAAAAAGGCGATTGAACTGATTGCGCAAACTGCAGCCGATGTGGCGGCGGAAGCGGAGATGCACGGCAAAACCGAGCCGATGATGACACAGGAACACCTTGCAGACCGGCTTGCGGTGCTGACGGGGCTTCCTGCTGAAACAATCCTCGGGACCGGCGCGGACAAAGACTATGCGTTTTTGCTATCAAGGCGGCTGGTCGGCCAGGACGCGGCGGTGAATAAGGTTGCGGGACGTCTCGATCTCATCCAAAAAGGCATGGTGGACAAAAAAGCGCCTGCCGCCGTGTTTGTGTTTGCCGGACTATCCGGCACTGGTAAAACGGAGCTGGCGAAACAAATCGCCCAGATCTACTCCAATTCGAGAAAATTAATCTCCTTTGAAATGGCAAACTTCGGTGAGTCGCACAGTGTTTCGCGACTGATCGGCACGCCGCCGGGCTATGTTGGCTATGAGGAAGGCGGTAAACTGATCAACGACCTGAACAACGACCCATACTCCGTGGTATTGCTCGACGAAATTGAAAAAGCGAACCCTGCCGTTTGGGACCCGTTTTTAAACCTGTTTGACGAAGGGACGATCACGGACATGCGCGGCGTAACCGCGTCCGGCAGCAAGGCGTTCTTTGTGCTGACGTCCAACATCGGCCAGTACGATATTGCGAAGATGCTTCGCGAGGGACGCCCGCAGGAGGAAATTGAGGACGTCGTAAAAAACAAATTTAATACGGAAAAACACTATAAGACCGGAGAACCCTGCTTCCGTCCCGAGTTTATCGGACGTATTATGCGCCGCGGCGGAATCGTGGTGTTTAACGCACTTTCACGCGAGGCGCTGGAAGGCATCGCCCGTTACATGTTTTCAAAGAAGGCGAAGGAATATAGTGAAGTGCACGAGGGCAAGCTGGTATGCGACGACGACGTGATCGAAATGCTTGCCGGGCGTGTGTTCGAAGGCAACGAACAGGCGATTCGGCGCGGATCCGGCTATTACGGCGGCCGCGAGCTGGACATCCTCATGAACCAGTATGTCGACAACAAAATTGCTTCCCAGCTGCGCCAGCTTGCGGGCGTTCCGCTTGTGCGTGTCGTAAAAAACGGGACGGACACATCTGTTGTTCCTGTTTATAACGATGCGGACGCCGAGACGTTGCTGGCGGAAAAACACCGGGCGCTGGTGGAGCGCGTGGCGCAGCGGTTTGATAAAGTGACGATGCTTTCTTCGGACGTGTTTGCAGACCTTGACGAAAGCGGCCTTGTAAAATTAAACGCGCTTCTTTCGGAAATTGACATGATCGTTTAACAGGGAGGACATGGACGTGTTGGTATCGGAACTTTCAGGGCAGACAATTGGAGACGGCCAATACCGGCTGCTGGTACGGCTGGGCGGCGGCAACTTCGGTACGGTTTATCGCGCAGAAGAGTTGATGAATGGCGCCGTGGTCCGCGAGGTCGCCATTAAGATTTACAAACCCGAAGCAACGGCACTCGGCAATGTGGAAGGCATGCTGGAGGACTGTGCGCTGCCCGCGAAAATCCTTGCGTCAAGCGCACCAATGGAGCAAAAACAGCATTTTGTGCCGATTTACTCCTTTGGCAAACTCGAAACCCCCGCCGGTCGCTGCGCGTATGTATCCATGGAGCTGATTCGCGGCGGCGACACGCTGGAAGCGATTATAAAACGCTGTCGTCGTGCAAAACGTTATCCGAGCGAAGAGACGATTGTTGATCTGATGCGGCAGTTTTTCACAGCACTGTCGCTGGCACATCACGAAGGTGTTCTCCACCGGGATATCAAGGGCGCGAACGTTATGATTCAGGACGGCGTTTTGCGCGTAATGGACTTTGGCATGGGCGCATACGCCAATAATCCGGAAGCCGCGCTCTGCACGACGATGAGCATTTACGCACCGGAGAATTTTGAAGGCCGCTACACCGAAGCTTCGGATATCTATCAGGCCGGGTTGATGTTTTACGAGCTTTACACGGGATATTCGCCGTTTGCGGACCGGTTTGGCGGCGGCACGGACATGCTGCGCGAGCGGAAGAAGCGCGTCGATTTCGAGTTTCGCGGCGGCGCTTGCTTTGCGGGGACAGACCCTTCGCCCAGGCTGGACACAGTACTTGCCCGCTGCCTGCGCTTCAGCGACAAAGCGCGCTATACGAATGCCGATTCCGTTCTTGAGGCGTTGAAAGGTGCGAAGTCGACTGAAGCGTTGCGTCAGGCACTGGCAGACAATGCGTTTGACACGGCCCTTCAACTCTCAAACGAAATACTGGCAGGGCCCAGATTAAAAGACGATCAGCATGTCGAATGTCTGACATTCCGTGCCAGGGCGTACGCCGGAAAAGGCGAGAATAAACAAGCACTGGAAGCCTATATGAAAGCGCTCGGTCTGGCCGATGAAACAAAAGTTTATTTTCACCAACCGTCCAAATATAATGAGTTGATTGACGCTATTTGTATTTTATATGTTAAAACCGGTCAACCGGGGAGCGCGAGATTGTTCGCAAAACGAAGACGCTGAAAACGACACAAAATAAAGATTACCATAACGAACAACAAGCAAAAGGGGGCCATCTTATGCAGTTCGAACCATTACCGGAAAAAAGAGCGGTACCGGCATTCGTTAAAAAAACACCGGCACAAAACGTTATCCTAGAATTGATGAAGACCGACGCAAGCGAGCGAGATACGCTTCGGCAAAAGATTGAAGCCGAACAAAAACGCAGCGACAGTATTATGACGGCGTTCGCGCTGCAAGTATACCGTAAACGCGGCGGTAACGATCCGTTTGTTCGCGTGCTTACCGATTTAATTACGGAATACAAGATAGAAATAATTACCTATGAAGGTCAGCCGCTTACGCTTGAACTTGAGGCAGCGGCGGACATCGTTGAATGGCTTTCGGCGGAGGATAACGATGTTGAATGCGTGGTTGAAGCCATTGAACCGGAAATTCGTTATCAGGGGCGCATCCTTCACCGGGCAAAACTGTCCTGCAGGAAAGCCCCGGAACCGGAACCCGAACCTGAACCCATTGAGCCGGAGCCAGCAGAACCGGAGCCGGTGGTAATGGACGAAGCCCCGACCGAAGAAACTGTGACACCGGAGACCGCAGCAGAAACTGAAAAAGTGGATGAGCCTGCGGAAACGATCGTCCCGGAGGAAACGCTGCCCGCCGCGGCGGAGACCGAGCCGGAACAAGCGAAACCGGAACGGAAACGCTGGTTTGCCGGTTTCATAAAAAAACTATTTTCCAAAAGAAGAAAACCGAAGAATCAGCCAGAGATAGCAAAAGAAGCCGAACCGGCTGAAATCGGCGATGTAAACAGTGAAAACACAAACAGCGAGCAAGCGAAGGGAGCGGAAGAACATGAAGACAAGTAAATGCGTTGGAATTGATCTTGGTACGACAAACAGCGTTATCGCAATGATGGCGGACGACAATATAACCATTAAATGCAACGAGGATAAGGCCAAACGCAAGACGTTTCCATCGGTCATCGTTTACGATGCAAAGTCGGACTGTGTAAAAGCCGGTCAGATTGCGTTTAACAGGCGCGGCACTTCACCGGAGCCGATCGTATCGATCAAGCGACACATGGGAGACGCAAACTACAAAGCAACCTGCGGCCCGCTGAATTTATCGCCGGTTGAAGTGTCCGCCGAAATCTTGCGGTCAATGAAGGAAAGAATGCAGGATTACCTCAATAAAATCCCGGAGTATTCCGATTATGTAGTCGACCGCGCGGTGATCACAATTCCTGCATATTTTGCGGCGAACGCCCGTGAAGCGACGACACTCGCAGGCGAGATGGCCGGTTTAAAAGTGGAGTTCACGCTGCAAGAGCCCACGGCATCGGCTTTGTATTATTGTTTTAAAAATAAAATCGACAATGGCATCTTCATGGTCTACGATCTTGGCGGCGGTACGTTTGACGTATCCATCGTGCGATTGAACGAAGGTGACGCATATGTACTTGGTATCGCCGGGAATAATTACCTCGGCGGCGATAACTTTGACGATGCGCTTGCGCATCATCTGCTGGAGCTTCTCCAAGACCCGGATGAAGGATATGATCTCGATCTGGACGTCAACCACGAAGAAGAAGACCGCCTTCGCTTCACACGGCTGAAGCTTGAGGCCGAGATCATCAAAAAGGCGCTCACGAGCAGAGATGAGTATTATGAAAACGTAGACGGTGTTTTCAAAGACAAAAGCGGTGCAACGGTTAACCTAGCCGCAAGCATTACGCGTGCAGAATTTGAGGAAATGATCCGACCGCTGCTCGAAACAACGATTGAAGAATGCGACAAGGCACTCAAGGAAGCGGAGGAAAAGCATGGTGTTACGCTGGATATGATCGACGGCGTACTGCTGGTTGGCGGGAGCACACATATACCGGCCGTATCAAAGATCATCGAAGCAAGGTATACCAATCCCAGCCTGGAAAAACACACAAAGCTGCCGAAACCGCTGAAGGACGAGCCGGACATGGCGGTCGGTTACGGCGCGGCGATTGCCGCCGCGTCTTGCGGGATTGTATCCGCAGCAGCGGAGGCCGTCAGCCATAAAGGGCAATCGCTCCAAGTGACGGCTTCATTCAAACCGGGCCGTGGCTATGCGGGCATCAGCATAGTGGAGGGAAATCTTGCCGCTATTTCCGGCACATTGCCGGACGGAATCTACGCAAAAGTTCAACGCGCGGCAGGCGGTTTTTCAAGAGAATATATGGTAAACGAGGACGGCAGCTTTATCTTTGACGAACTGATGTCCACGGAAGAAAAAGAGCCGTACGCATGTGAATTCTATGCCGGAGACACATTAATTCTCAGCACGAGTTTTGATGCTGCGGTGCTTGCCGTAGGCGAGATGCCCGTCGTGCTGTCCCGTAACTACTATATTCAGACGCTCAACGAAAACACCGGCGCGCTGCAACTTGTCAAGCTGATGGAAAAAGGCACGCAGCTACCGTGTTCCAAAGACTACGAATTTGAAGTCAACAGCAAGAATCCCTATTATGCGGAATTGCGGTTTTATGAAGAGACGGAATTTTTAAAACAGGTCAACATGACATTCGATCCGCCGGTTCCGCAAGGTACGGTCATCCGACTTTCACTTGCGTGTGACCTGTCCAGCCGGTTTACTGCGCGAGCGGAGGCTGCGGGCGTTATTGTGGACGTTGTTTTTGAACAATCTCCACCGCCGGAACTCCCCACACCGGACGAAGTAGACCAGCTTGTGCGCGACGTTCGAGACCGCATTGCCATGATACCCAAAGCGGGCGACCGCATTGTTGCGGAAACGATGCTGACGCGCATTGTGCGTGAAGTTGAGCAGGCGATTGATGAAGGCGACGCCAGACAGGCGATCGACAAGATGACCGAACTGCGAAAAGTTGGCGGGCTTACCACCAGCCACGCACCGCTGGTTCCCACCAAACAGGAGTTTGACGCGCTGGTTGCGAGCGTTAAGAATCTCAACGAAACCTCTGAAAACGGCAGCGCGGAGAACGAATCTGAAATTGCCAGTGCGGCTGCGCTGGGATATCGTGCCTATGATAATGAAGACCAGAATGCACTCACAAAAGCAGCAACTGATTTAGCTGCGATTGAAGAGGAGATCATAGGCGAGACACCCCCGCCGCCGCCACCGCCGATGTGGTTGATTTGCCAGATATTTGCGAAGAAAGCGCTGGAACTCATCGACAAGGTTGAAGAGGAAAAGAAGATACCGAAAGCATTCAAGGATAAATTAATGGCGTCCGCACCGGAGGACCGTAAGGCACTGCGCGATGTGATGAGCGCAACACGCTTTATGCTCAGCGACGAAGAATGCGCGCCGCACATGAACGTTTTGCGGCAGGTATATCCCAAGTGGGAGGAAGCGGCCGAAATGTCCGGCATTCCGCATCCCGCGAAAGTGTAGGAGGGTTGAATCATGATTTGTCCAATTTGTGCAGCATCTCTGACTCCCGAGCAACAAGTATGTGCGAACTGCAAAAGCGATTTGACACACTTTTTAACGCTCGTCTACCAGCCCGACTTGCTTTTTAACGACGCAATCAACCGCATGAAGCGGGAGGACTACGATGGCGCAAGCGACCTGCTTTGCCGCGCGAGTGCGATGCGTCCGGACGATGCGGCAATCAAGAAACTCTGGATACAGGCGTGTTATGGAGCCGGCAATCTTAAAAAAGCGCTGGGTCTTATGCTTGAACTGTCGGGCGCAGCGCCTTCCGAGGCGCTGAGTGCACAGTGCGAACGGCTGATGTATGAATATGAACGCAGTGCGTCGTCGCCGGAGACTCTGATGCGCGACCTGCTTCTGACCCAGAGCGACCGAATGGAAAACATAATCGAACGGCTTGAACGTTTGACGGCACCCGAACCGACCCAAATGCCACCGGAAAAGGGGAATAACGATGAACCTGTATGAAGTGCTCGGTGCGCCGCCGACACTGTCGTCGAAAGACATGTCGATGCACATCAAAATGATGCCGTCGACGCTCCTGTCAAAAGAAGAGCGCACGAAATACAGCGGCGAACTCCTAAATACTAAAATAAGGCTCTACAGCGAGTTGAAAACGCTGCGTTTTCCACCGCGCCCCGGCGCGGACGAGATTAATTCGCTTTATAAAACGGTTTGTAAAAAGATATCCCATGCATCGGGGGAGCCGATTCCTTACCGATTTTTCAAAGCTGAATTTGAAAAACTGCTGAAGGATTGCAACTATACGGCGCATTCCTCGCCCGCAGAATTGACCGAAACAACGTTAAATAACGCGATCGAGCAGATAACAGACATTTGGCGTTATCAAGGTTATGCCGCGCTGCTTTTGCGTATTGCCGAAAACAGCGAGGAAAGCGACCCCCAAAACGCGTATCGCGCATGGCTTGCTGCGATAAAGGCCTATCAGCGCTTTTTTGCAAAAGCCGATGTGAAGGACAGCTGCACATATCGTGCCCAGACGGAAGAGAAATTTCGGCAGGATTGCCGTGAAGCCTGGGACGGATTTCTTGTGGAGCAACTTGAAGACGTTGGTCGGCGTTTGAAACGCTATATTCAAAAGAATAAAACGGACAGTGTTGGCGCGTGCATGAAGACTTTGCAGCTTAGCGTTGTAAAAAGCATCGCTCCAGCGCTTTCGGAAAGTGTGATGCAGGACACCCTGCTTCCGTATGCCTCGGCGATACGGATGGCGCCTACGCTGAAAACGGCAGGCGAAATGTACAACAACTGCCCCACGACACTGTTGGCACAGGATGAGCGTGGTGAATGCAAGCGCGCTATGCTTGGCGCGCTTAAAAAGGCGACGGACCAACTGGCGGCAGGCAATGCGGATATCGCAGAGATCGTCCGTTGGGCCGGCATGCTGAAAGTGACGGAGCTATATCAAAAAGGCGCTTTGCTCCTGAAAAAAGATGCCGGCGATTTCTATGAAGCGTGCGCAAAGTTTATTCGTGACGTTATTCAGGACAAAAAGTTTGACCACGTAAAGGAGATGGAACTTCTCGTAACGATTCTTCCTGCAGATTTTGTCATCGCAAAGTCCGACAAAGACGACCTGAAGCGAGATGATATGCTGGGGTACGGCGTCCTATTGAGCCTTGATAATACATTTGAAAAAGAAGTTACTGCTTCGATGAGCACGTATGCTGCCACGACAATTAGTAAACGTGTCTATAGGATGATTGACGGCAGTATTCCAGAAGGAGACCTTAGAAACAAGACGCTTGGCAAGGTCAATCGTTTTTTAATTGTAAAGTTACAAGGGAAGGACGTTTCCCGCGAGGCTTTCCTGGCATTTATCGACATATTTCCAAACAATTGGCCAATTGATATCCCGCAGATTAGCAACTTTGGCGAATTAAAGAAAAACATGGCGGGAGACCCGCTTGTCGCGGAGGCGCTTAAACTATTCACAGAAGCGAAAGAAGCAAAAGCGGGGACGTATGATCAGGAAAAGAAGCTGCGGGCGCTGATCGACTTTGCCTGCGACAATCCGGGGCTCGACCTTGGGCAGCCGGGTTTAGATTTTAGAGAACTGCTGGAACATCTTTTACTGCAAGCACTTATCGGGAATTTTAATATTTATTCCGAAAAGGCGACAAGCCAGGCCAAAGATAATATCCAGGTGTGTGGAAGCTTTCTTCCGGGCAATACGGAGGTTCCGACAGGCACGAGCAACAAGGTGACGGTCGAAATGCTTATGACCATTATGGACATTTCTAAGGATTCAGAGATTTTCATGCGTAGCGTGCAGTATACAATGGATTGCGCCAGAGGATACGTGGAATCGATGCCGAAATCATCAACAAAGGCAACAAAAACGACCCGTACACCGAAACCCAAACCGACACCCAAGCCGACATCCAAGCTAACGCCAAAACCAACGCCGAAACCCAAGCCTACGCCAAAACCATCGAGAACATACCCGCCCAGCCGGTTTTCTAAACCGACGCATACGAAGATTAACGGCATTAAGTTCCGCGGTGGAAATGTCGCAGCCGGCATACAGTATTTTCTCTGGATGTTGATCCTTCCGGCAATTGCCGTTTACGGTATTACGCGTATGCCGATGCGCTCATATGAATCGATGATTATGCATTTTCTAATGTATAGAACGGTAATTTATGTATGGGGTGCGTTGATAGTCAGCGGCATCTTCGGGCTGATGGCAAACAGTTACAATAAAAAAACGTCCGGATTTGGGAAAGCGGCGCGTGTCGGCGTCTGGATGACGGCAATATTGTTGGTTTTTGTGCTTGCTGCGTTTAGGATATGGAGGGTGAACACATTTCCGCGTGTTCTGCTGGCTATATGGGCGTTCACATGGCTTATAACCATGAAACAACAAATCAAAAAGAATGCGTACTATAGCTCGAACACCATCACGATTGACGCAATCACCTATAACGGCGGCGGAATCGCTGTGTTCTTCAATTACATCGTAACGATGCTGATTGTACCATGTATCATTGCTTCACTGATCTATATTTTCCAGTGGCAGCTTACGCCGGGATGGATTTTTGTATTTAAACTCTATGGCATTGGAATGGCGCTTAGTATTTTACGGGCGTTCTTCACCTGCCTTGCCGAGGAGATAAGCGTGGAGCGTTTTGCGAAATTCATGGCCACTGAGATTTATCTACTTTCCCTTCCGATTTGCGGCTGGTATGCCATAAACTATTTCGACGCATTTCCATTAAAGTGGTGGATCATCGTGCTGTACTCTGTCTACGGGCTGATCTTCCTGCTCGGTACGATTGCGGCGGCACAATCGAAGGACTAGAAAATGGATGATATAACACGCGAAACCACGCTCATGGGCGTGTATCGGGTTCTGGACGGACCGATCAGCGGCGCAATGGGCCGTGTGTTTCGCGTGCGACATTTGGAATGGGACGTCGACCTCGCCATGAAACAGCCAAGCGAGCGAGCGCTTGCGATTGCGGCCTACAGGCGCTGTTTCACACATGAATGTGAAGCATGGATCGACCTCGGCCTGCATGAACACATCGTTTCGTGCTACTATGTTCGCGAAATCGACGGTGTACCGTCGATTTTCGCGGAATGGATGGATGGCGGCAGCCTGCGACGCAAAATGAAAGAAGGCTTTTTTTCAAGGAATGATGGTAAGGCGGCGCTTTTGCGCATCCTCGACGTGGCGATTCAAACTGCACGCGGACTAAAATATGCGCATGATTGCGGGCTGATCCACGAGGATGTAAAGCCGGATAATATCCTGCTTTCGTCGGACGGTACCGTCAAGGTGACGGATTTCGGAATATCCGGCATTTGCTATCGACAGGACAACGCGGAGGGAGGCGGCGAAAAGACAGACTCGCCACGCACGCTGCAATGTCAGAGTGCGCCGGGCACGCCTGCATACTGCTCTCCGGAGCAAAAACGCGGCGGGATGGCGACCATATGGACGGACCTTTGGAGCTTTGCCGTCATGCTGCTTGAAATGCTGTTAAACGATCTCCCATGGCGGGACGGAGAAGTTGCCGGGTTATCCTGCGAAACATATTTGACCCAAATTGGTGATTTTGCACCGGAAAGCCTAAAGACGCTCATCCGGAGATGCTTTTCTGAAGAAGCGACGCAAAGGCCGCGCGGGTTCGAAGAAGTTGAGCGGATGCTTTGCGACATTTATTTTGAGCAGGCGGGCAGTGCGTATACGCGTGCTTACCCCGATAATCCAACCGCGAGCGCGGGCGCGCTCAATAATCGTGCGCTGAGTTTTCTCGACCTTGGCAAGCCTGAGCAGGCGGAGGCACTCTGGCAATCCGCGTTGACGGCGTGTCCGGGGCATATGCCGTCGGTTTTCAATCAGAGTGTGTACCGCTGGCGACAAGCAAAGATTGACGACCTGGAAGCGATGCGAAACATTCAGAATTGCTTCAACGGCGACCCGTGCGCTGAAACGGCGGAGCTGTTCGCGCGGTTTTTAAGCGAACGCGAGACCACGCGACCGGTCCGGCAATTGATAGAGCGATACGGTCAAATTTCCACCTCACGCGAGATTCCGGCAACGAAAACGAGTGAAGACGCCTGTGTGCGGCTATGCTCAAAAAGTGCGCGCGCAATTGCCGCCGGTGCGAATGATTTATGCGTGATTGCGTTTGAAGACCGGTCCCTTGAACTTTGGAGTATCAAAACGCGAGCCTGTATAAAGGTTTTAGAACGACGTGGCGAAAAAATAAACGCGCTGGATTTTGATTCGAACACGGGTATGATTGCCGCGGCTTGTGATGACCGAATGCTCCGGCTTTACGATGTGAACGACGGAAAAGTGCGGAAGTTTTCATTTGCCGAAGGCGCGGTTTTACGAGTTCGATTGTTTTCAAGGATAAACTGCGCAATCCTTTTACTCCGCCGGACGGAAGCCGGGCAGACCAAGCGGTATGTTATGCGCGTCGATTTGGAAAACGGCGATTGGCAAAAAAAGATTAAATCCCCGCTGTTTGGCCATGCTGGATTTTATGCGCTTGCGGACGGACAACGATTTGTGACGGATGCGGGAGATAAGTTGTTTCTTTGGGACATTGAAACAGCCGAACAATTGCAAGCCTTTGAACTTCCGGCAGGCACGGTATCCTGTGCCGCGACCGACGACGCACAGGCGCGTTTGCTTGCCGGGACGAATACCGGGGACGCATTGCTATTCTCGCTGGACGATGCGCGCTGCTTGCAAAGGCTTTGCGGACACAAAGGCGCGGTCACTGCAGGCACATTCCACCCGAACGGAAAACTGGCGATGACCGCCGGACAGGACGAGACCGTTCGTGTGTGGGATATTGAGTCGGGACGTTGTCTGCGCTCGTTTACCGCGCAGCACTCGCCCGTGAACTGCGCCTGTTATTGCAACAATGGATGCACGATTCTTTCTTCCGGCTGGAACAACGCAGTGCTGATGCAATCCGTGCCGGAGTTTTCCTATCGTGCCGACTTGCAGATTTGCCGGATCGTTCCGTTAGCGGGACAGCAGGCGCTTCGAAACAAGTTTGAGAGTCTGCTGGACGACGTTGACCGTGCGATTGCGACGGGTGAAACGGCGCGCGCTTTGTCGTTAATCTATGCGGCGGGCGATCTTCCGGGGTTTGCACAAGACCCTGCTTATCTTGAGAAAAATGCAGCACTCGGAGCAAAGCTTTCGATTGCCGACGTTCGATTTGCCTGGACAAAGCACGTGCTGACGGATGCTTCGGAACCGATGCTGACGGTTACGTTTTTGAAAAACGATACACACATGTTGTGCGTAGGGGAAAGCGGACGAATGCAAATCCAAAACCGAAATGATTGGAGTTACATATGTAACGCAACATTGCCCGGAACGGTCAAATGCGCCGCAGCGAATGGCGACAAAATTGCAGTTGGGCTTGCCGACGGAACGGCGCGACTATTGCGAACGGATGATTTAACGGAAACTTATATACTTGGCGGTCATACGGGGCCTGTGAATGCTGTCTGCATGGACGAATCGGGGCAAACCATCCTTACGGCCTCGTGGGACCACACGCTGCGTATATTTGGAACACGCGGAGATTGTCGCGCGGTGCTGCATGGACATACGTCCAGCGCATCCGCCGTCGCGCTATCGCCGGACGGTGCACTTGCGTTGTCCGGCGGGTGGGATAATACCGTCCGCGTGTGGGATGTGAAAACGCGACGATGTTTGCATGTGCTGGTACACCACAAAACAAGCGTCAGTTCCGTTGCGCTATCGCCCGACGGTTCAATCGGCGCGTCCGGCGACTGGGACGGAGCCATCGTACTGTTTGATCCGAAGAGCGGACAAATCCACCACCATATAGCGGGCGCTGCGGGCGCAATTTCGGGAATGTGCTTTACAAAGGACGGGAGATTCATCGTTTCCTGCGGTACGGATGGGCTTGTGCGGTTCCGACGTGTCTCCAGCGGAGTGGTGGAAACGGTACTTGCGGGACACACCGGCGCGGTCAATGCCGTTGCGCTTTCAAGCGACAACCGCTTTGCCGTAACGGCGGGCGCAGACGGCACTGCACGATTGATACAAATTGATTACCGGTATGATGCGGATGACTCAATAGAATGAAACTGGCGGCGAGCCGTGCGACGGCTTGCAGAAGGAGGAAGACTGTGGAACTCAATCTTGCAATGCAGTTTGTGTTGCTGCGGGCCTATGAGGAAGCGAAAGCATTCAGCAAAGGCGAGCTGGGTACGGAGCATGTTTTTTTGGGGTTACTCAAGCTTGCTGAATTAAAGTGTGCGGATTTCGCGCCGTCACATGAAGACCAAAAACCGATTGACGAAGATATCCGGCAGGTTGCGGATGATCTGAAAAAAAGAAATGTTCAAACCGCGGGCGGCAGGCAGCAATTGCGCCGAATACTGAAAAACGAGAGTTTGCCGCCGTCTGCGCAGGAGCAACTCAATCTGGTTTTGGGCAGCGCGGCCTATCATGCCGAGAAGGACGGACAGTCGGCACTTACGGCCTACGGGGTGCTTGGGGCAATTCTGCGGCATCCTACGCCGATGCTGAAAAATCTGCTGAGTGGAGACGCGCAAAAAGCAGAAACGCAAACCGAACCCGAGGAGCAGGAAATGCCGCCGGAAGAACCGGAAGAAGTTGGCCTTGCATACCTGCCAAAGCTGAACGAACGAATCCGCGAAATGCGCTATCGACTATTGGAACGCGTTTACGGACAGGACCATGCGGTCCATGCGTTGGCGGAAGGGATGTTTTCCGCGGAAGTGCTCGCCCTGGCCGACGAAAAGCGAAAGCAGCCGCGTGCGGTGTTTGCGTTTGTCGGCCCGCCGGGCGTTGGTAAAACCTATCTGGCGGAACAGGCGGCAGACACGCTGAAACTGCCGTTTAAGCGATTTGATATGAGCAGCTATGCCGACCATCAGGCGCATATCAGCCTCATTGGCTTTGCGCCCAGCTACAAGGATGCAAAACCCGGAATGCTGACGGAGTTTGTGAAGAAACACCCGCATTCGATTTTGCTGTTGGATGAAATCGAGAAAGCGCACCTGAATACGATCCAACTGTTCCTTCAGATATTGGACGCCGGTCGTTTGCACGACGATTTTTTAGACGAGGACGTCTCGTTCAAGGACACGTTGATCATCTTTACCACCAACGCCGGAAGCTCGCTGTATGACAATGTACACGGCGGCGCGGGCGTTTCGCGGCAGACGATTCTTAACACGCTGGAAACGGAGACAAACCCGCAGACGCACAAACCGTATTTTCCGCCCGCAATCTGTTCACGGTTGGCGACCGGCTGGCCGCTGCTGTTTAACCGACTGTCCGCGCACGATCTTGAGCGGATATGTGCGAAAGAGCTGACGCGGTTCAGCCAATTATTTGAAAAGCAATACGGCATTCGCGTGGACACCGATCAACTCCTGCCGGCGACGCTGTTGTTTGCGGAAGGCGGCCTGGCCGACGCGCGAACCATACGCGCGCAGACGGAATTGTTTTGCAAAAACGAGATATTCAAGCTTTGCGGTCTTTGGGGTGAAAGCAGCTTTGAAAAAGCACTTGAAAACCTGACGGCAATCCATTTTCAAGTGGAAACAAGCGAGCTTAAGAACAAAGTGCGCGCGCTTTACGTCAACCCCGAAAAGCCGGAGATACTGCTGTTCGGCAATGCTGGATTTGCTGAACGCTGCAGGGCGATGCTCCCGGATTGCGTGATATACGATACGCTGGATAATGAACAGGCCTATACGATTTTCAGTGAGCACGATATTCAATTTGTGCTGTTGGACCTCGCTAAGGGAGCGGAGAACGCACCGGACGAAGACCCGCTTGCAACGCGCCTGTCGCTGGACGACGTGCCGCAGGGCACTGTGGCATCGTTTGAAAATGTACCGATCGCCGCGGCATCCATCAAGACCGAATATGCGTTTTTAAAGGACGTTCGCGAGCGTATGCCGGGTTTGCCGATCTATCTGTTGGAGTCCAATGGGTTCCGCATTGACAATGAGCTAATGGCGGCGTTTATGCGTTCCGGGGCGCGTGGCAAACTGCTGAAACCGGAAGGCGATTTTGGTGTGTTCGCGGAAGAGCTGCTGCGAATCGCTGCGCAGGTGTATTTGCAGAGCGCCGCGCAGTCGCTGCATTCGGAGCGGAAGATCCTCTCCTTTGAAACCGCACCAATTCTCAGTCCGGACAAGCATGTTGCAACGATTCGCCTGCGTGATCTCGCGTTGCGCCGCGAGATGTCCGCAGAAGACACCGGGGAAGTGCTTGAGGAAGCGGAGCGTCCGGACGTACGTTTTCCGGACGTCATTGGTGCGGACGACGCAAAGGACGAGCTTGCGTTTTTCGTAGAGTATCTGCAATCACCCAAGAAATTTTTGGCACAGGGTCTGCATCCACCCAAGGGCGTTTTGCTCTATGGCCCTCCGGGAACAGGCAAGACTATGCTTGCGCGCGCAATGGCGGGAGAATCCAATGTGGCCTTTTTGTCGGTTGCGGCAAGCGCCTTTACGACCAAGTATCAGGGCAGCGGGCCGGAGTCGGTACGGGAACTGTTCCGCCGCGCGCGCCGCTATGCGCCGTCTATCGTATTCATCGACGAAATCGACGCCGTTGGCCGACTGCGTGGAGCGGGCAACACGGGACATGGCGAAGAGATGGCATTGACGGCCCTGCTAACGGAGATGGATGGCTTCTCGGTCGATCCGCGAAGGCCGGTCTTCGTACTGGCGGCAACAAATTTTGGCGTGGATGGTGAGCGTGGCTCGGCAAACGTGATCGACCCTGCGCTTGTGCGAAGATTCGATCGTAAAATTCTTGTGGACATGCCAACGCGCGACAACCGGAAAACCTATCTGGAGCGCATGCTGAACAAGCGTAAGGACAGTGCGGTTACGGCGGAGTTGATCGACCGGCTTGCCGGGCGCACGACCGGCTTGAGCCTTGCAAATCTCGAATCCGTGATAGAGCTTGCCGCACGAACCGCCAGAAAACAGAAAACACCGATTACGAATGAATTGCTGGAAGAAGCACTGGAGCTCAGCCGTCACGGTGAAAAGAAAGACTGGGGCATCGACTATCTGGAGCGCGTTGCGCGGCATGAAGCGGGGCACGCCTATCTATGCTATTTAACAGGTGAAACGCCTGCATATCTGACCATTGTTGCGCGCGGCGGTCACGGCGGATACATGGAATATTCGGACACGGAACAGACGCCGATTCGGACGCGCGAAGAATTACTGTGGAATATCCGAACCGCTCTCGGCGGGCGTGCGGCGGAGCTGACCTATTATGGCAAGGAAGGCGGACTTTCCACGGGCGCCGCAGGAGATCTTGAGCACGCGTCGCGCACCGCATCCGCGATGCTGATGCAATACGGCATGGAAGGCAGGCTTGGGCTTGCTGCATTCAATCATACGGACGCACTAAAGGGCCCGCTGTCCGAACTGATTGTGGATTATGTGTCGAAGCTTCTGGAAGAAGAATTACAAAAAGCCGTCAAAACGATTGAAGAAGGCAAGCCAAAGATCGACCGGTTGGTGAAAGCTCTTCTTGATAAAAACAAGCTGACGCGAGAGGAAATAGAGTCAATTTTAGCGGAGTAGACGCGGCTTCTTACGGATAGTCGCCGACAATGAGCGCAGGAGCGCAACGAATCTGGATAATCGGTATAATCGTATTAAAACGGAGACGACGGTTGAATGGCGCTTGAAATCGTTCAAAACGACATAACAAAGATGCGCGTTGACGCGATTGTGAATGCCGCAAACAGAGGGCTGCTCCGCGGCGGCGGCGTCTGCGGCGCAATCTTTGCAGCCGCGGGGGTAGAGCAACTGCAAAAGGCGTGTGCTAAAGTCGGGCATTGTGATACAGGAGAAGCTGTGATGACCGAAGGATTTCGTCTGCCTGCGCGGTATATCGTCCATACCGTAGGGCCGGTTTGGCGCGGCGGGACGCAAGATGAGAAAGCACTGCTGCGTTCGTGCTACACGAAATCGTTGGAGCTTGCAAAATCGCACGGTTTAGAATCAATTGCGTTTCCGCTGATTTCCTCCGGAATATTCGGATATCCGAAGGAACAGGCCGTTGCGGTTGCATTTTCGGAGATAGAAGCCTTTTTGCAGAAAAACGATATGGACGTGTTCCTGGTATTATTCGATGATGAGACATATCATTTAGCCAAAGCATGGAACAAATGAAGCACACCGGTTGAAAAAGAACCGGTGAACGGAAACGATGAACTTCGGCAATGTAAAACATGTTATTAAGATCCCGCCTTGCTTGCAGGCGGGATCTTTTTTACAATGTACGCTGCCTTGACATGGAACACGACATGCGGTAATTTGTTATCTAAGACAACATATCCGTCGATTCATGACATATAAAACAAAGCGAGGCAATTCGAAATGAAATTATCGCAGCAAATTGCAGAGAACATTGTGCACGAAGTAAACGCGGTCATCCCGCAGATGATCAACATTATGGACGCAAACGGCGTTATCATTGCAAGCTCCGATCTGTCGCGCGTTGGAACACTGCACGACGGTGCGGCGCAGATCATCAAATCTGGCTTGTCGGAATTGATCATACACGGGTTGAACGAATTTTTTGGGGCGAAACCCGGCGTGAATTACCCGATCATTATGCAGGGTGATTGCGTCGGGGTGCTTGGCATAACGGGGGACTACAAAGATGTTGCGGAAAACGCGCTCATTATCAAGCGAATGACGGAACTGTTGTTACTCAACGCATATAATACCGAGCAGCATTTGCTGGGCGAGAACATTCGCAATCGGTATATTGACGCGTGGCTGAGCGGCGATGTAAAAAACATTACGGCGGACTTTATCGAACGCGGTCGTATGCTGAATATCGATATTACGATTGCGCGCAGGTTTCTCAATATCGTACTTTATTCTGTATCGGGAACGACAAAGCTTGAGGCGATGGTCGAAATAGACCACGCGACGGAAGAAATCGCCGGATACATATCCCGATTGAATCCATACAACCTTTATTTCAAAGACGGCGGGGCGCTCGTTTGTGCCGTGACGGAGCATGACGACGCGGCGCTCAAGCGACTTGCGGAACAGATCCTCTCGCTAGCGGAATCTCGCTATTCGCTGAAAGCTGCAATCGGCATCGACGCGCCCGCGGAGAACTACATGCAGGCCAGGCGCAGTTACAGAAAAGCACGCCGCGCGTGTAACGCCTGCATGCGCACACACACCTGGGACATTCGCTTTTATAACGACCTGAATATGGAGCTGATCTCCGGCGAGCTTGAGGATGCCACAAAGCTGGAATACATCCGCAGAATATTCCGCGGGATGTCCCGCGAGGAGATTGTGGAGACGGTAATGCTGCTTGAAAACTATTACGACACGGAGGGCTCGCTGGAACGCTGCGCGGAACGCCTGTTCTTGCACAAGAACACCGTGCAATACCGACTAAAGCGTATTGCCGAGCGAACCGGATACGACCCGAGATCGATCCGCAGAGCACCGCTTTACTATCTCGCAATTTATTTTTACCGCGACATGCAGGAGCGAATTTAGGTTTGCAAGAAAATCGGCACTGCGTCTATGATTACGGCATAATTATGGCCTTATAATATAAGATTTGTTATAGGAAACAAATAGATTGCAATAAAGCTATTATTGAAGATATGGTAATTCCCCGAGGTAAATCAGTATACTTTTTGTATGGTCAAGCAAGCGGCCGCTTTATAAGGGTGCAAAGCGGTGGCTAAACGACCGAAAAAATTCAATATGGGGAGGCACATCTTTTTATGACAGGCATTCCGCTTATTATCGCATTTGTCATTGCTATCGTCTTAATGATCCTTGCAATATCAAAACTGAAAATTCACCCGTTTCTATCCATTCTGGCTGTTTCACTTTTGTTCGCTCTGGTTGCGGGCATTCCAATTACGGACATCCCGGGCGTAATTGGCGCTGGCTTCTCCGGTACGTTCACAAGCATCGGCATCGTCATCATCTTCGGCGCGCTGGTCGGCACCCTGCTGGAAAAAACCGGTGCTGCGCTCAAGATGGCAGACTGTGTTGTAAAGGCAGTTGGTAAAAAACATCCTGAACTGGCAATTATGCTCATGGGCTGGATCGTTTCCATCCCGGTATTCTGCGACAGCGGATTTGTTGTACTAAATCCGATCCGCAAAGCGATGGTAAAGCGCACGGGCATGTCGAGCGTAACGATGACCGTTGCGCTATCCCTCGGTCTCTACATTTCGCACTGCTTCATCCCGCCGACGCCCGGACCGATTGCGGCGGCGAGCTCTCTCGGTATTGGAGACAACCTGCTGACCGTCATGGCGCTCGGCGCACTGATCTCCATACCGGCACTTGCCGCGTCCTTTTTCTTCTCCAAGGCAATTGGCAAGAAAGTGAAAGCCGGAGACGACATTGAAAACGACGAGACTGTGCAGACGTATGAAGAGCTTGTCGCTTCCTACGGCAAACTGCCGAACGCCTGGATGGCGTTTGCGCCAATTGTCGTTCCGATCCTGCTCATGGCCATCTCCTCGGCTTTCTCCATGGGTGGACTCACCATCGGCATCATCAAGTTCCTCGGTACGCCGATCATCGCGTTGGCTGTCGGCGTCATCTTCGGCATCATTGGGCTTGCCTCTGCCGGTAAGATGAAAAATTTCTACGAAATCACCAACGAGACACTCAAGGTCGTCGGCCCGATCTTGTTTATCACGGCGGCGGGCGGCGTGCTGGGCAAAGTCATCGCAAACTCCAGCATGGTTACCTACATCACCGATCATTCCGACGTTCTCTCTGTGGTCGGCATCTTCTTCCCGTTCCTGCTGGCGGCGATTTTGAAATCCGCACAGGGTTCCTCCACGGTTGCCATCACGACGACCGCCGGTATCCTTGCACCGATGCTTCCGGCGCTTGGCCTTGGAACACCGGCACTTGCCGCACTCACGGTTATCGCCATCGGCGCCGGCGCCATGACGGTTTCGCATGCCAACGACTCCTATTTCTGGGTTGTAACGAACTTTGGCGAACTGACGCCTGAAGACGGCTACAAGACGCAGACGCTCGGCACCCTTGTCGTCGGTCTTGCTTCCATGGTCGGCGTGTTGATTATGTTCTTCATCTTAAAGTAAAATAAACAAATAGCGAAAAAAGAAATGCGGAGCGCGCGACGGATTACGCCGGCGCTCCGCGGCGCAAACAAAGGAGACGAAACAACGTGACACTGAGAGAGGACGGAAAATTCATCCTGCAGGAGGCGCTTGCCGCGGCGCTTCCGGACGCCGCCGTAAACAAGGCACTAAAAGGCGTTCAATTTAAGGGCGGAAAACTTATATTGATCGCGGTCGGCAAAGCCGCATGGCAGATGGCGTATGCCGCGCACCAGACACCGGGTGTGCATATTGACGGCGGTGTAGTCATCACAAAATATGGTTATGCCAAAGGACCGATCGGCGAGCTTTCCATCTGGGAAGCCGGACATCCGGTTCCGGATGAAAACACTTTTGAAGCGACGGAGCAGGTGATGGAAGCTGTTTCGAACCTTTCCACGCAGGATACTGTCCTGTTCCTTCTTTCCGGCGGCGGGAGCGCATTGTTTGAAAAGCCTCTGATTCCGAAAGAAGAATTGTATGCACTGACCGATCAACTGCTGGCTTGCGGCGCAGATATTACGGAAATGAATACAGTGCGCAAACGGCTTTCGGCGGTGAAAGGCGGACGCTTTGCACAGATATGTGCACCGGCTCACGTATACTCCATTGTTCTTTCGGATATCATCGGCGATCCACTGGACATGATTGCTTCCGGTCCGGCGTATCCGGACGCTTCATCCAGTGAGCAGGCGCTTGCGATCCTGCGGAAATACGACATTTCCGTTTCCGACGAAACCCGCGCCTGCCTGATGCAGGAAACACCGAAACTCCTCGATAACGTAACAACTGTGGTTACGGGCAGCGTCCGTCAACTTTGTCTGACGGCCGAGGAAGCCTGTAGACGACTGGGTTACAAGCCGGTCGTCCTGACGGCTAGCCTTTCGTGTACGGCGCGGGATGCTGGCAGCTTTCTGGGGTCGATCGCGCAGTTTCATGCGGATGACACACGTTCGATTGCATTTATAGCCGGCGGCGAAACCGTCGTTCGGTTGACGGGGAAAGGAAAAGGCGGACGCAATCAGGAGATTGCGTTGGCTGCGGCGCAGAAAATTGGCGGGATACGTGATTGTGCCGTGTTCTCCTTCGGATCGGACGGAACGGACGGACCAACGGATGCGGCGGGCGGTTGGTGCGACGGCGATACCAGTGGGATTCTGCGACAGCAGGGAATCGATATCGACGACGTACTGATGCGCAATGATTCATACCACGCGCTTGAACGGTGTGACGGCCTTATTATGACGGGACCGACTGGAACGAATGTCAATGATCTTTCCATTGTACTAATCAAGAGGGAACCGATAACCGACTGAGGACTTTACTGAACCTGAAAGAGAAGATTGCCCGGGCAGCAATGCCCCCGGGAACAGATAAAGAACAACCCTGCAAGATTTCCTGCAGGGTTGTTCGTGTCAATTACAACTTACAAAACGTTCTTTAAGAAGTTGATCGCCTTTTCGTTCTTTGGATGGTCGAAAACTTCCTGTGGCGTACCTTCTTCAAGAAGCATTCCGTCCGCCATGAAAACGACACGATCGGCAACCTCTCGGGCAAAACCCATCTCATGCGTAACACAGAGCATGGTCATGCCCTGCTTTGCCAGACCTTTCATAACGGCCAGAACTTCGCCTACCAGCTCGGGGTCGAGTGCGCTGGTCGGTTCGTCGAACAACATGATTTCCGGTTCCATGGCCAGCGCTCTGGCAATGGCGACACGTTGCTGCTGTCCGCCGGAGAGCTTGCTTGGATAAACGTCCAGTTTGTCCGACAGGCCAACCCGCTGAATGATCTCGGTTGCCAGTTTTTTTGCGTCCTCTCTGGATTTTTTACGCACCAGTATCTGCGCGATCATCACGTTTTCCAGCACGGTTTTGTGCGGAAAAAGATTGAACCGCTGGAATACCATGCCCATCTCGAGCAGCATTGCCTTTTGTTTTTCCGGCTCAGCCCGGTGGATCGTCCGGTTATGCTCGCGGTGGAGGAACAGCTCATCCTTGATAAAGATTTTGCCGCTTGTGATTTTTTCCAGCTGGTTTAGCGAACGCAGGTAGGTAGACTTTCCGGCACCGGAAGGCCCGATGATGCAAATCACTTCACCTTTTTTGACCGAAAGGTTGATGTCCTTCAAAACCTCGAGGGGTCCGAAGGCCTTCCGAAGGTGTTCTGTTTTTAAAATATATTCATACTCACTCATGACAGCCGCCTATTCATATACTGAAAGTCTTTTTTCAACCTTGCCGAACAAATATGTAAAGATCGCAGTGATGATCAGATAAATGATCAGCGCAGGGAAGAAAACCAGATAGTTGCCTTCGCTTGTCATAATGGATTTTGAAATCGTCGTGATATCCATCAGCGAAATGGCGAATACCAGCGAAACGTCTTTGATCATCATGACAAACTCATTGCACAAAGGCGGAATCATTCTCCGAATCGACTGCGGAATAATGATCGTCCGCATGGTCTGTCCGTAGCTCATGCCAAGAGCCTTGGCCGCTTCGTTTTGACCTTTGTCGATCGACTGAATCGCCGCACGTACAATCTCCGCGCAATACGCGGCCGCATTTAGCGAAAACGCAATCAACGCGGCGATAAAAGCGCCTTTGTAAACGGCCTCCGGATCACCTGAACTAAACAAGCTCCGCCAGGAAAAATCGAAAATTGCAGGTACTGAGAAATACACCACGAACAGCTGAATGAGCAGCGGTGTTCCACGAAAGAAAAAGATATAACCGCTGCTGATCTTGCTGATCAAACGGTTTTCCGAAATCTTACCCAGCGCAAGAAAGACGCTGAGAACAGAACCGATCGCCATGGATAATGTGGTAAGCAGCAGCGTTAGTTTTACACCATGGAGTAAGTTTTCGCCGGACCCCAGCATTCTATAGGTGTAGTTCGCCATTTGGCCGACGAACTTGCCGAAACCTTCATCCGCGCTATAAATATGTCCGGCGAAGCCGACATACGCTTCCTTGAACGACTGGGCTCCGGACGTTGAAAAGGAGATATAACTGACGACGCCAAGATTATTATATGTAATCGTCAGGTACTTTCTAGAGCTGGTCTTTTCCTCTTCAATGACCTGCTTAATCTGGTCGGAAGCGTGGTCCATCAAGTCTTCCTCTGAAACATTGATTGCGCAGAGAAATCCTATGAACGCCACAGCCGCCATAAGAATTATGGCAGCTGTTTTTGACGAACGTTTCCATTGCTTAATATGGAATAGTTTTTTAATATTCATTGTTTACCACTTACAATCCAATGATTTTTCATCACTTTCGGGTTCAACATTTCCTATACGCCTGTGGTAAAGGGACAATTATGCACCAAACCAGTACGCAACATTTTCTTCGAAGAAACCTTCTTCGGTAAGCTGCGCAATCGCTTCGTTGATCGCGGACTGCAATGCCGTGTTCTCCAGACCCATGGCAACGCCAAACTGCTCCGGTTCATTCTCGTCCTGGAATACCTTCGCATACATGTCGGGATTGGACGCAAGATAGCCGTCCGCAACGGTGGAATCGCAGACCACGGCGTCGACTTCACCATTGCTGAGCTGCGTGAAGCAGGTTGTAACTTTTTCATTTGCAGAGATCGTGCAGGTGATCGAACCAGTGTCGACATAGTCCGACATCAGGATATCGGAAGTCGTTTCCTTCTGCACGGCGATTGCAAGGCCGTCCAGATCGAGGAAGCTGCTGATTTCACCTTCGTAGTCGGCGCTG
The DNA here is from genome assembly GCA_963667795.1 of Christensenellaceae bacterium. GTDB lineage: Bacteria > Bacillota > Clostridia > Christensenellales > CAG-138 > UBA7703. The sequence goes on along the minus strand of OY764017.1, from coordinate 2,154,545 downwards.
ACAACGACTGCCTGATAGTTGTTGATGTAAGGCGTTGAGAAAAGCATTGTTTCCGCTCTTTCGTCGGTAATCGTTACCGCGGAGATGACGCAGTCATAGTTGACGTCGATCCCCTGGAAGATGCCGTCCCATGCCGTGTTGATGAAGTTGATTTCAAGGCCGAGCTTCTCGCCAAGCGCATTCGCAAAGTCGATGTCGTAACCGACCGGCGTTGTGCCGTCTTCTGCAAAGTCTTCAAACGGGGGATAGCCGATTTCGACACCGATGGACAGCACGTCGTCCTGCATCAGAGCGACATTTGAAATATCAACGGTTCCAGTTGCTTCCGTCGCCGGGGCTTCGGCGACTTCGCTCGCATCGTTCGCTTTGCATGCCGCAAACGAGAGCAGCATCGCAACCGACAAAAAGATTGCCAATATCCGTTTATACATAATTATTCATCCTCCTAAAAAAATAAGAGTTGTGACATCCAACTCCATTGTTTGCATAAATTTATCATATATATAATATATATGTCAAGCAATATATTTAAGAAAATTGATGAAAAAACAGATATCAGGTGGATCTTTTAGCAAAAAGCCGCTCAATGGATTGAAAACATATGGAAAAGCAGATTTTGCGTGGGTTTGATGTCTTCCGCGCCGTCAAAACGATGGTGATCATTGTGCATTAAAATGCTAAAAGCATGCATGAAAATACGACACATGGAAGATAAGAAAAAAATGTTTTTTAATCGTTAAACGCATAATTAAGCAAAATTCAGGTGCTTGACTCGCAGAGTTTATATAGAGATGTGCTAAACGCTTGTGTAGCAAAGGCAGTTGATTCAGGCGTTAAAACTCGAACTCCATGCAATAAACATCCGTCGGAATAGGATTGTGGAAGAACGCGATCCGTTACTATGATGCTAAGATCTCGGAAACGGCAAAATGTCAACAATGCATTGCGCCCGAATTTTGTGCTGTCGGCCAACAATATTAATTTTTGATTCCATTGTACAGCGCTTTCCTTTATTGCAGACAAAGAATATGTTGTGCTGGTCAACCCGCGTTCCAAAGTTACACCCGAAGCACTCAGAAATACGAGATCAATCGACATTTTGGACAACTCATCCGGAATACTTCCACCGACAAAAGCAGAAGCGTCCGAGCTGTATGTGCCGCCAAGTGCGATTATGCGCAAGGATGGATACTTTGCCGCTTCGTTCAGGGCAATTAAATTGTGCGTAATCACTGTGATATTTTGTTTTCCAGAAAGATATGAAAGAATACCGGGAGTTGTGATACCCGAATCCAGGAAGATACTCATCCCATCCTGTACGAGCGAGGCAGCCAAGCGACCGATGATTTGGCCGGGGTTGTTTTGTTGAGAGGAACCTCTATGTTTCCGGTTATTTATTTTACAATCATATGAAGGACTCACTGTTACGCCGCCATACACTTTTTTGATTGTGCCGCGATCGACCAGCAATGCGATATCACGGCGGACAGTGCTCATGGAGATGCCAAAAGAGCGGCATAGTTCCTCCAATGATGAAGATTCCTGATCTATGATGTATTGTTCTATTTGGTTTAAGCGGTTGATTCGCACAGATCTGATCTCCATTATAAATTCTTTGGTTGCGTCGGCAGCATTATACGTATCAAAGATTATGATGGAGGGAAAGATGCTATAAGGCTTTCCCTCCATATATCCATTGTGGTTTTATATCACCCGAGCGGCAGGAGCACTTGATGTATGCGATTGTCGAACGGGTGCAGTGTGTTTAGCGCGGATTGCTTAGTGCCAGCTCAGGTATTCGCTTGCATTATCGATGGTAACCATCGTACAGCCGGTGTCCACAGTCGCTTCCGGCAAAGTACCGTTGACGATGTATTCGTACAAAGCGTTGACGCCCAGTTCCGCCATGCGGCCCGGCGCCTGCGCGACCGACGCGGAGCAAAGACCGTCAAGAATACCCTGTGCGCAATCCGGGGAACCGTCAAATCCGATGACTGCGATTTGGTCGCTCAGGCCTACGGCTTTCACGGCTTCGCCTGCGCCCATCGCCATCTGATCATTGCAGCAGTAAATTGCAACGAGGTCGGGATAAGCTGTAATCAGATTTTCCGCAGAGGTCATGCCCTGCGCACGCTCACAATAACCGGGTACCGGATCTGCAGCCAATGTGATGTTCGAGTAATCTGCAATTCCATCGATGAAGCCCTGCGTGCGGTCGGTGTGGCACTGGTTACCGGGTACCCCGGTGATGATAGCGACATTGCCTTCATAGTTTTGTCCAACCCACTCGCCGGCGAGCACACCGCCCTGATAGTTATTGGTGCCGATAAAGGATAATACGTCGCCGCCGTTAGCGTTGGTATCCAAACATACGACGGGGATTCCGGCAGCATTTGCAGCCTCAACGGAGGACACGATTTCATCGGTCCCGTTCGGTACGATCAAAATGCCGTCGACGCCCTTTTGCATCATGGTTTCAAACATGGCAATCTGTTCGTTTATCATGGTTTCTTCGGTCGGTGCATCATAGACCAGGTTGACGCCCAGCGCATCACACGCGGCCTGCGCTTTGTCTTTCATAGCGACAAAATATTCATTGGTCAGTGTTTTGGGAAGCTAATGGAAAGTAGTTATTAATGTTAAGTTTCATGCTGTGATCTCCTTTCGATAAGAAAAATAGTGTTCATAACTTTACATTACATCTGGATGCTTGAATAATTGAGTCAACTAAACAGAAGGAGGAAAATCCATGGTTGATTCAATTAATGCGCTCGGGCTTGATGCTGCCATTGAAGAGCTTAAAACGTATGTGGTATCGAACTACAGCATAAAGTCAGCGTCCTATTATTCCAACATTTTGAACGGGCTGAAGCTCTATGCGACCAACGACGACAGAGAATCAGCAGATATTATTGCTGATTACTACGAGATGATCACACATAATCCACCGTTTCAAAGACCAGATACAACATGGCTGAAGATCAAAGCTCGGGCACTTCTGATGCTAATCGATGTTATCAATGGAAATAAACCAAAACGTGAGTATGTCTATGACAGGGAACCATATGTTGGAACATTTCTCCCACAGCTGATTTCATACAGGGAATGGCTTCAGGAAAAAGGGAACAGTCTAGGGACCATACGCAGAAAAACTGTCGTTACGATTGATTTTCTTCGGTTTATTGATAGCGCCGGTATTGCATCGATTGGTCAGATATCGGTGGAATCCATCCTTTCTTACCTGCAAAGACGACAGGCGAATTCCAGCAATGGCAAGAGATATGCAGCATATACCCTGAGGAATTTTTTGACCTGTCCCGTAATTCGTGATGGGCTGGAGTTTGACCCGTATCCTTTGTTATGCGGATTCCGCCTGAAGAAAAATGACCAATTGAAATCCTATTATACGACTACCGAATTGAAACTGGTGATGGATGCTGTGGATCGTACGAGCAAGTGGGGAAAGACCATTTATGCGATGATGCTTCTCGCCTGTGTCTATGGGCTCAGGGTAAGTGATATCCGGGAACTGTATCTTTCCTCAATCCACTGGCAGAAAAAAACGATATCCCTTTATCAGAAGAAGACAAAGAGATATGTCGAGCTGCCGCTTACCGAAGAGACGATGTTGGCACTTCTTGATTATCTCAGGAATGTAAGACCGTCTTCTCCGGATCCGCATGTCTTTATTCGATATCTGCATCCACATGTCCCTTATTCAGAAAAGGACAACTTTGGATCGAAAGTCACTGCCTATTTTAGAAAAGCAGGCGTAAATACCGATAACAAGCATCACGGTCTTCATTCGATGCGTTTTAGCCTGGCAACCGACCTTCTATCGGATGATGTCCCGATTAATGAGATTGCCACCATTCTTGGCCATACGACAATAAAGTCAACTAAGCAGTATATCTGGTCTGATTTGAAGCATCTAAAAGCAGCTGCTCTGGAGGTGCCCGCATATGATCAATGACAAAGAATTTCAGTCATACCAGGACGGCCTGTTTAAGCCATACTTCGAAGGATTCATCGAATACAAACGAATCAAAGGCGAAAAAGTGGGGCATTCCGCGTTATCAAGGATGAAGCATCTCAACGATGCCCTGAACAGCTATGGCACACTTGAAATCACCCGGCAGATGGTAGAAGAGCTCCTTAAACCAAGACCGGGAGTAAGCGAAGTGACACGTTATGCGAGAATCACACACCTGCGTCAGTTCCTGGCATTTCTCAGCGCACTCGGTATCCAGTGCTATCAGCTGCCATGGAGATATACCCGTTCACTTCACTGCCAGTTCCGGCCATACATCTTCAGTGATGATGAGATCATCAGGCTGGTCGATGCGGCAGATAATCTCCGGAGATGGCAGCACCGGGAAAGGCGTACGGAAATCTACCCCATCATCATCCGTATCCTTGCCGGTACAGGTATGCGTATCAGCGAGGTCCTTGTATTAAAGCGATCTGATATCAATTGTGATGACGGAGTCATAAAGGCTGTCAATGGCAAGAATGGTGTTTCCAGATATATTCCAGTGTCTGACAGCCTTAATTCGGTCATACGGAAATATATGACTACCATTGGAGACGACGAACTTTTATTCAGGTCGCCCAAGACAGGGCATGTTTATTCCTATGATACCGTCAGAAGTATCTTTCGTAAGCTCTGCAGAATGGCGGGGATCTACAGACCTGACGGATCAACGCCGAACATTCACTCGCTTAGGCATACCTTCTGTTCAAAGAGCCTTGAAAAAATGCTCTCTGCAGCAATGGATTTTTATACGGCAGTACCGATACTTGCCGCGTATGTCGGCCATGTGAATTTTCGAGATACGGAAAGATATATTCATTTCACTGACAGCGGCTATCACGATTTCTTTGCGAAAGAGGACTCCCTCAGGAAACTAATACCGGAGGTAAATGACGATGATGAATGACCTTCTATCTTATTACGTACAGAGGTATTTCATGTCTTATCTGATTGGCCAGCATAATTACGGCAGCAACACGCTCTCCTCCTACCGGGACACGTTCAGGCTTTTACTGATCTATCTAAAATCGTCGGGATCTAAAAAAAGGCGGACACCAATTACTGACATCAATAAAGACTGTGTCCTGTCTTTCTTGATGTGGCTTGAATCGGAAAGACATAATTCGGCGTCTACAAAAAATGTCCGGCTTGCTCATCTGAAATCTTTTTACAGCTATGTCCAGATGACAGCGCCGGAGTTGGCTGTTCATTGCGACAGTGTGATGAACATCCCTTTTACAAAAGTCGAAAAGAGACCGCCTGCCTATATGACGGAAGATGCAGTCGGACACCTGCTTCATTCCATAGACCGCAATAACCGGCAAGGCATCCGTCATCTGGCAATATTGTCACTTCTCTACGATTCCGGATGCCGCGCTCAGGAGCTGATTGATTTGAAGGTATCTGACATCCAGTTTGAGAAAGGCCGCAGAATCTACGTACACGGGAAAGGTGATAAATACCGTGAGATACCAATACTGACCGATACCGAAAAAATCATCCAAAAATATATCAGCATTTACAGGCTTGATTCCGATGATCTGCTGTTCACTAACCATCGCGGCGATAAGCTCACCCGTCAGGGGATACGATATATCCTCCGTAAGTATGCCGACAGTCTCCGGGAGAAACATCCGAATGAATTCGAACCGAATGCCCACCCGCATCTGCTGCGACACAGCAAGGCGACACACCTGGTAAATGCAGGAGTCAATATCTATAACGTCAGAGACTTCCTCGGGCATTCCTCCGTAGTAACGACACAGGTATATTTAACATCCAATCCGGAAGTAACCCGTAAGGCTATTGAACGAGCATCAGCAAAGACGGTCCCCCAAAGCGCGGATTTCTATACCGCAGAGGAAAAGCATACCCTCATGGATTTTTTGGATACGCTTGTATAGCAATATTTAATGTAAAGTCGGCTGGCGCTCGGTGCCGCTGTTTTCAGCCTTCTGCTGGCTGGCTTTACATTAAAAAGGACTTTCCATTAACATCATAATGTGAATCTTTACATTTTGATGCAACGCAAACGTAAGGGTTTCCTCTCCGGTGGCTTGTTCGGTAGTGGTTGCCTCGGTTGTTTCCGTGGACTGAGTCTCTTTGGCGGTCGTTTCCGCCCCGGTGGTTGCGGCGGGACTGCATCCTACCGCTGCGAGAACCAAACACAGGATCATCGCGAAACATAGTACTTTTTTCATTTCTCTTTCTCCTTTTTATTTTTCTCAACAACCCTTGTTGCTGAAAGACAACTGGTTTAGTGAACCTTGCGCGCTTCGGCTTTTTTGCGCATTACGTCGAAGATGACTGCGGCAACAAGAACTGTACCGATGATGAGTTGCTGCCAATAGGTTGAAACGCCAAGCAATACCATACCGTTGCGGAGCACCATAACGACCATTGCACCAATTGCGCTTCCGACGATACTTCCTTCTCCGCCCATTATGGATGATCCGCCGATGACCGCTGCGCAAACAGCCTCCAGCTCATAGCTGTTACCGGCGGTTGGCTGGGCTGCGCCTAAGCGCGAAAGGTACATGATACCGGCAATGGCAACTGCGACGCCGGAAAACACATGCGCGACAACACGAACTTTTCGAACATTGATTCCGGATAGTTGACTTGCTTCCGCGTTCGAGCCGACAGCGAGAATGTATCGTCCGATTGCAGTCTTGGTTAAAATAAACTGACCGGCAATTGCGACGATTGCGACCAGGTAGACCGGAAGTGGAATGCCGAGAAAATATCCGGTACCCAACACGCGAAACGGCGCATAATCCGCGCCAACAGGAGACGCATTGGTCAGAATCAGCGCAACGCCGCGCATGCCGTACATGGTGCCGAGTGTTGCAATAAACGCCGGGACGTCAAGAAATCCGACGATAACGCCGTTCAGCAAACCGATCAATGCGCCAACGCCAAGTCCGGCGAAGATAGCGAGCAGCATATTTCCTTCACCCTCCTTCAGCACCATGCCGACAACAACGCCGACGACCGCCAGGACAGAGCCCTGCGAAAGGTCGATGCCGCCAATCATAATGGCATATGTCATGCCGACGGCCATAATGGCGTAAACTGCACCCTGACGAAGGACGTTTGTGATGTTACTGACAGTTAAGAATGTATCCGGCGCAAGCAGGCTCATGCCGATAAACACGACCGCAAAAATGATGATGCTGGAAAACCACGGTTTTTTACTTACGGACTTCAGCGTGCCGGACCGTTTATTTTTCATTGTTTTTGCCTCCAATTGCGTAGTACATGATTTTTTCCTGTGTTGCCTGGCTTCGTAGCAATTCTCCGGTTTTTCTTCCTTCGTGCAGTACGACGACTCTGTCACAAATACCAAGGATTTCGGGCAACTCGGAAGAAATAACGATAATGGCAGCGCCCTGTGCAGCAAGATCATTAATGATTTGATAGATCTCCCGTTTGGACCCAACGTCGATACCACGCGTCGGTTCGTCAAAAATATAGACTTTAGAATCAGCGCACAACCATTTGGCAAACACTACTTTTTGTTGATTCCCACCTGAAAGGTATTTTGCCCAGCGCTCGATATCCGGCATCTTGATCCTAAGCACATCCCGATAGCGCTCGGCGGCAGAGCTTTCCAGTTTGTTTCGAATGATGCCGCCTCGAATGAAGCTTTTCAGACAAGCCAACGTGATATTTTCGCGGATTGGTTTTGTCAATATCAACCCCTCATACTTGCGATCTTCCGGTAAATAACCGATACCGGAGCGAATAGCGTCCCGTGGGGATTTGATGGAAACTGCTTTTCCGTCGACGAGTACTTTTCCCGCGTTTCTCGGAAGAGCGCCGATGATAGCTTTTGCAGTGGAAGTTCGCCCTGCACCAACGAGACCTGCGAGACCAACGACTTCACCCTTGCGTACTTGAAACGATATGTCATAAATTGTTTTAGGGACCGAAAGACCCTGTACCTCGAAAAAAGTTTCCCCGAGAGTTACGTTGCGTTCCGGAAATTTATCCTCCAACTTTCGTCCGACAATTAATTTAATAACCTCGTCCAGGCTGATTTCCCGCACATTTGGAATATAGTCGATATATTGTCCGTCGCGTAAAACGGAGGCACTGTCACCAATCTGTTGTATTTCCTCCATACGATGGGAAATATAAATAAATGTGATGTCCTTTTCCTGCAGACGTTTTACGATTTGAAACAGATTTTTGATTTCTTTTTCCGACAGTGCGGATGTAGGTTCGTCTAAAACGATCAAAGAAGGATTCTGGGATAGAATCTTTACTATTTCCACTATCTGCTGTTCTGCGACCGAAAGACATTTTACAGCTTCACGCACATCAATGCGCATCCCCAGTTCTGCAATCCACCGCTCGCACTCGGAATTGGTTTTTTTCCAGTCGATCGAACCAAATTTGTCGCGAAACTCTCGCGTTAAAAACACGTTTTCAGCGACACTAAGGTGCGGAACCAGACTATTTTCCTGAAAGACGACGCCAATCCCCAGCGCGCGAGCTTCCTGGATATTGGCCGGTCGAATTTCCCTGCCATTTAAAACGATGTCACCAGAACTCGGTGTGTGAACACCGGAAAGCATTTTGATCAGCGTGGATTTGCCTGCACCGTTTTCACCCAGCAAAACGTGTACTTCGCCACGTCTAACGTCAAATGAAACATCATCCAGGGCTTTGACACCGGGAAATTCTTTTGAAATATGCCGAAAGCGCAGTAATACCTCTTGGCTGGACATTTCTTGACCTCCTTTCATTCGACTATTTCATGCTTGGGTCCAAAACAACCTTCATCGATTCTTCGCTCATGCTGGTTAAGATCGCTTTTTCAGCCTGATCGATTGGAAAATGATGACTGATGAATTTTTCCCAAGGGAACCAGTTGATTGAACGCTCCATCATCTCCATGTGCGCTCGATAGCCTGTATGCGTATGGTTGCTCATGCCTACGATACGCAGATTTTTCGAGCAAATTTCATGAATATTGATGGGGATTTCGCCACAATCTACAAAATTGCCGGGTTCGAGGTACATCCCTGCTTTGCGAAGCATCCGCAATCCCTCCGGTACGACATGCGGCCGGCCTACACATTCCACCGCCAAGTCTGCACCGCGACCATGCGTATGCTGCATAACGATATCGACTCTTTCGGCTTCGGTGGTTCTATTGACGTTCAACGTAACGTCCGCCCCAAATTCTTTTGCGAGGTTCAGCTTATAGTCGGAAATATCGGTTGCAATGATTTTACCTGCGCCCATCATTCGCGCTTTTATGATATGTGCCAATCCAAGCGGGCCGACGCCCTGGACAACCAGCGTATCGTTGTAGTTAAAGCCTTCCAGTGAGAAAGAATTGAATTCCTTGGCCTTGTCCAGCGTGCCGGTCACACACAAGACTTCTGTCAAAACAGCCATGCTGTCCGGCAGTCCGTCCGGAACTTTGTAAAGCCGGGTTCCCGGTTCGATATAAACATATTCGGAGTATCCTCCGTAAAGGTGCTTTCCATCGTTACAGGAGCGCATGTTGCCATAGCTGAATTGGAGATGTTCACACCAAGGATATGTTGGAAAATTTTTGCAGTACCAGCAATTGCCGCAAACTACATCGGGACACATCGTAACGCGGTCGCCCGGCTTAAGGATGTTGCCGTCATAATCCAAAGTTTTTGCGCCTTCAGTATCAATTTCTTCGATCAACATGACATTTTCATGCCCCTGAATAATCGGGTAAGGCAAATCAATTTCGTTTTCAGTGCCCTTGTACTGAACGCTTTCCCCACGATAGCTGTGCTTGTCTGTGCCGCAAACGCCTGCGAGTAACACGCGACAGATTGCCGCGCCTTTGCCTAGATCGGGATACGGAAACTCCTGAATCGACATCTTGCCTGGAGCTTCGAGTACGGCTGCTTTCACTGTTCTGGTCATGTTCGTTTTCCTTTCACTTGCTCATAGAATAAAAATAATATGGTTAAAGGCAACTAAAACGATAAAGTAATCGTTAAAATAAAAAAGCGGTGATTTACCAGAGATAACTGTTTCGATAACTTAAACGTTACAGTAGCGGAAAAAATAAAAAAAGGTTTTTGAGCGGTTAAGAAGTTTCCCGAATAATCAGTTTAGGATCCAGCAGATAACGTGGCGTCTCGACCGGCTGGCCGTTCATAAGGGTGATCAATAAATTTGCACTTGTCTCGCCAATAGATTCTTTTGGCAGTGAGACGGTCGATAAGGAAGGCGTTAAATACGGAGCCATATCCACATCGTCCACACCAACGATGCCAACGTCTTCTGGTACTCGCAAACCGGAATCATGCAATGCGCGAAGAACGCCGACGGCGAGTTGGTCGGTCGAACAAAAAATCGAAAACGGCGGTTGAAAGGTACTGGCAATTTTTTTGCCAATGGTGTATGCATCGGATAGATCGTATAGATTGTTAAAGACCCATTCGGATTTTTGTTGAATACTCGCGTCTTTGAGAGCTTCTAAATATCCCTCATAACGTCGGATTGTCGGAGAAATATTGTCGGGACCGTTGATACACAAGACCGGGAATCCCGGTTTGCGCTGAATTAGGTGCTCTGTTGCAAGATAACTCGCTTTTTTATTGTCCGCAGCTACATAATAGTCCTCATCCTGTGCGAAGTAACGGTTGGAAAAGACATAAGGAATGTCCATCGAATCCAGGACTTCTTTGCTGCTTTGAGAATTTTGGGCTGGATCAATGATCACACCGGCAAGATACATGGAGGCGATCTGCTTTAAAATCTGGTATTGCCGGTCAGCCTGCTCAAGAGAATTGAAGATCAATGTCTGGTAACCGGCCGCGAGCAGCGTGCTTTCGTATCCGTGAATGACTTTGGAAAAATACGGCTTCGAAATATCCGAGAGCACCAAGCCAACCATGTTGCCTTTGTTGCATCGAAGATTGACCGCCATCAGATTTGGAACATATCCCATCTCTTTAACCGTTTGTAAGACGCGTTGTCTTGTAGGCTCGGAAATATCTTGATGTCCGTTCAGCACTTTAGAAACGGTTGTAACACTGACGTGCATCCGTTTCGCAATGTCTTTCATTGTAATGTTGTTGGACGTTGAACGCATATTTGTGCCTACTTGAACGTTTTAGTAAACTAAAAATAGCATACGGAAACAGGGCTGTCAAGAATAAACGTGAGAATCCATACTTGAGAAAAGACGGTCTAACAAAGAGTGATTGTGTTTAGGAATATTCAAAAAGTATTTCTTTAAATAGGAACACGGAAACAAAAAAGCAATATCGTTCGAATGACGAGAAGGAAAGCGGTTACCTATAATTTCCTTGATGATGCTTTGGTGAGATGCTATATTGGTTTTGCAAAACAATCTATTTTTCATTAAAATATCCGAATTTATGCGAACAAAAACAAATATTGGAGGAGGAACAAACATGAAACGAACAGGGAAAGTTCTTGCGCTGTTTTTGGCGGTTCTTATGGTGCTTGCGCTGGTGCCGATGAGCGCGCTTGCCGAAGACGGCTATATCTGCGTTTATGCGCAAGTACCGGATGGATGGGAAAGCCCGTGCATCTGGACGTGGGATGCTGACGGTGCAAGCGCGTTTTCCGCTTGGCCGGGCGCAGTGATGAGCGCGGATGACAATAACCCGGGGTGGTATTATATGTACATTCCAGATACGATGGCATTTGTCATTATCAACGCAAACGAGGGCGGCGTTCAAACCACGGATTATGCGATTGAGGCGAACGATCTCTGGATCACGGTTTCGGACGACACGAGCGCCGCTATTTCATATGATCAGCTGACGGCGGGTGACATGCCGGCATACGTGGCGTATGAAGAACCGGCGGAAGCACTGTTAACCGCTGACGATGTGTGCCTCATCTATGCCGCTGTACCGGACGGATGGGAGAATCCTTGCGTTTGGGCTTGGGATGTGGACGGTAAAGGTGCGTTCGACGCCTGGCCGGGCGGCGAGATGACGGCCGATGCGGAAAATCCGGGCTGGTATTACATCTTTATTCCTAAAACCATGGCGAACGTGATTATCAACGCCAATGAAGGCGGCGTTCAGACCGGAGACGGCGCGATTGAACCGAACAACATGTGGATTACGGTATCGCCCACCGAAGCGGAAGGCGAAAACGCAACGTTTACGGTAATCTATGATCAGCAAACGACCGGTGACCTGCCGGAATATGTTTCTACGATTACACTTTATGCACAGGTTCCCGAAGACTGGGCCGATCCGTGTGCATGGGCCTGGACGAGCGACGGCGTGAACGCCTTTGAAGCATGGCCGGGCGGTGCGATGGAACTTATGACAGACAGCTGGTATGCGATTGACGTTCCTGCAAACATGGAAAACGTGATCATCAACGCCAACGAAGGCACGGTGCAGACGAGCGATTATTCGATTGAAACAGGCAAGGACGTCTGGGTCAGCGTAACGAGCGCGGAAGAAGCGAGCATTGCATATGAAAAGCCCGCCGAACCGACGTTTACCGTACACGCAAAAGTGGATGACAGCTGGACGATGCCGGGTATCTGGTCCTGGTCCGATCCGGACGGCACCAACGTGTTTACAAACTGGCCGGGAGCCGATATGATTGACGACGGAGACGGTTGGTACAGCTACGGACTACCGATGTGGGTCAACCGTGTAATCATCAACGCAAATCTGGGCGGAGTTCAAACCGCCGACATCGAGATGGAAGCAAAAGAGCTCTGGCTCGTGGTGGATGCGGATGGCAACTATGTTCTGAACTATGAACAACCTTCCGAGGATACGGCGGCTGTGACGGAGACTGAAAAGAGTGTTGCGGCAGAAGAACCGGCTGTTGAAGAAGCGACGGCCAACCTGACGTGGCTCTGGATTCTGGTTGCTGCCGTGGTTGTGGCCGGCGGCGTTGTCGGCGGAATTGCAATCAGCAAAAAGAAAAAGAAGAGCGCATAATTAGACACGATGAAATCAAACGGGAGCGGGCAGGTTTCTGCCCGCTCGACGCAAATTGCGCGGCAAGCGGGGAGCGGCTTTATGAAAAAAGTATGGAGTATTCTTGTTGCAATTCTATTGATCGGAGCGATGATTCCGATGACGGGATGCGCGACAAAACAGGTAGACACAAATAAAATTGTGATCTGGCATGACAAGGAGGACGCGGTTGCCGAGGTGCTGCAAAAGGCGTTTGAAGAGCAGCTGCCGGACGTTACCGTGGAGTTGGTTCGAAAGGAAGGGCTGACCGAAGCGCTCAAGCTGGTTGGCAACGACCCGAGCGCCGCGCCGGACATGTATCTGTTTGCACACGATAAAATCGGCGTCTATGCAGAGCTTGGTATCCTTGCACCGGTTACGGACTTTGTGGATGAAGAGACACTTTCAAATTATCTGCCGGTCACCATTGAATCCGCCATCTATAAGGACACGCTCTACCAACTGCCGCTCTATTTTGAAACGCTGTTGTTTCTGTACAACAAAGACCTCATGAGCGAAGACGAAGTGCCCGTAACGACGGACGAACTCTACGCTTATATGCAGAAGAACGCGTCGGGCGATCATTTTGGCTTTGTTGAGCAGCACAGTACGGCATATTACAGCGTACCCTGGATCAACGGATTTGGCGGGAGTCTGATTTCCGACGACGGCACGCCGCTGCTGGATTCGGCTGAAGTGCGCGCCGCGCTGAAATACCATAAAAAGTTTTTGGAATTCATGCCGGGCGAAAGCGAATATTCGACGGTGAACACGCTGTTTTTAAGTGGCATGGCCGACTCGATCATCGGCGGCCCGTGGCTTGTCCCGTCCGCACGGGAAGCGGGAATCGACCTCGGTTTTTCCACGATGCCGATTGTGGATGAAACGGGATTGCCGCTTGCGCCGTACACAGGCGTACAGGGCGTGCATGTGCTGAAAGTTGCTGCCGAGAGCAAGCATGATACCATCGTGAGCGTGCTCAATGTTCTGACCGACCCGCAGGTAGGAATTGATCTTGCAAACGCAAGCGGGTGTGCACCGGCAAATGTGCTGGCTTATGACGACGAGAGCGTCACGAGCGATCCGATGGTGACGACCATGCGCGCAATCGCCATGACGGCAAAACCCATGCCGAACATTCCGGAGATGGACGTTATGTGGACGGTCACAGGCAATTTGCTTGTTGCGGTGAATATGTCCGGCGGCGTGGTCGAGACCGAGACGACGAAATATCAGACGAAGGCCGAACAGCTCATTGAGGCGATGAAGTGACGAAGGGGACGATTCGGCAGTGGAACGAGGCGGCAAAATGACCAAACAAAAGAACGATAACCGGCACGCATATCTCTACAGTGGGCTTTCGCTTCTGTTGATTTTTGTGGTGGTTGTCTTTCCTATTTTATATACCGCCTATATTTCACTGACCAACATGAACCTCTACCACTGGTTCAACTTCGAATTTATTGGCCTGGAGAATTATAAAAAGGCGCTGCTGGTTCTGGACTCCGGCTTCCTCGCAGCGCTGCTGCGAACAATCCTCTGGACGGTTGTGAATATGGCGATCCAGCTTACGCTTGCCTTCATGCTGGCGTCGCTGCTGAATTCGCCGAACTTAAAAGGCAGAGGGTTCTACAAAACGATCCTCATGTTCCCCTGGGCGATGCCCGGCTATGTGTCCATCCTGCTGTGGAAAACCGGCATGTTCAACTCCACATTCGGCCTGTTAAATCAATGGATGGAGAAACTCGGCCTCGGCATGGTCCACTGGCTTGCGGGCGACGTTTCCGCGTTTATCTGCTGTACGGTGGTCAACCTCTGGCTTGCGCTGCCGTTTATGATTATGATCATCGACGGTGCGCTGCAAAGCGTTGACCGGAGCCTGTATGAAACCGCGCAGATCTGCGGCGCAAACCGACTACAGAAAACGACGATGATCACCGTTCCGCTCATCAAACCGGTCATCGGCCCGGCGGTCGTGATTACGATTTTTACGACGTTCAAGCAGTTCGACGTGGTGTATCTGCTGACGCAGCAGGCGGGCTCGCCAAGCGGCGCAAATATCCACACGATTTTAACATACGCCTATGAAAACGCCTTTATTACGAGCAACTACGGTTACAGCTCTGCGATTTCCATCATCATATTCGTTTTGATGATCGCGTTTACCATCATGACCAATCAGGAAATGCGGAGGAAGCGCGCATGAGCATGACGCAAAAAAGCAAAAAAAAGGCGCTTACCATCACAAAGAAAATTTCGCTGCATACATTCTTTATCATCTTCTGCTTCATCACGATGATTCCGGTTCTGTATGCACTGTCGGTTTCGTTCAACGCAAGCAACAACCTGCTTTCGTCCGACTTTTCATTTTTGCCGAAGGCGTTTACACTGGCAAACTACAAAGCAGTGTTTACGGAGGAATCCGTTTTGCTGTGGTTCAAAAACAGCGTTATACTGGCTGTGTGCACCGTCACCATCGCGTTGAGTGTTTCCATTCCGGCGGCGTATGCGTTTTCACGAATGCGCTTTAGGGGCAGACGACCCATGCTGAATATGCTGATTTTGCTCAACGCGTTTCCGTCATTATTGTCCATGTTCGCCATCTATAAGCTGATGAATCCGCTGGGACTCATCAATACCCGGATTGGGTTGATCATCGTCTATACCGGAACGATGGCGGTATTCGGCCTGTGGAACATGAAGGGTTATTTCGATACGATTCCTTACGACATTGAGGAAGCCGCGCGCATTGACGGCGCGAGCGAACTCCAGATCGTATGGCGTATCGTTCTGCCGCTGGCAAAGCCTTCCATCGTTGTGACCGCGGTGATGGTGCTCATCTATGTTTGGAACGAGTACATCTACGCCATCACGTTCCTGACCGGCGCGGGCAAATATACGCTTGCGGCGGGGCTGTATTCGCTCCAGGCGGGCGAAATGTCCGGCAGCTGGCCGGTGTTTGCCGCGGCTTCGCTTGTGATCTCGCTGCCGGTGCTGTTGATCTTCCTGTATGTGCAAAAACACATGGTGTCCGGCCTGACCGCGGGCGGCGTAAAGGGATAAACCACATAATATTTAAAAGAAAGTTACGAAGAACTACATGATAAAACAAGCAATCCTACATCAACCTATGTCCAACTTTGCACACGGTGTCGACGAAAGCCGCATCGTGTTTCGACTGCGCGCGGCAAAAGACGATCTCGTCCGTTGCCGCTTGTTTTACGGCGACACGGCCTGCCGCGTCAACCCGGTTTTGTTCTCCGGAGTCGATATGGAAAAAGTCGCGACCGGCGAACTGTTCGACTGGTTTGAGGTCACGCTGCTGAGCCCCTACAAACGCGTGTGCTATTACTTTGAACTCTCCGACGGAACGGAGACCACGCTGTATTACGGCGATTTGTTTTATGACCACGTTGCAAACGAACGCTCGGAGTTTTTCAAACTGCCATACAATCGCAGGGAGGACATTTCGGATGTTCCTACATGGCTGAAAAACGCAATTATCTACAACATCTTTCCGGACAGCTTTGCAACCGGCAAACGCTCGATCAGCCGTGTTCCGACGCAAATGGATTACAACGGCTTTGCCGTTAACGGCAAACTGGGCGGAACGATTAACGGCGTTACGGAAAACCTCGACTACATCGCCGGGCTTGGCTTCAACTGCATCTATCTGAATCCGATCTTTGTTGCGGGCGAATACCATAAATACGATTTGCTGGATTACTATCACATCGACCCGTGCTTCGGCAGCGACGATGATTTCCGCGCGCTGGTTGACGCCTGTCACGAGCGAAACATGCACGTGATTATCGACGGCGTGTTCAACCACTGTGGCTGGAACTTCTTTGCGTTCCGGGACGTGGTTGAAAAAGGTGAACACTCGGCATATAAGGACTGGTTCTATTCGCTGGAATTCCCCGTAATCAAACCCGAAACGGGCGAAGAAATACCAAACTATGAATGCTTTGCTTACGAGCGGCTCATGCCCAAACTCAACACGGGTCATCCGGACGTGCGCCAATATTTTCTCGACGTTGGAACGTACTGGATCAAGGAATTCGGAATCGACGGATGGCGACTGGACGTTGCGGATGAGGTTGACATTGGCTTCTGGCAGGCGTTCAGAGATACTGTGAAAGCGACGGAACCTGAAACGGCGATCATCGGCGAAGTTTGGCAGAGCGCACCGTACTGGCTGGACGGTCGGACGTTCGATTCCACAATGAATTACGACATGATGAAGCATTGCGATTGCTTTTTTGCCACCGGCAGTATTGACGCCGCGGCGTTCGATTCCCGTGTAACCGATATGCGGATGCGCTACCGAAAAAACCTCACGTTCGGGCAGCTGAATCTGCTGGACAGCCATGACGTGCCGCGGTTTTTGTCGCGCTGCGATGGCGACGAACGAAAATATCGCCTCGCGGTGTTGTTTGTGATGACGTTCATGGGGGCACCGTCCATTTTTTACGGGGACGAACAGGGAATATTCGGCGTTTTGGAAGAGGACTATCGTGCGCCGATGCGATTTGAAGAAACGGAGCTGACGATGTTCTTTCGGGACGTCATTGCGCTTAGAAATCAATACGCCTGTCTGCGGACCGGTGAGTTTCGTACGCTGTGCGCAGAGCAAGGTCTTTATGCGTTTGAACGGTACGACGACGAGAAGCGCCTTGCAATCATCCTGAACGCGCAGCAAACAGCGATTGAATTACCCGAAGAACTGCGCGTTGGTGAAACATTGCTGACAACAGGATTCGACGGGCAGACACTTGCGCCGTTTGGGTATACAATTGTCAAACGCTGAGCGGGTCGATATAATATTTACAAAACTAAGGGAAACCGTTTTAGGAGGGGAAGCTTTCGATGGCGACGACGATTAAGGACGTGGCAAAACTGGCGAACACCTCCACCGCTACGGTCTCCAAAGTGATCAACGGGTCGTATTCCATATCGGAAGCGACGGTGAAGCGCGTTCGTGCCGCGATGCGGGAATTGAAATATACGCCGAATCGCCGCGCGCAGAGTTTTGCAAAGCAGGCGTCCGGAAGCGTCGCGTTTGTAACCACGCTGGAGCGGGACGTTGCATTCCAAAATCCGCATATGTTCGAAATCATGTCCGGCTTGCAGCATGCGCTGGCACGCAAAGGTTACAGCCTTGTCGTCATCGACATGGCGGAGGGCAACTGCGCGGCCGTCGAAGAACTCATGCTGCAAAAGAGCGTGGACGGAATCGTCTTTCATGCGGCGATCATGACGCGGGAGCTTTCGCAGTTGGTTTTGCGATATGAATTTCCGCATGTCGTCATCGGCACGCCGAATTTTCCGTCTAAGCTGTGCTGGATCGACAACAATAACCCGCTTTCGGGTGAACTTGCCGCGCTGCATCTGCTGGAAACAGGAAAGCGGCTGCTCGCATACATCGGCGGAAAAGAGATGGACGCAATATCGGAGGCACGGCTGAAAGGCGCGAAACTCGCGATGCAGGAAGCGCGGTTGAAGTTTCGGGACGATCTCATTATGCGGGGAGAGTCCACGATTGACGACGGATTCGATATGACGAAGACACTGCTAGCCGGTCAAACCAAGCCGGACGCGATCGTCTGCGCAAACAACCGGCTTGCGCTCGGCTGCATCAATGCCCTGAACGTAAACAAGGTACCCATACCGGACGCGATTGCGGTCGTAACGTTTGACGACTATCCGTTTTCGCGGATTACCAACCCGCCGCTGACCGTCGTCAATATCGACGTGTACGACCTCGGCATGCAGGCGGGCAAGATGATCCTCGATAAAATCAAAAAACCAAAGCTGCAGTTTCAAACCTATATCACGCTTCCTAAACTCATCATTCGTGAATCGACAAAAAAACGACAATGAGCCTATAACGGCGCGGCGCAATGCCGTGCCTTTTTTATATTTACAAGCGCATACGCTCTGGAGTATGGTGTTGATAGAGCGATTTTTATCAATATGCGCAGAGATGGGAAGCGCGATTCGCTTTTCACAGAAAAGTCGCTATAATACAAATATTGTCATTCTCATCAATTTGTTTTATGCGAAATCGCGCGTAAAATCGAGATACAACAAGGCGGTTTAAATACAAAAGCCGCACGCGCATTTCAACAAAAACAAATCTATCGAGGAGGAAACACAGTATGTCATTCAGAAAGTTTATTGCGATACTAGCAGCGCTGATGCTGGCAGTTGGCTGTCTGTCCGCCTGCGGAAACGCATCCACGGAAACGACGGAAGCAACCGAACCGGAAACGCAGCAGGAAGAAACGGTAGCGACCGAGCCGGAAGAAACAACGGTGGAACCCGTTACGCTGACGTTCTGGAATACGTATGGCGACGCGGAAGAAGCGCAGTTTGAGGACGCTGTCCTTCCCATGTGGAGCGAGCTGCATCCGGAAATTACAATTGAGGTCGTCCGCCAGGACAGCAGTCAGTATCATGAGATGATCGTAACGTCGTTCGGCACCGGTCAAAGCCCGGACCTTGCCCGCATCGACATCGTGAATACCGCGGCATACGCTGCGCAGGGCGGACTGGTTGCGCTCAGCGACTATGAAGATTTTGCAACGCTTGCGGGCAATTATCTGGAAGGCCCGCTTTCGACGAACCTCTATCAGGGCAGCTATTACGGCGTGCCGCTGGACACCAACTGCAAAGCGGCCGTCATCAACACGGCGATCATGGCGGAGCTTGGCATTGACGGCGCACCCGCCACAATGGAAGAGTTCATCGCCGCCGCGAAAGACCGCGGGACATACTCTCTGAATGTCTCCGGCGTTGGCGACTGGGATTTGTATCCGTATTTCTGGCTGTTCGGCGGCACGCTGACGGACGACGGCTTCACGGTAGCGTCCAGCTATCTTGACGGCGCGGCGAGCGTTCAGGCCATCCAGACCATGCTTGACTTGCACGATGCGAAGGTATTCACCATTCGCGATGTGGACGGAACAGTCGACGCGTGGGACGGCATCAACAGCGAATACGCCATGTTCTTTGAAGGGCCGTGGTACTTCGGTTCCTACGACGAGAAGCTTGCGGAAGGGATCATTGCCGCGACGATACCGACCTATGAAGGACGCAGCGCATCCGTTGTCGGCGGCGAAAACATCGCGGTATTCTCCACCAGCGAGCACCCCGACGAAGCGTATGAATTCGCAAAGTTCATGACCAGCGAAGAGGTACAGCTCGCGATGCTGCAAACAGGTCAACTGCCGGTCCTCAAGTCGCTTGTCGACAACGAAACCGTTCTCGACAACCCCGTATGGTCCGTCTATATGGAACAGCTGGAATCCGCGTCCGCGCGCATTCCGTCGCCCAATAATTCGCAGATTCAGCAGGTATGGAGCGACGCTATGACGGATATCTTCGTCAATGGCGCAGACGTACAGACGACGCTGACCGCCGCGGCGCAGCAGATAGACGCGCTGCTCGGGTAAACGACAAAGTAACGCTCAAATGTGTGCCGCAAAGCTGAACGGCTTTGCGGCACACCGTTAAAAAATGACCGGAAAAGCGATATTGGCAAAGGAGAACGGATTCGTGAAGGCAAGTACGAAACGAAAATGGAAGAAAGGCGCCAAAGGTTGGCTGGCGGCATTGCCGTTTGTTCTGCCGGGACTGATTCTTGTCGGGCTGTTTGTGCTGTACCCGATGATTTTCACCATTCGTATTTCGTTTTCCGAGTATAAGATCGTTCAGGGGCAGATCAACTTTATCGGGCTTAGTAACTACGTCAACGTGCTGACCGACCCGAGCGGACGATTCTGGTATGCTTACCGCAACAACTTCCTCTACGCATTGTTTACAGTGCCGTTTATCATCTTCGGGGGCATGATCTTTGCGTACCTCATCAACAACCTCAAGCGCGGCAAAACGATCTTTAAGGTCGGGTTTTATTTGCCCGTCATCACCTCCTGGGTGATCGTAAGCCTTGTGTTCACCTATATGTTCAACAACTCGGACCGCGGGCTGATTAACTATATCCTTGTGGACAAGTTACACCTTTTGGACGATTATGTGCCATGGCTGTTGCGCGAATGGTCGGGTAATGCGGCGATATGGCTGATGGGTATCTGGAAAAACGTCGGCTGGGCGATGCTGATCTTTCTTGCGGCGCTGCAGAGCATCCCACGCGATCTTTACGAAGCGGCTTCGCTGGACGGCGCGGGCGTTTGGGGGCGATTCCGGCATATCACGATCGCATGCCTCAAACCCACGACGTATTACATCCTGGTCAATATGATCATCGGTTCGTTCAACGTGTTTATTCAGGTTTTGATGCTCACGCAGGGCAACCCGAACGGGCGCACTTCCGTTTTGCAATACCTGCTTTACGACAAGGCGTTTAATCAGTTTCAGTTTGGCGAAGCGTCAGCCATCGGTCTGATCTCCGCCGTGACGATTGTCGTTTTAACAGTCGTGCTTAATCGGCTGCTGAAGCTCGACACCGTGGAGAAAGGCGGTGTCGACTGATGAAGCGAAATTTGCGCGGTAAAAAAGCGGGTGAAGTGATAGCCCAGATGATGATCTGGACGATCCTTGTAACAGCGCTTTTGATCTTTTCGGTGCCGTTTCTGTTCATGATCACAAACTCGTTTGAAGAGTTCAGCTTTGTGCTGCCATATCCGCCGAAACTCTTTCCGACGCAGCTTGATTTTTCGGCATTTCGCTATGTGCTGTCGCTGTCGCTGTTCCCGGTTGCGGTGAAAAACAGCATGATTAACACAGGCATTACAGTCGTCATCTCGGTGTTTATTTCCACATTGTCGGCTTACGGGTTTGCGCGGATCGATTTTCCCGGCAGGGAAACGCTGTTTAAACTGTATCTGTTTACGCTGATGGTGCCGAGCTTTCTCAACATCATTCCGCAGTTTATCATTCTGAAAGGGATGCACTTGCCCTGGTCGGACGAAAGCCTGATCGGCACGCGTGCAGGCTTGATTTTGGTCTATGTTGCAACCAACGTCTGCGGGCATACCTTCTTTTTGCGAAACTTTTTCCGCGGACTGCCCGACGCACTGTCCGAATCGGTCATCGTCGACGGCGGCGGCCACGGAACGATCTTTTTCCGCGTCATGCTGCCGCTCTCCAAACCGGCGATCGGCACGATGAGCATCTTTGCGCTGCAGGGCTTTTGGGAAGAGTATTTCACCGCAAAAGTGCTGGTTGGCGCAAGCGAGGATATGATTACGCTGCCGCTTTTGTTACAGCGGCTGCACGGTCAGTATTCCACGCGCTGGGAATGGGTATTTGCCGCGTCGATATTGGCGCTGATACCGGTGATTGCCCTCTTTATAATCTTTCAACGAAAAATGGTGATTGGCGGACTCACGCAGGGTTCCGTCAAGGAGTAACGATATGAAACAAAACAACATGGAGACGGCGTATTGCTGTCCGGACCGGGCGCAGTACCGCGCGGGCGAGCGCGTTCGCATCGAGCTGCATTCCGACGATAAATTTCCGCACATCCTTCACGTTCGGCTGTACGCCCTGCAACAGGAAATTGAATGCGAGTGGAAACAAGACGACGATACGATCAACATCGGCACACCGGGCGTTGGAAACTACGGCGTCGTGGTTGAAACAGAGTACGGAGCAGTTGAGACGGCGCTCGATGTAGTATCGTCAATCAAATCCGTCGTGCGGTATGGCTTTTTATCCGACTTTTCTCCGGAAGACGGGGACACGGCGGACGTAGACTGGATGAACCGTCTGCACATCAACACCGTTCAGTTTTATGACTGGATGTATCGCCACGACCGGTTGGTTTCTCCTACGGAAGCGTACCTCGACCCGATTGGCCGCAGGAGCGCGCTTTCCGTTGTGCAAAACAAGGTCGATGCCTGTAAAGCGCGCGGAATGCGCCCGTTTGCATACGGCGCCGTCTATGCGGCAACAAAAGAGACATTTGCCGCGCACCCGGATTGGGCGGCCTATCTGCGCGACGGAGAAGCGATGCTGTTTGCCGAGTGGCTTTATTACATGAATATTTCTTCCGGCTGCGGCTGGAGCAAACATATTGTGGACGAATACGTATCCGCAATACGGACGCTGGGTTTTTCCGGCATCCATATGGATACCTATGGTTTCCCCAAACGTATCTATGATGCAACAGGCAAACAAGTGATGCTTGAGGACGCGTTTTTGCCGCTGATCGACGCCGCGAAAGCGGCCGTATGCGCTGTTGACGAAGACAATGGCGTGACATTCAACGCAGTCAACGACTGGCCAACGGAAAAGGTTGCGTCCGGCAGTCAGGACGCGATGTATATCGAAGTTTGGCCGCCGCATGATACGTATCGGGATTTGTACCTGCTGATTCGGAAAGCAAAGGCGGATTCTGGAAAGCCCGTCGTGCTTGCGGCGTATATGGAGCCGTTTCAAGACGCGAAGACAGACAACGCACTTGCGCAAGCCGAACATGCGTTCCGGCTGACAAACGCGGTGATCATGGCGTCGGGCGGATTGCAGCTTGTTCACGGCGAACAGATGGGATTGCTGTGCGACAGCTACTATGTGAATTACGCAAAGCTGAGCCCGGATTTTTGCAAAACGGTCGTTCACTATGCCGATTTTCTTGTTCGTTATGCGCCGCTGTTGTATGATGATAGCGGTATGGATGTAACCATGACCGCTGGCGGCGGCATCAACGAAGACGTTGTTGCATTGGCAGAGGGTGTGACGGTTTCATCCGACGGGCAGGCGGACTCGGTTTGGATGATCCTGCGCGAATCAAAAAAGCGCATCGTGCTGCATTTGCTGAATTTAACCGGAAACGACGCAAACTGGAACGTTGGCAAACGCGAACCGAAGGTTTTGGAGAATATCTGCATCCACCTGCGGCTGGACGCGGACATCAAGGGCGTATTTACAGCCACGCCGGACGGCGAATCCCAGTGCGCAGAATCGCTACCGTTCCAAACCGAGCGTACCCCGAACGGGCGGATACAGACGCTGACCCTGCCCAAACTGCAATACTATTCAATTGTTTGGATAGAAACGGAGTAATCTTTCATGCTGCTGACGTATGACACCACGGTGCTGCCGCGCGTTCGAATGATGGGACGCGTTCGGTATCACGAGCCGTGGTGTCATTTTGCGCGTGTGATCGACGAATACATTCTGTATGTCATCCGTGACGGCGACATGTACATCACGGAAAACGGCGTGTCGGTGCATTTGAAGGCGGGCGATTGTTTCCTGCTGGAGCCGAATTTGACGCATGAAGGGTATAAGGCCGCGAGCTGTGATTATTACTACGCGCACTTTAAGCACGAGCGGATCAAGCGTGCGGAAAATGACGATCAGGCGATGGAGGCGATGAAGGAAAACCGCCGCAAATCGCTGATCGGCTACAACCTCGATGAGATTGACCCGACCGACCCTGTTGTGTGCATTCCAAAGCGAAGTAACGTCTCCGGCATCGACTACCGCTCGATTCTACATTCCGCGTCCGAGGTTTACGAGCGGCGCGAGGAACAGTATAAACGATATGTTTCCACACAGCTGCATTTGTTTTTAATGATGGTTGCGCACGCGTATCTTAACTCGGCCTGCATCAGCGAGGAGAGCACCCGCAGAAAATCGGACGTCGCGGTCGACGCGCTGATTCGCTATCTGAATACGCACTATACCGAGCGCATCACGAGCGAAGGGATATCCGAACGCTTTGAGATGAACTTTGACTATCTCAACCGCGTTTTTTCCGCCGCGACCGGGAACACGATTTTTTATTATATCAATCTTTTGCGCGTCAGCAACGCAAAGCAGCTGATTGCAACGACGAATCTTTCGTTCAGCGAAATTGCGTATCTGGTCGGGATTGAAGACCGCTACTATTTTACAAGATTGTTTAAACGATATGCCGGGATGACGCCGACGGACTATTATAAAACCGCGCACACGCTCCCTTTAAAGGAAGGTGGCTTTTAATGGGATATCAGCAAGACGGAAGCGAAAACAGAAAAAAAGGACTGTCACTGCTATTTCACGTGATGATTTCGCGATTGCTTTCGTTGATTGCGCTGAATGTACTGTATGTCGTATGCTGTATTCCACTTATTACGATTCCGTGCGTGTCCGTTGCCATGATGAAATGCGTTGGTCTCATGCTGGATGAAAAAGACTTTTCTCTTTTCGGCACTTTTTTTACCGAGTTGAAAGGCGAATTTTTTAAAACGCTCGCGGCCGGGTGGCTGATGCTATTATTACTTGCCGGAGCGCTGTTCGGGGCGCTGTTTTACTGGTCGGCACAAGCGCAAATCACGCTGATACCGGCAGCGTTTTGTGCGATTCTTGCAATATTGCTCTTTAGCGCGTACAACAATCTGCTTTGCATGCTGGCAAATGTTCGGCTGCCGTTTGGCGCGTTGATAAAAAATGCGTTTCTGCTGCTCTTTGCGCGACCGTTGCACGGCATCGCGGCGTCAAGTATCGCGCTGTTGATTTTAGCGACTTGCGCATGGTGGTTTCCGCGGTCGATACCCGTCTTATTATTGATCGCGTTTTCGGTTAGTGCGCTGGTTGCATGCTTTGGCGTGCGCGATGTGATTGAGAAGCATATTATAAAACGATAGACTATATTTTACGATTGAGGGACCTTTTTATGACAAACGCCTGGTGGAAAGAACGGACATTTTATCAAATATATCCG
Organism: Christensenellaceae bacterium; assembly: GCA_963667795.1. GTDB lineage: Bacteria > Bacillota > Clostridia > Christensenellales > CAG-138 > UBA7703. Next base: position 2,128,870 of record OY764017.1, on the reverse strand, counting down.
CGGAGCTTCATGGATGGAAACGGTGACGGGATCGGCGATTTGCGGGGGATCATCGAGAAGCTCGACTATCTGAAAGCCCTCGGCATCGGTGCGATATGGCTCTGCCCGGTGTACGACTCTCCGAACGACGACAACGGCTACGACATTCGTGACTACGAAGCCATCATGAAAGAGTTCGGAACTATGTCGGACTTCGACGAGTTGCTCGACGGTTTGCATAAGCGCGACATCAAGCTCGTGATGGATCTGGTCGTCAACCACAGTTCCGATGAGCACGCATGGTTTCAAAAGTCACGTCAATCAAAGGACAATCCGTATCGCGACTACTACATCTGGCGCGACGGGAAAGACGGCAAAACACCGAATAACTGGGCTTCTTTTTTTGCGCCGTCGGCATGGAAACTCGACGAAGCGACGGGACAGTATTATCTGCACTTGTTTTCCGAAAAGCAGCCCGATTTAAATTGGGAGAATCCCGCTTTGCGCAAGGAAGTGTACGCAATGGTGAACCGTTGGTTCGACAAAGGTGTGGATGGCTTTCGAATGGACGTGATCAACTGCATTGCAAAAGACGAAGGATTGCCGGACGGAAGCGGCGGCAAAAACGCCGAGGGATACGTGCTTGCGTTCGAACACTTTGCCAACCGGCCGAAGCTATATGACTATATCCGAGAACTGCGGCAAAACTGCTATGCAAATCGGGATTGCCTCTGCCTGGGGGAAGCGCCGTTTACATCACCGGAGGAAGGCGAAAAACTGCTCGACGAAAAAACGGGAATCTTCGACATGATCTTTCCATTCGACCTTATGGAGATCGACGACGGACCGAATGGCAAGTATGATCCGGTTCCATGGAAACTGGAACGGTTCAAGCAGATCGTCAATGCATGGCAGGACGCGACGAAACATGGATGGGGAAGTTTGTTCTGGTCAAATCACGATCAGTCCCGCGCTGTTTCCCGCTTTGGCTGTACGGATACGGAGGAACTGCGCATCCGCTCGGCGAAGATGCTGGGCGTTGCAATGCAGCTGCTGCGCGGAACGCCGTTTGTGTACCAGGGCGAAGAACTCGGCATGACAAACACGCCGTTTCCGGATGAGAGCACGATTCGTGATATCGAAGGGATCAACGCGCTGAACGAAGCGCGAGCGACGGGACGATATGAAAGCACCTGGCGCGGCGTGCTGCACAAAGGACGCGACCATGCGCGTACGCCGATGCAGTGGAGCGCGGAAGAAAACGCGGGCTTTACGACGGGCGAACCATGGATCATGGTGAATCCGAACTACAAAACGATCAACGCAAAAACAGAGGCGGACGACGCGAACTCCATATTGAATTTCTACAAAGCGTTGATCGCTCTGCGCAACGGCTCGAAGACGCTACAATACGGCGACTATGAACCGCTCTGGAACGGGCACGCGCAACTGTTTGCCTACACGCGCACGCTGGAAAACGAAACCTGCACGATCGTATGCAATATGAGCAAAGAAACCGCCAAACTACCGGAAATCCCGGCAGGAAAGCTGTTTCTGACGAACGTGTCGACAACTGATTGCGACCATCTCGCGCCGTTTGAGGCGAGAGTGTATGATTTGATGTGAAATTTACACGAAATTCCTTGACATTAAGAAAGAATATATGATATCATGGCGAAAATTTCACACTCCATGAAATGCGATGAAAGAGACATGCTGTTTGCAAGTTCATCTTTAGAGAGTCGGTGGCTGGTGAAAACCGACGGTGACGCAGGCAGCGGATCCCTCCCGAGCAGAGACGCTGAAGCAGAGTAAGCGTATTACGGCTGGCACCGTTACATGCCAGGGTTTGTTAGAACCTGATGAGAGGGTCGCCGCTTCTTCAGCAACCGGAGCTTTAGCTTAAATAAGAAGCAGGACCAATATGAGTGGTACCGCGAGGATCGTATCCCCGTCTCGTAGTGAGACGGGGATTTTATTATCCCGACGCAACAACAGATGCGCCGTATGCGCAAACGAAACGGGAGGTTTCAACCGTGAAAAAACTATTTTTTCTGGATTCAACATTAAGAGACGGTGCGCAGAGCGTAGGCATCTCGTTTTCCGTGCAGGATAAATTTAAGATCGCAAAGATTCTGGACAGCCTGCGGGTGGATTATATCGAAGCCGGAAACCCCGGTTCAAACCCGAAGGACATGGAATTTTTCGAGCTGATCAAAGAACACCCGCTTTCGCACTCTAAAGTGACGGCGTTTGGCAGTACGCGCAGAAAGAACATCGCCGTGGAAGACGACGCTAACCTTCGTTCGCTGCTGGCGGCAGGGACGGAATGCGTCACGATTTTCGGAAAATCATGGGATATCCATGTGACGGAGATTTTGCGCGCCAAGCTGCCCGAAAACCTGCAGATGATTCGCGATACCGTTGCCTACCTCAAGTCGAAGGGCAAGGAAGTCGTTTACGATGCGGAGCATTTTTTCGACGGCTATAAGGCCAACCCGGAATATGCACTGCAAACGCTGGAAGCGGCGTATGAAAGCGGCGCGGACTGCCTGTGCCTATGCGACACGAACGGCGGCGCATTCCCGGATGAAATCTATGACATCACGAAGCTGGTTTTAGACCGTTTTCCGGTCGCAGTCGGCATCCACGCGCATGACGACAGCGGCATGGCGGTCGCCGGAAGCATCATGGCGGTCAAAGCGGGCGCACTGCATGTACAGGGCACGCTTGCGGGCTTTGGCGAACGCTGCGGAAACGCAAACCTGGCGACGGTGCTTGCAAACGCGCAGCTAAAGCTAGAATATGACTGCGTACCGCCGGAGAATCTGGAACGACTTACGCAGACCGTCCACGAGGTAGCGGAAATTTCCAACATCAGCATTCATAAGAATACGCCGTATGTTGGAGGGAACGCATTTTCACACAAAGGCGGCATGCACGTGGACGGTGTGATGAAAAATACCTTGACGTTTGAGCATGTTCCGCCGTCTTCGGTTGGCAACAGCCGAAAGATTCTGCTTTCCGAAGTTGCCGGACGAAGCGCAATCCTCGAAAAGGTCCGCGCGTTCTATCCGGAAATCAGAAAAGACTCACCCGAGGCCGCTCACATCATCGATATGGTCAAGCAGATGGAGCACCAGGGATATCAGTACGAAGGTGCAGAAGCGTCCTTTGAGCTTGAAGTACGAAAACTGCTTGGCACGCGGAAGGAGTTCTTCGAACTGCTGATGCTGAACGTAACCGACGAACAGCCGCTTGGCGGCGAAAAAAAGCCGTCGTTTGCGACAATCAAGGTTCTCGTCGGCGATCAGCTGGAGATCACAGCCGCGGAAGGCAACGGCCCGGTCAATGCAATCGACATCGCATTGAGAAAAGCACTGGAGGTATTTTATCCCGAGGTCGGAGAAATCCGGTTGACGGATTACAAGGTACGTGTACTCGACTCGGAGTCGGCAACCGCCGCAAAAGTGCGCGTGCTCATCGAATCTACCGACGGGCATGAGTACTGGGCAAGCGTCGGCGTAGCGGTCGACATCATTCAGGCGAGCTGCCGGGCGCTGATGGATTCGATTGAATACAAGTTGCACAAATCGCAGGCCGTACCAAAAGTTGCGGCGGCGAACGCAGCGAATGCATGAATAAAAACGCATGTTATACCCCCAAAAAGGAGGAATACGAGATGAAGCTTACAGGAGCACAAATCCTGATAGAATGTCTGGCTGAACAGCAGGTCGACACCGTTTTTGGTTATCCAGGCGGTGCAGTGCTAAACATCTATGACGAACTTTACAAAAACAGCGATAGAATCACCCATATCCTTACGTCCCACGAGCAGGGCGCGGCACACGCCGCCGACGGTTACGCACGCGCAACCGGTAAAACCGGTGTGGCCATCGCAACGTCTGGTCCGGGTGCAACAAACTTAGTTACCGGCATTGCGACGGCATACCTTGACTCGGTACCGGTCGTGTTTATCACGGGCAACGTCAACGTCGACCTGATTGGTAAAGACAGTTTTCAGGAAGCGGACATCACCGGAATCACAACGCCGATCACCAAGAACAATTACATCGTCAAGGACGTTGACGTGCTTGCGGACATCCTGCGCGAAGCGTTTGCTATCGCAAAAGAAGGACGCCCAGGCCCGGTGCTTGTGGACATCCCTAAAAATGTAACCGCCGAAACGGCGGAATTTACGCGTGCTTCCCAAGAACAACTAGACGAGTACGCCGTGCAATTCCACAAAAAGAATAAGCCACACAAAGAGAAGCTGCAGGATCTCGCGCAAATGATCCGCGAAGCAAATAACATCTTTCTGCTTTGCGGCGGCGGTGTGCTGAAATCCGGTGCGTCAGAAGAAGTCCTCGCACTGTCCGAGAAACTGCATGCGCCGGTCGGCACAACGCTGATGGGCGTCGGTGCGTTTCCATCCACGCACCCGAATTTTGCCGGTCTGGTCGGAATGCACGGAACAAAAGCATCCAACACGGGCATCTCAAAGGCGGACTTGTTTATTGCACTCGGCAGCCGGTTTAACGACCGCGTGACGGGCAATGCCAGCAAGTTTTGCAGAAAAGCGCAGATTGTGCAGATTGACATCGATGCGGCGGAGATCAACAAAAACATCCGTACGTCACATGCAATACGCGGCGATGTTAAAACAGAGCTGGACGAACTTCTGAAAATGATCGACCTTTCCAAAGAGAGCATGGAGGCCAGACGAGAATGGCTGAAGCAGATTCAAAGCCTGAAGATTCAGGAAAACGGCAGCCCGGCCTGTGAATTCAACCCGAAGACGATCATGAACGCAATTTACAAACGATCGCCAAAGGACACGATCATCGTAACCGACGTCGGCCAGCATCAGCTTTGGGCAGCGCGGTATTATCAGTATGACACGCCGAACACATTCCTTTCGTCCGGCGGGTTCGGAACTATGGGTTATGGCGCGGGTGCGGCGATCGGCGCAAAGGTTGGCAGGCCGGACCAGCGCGTGATCCTGATCTCCGGCGACGGAAGCTTTCGCATGAATTGCAACGAACTTGCGACTATGGAACACTATGGTTTGCCCGTGATTACTGTTATCATGAATAATGGGACGCTCGGTATGGTTCGCCAGTGGCAAACGGTGTTTTACGGTAAGCGGTATTCCCAGACGGACCTTGACCGTGGGCCGGATTTTGCAAAATTAGCCGGAGCGTACGGCATAATGGGTGACAGTGTAAGTTCGCTGGACGCGTTTGAAGCGGCGCTGGAAAAAGCGATTTCAACCGATTCGGCCGCGGTCATCGACTGCCACATCGGATGCGATGAAAAGGTGACGCCAATGGTTGCGCCTGGCAAGCCGATCACCGACTTCGTTTTGCACGAAACACAAACGGACGATCAACATAAGGAGGCAGCCGCAGATGAGAAGTGACGCAGTGAAAAAGAGCGTGGAACGCGCGCCGCACCGTTCGCTGTTTAAGGCGATGGGCTATACGGACGAGGAACTGCAACGGCCGATGATCGGCATTGCGAACCCGAAGAGCGAAATCGTGCCGGGGCACTTCAATCTCGACAAGCTAGCCGACGCCGTCAAGGCCGGAATCCGCATGGCGGGTGGAACGCCCGTTGAATTCGGCGTGATCGGCGTTTGCGACGGCATCGCAATGGGACACGCGGGCATGCGTTATTCGCTCGCTTCCCGCGAGCTGATCGCCGACGAATGCGAAACCATGGCGATGGCGCACGGCTTCGACGGCATGGTCTTCATGCCCGGCTGTGACAAGATCATTCCCGGCATGCTGATGGCGGCGGCTCGCCTCGACGTTCCCGCAATTGTGGTAACGGCGGGCGCGATGCTTTCCTATAGCATGCAAAACGGCACGAATATCGACCTCAACAGCGTGTTTGAAGCGGTTGGCGCATATAAGGCGGGTAAGGCGACGGACGAAGACCTTGCATTCTGTGAAAACAACGCCTGCCCGGGCTGCGGCTCGTGTTCCGGCATGTTCACGGCAAACTCCATGGCTTGCCTGTCCGAGGCAATCGGCATGGCGCTGCCGGGCAACGGCACGATTCCGGCGGTTTATGCCGAGCGGCTGCGCCTGGCAAAGCACGCGGGCATGAAGATCGTCGAACTGGTGGAAAAGGACATTCGCCCGTCACAAATTCTGACGGAGAAGGCGTTTGCCAACGCGCTCGCCGTCGATATGGCGCTCGGATGTTCGACAAACTCCGTTTTACACCTGACGGCGATTGCAAACGAAGCAGGCGTAAAGCTGAAGCTTGACACGATTAACGAAATCAGCGCAAAGGTGCCGAACCTTTGCCGTCTCGCACCATCCGGTCCCTACCATGTGGAAGACCTCTACAAAGCGGGCGGTGTTTCCGCGGTAGTCAAAGAGCTTATTGACAATGGTTATTACGACGGTTCGCTTATGACCGTTACGGCCGGAACGATGCAGGATGCGGTGGCGAAAGCGTCGGTTAAAAACCGCAACGTCATCCGCAGCTGCGAAGAGCCGTATTCCAAAACCGGCGGAATTGCAATCCTAAAGGGCAATATCGCACCGGACGGAGCCGTCGTTAAGCGCGCGGCCGTGCTGGACAGCATGCTCGTACACAGCGGCCCCGCCAAGGTGTTTAATTCCGAAGAGAGCGCGATTGCGGCGATCTACGGCATGAAGATTGACAAAGGAGACGTTGTCGTCATTCGTTACGAAGGCCCGAAAGGCGGGCCGGGCATGCGCGAAATGCTTGGGCCGACGTCCGCAATTGCGGGCATGGGACTTGACAGTGACGTTGCGCTGATTACCGACGGACGCTTCTCCGGCGCATCGCGCGGGGCTGCCATCGGTCATGTTTCGCCGGAGGCGGCGAGTGGCGGTGCAATTGGTTTGATCCAAAACGGGGACATGATTTCCATCGACATCCCCGCGGGCACACTGAACGTCGACCTTTCGCAAGCAGAGCTTGCAAGGCGGCGTGAAGCATGGAAAGCACCGGAGCCGAACGTGAAAAAGGGTTACCTGTCACGCTATGCAAAGATGGTGTCCTCGGCTGCCGAGGGCGCAGTTGTAAAATGACGGTAAGCATGCCGGAAACAATATCGATTGAAGAGGATAGAGGTGATTCACTTGAGACAGATTCAAATTTTCGACACGACCCTGCGGGATGGAGAACAGTCCCCGGGTTGCAGCATGAATATAAAAGAAAAACTCGCTATGGCGAAACAACTGGAGGCGTTGGGCGTCGACGTGATCGAGGCGGGCTTTGCCGCAGCTTCACAGGGCGACTTCAATGCGGTAAAGACAATTGCAAAAGAGCTGACAACCACAAGCGTTGCAAGCCTTGCGCGTGCGCTGGAAAAGGACATCGATAGCGCGTGGGAGGCGGTTAAGTTCGCAGCGCATCCCCGCATTCATGTGTTTATCGCAACATCGGACATCCACATGGAATACAAGTTGAAGAAAACGCGGGAAGAAGTCCTTCAACAGACGCGCGAGATGGTTGCGTATGCAAGAAAATATTGCGAAGACATCGAGTTTTCAGCGGAAGACGCGACGCGGAGCGATCCGGAGTTTCTCAGCAAGGTATTCAGCGTGGCGATTGAAGCGGGCGCTACGGTCTTAAATATTCCCGATACAGTCGGGTATACGACGCCTGAAGAGTTTGTAGCACTGATTTCCTATTTAAAAGAAAACATTAAGGATGTCGGAAAAGCACGGTTGTCCGTTCATTGCCACGACGATCTTGGTCTGGCGGTCGCCAACTCGCTGGCTGCGATCAAGGCAGGCGTCGACCAGGTAGAATGCACGATCAACGGCATTGGCGAGCGCGCGGGTAACGCGGCGCTCGAAGAGATCGTTATGAATCTCAAGACGCGTGCGGATTATTACGGCGCAACCTGCGGCGTTGACAGCTCGCAGATCTATAAAAGCAGCCGCGTGCTTTCCAACATTACGGGCGTCAAGGTGCAGCCGAATAAAGCCATTGTCGGCGAAAATGCGTTTGCGCACGAATCTGGAATCCATCAGCACGGTATGCTGGCTAACAAGCAGACGTATGAGATCATGGATCCGTCGTCGGTCGGCCTTGCTGAAAACAAAATGGTGCTTGGCAAACATTCCGGGCGGCACGCGTTCAACGACCGTGTCCACGATCTTGGCTTCAGCGTAGACCGCGAATTGTCCAACCTGCTCTTTAAGCGATTTAAGGATTTGGCGGACAAGAAAAAGACCGTCAGCGACCGCGACATTGAAGCGTTGGTGCGCAGCATCCTTGCGCAGGAGATCCCAAAATCGTACACACTGGAACGCTATGTCATCAACTCCGGCAACTCGATTACGCCGACGTCCAGCATTGTATTGACCAAAGCCAACGGCGAACGCGTGGAGAAAGTCGCAATCGGCTTCGGCCCGGTGGACGCATCGTTTAATGCGATCAACAAGATCGTGCGGCGCCCGGTCCGGCTGGACGATTATTCGATCGACGCGGTCACGGAAGGACGCGATGCGCAGGGCGAAGTCAGTGTAAAGATCAACAGCAAGGGTGAGTCGGCGAAAGGCTACGGCCTGAGTACGGACGTGATCGAAGCGAGCATTCTTGCGTATATCAACGCGATCAACAATCTGATTTATGGTAATATCAAGGAGGAAGAGTAACCAATGGGGATGACGATGACGCAAAAAATACTCGCGGCGCACGCGGGACTGGACAGCGTGAGTGCCGGCCAGTTGATCAAGGCGAAAGTCGACCTGGTACTGGGCAACGACATCACGTCGCCCGTCGCGATTCGTGAGTTTGAGAAGGCGGACATAGAATCCGTGTTTGATCGCGAAAAAATCGCGCTGGTCATGGATCACTTTACGCCCAATAAGGACATCAAAGCCGCAGAACAATGCAAAGTCGTGCGCGGATTTGCAAAAAAGTATGATATCGTGAATTTCTTTGACGTCGGGCGCGTGGGTGTGGAGCATGCGCTCCTGCCTGAGATGGGTCTGGTCAAGCCCGGCGACCTCGTGATCGGAGCGGACTCGCACACCTGCACCTATGGTGCATTGGCTGCGTTTTCAACGGGCGTCGGCAGCACAGACATGGCCGCGGGTATGGCGACAGGGCTGTGCTGGCTGAAGGTTCCGACGGCGATTCGATTTGTGCTAAGCGGCGAGCTTCGCCCCTGGGTTTCCGGCAAAGATGTTATTTTGCACATCATTGGCAAGACCGGCGTGGATGGAGCATTATACCAGTCCATGGAATTCACCGGGCCGGGGTTGAAAAACCTGACCATGGAGGATCGCCTTTGCATGGCGAACATGGCGATTGAAGCTGGCGCGAAGAATGGAATTTTCGAATATGACGAAAAGACCGCGCAATTTGCCGAAGAGCACGGCTGCAAGGACTGGTCGATTTACAAAGCCGACGATGACGCAGAATACACCACAACCTATGAGATCGACCTGAGCTCCATTGAACCGACGGTTGCGTTCCCGCACCTGCCGGACAATGCAAAGGCTGTTTCGGACTGCGGCGATATCACTATCGACCAGGCGGTCATTGGTTCCTGCACAAACGGCAGAATCGAAGACCTGCGTGCCGCTGCGGAGATTTTCAAAGGACGACACGTCGGTGAAAACGTCCGTTGCATTGTGATTCCCGCCACGCAGAAAATCATGCTGCAGGCGATGGAAGAAGGCCTTGTGAATATCTTCATCGAGGCGGGCTGCGCGGTGTCGACGCCGACCTGCGGGCCGTGTCTTGGCGGGCACATGGGTATCCTTGCAAGCGGCGAACGCGCCGTTGCAACCACCAACCGAAACTTTGTTGGTCGAATGGGGCACACGGGTTCGGAAGTGTATCTTGCGTCGCCCGCAGTCGCCGCCGCATCGGCCGTAGCCGGCAAACTCATCGGACCCGAGCAACTATAAAAGGAGGAAACATATGAACGCAAATGGAAGAGCCATGAAGTATGGCGATAATATCGATACCGATGTGATCATCCCGGCGCGGTATCTGAACACCTCCGACCCAAAGGAGCTCGCGTCCCACTGCATGGAGGACGTCGACAAGGAATTCTTGCAAAAGGTTAAACCCGGAGATGTGATGGTCGGCGGCAAAAACTTTGGCTGCGGCTCCTCGCGTGAGCATGCGCCGATTGCAATCAAGGAATCCGGCATATCGTGCGTCATTGCGGCGACGTTTGCCCGCATTTTCTATCGCAACGCGATCAACATCGGTTTGCCGATCGTCGAATGCCCGGAAGCATCCGAAAAGATTCAGGACGGCGACGAGGTGTCGGTCGACTTCGACACCGGCGTGATTACGAATAAGACACGCGGCGAAACCTATCGCGGCGAACCGTTCCCGCCTTTTATCCAGACGATTATCACGGCGGGCGGGCTTATGAACGCGATCAAGATGAACGAACTGTAAGGCGGTGACTGAAGATGCATTATAACATTGCGGTCATCCGCGGGGATGGCGTCGGACCGGAGATTGTGAATGAAGCGATCAAGGTACTGGACGCGGCGGCAAAGAAGTTTTCTTTTTCGCTTTCGTATCAGAGTGTACGCATGGGCGGCTGCGCTATTGACGAAACCGGTGTGCCGCTCCCGGATGAGACGGTTGCCGTCTGCAAACAGAGTGACAGCGTCCTGCTCGGTGCCGTCGGCGGCCCGAAGTGGGATACCCTGCCCGGGCATCTTCGCCCGGAGGCGGGATTGCTCGGCATCCGTGCCGCACTTGGACTCTATGCCAACCTGCGCCCGGCGGTATTGTTTGATCCGCTGAAAGACGCCTGTCCGCTCCGGTCGGACATCGTTGCGGGTGGATTCGACCTTTTGATGGTACGTGAACTCACCGGCGGCATCTACTTTGGAGAACGCGGCAGAAGCAACGGCGAAAACGGCGAAGAAGCATACGATACCGAGCGATATTCGGTCGCTGAGATCGAGCGCATCGGACGAATCGGCTTTGAATCCGCACGCAAACGCGGAAAGAAGATAACAAGCGTAGACAAAGCGAACGTGCTGGAAAGCTCCCGCCTGTGGCGCGAGACCATGCACAGGTTAGCCAAGGAATACCCGCAGATTGCATACGAAGATATGCTGGTGGACAACGCCGCAATGCAGCTCGTGCGCAACCCAAGTCACTTTGACGTGGTGGTTACGAGCAATATATTTGGCGATATCCTCTCCGATGAAGCAAGCATGATTACGGGGTCCATCGGCATGCTGCCGTCGGCTTCGCTCGGCAACGGTACACTCGGCTTGTTTGAGCCGATCCACGGCTCGGCACCGGACATTGCGGGGAAAAACGTTGCAAACCCGCTGGCGACGATTCTTTCGGCGGCAATGATGCTTCGCTATTCGTTGGAGCAGGGTGAAGCTGCGGATGCGATTGAAGCCGCCGTTCAGATGACGCTGAAAGAAGGTTACCGCACCGCGGACATCGCCGCGGGTAAACCCGCCGTCAGTACGACGCAGATGGGCGATCTTGTCTGCCGGGCGTTTGGGTCCGGTAAATGAACAAGACTGCAACCATAGAAAGAGGAGGGCTTATGAAACTGACCATGTCTGTTCTGGTGAAAAACCACGCCGGAATTTTGTATAAAGTGGCGGGGCTCTTTTCGCGCCGGGCGTACAACATCCACAGCCTTGCTGTTGGAACAACGTCCGATCCGTCGGTCTCAAGGATGACGATCGTCGTCGATGGCGACGAAGAGATTTTCGAGCAGGTGGAAAAACAGCTCTGCAAACTCATCGACGTGATTCAGGTAAAGATTTTAACGCCGGGCGAGTTTATCGACCGCGAACTGATCATGCTGAAGGTAAGAGCGACGGCGGAGAATCGCTCCGACATCCTTCAGATTGCGGATATCTACGGTGCGAAAACCGTCGACGTGTCGCATGAAACACTGATCCTGGAATATGCGGACACGTCCGAACAGGTCAACCGTCTGGAATCCATGCTGGAGCGCTACGGCATCTGCGAAACGGTGCGTACCGGCACGATTGCTATTGAAAACGCACATATGATGGCGGCGGAGACGGAGCAGGAAGAGAACCGATAAAACAGCCGGTGGAATGCCGGAAATCAATAAACGCACACGAAAGAAGGTTTTTTACAAATGGCAAAGATGTACTATGAAAGCGACTGCAACCTCGGATTTTTAAAGAACAAGACGGTTGCCGTCATCGGCTACGGCAGCCAGGGACACGCACACGCGCTGAACCTCAAGGAGAGCGGTGTTGACGTGGTCGTCGGCCTCTACGAAGGCAGCAAATCCTGGAAGATCGCTGAAGAAGCCGGTCTGCGCGTTGCCACCGCGCAGGACGCGGCAAAGGAAGCCGACGTCGTGATGATGCTTGTCAACGACGAAAAGCAGGCGGCACTGTACAGCGAAAGCATTGCGGACGGATTGAGCGAAGGCAACACGCTGGTCTTTGCGCACGGGTTCAACATTCATTTCGGCCAGATCGTTCCGCCGTCGTACGTCGACGTCGTCATGGTCGCGCCGAAAGGTCCCGGACACACGGTCCGCAGTGAATATCAGCGCGGCGCGGGCGTTCCGAGCCTGATTGCCGTCGAGCAGGACTACACCGGCAAGGCCAAAGAAACAGCGCTTGCATATGCCGCGGGCATCGGTGCGGCACGCGCGGGCATTCTTGAAACGACATTCCGTGAAGAAACCGAAACAGACCTCTTTGGCGAGCAGGCCGTTCTTTGCGGCGGCGTAACCGAACTGATGCTGGCCGGGTTCGAAACGCTTGTTGAAGCGGGCTATGCACCGGAGAACGCATACTTTGAGTGCATCCACGAAATGAAGCTCATCGTCGACCTCATCTACAGCGGCGGATTTGAAATGATGCGTTATTCCATCAGCGACACGGCGGAGTACGGCGACTATGTGACCGGCAAGCGCATTGTGACCGAAGAAACGCGCAAAGAGATGAAAAAGGTCCTTTCTGAGATTCAGGACGGAACGTTTGCGCGCGACTGGATTCTGGAAAACCGCGTTGGCCGCCCGCATTTCAATGCCATGAAACGCCAGGGCGCACAGACCGAGCTTGTCAAAGTCGGTCAGCAGCTGCGCAGCCAGATGACCTTCCTGAAAAAATAAACGCCTGATATGGCGAATGGCGAAAAACATGAGTAAGCTCTCAAAAACCCGACTGTACCTTTCCTCGCTGACGGTCTATCGAAACTTGCTGGACGACGAAACCGTCCGCCTGTATGTAGAAATGCTGGATGCGACGGAGAATGGAGAATTGTCGGACTTTAGCGGCGCATACGGCGCGTTTTATTCCGGTCTGCTTGATAGCGGGCCGGATTTCGCCGCGCGCCTGGAGCAGCTGTCGCGCTATGACGACAACGCGTTTGCACGCGCCGCGGCGAACAAAGACGACGCGACGGTCGCGCAAATGACGCCGGCGGTACTCCGCGATTTTGAGACGCTGAAAATGGTATCGACTCTTTCGTGTGACGAAATCAAAGCCTTCGTGAAGGCGCGCCTTGCCGCAACAAAAGGCGCGGTTGAATTCATCGACGGGTTGCCGGAGTTTACCACAACCAACGAATGGTTTTCGTCGGATACGGATACGATGCTGCGGCGTTCGGTTGCGTTCCATCACGAGAACGGGTTTGGACCGTTTGCACGCTATGGTGCGTTTCGCTGGTGGAACGGGCGCCTGACGGAGGTTGCGTATCCCGATCCAATACGGTTGAGCGACCTGAAGGATTATGAATACGAACGCGGACTCGTCGTTTCCAACACGTTGAACTTTCTGGAAGGCGCGGACGGTGGCAATTTGTTGCTTTATGGAGACCGGGGAACAGGTAAGTCGTCCACGGTCAAGGCGATCGCAAACGAATATCGCAATCGCGGGCTTCGCATTGTAGAGGTCGCCAAGGACAGCCTGGCGGAATTCCCAGCGCTGCTGGGCACGCTCCGTGACAACCCGCTGAAGTTTTTGATTTTTATCGACGACTTGAGCTTTTCCACGGACGACGAGTCGTTCTCGGCACTCAAGTCCGTACTGGAAGGCGGGCTGGTGCATAAGCCGGACAATTGCCTGATCTATGCAACATCGAACCGCAGACATTTGGTAAAGGAGAGCTTTTTGGAGCGGAATCCGGACGACGTACACGCGGGCGACACCATGCAGGAAAAGCTGTCGCTGTCCGATCGGTTTGCTATGACGGTCAACTTTTATGCGCCGGACCAGCGCACGTATTGCCACATCGTCACCGTGCTTGCGAGCGACAGGCAGATAAAAGTACCGCCTGCAGAACTGGAGCGCGGTGCAATTCAGTGGGCGCTGAAATCCGGTGGGCGTTCGCCAAGGGTGGCAAAGCAGTTTGTCGAATGGGCGGAAGCGCGTTGGAAAAAAGGCTTACCGGTTTTTGATTGATAACAACAGCAAACGGCTTCGCAGATATCAGCGAAGCCGTTTTTGTGTGTAAAGGTGTTATTACTTTTTACAAAGCAAACGCAATGCTTCAAGATAGCCATTCAATCCATGGCCTTTGATAGAAGCAATACATGCGGCACGGATGTATGACACATGCCGAAAGTCTTCGCGCGCTTCGGGGTCGGAGATATGCACTTCCACCGTAGGTACGCCGACGGCTTTTACCGCGTCGAGCAGCGCGATGCTTGTGTGCGTATATGCGCCTGGGTTGATGACGATGCCGTCCGCCGTTTGATATGCGCCTTGAATCGCATCCACGAGGTCGCCTTCGCGGTTGGACTGCATGAATGTGACCGAAACGCCGAGAGAAACGGCCTCAAGACGAATCATTTCGACCAAATCGACATAGGTTTGCTTACCATATATATCCGGTTCGCGCAGGCCAAGCAAATTGAGATTTGGCCCGTTAATGATCAGAATGTTCACAATAATCCTCCCATATGGCCTGTGCGGTGGATTCCGCAGAGCCGTTATTTTGTGCCGCTGCGTCACGAAAACGTTCATAAAACGGTTGCCGCTGACGGTACATTTCATCCAGGTTTGCCTTTGCAGAAAGCGGGCGGCCTGCGCGGGCGAGCGAATGGATATCCCGCTCGATCTGGTAGATGCGGCCGTTCTGCCTGAGGGAAGCATAATTGCGTGCATCCTTAACGATTCCTCCGCCGGTGATGAGTATATTGCCGCTCTGCATGCCCTGCTTTTGTGCTTGCTCGCGCTCCATTTGCCGGAACGCTTCTTCACTTGAGGCTGCAAAGATTTCAGGAATCGTGCATCCGGCGGCTTTCTCGATTTCCGCGTCCAGGTCGACGGCTGTTCGCCCGGTGATACGACTCAGGATCGTTCCAACGGTGCTCTTGCCGCTGCCCGGCATTCCGATGAGCACGATGTTTTGCATGTCCCGGTAGAGTTTTTTCAGAATGCGTTCGTTTTCGGCATCCGGGATTTTCCGTTCAAAAAAGAGTTCTTCCGCCGCTTTTGCCTGTGCAACAAGCATGGGAAGGCCGTCCGAACAGGGAATGCCAAGTTCCTCGGCTCGCAGGATAAGTGCCGTTCTGCACGGATTGTAAATCATCTCCAGCACGCCTTTGCAGTTTAAAAACATAGCAGGGTCGGCGGGCATCCCGCCTGTGTGTGGATACATGCCGAGGGGCGTCGCGTTGACGAGTATCTCAGCGTCCGCGTGACGAGACAGATTTTCATAGTTGTCCGCGCCACTACGGGAAATGACAACGACGGCTGACGCACCAGCCTGTTTTGCAACATACTGCGCGGTTAGCGATGCGCCGCCGCTGCCGAAAATGACGACCTTGTGCCCGGCAAATAAAATACCTGCGCGTTTTGCCAAAAAGGAAAATCCATACGCATCGGTGTTGTAGCCCTTTAGCGTGCCGTCGTTCTGCGGGACGAGCGTATTGACGCTGCCGATGGCGCGCGCGGTTTCGTCAAGCGATGAGCAGAGCGCCATTACGTCACGCTTATAGGGTATCGTGACGTTCAGCCCTCCGATGTCGTCTCGCTGAAGAAACGATGCAAGCGCTTCCGGCTCCAGCTCGATCAGCCGATAACTTTCGACACCCAGCTCCTTATGAATCGGGACGGAATAGCTATGCTTCAGCGTTCTCCCTATGAGCCCGTAGATGCGGCCTTTCATGGCTCAGACCATCGAGTAGTTGCCGAGGAAGGTGAAGCTTTCACTGATGAGCTCCAAATCCTCCAGCATGGACAAAACGCCCGGTTCACGTACGGAAGCGTCCAGCTCAAAGAAAAATATGAATTCAAAGTTACGCCCGGTAACGGGACAGCTTTCCAGTTTGCTCATGTTCACGCCGTGTACGGCGAGCTTGGTCAGTATTTCGTTGAGCGCACCCGGCTTGTTCTGGCAGGCAAGGATCAGGCTGATGCGATTGGAACCGGCGTAGATTACCGGGTCTTTTGTAATGCAGATGAAGCGCGTGTAGTTGTTGTCGCTGTCCTGAATGTCGTCGCTGAGCACGTCCAGACCGTACAACGCCGAACACGCGTGCGAACAGATTGCAGCCGCGCCGGGGTTATCGCTTTCGGCTACCATTTTTGCCGCGAGAGCGGTATTTGCGCATGGGGTTACCTTGACTTTTCCGTTGAGTTTCGCAAGGTATCGGCTGCATTGACCTATGGCCTGCTCGTGTGAATAGATTTCCGTGATATCGGAGAGTTTGGTTCCGGGTTTTGCCATCAATTCATGCCGAATACAGAGGCTTGTGCCGCGAACAATGGAAAAATGCTTTCTTTGCAGCAGATCGTAGACGATGCGAACGGAACCGTTTGCACTGTTTTCAATCGGGAGCACGCCAAAGCGGCACAGTCCGGATTCAACCGCGTCAAACACGGCCTCAAAGCTTTTTACGTATACGATATTTCCGCGTGGTAGCAACTTGTCGCACGCGGCCTGTGAATTCGAGCCTTCAACACCCTGGCAGGCAACGATACCGGTCCGCGGGAACACATCCTCAGGCGCGGCGAGTGCTTTCTCAATCTGCGCGCGCAACTCGGACGGTGCAGCGTTGAGTTCGCCTTGCCGTGCCTTGGAAAGCTCAAACAGCGTAGTGAACAGCTGATAAGCATAAGGCTCACGTTTACCTGCCTGCTCGGCGATACGTGCAAGAATTTCCCGTTCCCGCGTTTTGTTGAGTAGTGGCAGCGAATGTGCCTGCTTGTAGGCGGCGACCTGTTCGCTCAAATCCATGCGTTCAAGGAACAGTTTGAGCATCTGCTCGTCTACCATATCGATTGAGTTACGTATTTCGTTCAATTCCATCTGTTTGTCTCCTCCAATAAACTATCCAACAGGACGATGGCACATACGGCCTCCACAACTGGAACGGCACGGTGTGCAATACATGGGTCGTGACGACCCTTGATGACCAAATTAACGTTTTTACGGGCGGACAGACTAACTGTGTCCTGCGTCTTTGAAATCGACGGCGTGGGCTTGATTGCTGCGCGCAGTACGATCGGCATGCCGGTCGTGATGCCCCCGAGGATTCCGCCCGCATGATTTGTTTTTGTTTCGATTGACCCGTCGCCCGAAATGGTGAATGGGTCGTTGTTTTCCGAGCCGCGCATTGTCGCAACCGGAAACCCCGCGCCGAATTCAATACCCTTGACGGCGGGGATGCCGAACATCGCCGCGCTCAGGCGGTTTTCCATGCCGTCAAACATCGGTCCGCCCAAGCCGGCAGGCACACCGATAGCTGCGCATTCAATTACGCCGCCAACGGAATCTTCATCCGCCGCCGCGGATAAAATTGCCGACTGCATGTGTTCTCCACTGGCATCATCGATTACGGGAAACTGTTTTTTAGCAATTTCATCAAACATTGTTTGCGTCGGCGTCATCGGAAACGGTTGATCGCTTACATCCGCAATAGTGGCCAAGTGTGCGCCGATAAAGATGTTCTTTCGCGCAAGGAGCTGTTTCGCAATCCCGCCCGCGATGCAAAGCGGCGCAGTCAGCCGGCCGGAGAAATGTCCGCCGCCGCGCATATCGGCTTGTCCGTTCCATTTGACAAAAGCCGTGTAGTCGGCATGTCCGGGTCGCGGCTTGTCGGCAAGTTCCGAGTAGTCTTTTGAGCGGGCGTCCTTGTTTTCGATGATCGCGCAAAGCGGGCTTCCGGTGGTCTTGCCCTCGACCAAACCGGAAAGAAACACGGGCTCGTCCGCTTCCCGTCTGGCAGTGGAAAGCGCAGATTTGCCCGGACGGCGACGTTCCATAAAAGCGTATAGCTCGTCAAGATCGATCATTTGCCCGGCGGGCAAGCCGTCCATCGTCACGCCAATTGCGCGACCGTGCGATTGCCCGAAGACGCCAACACGAAGGATTCTTCCAAATTCAGACGACATCCACGTTTCCTCCAAGCTTTTTAAAATCTTCATAGAACGTCGGGTAGGACTTCGCCGTCGCACCTGCGTCGAGAATCGTGACCGGCTTCCGACAGCGAATTGCCGCGATTGCCGCTGCCATGGCGATGCGATGATCGTGAAAACTGTCTACCGTTCCGCCGGACAGCACGTCTCCCCGAATCGTGAGTCCGTCCGGCAATTCCGTTGCGTCTCCACCGAGGTCTGTAATCAACTTTGCCGTACTGTGCAAGCGATCACTTTCCTTCAGACGGAGCCGTGCACCGTTGATAAAGTGTGTTTCGCCTTTGGCGCAGGCCGCCACGACCGCGAGAATCGGCAGCAGATCCGGCGTTTCACTCACGTCGATCTCAATCCCGGTGAGCACGGCGGGTGAAACCGTCACTGCCTCGTCGGCAACCGAGACGTTCGCGCCAAATTTGCAAAGAATGTCCAAGATTGTCTTATCACCCTGCGGCGAATTCATGTCTAGTCCACTCAATCGCATGGGGTTACCCAACGCACCGGCGGCAAGGAAGAACGCCGCGTTCGACCAGTCGCTGTCGGATTTGGCTTTTCCGGGTGAAACGTATCTCTGCCTGCCGGGGATGGTGTAAATACCGTCTTGCGCAGAAACTTGAATGCCGAATCGATTCAGCGCCGAAAGTGTGATATCCACATACGCCGCGGATTCCAGCTTTGTGGTCAAACGGATCATACTGCTCTCTTCTACCATTGGCAAGGCAAGCAGCAATCCCGTCAGGTATTGCGAACTCACGTTGCCGGGGAGTTCGTAATTGCCGCCGTGTAACCGACCGGAGATTGAAAACGGAAGGCGTTCTGCTGAAAAACACACGCCGTGCGACTGCATGACCTGCATCAGTTCTTGTATCGGGCGGTCGGGCAAACGCCCGCTCCCGGTAAAGCGCGCAGACTTGCAGCAAGCCGCCGCAACCGGAAGTAAAAATCGAAACGTAGAACCGCTTTCTTTACAGTCCAGCAAAGGGTCGTCCGTAAACGTACGGATTCCGTGGACGAAGATTTCGTTCGGAGAAGACTCGATTTGTGCGCCCATAGCGCGCAGGCAATCGATCGTCGCGTCTATATCGTCCGAGCTTTGATTGATACGGATGCGCGTTGTCCCATCCGAAAATGCGGCGAGAATTAAAAGCCGGTGCGCGTCGGATTTTGAAGAGATTGCCTCGATTTCCCCGGAAAGCGTTTTAGGTTCGATGCGCACGTTCATGCGTCGTCCTCCATTCCCGCGCGGAAGACGGACAACAACTCGCCGACCGGAATGGTCTTCAGCACGCACTCGCCGATGCGTCGTGGAATGACAAGCCGGATGGAATCTCCGGAGCGTTTTTTATCGTTCAATGCAGCCCCGGCAAGCATCTCGGCCGAATATGACGACGTAACCGGCAGGCCGTTTTGAATCAGCGTTTGCCGGATTCGTTCCGCGATAGGTTCCGTTGCCTCACCAAGCGTTTCGGAAGCTTTTGCGATGATGGCCAACCCGATTGCTACGGCCTGGCCATGTGGAATCGTATAGCCGCTGCAAGCTTCAATTGCATGGCCTGCGGTATGGCCGAGATTCAGGGTGTTGCGCAGTGCGCTGTCAAACTCGTCCGCTTCTACAACGGCGGCTTTGAACGAGACACATTGCGCAACGATTTCATCGATGCTTTCGCGGGCGTCGCCTGTTTCAAACAGGCCAAACAGCGATTCACCGTCAAGAATTCCAGTTTTAATCGCTTCTGCCGCGCCATTGGCAAACTCCTCGTCCGCCAGCGTGGAGAAGCAATCCGGATCGCAGACGACCAGCGACGGCTGGTAAAATAGACCCGCAAGGTTTTTCCCTGCGGATAGATCGACGGCTGTTTTTCCACCAACGGACGAATCCACCGCGGCAAGCAGTGTGGTCGGCATCTGCACATAACGAACGCCGCGCAGATAGCACCCCGCCGCAAAGCCGGTCAGGTCGCCCGTTACACCACCGCCGAGCGCAACGACGCAGTCGCCGCGCGAAAGACGATTTTCCGCTAAAAATTCGAGTATACCGGAAAGGGTATGCATCCGCTTTTCACTTTCGCCTGCGGGGAAGGCAAACGAGCAAACGTCATATCCAACCTGTTGAAGGCTGTCGTGTACAGTGTCAAGATAGAGGCTTTTGACATTGGAATCTGTGATGATTGCAATTTTACAGTTACCGACGGACTCAATCAGCAGCGCGCCGCTTTTTTCAAGCAGGCCACGGCCGATTGCAACCTCGTATTCGTTGTTTACGCGAACGGGAATCCTTCGCACCTGCATTTTCTTAGTTTCCTCCCGCTGTAGCTTTCTTTTCCCGACCTTCTTTGAGCAGCGTGCGGAGATGATCTGCATCGCGTGAAGCAAGTGCAGCGCGATATTCGCTCAGGTGGTCGATCAAAATGTCAAGTTGTTCGGCCAGATAGTCTGCATTGTCGAGAAACAGCTCCGTCCACATGTGTTCGTCCAAATATGCAACGCGTGTCATGTCCCGGTAACTTCCGGCGGAAAACCCGCGGCGCTGCTGTGCTTCCGGCGACTTGATGTATGCGCTGGACACGATGTGCGCCAGCTGAGACGTGTATGCAATGATGCGATCGTGCTCTTCGGGGGTGGAGAAGGTCAAACCGGCAAACCCGATGTCCGTGAAGAACGATTTGAGGGCTTCAAGCATCTGCATGTCCGTCCGGTCGTCCGGCGTCAATATCATGGATGCACCGGAGAACAAATCGGGACTGGAACTGACAAATCCGCCACGCTCACGTCCGGCCATCGGATGACCACCAATGTAGGCAAAGCCGTGTTCCTTTGCAATTGGTGCGATGGAGGTGCAGACGACACGTTTAACGCCGCAGAGGTCGACAACGATTGCCTGTGGGCCGATCTTGTCCGCATTGGCGCGTATCCATTCTAACGCCGCGTTCGGGCGAATGGCAAGCAGAAGCAGCTGACAGGACGGGATGTTTTCATCCATCAGCGGTGCGTCAATGGCACCGCTGAGACGTGCAAGCGTCATGGTTTCCGCATTGAGATCGATTCCCCAAACGGTGTGCGCAGTGCGGTTCTTTATGCTCTTTGCCATGGAACCGCCGATTAACCCCAACCCGACGATGCCGACGTTCATTGAATTGCCTCCAAATCATGCATGAAGCCGTGCAGGGCGATAAGCTTCTTAGCAAGGGGATCGAATGCTTCAGGGTTGAGTGACTGCGGGCCGTCGCTTAGAGCGTGCGCAGGATCGTTGTGAACCTCGATCAGCAGTCCGTCACAACCGGCGGCAATAGCGCCCGCGGCCAGCGGGGCAACCAATGAGGAACGGCCCGTAGCGTGGCTGGGATCGACAATGATCGGCAGATGCGTTAAGTGGCGCAAAACCGGTATCGCGCCGATATCCAGTGTGTTGCGTGTGTATGATTCAAAGGTGCGAATACCACGCTCGCACAGAATGACGTTTTCATTGCCGGAAGCCATGACGTATTCTGCACTCATGAGCCACTCTTCATAGGTGGAGGATAGTCCACGCTTGATCATGACCGGTTTGTCCTGCGCGCCAAGGATTTTGAGCAGGTTGAAGTTTTGCATGTTTCGCGCGCCAACCTGAATGACGTCGACCTTGTCGAACAAAGGAAGCTGGGATGCGTCCATGATTTCACTGACGATTGGCAGCCCGGTTTCCTGTTTTGCCAAATCCAGCAGGCGAAGGCCTTCCGCGCCGAGCCCCTGGAACGAATACGGAGAAGTGCGGGGCTTGAATGCGCCGCCGCGCAGCATGGTTGCGCCGCTCTTTTTTACCGCCTTTGCAACCGCAACGATCTGTTCTTCCGTTTCCACGGAGCAAGGGCCGGCCATCAGTGTCATGTTTCCGCCGCCGATCTGCGTGTTTCCAACGGGAATCACCATGTCGTCCGGGTGGAACTTTCGGTTCGCATTTTTGTAAGGCTCCTGAATGCGCTTTACGTCGTCGACGATATCGAGCGCGGAAATCAGGTCGATATCCAGCGTAGAGGTGTCGCCGACCAGGCCGAGAATCATGCGGGACGTGCCGAGGCTCGTGTGAATTTGAATGCCTTTGCCCTGCAGCCAGTTGATCAGGCTTTCCAGTTGTCCCTTGTCGGGATTGAGCTTGAGAATAACTATCATGTTTTATATTCCTCCAAATAAAAACCGCAGCCTGTTTGGCTGCGGTACTCATGCAAACTTTGTATGCCGGAGAAGCATGATCACCCGTTTTCAGCCAAACCCAAGTTAGCCTTGCCAAAATAATAGTTGGTAAAGCTAAAGTAACGGTATTCGGCTGCGCGGTTGGTTCGTATCATGCGCTTCTTCCTCATTTTGTTTTAGCTAAGATATCACGAATTCCGTCCAGATGCAAGGTTTTTGCCACAAAAAGTATATAAAATATATTATCTTTACATATTTCATATAAAATGGCGACGAACCCGGGTGGGAACACCGCCATTTGCAGGGAAAATTCTTAGGTGATTTAATCAGCGTTGCACGCGGCCGGACGCGTTGCCCGCCGCAAGCGAGCGCACTTCGTCGACGGTGACAAGATTGAAATCATGTTCGATGCTGTGCTTTAAGCAGCTTGCCGCCACAGCAAAATTGATCGCGCCCTGATCGTCCATACCGGTCAGCTGGCTGTAAATCAACGCCGCACCAAAGCTGTCGCCGCCGCCAACACGGTCGACGATGTGCACGCGGTATGTTGGCGAGAAGGCGGCGGCGCTATCGCTGTAGAGCATGCCTGCCCAGTCGTTGTCGGTTGCGGAAAGGCTGCCGCGCAATGTGATGGCAACTTTTTTGCACCCGAACCGCTTGGAGAGTTGCCGAGCCACGCTGACGTATCCTTCGTGATTGAGAGAACCGCTTTCGATGTCGGTATTTTCCGCTTCGATTCCGAAGACGTCCTTTGCGTCCGCTTCGTTTGCGATGCAGACGTCGACATAG
This sequence comes from Christensenellaceae bacterium, assembly GCA_963667795.1. GTDB lineage: Bacteria > Bacillota > Clostridia > Christensenellales > CAG-138 > UBA7703. Next base: position 2,105,576 of record OY764017.1, on the reverse strand, counting down.
GGCATCAACTTCGCCATACATGCTCCCGCGGCCTCGCTTGACCAAAGCTTTTTTCGATAGTTTAGATCGCAGGAGATCGTAATACCATGTGCCTTGGCGGCTTTGCAGGCTGCAAGGCAGATGTCCGGCAATGCGCCGCCGAGTGCGGGCGTGATACCCGTCCAGTGGAACCAGTCCACGCCTTCGAAAATCGTATCCCAATCAAAGTCGGATGCCGCTGCAAGGGCGATTGCGGAATTTTTGCGGTCATAGATCACTTTGGACGGACGCTGGGATGCGCCTTTTTCTACGAAGTATACGCCAAGACGGTCGCCGCCGCGAACGATTCGGGACGTATCCACGCCGTAACGGCGCAGTGCGTTGACGGCGCTTTGTCCGATTTCGTGATTTGGCAGCTTGCTGACAAACGCCGCGTCCATGCCGAAGTTTGCAAGGGAAACGGCCACATTTGCTTCGCCGCCTGCAAAGCTGACCTCGAAATGATCAGCCTGCACAAAACGTTCATACCCGTTTGGGTTAAGCCGCATCATAATTTCACCGAAGGTGACGATTCGTTTTGCCATAATGATTCTCCTCCGTTATGCGTTTGCGTTTGCAACGAGTTCTTTCGCAGCGGCTGTGATGCGTTCATATTCGCCCGCCTGAATCCACGCCTTGTTGGCGAGGTTTCCGCCTACGCCCGCGCCGTACAAGCCTGCGGCAAGGAACGATGCAATGTTCTTTTCGTTTATGCCGCCGACCGCCAGCAGCCGCACATGGTTGATGGGTGCGCGGACCGCCTTGATATAGTCGGTTCCAAGTGCGGCGGCGGGGAAGAGCTTTACAAAATCCGCCCCGGCATTGTGCGCGGCCAGAATCTCCGTCGGCGTCATTGCACCCGGAATGGAAACAATCCCGCGCTCAAGTGTGCGGCGGATGACGGCAGGATTGGAATCCGGCGAGATGATATACTGTGCGCCTGCGTCCGCCGCAAGGTCGACCAGCGCTTCGGACGTTACCGTACCCGCGCCGCAAAGCATCTTGCCGGCATAGGCCTTGCTAATCGCTGAAATTGCGTTTGTGGTTTCCGAGAAGGAATCGGGGTTGCTTTGGTTAAACGTAACCTCCACCAATCGAATGCCGCCCTGATAGAGTGCGTCCGCAACACGCAGGCATTGCTCCGGGCTGACGCCGCGCACGATGGCAATCACTTTTTCCTTTAATATTTGTTCAATCGTATTTTCACGCATAAGAAAACGTCTCCTTGCACAAATGATGTTTTCATAATATGATAGTCTATATTATGATATGATAAATTCAACTTCTTTATAGTATATATCCACTCGACTGTCAATTGATGAACGAAGATTTCGACTGAAATATCATGATGTGAAAATAAGAACCCTTAAAACTTTTGACATATGAAAATAAGGAGAAAGAATATGACGCAGTCTTCACAAGGCCCGGTGCAGGCAATCGACCGGGTTTTGGACATCGTTGAAACAGTATCGCAATCTCCGCGCGGCATGCTGCTTAGTGAAATTGCTCCGGTTGTGAACCTGCATATCAGCACCGTGCACAGGCTGTTGACGTCGCTTTCGGCGCGCGGATATGTCTACAAGGATACAGATAGCGGACGTTACCGGCTGACGATGCGCATGTTTGAAATCGGCAGCGGTGCCATTGTGGAAAACAGTCTTTTAACGACGGCGAAACCTGCAATGGAAATGCTGTCCGCACAGACGCTCGAAGTCGTCCACCTTGCAATTTTGGATGGTAGCGGGCTGTTGTACTTGCACAAGGAAGACCCCGGCGTCAATATTGTGCGCATGGGGTCGCGAACGGGCATGCGCGGGCCGCTGTATTGCACCGGCGCGGGGAAAGCGCTCATGTCTGCGTGGACGGACGACGAATTGGCGGATCGATGGCCGGGCATGAAGGTCGTGCGTTATACCAACAATACCATCGTGTCGCTGGAGCAGATGAAGCGGGAGCTGGATAAAACTCGAAAGCGGGGTTATGCACTTGATAACGAAGAGCATGAGCTTGGTGTGCGTTGCGTGGCGGCCGCGATTCGAAACCACCTTGGGGTGACCGTCGCGGCAATCAGCATATCCACGCCGTCCTCGCGAATGAAGGATAAGGAAAGTGTGCAGAAGAATGCGACGCTGGTGCAAAGCACTGCACAGTCCGTTTCGGAGAGACTCGGATTTCCAAAGCAGAAATAACGCAAAACAAAACATAAAAAAACGGGAAGCTGGTTGGCTTCCCGTCTTTTTATGCTTTTGCTGAAATTACAGTGTTGCCGCCATAACGGCCTTGATGGTATGCATGCGATTTTCCGCTTCGTCGAAAACGACGGACTGGGCGGAGCTGAACACGTCGTCCGACACCTCCATGGAATCACGATTGAAGTGTTTGCCCATCTCCTTGCCGATGCCCGTGTTCAGATCGTGGAAGGACGGCAGGCAGTGCATGAAAATCGCACTCGGCTTGGCCAGCTTCATTACGTCCGAATTGACCTGATACGGCGCAAGGTCGTTGATGCGCTCGGCCCAGACGTCCATTGGCTCGCCCATGGAGACCCAAACATCGGTATAGATCACGTCCGCATCCTTCACGCCCGCAGCGATGTCTTCCGTCTGCGTGATACTGCCGCCGCTTTCTTTGCACAGTTCGAGGCAGACGTCGGTGAGCTCCTGCTGCGGGAAATATTTCTTCGGTGCACAGGCGACGAAATCAAGACCCATCTTTGCACAGCCGACCATGAGCGAATTGCCCATGTTGAAACGTGCGTCGCCACAGTATGCCATCTTAATACCCTTGAGTTTGCCGAACTTCTCTTTGATCGTCAAAAGATCAGCCAGCACCTGCGTCGGGTGAAATTCCGTGGTTAAGCCGTTCCAAACGGGTACGCCTGCATTGGCGGCAAGCTCTTCAACGATGCTTTGACCGTATCCGCGGTATTCGATGCCGTCGTACATTCTGCCGAGCACCTGCGCGGTATCGGCAATGCTCTCTTTTTTACCGATCTGCGATCCGGAAGGATCGAGATAGGTCGTGTGCATGCCAAGGTCAAATGCGGCTACTTCAAACGCGCAACGTGTCCGCGTGCTGGCCTTTTCAAAGATCAGCGCAACGTTTTTGCCGTGCAGCGTGTCATGCGGAATGCCGGCTTGTTTCTTTGCCTTCAGCTCTGCCGAAAGGTCGAGCAGGCCGTTGATTTCGTCTGCGGAAAAATCAAGCAGTTTTAAAAAGCTTTTGCCTTTGAGATTCATTTTGCAAACCCTCCCATGGTTGTTTTAAATATATCAAGACCCTTGTTGATTTCATCATAGGTAATCGCCAGCGGCGGTAAAAAGCGGATGGTGTCGCTGCCTGCGGTGAGCGCAAGCAGACCGTTTTGTACCATTTTGGATACGGCTTCCTTGTGGGCCGTCGAAACGCCGATGCCGATCATGAGACCAAGGCCGCGGATGCTCTCCACCATCGGCAGATTCATCTTTTTTATTTCGGAGCGGATGTAATCGCCCTTCGCTACAATGTCGGCAAGAAATGCAGGTGTAAGCGTGCCGAGTACGGCATTCGCCGCCGCCGCGCAAACCGGGTTGCCGCCAAAAGTCGTTGCGTGCGTGCCCGCCGAGAACACACCGGCGCAACGTTTGTTGGCAAGGATACCGCCGAACGGAAGACCGCCCGCAATGCCTTTTGCAAAGCTGATCACATCCGGCTGAATATCGTATTGCTGAAAGCAAAAAAGTGTGCCCGTGCGCCCGACGCCGGTCTGCACTTCGTCGACGAGCAGCAGGATGTCCTGTGCGCGACAGAACTCGGCGACTTCCTGCACGAATTCTTTATTCAGCGGGAGCACGCCGCCTTCACCCTGGATGAGCTCAATCATAACGGCGCACACGTCGCCGTTGCAGCAGGCGGACTTCACGCTCTCGATATCGTTTGCGTTGGCATAGCGGAAGCCTTCGGTAAACGGGAAAAAGTAATTGTGGAACACGTCCTGCCCGGTTGCGGCCAGTGTTGTGACCGTGCGTCCATGGAAGGACTGGTTCAGCGTAACGATTGTACTTTTGCCCGCGCGGTATTTGTCGAACGCGTACTTGCGCGCAAGCTTGATTGCGGCTTCGTTGGATTCCGCTCCGGAATTACAGAAGAACGCGCCGGACATGCCGGTTCGCTCGCACAGCAATTTTGCGAGCTGCGCCGCGGGCTCGGTATAGTACAAATTTGAAACATGCGGAAGTTTTTTTGCCTGTACGGTGATGGCGGAAAGCCAGCTTTCGTTGCCGTAGCCAAGAGAGCAAACGCCGATGCCGCTGGCAAAGTCAACATACTGTTTGCCGTCAAAATCGTACAGCATGGCGCCTTCGCCGTGCTCAAGCGCAACTGGGAAGCGTGTATAGGTTGCGAGGATATTCTCGTCGGTTAACTGCATTACGTCCTGGTTTGTCAAAATCTTGTCCTCCTTGCGGTCGCGTTATTGCGTTACCATGGTGCCGATGCCCTCATCCGTCAGCATCTCAATCAGGATGGAGTGCGGCACGCGGCCGTCGATGATGAATGCACGCTTTGCGCCCTGCTCAACAGCATGTGCGCAGCATTCGAGTTTCGGAATCATGCCGCCGGTAACAACGCCACGTTCCTCCAGCGGTGCTATTTCATCCAGATGGATGCGTGTGATCAGCGACTGCGGATCGTTCGGATCACCGAGAACGCCCTTAATGTCGGTCAGGCTGATCAAACTTTCCGCCTGCAGCGCGCCTGCGATATAAGCCGCTGCAGTGTCCGCGTTTACGTTATAAATATTACCCTGCTTGTCGCAACCGAGCGTAGAAACGACGGGGATATAACCTTTTTCCAGTAGATCGATGATCGGAGATGGATGAATGGCAACGATCTTGCCGACATAACCGAGCGCTTCGTCTTTCATCTTCGCTTCGATCAGGTGTCCGTCCATACCGGAGAGCCCGACCGCGGAACCGCCGACATTCTGAATCAGATTGACAAGTCCTTTGTTGACCTTGCCCGCAAGCACCATCTGCGCGACCTCCACGGTCTCCTTGTCGGTCACGCGCAACCCGTCGACAAACGTGCTCTCCTTGCCGAGGCGCTTAAGCGTGGCGCTGAGTTCCGGCCCGCCGCCATGAACAAGGACGATCTTAACGCCGACCAGTGTGAGCAGAACGACGTCGCCCATGACCGCTTTTTTCAGCGCGTCATCTTCCATGGCGCTGCCGCCGTATTTAACCACAACGGTTTTACCATAGTAATTTTGAATATACGGAAGCGCCTGTATCAGCACTTCCGCACGTTTTGCAATATCGATGATCATGTCCGGTAATCTCCGTTGATCTTCACGTAGTCATAGGTCAAGTCACAACCGAATGCGGTTGCCGTTGCGTTTCCGTCGCCTAAGGTTATGGAAATCGTGATTTCGCTTTCGGACAGAACGGTCTTTGCAAGCGCTTCCGAGAAATCAACGCCAGCACCATCTTTGCAGACTTCAATTTCGTCTGCCGAAGAAGAGAAACTGACCCCAACTTTGGTTACATCCACGGCAACACCCGCGTAGCCGAGTGCACAGAGGATACGCCCCCAGTTTGCGTCCGCGCCGAACATGGTGCATTTGACCAGCGGAGAATTGATAACGCTCTTTGCAAGTTTCTTTGCACCGGAAACGTCCGCTGCGCCGGAAACGGCACAGACAAGCAGCTTGCTTGCGCCTTCACCATCGCCCGCAATGGCACGGCTCAAGTACTGCGTGACCACGCTGAGCGCGGCGCAGAACGTGTCATAATCGTTGCCTTCTGCCGTGATTTCTGCATTGCCCGCCATGCCGTTAGCAAGGATGGTCACCATGTCGTTGGTCGACGTGTCTCCATCGACGCTGACCATATTAAAGCTGTCCAGAATATCGGCACTCAGCGCTTTTTGCAGCATGACGGGGCTGATTGCCGCGTCTGTAGTGATGAATCCGAGCATGGTCGCCATGTTTGGCTGAATCATACCGCTGCCTTTTGAAATACCGCCGATTTTGCAAGCCGTTGTACCGAGGAAGAACTCGACCGCGATTTCTTTCTTCTTTAAATCAGTGGTCATAATGGCGTGCGCCGCGCCGTCGCTGTCGTTGCCGAGGCTTTCTACGAGCAAAGGGATACCGCCCGCGATCGGATCAATGTCCAGCGGCTTTCCGATCACGCCGGTGGATGCGACCACCACGTCGGAAGGAGAAATACTCAGCGCATCGCCAAGAAGATCGCACATCGCTTCCGCGATTTCAACGCCGTTGGCGTTGCAGGTGTTGGCGTTGCCGCTGTTGCAGATAATTGCGCTGGCGTAACCGTCCGCAACGTTCTTCTTTGTAACGGCAATCGGTGCGCCTTTTACAAGGTTCTGCGTATATACGCAGGCACAGGCGGCCTTCTTTTCGCTGAAAATCAGCGCGAGGTCTTTTTTCGTTTTATTTTTCCGGATGCCGCAGTAAACGCCCGCGGCAGTAAAACCGTTTGCGGCGCATACGCCGTCTTCAATCTGTTTCAAAATTCCGAATCCTTTCCAAGGTTTAGTCCTTCGTAGGGATCTGCACCGATCATAACGTTCAAACATTCGATTGCCGCGCCGGACGCGCCCTTGCCAAGGTTGTCAAACCGGGCGAGTAGCGTAATGCGTTCGTCATTACCGGAAACAGCAACGTCCATGCCGTCAAGGCCGGAAAGGCGTCCGCCGGAGAGATAACCGTTTTCGTCCATCTGCGCTTTGTATCGCATGAGCGGCCCTGCATAGCTGTCCTGATAGATACGCTTGATGTCGTCGGCGGTTTTTCCCGACGACAACTGGCTGGAAAAAATCGGGATCATCGTCAGCATGCCGCAGGCGTAATCCGCAACGACCGGCAAAAAGGTTGGTGCGGTATCCAGCCCGCTGTAATATCGCATTTCCGGCAAATGCTTGTGCGTTTGCCCGAGTGCGTACAGGCGCGGGGCTTTGAGCTGGACGTCGCGATAGTCGGCCTCATACTGTGCGATCATCCTGCGTCCGCCGCCGGTGTATCCGGTCAGGGATGTGCAGGAGATCAGCGCGTCCTTTTTCAGAATGCCGTTTTCAACCAGTGGAGCGATGAGCGCGAGAAACCCGCTTGCGTGGCATCCGGGAACGGAGACGCGCTTGGCCGATTGCAACGCTTCAAATCCGTCTTTTTGCAATTCGGGAAAGCCGTACAGCCAATCCGGCGCCGTTCTGTGTGCCGTGGAAGCGTCGATCACGCGAACGTGATCGTTTTCGATCAGTGTAACGGCTTGTTTTGCCGCTTCGTCCGGTAGGCAGAGTATCGCAATATCGCAATAGTTGAGCGCAAGGCTGCGGCTCTTTGTGTCCTTCCGCTTTGCCTCGGGGAGCGTCACCAGTTCGATATCGGTTCTATCCGACAACCGGTCGAATATTCTAAGGCCTGTCGTGCCTTCTTTTCCGTCAATAAAAACCTTATACATCGTTCATAAACTCCGTCAGGTAAGCAATCTGCTGCTGGACCGATTCGGGAGACGTTCCGCCCTGGGACGTCCGGGACTTCATGCAGCGGATCAAATCGACTACCGTGTAGATATCGTCTTCAAACAATTCCGAAAACTGCTTGTATTCCGCGAGTGGAAGCGTTTCAAGCGTCTGATGCTGCTGCATGCAGGCGGAAACGAGCTGGCCGACAATTTTGTAGGCCGTGCGGAACGGCATGCCTTTTTTCACAAGATAGTCGGCGCAGTCCGTGGCGTTGATGAACCCTTCGGCTGCCGCCTTTTTCATGTTTTCCGGATGCACGGTCATGGTTTCGATCATCGGTGCAAAAACGGAAAGGCAAATCTTTGCGGTGTCGAATGCATCGAAGACGGCCTCTTTATCCTCCTGTAAATCCTTGTTGTAGGCAAGCGGGAGGCCTTTCATCATGGTGAGCAGCGTCGTTAAATCTCCGTAAACCCGTCCGGTTTTGCCGCGCACAAGCTCCGCCATGTCGGAATTTTTCTTCTGCGGCATAATGGAAGAACCGGTGGAAAAGTCGTCCGAAAGTTCCACAAATCGAAACTCCCAGCTTGACCAAAGCACGATCTCCTCGGAAAACCGGGAGAGATGCATCATCAAAACGGACAGTGCAGAGGTCAGCTCAATGCAGAAATCGCGATCCGAAACGGAGTCGACCGAGTTTTGCGTTGCGCCGGAAAAGCCAAGCTGCTTTGCGGTCATCTCGCGGTCAAGCGGATAGGTCGTGCCTGCAAACGCGCATGCGCCAAGTGGTGAAAGCGACATATTCGCTTGCGCGTTTTCAAGGCGCGTTACGTCCCGCGTGAGCATGAACGCATATGCCAGGATCCAGTGGCCAAACGACACGGGTTGCGCCCGCTGCAAATGCGTGTAGCCGGGCATGACTGTTTCGGTATGTTTCCCTGCAACGGTTACGATAGAATGCAAAAGCGCTTTGACAAGCGCTTTTACTTCGTCCGTCTGCTTTTGCAGATAGAGTTTTAAGTCCAGCGCAACCTGATCGTTTCTGCTTCGGGCGGTGTGCAGCTTCCTGCCATCGTCGCCGATGCGTCGCGTCAGTTCGAATTCCACGAAGGAATGGATATCCTCGGCATACGGATCGATGGCGAGATTGCCCGCCTTGATGTCGTCGAGTATGCCCTGCAGGCCGTCGATGATGTTTTCAGCGCTCGCCTTTGCAATGATTCCGCGCGCGCCAAGCATGGCCGCGTGCGCCATGGAGCCGGTGATGTCCTGCTCAAACATGCGCGAATCAAACGCGATCGACCGATTCAGTTCGTCCGCAAGCGTGGCGCTATCGCCTGTTGTGCGTCCTGCCCAGAGTTTTTCCATTCGTTCGTCTTCCTTACCTGCTGCTGATTTCGCACTCTCCTTCCGATGTTTTGAAAGGAGAGTGCGCGGTTGCTTCGTTACTTCTTTGCGTTCATCATGGCCTGAACCTGCGTCGGCAGACCGTAGAGGTTGATGAAACCTTCCGCATCCTTCTGGTTGTAGTCACTCTCGCCGAACGTGGCGATGGCTTCGGAATACAGGCTGTACGGGCTCTCGATTCCGGCTTTGATGATGTTGCCCTTGTAGAGCTTGAGCTTGACCGTGCCGGTCACGTTTTCCTGCGTCTTGTCGACGAACGCCGCAAGCGCCTCACGCAGCGGGTTGAACCAAAGTCCGTTGTAGACGAGCTCGGCATAGGTGATGGCCAGTTCCTGCTTTTTGTGCAGGGTCATCTTGTCAAGCGTGATGGTTTCGAGGGCTTCATGCGCCTTGTAAAGAATCGTGCCGCCTGGTGTCTCGTAAATACCGCGGCTCTTGATGCCGACAAGACGGTTTTCCACGATATCCAGAAGACCGATACCGTTTGCACCGCCGACGGCGTTCAGCGCAAGAATGATTTCCTTTGCGCTCATCTTTTTGCCGTCCAGCTTGACGGGGACACCCTGCTCAAAATCGATGGAAATATAGGTCGGTTCGTCCGGCGCGTCCATCGGGGACACGCTCATTTCGAGGAAACCGGGCTTTTCATAGGTCGGCTCGTTTGCCGGATCTTCCAGATCGAGTCCCTCGTGCGAAAGATGCCAGAGGTTCTTGTCCTTGGAATAGTTGGTTTCACGGTTGATCTTGAGCGGGATGTTGTGTGCTTCTGCGTAATCGATCTCCTGATCACGCGAGCAGATGTCCCATTCTCTCCACGGCGCAATGATCTTCATGTTCGGCGCAAAGTGCTTGACCGTCAGTTCAAAACGGACCTGATCGTTGCCTTTGCCGGTGCAGCCGTGCGCAATGGCATCCGCGCCTTCCGCCAGCGCGATTTCAACGAGCTTCTTGGCGATGATCGGACGCGCGAACGACGTGCCCAGCAGATAACCTTCGTAGATGGCGCCGGCTTTCATCGTCGGGATGATGTAGTCTTCTGCAAACTCGTCGGTGAGGTCCGCAACGTAAAGCTTGGACGCGCCGGTTTTCAGAGCTTTCTGCTCAAGGCCGTCCAATTCGTCGATGCCCTGACCAACATCTCCGGCGACGGCGACGACTTCACAGCCGGGGTAATTTTCTTTCAGCCACGGGATGATGATGGACGTGTCGAGCCCGCCCGAATATGCTAAAACAATCTTTTTAATGTCAGACATAGGAATTTGCCTCCAATTTATGTATTGCATATATATTAAATAAAATGGAATAAATAGTCAATAGGAAAATCAAAGAAATATTGTATAAAATGTGCCGAATCATTGAAAATTTCCCGAAATAATGAATATGCGGCAACAGTATTCATACATTATACATTTATGCATTTTTGAATAACATGCAAAAAGGGAGCATGCTAAAATATCGGACAGCATGGTAAGAGAACAGAATAGGAATCAGGAGAACAAAATCATGCTGGGACAACGAATCCAATACGACGACGAATTCAAGAAAAACGTGGGCAAACTAAGCTATGCAAATCCAAAGCCGGTGCGAGCCGTCGTGGACGATCTGGGCATAGCAGTAAATCTGCTGTACAACTGACGCAAGAAACACACGGCGTCAGGCGAAAAAACGCCAATGGCTACAATGGAGGAAGGGCTCAAGGCGCTCCGGCTTGAAAACGCAGAATTGAAAATGGAGCGCGACATGTTAAAAAAAGCAGCAGCCTACTTTGCGAAGCTCCAGAAGTGAAATACAAATTCATCTTTGAACATTCCGAATACCCGAAAGCAAAGTGAGCCGCGCAAATGAAGGTGTCGCGAAGCGGGTATTACCATTGGAAACGAACGCGGGCTCAGCGAGAGAAGCGCAAATGCGAGTATGCCGAACGGGTTCGACGCGTATTCATGGCGGGAGAATGGACATATGACGCGAGTCGTATCTGCGGGAGGCTCAGAACGGAAGGATTCTCTTGCAGCTTTTATAAGGTGCGTGATTTCATGGATATGCAAGGGCTGCGCTCGATCCATCGCAAAAAGCGCCGGCGATTGCTGACAGACAACCGGAAAGCACGTGGCGACGGGTATGCCAATCTAATAACGAGAGACCTGCGAACAGATGCACCTTTTCAGGTTCGCTCAAGCGATGTCAGCTATATACGCATAAATGAAGAATTCGACTATCGGTGCCAGATCAAAGACGTGAAGAGTGGGATTGCCCTGGCAGAGAGTATGTCTGAACACATGAAAGCAGAATTGGTCGTGAAAACGATTCGAAAAGCATTACGACGTTGGGATATTCCAGCGGGATGCATTTTTCACAGTGATCGTGGGAGCCGGTACACGGTGGAAAGCGTTATGCGCTTATTGATCCAGAATAGGCTGCGACAAAGCTTCTTGCGCGTAGGCATGCCGGGCGATAACAGCTGGAGCGAAAGCTTTTTTGCAAACCTGAAGAAGGAAACGGTTCATTGGACCCATTTTCGAACGCGGGACGAAGCCAGACAAAAAGTATTTGCCTATATCGAAGGCTTCTGCAATACAAGACGAGTGCAAAAACGTCTTGCGTACTGAAGCCCTATGCAGTGGCTGATACGCTGGCAGAATGATCCGATATACCCCCAAAGCAAATTAAAGGACTGCGGTGAAGTTCTCGATTGCACTCGAAAACAAGACAAAGGCGCTCCTATCGTTTTCGATAGGAGCGCCTTAAATTCAACCCATATGCTACTGCAAATGCACGCCACCGATATCGATGGAAGGCAACGTTTCCTTTATTAGGATGCTGCACTCGACGCGAACATCTCGCGGGTCGGCGGTCTGATTGCCGGAGAGAATGTCGTAGAGCAGCATGATGGCGCGGTACCATTCTTCCGCCGGTTTTTGATAAATCGTCGCACCGACGATACCCTGGTGAATCAACTCCGGTAGTGCGGAAGTGTATTCGTGGCCGAAAACCTTGACCTTGCTCGTCGGGGTATGATCACGGATGGCAAGCGCAGCCGAATCGAAAAAACCGTTGCTGACATAGATCGCATCCAGAGAAGGGAAGGCGTTTAACGCGTCGTTGGCGGCGGCGTATAGATTGGCGCGGATGTTTTCGTCCGTAACGCCGGATACGGGGATGACCTTCAAGAGATTCAATCCAGGGAGATCCTGATTGATCTTGCTGAGAACGCCCGCGATGCGGCGCTGTGTACCGTTAAAATTATAGTTCGGCGCAAGCAGCACAATGTTGCATTTTTCACCACAGAATAATGAAATCAACCGCGCGGCAAGATTGCCGAGTAGAAAATCGTCCGGCCCCATATGAAAAGCACACCGGCTGACGGAAGCCGCCGGGTTGACGACGGTTGCATAGGGAACACTCTTTGGAATGTGCCGCTCGATCTGGTCTGCAGAAGAATCGTCGACAGAGGTAAGCAGGATGCCGACCACGCCTTTTTCGACCAGTTTATCAATTGATGCAATCTGATCATGCACGTCATAAGTTTCCGTATAGTCGATGATCAATTCCACGCCGAACGGTAGCAGTTTATTTTTCGCAAGTTCGATTCCGGCGGGGATTTCCGACCAAAAATCGCTGTCTACCTTGGGATATGTAATGCCGATACGCAGATTGCTCTTTCGGTTGACGAGCGCACGCGCAATTTGGCTAGGGCTGTAGTGCAGCTTTTCTACGGCGGAAAGCACGGCTTTTTTATTTACGTCGGACACGCGACCGCGATCGTGCAGGACGCGATCGACCGTACCGATTGATACGCCGGCTTCCTTTGCAACGTCTTTTATGGTTGACTGACGGGCCATTTTTCGGCTACTCCATTCATGATAGATAGTTCATTGATCGTATTGATAATATTATACACTAAAACGACAGCGGCGTTGCAAGGTGTTCCCGCTTGCCGCGCCCGATGGACTGCGCATAAAAGCAGTCGCCGCCAAGGCTGATGCCGGAAGTCTCACCGCCAATCGACGCGCTGGTTACAAACGCATCCGAGAGTGATTCTCCACCGAAACAGATGCTGGAACACTGTTTTGCATCAATTCGGTATTGCTGCAAAAACGTGCCATGCGAAGAAACGATTTGAACAAGGCCTGCACCCCAGCAGACAAACCAGATATTGCCTTCCCGATCGACTGTCATGCCGTCGGGATCAACGCTTTTATCCAAGCGTATCAGTGTGCGCGGGTTGGAAAGAACGCAATCCGGCACGTAATCATAGGCGGTTATTTCAGATGGAACGGAATCCGTGTGGTAAAAAGTTTTTCCGTCCGGAGAAAATCCCATTCCGTTTGAGATGCCGAGGTTTTCGAGTAGGATTTCAGGTTCTTTACCGGTAGAAAATCGATACAGCTTGCCTTGCGTGTTGTCTGCGCGTTTGGAACCGGAGAGTATATTGCCTGCAGGATCAGCAATCGCGTCGTTAAATCGTTCGCCTTCGACAAAGGGAACCGTCCAACGGGGTGTGCTTTCCAGCATAAAACCGTCGTCATTGCGCGTTGCGTCAAACACACCGTGCTCGGTGAACAAAATCAGATTACCTTCGGAATCCACAAGGAACGCACCCGTTTGGTAAGGCGTCTGCAACACGATACGCGTCTTTTGGGCTTCGGGAGAGAACGCAAAAATCGTTCCACGCAGGATATCCGTCCAGAGAAACTCGTCGGTCAAAGAATACCAAACCGGATTTTCACCCAGCAGACAATTTGGTCCGTCGATATTCTGAAAAACAGACATGTTTACCACTCCGCTATACAACCGTCTTCCAAATGAAGCACTTGGTTTTTCCAGTTGTGCCCGGATTTCGCCATTTCGCGTACGGACGCCTCGTTGACTTCCACGCCGAGGCCTGGATTTTTTAACAGACTGACAAAGCCGTTCTCGTACTGGAACACTTCCGGGTTGCTGACGTATTTCGACATTTCGTTGCCCTGATTATATGCCATGCCGAGACTCTGCTCCTGAATACAGGCGTTGATAGAGGCAAAGTCAACCTGCAGACACGAAGCCAGCGCAACTGGGCCGAGTGGACAATGCGGCGCGACGGCCACGTCGAACGCCTCAGCCATTGCGGCAATGCGGCGCACCTCCGAAATGCCGCCTGCGTGGCTCAAGTCCGGTTGAATGATGTCGACATAACCCTTTTGCAGCATGGTTTTGAAACCCCAGCGTGTGTAGTTGCGTTCACCGGTCGCCAAAGGAATGCTCGAGCAGGCATGCAACTCGGCGAAGGCTTCCTCGTTGTCGACAAGAATCGGCTCCTCTACAAACAAAAGACGGAACTGCTCCAACTCTTTGAGCAACGTTTTTGCCATGCCCTTATGTGGACGCCCGTGGAAGTCGATTGCGATGCCGAGGTCATATCCGACTGCGTCGCGAATTGCCTGTACTTTTTCGCAAAGAATGTCAATTTCCTTACGATCGTTAATCCAGCCGACTGCGCCGACGCCGAACATTTTGATATTGCGGAACCCACGCTCTTTTTTGTCCTTCGCGCAACGCGCGGCTTCCTCTGGTGTGTTGGAGTCGATCCAACTATACACTTCCATCTTTTCGCGGACTTTACCGCCGAGCATTTCGTATACAGGAACACCGAGTGCTTTTGCCTTGATGTCCCAAACGGCCTGATCGATACCGGAAATCGCACTGGTCAGCACCGGGCCGCCGCGATAAAATCCGCCGCGGTACAGTGTCTGCCACAGGTTTTCCACATCCCGCGGGTCACTGCCGATGATGTATTCGGAAAGCTCGTGCACGGCTGCTTCCGTCGTGCCGGCGCGTCCTTCGACGACCGGTTCGCCCCAGCCTGCGAGACCGTCGTCGGTTTCAAGGCGGAGCAGAAGCCAGCGTGGGATAATACGGAACGTTTCAATCTTGGTTATCTTCATTTCGCATCCACTCCATAATAGTCGTTTTCCGGCAGAATCGGCAGGAGCGCGCCGCCGTCAATGGTGATGCAGTTGCCCGTCATATAGGAACACGCGTCCGAAGCGGTAAAGACAAGGATTTTTGCAATTTCCGAAGGTTCGGCGAATCGTTTGAGCGGGATGCGCGGTTTTGCCAGCTGAACCGGATGATCTTTTGGCCAGTCCACATCCGTGTAACCCGGCGCAATGGTGACGACGCGGATGCCGTGCGGTGCCAGCTCCATCGCCGCGCTTTTTCCAAACTTGGTCAGCGCCGCTTTCGTCGGCCCGTAGATATTGGCCTGTGGCCAGCAGCCGTCCACGTGGTTGCTGGATATATTGATGATGACGCCCGTTTTCTTGTTTTCAATCATGTTGCGTGCGGCATACTGCGTGCCGAAAAATGCACCCTTCCAGTCGCTGCACGTCAGTTCCATCCATTCCTCTTCGGTCACTTCCAAGAATGGGTAAAATTTACTGAGCCCGGCATTGTTGACCATTAAGTCAATTGGGCCGATTTTTTCGAAAAACAGATCGAATGCCGTCTGCAGTTGCTCGCAATTACCAACATCAGCCTGTAACGGAATGGCTTTGCCGCCGTTTGCGATGATTTCATCGCAAACGGCCTGTGCGCCCGCTTTGCTATGCAGATAGTTTACGCCGACGGCATAGCCGTCTTTACCGAGTTCCAGCGCAATCGCTTTTCCGATTCCGCGCCCGGCTCCGGTAACCAAAGCATTTTTTTGTGCCAATAGTTTCACCCCAATATTGCAAATTTGATTCAAATGAAGAAAATATGTGTACGATAACGCAAAACTGTTAAAAAATGAGCGGTAACCGCTTGATGTCGCTTACAAGTATAAAGAGGTTGTGCATAAAAGTCAACATAACGTTCCGTTGAAGACGACAAACATGGTCGATTTGTTAAGTTTTACTGTTGACAAGCGAAGAAGCAGTCGATATAATGCGAATTGTAGACAGTATTTTCTGCCCATACAACACAATTTATCATCATTTTTTTCGTAATTCGCGAAATATCTTTCTATTCACTAGGGTGTTAACGTACACACCAAATCATGGGGTATTTGAATGAGCTATATCGAATTTCAATCCATCAACAAGTATTTTCCCGGTGTAAAGGCGCTCAGCGACATTAATTTGCATGCGGACAGCGGCAAAGTATATGCGTTTCTAGGCGAAAACGGCGCGGGAAAGTCCACGCTGCTTAAAATCATGAATGGTGATTATATGCCGGACGGCGGCAGCATCGTTATTGACGACGCAGTGATGCACTTCGAAACGCCGCGCGATGCAATCGACTACGGCATCAGCGTTATCTATCAGGAACGCCAGATCCTCAAAGAAATGACGGTTGCCGAAAACGTGTTTTTAGGCAATTGGCCGCTAAAAAAAGGCAAAACGGTTGATTTTGACCGAATGAACCGAGAAACACTGGAAATTTGCAGCCGCTTCGGGTTAGATTTTGAACCGGATGCGAAAGTCGGAACGCTCAGCACAGCTATGCAGCAGATGGTTGAAATCATGAAGGCTGTGCGTCGCGATTCCAAGATCATTGCATTTGACGAGCCGACTGCGAGTCTCAGCGACAAGGAAATCGACATCCTATTTAACATCATCCGACAGCTAAAACAGCAAAACAAGGTTATCCTTTATGTTTCACATCGCATGAAGGAGATTGCTCAGATTTCCGATGAGGTCGTTGTCTTTAAAGACGGGAAGTTGGTCGGCCAGGTAGAAACAAGCAAAGCGACAAACGATGCGTTAATCCGCATGATGGTTGGACGTCCGCTTGGCAAGGTGTTTGAAGAACTGGTTCGCAACGAGAACATCGGCGATACGATGCTGGAGTTTAAAAACGTTACGACCGAGTTTATATCGGACGTCTCCTTCACCGTATGCAAGGGCGAGATCCTTGGCTTTGCGGGCTTGGTCGGCGCGGGACGAACGGAGATCATGCGCGCGCTGTTCGGATTGGATAAGATTTCCTCCGGTGAAATCTTGCTGGACGGAAAGAAAATTGTACCCAAATCGCCGCAGGAGGCGATCGACCTCGGTATCGCCATGGTTCCGGAAGATCGGAAGGATCAAGGCATTTTACCGAATATCTCTGTTAAGGGAAACATCTCCATTGCCGTCCTGCGAACGCTTTTAAACAAACTCGGCATGGTGAACACCGGAAAAGAGACGACGATTGCGGAAAAAGCGATCAAAAAGTACAAAATTCGCACGCCGGATGCGGACAAACAGATATCCCAGCTTTCCGGTGGAAACCAGCAAAAAGCAATTTTGGCACGCTGGCTGGAGATGGAACCAAAGGTTTTGATTCTCGACGAGCCGACCAAGGGCATTGACGTTGGCGCAAAGGCGGAGTTTTACAGTATCATTTGCGACTGCGCGCGCGCCGGGATCACGGTGCTGGTGGTTTCTTCCGAACTGCCGGAGATCATCGGGCTGAGCGATCGCGTGGTCGTCGTTCGAGAAGGACGGGTTTCCGGAATTGTTGATCGTGCTAATAGTAATGAAGAAAACCTACTTAAATACGCAATGGTCGACCAAAAGAACGAGAATTAATATATAGCTCCCTTATTGAACAAACCGCTCCGTGTATGGCGGACGACGGTGGATATTCAAGAAAATTATTTAGAACTCAGGGTGGTACTTATGCGGGAAAATTTTATTACAAGATTTAAGAAAAGCGATTTTATGGAGAAGATATCGCTGGTGATCGCGCTTGTCGTGATGGTGGTGTTGTTTTCGATATTCAATCCAAACTATGCAACGACCCGGAATTTGATGAACATTCTGGTTGCATGTTCTCTGATGGGATTCGTAGCGATTGCGGAAACATATCTGATCATCGCAAACCAGATCGATCTTTCTGCGGGTTCAATGGCGGCGTTTGCAAGTGTTCTGAGTGCATTTTTTATCAAACTCGGATTTCCTCCGATCGTTGCGCTTTTGTCAACCATACTGGCGGGCTGCGCAATCGGTGCACTGAATGCGGCGACGATCAATCATCTAAAATTGCAACCGTTTATCGCCACCTTGGCGTCGATGTCCATCGTTCGCGGCTTTGCTTACATCCTTTGCTCCGGCAAGGCGATTGGTATTTCCAACGCAGCCTATAACCAAATCGGCTCTTACCGTATTTTCGGTGTTCTGCCGATTCCGGTCATCATCCTTGTCGGGGCGTACGTCATCTTCGGCATCATCCTTGCAAAAACGTATTTCGGGCGCAGTATCTACGTGCTCGGTGGCAATTCCTATGCGGCGAAACTTGCAGGATTGAACCCGACCAAGATAATCTATAAGCTCTATATCATTTCCGGTGGCATGGCGGCTCTGGCGGGTGCACTGCTGGCGGCGCGCATGAATTCCGGACAACCTTCCTCCGCCGACGGACTGGAGTTCGACGCGGTCACGGCGGCCGTTCTAGGCGGCGCGGCGTTTACGGGCGGCACGGGCACGATTCTTGGGACGCTGCTCGGTATGCTTATTTTACAGGGATTCAACACCGGCCTATTGATGCTTGGCGTGCAGACCTTCTGGCAGCAGGTGGCAAAAGGCGCTTTGCTGGTCATCGCCCTGACATTTGACTACCTGCGCAAGCGTTCGCGCACCAAGAAAGAACTGGAAGAAAGCAAGCACAGCCGATAAGCACCTTTAATAATTCGAATAGTTTATCTCCACGCGTTTTCAAAATCAACGCCGGACGATACCGTCCTAACGACAAATGATACGTCCGCGTAGCCGTTCGCCGCAAATATGCGGTGGCTGCGCGAGGCGATCAGATATCAAACCTCGTGTCTGCAGCGCGGGAGTTGGTAATTACATGAAATTAAAAGGGAGGAAACAACAAGAATGAAAAATGTGAAATTTGTTCTGATCGCAGTCATGATTCTGGCATTGGCGATGACGGCGCTTTTCGGTTGCGCTTCGTCGACCACGGCTCCCAGCGAATCGGCTACGGATGAAACAGCGACAACAACGGAAGAAGCAACGGCGGAAACCGCAACCGCTTCGGACGACGGATTTGTCATCGTCGGCCTCTACAAAATGGGTACGGCCGAATGGTTCCTGCAGGAAGGTGAAGCTTCCCGCCAGCTCATTGAAGCGGCGGGCGGAACGTTCAAGTATATGGACTGTGAAACCGACGGCGCGAAATTCATGGAAATGCTCGATACCTGCATCGCAGACCAAGTTGACGGCGTTCTGACCTGCATCCCGGACCAGAACCTCAGCCAGGCGGCGGTCACCAAACTTGCGGAAGCCGGCATCCCGGTTATTGCATGTGATGATGCTCTGGAAGATGAAAACGGTAACCACCTTGCTCCCTGGGTCGGCATCGACGCGTACAACATCGGTGCGGACGTCGGAACGTGGGCCGCGGCATACATCACAGACAACAACCTGCTTGAAGACGACAGCTTCGGCGTCATGCTGATGACGGCAGACACGGTCTCCAGTTGCGTACCGCGCACCGAAGGCCAGATTGCTAAGCTTACCGAGCTGCTGCCCGGTATCGAAGCCAAGATCTACAGAGCAGACCATGACACCAACATGGAAACCGGCAACACTGCCGCTTCCGCTGTTATCACCGGCAACCCGCAGATCACCAAGTGGCTGGTTCTGGCCGTTTCGGATGAAGGTGCAGTTGGCGCAGCGCGTGCAATCGAATCCGCCGGTCTTGCGGCAGACTCCATGTGCGTAGGCCTCGGCGGCTACTATTGCCCCGAAGAGTTTGCGAACGAGACATCCCCGTTCCGTGCGGCAGCTTACTTCTCCGCGCGTAACGTCGGCGGCGCAGCCGCACAGGAAATGCTCGATTATCTGCAAAATGGTACGGAAATTCCCGAAAACTATGCCGTCAGCGCGACTATCGTTGAATACGGCGATGATCTTGCGAGCATCATGCCCGAATATGCGGGATAACATCTAAAAAACGCGAAACTGTGGAAGAGGCCGTAGAACTTCTACGGCCTCTTTTCGGAAGACGACTTTGTAAAGACACACGAAAGACTGGGCGGATATGGACAAAGTAAAGACGAAATTTGAAGAGATGCTTCCTGCAGAAATCATTGCGCAGACGAAAGGCGCATCGATTGCGTATCTGCCCGTTGGAAGCATGGAGTGGCACGGGCCGCACATGGGGATGGGCATGGATACTGCGCACGCATATGCAGTTGCGCTAGGTATCGCAAACAAAATCGGCGGCGCCGTTTTGCCGCCGCTGTATATTGGAACGGAACTGCCGCGCTCACCCGAGACACTGAAAAAAATTGGTTTCACTGGCAAAGAAAAAGTCGTTGGTATGGACTTTCCGAACAATAGCGTAAAAAGTATGTACTGGCCGGAGGAACTGTTCCGTACGATCATAGCGCAGCAGGTTCTGTTTTTAAGCGAAACGGGATTCCAAACGATTGTGATCGTCAATGGCCACGGTGCGGATAATCAAATTGGTGCGCTGAACGAACTGGCGGACACATTGTCTCAGCAGACGGGAGCACGGGTGATTGCACAGTTTGTGCTGTTCGAAGACTGCGGTGTTGGCGTTGGTCATGCGGGATTGCTGGAGACGTCCGTTATGATGGCAACTGTTCCGGACGGCGTCGACTTGACCGCCTTACCGCCAAAGCCGGTAAGATTGAGAAACACGGATTTTGCAATTGTGGACAGCGAAACGTTTGCACACGGCGGCAACAAAGACTTTACCGTGCGTTATGATCCGCGCGATGCAAGCGCCGATACCGGGCGTAGGATCATTGCTTATGAAATCGAACGGTGCGCAGAAGCACTGCGTGAAGCGATCAAGCGATAGGATGGTCGCAATTGAATTTGAATAGAAGCGATCTATGGCCTGACCATGATCGTTAACGATAGGGCGGGCACTCCGCCGCTAGTATAAAGGAGCACGGAGCAATGGAATGTAAGCAATTGCGGCATGTTAAATCAGGTGTTCAAGTATGGCGCGAGGACGTTACCATACCGACGTATCCGGTTGGGCAGCCGGATAAAAACCCGATGTTTTTGGAAAAGCGCGTTTACCAGGGGAGTTCGGGCAGAGTCTATCCGCACCCGGTGATTGAAAAGATCTACGATGAACCTGTCGATACGGTTTATCATGCGCTTTGCATTGAAAACCAATATTTATTTGTAATGGTTCTGCCGGAACTCGGCGGACGGATTCAGCGCGCATATGACAAGACCAACGGCTATGATTTCATTTATTATAATCAGGTCGTTAAACCCGCGCTCGTCGGGCTGACCGGACCCTGGATTTCCGGCGGAATAGAGTTTAACTGGCCGCAGCATCACAGGCCGAGCACATTTGATCCTGTGGACGGGGACGTTGTAGAGAATGCCGACGGAAGCTGCAGCATTGTCGTTAGTGAAATTGAAAATATGTTCCGTACCAAGGGGATGGCGACAATGACACTTTTTCCGGATACGGCATACTTGAAAATCGACGTGCAACTGTACAATCGAACGCCGTTTCCACAGACATTCCTTTGGTGGGCAAATCCGGCCGTTGCCGTGAACGACAACACACAGTCCATCTTCCCGCCGGATGTAAAGGCGGTTATGGATCACGGCAAGCGGGATGTTTCAACGTTTCCGATCGCAACCGGTACGTATTACAAACAGGATTATTCCGCGGGCGTAGATATTTCGCGCTACAAAAACCTGCCTGTGCCGACATCCTATATGGCGTACCGTTCAAAATATGATTTTATGGGCGGATATGATTATGGCGTGAAAGCCGGACTGCTGCATGTGGCCGATCACCATATTTCGCCGGGTAAAAAACAGTGGACATGGGGGTGCGGCGATTTCGGCAAGGCGTGGGATCGCAACCTGACCGATGAGGACGGCCCGTATATTGAACTCATGACCGGTTGCTTTACCGACAATCAGCCGGACTTTACATGGCTTGCCCCGTTTGAAGAAAAGACATTTACTCAGTATTTCATGCCGTACAAAACCATCGGCATGGTTAGAAATGCAAGCGTGGAAGCGGCGGTTACGCTGACACTGGAAAACGGCAAGGTGAACATCGGCGTGTATGCAACCAAAGAGTATAAAGACGCAAAAATTGTGTTGACCAACGGCGGCGACGATGTGTTCGAGCGCACGGCAACGCTTTCGCCAAGCGATGTGTTTGAAGCGACTGTTTCTATGCAGGCGAAAAACGAATGGGATCTGGAACTTACAGTATTCACGCGGGATGGTCGGTTGATTCTATCTTATCGTCCGGACGCGCCGCAGGATGAAATCCTTCCGGAGCCCGCAAGACCGGCGCCATTGCCGCAGGACACAAAAACAAACGAAGATTTATACCTGTATGGGTTGCACCTTGAACAGTATCGCCATGCAACCTATTTGCCGGAAGACTACTACAAAGAAGGATTGCGGCGCGACCCGACCGACGCGCGTATCAACAACGCATATGGCCTGCTTCTGATGCGGAACGGATGCTTCCAGCAGGCAAAGGAGCATTTTGAGGCGGCGATTAAAAAGTTGACGCGCTCAAATTCCAACCCGTATGACAGTGAACCATACTACAACCTTGGCGTATGCCTGCGCTTCCTTGGCGAACCGGAAGCAGCCTACGACAGCTTCTACAAAGCGACTTGGAGCAATGCCCAGCAGGAAGGCGCGTTTTATCAGATGGCGTCTATTCGCGCGGGAAGCGGCAATCTTGTTATGGCGCTGGAGCATGTCGAGCGTGGTCTAATCAAAAACGCGCACAACATGAAGGCACGCATGCTGAAAACGGCGTTGCTGCGTAAGCTGAATCGTCGGGACGAAGCGATTCGTTTTGCACTGGAAACACTGAAAATCGATTATATGGACCTCGCGGCATGTTATGAACTTTCGCTTTTGAACGATTATGCGAAAACTGACGTACTGAAGCAACGGCTGACGGGGAATCATAACTGGGCGATCGAACTGGCGCTTGAATATGCCGCGACTGGTTTTTATGTGGATGCTTCCGATATACTGAAACTGCATATAGCGGGCAAAGAAGCAGATTGTATATACCCGATGGTGTATTATCATTTAAGTGATTTTGCAGACCGTGCCGGAGACGGGGATAAAGCGACCGAATATCGCTCTCTTGCGGCAAAAGCGAACAGCGACCATTGCTTCCCGCATCGACTGGAGGACATGCTCACTTTGCAGTCTGCACTGAAAGTGGAACCGCGGGATGCAAACGGCTGGTATTACCTCGGCAATCTATTTTACGATAAACGGCGTTATGACGATGCAATTGCGGCCTGGGAACACTGCCGCGCGCTGGACAATCTGTTTCCAACGGCACACAGAAATCTCGCTCTGGCATATTTTAACAAACGCGACGAACATGATGCGGCGCGCAGAGAGATGGAGGCCGCCTTTGCACTAAACACGGCGGACGCACGTGTGCTGATGGAGCTGGATCAGCTCTACAAAAAGCTCGGCATGGCGCCGAAAGAGCGACTGGAACTGCTGGAAGAACACAAGGATGCTGTGGAATGCCGTGACGACCTGTATATCGAGTTTGTCACGTTGCATAATCTTTTGGGACAAAGCAAAGAAGCGTTGAACCTGATTGTGAAACGCCAATTCCACCCATGGGAAGGCGGAGAAGGAAAAGTATCCGCACAGTACGTGGCGGCTCTGGTTGAACTTGGCAAACAGGCAATTGCAGACGGACGCTATGCCGATGCGATCAATTTGCTGAAGCGCGCAACAACCTATCCGGAAAACCTTGGCGAAGGGAAGTTGGTTAACGCAAAAGAAAACAATGTATATTATTGGATGGGCGTGGTCTACCGGAAGTTGGACGATGCCGCAAATGCAGATAAATGTTTCATGCACGCTTCGCAGGGTGACGATGAACCGGCCGGCATGATGTATTACAACGATCAGCCGCCGGAGATGGTTTTCTATAAAGGTCTTGCGCTTAAGGCACTGCAAAAAAATGAAGAAGCGAAAAGTTGCTTTGACAAACTGATCCTCTACGGACAGACGCATTTAGACGATCGTGTCCATATCGATTACTTTGCCGTGTCGCTGCCGGACCTTTTGATCTTCGATGAAGATTTGGACGAAAAAAATCGCGTACACTGCCTGTTTATGGCGGCGCTGGGACATATTGGTAATGGACAAAAGGAACAGGCGCGTGAAATTATGGCGCGTATAGCAAACGAAAATCCGAACCATGCGGGGATTGCGGTTCACCGGGAGCTTTTGGAATGGGAACTGTAACGCATATGGAAAAATTCGACGGTGCAAACGCAGTCGTTCTAGAAAACAGGAACATCGGCTGCGTTTGCCTGCCGGAACATGGCGGCAAGCTCGCATCGCTGTATTATAAAAAGCAACGGTTCGAGCTGTTGTTTCAAAACCCGAAGCAGATGTATCGCATTGCGCAACCCGGCAGCGCGTTTGGCGACTACGAAGCGTGCGGCTTTGACGACGCATTTCCAAATATCGATGCCGGGACGGTCGAAACGGCGGCGGGCAAACAAACATACTTCGACCACGGAGAAATCTGGACCGCGAAATTTAATTATGAGCGCTCTGCGGAAGAGTTGCGCCTGACATACAAAAGCCCGTTTCTTGGATATCGCTACGAAAAAGTGCTGTCTTTGCGCGGCAGCACTCTGTTAATCGAATATCGCATACGCAATGAGAGTGAAAGTGCGTTTCCATGCATTTGGGCGTGTCATTGCCTTGTCAACTACAGGACGGACATGCAATTGATTTTTCCAGATGACGTGGAGCGCGTTTTAAACGTGGCGAACACAAAACGGCTCGGTTCAACTGGAACAATCTATCGTTTCCCGGTCGATGCAACAACGGACGGAAACGTATATGATTTTACAGCAGTACCTCCCCTGGACGGCAAAACCATGGTAAAATATTACTGTTGCGATGCGGTTCAGGAAGGACGCTGCGGCTACCGTTATCCGACGGAAGGTGTGGAAGCGATTTTCACGTATGACGCGAATGCACTGCCGTATCTCGGTTTCTGGGTGACGGCGGGCGGATATCGCGGCGACGCAAACTGCGCACTTGAGCCGACGAACGGATTTTACGACAGCATCGAGACTGCCCAACAAAACGGGAAATGCCCGGTTTTGTATCCAAACGAAGAACTGCGCTTTCAACTGCGCATCACACTGAAGTCACTTGCACAATAAGATCACGACGATTACGGAGACAATATGACGAATCAAGAGCTGATTTCTGAATTCATGACGCTATACGGCGGAACAGCGGACGGCATTCGCCTGTTTCAGGCGCCGGGCCGCATCAACCTTATCGGCGAGCACATCGACTATAACGGCGGGCACGTATTCCCGGCGGCGCTGGATATGAACAATATCGTCGTTGCGCGTGCAAATGGAACGAATACGATGCGGCTTGCTGCGACCGACCTGCCGGACAGGGTGGAGGCGGATTTGACCGCGCTGGATCAATATAAGCAATTGCACTGGGGCAGTTATCAGTGCGGTGTTGCGTCCGTCATGCAACAGGAGGGGTACAATGTGCCCGGATGCGATTTGCTCTATCATGGAACGGTCCCATTCGGCGCGGGATTGTCTTCGTCCGCATCGATTGAGGTTGCAACCGCGGTTGCGCTTGCAAAACTTGGCGGGCAGGATGCGCTTGACATGGTAGAACTTGCGGTGCTGTGTCAAAAGGCGGAAAATGAATACGTCGGCATGAATTGCGGGATTATGGATCAATTCGTTTCAGCGATGGCAAAAAAGAACCATGCGCTCTTTTTGGACTGCAACACGTTGGATTATCAATATGTTCCGCTGGAACTTGGCGATTACACCATTGTGATCACCAATACGAACGCCCCGCATAAGCTTACGGATTCGCAGTACAACCAGCGCCGGAGCGAGTGTGAACAGGCGCTGACCATCATCAACCGTAATGGCGGCAGCTATCAAAACCTTTGCTCGATCACGGCGGACGAACTGGAGTCGTTCCGGCAGTTTTTTACGGACGAAACGCTCTATCGCCGTGCAAGGCACTGCGTAACGGAGGAAGCAAGAACGCTTGCCTCGTTAAAGGCGCTGAAAGCGGGGGATATCGCCGTGTTCGGAAAGCTGCTTTGCGAAGCGAACCGTTCTATCCGGGACGATTATGAAGCGACCGGACCGGAGCTCGACGCGGTATTCGACATTGCAACGGGTATTGAAGGTGTTATCGGTTCGCGCATGACTGGCGGCGGGTTCGGCGGCTGCAACATCAGTATCGTAGAAAAGTCGAAGGTTGCCGTATTCAAAGAACAACTTGCGGTGGAGTATGAAAAGCGAACGGGATATGTGCCTGCATTTTATCAGTCCGACGCGGGGGACGGCGCGGGTGAAATTGAGCCTTCATAAAGCAAATAACGAAAGCAAGCGTATCATGTGATACGCTTGCTTTTTCGGTGAAAAACAAAGTTTAGGGCATAAAAAAGCAACCGTCCCGGTCGTGAGACGATTGACGAGAGTTCCACATAGCTATTTGACTTGTGTACCCCGCCTAGGCGAGCGTTCCGGTGCACCAGGCGCGGCGCGGCACGATTTTGCGTTTGCATACGTCCTTTTGAAACGCGTACTTTTCTGCGGCAAACGGTGCAAAGCGGAAAACGGGACTGAATGCGTGCTGCCCGGACTCTGAAAGAACCAATATCCGCCGGATTGCGTTCAAACACGTTGTAAACGCGAACTGTACATCTGTTTGAAATGTGCGTTCTGCCAATTGATAGCGGTGCTTCGCCTGGAAAATATCCTGTACGATGTCCTTTGCACAGGCACACTGCACACTTGAAACTTCGGCAAGCAGGCACTCTTCAGTGCTGTAATGGGTGCGGAAATAATCATTTAATTCCTGTTCATATACGGCATGTTTTGCCAGCGTTTGGCCAAAATCGCGGTTGTGCGCAAAGCAGAAGTAATCCGTGATATAATGGCAAAGAATACCAAGCCGAAGCGCGTATTCCACCGGGATTTCTCCCGCACGGTCAACATGCTGTGCGGTGAGAACACCGGTAAACACGTTGATTTCACGCTGGCACTTTGCGGTAAAGTGCGGCGCAAGGATTAACTCCGGCAAATAGTCCGGCAACAGGTTTCCAAGAACAAACATCTCCTTATCCAGATGAATGCCTGCCTCTTCCAGCGTTTGGTGCAGCAAGTGCCCCATTGCGTGGTGTGAAGCTGATTTCATGCATTTCCTCCTTTCGTTTTTTCTGGTTTCATCATATATCCGTGTTGTCAGAAACACGTAAAGCTAACGTTAAACATTCAGCAACAGCCTTGATTCATCCCGACGTTCATGAAAAGACTATCGGAAGCAATTATAGCAGTGAATTTGTACTATAAAGCAACAAAATTTCGTTTTTTTTGAAAAATCCTCTTACGTAACCCCTTGCTTGTGACGTTGCGTCATGCGCTATGGTGCCCATAAGGAGGTGAAATCCATGTCTGCTTACACAACAGGAGAGCTTGCAAAACTCTGCGAAGTATCCGTGCGGACGGTACAGTTTTACGACGCCAAGGACTTACTAAAGCCAACCGAGCTAACGAACGGCGGGCGTAGGCTATATTCCGAAAGCGATCTGAAAAGAATGCGGATGATCTGCATGCTCAAGTCGCTGGGACTGTCGCTTGAGTCCATTAAAGGAATTTTGGACAGCGACCACCCTGAGAACGTTCTTTTATTGTTGCTGGATGAACAGGAACGACAGATCGACGAAGAGATCGGGCTGATGCAACGGCAAAAGAAAGCGATTGGCGGTGTGCGTGAGACGCTTCGTACAGGACAGACGTTCTCCATAGAATCTATTGCGGACATGGAGCACATGATGGAAGAGAAGAAGAAATTAAGAAGGCTGCGCGGAACTATGCTACTGCTGGCGATTCCCATGACACTGATTGAATGGGGAACGATCTTTTACTGGATATTCACCGGCACATGGTGGCCGTTTGTTGCGTGCCTTCCGATTATCGCGCTTTTTGGTGTCGTTGTCATGCGGATGTATTACAAAAACACGCTTTACATCTGCCCGGAATGCGGCGAACGCTTTCGACCGTCACTAAAAGAAGTGTTCTGGGCAAGGCACACACCAAAAACACGCAAACTGACCTGTGCCTGTTGTGGGAAAAAGAGTTGGTGTGTGGAAACCTATGGGCATATTGAGGACGAAAGGAATTAACGATGGAAACGACCGTATCAACTTTGTCAATTGTATTTATGGGAATTGCCGCAATCTGCACAATAGTGATCCCGGTGGGGTTGTATCTCTATTTTAGAAAAAAGATGCACGCCGACCGGCTTCCGTTCTGGATTGGTTGCGTAGTCTTCCCAGTATTTGCTTTTGGATTAGAGCAAGTTGCGTACTTGTTTGTGATGAAGCTGGATTGCTGGCTGTTTGTTCAAAGCGACATCTGGCTATACGGCATGGTTGGTGGATTGTTTGCAGGCGTATTTGAGGAAACGGGTCGATACGTTGCCTTTCAAACGGTACTGCGCAAAAGGCGTGGAAACGACGCCAATGCGCTGATGTATGGTGCGGGCCATGGCGGTATTGAAGCAGTGTTGGTGGTCGGTGTCGCCATGGCGGCAAATATTGTTTATGCGCTCAAACTCAACGCCGGGTTGCTCGATTCGACGACGAGCATGACCATGTCGACCGCGTTGGCAGGTGTTGCACCGGGAATGTTCCTTGTGAGCGTTGTGGAGCGCGTCGGTGCGGTTGCGCTGCATCTGTCGCTTTCCGTACTTGTGTGGTTCGCCGTGAAGAACAAAAAATCGTTCTGGCTGTTCCCGATTGCAATCCTGCTGCATGCGCTGGTGGACGCGGTCGCTGTGGTTATGTCCGGCTATGGAGAAAACGTCTGGCTAATTGAAGGCGCAATCTATCTGATGAGCGCGGCGTGTGCTCTGCTGGCGGTTATCACTTGGAAGCGACAGCGAAGAATAAACGCAAGTTTGGAATAGGATTTTGAAACAATAAAAAACGGGAAGGCTTTTGATCCTTCCCGCTTTTTTATATGCAACATCAGGAGAGATGGAGGATTTTGCTGCGTGCCTCAATGTATTCCTGCGTGGAAATATCCAATCGGGCATATTGTTCTTTTAATGTAACCAATTCTGCGTTTGAATAATCGTCGGATTTTCCGCCGTCAAGAACCATCCGTCGCTCTTCATAGTCTGCGGCATTGGTTTGCCGTGCGTCGCATTGAACGCGCAGAATTTCCATGATTCGGCTATGCGGATCCGTGCTTTGCGTGTGCGGTGTGTCATGACTACTGCACTCGGCATGATTCGCTTTTTCAAGTTGGTTTTTTCGAACGAGGAAAACAACCAGTACGACCGCCGCAATAACCAGCAGGACGCCGATGCCACTCCAAAATCCGCCACCGATGCCAAGCCGCCAGAAAGAGTCATTGTGATACATGATAATAGCCTCCTTGTTGTAACACGTCGTTTTCATCAAACGGCGTTTGTTTTTTGTATGTTCTTATCATAATCATTCTTTGTGATGGAATCGTGATGATTGCATCAGGGGTTTTTGAAAAAAGAAATGTATATCATGAAAAAGCGCATGGATATAAATATCCATGCGCTTTTTATGAGGAAGTAACGGGTATTGGCTATGATGTGGGATCGTCGTCCTCAAAGACGACGATCTCTTTGATGTTGAACTCCTGCCCCGTGACCATAACGCACTCCCATGCGCCGCATTTGGGGCATTTGCGATCGTTTTTGAGGTATTCATATTCCTCGCCACACTTTTTGCATTGTACTTCGGCGACAATGACTTTGGTTTCCAGCGTCGCCTGTTCCATTTCGGTGCCGTCCGTTGCGGCGGGCCAGCATTCCTTCAGATACCGCGGAACAATGGTGGAAGCCTCGCCGACTTCCACGACGATGCTTGCGATATCCTTCAATGGAATGTTGTATTCCCCGGCGACAAGGCAGACACGCTTTTGAATTTCGAATACGATTCCAAGTTCGTGCATGCTGCTATTTCACGCCTACTGCGCGCTTGACCTTCTTGATAGCGATCTTGCCCTTGCGCTTGAGAACCTGCTTGATGACGACCGGCTTCATCTCGGTAAACTCCACGCCCGCGCCGTCGTAACGGCGTACCAGGTGGATTGCGTCAAATTTGCACTTGGTTGTGCACTGCCCGCAGCCGATGCACATGTATTGATCAACAAGCGTCACGCCACAGCCGAGACAGCGGGAGGTTTCCAGCTTGACCTGCTCCTCACTCAGCGTACCGCGTAAATCACGGAAGGTCTTATCCGCGGGAACATTGCTGTCGAGCGTTTCCGGTTTTTGGCGGGGCGTGTGGTCGTAGTCATCGAAGATGGCGCTCTGCTTGTCCAGCTCGACATATTCTCTGCGATCGCGTCCGATGGTCAGAGACTGACCGGGATGGACGAAGCGGTGGATGGAGGTGGCTGCCTGCTTACCCGCCGCGATTGCGTCAATAGCAAACTTCGGACCGGTGTAGCAGTCTCCTCCGGTGAATACGTCTGCCTGTGCCGACTGGTAAGTAAAGCCATCCGCCTGAAGCGTACCGTTGCGGTTGCATTCCGCCGTGGTACCTTTCAGCAGATCTCCCCATAGGATACTCTGGCCGATGGTGACGAGCACGTGGTCCGCCGGAACGATGATCGTATCGTTTTCGTCATATTTTGGCGCGAAACGATGCGCTTCATCAAACACGCTCAGGCAACGCTTAAACTCAACACCGGTGACTTTCCCGTTTTCAACGATGATGCGCTTTGGCCCGTAACAGGTGTGGATTTTGATATTTTCTTCTTCTGCTTCTTCGATTTCCTCGTCCGAAGCAGGCATGATATCACGCGACTCCAGGCAGAAGAGATCGACGCTGTCCGTGCCGGCGCGTACCGCCGTGCGAGCAACATCGATTGCGACGTTGCCGCCGCCGATGACAACGGTTTTGCCGCTGAGATCGATGGATTCGCCTGCGTTGACTTTGCGCAGGAATTCTATGCCCGTGATTACGTCCGCCGCGTCTTCACCTTCGATTCCGGCTTTGCGGCCACCCTGTGCGCCGATGGCAACATAAAACGCATTGTAACCCTGCTTGCGCAGATCGTCGAGCGAAATATCCCTACCGACGTTGACACCGGTTTTAAATGAGACCCCCATCTGACGGAGAACATCGATTTCCGCGTCGATAACGTCTTTTTCAAGGCGGAACGACGGGATGCCGAGTGTCAGCATGCCGCCGAGCTGCTGCTCTTTTTCAAACACGGTGATCGTGTAGCCGTCCAGTGCGAGATAATATGCACAGCTCAAGCCCGCCGGGCCGGAGCCGATGATTGCGATCTTCTTATCTGCGTAATCATGGCGTTTTTTCGGAATGAAGCGACCTTCGTGACTGAGTTCCTGTGCCGCGATGAACTTTTTGATCTCGTCGATGGCGATCGGAGAGTCGATTTCGCCGCGGGTACACGCCTGCTCGCAGCGACGGTTACAGATACGTCCGCAGACCGCGGGAAGCGGATTTTCTTTTTTAATGAGCTCCAGTGCGTCCAGGTATTTCCCCTGGGACGCGAGCTTAATGTATCCCTGAATGCCGATATGCGCGGGACAATTGGTCTTGCAGGGCGCTGTACCGGATTCGACCACGTCCTCGCGGTTGAGGCGGTATTCCGGGTTCCATTTTTCCTCCGGCCAGTCCTCGTCGCGCGGGGTGACGGTTGTCGTGATGTCCGTAACGACCGGTTTGCTGGAGCAAAGCTTTTGACCAAGCCGCAACGCATTGACGGGGCAGTTTTCCACGCACTGACCGCAGGCGACGCACTTATCCGCATCGACTTCGGAGACATAGTTCGAGCGGACCATGTCGACATTCTTAAACATTTCCGCCGTACGCAGAGAGAGGCATCCGCAGCCGCAGCAGTTGCAGATTGCATGCGTCTTGCCTGGGCCGTCGGTGTTCGGTATTTCGTGCATCAGGCCGTTTTCTTCGGCGCGTTTGATGATTTCATACGCTTCCTCGCGTGTGATTTGCCGACCGCGACCGGTGCGGATGTAGTATTCCGCGGCATGCCCCATCTGAATGCACATATCTTCTTTCAGATGTCCACAGCCCTCGCCCATCGCTTCCCGGTCAGTCCGACAGGAGCAAGGCGAAACGGAGAAGATCGTGTTTTCTTCCAGATAGGTGGAGATTTCTTCGTATCCGGCTTTGCGGCTTTCGCCGTCGATGGCGGATTCTATCGGGATGACGCGCATCAACCCTACACCGACAGGGAACGAGCCGGAGCTCATCGGTCCGCGAACGCGGCCGTATGCTTCCATTGCGTAGCTGACGACGGGATACTTTTTAACGTTATCAAGGTTGTTGACGATCATCTCCATGGTTCCGGGAATCCATGTTTCTGTCCAGAAAGTGTCTACGCCGTCGATATGGTTGACGAAACATCCGCCGTATACGGCAAACTTCATTAATTGCTCGTGACAGAAATCTTCCGGTTTGCCAGTGATTGCGGCGACGTCTGCGGCGGTTTTTTTTGTATAGGAGCCAAGCGCAAGACCGACTTCACACATGTCGTCGTCCACACCCGCTTCCAGAATGACATATTCCGGGTCTTCCCAATTGTAAGAGCCTTTCTCCCCGGCTTTCGCGCCCGGCTTTTTTCGGCCGATCATGTTGGCGAGCGCCATAATGTTTTCGCGGTGCTGGCAAACATAGCCTTCGGGAAAGATCATCTTTGTCAAATTATCCATGCGTTGTTATCTCCTTATGATAAAGCTTGATATGCCTGTATTTAGAATGGATTGATTATTATGGCGTTTAATCTTCCTGCCATGCGTGCACTTGATCATGCAGCCAATGCGCCCACGCTTCAATTCCTTCTCCGGTACGTGCACTGATGGGTATGATTTGGATGTCCGGATTGAGCTTTTTTGCGCGCTCCGTCAGCGCGTCCATATCAAAATCGAAATACGGGAGCACGTCAATTTTGTTGACCAGCAATACGTGGCAGATTTCAAACATCAGCGGGTATTTCAGCGGCTTGTCGTCACCTTCTGGAATGCTTAAAATCATGGCGTTTTTCACCGCGCCGGTGTCAAATTCCGCAGGGCAAACAAGATTGCCGACATTTTCAAGAAACACGAGGTCGAGGTCGTCAATGCCGAATTCGTCGATTCCCTGCCGGGTCATGTCCGCGTCCAGATGGCACATGCCGCCGGTATGCAGCTGGATGGCGCGTACACCGGTTTCGGAGATTGTGCGTGCGTCGACGTCGGAATCGATGTCGGCCTCCATAACGCCGATTTTAAATTCGTCTTTTAGCGTTTCAATCGTGCGTGTAAGCGTGGTCGTCTTGCCGGAGCCCGGGGACGACATCAAATTCAATAAAAAAGTCTTTTGCTTTTTTAAATCGCTTCGGAGTTCGTCTGCCTGACGGTCGTTACTTTCGAATACGCGTTGTTTGATTTCATAAACTTTATACATGGATCAAGCCTCCTGAAAGTGGAAAAATAATCTGGTTCAACCACATATCGATACAATAACACCGATTTAGCATTTGGTCAATAACTTAGGCAAAATGGTGCAAAAATATACTAGAATATATGATATGATTGTGTTAAGCTTATAGAAGTAGTTCTGGTACAACCAAATACCAGAGAGGGTTTAATAGAAATTGGAGGGCGTTGCAGTGTTTAAAAAATTGACTGCTCCAACGTTGAAGCAATTATTTATACAGGAACTGGAAGGAATGATCCTTTCCGGGGATCTTGCGATCGGCCAGAAACTTCCGCCGGAACGCGAACTCGCGGAAAAGATGCAGATTTCCCGCTCGGTCGTGAACGACGGCATTGCGGAGATGGCGCGCAAAGGGTTTTTGGAGATTGTTCCGAGACAGGGAACCTATATTGCGGACTTTCACCGCAATGGCACGTTGGACATTTTGGTGTCCATCATGTCCTACAACGGAGGGCAGTTACCGCGGGATGAGATACGCTCTATATTGGAGATCCGCTATGTGATGATGGCGTTTGCGCTGGAGAGCGCGATCCCGCTGATTACGTCGGAGCGGTTTAACCAACTCAAAGCGCAATGTGAAGCTTTCTATCATGCGGCCTCCCCGGAAGAGGCGGCAAATTTGATCTATGAATTCGACCACATGCTCAGCGGCTTTTCTGACAATACACTGTTGCCGCTGATCTTCTGTTCGTTCCGTGATCCGATTAAGGAGCTCTGGCGGCGGTATGTTTCGCGCTATGGTGTGGAAGGGTTGCATCATCGCAACTGCGAATTGCTGGAGGACATTCAAAAAAAGGATGTGGAGGCGGCAAAGCGACTGATAGAACTCTCCGTTAGCGAAACCATTAGCGGGAGTACGGAAATTTATGGGATGTAGTTACGCCGGTGTATTGGCAGCAACAAAACAGGGCCGTCATTGCTGACGACCCTGTTTTTGTATTTTACTATTCGGCAGGATTCAACAAAAAGTCGTCTATCGTACCCCAGCCGCCTCCTGCACAGTTGACGTATACGCCGACGGTCATTTCACCGCTTTGGCATGGGATGGACTCGATCACGGGCTGTACCCAGTCGACCCAGCCGGTGAGCGTAAACGGCTGAGTGTAGGTTATGCCGTCCGATATGGCGTAGATATACATCTCAGGAGCGTCGCCGACGTCTCCGCCTTGCGCGGAGATGGAGAAGCGATAGTTTCCTTCCTTTAATTCGATAACGGTCTGTTCGGCCTGCCATTCAACCGCGTTTGAATTCCAGAAATGGAGCGACATTTTGCCGGAATGCGCATCCATGCTTTTGTTCTGAAAGTCCGTTTGAATGCCGGGCGCGATATCGGTGACGATCCACATGGACGTGTCGGCATCCTCAAAGCTGTAGTTGTCAATATAATTTTCTTCCACGATGTCGATATAGCAGGTCACAGCAAAGCTGTCTGCCGTGCCGGTCGTCGTATAGGTGCCGATGTCCGAAGCTGCGATTGCGTCCAGATCGGCGGCATTCCATTCGACCGGGATTTCCGTTGTGCTGCCATCGTTGTTGGTCGCGGTGACCGTTTCCGGCAGCGTGATTGGATTGTTGTGGCGGACGGTGAGATAGACGGGCGCCACTTCATCCACCATGACAGGGCAAATCGTACCGGTGCGCACATAGGAGAAGGTCTTCAGTGATTCAAGCGGATGACCGGCGGCATCGAACAGCGCCTGATTTTCGCAGGCGCATCCGCCGTAATATACGCCCGCATCATCGGGATCATATTCGGTTGCGTAGCTGCTTGCCCAACCTGAGCCATAGGTTTCCCAGAGCGCTTTGCGTGCTTCAAGACTGTCCGCCGGGACGGCGATCCACGCAGGTTCCCAATAGAATACACCGACCGCCGCATCGCCGAGCGAGGCGACCGCCGCTATCACACTGGAAATTTCGTTTGCCTGTCCCTGTACTGTGAAGGGATGTTGCTTTTCATAGTTCAGCTTTTCGCCGATGGTGTTTGCGTGCCCGTCACTGTCCTTCAGCGTGTAAGCCCATGCGGTTTCGGCGACCATCACTTTTTTGCCGTAGGCATCGGCGATGTTTTGCAGTTCACTGATCAGGTTTTCAAGCGTTCCGTGCCAGTAAGGATAATAGGACGAGGCAAAGATGTCATAATCTACATCATAATGATCGAGTAAAAAGGCAAAATTGTTGTACTTTCCATCTTCCGGATTGGTGAAGTGCACGGCGATTTGGATGTCAGGATCAAACGCACGTACGGCGGACGCACCCGCGGAGATCAGCTGAAACATCGCCGGCCAGGTCGTTTCGCCACAGAAACCTGTTGTTGTTTCGTTTCCGATCTGTACCATGCCGACGTCGACGCCTGCGTCGACAAGCGTCTGCAGAGATTCGGTCGTGTAAGCGCTGATTGCAGCAGCCTTTTCATCGACGTTCATGTCCGCCCATGCCTTTGGGGATTGCTGTTTGGACGGATCGGCCCAGAAGTCGGAATAATGGAAGTCCACAAGCAGCTTCATGCCATATTGTGTTGCGCGTGCACCGATTTGCGCGGCGGTTTCGATGTCGCAGTTGCCGCCGCCGTATCCATTGCCGTTCGCGTCGTATGGATCAACCCAAACGCGCACACGGATATAGTTAACGCCGGATTGCTGCATCGTTAATAGCGGGTCTTGCACGTTTCCGTCGAAATCGTAATAGACGACATCGCTGTTTTCAAGAGAAATAAGGCTGGAAACATCCGCGCCCATGATGAAATCGTCCGGTAATCCGTCGATTTTGTCGACGATCACACCGGCTTCCACCGCCGCATCGGACGTCGGTGCGGACGTTATTTGCATGTCGGATTCTGTTTTTGCGGTGCAGCCGACAGAGCAAACCAAAACAAACGTCGCCAGCGCTGCAAGCAATCGTTTCATAGAGTTTATCCTTTCACAGAACCGCCGGTGACGCTCTCAACATAGAACTTCTGCATGATCACGAACAGCACCGAAATCGGAATGGACACAAGTACGCCGCCTGCGCAGAACCGCGAGAAGTAAGTGTTGACGCTGCTCTTATGCAGCATGTTGTAGAGACCGACAGCCACCGTCCAATCGCCCGAAAGACGGGACTTGATGATGATGTTCGAGAAGATGAAGTCCATCCACGGCATCAAAAATGCGCTGATGACCGTGTACACGATGATGGGTTTGCTCAGCGGTAGAATCACTTTCCAAAAGACCGCCGCTTCCGACGTACCGTCGAGCTTTGCCGCGTCGATCATGGAACGGGAAATCGTGTCGAAAAATCCTTTTGCAATGAGATACCCAAGGCCCGAACTGCCTGCATAGACCAGAATCAAGCCTGCGTGCGTATCGGTCAGCTTTAGCTCCTTGAGGATGTAATAGATGCAGATCATGGTCAAAAAACCGGGAAACAGACCGAGCAGTACGCCCGTGTTCATCAGCGCGCGCCGCCCGCGGAAGCGCATGCAGCTCATGGCATACGCAACCATGAGAACGAACAACGTAGAGATTACGCAGGTGAAGCATGCTACGATAAACGTGTTGCTAAACCAAGCGGGAAAGTTGGAAACGGAGTCCGTATCGGAAAAGAGCCGGATATAGTTGGATAATGTCAGGCTCTCCGGGAAGAAGCGCAGGATGTTGCGTCCCTGATAGGCGGAGAACGACGTTGCGATGAGCCAGACGATGGGCACAAGCCAGATAGCCGCCAGCAAAGCAAGCACCGTGTGACGAATGATGTCACTGGTGAGCAGCCGCGGATTCACATGCTTTTTTTTCACGATCAATGCGGGATCAACGGGCACTTTATTTTTCTTCATCGGGACACATACTCCTTTCCGAAAAAGCCGGGCAAGACGAGCAATGGATGGATGATTTTACAATCATTGGAACCGGCCCTCCCTTCCTTTTCTGAAGGTATAGTTAAATGCAAGCAGCGTGAATACCGCGCAGACAACGAAGACCAGAATGCCGATGACCGAAGCCATCTTATAGTTATAGTAATCGTTGGTCAGGCGGAACAGCCAGGTGACCAGAAGATCGATGTCCTTGGCGTTGGACGCGGCCAGCTTGGTGTCCATGGTAAAGTAGACGTCCTGCGTGAGCAGATAGATGACGTTGAAGTTGTTGATGTTTGCGATAAACGAGGTAATCAGATACGGACCGGTGACGCTGAGCATAAACGGCATCGTGATCCGGTTAAAAGTTTGCAGTGCGTTTGCGCCGTCAATTCTGGCGCTTTCATAATATTCGGTGGGGATATTCATAAGCACGCCCGTTGCAATCAGCATCAGGTATGGTACGCCGATCCAGAAGTTGATCAGGATGATCATGAACTTAGCCCAACCGGCTTCGGTTAAAAATGGAATGTGATCGAGATATTGCCCGACGAGGCCTATGGACTTTAGAAAGTCCGTTATGCCCGCGTTGGAGCAGACGGTGTTGATAATGCCGGTATCGGCAAAAAAGTTTCGGACAAGTAAGAGGGAGACAAACTGCGGCA
The DNA here is from genome assembly GCA_963667795.1 of Christensenellaceae bacterium. Classification (GTDB taxonomy): domain Bacteria; phylum Bacillota; class Clostridia; order Christensenellales; family CAG-138; genus UBA7703. The sequence continues at coordinate 2,067,698 of OY764017.1, read as the reverse complement.
CCGCAATGCAGATGACGAACAGCGTACGCCAGAGCTTCTTTACCCGGGTACGCTTGTGGTTGATCATGAGCGAGAGTGCGATCCCGCCGAAATAGCAGGTAAACGTTGCAAAAAACGCCCAGGTCAACGTCCAACCGAGCACCTTCCCAAAAGAATAGCCAAACGTTTCGCTGAGGGAATTGGTGAACAAGCGCTTGAAGTTATCCAATCCAACCCAGGTGAACAGTTCCGTCGGCGCCATGTGCTGCTGGTCGTAATTTGTAAACGCGACGAGGATCATAAAGACCAGTGGAATGATGGTGAACACGATGATACCGAGGCTGGGCAGTGAGAGCAGGGTGATGTGAAACTTTTGGTTGACTAAATCGTGAAGATCTTCTCTGAATGTGTTGATGTGCGCGCCCTGTTCTTCTTTTTGCTGGAGCTCATGTGCTTCGGACACGATGCGCATAAGTATAACGATGGCGACGGCGATCACAAGGAGGCCGACCAGCCCGAACAGCAGGATCAAAAACGAGTTGTCGTATTGATTGACTTCGTTTTTCAGTGTGGCCGGGTTATAGACCGTTGCGCGCTTTACCGTGCCGAGCGTACCGATTTTTGCGATGTTTGGAAAGCCGTATGTGAGAGAAAACAGCACCACGACACATTCGAACAAAATCGCAAGAAAGCCCTTGATAAACTGTCTGCGTCGGATATAACCAACGCCCCAGAGAAGCGGCGTCAGTTTTACAAGCGCATCTCCGGCAAGCCAGGCTTTTACGGCGCGCACGGGCAAAAAGCCCCGTCTTTCGTCATGCTTCTTCTTTTTCATGGGTCATTCCCTTCCATATCGATGGCGTTGCCGCCGCGAAGTCGAGAAGCGACTTCGCGGCGGACTGAGTTTAGAAAGAATCAGCCGACGGCCGCTTCGATACCTGCGACAGTTTCGTCGAGAACCTGCTGCAGGTCCGTGCCGTCCGGATTGCCGTTGGCAAGGATGTTGCCGAGTGTTTCGGTCGGGGTCCAATAGTTGCCGCCGACGGAGAGGCTCTGTGCAGACGCATACTGGCTCTGCATGGCGAGTGCGGCGACGACCGGGTTGCTCTGTACACTTTCGGAAGCGGCGGCGTTCACGTTGGAAGGCACGGCGCTGCCGTTGGTCGCTTCATAAAGATAAACCTGGTTGTCTTCGTTGGTGAGCCATTCGGCAAGACGCATTGCCCAGCCAACGTTTTCGGAATAGGCATTGACGCCGACGAGCTTATAGCCGTCGAACGAACCCATCTGCACTTCTTCGCCGTTGAGCGTATAGGTCGGCAGTTTCGCGGTTGCGTAATTGTCGCCCCATGCGGTCTGAACCGTGCTGGCGTTCCAGCTGCCGTTTACGCCGGCAATGATCGTGCCTTCCTGTACGCCGGTGACAAACGCGGCGTCATCAAGATTGATGAAACCGGAGTCGGCCGTGATGTCGAGGATGGCCTGAGCAACGTCCGTACCGCCCGCGTCGTTCCAGTCGCACAGCGTGGAAGCGCCGTCTTCTGCGAGTGAGCACCCAAGGCCCGCACCCTTGAAGAAGCCATAGAGATACCAGCCGCTGTTGAGCTGCATGGTAACCTGCTTATCCGCGGTATTGGCGGCTTCCAGCAGGCCCGCCCAGGAACCGGCCTGTGCTTCGGTGACATACTCTTTGTTGTAATAGAGGAAGTAGCCGTTGCCACCCATTGCCGGGTAAGCATACAGTGTGCCACCGACACTGGCTGCCAACACGCCGCCTGCTTCATAACCGCCGTTGGCTGCGGCAATTGCGTCTGCGTTTTCAACAGGCTGGAGAGCACCCGCATTCACCAGCTCGCCGGTTTGGTCGTCCGCATAATAGAAGACGTCCGCAGCGGCGGAGATATCGGTCAGGATGGTATCCTTTGCCGTCGATTCGGACTGCGCGCCGATTTCGATGGTGATGTTGGCCTCATCGGCATATTCGGCAATGAAGCTGTCCGCCATTACGCGTAGCGCGGACTGAAACTCGGTGAGCTCGCTGCCCCAGAGGGTGAGGGCAATATCGGGAATTTCGGTTTCCATCGTTTCGATCGTTGTCGTATCCGTAGTGGTTGTTTCGGTTTCCGGCTCTGTTGCTGCCGTATCCGTTGTTCCGCCGGAACAGGCGCAGAGTGACAGCACAAGCATGAGGGCCATCAGGATTGCTGCGAGCTTTTTCATTGTTCTTCTCCTTTTGTTTATTTATTCTGCGGCGACTGCCGCTGAGAATCATAAATCAGAACTGCTTTTATTGGAGTGAATCGATTTGGTCGACAGGGTGTGTTTTATAGCAATTTAGAAAAACGAAGGAATTCTTTTAGCGCAGGGGTCGCATTGCCGGCGTAATCGAAAATGCACTGATTGGCCCACTCGTTGCCGCCGGGCTTGTCCTGCTCGTTCGTATAGGTGCGGGCGGCTTCGCTCGCCCAGGTGGAACCCGGCAACGGCAGCCACGCGGGCTCCCAGTAATACACGCCTTTGCCGTGCCCGTTGTCTAAATCGCGAACGAGATGCAAAAGTTCTTTTACAAACTGTCGCTGGCCTTCCAGTGAAAGCGGGTATGGCGCGTCGCTGCCGTCAAAGCACTTTAGCGAATTGTTGATGACAAGTTTCGCGCCGTCTTGCGTCGGGTCGAAATGCTCGGACGTAAACGCATAAGCGGTTTCAACCACCATGACATCCTTTTGATACCGGGCGATCATGTCGTTGAGATTCGCTTTGAGGTTTTCAAAATTTCCGTGCCAATACGGATAATAGGAAGCGCCGATGACGTCGAAATCCGCGCCGCGCGCGAGAACTTCGTCAAACCATTCCCGCCAAACGGCGTTGTCGCCGCTGCGCTCAAGGTGCAACATGATCTTTGCGGGGCATGTGTCGCGCACCGCTTGGCAGCCTGCGTTCACAAACAGGGAAAGCGTTTCGTATCCCGTACGGTGTTTTCCCGACTCCGGGTCGCTCAGGCGTGCAAGCGGCCACAGCATGCCGTTTGTAATTTCGTTACCAACCTGCACCATGTCCGGCTGCAATCCGGCTGCTTTGAGCGAATGCAGGGTTTCACGTGTGTAGGTGTAGATGTGTTCGGCCAGTTCGGTTTCGTTCAATCCGGCCCATGCTTTCGGCGGAAGCTGCCGACCCGGATCGCACCAAAAATCGCTGTAATGCAAATCCAGCAGAAAGCGCATACCGTGTGCCTTTGCGCGTTTTGCAAGGCGGATAACGCAATCCGAATCGCAGGTTCCGCCGCCATAAGGTTCGCCCGCTTTGGAATACGGATCGAGCCAGAGACGAAACCGCGCTGCGTTCACGCCGTTTTTTGCAAGGATTTCAACAAGGTCGCCCGAAACGCCGTCCTGATAAAACTTGCCGCCGAGCTGTTCCGTTTCCTCAAGAGAAGAAAAATCCATGCCTAAGTCAAACATGATTTAATCCTCCCAATGATCGATTCGGCGGAGCATATCACGATAGCGAAAACGCGCCATTTCGTTTTTTTTCAGCACATCCTGCTCATTGCCGTGATAGCAGCAACGGATGCAGTAGTATTCATCCTTTTCGGCGTCGTAAAACATATCCAGATCGAGGTCGCGCATAAAACACGATGGACAGCGATAGTTCAGTTTGCCTTTTCCAGCCTGAGCCATGTGGTCAACGTCTCCTTTTCACCCTTTTCGGATTCCATTTCCAGCGTGAACATCGGTGAAAACGCATATCCTTCGCGAATCGATCCGCGAGAAGCGTCTCTGCACTCCAGTGAAACCCGTGTTTGTATCTGCGGAATGACTGCGCTTGCAGAGGTGGCATGCGCAATTGATTCTTCCCGGCATTTATAAGCGTATTCGATGGTGTTGTTCGTCTTGCCGTCCCCGACACAGAGCGTGATGTCCGTCATGTCTTCGGGATATTCCGTCGTACCGTAACAAGCGGTCACATATTCGGCGAAATGAAGTTTGGCATCGGGCTTGCTGACGGAGAGTACGCGGCGCTGTACTTCGATCGTAGAGGCGCCTTCTTTAAATCGATAGACCGTTTGCACCATTGCGGTTAAGTCGGCAAGTTGGAGTTCGACGGGGTTGAGCGTCAGCACGCGTGCGTCGCCGTCTTCGGAAAAATGTGCCTTTGTCCGGCAGAGACATAGATCGGCTTCCTCGCCGCCGTATGATACTTTGCAACTTTTGATCGTGCCTTCACCGGCGTAATGGGTAAAGAACCCGGCGCGATAATTTGCCTGAATTAAGAATGGATAACTCACGTCCTGAATGTGTTTGGTCCCAACGCCCATCTCGGTGTCAAGTTTTGCCACATAGGGTCGCAAATCGATAATCGCGCCGCCCTGATTCATGTCGATTGCGGCGCGCATAAACGGATCGCAATACCAGAACGTCTGTTTTTCCGAACCGTAGAGGATATCCCGCCAGAGCGCGCATTCCGGCTGCGTATAGCTGTGCGTTTCGCGATATTGGCCGGCAAGTTCCTTCATCGTCATATCGACAAGTTGGCCGCTTTCCTTAAGCGAGGCATAATATGCCATTCCGTCTTCGTAACTCTTGACCAGCAATTCGTACGGCGCTTCCCAACGGCCGAGTTTATTCATCCAACCGGGACCGACGAACATCATGTTGTAGCAAAAGCCGCGATTATAGTTTGCTAGGTGGCGGTATTGGTCGATCAGGTTAAATAGATACGGATATTTTCCATCCTTGTAGATCATGCCGCGCAGCACGTTTTGCGGATGCGTGCCGAAGTTGGAGCCGTTGCCGTCGTAACAGGCGATGAGGTCGCGCGAAAGATGCGGGATGGCGACGATTCCGCTGTCTTCCTCCACGTTTGCCGCAGGAGCATGTGTGTTTTGCTTCGATGGAATCCAAGGGTTCCATGGGCCGCCGTCGATCAGCGTATACCAGGAGTTATTGCAGGTGTGGTAAGCTTTCGGGCCTTCTTCAAAGCAAGTCGCAATCGCGCATTTTACGGTCGGATACTGCGCTTTGATATGATTGATCAGCCATGCGTCCATATAATACGAGCCGGTCGATTCGGGATAAAAGCCGAACTGTTCGTGGAATTTTTCAAAGACGTCGTGGATGATTGCGATTTTGTCCTCTTTTGAGAACATCCAAATACAAAACTCCTTGGTCTTATATTTTTCTTTAAACTGCTTGCAGGGAAGCCCAAGCAAAGACAACGCGATTTCATCGCCGTAGGTTTCATGATGTTCTTTAGCGAGGGCGACGATCTCCTTGTAAAAAAGGGAGCCGTATGTCATCTGAATCGTCGTTTTGATGCCGTTTTTATGTGCAATTTCCTGCTGCAAACGGAAGATGTCCAGCGATTCGTGCACAAGTGCGCGATCCTGTGCCGCACCGGATGCGCTTTGGGTCATCACGGTTTCGGAATATTCCGGCGACATCTCCGGACGATGTATAACGTTGAGGATCAATTTGCTGGATTGAGACATAGGTACAAATCCTTGCTGTAATATTTTGAAGATGGGACGTAATTTTACTGCGCAACCGGTTGCGCACTGTCGAAACGAAAGAACCCGCTCCGCTGGCGTTACATCAATGGTAGTTGAGAATGTTGTGGCTAACGTAGGTTTTTTGTTCGACCGGTTCGTGTTCGAGAAGTTTGATGAGGGTTTCGCCGGCGGCAAAACCATAGCTTCGCACGTCGACATTTACGACAGAGTCCACGAGAGAGTAATCGCGTATAACGTCGCTGTTGTAGAAAGAAGAGATGCGGACGCCATTGACGCCGCTCGCCGAAAGTTGTTCCGCCGCCTTGGCACATATAAAGTCGTCGCCGCACAAGATATAGTCCGCTTTGGCGGTAACTGCCTGCATGACCGCGTCCTTTACGGCCTTGCCGCCTGTAACGCCCTTTACAATGAATGCATCTTCGATGGGTTTGCCCGCTTCTTTGAATGCGGAGGTAAAACCATCCAGTCGATCCTGATTGACAATGTACTCGAGCGGCCCGATGATTAGCGCAATACGCGTTTTGCTTTTTTGCAGCGTCTCCGCGGTGAGGCCTTTGCAGGCGTTCAATGTATCGGTATCGACCTGAACGATGTTTGAATCGCTGGAGGAACCGACGGTGACGAACGGTACGTGTGCCGTCTTTAAAAAATCTGCGGGATAGTCGACGACGAGCGATCGCGTCAGGAGGATGCCGTCGACTTTGCGGTTGGAGACGATGCGCTTTAGTACAGAAATGTCGCCCTCCGCGATGGTCGCTACCAGCACGTCGTAGTTGTGCTTTGCCGCCGCCTCGCAAACACCCATCAGGCACTCCTGGAAAAACGGGATTTCGTTGGAAAACGCTTCAGACGGAATGACAACGCCGATGTTGTTTGTACGTGAACGTGCAAGACTGCTTGCAATGCTGTTTGGCGTAAAGCCGTGCGTCTCCGCGTAGTCGATAACGCGTTTGCGCGTTTCATCGCCGACGCGTCCTTTGCCGGAGATGGCGCGGGATACGGTCGATTTTGAAAGCCCAAGTTCGGACGCAATATCATCAAGTATCATGTTTTGTCTTTTTGCTGGCATATTGTTTATAGATCGCAGAAGAGACGCGCTGGGTAAGGATTGCGCAACCGATTGCGCAAATTCATCATAGCATACCGTTTACGGCGCGTCAACATGGTTATACATAGAATTCACAATTTGGTTTTCAGCAAAAATAAGGATGCAGACATCAGCTATAGCGATGCAGAATTACATTGCAGCCTAATACGGTATAAAGTGGATAGACGTATTGAAAACGAGTAAAAGTCATTTGGACTTATTAAGGTTTTCTTCCAAACGAAACCCAGTGATGCGTTGAATCAATTCCAGTGGGAGCGGTCTGTCCAACGGAAATTGAATCGTGCCTTTGGACAGCTTATAGTCGTTCAATTCGCTTTGAAAGTGCGCCACGCCGGAAGCGCCCGGATAAAACCCGATATGGTACTTGTACGCGGCGAAATGTACAAGATTCCCGTTTACATAAAACGTCGGGATTCCATACGAGATCTTTTCAATAGCGGTTGGTGCAACAGAGAGGATTGCGCTTCGAAGTGCGTACAATTTTTCCTGTACGTCGGGTGGAAAACGGCCAATGTATACGGCAATCGGATTTTGGCGCATAAGTGACTCCTCTAAAAGTTGCAAAAAAATATAGCGGTACATGACGAATAATGTGGCGAAGAAGTATGAAAATATGATAAATTCAGCATATTATCATTTTATTATATAATCAAGTACTGATATGCGTGATATAATTGTACCGGTACACGTCAACCTGCCAATTTTGCATGGCGGATGATCCAAAATTTAAACGTTTATTGTGAAAAAGTCACAGAATACCGATATTGTTTTATCGTATACTTTTCCAAAAAGAGGGAAGGGAGCATGTTCAGTGGAACGGGACGATAAAAAAAAGAAGTCGCTTAAGCGATATTTACCGATTTTGATTACGACAATCGTTGGAACGGTTGGCGGATATCTTTATTATCTGTATGTCGGCTGCGTCAGTGGCGCATGCCTGATTACTTCAAATCCAGTTTTATCAACAATCTATGGCGGCGTATTTGGACTGCTGATCGGATTTATTATTACACCAAGCAAGAAAAAGGAGAATAATGCGCATGAGTAAAGTAGTAATTATCGGCGGCGTGGCTGGCGGCGCAAGCTGCGCGGCGAGGCTGAGAAGGCTTGACGAAAAGGCGGAAATCGTGCTGCTGGAACGCGGGGAATATATTTCCTATGCAAACTGCGGTCTTCCGTACCATGTCGGCGACGTGATTAAGCAAAGAAAATCCCTGCTGCTGCAAACGCCGGAAGCCATGCGCAAGAAGTTCGACGTCGATGTGCGTGTGCAAAACGAAGTGGTCGCGATTGATCGCGAAAAGAAGACGGTCACGGTCAAGCGTGTTGAAACCGGCGAGACCTATGACGAGTCATATGACACGCTGGTGATTTCCACCGGCTCCGCGCCGCTTCGTCCACCGATCACCGGCATCGATTCTTCGCGCATCCAGACATTATGGACGGTTCCGGATACCGACCGGATTCGCGCGATCATCGCCGATCAGGGCGTAAAGTCTGCAGCGGTTATCGGCGGCGGATTCATCGGCCTTGAGATGGCGGAAAACCTGAAGCACGCAGGGCTTGAAGTCAGCATTATTGAGATGCTCGATCAGGTTATGGCGCCGTTCGATTTTGAGATGGCGCAGTTGCTGCATGAAACCATCGATTTAAACGGCGTAAATCTTGTCCTTGGCGACGGTGTGGAATCGTTCCGCGACACGAACGACGGCGTCAATATCACACTCAAGAGCGGTAAGGTCGTCTCGACCGAGTTGGTTATCCTGTCCATCGGCGTTCGCCCGAACGGCCAGCTGGCCAAAGAAGCCGGGCTTGAAATGAACAAACGCGGCGGAGTGGTCGTCGACGATCACCTGAAAACGTCCGACCCGAGCATTTACGCCGTAGGCGACGTAATTGAAGTTGAAGACTTCATCAGCAAAGAACGCACGATGGTTCCGCTGGCCGGCCCGGCGAACAAGCAGGGACGCATTGCCGCGGACAACATTGCAGGCGGAAACGACACCTATAAAGGTACGCAGGGCACTTCGGTCGCCAAGGTCTTCGACCTGACCGCGGCCAGCACCGGCGAAAACGAAAAAACGCTGATCAAGCGCGGGCTGGAAAAAGGTAAAGATTACGAGAGCCTGATTATCACACAGAACAGCCATGCGAGCTATTATCCCGGTGCGGTTCCGCTGACGATGAAAATGCTCTTCTCCACAGATGGCAAAAAGATCTTCGGCGCACAGATTGTCGGACGTGACGGCGTGGACAAACGTATCGACACCATTGCGGCTTCAATCCGTCTTGGCGCAAGCGTGACCGACCTGAAGGAACTTGAGTTTGCATATGCGCCACCGTACTCCTCGGCAAAGGACCCGGTCAACATGGCTGGCTTTGTTGCGGAAAACGTGCTGGGTAAACTGGTGAAATTTGCCCCGTGGGACGCTGTGGAAACCCACACGGATGCGATATTGCTGGACGTTCGCGAGGATCCGGAACTGCTGGCCTTCTCTCTGCCCGGCGCCAAGCATATCCCGCTTGGCCAGCTGCGCGACCGCATTGGCGAACTGGACAAGGATAAGGAGATCATCACGTTCTGCGCCATCGGCGTGCGCTCCTACAACGCCGCACGCATTTTGATGCAGCATGGTTTTTCCAACGTGCTGCTGTATCCGGCCGGAACGCGTTTCTATCAATCGACTCATTTTGAGGAGGAGAACCATATGCCTTACACGAAGAATGCACCTGTCTCTGACAGCGGCCATTCCGACACCGGCAACGTGCCCGTCACAGCGATGCGGATCGATTGCAGTGGCATGCAGTGCCCCGGCCCGATCATGAAGGTGTTTGAAACCATGAAGGAGATGAAGGACGGCGACGTCATGGAAGTCTCCGCCAGCGATCCGGGATTTGCGCGCGATATCGTTGCCTGGACCCGCCGGACCGGCAACACCCTTTTAAGCAACGAACGTCGCGGCAACGATTACGTTGCTTTGGTGAAAAAAGGCACGGGCGGTAAAGTGGCGACAGCACCGGCGGCGCAGATGACAGGCGACGGCAAGACGATCATTGTTTTCAGCGGCGACCTTGACAAGGTACTGGCAAGCTTCATCATAGCCAACGGCGCGGCCGCTATGGGTCGACCCGTAACCATGTTTTTCACGTTCTGGGGTCTGAATGTCCTCCGCAAAGGACAGAAGCAAAAGGTCGCCAAGACGTTTATGGAGTCCATGTTCGGCGCCATGATGCCGCGAGGAACCGGCAAGCTCAAGCTCAGCAAGATGAACATGGGCGGCATGGGTACGGCCATGATGAAGAAGATTATGAAAGACAAGAACGTCGATTCGCTCGAAACACTGATCAAGAAGGCGATGAGTGCGGGCGTGAAGATTGTTGCCTGCACCATGAGTATGGACGTCATGGGCATCAAGGAAGAGGAACTCATCCCGGGCGTGGAGCTCGGTGGTGTCGGTGCTTATCTCGGCGACGCTGAAGAGAGCAACGTCAACCTCTTCATTTAACAGAGTCTGGTGAACAGAGCAACGCGTCATCGGCTATGGATTCTCCTGCGTCGGTGACGCGTTTTCTTCACACAGACAAATAACAGGGACGACTGTTGATGTTGTATATATTCGGATGATATAATGAAAACGTAATATATCAATCGGAGGTGCTAGCGTAAGAATGAAAGAACAGATACTCTCTCAGATTACATCCGAACTCGCTGCAATCGGACTCTCGGCAAAGCCGGACGAAAAGACGGATCTCGTGATTGAAACGGAACTGCTGGATGCAAAATTCAGCACCGGAAAAAAGAAAATCAGCTATGAATCTGCGATTCTTGCCGACGAGACGGAGCGCACGGTCAAGATGTTTGAGAAGACGACCGAAATCAACGTTGGCGTCTCCTTCGGTATGAGCGGCGGAATGAGCACACAAAGCGGAAAGACGCTGTTTCGCAAAGTGAAAAGCGTGCAATACGGACCCGAAGGAAAGGTCTACGAGTATACCTTTGACCTCGGAGCAATTCCCAAGACGGTCAAGCAAATTGCAAAGCAAAACGGATGGAAATTTAAAACCGTAGTATTCAAGAAAAAAGCAATGTATTAATACCGTATAACTCCCGGCCTGATACGCAGGGATGAGCGGAGCGAAAGAAGACGGCCGGTCGCGGATGCAATTCCGTGGCCGGTCGTTTTTATATGGCTGTGCGGTGTCGAATAAAAATATAAACATCGTGTTGATTTATGGACTGCAATACAGCAAAAAACGTTGAATATTTATGCTGGTATGATATAATACCAAAATATATATACTATATACCATAATTAAATATTGACAGAGTTGAAGGGAGAATTGGGATGGAATTCAATCCGAACAGCGGCTTCATGTACATACTGGTAGCCGTCGTGATTGCGTTTGTGATTTTGGAATCAGTCGTGTTCCTGATCAAGGCGTGGAAGCGCGGAAAAGAACTCGGCATGGACGTGAAACTGCTGAGAAAGACAGTCGGCTCGTCTGCGATTTTCACGATTGCACCGGCGGTTGCAATCCTTCTTGGCGTTATTGCGCTGAGCAAGGCGCTTGGTTTCCCGTTGCCGTGGTTGCGGTTATCGGTCATCGGTGCACTGACATATGAAACGACGGCTGCGGCGAGTGCGGCAAGCGCGGTCGGCGTGTCACTTTCGCAACAGATTACGGACGCGACAGCGTTTTCGACCATTGTGTGGGTCATGACACTCGGCATTGTGCCGGGCCTGATCCTTGTTCCGGTATTCGGCAAAAAAATTGAAAACGGCATCGTCAAAATCAAAAACAAAGATCATCGTTGGGGCGAGATTTTCATAGCCGGTTTGTTCCTTGGTATGATTTCCGCGTTCCTCGGCGTCGTGTTTGCGCACGTAAGCGAAGGGCTTACCGGCTGGATTCCGGTATTCGTCATGCTTTCCAGCGCCATTATCATGCTGCTGTGCGCGCTGATTCAAAAATTGACCAAAGCGCGCTGGATCGCCGACTATGCGCTGCCGATCAGCCTTCTGGGCGGGATGGCGCTGTCGATACCGATTACGACACTTGTTCACTCGATTGCAGGATAAGGAGGGATGCGGAAATGAAACAGGAAATGACTTATCGTGACGGCGTTCACCACATGGGCCGCATCTGGATGGCGGTTGCGCTGGTTATGATGCTGGCGGTTCCAATCAGCATCTGTCTTTATTACGGTGCATGGCCGGACCCGTCCGGACTGTTGAAAGGATTCTTAAGCGTCGCGCCGATTTTCTGGACGGTTGGCGTTATTGAAGTGTTCACTTATGTGCCAATGCTTGGCACCGGTGGATCATACCTCGGCTTTGTAACGGGTAATCTTTCCAATCTGAAAGTTCCCTGCGCACTGAACGCGATGGAACGTGCAAACGTGCATGCGAGCACGGAGGAAGGCGAAGTGATCTCCACAATTGCCATTGCGACGAGCGCAATCGTAACGACGGTGATCATTGCTCTTGGTGTTTTACTGCTTGCGCAGATCGAACCGTTTTTGGAAAGTGCAATCATGCAGCCGGCGTTCGACAACATCCTGCCTGCACTCTTCGGCGCGCTGGCAGTGGTATATGTTTCCAAAAACTGGAAGATCGCCATCACGCCACTGATTTTCATGATTGCATTGTTTGTGTTGATACCGTCGCTTGCAAGCAGCGTTGGCGTTCTGGTTCCCGTCGGCGCGCTGATTGCCATCGGCGTTGCACGAATTCTTTACAAAAAAGGAATTCTGTAACCATTGGAAAGGAAATTCCCGTATCCAGGAGCCGGTTTGCGGTAGTATACTGGGATACAGGGATGATCAGTATTCCCGCTGCTTTGGGAACAGGATAGGAGGAATAAAGAAATGACATATTTCTGGCTCGCGCTTGCGGCGCTTATCGTTGCGTTTGTTGCGGTTGTCTTGATCCGCACATTGCGGTTCAAGCCCGCGAATGGCGTATCCGCACAGTCGACCGAGGCCGTTGTTGACGATCAGAAGGCGATTGACGACCTTGCTGCGATGATTCGCTGCAAGACGGTTTCGTATTATGACGACAGCAAGATTGACGAAGTGGAATTCGAAAAATTTCGTGACTTGCTCAAACAGCGGTTTCCCACTGTTGCTGAAAAATGCACATATGAGGAAATCGGTAAATCAGGCGTGCTGTTTACCCTGAAGGGAAAGAGTTCGGAAAAACCATCCGTTTTCATGGCGCATTATGACGTTGTCCCCGTCAATGAAGAAGGTTGGTCAAAACCGGCGTTCGATGCAATTATTGAAGACGGCGTACTCTGGGGACGTGGAACGCTGGACACCAAGTGCACGCTTCTTGGTGTGATGGAATCCGCGGAAACCTTGCTGAAAGATGGATTTGTTCCGGAAAACGACATGTACTTTGCGTTTGCGGGCGATGAAGAAGTCGCCGGCGAAACACAGCCGCAAATCGTTGCAACGTTGAAAGAGCGCGGTATCGTTCCCGCCATCGTCGTGGACGAAGGCGGTGCGGTCGTCGACGGAATATTCCCGGGCGTTAAACAGTCCTGTGCTTTGATCGGCATTGCCGAAAAAGGCTTGATGAACGTAGAGTTTGCGATTGAAGGAGCAGGCGGACACGCTTCCGCACCGCCACCGCATACCGGAATCGGCCGCCTTGCGCGCGCCGTCACCCGTATAGAAGGGAAACCGTTCGAGAAGAAGCTGACGAAGCCCGTCGCCGAGATGTTCGATACACTTGGCAGGTATTCGACGTTTTTGTATCGTATGATTTTTGCCAATCTCTGGTGCTTCCTGCCGCTGCTCGATTCGCTCTGCAAGAAGACCGGCGGCGAACTCAATGCTATGATGCGCACGACCTGCGCGTTTACCATGGCCGAGGCCAGCAAAGCGCCAAACGTGCTCCCGCCGCGTGCGTCAATGGTTGCAAACCTGCGACTGATCAACGGTACTACCTGCGATCAGACGCTCGCCGCCCTGCGTGACCGCGTGGATGATGCGGACGTCAAGGTTTCCATCCAGCACGGCATGGACCCGAGCAAGGTTTCCAATACTGAAGGCTACGGATGGGAAAAGCTGAAGGGCGCAATTGCCGAAACCTGGCCGGAAGCGCTGATTTCGCCGTATCTGATGGTCGCCTGTTCCGATTCGCGGCACTATTGCGCAATTTCGGACAATGTGTACCGATTCTCGGCCATGGCGTTGAGCAAGGAAGAGCGTGGCTGCATTCATGCAAACGACGAACGCATCCCGCTGGATAAGATCGTCAAAACGGTCCAATTCTATGTTCGTTTGATGCGGACACTGTAAGCAAGCCGTTTAACCATTCCATCAATAAAGAAGGCTGTTCTGAAAAGAACAGCCTTCTTTTTAAAAACAAACTACAAAGAAACGTCAACCAAAAAGAGGCGTGTTTGCATACATGCAATTGTGGAGCCCCTCCCTCCCTTGGGGCTTTCTTCATTTATATAAAAGAAATGGTTTGGTTGGGAAACTGTATCAGCCGTAACCGTGGCGATTTTTGGGGACACATGCCGGAAAAATTATTGAAAAAGCCTGCAATTCAGAAAATATTATCGGGAGAAAGAAAACGATTTATCCAGAGCGAAAACTTATTTAGATTGCCAAACCAACTTTAGATGATATAATATATATTACTTTGCAAGAGGGGATGACCCGCCTTGCAATTTTGGGAACAATGACGTTCCGGAATCCGGGCTTGGCCTAAGCGTGGGCTGCACGGGTTTGGTGCGTCGTTTTTTTACCCGAAATCCCCATGACGTCAAATGTATGCTTAATTAGATGATCATCGGGTGCACTGCGTGTGTATTTGGCGGTTATGCAGCGCCGGGGAACAATACCGCTTTATGCAAGCAGATTCCGGGTAAAAACCAAATTTGTCGCGATCGACAAGGGACTACACAATCAAGCAGGTGAAAGATGAGACAGGACGAATTGCAATTTGACGGGAGAACAACTTCCCAGTTGGCGGGAAACCAAGATTTAGCTTCGGGCGTTTCGCCGAAAACCAGGAAGACAACGAAGACAACACACACCATGGAGAAAGCAACACTTTGGCGTCCGGGATTTGAGCATGATGCCTGCGGAATCGGACTGATGGCACATGTCAACGGAACCCGATCCCATGAAATCGTGCGGGACGCTTTGGAGATATTGGTAAGGCTTGCACACCGCGGCGGAACAGGCGCAGACCCCGATACGGGCGACGGCGCCGGTATTCTGGTGCAGTTGCCGGATCGTTTTCTGCGCAAAAAAACTGAATTTGACCTTCCCGCCGAAGGGCAATATGCCATCGGTATGTTTTTCCTGCCGACAGAACAGACAGAGCGCCAGGCTGCGGAAGAAGCCGTTGAAGCGATTGTAAAGGAAGAAGAGTTTACCCTGATCGGTTGGCGGACGGTTCCAACCAATCTGCACGCCTGCGGTGCGGGGGCATGGGTCAGCGCGCCCAGCGTTCGGCAAATGTTTATCACATGGAAAAAATCGGATCTGCCCGACGATGTTCGTCTATTTGTCCTGCGCAAGCGGATTGAGAAGACAATGAAGGAGCAGAAGCGAAACGTTTACATCCCCAGCCTGTCCAGCCGAACGATGGTTTACAAAGGCATGATGCAAGCCTGGCAGGTATCGGATTTTTATCCCGACTTGCTTGATGAAGACTTTATCTCCGCCATTGCACTGGTGCATTCGCGGTATTCAACAAACACGTTCCCCAATTGGGATCGTGCGCAGCCGTTCCGCTTCGCGGCACACAACGGCGAAATTAATACGCTAAAAGGCTGCGAGCACGCGGTGCTTGCGGCGTCCAGCGCTATGGATGGCGGACGGCTGTCAAAGCGCTTTGCCGATATTCTACCAATACTGGACGAGGACGGCAGCGACTCCACGAAATTTGACAACCTGCTGGAGTTTCTCGTTACCGCCGGGCGTTCACTGCCACAGACGCTGTTTATGATGCTGCCCGGTCCGTGGTCGAAAGACGCGACGATGGACGACAACCAACGTGAATTTTTCCGCTATGCGGCGTGTTTGACGACACCCTGGGACGGCCCGGCCGCAATGTGCTTTACTGACGGACGCCAGGTTGGCGCGGTCTTGGACAGAAACGGCCTGCGACCTGCCCGCTGGGTGCTGACCAGCTCCAATATTCTGGTTTTGGCATCGGAGTCCGGCGTAGTGGACATTCCACCCGCCGAGATCGTTCGCCGCGGCAAGCTTGGCCCAAACCAAATGCTACTGCTGGATATGGAAGAAGGCACGCTGCTGGAAGACCGGCAGATCAAGGATCAATATCTGAACGGTCCGTGGAAGCAGTGGCTCCCACAGCAGGTAGTGAAGGTGGAAGAACCGCCTTATATTCGCAGGAGCAAACCGAACTCGGTACATCCGACGCAACGGCAACGCCTGTTCGGCTGGACATACGAAGACCGCATGACGACGGTGCTCCCGATTGCACAAACCGGCGTGGACCCGGTCGGTGCAATGGGTTACGATGCGCCGATTGCTGCGCTTTCTGACAAACCACAGCCGCTGTTTCATTATTTTAAGCAGTTGTTTGCGCAGGTGACGAATCCGCCGATCGACGCGCTTCAGGAAGAGTGCGTCACCGGTATGGACGTCTTTTTAGGGCCGAATGGAGACCCTACGCTGGATAAGGCCGACAACTGCCGCAAAATCCATCTGGCGTCGCCGATTCTGCACACGGCCGGACTGGAAAAACTGCTTTCCGGCATTCCCGGTTTCAGTGCGGTGGAGCTACACATGGTATTCGACCCGAAGAAAGGTTTGGAAGCCGGGCTGGACGATTTGTTTGCGGCGGCCGAGAAAGCAATTGCGGAGGGCAACTCCATATTGGTGTTGACCGACCGGCTGGCCGATGCCGAACATGCGCCGATTCCGTCGCTTCTGGCGACGTCAGGCGTGCACCATCACCTGATTCGGAAAGGTCTGCGAGGGCTATGCTCCATCGTTGTGGACAGCTATGAACCGCGCGAAGTCCATCATGTCGCCTGCCTGATCGGTTACGGCGCAAAGGCCGTGTATCTACGCGGCGTATACGAGACGGTCGAAGCGCTTGCCGACGAAGGATACCTTGAAACGGTCTCTCTGGACAAGGCGATGAACAACGTGCTTCATGGCTATGACCACGGTGTACTCAAGATCATGTCCAAGATGGGAATTTCCTGTGTGGACGGATATCACAGCGCACAGATCTTTGAAGCGCTTGGCCTTTCACAGGAGTTGGTTGACCGGTTCTTCACCGGAACGGTGACCCGCGTCGGCGGCATGTCGCTGTCCGACCTGGAAGAAGAAACCCTGAGACGGCATACGAATGCCGTTGAAGCATTAGACGGCGAACTCCCGTCCGGCGGACGCTTTCAGTATAAGCGCGACGGAGAAGAGCACCTGTACAATCCGCAGAGCATCCACATGCTGCAAACGGCTGTACGCACGGGCGATTATGAAATGTTTAAGGAATTTGTGCGGTTGATTGAAGGTGACAAGCCGGTCACGCTGCGCAATTTATTGGGGTACCAAAATTGCAATCCGATTCCCATCGATGAAGTGGAACCAGTGGAGAAACTGGTGCGACGCTTTAAGACCGGAGCCATGTCCTACGGTTCCATCAGTCAGGAAGCGCATGAATGCCTGGCGCTGGCGATGAACCAATTGGGCGGCAAAAGCAACTCCGGTGAAGGCGGCGAGGCTGTAGAACGGCTGTTCACCGAACGCAATTCCGCTATCAAGCAGATTGCCTCCGGACGGTTTGGCGTAACCGGGCCGTACCTGGCGTCCGCAAAGGAGATCCAGATTAAAATGGCGCAGGGTGCAAAACCCGGCGAAGGCGGACATTTGCCCGGACGCAAAGTTTACCCGTGGATTGCGCGCACGCGGCACTCCACGGCAGGTGTCGGCCTGATTTCGCCGCCGCCGCATCACGATATCTATTCCATCGAAGATTTAGCACAGTTGATCTTTGATTTGAAGAACGCCAATCCGGATGCACGAATCAACGTCAAGCTCGTTTCCGAAGCTGGCGTTGGGACAATCGCTGCAGGCGTTGCCAAAGGCGGCGCGGATGTCATATTGATTTCCGGATATGACGGAGGCTCCGGCGCAAGTCCGCGCACGAGTCTTCAGCACGCCGGATTGCCATGGGAACTCGGCCTTGCAGAAACGCATCAAACACTGGTTGCCAACGGTCTGCGCGGCCGTGTCCGTGTGGAAACGGATGGTAAGCTCATGACCGGTCGTGACATCGCGATTGCCGCGCTGCTTGGCGCGGAAGAGTTCGGCTTTGCAACGCTTCCGCTGGTCGCCATGGGCTGCGTTATGATGCGCGTTTGCAATCTGGACACCTGTCCGG
This sequence comes from Christensenellaceae bacterium, assembly GCA_963667795.1. Classification (GTDB taxonomy): domain Bacteria; phylum Bacillota; class Clostridia; order Christensenellales; family CAG-138; genus UBA7703. Next base: position 2,049,715 of record OY764017.1, on the reverse strand, counting down.
TCGGTGTTGCAACGCAAAACCCCGCGCTTCGCTGCCGCTTTACCGGCAAGCCGGAGCACGTGATCAATCTCATGCGCTTCCTCGCGCAGAACCTGCGTGAAAATATGGCGGAACTCGGTTTCCATACGCTCGACCAGATGGTCGGCATGGCGGGACACTTAACGCAGGTCAAGCAGTCGCCCAAGACCGACGGCATGGACCTCTCCGGTCTGATTCCGGGAGATCAGCCGCTGCCGTGGCGTGACCTCAAACCGCATATGGACGAACATAACCGGTTGTTCCACGACATGGTGCGCTCGCTGGTTGAACAGGGCGACGCCGTTGTACAACGCCCGATTTGCAATACGGAACGGGCCGTTGCAACACGTGTTTCCGCTTTTATCAGCCGTGAATACGGCCGTCTGCCGGACGGACGTGTACGCTTCCGCTTCCAGGGCACGGCGGGTCAGAGCTTCGGCGCGTTTGCAACCGCCGGAATTGAGCTAACCATTGAAGGAGACGCTAACGACTATTTGGGCAAGGGCTTGTGCGGTGCGCGCATTATCGTAAAAGCACCACAGGACGCCGGGTGGTCGGATAAAGACAATCTGCTGACCGGCAACGTTGCGCTGTTTGGCGCGACCGGCGGTGAATTGTACCTTGCCGGACGCGCAGGCGAGCGCTTTTGCGTCCGCAACAGCGGCGCAATCGCCGTTTGCGAAGGTGTTGGGGATCACGGCTGCGAATATATGACCGGCGGAACGGCCGTCATATTGGGTTCGGTCGGCCGAAACTTTGCTTCCGGCATGTCCGGCGGCATCGCATATGTGCTGGACGACGGGAACTTCCGACGCATGGTCAATAAAAACATGGTGGCGTTATATGAGTTGGACGCGCTGGATCTCGTGCTGCTGTATCGGTATCTGACGAACCATGTGAATTACACTGGGTCGAAGATTGCCGAAAGAATTCTGGAAAAATGGCCGTCCACGCATGCGCAGTTTGTAAAGGTGCTGCCGCACGATTATAAGGAAATGCTGGAAGCCATGGATACGGCGGAGCGAGAAGGCCTTGAAGGCGAAGCGAAGCTGGAGCGTGCGTTCCAGATTAAAACGGGAATGGCCCAGTAAGCGGGGAAGGCGAAGCTGCCGACACGGACGACCTGAAACAAGGTGGAAAACCGGAGAATACCGGCGGACGTCGGCAACGGCGAAAGGAGTAAAGAATGGGTAAGCTAACCGGCTTTATGGAATATGACAGAAAGACTGCGTCTGAGCAATCCTGCGAAGAGCGCATTCTGCACTGGGATGCGTTTCATCCCGTACAAAGCGAGGAAGAGATTCGGGAGCAGGCGGCGCGATGCATGAACTGCGGCGTTCCGTTTTGTCATGCAGGCGTCGTGTGGCGCGGCGCTCGATCCGGATGTACACTCGGCAATTTGATTCCCGAATGGAATCACCTGGTCTTTAAAGGGCATTATGAGGATGCGTACAGGCGACTGGAACGGACGAACCCGCTGCATGAGTTTACGTCCCGCGTTTGCCCTGCGTTGTGTGAAGGGGCATGCACGGACGGACTGGACGGCGATCCTGTCGCCATCCGCGAGATCGAACGCTTCCTCAGCGACCTTGCCTGGGAAAAAGGCTGGGTCTCGCCGCATCCGCCGAAAACGCGAAACGGCAAAAGCGTCGCCGTCATCGGTTCCGGCCCTGCGGGACTGACTGCCGCCTATGAATTGAACCGCCGCGGGTTTTCCGTTACGGTATTCGAGCGCTCGGAAGAACCCGGCGGCTTATTGATGTTCGGTATCCCGAACATGAAACTGCCCAAGGAGATCGTTCGCCGCCGAATCGAGCTCTTCCGTCAGGAAGGCATCGAGTTTGTCTGCGGACAGGACGTCGGGAAAGATTTGCCCGTATCGGAATTGGATCGTTTCGACGCCGTGGTGCTTTGCGGCGGCGCGGGTCAGCCGCGCGATTTGTCCGTTACCGGCCGGAATCTCCCAGGGGTTGGGTTCGCAGTACCGTTCCTGGCGAACGCCACGCGGCGCGTCCTTGCGGGTGAAACGGAAGAAAAACCGCTGACCGGACGAAAAGTTGTGGTCATCGGTGGCGGTGACACCGGCAATGACTGCGTTGCAACATCCATCCGAATGGGTGCAAACGCCGTGATACAGCTTGAAATCATGCCGCCGTCCCCGGAAACACGCGCGGAAAACAACCCGTGGCCGCGCTGGCCGTTCGTACTCAAGACCGATTATGGCCAACAAGAAGCTATCTGGATGTATGGGAACGACCCGCGAACATTCGAAACCACGGCGGTGTCGATTATCGGTAATGATACAAACGGTGTGACCGGAATTGAAACCGCAAAAGTGGAGTGGGTAACCACCGAACGCGGACGCGCACCGCGTCAGATTGAATCTACCCGCAAACGCGAAGCGGCGACCGATATTTTGATTGCCATGGGATTTACCGGCGCAGAAACGTATCTGCCGGAAGCGCTTGGCGTATCTCCGGATCGAAACAGCTATCTAACATCCCGTCCGGGAGTGTTTGCGACAGGCGATATGCGCACAGGGCAAAGTTTGGTCGTGCGTGCTTCGGCGGACGCAAAAGCCGCCGTTGAGGAAGTTGTGAAATACCTGGGTGATTGAGCGTTTGCTTCAGCCAACCCAGACGATATTGGATAGTATGGGAAACAGCGATGAGCGACGGGCACGATATGCCTGTCGCTCTATTTTGTATACACTACTTAATGCAATGAGACTTTTAAACGGGTTTCGGCTGAAAATAGCTGGTCAATACTTTCTCCTTTAACGGAGCGTTGGGGGATTCAATTCGCTCGATTAGAGTATCGGCGATGTAATTTCCAAATTCCATGACCGGCTGCACGATCAGATCGCAATGCGAAAGGAACGTATTGTAAAATTCGTAATCCTTATAAGCAAGCAGATCGATATCGTGGCCAATGCCGATACCAAGCGACGACAGTCGATAGGACGCCTGCACGGACATCAAGCTGTTGGATGTGACGATGGCGGTGCAGTTTTGCTCTACAAGCCGGTCTACGGCTGCGGACGTGCGGGCGGAGATGGAATCCCCGTACTGAATCAGCTCCTGCTGAACGGGCAAGCCGTTTTGTTCTAGCGTTTCACAAAACGCGGAGAGTCGTTCGTTCGTTGTGCTGATGTTGGACAATCCGGCAATATAGCCGATTTTTCTGTGGCCACGTTCAATCAACGCCATCGTGGCGTTTCGCATTGCCTGTGCGGACGATATGGTGACGCTGTCATGTGCGCAGTTTTTCAGATAGCGATCGAAAAGCACGCAAGGAAAGCGATCTGGAATAAAGTTTTGAATATCGGCACATTGCCGAACCGTGGATGCAAGGGCAATGCCGTCGACAATGCCGGACGTTAACATTTTTAGATGTTCGCGCTCAATTTCGCATGTTTCCTTGGTGTTTGCAATGATCAGACAATAGCCGCTTTTTCGAATCCTGTCTTCAAGCTGTTGACCGATTGTGGAGAAAAATTGATTGGCAAGGTCTGGGATTACCAATCCGATCAGACGGGTTTTACCTGTTTTCAGCATGCGTGCGGAAGCGTTTGGCGTATATCCAAGCGTATGAATGGCTTCCAGCACGCGCGACTTCGTTTCACCTGCAACAAAACGGGTTTCGTTGATTACATGCGAAACGGTGGCCGTGGAAACACCGGCCAATTTTGCTACATCGGATATTTTTATGCTCATAATAAGCTCCAATCCTTGGTGGTGAATGTGGAGGTAATCGATTAAATCTGTTTGAATCATTTTAGCACGGCCTAAAATAAATGTAAATTGATGAAAGGAAGTGATGAGGAAATATGCTTTTAGGGGATAACAATGCCCGCTTTGCATCTGAAATCGTCCAAATCATTGAAATGCATTGACACTGTATAATGGCAACATTATAATTTATTAAAAGAAAATCGATTACGCAATCGATTAACTCAAAGCAAAATGGATTGATCATCGTGCGTACATAGAGCGATAGTATCGCTTTATAAAGGAAAAGAAGCAATTCTTTCGCTAGGCGCATATTCTTTTTTGCGTTAATGCGTACAAGCGGAGAAACAGCCATAGATCTACCGGCTATTGTCAAATACGTACAGCAGGAGAAATTTTTATGAAACGTTCGGAAATCAACAAGGCACTGCGGCAACTGGAAGAGATGGCGAAGGAATACCGCTTTAGTTTGCCGCCGTTTTGCGGGTTTACACCGGAGGAATGGCAAAACAAAGGCCATGAATACGACGAAATTCGCGACAATATGCTCGGCTGGGATATTACCGACTATGGTCTGGATAATTTTGATAAGGTTGGCTTTTCGCTCATCACACTGCGAAACGGCAACTTGAATATGTCGGAGAAATATAAAAAAACGTATGCCGAAAAACTGTTGTACCTTAGCGACGGCCAGTATTCACCGAACCACTTTCACTGGAGCAAGATGGAGGATATCATCAACCGTGGCGGCGGCAACCTCCTCATACGCGTCTACAACTCGCTTCCAGACGAGGAGATCGATAAGGTAGGCGATGTGACGCTGCATCTCGACGGTGTGGACACGGTTGTGCCCGCCGGCACGCAAATCAAACTGGAACCGGGCATGAGCATTTCCATCCAGCCGTATTTGTATCACGATTTTGAAGTGGAACCGGGCACTGGCGCGGTGCTGATCGGCGAAGTGAGCCAGTGTAACGACGACAATACAGACAATCGATTTCATCCGCCGGTCGGACGTTTTCCGGCGATTGAAGAAGACGAACCGCCGTATCGTCTACTTTGCAACGAGTATCCGGCGGCAAAGGAGTAGGAGAATTGATGCATCACATAACGGCTTTAGGCGAACTCTTGATTGACTTTACGGAGAGCGGCGTCTCGAGCGCCGGAATGAAGCTTTTTGAACAAAACCCGGGCGGCGCTGTGGCAAATGTGCTGGCTGCAGCGGCTCGACTTGGCGAGCAAACGGCGTTTATCGGAAAAGTTGGGAACGATATGCACGGAGCGTTCCTGAAAGAGACGCTCGAAAACGCAGGAATCGACACGACGGGCCTTGTTATGTCTGACGATTTTTTTACCACGCTGGCGTTTGTGGCATTGTCTGCAAGCGGAGAGCGGACGTTTTCGTTTGCGCGTAAACCCGGCGCGGACACACAGCTGACTGTGAGCGAGATAGACGAACCCATCCTGGAGTCGACGGAAATATTCCATGTTGGGTCGCTCTCCTTGACGGACGAACCCGCAAGAAGCGCGACACATCATGCAGTGAAGATTGCAAAGGAGCACGGCGCGGTGATCTCCTACGACCCGAACTATCGTGCGTCGCTCTGGAAGGACGAAGAAACGACAAAAGAACGCATGCGCGAATTGCTGCCGTATGTGGACGTAATGAAGCTGTCCGATGAAGAGACGGCATTATTGACGGACGAATCCGAACCGGAACAGGCGGCAAAACGGCTGAACGAGATGGAGATATCCTGCGTCGCCGTGACACTCGGCAAACAAGGTGCGCTGGTATCTGTCGGCGGCAAAAGCGAAATCGTTCCCGGATATATACAGCCCGCAATCGACACGACCGGCGCGGGCGACGCATTTTGGGGCGGTTTTTTGCACCGGATGCTAACTCTGGAAAAACGACCGAATCAACTGACGCTGGAAGAAGCGGCGGATTGTGCAAATTGGGGCAATGCGGTCGCAACGTGCTGTGTACAAAAGCGCGGTGCCATTCCCGCGATGCCGACCCTGGATGAAGTCGAAGAGCTTATGCGCGGCAAAAATCGATTGTAATTGAAAAGAGGCGATTCGAATTCGGATCGCCTCTTTTATTTATGGAATGCATTTGACTTTTTTTGTGTGGGGGTGAAAACAGTGGAATTAACGAAAAGCCATGCTGCCGTCGAACGTAATGTCGCCCGCCTATAACAGCGGACGGTAGTACAATCCGTTGGTATGCGGTGCGTCGGGTTTTTGTCCCAGCTGAAAGCGCTTTGTAATTGCGATAATATCCTCCGTTTTTTCACGCGTGAAATACAGAAGCTGATAATCCAACCCGATGATATCTTTTCCGGCGATGTCCAGATCAACACTGTTGAGCAGCGTTGAAAAATGTTTCTTGCCACATTCCACTGGGAACGTCACTTGCTTACGGTCAACAAGTTCACCGTTGCCGCCGCACGCCACGCAGCCGACGGCGGCTTGAACCGGACAGTTGCGAAAATGCATCAGCGGCAGGCGACCATAGGACAGGACGCCGCGTGGAATCGTACCACCGAGCGCAAGCACCTTCGCCATCGCAAGTTCGAATGAAACGCACATGCTCGACAATCCCTGCTCTTCATATAACTGCAGTGCTTCTGTGTTGACTGCGTTTAATCCAAAGCCGCCGTGGACGGCGAGTTCCAGCGTTTGTCCAAGCCTTACGCCATAGATATTGTTCGCCCAAACGGCGCTCAGTCCGGAATCGACAAGCTGTTGCATACGCTTGTCAAACGCAGGTTCATCGTCGGGGAATAAAAGTGCCGGCAGCTGCGCAACAAGTCTTTCTCTATAGGTTTCGATGGTGGCTTTTGTAATCTGTTCCGCCGGTAATATGATTTTTTCAAAATCATTAGCACATGTGATCTGTTGCTCTGTATAAAACCTTGCCCAGAGCGCCGGAGTAGGGTGGGATGATGTATATTGCCGCGGCGTGGAAAGCGTGTACGGCTGACATTGGATGGCTTGTGTCCGACCGCGTAACTCCAGCAGTTCGTCGAGCGCCTGCCGACGAAGAGCGTTTAGCGCGGAGGCGGACACTGCAAATCCGTCCGTAATGTCTGTGTTAAAATTCCGTACAAAAAACGGGGTTCCGCCAGTTTTTAACAGGCTTTTTTTTGCGTTCGCTTCGTCTAGCGAACGGTTGACGGCCACTTCGGGTGCGTCAAGAAGGGCTGAGACGTCATGTTCGCCATCACCGACCGTAAGGCGTACGGCGTCTGGCTGTAGTGAAAAATGCATGTCGACCGGGATCAAAGGTGTTTCATTTCGATAAAGAGCGGCGAGCGATTTCAGTACGCCGCCCGCGTCGGTCACGTCATCTTTCGTCCGGTAGCCGAACATATCAGCATTGCGTTTTCCCGTAAGGTATCCGTCCGTGAAGCCGCTTCTGGAAAACACCGCACGCAACGTTTCTGCGTCGTATGGTTTTCCTTCCAGCGCGAGTTTGCATGCACTCGTCGCGGCGGCGACATATTCGGGGCGCTTCATGCGTCCCTCAATCTTAAAAGATGTTACGCCTGCGTCTGCCATTTGCCGAATGTGCGGAATCAACGACATATCCTTGAGCGAAAGCGCATAGGGACTCTCGCCGCATGTCCAGTTCAGCCGACAAGGCTGCGCGCACAGCCCACGGTTACCGCTTCGTCCGCCGAGCATTGCGGAAAGATAGCATGTGCCGGAAACGCTCATACAGTGCGCGCCGTGGATGAATGCCTCCGCCTTGAGTGGAACGGCGGAGCAGATCGTTTCCATTTCGGAAAGCGTAAGCTCGCGCGCGAGGACGATGCTGTCGAACCCGATATCCTGTAACAATCGCGCGCCGTCGACATTATGTACGGCGGTTTGTGTGGATGCATATCGCTTGAGCGTGGGATAGCGGTTCAAAAAAAGACGAAGCACAGCCATATCCTGAATGATGACGGCATCCGCGCCCGCGGCGGCGATTCGATCGGCTTCAGCTTCCAATGCATCCATTTCCGAATCCAGTACGAGCGTATTGACGGTGACGTATACCTTAACGTTGCGTGCATGACAATAGGATATGGCCTGCTGCAAGTCGGTTTCGGCAAAGTTTGCGGCATTTCTACGTGCGTTAAAATTTTTTCCACCAAGATAAACAGCGTTTGCGCCGCAGCGAACCGCGGCAAGCAATTGTTCGTCGCCACCGACGGGCGCAAGTATTTCATATGCGGTCATAACAGCTCTGAATCCTTATCCTTTGTGTTCGTAAAATCATACTTTATTCTACTCTTTTTTGGTGCTTTACGGAAACTGTTTTGCGACGAACGTCTGATCAGTTTCGTTCTTATCTGCAACAAAATTCTTTGAAAATTTGATGATCTGGTATAATATCATACGTAATCTACAGGCGAGGTGGCGCTCTTGCGGTTTTTCAAGCAAATTTCATTTTGGAAAAAACTGCTCATCATGGGCGCGATTCCGCTTGCGCTTTTGGGCGCCGTTATCGGCGTGATGTCGTTTATAAAGGCTGACAAGGTTGTGAAAGAATCCGAAAAGCGCGTTTTGTCGGATACCATCAACCGTATCGATATCAACATCAACGTCAAGGCGCGGCAAATCGACAGTTTTATGCACACCGTAGTGGAGAGTACGCAGGTGGAAGAACTGGTCGATTGGCAGGAGTCCGGTGCGGCGGGAAATTTCAATACCTATGACCTACGCATGTTCCTGACCAACACATGGGGCGCTTTTTCTGAAATTGCCGGCGTGAGCATATTGCTTGGAGACGACGTGGTTTACACCAGCCGCGATCGGGCCGGGCATCTGAATCAGACGCAATTGGCCGAATTGTACGTGGACGCAAACGCATTCGTCGACCGGGTCAACTGGTCCAACGTTACAAACGGCCTGTATGGCACCGGGAATGAAGACAGGCAAATTCTTATCTATGAGGGAATTCAAAATAACGCGAACGATACGATCGGCCTGATCGTGTTGGAAGTTAATCCGCGTACCTTCGGCAGCGCAATTCTTACAAAACAGAAAATCCTTGGGTATCAGACGACGTTTATCACGGACAAAAGCGGCAGCGTGATCTACAGCGACAACAGTATACGCGACGAAGACCGTCTGAGTATTTTGGAGCGTTACGATGCAGGAGAACGCAAGTTTATCCTTCCGCTTGGCGACGTGCGCTACTATGTCTGCTCCCAGTACAACGGCTTGACCGGCTGGGTTACATACACGATGATACCGGAGAACAAACTGTTTCCGGAGGCGGATTCACTGCGCAATTACATCGCTGCGCTCGTGTCTATTTCAGTGATTCTCGCCGCCGTCTGTCTGCTTGTGCTTTCGCTGGCGATTACAAAGCCGCTTGCGCGGCTGACCACCGGCATGAAAGAGGCGCAGGATAAAAACTTTGAGCTTCAGTTGGAAAATGACCGTGCGGACGAAATCGGCGAGCTTACGGACAGCTTTAACTTCATGGTCAACCGCATCCACATCCTGGTCAATCAGGTATATCAGGAAAAATTGGCACAGAAGACGGCGGAAATCGAGGCACTTCAGGCGCAGATCAACCCCCATTTTCTTTATAACACGCTGGATTCGATCAACTGGATGCTGATCGAAAAAAACGAGATGGACGTAAGCACCATCGTGGTTGCACTCGGCAAGCTCATGCAGTACAGCATGGACACGAGCACACCGATGGTCACGCTGAAAGAAGAATATCGCTATGTGCGGGACTATCTGCTCATACAGAAATACCGACTGGAAGACCGGTTGGAATTCTCTCTGGAACTCGAACCATGCCTGGAAGATTTCTTTGTACCTAAGTTGATTTTGCAACCGCTCATCGAAAACGCCATCGACCACGGCATTTCCGGCCGCGAAAGCGACGGCGAGGTAAGCGTGAAAGCGTTCCGTACGGGACAGTTCGTTTGCATTCAGGTGCAGGACAACGGACGCGGTATGACGCCGGACGAACTCTATCAATACCAGCGACTGCTGAAAAATGATGCGACGAGTTATAAAAACATCGGTGTACGGAATGTTGCGCGGCGACTGCAATTACACTTCAATGACCACTGTGAATTCATTGTGGAAAACAAACTCAATGTAGGCGTTTCCATAACGGTTGTTATTCCGGTGGAAGCGTGCGAACCGGGACCTTGCGAGAAAGAGGCTTCTGCTACGAAAGGCGGGAACGGCGAAACATGAATATTATCATCTTAGACGACGAACCAAAGATTCGAAATGGCATGACGCACCTGCTTTGCCAGCATGACGGCTGGAATGTGGTTGGTACGTTTGCGGACGCGCAGAGTGCCCTGTCATATCTTTATGAGCATGAGGTGGACGTTGTGATTACGGATATCCAGATGCCGGGCATGCAGGGATTGGACATGATTCAGCGCATCCGCAAGGTCAACCGGGAGATACCGGTCATCATCATCAGTGGACACAGTCGGTTCGATTATGCCCAGCGCGCCATTGAACTTGGCGTACGCAAATACCTGACCAAGCCGACCTCGCCAAGTGAGATTTCACAGGTGCTCGAACAAATCGAGCTGGAATTGAAACAACGCTTGCAGTCGATTCAAGCGCAGTTTGAGCGCGGGCAGGATGAGCCGGAAATTACGAATCTGTTGATTCTACGCGCCATCGAGTACATCGAAAAGAACTATGCAAGCAAACTCACTCTCAGGGATGTCGCGGGCGCGCTTTATATCTCGCCAAACTATCTTTCAGAGTTATTTAAAAAAACGACCGGATCCAACTTTACGGACTATCTTTTGGATTTGCGCATGGAAAGAAGCCGTATATACCTTGCGGACGTGGCCTACAAAATCAAAGACATTTCCGCGCTGGTGGGATTTTCGGACGCACGGTATTTCAGCAACACATTCCGAAAAAAATTTAGCATGACGCCGCTGGAATATCGAAACAAATACGCGGCAAGAAGAGAAAAGGACGATTGAGCGCATCACGGCGCCGCCGAGAATCGGCGGCGCTTTTGTATGCAGGATTTTGGAGCAAAGAATGTAAAATGCCGGATCATTTTACACTAAATCGGTATACAGCCGCCTTGTTCGATGGTTTTTACGGGAATACAATTAATATATAGTTCGAAATACAGTTATCTGGAAAGCATCTCTTGAAACAAAACCATACATACTTAAGGAGGAAAACATGAAAAAGATTTTCACGCTTGTACTGGTGATTGCACTGGCCGCTAGCATGTTCTTTGGCTGCGCGCCGCAGGCCGCAACCGAGACCGAAACGGCTTCCACGGAGACCGGCGCGAAATCCGCCGCCGATGTCAAGATCGTCCTTTTGCTTCCCGGCGAAGTGAACGATCAGGGCTGGAACGCTTCCAACTACGCGGGCGTAGTTGCCTGCAACGAGCAACTCGGCACCAACATGGAATATGTCGAAGCCGTACAGGAAGCTGACTTTGAATCCACCTTCAGAGAATATGCAGAACGCAGCTATGACATCATCATGGCGGCCGGTTCCCAGTTTGACGAAGCGGCAGCGACCGTTGCAGCGAGCTATCCGGACACGCTGTTCATGGTCGTCAACGGTTCCAATGCGGACGGCGACAACCTCTGCCCGCTGTTCCCGAAAGAGTATGAAGCTTCCTACCTGGCCGCGATCATCGCTGGCTATATCACGGAAGACGGCCAGTTCGGCATGATCGGCGGCGACCCGAACCAGGCTATGCAGGATCTGATGGCTGTTTACGGCAAGACCGCCGTTGCCATCGCCAAAGAGCGCGGCATTGAAGCTGCATCCTATAACCTTGCGTATGCCAATAGCTGGAGCGACATCGCGCTTGGTAAGCAGATGTCCGAAAACATGATCGACGACGGCGCAGATGTAATGTTTGCCTATGCCAACGAGCTTGGCCTCGGCGTAATCAACGGCGCAATCGAAAAGGGCGTCAAAGTTGTCGGCTATTCGTCCGACCAAACCACCATCGACCCCGCCACGGTCGTTGCGTCCATCGACTTTGACTATGCCACCATGTATGTTTGGGCCATCAACGAATGGCTGAACGGTTCCCTGAGCGGACACCAGATCATCGAAGTCGGCGTGCCGGAAAACATCTACTTCCCGGTGTACACCGATAACTGCCCGCAGGAAGCCATCGACGCGTGCAACGCGGCGGTCGAAGCCCTCAAGGCCGGCACAGTTGACCTCAAGGCGCTGTTTGATTAATTCTGTTTCGAACGAGCCCCATGCGTGCCCGTAAACGCACGCAATCGTTAACATGATTCATTCGGGTGTCGGCTGCGTACGCCTCATCCGCTGTATGGCGGGAAGCACCGCGGTCGGCACCCGATCACCGTTAAGGAGAAAAACCATGTCGCCTCCTGTTGTAGAAATTCAAAACGTATCCAAATATTTTGCCAAAGTCGTCGCCAATAAGGACGTATCCATCTCCGTTAACTCCGGAGAAGTGGTCGCCCTTCTGGGTGAAAACGGCGCGGGTAAAAGCACAATTATGAAAATTTTATACGGCCTGTATTCCATGGACGAAGGCCGTATTTTCATCCGTGGCGAGCAGGCCGCAATCAAATCTCCCGCAGACGCAATGAAGCTGGGGATTGCGATGATTCAGCAGCACTTTTCGCTGGTGCCGACGCATACGGCCACGGAAAATATCATTTTGGGCAATGAGCATGGCTACATTGCCATGAAAGAATGCAACCAAAAAATCAAAACCTTGGCTGAGTCCTATGGCTTCGACATCCCTGTAGACAAAAAAGTCGGTGAGCTTGCCGTTGGCGTGCAGCAAAAGATTGAGATTCTCAAGGCGCTGTACATCAATGCGAGCATTCTTATTATGGACGAACCGACCGCGGTTTTGACGCCGCAGGAAGCCGAAGTGCTCATGCGGTTCATCAAGGATTTTACCGCTAAGGGCAATTCGGTCATCTTTATCACGCATAAACTGAAAGAAGTTATGGAAGTAGCGGACCGCATCGTAGTCATGCGCAACGGCGTCGTCGTGGACACGGTCAAGAAGGACGAAACCGACGAGCACGCACTGGCAAAGATGATGATTGGGCAGGATATTGTGCCTGCGGAGCGTGAAACTTCACTCGACTATGCACATGCGAAAAAAGTGCTGGAGTTTCGACATGTTACTGTCGATGAAAAAGGTTCTTCGCCATTGATTGATGACGTAAGCTTTGCTGTGCATAAGGGCGAGATCTTCGGCATTGCCGGTGTCAGCGGGAACGGGCAGGATGAGCTTTGCGATGTCATCTGCGGCATGCGCCGACCGACCAACGGCGAACTGATCTACTGCGGCGAGAATATAGCAAGCAAATCCATTCGCGAACGGATTGAAGCGGGCATTGGATATGTCCCGGTCGACCGGTATCGAGACGGGATGGTAATGGACATGACGCTTGCGGAAAACATGTTGCTCAAGAGCAGTTTTGAAAAAGAGTGGTTTTCCCACGGATTGATCCGGCAAAAAGCGCTCAACGCCTATACGTGTGAAAAAATTGAAGAGCACCGCGTAAAGGCGACGGGGCCAAGTGATATTGCGCGGAGTCTTTCCGGCGGTAATCAGCAAAAAGTCGTCCTTGCCAGAGAGGTTGACCTCGGCTCAAAGCTATTGGTGTTCAACCAACCGACGCGTGGACTGGACATGGGGGCGGTCGATCGTATCCACAAGGTCATATTGGAAGAAAAAGAACGGAAAAAAGGCATTCTGTTGGTTTCGACCGAGCTTTCGGAAATTTTTGAAATCTGCGACAGGATCGCCGTGATGTATAAGGGCAGGTTTATGGGTATCTATGAAAACGGCGAACTCACAACCGCGCAGATCGGCCTTCTAATGGCGGGCATCGAAGACAAAAAGGAGGCGGCGGAGTGAAAGGTAGAGGAAACGTACTCTTTTTCAATATTGGAGCGGTGTTGGTCGGCCTGATCATCAGCGCGAGCATGCTGCTGTTCATGCACATCAATCCGCTTACTGTCGGCGGCGAGGCGATCCGCAAGATTTTCACGGATCACTACACGACCGGCGAAATCCTTGTGAAAGCGACGCCGCTGATCTTCACGTCGCTTGCGTTTGCGTTTACCTATAAGGCGAACCTCTTCAACATCGGCGCACAAGGACAGTTTTATGCCGGATCGATTGCCGCAATTGCGCTTTCACTCTGGTTGGGCGACGCGCTTCCGACGACGGTGATCATTCTGATCGTCTTGCTGGGTTCGTTTCTGGCGGGTGCCGGTGTGGGAAGCCTCATTGGTCTTGCAAAGGCCAAGTTTAGAGCGAACGAATTTCTTGTGAGCATGATGTCCACATATGTAGTTAAAGCGCTCATGGACTACTTGCTGCGTACAAGCTTGCAGGAAACCAAGGCGGAATACCTGCAAACGGATGCGATATCGAAGAATGCTTACCTGCCGAACATCGTTCCCGGTACACGTATTCATCTTGGGTTTATACTGGCCATCGTTACCGCGGTGCTCATCTGGGTGCTGCTCTACAAAACGCCGCTCGGATTCCGTATCCGTGCGGTCGGTTACAACCACAATGCCGCGGAGCAGGGCGGCATCCGTTCCGGCCGCATTTTTACAGTCTCGTTTCTTATTGCGGGCGGCCTTGCGGGCATGGCGGGTCTAACAGAGATCAACGGCGTGCAACATATGCTGCTGCAGAATTTTAACGCGTCGATTGGTTCGTTCGGCATCGGCATCGCCATTCTGGCGAACGGCAACCCGATCGGGTGTATTTTTGCTTCCATCTTATTTGGCTTCCTAAACGTGATGGGCACCACGATGGGGCGCCTGCCGGGATTAAGCATTCCGGCGAGCATCATTGACTTGATCGAGGGTATCGTTATGATCTGTGTCATTGCGTCGTACTTTGTGCGTCGCGCCGCGCAGAACAGCATGGAAAAGAAACGCATGAAGAAGGCAGGTGTGTAAACGATGGTAAATCTTTTGACACGGGCGGTCATGATGAGCACACCGCTGTTCCTCGGCGCTCTCGGTGAAGTGTATGCAGAGCGCACCGGCATGATGGTTTGCGCTATTGAGGGCATCTTTCTGATTGGCGCCTGGGGCGGATTCATCGGCACCTATATTACGGGGAGCCTGTTCGTCGGTCTGTTGATTGCAATGGCCTGCGGCATGGCGATGGCTGCCGTCTATGGTGTGATCACCGTTTATATGAAACAGCAGCAAGTCGTCACAGGCACGGCTCTGAACATCCTCGCGGCTGGCATCTGCGCATTTTTCCAACGCGTCATCTTCGGCATTCCGACTACGCCGTTGCAGATCGCTACGCTTCCGAAGATTGCGATTCCGCTGCTTTCAAAAATTCCGTTTTTGGGTCCAATTTTCTTTAACCAGAATATTCTGACGTATATTGCATATTTGCTGATTCCCGTTGCGATATTCGTATTGTTTAAAACATCGCTGGGATTGACGCTGCGTTCCACGGGTGAAAACCCGGAGGCGGTGGACGTAGCGGGGATCAACGTCAACCGTGTGCGCTTTTTTGCGGTTCTTGTCGCGGGCGCAATCAGTGGGCTGGCAGGTTCTTTTTACACCGTTGGATACCTCGGAATGTTTACCACAAGCATCATCGGCGGACGCGGATGGATTGCGTTTGCAATTTGCTTCCTCGGCA
Organism: Christensenellaceae bacterium; assembly: GCA_963667795.1. Lineage (GTDB taxonomy): Bacteria > Bacillota > Clostridia > Christensenellales > CAG-138 > UBA7703. The sequence goes on along the minus strand of OY764017.1, from coordinate 2,034,304 downwards.
ACTGGAATCCCAAAGGCGTTGTGCTGGGTACGCTTGCGTTCGGCCTTGCGGACGCGATTGCCATTTACATTCAGGCCGTCAGCGGCAGCACCATCTTTCCGAACGAGCTTATCATTGCACTGCCGTACATCCTGACGATTTTATTGACGATCTTCCGCAGCAACTTCAATGTTCCGGCAAAGCTTGGCGTTCCGTATACGAAGGAAAGCTAACCACTCAACCGAACCACCTAACATTGAAAAGCAAAGATATAAAACAGATCATCCATGCCGAACGCTTTCGGCGTAGATGATCTGTTGATTATTGCAAGGAAAATTTTTTATTCCCAGTACCAGGGCGTCGGTTCGTCGGCGTCAGGTTCTGGCGTATATTTGCGCAACGCGGGCTCGATTAAAAACGAACACAGCAATGCAGAAAGGCCGGGAAGGATGAAGAGGCCGTATGGGAATAGCCGGAGCAGGAAAATTGTCCCGGCGATAAGCGCAAGCAACAGAACCGTTCGCCACAAGAATCGGAGGGACATAACGAAGCTCAGCTTTAAAATATTTCCTGTACTCATCGCAAAACGCGACAGAATCGGTGAAAGATACGGTAGAATGAGCAGCGGCGGCAACAACAGTAGTTTGACGCCAAAGAGAAGGTAATCGCCCGTTCCGCCGTTGGACATTCCGCCCAGCCACCATATACCGGCGGCGACAGCAGTGATATAAAGCAACACGATACATGTAAGAGGGATGCCAACACGAAGACTGTCCCGGAAGGAACCAAAGAAATTACGCAGGAGCGTTCCATTGTCCTTTCGCACTTGCTTGACGGCAACATAATAGAGCGCGCCGGTCGCAGGGCCGATGGTAACGATGGGGATGCAGCAAACGGCCCAAAGCATACTGACCGCCATGATATCAAATAGTTTTTCACCAATTGTAAATATGGGCCCATCCGGCTTAAAGAGACGCATAATTCTATCACCGACTTTGTTTTATTGCGCAAGATATCTTATAATAGTAGCATATTGACCCTTCGTAGTAAAGAAACACGGCAAGCCATGCACACACCTGATCACGCGAAACACACCGTCGATTATGCAAAGCCGAAAACACGGAATTCATCATGAAACGCATTGATAAAGCATTTTCATAAATGGAGCGAGGAGAAGCAGCGATGAAAAAAATACGATCCGTAAAAAAAAGTTTGGTGCGCTACTTCTCTACCTTGCTGATGATTACGTTGCTTTGCTTTATTTCATACGGACTGTATTCCATATGGACCTACGAGCAGCAGTTGATTTTCTGCAATCAGGCCGCTTTGGACGTATATTTCAACAACCTGATTTATGTAATGGAAGATCAGACGTTTTTTAATCAGGACATCTACTCCGGCAATACCGATTTTAGCCTGTTGTCTTCAAAGGCCGACACGATGTCGGATTTGCAAAAGATTGAACCGGAATATAATCTGCGGCAAATCATTCAGGACCGCGTGCCGAAAACCGGTGCGGTGTTTGTTTTTAATAAATCCAGGTCCGTGTATTATTATTGTTACGGCTCTGATTTTCTTGACGGCACGGTAAACAAGCCTCATATTGAACTGATGAACCGGATATGGGAGAAATGGATCACCGCCGACGTCAGCGAAGCAATGCGTTGGCAGGCATATTCGGATGATGAAAACGTGCTTTTGATGAACGCATACCGCCTGCGGGACCTGTATGTTTGCTCGATACTCGATTTAAACGCATTCATCAGCATACATGCAAACGGTGCGGAGACGATCGAATATGCGTTTTTCACACAGGATACGATTTTAACCAACGAAGCGTACGTTCAAAGCGAAGGGATTACGCTGGAGAAGATCCAAAGTGCGGATGACAATTTTATAAAAAGCTTTTTTGCCGGTAATATCATACAGTCGGACTATTATGACTCTTTTGGAATTGGTTTAAGCGGCATTATGTCGTTACAGGGAATGTGGAGCTACTCACGCATATCCGTCATCCTCTTTTTAACCGCAATTATCGTTATTTGCGCACTGTTTGTTGTTATTTATACATTTTTGAATCGCATTTTGATCTATCCGCTCAATCAAATCACAAGCGCCTCGCGGCAACTTGCGGGCGTTGGGGAAGGCACAAGGCCGGATCAGGAAAATTTGCAGGAATTCTCCACCATACGAGTTGCGCTGGATCGGCTTGTTGAGCAAAAAGTCAATCTTGAACAGGAAAACACGAGTAAAACACAGGAAAAAGACCATGCCCTTTTGCAGTACTATCAACTGCAAACAAAGTCGCATTTCTTCCTCAATTGCCTGAAGAGTCTGTATAATATGTCGGAAAGAGGCGAGATGGGAAAGATCAAACTGATGATACTGGCCTTCTCGAACCACTTGCGATATATTTTCCATGACAACCTTTTGCTGGTTACGCTCAAGTCGGAGCTGGATGAAGCACAGGACTACTATCATATAATCCAAATGGATCGGGCGTATCCGATCCTGTTGAATCTGGATGTGGATCAAAGCTTATTGGAATATAAGGTCCCGCCGCTTGTTGTGCAGACGTTTTTGGAGAACTCGTATAAATACAACTCCGACAACAAAAAGCTCCTGCGTTTCAACGTGCAAATTGACCAAATCGATATGGAAGGTAAGCCGCGTATCCGGTTTCGTTTAAGCGACAACGGCATCGGCTACAGCAGCGATGTGCTGAAAAAGCTTTCCGAGCCCGACGAACAGTTTGAGCAATATCACATCGGCATCAGCAACTTAAAACGCAGAATGACGCTGATCTACCAAGACGACTATCAAATTGCCTTTTTCAATGCTCCGGGTGGCGGCGCATGTTCGCTGATTTACCTTCCGATGCAGAAGGATTGAGGGGAGAAATCAATCATGAATGTGCTGATTGTTGACGACCAGATATCCGTGCTAAACGGACTCTTGTCCGGCGTACATTTTAAAGAGTTGGGCATCGACACTGTTCGTACTGCAACGAGCAGCGAACAGGCGCTGGCGGTTTTTCGTCAGATGCCCGTGGACATCATGTTATCGGACATCGAAATGCCCGGCGAGAACGGTTTGGAACTCAACAAAGAGGTGCAGGAGTTATATCCGGACACCCTTCGCATCCTGCTGACTTCACATGCGGAGTTTAGCTATGCGCAGGAGAGTGTGAAGCTGGGATGCTTTGATTACCTGCTGCAGCCCGCCCCGTATGAGGTGATAGAGGAATGCCTGCGTCGCGCACTCCAACATATCTATCAGCAAAGAAAAAGAGAACGTCTTTACCAATATGGACAGCTGCTCGAAACAAACGAGACCGAGTTGATGGACCATGTCGTTACCAAAATGTTTTCAAGAGTTCCGGAAGACGTGGATGCTTCGCTGGAGTTTTTGAATAAAATGGGATATCCGATCAACAAAGAGAAGAGAATACAAGTCATCCTTATCAGCGCACTGTCTTTTCGAACGTCAAATGAACCGGTTTTTTCAGAAAAGAGCATTCACAAAGCGATATCGAACGCGCTGAAACAGGCGAATATCATCTATCCGATTCTAAAGCTCAGTACGGTAAACCGTTTTCGACAGTTTGTTCTTGTTTTGTTTTCCGCCACACCGGAGGAACAAATTATTGCAGTGGAACAATATCAGGCTTTTTATGAAAAGCTCTGTGCGGAATTGCCAAACGAAAGTTTAACGTGCTATATCGGCGAGTGGGTCGCGTTTGAAACCGTGCGGGACGAGATGAAGGTCATTCATGCCTATATTGATGAAAACATCAGTAACAGCGCGGGCATATACCTCGCGTCCGGACAGGATATTTCAACGGCGGCAGCGACGAATTTGGCGGAGAGTGCGGAACGATGGGAGACGCTGATTGCCGCAGGACAAAAGCGGATTCTTGAGGTTGAAATTGAAGAATTTTTAAAGAATACCGTTGCCAACAGCCCAAACAAATTCAGAGCGCTTTGTGAGTTGCATCAGCAGCTCACCCATATCTTTTTTGGATTCTTTTACAGCAACAATGCGGATACAAGCGATTTGTTTAAAGACGAATACACCTATGCAGACTACATGGACAGCTTTAAGGACACGGATTCGTTGCGAAAGTCCGTTAGTTTCATGCTTAACGCGATCGATCATATGCAAAAGGGCAACATGTCGAAAAGCGACGTTGAGAAAGCGAAAGGCTTCATTGCGGACAATATCACAAACCCCATTACGGTAAAAGACGTCGCCGATTTTGTGAACCTGAGCGCGGAATATTTTACAAAGCTGTTCAAACGTGAAACAGGACAGAACATCAAGGAATATATCGCCCGGTCAAAAATCTCGGCGGCAAAAGAGATGCTCGAACATTCGAACATCTCTGTGGGCATGATTGCTTTAGAATTAGGATATTCGTATTTTTCGCATTTTACGCAGGTGTTCAAAAAATACGAACATATGACGCCGAGCGAGTATCGCAGTCGATTTTTAAACCAATAAACTTTAGCCCTGCATGTTGAAAACACACCGTCCGGATTCATCCAGACCCTCCATGCTAAAGCTGCAGTCTGCAAGACCGGCATCCAGACGGGCAACGCAGCCGCTATTGCGCCATTCTATGGCCAACGAGCCATCCGCATTGCTTTGAAAGGTTGATTCCGCCGAAAAGCCAAAGGCGGGAAAGGTGTTTCGAAACTTCAGCATCTCCAGCTGTGATTTTACGATAGTGGATTCCATCAGCCGCAAGGCCTGTTCCCCGGTCAGGTTTGTGCGGTTGATTTCTTTGTGCCCGCCGGCTCCGGCACGCGCTGCGGCGTCATGATCGTTTTTACCGGCGAACAGGTCAAGATACCATATCTGCGGTTTGCCGGGCATGAACAGCTGGACGGCACGCGCAAGCAATAACTTTGCCTCGCTTTCACCGAGAGCGCTGAAATAAGTACAGTTTACCTGATAATACATATTCTTTTTACCATGCAGGTTTTTCACATATCCACCACGCTGCTTTAAAATATCGATCAGCGCTTCGATTCGTTCGTCAGAAAGGAGTCCCTTGAGATCGAGCATGGGAATTCCATCGTGGCAGCCGAGCATGTTGACGACACGATTTTTTTTATCCTTCAACTCGTTCGCCCAGCGCGCCAAATGCGACCCGTCGCCGGATTCCAGCGCATCGATCAGAAGTCCCGGAAGGAAAAAGTCATAGCTCATATATCCTTCATCCGCCAGAACAGCATAAATACCCTCCCCATAGCTTGCGTGGATTTCCGGGAGAAGCTGTATTCCATATTGATCGGCTAAGGTGCGTATTCTTTTCAGAATATCCCATGTCTCGGGAACGTTTAGAAAGTTTTTCTCCCCGGGAATTTTCGAAGCGTATGCAAACGCGTCCAAACGGACGATTGTGGCCCCATAACCCGCAAGTGTTTGCAGGGTCTTTTCGTAAAATTCCCATACAAGCGGCGAGGAGACGTTTAGGTCCATCTGGCCTAAATATCTGCGGCGGTTTTCCAAAAGATTTGTGACCGTATCCTTATACTTCTTAAATTGACCGTACTGTATTTCACCGGGCTTCCTGCCGGATTCGATTGCGTCGTTGACGAGCGCAGTGATTTTTTGTGCGGTCAGATATTGTACGTCTGCCGCAGACATAACGTCCTGCTCATCCAGTTTGGGATACTGGATCTCCTGATAAAACGTATTCCAATATGGTACTTCGAGCCCGTCCGGCATGCGTACCATCAGAATCGGCAGACTGGGTTTTCGGAAGAACATATTCTTTATATATTGCTCGTCGGGCTGAATATAACCGCCGTCTGTCATGGTTCCGCATTCCGTCCAAAACTCGTTCCAGTTTATGAAGAAATCTTTATATAATGAGTGTTCGCCATTTTTTAATAGATCCTGAAACTGAGGTGACAGCACGGAGGCGTGGTTTAGAATGAAGTCGAGTTTAAGATCAATCCCCAGCATTTTAATATTGGCAAGGTCCTGTGGACTGGCAAGAAGTTCGTTAAGATTGTAGTCAATAACGGAAAATCCTCTGTCCAAGTCGGTGTTATAAACGCTTGGCAAAATATAAAACGAAGAAAAAGCGCCGCGCATTTCGGGGTTGGACAGAAGTTTTACAATATCACCGAGTCGACCACCGATGCTATCGGGGTATGCGTTGAGTGCGGCTCCATTGTCTACAATCGATTGGTCAATCATAGTCAGCCTCCTTACAATTGCTTCATCGATAAGCAGTATTCCTCATAGGATAGAAAACGACCGCTTTTTGCTACGATCAGTTTGGCTTTATGCGCCTGCGCCTGCAGCATGCCTTGCTCGATTTCAAGAATCATGGTGGTAAAGGCACTGTCTGTCTTGCCGTCGCGGTTGCGAAGCCTGCGGTGTTCTTTTGTTTCCTGCGGCGTGCTGTTGAGCAAAACGGGGATATCAACGCCGGAATAATGGTCGCTGTTGCCGTGTGTCCACTCGATGATGAGTACGTTCACTCCGGAAAAATCGATATTGTCGTACCACAACGCGTCGGGCGTCCTGCCCATGCGTTTGAGCCATATGTTGTCGATGCCGTTTTTAAAATGCGAAACGATGTCGGACAGCTCCGCGAAATCATGTTCCGCATCGGTCCCGAGATAGCGTTTGAGCGCGGCACGGCCTTCGAACTGATACGTTGTAAGCCAGGGGTACACGACCGTAAGTGCCGGATCGGTATCGGCATCGGCCGCCCAAAGCTTGTTCAGCGCGGCGGAACGTTCACTGCTGTAAAGGCCTGCGTCCAACAATCCGCGCAAACCGGCGGTGCGGAAAATGCGCAGGCGTTCTGCGTCGTTATACATTGGTATCCTGCGTGGATAGTTATCTCCGGAAAGCGTATAGGCGCCAATGCCCGCTTGGCGAAGGTAAAAGGCAAGCAGCGAAGCGATCTCAGACTTTCCGACGCCGGAACCGCCGCACACGGTGATAACGGTTTTGCCGAAAGGATTGGCTGCGCATGCGTCCGAAAGGAGATCGCAAAGTCGCGGGAATATCAGGTTGGCCTTTTTGATATGGTCGTCTCCGATACGCACCTGGTCGCCCGGCATGTCGCCATGCGGGATATCCGCAGGGATTGCAGGTGCGATCCAGTCTGAGGCAGCATTTTTCAGCTTTGTAACAATATTCTTTTTTTGGCTTGTCATTTCCAAGGTAGCACCGCCTTAATCAATATGTATCATTGCACTACCGTTTCGGCTGCTTTCATATGCGGCAAAAACGGCCTTCATGGATGGAATGACGGAGGAGACAGGGATTGGCGAAGGAGAATCGGACACGATGCAGTCGATAAACGCATCGACCACACCGCTGCTTTCATTGTGCGCAACATCGATGCGCTGCGGGTCGTAACCCGGACGATACAGCACGAGTGGATCGGTAAAATTGCGGTACAGTTCAATCGTGCCGCGCGTACCATAGATCAGCGTAGCGACGTCGGGCTTTCCATAAGCGGTCCAGGAGACCGTCATGGTGCCAATGGCGCCGCCGGTGAGTTTGAAAATACAGATCGCATTGTCGTCCAGATTTATCTTTTCACCGTTTTCATAAGACTTATCAAGTGTACCCAAAACAGCTGATACGCCGGCGATATCCTGCCTCGTAAGAAAACGAATCAAGTCCACCTTATGCACGCCCAAATCGCCCATAACGCCGAGTCCACCGAACTTTGGGTTTAAAAACCATGCGTTGGGATCGGCGGAAGGCCCGGAATGGGAGAATCCGGTTCGAAAGGTAAGCACATCGCCGATTTCGCCGCTTGCGATCATGTCCCTTGCTGTAACATGGGCGGGGTTGAATCGCTGATTCTGGGCGATCATCAGCTTTGCCGGATACGCTTTTTCGGCTGCAGCCAACTGTTTGCATGTTTCCGGCGTGACAGCCATCGGTTTTTCACATAGCACATGCTTTCCGGCGCGGAGCGCGGCGATGGAAATATCGGCATGGGTATTATTCGGCGTCAAGACGCTGACAGCATCAATGGAAGGGTCGGCAAGTAATTCTTCTACCGACGTATATGCCCTGCCGTTATACGCATCAGCCAACTCTTTGGCTGTCCCGAACGTGCGGTTATAAAAACCCGCAATTCGCGCATTTTTGTTGGCCGCATATTCCGGGATATGCCGTGTTCGCGCAATCCTGCCGCAGCCGATGATTCCAATATTGACGAAGCTGCGCCCCATACAATCGTTCCTCAAAGGTTACTTTTGCCTGTGAGCAGGAAATGAATCGCCGGCTCCAGATATTTGTTCCAGAACACAAATTCATGCGCGCCCCGCCCCTCATAATAAACATGCGGAGCGTCCTGCTCTTCAAGGAAGTGAAGGAATTCCCGGTTGTTTTCAATCAAAAAATCTTCCGTTCCACAGGCCTGGAAAAGAGGAGGGATGCGTGTGCCGGAGCGCTTGAGTTCCTTTAGCAAAAATTCAGGATTGTTACGGCTGGAAGCCAGCTTGCGCAGCGGACCGAATACGCTGGTGTAATAATCATAATCCGCCATCATGTCGGAAAAACCCTCTGGAATATCTTGAATGGCGTTTATGATCAGTGCGGGGCCCATTGCAAAGACCCGCTCGAATCGTTCCGGATAACAATAGGCGGTGTGGATGGCGCCGAAACCGCCCATGGAGATGCCGCCGATATACGTATCCTCGCGCCGATTAGAAAGGCCGAATGTTTTGTGCAGGTATTCCGGCAATTCCTCGCCGATAAAGCGGCAGTAAGCGCTGCCGCGACCCTTTGCGTCCAGATAAAAACTGTTTGCGCCATAGGGCATGACCATAGCTAAGTTGTATTTCAGAGCCAGTTCACGAATGGGCGCACACGTTGCCCATTCGGTTTGGTCGTTTTGATATCCATGCAGCAGATAGACTGTCTTCATCGGTCGGCCATAATAAGGATTATCCCGCGTTTGCAACTCAGTAACATCATTTGGAAGTTCAATGTGGACATGGGCAATGCGGGATATAGATGCCGAGTAATACGATAGATCTAAAAAGGCCATGATGATTATCTCCCTTCGATCGAACGAATCACGGTCGCGATTTCGTTCGCCATTTTTTCATGTGTTGTCATGGATGGATGTCCGGCGGCGCCGAAGCCGTCCATGGGGTTTATCATATTGAATTTGCAGCAAATGATCCGGTCGTCACCGGTTTGTTGTTTGTATCGTTCCACGGCACGGACGATGTTGTGGTACAGATAATAGTTCATACTGCCCAGAGAGCACACGATATACGTACCGGGGCCGTTTAGATCGCGTACTTCCTGTATAAACGCCAAATAGTCCCGATCAAAAGCAGCTTCTTCGGAGTCGTCGCCGCCGAAGAGAATTGCATACGCGTCGTTGGTACCGAGGTTCAAAACAACGTAATCGTTGTGATATTCTTTAAAATCCCATACTTCAGGCGAAGTGTAACGACCGGTTTTGTCCTGATGGAGTTTGTCGGTATATCGGTAAATATCTTTCATTGAAAAATCAGCCAGCCAGGACTTGTGTCTGACGGCTGTTATACCGGAGATGCATACACAGCTGCACTCCATACCCAGCAGTCGGGCGGCGCGCGCGCCATAGGCAAGCCAACCGTCCTCTTCACCGGAAAAGAAGCCCCGATCGCGCTCCTGGCTGACATTGCCGAACCCGCAGGTGATGGAGTCGCCCACGAATTCTATACGCTTTCGCTCGACTCTTTCCGTTGGGAGGAATTCCCCTTCGGCATGGAATTCCTTCAAGCCGACATAGGTTTTAAAATCTTCCGTCAGCTTGACGATCCGTATGCGGTGAACTTCAGGCTTCTCGCTCTGGTAGAGCAGCCATGTTTCGCTGGGAGATGATATTTCAAAACGGCGGACCGGCATCGGCATGTCGTCCAAAAGCACGGCAACCCATGGCCACGTTTTACGGCGTAGCGCGTTCAAGTCCGTGGGCAGGCCTTCCACCTCCTCGCCGTAATCGGCGCAAAAGGTGGCGTTCAGGCTTGTGCCGCAAAAAGTGAACGCAACGCCGCTGGCTGTCCAGTTGAAATGCAGCGTGTCCCCGTCAATGTCAAAATATGTGCGTCCATACTGTATGAGCAAGTCATGGATCTCTTTTACGTTGTACTTTTTCATATCCGCCTCACTTTTGTAAAACTGCCGATGCACTGTTGACAAGGTAATTATCGTCCACATTCAATCTCAGTTTTTTCGTCGTGACGGTTAACGCATCGTTTGCAAGTTCGAAGCGAATCAGCGTTTCAAACCAGCCGTTGAGCCAATGGATGCGGAGGCCCAATGTGCTTTCACGGTCAAATTTTGCGCTGGCGGCATATGCACCGAGAGCGGGGAACGGGGAATCGACCCAGCCGTCCTTCAGTGAGCCGTCCCATGTGGCGACAAGATGCGCGCCTGTATCCAGCGCAACGGTGAGAGCTTCATCGGAAACATCCAGCGAGAATGTACGGATGCAGGTGTTTTTCGTACTTTCACGGAAGGCGGCGAATAGATCGCCGTTACCCGGCGGCGCTACCGAGAGCCATGGATCGAAATCACCACTGGTGATTCGATATGTGCCGCTAAACGCCTTATTCAGGAACTGCGTATTTGGTTCGTCCGGCAGCAGTTTGATGGATGATTCCAATTGAACGAGCGCGTCATAGTCGGCCGGCGCGGGCGCAAGCGGCTCATCCTGCATCAACAGGAGCATTTTTTCATAAAGCACGTCCAGTGTTTTTTGCGGACCGAGCGGAACGGTAGCGCCTTCGTGAAGCGAAATGACCAAATCTTTTTCCGGCCATATGATGCCGTACTGTCCCTGTCCGCCATCAAACCGGAAAACGCCGGGTATGCTGCAGGCCCAGAGCTGATACCCATATCCACAACGACCATCCTTTTGTTCCGGTGCATACGGGTTTTCGATTTGGACCGAGAGAGCGCTGTGCACGAATTCGGGATCGAGTATCTGTTCGCCGTTCCAGCAGCCGTCGCTGGCATAGAGCATGGCAAGACGCAGATTGTCTTCCGTCCGGGCAAACGTACCGGGTTCGGCATCGATTTGATTGGGGAATTTGAGCCACACAAAGTGCTCGGGATCGATACCGATCTTGTGGAACAACCGTTCGCTTAGGTATTCTTTCATGTTCTGCCCCGTACGCTTCAAAATGATTGCACCAAGCATACAGGAACCGGACGAATTATAGGCAAAGTGCGTACCGGGTTTATAGGCCATAGGTGTCCGGAAATAATTTCCGATCCAGTCGCCCTCCATGGAAGGGTGGTGCGCCATGCCGTTCGTCATGGTCAAAACATGTTCAATGGTTATACACTTCATCATGGCGGGGATGGCGATATGCCGCTGTGCAATTTCCTCTGCAAAAACGTCCACCATCCGCTCTTCGAGCGAAAGCTTACCTTCCTTCAGAGCAATGCCAATTGCCGTTGCTGTATAGCTTTTACCAAAGGAATGGTTGCAATGGACGAGGTCGGCGGAATACGGCGCCCACCAGCACTCGGCAAAGATCTTGCCGTGACGGGCGGCCATAAAGCCATTCATCGAAGTCAAGTCATGATCGAGTGCCTTTATACAGTTTATCACTTGTCTGCTGGAAATGCCCGTTTCCTCGGGCGTGCAGCGTGGCAATTTGTTCGCGTACATTTAAAAACCCCTCTTTTTACTTGCAAAGTAGAAGTAAGTCATCGCGATAAGGATCAAGCAGCCACAGAAGCTGAAAACAAAACGATAACCCGGGATACCGGCAATTTGCCCAAGCATCAGGCCGGCGACCATGGGACCGACGCCCTGACCGATATCCCCGCCGAGAAAATATGTGCTTGTGGCAACGCCGCTTCTGTCACGTCCGACGTGGTTGATACAACCGGCCTGGAGCGACGGCTGTGCCGCACCCTGTCCAATTGCCCGCAGGAGGCTGGTGAGCAGGACAAGCCAAAGCGTAGAACTGATACCGAGTACAAACATTGAGATTGCGGTAATGAGCATGCCGGGGAAAACGGTGTATTTTAAACCCTTTGTGTCCATTAATTTACCGGCGAGAGGACGAATCAGGAAAAGGAACACTGCATACACGGTGAAATAGATACTAATTCCCGTAATGCCGCGTTCATCGGCATACAGCACAAGGTAGGAGGCGATGATGCCGTTTACAAACGATAAAGTGGAATACGGCAGGGTAAAAGGAAGCGCTTTCGGCTCGAAAATATCGCGGAAAGTAATCTTGCGCTTTTCAACCTGCGTGCGTTCGTAATGAAGATTTTTGATGAAGAACAGGAATATGCATGTCAGAGCGGGGAGTGCGGCGGCAGCGATGAAGGTTGTCTTCATACCGGCTGATTCCGCAATGGCCAAGCCGAGTCCCGGTGCACACGCGGAGCCGATGAGCTGGCTGATGCCCATGTAGCCGATGCCCTCGCCTGTTCTGTCCTTTGGAATAAAGCGAATAATCAACGAAACCTGAACGGTACTGCCGATTGCAAAGCCCAGACCGTTGAGTATCCGGAAAAATATAATCAGGGGTATGCTTGTTGTGGCCGCAAAGCCAAGCAGCCCTACCGTCATAAGGACGTTGCTTGCCATCAAAAGCCAAATGTTGTTCAGCCTGTCCGCCATCAGCCCGCAGAAAGGACGGCTGAAAAGGGATGTCAGAGAAAACAGACCGACGATGACCCCGGCAAGAGAAATTGTCGTTCCGATCCCTACAAGGTATTTTGACAGTATCGTTACCACCATGAAGAAAGAGAACGCACTCATTGTGCTGATCAGTAAAACAAGGATATAAGACTTGTTCCATAATTTGGTGGGGCCTGACAGTGTGTTGGTGTTTTCCATTGGTAGTTCCTCTCAAAAAACGAGGGCACAGAGGTGCCCTCGTTCCAATCTAAATTAGCCGTTCAAGCTTATTTTGCTGCAAGCCACGCATCCAGCTGCGCCTGCTTTTCAGCAATGACTTGATCGATGCCTGCATCATGCAGAGCCTGTTGGAATACGGGGAGGACTTCATCGATATCAACTTCGCCGTTGATGATCGGCAGGTAGTACTGGGCGATGACGTTGCTGCACGCAGTGATCTGGTCGGCAACGGGGGAGCTGTCAAACGTGAATCCGAGTGCCAGAGACGCTTTTGCTTTCGCATTGGATTCGGCCATCATTTCCCACATGTTGTCTGGCTGATAATACCAAACCGGGCAACCGGAGGAATTCGGCAGGTTGTAGGACGCGCCCAGACCGGTCCAACCGCAGTTGGTCATGTCTTTGCCTTCGGGATATTCGACGTAACCCTGGTCATTGATGACGTAGTTGTCGCCTTCAATACCGTTGCCAAGAAGGTTAGCGGCTTCGTCGTTCATATAGAAGACCTTCAGAACACGCATTGCGGCTTCTTGGTTCTCACAGAAACTGGTGATATGCCATAGATACGTGGTGCAGTTGCCGGTGGTGATAAGACGTTCACCAAACTGGCATCCGGTCATATCGTCGCCATAGAACTGCTGGAGGTTGGATTCATACAGCCACTCATCAAGATCCCAGCCGTAACCGGGCGTTCCGCTTGTGATGCCGTACTGGATGCTCATCAAGGTCGGGTTGGTGTTACTCATGGAGTCGGGGCTGATGAGATCGTTTGCGATCCAGACCTTCACGTTGTCCAGGAAGTTCATGAAGTAATCCGATTCGTAATAATTTTCAACAGTGGTGCTGTTCAGCGGATCGGTCAGAACACCAAGGAAGTTGGTGTCGCTGAGATAGTCAATGTCTTTTGGGATCCAATAGGTTTCGGTAGCACCTGGAATGTAGTAATTTTCGGGATTAGCGGCCTTCATGTCCAGCAGTGCTTCGGTAACACCATCAAGCGTGTTGATTGAAGACCAGTCGATGTTCGCCGCGTCGGAGTCGGTTTTCTGAACAACGTAGATCATGGGCGAGGAGTACGGACCGTAGGACGGCAGGCCGTAGAGTTCGCCATTGATTCTGCTGCAGTCAAGAACTTCGGGCGTGTCGGAAAACAGATCGAGAATTCCTTCGCCATCCGATGCAAGCAGGTCGTCCAAGGGCGCCAGCTGACCGTTGGTATACAGCGTGCTAAGCGGCATATACCAGAAGGAGGAGAAGATGTCGATGGAATCTGCGCCGCCGGTGAGCATGAGGTTGAACTGCGTGGTCAGGCTTCCAAAGTCAACCGGAACGAGATCGATCTCGGCTTGTGCTTCTTCACGCATGATGACGTTCAGTGCGTCCTCAATTTCAGCCTCGGACTCGGTAGAGAACATTCTCGTGTAAGCCATGCGGATGACGGGATAAGAACCGTCTGCGCTCGCGGTCTCGGTGGTTGCCGCGTCGGTTTTGGCGCCGGTATCGGTAGAACCGGAGTTGACAGCGGTGGAGCCGCAGGCACTGAGCATTGCAACAACAAGCAGCATCGCCAAAATCTTTAGGATAGTGCCGTACTTTTTCATTCGTTTTTCTCCTTTTATAAAATAGTCGTTTCGATGTGGAGGGCGATTTGCCTCTCTGATAAAGTCATCATATCAAACGATTTTCGAGTCCCGCCATCATATTTCTGGCTCTTTTTATCAATTATCTGGCGCCTTATGTCAATTTTTCGTTACGATATTGATTGTTTCGAGTCAAATCTACGTCGATACAGCAAAACTCACTCAATATATACAACACAGAGAAGATATATGTTTAATAAGGTGAAAACGCAAATATGACGTGTTTTTAACAAAGAAAAGCGTATGTTTCAGAAAAGTAACAAATCCTATCAGAATTTTGATAGTGCAATGCATTTGCATTTGATACGATAATTTTAAGATGCTGTAAGCATAGACATATCTGCTACAGTCCTTTCGGAGGTTATCAAGAATGGGAAAATTGACAAAGATGTCAAAAAAATCAGAAGTGTCTCCTTCCGTAAAGTCTTATTTAAGGCTCAAGAGAAGGAAGAAGTTTCTGCGTTTTTTGCCGCTGTACCTGATGCTGCTGCCGGGAATCGCATATCTGATTATAAATAACTACATTCCTATGGCGGGTCTGATCATCGCATTTAAAAAAATCAACTATTCGCTTGGTATTTTTCAAAGTCCGTGGGTCGGTCTGAAAAACTTCAAGTATTTATTCAGTAACAACGATGCGACGATCGCCCTGAGAAACACCGTTTTGTACAACCTGGGATTCATTATCTTTGGAAACTTTCTGGCGATTATCGTGGCGATTGCGCTTGATAGCGCACGCAGTAAGTTTTTTAAAAACGTAAGCCAGGTCGTTTTCCTTGTGCCGTTTTTGCTTTCCACCGTTATTGTCAGCTACATCGTTTTTGCGTTTCTAAGCCCCTCAAACGGCTTTGTGAACAACACGATATTACCGATGCTCGGTATTGAGCATAGCATCAAGTGGTATAACGAGGCGGAGTACTGGCCTACTATATTAACAGTTGTGTACCTGTGGATGTCTTTTGGTTACAGCTCGATTCTTTACTACTCGACTGTAATCAGCATCGACAAGACCTACTATGAAGCGGCCGTGGTAGACGGTGCGAGTATCTGGCAGCAGATCATTCACATAACACTGCCGGGATTAAAGCCCACAATCATCACATTGGTGCTGTTGGCCGTCGGTCGCATTTGCTATTCGGACTTCGGTCTGTTTTACCAGATCCCGCAGCATAGCGGACTTTTGTATTCGACAACACAAACGATCGATACCTTTGTTTACAGGGCGTTGCTTGAGCTCAACGACGTTGGCCGCTCTTCTGCGGCAGGCTTTCTTCAGTCTATCCTTGGCTTTATCTTTGTCTTCGGCGCCAACTGGCTTGTCAATAAATTGGACAAAGAGAGTGCTCTGTTCTAATGGAGGAATGTAATCATGATAAATAATAGTAAAGTTTTCAACGTTTTCGTAACGATATTTCTAGTGCTACTGGTTGCCGCCTGCGTCATCCCGTTCTGGCTGCTGTTTGTGAGTTCCTTCACGTCCGAAACGTCTTTGGTTCAGAATGGATATTCGCTGATACCAAAGGAATTCAGCCTTTCGGCCTATAAATACCTCTGGGAAGCAAGGGGCTCCATCGGCAGAGCCTACATGATGAGCGTCATTATTGCAGGCATCGGTGTTTTATCAAATTTAGTGATGACGGTGCTGTTTGCGTATCCGCTCTCCCACAAAGATTTACCCGGCCGCGGTCCGATTTCCTTTTTCTTGTTTTTCACGATGCTGTTTAACGGGGGATTGGTTCCGACCTATCTGGTCTATACAAACATATTGAATGTCAAAGATACGCTGGCAGGCATGATCGTGCCATATCTATTGATGAACGCATTCTTTGTCATCATCATGCGAACGTATTTTACCTCCAATATTCCGGGCGAGGTGCTTGAGGCCGCGAAAATCGACGGCGCAAGCGAGGTGCAGTGTTTGACAAGAATCGTTATCCCGATGAGCAAGCCCATTATCGCCACTATTGGACTCATGGCGCTGATTGCTTATTGGAACAACTGGACGAACGGCGTATATTTTCTCACGACGAGAACGGACCTCTATGGTATTCAAAACTACTTAAACGACGTTATGAACAAGGCCTCGTTCTTACAATCGCACATGAATACCATGATATCCATGCAGGATATTCCCAACATAAGCGTGCGAATGGCCATCGCTGTCATTGCAGTCGTGCCGCTGCTTATCATGTATCCGTTTTTCCAAAAATATTTTGTCAAAGGCATCACCCTGGGCTCCGTCAAGGGTTGACATGAAAAAAAGCCGGTGCTTTCAATGCATGAAAACATCGGCTGTAAAGACGATTTTCACGCCAAAAGCCACGTTAAAGCAGCGGAGAACAAGTCTTCTTCGCTAACGCCGGTATGGAGCGCACTACCTGCGATCTTTGAAAACCGCATGTTTTCCGAAAGGGTTGGGGATGATTCCTCGCAGCCGACGTAAAGCGGAACGCCAATATTACACCCGCCACCGAACAGGTCAAAACTGCCGCCATGCACCTGATCGAGTGGACCGAAGAGTGCGGAAAGCATTGGAGCGCGCAAGTGTTCGGTTTCGCCGCCGTCCGCGACAGCCTCGCAGAGGGATGCGATGTCGAATTTTCCGTTGATGGTAACGCATTTGCCGAACGAGTCCGGATGGTTAAGCGCCTGCATAACGGCGCCGTAAGCACCCCAGCCGACACCGCCTATGTAGGAACGCTTTGGATCAAGCGGAAACATGTGCTGGCAGATGCCGGGCAGCTCACTGCAAACAAAGGCACCGTATTTGCCGCCCCAGCGCAGATCCATGCCGAAAGAATGCATGAGTGACGGGGCAACGATGAACAGATTCAGCTCGCTTGCGAGCGATTCAAGATTCTTTGCGGTACGAAAATCTGTGTCGTCTCCACCGACGTCGTGCAGCAAATATATCGCGGGATGATCGTTTTTTTCGTCACCAAGGAAACGGTTTTCGGGTACGAACACCGTTGCGGAAAAACTTCCGCTCAGGTTGGTGGAAAGCGCGTTGAATTCAATAACGGCCATTTATTGATCCTCCATTTTGTAGGTGTTTGTCAGCGAAATCCAGTCGAGGAATAGCTCGACATGACGGTTGCAATATTCCCAGTCGTGCTTGCCGTTGTCACGAATATCGTTGAAATCAAGCCCGATTTCGTGCATGTAGTCCATTGTGACGTAGTTATCCGGAGCGGTCGGGTCCTGTGCGCCGATGGCAACATAGAAAGCCGGGAGTTCGCTGTGTTCCGCAAGGCGCTTCTCAAGCATATAGAGATTGTCGCTTGGCGTGTTGCGAATTTTTGCAGCGGAACCGAAAGCGGCCCAGAGTGTGCCGAAAGGTTCTTCGCAAAAATCATCGCGCAGGCAAGGCTGACCAAGCTTTTCGTCGGACGGAATAGGCTTTCTTGGAATAATGCCAATCGGACCGGCAAAAGTACCGCAGGCGGCAAACATGTTGGGCTGCTGCATCGCCCACTTGAACGCGCCGTATCCACCCATTGAGAATCCGGCCACAAAGTTGTCGGATCGACGATCGGAAAGCGGGAGGATCTTGCGCAGGTAATCCGGCAGTTCGACGGAAATTTGCGTCCAGTATCTGTAGTCACCCTCGGCGGTGTCCATATACCCGGCGTAGGAAATACCGGGCATGACGACTGCGACGCCGTGTTTTGCGGCAAAGAGCTCGATTGCGGTATAACGCAGCCAGTCGGTGTGGTCAAAGCCACCGCCGCAGAGCAGCCATAGCGTTGGATACCGATAGTCGGCGGGCCTGTCGGCCAATGAATATCCCCACTTGTTTTCGGGAATGATGATAGACACGCTCATTTTTTGCTTCATTGTGTCGGAGCAATAATTTATTCTGCATAAGGCCATGCCGGTCCCTCCTTGCATTTTTGTGGCGCAATCATAGCACACATAAAAAAATGCTGTCAAACGCTTGCCCTTCATTTTCAGCGGGAAACACGCGATAAACTGGGCATAAACAAAAAAAATTTAACAAAAAATGAAAACGATTTCAGAAGAAATCAATTGTAAAGCCAATAGAACTGGAGAACATCTATGAAAAAAGTTGAAAACAAAGCCATGCTGATCACCTATGCCAACACTATGGGAAAGGATCTTGAAGCACTGGATAAAGTGCTGGAACACCATTTTAACTGTGTGTTCGGCGGCGTACATGTGCTGCCTTTTTTTTCATCATCCGGTGATCGGGGATTTGCCGTGATCAATTATGACAGTGTTGATCCGGCGTTCGGCACTTGGGATGATATTGACCGTTTGGGTAAGAAATATTACCTGATGGCGGATTTTATGCTCAATCATGTCTCCATTCGATGCGCAGAATTTAAGGACTACATGAAAAACGGAGATTCATCTCCGTATCGGGATATGTTCATCCACTGGAACGAGTTCTGGCCCAACGGTGAACCCACGGAAAAAGAACTGGAGGTCATGTACAGGCGCAAGGAAAAAGGTCCGTATATGGAATTTGTGCGGGATGACGGAAAAACAGTCAAGCTTTGGAATACGTTTTTCCAGGAACAGATTGATATCAACCCATACAGTGCCGCGACGCAGGATTATTACGAACGCAACCTCGGTCTGATTGCAAAGCATGTACCTCTCATCCGTTTCGATGCGTTTGCCTACGCATCCAAGCGCCCGGGCACATCCTGCTTTTTTGTGGAGCCGGAGATTTGGGACGTGCTGGATATCGGCATGGAGCCGCTGAAGGCGAGCGGGACGGAGATGTTACCCGAAATACACGAAAACTACAAAATCCAGCTCAAAATGGCGGAAAAAGGTTATTGGGTGTACGATTTTGCGCTGCCGATGCTGTTGCTACACGGGCTGATGTCCGGACGGACGGACCGACTGATCCACTGGCTGAATATTTGTCCGCATAAGCAGTTCACTACGCTGGATACGCATGACGGCATTGGCGTTGTCGACGTTGCGGGATTGCTTACGGACGACGAGATCGACTATGTGCGCGATAAGGTCGACGAGATTACTCTCCCTGCAAAGCCGTATCTGAAATTTCCGGGCATCATGATCAAAACCTCCGGCAAACAGGCGAGACGCTATCAACTTGGCTGCACATATTATTCGGCGCTGGGCAGCGACGATCGCGCTTATCTGCTGGCGCGTGCGGTGCAGTTCTTTACACCCGGCATCCCACAGGTTTACTACGTTGGCCTGCTCGCCGGAGAAAACGATATCGAAGCGCTCAAGCGCGGCGAAGAACCAAGGAGCATCAACCGCCACACCTATACCGAAGCAGAAATTGCAGAGGCGGTGCAAAAACCCATGCTGCAGGATATGTATGACATAATGCGCTTTCGCAACACGCACCCCGCGTTCAACGGCAAGGTAATGATCGGTGATAGCAAAGACGACGGGATGTTGCGTATTACGTGGACAAACGGCGCGGAGATGGCCAGGTTGGATGCGAATTTCAACGACAAGAGCTTTATCATTACCTGCACGGATGCGGGAACGGAGACCAGCTTTTTTACGCAGGGAGGCAAATAAGTTGAGCAACATAACTCTTCCACCGGTCTTTCAGAATGGTGTCGTTTTACAGCGTAGAAAACCGGTTTGCATCTGGGGCCGGGCATCCGAAGGCAGCGAGATAACCGTACGCCTTGCGGACGAAAGCGCGATTGCCGTCGCAAAAAATGGTGAATGGAAAACCTTTCTCCCGCCCATGGAAGCGGCGACGGGACAGACGCTCTCCATTTCCTCGGCGGACGAGGAAATTACCATCGATGATGTGGCAATCGGTGAAGTTTGGATTGCAAGCGGACAGTCCAACATGGAGTTTTTGCTCAGAGACGACGCCGACGCAGCCGAAGCCGAACAGATGGACAATCCTGATGTTCGCTGCTTTGAAGTGCCCAAGATTGCATATCCTGGGCAGGAAAACGACAGGGATTATTCTGCAGTCGGCCTGTGGCGAAAAGCCATAGGAAAAGAAGCGCTTTACTTCACTGCGGTCGGTTTTTATTTTGCAAAACTGCTCAATGGGGAGTTGGACGTGACGGTCGGCGTGGTCAACTGTACATGGGGTGGAACGTCCGCAAGTGTGTTTACTGCAAAACGGTACCTGACCGGACGGCTGCAGTTCTTTTTGAACGAGGCGGAAAAAGCGCAGGCAAAGATCGACCCCGATACCGAACTCGACAAATTCCGGGCGATGCAGAAGCAGATTGATGCAATGCCCATCGACAACAGTGTACCGAACCTTGCGCCGATTCATCTGGAAGAAGGCATGATGGGTGCGTTTGAAGAAATGCGTGCGCTGCATCTGTCCCGCTACTCTCCGTTTCGACCTTGTGGTTTGTACAAAACGATGCTCAAGACCATTGTGCCATATACGGTCAGCGGCGTGATCTGGTATCAGGGTGAGTCGGATGAGCCGTTTACAAATCTTTACGAAGAGCTGATGCAGGCGATGATCACCAACTGGAGGGACATTTGGCATGAAGACCTGCCCTTTATCATGGTGCAGTTGGCGTCGTTTGAGTTCATGGTCGAGCCGCTGGACTTCGTGCCGATCCGCGCCATTCAGGAAAACCTGACGAAGACGATGGACAAGGTTTGGCTTGCGTGCGCAATGGACGTCGGCATGCAATATGACGTCCACCCGAAAAAGAAGAAACCCGTTGGCGAGCGGCTTGCGCTGCAGGCGCTGTCCAAAGTCTACGGACGTCCGATGCTGGCGGATTCTCCGTCGGTCGAAGGTTGTGATCGTGACGGTTCGAAAATTCGCATTCGATTCGCCCACTGTGGCGAAGGGCTTGTGTGCCACGGTGATCGACCGAGGACGGTTGATGTGAAGATCAACGAAGTCGCCGTAAAGCTGCCGGACGTCGATGTGCACGACAACGTCATGTGCATATCCGCGCCGGAGTTGGATACTGACGGACCGGTCGCGGTTGCATTCTGCCAGCATCCCTATTGTGAAGCAAACGTATACAACAGCGCAGGACTGCCGGTCTTGCCGTTTGTATGTCACATAGACTAGAGAATCGCTGAAAGGAAGGTAGAAATAAATGTCCACAACGAGCGATATGGACCGACTTTTACAAGGATTTGTCGATAATGGTCTACCCGGCTGCGGACTGAAGATCGTGCAGCGGGGAAATATTTTGTATGAAGGATGCTTCGGGTATTCCGACATTGAAACAAAGGAATCGATTACGGAGCGTTCCATCTTTCGGCAGGCGTCCACATCGAAACTTCCGCTTTATGTTGCAATGATGATCCTGTATGAAAAAGGAGCATATTTGCCGACCGACCCGCTGTATGAATTTTTCCCGGAATACCGCACCAGCAAGAAATTTGTCCACCTGTCAAATGGCAACGTGGAGATCACGGAAACCGACCGCCCGATCAATGTGCGGGACGTGCTGACCATGAGCTGCGGTCTGCCGTACTGTCATTCCGATGCGCCGACAGACGACCCGACGATGCGTGCAATGCAAAAGGCGATGAAACCGCTCTGGGAAAAAGGTCACTATACCTTGCGTGAACATATCAAAGCCGTATCCGAAGTACCGGTGTCTTTTGAACCGGGCACACACTGGATGTATGGCTTTGCAAGTGAGTTGACGGCGGGTGTGGTAGAGGCGATCACTGGAAAGTCCGTTGACGCCGCAATGCAGGAACTGCTGTTTGATCCGTTAGGCATGGACGATACCCGCTCACATTTCTTTGGCGATATCGAGCAGCGCATGGTCAAACTCTATGCTACGGACGAAAACAAGCAACTCAAGCCGATCAAACTGGATTTCGAAAAGACCTTTCTGCCCGGTGGAGAAAATGAAGCCGGCTGGGCACGGCTGTTTTCCACTGTGGACGATTACAGCAAACTTATGCAGATGCTGGCAAACGGCGGGAAATATAAGGACGTACGCATAATGGGCAGAAAGACGATAGACATGATGCGCACAAACACCCTCAATCGTGAGCAGAGGCAGGACTATCTCGATCCATACAGCGCCGGGTACGGATATGGTTACGGCGTGCGCACGCTTCTCGACAAATCCGCAGGCAATCACAATGGATCATTTGGCGCGCTTGGCTGGACCGGCGGATACGGCAGCTGGTGCGAAGCGGACCCGGAGGAAGGCGTTTCCTTCGTCTACATGCATAACCTTGTACCCAACGGAGAACGGTATTACCACCCGCGTATCCGTGCCGTTGGTTATGGACTAATCGACTGATAATAGGAGGGAACCATGTCAATTTTACAGTACACGTTTGAAAGCGAATGCCTGAACAATAATACGCAGATTACAGTCATATTGCCGGACAAACCCAGGGAATCGACGCCCGCGCAGTTTTACGGCAACGGGCGCAAATATAAGGTGCTCTGGCTGCTGCACGGAACGTTCGGCGATCATACGGACTGGGTGCGCAAGACAAACATCGAGATGTATGCTGCCGAGAAAAACCTTGTTGTGGTCATGCCCTCGGCGCTGAATTCCAATTACTCCAACTGGAACGGCTATATGCTCGGTTATCGGATGTATGACTTTTTGACCGAAGAACTGATGCCGATGATCTACGGCTGGTTCCCCGTTTCCGACAAGCGGGAGGATAATTTCATTGCCGGGCTGAGCATGGGCGGTCGCGGTACGATCAAGTATGCGGTCAATCATCCCGAAAAATTTGCTGCTGCCGCGGTATTGTCCGCAACGCCGATGGATATGTCGACTATGGGGCCGGACAACACATGCCTGATGCTCAATACAAACAACGAACGAATGGCGGCTACCCTCGCAAACGCCGGTGGCCTGGAGGCATTCCTCGATTCCAACGAAAACGTCTGGGCGATCATTGATAAACTTGCAGACACGGGAACCCTGCCGAAGCTTATGTTCGCCTGCGGTCAGGAAGACGTAATGCTGTATGAATACTATAAAAAATTCCAGAAGCACGCGGAAGAAATTGGTCTCGATGCGCACTGGTTCGAATTGCCGGGGTATAAGCATGAGTGGCGTTTCTGGGATTTGGCGATCCAGGAAGCGCTGGACTTCTTCGGTCTGAACGAAACGGGCGGAAACCCGTTTTAATTGGAACTATTCGATTATGAGAGGAAAGAAACATGGCATTTTTTGAATTTAACGCATTGTCCGTGGTGATGGGTGGATCGTTTTCGGCACGCGTATTCATCCCGGAGATGGATAAGCTGCAACTAGACGACAAAGCGCACGAAAAAAAATATCCACTGCTGCTGCTTTTGCATGATGAAGGCGGCGCTGCGGTAGACTGGCAGCAAACACCCGCAGAGCGCTGCGCCGCGGAAAACGGCGTTATTATCATCGCGCCGGACGTACAGCACGCACTGGGTACGGACATGGAATACGGTCCGAATTATGAAACTTTTATCAGCGGAGAGTTGCTCGGCATCTGCCGCAATCTGTTTCCGGTTTCCAAGGATCCGGCGTATACCTGGATCGGCGGCGTCGGCACCGGTGCATACGGAGCCATCAAAACCGCAATCAAACATCCTGACGTATTCAGCAAAGCAATCTCCATCGACGGTAATCTTGATATGAACGCGGTGATTCAAAAAGCCCTTGCGGGAGAAGAGACCGGCATTCACCATGACGCGGAATCGCTTGCGGCGGTATTCGGTGATTTGGACGCGTTTGCAGACGGAGAGAACGATCTGCTCACGCTTGCGGAACGCCCTGCACAGGGCAAGTTCCTGTTTGTTTGCCGTGAAGGCGATTCCCGTATCAGCGAAAGCGCGGCTATTTCGGCCAGATTGAAAGATGCGGCCGAATTCGTTGAATTACCCGATAATACCGATAGCTTCAGCCAGCAACAGAGTCTGCCGCTGGCCGTCCGCTGGGCATGTGGCAAAAAGGAGACGGTGTAACATGGCCAATATCAGACTCTATTACTATTCACAGGCGTTGCGCATGAAGGTCGGCGTAAACGTCATCATTCCGGAAAACACATGGGGGCATTCGCTGGCCGACCGGCCGGACGGATACCGTTATCCCGTCTTGTGGCTGCAGTCCGGCGGCGGGTTCGATTACACCGACTGGCAGCGGTACACGGCGATTGAATTGTATGCAGCGGAAGCTGGCATCGCGGTGGTGTGCAGCGGAACATATTGCTCCGGCTATATGGACACCAAACACGGGAATTTCAAATACTTTACACAGCTGTCCATCGAAACACCACAGGTGGTGCGGCATCTGTTCCCGCTGTCCGAAGACCCCGACAAAAATTACATTGCGGGTTTTTCCATGGGCGGATACGGTTCACTGAAATGGATGCTGCGCGACCCGGAGCAGTTCGCCGCGTTTGGCCTGTTTTCCGGCGTAAAGAATATTGCCGACCTGCTGCCGGAAGAAGAGGACAATACCGACAGCTTCTATATGTTCGCCAGCGCGTTCGGCTGTAAGGCCAACATTGTAAACACCGAAGACGATATTTGCTACATGATCAAAAAGCAAAAGGCCGCCGGAAAGAGATTTCCGAAAGGCTACATTGCCACCGGACAAGAGGATACGCATTATCAGGACAACGTGGAGTATATGAACAAGTACCGTTATCTGGGACTTGAATTCGTTGAGACTATAGATCACGGCCGCCACAACTGGGAATATTGCGACAGGCATGTAAAGAAATTTATCGATTGGCTGGAGATCGAGGACACGTACAAAAGACTGAGCGAGTAACGTCGATCCGTTCGGTATACATTGAAAAGAGGACGACAATGGCTAATATCAGACTTTATTATTATTCGCAGGCGCTGCGTATGAAGGTCGGCGTAAACGTCATCATTCCGGAAAACACATGGGGGCACTCTCTGGCCGACCGGCCGGAAGGATACCGCTATCCTGTCTTGTGGCTGCAGTCCGGAGGCGGGTTCGACTACACCGACTGGCAGCGATATACGGCGATTGAGCTCTATGCTGCGGAAGCGGGCATCGCGGTGGTTTGCAGTGGAACATACTGCTCCGGCTATATGGATACAAAGCATGGCGACTTCAAGTATTTCACACAGCTGTCCATAGAAACTCCGCGTGTAGTACGGCATCTGTTCCCGCTGTCCGAAGATCCCGACAAAAACTACATTGCGGGTTTCTCCATGGGCGGGTACGGGTCGCTGAAATGGATGCTGCGTGATCCGGAGCAGTTCGCCGCATTCGGCCTGTTTTCCGGCGTAAAGAACATGGCGGACTGGATGCCGGGCGAAGGAATCGAACCGGATGGATTCTTCATGTTCAAATCCGCATTCGACAACATGGCGGAACTCAAAGATACCGAAAATGATATCAGTTACATGATCAAAAAACAGAAAGCCGCCGGAAAGAGATTTCCCAGAGGCTACATCGCTACCGGTCAGGAAGACGACCATTTCGACGACAATGTAGCGTTCGCAAGCAAGTACCGTGCATTGGGACTGGAATTTGAGGAAATCATCGACCATGGCGAACACAATTGGGAATATTGCGACAGACATATAAAGAATTTTATCGACTGGCTGGAGATCGAAGATACCTATAAAAGGCTAAGCGAATAGCAGCCGGATAAAAAGGCAAGCAAGAACGAAACGATTAACCGTTAACGAGAGGACAGAAACATGGATGAAAGAAAACTGCTGTTGCATCCCGGCACGCCGGACGATGACAACCGGGACTATCTGCCCGAAAAAATTAAGGGCAGTGATATCGTAGTCAATGAAAATGGCAATAATTCACAGCCGTATCCCGAACGCCTGAAAGAATTCAACGAGGCGCTGATTGCCGACGGAATAAGCGATGTTTGGTACGAATATGTGCCCGAAAGCTACGATCCTGCGAAGAAAACACCGCTTGTCGTTTCCATGCACGGTGGACTCATGACCGGTTGGGGACAGGCAATCTATACGTCCTGGACCATCATGGCGGAACAGCATGGCTTCATTGTGGCGTTTCCAAACGCGTCCAGCAAGCGCGTCTGGTGTGTCGAATGGGGTCGCTGGCGCTATGACGACGGCGAAAAAGAGCATGAGGAAGCACCCGGAGAGATTCCGGTGTTCCCGGAAAATATCGAGGACAACC
Organism: Christensenellaceae bacterium; assembly: GCA_963667795.1. GTDB lineage: Bacteria > Bacillota > Clostridia > Christensenellales > CAG-138 > UBA7703. The sequence continues at coordinate 2,007,731 of OY764017.1, read as the reverse complement.
ACGACGTACAGATGGCTCGCGCGCTCATCGAAAAGATGAAAGAAAAGTACAATATCGACGAAGAGCGAATTTTCATGCAGGGCATGTCCATGGGTGATTTGATGACTTCGCTGTTTACCCGTAACTATGGCGATATCCTCGCTGGTGCGGCAGGTTCCGGTTGCGCTACGTTCCTCTCGCTGCTGTATGACGAAGACGGTAACATCAAAAATAAAGCCGGACATCTGGATATCTGGCAGTCAAGACCGGAGCTCAACGACATCCCGCCCGACAAAGCGGAGGCTCTGAATGTCAACAAATACAATCGCTATTACTGGTCGCGCATCAACGGCTGCGACCCGATTCCCGAAATCAGTATCGTCGGGGAGGATAACTTTGCGTTTTACAAGGGAAGCAAGGCGGATTTAACGTATCTCGACATTAAAAACCGCGACCATGGCCAAACGCTCGACGACGCAGCGCTGGTGTGGAACTATATGTTCTCCGGTGTGCGCAGGAAAGCGGATGGAACCATCGTCCATACCGAACCCAACATACCGCGGAAAGGTGACGCATTCGCAATAGCGGTGGCAAAGGACTGCGGCAGCGCGTGGTTCGAAAACAAAGTTGTTCCGATGAAGACGAAGACCGTCTACTGGCAAAAGCTCAAATATCACGGTCTGAACGGCGGACAGAAAGTTCGCGGCGAGTATCTCTGTGTGCCGCTCTCTTTTTTAAGCAAGGCGTTTGGCGCGCAGTATGAACCAAGTGCGGACACGCTGCATGCGGTGGTGATGCTGAAGGACGGCCGGGTACTTCAGTTTGCACGTGGCAGCATCGGCTGCGTTATCGACGACACTCTGCGCAGCATGTATTGTGAAGCACTGCATAGAGACGGAGAACTGCTGGTGCCGATCGAGTGGTTCTGCCGCTATCTGTTCGGACTCACAGTTTCGTATTGCGACGGTGTTGTCTATGCAACAGACCATTTTTCCGTCCTGTCCGAAAACATGGCGGACCTGATCAAAGATTTACTGAAAAACGGCGGGAAGCTGACCGATTATGAGAAAATTCCGAAAATCGACGGATAACAGAAATATAGAAGGAGAGAGATAGTATGGACTTCAAAGTGAAACTGCGCGCAGGCACGCCGGACGACGACAACAGAACATATCTGCCCGAGGCAATCAAAGGCAGCGATATGGTCGTCAATGAAAACGGCAACAACTCCCAGCCCTATCCGGAAAGGCTGCAGGAGTTCCACGGCGTAATTGCTGACGGACTTGAGGACACCTGGTACGAATATGTACCGGCAAGTTATGATCCGGGCAAAAAGGTGCCGCTTGTCATCGGCAACCATGGCGGTTTGATGACCGGTTGGGGTCATGCAATCTACACGTCCTGGACGCTGGTGGCGGACAGGGAAGGATTCATCTGTGTCTTTCCGGATGCGCATTCTTTGAGAATGTGGACGGTGAAAGGTGTGTTCGAAGATTTTGATCCGGCGTCCGCGCCCGATTTGCCGATTCAAACGGTACCGGAAAAAATGGAAGACAACCATGATATGAACTTCCTGCTCGGGCTCATTGAAAAAATGAAAGAAAAGTACAGCATTGATGAAGGCCGTATCTTTATGCAGGGCATGTCTATGGGTAATTTGATGACGTCGCAATTTGCCCGCGAGTATGGCGATATCCTGGCGGGTGCGGCAGGTTCCGGCGGCCCCACACGGCCGAACATGCTCTTTGACAAGGACGGGGAAATTATCAACAAAGGCGGTCATCTCGCCGTTTGGCAGTCACGACCGGAGAAGAACGGTACGCCCCCGGGAAAACAGTACAGCGAGTATACCGTAAATAAATATAACCGCTTTTACTGGATGGAACTGAATGCGTGTGATCCTATCCCGCAGATCAGCATCATCGGCGAGGACAACTTTGCTTTCTATCAGGGTAAAAAAGCAGATCTTGTTTATCTGGACATCAAGAATCGCGATCATGGGCAGACGTTGGATGAAGCGTTCCTGTATTGGGATTATCTGTTCTCCGGCACCAGACGAGAGCCGGATGGAACGATCATCCATACCGACACCATCGTTCCGCGCACAGGCGATAAATTCGCCATTGCGCTAACGGATGGCACGGACAAAGTTTGGTTTAAAAACAGTGTGCAGCAGATGATTGGGCCCGCCATCCGCTGGCAAAAACTGAAGTACCACGGCCTGAACGGCGGTGAAAAAGTCCGGGGAGAATATATCTGTGCGCCGCTGTCGTTTTTGTGTGATGTGTTCGGCGCGAAATACGAGCCGAGTGAAGACACGCTGACCGCCGTAGTAACGCTGGAAGACGGAAGAGTGCTTCAGTTTGCGCGCGGCAGCATCGGCTGTGTGATTGATGATGATCTGCGTAGTATGTATTGTGAGGCGTTGCACCGCAATGGCGAACTGTATGTGAGCGTCGAATGGTTCTGCCAATACCTGTTTAATTTGCAGGTGTCCTCATGTAATGGCGTGGTGTACATCACCGACCATTTTGTGGAGCTTTCCACATTTATGGCAGATCTGATTAAGGACCTGTTGACCGGCAACGCTTTTCCGGAAGACTTTAAGAACATCAATCCCTGAAAATAAGATCAGCAGCGGATTGTTACCGTAGAACCCTTGGAAATCGCATTAAGGCGGAGGTGAGCACATTGGTTACGATAAAGGACGTGGCACGGCGCGCGGGTGTGTCGACAGCGACGGTTTCCCGCTGCATGAACCGCAAAGAGATCGTCAGCAACAAAACGCAGAGACGGGTGAGCAAAGCCATTCAAGATTTGAACTATCAGCCCAGTCCCATTGCGCGCGCCCTGCATGCCCGGAAAAGCAGCGTGATCGGCCTTGTGGTGCCGGTGGTGGACTATGCGTTTTTCAGTCGATTGACGGACTCCGTTGAGCGTGCATGCAGCCGGTACGGGTACAAGCTTATGCTCTGCCAGTCGGCCTATGATGCCGCCAGAGAACTGGAGATGGTCGCCCTTTTAAAGGCCAACAAAGTGGACGGCATTTTGCTTTGCAGTACACTTGGCGACGTCTCGTTATACACCGGTAATGACTTTCCGATTGTCAGTATTGACAGGGAGATTGAAGGGGTTCCGTCCGTTACGGCGGACAACTATGGCGGCGGCGCTATGGCGGCGGCCGCGTTGTATGACGCGGGCTGCCGCCACCCGCTGCTGTTGACAACAGAAGTGCCGGAATACATGGCAATGTATCAGCGACAGCGCGGGTTTAAGGATAAATGCGACGACAGCGGCATGACGTATCAGGAATTCATTATGAATGAAGTCGACTTTCCACCGGAAGAAACAGTCCGGATCAAATCGCTTTTCTCACGGAATCCAGCTATCGACGGCGTCTTCGCCGTTGGCGACATGACCGCCGCGGGCTTTATACATCTGATGCTGCAGGATCAGGATCTGCTCAAAAAGCACCTTCCGCTTGTGGGTTTTGACGGACTGGACATATCGAAACTCTTTGAATTTTCAACGATTGCACAGCCGATAAATGAAATGGGCGAGCATGCGGTGGAAATGCTTGTGCATCGAATAAACGGCATGACCGTGCCGGAGCAGTCGAAACTTGCGGTCACATACATCGAGCGCAAAAGCACACAGTGCAGAAAGTGACCTTGCGGAACATTATGGAGAAGAAAGGCTTAAGCTGAAAGATATGAAAGGAAAAATTGTACTGCTGGCCGGGACGCCCAATGATGACAACAGGGATTATCTGCCCGAGGCCATCAAAGGCAGCGACATGGTTGTCAATGAAAACGGCAACAGCTCTCAGGTATACCCGGCGCGGCTGAAAGAATATCAGGCCTGCGTAACGGACGACGGCGCGGAAGACACCTGGTATGAGTATGTACCCGCAACCTATGATCCTGACACGAAAACGCCTCTGGTTTTTTCTATGCACGGCGGACTTATGACCGGCTGGGGGCAGTGTATCTATACGTCATGGACGCATGTTGCCGATCGGGAAGGATTCATTTGTGTTTTCCCAACTGCGCATGATAACCGCATGTGGATGATCGAATGTGACCCGAACAGCGTTGACGAACTTGTGAAAAGCGCACCGCCCGGCGTGCCCGTGCTCAACAGACCGACGGGCGAGGTAGAAGACTTTCATGATGTGAAGCTTGTGGTGGCGTTGTTATCCCGAATGAAAGAACAATACAATATCGACGAAGGACGTGTATACATTCAAGGCATGTCCATGGGAAACGTGATGACAAGTCAGGTTGCGCGGTATTGCGGAAAGCTGTTTGCCGGAGCGGCGGGTTCCGGTTGCCCGACGAATTCCTGCCTGCTGTTCAATCCCGACGGAACGGTAATCAACAAGGGTGGTCCGCTGGACTATTGGCAATCCAGACTGGAACACGACAAGACGCCGCAGCATTATGGAGAGGACGACCGCGCGGTTGTTCTGAAAAACATTCAATACTGGCGTATGGTGAACGACGCGACGGATCTGCCGCTGATACGGATTAATGGAGAAAAGAATCTGGCGTTTTTCAAAGGCAAAAAGGCCAATGTTGTGCTGATGGACGTTCGAAACCGTGACCACGGGCAGACGTTTGACGATGCCGAGATGGTTTGGGACTATATGTTCTCAGGCGTACGGAAAAACAAAGATGGAAGTTTGACGCATTCCGACACGCTCTGTAAAAATGAGGGCGACTCGTTTGCAATCGTAATTGCCGAACATGCTGAAAAAGCATGGGTGAACAATAAGGTCGTTTCAATCGGCGCGGAGACGCTGCGCTGGGAGAAGCTCAAATATCACGGTCTCAACGGCGGGCATATCGTCCGCGGAAGCTATCTTTGCGTGCCGGTGGAGTTTGTTGCGGAGACGTTCGGCGCAAAATTGAAGTCGATTGACAGAGACGTTTGTGTCCAGATGACCTTGCCGGACGGGCGCGTGTTCCAGTTTGCACAAGGCTGCATCGGCTGCGTAGTGGACAATCGCATCGAAGCGATGCTGTGTGAAGCTATTTATCGTAACGATAGACTATATATCTCGATGGAGTGGTTTTGCAGATTCGCCTTTAACTTTCAGGTATCCGAGTTTGACGGTGTTCTGTATATCACAGACCACTACGCACAAATATCGCGGTATCTGTCGTGGCTGCTACAGGATATTCTTCTTGAGCAGCAGACGGACAGTCGTTAAAAAAGAATGGCAGATCAATTATAGACAGGAGGAGATGTCATGGATTTTAAAGTAAAACTGCGCGCGGGTACGCCGGATGACGACAACAGAACATATCTGCCCGAGGAGATCAAGGGCAGCGATATTGTCGTAAACGAAAACGGGAACAATTCCCAGCCGTATCCGAAACGGCTGCAGGAATGTCACGGCGTGATCGTCGACGGGCTTGAGGACACATGGTATGAATATGTGCCAGCAAACTACGATCCGGGCAAAAAAGTGCCGCTCGTTATTGGCAACCACGGCGGGCTCATGACCGGCTGGGGACATGCAATCTACACGTCATGGACGCTCGTGGCCGACCGGGAAGGGTTTATTGTCGTCTTCCCCGACGCGCATGCGCAAAGAATGTGGACGGTTGAGGGCGTGTTTGATAATTTCGATCCGGCAACCGTGGCCGATTTTCCAATACCCACGGTGGCAAAGAATATCGAGGACAATCACGATGTGAACTTCCTGCTTGGGCTCATTGAGCGCATGAAGGAGAAATACAATATAGACGAAGGGCGCATCTTCATGCAGGGCATGTCCCTGGGCAATCTGATGACCGACCAGTTTGTACGTTATTACGGTGATATTCTGGCGGGTGCGGCGGGTTCCGGTGGACCGACCCAGCTCAATATGCTGTTCGAAGATGACGGCACTATTAAGAACAAAGCCGGACACCTCGCTGTTTGGCAGGCGCGGCCAGAGAAAAACGGGATTCCACCGGGACGCCCGTACGGCGAACCACTGCTCAACCGGTTCAATCGTTTTTACTGGATCAAGTTGAACGAGTGTGACCCGATTCCGAAGATTAGTATCATCGGCGAACACAACATGGCCTTTCACAAGGGCAAAAAAGCAGATATGGTTTATCATGATATTAAAAATCGCGACCACGGGCAGACGCTCGACGAAGCGTTTTTGTATTGGGACTATCTATTCTCAGGCACCAGACGCGAGTCGGACGGAACAATCCTCCATACGGAAACCACTATCCCGCGCACGGGCGATGCGTTTGCAATCGCCATAACCGATGGATCCGATAAGGCTTGGTTTGATAATTGCGTCCAAACGATGAGCGTTCCGGCCGTCCGCTGGCAGAAACTGAAATATCACGGACTCAACGGCGGCCAGAAAGTCCGCGGGGAATACATCTGCGCGCCGCTGTCGTTTTTGTGTGATGTGTTCGGTGCGAAATACGAACCGGGTGAAGACACGTTGACCGCCGTGGTAACGCTGAAAGACGGAAGGGTGCTTCAGTTCGCCCGCGGCAGCATCGGCTGCGTGATTGACGACGATCTGCGTAGCATGTACTGCGAGGCCTTGCACCGTAACGGCGAATTGCTGGTGGGTGTTGAATGGTTCTGCCGGTATCTGTTCAACTTGCACGTATCCGTTTGCAACGGCGTGGTGTATGTAACCGATCATTTTGCGGAGCTGGCGTTCTTTATGGCGGATCTGATCAAGGAGATGCTCAAGGGTAAAGCCTACACGGACAACTTTAAATACATGGAATACGAGGAGGAAAACTGACATGTTAAACGATAAGAAGATAACCGCCAATACCTATATCGGCGATTTCGGACAGATGGTGGAGTCGATCCGGATTGAAGGATTGACAAAGAAGATGGGCATGGACGACATTGCGCTGAAAGCATGCTATGTGGATTGCTGCACGACGATTCCGAGCAAGGGTGTACTGTCGGTCGAAATCAATGAAGGCGGAACGCTCATTACGTTCGATCCGTTTTTATACCGTGCCGATTTTTCGATTGATGCGGCGGGACTGGTTATCAAGAAAGATGTGATTGACACGGTCGTCGTAAAAGACGAAGAACTGTTTTCCAGCTATACGGAAAACGACGTGGTCTACCGCCTCTACGAACCAAAGTCCTATGCGCCCAGACCGTTGATCCTTTTTTTACATGGCGGCGGGGAAAGCGGGACCGACAACCTGCTGCAGCTGACCGGAACAATCGGCGCAATCAAACTTGCGGAGCGTTTTCCGGAAATGTACGTTTTAGCACCTCAGGCGCCCGACTACGGCATGAGTATGTATGAGATGTTTGACAAGATCAAATCCCACGGCGATCCGTTCCGGGTGTGCGTCGGTGCGGAGACGGACATCGGCAGAGGCGACCGGGGCTGGAATCGGGATTATGTTGGACGCGTATGCGATTTGATCCGGAAAATGATTGCCGAAGGCAAGGTGGATGCACAGCGCGTGTATGTGATCGGCATGAGCATGGGCGGCGCCGGCACCATCACGACGGTTTCTGTCGCGCCGGACCTGTTCGCGGCGGCGGTCCCGATCTGTCCGAGCATGAATGCGGACAGCTATCCTTTGCTTGAAAACTGGCCGGACGTACCCGTATACCTTTCTTCGGCATATATCGACCATCAGGCAGGGCGGCATGCCTACATCCTGCGCGCATGCACAAAGCTTTGGTCCGAAGGTCGCAAGGATGTGAAATACACGCTCTTTACGCCGGAAGAACTGGAAAAATACGGCATTGTAGCATCCCCGAATCTGAGCGAAGCGGAGATTCGCGGCGCAAACCACAACAGCTGGGTTTTGGTGCTGCATAACGAATACGGCATCCTCGACTGGATGATTTCGCACACAAAACAGCATTGACGGGAGACCGATATGGATTTTTCAAAACTGACGGCTTATCTGGACACGCTGGAAGAAATCTATGAAGTCCATGGCCTGGATTGCAAGATCATGTTGGAGCATACGCCGGTTTATCGTCATATGACGGGCTACAGCGATTATGCACTGAGCGTGCCGGTGTCCGACCACGATCTCTATGACGTTTACTCCTGCACGAAGATCATTACCATGACTGCGGTGATGCAGCTTGTTGAACAGGGCAAAATCGGACTTGACGACGAACTTGCCACCTACTTGCCGGAGTTTTTCAATATGCAGGTTGCAACGGATTTTCGCATTGGCGAATGGCCGTTTGCCTGGCCGACGCTGTCCTCGCCGCTTGCACCGGCGAAAAACAAAATTCACATACATGAGCTGATGTCAATGACGGCGGGATTGTCCTACGATGTGTTTTCAGAACCAATACAGCAGGCAAAACAGGAATCCGGCAACAAAGCCGGGACCCGTGAAATGGTCGCTGCGATTGCCGGGATGCCGCTCGTTTGTGAACCGGGCACACGGTTTTCCTATGCGCTTGGCCACGATGTTCTGGCGGCGGTGATCGAGGTTGTGAGCGGGATGTCCTTTGGCGAATATTTGAAGAAGAATATCTTTGACCCGTTGGGCGCGACCGATATGTATCTGCAGATACCGCAAGGTGAGAAACACCGCCTTTCCGCACAATATATGAAGGACTTTAGTACCGGCGTGATTGCACCGAATGACGACATGATCTACCGCCTGACCGACAATTATGAGAGCGGCGGCGCAGGACTGACCTGCACGGTGGACTCGTATAGCATGGTGCTTGACGCGTTGGCAAACGACGGCGTGGGCGCGAGCGGAAACAGGATACTCAAGCCCGAATCGATTCAGCAGATGAGCAAAAACCGACTATCTCAACAGCAGCTGGAGGACTTCAGCAAAACCGGAAAAATCGGCTACGGTTACGGCCTTGGCGTTCGCACACTGATCGACGGTTCCTGCTCCAAAAGCCCGGTGGGAGAATTTGGCTGGGATGGCGCGGCGGGGGCGTATGCGCTGATCGACCCGGTCAACCACATCAGCGTTTTCTATACGCACGAGATCATAGGTATGATCACGGCCTACAGCGAGATACACCCGAAGATTCGTGATCTTGTATATGAAGCTATGACAGGTGCGTAAAAAAGAGGTATTGAGATGAGACTTGAATTCATAAAATATGATTCCATCAACAGGAGCATGTATGTGCTGTATCCTGACGGAGACAGACTCAGCTGTTATGAAAATACGTTGATCACTATTTTGCGTGAAAACGACGGTAAAGCGGATATTCAGGCGCTGTTGAACGACACCGAATTCTGCAAACTCGCCAACCGGCAAAGATTCATCATGCTGTTTCCAAACCCGGTCAACGGAATGTGGAACTGGGACATTGAGAAATCTGAGCAAGACGACTTAACCGACCTGACGGAGATGGTGCGACTGTTTAATTATCAGCCTGGCTTTACCGACTGCGGGATCTACCACAACATGCATAACGCACGATACTTCATGGGCATCGGCACCGGAGGTTCGCTGCTGCATACGCTTGCGGCGTGCAACCCCGTTAATGTAGCGGGTGTCTTCAGCATCGGCGGAAAGATGTCCGAAAAAGCAAAAGCCGATTCCGTCGGTGCTGCGGTTTCCGCAATTTTGTGGAACGCCGACGACGCGTCAAAAACGTTCTTCAAGGCGCTCAATAAGGTTGACGCGCAAAAAGACGACGTATACTTCAGCAGCGTGAACGATGCACAATTTGTTTCCGTTACCGACGGAAGAGAAGCAAAACTGGACGCGGAAACGATCCGATATGGTTGGGAAACGCTGTTTTCAAAGGTTTGCAGGCCGAATTCATGCGAGTACGGAGACATGGGACCGAGGACGGTTCGTGAGGACTATCAATTTATTGTTCATGAAGACGATACGCAGCTTGGCGACAACGACAGCATCGGGCACACGTGGTTCGAGTATGTTCCGGAGTGTGTGAAGGCAAACCCGCAAAAGAAAGTTCCGCTGATGCTCTTTAATCATGGCGGCGCGGACACGCCCGGCAACGTATGCAATACAATCAAGATGCACGAAACGGCTGAAAAAGAAGGATTTATCCTGGTCTATCCCTGGGCGACAGCAAAATGGGGGTGGAATCATACGATGGCGGACGACCAGTATGACGATGTTGCGTATCTCTATGCACTGGTTGCGTACATGAAAAAAACCTATACCATAGACGAAACAAGGGTGTATGTTGGCGGGTTTTCAAACGGCTCGGCAATGTCGCAAGTGTTTGCAATGACCAATCCCGAGATCGTAGCCGCCGTGTGCGCTGACAACACGCGGTTTTGTCAGAACCGCAACACCAAAGCATTCGCCATTGCCGGAAAGAAAAAGTTGGAATACGATTACCGCATGCCGGTTTGGTATACCTACGGTACGCGCGATTATGAGTATCCGGCGGTTCGCGGCAGCGGCCAGCAGGTGCAGTATGATTTCTGGAAATCGTATAACAACATCACCTGTAAGGAGACACCGTATATCGCCGAACCCGCAAGCTGTGGCGTCGGCGTGGCGGGTGATACGGTTGAGGAATATTTCCCCAATCCGCGATACCCAAAACGCAAATATACAACGCACCGGTTCTTTTCAAATGATGCAATCCCGCTGAATCTATACAACTATTCGCTTGCCGACGGCAAAGGTCATGATTGCAACCCGGAAGAAGCCTGGCTTGGATGGAAATATTTGAAACAATTCAGCCGCATGCCGGACGGGTCTCTTGCAATTGCAGCAGACGAATGAGAACCGCCCCGATGAAACGATGACGGGAGAAACATATGGGAAAATTCAGATTCAATTATCGCAGCGAAGTGATCGGGCATTATGTCGATATCACCGTCGTATATCCGACGGACGGTTACCGGTGCGCAGAAACGCCATACCTTGCAAACAAGGCGCATAAACTGCCGGCAAAACAGACGTATGAAACCTATGTGCCGGGCATGAAATTTCAAACGGTATATCTCATGCACGGCGGCGGAGACGACGACACGCTGACCTACCGTTACTCGAATGCGGAGGAGTTTGCGCAGCGCAATCATGTTATGCTGGTAACGCCGAACATCGCAAACAGCTTTGGCGCAAACACACGCTATGGCGTACCGTACATGACGTTTATCACTGAGGAACTGCCCACGGTGATTCAAACGCTGTTTGCCTCGTCCGATAGACGCGAGGACAACTTTATTATGGGTTATGCTATGGGTGGCAACGTGGCACTTGCCGCCGCCATTACACGACCGGACCGTTATAGCGTGTGCATGGATATTTCCGGCGGCATCGGGTTGACGATGGATGCGAACACGCTCAAAAGTGAATTGCGCGAAGGGCATCTGAAAGATTTTTTCCCGCTTTATGGCGCAACCTTTGGCGATGCGGAAAGCGTGACCGGTTCCGAGTTTGATCTGGCGGCGGTTGCAAAGGCAAACCGAATAAACGGCATGCCGGATTGCAAGTTCGTCTTGGCGTGTGGAAGCAAGGAATTCATCCGCGAGCGTTTTGAAAACGACGTTGCCATATTGCAGGAGATGGATTTTGACGTGCAGTATATCTGCGCGGAAGGCTACGATCATGATTTTAAAATGTGGAACGACTATATCGAAATCGGTCTGGACCGGCTGCTTCCGCTGAAGCGAAAGGCAATCTATCCGTCCGGAATGGATGAATAACGTCTTTGCGGAAATATTTTCACTCCAGTACAACAATAGAAAATAAACAGAACAGCCCGGACTTCGGGCTGTTCTGTTTGATATGGAATAATTATTCCGATAAGGGCTTAATGTCATTGTCAATAAAAAACCAATAAGAAACTGGAAAAAATGACACGTGTTCCAATGGAGTATCGGCAACCGTGCTTTTTGGTGAAAGACCCGGCATAATAATTAACAAAACCGGAAGGACACGTGTAAAAGCATACGACCATATTGTTAAAGCGATCCATTTATACCTACTGTATAGTACGGGTGATGATTTTTGAGAAACGTATTATATTAACTTTTTGTATAAAAAACAGATTCCCTGGCAAAACAGCAATGGAATCGCAAATAAATGGAATATATATTCCGAATAAAGGCAGAAAAGCAAATTTTCCAAAGCATAGATCTCTTCGGCTGTTTGTACATACCTGTAACGATCTACCGCAACACAAAAGATTATGATAAATGCACATAAAAGAGTAGTAATTACAGGAGCGAATTACTGATATTGACAATCAAAACTTGAAACGCTATGATAGAAAAAACGATTGTATGTGATATGATTTTAAACATGTCGTAACCGGAATAACAATTCCGCGCATGGTCTGCGGGAAGAGTTACTCGTGTGGAAACGATCGGATTTGCAAAGATATACCAAGAACATGCTGGGTTTTTAGTTTAAAAGACGACTTTAAAGGAAAACAAATTGGAAGAGCAAAACGTACAAAATATCGAAACGATAAAAATGGTGGACAAAGCGTTGCTCGTGCTGGATACGCTCCGTACGGAGCGAAAACGGTTGGGCGTTAACGAGATTGCCAAGCAGTGCGGCATCAATCCTTCAACTGCGTTTCGAATACTAAAAACACTGGAGGCCAACGGATGGGTCTACCAGTGCAATGACGGTCGTTACATTACGGGTGAAAAAATCAGCTTTGTGATGGAAAAGGACAATCTTTACCTTGCACTGAAGGAAGTTGCTTCTTTTGTTATGCAGCGCCTTACCGAAAAGCACGGGCAAGCCATGAACCTAATGGTGCGTGAAGGTGCGCGCTGTTATATCCTCCAGCAATCCAGAACAAAAAGCCTGGTGGACTATGTTCCCCCGATTTATTCGGAGCTTCCATTTTATGCTTGCGCGGGTGGAAAAATATTACTTTCCGAATTGCCGATCGGCCTTGTAGAGCAGATTGTTGATTCTTGTGAGATGGTCCCACTAACGGCGCATACGATTACCGACCCGGATGTTTTCTGGCAGGAATTGCGCAGGGTTGCAAAGCAAGGCTACGCATTTGACAATAAGGAGTCCGCGGAAAATGGAAGCTGCATCGCCGTACCCGTGCGCGATTGTGAAGACGACATCATCGCGTCGCTGTCGTTCAGCGGTTTTGTTGGAGTCGACGATCCGGGCGATCTTCTGGAGTATTTCCCGACGCTTAAAGAAGCGGCGAAGGAAATATCCAAAAATCTTTATCGCTGTTGGGGGCGGTAATTGCTAATTTGCGTCGAAATACCACGAGTGAGGTGTTAAAGCTAACTATACGACATAAAAAGAAGGGCAAAACGCATTGAATGAATTGAAGCGCGGCGTGGCATGGGAGCTGCTAAACGCAATTGGGCAGCTGGTTGTTGCAAGCATACTCTGGGTGTTTTGCTGTCTGCCGATCATTACAATAGGCGCGGCTTCCACCGCGCTGTATTATTCGGTCACGAAGGTCATTCGTCGCGATCGGGATACGGTGGTGAAATCTTTTTTTTATTGTTTTAAACTCAATTTTCGCCAAAGCATTTTTATCAACCTGATGTTTTTAGCTTACGGCGCAATCATTGTTTTCATTGCGCTTCCGCATATTCGCACTTGGATGGAATCCGGACAGGTGGATGCCACGTTGTATATTTGCGGTGGACTGGCGTTGCTGTCGGCTTGGATGCTCCCGTATGTTTATCCGGTCTTGTCACGATTCTATTTCTCCACCTTGCAGATCATGAAATTCGTCCTGTTGATTTGCGTTCGATATTTTTATATTTCGATCCTGTTGTTTATTTTGCTGATCGCAGCCGCCGTTTTTTCTGCTTATTATCCGACATTTCTCATGATAATACCGGCATTGTTTGCGTATATCTCTTCGTTTTTATTGGAACCAGTTTTCAAAAAATATTCGACGCCGGACGATACTGGAAATTTCGACACATGGTATGCCGACTCAAGCACAGAAGTCTCTGAATAATGGAAATCCCTGTATAATGCAATGCCAAGATGCGTTTTGGTTTACAGAAAGCCCATTTGGTAATTAGAGTGTACAAACAAAACGAGCGCCTTTTGATGGCGCTCGCTTTATCGTTGCTCTGTGTGACCTGATGCGAGAGTGGTTGCTGCTCAAAATGCAAAGGCTCATGGCCAATACACCTGATCGACCTCCGTAACGTCTCCACCGGATACCGTAATTTTGTAGAAATACGAGTCCAGTACGCCGTCCGGATTTGCTCCGTACAGGCTTCTAAACTCATTGAACGTCAGCGACACGGCGATTGCATCCGTAACGGCCGATCCGTCCGCATGGTACATCATCTTGATCGATACGTCGCTCATGTCGACAACACGCAGCCGCGGATTGGTGTTTTTTTCAATAAACTCGCTGTCCGCCCAGCCATCCACAAGCGTTTGTGCATCTGTTTCCGAATATCCTTCGCGTGAAACAAGCCAGGCGACGGCGGCGTCGCCCGTGAGCATATCCCAATAGTCGAACATGGCCCATCCGGTTGCTACGTCGAATATAATCATATGTGCATAACTCGTGTACATGCTAGGCAGGCAATCCTGATATGCAGCGAAGAACGTATCCCATTTTTCCTGTGTATAGGACGCGTATTGTAGCGTGTATCCGGCGTCGGACACGGTTCCGAGTGTACTTGCATGCTCATCAATGATCTTTTGCGGAATGTCGGAGATGATGTTGAAGTTGATGTAAAACATCGCGACGTCCGTCCGGCTGGAAAGGGTGTCGATAAAGGTGGAGATACTTTCTTCAAGCGTCACTTCCGAAAGGTCGGCGCTTTCCGCCCAGTCCAGCACCTTCGCGGCGGCATTCGCCTGCTTTAGGGAAATGCCGGAGGTTCCGTTTGGTAACTCGGCAATTTCATTGAGGATTTTGTTTAGACCGGCCTGCGTAACGGCACTGGTCACGGCGGGTGTTGGTGTATCGGTTGGTGGCGGTTCGGTCGGTGTTGCTGTTGGTTCTTGTGTTGGTGTTGCCGTCGGTGTTGGCGTTATTTCCGTTTGAGGGGATTGTGTCAGCTCGTCGGTAATGATGGACACGGGCGCGGTGGTGGGTGTTGTTTCCGGTGCGGCGGTAATCAGTTGGCAGCCGGTCATGAAAATCATCATAAGCGGCAAAAGGAAACAAAAAACTGTTCTAAGCGGCAACGTGGGAGAAGAATGGTTGGCTCTGGGTTTCATAGACGTTACCTTCTTTCTGAATCAAGGCGTGACGAGCGATACAAAACGTATATTTTAGGATGATCCCTCCACAATCCCATATTATCAGATATGCAAGAGTAATCAAACAGGGAATCTGCCGTCTCATTCGCGCACTCCACATGTGCAAAAGAAAGGTGCATGAAGTTGGAGAAGATCATTGCATGATAGCCATTGCGCAGAGATAACGATAATAATGCTCCTGCAAAGAGCCTGCGAATGCAAAGTTGTCCGACCTTTTACCAAAAATCTGTGTTTGTCTTGAATGTGTAAATAATATATGATATGCATATAAAACCACTTGGCGCTGTGCATGCAATGGAACTGGGAGGCGACCCGTGATGCAGCCGAGCAAAGGATACGACATTAAGCAGGAGGTTCGCCGGCAGATATTAGCGCTGGCATCCGACATGGAGCCGCAAAGCCGCGGCAAATTGCCATCCGAAACCAGTCTCGCCGATCGGTTTGTTCCTGATTCGCCTGTCGTTGGTCAACTCCGATCTCGTAGGCACCAATTTTTCCGGGTTTGGCATTTTTCCAACCCGAGCGTGCTGCTTGCCGCAATCGGCCTCGTGGCCTCCTGCATCATCCGCTGCGGTAAATATCTCTTCACGGAGGAACGTTCCAAGAAGATGCTGCCTTCCATTGCAACGGTTGTGCTGACGATTTTGTCGCTGTTGCAATGCATCACTGCGTCGGAATATTAACGAGAGGAACCATTTTATCATGTTTGCAATGCCAGAAAAAAACCGTACACGGCTGGTCAAAGCGGCCATGGGCGAACTTCGGTGCGATTTAACAATTGAAAACGTACAGGTTGTGGACGTTTTCACCGGAACGGTCTTTGCCGCGCGGGTGGATGTGATTGACGGCGTTGTCGCGGCGGTGCGACAGGAATGTGCAGAACAGCCCCTGAAGGGTAAAATCGTCTTCGACGGGAAAAACGCCGTTTTGGCGCCGGGCTTCATCGATGTACATATGCACGTGGAATCCACCATGCTGACGCCGGAGAACTTCGGGAAAGCGGCAATCGTATGGGGAACGACAACGGTCGTCACCGATCCGCATGAAATCGGCAATGTCTCTGGTTTGCAGGGGGTGGAATACATGCTCGACAGTGGTAAAAAGTCGCCTCTGCGCCAGTATGTGCTTGCGCCTTCGTGTGTACCCGCAGCGCCCGCTGTGGAAAGCTCCGGTGCATCATTTGGCGCGGAAGAGATTGCCGCTCTGTTGGAGCACGACGGCGTGATCGGCATTGCGGAAATCATGGATTATCTCGGCGTATGCCGCGACGACGCACGCATGCATGCCGTCATCGGGGAAGGGCTTCTGCGCGGTGCTTTTCTTCAGGGGCATGCGCCCGGTGTATCCGGCGATGCGCTGAACGCATATCTCGCGGCAGGTCCGCAGAGTGACCATGAGTGCTTCACCGCCGCGGAAGTTCTTGAGAAGGCACGCCTTGGCATGCATATCAACGCGCGTGCGTCTTCCCTTATAGATAATGCGCACATTGCCGCTGAAGCGGCTAAGGCAATGCGCTGGAGCGACGTTATTTCACTTTGCACGGACGATGTTCATGCAAGCGACCTCTTGGAAACGGGGCACATTAGCCATGTTGCGGCGCGCTTGATGGAAGAAGGACTCGATCCGGTGCATGTTATCCGACTTGGCACCTATAACGCCGCGCGTGAATATGGCTTTATCGACATCGGCGCAATTGCACCAGGCTATGTTGCTGACTTTCAGCTGTTATCGTCTTTGGATGCGCTTGGTGACAAACCGCTTGCTGTGTTCGCTGAGGGGAAACTGGCTGTGCAAGACGGCAAGCTGCTGGGTGAATCGGCAAAGACGGCATGGTATGAACCAAACAACACCGTTCGCCTGCAGCAGATTCAAGCTCCATCGGATTTCGATTTGCTTGCACCGGAAGATTGCGGTGATACCGCAAACGTATTGGTGATCAACTCGATTCTGATGGAACAGATGCAGCAGGGACGGCGCATAGAACGCGTGGAGTTGCCGGTTGAGTCCGGGATTGTCAAAATCAGCGACCCGGAGCGTCTGCAATATATCTGTGTTGCAAACCGATATGGCACCGGGGATCACACGATTGCGATCCTCTCCAACTTTGGTTTGACCGACGGTGCGTTGGCGACAACGATTTCCCACGATAGCCATAACCTCACGGTTGTGTATTCCGATTCCGCTTCGGCGTTTGCCGCGGCAAAGGAGTTGGAGCGCGTCGGCGGGGGTATCTGCGTTGCAAAGGATGGCAAGGTGCTCTGCACGCTCAAGTTGCCTATTGGCGGACTGATGTCTCCGTTACCGGCAGAAGAGCTTGTTCGCGAAATAGACGAGCTGGAAACGGCTTTGAGCGAACTGCGCGGCGGAAGGCAGGACGATGCGCTTCTGCGTGCATCCGTGCTGGCGCTTCCGGCACGGCCGGGCGTCATCATTACGGACCGCGGGGTCGTTTTTGGTGATGATCTTTCGTGGATTCCAATATTTGAGTAGAGCGAATGTAAACGTAAGTAATGGGCATGCGCGAATTTGCGTGTGCCTTTTGTTGTGCAAAAAGATCAACCGGATTGCTCATATTTGACGGTGGACAGCGATTATAACAATCTTATGCTTTCTGGTGAGCGCTATGAAGAAGCGCTCAACGCCTAAACTCCCCGCAAAGGGGAGTTTAGGTGCGCGTGAGTTGTTTCTAAGGCAACAAGTATTTCAATTCACGCTCCCCGCGGGGGGAGCGACTCGGCATGCGAAAATATCATTGATGTGAGCCGATATTTCAATCCACGCTCCCCGCGGGGGGAGCGACAACTCCCCCATGCGAAGTCCCGTGTAAAGGCATAATTTCAATCCACGCTCCCCGCGGGGGGAGCGACATATTCGTATGCATGGCTTAAAGACGGTAGTGGGATTTCAATCCACGCTCCCCGCGGGGGGAGCGACTGCGAAGTGTTGTGGATGGTTGCCCGCGCGCATCCATATATAAATATTATACAACAATTTAATGCGGTGTTATTGATCGAACCTTAAAAAAACAGGCGTTTTTTAGTGCGAAGCCTCCGAGAATATAATGTTAGCTTGTGGTTCGCACTGGAGTTGCTCAAATAATAAGCGTATCGTTCGGATCATATCCGGCCTTTACGCCGAAATGCTGGATTTTATTTTTATAGTTGTTGCCGAGCATGTAGAATCGTAGGCTGTCTTCTGAAGGATCGATCAAATCGCAAAGCAAAGCTCGCAATTTTACCAATTGCGCTGCATCCAGCGAACATTCGAACACGGAATTTTGGACACGCTGCCCATAGTTCACACACTGCTTTGCAACCTGCCGCAGGCGCCGTTTTCCAGCGGCACTCTCCGTGCTGACGTCATAGGTAATCAAAACCATCATATTTCGCCGCCTACTTCCATAGAAACGGTGGATATGCATCAAGGTCGCCACGTAGATATCGCGCCAACAGCAGCGCTTGCAAATATGGCACAAGACCCCATTGCACTTTTTCGGACAAATACGGATGCATAATCGTTTCCTTTTTACGTGCTTGCCAGGCGTTGATTATCGTCTTTCGACCGGAATCATTCAAAAACACTGCCCCGTTCTCCTTGCAGTCGAAATGCTTTGCGTTCACAGCGCGTGTATTAATCAGCGTTAAAGCAAGCCGGTCGCAGAAAAGACCGCGAAATTCCTCCATCAAGTCGAGAGCGAGGGATATGCGACCCGGACGGTCGCGGTGTAAAAAACCAACATATGGGTCAAGACCCGCCTGCTGAAGAGCGGACGCACACATATTACTTAAAAGTGCATAGAGGAAAGATAGAAGCGCGTTCACGCGATCCATTGGTGGGCGACGGTTTCTGCCGGAGAAACGAAATTGTTCGTCGTCCACTAAAATCATGTCGTTGAGATGTGAAAAGTACCGTTCGGACGCGGAACCTTCCAACCCGCGCAGCATATCCAGATCTGTGCATTGCTCAACCGCTTGCATTTGTTTGGCAAGGGCTTGGCAGGATTCTTTCATTGCAGAAACATCGACACGTTGGGGATGGTCGCGTGTTGCCCGTTCAAGAATCCAACGGCTGTTGTAGGTTTTTGCAAGGATAAACGAGCGCGCGATCTTCGCACTCATGACAGAATCGTCGGACACGCGATATTGACGTTTGCGAAGGAGAACGTTCCCGTTTTCGTTTGCGGACGCAGCGGCGAGAAATCGTCCGTTTGGCGAAAAATAGCTCAGCCGAATTCCACGTGTGGCACAGGCGCCCATCAATGCGGGGCTTGTCCCCTTGTAGCCGAAATAGGCGATGCTTTCCAGTGTGTGCAGCGGGAAACGGCGTTTTTCCTCGTTATCGATGAGAATAACGACATTTTCGCCATCCAACGACAAATAACTTTCCGGCGTCGTGACATAGAGCGTGTTTAGCAGCTTTCTCATGTTTCCGGGCCCTCCAATTCACTGACGACAGATCTGATATATGCGGTTGCGGAGCGGGTTTTCTCCAGTTTCGGCAAGCAGATTTCTTTGAGCGAGCAGGATGCACAACCCGGCCTCCGCTTGACACGCGGTGTATATCCGCGCGTGTACAGACGATGCATTTCCAGCAGCATATCGACAACACGCTGCCGGAGTTCGGTTGAAATCGGCACCCGCGCCCGACGACGGATCTCATGATAATAAAGGAATCCTTCCCCAATATCGCAGCAAAGCATTTGCTCAAGGCACATTGCCTGACAGCAAAGCTGTAGTTCGTCGGCTGGCTTGGCACACCCGTCACCGTGCTTATACTCCACAGGGACGGGCAGCCATTTGCCGTCCCGTCCCTTGATGGAAACGCCGCTTTCACAGCGCGTAAACTCTACAACGTCGCACACGCCGCGTACGCCGAGTTCGGATGAAAAAACCGGCATACCGTGCGAACAGATGTGATCGCCACGCTTTTCATCCGCCAGCCGGTCGTGCGCACGGCTGTGGATCAACTCACCCTCTGCAGTCAGTCGATTTTCGTTCCACTGCTGCTCAATGTGGATCAACGCCCACTGCCGCGGACAGAAACAATAATGTTGAATGCCCGAAAGCGCAAGATAATCCTCTTCGCGATATTCCATCATTCCATGACCGTACAGGAAACGCCGTCGGGAAGCGCGTTTTCGTCAACGACGAATTCATAATCGTCAAAGCCCCGCGGGGTAGCGACGTCACTCTTACGGGCAACGGTTACCGTGTCGAAGAGCTTATAAGCGGGCGCATTACCAAGCTCGGAATCATGTTTGAAAACAACGAGCTTGCGGCAGGCCATGTTGCCGCGCGCAGCAGAGCGGTCGAGCTCGAACATGCTAAGAATCGCCTGCCAGAGTAACGACAGGTCGTCTTCCGAAAAGCCGGTGACGCGCCGTGCAAGATTTGCGGAGATGTATCCTTCCGCACGGTAGAGTCCGTAGGGCACGATGTACTTTCTGCCCATTTCCGTTTTTTTATTCTCGGCATCCTTTTCGGTCGTAATAGCGACGCGCGTGATCGTGACTTCCTGCTGGACGATGGGGTCGACGCTGCGTGCAAAGCCAATTTGCACCGGCCCGCGCACCTGTCCGCAGTTGAGGGATGCTTTTACAAATGTTGTCATCACTGCGCCGAACGTGCGGATATCGAAAAAGTTACTGCACATAAAGTTGCGAATTTTTTTGTCGAGCTCCGACTTGTCCGCGCCTTTGATTTTTTTTAGCTTTTCATCATCGACGCCCGCGTCCGTATAGGCGAGTTGATCGCTGGTATTCAGAGGAGTCCCTTCCTTGATATAGATTTTGTATCCCTCCGCGTCTTCCTTCAGCGTCTCCACATAGTTGCGGATCTTTCGTTTCAGGCAAACGTCGGTCACGATGCCGTATCCGGTTTCCGCGTCGACGCGCGGCATGTTACCCGCGTCCGGGTCACCGTTGGGGTTCCCGTTGGTCACGTCAAATAAAACAACAAATTCATAACGGTTTTTAATCGGTTCGCTCATTTTATGCATTCTCCTTTTCTGATTCGGTTTTTTTCGTGTAACGCGCCTGTTTTTGCTGATAATAACCTAGTATGAAGAGCCCCTGGTCTTCCAGCGCCAGTCGTGCGGGATACGGGTCGTCGTCCGCGTTGAGTTTGTCGGCCAGTTCTCCGATTTGCTTCTCATATCGCCAGCCCCACTTTTCATCCTTGGCAAGATGATGCCGGTTTAACTTGAGAAGTGTCGGAAACGCTAATTTCGGTGTTGCACATGCGGAGTCGAAGTAACGGTCCGTAATGGTGGCTTTGATACCTGGATTCGCACTCTCCTGCGCCTGCTCAAGCAGCGCGAAGAGACGACCTAATACATACGGCTTATTGGAGCTTTGTTCGTTGAGTGCCACAGTGAGAACCTCCTTGTGTTCGGGTTTGGTGTCGTTTCGCAGCAGATAGGCTTTAATCGTTGCCGCGCGCACGCGGTTGATTTTTCGGTCTGCACGGATGCGAAGCAATATGTTGTCGTACAACGTCGCTGGATACGGTGCACCGGAAAGGATGGCACGCAACGTCGCGCCGGACAGCAACGGGGAAGACGCGTCGCCTTTGCCACCGGGCGGCACGGTTTCTTTGAGCATCCAGTATGGTGAAAGGTATTGCCGCTCCTTGGGACCCATTGCAATTTCAAGCCGCCGATAGTGTTCTGCAAGATTGTCGGCAATGTTGCCGAATGTATCCCGCAGGAAGAAGCGAACGCTGATACGCGCGGCATTCGGAGAAAGGCACAATACGTAAAATGGCGTATCGACGGAAAATCCTTCCAGATCGACAGCGGAACCGGCCACAATGTTTTTCAATGTTTCCGAAACCTGATTTTCCGTGTCGTAACGCGGATTTGCGCAGTCTAAAAACGCATCCTGATACTTTGCTTCGCCGTTTTCCGCCCAGCAAACGATCGTGTCGCCGCCAAGTGACATGCGATGGTCGAAATCCGCAATCAGATGATTGAGCGCGGAGGTATACGCAAATGCGGCATATTCAGAGACGGGGGAATTGGAATTCCCTGATAGCCCATAAGACTCAAACGCAGAGGCATTGGCGCTGACCAACGAAGTTCCAGCAGATTGTCCACCACGTACGCCCTTCACCTTTGGATGGACGGTTTCGATTGGTTGGTCTGGGAGACCGGTAACCAGACACGGTGCTCGAAGTTTACTTGTCCCTTTTGCGCGATATGTTTCCCACGCAGCTCGAATCAATTGATCTTCAAACGCATAGGTGTGATGGGTGCCTAGGAAAACAAAATTGTTTGGCCCGGCAATATCTTCCATGTGGTCCTGTACGACCGGGTGGGCAAGGGCGTTCTCCGGTTGCCAAGTCGAAAAGAAGGCGCGGATGGATGCAGCGGTTTCGCTGTCTACTTCATCCAAAATGGATAGGTGCAGAGCCTTTGCACATTCAAAGCA
Source organism: Christensenellaceae bacterium (assembly GCA_963667795.1). GTDB lineage: Bacteria > Bacillota > Clostridia > Christensenellales > CAG-138 > UBA7703. The sequence goes on along the minus strand of OY764017.1, from coordinate 1,985,156 downwards.
CTGAATTGCGCGCTCCGGTTTACCCTTTGTATCGATGCCTAGCAGATATGCCGCATTGTCCCAAAGGAAATTAGACGCAACGCCTGAGGAACGCACAACGGCTTCCGGCAAATCCAGCCGTTTTGGACGATCTACCGTTTTCCCATTTTGTTCCACGGGTTCCTTTAGCGGCATAATTCCCTCAAGCTCACCATCCAAATTTAGCCGCAGACCGAAAGAAACGCCGGTTTTGGTATAGTAGCGCGGCGCGATTTCGTCCTGCGCCAAGAGGGTTTCATAATAGCGTGTGAGTGCTTGTAAAATCACGACACCACCCCGCAGTCCTTAAGATCCAGCAGACCGTCCTTCAGTGTTGCACGAAAAAATGTCGGACGGATGTCCTTCGGATCGCTGTAATCCATGTCGTATAGCATGTAGCCGAGTTCACGTGTACCGACAAGCGTATCATCGCACTGTGGCAAGCTACCTTCGAACAACTTCACGTTTGCCGGAAATTCCCGACAGCCGAAGTATGGCTGCATGAACATTTTTCCGTTCTTGAAACGTTCGCATGCCATCGCGTAGAATTTTTGTGGATTGTCCGTCGCCACTGCTTTGTCTGTCATTTCAAAATGCGCCGAAATGATGTAACGCACATTGGTGAGCACCAGTGACGCGCGCTGCTGAATTGCCTCAGACGTGTTGATATAGAGCGGTTCGTTCTTGCCGTTCATGACGCTGCGCACATTGCTTGCGGAGATTTTCTGACTGACTTCGTTGCGGCGGATGTTGGTAAAGCGGATCGGATTACAGACGTAAATCTGATCGATCATCCACTTCATGCCGGGATGCCAGTAGATTGCTTCGATAAGCCCACGCGCCGCGCTTGGCGTGATGACATCATAGCTGACTCTCTCGGTCTTCATCTCCGGTCTGGAGAAGAGCGCATACTTTCCCCATGCCTCCAGTTGGATTCCGTAGCCCAAATAAATCCCTCCTTCGTTCTATTGTTAATTAAAAGCTAAGATGCTTTTACCGTCGGTACTAGATTTGGTATTGTGGATTGAAAAGTTTTATCGTGGATTAATAGCTTGAAGAGCGGCATTATGCCGCTCTCCTGCATTAACATATGATTCCAATTCCGCCACCGGGAATATGCAGGCCGGTTTCTGAATTGTAAAGCGTGTCGTCGCGAAGGACGGCGAGCTCTTCGTCCAGCATTTTAATGGCGCCTGCACCAAGCAGCGCATCGAACTGTTTTGGATAAACTGCTACGGTATGCATACCTGCTTTGCGCATTAGGCGAGTCGAACGGGCATCGTTTTCCAGCTGAGAAATGATATCCCTAGCATCATCGTCTTCCGGTATCAGCACGGCACGCGTCGGCGAGTCGATTACGCGGAAAAGATCCGCCACCTCGGCAAATGGTATCGACAGGTTGGTCCTCATACAGGCATCCAGCTTTGAAACGATATGCTTTTCATCCAGCCGTTCGCCTTTATATTCAAATAACTTTGTAAAATACGCATGGATCGCTTCCGGTGAGGCGATATCGTCTTTGTATTGCTCCGCAACCATATGCGTGACCTCGACCGGTAATCCGAGCGAGCGCGGGCGTTTGCTGCGATATTGCTCATCCGAACGGAACAAATAGACGATTGCGTCGTCGCAAGATAATTTGCCTTCCCGGTTGCAGCGCCCTGCCGCCTGAACGGCGGAATCCAAGCCTGCCTCTTCCCGATAAACACAAGGGAAGTCCACGTCCACGCCTGCCTCGATCAAGCTGGTTGAAATCACGCGGCAGGGCAGGTCGTTTTTTAATCTTTTCCGTATTTCAACAAGCGTCTTTTTGCGCAGCGCGGGCGTCATGAACGTGGAAAGGTGAAAATTACCTTCACCGGACAGACCTTCGTAGATCGCCTGTGCCTGTAATCTTGTATTTACGATGCAGAGCACCTGCTGCCGTGCATTGAGCCGATTCAACAAATCCGGGTCGGACAACTGTCCGATTGTCTGAAACCGAACGCGCCGAAGTATTTCATAAAGCTCTGCATGGTTGGAACAGATTTCGCAAATAGGCACAGCTGGATCGAACAGCGGGCGCAACGCAGGCTGTGTGGCACTGCACAGCACTGCGCTGCAGCGGTGGTTTCGCACCAGTTCTTCGATTGCGTGCACACACGGCAACAACAAATCAACGGGGAACATCTGTGCTTCGTCAAAAATGACGACACTGTTTGCGATGTTGTGCAGCTTTCGGCAGCGGGATGTCCGATTTGCAAAAAGCGATTCAAAAAACTGCACGTTGGTGGTGACGACGACAGGGGCATCCCAATTTTCCGTTACCAGCACATGCGGGTCGGTTTCTTTTTTATCGTCACTGTCATAGTCCACGTTGTGGTGGTGTTCCAGCACGTTCTCATCGCCGAGGATTTCGCGAAAAATGGCTGCCGTCTGTTCGATAATGGATGTGTATGGAATCACATAGATCACACGGCGCTGTCCGTTTTGAATTGCATGACGCAGTGCAAACGCCAGCGATGAGAGCGTCTTTCCACCGCCGGTTGGAACGGTCAGTGTAAACAGCCCGCGCGGTTTGTTCGCGGTTGAAAGACAGTCTTCCAAAACGGCTTTGCGTTTCTCATTAACGATGTTGTCCGGCGCGGGGAACAAATTGAGCTTTTGCTGAAGCTGGGTGAACAGAGCTTCCGGCGGGTCGCCCATGCTTTCCCGTAAAGGCGCGTTGGCCATAAAGGCTTCCGTATCCAAAAAATCCGCATCGACAAGACACGAAAAGAGCATGCGTGTCCAGAAGGTATAGGAAAAACCGCGGTGCTCCTGTGAGCAATCCAGATGTTTGACCGGAACATCCACTTGATAATCGTCCAGCGCCTTGCGATACGGCGCATAATCCATGTTTCGTTTCTTCTGTCGCTTGAGTTTGCCCTGCAGAGTTGGCCTGTCTTCGGTGTCCGTCGTTACGCCGCCGTTGGGCAATCCGGCGTGATGACCCGCTGCACAATAGGCGAGTAGCTTGATGAAACTATTGTTCTGCGCCGCATCGTTGAAGACTTCGGCTCCTGCGGCTGAATGCTCCACACGAATTGGCTCACCGTACATTCGCTTTTGCCCCGCCGGAGAACACTTTCCAATATCGTGCAAAAGCCCCAGCGAGAATGCCTGCTTGTCGCTGGAGAATTCCGCGGCGAACGCTGCGGAAAGTTTTGCAACGTTTTTTGCGTGTGTCACGAATGGCTGAAACCGACCGTCCCTGGTGCTATGTGCGATTAAATACAATGGAAGCCCCCTGAAAATAGTCTGCATGATTTGAGAAAATTGAGAATACGAACAACATCACAGCCCAACTTTTGCACTGCCACGAAGAAAAGTTATATTTATTCCATTATAGCTGTAGGCACTAGAAAATACAACGTCCGGCTGTCGCTGTGGAAGTGTGTTTTGTATGCTTGGTTTATAAAGACATTATATGAAATGCGCTATGGAGATTTTGATCAGCGCGTCATGGATTCAGTGATTGGAAAAACGAAAACCACTGAAAATGCCAGAGCAAACGGGCATTTTCAGTACAAGATTACGCTCGGCCTTCCAAATAATCGGTGATCGCTTTATGGAGCGCATCTCTGGCCAAAATTGCACAATGCTTGTGGTCGTCCGGCAATCCGTCCAGGGATTCGTCAATTTGAAGCGGGGTGATCTCCATTGCCTCTTGTATCTGGCTGCCTTTTACCATTTCTGTAAGCACGCTTCCAACTGCTCTGGTGCAGTCGCAGCCGTTCGTCCGAAAGCCGATATCTTCGATCACGTCCTCCGTTATTTTTACCCATATTTGCATCGTATCCCCGCATGGCCCAGTATAGGACACATAGCCGTTTGCATCGCTGAGGGCGTGATAATTTTTTGGATCACTGCCGAACTCAACGATCTTTTTTCCATATTTTTGAACTAATAGATCATTGAGTATATCCATAAATGTTTTGGGCGGCTCCTGCTTGCTGTCTGGCATGATATTCTCCTTTGGTGGAATTTGGAATCAGATTTTACGGAATGGGAAACCCTATCACTACTGCATTATACAATAATGCAGTAGTGATAGGGCATGTGGTATTTAAATATTCCTTAAAATGGCAAGCAAGACCTGTCAGGGAAAGATTAACCCGCACGCTGTACGCCAAATTTCGTATGCGCTGAATGTCGTCCACTGAACCGGTACGGACGTCAACTGATCGGCATCCGAAATTTAGAGTTCGCAGAACAACTGTACGAATAAACGCATCATATCACGTTGAATTCCAAATAAGAATCAATCGCCGCAAGCAGCGGAATTGTAGTACAATATAAAAAAACGTGGAGGGATGACAGTGGGACTTTTCGATAAAAAATACTGTGATGTTTGCGGCGAAAAAATTGGACTCCTGGGAAACAGAAAACTGGAGGATGGCAACCTCTGTAAAGATTGTGCGAAAAAACTTTCACCCTGGTTTTCCGAACGGCGCCATTCCACGTTGGCGGAGATCAAAGAGCAGCTTGCATATCGCGAGGAGAATCAGAAAAAAGTTGAAAGTTTTAACACGACCCGCTCTTTTGGGCGCGGCACGCTTGTGTGTCTTGATGAAGACAACAAACAATTCCTTGTGGCAACAACCAACAATATTTTAACGGAAAATCCGGACGTCCTGGACTATGCACAGGTTACCGGCTGTGATCTGGACATTGACGAAAATCGTACTGAGATTACGCATACGGACAAAGAAGGAAAATCTGTAAGTTATAATCCGCCACGGTATCGTTATTCCTACAATTTCTTTATGGCTATCCGCGTCAATCACCCATACTTTGACGAGATGCGCTTTAAACTCAACAACAGCAGCGTAACGATAGAGCGGACAAATGCGCTCGGACGTATTGCGGGGCCGCTCAACAATCCGCGGGCAAACCAGGATTATCGTGAATATGAGGAGATGGGCAGGGAGATCAAGAAAGCGTTGAGTGACGTTCGGCAAACGGCACGTGATGACAGCGCAGTCGCCAACGCGCCAAAAATCGCCGTCACCTGCCCTTGGTGCGGTGCTACCACCACGCCGGACGGATCCGGTCGATGCGAATACTGCGGCGGAAGTGTAAACGGTTGAATTCCAAACAGGAAAGTCGTTGCTAGACAGTATGATGTCCATGTCGTCATATCAGTTACGTAAAAGCATATAAAGGACAGGAGCTGCTCTGTCAATATGTGCGCACATAAAAAAGCCGTCAAGTTTGTCGGCGACAGGAAGATTTTCATATTGCAGCGGAATGATCTATGCGTGCTCCTGCGGCGTTGCATTCGTATCGACTTGAGCGATATGAAAGCCTTCGCAGAAGCTGGACGGGGAGAGACCGTACTCGCGAATGAACGCTTTATAAAACGTCGTGTATTCCGAAAAACCGGACTGGGCCGCGCTTTCACCTGCGCCGCTGCCGCGCGTAAGCAGGCGCCGTGCATGCTGAAGCCGGAGCTTGAGTATGTATTGATGAAGTGAAACGCCAGATTCCGCATGAAAGCGGCGCATGAGATGTGTTTTGCCGGTATGCAGCGCGCCCGCAATGGTGTCCGCGCGCAGGTCGCCTGTCAAACGCATGTCGATATAAGCCTTCACATTGCGAAGAAACGCGCTTGTGTTGCCGCCGTGTTCCCGCAACCGCATGAGGTGCACAAAGATCAGACGGATGTAATCCGCATAGACCGTATCCCGCCCCTCGAAGCCGGAAAAGTCACGCTCCAATAATTCCTGTTCATCGTCAAGTAATGAAAGCAGCTGTTCGATGGTCGCTCCGTCCGATTCCGACAGATGCAATTCGACCGGTTCGCTCCATGTGCCGTCCGAAATACGATTCAGTAGCTCCGGCACCACCCAAAGCACCGTTCGCTGGTACACACTTTCATCGTCGAGAAATCGCAGCGAGTGTGAATACCCGGGAGGAACCAGCAGAAGCGTGTGCCTTTGCAGCGTAACGGTGCGTTCCTCGATTAAAAACTCCGCATGGCCGTTGAGGAACAAGTACATCTCATAAAAATCGTGATGATGCCGATACACACGCCGGATGTTGTTTTCGGAAAACGAATTGAGTTCAAAACCGGTCGGCAGGCAAGCCGTGCCGATGGGGTATGTTAAATAGCGTCTCATATGCAAATCGTAGCAGACAAACGCGTGATTTTCAATCAAAAATCTACAACAGCAGAAATAGAACATAAAAAAGCGATATTACATGCGCACGATTTTCAATGAAAACGGTGTGTTTTGCCATGGTGCGCGAAGGGGAACCACCGTATAATCAAATCATCCTGAAAAGGCGGTTCTTCATTTGCCACAGTATCATCATCTGTTTTCCAGCGTAGAATCATATCCCCATCACAGCCTTTACCAAACGGAAGGAATGTTTGCGCGCGTCGATTTTTTAGGTGAATCGCTTCTGCGCGTTGCCGTCGTGCCCGTCGGCGAACGGTTGCTGCCAACATACGCCGTTTGCCCTGCGGGTCAAATGGCGCGTGAAGGACGTGACAGACTCGCATTGGACGGTTTCCCGCTTTTTTCACCTGAGAGGGATGACGATTTTACGTTTTTCTGGGGTGAATACCGCCTAACGTTCGATCCGGTCAATCTATTCATGCAACTGACAAAAGACGGCCTGCCGCTGATCAGCGAACGCGCGCCGATGGGTTGTAACCTTGGCGGAGAGTATGGCGAAAAGATGCGGCACTATCTGGTTCGCGAACATAACGAGCGCATATTCGGCCTCGGTGACAAAGGCGGCATGATGAATAAGGCGGACCGCCGATTCAGACTGGATAGCACGGACGCCATGGGTTACGATGCCGAAACGAGCGACCCGCTGTATCAACACGTACCATTCTATATCTGCCAAAACAGCGCTGGCTTTGTTGGCGTTTTCTACGATACGCACACGAGTTGCGTCTTTGATTTCGGGAAAGAGTTGAGCAACTACACTGGCGCATACCGCTATGTTGAAACCGGAGAGAAAGCGCTTGTTTACTATATTCTGCTTGGCACGCTTCCCGAAATTGTTGCCGGGTTCTCAGCGCTGACCGGCGGCGTCGCATTTTTACCGCGGCGTGCGCTGCTGTATGCGGGCAGTACGATGACCTATACCGACGCGCCGGACGCGGATGCACAGTTGCGTGTCTTTGCGGACGAATGCGACAGACGCGGATTTGCCTGCGGAGGATTTTACCTTTCATCCGGGTATACTTCCATCGGGCAGAAGCGCTACGTCTTCCACTGGAACAACGAGAAGATTCCGAACCCGAAAGCACTTGCGACATATTTTCGCGAGAGAGGCATTGAACTGATTGCCAATGTCAAGCCGGTGTTTCTAACTGATCATCCACTATACGAAATGATTGCAGACGCCGGCTGGTTTTTGCAAATGCCCGACGGCACGCCTGCGCTCACACCGTTTTGGGACGGACTTGGCAGTTGGCTGGATTTTTCCAATCCCGGTGCATATGATTTTTGGAAAAAGCAGGTAACGAATGAGCTGCTGGAAAACGGCATTGCAAGTACGTGGAACGACAACAACGAATATGAGGTGCATAATCATCGCGTAATGGCAAACGGGTTCGGGAATCCGCATCCAGCGTGTATGGATAAACCCGCGTTCGCCATGCGCATGACAATGGCTTCTCTGGAAGCGCAGAGTGCGTATTTTTCACCGGGCAAACGGCAGTTTCTTTCATCCCGATCAGGCGCGGCGGGTATCTGCCGTATGGCGATGGTTTGGACAGGCGACAACAGGACGGAGTGGAAGACGCTGCGGTTTAATCATTATATGGGGCTGACGATGTCATTGAGCGGACTGTATCTCTTTGGTCACGATATCGGCGGATTCGTCGGCCTTGCGCCGGAAAAAGAGCTGTTTCTGCGTTGGTTGCAGCACGGGGTGTTTACGCCACGTTTCACAATACATAGCTGGAATGACGACGCACGCGCAACGACGCCTTGGTTTTATGAAGACCTTGTTCCTGCGGTTAAGGATATCTTTGCGTTTCGCAGCCGCATTCTGCCGTACCTTTACGATGCGATGTATCGGGCGCATACTCGATGTGAACCGATCCTTCGCCCGCTGATCTACGACGATCCGACGGCCGATTCCGAAAGTGATTTGTTTTTAGTCGGTGACGCGCTGCTGGCTGTTTGCGTGTTTGACAAAGGCGTTTCGGAGATTGCTCTGCGACTGCCGAAGAGCCAACACGGCTGGTATGACGAGGGCGGTACATTGTTGCCCGGCGGCGAACCGGCAACGATTGACTGTCCTGCGCAGAGCGCACCGCGAGTGCTGCACAAAGCGGGCAGCGTGTTTGTTGAGAACGTGTCCTCCGAACCGGGCAAAAGCGAAGCGAGCTATGCTTTCACCATATATGCACAAGAGTACGGTGCGTTTTCGCGAGAGTATTTCTTTGACGACGGCGAAACGGATGCATATACCCGAAACGACTGTACGAGATTGGCATTTGATGTCACGTGTTCACCGGAGTGCGTTTGTGTACGCTATGCAAACCTCGGCAATCAGAAGATGACACCGGAAGTTCGGCTGACCGACCGGATGCACCGCCGCCTTGAACTTATGAATGGGGACAATGTATGAATTATCACGTTCGAGGAGATCATAAGCTGGAAGCAACGTTGCCGTTGCATGAATCCGCGCCATACGATATAAGCAACCAAACGCTGGCTGCTTGTGTAGATGGAACGACGCTTACGAAACTTTCGCTCAGCGGCGCGTATGATGCAGTGCTGCCGGGCGGATATTATGGAATTTGCGGCGAAGCCGCGCCGGACACACCGCACGCGGAGCGACGGATTGTTGCATATGGGTGCGTGCAGCAAACGCGCTTCACAGCACACGGAATTGCCTATACGACGCGTTGGTTCTGCGATAGCAAAACTCCCGTCTTATATCTGTACATCGGCGCGCAAAGCGACCGGGCGTTTTCGCTTCAATATCATTTCGGCTTACAGTGTCCGCCGGAAAAGTTATGCGTTCTTTGCAGCGCACCAATGATGCTGCGCGAGCGGGAAGGCGATTATCTGCACTATAGCACCACTGCGGAGGCGGAAGCGAAGCAAGATGTGTTTTCTGCGGAATTTATACTTGCTTTCAACCTCGGTAAAACGCTTGAGAATGAAGCGTTGCTGTCCGCCGCAGCCAATGCGAGCGCGGACGCAGATGCATATTTCGATATGTTGGTTGCCACAGCAAAGCCGGACGAAGATGCAGCGTTCAAGGCGTATGTGCTAAATGCGGCGTTTTCCAGCTACAAATCGTTTGCGGGTTTTTCCGGCTTCTTTGCGGGCGTGAATTACGCGGTACCCGCACGGACATATTATCGCGACGGATATTATACCGCGCTGTCTGTTTTGCCATACCGTCCGGAATGGGTAAAAACACAACTGCTGACACTTGCGCGCGGCGTTGCAAAGGATGGCACTTGCGGATCGGCGGTGGATGCAAACGGCGAACCGTGGTGGTGCGACCATGTGGACAGCCCTCTGTTTTTTGCGCTGCTGCTCTACGCCTATATTTCCGCCACCGGCGATGCCGACATACTTTCCGAGAATGGTATTGCGCAAAAACTGTCCGCCATTTTAAACGCAGCCGTTGACACACAGGATGAAAACGGTCTGATCCCGCGTGTACCCGCTTCCCGGCACGACTGGGCGGACAATGTTTTTCGTGAAGGATACGTTACTTATATCCAGTGCCTTGCTTACGGCGCGCTGAAGCTCGGCGGCTCGCTACTGGCGGATGCGGTTAGATATGCAGAGGCTGCGGAGCGGATCAAAGCGGGAATCAACCGCGTGCTTTGGGATGAAGACCTAGGGTATTATGTGAACTTTAAAACGCCGGAAGCCACGGAAACGAACCTTTCCATCGATACGGTGTTTGCCGCGTTGTTCAATATTGCGCCGCCGCAACGCGCAACGCGCATGCTTGTAAATATGGAAGCGATGCTGGAAACACGGAATAACGACCGCTTCGGCGACTTCGGCACGCTGTGCGTCTACCCGCCGTATGCATCGGCGGCACGGCTAGTGGAAAAGAGCGCCGACCCGCTGCGTTACCACAACGGTGCGGACTGGCCATATCTATCCGCACTCTATGCATTCGCAAAAAAGATACATGGCATGGATGACCGTTACCCGCTTATGCGCTGGTATGAAATCGGTCTTTTACAGGGATTTGCCACCCCTGTAGAATATTTCTCGCCCTGCTATCCGGCGGGCGGTATGCTGCAAGGCTGGAGTGCGTTTTCTGCATTCGTGTTGGATCACGAATCGGCGGATGGCGTTTTCCGGTAAAACTGAACTTAAAACATATATAAATATTTAACAGGAGGATCACACGAGTGGAACAACTCCCCAACACACCGTACCGTGAACTAAAGGGCGGAAAGCAGATTGCCTATGCGGCAGGACATCTCGGCCCGGGCATGCTCAGCCAGTTTATTACGACTTGGTTGTTGCTCTTTATGACCGGCAATGCGGACAACCCCGTACTCTCAGGCACACTGGTCGGTACGGCGACGCTGTTCGGCCGTATTGTGGACGGCGTGGCCGACCCGATGGTTGCAAACTGGAGCGACAATATCCGCGGCAAGCGGATGGGCAGGCGGCTTCCGTTCATGCTGATCGGCACGCTGCCGATGGTCGTCTGTTTCCTAATGGTATGGCTTACGCCGCAGGTGGCGCAGACCGAACTGGCGCGCTTCATCTGGCTGTTTATCTTCCTTAACGGCTTTTACTTCTTTTACACCGTTGTGGTCAATCCGTATTTTGCACTGTTGCCGGAGATTGCCAAAGACGACAAGCAACGTATCTTTATTCAGAGCTTTGTATCTGTATTCGGCATTGTTGGCATGGGGATCGCGCTTGGTGCGTCCGGCTTTTTAATCAACGCACTCGGATATCTTGGCGCGGGCGTGGCGCTTAGCGTCGTTTGCGCGCTAGTGATGGTCGTGCCCGCACTGGTGATAAAAATTAATCCCGATTATGTGCCGGAGCCTGCGCCCAACCAGACAAAGAATCTTTTTAAGAACATCGTCGGTGCGTTTCAAAACAACAAATTTGTTAAGTACATCATCGGGTTTGCGACGTTTTTCATCGGCTTTCAGCTCATTCAATACAACCTCGCGTTTGTAACGACCGTCTCCCTCGGACTGGAAAAGGGCATGTCCAGCACGCTCTTCATCGTTTCAGTGGTCTGTGCGCTGGCGTTTATCCCGCTTTACAACGTATTCGTCAAAAAGTTCGGCACGGTCAAGTCACTGATGATCTCGATGGCGAGCTATGCTCTGGTTGCTTTGCTCATCATGTCACTTCCACAGGTGAAAGGCATTTCCGGCACGGCGCTTGGCTTTGCACTTATGGCTCTGCTCGGCTTTCCATACAGCGGGCTGATGGTCATACCCAACGTGCTCGTTTCAGAGATTATAGACGATGATTATCGTCGCTTTGCGGTGCGTCGGGAAGCGATGTTCTTCGGTGTACAGGGATTGGTCAACAAGCTTGCGACTGCGTTTGCATCGTTTGCCGTCGGTGTTTTGCACGACCTGCTGGGCAGCACGGCAAATCAACCGCTTGGCATCACTATTGTCGCTCCCATTGCGGCCGCATTTTCACTGATCGGCTTTTTTGTGATGGTTCGGCTTAATCGAGAGAAGGCGGCGCAGTCGTGACTTGGATTATTATTGTTGCGGCGCTTCTTCTGCTTATATGTTGTGCGTTGGCGTTTGCAAACGGGTTTGTGAACCAGCGCAGGGTGCCGCGCCTCGTCAAACGGGTACGCTTTGGCAAGGACGATCGCATTATGTACATCGTTGCACATCCGGATGACGAGGTACTTATGAGTGGCACTTTGTCGCTGTTGAAACGACGGTACGGTTTATCAATCAAGGCGCTTTATCTGACCCACGGCGAGGATGGACCGACCTACGATCTTGTGCCGAAGAGCGGGTTGAAGCAGCGGCGCACGCAGGAACTTGGGCAAGTGAGGCAGATACTTGCGCTCGATGAAATGGTTGTCTGCGACTATCCCGATCGCTATCTGGCGGATCAAAATTTCAAAACGGTCTGTCAAACGGCACAGCACGAAACGGAAGCATTCGCTCCGACGTATATCCTCACTTTCGACGAAAACATCGGTATGTATGGGCACACCGACCATGTGACCGCGGGAAAAGCGGCGGTGTGCGTAGCGAAGCAGATTGACAGCGTAAAAGGCGTATTCCAGATGACGTTGCCAAGCGGCATGCTTGCGCTGGCGCTGAAAATGAGCAAGACTTTTCGTGAACGCTACGATGCCGAACACGGCCTGCCACAGCCGAACGTTGCCGCGAACATCTACCGCTGGCGTAAATACCGCTATGCGGTGACGCGCGCGCACGAAACACAGACGGCTGTCATGCGTGAACTGCAACCGTATTACGATAAGCTTCCGCGCTGGCTGTATTATGCTGTTTTTGACCGCGAGTATTTCTATTATCGCGATAAAAGTGAGCTGTAAGTAAAGCAGCTCACGAGAGACTATACCTTGGTCTTGGGAGAAACGGTCTTCTGCTAAAATGAAAAAAGGCAGAAAATTTTCGCGAGAAAAGTCATTGATGCCGCCCAACCTTTGGCAAGCAGAGCAAAGGAGCTGGCGAGCATACCGTGCGGATACTCTCAAACGACGGATATGAAGCTAGTGCCACCTCAAATCAAGCGCTGCTGAAGGCGTGGACGCAGAAGCAGTCGCGGAGACAATAGACGGTATACCAATAACAAAACTGCCGGAAAATCCGGCAGTTTTACTTTGCAAAATATGTTTTACGATTCCGGCGGTTCTTCCTCAACCTTGCTGTTTTCCCACGGCATAACGAGACTTTCTTCTTTTTTTCCTTCGATCATTGCAATAATTCGCTCCGCGGTAAGCCGCCCCAGCTTCTCCTTTGGATGCCCGAAGGACTTAAAGTCGATTCCCACCTGGCGCGGCACGAACGTCCCGTCAAAACTGCGGACAGCTGTAACACCGCCGGGAGTTTCTTCAAGGTATGCCAGCAACTGCAGCGCAATTTCATCATTATAGCAGACAATTGCCGTGCAGTCCGCGAGTAACCCGGAGTTGCCGAGTTGCAGTGCGATTGAGTTTTTGTTTTCGGTGCTGAACCAAAGGATGTCATCATCGTTGACCCTGAGGTTCGCGCCGGTCAGCGCGTCGATATAGCCTGAAAAACGGCGAATACCCTGGCTGTCGTCGCCTTTAAAGATGCCACCGATCGAGTGATGCCCCAGCCGTATTAGTTCTCTGGTCGCGTCAAATGCGCCGCCGTAATCGTCCGTCACGACATAAGCGATGTTGTATCTTGGTTCGTTAAGCAGCTCAGGATACACCCCGTTGAAAAACACAAACGGGATATTTTTTTCCGCCAATTCGCGGTAAAATGAAAGATTTGGGTTGGGCAGCGCGGTTTTCGTGCCCTCCACGATAATCCCGTCAACAGTGTTTCTCGATAGATTCTGTAGGATATCCCGTTCCTTGGCGATGCTGTTGTTCGTTGCCATCAATTGCATGGAGTAGTTGTGATGCGAGGAGGTCTCCTCGATGCCGCGTAGGATATACGGGAAAATATACGTGCTGATGTAGGTTGTGATCACCGCGATGCGCATCGTTTTTTTAATATCGTCCGCGGCGCTGGAAATATAGGAACCGCTTCCTTGAATTTTGCTGATCAGTCCGTCGCGTTCAAGTTTTTCAAGCGCTTGACGAACGGTCTGCCGGCTTACGCCATACTGGCTCGCGAGTTCCAGCTCGGTCGGCAGTTTGTCGCCCGCGGTATAAACGCCGTCGCTGATAGCGGCCGTGATGCGTGTATATAGTTGAAGGTATTTCTTTTGAGAACTCACTTCGCTTTTCTCCATTCCATGATGATCCATTGTATAATAAACGCCATGTGTATGACAAGTGGTGCTTTTGAGGAATTTGTACAAAAAGCGCATTATAGATGTGTACAAATCTTCTGTTTTGTAATAAATTTATCTACAACATCAAATAAAAATGAAATTAGTATCAAAGTAGTATTGACATACTCTTGTCACTTTTGCTACTATAATAACAAATTTGACCACAGCGTTACAGGGGGCACAGGCACCGAACGCTTGGAGGAGGCATTTCCAAAAGGACTGCGCAGACCCTTTGCGTACAAATCGCACGTTGCACCCGCATACATCTATGAATGGATCAGTATTTTAAAATCTTAGGAAAGGAGGACGATTCAAGTGAAACGATTTTTGATTTTGGGGTTGATTCTTGTCATGCTCTTCACGCTCGTTGGCTGCGGATATATCGGGGGTGAAAAAGCGATCAGCATTGCGCTGGCGGACCAGGGTATCGACCGCGTCGGAACAGCAGGCAATAAAGCTGATCTCGACAAGTCGAGCGATCCTGCAACGTACAAAGTCACACTGGATATGAACACCTATTTTATCTACTACTACATTAATGCGGAAACAGGAGAAATCATCTCCAGTGAGAATGTGGACAAATAAAATGGAAACAAAATAAGGGGGTAATCAGTTAATCTATGGAAACCAAGAAATTTACTCTAAAGACCGCTGCAGGCAGCTGGCGCCTTTTGGCGCTGTTCCTCGCGATCGTGCTGCTCTGCAGCGCCGTCTCCCAGCTGATCATCACACAGGGGTACAAAATTCAGATCAGCAATGTTACTTACGAAGTCCGTGGCGCGGAGCTGAACTTTGAGCTCTATAAGCCGACGGATGCTTCCAGCGCCAACAAGCTTCCCTGCATCATTCTGTCGCATGGCGGCTCGGAGAGCCTTGCTGCGAACAGCCTCAATGCATGGGAACTGGCAAAGCGCGGCTTTGTCGTACTCAACGTAAGCATGTACAGCTGCGGTCTCTCCGGTCAGCCGGCCATCAATGACGGCGGCACCACCGAGGAGAACTACTTCCGTGGTGGTACGCAGGGCATGTACGATGCGCTGCAGTATGCGCGCTCCATCGCCTATGTCGACACCAACCGTATCGCCATTTGGGGTCACTCCGCGGGGTATATCTGTGAAACGTCAGCCCTGCTTCAGGACGGCGAATACCTGAGCCTGAACGACCGCCTGCTTAACGTTCTGCACGATGAAATGGGCGTTGAAATCACCGAAGATCAGCTCACGCAGAACGCAGACGACATCGCTGCTGCTGTACTGAGCGCTGATCAGCTCACGCTTTACAACTACCGCAAGACCGAAGAGCAAAAGATCGTTGATGGCTACGTCAAAGGCGCGCGCATCATCGAGTTCCTTGCCGAGCCCACTGTTGTCGTCGCCGGTTACGAAGTGGTCCGCAATCCGCAGGTCAACTTCATGGTTTCCGTCGGTTCCCATGAGGACGGCGGCACATACTATTACGGCGAAACCGATCAGTACAAGTCAATTTTCCATACCGGTGGCACCAATGTGGAGCGCAACACATGGTATAACATCGGCGATTACACGATGGATCCCACTGCGACTTCCACCGAGATCGGTTCGATCTTCGATACGACGGTAGAAAACAACGAAGCGCTTGCAGCGGCAATTGGCAACAACACCGCCAGGATCTTCATCAACCCCGAAACGTTCCACAACGGAATGCTCTGGGATTGGCGTGCCATCAGCACCACCGTCGAATTCTACACGCAGGTTCTCGGCTATAACAACGGAAACCTTGGTGAAAATACCGAAACCGCAATTGCCAGCACGAATCTTACAAGCAGTTACATCGCGCTGGGATTCACATCGGTGGCGTTCCTGGCCGTGATCGGCGTTTTGATCGCCCTGATTGCGATCCTGCTCAAGAGCACCTTCTTTGCAACCATCTTTAAGCCGGTTTACACGCCGAAGCTCTCTACAAAGGATTCGGGTTTCTACGTCGCCGCTGTCTTCGCTTTTATCGCGGCATTCCTGGGCGTCTGGTTCAACTCGATGGCAGATCTGTCGTTCTCACTGTCGAACGCCACAACCACCAAGTGGCTGCCTTGGGAACCGGGTCAGATGCGTACCTTCATGATGATCATCGGAACGGCGGTTCCGGCTCTCGTCCTGTTCCTGATCCTTGGGATCATCACCCGCAAGAAGAACAGCGATACGCTGGCGAAAATCTCCGATGTAAACGTTGGCTGCGGATGGAAGACTTTCTTCAAGACGTGCCTGCTGGCGCTCATCCTCTTCTCGGCCTTCTATGTCATCGCTGACTTTATTAAGGAGTTCTTCGGCGCCCGTTTCCTCATTGCGGACGGAACGTTTGAAATGATGAAGCCGTACGGCTTTATGAGAACCTTCAAGTACGCCTTGATTCTGCTGCCCTTTACCCTCATTCTCAGCACGCTGAATAACATGTGGTCGCTCAAGAACGTTACCGATGCGCAGGACACTGCAATCAACGTTTTCGTGACCTCGCTGGGTGCAGAAGTACTGATTCTCATCTCCATCCTCGTTACGTATTCGACGCCACAGCAAGCTGTGTTGTTCAATCTCCACACGCTGCTGCCGATCATCATTTACGCACCCGTGATGAACTACCTGTATCGCAAGATCTATAAGCTTACAGGCAATGTCTGGCTCGGTGCAATGATGGTTGCCATTATCCTCGGCTGGAGACTTTCTTCGTACATCTCGCACCAGTTCATTTACTGGGGTCCGAACGAACTCTCCGCATTCTGGGGAATTTACTAAGAAACATATAACCAACTAATCCGACTACAGTAATAAGACTGCAAGGGAGCTGGCCGGGCTCGGTCAACTCCCTTGCTTCAACAAAGGTGTATAAAGGCGCAAACGCCCGCCTCAGCACGGAAAAACGCCAGTTTATACGGCGCAAGACGGACGCTCCGGCGCTTTGATAAGACTTTATCCCATACAGGTCAAACATATTTAGTTTTTTAAAAGTAAAGAGCGGCAGGCAGGCCGCCGGGAAAGCAGGATAGGAATATAAATGATTGATTTAAAGAAGCAGGAGTTCTGGTTTGTAGTAGGTTCACAGTCGCTCTACGGCGTGCAGGTGCTCGAAACGGTTGCACAGCGCGCCGAGGAAATGGCGCAGAAGATGTCCCTTTCTCTGCCGTGCAGATTTATTTACAAGGGAACGGTCAAAACCGCCGATGAAGCGACTGCCATCATGCGGGAAGCGAACTTTACCGACGCCTGCTGCGGCGTTGTAACATGGTGTCATACCTTCTCCCCTTCCAAAATGTGGATAGAAGGACTTCGCCTCCTGCAGAAGCCCTACTGTCATTTTGCAACGCAATATAACCGGATGATCCCCGACGACGGAATCGACATGGACTTTATGAATCTCAACCAATCGGCGCACGGTGACCGGGAGTATGGTTTCATCGGTGCGCGGCTTCGGATTGCGCGCAAAGTCATCATGGGTTATTGGCAGGACGAAGCCCCTCTGCGGGAGTTGGGCGAATGGATGCGCGCGGCGGTCGGATATCGCTTTAGCCGGAATTTGCGCGTCATGCGCTTCGGCGACAATATGCGCGACGTCGCCGTCACCGAAGGTGACAAGATAGAAGCACAGATCAAATTCGGTTGGCAAGTCAACACCTGGCCGGTCGGATGTCTTGTTGAAGAAATGGGAAAGGTAAGCGAGGCGGAAATCGACGCAAAAATCGCCGAATACCATGACCGTTACGATTTTGAAACGGACAATCTTTCTTCAGTACGCTATCAGGCGCTCGAAGAAATTGCGATGCGACGGTTGTTTGATCGTGAACACATCGGTGCTTTTTCCAATACGTTTCAGGATCTTTACGGCATGCGCCAGCTTCCCGGTCTCGCAAGTCAAAACCTTATGGCCGACGGATTCGGCTACAGCGGCGAAGGCGACTGGAAAACATCCGCTTTGACCTCCGTGGTTAAAGCCATGACTACAGGCATGACGGGCGGCACCTCGTTTATCGAAGACTACACCTATCATTTCGAGCCGGACAGGGAATATTCCCTCGGCGCGCATATGCTGGAGGTTTGTCCGTCTGTCGCCGCCGGGCGTCCGCGCATCGAAGTGCATCCGCTGGGTATCGGCGATCGCGAAGATCCCGCGCGTCTCGTTTTTGAAGGCAGGGCAGCGAAAGCAATCCTGATCTCGTTGATCGACCTCGGCGGACGCTTCCGGATGATCGTACAGGACATTGAGTGCGTTAAACCCATCTTTAAAATGAAGAATCTGCCGGTGGCCCGCGTCATGTGGCGGCCCGCGCCGGACCTCCGTCTTGGAACGAAACTCTGGATCCTCGCGGGTGGCTCGCACCATAGTGTACTGACCTATGACGCGAGTGCGGAAATGATGATCGACTATGCGGAAATGAACGGTATAGAGGTTGTTCATATCACCAAGGACACGACAGCGGAGGGCCTGCGGGAACAGCTGTTCCTTCGCGACATTGCATGGAAATTGAAATGCTAGAGCAACTGAAAAAACGAGTCTGTGATGCAAACCTCCAGCTGCCGCGCCATGGCCTGGTCGTGTTTACCTGGGGAAACGTTTCTGGTATCGACCGTGCTGCCGGCCTGGTTGTTATCAAACCAAGCGGTGTTGAATACCGCGACCTGATCCCGGATGATATGATCGTCGTTGACCTGAAAACGGGAAAGACCGTGGAAGGCAATCTACGCCCATCATCCGACACTGAAACGCATCTGGAACTATACCGCCGTTTTCCAAACATTGGTGGAATTGTCCATACGCACAGCCGTTGGGCCACGACGTTTGCGCAGAGTGGACGCGGCATACCGGCGTTCGGTACGACGCATGCGGACTACTTTTATGGCGAAGTCCCCTGTACCCGTGAGATGGCCAAAGAAGAAATCGACAGTGATTACGAGCTGGAAACAGGCCGCGTTATCGCAGAGACGTTCGAAGGGAAAAACCCGGATGAAATTCCCGCCGTA
Organism: Christensenellaceae bacterium; assembly: GCA_963667795.1. GTDB lineage: Bacteria > Bacillota > Clostridia > Christensenellales > CAG-138 > UBA7703. The sequence continues at coordinate 1,966,180 of OY764017.1, read as the reverse complement.
CTGGTTCGCAATCACGGCCCGTTCACCTGGGGGAGTGACCCGGAACATGCGGTTTACTATGCGGTTGTTCTGGAGGAGTGCGCCAAGATGGCTTGGCAGAACCTGCTGCTCGATCCCGGACACGCACCCGTACCACAGGCACTGCTGGACAAGCATTACCTGCGCAAACACGGAAAAAACGCATATTACGGACAAAAATAGGACTCTTTATGAACCGCACTCGAAATTATGGTGGTAACATCTCCTTTGCACGGAGGCAACCATGCTTAGCAAACATCTGTCGGGACTATATCAAAGAAGTGCTGCCCGCAAACCTATCTCGCGAGAAGCGGTTGAGATCGTAAAGTGCCTTGAGTAGTTTTCCGTCGCTATAGACTTCGCGCTGAAAAACGGTGGCATTTTGAGCGGGGACTTCCCGTTCGAACAGTGAAAAGCATGTTCGATTACGCCCACGATGAGTCCAAAGGAGCAGAGAAATATGAAACTTACCGAACAAATCCGGAACGATCTGCAAGCTGGGAATGTCTTCCTCGGCATTGAGTTTGGATCGACACGCATAAAAGCCTCTCTGATCAACGCCGGGCACAAGCCGATTGCATCCGGCTCTTTTCAGTGGGAAAACCGTCTGGAAAACGGCGTTTGGACTTACCGGCTTGAGGATGCAATGGCAGGCTTGCAATCCTGCTATGCCGATCTGATGAAAAGTGTTGTTCAGGCATATGGCGTTATGCCGGAAACGTACCGCGCCATCGGCTTTTCCGGCATGATGCACGGGTACCTGGCGCTGGATAAAAACGGCCGGTTGCTGACGCCGTTCCGAACCTGGCGCAACACCATGACCGACGAGGCCGCACAGGAACTCACTTCGCTGTTTTCGTACCACATCCCGCAACGCTGGAGTATTGCGCACCTCTACCACAGTATTCAAAATGGGGAAGCGCATGTCGCCAATATTGACTATCTTACAACGCTTGCGGGGTACGTGCATTGGCGGCTCACAGACGAACGCGTGTTGGGCGTCGACGAAGCCAGCGGCATGTTCCCGATCGACACTACCACAAAACAATTCCATGCGCACATGCTTTCCGCGTTCGATGCGCTTATTGCGCAACGCCAGTATCCATGGAAGCTGGCAGATATCCTTCCTCGTGTTGCCGTGGCCGGTGAGCCGGCGGGACGCCTGACTGAGGAAGGTGCGCGGTTGCTCGACCCGACTGGAACGCTGCAACCCGGCGTTCTCCTTTGTCCGCCGGAAGGCGACGCGGGCACCGGCATGGTCGCAACCAACAGTGTACAGCCGTGCACCGGCAATGTCAGCGTCGGCACGAGTGTATTCGCCATGGTCGTTCTGGAAAAGGAGCTTTCCCGCTTGTATCGCGAAATTGACCTTGTCACAACGCCCGCCGGTGACCCCGTCGCCATGGTCCACTGCAACAACGGCACCAGCGATCTCGACAGCTGGGTGAATCTGATCCGCGAATGTATGCATATTTGCGGCAAGGAGATAGACATGCATGCACTCTATTGCTCGCTTTTCGAGGCGGCGGATCATGCAAACGCGGACTGCGGCGGACTGTTCGGATGCAATTATCATTCCGGCGAACACATTACAGGCTTCTCCGAAGGACGACCGCTGTTTTTGCGACTGCCGGACGCAAGCTTTTCTGCGGCAAATTTCATGCGCGCGCACCTTTATGGGGTATTCGCTTCGCTGCGGATCGGCATGGATATCCTTACACGCAGTGAGTCGGTAAAAATCGCCAGTCTTTGCGGACATGGCGGCTTTTTCCGAGTACCGGGTGTCGGTCAACGTATAATGGCCACCGCGCTCAACACCCCTGTAACCGTAATGGATACCGCTGGCGACGGCGGTCCATGGGGTATGGCAATTCTCGCGGCATACATGGCACAAAAAGCGCAGAATGAAACGCTTGCCGGTTATCTGAACCACCGTGTCTTTACGGCGGACGGGGGCAGCACAATTTCACCCGATTCCACGGAAGCAGAGGGCTTTGAAACATATCTTGAACGTTACCGCCTGTTGCTGGACGTGGAGCGTGTCGCGCTCAAGATTAAAAGTTAATTCTTCATTTGATGTGTTTGCATCTTCCCCGGCATACAGCTCCCTTTTATCGTATCGGTGTTGCTGTGTCTTCCCTGTGTTTCCCGCGTATACGGCCATCTCCGTATACAGAATTCTAATAGAAGTTCAACATATAACAAGCGCCGCTTTAGCGGCGCTTGTTATATTTGGAAAATGAGCGTCCGCGTGATCGTTTGACGGTCCAGCAGGCGATACACGTGTCTGTATTTGTCATAAGCGTTGCCAATATCGTTAAATAAAATTTCTTTAATAAAGATAATTTGCATTTCGAGGGGGACACCGCAGTTTGGAGAATGCGTACCACAAAATACAGATGGATGAGCAACAAAAATATCTCGACCATAGTAGGACTGTTTAGTACCTGATGATGATTTGATCGGCACGCAAATCTGATTTAGAGAAAGTTTGAACGCAACTTTCCGCATTCAACTAAGATGATAAATTACGGGGAACACCACTAAGGTTCTATTTACAAAGTGACTAAAAAAAGTTAAACTCATAGAATAGATTGACTGGGGAAAAGTAAAATGAGCTATATTACTGGAGACAAACAACTGATTAAAGAAATCAACAAAGCCTCCATTTTTCAGGTGGTAAAGGATAAAGGACCAGTTTCACGTGCCGACATCGCAAAAATTTTGAACCTAACGTCCGCGACAGTTTCGAGCAATATGAGCGAGCTGATTCAGGATGGGATCGTTTGTGAAATTGGTGTTGGGTCATCAAAGGGTGGACGCAAGCCGGTTTTGATCACCGTTTCAGACGGCGATGTTTGTTTTATTGGCATTGACATTCACAAGGATGGGGTAGAAGCAGCGATCGTAACTCTTACGGGCCGTATCATCGCAAAGTCACAGCGTCCGTTTTTACATAGCGATGGCGATTTTGAGCATGACGTTTTGGCATGCATACGCTCGGTACGGGAACAGGCGAAAGATTTGAATATTCGTGGCATCGGAATTGGAATGCATGGCATTGTTGATACCACAAAGAATATTTCAGTTTTTGCCCCCGCAATGTCATTGCGGAATTTTGATTTGAAAACATTTATTGAAAAGGAAGAACAACTTCCAGTTTACGTAGATAATGATGCCAACGCGATGGCTCTTGGCGAAAGTTGGTTCGGTGAAGCCAAACAAACCAAAAACTATGTTTTCTTAAATGTCGGCAGAGGCATTGGTTCCGGTATTGTGCTAAATGGGGAGATTTTTAGGGGCAGTGGGTTTGCCGCCGGCGAAATAGGACACATTCGCGTAGTCGACAACGGTGTGAAATGCGTTTGCGGCAAGTTTGGATGTTTAGACACCGTAGCGACAGAGTACTCGGTGATGCGTGATATTGTTAATTCAATTCAGTCCGGCGTAAAAAGTGAGATAACAGAATTGGTAAAAGGAGATATGAAAGCAATCACGCCTGAAATCGTTTTTGAAGCGGCCAAACGCGGCGATGCTTGCGTTCTGGAGGCGCTGAATAAGGCGGGAAGGTATATTGGTGTCGCAGTTTCATATGTGATGAACATTTTAAATCCGGACATGTTAATTCTAGGTGGCAGTATGTCTCTAATGGGTGAATACATGATGAAATCTCTGATGGATGCCGCTTTCACATTGTCCATGGAAGAATGTACGAATAATGTAAAAATCGTGGTTTCCAGCTTGCTGGATCGAGCGGGTGTCATCGGGGCTGCGACCCTAGGAATGCAGAATATGTTCCGGCGGATTTGATCCAAACAAAATATAGTTACTAAAAAAAGAAGCTAAAAAGAATTGAAATACTATTGCAATCCCGCCATGTAAATGGTAGTATTCTCTTAAAGCTTCTTTTTTTTACAATAGTTAATAAAGTCACTAACCAAAGTAATGCTTATCTTGAAGGGGATTTTGAATGGGAAGATATTTTTACCGATATGAAACCATATGCGGGAGACGCTCGATTGCGCTCGGGTACGTTGGAGAAAACGATCAGAACATATTAATAAAAGTATCGCCTGAGCTGGGGAACAATCTCTATTGTTTTAAAATTGGTGAACATGAAATAGTCCGGTATGACAATCGATTTGGATTAACATCCTATTATACGGGGAATCCCATTTTGTACCCTTTTCCGAATAGAGTTGAGAACTGCCGTTACGGATTTGAAGGCAAACGATTTTGGCAAATCAAAAACGGCATACCCATTTATATGCACTCGCTGGTATATGACGAAAACTGGGGATATCGACCACCCGTGGTTGATGACGATGGTGTTACGTTGGAAACTTATATCGACGTTGACGAGACGCATCCAATTTTCCAGGGTTACCCGTTTCGGCATACGATTACAGTTTTTTACCGTGTAACGAAGAACGGATTCCAAATAAGGCACAAAGTCGAAAACAAAGACGATAAAAGGCTTCCGTTTGGGATTTCTTACCATACGTTCTTCAACAAGTTATCGGGTGACGATCAAACGATGATCTCTGTTCCAGCTCAGCATATGATGGAATTGACGGATGCTTTGTTGCCAACGGGAAAACTCCTCGATGTAGACGGGCAAGATTTTGACCTACGGACACCGGTGCCTGTGGGCACCCTCGATCTGGACAACTGTTTTACATCGATGAATCCAAGCGATCCGGTAGTTATTGACTATAGAACGATTCGATTGAAGATCCGGATGAAGTCCACGGACGATTACACACATGTACAAATCTTCACACCCCGTGGGAGACCCTTTATCTGCGCAGAGAAACAAACATGTTCAAGCGACGCCGCCAACCTCGCTGAAAGAGGATTCCATGATGAGGCACACTTGCTTACCGTTTCACCGGGTGGTGTGCACCAGGGATGGGTGGATTTTGATTATGAATTATATTAATTATAAAGCATATTAATTGCAAGGAGGCAATATGAGCAAAATTGTTTTAATAGGCGCTGGAAGCGCAATGTTTGGGCTGGGAGCACTTGGAGACATTTTTCAGTCAAAGGTTTTAGAAGGAAGCACTATTTCATTAGTCGATATTAATCAAACCACACTGAACGATGTCGCAAAAACAGCAAAAGATTATATAGCAGAACATCAACTGAATTATGGTATTGAAGCGACAGTTGATCGAAAAATAGCCTTGAAAAATGCTGATTATGTCATTATCTCCATTGAAGTCGGGGATCGTTACAAACTTTGGGAGCAGGATTGGCACATACCGCAGCAATTTGGCATCAAGCAGGTCTACGGAGAAAATGGTGGACCGGGAGGCGTTTTCCATGCGCTACGCATCCTGCCGCCGATTCTTGACATTTGCGACGATGTCGATTGCATTTGTCCGGAAGCGCTTGTGATCAACTTGAGCAATCCAATGACAACGATCACCATGGCGATTCAGAAGAAATACCCAAAGATGAAATTGATAGGTCTTTGTCATGAGATTTCTTCGCTTGTTGTCCATCTTCCCCGTATGCTGAATATTGACTTTGAAAATCTCAAAATTCGCGCGGGTGGTTTAAATCATTTCAGCATCATGATCGAGGCAGCGCGCCGCGATACCGGTGAGGATATCTATCCCGAGATCCGCCGAAAGACACCGGAATATTTCGGAAAAACTAGTGAACGTGGGTTGTTTATGTCTCTGTTCGATTATTTCGGCTATGTTCCCATAACAACGGACAGTCACCTGGGAGAATATATTGCATGGGCGCAGGATGCGGCGGATCACAAAGGCATAATCGATTTTTATACCGGATATAAACAGGAATGTATGAGCTATGTTGTCAATCCACTGAAACGTATAACAGAAGGTACACAGCCGGAAGAATATTGGCGGGTTATTCCGATCATCGAGGGTATCGAAACTGGCGACGGTCACGAAGAACTTGCGGTCAACATGCAGAACAACGGCTTGATTAGCTGCTTACCGGATCATGTTATTGTGGAAGTTCCAGCCACGGTGGACAAAAACGGCGTGCACGGCATGAAGATCGATATGCCAAGCGGCTTTGGTGCGTTGCTCTCTACGCGCGTCGGCGTACTAGACATGACGGTCGAAGCGGCACTCACAAAATCAAAACGTGCGGCACTGCAGGCATTCCTGGTTGATCCGGTGGTGGATAGTGCGCGTGCGGCAGAGCAGATACTGGATACGATTCTTTCATTCCAGTCGGATTATTTGGGTTATTTACAATAAGGAAAGAATTTACGGGAAGCCGTAAATAATAAAAGGAGGAAGAAAAAATGACCAAAAGGATTCTATGCATGCTTTTTGCGGTTGCCATGGTAATCGGTTTGTTCGGATGCACCACCACCGATACATCGTCAGCTACGGAGAGCACCACGGCAAACGAAACAGAAGCAACCGAAACAGAAGCAACTGAAACAGAAACGACCGAGACTGAAGTAGCCGAAACAGAAACGACCTATAAGGCCGCGTTTATCGCGCAGTCTCTGATTAATGAATCACAGGCATATGCATGGAAGCAGTTCCAGCAATACTGCGGTGAGTATGGCTTTGAAATGACGGCGTTCGACGGGCAAGGCGACATCCAAAATGATGTCAAGGCTGTCAGCACCTGCATCGCGCAGGGCTACGATGCCATCTTTATCAATCCGAACGACATCAACGCAATTGTTCCGAGCCTGATGGAAGCCAAGGAAGCTGGAATCATCGTCGGCATGTTTTCTTCGGACCTAATGGAAGAGAACTGGGCGTATCGTGACTTCTTCTGCGGCGTCAATGATACGATGGCTGGTCAGACTGCAGCCCAGGCGTTTATCGATCATTTCCCGGATGGTGCGACCATCGTTGAAATTGGTGGACAGGCCGGTCACGATGCGCAGATCAAGCGACATGACGGCTTCATGGAAGGATTGGAAGGCAGCAATATTACGGTACTGGATACGCAAAACTGCTCCGCATGGGTCACTGCAGACTGCATGTCGATCATGGAAGATTTCATCGTCAAGTATGGTGACGAGATCCAGGGCGTATTCTGCCATTGGGACAACGGTGCAACCGGTATTATTGAGGCGCTGAAGAACACCGACATGACTGACGTTTATCTTGTCGCAGTTGACGGATGCCGCGCAGGCTATGATCAGGTCAAGGACGGTACACAGGCCGTAAGCATTGGGCAAAGTTTCACAAACATGGCTATCAAGAGCCTTGAATGTGCAAAAGAAATTCTTGATGGTGGTACATGTGATGAAGTGAACTATATTCCGCTGGATGTAGTAACAAAAGACAATGTGGATATTCTCCCGTATCCGGAGTGGTAATCATTTAAGGCAAGCTTTGGCCCGCTCTTCTTTATGGATGGGCGGGCCGAAATTATGTGTGCTATTATATATTAAATAGGATAAATATGAATTGTCATCTATTATTTGCTGTGCTAAATCATACAATATAATCTGGGATTTTTATTACGAGAATTGAAAGGGGAAAAGAGGGCGTGGAAAAGAAGGGCGAGGGAATCATTCTTTCCATCAAAGACATAAACAAATCGTTCCCCGGCGTCAAGGCGCTGGACGACGTTTCGATCGAGATATCGCGGGGCATAGTCCATGGGATCGTGGGAGAAAACGGCGCCGGAAAATCGACGTTAATGAAGATACTGTCGGGCGTGTATACGAAGGATTCGGGGACGGTGGTATTTGACGGTGAAAAGATTGAACACACGACGCCGGTCGAGTCTTTGAATCGGGGTTTGAGCATTATCTATCAGGAATTCAACCTGGTAAACACGATGAGCGTGGGCGAGAATATCTTTCTCGGACGGTTCAACGAAATGCACGGCATGCGTGGCACGCATGTCGAAGCAAGAAAGCTGCTGGACAGCATTGGCTGTAACATCGACACACATACGCTGGTCGGTGAACTGAGCGCGGCGGAAAAGCAGATGGTGGAGATCACAAAGGCGCTGTCGTTCAACTCAAAGCTGATCATTATGGACGAGCCAAGCAGCAGCTTGACGAGTGACGAACTCAAACAGCTGTTTGAGATCATCGGGGATTTACGCGCAAAAGGCGTTTCTATTATTTATATCAGCCACAAACTGGACGAAATTTTTGAATTGTGCGATATCGTAACGGTCATGCGTGACGGACACGTGATCGATACGCAGCCGGTCGGGAAGCTGACCCGTGCGGACATGATCGCAAAGATGGTCGGCCGCTCGATTGAACACGAATATCCCGAGCGCCCTCATTGTGTTGGAGACACGCTCATGGAGGTTCGCTCGATCAATACGCATAAGCTGCAGGATATATCCTTTGAATTAAAGAAAGGCGAAATTCTCGGCCTTGTCGGGTTAGTTGGCGCAGGCAGGACGGAGATTGTGCGCGCGATCTGCGGAGCGGACAAAGCCAAGGGTCATCAGGTATTGATTGAAGGCAAACCGGTACGGATCAAAAAGCCGGCACATGCAAAGAAACTCGGCATCGGCCTTCTGCCGGAAGACCGGAAGCTGCAAGGCCTTGTGCTGCGCTTTTCCGTTCAGTCCAACATCGTTATGGCAAGTCTGGACCGGATGACGAAATTTGGCTTTCTGGATTCCTCAAAGGAAAAGGACATTGCCGATCGCCAGATCAAGAATCTTGGCATCAAAACACCAAGCGCACAAACAACGGTGCTTAGTCTTTCCGGCGGAAATCAGCAGAAGTGCGTCGTCGGGCGCTGGCTGGAGATCAATCCGCAAATTCTGATCATGGACGAACCGACGCGCGGCATCGATGTTGGCGCAAAGTATGAAATATACGTGCTGATGAAGCAGGTTGTGGAAAACGGCGGATCGATCATCATGATCTCATCCGAATTGCCGGAAGTGCTGAACATGAGCAACCGTGTCCTGACCATCTGTGAAGGGCGGATCACCGGGGAATTCAATCCCGAGGAAGTTTCCGCGCAGACGATCATGGACAGCGCGATAGGTTGACGGGAGGAAGCGGTATGACAAAACGATTCGATATCAAAAAGTTCCTGATGAACTATCTGGTGCTCGTCGCCATCGTGCTGCTGGTCATCATCACAATCATCGTGGAACCGAAATTTCTAAGCAGCGACAACCTGACCAACATCATGCGGCAGTTCGGGCCACTGAGCTTTGTATCACTCGGCATGACGTTTGTGATCATCGGCGGGTTTATCGACCTTTCGGTCGGCGGACTGATTTCGCTTGTTGCGGTCGTCACGGTCTCGTTGATCGACCCGATCGGACAGGTCAACGCACTGATCGTCGGCGTGATGCTCGGTGCGTTCCTCGGCTTTTTAAACAGCATGGTTCTGGTTTCGGCAGGGGCGCTGACCCAGGCGGAAGCATTGTTTATCACCTACGGCATGAGCGCCGTCTACAGCGCAATCGCACTGATCTACACGGGCGGGTCGACACAGCACATGAGCTGGCTGACGAAGCCACAGACGGTGTTTACGGCAATCGGCAGTGGAACGGTCGGCATTTTTTCGGTGTCGTTCATCCTGTTCCTCGTCTGCCTTGCGGCGCTGTGGGTGTTCCATAACAAGACCTACAGCGGACGGTCGATCAGTTACACGGGCGGCAACAAAGTCGCCGCGGAGCTGAGCGGCATTCCGATCAAGCGCAGTGTCATTTTGATCTATACGATCTGCGGATTGATGTCCGCAATCGGCGCGATCGTGCTGTTTTCGAGGATCACGACCGCGGCGCCGATCATCGGCAAAAACTATGAGACCAACGCCATTCTTTCGGTCGTCGTCGGTGGTACGACGCTCAAAGGCGGCAAGGGCAGCGTACTGCGCACCGTTCTCGGCGTGCTTTTGATTACGCTGATGTCCAATTGCATGAACCTGCTGGGCGTATCGGCGTATATGCAGGTCGTGCTCAAGGGCGCAATCCTTGTTCTGGCCATCTGGCTCGACAACCGGAAAGAACAGTAGGGGGCAAGCGGTATGCAGACAACGATGTTAAGTTTCGGCAAGCGGACATTGCGTGCCATTACCAAACAGAAGGCGGTCATTGCGATCATGGTAATGCTGATCGGGATGCTGTTCTTTAAGACGAACTTCTACACGTCCTATAACCTGCTCAGCATTCTCAAGGACGCTGCGGTCAATGAGATCATTGCATTCGGCGTAACGCTGACGGTTATCGCCGCGGGCTGCGACCTTTCGGTCGGCGGAGTAATGTGCCTCTCGGGCATCACCGCGATTCAGATGATGAACGGCGGCATGAATATGTGGCTGGCGATCATTTTCTCGGTGTTGATCGGTGCGGCGGTCGGCTTCATCAACGGATTCTTCGTTGTGCAGCAGAAGACGGAAGCGTTCATCATCACGCTCGGTACGGGCATGCTGATCAAGGGTGTTTGTCAGCAATTGACCGACGCGCACCCGGTTTCCTGCACGAACATGGAGTTCATGAAGATCGCCAACGGTAAAATCGGCGGGGTGATCCCGAACCTCGCAGTGATCATGATCGTATTCGGCGTGCTGGTTTACGCACTGTTACGCTTCACAAGCTACGGCAGAAATCTGTACGCACTTGGCGGAGATTATGAAGTGGCCAAGTATTCCGGTATCAACGTCGTCACGACCAAGTGGCTCGCGTTCGTACTCAGTGGTGCAATGGCGGCGGTTGCGGGCGTGCTGCTTTCAAGCAAGCTCAACACCGGCTCTAGTATTTACGGCGACGATACGGCCCTGATGGTCAACTGCGGCGTCGTTGTCGGCGGCACGAGCTTTGCAGGCGGCGTCGGCGGCATCGCGCAGAGCTTCGTCGGTTTAATGGTCCTTCAGTTGCTGACTAACTGTATGAATATGCTCGGCATTGCGCCATATCTGCAGCAGGTTGCGCAGGGCGTCGTCATAGTCGGTATCATTTGGCTCGACTGCTTCGGCAGAAAGCGTAAACGCGAAGACGTTTGAGTAGACTTGGAAAGATCGTGCTTTCGCTTAAATTATAATCGGTCTGAGCGGTATAACCACTCGCCAGACTTCGGCCAAAAGTAGCGCTGTGCGGATGAATTTCAGCAATTCATTCGCCAGCGCTATATTTTATCCCTGTCGTCTTCAAGAAACATAAACCAGTTCATATTTATACATTAGCCCTGAAGCTTTCGTGAATACTTCTACATTTTTCAACGAACCGCTTGGCAACTGCCGTGACAGATGCTCCATGCCGTCGCTATGTTTTCCATCGCGTGAAAGCTCGACCGTGAACGTTCCATATGGCTGCAATCGAATAGAATGAGCATAAAAGACTGTCCTTGTGACAACACCGTGGTCGAATTGGCTTTCAAGATGATCAAGGCCGAACCGGTTAAGATAATTATGATAAAAAATTGAACCGGGGGGTGTTGCCCGCTATAATAAAAAAGAGATATTGTATCTATATGTCGTGCGGGGATAATCTTTTACGCGGGAAACCGGCGAGGTTGATCAATGTTCAAACTGATTGTAGCGGGCGCACTGTTGTGGTGGCTCTATCTGTCCCTGGAAGCGGTTGCGGTTCGACGCGCAAGGCGGAAGCTGACGCATGTGATCCATGTAAACGGGACCCGCGGGAAATCCACAGTATGCAGGCTGATCGATGCGGGGCTGCGTGCAGGCGAATATCGGGTGTTCTCCAAAACGACGGGAACGGTCCCAATGTTCATCGATGTGCAGGGGAAGGAGCATCCGCTGCATCGCAGGGGGAGCGCCACAATCAAAGAGCAGATCACGATTCTTCGCAGGGCCGCGAAAGAAAACGCGCAGGTGCTCGTGACGGAGTGCATGGCTTTGCGGCCCGAGTTGCAGTCTGTATCGCAGCATGCCATTTTGCGTGCGGATATTGGCGTAATGACGAATGTTCGACGCGATCATACGGATGTGATGGGAGTAACGCTTCCTGAAATTGCGGAATCCCTGTCAAATACAGTGCCGAACGGGGGAGTCCTCCTCTCGGCAGAGCGGGCGCAGGCCGCCATACTGATACAGAAAGCGGATCGGCAAGGCGCGGAATACGTCGAGGTCATTCCTGACGGGACAGGGCCTCCGCTCGATTTTGCCGAAAACGTCGCCTTAGCCCTGGCGGTGTGTGAACGACTGGGCGTACCAAGGGATACGGCGATTTCCGGAATGGAAAAATACCGCAGAGATCCATATGCACTGTCCCTGTATCGTTGGGAAAACGCCGTCTTCATCAATGCGTTCTCCGTGAACGACCTGGAATCCATCCGCCTTGTTTGGGAAAAAGTTTTTAAAGACAGTAGAGTCGCAAACAAAGAGCTCGTGCTGCTGGTGAACAATAGGCCGGACCGCGGCAGCCGTATTCAGGATATGGCGAAAGCGTGCGAATTGATTGGGCCGCGTGAGGTCTGGCTGACGGGGGCCGCCCGCGAATATATGCGGTGGAAGCTGCGCCGGAGTCTGCCGGATGCGGCAGTACGGGAGTATAAGAAAGCGGCAGACATCCCGCGGGAAGCATTGCGGGAGGATCGGGTTATCTTCGCAATCGGAAACATTGCCAACGATGGACGCGATGTGGTAGACCGTGTGAAGAAGGAGGGGGCTGCGCTTGTATAATGGGATTGTCCTGCTGGGGGTTCTGGTCAGTCTTTTATTTTCGGAATTGACCGGGCTGTCCGCGGGATTGATCGTCCCGGGGTATTTGGTGCTGTGCCTGCAATCCCCGCTCCGAATTGGTTACACGTTTTTGCTTGCTTTGACCGCAACCGGCATCTGCAAGCTGCTGTCCCGGGTATGGATTCTGTATGGACGAAGGCGTTTTGCCTTCCTGCTGCTATTGACTTTTCTGCTGAATCTGCTGACAAATGCGATTGGCATTCTGCCGGGCGGATTGAGTGCGGCGGGGGTGTTGGTTCCGGGGATTCTCGCGCGGGTAATCGACCGGCAGGGCATACTGGATACGCTGCTTGGCGTCGGCGTGACGACAGCGCTGTTGGCGGTTGTCCTATTGTTGTTCGACTATCCGGTTTTTGGCTGAGGGGGAGAGCAATGAGACGGGTGAACAGAGGGCTGCTTGTGATCGTAATGCTCGTTTTGTCGGCCACGCTGTTTTTGATGACCCTTGGCGCAGAAACAGTGCCGGCGGACGATTTCGAGACGAAGCGGAAAGCCGCCGGGATCATGCAGGCATGTATGGACGGAATCAAACAGTACAAATTGGAACTGGGGATCGATCTTTCGGAAGGGGATATTCATCAGACCGGTCTTATCGGAGATGAATTCACATCCATTACGACGACGGTAGGGGTGCTGGAAGCCAAACGAACCGTCGCAAATGCGGATATGGCGGCGCTGGCTGTGCAAATGCTGACTGAGGTCGGCGTGGCGCGCGGAGAAACGGTAGGCGCTACGTTTTCCGGTTCGTTCCCCGGCATGAATCTGGCCTTTCTGGCGGCAGCGGAAGCGATGGACCTGGATTTGGTTTATATCGCGTCCGTTGGCGCATCGATGTACGGCGCTAACCAGCCGACGCTGACCTTTCCGGATATGCTGCAGTATCTCTTGGAGGACGGACTTTTGTCGCAGGCGCCCAGCGCGCTGTCTATGGGCGGCGACGGCGACAGCGGTCTGGAGATGGATCCGCAAATCGCGCAGGAAATCCGCGGACGCCTGGAAGGATACGGATATCCATTTCTCTATATCGAGGACTATTGGGATAATATCGAGAGACGGGCCGCTATCTATGACGCGCACGGCATCCGCTGTTTGATCGGCGTGGGCGGCAATCTAACGACGACCGGTCGGGGCGAAGATACGCTTCCGTACGGCGTTATACAGCCATATAAGGTGAAGACGACCGATGAAAACAGCGGTCTGCTGGAAATCTACAACGCAAGGGGGTTACCGGTGATTCATATCCTGAATATCAAGGAGCTGGTTACCGGTTATGGCCTTGCGTATGATCCGTTGACACTGCCGGAAACAGGGACAAGTGCTATTTACTTTCACACCCGATACCGTTGGCCGATTGCCGCGGCGGGCATTTGCATTTCTGTCGCTATTCTGATAATCAGCCTATATAAAAGGAAGAGGATGGAAAAGAAATCATGATGCGCAGGTTCGTGCTAGCGTGCGCGGCCGTGTTGCTGCTGGTGATCGTTGCGGGCGGCTGCGGCGGGAAAAGGGACTCGATTCTGTCGTCTTCTGACTGCGAGACGGAAGCCCGCACAGCCGTCGACGGGACGAAGCCAGAGGATTTGCAGGCGACGCAACTTTTGGACGATGAAAACGTCTTCTGGCGCCTGTGTGATTTTCCGGACCGGTTTATTCGGCAATTCCCGACGGCGGAGGAGAGCTATCTGATTCTGGAAGGAACGGACTGGGAGAATACGGTCGTTTCCCTGCGCGGCGAAGGCGAGGGGGCGGTTATCTACATTGTGGCAGGCCTGCACGGGGACGAAAAAGCCGGATGGATCGCGGGAAATCTGCTCAAGGAAATGACACTGCGCGCAGGGACGGTATACATCCTCAGTCCGGCAAATCGTTACGGTGCCATCCACGATCAGAGAACGACCGAAACAAGTTTTGACCTCAACCGGTACTTTCCGGGCAAGGTGGAGGGTACCGAAGCCGAAGTCATCGATTATGCCATCTTTACTGATATCACGGAAAAAGCCCCCGATCTGGTGCTGGACCTTCATGAAGCCAGGGCGGCGCAGGACGGGCACGATGCGCTGGAGAATACCATAATCTGCGAAGATGTTTCTCTGGCGGGCGATCTGATCTGGAACATTTTGCTTGCGGCGGAGGACGGTTCGCTTGGCGACGGAGCGCTGTCGCTTTATGGATCGCCGCCAATGGGGAGCATCAATCGTACGGTGATACGCGAACTCGGCATACCCGTGATTACGGTGGAAACCAGCCGCGAAGAACCATTGGCCACACGGGTGGACCGGCAATTGGAGCTTGCGGAATTCATACTCGGCCAATATGACATGCGTTGAAGGATCGAGAGACAGAACGGCGTGACATAGCGTGCACAAAACAAACGAGTCCATTTTTGCTGACAGGGAACGCGTTAAACAACGGGAAGGAACAAAACGGATGGGAAGGAAGGAAGACCGGAAACGGGCACGGGACATCGTGACCGTCGATATGAAGGAATGCCTGACCGGCGTGGCGCTGGTTTTGGTAGGCTTCATAATGCCCTCTCTTTTCAACGTTGAGAACCTGGGCGTGACCGATGCGCTCATGAAGGCCCTGACCGAGATCGAAAAAACCGATCTGATGGAAGCGGCGCTTAGAATAGTTCTGCTCAATTCGATTCGCGCGGTGCCGCACTACATCGGCGTTTTTTTCATCGGCGAATCAATCACATTCAAACAGTTGCGTCGATTTCGGTATCTTATCACAGCGCTTTTGACGTTTATCATACTGCGCTTAACCTATTTAGGGATCGAAGGACTGTATCAGATTCACTACGATTTCGGCATTCCGGCGATACTGATGTTCGTCTGGGTGCTGGCCTTTAAACAGCTGGATTTTCAGTATATTTCTCTTTTGAAAAAGGCGGGGCTTACCGCGCTATTTCTTGTGGCCTTTCAGTTTCTCGACGTCATGCCAGCCCTGCAGCAGCTTCCCGTCGGCCGGGGAGAAACATCCTGGGATATTAAGCAGGCGGCCGTTGTACTGGATGCCGAAGCAGTGCTGAATGCAACGTGCGTCGTCGGGATTCTTCTGTTTTTGCTGTTCGCGTTGCTGTTGCTGCTGCAATTGCGCGAAGAGAACACGCTGAAAGAACTAAATGCGCTGAAAGAACAGAACCAGGAAATTCGTATGCAGGCGCATATAACGGAAATCAAAAACCGCACCAATCAGGAAATGCAGTATTTGGTCCATGATTTGAAATCCCCGCTGACCGTAATTCAGACCATGGTGGGGGTCATCAAGATGGAGCAGGAAATCGAGCATCGGCGGCTGGATGAAGAATATCTGACGCGAATTGAAAAGGCCGTGGAACAAATGAGCAGCATGATTTCAGCAATACTTCATGAAAAAGAGTTGTCCCTGGTTGCGACACGAACGTTGGTCGATATTGCCATGGCACAATGTTCGGTGACGGAATACGCGCCTCACATCTCTGTGCATAACGAGGCTCCGGACGAGACGGTGATGGCAAACAGAATCCTTTTTCCACGGGTGCTGATCAACCTGCTGCAGAATTCCGGCAAAGCCGTGCCAAAAGACCGCGTCCCGGAGATCAGCTTGGAGGTAACCAAGCAGGCCGGCGCCGTTTGTTTCCACGTGTCGGACAATGGGATGGGGATCAATATGAACTTGAGAGAGGCGGTTTGGGACCGAGGCGTTTCGGGGCGCGGTTCCAGCGGATTGGGGCTTGCGTTTGTCCAAACGATCGTAACGCAGATGAACGGGTCGATTCAGATGGAATCGGAGCAGGGGAAAGGGACTAGAATCACGATTATATTGCCACGCGAAGGAGAAATTGATGACCAGAAAGACGACCATTTTATCCATTGACGACGATGAAGAAATCTGTTTTGCGCTCAATGCATTGTTCCAACTGAAAGGTTGGGAGGCGTATTCGGCTCAAAGCGCGGAAACAGGACTCGCGTTGTTTCAGGCATACCATCCGGATATCGTGCTGATCGATTATCATATGCCGCGCATCAGCGGTGTGGAGGGGGTACGTATGCTGCGAAAACTGGATCAGAACGTACCGATTCTTGTGTTTACGATCGACGAGAGCCAGGAAGTCGCGGACGCTTTTCTGGAAGCCGGTGCCAGCGATTTTGCGCTGAAGCCGATCAAAGCACCGGACTTGGTCAGCAGGATCAATCTGCATTTGCGACTGCTTGGACAGCGTCCGCAGAGAGAACTGAGCAAAGGAATGTCCCAAAACACTTTGGAGCTGATCACGGACTTCTTGTCTGTTCAGAGCGACTATCTGACAGCCAATGAAATTGCCGAAGGGACAGGGCTCGCCTATCAGACGATCTTTCGGTATCTGCAGCATCTGATTCAAAAAAAGCAAGTCGAACAGCTAAGCATTTACGGCAAGGTGGGTAGACCGAAACAGCTTTATCGGATCATAGGGAAAAGAGCTAATTGAGAAAAAAGAAAGAAAAGAGAGAAAATGGACAAGGTTTCTCCTTTCAAGATATCATCAGGTTGTATATATCGTCAAAATGATCTTTTGACAATCAGCCAAAGAATTGAAAAGGGAGGAACGACAATGAAGAAATGGTTAGCTTTGTTTTTGGCAATTGCCATGATGTTCTCTTTTGCTGCCTGCAGAAGTGCTCAGGAGCCAGAGGCAACTGCACAAACGACCCAGCCAGACGCTGAGCAAACGGCGACTTCGGAAGAATCGGAGGAAGCCACTGAAACCGAGAGCGGAAAGATTTCCTCAATCGTTAATTTGGATGAAGACTGGCTTCCGTATGATGAAGATGGAAATCTGAAGTTGACAGACCGCGACGCTACCGCGGAGAACGGTATCGTCACATCCGCCAACTATTATGCGAGCAAGATCGGCGCCGACATTATCGCACAGGGCGGTAATGCGATTGACGCCGCTGTTGCGGTTGGATTTGCCATGAGTACGGTGGAGTCGTACTATTCCGGCATTGGCGGGGGCGGCTACATGCTGGTCCGTTTTGCAGAAACCGGGGAAACAGTATTCCTTGATTTCCGTGAAGTGGCGCCTTCGAATACGAACCCGGACACTTGGCCCAAAAATGAAGACGGAAGCTGGGCGGGCGATTACAACCAGGCCATCGGCCCGTGGGGCATTGCCGTTCCCGGTTATGTCAAAGGCATGCTGCATGCGCTGGAAACCTATGGAACAATGACCCGGGAGCAGATCATTTCTCCGGCGGTCGAGTTGGCGAACAAGGGATTTCCGGTTGGCGCTCATATGAAAGACTCACTGACGGAGCACTACAACTGGTATACTTATACGGACGAAACAAAGAGCGTTTACTATGATGAAAATGGCCTGCCGTATGAGGTTGGCACCATCTATACAAACCCCGAACTGGGTGCGACGCTGCAAAAGATCATTGACGAAGGCGAAGACGCTTTCTATAAGGGCAGCATTGCGGAAGCGATTGTGAGTACGGCGAACGCGTACGGCAACACCATCACAATGGAGGATCTGGCTAACTACGAGGTCAAGGTGCGTACGCCCGTCAGCGGCAATTACCGCGGCTACACGGTTATTTCGTCGCCACCTTCGTCCTCGGGCGGCACATCCGTTGTGGAAATTCTGAACATCCTGGAGAACTATGACGTTTCCGGCATGGAAGTCAATTCGCCGGAGTATATCAACCTGTTTGCCGAGGCGTTTAAGATCGCTTTTGCAGACCGCGCGGAATATATTGCGGATACGGACTTTACCGATGTTCCTCTTGCGGGACTTCAGAGCAAAGAATATGCACTTGAGAGAGCTTCTGAGATAGAGCTGAACACAACCAAGGACTACACTGCCGGGTTGCCGTATGAGTATGGTGCAGGCAACACCACGCACTTCTCCATCATGGACAAAGAAGGTAATATCGTGTCGATGACGCAGACGCACAACGGCGGATGCGGGATCGTGGCCGAAGGAACCGGTATGCTCCTCAATGGCGAGATGCTCGACTTCACGCCCGGCTGGGGCAATGCGAACTCGATTGACGGCGGCAAGCGTCCGCTTTCTTCCATGAGCCCCACGATCATTCTGGATGAAAATGGAAACCCGTATGCGGCATTGGGTACGCCGGGTTCAACGCGTATCATCACGACCTCCGCGTTGGTGATCAGCCACCTGATCGACAACGGCATGGATATTCAGGACGCCATCAACGAGCCGCGCTTTTTCTGCAACGGCGGCGCGCTTTCCATGGAGACTCGCATTCCGGAATCGGTATCGGCGGCGCTGGAGGCGATGGGATATTCGATCAACCGTACCATGGACTATGATCAGTGGTTCGGTGGATTCCACGGAGTTGTAAAGCTGGACGACGGTACGCTCCGTGGCGGTGCAGATGTTCGCCGTGATGGCAAAGCTATCGGCTATTAAGCCGCGGCTAATTCTGTAGTCGTTCGTTAGGCCGAAGTATGCGGGACAGCGCAGGCCGCACCTCGCTGTTCCGCACTTTCTATAAAAAGGAGAGTTCACTATGAAAAAGGCACTCATATGCGTGCTTACCTGCACGCTGATCATCCTGCTTTTTGCCTGTCAAAAAAGCGAGACACCTGCTGCGACCGTCACGGATGGGGATAGCATTGAAAACACGGAAGTTACAGGCTTACAAGAAGCATTTGCAGAATATCCCGCGCTTGTGACTTCTTGCGGCCAGAGTGCCGACTATCAGATCGTTGCGACCGTTATGACAAAATTGGATATGGACTTTGAGACGAACAATCTTGTGACGTCTGCCGATCTGGATGGGTTCAAAACGTTGATTGTCGTTGTCGGCGGTTCCTCAAAGGGCCTTGGCGCTGCGGGAATCGACGCGGACGATGAACTGGCCCGTATCGGTGAATTGCTGGATGCAGCCAAGGATCAAGAGATCAAGATTATTGTTATGCATACCGGGGGCGCTTCGCGCAGAGGCGATTTGAGTGATAAGTTCATTTCGCCGGCACTATCCAACGCGGATTATGCAATCGTCGTAACTTCCGGTGATGAAGACGGTTTCATGGCGGACATCTGTAAAACGAACGGTATCCCCATGGATTATATCGACAGCATCAGCGACGTTTTGACTGCGTTACCGGTCGCATTTAAATAGGAAACCCTGACGCAGAAGACTGCCACGCCGTTTGGCTCTGGAAAGTCGTCCGGTGACAGGGTGCGCGGCTTGTTGCTGCTGCTTTGTTTCAAACTTTTACGCGGTCTTTGCAACGCAACATATATTTTTCGGCTTTCCTGCGCCAGGTCGGGAGGGAGCGCCGTGCGGTTGGCGATACCGTTTCCGTTGCGACTAGAGCCGGATCGTGAGAAAGATAAGCGTCTCTGCGATCAAATAAAGCGTTTCCTTCATCGGATTTGTGGAGGTACTTCATTTGAGTATAGAATTGATCACATTTTTATTGATGGTTGGCGTATTCCTGCTTGGCTGCTTCTTGTTCAAGCTGCCGGTCAGCATCTCGCTGGTGTTGAGTGCGATTGTCGGCGCGTTAGTCGGCGGTCAGGGGTTCGCGCTGCGCCATCTTGTCGAGGGAATGTTTTCCTATGTTGATACCATATTAGTGATCGTAACAGCGATGATCTTTATGAAAGTGATTCAGGAATCGGGCACGCTGGACGCTATCGTATCGGTCATCATCGAACGGTTTCATAAACTCCCCGCGCTGATGCTGTGCTTCATCATGCTCATCATCATGTTTCCCGGTATGATTACCGGTTCATCCACTGCGTCCGTGCTTTCCGCTGGGGCCATCATGGCGCCAGTACTGATGACTATGGGTGTTCCTGCGCTGGAAACGGCCTGCATCCTGGCGTTGGGCGGCCTTCTCGGCATGATCGCGCCGCCGACCAACATACCGGCGATGATGATCGGTGCCGGCATTGATATCCCGTACAGTGGATTCGATTTAACGCTTTCCGTGCTCACGTTCCCGTTGGCATTCCTGTTTGTATTGATGCTCGGCTTGAAGCATGTCAAAAAGATGGACTATCTGAAAGTCAAGGAGAAACTGAACAAAGAAACCCGTGAAAAGTATGGATTAAAGATTTACATTCCGCTGCTGCTCGTCATCGTTTTGATGATCGTCAATAAGGCCTTCACGGCCATCCCCGATATCGGAATGCCGCTTGTGTTTTTGCTGTGCGCTCTGGTCGGCTGTTTTACCGGTAAGAAAATCAATCTTGCCAAGGCTGCCAAGGACGCCGTCAACGGAGCGCTGCCCGTGATGGGTATTTTGATGGGCGTTGGGATGTTGATTCAGATCATGACCCTGACAGGGGTACGTGGACTGATCGTAACAAGTTGTTTGAGATTGCCCGGGTGGGCCCGCTATATTGCCATGTCGGTTTCCCTCCCTGTGTTCGGCGCGGTTTCCTCCTTTGGCGCCGCGAGCGTGCTGGGCGTTCCGTTCCTGCTTGCGTTCCTTGCAAAAGAGGAGATCATCGTGGCGAGCGCGCTGTCGCTGATCGCGTCCCTCGGCGATATGATGCCGCCCACTGCGCTGGCGGGTATTTTTGCCGCAAAAGTAGTCGGGCTCGAAAGTTATACGCCCGTGTTGAAGAAATGCTTGATTCCGTGCCTCATCATCATTGCCTGGGCGATTCTCTTTATCGTGTTTGCCAACCAGTTGGGGCCCTATCTCGTATTGAGCTGACAAAAAGGAGCATAGAAAAGATGCTGACGATCATTTATCGGATTATCGTTGCAGTCGTTGTATTGCTGGTAGGCTGGAATATGTTTACGGAGAAAAAACTGACGACGCAACTGAACTGCGCACTGGTGCTTATTCCGCTGGTGCTACGCGCCTTGTTGATCAAGTGAGAGGAGAGGCGGCATGAACAAATACAGGCATATCATCTCGGCAAGCCTCGCGCTCGCTTTGGCGATCGTCGTTATAATCGTGACGGGCGCCAACTTTCTGGAAGCGCGCAATGTGCCCCTGCCGGAATGCGGCCCCGGCGTTACGGAAATGAAAATGCTGTCCGACTGGTTCGAGGGTCTGAAGGGTACAAACGGCGACACCCCCGTATATGTTTTAAAAGGCGAAGAAGACGGCGGTTCGATGCTGATTCTGGGTGGAACGCATAACAACGAACCCGCCGGATATCTTTCCGCGTTCGTTTTTATTGAGACAGCTGTCATACAGAAGGGGACCGTTTATGTAATCCCCTATACCAATTACAGCGCGATGACGCACAATGACCCCGGCGAGGGAAACCTGCAGTACTTTAAGCTCCAGACGCAAAGCGGACTCAGAACATTTCGATACGGCTCCCGTGCAACGAATCCTGTGGATCAGTGGCCGGACCCGGATGTGTATGTGCATTATCCGTCCGGACAGCAGCTTTCGGGCTCGGAGACACGCAACATCAATCGCGCGTATCCCGGCCGCGCAGACGGCAACCTGACGGAACGGATGGCCTTCGGAATCACAACGCTGATTCGGACGGAGGACATTGGCCTTACTTTTGACCTGCATGAGGCTTCACCCGAGTATCCCGTGATCAACGCGACGGTCGCACATCAGGACGCCATAACGATCGCTTCGGAAGGGTGTATCAACCTTCTGATGGAAGGTATTGAGATGACGTTGGAACAGTCGCCGACAAACTTCCACGGCCTTTCACACAGGGAATTGGGCGACAATACGGATACGATGGCGCTTTTGATGGAGACGGCGAACGCCTCGCAGGGTCGGCTTCGTGGAGCAACCTGTGAAGAGCAGGTTCTTGGCGGGCAGGATCAGTGTTATGAGCTTTCCGAGTCTCTCGGCCTGCTCTATGTTCCATGGAAATCTATGGGGGGACACCCTATAGAGGCGCGCTGCGGACGCCATTTGCAGGGCATATATGAGTATAGCCTTGCCTACAGCAACCTGAATCCCGGACTGGAGATCAAATACAGCAATGTGCCGGGGTATGAGGAGCTGTACCTGAATGCGGATGAGGAAATGCTCGGTGGAGACTGGCTTGGCAGTTTTCTGATGTGAAGGCATCTGCAATTTTACGAGGATAAATCGCGGTTCAGTCGACGGTATAAGTCTGTCTTTTGAACAGGTATATTCGACGCAAACCGATAAACGGCGCTGCGCGGAGAGAACTTCGGGGTTCTTCGCACGGCGCCGTTTTCTGTACGTGGCGTCCTGTGTGGGTTCAGCGAGAAGCAAGTATGCTCAACGGGGTCGACGCGTACTCATGGCGGGAGAATGGGTATATTGCGCGAGTCGTATATGCGGGAGGCTCAGAACAAAAGGCCTTCCTGCAGCTTTTACAAGGCGCGCGCTTGCGAGGACGTGCAAGGATCGTGCTTGATCCACCGGGAAAAGCGTCGGTGATCATTGGAAGACAATAGGAAAGCGCTATAACGTTGAGAAAATCCAAATGATCGCGTGAGCTAAAATACACCGGAGAATGAAGCGAATTGCTGACGGAAGGTCTTCGGCATGGCCCTGCCTACCGCTCGTTGGTATTGTTTTCACTTGCCGATACAATATTTTCTTCTGCCGAAGATGGCAATATTTTATCCAGAAGCAGTTTTGTTTTCGGAATAATACAACCCATGACAACGCCTGTAAAAAGAATAGAAATAACGGTACCAACGCCGATTTTTCCACCAAAGATGATTCCTAAGATGCCGAGTAACGCATCGAAAATAAATTTTGCAACTCTATACTTGATTTTTGCGAATCGGTAAATCATGTCTACAATCGCTTCAAGAGGCCCTAGTCCGAAATCTACCGCGACATAGGTACCGAGTCCAACGCCCATGAGCAATACACCTAACACGGAAATGAGAATCTTATATATAAATGGCAGAGCCAAAAGGTTAAGCGGATCGATTACGCCGGACGCTAGATTGACATATAAACCCAGAAGAAACGTGCAAAGAACGGTTCCAATGCCGATATATTTACGTGCCACAATGATCAGTACAAGTAAAAAGAAGGCGTTGGCAAAAATACTGGCAGTTCCTTGGGGGACGTGCATTAAATTATGAAGGCCATCTGCAAACGTTCCCATTGGGGAGGATCCAAGTTCGACCGAATATAAAAAAGCAAGACCAAAGCCATTAATTAGTAAGCCGATATTAATGACTAGGATTTTGATTGCATAGGTCTTCAGTTGTTTTTTTAGTTTCAAATTAATTCTCCTCAGCAGAATTGAATCTTATAGTAAATATCGGCGGCTTATTCCCTAACACGAGGGCAGAGAAAGAGGCACGCTAGTTAGCAGATTTATAGTTTAACGTTTTACCAAACGACATAATTTGATTAAAACAATTATCAAGCAAAAACGCATGTCACCAGAATGATTTTAAAAGCATTTTATCAGTCAGTGCGGCTTTTAGCAACAAAAAAGTGAAAAACATTCGAATTATGCATTGACGAATCAAATTTCTGTGGTATACTACCGACATCAGATAAAACGATAAACCAATTCTTTAAATCAGAGTATTACCAGTTTTCAGGGGGCAGAAGCGCATGGGATCGACAATTAAAGACGTTGCGAAAAAAGCAGGTGTTTCTGCAACTACGGTTTCGCTGGTTTTCAACAACCGGGAGTCGAGGGTATCCGAAGCAACCAAAGCGAAAGTCATGGATGCTGCGCGAGAATTGAACTATTATCCCAATCGTTTCGCAGCAAGCCTCGTTACGAAACACTCTCATATCATAGGAGTGGTTTCCGGATCGGTTAATATCTTCTCGGCGCAGGTGATCGGCGGTATATCCAAGCAGGCTAGACTGATGGGTTATCAAGTCATTCAGGCAAATGCATCTCAGGATGATGCGAATGATCTGGAATACCTCAAAATTTTCCTGAACCAGGGAATTGACGGCGTTGTGTTTCCCCACTCTACTGTTTCGAACAGGCAGAACCTTCGCGACGGGTTTCAGTCGATCATTAATTCGGGTATTCCGGCAATTGCAATGGATGTTGAGATCGACGGGGTCGTCTCTTGCGCAGATGGATGCGATCATGTTTACGGCGGCTACCTTGCAACCCGTCACCTGATTGAATACGGACACAGGAAAATTGGAGTCATCTCCGGGCCCAAAGACTACTTAAGCTCGGCAAAACGACTGGATGGGTATTGTAAGGCGCTGGAGGAGGCGGGCATTCCATTTGATCCGTCTTTGGTGTATGTCGGTAACTACAAACTGGAAAGCGGGCAGGAAGCATTACCATACATGCTCGGCAAGGGCGTAACGGCCATCTTCGCATTTAACGATATGATCGCGCTTGGCATTTATAAAGCACTGCGCAATTACGGGATGTCGATACCAAAGGACATTTCCGTTATAGGGTATGATGATATTTTTATTTCCGATGTTCTCGAAGTGCCGCTGACGACGATCCATATCCCGATTGAAGACATTGGAAGACACGCCGCAAAGGAACTCATCGACTTAATTGAGAAGAAAGCTCCGGTCGAATTGGAAACGCATGAACCGGTTTTAATGGTTCGTGCCAGCACTCGCAGGCTGTAGCCGCTATATAAATACACACTGAAAAAACGCACAACTAAAATCAAAAAGAATGGGTTTTTTAAACCCACTGGTATTGTTATCGCAAAATTTGGGAAATTGAGTAAATTTACTGCATCGACTACGAAGAAAACAGAGCAATCAGAATCATATTCGGAAAAGAAAATGATTGCGCTTGGAACAGGAATCATTAGAGTTGCGTGCTTTTTAGACAATCCAGCCATGGGTATCCTGCAAAGTTTAGCGAAGGGGGGGAGGTTTAAAGGGTCTAAGGGCTGGAACATAATTTGGCATTTCGTTTTTTCTGACGCAACGTTAACTCTATTGTAATAAAACACCGAACAACATGTGGGAGGCAAAAACAAATGAGTATTAAAAAGAAATATTCGATCAAAAACGATTTTACGATGCTGGCGTTGCTGACGATCCCGATCGCAGTGGCTGTTAACTTTGTCGGCTCTCAGATTCACCACGCGCTGTCGCTGCCATTGTATCTGGACACGATCGGCACGTTCTTTGTCGCAATGCTTTGCGGCCCGTGGGTTGGCGCACTGACCGGCCTTATTACGAACCTTGTACTTGGCATCACAAACCCCAGTGCAATTCCGTTTGCGCTGACAAGCATCGCTGTTGGTCTTACCGCCGGTTTCCTGGCACGCGGCAAGATGTTCAGCAACTGGTGGAAGATTGCCATTTCAATCTTGGTGACCTCTTTGGTTTCCACCATTGTTTCCGCTCCGATCGCCGTTCTGGTGTTTGGCGGCGTAACCAGCTCTGCCGATTCGCTGTTTGCCGCAACGCTTATGGCTTCCGGCGTGAACATCTGGAATGCCGTTATTAGCACGAACCTGCTGTTCACGTGCATTGACCGTGTAATCGCAATCGTAATTACTTGGCTTATCATCAAAGTTATTCCGGCAAGAAGTCTGGTTAAATACAGCTTGGGTACCAATTATATTAAGCAAGCCCCGAAGGCGGATTAATCCGGATTAAAAAGGAGCAGGCTTCGCTTTGAACAGTTTTACTGCGAAAAGCAGAGCCTGCTCCCATAAGGAGTCAACCCTATGTTCAGAGAAGAAATTAGTATCAAAAAATCGAATCCTCTTGCCGCGTTGTATCCCTCGGCAAAAGGGTGGATCGTCGTATTGTACTGCATCTGCATTGCCATCCTGACGTCGATCCGTGTCAATGGGTACGCGTTGTATCTGATGGCAGCTTTTCTCATCATTCCGGTTCTGTTTGTCACAAGCGGTATATGGGAAAAATTTCACAAGTTTTTCAAGAGCATACTTTTATTTTTAGGCCTGATATTCGTGGTGCAGACAATGGTGCTCAAGAGTGAGGTTGTTCTGTTTCAATTTTGGTTTATCAAAATCTATGAGGCGGGACTTCAGCATGCTATCGTGCTGTGTTTTGTCATTATGAACGTTGCCGGCATACTTTTGTGGTTGTTTCAAACGACCGAAACCAAGGAAATGACGTATGCACTGGAAAAAGCCGGGATGAGCTATAAAGCCTCGTTTGTATTTCTGTCGACATTTCAAATGATCGAGGTTCTGGGAAAGAGCTCCAAAACTATTATGAACGCGCAAAGGGCGCGTGGCGTCGAAACGGAAGGGAACCTGATTGTGCGGAGCAAAGCGTTTTTTCCGATGATCGTACCGCTTGTCGTAGGATCTCTCATGAATACGGAAGAACGCGTGTTGACGCTGGAATGCAAAGGCTTCGACACACAGTGCCCAAAGACGCACTTATTAGAATTGAAGAAAACGGGAAACGAGACGAAGGCGGTGGCGATTGCCTCGGTCATTACGGCGATTATAATGGGTTGGAGGCTTTTGCTGTGGATACTGTAATTGAGTTTAAAAATGTAACGTATACATATCCTCTGGCTGCGAAACCAGCCATAAAGAATATGAGTTTTAAAATAGAAAAAGGTGGATTTTACGGCGTAATTGGTGAAAATGGTTCGGGCAAAACGACGCTTTGCTCGTTGATACGCGGTTTTGCCCCGTCATTTTATAAAGGCGAACTTGAAGGCGAAGTGCTTGTCAACGGAAAGGAAACGACGGAATACGAAGCAGGCGAACTTGCATTGCAGATAGGATACGTCTTTCAGAACCCGTTCAATCAAATCAGCGGTGTCAAAGATACGGTTTTTGAAGAGGTCGCATTTGGCTTAGAGAATTTTGGAGTCGCCGTTGATGAAATCGAACAGCGAGTTGTTGACGCCATGGAGAAGACGGACATTATGTCGATTGCGCTCAAAAACCCGTTCGAGTTGTCCGGTGGTCAGCAGCAGCGTGTGGCTTTGGCATCTACGATTGTGCTCAAACCGGATATTCTGGTCATAGACGAACCAACTTCGCAATTGGATCCGGAAGGAACGGAAAGCGTATTTAAAATTATCAGTGAAATGAAGCGTGAACGAAAAACCATAATATTGGTTGAGCATAAAGTGGATTTGATGGCAGAATATGCGGATGAGATAATGGTCCTGAAAGACAGCGAGTTGATTAAAACCGGATCAAAGCAGGAAATTTTATCCGATATGTCACTGGTTGATGATCATATACAGCTTCCGCAGATTGCAATTTTAGGCAATGAATTAAAAAAGCGTGGCGTAGCGCTCGACGAGATACCGATTACGGAAAAGCAAGCCGCGGAGTCATTGAAAAGATTGATTGCGAAAGGAGGGAACGCAAGTGGCCTTTATAACGCTTGATCATGTAAGTTACGAATATCCCGGTGGTTTTTTAGCAGTAAACGATATAAGCATGGAAATTGAAAAAGGTGAGAGCATTGCCATTATCGGACAGAATGGAGCGGGAAAAACCACCACTGTAAAAATGCTCAACGGTCTCTTGCGCCCCACAGAAGGAAACGTGGTTGTCGACGGCAAAAACAGCAAAGATTACACGATTGCGCAGATGAGCCGTCTTGTCGGATATGTATTTCAGAATCCTGATGACCAGATTTTCCACTCCACCATTTATGATGAAGTTGCGTTTGGCACAAAGGTGCTGGATAAAACGGAAGCAGAGGTCAAAGACCTGATCGATTATGCATTGGAAATAACCGACCTGAAAGATTTGAAGAATGAAAACCCGTTTAATCTTCCATTTTCAATGCGGAAATTTATCTCCATCGCCGCTATAATTGCCATGGACACGCAGGTTATGGTGTTTGATGAGCCAACAGCTGGGCAGGGCTTGTCCGGGAACTTGCGACTCGCATCTATTCTGGATCATTTAAGCAAAAAAGGAAAAACGTTGATAACGATTTCGCATGATATGGAATTTGTTGTTAACAACTTCAAGCGTGTAATCATTATGGCAAACAAGGAGATTGTTACAGGCGGTTCGCCGCATGAGATTTTTTGGAATTTTGATGCAATGAAAATATCCATGTTGAAACAACCGTATGTCAGCCGGCTGTGCAAAGAACTCGGTCTCCGAGAAGGAATTGTCACGATGGAAGAAGCCGTAGAGGCAATTCTTCAAGCACTGGAAAGCGGAACAACTGTTCAATAGGCGATCAGCAACCAAAGATAGTATGCAAGTTCCCTTCTATCCTTCGGAACTTGCAACGGCAGACGAAATTGAAAATTTATGAATAAGGAGAAAATAAATTGGCAGAGACACTAACACACCATCTGAAATGCGCTAAAGGCGATGTTGGCAAATATGTTATACTTCCCGGCGATCCTGGCCGGGTAGCTAAAATCGCGGCTTACTTGGATGACGCGGTGCACGTGAGCACCTATCGGGAATATGTGACATATACCGGTACGCTTGAAGGCGTGAAGGTCAGCGTTACCTCAACAGGGATTGGCGGCCCGTCCGCTTCCATTGCAATGGAAGAATTGGCCCAGATTGGCGCCGACACGTTTATTCGCGTCGGAACATGCGGAGGCATTGACAG
The DNA here is from genome assembly GCA_963667795.1 of Christensenellaceae bacterium. Taxonomy (GTDB): domain Bacteria; phylum Bacillota; class Clostridia; order Christensenellales; family CAG-138; genus UBA7703. The sequence goes on along the minus strand of OY764017.1, from coordinate 1,937,081 downwards.
CAGTCTTGTGCCTGGAGATCTAATCGTTCCCACGGGTGCAATCCGTATGGAGGGAACAGGCCGGGAATACGTTCCTATTGAATTCCCTGCGGTTGCAAACTTCACTTTGGTACGGGAGTTGGACGAAGCGGCGAAACGCCTCAATAACAATCACCATGTTGGCGTCGTAGAATGCAAGGATTCCTATTACGGTCAGCACGATCCAGACCGTATGCCTGTGAGCTATGAGCTTCATCAAAAGTGGGAGGCGTGGAAACGCGCCGGTGCACTCGGGTCGGAAATGGAATCTGCAACGCTGTTTATTGTAGCCGCTGCCTTGCACGTAAGATGTGCCACCGTACTTCTGCTGTGTCGCAATCGTGAGCGGGAAGCTCTTCAAAAAACCGGTGAAATCAGCACTTGGGAAACAGCGCCCGCGATCGAAACCGCCGTTGAAGCGCTGCGCAACCTGATAAAGAAAGAAAAATCCCAGGCCTAAAACGGAACGAAGACTTAGGAATAGCTGTTCACAAGTGATGTAAAGTGACGGCTATTCTTTCGTCACTTCGTATTTAGGGGAGCCTGTCACAGTGTTTTCAGGTGGAGCGATATACAATTGACAAACTGACGACAACGGCCAGCAGAACTGCGCGGCTGAACTCGTTTTAAGCGAGGAGGAAGTAAAGAATGGATCACGTGATGCGTATCGTTACAGCGGAGAATCTTACATATTCGCAAAAACTCTTGCAGCTTGCGCAAAGCGCGGAAAACTCCGTAAATCCGTTGCATACTTCAGAAAGATTTAAATACTACTTTGAACAAGAAGCACTGTGTGATATGAACGAAGGCAAAGCGCCGTATCGACCGCGCTATATTCTGGTAGACTTTCAGAAATTTGTTGAAAACGGCAGCGCATTTTTGCGGCTGGAACCACCGAAGGACCTGGATGATTTGCTGAATGCACTTTGCATTTTGTACAATCACATTCCGTCCATAACCAGCCGTCCGGTATATGTTGGTAATCTTGATAAGCTGATTGATCCGTTTTTACAAGGCGTATCGGATGAAGATGCGTTCAACAAGCTTAGACGCTTTCTCGTCTATATCGACCGCACAATTGCAAACGGATACTGCCACGCAAACCTCGGCCCGGAAGACACACGTGCAGGCCGGATACTCCTTGCGCTGGAACAGGAATTGCAAAACGCGGTGCCGAATATAACGCTGAAGTATGATCCGGAAATAACGTCGGACGATTTCGCCGAACAAGCGATTTTAACCTCGCTTGCCTGCGCCAATCCGGCGTTTTGCAATCATCGCATTCACCGGACGACCTACTCGGGCGAGTATGGAATTGTCAGCTGCTTTAATATCCTGCCTGTGGGTGGCGGCGGGTACTGCCTTTCGCGGCTTGTCCTGCCAAGATTGGCGGCGCTTGCATCCGACATCGATCAGTTCATGGACGATCTGCTGCCGGACGCGATGCAGGCGCTCGGCGAATACATGAACGAGCGCATTCGGTTTATGGTTGAGGAATCGCATTTCTTTGATACGTCGTTCCTTGTAAAAGAAGGGCTTGTGGATCCAGATCGCTTTGTCGGTATGTTTGGCATAGCCGGCCTATGCGAGTGCGTCAATACATTGCTGGAAAACAGCGGAAGCCACTATGGCCGTGACGAAGAAGCCAATGATCTAGGCGAGCGTATTATGCAGCGAATTCAGGCCTTTACAGAAAACTTCCCGGCTGTTTATTCTAAAGAAGCGGGAGACCGCCTGCTTCTACACGCGCAGGCGGGACTGGCGCCGCAAGTGGGCGTGACACCCGGCGTTCGTATTGCCGTAGGCGACGAACCGGAAAACATTATGGAGCATATCCGGCACAGCGCGCGGTTTCACCGGTTCTTTCCCACGGGCGTGACCGATATCTTTCCCGTGGAATCGACGGCGCGCAGCAACCCGGCTGCCATATTGGATTTAGTCAAAGGTGCGTTTGCGATTGACGATAAATATTTGAGCTTTTACATCGCGGATGGCGACTTGATTCGTATAACAGGTTATCTCGCAAAGAAGAGCGAGATGAAGAAGTTCAACGAAGGTGCGCCGGTGTTACAGGATACGTCGCATGGCGCGACGAAAAATTATGTCAACAATCGGCTCGGGGAGAGAAAGGTGCGCTTCTGATGGCGATTGCGCCCGTTGGTAAAATCATCCCGTTCAGCATGGTAGACGGACCCGGAAGCAGAAGCTCGATCTTTTTGCAAGGATGCAACTTGCGCTGCCACTACTGTCACAATCCGGAAACCCAAGCGCTTTGCGTGGATTGCGCAGCGTGCGTGAACGGATGCCCTGCAAAAGCGCTTAGCTTGCAGGCGGGTAAGGTTACGTGGAATGAAAGCAACTGTATTTTTTGCGACCGCTGCATACAAATCTGTCCGCATAATGCATCCCCGAGAGTCCGCATGCTCGGCGCGACGGACGTCTTTCGGCGGGTACAAAAAAGCATGCCGTTTATTCGCGGCATAACTGTTTCCGGGGGAGAATGCATGCTCTATCCTGCGTTTTTGACCGAACTATTCGTCCTCGCGAAGGAAGCGGGACTGAATACATTGATCGATAGCAACGGAACATTCGATTTTCATTGTTATCCCGAACTCATGCGCGTTTGTGATGGTGTTATGATGGATGTCAAAAGTTGGGACTCGAATGTATTTAGATCGCTAACGGGAAGCGGCAATGAAAATGTTAAAGAGAACCTGCGTTACCTTGCTGATAGCGGCAGGCTGGAGGAAATTCGCGTTGTCTGTCTGGATGGTTTTGTAGATGCGGAATCCATCATCCGTGGAACCGCAGAAATGTTGGCGGACAAAGCGGCGCAGCAAAAAATGCATTTGATTCGTTTTCGGCGTTTCGGCGTACGTGGACCTGCTGCAAATGAACCGTCGCCGTCCGAGGACAAGATGAAACAATTACGGGAACTGGCGATCAAGAGCGGGTTCCAGAATGTTTTTATTACATAACCTTGCAGAAGTGACAACAAGTTTGCCTTCGTACAATGAATGGTTCGGTTTAGTGGGGGGCTAGATCGTGAACTGTTGACTATGCCTCGCACACTTGTGTGTCTCATCGAGGGCGCGTGCAAATCTGTTGGCAATTCATTTCAAAAGGTATAGCTGACCGATATTCTCACGAATCATCAAAATTTAATAAACCGGAAAAGCACTTGCAAATGGTACCATTTCGCGAGTGCTTAGTTGGCTAAACCTTAACGAAGTGACACAATCACGCAGTTACTTGAGGGCGGTTGCAAGCTGTGTGCAAATGGCAGCATTTTTCCAGATGATATGTGCTGAAATTACGCAAAAATAGTTAAAGCAATAGCAAAAAGGATGATATCCTTCATATTAAAATCCAAACGTAAAAAATCGGATGACCTCCATAGTATCGTCTCCACCCCATCTTTTGAATCCTGAAAGGGAATTTCGATCTATAGGGTCGATGCAATGATGTGATTTACGACCTTTATGGATTTTTCGTGATCAGGTACATCAGCGCGTTGACGATGGCAGCGGCGACATTGCTGCCGCCCTTGCGACCGCGGGCAACGATGTGCGGAACCTTTGTCTGTAAAATAAGCTCTTTTGCCTGTACCACGTTGACGAACCCCACCGGTGCTCCGATAATCAGCGCGGGGCAGAGTTTTCCTGCCTCGATCAGCTTGTACAACCGAATCAGCGCGGTGGGTGCATTGCCTATGGCAAAGATCAGCGGGCCACCCAACACCGAAGCCTTATCCATTGCGGCGGCGGCTCGGGTTGAACCGTTTTGTTTTGCAGAGGAGGCGACATCTTTATCCGCCATAAAGCAGAGGACGTTACATCCGAGTTCTGAAAGCGCTGCTTTGTTGATGCCTGCTTTTGCCATGTTTGTGTCGGTGACGATATTGGCGCCGCTCTTAAGCGCCTCCAGCGCAAGCGGCACAACGTTCGGTGAAAAACAAAGGGAATCCACATAGGAAAAGTCGGCGGTCGTATGAATCACCCGTTTGATAATAGGCGAGAGCAACGGATCGAGAGGATACGGAAGTTCACTTTCGATGATCTCAAAGCTGCGGAGCTCAATCTCGCCAGGCAGTGTTTTTTCAAACTCGATTTTCATAACCCTTCCTCCAGTATGCGATAAATCAACTTCATGTCGAGATGCTTGCGTATAGCATGTGCCAGCAAGTCGTATTGTCGCTCCTTGTAGGCCGCGAAGTCGAATGCCGCAGCGTCCAAAGACACTCCTTTTTTCGTGCAAAGCGCGTTTAGGAGCGCTTCACGGCAGGAGGTGGAATCGAAAAAACCGTGAAGATACGTCCCGTAAACGCTCCCGGCCTGGCAGCCGTCCTCAACTCCGTTTTCCAAAAGGACGAGGGGGGCGCCGCCCACGCTGCGCTTTGAACGGCCCATGTGGATCTCATAACCTGCCACTTCCGCGCCGGATAGGAGTCTGAGCGTTCCTCCCGCTTCCGGTATGCAACCCGCAACCCGGACGCGTCGCTTCTCACCTGTGAATTCGGTAGCAACGGGTAAAAGCCCCATACCATCGATTTCGCCGCCGCCTTCCGCGCCCTCCACATCCGAAATGTGTTCTCCGAGCATCTGGTAACCGCCACAAACGCCAAAGATCGGGACTTCCTGCGCGGCGAGTTTTTTGACGGCTGCCTCGAGGCCACACTGGCGAAGCCACTTCAAATCTGAGATTGTATTTTTCGTGCCGGGTAGAATGACGAGATCCGGTACGCCCAGTTCCTTGGGTGAACGAATATAGCGCACGCTCACGCCTTGCATCGCCTCAAGAGCGGTAAAATCGGTAAAATTGGAGATTCGCGGCAGGCGCAGTACCGCAACATCCAATATAGCACCGGCTTTTTTTCGATCGAGCCGCTCCGAGAGGCTATCCTCATCATCGATATCTACGTTGAGATAAGGGAGCACCCCGGCCACAGGTTTATGGGTCAGCTGTTCGAGCATGACAAGTCCGTCCTGCAGCAGGGTTGCGTCACCGCGAAACTTGTTGATGATCGTAGCTTTGACAATATTCTGTTCGTCTTCGTCAAGAAGTGCAATCGTACCGTAAAGCTGGGCAAATACACCACCACGGTCAATATCACCCACGAGCAGAACAGGTGCTTTTGCGAGTTTCGCCATACCCATATTTACGAAATCGCCTTTTTTCAAGTTGATTTCGGCAGGACTGCCCGCACCTTCGATGACGATCACGTCGTATTCGGCGGCGAGGGTCCCATAGGCTGCCATAATATCCGTTACGAGCGTATGCTTCATTGCATAATACTGTGCGGCGCTCATGTTACCGTGAACCTCGCCGTTTACGATGACCTGCGAACCCATGTCGGCCACGGGCTTCAGCAAAATCGGGTTCATACATACGCTTGGTTCAATGCCGGCTGCTTCCGCCTGCGTCACTTGTGCACGTCCCATCTCGAGACCTTCCTTTGTGATGAAGGAGTTGAGCGCCATATTCTGGCTTTTAAAAGGTGTCACGCGGTAGCCATCCTGCTTGAACACACGGCAAAGTCCTGTACACAGAATGCTTTTTCCCGCGTTGGACATAGTTCCCTGCACCATGATAGCTTTAGCCACGAAGCGCCTCCTCTATGGCGGATAGCAACACCATATTTTTTTCATGTGTTTTTAAGCCGACACGAATATACCGCTCGTCCAGTCCAGTGAAATTTTCACAGCTGCGCACGAGAAGGCCCTTTGCTTTGAGCAAACCGTACAAAGGTTTTGAACTCCTGATTAGAAGAAAGTTCGTATCGCTGGAAAACACAGTAAGACCGAGCATGGCTAGATGCGTTTGCAGGAACACACGCTCCGCACGTACGACGCGCAGCGTGCGTTCAGCCCACGAGGCCTCCTTCAACGCGCCGATTCCTGCTGCCTGCGCCGCTGCGGAAACGCTCCATTCCGCCCCAAAGGTAGCGATGCGTTCCAACAGAATAGTATCCGAACACAAAAGATATCCAAGGCGCAGCCCGGCAAGCGCATAGAATTTGGTAAAAGCGCGGAGAATGAGAAGGTTCGGGAATTCCGCAAGAAGCGGAATCAGAGACGGTCCATCCGTGAACTCAATAAAGCATTCGTCTACGATGAGTAGCGTTCCGTTCCTTAAACAGGTCTCCGCAATGCGGTGAAGCAGATCGAACGGTGCCAGCTTGCCCGTAGGGTTGTTGGGGTTGCACAGGAACAGCAGCTCAACAGCTGGTGAAAGCGCATTTAGAATGCTTTCCGTCAGCGCAAAGCCGTCTGCTTCTCGGAGATGATGTTCAAGCATTTCGCCGCCGAACAGCGTGACGGGCCGTTCATATTCCGAGAAAGCAGGTGCGAGCGTGAGCGCGCGTTTTGGCTTCAGGCAGGCACAAACACGGAAGATCAAGTCAGCCGCGCCGTTGCCACAGAGAATATATTCTGACCGAATACCGTGCTTCTCTGCAAGGCTTTTGCGCAGGGCGCTGCAGCGGCAGTCCGGATAAATCGTAAAAGTGTCGATGGAGGCCTCGAGAGCCCGGCGTGCCGTCTCGGGCATGCCGAGCGGGTTTGTGTTGATGGAAAAATCGAGGGTGATCCCGTTATTCTTGTAGATATCGCCGCCGTGCTCATAGCGTCGCATAAAAGCCTCCCCTGATTAACAGCACAACGATCAACATCAAGGCGGAAGTCGCGTTGAGAAGTCTGTGCGCTCGAAGGATGTCCTCCGGCTCGACAGGCCGCAGGTCGTCGCCGATGGTCGGTTTTTGATACAGCTTACCGAAATAGTACGTGTCTCCAGCGAGGCGCACGCCCAGCGCTCCCGCTATGACGGACTCGGTCTGCGCGGAATTCGGGCTTGCGTGATTTCTGCGGTCACGCTTCCAGATACGGCATGCGTTTTTTGTATTCAGGCCGCAAGGGAGTGCCATGAAGATCATCAGCAGTGCGCTCAGGCGTGCGGGCAGGTAGTTCACGATGTCGTCGAGCTTTGCAGCGAAGCGGCCAAAGTCGATGTACCGCTCGTTTTTATAGCCGATCATGGAATCCATGGTGTTTACGGTTTTATAGGCGAGCCCGAATACAGCACCGCCGAGCATGAGATAAAATAACGGGGCAATGACGCCGTCCGAGGCATTTTCTGCCACGGTCTCCACGGTCGCGCGAGTAACGTCCGCTTCATCCAAAGCCGCCGTGTCACGACCGACGATCATGGAAACCGCTGTCCGCGCTGCAGGCAGGTTGTCGATCACAAGTGCGTCGTAAACCTTTCGGCTTTCGACTTTCAAGCTCTTGAGGGCAAGCACCTGCCAGCAGAAAAACGCCTCCAGTACAAGATAAGCCCAAGGCGAAAGCCACCACGCCGCATAGAGAAGCAGGGACGGTAAAACAGTGCAAACAAGCAAAACGAGAATGGCGAGTAACGCGCCGGAGAGCCGCTTGTTTGGCATGGGGTAAAGCGCGGACTCCAGAGTGGATACCAACCGTCCGATTCCACGTACCACGTGTGGCCAACCCTGCGGATCGCCCAAAAGCAGATCTAGCGCAAAGCCCAGGCATAAGGCGAGCGTGGAACAGACTAGAAACATAATGATCCTCCTGCGCGTGTAAGCATGCCGCCGTCATATGAAAATTGCATGAAACCAAAGGTTTCGATTTTGGCGTCCTGCCCCGTTTCGTATTTCTTGCTGTCTGAAAGTACATGCCTGATATATGCGGCACAAGTTACTTTCCCTACGGCGGGAATGGTGCTAGGGCCGTTGCTGCGCATAGTCGTTCGCCTTTCTTACGAATCGTTCCGCAAGCGCTGTATTTGCGGGAAAATACAAATGTGGAAAACCCGCAAAAAGGCTTTGGGTTGCATGGACGCAGTCCCATGTTCGACCACTGGGTTTCTGTGCGGAGAAAGCATCACCACAGGCGCTGCTTTCGTAGTAATGAAACTCGTGTGCGCGAACGCTCTCTGCTGTGGCACAGAGCAGGCTGTCGTGCTTTGCAGTGAGCGTGACATATCCGAAGCGATGCAGTTTTTCCATTTTATACGCTTTGGCGGGTATTACCCCTGCCATCGGCAAGCCGTCGAGCGCATCGTGAAGGTAGAGAAATCCGCCGCATTCCGCCAAAGTGGGAAGCCCGTCCTCTATGGCGGCTTTTACGGCGCGCCGCATGGCAAGGTTTTTGGAAAGTGCAGCAAGATGAAGTTCAGGATAGCCTCCGGGCAGATACAGGCCGCCGATATCTTCGGGCAAAACAGTATCGTTTAGGGGGCTGAAAAAACAAAGTTCGCATCCGAATGCACGTAGAAGTTCCAGATTCTCCTCGTAGAGGAAGCAAAACGCGGCATCCTTTGCTATAGCTATACGCGCGCTTGCAACAGGATTCACGTTTTGCGTTTTTTCGTGGAGAACGGGCGCTGATGAGGCCATCATGAGCACGCCTTCTAAATCGATATACTGTTCCGCCAGCGTTCCAAGCACGCGGAGCTTATCGTGCATGTCACTGACTTCGTCGGCCATCACCAACCCCAAGTGACGGCTACCGATTGACAAATCTTGTTCAAACGGTAAAAAACCGAGCGGGGTGATGCCTGCTTCTACTGCGATATGCTTCAAGCCATCATAGAGCATGGGCGTCGCGCCGTTGAAGATGACGCCGCGTATGTTGCTTTGCGGCTTAAAGTCACGGAAACCGCGCAGCAGCGCGCCCGCCGAGTGGTACATGCCTTTGACGCTGACTACAAGGATGACGGGCGTTTCTGTTTCTCGCGCTACATCCCATGTGCTGTACTTGCCTTCCGCACCCGCACCGTCGTAATAACCCATCACACCTTCGATCAAGCAGATCTGCTCGATCTGCGCGGCGAGTGCTGCGCGAAGTTGTGTACGCGTCGAGAAAAACGGATCGAGATTCCGGCTTGGTATCTGGAGCGCCTCGCGATGAAACATGGGGTCGATGAAATCAGGTCCGCATTTAAATGCGGCGAGCGGAATTCCGCGCGCTTTGAGCGCGGAAAGCAACGCAAGCGTAACGGTAGTCTTACCGCAACCGGAGTGTGTGCCTGCTATTAAAACGCGTCCGTTCATGGCTTGCCTCCACCGGAGACGATGAACACGGGATTTTGCGCAAGCATCATATTCAAATCGCCTGCAGGCTTTGACCGCGCGCTGCCGATCTGAACGATCTCCGGTGTAATGCCGTACTGTTTGAAGGCTTCAACCGCGGCGTGCAGTGTTTCCAAAGCGATGGCGTTTACTACGATACGCGCGAATGGGTTTTTTGATAAAACCGCTGCAACGATTTCCTTCATTGCGCCGCTACTGCCGCCAATGAATGCCGCGTTTATGGGGGATAGAGATGAAAGCGCCTCAGGTGCACTGCCGAATATCGGAGTAACGTTGCCAAGATGGAAGCGCTTGCAGTTTTCTTTCAAAAGAGAAATGGCATCTTTGCTTTTCTCTATAGAATATACACGGCCCTTGTAGACGGCCATTGCCATCTCCACCGTTACGGAACCTGTGCCCGCGCCAATATCACAGCAGACGTCGTTGGGCGAGAGCGCGAGACGGCTCAGGCTCACGGCGCGGACTTCGGATTTCGTCATCGGGACGTCGCCGCGGGCAAACTCTCCGTCGGGGATTCCGAAACGGACGCGCGCGTCAGCATTTGAATTTTCGATTAGCAGCACCGACAGCTCTCTTACGGGTGTTTGCACAAGTTCGGCGGCGGGCAGCGTGAAGATGTGCTCGTCTTGGCTGCCGAGGGTTACGCCGACGGTGATCGGCAAATCCCCGTAACCGGCCTCTGAAAGTCGCGCTGCAAGCGTGTTCACATTATCACCTGTGAGAGCAAAGGTCATTCGATTTCGGCGCACGGCATCTACAAGGTTTCCTTCCCGTCCGTGGCAGCTAATGAGCACGGCGTCTTGCCAGCAACGCTTGAGTTTTGCAAAGAAATACGAAACGGAAGAAATACCGGGAAAGAGTGTGGTTTCAAGTTCGGAAAGTGTGGCAACAAGAAGCTTTGCGGCACTGAAAAAACCCGTGTCGCCTGAAACCAGCACGGCAAAATTCGAAAGCGCGCTTTCGTTGATCAATGCCTTGATCGCGGCAGGCTCATATACGGGAAAGGAGGGCTTTTCTAAGTGCGAAAAAGCTCCCAGCATGCGTGGCGCGCCGAACAGAACGTCCGACCGCTCAATAGCGCGCAAACCTTCGCGTGTTACGGTATCCGCGTTCATGCCGATGCCGATGATCGCCACGTTTTTCATATCAAGTAATCCTCTATCATGGCTTTTACTTCATCCAGAGCAACCCCCGGCTCCTCATCGGGACGTTTCAGGACTGACACGGTCATACCACACTCGCGCGCTGCCTCGAGTTTTTCTAAAAAACCGCCTGCCGCGCCGGATTCCTTGGTGATGAGAATGGTTGCTCCCGCTGCGCGAAACATAGCGACGTTCAGTTCCCGGGAGAACGGCCCCTGCATGCATATGATGTGGTGAGCGGGGAACCCTGCTGCAATGCAGTCGTGAAGTCCTTGTGTGACAGGCAGGATGCGAAGCCAAACACGGCTATCAAATCCGGTCACGGCAGTAAGCGTGCGCGCCTCCTTTGCGCCAAGACCGGAAAATATGATACCGTCGGTCATATTGAGCCAATGGGTAAGGGCGTCCATCGTTGGGAAGATCTTAACGTCGCCTTCCGATACGTTTTCGCGCATTACGCGGAGATACGGGGTGTTTGCACTTTTACACGCGGCACTAAGATTTCGGCTGGCTTGCTCTGCGTAGGGGTGCGTTGCGTCCAGTACGAGGTGGGGTTTTTGCTGCCTGATCAGCGCAGTCATGGCGCCTTCATCCAGCCGGCCCGTGCGAACCTCTACACTCCCGCCCGCTTCGAGCAGCGCTTCGCCGTATTCCGTGGCGACGCATACGAGCGTCGGAATCCTTTTCTTTTTACATAACGCTGCAAGCTCTCGTCCTTCGCTTGTGCCGCCGAACAGTATGATATCAGTCAATTTGATACCCCCGCGGCGTCACCATTCTGCCGTTGATCTTTTTTGTTTGCGCGTTGCCGATAAACACGGTGGTAAACATATCGACTTCGGCATTTCGAATTTCGTGAAGCGTCATAAGCGACGTGCTTTCCCCCTCGCGGCCGATGCACCGCGCGATCCCGCAGAGCGTATCGGGCGACCTGTGCGCTAATAGAATATCACAAGCCTTTTGCAGATGATCCACCCGCTTCTTGCTGAGCGGGTTGTAGAGTGCAATGCAAAAATCTGCTATTGCAGCACAAGCGATACGGGTTTCGATCAGCTCCCATGGCGTTAGCAGGTCGGAGAGACTGATCACTGAAAAATCATGTGTCAGTGGAGCGCCTAAAAGCGCTGCACCCGCGAGCGCTGCCGTCACACCTGGAACGATTTCGATTTCAACGCCCGGATATTCTGTGCTGAGTTCCAACACAAGCCCCGCCATGCCGTATACGCCTGCATCGCCGCTGCATACAACCGTCACAGTATGCCCGGCTTCCGCCAACGCGAGCGCTTTTTGACAGCGCTCCACCTCGCCAAGCATCGGGGTAGCGAAGGTCTGTTTTTCGGGATAGAGAGGTTGAACGAGTTCGATATACTTTGTGTACCCTACGAGGATGTCCGCCTGTTCGATGGCGGCGCGGCAGGCAGATGTCATACCATCAGCGTTTCCTGGGCCGATACCCGCGACGAATAGCTTACTCATTTTGCATCTCCCTTTTCACAGAACCGAATAACATACGGCTCTATGGCAAGCGCCGTCGTAACCCCGTATGCAGCGTTCTTATGCGTAAGCAACCGTCCTTTCTCACCGCTTCCCAGGATGGCGCTTCGTTCGCACACATTATCCACACCGGTTACGGATCTTACAAAAGCGGAACTCGAAAACTCACCCGATACGTCGGCAAGCGACGAAGCGGAGAAGGTTTGGAAAGAAAATGAATGGCGACGGCAGAACTCTAAAAGTCCCGGCTCGTTTGCTTTCAGATCGATGCTGCAAACTTGCTTGACGGCTGCACTGTGGCAGTTTGCCTTTGCAAGAGCGAGCAAAAATGCGGCCTCCAGGGCCTCCGTGTCAACGTCTTTTTTGCAACCCACGCCGAGCGTGACGACGGGCGGCACAAGCCTTAGCACATCTGCTTCTCCGCGCGTGCGCCAGGTCACTAAAATATCACCCGGGCCGTCGGTCAGCTCGATTCCTGCAGGAGGCGCGTCTTCTACGGGAAACTTGCTATTTAGCCGTACGGTTCCCCCGACGAGAAGGCGTGAGGATATTCCTTTGATGCACTCGGGATTGATGATTGCAAAACCCTGCTTTTTGGCCCAGGTATCCACGGAAAACACACCGTTACAATCGGTGGCGGTGGTCACGATGGGAACGGCTTTGAGCAAGCGCGCGATTTCCAACGACAATTCATTTGCACCGCCGATATGGCCCGAAAGGAGCGGTATACAGTAAGCTCCAAGTTCGTCTATAGCGACAACGGCGGGATCGGAGAGCTTGCTTTTTAAATACGGGGCAACAGCTCGCACGGCGATGCCTGCCGAGCCGATGAAAATGAGCGCGTCGTCCGAGATAAAATGCGCCGCCGCCCACGTTTCAAGCGCACCGTTCTTGCAGCGCGTTATACTTGCGTGACTGCCAATGGAATTAAAATACCCCATCAATTTCTTGCCGAGCAAAAGCCCTTTTTCACTGAACGCTATGATTCCGACTTTCATCACTTGCCTCCTTGTCGGAAGGCGGTGGTAAAAGCGGGGTCGTAGAGTTTGCTGAGCTCGTAATCCGTGCCGAGGAAGTCACCCACGGTGATGAGCGCGTGGTTTTTGATGCCGCTTTCCGTTGCAGCAGCATGGAGCGTACCAACGGTGCAATGTACGATTTTTTCTTCGGGCCATGTTGCTCGATAGACGATGGCAGCGGGCGTTTCCGCCTCGTAATCGCCCGCAATGAGTTCGTTTTGCAGCGATTGTGTCAATCCTGCGCTCAAAAAGATCACCATCGTGGCATGGAGTGAGGCAAAGCTGCGAATGCTTTCCCGCTCAGGAACGGATGTTTTGCCCGCCATGCGGGTGATGATGACGCTTTGGCTCACGGAAGGCAGCGTGTATTCGGCCCTGAGAGCCGCTGCCGCACCGCAAAAGCTGGAGACGCCGGGACAGATTTCATAAGGGATAGCAAGTGCGCCGAGTCTGTCCATCTGCTCGCGGATTGCGCCGTATAGGGAAGGGTCGCCTGTGTGAAGCCGTACGGTCATCTTTCCGTTCTTTTCCATGCTTTCCATCACGGCGATCACCTCATCAAGCGTCATTTCTGCGCTGTTGAAAATCTCACAACCCGTTTTTGCGTTGTTAAGCAGCGCAGGGTTCACAAGAGATCCTGCATAGATGATGGCGTCGGCTTTTTTCAAAAGTTCCGCACCCCGCACGGTGATGAGATCCGCCGCACCGCAGCCGGCGCCAACAAAATAAATCATGCGTTTTTCCTCCAAAGCAGCATCAGGTCTTTTGCGTTGTCACTTTGTGTTAAAACTTTGTTGAAACCATCTGCGTTTGTGAAGCATAGATAGCCAATTTCTACATTCTTGGGTACACGTCGCGCCAGACTCGCGTCGATGCGTGCGCCAAGGATCTTCATTGTTTGATGAAGCAAGCCTGCGCCATAAAGAAGCGTGAGCGCCGCGTCTGTCGAGACGCAAACGGAAATTTTCTTTAGAAGCGGAAGCTCTGCTCCCGCTTTAAGAGAACAGGCGATGATTGTCTCTATTCGTCCGTCGCCATTTGAAGAATGTGTGTTTGTTATACCGATGCCAAGCTTAACAAGTTTGCCAATGTGCCCTATCAACAGAATTCGTCCAAAGCCGAGTTCCACGGCTGCATCGATGGAATCGCCGATGAAATTGGAACAGGTGATGTGCGCGTTCATGGAAAGCTTGAGCTCGTCAGCGGCAAAGGTTTTCCCGTAGTTACCCGGTGTAAAGAGCACACCGGTTGTATCCGAGGCCGCTAGCTGGCGCAGTTGTAATCGTATGGTGTTGATCAGCGCAGCGTTACTCATGGGCTCCACGATACCTGTTGTGCCGATGATGGAAATGCCGCCTTCGATGCCCATCCGCGGGTTGAACGTGCGTCTTGCAAGCGTTTCTCCGCCTGGCACGAAAATACAGACGGAAAGGCCGCCGGTATACCCATACTCGGTGATCACAGACTCTACGGCATGCGTTATCATTTTCCGCGGTGTGGAGTTGATCGCCGCTTCACCGACAGGCTGGTCGAGCCCCGGCTTTGTAACGCGTCCCACGCCTTCGCCGCCTTTCAAACGGATGCCGACCGGTATTCTCTCAACTTCTGCGTAGATCCAGATACCGTTTGTGATATCCGGGTCGTCGCCGCTATCCTTTTGAATAGCACAGCGAACAAAACGCGCGGTTATTTGCGAATCAAGCACATCGAGCACAAGTGATATTCCCTTGGGTGTGAGAAGCGAGACGGAAACAATAGGCTTGCCTGTAAAAAGCATCGTTGCCGCCGCCTTGGCTGCGGCCGCAGCGCAGGTGCCGGTTGTATATCCGCAGCGGAGGAGCTCTCCGTCTACATTTTTGTGCAATACATCCATAAAAAGCCTCCGGCGCAGGCCGGAGGCTGATTTGGCAGCTAAACGTATGCTATCTCAAACCATATCCTTCGGTGTCCGCAAAGGAATATGAAACATGGTAATCCGGCTGTAACGGCAACGCACTTGCGAGGGAATTTCACCCTGCTTCCCCATTTCAATTGTGGCTCTACCTTACATCCGTGATTCTGTTTTGTCAATATGCGCCTTGACTTCGGATATTGGCGGTGCTATGATGTGTTCAAATTTCATATCGGAAACAGGTCATGGAAGCTGGGTGCAAATCCCACACAAGGCCGTTGCTGTAATTTGCCGATGCTTTTGGCATTCGTCACTGGGAGAGATTCCGGGAAGGCGTCAAAGGCTGCGTTTCAAGGAAAACGCGGGCGATAAGTCAGAATACTTGCCTGTTTCTACCGCGCGATTTGCGCGGTGCATACAGCCCTGCGGACTACCGGGGTCATGCATGAGAACGAGATATACCTGACTCTATCGAGGTGTGTCTTTGCTTCCTACATAAACCAACGTCTGCAAGCTGATCGCAGACTTTTTTTATGTCGCAGAACGTTTTTCCAAGCGATGTAAAGGACAGAATAAAAACAACAAAGGGAGAGATGATTTTGAAACGCTTGAAAGTAATTCTTGCCGCAGTTCTTGCGCTGGCCATGATTCCTTGCGCATTCGGCTGCAGCGCAAAGTCCGACACAGCTTCCGCAACAAACGACCAGGAGGCCGCGGACAAGGTTGCGGCTCTAATCGACACCATCTATGTGCAGGAACGTACCGATGAAACAGACGCGCAGTGTATGGCGGCAAAAGAAGAGTGGGATGTTCTGACGGATGCCCAGAAGGAACTGGTATCGGGTGAATTTGCCGACCCGGATTATTTCGGCAGAGATACCGGCGACGCATCGTTGGATGATCCCCTCAACGGAGATGGCATCGGCGAAAACGAACTTTTGGTGGTAAGTTTTGGCACATCGTTCAACAGCAGCCGCGCCGAGGACATCGGCGGCATCGAGAAAGCGCTGCAGCAGGCTTACCCGGACTGGTCGGTCAGAAGAGCATTTACCGCTCAGATCATCATCAACCATGTTCAAGCCCGCGATGGCGAGAAGATCGACAACGTTCAGCAGGCGCTGGAACGTGCGGTTGCCAACGGCGTTAAGAATCTAGTGGTGCAGCCCACCCATCTGATGCACGGTGCGGAGTATGACGAGTTGATCGCCGCGCTTGACGAATATCGTGACCAGTTCGAATCCATCATCGTTTCCGAACCGTTGCTGGGTGAGGTCGGATCTGATGCAACTGTCATCAACGCGGATAAGGAAAGCGTTGCCGTGGCCATCGTGGCCGAAGCCGTAGCGGCATCCGGCTATGAAAGCGTGGGAGCGGCTGCTGAAGACGGCGTTGCATTCGTATTCATGGGGCACGGCACGTCTCACACGGCCAACGTAACCTACAATCAGATGCATACGCAGATGCAGGCATTGGGCTATGAGAATGTGTTCATCGGTACCGTGGAAGGAGAGCCGGCTGATACCGCCTGTGATGTAGTGATCGAAGCAATTCACGCGGCTGGTTTTACAAAGGTAATCCTTCGACCGATGATGGTGGTTTCCGGCGATCATGCCAACAACGATATGGCCGGTGATGACGCAGATTCATGGAAGAGCCAGTTCAATGCTTCCAACTATTTCGAAAGCATTGACTGCCAGATCTCGGGTCTCGGCAGAATAGCCGCCATCCAACAGATCTATGTCGCACACACGGCGGTCGTGATCAAATAAAGGAACAGTATGAAAACAAAATTGCGTGTTCTTGCTGTTATTCTCGCGATAGCGATCTTAGCCTTGTTTGGCTGTGGAAACGGAAGCCTGAACAGGACTGAGGTGCAGCAGGCAGCGGACACATCGGGCGCTGGACTTGCCGACGGTGTTTATAGTGCGGATTTTGTTACCGACAGCAGCATGTTTCATTTGAATGAAACGTGTGACGGCAAAGGCGTTTTGATGGTGGAGAATGGCGAGATGACCATCCACGTCAGCCTGATGTCGAAAAAAATCCTCAACCTGTTTGCCGGCACTGCGGAAGACGCGCAAAAGGACGGAGCAGCGTTGCTGGAACCAACCATTGACAGCGTTACCTACAGTGACGGGATAACAGACGAAGTGTACGGATTCGATATCCCGGTCCCTGCGATCGATGAAGCGTTCTCGGTGGCGCTCGTGGGAACAAAGGGTACGTGGTACGACCATACGGTTTCGGTGTCCAACCCGGTTCCGGTCGATTAGGATAAAACGCATGAAAGATTCTGTACGCGTGGCAAAAAGCTGCGCGTACAGAATTTACGCATTTTGCCAAGGTGCTTTATGAAAAAAGTTTTTATATTTTTGTTGATATTGTTGTTACTGGCGCTTTGTGCCTGCACGCCGGCAGACCTTTCGCGTGAAGGGCAATATTCTGTCGAGGTGACACTTTCCGGCGGTTCCGGACGGGCAAGCGTTGTCTCACCCACAAATATCATCATTACAGGCGATGTTATGACGGCTTGCATCGCATGGAGCAGCCCGTACTATGACTTTATGCTAGTTGACGGGGTGAAATACCTGCCGGTCGACACCGGTAACAACTCCGTGTTTGAAATACCCGTAGCCGCGTTGGATCGAGATATTGCGATCAGTGCTGAAACAACTGCGATGAGTCAACCCCACTTGATCGACTATACGCTGCATTTTGACTCTTCCACACTCAAACCCACAGGCGGCAATACAATCGTCGGGACCGTTATCATAGCGGCGGTTGTGGCATCGGCCGCCGTGGTGGCAGTCATGGTCGTAATGCGCAGACGAAAGGCGGAAGACTGAATATGAACAATGGTCGGATAAAGAGCGAACTTTCCGCGCTGACGCTATGCGCTGTTTTGATTCTGTCGCTGCTTTTTTCCGCGTGCTCCGGCGCGACGGCGGATGATTGGAACGAAAAAGGGTTGGGCAATGGCTGGCAGCCTGAGCGTAAATTGGAGCTTGCGTATGCAAAAAACTTCAGCGTAGATTATTACAATGGAAGCTATACCCTGATCTCCATATCCGACGGCAGCCGCTACTTGCTTGTCCCGGAGGAAGGCTTCGCTCCGGAAGGAATCGATGCAGACATTACAATTTTGCGCCGTCCAGTTCAAAACATCTATCTCGCCGCCACTTCCGCAATGTGCCTGTTCGACGCTTTGGATTCGCTCGATCGTATTACGTTGTCCGGCTCCGAGGCCGAAGATTGGTATATCGATAACGCTAGGGCGGCGATGGAAGATGGTGAAATCCTTTATGCGGGGAAATATAGAACGCCGGATTATGAGCTGATTCTGTCAAAAGGCTGTAGCCTGGCAATTGAATCCACAATGATCAATCACGCTCCGGAAGTGAAAGAGCAGCTGGAAGAAGTAGGCATCCCGGTTCTCACCGACCAGTCGAGTTACGAGTCGCATCCTCTGGCGCGCACCGAATGGATCAAGCTTTATGCGGCGCTCGTGGGCAAGGAAGATACGGCGGAAAAACTCTTTGAAGAGCAGGCAGCCTATTTGAACAACGTTGTCAGCGAAGAAAATACCGAAAAAACAGTAGCTTTTTTCTATATCAGTTCCTCTGGCAAGGTTGTTGCCAGAAAATCTGGCGACTATGTGACGAAGATGATCGAGCTGGCTGGTGCTAATTATGTCTTTCAAAACCTCGGAGATCCGGAAAAAGCCACGAACACGGTGACACTCGAAATGGAAGCGTTTTACGCGACGGCCAAGGACGCGGATTTTATCATATATAACAGCACCATCGGCGGCGAAATATCTTCGCTGGATGAGCTGGTCGGTAAAAACAGCTTGCTTTGCGACTTTAAGGCCGTGCAAAACGGCGACGTCTGGTGTACGAATCAGAACCTTTTTCAGGAAACAACTCAGCTAGGACTGATGATTTCCGATATCCATCGGATGCTTCTGAGTGACGGGAGCCTGACAGAGTTGAACTTCATGTACAAACTAAAATAATGTTGCAACGGCAGTGCGACAGTGAGGATGCGAAATGGAGAATCCGGACGAAGCCGCAAAAAGATATTTGAGATACGGCGTCATACTGACGGTTCTGTTTGTTTTATTCATCATTCTGCTTTTGCTGAATATTGGGCTTGGCAGTGTAGCAATTAAGATAGGAGATATCGGCAAAATATTACTGGGCCAGTTCAAGCATGTAACGGCGTACGATATCATCTGGAAAATTCGTCTGCCCCGAACGATAGCCGGTGTTGTTCTCGGTGGCGCCCTCGCGTTGTCGGGTTTTTTGCTGCAGACGTATTTTAACAATCCTATTGCCGGACCTTACGTTCTGGGAATTTCATCCGGTGCAAAATTAGTCGTAGCCGTCGTCATGGTGATGGCGCTTTCACGGCGTTATGCAATCAACTCCGCGGAGTTGATTACGGCGGCCTTTATCGGCGCCATGATCGCCATGGGGCTTGTTTTACTGATCGCAAGAACGGTAAAGCGCTCGTCTATACTGATCGTCAGCGGCGTGATGATCGGCTACATATGCTCTGCGATTACCGACTTCATCATTACCTTTGCCGATGATGCCAACATCGTCAATCTGCACAATTGGTCCAATGGAAGCTTCTCCGGGACCTCCTGGGAGGACGTGCGCATCATGGCAATCGTGGTGTTGGTTACGAGCATTGTCGTTTTTCTGATATCGAAACCGATTAGCGCTTATCAGCTTGGCGAAAACTACGCGCAGAACATGGGATTGAACATTAAATTGTTCCGCGTTACGCTCGTATTGCTTTCCAGCGTACTGTGCGCTTGCGTTATCGCCTTTGCCGGGCCGATTTCCTTCGTGGGCATAGCAGTGCCACACCTGACGAAAGCGTTGTTAAAGACTACAAAGCCGATCATCGTTATACCGGCATGTTTTCTAGGAGGGGCGATTTTCTGTCTGGGGTGTGATTTAATCGCCAGGACTGTTTTTGCGCCGTTGGAACTCAGCATCAGCTCTGTGACCGCAGTGTTTGGCGCACCTGTTGTGATAGGAATCCTGTTGAGAAAAAAGGGGCGCGGTTGATATGGACTATTTCTTCCGTACCAGCCGACTTACGGTTGGTTACAATGGCAAGCCGTTAATAAGAGAAATCGAGATAAGCCTCAAGAAGGGTCAGATATTGACACTGATTGGTCCGAACGGTTCCGGCAAATCAACGATTTTAAAAAGTATAACAAAGCACCTGAAAAGTATTTGTGGTACGGTTTATATTGACAACCGCTCCACCAGCGATATGAGCAGCAAGGACATGTCCTATCAGATATCCGTCGTTTTGACTGAAAAACTCAGGACTGAATTGATGACCTGTGAGGATATCGTTGCGACGGGGCGCTATCCGTATACGGGCCTGCTTGGCGTGCTTTCACGGCGGGATAGAATTCAGGTTCGCAAGGCGATGGAGTTGGTTAACGCCTGGGAACTGAAGGAAAGGGATTTCACCAAGATCAGCGACGGACAGCGGCAGAGAGTCCTTCTCGCGCGGGCCATTTGTCAGGAACCGCAGATCATCGTTCTGGACGAGCCAACTTCCTTTTTGGATATTCACTATAAGCTTGAGCTTCTCAGTGTTTTAAGAGCAATGGCTAAGGAGCGCGGGATAACGGTTATTATGTCGCTTCATGAGCTTGAAATGGCGCAAAAGGTCTCTGATCTTGTGATGTGTGTGAAGGGTGAAACCATCACGCATTTCGGGCCGCCGCAGGATATATTTCAAAAAGAGCTGATCGGCGAGCTGTATGAATTGACAAACGGAAGTTATAACCCTCTCTTCGGAAGCTTTGAGATGGAGCGCCCTCAAGGCGAGGCCAAAGTTTTTGTGATAGCCGGTGGCGGAACAGGCATTGCCCAGTATCGAATGCTGCAAAAAAAAAGAATACCGTTTATAACGGGAATTCTACATGAAAATGATATCGACTACCAAATCGCCTGCGACCTTGCTGGCGAGGTGTTTTTTGAAAAGGCGTTCGAACCGCTCGGCGAGGAAGTTTATCAAAACGCTCTGAGGCGAATCGAGTCCTGCGATACGGTTATCAACTGTCTGAAGAACTATGGGGAGATGAATAAAAAGAACAAGCAACTGTTTGAAACGGCAATATCGCTGGGTTTGCGCATTGCGGACAGTGCCGACACGCTGTAGTAGGTAAAGAAATGCAAATCGCTCCTGCTGCTTCTTTGAGCAGTGTCGCGCTGGCGAAACGATACACTCTAAAAAAAGAAACGAGACAGCTCGGATTGACCCGAGCCATTTTTGCTTTGTGCTAAGAACCTATTATGAGCAATTACAGATTATTATGAATCCCTAATTTCACTTAAAGAAAAAGCTCCGGAAGATGAGGATTCTGAATAAACCTTCACAAGGTAAACAAGCGCGCGATTACCCGTGGTTGGATGCAAATAACCTCAACTGAATGCAAGTATGTTTTAAAATATATGGATTACGTGTGTGTATCGTTTCTAACCGTTATTGATTGGGACAAACAACAAATATAAGGTCATATAGAACTGTTTGCGCAGCACTTTAGCCAGCAAAGAACGATGTTTTACGCGCAATTAAACGGAAATCATGTCTGTAAAAATTTTTACAAGTGACAAATACGCATATCTTCAATCGTCACATGCAATGTTTGTTGGAAAACGATCCGACGTGATTATTGCGATATGGAAAGTTATAATATATGATAGATATAAAATGAAGGAAACCACAGAACCGTCGTCACAAAAACCCTTCCTCAAGACACGTTTTTTACGAATCGAATCAAAAATTGAGCATCATGTGTACTGATCGAACCCTGAACTAAAACGGATGAATCGTTTGGAATGGAGCGGATATATATGACATTTAAACGGATTTGCTCAATTCTGATGGCTGTGGCTCTCATATTATGCCAAATTTCCTGCACTTCGAATCAAAAAACGCTTTCCGGATCGCAGCCTCAAGCGGCACAAGCAGAGGATGCCTTGTCGTTCCGGATTTCATGGGCTGACTATTCAGGCCGCGGTCAGGCCATTCAGAAGATCGTGGAGCAATATAATCAGCAATCGACGAACGATGCGGGCGTCCAAGTGATAAGCGGAAACGAGGACATGGCGGAAATTCAGGCGCTGCTGGAGAGTGAATCTGAAACGGTGTTTGTTTTGCCATATCGATATGTGCAGTATTTTGGCAGGCAGGGACTCTTACGTGACCTAACAAGCGAATTTGAGAAGGATGCCGCTCTGTTTTATCCGGTAGTTTGGCAACTCGGGGCTGAAGGCGGCAACCGATATGGAATTCCCTGGCTTGGGCATTCCATGTGCTTGCTCTATAACGAAACATTGCTGAAACAAGCGGATGTCGAACCTGAGTCGATCGTAGATCTGGACTCCTTTGTCTCGGCAATGGATAAGATTGAACAGAATACGGACGCAAAAGGCATCGGGTTGGTGGGGGCTGACAGCAATGATATTTCCTGGATGGTGAATCAATTCATCTATGGGTTTGGCGGGAAGCTCGTCGATTCAACCGGGAAAAAAGTGTTGATCAACAGCCCGGAATCAACCGCCGCAATCGAATTCTACAAAAACATATTGGGCGCGCATGCACAATCTTCGTGGATAAATGACACCGGTTCGGAAGCAATGAAGAGCTTCTTAAACCAAGAGGTAGCATTTGAGATCCAAGGTATCTGGGGGTTATCGGATATTCAGAGAAACGGCTCGCCGTTTGAAGTCGGCGTCATTCCTCTCGAGCAAATCGGGGTGTGTTCTGAAATAGGTCCGATGATGCTTGCAATTCCCAGCAATATGAGCGAGGAGGGGAAGCGGCAGGCGGTAACATTTATCCGGTACATGATCTCCCTCGATGCACAGCAGGCAATTTTAAACGGGGAGTACAGCCCGGAGCACGATGCGTATTATCCCTTCCGTACGCCTATTCGAATGGACATGGCAGACACGCCGCTGATGCAGATGTATCCGATTTATCAGGTATTCATCGAAGGATTTGGGAATCCTAGCATCGATGTACCCGTACCCGAGTGGCAAATAATCAAGCAGGAATATTACGAGTCAGGCCTACACAGCGTTATGACAGGCGAAATCACAACAGAATCGTTCTTATCTATGATCAAGTCTGAAGGAAACAAAATTTTAGCAATGGATTGATTGAATCATAAGGAGAGCTATCGCAATGAAGATTTTGATAGTCGACGATTCCAGGACCGATGTTGCCGTTATCAGCAGCATTCTATCGGAATATGAACTGATCTATGCGTATGACGGCGTTGAAGCGATGGAGCAACTGGAAAGAAATTTAAATACCGATATCCTCATTCTGGATATCAATATGCCGCGAATGAACGGCTTTGAGGTTTTGGAGCAAATGAAAGCCCATCCGAAGTACAAAAATATCGCCGCTCTGGTGCTTACGAATTTTGACGAGATTGACAATGAAATGCGGGGGCTTGATTTAGGCGCTGTAGATTATATTCGAAAACCGCTCAACATCCGATCTCTGCGGAAAAGGGTCGAACTGCAGATTAAGCTGAAAAATGCACGTGACGCCCTGGAGCAGCAAAATATCATATTGGAAAAAAAGGTGCAGGAACGCACACGCGAAAGCGTTTTGACGCGTGACGTTACTATTCACGCACTGGTGAGTTTGCTCGAGGTGCGCAATATTGAGTCGAGCAACCACACCAAGCGAACGCAACTCATGATGCAAGCGCTATGCGCGCATCTTCGGACAAAGCAGCCGTTTACAAAAGTATTGACGGAAAGTTATTCGGCAGAGCTGTTTGATACAACGCCGCTGCACGATATCGGAAAGGTGGGCATTCCCGATCATATCCTGCTCAAGCCGGGTAAATTGACAGCGGAAGAATTCGAGATCATGAAAAAGCATACCACCTTTGGCGTGGAGGCGCTCCGATGCATGGGTCCGGAAAGCGACAGACTTTCGTTTATTCGCACGGCTGCGGAAATTGCCGGGGCACACCACGAAAAATATGATGGAACGGGATATCCTGGAAGACTTGCGGGAAAGGAAATACCGCTTGCCGGACGACTGATGGCGATTATTGATGTATACGATGCACTCGTGAACAAGCGCGTTTACAAACCCGCGTTTACACACGAAGCAGCATTTGCAATGATGATGGCGGAACGCAACGCCCATTTTGACCCGGAATTGTTGGACGCGTTCTTTGAAATCGGAAGTGAGATTCAGCAGATTGTAGAAAGCTTTGGTCAGTCACAGACAGAATAGGAGCAGTCGCATGAAACCATCCAAATTGTTTGTGCTCGTTTTGACTGTTTTTTTGCTGTCGATGATCATTATCTCACCGACGGCGCTTGCGCAGGAAAACAGTCCGGAGTCGAGAATCCAGTTGACGCAGGAGGAACTGGATTTCATTGCGGAACATCCAGTCATCCGTTTAGGCGTCGATCCAACATTTGTGCCGTATGAATTCATCGATACAGATGGTACATATAAAGGCATTACGGCGGATTATATCGAGTTGATCTGCGAAAAAACCGGATTGCAGATGGAAGTTGCCGAGGGACTGACTTGGACTGAAGCATATGAAAAGGCGGTTCAGGGGCAGCTGGACGTTTTGCCTTGCGTTGGCCAAACCGCTGAACGAGAGCGGTATTTTTTGTTTTCGGATACATATTTTACATTTCAGCGGGCAATATTTGTCAACGAAGATACGAAGGATATTAAGTCTTTTAAAGATTTGACCGACAAGACGATTGCGGTTCAAATGAATAGTTCGCACCATAGCTACATGACACAGTTTTCCGATATCAAGCTCAGTCTTTATCCGACGGTAGAAGCGGCTTTGCGTGCGGTATCTATCGGAACCGAAGTTGCGTTCGTCGGGAATTTTGCGACATCAAGCTACCTTGCAAAGTCACTCGGCATTTCAAACCTGAAATATTTTCCAATCGAAGACAGTACAAAAGATCCATCGCAATCCCTGCATTTTGCGGTTCGCAAGGACTGGCCGGAGCTTGTAAGTATAATAAACAAAGCTTTGGCAAGTATTACAAAACAACAGCGCACGGAGATTACCAACAAATGGATCGACGTGGAAGGCGCGGTCGATTATTCCTATGTTCTCCGTGTGATCGGGATTGCCGGGCTGATTCTTGTTGCGGTTCTGACGGCATCCTATTTTTGGATCATCCGCCTTCGAAAAGAGGTCGCCAAGCGCAGAGAGGCGCAGGAAGCGCTCATGGTGGCCAAAGAGGAGGCTGTTTCGGCAAACCAGGTGAAGTCTCTTTTCCTTGCGCGCATGTCGCACGAGATTCGAACGCCGCTCAATGCGATACTGGGCATGGCGTATCTGATGAAGAAAACCGAACTGACGGCGACGCAGAATATGTATTTGGATAAGCTTTTCCAAGCTTCGCGCAACATGCTTGGAACGATCAATGATATTCTGGATTTTTCAAAAATCGAGGCCGGAAAAATTACAATCGAGAAAGTACCATTCGATCTGGATAAAATACTTCAGCGAATCATCAGCATAGAATCCGTTAAGGTGGAGGAACAGGGAATCGAGCTGTCCGTGAACAAAAGTCCCGACGTCCCGTCGATGTTCTTAGGCGATCCACTGCGCATTGAGCAGATTTTACTGAACCTGATCAACAATGCCGTCAAGTTTACGGATCACGGGGCGGTACGCGTTAGGATTTCGGCAGACGCATCCCAAACTGCGGAATGCGTTGTTACGTTCGTCGTCAGCGATACAGGAATTGGTATGTCGCCGGAGCAACTGAAGCACTTGTTCATTCCGTTTGATCAGGGGGATTCCAGCATCAGCCGGCGCTTCGGGGGAAGCGGACTTGGACTCTCGATCGTGAAGTGCCTGACCGACCTCATGGGAGGGGAAGTATCTGCGGAAAGCGAACTTGAGCAGGGGTCAATGTTCACGGTGCATCTGCCGCTGGAGGTTGACGCTGAACAGGAAGCTGCAAAGAACGCACGTATGTCGTCTGACTGTTTCCGAAATTTACGCGCACTAATCTTGCTTCACCCGGAGAGCACGCGTGCTCAACTGAAAGAATACCTTCGCTCATTTGGAATTCAAAACGAGATCGTTGGTACGGAACAGCAGATGCGTGAGAAGTTGGATGATTCAAAGACAAAGGGCGATGGTGCATATCGACTCTTAATGATCGATTATGCGACGCCGCAAAGCGGAGGGATCGAATTTTATAAAAAACTGAGGGCGGAAGGGCGAATTGACCGCAGCTGCAGGACGATTCTTCTCATACCAATGATGCGAGAGGATTTGTTTGACGAGTTGGAGTCAGCGGGAATCGATATTGGAATTGCAAAGCCGATTATTCCTTCTGTCTTGTATAACGGGATTGTCGAGATTCTTAATATCAAGCCGCCGGAGGAGAAGCAGCAGCAAAATCATAACCAATTGACTGCGCCCTACTCGTATACACTGCTTCTTGTGGAGGACAACAAGACAAATCAGTTCATCGCAAAAAGTATTCTGGAGCAGGCCGGCTTTGTCGTAATCGTCACCTCAAACGGCGAAGAAGGGTATCGATATTTTGCGGCGCATCAGAACGAGATCGATCTGATTCTCATGGACCTGCATATGCCCGTGATGGATGGATATACTTCTTCCGAGCTGATTCGAGCGGTCAGCAAGGACATTCCGATTGTTGCAATGACGGCAGATGCAATCGCTGGGATCGAGGAGAAGTGCCGAAGTCATGGCATTTGGAGTTATGTGAGCAAACCGTTCGAACCGGATCAGCTGATTGAAACGCTGATCACTCTCTTACATGGAAAAGAACCGAATGTTCAAGAACGGGGAGAAACCTCAAAGAATATTCTAGCGGACACAGCGTACACCGTTGATTTTAATGATGGAATTAAACGAATGGGAGGGGACGAAGCAATCTATCGTTTGGTGCTGCAATCTTTTACTGATGAGAACAGCGGCGTCGCAGAGGAATTGCGCAGCGCGATCCGGTCGAAAAGCTTTGCGCAGGGAGAACAGATCGCGCACAAAATTAAAAGCAGCGCCGGCAACATTGGCGCAAAGAACCTGCATGATATTGCGGTAGAACTGCAGCGAGCTTTCAAGGAGGAAAATGAATCTGCGATAATGGAATTATCGTCCGATTTCTTCGAATGCCTGAGAAAAACACTGTCTAAAATCAAGGAATTCAGCGAGTTGAAGGCATAGAGAACTCGTTTCTAATTTGATTTCCAATACGGCAAAAGAGTGTCCCCCATATCGTCTGCTTCAATTCAGTGCGCCGTTCTCTGTGCAGATGCCAAAGCGACGGACTGTTTTGGTCTACGCAAGGCTTGAAAGAGTACTTGTATCGCAAACCGTAAAAATGGGCAGAAAATTGCCAACGGGTTTAATCCACGTGGAAGCAGATTCCAGCACAGCCGTGTTACTGGGAAATGATCCTGTTAATCCCATCGAAGCGGGAAAGGGCACGACAGTAAGAACAGCTCTAAACACGGTTGTTACAAGGAAAGCAAAATCGATCGTTTTTCTCCGTGGCTTTGCTTTTGCGCGTCATGGTTGTATCCGGTGACGGGCTGCAGTCATTGCCCAAATCCTCAAATCGTGATCACGATCGTTAACTGTAAGGATTGATTTGCTAATATTGCTCAAAAATCATAAATTTGGGGCAGATTACCGGGATACTGCGCCACGAGAAAAAAGTAAAACTTTTCGATGGCGGATTGAAATGCCGTACTGAGCACCAATTTGGCAGAAATGTTCCTCGCAGCAAGCGCGGAAAGATCGTAATCTTGTCGTCAAGCGCTTCGGATTATATCAGCGACGCGACTATTCGGTCGGCGGTGGGTATGCTTGCAAATGGCACGGCACAAAGCGGCAATTTACAACAATAAGCAACAGACAATCATTCATAAGAGCGGCTCTGCCTGACGTAAAAAGGTGGAGCCGCTTTTTTATCGATAATATGGTCGATAAACGTGTTGCCAAAGAACCCGGCGTTTCCACACGGCATAGCGTTATGACACTGCTTCTCGAAAGTTTTTACGCTCGATCAAGGAAAAAAGGAATGATGAATTTTGCTAAATTCATCAGATGAATCAACAAAATAGTGATAATATGTTGACAATCATCGGATGATGACGTACAATTGCGCTGTAAAATGAAAACTTCTCAGAAATACATCGGATGAATATGAATAATCAACAAAACACAAAAACTGCATTAATCGCTGGCACACTGGTGCTTGACATCATACCGGTATTCGGCCCGAATTCTTCCAGCAATGAACGTATTACCTCTGGCGGGACCGTTTATCTCGACGGGATACAAACTGTTCTCGGTGGAGTAGTGGGCAACACAGGCGTAGCTTTGCATAAACTTGGCACAGACGTTTGTTTGTTCAGCCGCATCGGCTCCGATGCGTTTGGCGATCTTGCTGCAAGTCTTTTAAAGAGAACCGGATGCCGCTATGCCGTGCCGGCGGTGGAGACGATGAACACGTCCGCTTCCTTGATACTGACCCCGCCGGGAGGCGACAGAACGATTTTGCACAACAGGGGGGCATCGCAGCAATATGCCGCCGAGGACATACCCGAAGAACTGCTGGTGGAAAATGACCTGCTGCACTTTGGCTATCCGACCGGAATGGCCTGCATGTATTCTGATGATGGCGAAACACTTTCGGCGCTGTTTTCCAGGGCGAAGCGAGCGGACGCAACAACATCGCTGGATACGAGCTTTCCGGGTGTAGACACACCGTCGGCTATGGCGGACTGGCGTATGATTCTAACCAAAACGCTTCCACATGTCGATGTGTTTATACCAAGCTATGAGGAGATATTGATGCTCCTAAATCGCGAACGTTACCTTGCGTTAAGGGAAACACACCCCGACATGGGGATTCGTGAGATTCTTGACGACGAGCTAATATCACAGATGGCGGATGAATTGCTGGAAATGGGCGCAGGAATGGTTGTAATCAAGTGCGGGATTGCAGGTGCATATTTCAAGTCGGCCGACAGAACCCGCATAGAAAAGATGGGAAGATTGGCGCCGGAGGATTTGGTCGGCTGGTCGAATCAGGAAGTTTGGATTCCGTCGCTGGACGTTAAAAACGTTCGTTCGACGAACGGAGCTGGCGATACGTTTGTGGCAGGGTTTTTGCAGGGGCTTTTGCTGGGCAGACCGCTTGCCCAAACGGCCGAACTGGCCGCGGGGAGCGCGGCGAGTCGGCTGGAGAGCGCCATCGGATCGTCCGGAATACCGCATTATTCAGAGATTGAGCAACGCATCCAAAAAGGCTGGGACGTTGAACCATTTCCACTGGAAGGATGGGAAAGTCACGGAAGCGGAATCCTTCGATACCGGAAACAAAGGTAACGCGACGGAAACGCCGATAAAACCAAACGTAACAAATGCAACCCAAAATACAAGCTGACCAATCCAAATAAAAGAGGCAATAGCAAGCCGCACATTTTCCAGGAACGAATTCTTTTTAGCATCGCAGAACACCGGCGCAAAGTAATCTCACACATTGCGTTCCATATACTTACAGCGCCGAATCCATTTTTTCACATAAAAGTTTTTTCAACGTAAAAACCGCCATCGGTTTGGATCAACATATCGAATAGGGGGAAGGAACTATGGGAACCATGACTACAAATAAAAAGTTGTTTGAAACGACTGCCGAGCAAATCGTCGATTTGATCCGGGGCGAAAACATGGAAAAGGGCGCCAGGCTTCCAATCGAATCGAAACTGGCGGATCGCTTCCATGTCAGCCGCGCTACTATCCGTGAGGCAATGAAGTATCTCAGCGCGGAAGGGATCGTTTTAGTCCAGCAAGGCCGCGGCACGTTCGTGAACAATGCGACTGGATTCAGAGACGATCCGCTTGGCATCGAATCCATAGAAAAGCGTATGCGGCTGGACCAGCTTTTGGAAGCGCGTTTGCTGTTGGAACCGCAAATTGCGATGTCGGCGGCACAGCGTGCCACGGAGGAGGATATAAAGACGCTCCGCGCGCTCGTTGAAAAGCTTGACACAGTGGATATCAACGATGCAGAGGCAACGGAACTCGACATTGCGTTCCATGAATCCATTGCCCGGTGCACCCACAATGTGATCCTTTCCAGAATTGTTCCATCTATTTGTGAATCCGTCAAGAGGACTCAGCAAGTACTGACCGATAAGGATGTCGGCTTAAAAAATGCAAAGATGGCGCATCGCCAGATATTTCAGGCTATTGAAGAACACGATGGCATCAGCGCGCGCTACAACATGGAAAAACACATTCAGGAAACCATTCATTTTGTACGCATCGATCTGGATGGTGAGCAAGGCGCGAATTAAGAGCCGATAAGTTGAAATTCAAGAGAAAGGCCGTGAATAAATGAACAGATCGGGAAAGGCACACAAACCGATTTCTATTTCCAAAGACAAGTACCTCTGGCCATACCTGCTGGTCGCACCGGCGTTGATTACGATCTGCTGTATCGTTTTGATTCCGGCGGTCAAAGCGTTGGTCATGAGTTTGCAGAACTATGATCTGCGGTATTCCCCCAAAGATATCCATTTCATAGGACTCGAAAATTACCGGACGGTCCTGAACGACAGTTTCTTCTGGGATTCCGTCTGGAGAACGCTTTTGATGGTGGTGTTGTGTGTGTCGCTCCAGTTTATTCTGGGGTTTGCGCTGGCAATGCTGCTGAACCGGAGTTTCAGAGGTCGCGGATTTCTGCGCGCCGCAAGCATGATTCCCTGGGTCGTGCCGGGCGTTCTGGTCGGATTAATCTGGCGCTGGATGTACGACGGGAACTACGGCGTCATCAACGATATTCTCGTGAAGCTCGGTATTTTCAAGCAGTATTTCGGCTTTCTGGCGCAGCCGGACTCCGCACTACTCTCCGTAATCTTTACCTATGTGTGGCAGGGGATCCCGTTCTTTACGCTGATGATTCTCGCCGCGCTGCAAAGCGTCCCGCACGAGTTATATGAGGCCGCCGCCATCGACGGCGCATCCGCAACACAAAGACTGACGAGGGTCACGATTCCATCGATTAAGAATTCCATTACGGTGTCGTTGATGCTACGCGTTATTTGGGTCGCCAACTCGGTCGACGTCATCTTTAACATGACTGAAGGCGGACCTGCCTACGCAACACAAACATTGTCCGTTTACATCTACCAAAAGGCGAAGGCGATGAACCTTGGGTATTCTTCGACGCTGGCGGTACTTTTGATGGTCATACTCATGTGCGTCGCAATACCGTATATGATCTACTCATTCCGTACGGAGGAGGATTTGTAAATGAAAAGCAGAGCGAAGAAAAAAACCGGAAAAGTCGTAACGGGAATCCTCCTTGCACTGTTCATGATACTGCTGATCTTCCCGTTTTACTGGATATTCATCACGTCCATCAAGCCGGAGTCGGAGCTTTATGGCGCGGTCGTTACCTATTGGCCGCATCACATTACGTTTTCTGCGTATAAAGACCTGTTTGAAACGTTCAATTTTATTCGCTATATGAAAAACAGCCTGATCGTGGCCGCGGTCACGACGGTGACGACACTGATCTTATCGCTTCTCGCGGCGTATGCGTTTTGCAGGTTCCGTTTTCCCGGCAGGAAATTCCTCATGGGACTGTTCCTCTGCAACAATATGTTCCCAACGGTACTACTGCTGATTCCACTGTATGCGATCATGCGCGGCTGGGGCGTGCTCTATACGCCGACGGCTTTGATTCTGGCCTATACGACGTTTACATTGCCGTTTTGCGTTTGGCTTTTAAACGGTTACATCAAGGACACACCCGTATCGCTGGAAGAAGCCGCGCAGATTGACGGATGCAACCGTTATCAGGCATTCATGAAGGTGTTTTTGCCGATCATGAAGCCGTGTCTTGTGGCAACGGGCGTCTATATATTTATGCAGGCTTGGAACGAATATACCTATGCTTCGCTTCTTTCCAATGCCGACAGCAGGACGATCACGGTCGCGTTGAAAACCCTGATCGGTCAACTCGGCGTCCAGTGGGACATGCTGACTGCCGGCGGCATCATCAGCGTTGTACCTGTTTGCATCATGTTCTTTTTCGCGCAGAAGCGTCTTATTGAAGGCTTAACGGCCGGTGCTGTGAAAGGATAAATTAGGAGGAACTCAACTATGAACTACGAAAAGAAAGTCCTGCAACTGAAAGAAGATATCGTAAAGATGATATACCTTGCCGGTTCCGGGCACGTTGGAGGGTCGCTGTCGGCGCTGGATATTCTGGTGGCGCTGTATTACAACGTCCTCAACATCGATCCGAAAAACCCCGATATGGAAGATCGTGATCGCGTGGTATTGAGCAAGGGACACGCCTGCCCCGCCCTGTATGCGGTGCTGGCGGACAAAGGTTATTTCCCCAAAGAAGACCTTGCCACGCTGCGAAAACTTGGCAGCCACCTGCAGGGACATCCGGACTCACAGTGCACTCCCGGCGTCGATTGCAACGGCGGTTCTCTTGGACAGGGTGCGTCTGTTGCCGGCGGCATGGCCATGGCGGCAAAACATCTGGGCAAGGATTACCGCGTGTTCGCCATCATTGGCGACGGCGAGAGCCAAGAAGGACTGATCTGGGAAGTTGCGATGTCTGCGGTGCAGTATAAACTTGATAATTTCACAATGATCCTCGATCACAACGGCCTGCAGATCGACGGTTCGAATAATGAGATTATGAACGTCGGCGATATGTGTGCAAAGTTCGCCGCATTCGGCTGGGACGTCACCAGGCTGGAAAACGGACACGATATCGATGCGATTACTGCCGCGCTTCAAAAGAAGGTCGTCGGAAAACCGAAGTTCATCTGCTGCGAAACAATCAAGGGACACGGGATCTCCTTTATGGAAAATAATTTTATGTGGCATGGAAAAACCATCGACGAGGCAACATACAAAGCCGCGATGGAGGAATTGGAGGAAGCAATCAATGGCTAAGTCAATGAGAACGGCCTACGCCGAAGCGCTCATCGAGCTTGGTGGGCAAAACGATAAAGTGGTCGCAACGGATGCCGACCTCGGACACACAACGATGAGCTGCCTGTTTCAGGAGCAGTTCCCGGATCGACATTTTAACTTCGGGATTGCGGAAGCCAACATGGTTTGCGGTGCGACCGGGCTTGCAAAAGCAGGATTGATCCCATTTGTGAGCACAATGGCAATGTTCGGCGTCGGCCGGGCATTTGAACAGATTCGCAATACGGTGTGCTATGTGAATGCGAACGTCAAATTCGGTCTTTCGCACCCCGGCATCAGCGTGGGTGCGGACGGCGGCAGCCATCAGACGGTGGAAGACATCGCCGTCATGCGCTGCCTACCGAACATGCGCATCCTTACTCCCTGCGATTCCAACCAAATGCGCAAGGCGGTATTTGCTGCGGCCGAAATGGAAGGCCCGGTCTACATTCGTGTTTCGCGTCCGGATGTGGAAAATGTTACAAGCGAAGATACGCCCTTTGAACCGGGCAAAGCGCAATTGCTGCGCAGCGGTAGTGACGTCTGCATTATGGCGACAGGATTGATGGTACACATTGCGCTCCTGGCGGCTGATATGCTGGAAAAAGAGGGTATTTCCGCGGGCGTCATGAACTTCCACACCATCAAACCCATTGATCGGGACGCAATTTTGGAGATGGCCTCCAAAGTGCGCGGCATCGTCACCGCGGAAGAGCACTCCGTGATCGGCGGCTTTGGCTCCGCCGTTGCAGAAGTACTCTGCGGACAGTCGTCCGCACGGTTCGCAATGGTAGGCATTCAGGATAAATTCGGAAAATCCGGTCAGCCGGACGAGTTGTTCCGTGAGTACGGTTTAACGCCGGAAAACATCTGCGAAAAGTGCAAGCAAGTGCTGCGATAACGGAAAGGACGCGATAGAAATGAAAATTCAATCGTATAATTACGAAGGCGAAGGAATGGGTCCCGTCTATAAAAACGGTAAATGGATGGTGGGCATTAAAAATTTCAAACCGGCCAACGCCATTGAAAATCTAAACAGTCTTGAACGTCACAACGAGACGGACGAACTCTTTGGTCTGATGGAAGGCAGCTGCACGCTTGTTTCCGCAGTTGAAACGGAAAGTGGACTGACCTTTGAAACAACCGTTATGGAGCGCGGGCACATTTACAGCATACCCGCGAAGCTTTGGCACAACACAATCACGACGCCGGGAACAAAGATGGTGCTGATTGAAGCGCCGGACACGTCCATGGACAATAGCGAAGTGACAGAACTGACCGACGCGCAGCGGGCTGAAATCCGCTCGCTCTATGAATGAACGTTTTAGGGGGCGTTAACCCTTAATAAAAATGAGAAGGAGAAAGAAGAATGAGAAAGCTAATGGCACTCGTCCTCATCTGCATGATGCTGCTGAGCTTTGCAGCATGCACATCGACCACGGACGAAACAGCGACCGAACCGGCAGCGTCCGGCGAAGAGGTGCAGTCGACTGACGCAACCACCGGCGAGCCGATCACCCTTAAGTTCTGGTACTGGGCGGACACCACGGAACAGTCTGAACTGATGCAGTCGATCGTGGCGGAATACAATGCCACAAACGACATGAACGTTACCGTTGTTGCGGAAGAAAATGCATGGAACGGCGGCGCGTATGTGGAAGACATGTATGTTGCGGTTGCCGGTGGCGGCGGCCCCGACATTTCTACATTCCGTTTTTCCGGCGCTTCCATGTATTATAACGGCGGATACCTTTACAACATGACGGATTATGTCAACGCCTGGGACGGCAAGGACACCATTTCGGATTCGATCTGGAACGCCATCTCCGAATCCACGGCGACCGAAGGCGAGTATTACTGCATGCCTTGGACGTATGAAACACTGTATGTGTATTATCGTCCGTCTATGTTTGCCGAACTCGGAATCGAAGTCCCGCAAACCTATGAAGAGTTCATGGCGGCAATCGAAAAATGCACGCAGGACACGAACGGTGACGGTGTTACCGATGTTTACGGCCTTGCGCTGCGCGGTCCTGGCGGTCAGGAATCCTGGTATTACTTCCTGCATGCCAACGGTGCAACATTTGATGATTTGACCTCGCCCGAAGCAGTCAAAGGTATGGAAGCCTTCAAGAGCATCTATACGAATGGTTGGGCGCCTGCAACCGCGCCGTCCGACGGTTATTCAGAGATCATGGCAACATTTAAATCCGGCAACGCGGCAATGGTGATCCACCATGTCGGTTCGCATAAGGGCATGATCGAGACGTTCGGCGACGACATTGCGGCCTTCACGTTGCCCAAGAGCGAAGCCGGTTATCAGTGGGATGTGCTGACTGATACAGACCTGATCGTCCTTTCCTCCACGGAACACCCGGATGCCTGTTTCGATTTTGCAACATTCATGTCGAACGGCAAGGGACAGGAAATGTGGTTTGAAGGCACTGGCAAGAGTGACATGAACACGACCATTACGGCGCGTGAAGATTTCCAGAGCAATCCGTTCCTGCAGGTTTGCCTGGAAGGCATGGATCACGCCGGAACATTCCCCTTCACACCGTATGCCTCGGAATTCATTTCCACCACATGGGCGCAGACTACACAGCAGATCCTGCTTGGTGAAGTCAGTGTTGAGGATGGCATGCAGATTTATCAAAAAGCGCTGTTTGGCGAATAATCGTTAACAGTAGAGAGAAATAACGACGAGCGGTTCCGCGGTTTCACCGCGGGGCCGCTCGCAATGGGAGGCGGCCACGATGGAGCAACGCATGTCCAGAACAAAAATACTCGGATTCTTCGATGTACTCGGAGAATTGATTCTCTGCAATTTTCTGTGGATATTATGCTCGCTGCCGATTGTTACAATCGGCGCGTCGTCGTCCGCGCTTTTTACGTGCATCCGAAAAATCCTTGCAAAGGAAGGCGTTCGGCCCAATGTGTTTTTTGAGTCATTCCGGCGCAGCCTGAAACGTGCGAGCGGTGCGTGGTTTTTGATACTTGCCTTGTTTGCGCTGGTTGTCGCGAATGTATATGTTGCGCCTGTCCTTGAGGCACACTGGTGGAGCGCCTTCCTTGCGTTCCTTGGCGTCGTTACGCTGGTCACTTTACTCTGGGAGGCGCACATGTTCCCACTGATTGCGGTGGAACGTTCCGGATGGAGCTTTACAAAATTGATAACAACAGCGTTTGCGCTCGGCATCCGCTATTTGCCGCTGACGATTTCTGCGGCCATTGTACAGGTTTTGCCGGTTGCGCTGTTTGTCGCTTTTCCGGGCTTATTCCTGTATGCGTGCGCAATTTATGCCGTCTGCGGGATTGCGCTGACGGGTCTGTATCACGGGTTTATCGTTGAACGGATATGGACGAAGGCGCATTTGAAATTTGAGCGATAAACGCATTTTTTATATTTTATGATATTTTACAATCGGGAGGATTGAAACCATGTATGTTTCCATGAAGCCGCTGCTCGAACACGCCGCCGCGAATCATTACGCCGTAATGGCCGCGAACGCGATGAATATGGAGATGGCGCGTGCCGCGATATCGGCAGCAGACGAAAAACAGGCCCCGTTGATTATCATTATCGGCGGGATGCAGATGGCAAAACACGCAACCGCCGAACTGATGGCGCCCATGATCCGGCGGCTGGCGGAAGAAACCACCGCGCCGGTCGCGCTTTGCCTCGACCACGGCGCGAATCTTGAAAAGGTCATATATGCGCTGAACAACCGGTTTTCGTCCATCATGCTGGATGGCTCGAAACTGCCGATGGAGGAAAACATTGCCGCGACGAAACTGGTCGTACAGCTTTGCCACAGCGTCGACGTCGGTGTGGAGGGCGAACTTGGCCATGTCGGTCAGGCGGCGGCACTGGACGGACGGGACGCTTCGCTCTATACGTCGCCGACGGACGCAAAACGCTTTGCGGAAGAAACAGGCGTGGACTGCCTTGCGGTTGCAATCGGCACCGCGCACGGGAAGTATCCGAAAGGATTTGTGCCGAAGATCAATTTTGATTTACTTAAGGAGATCAAAGCGGCGACCGGAAACATGCCAATCGCGCTACACGGAGGCTCCGGTTCCGGCGACGAAAACATACGCAAAGCCGTTGCAGCCGGTATTAACAAGATTAATTTGGCGACCGATCTGCAAAATGCCGCCCGGGAAGGGACGATAGAAGCGTATAACAACGGCGGGGATTATGTGAAAATGATACAAAACGCAGAATTGAGCTGTAAAACGCTTTTGATGCATTGGATGGAGTTATCCGGCAGCTGCGGACAGGCGGCAAAAATCAACCTTCCATATATGTTTGACAGACTGCAGGGCGACAGCAAGAATACGGCTGTCGGGGAATGAAGAAGGCTGCTTACGCTTTGAATTTCGAGAGGCTGTGCAAGATATGAAAAGTGCCATTGTGATGGGATCTGTCGTTCTGGATATTACGCCGGTGTTGGCTGAACAGGCGAAGAAACCACTCGACCAGATTTTCGCCCAGGGAAAAGTGACTGATTTGGCGAGCGTTGCGTTTTATCTCGGAGGATGCGTCGGCAACACGGGCATAGCATTGCATAAACTCGGCGTGCCAACGCGTCTGTATTGCAAGGTGAACAATGATTTTGCAGGTACCGCCATTGAAACGCTACTGCGGCGGGAAAACATCCCATTCGAATTGGAAACAGACCCCTTGCATCCAACATCTCTTGGAATTGCGCTGACGCCCGCAGGGATGGACAAAATTTCCGTATTTCTAAAAGGTGCGTCACAGCAGACACAGGCAAGTGATCTACGGAAGGCGAAACTAGCCGAATGCGATCTGTTGCACTTCGGTTATCCAACCTCCATGCCCACAATGTATGAAAAAAACGGGGATGAATTGCTGCGCTTTTTGCAGGCCGCGAAGGAAACCGGCGTCACCTGTTCCATGGATACGTCGCTCCCTTCTTTGGATAGCGAGGCGGGGAAGATCGACTGGAGGCCCATTTTAGAACGAATTCTGCCATTTGTAGATATTTTTGTACCTAGCTACGAAGAAAGCTTTTTTATGCTGCACAGAGAGCGCTATGCTGAAAAGGTACGTATGCGCAACGGAGAGAATTTTATCGAATCGGCAACCGATTCGGATGTACGTGAGATTGCGGATGAATTTCTTTCCATGGGGGCAAAGATCGTTTTGCTGAAGATCGGTGCAAAAGGGCTTTATTTGCGCTCTGCGGAGGCTGGTCGATTCTCAAATATGGGTCGCGCAATGCCGAAACCCGAATGCTGGGGCGCACGGGAGCTCTGGCAATTACCCGTTTATACGGAGCAGATCGTTTCAGCAACCGGCGCCGGAGACATAGCAATAGCCGGA
Source organism: Christensenellaceae bacterium (assembly GCA_963667795.1). Taxonomy (GTDB): domain Bacteria; phylum Bacillota; class Clostridia; order Christensenellales; family CAG-138; genus UBA7703. The sequence goes on along the minus strand of OY764017.1, from coordinate 1,899,009 downwards.
TTCCTGGCTTCCTTTTTATCCGACGGAGAACCGGAGGACGCTCTCCACGCAGCAACGATCGCGGCTTTCCGTTGCTTACAGTCAGCGGATACGTCGAGCAAGCTGCTCGCGCTGAAAAGGATGCTGTTGAATGCGGAAGAGGGTGGATTACGATATGAGGAGATTTCACTTCCACCCGAATACTGGAAGAATTCTTCGGCAAGAGGAATCTATTACGGAATGCGAGACAAGAAGAACGCCCATGAAACACAAATTCAGTAAAACGATCATTGAGAACGTGTGCTACAATAACGTAAAAGCGTTCTTTCATCTGTCATAAGGAGGGAAACTGTAATGGAAACATATCCAAAATCAACCCACTCCGCCGGTAAAGCGACCGTTTCGATGCTGCGCGGCGCCGATGCGGACATTTTAGCTGTAACGGGTCCGAATCCCGGCTTTGCAGGCGAAGAAAAAGACGGCGTCCTGCTGGCTCCGCTAACGCACGAAAACGCGGAACTGCTGCGCGCGCTATTTCCTTTCACGGCGCCCAAACCGATCCTCGGCGGCGTCCGAACGTTTGGCGTAGGCGACCGCCTCGGCATTGCAACGCCCGGACATTTGCGGGTTTTTGAGCGGTACGACACGGTTCCGGTGCTGGCGCAGCAGTCCATTCGCGAACTGAATTTGACCGGACGCACGTATGCGGACGTTCTGGATTGCGTAACCTTTGCGGTCTTCCGCGAAGATTTTCAAAAAGGTTTCGGAGCCGACGGGGACCATCTCAAAACCGACGAAGAAGTCGAGTATGCGCTTTCCAACGGTTACACGATGATTACACTGGACTGCAGCGAACAAATTCGCAACGATGTAACCGGCATGACAAACGAGCAGGTTGACGAAGCATACAAGCCGGATGCCGCGCTGGAAGCGCTTTATTGCAACCAAACATTTGTCGTGGAAGATCAAACGGTCGTATTCGACGAGCAGGCGTTTCGACGCGCATGCCTGATTTATTCCGCCGCGCTGGATCACGCGGTCCATATTTATGAAACGCACATCAAGGGCAATCCCGTGGATTTTGAGATTTCGATCGACGAAACCATGACGCCCACCACGCCGGTTGAACACTACTTTGTTGCAAGCGAGTTGCTGCGCCGCGGCGTGAAATTTGCGACGGTGGCTCCGCGTTTCTGCGGCGAATTCCAGAAAGGGATCGACTATATTGGCGATCTCAAGCAGTTTGAAGCGGAGATGCGCGTGCACGCCGCAATCGCGCGCAAATTCGGCTACAAACTGTCTATCCATTCCGGATCGGACAAATTTTCCGTATTCTCGATCATCGGCCGGCTGACGCAGGGGAATTTCCACGTAAAGACCGCCGGGACGAACTGGCTGGAAGCCATGCGCGTGATCGCCATGGCAGACCCGAGCCTTTACCGGGAAATCCATGCTTATGCGCTTAGTGCATTTCATGAGGCGACGAAGTACTATCATGTGACGACCGATCTCAACCGGATTCCAAAGCTCGAAACGCTATCGGATGAAAAACTACCGGAGTTGTTTGAGCAGAACGACGCCCGTCAGCTGATTCATATTACGTATGGGTTGATATTGAACGCGAAGGATGAAAGCGGAGAATACCGCTTCAGGACGCACCTGTATCGCTGTTGGCGTGAAAACGACTCGCTCTATTACGACCGGCTTGAAACACACATTGGTAAGCATCTGGAGCTGCTGTATAGCGGAATGAAGTAAAAATCATGCTGAACATTCAGCATGGACTACTATTTGGTGGACGCCTCATTTTCTCTTTTTCCTAACATTTGAGCTGGTCCGGTTTTCGGGGGATAGATCAGCAGAGCCGTATCGCAAACAGGGAAAACGATAGCTAAGAAATGCTTGTAAGGTTCTTGTCTTACTCGCGATTTAGCATGTTTGACGAACCGGCAACACGATGCTATACTGCCTAACATCCAATAGTATAAGGAGAAGAGCGTGAGATCATCTGAAACACAACCATTGACCTGTAAAGCAGCGACCGAAGAAGTCCCACAAAGGGGACTTTCGCGTTTTTTTCATATCTTTGGTTCGAATTTCTGGGAGCTCATTAAATTGAATTTCATTGCTACGATGTTTTGCCTTCCGATTTTAACTATTCCAGCGGTGGCGACTGCGATGTCGTATGTTTGCAATAAAATGGTTACGAACAAGCCATACCATGTTTGGGGTGATTTTTGGCATCGGTTTAAAACCGAATTTTTACGCTCATTATTCGCCGGTTCAATTTACGCTGTTATATCAGCGGCTCTGGGCTATATGCTTTTTATTTCAGTCAGCGCATTGCTGCGTTTTGACGGCATACACAATTATTTACTGGCCGCTTTGTCCATAGTCGGACTTGGCGTATGCTTTCAGGCGTCGGTCTATACGTTTTCGTTGATGGGGATAGTGCAATTGCCGATCAGTGATGTTCTGTTGAATTCCCTCAGATTGACGGCCTTTCGTCCGCTTATGAACATGCTCTCGTTTTTTATTTTTGTATTGCTTACGGCGCTGATGGTTTTGACATTTCCGTTCACACTGCCGCTGGTATTCTTCATGTATGCAGGCCCTCTCTGCTATTCGACTGCTTATATTGCGAAAGGCGCAATTGAAAAGTGCATTCGAGCCTAGCGTGTGTTTCTAAAATCACAAAATCGTATTTCCGCTGTCTCAACTTGCATATTTTCGTTGAAAAACTTCGTCGCAGCACCACTGTGCCTGCGCTTTCCGTCTCAACCTGCAAGCAAATTCAGCAAAACTGCATCTTTCAGACTTTAGAAACATACTCTAGTTGAGCAAAAATTGATTGCATACATAGTTATGTGCAAATGCTTAGAGTGCGCGACTAAAGAAAACGTTTCATGCGAAACAGGAATCTGAATAGTTGTTTAATACACAAATCAAGCACTCGCGAATGAGCGATTAGCACAAATTAGCATAATAAATGATAATATATTCGCAAAAAACAAAATCTTGACAACAATTTCAAATAATGATAATCTCACTATAGAAAACGTATACTATACTTCTATGAGAACGGGGTACTGATATGGCGCATGCTACCATAAAGGACATAGCAAAAAAAACAGGCTTTTCGATTGCCACCGTATCGCGTGTTCTGAGTGGAAGCGACTATCCGACAAGCCCGGAAACCAAACGCTTTATCGAGCAAGCGGCAAAGGAACTGGGATACGTTCCGAATATATTGGCTCGTAGTCTCAAGACCAGCGCCAGCGAGGAAGTTGCCGTTATCATACCATCCATTATGAACCTGTTTTATTCGAATATGGTCATGGGTATCGAAGAGGGACTGTCCAGAAATGGATACAGTATGTTGATTTACCTTATGAATGGACATTCCGACCGCCGCGCCATTTTGAAAAGTATCCGTGGAAAACGCATTTCAGGTGTGATCATTGCTGCCGACTGTATTAGTGAAGATATCGTGTCCCAGCTTACAGCGCTGCGGAAGGAAGACGTACCGGTTGTAGTGACCGATTACAAGCCGGTTACGGCAGAGTCGTTTCATGGTGTTTTCTTCGATTATCGCATTGGAGGCCAGATGGCAACGAATTATCTGCTCAAACTTGGCCATGAACACATAGCATACCTGACAATGAGCATCGATCGGACCTCTCGCGCGAACCTATGGGAAGGCTTTCGCATGGCGCTGGAGAATGCGCAGAAACCAGTCTCGCCTGACGATAAGTTCGTCAGTGATAACCTGTCCGAGTTTGAAGCGGGCAAAGAACTTGCTGGCATGATGCTGGATTCCGGAAGGAAGTATTCTGCAATAATCGCAAATAACGACAGCGTTGCCGTTGGGATAATGATCGAGCTGGCACGGCGGGGAATACGTGTACCGGAAGACATATCGGTTATGGGATTCGACGACAGCGTGTTTTCGCAAATGTCGTTTCCGGCGTTGACGACGATTCGCGTTGACGCGGAAATGATCGGCAAACAGGCGAGTGAGCTTGTTTTGTTGGAAAGAGAAGGCCGAGCGATTGGATACAGCGTGTATTTGGAGCCTTCCGTGATCGAGAGGCAATCCGTCTCTGCTTTTGGCAAATAATATTTTTTCATAAAAAAGAAAACGTTTACTACGTGTAGGAGGACCATTTATGCTTTTTTCCATTGCGAAATCCAAGGAGGCGGTCGGCGCAATGGCCGCAAAAGTAATGGCTGAGAAAATCAACGCGGGAATTCAGCGGCGCGGATATGCGCGTATCGCACTATCCACCGGCGCATCACAATTCGATACAATTGCGGCATTGGTACAGCAGGATGTTGATTGGAGCCGGGTTACAGTTTTTCATTTGGATGAATATGTGGGGTTGCCGGAAAGTCATGTCGCCTCATTTCGCAGATATATCAAGGAACGGTTTGTTTCGAAAGTCGATGGATTGAGGGAAGCAGTTCTCGTCAATGGCGAAGGCGACGTCGAAAAGAACATTGCAGAGCTGACGGAACGGTTAAGGGAGGACACGATTGACGTCGGGGCTATCGGAATCGGTGAAAACTGTCATATCGCGTTTAATGATCCTCCCGCAGATTTCGAAAACCGGGAAGCGTATATCGTTGTAAATTTGGACGACCGGTGTAAACGCCAGCAAGTTGGCGAGGGATGGTTTTCGACCGTGGACGATGTGCCTAAGCAAGCGATTTCCATGACGCCGTACCAAATCATGCAGTGCGAAACAATCATTTCCGCCGTACCATACAAAGTCAAGGCAAATGCAATCCGACGAGTGCTGGAGAGCGATCACGTGGATGAAATGGTGCCCGCAAGCCTGCTGAAAACACACAAAGATTTTTACCTTTTTGCGGATTTGGATTCCGCGTCCCTTTGTTCTCCGGAATTGATATCGAAATACAAACGATAATCGAGGCAAAAGATGGATATTTGGAAAGAACATTGCTATCAAAGTATTGTAGCGGAATTGAGCGAACGATTCCGCCTGCGGGATGACGCGGTGATGCGTATTCTGCAGGAGCGGGATACGGAAACGGTATTGTCCCGCTCACATCGAATGCGGCAGAAGTTCATGCGCGCAGTCGATGAGTCCTTTCCAAATTGCGATCTCAACCCTGCTGTGACAAATCGATTGATTTTAGACGGATATATGATTGAAAACGTCACGATTCAAACGTTACCGGACGTATCGCTGCCGATCAATGTGTATCTGCCGACAAAAGGAACCGCTCCTTATCCCGCTATTGTCGTACCGATCGGTCATTGGCTCTACGGAAAAGCAATACCGGAAAATCAAATCCTCTGCGCGAACTTGGCGATACAGGGCTTTGTCGTGGCTACATATGATCCGGTTTCACAGGGAGAGCGGATGATTGTTGAGCCAGCGGAACTCGTCAAACGCTTTGGAAACGTGCCGGAAGATTTATATTCGGTCGGGATGCATATGATCCCCGGCAACCTGTTCTATCTGCTGGGAAAGAACCTTATGTCGCTGTTTGTGCATGATGGTAAACGCGTTCTGGATTATATCTGCTCACGTACGGATGTTGACCCGGATCGAATCGGGATGACGGGACAGTCCGGAGGTGGCACACAAACTACGTTTCTTGCGGCGCTTGACGACCGTGTGAAAGCATATTCCCCTGTTCAATGTCTTTCAAAACAAGCCTTGCTTATGCCGGAAAGTGGTATTGGGGACTGTGAACAAAGCCTGATTGACGTTAGCGCTGACGAAGGGATCGATTACTCGGATATACTCTGGGCGGCGCTGCCAAAGTCGCTCATGGTAAGTTCCGGCAGCAAGGATTACTTTCCGATAGAGGGCGTACGGCTGCTGGAAGCGGAAATGTCTCTCGCCTACAAGCTGTTGGGCCGGGAGAATGATTTTTCAGTATGCGTTGCCGACTGTGCGCACGAAATTTGCGCGGAGACGCGGATGTACGCATACCGCTGGTTCAACCGCGTGTTGCGAAACGATGCGCCGGAGAATGCGGAATGCGAAATTGCTATCCAGCCGATGGAGGCACTTGCATGCATACCGAAGGGGACAAAGCGGGAAACACCGATCAACGCAGCGTATTATTTGCTGGAGCAGGCGCGTTTGCAAAGGCCGCCCACGCTGCAAGAGCGCAGGGACGCATTGATTGCCATGCTGGACGTCCGGCATCGCAGAACGACCGTTGAAAATATCTGCGGTGGAAACCGGTTGCTTCATGTTGAAGGCGCGCGGACTGTCTCGTATTCCGACACGGAAACGGATCGTCCCGTTTGCATAGCGATCACCGATGATACGGCACTCTGTAACAAGCTTGCGATACGATACCGGCTTATTCAGGCGACGCCCTGGGGGATTGAGACCGCTTATCGGAAAACGCTCCAGAGTTACGACGCGGAAACGCGGCTGTTCAATGCGGCCGTCGTTGCGGGCGAATCCATAATGGCGGACCGGGTCAATCAAATCTGTGCGCTTGCGGAACACGTATGCCGGACAAGCGGGCAGGAATGTTTACGTCTGGTGGGAAAGGGCGCCGGCGCGCTGATCGCACTGCTTGCGGCGGCTGTGGACGAGTGCTTTGAAAAAGCAGCGATTTTGGACTATCCTTTGTCGATCGACAAACTTTTCCAACACGAAACCTATCTTCTTCCTGAGACGCTTATTCTTCCCGGATTTTCACTGATTTCAGACGTAGGAGATGTTTTTGCGATGACAAACGGACGGGCTCTGGGAATTCACCCGGACGACGGGCTTATGAAAGAACCCCGCGCAACGGATTCCGGCGGGTTCTCCGATTGCGTCGAAGATGCAAATGCTATATTCTCCTTTTTCGAGCGAGGGAGGCGATGAACTCTGTGATCCGCTTTGTTGATTGTAATATGGCTGTCGGGACGCCGAATGCCGTATCGGGCTGGCGCGTGTATGAACCGGACGCGGTTTGCAGGCTGGCGCAGGCCTGCGGAATTGTTCATGGATTTGCCTATCACAATGCGGCTCTCGACCTACACCCGATCAATGGGAACGAAGAAATGGACCTGATCGCGAAAAAGAATCGCTTCTATTCCCCTGTTTGGCTGATTCTGCCCAACCACACACGAGAATTCTATGATGCTGACGAGCTGCGCAAGAGACTGAACGAGAACAAAGTTGAGATGGTACGGCTGTTTCCAAAGTTCAATTCTTTGAGCTTCTCTCTTTCGGATTGGTGTATCGGTGAACAGCTTTCAATGCTGGAACAGCGCAAAACACCTGTTCTTCTCGATCAGGCGGAAACGGACTGGGAAACCGTTCATTCGGTGTGCTGCGCGCATCCGAATTTAAAGATCATCATTACAAACCTGTATTACCGGCACGCGCGTTACCTGCTGGCAATCATGCGGACACACGATAACGTTTATGCGGAAACTTCCGGATTGAAATCGTTTGGATTATTGCAGACATTCTGCGAAACGGTTGGCGCAAAACGGCTTGTATTCGGATCCAATCTGGGTACGTTTTCCGCCGGCAGTGCGGTTTGCTTGGTGACATATGCACAGATCTCCGCGCGCGAAAAGGAGCTGATTGCCCATGCAACGCTGGAAACACTGCTCGAAAGGCAGGTGTTATGAGCATGCGTATTCAGGAAAAAGCACTGGCGGGGTTGCCGCTGGACGATTGTTTTGTTGTAGATGCTCATATGCACAACGGTCGTGTCTCAAGGTTTTTTAGCCGGTTTGATCATTATCGTGACTTGATCTCACAGATGGATACGATCGGGATTGATTGCGGAATCGTCAGCAATCTTTGGACAACCGGGGAATTGTGGCAGGCACATCCCGAATTGATTTCTATGTGTCGAGCGTATCCTGGACGGTTTTATGGTTTTCTGGCACCAAATCCAAACAGGGACGATTTTCAGAGCGAGCTCGCAAAGTATGCCGAAAATGCCTTGTTTGTAGGAATCAAACTGCACCCGACGGAGCACGGCAAAGACTTCTTATGTAAAGAATATCGCTATGCGTATGCGTTTGCTGCAAATCGGGACCTGCCGATCCTCCTGCATACCTGGGGAGCTGAAGACATCGTACGATTTCATGAAATTGCCAACCTGTATCCGGACACGATATTCGTTCTGGGGCACTCCGGCGGGGAAGAAGCCGCTGTGAAGGAAGCGATTTGCGTTGCGGCTGGTCATGAAAACGTGTACCTTGACACCGCCTGCAGTTATGTTTGGCAGGGCGCTTTGGAAGCCATGGTTCGCGGGGCGACGGCACGAAAGATTTTGTACGGGTCGGATGCGTACTGGAATTCAATGGAGGCGGCAATAGGACGCGTTGCTTTGGCAGATCTGCCGGAAGAAGACAAACGGATGATCTTGGGTGGAAACGCAAAAAGAATTTATCGATTGTAAGGTGAAACTGTATGGCGATGACGGATATTACATTTCACCCGGAGTGGTGGGCTGAACGCGGATTTTCATTTCAGCAGCGATTCTTCACCGACTCTCGCTACCGGATCGACCGCGACAGGGATATGCGGAGGGTGTTGTATGAAGAGTTTGGCGAATACGGGCTTGGTGAGAAAGAACCGCAGCCAAGGCCGTTAGTGGATTCCGATCTGCTGGCAGGCGAATTTGTACAGGCACAGGTGCTCGGATGTGATGTTCAGTTTTTTGATCGCGCGTTGCCATATACGGCGCCGCTAAACCTCTCGGACGAACGGACATCATCGCTAAAGCCGGTCGATTTAGCTGAGAACAAGTTTTGGAAAGTCTATGACGAACAATACCGGCAACTCATCAACCAATATGGTTATGTGGAAAGCTATCTGGATTTACACGGCGTGCAAAATCTGGGGATTGATCTGCGAGGTCAGTTGTTGTTTGAAGACTATTATATAGAAGAGGAGCTAGCAGACCATGTCCTGGGCATTGCCTGCCAAACAATTCTGGATGTAGCAGAGGCGATAAGCAGGTACAGCCGCAGCATCGGTGCGGGCGTGACCGCCATTGTGCGAAAAATCGATCCGCTTCTCTACGTCACTTCGAACTGCATTTGTGAAATGGTGTCTGCCGCTACTTACGATCGTTTTTTAGCTCCGCAAGATCTGCGGCTAAAACAGCGGTTTTCAACGTTTGGTATCCACCATTGCGGCCAGACAATGGAGCATCTCGCGAAAAGTTATGCAAAACTTCAACCGGATTTTATCGAAGTTGGAGCGTGGTCCGATATTAAAGCAACGCTTGGGGAGTTCCCGCTGTCCACGAAAATCAACCTGCGCTATCATCCCAAAGATCTTGCTGAGAAGACGCCAGAGCAAATCCGGGCCGACATACTGGACATGAAGCGAAAGGCGAGCTCGCATCCGTTCGTTACGATCTCGGCCGTCGGCGTAGATACGCGAGCTTCACGGCAGGCGATTGCCACGTTCCTTGAAACGGCGGGTTCGGATTGAGTTTCACGGGGATAGCACACGACTGTTAGTGCGGAAAGGCGGAGACATGAATCTATTGATTAAAAACGCACAGTTGGTTTTACCCGACAGGGTATTGGGACCCGGCTGGCTGACCGCGACGGATGGGGTAATATCCGGCTTTGGCTCCGGAAAATTTGCACAGGACGGCAGATTCGATCTCCAAATTGATGCGCGGGGCGACTATTTAGCGCCCGGATTTATTGACCTGCACGTGCATGGAGGAGGAGGAGCGGATTTCCGCGACGGTGACGAGGATGCTTTTTTAACGGCTCTTAGAACGCATGTCAAGGGCGGAACCACAACGATCTTCCCGACAATTTCCAGCTTGGGAATCAAAGAAACGCTTGCCTGCCTGGAAAGCTATAACAATTTGAAGGCAAAGGAATCGAGCATTGAAGGTATACCGAATCTTGCAGGACTTCATCTGGAAGGGCCGTACTTCTCATTTGAACAGCGCGGCGCACAGGACGAAGCATATCTGCACAATCCCGACCAAAAGGAATACATGCAAATCCTTGATGCAAGCGACCAAATTCGCAGATGGTCGATTGCCTGTGAATTGCCCGGTGCCTGCGAATTTGCCACCCTTCTTAACGGCAAAGGAATCGTCGCGAGCATCGGCCACTCCGATGCAACGATCGCACAGGTGCGGGAAGCGGCTGAAAATGGGTTTTCGTGTGTAACGCATGTATATTCCGGTTGTTCTGGAGTGCACAGAAAAGGACCCTTTCGCGAAGGCGGCGTTGTAGAGGGCGCCTTTCTGCTTGACGAACTGAATGTTGAGGCAATCGGCGACGGGGTGCATCTGCCGCCGGAGATCTTGGAGCTTGTTTTTAAGGTGAAGGGGATAGAACGCGTTGCGCTGATAACGGACTGCATCCGGGCGGGCGGAATGGAACTGCCGGAAGGTACGGAAATCTATGACGACAAAGAGCGCAGACGTCGGATTTTTATTGAATCCGGAGTAGCGGTTATGCCGGATCGGAAGAACTTTGCGGGGAGCATAGCGACGATGTCCCGCGTCGTTCGGACGGCATGGAAGCTCGCAGGCGCACGGTTGCCGGATGCGGTACGTATGGCGTCTCTCAACCCGGCGCGCATGCAAGGGATTGACTGGCTTACGGGGAGCATTCAGACGGGTAAGCGGGCGGACCTGGTCAGTTTTAACGAGGACGTTGAGGTTTCGGCTACGATTGTAAACGGACTACTTCGATATCAAAGATCAATACCGGCTCGTTTTGTGGGGAAACACCGAACTTCGACAGAGGGAGAGTAAGCGGAAATGAACAGGTTTAAGGTTCGTCATTATAAAATTTTCGACGGGGTATTTAGCAACTGGAATTCGGAGGTGCTCGACAACTGGGTATACGACGATTTTATTGCCGATCCAAACTATAAAAAAGAATGGATATCGCTGACATCGCTGGCCTATCATCCGGAAAGCGACAATATATACGTGGGGATCGGCAGTTTCAGCATGGAGCTTTTATGGAAATTCGACCGGAAGATGGGGAAGTTTTCCTCCTGCGGTTACGAAACAATCGGCGAACGGTTTGACGCGAAGCTACACCGCTCGTTGGAATTGGATGGAGACACGCTCTACGGCGGGGTTGCATTATTTCATGATATCGACAAGCAGTTTGAGGCAAAAGGCGGACGTATCGTCCAGTACGACATCCGAACGGGCGAATTTCGTTACTTGGCACGGCCGTGGGGACCGGCATACATACAGTCTATTGCGCTCGATCGTAAACGAAGGGTGATTTATGGATTCGGGGCACTTCCAGAGGTTTTTTTTCGGCATGATTTAAATACAGGTGAAAGCAAGTTGATTGCGCATATCGGAAATGGCTGTGAATTGGCGCAGGCGCATAATCCGGTGATCGATCAAACAGGCTGTGTATGGGGCACATACGGGATCCTAAGGGCTTTTGCGTTCCAAACCGGACCGGACTCGATACGATTGATGAAATACGATCCGGACGTAGACCGGGTAACATTTTTCAAACACGGCCTTCCGAGGACAGGGTCTCCCGGGGATAAAGGAAGGCCGGATACTTCTATTCTTGGTCCGGACGGCATGCTGTACTTTGGAACCGACTTTGGCACACTCGCACGTGTGAATCCGGTCTCGGCAGAGGTTGTCGCACTTTGCAAACCAAATCTAAACAGCAGACGGATGGCCGCGCTTGCGTTCCATCCGAACGGGCTGCTGTATGGATTTACAGGAGAGCATTATGAAGTTGAGATGTTTGCATATGACATAAAAAAAGAGGAACTTCTTTGGAGCGAGTCTGTTTTTGACGATACGGCAAACATCAAACCCGATCGCATCCATCATATGGTAATTACGGATGACGGCGTGATTTATGCCGGTGAGAATGACAACAACGACCGCTCATCCTACCTTTGGGAAGTCGAGTTGCAGTAGAGTGCCCGAAAGGGCTTGCACATCCGACGAAACCAAAGGACAGAACACGCCAGTTTTCAGGCGTATGTACTTTAAACGCAAATCATTTGTGTAGGAATAACGGCAACGATGATGTTTCGTCGTTCCATCCGGAGGAAGGCGAATCTTCATAAATCAAACTGAGCTCGACTCAATAAAAAAGGAGGATCCCATGAAAAAACTGGTGGCTCTGTTTCTAGGAATGGCACTTCTCTTCACCTCTCTTGCCGGATGCAGCCAACCCGCCGCTACGGCGAGTGTCCCTGCGGCAAGTGAAACAAACCAGGATGCTGCGGAAACTGCTGCGGCTACGGACAAACTTGTTATCTGGTCCTATATGAACGAGGGTGAACCAAACGCGATCTGGCAACAGTCGGTCGTGGATGAGTATTCGGAAATATATCCGGATGTGGACGTTGAAATCGTGTTTTGCGGACGCGAGATTCTGACGCAATTTCAGACGAAACTTAACGATAAAGACGCCGATGACTTTCCGGACATCGTTTCTCAGATGTCCGGAACGATGATCCCGCTGGCGCAAGAAGGTATGTTTATTTCTCTGAACGATGCCTTTGCGACCCCCGCTTTGGATCAGGATATGAACTGGGGCGATACTTTTATTCCCAAACTGCTTGAAAGCATGGAAGTAGACGGACAGAATTATTTCGTTCCGGAAGGGATGTATACACATGGCTTCTTTTATGATGAAGTGATGTTTGAAAACCTTGGGATCAAGGTCCCGGAAACTTGGGATGAGCTGATGGACGCCTGCGAAATCCTGAAAGCGGCGGGTATAGCGCCTGTTACGCTTGACGGCACGACGGATGTTTATAACGAGTGGTGGTTCATTCGTTTTGCAACGCGTCTTGCGGGTTCCGAAGCACTGGATGAGGCTGCGCAGGGCAACGTTGCTTTCAAGGACAACCCCGCGTTCCTCAAGGCGGCGCAATATGTTGCAACATTCAGCGAAAAAGGCTATTTTCAGAGTGGATTCGAAGGCTCCGTCTTCCCGGCCGCGCAGGCTCTGTTCACGCAGGGCAAGGCGGGCATGCTTCTCTGCGGTGCATGGATTCCGACGGAGATGGCAAGCCAGACCCCGGACACTATGAAGATGCGCATGTTCACGCTGCCGGAACTGCCGGACTCAGTTTCTCCGAAACATGAAGAGATCTGGGGAAATGTGTTTGCAATTACCGCAGATGCCAAGAACAAGGCGAATGCGGTTGACTTCCTGAAAATGTTTTCGAGCATGGGTGTGCAGCAGGCGAAGTCCGACATAAAGAATCCTTCGCCTCTTGTTGGCGGCCCGGCCGTAACGGAACTCAGCGCAATTGAAGAAATCGTGTCCAATTCGACGTCTACCTCAACGACGTATAATGGGCTGGCGCTGTATGGAGATTGGTTTAAGAATATTCTTGGGCCGCTTTCCACGCAATTGATCTGTGGCACAATGAGCCCTGAAGACTTTATTGAACAGCTTGATGTGATGACCAGCGAATTCTACGGGAAGTAAGCAGGGTTCTTCCCGGCGGCCGTGCCGCGAACAGGAAAGCCTGAACGCGGCGCGGCCCTCTCAAAACGTTGCTTGACCGGGTCAGACGTACGGATGCATATCCGGTCGTGACGGACCGAAGACGGCAAAAAAAAGGATGTGTATAAATGAACAGAAAAGTGAAACCCATAACGGTTGCGGCATTTTTGCTGCCTGGCGTCATACTATACGGGTATTTTTTCCTGATTCCTGCGATAAAGGCATTTTACTATAGCCTGACGGAGTGGAATGGATTCTCTGCGGAAAAAGTATTCATTGGTCTCGGCAATTTTAAGACGATGCTGAATGACCACATTTTTCGGGTAGCAATCGGGAACACGCTGGTGTTTGTATTGGTTGGAGGAATCGTTGTTTTTGGGCTCGCCTTCTTGTTTACTTACTTGATTACCTGTAAAGGGTTTAAAGGGAAGAAACTTTTTTCCAATTATTTTTACTTTCCCAACATGGTTTCACAAGCGGCCCTGGCGGTGCTTTGGGTATTTGTGTTCAGTTCCAATTTCGGACTGCTGGACGCGGTGCTTGCAAAGATCGGCCTGGAAGAGTGGATCATTCCGTGGCTGGGTTCCCGATGGAGCGCGATGATCTGCATCATTTTCGCTTCCAGTGTTGCTTTCGTTGGGTTTTATCTGATTTTGCTGATTTCCGCGTCCGACCGCGTGTCGGAATCCTACCGGGAGGCTGCTGCAATAGACGGAGCGACGGACTTGAAAATCTATTTTAGGATAACCATTCCTTTGATGAGGGATGTGATCGTTATCTCCGTTTCTCTGTGGATCATCAACGCCATAAAATATTTTGAGCTCATTTGGGCGATGTTCCGCGGAATGAATTCTACAACGCAAACACTCGGTACATATATGTTTTCCATGGCGTTCGGGGTTGAAGTTCCCGTTTTTGAACTGGGCTACGGGTCCGCAATCGCGGTTGTAATGTTCTTGCTTGTCGTCATACTGGCGGGAGGCTTCCGCAAGATTTTTGACCGCAACGATCTTCAATACTGATTGGGAAGAGAGGTGAAGCAAAATGAAAAAACGCTCTTCCAATGTAGGAGCTTACATCGTCATTGGGATATGGGCGCTTTTAATTACCGGCATTCTGGGCTGGGTTTTGATGAGCTCCTTTAAGACAAATCTGGAAATCTATCAAAAACCGTGGTCCATGCCGGAAAGCGCGACCATTGAAAACTACGTGAGCGCATGGAAAACGATGAAGATGTCGACGTACTTTCTGAACAGTTTGATCGTCGTGTTCGCGTCTATCTTTGGCTGCCTTATCATTTCAACTACGACAGCGTTTGCACTTACTCGTTATGAGTTTCGTGGTCGGAAAGCCCTCCTTAATCTGTTTGTATTCAGCATGAGTATTCCGCTGCAATTGCTCTTGATTCCATTGTATGAGCAATTGCTGCAGCTGGACTTGATTAATACGCGAGTTGGTTTGATCTTGGTTTACTCGGTCATGTGGTTTCCCTTTAGTCTTTTCGTTTTGACCGGTTTTTTCAAAACGGTTCCAAAAGCGCTAGAGGAATCCGCAATTATAGACGGATGCGGTGAGTTTCGTGTGTTTTTTGACATCATGCTTCCCATGGTGCAGCCGGGTATCATTTGCGTTTCGGTCTTCAACTTTGTAGCAATGTGGAATGAATATATGCTGGCGCTCGTGTTTGCATCCAAACAAAAACTACGGACGATCTCCCTTGGCATGTACGCGCTGAAGGACAGCATGATGTACACGTCCAACTGGGGAGGGCTTTTTGCCGCAATCGTTATCATGATCATCCCGAGCGTCATTATCTTCCTGCTGTTGCAAAAATACATTATCAGCGGTTTAACGCTTGGAGCGATCAAAGAGTAAATCCAGGTGATTGATTTTCGCCTGACCACCAGATTATATGAGCAATATAAATGAGCACGATGAAGATTGTTTTATACTGTAATTTTCACAAGACAACGAATTATCTCGGCACGCTCGTTACTTTGCATTATATTGCGCACAGAGGTGCTTTTATGAATGCGCTGAATTTTTGAGGTTTTAACCAATTAGGGTAGGTAAATCTGACGAGAACCCTGCGAATAGATGCGCCCTTTCAGGTTCTCTCAAGCGATGTCAGCTATATACGTATAGATGAAGCGACTATCGGCGCCAAATCAAAGACGTAAAGAGTGGGATTGTTCTGGCAGAGAGCACGTCTGAACGTATGAAAGCAGAATTGGTCGCGGAAACGATTCGGAAGGCGTTATGTGCTTATTGATCCAGAATGGGCTGCGACAAAGCTTCTTGCGCGTAAGCATGGCGGGTGATAACAGCTGAAGTGAGAGCTTCTTTGCGAACCTCAAGAAGAAAACTGTTTTTTGGACTCATTTCCGAACGCGGAACGAGGCCCGACAAAAGATATTTGCCTATATCGAAGGACCCTACAATACCAAACGAGTGCAAAAACGTCTTGCGTACTTAAACCCTATGCAGTGGCTGACACGCTGGAATCAAGGCCTTCAAGCATCTGTTGCGTAGCAAACTGTCCGATCATTTGACCGACAACGACGAACTTCGATAAAAAAGCACATGAAATGATATCATTTCATGTGCTTTTGTTATGGCGTTATGTTCGAAAAAAGCAGACGGTCCTACCGGTTCCAATTGAGATACAAACTCTTCGAAATATCCGAGGAAGTCTGCTTTAACGCGGGTAAATACTGCAACAATTCCGTCTTGTCAGCAATACCGACAAAGCCGCTGAATGAAAGCGCAGCAACGATAGTACCCTCGCAATCTGTAACGGGAACCGCGATGCAGCTTCCGTTTGCGGCGGATTCCTTGTCGTCAAAAGCATAGCCTTCTTTGGCGACCGCTCGCAATTCCTGCCAGAACACTTCGGGATTGGTTATGGTGTGCGGCGTCAACGGTACCATTTCGCAGGAATGGATAATTTCATCCGCTAGATTGATTGGCAACTCCGACAGGAGAATTTTGCCACCTGCGCAGGCATAAAACGGCAGGTCGGAATATAGCGGCGGGATGTAGTCCACAAGATTTTTTGTGCGAGATTGCTGAAGGATGTAGCAATGAACCCCTTCGCGAATAATCAGATTCATTGCCTGGTTGTATTTTGCCGTGGCACGCTCCATCACAAAGGACGCGACGTCCTTTAACGCCAGATAGAGGTTGTTTTTTTCCATGACGAAACTGAGTTTCTGTCCTGCAATATAGCGATCATCGCTGCACTGATAGACCCAACCGTTTACCTCCAGCGTTTTCAGGATGCGAAAGGAAGTGGACGGGTTAATGCCGCATTGCTTGGCTATTTCGTTCACGCCGAGTCGTTTGTTCCCGATCCGCAAAGTATCCAGCACGGTTAGCGCGCGGTCAACCATTTTTATGGTTTCAACAGTTTGTCCAGTCGTCTCTTCCACGTGATGCATTCCTTTTACCTAAAATTTAATTCGTCAACTCGCATCAATAAGTATTGCGAGAAATAACCATTCCAAAAACATTACAAACAGTAAAATTCAACTCGTTAAATTTAGCATTTTTGCCTAAAAATGTCAATGTTTTCGCGCGTGACATATGTTTTTTTAAAAGGATCAATAAAATGCAGAGAATTTTCAAGTATTTGTGTAGCTTTTTGTGCGAATCAGTGGACGCAAGAATCTGTCAATTTCAATAACAGGAATAAATATTCCGTAAAAACGAGCTAATCTAGCATATTCAAAGCATTTTATCATTATTTTTTGGCATGATCATAGTTGTTTGAAAAAAATGCCTAACAGTATTGCAGCAGGATTCAACAGATCCACGATCCTATAGGCGGAAGAAAAGCCTGTGATTTGGTGAAAAGTGCAACTTTTGACGGATTTTGTCAATCTGAATGTATAAAACAGGAAGAATTGGACAGGCAATATGAAAGGAAGCTTAGTTTTATTGAATATTCCGTATTGACAATCCAAACGAAAATAGCTAAACTAGATATCGGAATAGATATTCCAAATAAATCTCGATATACAAATTTGTCCGAAATACACACATCAAAGGCAAAAGGAGAATCCACAATGGCAAAAGAAAAACTCAGCGGCATCTATATCCCGGTTGTCACCCCCTTTAACAAGGACGAGTCCATCAACTTCAACGGCATCAAGGAAATCACAAAGTTCCTGGCCGATAATGGTGTAACGGGCATCATCCCCTCCGGCAGCACGGGTGAAATCACCGCACTGACCAATGACGAGCAGATCGCCATCAACAAAGCCTACACCGACGCGGGTCATGCCAACGGCATCAAGGTCATCGCCTCCACCGGCGCATACCGCACAACTGACGTTGTGAAGATGTCCAAGGCTGCGGAAGCAGACGGCGCGGATGGGATTATGGCCGTCACCCCCTGGTACATGGCGCCCAACGAGAAAGAATTGCTCGTTCACTACAAAACCATCCATGACGCAATCAAGATTCCGGTCATGCTGTACCACAACCCGTACTATTCCACATGCCTGATGAGCGATAAGTTCATGGCGAAGCTGTACAACGAAGGCTGCATCGACGCAGTGAAGGAACGTCAGGCGGACGTGTTCCGTCAACAGAACCTGCGCCATTTGACGGACGATGACTTCGCCATCTTCTATGGCTATGACGTGTGCCCGGTCGAAACGCTGAGCTGCTGGACCGACGGTTGGGTCTGCGGCACAGGCAACCTCTTCCCGAAAGAGAACAGTACGGTTTACGAGCTGGCCAAGGCGAAGAAAGTCACGGAAGCCATGAAGGCGCATACCGAACTGATCCGTCCGTATCTCCATCTCTTCTCCGAAGCGGACTCCAATGGCGACGTGCTCTGGCTGCAGATCATCAAAGAAGGCCTGAAGCTCCGCGGCGTCGACGCGGGCTATTGCCGCAAGCCGGTTCTTTCCGAGGTGCCGGAAGAGACAATGGCACGCCTCAAGGAAACCCTCAAACATTACGGATACATCGACTAACCCCCATAAACGATTTGCATTTCATCCCCGTCCCGGTTCATCATTGCCGGGACGGGATACAGAATTTCTCTAGAGGAGTCAATTGCATATGAAACAGAAAAAAGTTGACGTAATTGTTGCGGCTCCGCGAAATTGGCATATTTGACAAGAATGAAACCCAAACTAAACTTTCTCCACCAGTTCCAAAAACGAGTGATAGTCAAACATTAACCTTTCAACACGCACAAACCACATAAGGAGGAGTATCTTTAATGAAGAAACTGCTGAGCGTCTTTTTGTGCCTGGCTCTGGTAAGCACAATGCTGTTTGCCTGCGCAAGCCCCGACGCAGCCACCGACACACAGGCAACGACCGAAACCACCCAAACAGAATCGAGCGATGGGGTCACCACCATCACAATGATCCGCCCGGGCGACGAAGAAAAAGTCGCTTCTTTCCTTGAACCCGCAATCGCCGAATTCGAAGCCCAGAATCCCGACATCAACGTCGAGATCATGTACGAATCCTGGGCGGGCTGGATTCAAACCTATCCAACGTACTTTGAAGCGGACACGCAACCAGACGTCATCTTCTGGTGGGACAATAAGCTTTACGATTCTTCCGCAAGCAGTCATCTTGTTAATCTGAGCAACTATCTGAGCGACGATTTCTTTGCGCAGATTCCGGATGGCGTTTGGAACCTTGTGGATACCGGCGATATGGATGGCGTCTATTATGTGCCGAGCTCTGTCGATACGTTCGTAATGTACTATAACAAGGACGTATTCACGGCCGCAGGTCTCGACCCGGATTCCCCTCCCACCACCTGGGACGAGCTACTGACGGTTGCGCAGACCATTTATGAGCAAACCGGCCTGCCCGGAATCGGCATCCCGGCAATCACCGGCTCCGAAGTTCTGGAAGAGTTTGTCGGCATGTTCATTAATCAGGCGACTGGCTCGGCTGTTCTGGACAGTAGCAGCATGCCGCAGTTCAACACGGACGAAGGTCTGGAGGCTTTAACGTTCGTGCAGAATCTCTCAGCCTACGCGCAAACTTCTCCGACGGAATACGGCCGTGGTGAACTACGCGCCCTTCTGCGCGACGGCCAAGTTGGCATCATCTTTGACGGTCCGTGGGCGGTACCGACATTTAAGGCCGCTTACGGCGACGATCTGGACAACAGCCCAATCGGCATCACCTATGTCCCCCTGGCTGCCAACGGCGAACAGATCGACTGGGCCGGTACGAACGGCTGGATTGCTACACGTGAAGAAACCGCTGAAGCCTCTGCAAAGCTGATTGAGTTCCTCATGAGCCCGGATGTTCTGCTTTCACACCATATTACCTACGGTTCCGCACCGTTATATGAATCCGAATTTGATAATGAAGCCTTCCAGTATGATTATTGGAAAGTTTACTATGATGAAGCGCAGAACTGGACGCTGTACGGCATGATCGGCAAAAACAGTGCAACGCCTGCCGCTTACTACACCGCTCTTGAAGAAGTCTGGCAGCAGTTGGTGCTGGGTCAGATCAGCGCGGCAGATGCACTTTCCACCGCGACAGCCGCCGCAGAAGGTGTAACCGCACGTAACGATTAACATAAACTCGAGTCAATTCCTTCTCAAACAGACGGAAAAACTTGCCGTAAAGTAACGGCAGCAACATGAGTTTTCCGTATCAATCCGTCACTCTACCGAACTGGTTCATCCGGGCTGGTTGAAAAGCCAGCCCGGATGCATTGAATCTCGTCTCACTTCCGGGAGGTGCCGTCTATGAGGGCTATTCACAGAAAACGCATTATCTTTTCCCTGCTTCCGCTCGCAATCGTGCTGTGCTTTATTTATGCTTATCCATTGGTAAAAGTCTGCATCAGCGCCTTTACTGGGTTCACCGGTTCGTCGGCCGGCAAATTTGTCGGGCTGAAGAACTTTAATATCATTAAAGCCGATATTCCAAAGACCGTGTCTGTTACGCTGATTTGGACGTTCGGCTCTGTCATTCCTGCTATGCTGCTTGGTCTAACGTTGGCCGTGTTATGCAACCGGAATTTCAAAGGAAAGAAAGCGGTCGTATCCGCAAATCTTTTGCCATACGCCATTCCATTGATCATCGTCGCCTCTTGCTGGCGTTTCGTATACAACCCCGATTTTGGCGTCATCAATGTGTTTCTTAAAAAGCTTGGCATTATCAATGAATCCATCAGTTTTCTTGGTTACGACAATGCGCTCGGCGCAGTCATCGTGGCGCGCATCTGGCGTGCAACGCCGTTTGCTTTTATGAACTATTATTCCGCGCTGACCACCATTCCGGCGGAACAATACGAAGCAGCCTGTGTGGACGGTGCAAGCCCCGTGCAGCGCTTTTTTCACGTCACGCTCCCCAACTTAAAGACGATAACCGCAAGCACGCTGATCGTACTGACGGTCTGGACGTTCCTCGTGTTCGATATCATTTACGGCATGACCGGCGGCGGTCCGGTCGACGTGACCAAAACCATCTCCATGCGGATCTATCAGGAAATGTTCGGCATGAAAAACCTCGGCACCGCTTCCGCTTGGTCTCTGATTGCGATTGCCGTCCTCGTTATCATAACGATCGTCTACTGGAAATTCATGGATAAGGAGGATGCGTAATATGCTGAATAAAGAATCTGTTTTTGTAAAAGTCCTTCGAATCGTGTTGAGTGCTACATTCTGCCTGTTCGCGATCATCCCGATCTATGCTGCGCTGATCGTCGCGCTTACGCCGTATTCCAACATGCTGGAAGCGCAGCTTGTGCCGCACTATTTCGAGCTTTCAAATTTCGCCACAGCGTTTAACCTGATTTACGACAACATTCTTAACAGCTTTCTTTATGCGTCCGGCGCAACGATTCTGACGACCGCAATTTCCGTTCCCGCGGCATACGCAATTGCACGCTATAAGTTTAAATTAAAACGTGGCGTGCTGTTTGCGCTGTTACTGACTCAGATGATGGCCGGAATCGTCATACTGCCGACGCTGTATAAAACCTTCAATTCCCTCGGTATGCTGAATTCTCCGCTAAGTCTGATTTTAGTTTATTCCGCGGTCAACCTTGCGCTTGTCGTCACCATTCACCACGGATATTTTGTGTCCCTGCCGGTGCAGATCGATGAAGCTGCGGAGATCGACGGATGCAGCTATATGCAGACGCTGTTTCGGATCATCTTTCCGATCAGCGGTCCCGGAATCGCCGTCGGCGCAATATTCGTCTTCATCAACAGCTATAACGACTTTGTAACGCCGCTGTTTTTGCTGTCCAACGCCAAACAATATCCCTTAACTTTGACGGTATACAGCCTGCTGACGGACACAACGATTCGCTGGCATATCATGGCGGCGGCTTCGCTG
Source organism: Christensenellaceae bacterium (assembly GCA_963667795.1). GTDB lineage: Bacteria > Bacillota > Clostridia > Christensenellales > CAG-138 > UBA7703. The sequence goes on along the minus strand of OY764017.1, from coordinate 1,877,238 downwards.
ATCGGCATCGTTCCGCCGGTCGCCATCTTTACGTTCTTCCAGAAATACATCATCAAGGGCGTTACGTCCGGCGCGGTGAAAGGTTGATGGGAGGTTTTAAGCCGTGGATACTATCCTGAATGCTGCCTTTATCGGCTGCGGCGCGATTGCGCAAAAAAAGCATCTTCCGCTGTCTGCCGAAGATACTGCAATCCATATCAAAGCACTATTCGACGTAAGCCGCGAAACCGCGCAAAAGTGTAAGGCGCTGTTCGGCAACGACGACACGATGGTTATGGAAAGTGCGGAGGATATCTTTGCATGCAACGACGTTGATCTCGTGTTTGTTTCCACGCCGAACAGTACGCATGCATCCTACTCGATTGCGGCGCTGAACAGCGGCAAGCACGTTGTATGCGAAAAACCCATGGCGATATCGGTTTCGGATGCGGTAGCGATGCTTGCCGCATCCGAATCAAGCGGGCGCATGCTCCACATTTCCTATCAGAACCGCTATACAAACCAAGCGCGGTACGTAAAGCGGCTATATGACGATGGCTTTTTTTCGGATATCTATTATGCAAAAGCCCTCGCCGTGCGCCGCCGTGCGGCGCCAACCTGGGGCGTTACTACGAACAAGACATTGCAGGGCGGCGGCCCGCTGATCGACATCGGTTCCCACGCGCTCGACCTCGCCATGTGGCTTGCGGACAACTTTGAACCCGATTATGTAGTCGGCACTGTTTACGATAAAATTGCCCGCCTGGGGAGCGAAGCAAACATATGGGGCAAGTGGAATCCTGAACGCTTTGAAGTGGAAGACTGTGCGCTTGGTTTTATCGTTATGAAAAACGGCATGACGCTCACGGTTGACGCAACCTATGCGCTCAACGTTGCGCAGGAACAAGAAGCCAGCGTCGATCTATACGGTGTTACCGGTGGTGCCCAGTTGCGCGAGCAGGATGGAGTAGTTCTGGTTCATGAACTCGGTGGAAAAATGTGTGTCACCAAAAACGACGTGCAGGAATCGTTCCGCTCGCTGACACCTGCCGACCGGTTGCTCAGCGCATCCGCGCGCGAACACGCGGACATTGTTCATATGCTGGTAAGCGGCAAAACCGTCGATCCCGCGGCGAAGCAGGCGCTTGTGGTTGCGCGCGTGGTTGACGGCTTGTACCGTTCGGCTGAAACAAATCAACCGCTCTATTTTTAGCCTTGTATTTGCGGTCAGCGCGATAGCGCACCGTCTTTTAACAATCAGGAGGTAGAAATGCAGAGGTTTCAAGTACCCTGGGGACAGTGGTATGCAAGAACTGATAAGACGCTTACGTTTCCGGACGATTGGGACGTCCGGTACTGTGGAATTAAACATTATAACACGCTGACTGCCGGACAGGTTTCCGAAAAAATCGGTCAACCGATCGGAACGGATAAGCTGGAAACGCTCGTTTCCGGTAAGAAAAGCGTTTGCATCGTCATTGACGATATCTCCCGCCCAACGCCCGGGGCATTTTTATTGCCCATAATAATACAAAAGCTGATGGATTCCGGCATCGAATGCGATCAGATTAAGGTTTTGTTAGCACTCGGCGGACACCGCCCGATGACAAAACAGGAGATGGAGCAAAAGGTCGGTAAATGGGTGATCGACCGCGTGCAGGTGCTAAACCATTCGCCATACGCAACAGATTTGGTCACTGTTGAAAACGAAGGGCAGATCATAAAAATCAACAAAACCTTTATGGACGCTGAATTCCGCATTGCGATTGGGTGTGTCGTTCCGCATACACTCGCCGGGTTTTCCGGCGGAGCAAAAGCGGTCATCCCCGGCATCGGCGGAATCGAGACACTGTATACGAATCATACGCTCGTATTCGCCGACAGAAGCGAAAGCATGTCCTTTAAAAACAGCACGTGCGACCCCGATAACGTGATGCGTAAAAACATGGAAGACATCGTTGGCAAGGTCGGGCTGAATTTTATCGTCAATGTCGTGCTCAACGACAGGATGGAAGTTGCGGACGTTTTTGCCGGACACTTCATCGCGGCACACCGCAAGGCATGTAATCGCGCAATGGAATGCCTGCGCACGCCCATCGTGAAAAACGCCGACATCGCCGTCCTTTCCGCCTATCCGAAGGATACGGAATATTCGCAAATCGCGACCTGCTTTGCTGTTTTAGGGCACCATAAGCAGGAGAGTATTCGACCGGGCGGCACGCTGGTTCCCATGACCGCCGCCAGCGAAGGGCCGGGATTTCATGCATTGTTCGGGCCGGGGATGAGTCTTTTTTCGCCGCACGACGACAATATGCCACCCGCAGAGCTAAAGGAAGCGGAAACCTTTATCTTTTCCGATGGCGCAACGCAGATCGACATTCGACAATTTTACAAATCAACACCGCCAAAAATTTACGGCGAATGGGATCAGATTCTGCAAAAACTGATCAAAAAATACGAAGGCCGAAAGCCCCTCGTTGCAATTTATCCGATGGGCGCAATTCAAATTGGTGAAATGATGGACAAGGAGAATGAACGTGGACAAAACATATGACGTTGCGATCATTGGCGGAGGCGTGGTCGGCAGCGCGGTTGCCCGGGAACTGTCGAGGTATCGACTGAAGATTTGTGTGCTTGAAAAAGAGCTCGATGTGTGTAACGGCGTCAGCGGGCGCAACACGGGACTGCTCCATTCCGGCATTTTGAATGAAAAAGGCCTGCTGCGGACGGAATGTTGCAAAGAAGGCAACGCTGGATTCGACCAGGTTGCAAAGGAACTCGATATCCCGTTTAAGCGCTGCGGCAAGTTGATCGTTAGCTTCGGACCGGAAGAATACAACCGGCTGGAAGCATTATATCGCCGTGGTTTGGATAACGAAATCCCCGACATTCGCATGATTGACCACGACGAAATCAAACTGCTGGAACCGCACGCGGACGGCGATCACGCAATTTTCATTCCGTCCGCCGGTATTCTTTGCCCGTTTACATACACCATCGCTCTTGCAGAAAATGCCGTGATGAACGGTGTGCGGTACTATTTTGACCGCGAAGTGACCGGCATTCAGAAAACGCCGAACGGCCTGTTTTCCATTCAGACCACAAGCAGTACATTTGTTTCACGCTGGGCAATCAATTGCGCCGGGTTGTCGGCCTATAAAATTTCACCCATGCTTGGATTTGACCATTACATGCCGAAACGCGTTAAAGGGCAATATGAAATTTTGGATAAAAAAGTCGGCGCATTTCTCTCCCGGCCAATTTACCCAACGCCGAATGAACACGGCGCGTTTGACGTTCACGTGACGCCAACCATCGAATGCAATGTGCTCGTCGGCCCGACGATTGAGAACACCGGGTCGGAAGAAAACTATGACACGACGCAGCCGATGATCAACGAGCTTGGCTGCAACGGTGAGAAGCTGTTTTCACATGTGAAGCGCGAATACTATATTCGTAACTACGCGGGTATCTTCCCGACGGTAGCAGACCCGGTCACACATGAAGAACTGGATTTTCAGATTCAGTCGAAACCGTCCGTCCCGCATGCAGTCAATCTGGTTGGCATCAACTCTCCGGGTCTAACCAGCGCGCTTCCCATTGCAAGGCGCGTCGTAGCCAAGGTGCAGGAGCAAGAGCAGATTATGCCCAACGAAAACTTTAACCCGATCCGCAAGGGGATCGTGCGTTTCGCCGATTTGGACAAAATCGAGCAGGAAGCCCTGATTCGACAGGATCCGGACTATGGCGAAATCTACTGCCGCTGCGAATGCGTCACCAAAGCCGAAGTCAAGCAAGCGCTCCATAACATCCTCGGAGTGTCGACCATCAACGGCATTAAATACCGGACACGCGCATCCATGGGGCGCTGTCAGGGTGGATATTGCCAAACACGGCTTTCCGCAATCATTCAGGATGAGTTGAAGCGTGAAAAAGCGGATGTTTTACTGAACAAAAAAGGCGCATATATGTTTCCGGGGAAAGTGAAGTAACATGAAAAAACGTGATTTTGTAATCATCGGCGGTGGTCCGGCCGGTCTTGCTGCCGCGGTCGAGCTAAGAAAGCAGGGTGTAACGGACATACTGATCATCGAACGTGAAAAGCAACTCGGCGGTATCCTCCGCCAGTGCATACACGACGGATTTGGACTGACGCGCTTTGGCGAAACGCTCAGCGGGCCAGAATACGCGCAGCGGTTCATCGATCAGGTCGAGGAGCTAAAAATAGAAGCAATGACCAACGCGACCGTGATCGATCTTTCCAATGAAAAGGTAATTACCATTTCAACGCGTGACGGTTTGATACAGATTCAGGCGCGCGCCGTCATTTTGACCATGGGTTGTCGGGAACGCACACGCGGTGCGCTGGCAATTCCGGGCTCCCGGCCTTCCGGCATATATACGGCGGGAATTGCGCAGAGCTATATGAACCTTTACAACACGATGGTCGGTCGCGAAATCATCATCATGGGTTCCGGTGACATCGGGTTGATCATGGCGCGTCGCTTCACACTGGAGGGTGCGCATGTTAAGGCCGTGTTTGAAGTGCTGCCATATCCAAGCGGATTGCCGCGCAACATTGAGCAATGTCTCAACGATTACGATATTCCGCTGCATCTGAGTCATTCCGTCGTCAACATCGTCGGGGACAAGCGCATCGAGGGTGTGGAGGTCATGCAGGTCGACGCGGGGATGAATCCGATGCCCGGTACGGAGAAATATTTCTCCTGCGACACACTGATTCTTTCCGTCGGACTGATACCGGAAAACGAACTGTCCCTTGTAGCTGGCGTTCAGTTGGACGGGCACACGAAAGGCGCGTTCGTCGACGAAAATTATCAAACCTGCGTGCCCGGCGTCTTTGCGGCAGGCAATGTGCTGCACGTGCACGACCTTGTTGATTTTGTCTCTCTGGAGGCGGAGTCGCTCGCAGCAAGCGCAGCGAATTATCTGAAGGACAGATCGCTGCCTGCCTGCGATATTCATATAAGACCGGATTCAATGATCGGTCACATCATTCCGCAAACGGTCGGTGGCACAAAGGATTTTTTGCTGTCACTGCGTGTTCGAAAGCCTTATGGTAAATGCAAAATCACCGTGCGCCAGGGTTACAATGAAATCAAATCCATTGCCCTACCAAAAGCGATTCCCGCCGAAATGATTCAGTTCAGGGTCCCTGCCGAGCGGATATTGCCCGACAAAGAAATTGAGGTGACGGTAAATGAGCGATAGAAGGACTTTTACTTGCATCATTTGCCCGAATGGGTGCACGATTGAAGCCGAATATGAAGGCGAACAAATCGTTGGCATAGCGGGTCAGCAATGTAAGCGTGGAGAAGAATATGTGCGCCAGGAGCTGACCGATCCACGTCGGACGATTGCAACGACGGTGTCGATTTCGGGCGCTTCGATTCCGCTTTGCAGCGTCCGGCTGAGCGCGGCCATCCCTAAAAAAGACATCTTCCGCGTCATGGCGGAGATCAACAAAGTTCATCTGCACGCGCCCGTTTCTATCGGTCAGGTTGTCATCCGTCAGGTGTGCGGACTTGACAGCGACGTCATCGTCACTAAAGACATGCCGCTGGATATAGGCTAAGGAAACATCGGTTGCTCGCGTCCGCTACGGTTTCTTTTGTGCTTGGGCGATGATGGGAGCATGCTAAAAAAAGTAGCGGCCTACTTTGCGAAACTTCAGAAGTGAAATACAGATTCATCTTTGAACATCCCGAATACCCGAAAGCAAAGTGGGCCGTGCAAATAAAGGTATCGCGAAGCGGATATTACCATTGGGAAAGAACAAGAGTTCAGCGAGAGAAATGCAAGTGCGAATATGTCGAACTGGTTCGGCGCATATTCATAGCGAGAGAAAGGACATATGGCGCGAGTCGTATCTGCGGGAGACTCAGAACGGAAGGATTCTCTTGCAGCTTTTACAAGGTACGCGATTTCATGGACATGCAAGGGGCTGCGCTCGATTCATCGCAAAAAGTGCCGACGATCGCTGACAGACAGCCGAAAAGCGCGTGGCGACGGGTATGCAAATCTGACGAGAACCCTGCGAATAGATGCTCCTTTTCAGGTTCTCTCAAGAGATATCAGCTATATCCGCACGGGTGAAGGATCGACTTACCTGTGCCAGATCAAAGACGTGAAGAGCGGGATTGTCCTGGCGGAGAGTATGTCTGAACGCGGGACGACGCCAGGCAAAAAGTATTTGCCTATATCGAAGGATTCTACAATACCAGACGAGCGCAAAAACGTCTTGCGTACATTAAGCCTTATGCAGTGGCTAATGCGCTGGAACCAATGTCTTCAAACATCTGTTGCTTAGTAAACTGTCCAATAATGTGTTGTATTCCCGTGGGTGCAGATTTTCTTATCGGTTACGTTGCAAAGGCTGAGCGAACGATTATTATTCAAACCATCAAAACTCTAAAGCCTGAAAAAGCCCAGAATGTCTGGGCTTTTTGTATATTAAAGGTATCCACGAATGGTATCATTTCGTGAGTACTTAGCTGGCTAAACCTTCACGAAGTGATACAATCGCGCGATTTGTTGCGGGTGGGTGCACGCGTGTATGCAAAATAAATTTGGCGAATCCTTAACGTGCAGATGTGGGGGGAGCAGATGCCTGTGCTAAAACGGAAGGTTCGAATTCTCGGAAGCCCAGAACTTATTTGACAAATCTTTGAGGGCGCTCTTTGCCTGTTCCAGATTCGATCCGATTGAATATTGCTTAAGATTAACGGGTGTATGACGCCCCGGTTTGCTCACACAGGTTCTATTTTTGCGTTTTCCAAACAATTGAGCGGGGGTGAGCCCAACAAAGAAAACGGCTAACCTTAAACGTAGTTGTGCAAAGCAAACAAACGTAAAAGTGGGTGCGCGCCGAGCAATTATCAACGCATGGAGGACAATAGGCTTCAATACTATGAACAGAACAAACATAGCAAAGGGAAGTAAGAATGGCAACATACACTGGACAAAAAGGGAAATAGGTGAAAAATGTCCACCCAAATCTAAATATAACCGCATTGTGACCATATCGGAAACCCTATAAAATCAAAATGAAAAAAGAATGCACCATCCGGTTCGGCATATCTCGTGAAATTTCAGTTCGATCACTATCGCATTCTAATTCACTTTTTAATGAAAAACAGGAGGAGAAAAAAGTATGAAACGTACGATCGCAATCGTAATGGTTGTTCTGATGGCGCTGTCCTTGTTGGCAGGCTGCAGCACGTCCAACCAGGTGGACAATTCGTCCGCAGAGACGACAAGCCAGCAGGACACGGCAACCACAGACGAATCCACCGCGTCCGCGGATGCAACTGCGACGGAGACTGACACCTACGATTTACAACCAACCACCATAACGGATCACACGCTCAAGGTTGCATTGATCCCGGTGACCATCAACACATCCTACACCATGACGATCAACGGTGCTAAAGAGCATGTTGAAACGATGGGGTACGACATTGACCTTACTGTGGAAGCTCCGTCCGGAAACACCAGCAGCATTGAAGAGCAGGGTAATATCATTGAGAATATGATCCAGCAGGGTGTCGATGCCATTGCGCTTGCAACGGAGAGCGACGTTTCTATGCTGCCGTATTTGCGGGAAGCTGCCGATGCGGGTATTCCGGTTTTCTTCTTTAACATGACAGAGCTTGACGACAGCGATATCTATTATGTCAGCTCCATCGGTTATGACCAGTATGAAGCCGGAAAGAATATCGGTTCCTGGGTGGCCGAGAACTATCAGGGCACGGAGACGAAGATTGCCGTTCTGGAAGGGTATCCGGGGATCGTGAACGACGAGCGTATGCGCGGATTCAATGACGCGATTGCAGGATATGACAATATTTCTATCGTTGCGTCCCAGTGCGCAAACTGGACACGCGCAGATGGCCAGAGCGTCACGGAGAGCCTTTTAACGGCCAATCCTGACATAACATTGCTGTACGGTCCGTATGATGAAATGGTTCTTGGCGGACTGGTTGCCATTAAGGAACGCGGCCTGCTCGACCAGATCGACGTTGTTGGTTATGGCGCGACCGAGGATGCAATCAATGCGATTCGCAATGGCGAAATGGTGGCTACGGTAGATGCGATGGAATATTATACCGGCTATGACATCGTAGACACGATCTATCAATATTGCGTGTTGGGACAGCAGGTTGATAAAGTGATTAACCGCGCAACCGTCGTTTATGATCAAACCAACGTGGGCACTCACGACGACGCAGTATACGCGAAATAATTGTTTTGCGAGGAACTAAGCATGATCAAACCGTCCGGGGCATCTACCCCGGACGGACAATAAGGGGAGAGATGGAGCCTTCTGGACGGTACCGAAACGCCAAAGGCTTCCGTTCCTCCCGCTTTTTAACTGTGAAACCGAATGGAACTGCGCCGTGTAACGGAGAATCGATATGAAACCAAACAAACTTTACGTCCTGTATAACGGAATGATTGAATGTGACTACGCGAACATAGTCGCCATGCCAAGACTTGGCAGCAGCAAACAGAAAGAGCGCAGCAGCATGTGGGTGCCGTCTCCTGTGACGATGTTTTTAATTGAACATCCGCATGGGCTTGTGCTGTTCGATACCGGGTGTCATCCGGATGCGATGAAGTCCCGCTGGGACGAAGGAAATCGCATGCGCACGCCCTATACGTACAAAAAAGACAATTTACTAAAAGTACAGCTTCAGCAGCTTGGCTATACGCCGGACGATGTGGATTTCGTGGTTCTTTCTCATCTGCATGAAGACCACGCAGGTGGACTGGAGTTCTTTAAAAACTCCAAAATATTTGTCAACGACGATGAATTGTCGCAAACACTCAAACTTTACGCGCTGAATAGAGATATGGGCGGATATATCCGAAATGATATTCGCGCATGGCTGGATGCAGAATTAAATTGGAACACAATCCCTGAACAGGAAGAAGCGTACCCACTTCTGGATGGGGTTACAATATTAAACTTTGGACCGGGTCACGCCTTTGGGATGATGGGTCTGCAGGTGGAGCTGAAACAGAGTGGAACATTTCTGCTTGTGGCGGACGCGATCAACACCGCGGAAAATTATGGCCCGCCAATCCGATATCCCGGGTTGGCTTACGATACGCGGGGGTATGAGAAAACAATCCGGCGCATCGCGCTTTTACAGCGGCAAACAAACGCGAAGGTCCTTTTTGGACACGACGAACAGCAGCGCAACGAACTGCGCATCTGGCCCGCAGGGTATTATGAATAATTTTTGAGGAGATCAATTGTGAATACGGTTCCTTTATTGGAAATGAAAGACATCGTGAAGTCGTTCGGCCCGGTCAATGTGCTTGACAAGGTGAGTATTCGCCTTGAACGTGGGCAAGTGCTGGGCCTGATCGGCGAAAACGGAGCGGGAAAATCGACACTGATCAAGATACTGTGTGGTATTTATACCAAGGACGCAGGCGATATATATTGGGAAGGTAAAAAAGTACATATCACGGATGCTATGTCCGCACAGCGACTTGGGATCAGCACCATCTATCAGGAATTATCGGTGATGCCGCATCTAAACGCAGCGCAGAACATCTTTATCAATCGCGAATTGACTGCAGCGCATGCAGGACGCTTCTTTCTTGCTCCGTTTAAAGAAAAACGGATGCATGAAATCGCGGATCGAATTTTGCACAAGGAATTGGAAACGAACATACCGTTGGACAAACCGGCACGACTTTTGCCCCTTGCGCAGAAGCAAATGATTGAGATTGCGCGAACGGTCTATGCGGATACGCAACTGATCATTATGGACGAGCCGACCGCTTCTCTTCAGGCAAAGGAGCGCGCGGAGCTGTTCAAAGTGATACGTGATCTGCGTTCCCGCGGGAAAGCGATTATCTTTATTTCGCATCATCTTGACGAATTGATGGAAATTTGCGACCAGATTGCGATTCTGCGGGACGGCAACAAGGTTGCGGATGGAAGCGTGCAAGATTTTAGTATTGAAAAAATCATCACTTGTATGGTTGGACGCTCGCTGGAGACGCAATTCGTAAAAGCCGAGGATGTAACAATCGGGAACGAATTGCTCAAGGTAGAACGTTTAAGCAAGCAAGGCGCTTTTACAGATGTGAGTTTTACATTGCATAACAGCGAGATCCTTGGCATTGTAGGGCTGGAAGGATGCGGGAAAAATGAGGTGATTCGTTCGCTGTTTGGGATTCTCAAAGCGGATGAAGGCACGGTTGCGTTTAGAGATAAGCCCATAAAAAACCAAGATGTTAAGGATGCGATGAATCATGGATTCGCGTTTGTTCCAGCCGAGCGAAAAGTGCAGGGGCTGTTTCCCAGGCAGGATCTGGCATGGAATACAACGATTGCGTCCCTGAACAAAATCCATGCGTTTGGCGGGCTGAATCACAAACTGGAATTGCAGTATGCCGGACGCTATATGCAACAGCTCCACACGAAAGCAGTGGGACCGAAACAAAACATCAACCGCCTGTCCGGAGGGAATCAGCAGAAGGTCATGTTTGCCAGATGGATTATGACGGACGCAGACGTATTCCTGCTTGAAGAACCGACACGCGGCATCGATGTAAATGCGAAAACCGAGGTTTATGCAGCAATTGCGGACTGCGTTCGTGCCAGCAAAGGTGTTATCGTGGTTTCTTCCGAAGAGGAAGAAGTACTTGGCATCTGCGACCGTATCCTGGTCATGCGCGACGGACGCATCAGCGCCGAACTCGATGCGAAAAAGACGGATACGGCGGAGATCAAGAGGTATTCAGTGAAAAACATGCAAAACGAAGGAGAGACAAGGCAATGAAAACAAAAAAATCCGGATTCCGGATGTTGAGTATAAGCGGAATTGGAATCGTCATCATTTATATAGCGGTTTTCCTGTCGCTTGGTATTGCTTGTCCGAACTTCTTAACCTTTAGCAATATCATGATAAATATCCGACAATCGGTATTCATATGCCTTTGCGGATTTGCAATGACGTTTGTAATATCCATGGGCGGTATCGATCTTTCTGTCGGTAGCATCGCCGGCATCAGCGCGATGCTGGTCGCAATTTTTATCAGCAGCGGCATGAATATCTATCTTGCCATCCTGCTTGTTATTCTTATTGGCGCAGGCATTGGTAGCATCAACGGAATTTTAGTGACAAAGCTCCACATAGCCTATTTTCTCGCCACGCTCGGCGTTAGCGAGGTGCTCCGCGGATTGATCTATGTGTATACCAAGGGTGTGCCGATTTACGGGCTGCGATATAAAGAATTCACTTGGTTTGGTCAGGGGTATATCGGGGTAGTTCCGGTTCCTATCATCATCACGCTATTGCTTTTGGGGTTGAGCTGTTATCTGTTTTATAAAACAAAAATGGGACGATACGCAGTTTCTATCGGAAGCAATGAGGAAGCCGCAAAGCTTGTTGGTATTCATGTCGACCGCGTAAAGATCCTAGTAATGTCATACGCGGGTGTACTTTGTGCGATTGCGGGCATCATTCTCTGCGCGCGAAACGAAGCAGCAATCCCCGAGGCGGGAAGTTCCTATGTAAACGACTCGATCGCAGCAACCGTTATTGCCGGCACAAGCATGAGCGGCGGCAAGGGAAACATGGTTGGTACTGTATTCGGTGCAATTTTGATGAGCACCATAAGCAGCGGTATGAGTATGCTTAACATAAGCTCCTATTGGCATCAAGTCGTAATCGGCGGCTTTATCCTGTTTGCAGTCGCGTTTGACTATTTCGCCACGCGTTCTGCAGAAAAAAACTGATTGGCTGAACAATTTTACGATTCAAAAATCCGAGCCGGAATTTCCGGTTCGGATTTCACCGGTTCCATGTGCCGGCAACGCTAAGCTTAATACGGCTTTATCCTGTGAACACTTCAGACTGCATATGGTATAATTATCTAATTACTCTGCTGTTATCTAGAAAGGAGCCAGGCCGATCGGCCGGCGTAATATGCTGAATATCCTTATCGCCGATGATGAACGCGGCATCATCAAGTTAGTGGAAAACTTAATAGACCCATTGATTGTGCGTGTTTGCGTAGTCGGGGAGGCAACAAACGGGGAGGATGCTTATCGGAAAATCGAGCAGTTGCGCCCGGATGTTGTGATCACGGATATCCGCATGCCCGGAATGAACGGGTTGCAGCTCATTGAGCAAGTTACCAAGGAATTCCCTGAAATTGCGTTCATCGTAATTAGTGGATATCCGGAGTTTGAATATGCACAGGCTGCGCTGAAATTCGGCACGTCCGACTACTTGCTAAAACCCATCAAAAAGAATGAGTTGAATAGCGCGCTTTTACGGCTCGCAAAAAAAAAAGACGACGAGAATGAAGAAAAAACGCAGCTAGACCATATAGAACGGCAACTTTCCGTAAACAAAGGGTTATTGCGAAAAAACGCACTTCAAGATTTATGCAGCGGCAAACCGGAGCGTGTGCAACGTGCGCTGTACACGTTTCAACAGGAGGAAACGTTCCCTTCCGAAAACAGCGGGTGGCGCTGTATCGGCCGCGTTTTACTGGACGATCCTGTGAAAAGCGGCAACGAATTTTCAACGGAAATCATAGAAGCGCTTCTTCAAAAAATAGCACGTTCACTGGCGCAGGATTGTCTGGATATTGAAACGGCCTGCGTGCGATCGACCGGCGTGCTATATCTTTGCTGTGCGCCGGAACAGGGCAAACCGGAACAAAAATGCGAAGAACTAAACAAACTCTTAAGCAACGACAGCTACAAATATGAGTTTTTTAGTATTACAGTTGCCTTTGGCGAGGTGTTCGAATGCACTGCGGACCTATTGAAAAGCTGGGAAACGGCGGTGGTCGTCGGGCGCAGCAGGATTGACCTCGGCTCGGGACGATCACTTTATTATCCTTTATTGCCGGAGAGCGTGAAGAAACCGGTGGACCCCCTAAACGCAAGCACGCTCGCCGCCATTTGCAAACATATTGCGAATCTGGACGAAAAGGAAATATGCGGACTCATTCGGCAAATGTTTCTTGATTGGAGAGGTGGCGTGCGGACAGCTAGCGTACTGTATGAGCTATGCTGGGAGATCATTACCCTTATCCAACAGGAATTGCAAAATAATTTACCGGATTGCCAGGTGCCGGAAGCCGACACTAGCCTGGTGCGACTTGACCTGTGCTCGACGGCCGTAATGCTGCGGGACGTGTGTCTCGACTATGCATCGAAAGCAATCACCAGTTGTGTTGAACAGCGCGACAGCAGGGAGAGTCGACCGGTGCGCATGGCACGGCAATATATGGAACTGCACTATGATCAAGCAATCACGCTGGAACAACTTGCAAAATTATCCTTTTTAAACCCCGTCTATTTCAGTACGATTTTCAAAAAAGAGACAGGCGTCAGCTTTACGGCATATCTTATAAAGCTGCGCATGGAAAAAGCATGCGATCTGCTGAAAACCGGCTCAATTACCGTTGCGGAGACAGCGGAGCGGGTCGGCTATCATGACGTGCGGTATTTCAGCAGACTGTTCGCAAAAAGTATTGGAATCAAACCAAAAGAATATAAGAAATTTTACTCATAAAATTGAAACCGTATATTATATTATGAAAAGAAACAAAATGGGGCGATTCAGCCATCGGGCGCTGGCTACTTTGGCCGCGGATTGCCTGATAAAAATAGTATTTACCATTGCACTGCTGCGATATCTTTGTCACAGCGGAGAACAAACCGCGCTTTGTTGGATGATTGGAGCCGTCGCAGGCTCCGCTTCGATGACGTTGCTGTACTTAGAAGTAAAGCTGTTTTATCATCCGCTTCGGGAGCTGGAACGGGCGGCTGCATTCATGAAAACGGGAGAAGCAATTTCCGATGCATCACTACTGGAGCGTTGGAACGCACCAACCGGAAGCAGTGACGTTGACCGATTGATTGCAATGTTTCGAACGGTGATTAAGAGTGATTATGATTCTCGGATATTGAGGACACAGGCGGAAATTCACGCACTGCAAAGCCAAATCAATCCACACTTTCTGTATAACACGCTGGAAACGATACGCAGTGAAGCGCTTACACAAAATTGCGGTGAGATTGCTGAAATGACCGAGGCACTTGCTACGCTTTTTCGCTATAGCATAAGCAGGCCCGGAGATATGGCCACGATGGCGCAGGAGCTGGAGAACGTAGAGAACTATCTCCTGATTCAACAATACCGGTTTCCTCAAAAATTTGAGGTTGTGAAGCATATAGAAGACGCAGAGGTACTGCACTGCCGGCTACCGGTGCTTACAATCCAGCCACTTGTTGAAAATGCAATTCATCACGGCCTTGAGACGATAGTTGGGACGGGCAAGCTTACAATTCGCGCATTCCGCACGCAGCAATATATGGTAGTGTCCATTTCGGATAACGGGTGCGGCATGTCGCCAGAACGATTGAAGCAGGTTCGTGAAGCGATGGAAAGTGACGAAGATGACGCAACGCTCTCTTCTATCGATAGCAGAAAAAAAGCTGGGATCGCCCTGATCAACGTCAGCCGCCGCATCCGTTTTTATTTCGGCCCGGAATATGGGCTTCGGATCTTTAGCACGGAGGGCGTTGGTACGACGGTTGAGCTTACCTTGCCGTGCAGCGAAGAATAAAACCGAGTTTTGTGGAGATGCTGAATGCTAGTCGAAACGCTTCGTGTGGACAAAATGTTTTGCACGAAAAACAACAGAAAAATTCTCAACGGTATGCAGCTCTGCTTATACCAATCGGAGATCCTTGGGCTTGCGGGGCTCAACGGCTCTGGCCGTTCGATTTTGGCGGATATACTCTCCGGCTTACAGCCATTCGACTATGGAACGATTTGGATAGACGGCAAGGAGGAACGCATTAACGATGTCGAACACGCGCAGCGACTTGGAATCTTCTGCGTTCGGCACAAGTCGACGTTGATATCAGAATTGTCTCTTCTTGATAATATGTGTCTTATGCGCTGCGGCATTGCCAACGCGCTACATTTTCCGGCAAAGAATCTGCAAAATCTCGCAAAAACCGTTCTGCGTGAATTGAATATGCCAACCTCGCCGGAGCAACCTGTAAAGCAGCTTACCCTGGCACAAAGTCATTATGCAGAAATATGCCGCGCGTTTTTCTGCGGTGCAAAAATATTGATTTTGGACGATATATTATTAAGCTATACCGAGCAGGAAGAACAGTCACTTGAACAACTTTTAAAGCAGTTGCAAAAACAAAGCATATCGATTATTTTTATTGATTCCCGACCGGAGCCGCTTTGCCGCATATGCACGCGGATTATCACAATGGAAAACGGAAGAAATGTTGGCGTTTTTTACCGGGAGGATTGCAGCGTAGAAACGATCCGCAAGGTTTTGGCTGGCGCGTCGTTTCAGGTGAGTACGCTTCGGAGAGATACGAACGAAACGCGCGCTGTCTGTCTGCGAGCGGAAAATGTAAGCACGGATGTCTTACGGGACGTTAACTTCACCGTTCGGACAGGTGAAACCGTTGGGTTCATTCCCGAAAATACAAAATTTGCATCCGGTATTGTGGAATTGCTCTGTGGTAGAGCACCGCTGAAAGGTGGGAAACTCATGATTAATGATGATCCACTTGCAACCGGCTGCGGCACGGCCGCAATGGTTCGACAGGGAATTTTATTTCTTGAGTACTACAAAAACTGCATCTTCCCACAATTGACTGTTCAGGACAACCTCACCATTGCTGCGCTCGATCAGCTTTCAAAAGGACCGACAATCAGTAAACGCATGGAGCGTTTCGTATGGAAAGAATACATCAAAAAACTGGACATTCCTGAGGAATTGTTGGATCGCCCCATGCGAAAAGCGGACAATCTGACGCAAATGAAAGTTGCGCTTTACAAATTGCTGTTGGCGTCACCGAAGGCAATTTTGCTCAACAATGTGTTTTCAGGAACAGATGTTTTGCTTTACAATTGTATTTGCGATTTTATTACGGAAGCAAAAGAACGTGGGATTGCAATTGTTTACACTGCACCGGTAGGCGATAATGTTTATGAGGTCTGTGACCGGGTTTACTATCTGCAGGGCGGGCGTACAATCGAGCAATAGAATAAATTTATATGCCTATATGACAAAACTGAATTTGCTGTGTACAGGGACATTTAGCCATACATCGAATCGGCTCCCTGTTAGTGCGGATGCGCAGCCAGTGTTCGTATGGAAATTCCATATAGGTCAAAGTCTCCTCAATGCTGTCTTCCACCTTTTTCGCCGCCTTCTTGAGCTTCATAGCCCGCAGAGCTTCAGCAACTTGAACGGCTTCTCGCGGGCGGCAGTTTTGCTCTCCTGCGCATGAATCCCTAAATCTTCTGATAGTTCCTTCAATATCTTTGGACTGGCATACGATAACTTGACCGCATTCTTCTTGAAATCTTCGTCGTATTGCGTTCGTTGTTTCAGCATGGTTTCGTCCTCCTAATCCCAATTATAATCTCTTGCCATGTTGTCCGATATTTTAGCACACTCCCATACGAATGGGTGCAATCGTAGAAACGCCGTCGATTTATCTAGATATGACAGCGGAAGAGAATCTGAAAGCGCAATACCGCATCCTTGGGCTGCCATCCTTTGATGGAATTCCCGGACTAATAACGCTAGTAGGATTATCCAATACCGGTAAAAAGAAAGCAAAGAGTTTTTCGCTTAAAATGAAACAGCGTTTAGCAATCGCTGTTGCGCTTTGTGGCAGAACGAATTTTCTCGTGTTGGATGAACCTACGAATGGCCTCGATCCGCAGGGAATTGTAGAAATCAGGGAGGGGGTTCAGATATCTACCTTCGTCCACAATCTGCTCATCCGTGTATCTGTACTATTTTTCTCTTTTAAGAGGCTACTTTTCAACGGCAGGTTAAAAAGTATTTTCGGGAACGCAGCATTGCTAATTATGTTATATTTAATATGGTAATATTTCACTTGGAGGGGTTGGCATGGACTTCATAACGCTGCGTAATTTCCAGGTTTTGGCAAAGATACAGCACATGACGCAGGCTGCCGATATTTTGAATATTGCCCAGTCGGCTCTCAGCCGTTCGCTCAAATCCTTGGAAACCGAGTTGAACGTGAAGCTCTTTGACCGCGTTGGAAAGTATATCAGCCTCAACGAAAACGGGCAGATGTTTTTAAGGCGTGTCGATATCATATTGAATGAGTACGACGACGCGAAAATCGAATTAAATGAGCGGGTCGGCAAAGAAAAACAAACGGTTGTCCTGTCGATGTATGCGGGGTCAAAGCTATTGCCGGAGTTAATTAGGGGGTTTAAAAACAAGTGTCCGGACATCGCGCTTCAGATTATTCAGCAGGGAAGCATACATGAAGATCTCATCACAAGCGACATCACGGTGTATTCTTCAAGCAGCCGCATAAACGAGGCGAGTGCCGTCGTTTTGATGGAAGAGAGCATTTGCCTCGCGATGCCCGCAAACCATCCGCTGGCGGCATGCAAGACGATCAAACTGATCGAGGCGGCGAACGAGCCGTTTATTTGCTTATATAAAGGTAAGGGATTGCGGATGATAACGGACGAATTTTGCGACCAAGCCGGCTTTAGACCCAATATTTTTTTGGAAAGCGACAACCCAGGCACCGTACGGGATCTGATCTCGCTGGGGATGGGATTCGCTTTTGTTCCGTTGATATCATGGCCGGGAATGGGCGACGATCCCAACGTATCCCTGGTAGAGATCGAGCAACCGTGTTGTTCGCGTTATGTGATCATGAAATGGCGAAAGGACCGATACTTATCAAGCGCCGCATTAAAACTTCGAGAATATCTAATTGAATTCTTTGACAGCAAATGCCAAGCTGAGAAATTGTCATAGGGAACGCTAACATCTCATTTTACACAACCAAATAGGTTGATGAAGCCAAGATCGATGCATATTATGATATCGATCTTGGCATATTTTATATTGATGTTGGTATAAACGGTTGATAAAATTGATACATGCAAATCTGGTGGATCATAGGATGGTCGGAATTCTGCGGGAAGCATGGTTACGCGTGTAATTTTCGGTCGTGATCGACCGTGTAAGCGGCGGCCACAAAATCATGGTTTGTGAGAGACGCGCAGTGCCGATGTGATCCATCAATCGATCGAGGGAAAATCATGGATTATCGAATTATCATGAGCGACGGGCAATTATTCGACGTCAGTGTGCAGTTGCTTGGCCCTGCCGGCGCGCCACGGCCTGCGGCACCGGCGGTAGCGGTTCCCGCATCACCGGCTTTCGCCGCGGGTATACCTGCACGACCCGAAGCGATTGTTCCGGCATCAACGCATCAGCCCGACGAGCAGATTAAAAGCACACTGTCGGGCATCGTTTTGGCAATCAACGCCGAGGCCGGGGAGGCGGTTGCCGCGGGGCAAACGCTGGTGGTGCTGGCAACCGAAAAAATGGAGCATGCTATCACATCCCCGCATGACGGCGTCGTAAAGCAGGTGCTGATTTCAAAGGATGAATTTGTGGAGACCGGCCGAACGCTTGTCGTGCTGTGCTAAAAGGCAACGGCAGATTCCGGGACGACTCCGCCTGACCGGTGCTCAATCGGATCAATTTGGCGTGGAACACATAGACAAAGGAAGTGAGAATATGGCTCAAAGCGAGATCAACTGGAGGAGCCTGAAACAGGACCGCGTAGAACGGATTCAGGCGGCCATTACCTTTGTGAAGATGGGGAAGGTCGTAGAGGCCGGCAATATCGTGCCGCTGCTGGAAGCGGTGATCAAACCCTTTGATAAGGTGAATGTAGAAGGCAACAATCAAAAGCAGGCCGATTTTCTTTCGGAAAATCTATGTAAAGTCGACCCTGAAAAAGTACACGATCTCCATATCGTTCAGTCTACGATTGCGCTGGACAGCCATCTGGATCTCTTTGAAAAAGGGATTGCCAAAAAGGTCGATTTTTCCTTCGCGGGACCGCAGTCCGGACGGTTGGCACGTTTGATTCAGGAAGGCAAGATCGAGTTGGGAAGCATCCACACCTATTTAGAGCTGTTCGGCCGATACTTTGTCGACTTGACACCTAGAGTGGCGATGGTAGCGGCCTGCCAGGCAGACAGAAACGGCAACCTGTATACCGGCTTTAATACCGAAGATACGCCCGTGATCGTGGAGGCTACACGGTTTAAACAGGGCATCGTCATCGTTCAGGTAAACGAGGTGGTCGACCGGCTGCCACGCATCGACATTCCGGGCGACTGGGTGGATTTTGTTGTTGAAGCGCCGCGTCCGTTCTATGTTGAGCCGCTGTTTACGCGCGACCCGGCGCTCATCACTGATGCGCAGGTGCTGCGCGGGATGATGGCCTTAAAAGGCATCTATGGTGAATATGGCGTTAAGAGCGTCAATCACGGTATTGGTTTTGACACTGCGGCAATTGAACTGTTGCTGCCGACCTATGGCGAACAACTGGGATTAAAAGGAAAGATATGCACCCACTTTGTGCTGAACCCGCACCCGACGCTCATTCCCGCTATTGAAAGCGGCTGGGTAGAATCTATACATTGTTTTGGCGGCGAACTGGGTATGGAGGAATATATCCGCAAGCGTTCGGACGTGTTTTTTACCGGCCCGGACGATTCTCTGCGTTCGAATCGTGCGTACGGTCAAATGGCGGGACACTATGCGCTGGATATG
Organism: Christensenellaceae bacterium; assembly: GCA_963667795.1. GTDB lineage: Bacteria > Bacillota > Clostridia > Christensenellales > CAG-138 > UBA7703. The sequence goes on along the minus strand of OY764017.1, from coordinate 1,857,576 downwards.
TTCATTGGCGGCACACTGCAGATCGATAAATACGGCAACAGCAGCACGGCGCTGGCGAACCGCATATCGGGATTTGGCGGCGCTCCGAACATGGGTACCGACGCGGGCGGCCGACGTCATGCGTCCGAGGCATGGCTGAAATGCGGCGAAGAGTACGGTTTAAAGGAGATTTTGACCGGCGATACGCCCCGCGGTAAAAAACTGGTGGTACAGTTGCAGGCGACCTTCCGCGAGAAAATGTCGCCCGGATTTGTTGAAAGGCTGGATGCGTGGCAACTGGCCAAAACTGCCGGTATGCCGCTGCCGCCGGTTATGATCTACGGAGACGACCTGACACATATCGTCACCGAAGAAGGCATTGCGTATCTACACAAATGCGAAAACATGGAAGACCGCACGGCGGCGATCCGGGCGGTGGCCGGCTATACGGAGGTTGGGTTGCGGGCGGACCCCGGGGAAACCAAAACCTTGCGCGACAAAGGGATCGTTAAGACGCCGGAGGATTTGGGCATCGATATCTCGACGGCCAACCGCAATCTGCTGGCTGCTAAAAATGTGCGGGAATTGGTGCGCTGCTCGGGCGGATTGTATCACCCACCCGCCCGGTTTAAAAACTGGTAAAGAGGGGAGACGCTATGGCTTTACAGGAAATCGAATTTGTCATCCATCCGATGGAGAAAAAATATGAGACCATCCCGGTGGACTGGTCGCATAACGGCGTTGTCGGTTCCGGAGATATGGAGTTATTGCTGCGCAGGGCCGAAAACGACGGTTCGGTAAAGGTGAAAATCGTTACCCCGATGAGAGGATTCGACGAGGTATGGGAACGGGTGCTGAAGAAGTTCGTGACCGATTCCAACCTTGGTAACGTTAACATTGAAATCAACGACAATAATTCCAGCCCCTTTGTGGTGGCCACGCGCTTACGGCAAGGACTTTTGGAAGCAAAGGCGGGCGAGCGCGAATGAACGACTGGGAAGTTCTGCAAGCGAGCAGCTTTTATGAGGCTCTGGCGCGGCAGCGCGCTTACGGATTGGTGAACCAGGGGACTTTTCACGAGCTGATCGGACCAAACGATGAAATGTGCAGCCCCTACTTGCCGATCTTGGGCGAAGCGGTCGCTTTTGACGACGGCGTTGTCACCGGCGTAGGAAAAATCGGCGATCGGCCGGTGTTTGTCGTCTCTCAGGAGGGGCGATTCATCGGGGGTGCCGTTGGAGAGGTCGGGGGCGCAAAGATTGCGGGCGTATTCGGCCTCGCGCTCAAGCTGTACGACAAAATTCGTGCGAAGTACCCGGAGGATTACGAAAAACGCGCACCCGCCGTGGTCTATTCGTTCGATACCGGCGGCGTGCGTCTGCATGAAGCCAACGCCGGGTTGCTGGCGCATGCCGAAATCATGGAATTGATCCAAAAGTGCCGCGGCAATGTGCCGGTTATCGCCATTGTTGGCAGCCGGGTCGGGTGCTTTGGCGGCATGGGCTTTGTCAGCTTGTCGTGCGACGTTGTGGTCATGAGCGAACTCGGACGTATCGGGCTGACCGGCCCGGAAGTCATTGAGCAGGAGATGGGAAAAAAAGAATTCAACTCCAGCGATCGCGCTCTGATTTACCGCACAACCGGCGGCAAACATAAAACAATCATGCGGGACTGCGCCTTTTTGGTGGAGGATACCATCGGCGCTTTTTACCGTCAGGTGAAGGATTTATTGGGAATGCCATATGCACAGCTGAAGCGCTACCGTAGCATCGGTAGCTGGGACTTGGTTCGCGAGCAGCTTTTGCTGGTAGAGCTTGCCGCGACGCTCAAGCCGAAGGATTCCATGGACGTGTGGCGGTATTTTGGCAATGAAAACCCGGAAGCGATTTCGGACATGGAGCTGGCGGAGTTTTACGAAAAGGCGAAGTTCCGTCCGGGAAGGGAGGCGTAAGGGATGGCCGTAAAATCGTTGATCGGGAAAGGCCGCGAGGCCGTCGGTATGATCCTTGACGATACCGGATGGATCGAAAATGTCGTCGGCGATACCGCTATCGATTCAACACTGGGGCCGGGCGCCGTGGTCGGCACCGGACGGATCAACCGCCGCACGGTGACGGTGATTGCCAACGACGCAAGGGTTGCCAATCCAAGATTCCCTGTGGTGTATGCTGGCATCATCGGCATGGAGGAAGCCTATAAAATGGCCACGGCGGTGTATGCCACGATGGAAGCGGATAGGGATCGTAAACCCGAAGAAAAGCGTCCTCTGGTGTTGATTGTGGATTCGCCGGGAAACGGACCGGGAAAAATCGAAGAAATCTTTGGCATGAACAAGGCGACCGGCTCCTACCAGCTGGCCCTTGCGGAGGCGCGTCGCGAGGGGCACCCCGTTGTTGCCATGGTCATTGGCCGGGCGATTAGCGGTGCGTTCCTTTGCCACGGATTGCAGGCCGATCGCATTCTCGCTCTGTCAAAGGATTACGGAACGATGATTCACGTCATGCCCATCACTAGCATTGCTCGCATCACGAAGCGAGACGTCGAGACACTGGAAGAACTGTCCAAGGCGAACCCGGTTTTTGCTTCCGGCGCGGATTTCTTTTACGAGCTGGGCGGCGTGGAAGAGATTGTGGAAGACGCCGTAAATATGAAGGAAGCGATCGACCGTCATATCTGCGAAGTGTATCGCCTGAACGCGGAGGGCGAATCGGAGTTAAACGGACCCTGGGGACGAGGCCTGCTCGGCGCAAAAAGGGGAGGCCGAAAAATGCGGGCCGAAGTACTTGTTAAAATGCAACGGGAATTCGAAAGCATCGAACCAGAATACCTGTGAGGAGCGTGCGCGATGAACCGAATTGATGAATTGCGGGACAGCGTGGAAAATTTCAGTACGGCGCCCACGATGCGGCAAATGCCGCGATTGACGCTTTGCGGCAAGGGCATTTCTGGCCCGACCGGCGCGCACCGAATAGAGGAGATTCACACGCCTCTGAATTTCAGTTTTCTTACCACAACGACCGGCACGACTGCTTTTCAAAACATCGTGGGCGTCACAGGAGCGGAAATACGCGACAGAATTGCGGCAGCAGACAAAGCTTTTTCGCTTTGCGGCGTGACGGCGGGCGACGAGGCGCTGTTCAGCTATCCGCCTCTTGTAAATGTATTTCCCCGTCAGGCATTGGATGAAGCGAAGATGAAATGGAGCTTCCTTGCGGCTTCCAGCAGGGACGCTTTGCTTCTGGCCATCATTGAAGAGCGGCCAAAGGTTGTGTTTGGCGAATCATCTTTTTTACGGGTTGCGTTACAAGACGCAAAAAAGATGGGAATTCTGGATGAATTGCCCCGCGGATTGATCCTTGTGACGGCCGGTACGCCGCTGGATTTGGAACTGCTGCCCCGGGCAGATGAGATTCATGCGGTGGTGCATGACCTGTACGGCTGTCAGGAGTTCGGGTGGCTGACGTTAGATGGGATCGCGCTGCGGGAGGATATCGCCTTGCTCCCGGTCGAAGGGAGCGACCTGTTTGATCTGGTCGTCGGCGGACTGCCGAGCGGTGACCGCTTCCCGGTGACGGATTCCGGGCACGTTTGCAATTCTGAAGGGAAGATTATTACATATGCGCGACGGAGAACAGCGCCCGATATGGTGACGACAGTATTGCAAAGCACCGCAAGCAGCCTGGAAACGGTGAATCGGACGGCGCGCACTATTTTACGAATCAAAGCAAAAATTGTAAGAGTATTGCCTGATTGTACGACAGGCGCCGACAGAACCGTTTTGTCGGTTGCCCCGTTCGAGAAAACAGACGGACAGATCCTAACGGGGCCGGTCGCCACCCGCATGTTCGATTCTTTGTTGGAGGCGCAAAAGCAGTACCAGGCCAATGCAAAAAACGATCCTGTGTGGAACAAGACGCGATAAGCAAATGGGGGTGCTGCTATGCTGAACCGGCACGACCTGGTTTTTTTCAACAGAAATGCGATCGATACAATCGCGGCGAACGCCGAATGCTTACCGCCGGATGCGCCGCGCGCGTATTGGGACGAGCTCTTTGAAAAAGCTGGACTGCAGATACCGGGGATCGTGCGCCGGCAGGAACACGGGCGAAAGGGCTGGCTGGACGTCGGCTTTTCGTCCCCGCGGCGGTTTAACGGTGTACGTTATCGTGTAAGCGCGTCGATACCGACAGACGATATCGAAGAAGTGATGACGCCGTTTCAAGTGATGCGGATTGCACTGGACAATGCTAAAGATACCGACAGACGGATTATGACAGAACTCTGTTCGTCCGGCTGTCGGGGCGGTGTTTGCGTTGGATTGCTGGGATCAAGAGCATTGCAGTCTTTGACTGGGTTGCCGTATATTTCGGCACCCTCTGACTACGATTTGATTGTGGAAGGGCGCATGGAGGCGCTGAAAGCCTATGCGGGAAATGTAAAAAAGATTGAGCGGCGTTACGGGATCGTCACGGATATCGAAGCACGGATACACGAAAGGAATTTGGCATGCGACGTAAAACTCAAAGAATTGATGTCTTCGAGTAATTGGATTATGGGGAAAACGCTCTCGGACGTTTTGCTGTTTCGTTATCCTGCCGGAGGCTCGGAATCAGTCTGCGGAAAATAGCGCGAAAGAAGGTCGACAAATTCAAGTGCCAGGGGCGAAGGCACATATCCGTTTCGCTTGATCCAGCCGATCTGGTAAACCAGTGAGCAACCCGCAAGGTCAAACGCTCTTGCATTCGGATAGAAACAGACGTTGCGATACGCGCCCTTATTCGCGGACGCGATGAAGAAGGCGTCCGTGTACTCCAACATATCGTAAATGGACGCGCGGTCACTGACGATAATTTCGCCACGGTAACGGGTGATGCCTGCGCGTATGCTTCGGTCCGAATAATGCAGGGTGTCGTTTTCGGGATAACGCACATGCGGGTATTGTTGTAAAACATCGGGAGAAATTTCGGTTATCGTATCGTCAAGATAGAACAGCGGGCTGCCGCGGCCGACAATAACCATGGGATGATCCGGAGATAAGCTGTGAAATTGCAGGTCTTTGCTTTTAATTTGCGCCAGGATGTCTTTTTTATAGCAGTTTAGCATGTGGATCACCCCAATATCGCAGTCGCCGTGGCTGATGAGGTTGATCACGCCGTCGCGATCCGCTTCGCTGATAAAAAGCTGGATGGGGTTACCCTTGTGATTATTGTACAACTCGGCAACGGCGGCGTTTACGTACCGAAACCGCATATTTGCAATTGAGAACGCAGGCGCATTGCTTGCGTTTTCGCGAAAGCAGATGCTCCTGAGACGGTCGAATTGGTTGAGAGCAGGCTCCGCATACTCCAAAAACAGCTCTCCTTCGCGCGTTAGGGAGACGCCCCGGTTGTTACGGCTAATCAACTGGCAACCCAACTCATCCTCCAGCCTGTGAATGGACAGAGATAAATTGGGTTGCGAAATATACAGGTTTGCAGCCGCCTGATTGATGGACCCGGTTTTGGAGATTTCAAGAAGTTGACGCAACTGATCAATTTTCATAATAGGTTACCCGTATGGATTCGGTCGAAAAAAGTGAATACTTAACGTTTCCGGCATAAATGTTGTTTTAATTCTAGCACAATTCTTGCAGAATACAATAGCGATATCGGCTAAAACACCGCAGAATCATGATAGCGTTATAAATAAAGTTGTCTGCCCGCTATTTACTTATTATATAAACGCTTAGTCAAAAGATGATGGTAAAATAATGCCAAGTCAATCGATTAGTGTTTTTAACAGCAATTTGCCAATTCTATTACTTGTTTTTATTAATTTTAGCACGATTTTAACAGAAAACCATTGCGAAAGTTGGAATGTCATGAATACGAAGATGTCGTTTACAGTTGCCGGAGATTACATTTTGCAAAAGCGCCTGCCCGGCGAATACGAGGGCTTTACGGAATTGCAGCGGTACATCTGCAAAGGGGACGCCCGGTTTTTCAATTTTGAATCCACCATTCCGAACGAAACCTGCTTTGGAAACCAATTTCACGGAGGCGCCTATCTGCGCTCCGAACCCAATTCGTTGGACGACGCACGGGCATACGGATTCAACATGCTTTCGTTTGCCAACAATCACGCCATGGACTTTTCATACAACGGCCTACTCAACACCCTGGACACGGTTCGCAAAGCTGGTTTTGTGAATGCAGGCGTAGGCCGTAACCTTGACGAAGCGGCAGCGCCCGCATATCTGGACACGGTAAACGGACGTGTCGGACTGATCGCTGTTGCGTCTACAATGGTGAACAACGCGGCGATGGCGGGTAAACAATCTCGCCGTGTCATTGGCAGACCGGGCCTTAACGGGCTTCGCATCGACGAGACGGTCGTTGTCACCACGGAGCAGTTTGAAACCCTCCGGGAAATCTGCGACAAGAGCTGCGTCAACAAACGCGAAGACATCATGCGCGCGGAAGGCTGGCTGCCTGAACTGCCGGAAGACGTGCTGACGATTAAGAACACCCGCTTTAAAAAAGGCGACACGCCGGCGTTCGTTACCCATCCGCACTCCGGGGACATGAAACGCGTAGAAAAGGCGATCTATGAAGCCGGGATGATGTGCGATTATATCGTCGTCAGCGTGCACTCGCACGAGCTGGCGGGGAGTTCAAAAGAGAATCCTGGTGATTTCCTTGTGGAATTTGCGCACAGATGCATCGATGCCGGCGCGCATGCCGTGATCGGGCACGGCCCGCACTTGCTGCGCCCGCTGGAAATCTATAAAAACAGGCCGATCTTTTATTCTCTGGGCGATTTCGTTTTTCAGGAAGAGGTATCACAATTTGCTCCGGAGGATCTTTACGAACTCTACGAGCTGACGTCCGACAGCACCATGCGGGAGCTGTACCGGATTCGCACAAAGGACTATACGCGCGGACTGCTCAGCGATCGCCGGTTCCTTGAGTCCGTTGTTCCGTATTTCGAAATGGAAGACGGCAAGCTGACAAGGCTGGAACTCATGCCGATTGAACTGGGATTTAACGATCCGCGCTGGCAGGTAGGCTGGCCAAGACCCGCCTGCGACAAAGGAATTATTGAGCGGCTTCAGCAGTTGTCCGCTCCCTATGGAACAAAAATCAATATAGAAAACGGTTTGGGAATTGTTGTGCTCTGATGTGTCTGTTTCGGGCAATATGCACGGTAGCACAAAAAAAATAAAGGAGAAAATAGAAAATGAAGCGAACACTATGCGTTCTTGTCGCTGCCCTGATGATCGCATCCATGTTTACAGGTTGCGTTACTACTGGCGGGACGGATTCAACTGCGGCAAACAACAACACTACGACGGAAAACGCGAGCGGCGAAACGGAATCTGCGTCAACGGGTACCGGCAGGGATACGGTGAACATTTCCATTAACCAAACGCTGAACTCGGTGGACGGCCAGGGCCCCAAAGCCCTGCAGGAGATCCTTGTCCGCTTTCAGATCTTTGAAGGGCTCTTTTATTTCAACGAATCGACCAGCGAAATCGAAAATCGCCTTTGCGAGAGCTATGACGTCAGCGACGACGGCAAGGAGTACACCTTTTACCTGGAGCAGGGCGTAAAGTTCCAGAACGGGGACGAAATGAAGGCTTCGGATGTGGCGTGGTCCCTGCTTCGCGCGAAGGAACAGCCCGGTGTTAAAGCGTACGCGGCGCCGATTGATACGGCGGAGGTTGTGGACGATTACACCGTAAAAGTAACTCTGAATGCTCCCAGCGCGCCTTTTATGACGAACCTTTGCTACATTTTTATTATGAGCGAGCGCGAAGTCACTGAGCAGGGCGATCAGTTCGGAACTGTTGTGCACGGCGCCGGTACCGGCCCCTACATGCTTGAGAATCTGGATAACGATGTAGAAATCAACCTGGTGGCCTTCCCGGATTACTGGCGCGGCGAAGCGTCCATTAAGAACATCAACTACTATGTGATTACCGACGCTTCCGCGGCGCTGATCGCATTCGAATCCGGTGATCTGGATTGGTATTCAGCATCGACATCCAACTATGAAGATTTAAAGGCCAACTCGGCCTACAAAACTGAACTGGTTGCAGCCAACCATATCACGTATTATGTAATGAATCCGGAAAGCAACGAAGTGCTTGCAAACGACCTCGTTCGCGAAGCCATTGCATATGCGACGGATAAGGAAGCCATGAACTATGCCGCATTTGACGGATATGCCGCAATCGCATACTATATGGAATACCCCAACTATAACGTGGGCGCGCCTTCCGGCGGTGTAACCATAAGCTATGACCCGGATTACGCCAAAGAACTCCTTGCGGAAGCTGGCTATCCGGACGGCTGCGACGTCGGAAAAATCACCTGCTTTACCGGCAGCCACTTTGAAAAGTGCGCACAGGTACTTCAGGAAAACCTTGCGGCGGTTGGTATTAAGGCTGAACTGGAGTGGGTCGACCAAACCACCAATACTACCCGGGGCAGAGCCATGGAATACGGAATCCTAGTTTCCGGCAGCTCCTGCACGGGCGACTATGACAACATCCGCACCCGGTTCCATGCCGATTATGCGGGCACAAAGATGATCTCCCTTGAAACATGGGACAACGGCAAATTCCTAGATTCTTACGATGAGATGGTATCCCTCATCAATCAGGCCTCGCAAACGCTTGACCCGGACGCTCGTGTTGCGCTGGATCAACAGCTGAGCGACCTGCTCATCCAAACCTACACCCTCATTCCGCTGCTGCATAAAGCACAGCTGTATGTGTGGAACGCCGATCTGAATGTTGTAAACCAGCCCAACAACTACATTGTTTACGACTGGAGCTGGAATTAATTGAGCCGCTGGCTCTGTATCAAATCTTTCGGCTCGGGGAAGACGCTGGGCGTCTTCCCCTTTGACAAAGACCTGAAAAATCAGGAGGCCGTATGTACCGTTATGTAATCCGAAGAATCCTAATGATGATTCCCATCATCATTTGCGTATCCCTGCTTATTTTCCTGATTATCGATGCAATGCCGGCCGATCCGGCTACCATCATACTTGGTTCGAGCGGCGCAACCCAGGAAGAAATTGACGAACTAAACACGGAGTTAGGCTACAACCGGCCGGTTCTTGTACGTTACGTCGAATACATGCGCAATGCGATATTCCACCTCGATCTTGGAACATCTTACATGTCCGGCCTATCAGTGGCCGATGAAGTGGGTACCCGAGTTCTTGTTTCCATTTCCATCGCATTCAACGCAATTGCGGGCGCGTGTCTGCTGGGGATTCCGTTGGGCGTGCTGTCAGCAGTGAAGCAATATTCGCTTCTGGACACGCTGCCCACATTTGTAGCGCTGTTCCTCGCATCGTGTCCCGCTTTCTGGCTTGGCATGATGTTTATGCTTGCTTTTTCCCTCAAGCTGGGCTGGCTGCCTGCGTTTGGCATCACAACCTGGAAGGGATATATATTGCCCATGCTGGCCTTGGCTTTTCCTTATGCCGCCCAGCAGCTTCGGTTTACGCGCTCAAGCATGCTGGAAACCATTCGCCAGGACTATATCCGTACTGCTCGCGCTAAAGGGGCGCCCGAACGTACCGTTATTTGGCATCATGCAATGAAAAACGCCCTTATGCCCGTTATTACCATTATCGGGATTAACTTCGGCATGATTTTGGGCGGCGCCATTGCAACGGAAACACTCTTCAGCATACCAGGGCTTGGATCGTTCATCGTAAACGGTATCAAACAGTATGACGTCCCCGTGGTGACCGGCGGCGTAATCGTACTTTCTGTTATGTACGGGTTTGTCATGCTTTTTGTAGACCTCCTCTATGCCGCCGTCGATCCGCGGATTAAGACAAAATACATGAGAAAGAGGGCGCAGGCATGAGCGAGGCGATTGTTACGAACGGGAGCGCCCCGAATGTTTACTTTAAAAAGAAGTCCCAGATGGCCGAGATCTGGCGCAGGTTCAAAAAGAACAAACTGGCCATGTTCGGCTTGGCCGTCATCCTGCTGATGATTTTGACCGCCGTTTTTGCGGACGTGATCGTTCCGTATGACGAGGCTGTTACCATGAACGTAAAGGAGAAGCTGCACAAGCCTTCCGCAGAGTTCTGGTTTGGAACGGACGGCTACGGCAGGGACACGTTTGCGCGGTGCGTGCATGGCACGCGCATCTCCCTGATCATCGGCTTTGGCGCGACCTTTGCCGCCACCATCGTGGGCGCGTCCCTGGGCTTGATTTGCGGTTATTACGGCGGGAAACTGGACAATCTGGTCATGCGCTTTCTGGATATTTTTGCCGCGCTGCCACCGGTGTTATGGGCCTTGTGCATCGTTGCGGCTCTGGGCAACAGCGCGGTAAACTTGATCATTGCCTTGGTCTTCGCAAGAATTCCGGTATTCGTGCGCATTGTCCGATCATCGACGCTGACCGCTTCCGATGAAGAATATGTGGAGGCGGCAAGGGCCGGCGGCACGTCGGATGCACGGATCATGTTCCGTCATATCTTGCCCAACATATTGGGGCCGCTGATTGTGCAGATGAGCCTGAGCATCTCCAATATGATCCTTACGGCGGCATCCATGAGCTTTTTAGGATTGGGCGTCGTTGCGCCGATGCCGGAATGGGGCGCGCTGATCAGCGAGGCGAAGGAATTCATGCGTACCTCCGCGTATCTCATGATATTCCCCGGACTTTTGATTATTTTCGCCTCTCTGGCGATGAATTTGCTGGGTGACGGAATTCGGGATGCCATGGATCCCAAGCTTAAGTCGTAAGGAGGTGGAAATATGTCGGAAACTTTGCTTGAAGTAAAAGACCTTGTCGTCAAGTATAAAACAGACCTGGAAACGGTACGTGCGGTAAACGGCATCTCCTTTTGTCTCGAAAAGGGTGAAAGCCTTGGTGTCGTAGGCGAAACGGGCGCGGGAAAAACCACGACGGCGTTGACGATTTTGCGGCTTTTGCCCGAACGTACCGGCGTTATAGAGAGCGGGTCTATCACGTTTGAAGGGAAAGATACCCTTTCCATTCGCGAAGCGGAAATGCGGGAAATCCGCGGCGACAAAATCGCCATGATTTTTCAGGACCCCATGACCGCGCTGAACCCGGTTTACACGGTTGGTGAGCAGATCGGCGAGGCGCTGTCCCTGCATAACGCGGACCATAAGTCCAAAGAAGAAATCGACAGGCGCGTGGACGAAGTGCTGACATTGGTGGGCATCCTTCCGTCCCGGCGGCATGATTATCCGCACCAGTTCTCCGGCGGCATGAAGCAGCGGGTGGTAATCGCCATGGCGTTGGCCTGTGAACCAGACCTGCTCATTGCGGATGAGCCCACGACAGCGTTGGACGTTACCATTCAGGCGCAAGTTCTGCTGATGATACGGAACCTGCGCGATAGGCTTGGGACCTCCATGATCATGATCAGCCACGATTTAGGCGTTATTGCCCAGGCTTGCGATAACGTTGCGGTGATGTATGCGGGTGAAATCATTGAGTATGGAACCCTGCACGATATCTTTGACCTTGAGGAGCACCATCCCTATACGAACGGCCTTTTTGGTTCCATTCCGCAGCTGGACGACGAAAGCGAAAGGCTCAATCCCATCGAAGGTTTAATGCCCGATCCAACGGACCTTCTGAAGGGATGTAGCTTTTCCCCCCGGTGCCCGCATTGCATGGATATCTGCAAGGAAAAAAAGCCGGTGTATTATGAAGACAAAACACACAAAATTTGCTGCCATTTATTTACGCAAGATCAACGGTAGCGCTTCATCGATTCGCCGCTATGTGGCGCGAGGGCGAAGGTGGACTCTGGTTTCCTCCGGCTCTTATCCCCTTATACAATTACTGGAAAGGCAGCGGCCGAGCAGCCGCCTTAAGCCTTCAACAGAAAGGTACGGGCATCATAGTTTATGAATACTATTCCGTTGATTGAAACACGACACCTGAAAAAATACTTTCACGTTTCGGCAGGCGAACTGCATGCCGTTGACGACGTGAGCCTAACGATCAACCAGGGCATGACGCTGGGCGTCGTGGGCGAATCCGGCTGCGGGAAGAGCACGCTGGGAAGAACCATGCTGCAACTGCTTCCTCCGACTTCCGGGGAAATTCTTTACAATGGCGTAAACATTGTGAACTATTCCAAGAAGCAGAGAAGGGCGCTTTGTAAAGAGCTGCAGATCATTTTTCAGGATCCCTATTCCAGCATCAATCCGCGCATGACTGTTTTTGAGATTATCGCGGAGTATATGTCCGTCAATAAAACGTATGAAACACGCCAGGAAATATGGAACCATACTGCGGAATTGATGGATACAGTGGGCCTTGCCAGACGACTGGCCGGTTCGTATCCCCATGAGTTGGACGGCGGGCGCAGGCAGAGAATCGGCATTGCAAGGGCGCTTTCGCTAAATCCCAAGTTCATTGTGTGCGACGAGCCCGTTTCGGCTCTCGACGTATCCATTCAGGCGCAGATTTTGAATCTTTTAATGGATTTGCAGCGGGACAGAGGACTGACCTATATGTTTATCACGCATGACCTGTCCGTGGTTCGGCATATCTCCGATGAGATCGCCGTTATGTATCTGGGGCAATGCGTGGAAAAAGCACCCGCAAAGGAGCTCTTCCGCCATCCGCTGCATCCGTATACCAAGGCGCTGCTTTCCGCCATTCCAGTTCCGAGGAGCAGCATGCGCAACAAGGAGATTCAGGTCATCAAGGGAGAGGTGACAAGTCCCATCAATCCCGGGCAGGGGTGCCGCTTCGCCCGGCGATGCGAATACGCCCGTCCAGAGTGCCAGCACGAATCGCCAACGCTACAAAAGATGGAAGCAGTAGGCACGGAGCATTACTGCTCTTGCTTGTACTGTGCACAAATCAACCAGCTTTAAAGTGCGGCCTGGAAAACAGAATTGCTGCTTTGCGCGCCGCGCAGTTGCATGCAGCGGATAGACGAGAAGAAAAATATATATGAACAGTGATGTTGTAAATACTTTTATCGAGCTGGCTGAAATAAACGCCGCGTCAGGCAATGAACGCGGCATTGCGGACAGACTTAAGGCGGAACTTGCAGCCTTGGGTTGCACTGCCATCGTAGAGGATGATACCGGTAAAATAATCGGCGGGAATGCGGGGTCTGTTTATGCCGTGTTTCCTGGAGAGCTGCCAGGGTGGATTCTGTTTTGTGGCCATATGGATCGAGTGGAAAACGGTCTGGGCATCAAACCGCGGATACAGGACGGAGTGATTACCAGCGACGGGAGTACCATACTGGCGGCGGACGATCTGGCGGGCATTAGCGCCATCCTGGATGGCCTGCGCCGCATAAAGAAGAGCGCACAGCCCCATTGCTCGGTTGAGATCGTATTCACTGTATCCGAAGAGGTACATTTAGAGGGCAGCCGGCATTTCGATTTCAGCAGGATCAAGTCAGAGTTTGGTTTTGTGTTCGATTCCTCAGGGCATGTGGGCCGAATCGTGGCCTCCGCTCCGTCCGCCGCGCAATTGACGATTGAAACCTACGGAAAAAAAGCACACGCGGGCGCAGAGCCGGAAAAGGGAAAAAACGCCCTACTCGGCATGGCGAAAATCCTATGTGACATTCAGGACGGTAGGCTGGATTACGAAACGACCGCCAACTATGCCGTTTGTAATGTAGGGGATGCGGCCACAAATATCGTATGCGATTATGCGAAGGTGCTTGGCGAAGTTCGCAGCCGCAACAATGAAAAACTGGAAGACTATATCTCGTATTTCAAAGCACATTGCCAAGGCGCCGCCGAAGGATTCGACATGCAGGTAAAGGCGGAGGCACTGCTGCTTTATAAATCTTTTGTGGTCCCGGAGAAGGCCCCTGTCGTCCGGCTGGCGAAGAATTCTATGCAGAAATTAGGAATTACGCCTTTGGTGGAAGCCGGCGGCGGAGGCATGGACGCGAACCGCTTTGCGGAACACGGCATTCCATGCATCGGCATTGCCACCGGTTATTTTGAAAATCATACTACGGCGGAGCGCCTAGTGGTGCAGGATCTGATCAAAGCAGGCGAACTGGCCGAACAGATTATCCGGGAGGCATCTGAACACGGGAATCTTTATTGGGCGGATAGCTGAAAAACGAGATGCCACTTCTAAAGAGGGCGCTTGAAGTGAGAAAAAATGGGAGACCAGAAGCCCTGCTTCCTGCCACTGCAAAAAGCGTTTATAGATGGTTTGCCACGCGCCATACCGTTCCGGCAAATCTTTCCACGCTGCTCCGCTGCGGGGGATCCACAGAATCCCGTTCAGAATCTGCCGTGAATTGCCCCTGTCTCCGGCTTGTCGATCCGGAAAGTACTCTGGCAGGTGTTTCCATTCAGCATCCGTGAGTTCATAACGTCGAATTACAGTTTCCATTTCGTGCCCCTCTGTATATATATTCGACATATTCGATGTTTCTCTCATTTATCCTTTTGGAAATACGCTCTAATTAGGCTACTGTGATCTTTATGATACTCCCGCACGCAACCTCGTGGGTGGGTGCAAATTTCCTTACCATTTATATCAAGAAGTATAATCGTCTGAATTTCACACGAACAATCAAAACACCAAATGCTGAAAAGCCCAGAAACTCTGGGCTTTTTGCACAAAAAAAAGTACCCACGAATGGTATCATTTCGTGAGTACTTAGCTGGAGGCGCCACCCGGAATCGAACCGGGGATGAAGGTTTTGCAGACCTCTGCCTTACCGCTTGGCTATGGCGCCATAAGTCGAATTGTGATGCACAGCGGGGCTATGCCGGATAAATCAATGGAGCGGGAAACGGGGCTCGAACCCGCCACCTCAGCCTTGGCAAGGCTGCGCTCTACCAAATGAGCTATTCCCGCAAAAAAAATGGTGCCTCAGAGTGGAGTCGAACCACCGACACAGGGATTTTCAGTCCCTTGCTCTACCAGCTGAGCTACCGAGGCAAAAAAATGGCGACCCGGAGGGGGCTCGAACCCCTGACCTCCAGCGTGACAGGCTGGCGTACTAACCAACTGTACTACCGGGCCATCCAGATGGTGGGAACAACAGGGCTCGAACCTGTGACCCCTTGCTTGTAAGGCAAGTGCTCTCCCAGCTGAGCTATGCTCCCCCGCACATCACAAATGCAAAAATAAGTATAGCGTATTGAATTTGCTGTGTCAACGAAAAATCCAGCTTTTCTTTTTAGAAAACATAGTAATAATTTTACAGAAATTGAACACGTGTGCTTTGCAGGTCGCATGCAGGGCAGGAGAAGCAGCGTATGCGGAAACTTTGGCAAGGCACTATGTCTTTGCAGCTAAATTGTATGGATGCGGATTGTTATTGACGGATGGACCCGAACGGTTTTCATGCGCGGCAGGATGGTAAAAACTTAACGCAACTAAATAAATTGAATAAAACTGTAACTTCGCACCAATTCTCTTGCGTTATTCCATTGCGTGAACCTGGCGTATGATATATAATATGGAAACTCAAGCGATAACGGAGGCACCAAAAATGGAAATATCGACAAAACGTAAAACCGATACACGCAATCTTGTGCGGGCAAGCATACTCAGTGCGTTGATCATCGTGATGACGCTAATCCCATTTACGGGGTACATACCTTATAGCCCTGCGATCGAAATTACTACGCTGCACATTGTGGTAGCGGTTGGCGCAATTCTACTCGGCTGGAAGTATGGCGCGGTGCTTGGTCTTGTCTGGGGTATCACCTGCATGCTTCGCGCGATGACAAACCCGGCGTGGGCGCCGTTCGTGAATCCTTTGGTCTCGGTTGTTCCAAGGATTTTGGTCGGCCTCGTTTGCGGGCTTGTTGCTTCCGGGTTGAGAAAATTGAAACTCAGAACTGCTGTTGTAGCCAGTATTTCCGCTGCCGTCGCAACGCTCACCAACACCGTGCTGGTTGTGGCTGCGCTAATGTTGTTTTCCACGCTGCTTGAGGGTGCGAAATTTTTGCAGACGATATATGTCTCCATTATTGCAGTGAATGGAACGGTAGAGCTGATTGCAGCCCTGGTGGTCACGCCCGCCGTGGTGGCCGCTGTAAAGCCGCGCGAACTCGTGCTCGGTATCGACATCGGCTCGTCAACAACGAAGTTTGCACTGATTAAAAATGGGAAGTGCATCAAACAGATGAGGAAGCCTGACGATCGGCCTTTCGAGGAAGCGCTGGAGTCGTTCGGTTATGCGGGTGTCAAGCGGATTGCGATTACGGGCGTCGGCGCATCGTTCATAAAGGGAGATATTCATGGCGTTCCCACAAAGCGCGTGGATGAGTTTGCATCGGTCTCGCGTGGTGCGCTGCACTTAACCCACAAACATAACAGCCTGATTGTTAGCGTCGGCACCGGCACGTCGTTTACACGCGTTACGCCGTTTCGAACGTGGCACATCGGTGGAACCGGGGTTGGCGGTGGCTTGCTAAAAGGCCTCAGCGGAAAAATTTGTGAAACAGACGATATGGAAGAACTTCAGCAGCTTGCGGCGAAGGGCGATTTGCATGAAATTGATCTGCAGCTGATGGATGTTTGTGAAGGTACAATTTCAAACCTGACGCCGAATACAACGGTGGCGAACATGAACAAACTTAGCAGCAATTCCTCAAAGGAAGACCTTGCTGCAGGACTTTGCAACATGATTTTTCAGGTTATCGGCATCATGGCGGCGTTCACAATCAAACGGCATTGCACAAAAAGCGTTGTAATGGTAGGCACCATTACCGACTGGCCGATTGCAAAACGCAGTCTAGACGAGGTGGCGGAACTACACAAAATAAAATTTATTATCCCCGAACATGCGGCGTTTGCAACAGCAATCGGCGCCGCACTGGCGGAGTAGTCAACAGGAGGAAACGTGAAACAATTTCAGATAGCCATTTTGGGTTTTGGCACCGTAGGGAGCGGCGTATATCGCATTCTGGATGAAAACGGAAAGCAGATCACGCACCGCGAAGGAATCGAACTCCGGATCAAAAAGATTCTGGTTCGTGATTTTGAACACGAACCGAATTTGGGCATGGCCCCGCGTGAAACGTTCACAACGTCGTTTGATGACGTGATAGCGGACCCCGACATCGACATCGTTGTCGAATGCATGGGAGGCATTGAACCGGCGCGCTCGTTCATCCTGCGCGCACTGAGCGCGGGCAAGACGGTCGTAACATCAAACAAAGAAGTCATGAGCAAGCATTGGCCGGAATTTGAGAAAGCTGCAAAGTCCACCGGCGCGGGATTATACCTTGAGGCGACGGTTGGTGGCGGCATTCCGATCCTGCGGACGATACTCGACTCCATGCAGGCAAACAACATTACCCGCGTGATGGGCATCATAAACGGAACGACGAACTACATCCTCACGCAGATGACGGAAGCCGGGCAAAGCTTTGCCGATGCTCTCAAAGACGCCCAGCAGCTTGGCTATGCAGAAGCGAACCCAACCGCGGACGTGGAAGGCTTTGACGCGATGTATAAGCTTTCGATTCTGTCTTCCATGGCGTTCCATGCGCATATGCCGATCGAGGTGATCTACAGGGAAGGGATTACCAAACTGACAAAGGCGGACTTTGAAACCGCACAGCTGCTTGGCTATAAAATCAAACTACTGGCTATCGGTAAAAAGGACGGCAATCGTATCGAGGTACGCGTCCATCCGACCATGATTCCCGACACACATCCTCTCGCAAGCGTACGCGGCGTATTCAACGCGATTTTCCTAACGGGGCATGCGGTGGACGACGTGATGCTTTACGGCCGCGGAGCGGGCTGTATGCCGACGGCAAGCGCTGTTGTGAGCGATGTTGTCTACGCGTGCCATTCGGAAGGCAAACATCAGTACATGACGTTTGTCAACAGCGAAAGCATGAGCACCGAAATCGAACTGGTCAACGATTTTGCATGTGTGTATTGCATGCGGCTCCATGTGGCGGACCAGCCGGGTACGATGGCGGCAATCGCAGGGATTTTTGCAGATCACGGCGTTTCGCTCAAAAGTGTCGTTCAGCTGGGTGAAACGGATGGCGAATCTTCCTGCATTACGTTCTTGACGCACAGCGCGAGGGAACTCAGCGTACACGAAGCGCTCAAGGAGATTCGGGCACTCGATTGCGTAAACGAAGTAGAGAGCCTTATTCGCGTTGAGGAATGATGCTGATTCTGAGAAATAACACTTGCAATGGACGCGCGGCTTCGCTATAATGTTCGTTGCGAGCGCTGATGTAGCTCAGTCGGTAGAGCACCTCATTGGTAATGAGGAGGTAGGCAGTTCGAATCTGCTCATCAGCTCCAAACAGTAAAAAACAGCACCCCTTTCGGGGCGCTGTTTTTTACTGGAAAGAGATTCTTGCAGGAGCCGCTTCGGCAAACAGCTTTCATCTTTTTATCCCTATTTTCCTGCAGGCAATTGACGAATTCAAATTATATGATATTATTATATCGATATGCGAGAAACGAATGGCACTCTTCACCATGTGTCTTGTATACGAAATTTATGAAATCGGGTTAGACATGACGGATTTTGACGACAAACTCATAGAGGCATCCGAAATCTTCAAGGCACTGAGCCACCCCGCAAGACTCTGCATTGTCAACAAATTGACACGCACCAATCTGAACGTGACGCAAATGCAAGAATGCCTTGCAATGTCGCAGTCCAATATTTCACAGCATCTTTCAATATTGAAAAACAGAGGAATCATCAAAGGCACACGAATCGGTTCGGAAGTCATTTATTCGCTGACGGATGAGAGAATGCGGTCTCTCGTCGGTATTTTTCTGCAACAATAAAAAATCACTTTATTTTTTTCCTTTAGACATTATGGAATTCTAATATAATAATATATAGAAGCCGTAATATATAACCTACAATTATTTTCAGGAGGTATTTATGTTGAACGTAGACGTATTGGTTATTGGTGGAAGCGCGGCCGGACTTGTGGCGGCAATGACCGCAAAGTCCAACAATCCGGACAAATCCGTTTTGCTTGTGCGCAAAGAAGAGAAGGTCATGATTCCCTGCGGAATTCCTTACATCTTCGGAACCATTGGTACAAGCGACAAGAACATTCTGCCGGACGGCGGGCTGCAGAAACTTGGCGTAGAGATTCGCGTGGATGAAATTACAGCCGTAGACACGGATAAAAAACTGGCGAATGCGGCGTCCGGCGAGTCGATCTCCTATGATAAACTGGTTTTTGCAACAGGATCTATGCCAACGATCCCGCAGTGGCTGAAGGGGACGGATCTGACGAATGTCTATACGATCCTTAAGAATAAAGAATATCTCGACAGCCTCTACCATGCATTTGAAGGCATGAAGAAAATCGTGCTTGTCGGCGCGGGATTCATCGGCGTCGAAGTTGCAGACGAACTCAATAAAAAAGGATTTGATGTTACGATCGTTGAAATCCTGCCCCGTATTCTCGGTCTCGCGTTCGATGAAGAGTTTGCAGCGCCTGTTGGCGAAACGATTGCAGAGCGCGGCGTAAAGATCAAGACCGGCGTTGGGATTCAGGAGATTCTCGGAGATTCAAAGGTGACCGGCGTTCAGCTGGACAACGGTGAAAAGCTGGATGCGGACGCGGTCGTGCTTTCGCTTGGATATCGGCCGAACACCGAACTGGCACGGAATTCCGGCCTGAGCATCAACGAATACGGCTTTATCGTGACGGATCAATATAAGCGCACGAGCAAGCCTGACCACTTTGCCGCGGGCGACTGCTCCGAAAAGCGTGATTTCTTAACGGGAAAACTGAGCCGTATCATGCTTGCGTCCACAGCGTGCGCAGAGGCAAGAGTCGCGGGGCTGAACCTCTTTTCACTTTCAACGATTTGTACATTCCGTGGCACGATCGGTATCTACTCGACCTGCATCGGCGAAACCGCGTGCGGCGTCGCGGGTCTGAATGAAGCAACCGCAAAGAGCGAGGGATTCGATGTTGTCACTGCCAGCTTCACCGGCGTGGATACACATCCCGGCTGCCTAGATTGCTCGCAAAAGCAGACGGTTAAGCTGATTGTTTCCAAGAAAAACGGCGTAATCCTCGGCGGCGAAGCGCTTGGCGGACGCAGCGTCGGCGAACTGACGAACGTGATTGGCTTTGCAATTCAAAGCGGCATGACGATCAACGATCTGCTTGTTGCGCAAATCGGAACGCATCCGTTACTGACGGCGTCTCCGGCGGGCTATCCGCTGATCAAGGCGGCGGAGATTGCAGCAAAAGCGCTGAAAAACGCATAACGAAACATAGAAGGAATAACAAAATGGAAGACGGCAAAAACCGTCTTCCGTTTATTTTGGGATATGCAGACAAAAAAAGAAATCCGCGCCGGTTTTTGGCGCGGATTTCGTATGCTGCGGTGGAATGCCCGTATTAGCGGTAAATCAGTCCTACAAGGGCGTTCGTCCACGTCGCCGGGAGGATCTTTGCCAGGAACACGAAAAGCTGATACTGGGCGCCTACGGTACGGAGCGCGCGCGGATGTTTTTCAGATGCCGCGTGGAAGACAGCTTTTGCTACTTTCAGCGGTGGCATGCCGGTTTGTTCGTCATGCTCCATCACGGCAACCGCGTGTTCAAGCGCCTTGCCGTAAACGTCTGCTCCCGCCGTGCTCTTTTTCCTTGCGGTGGTAAACCCCGTCTTTACATCGCCGGGCAAAACGGCGCAAACTTTGATGCCGAACGGCTTTACTTCGTTACGTAACGCAAGCGTCAGGGAATTGACCGCCGCTTTGGTTGCGGAGTAAAAGGATTGGAACGGGATTGCAATCGGTGCCGCGACAGAACTGACGTTGACAATATGGCCGCATCCTGCGGTGCGCATTGCAGGCAGGACCGCCTGAATGCAGTTGAGCGCGCCAAAGAAGTTTACATCCAACTGCGCGTGCGCATCGGCAGGATCGGTGAACTCAACCGCGCCGGATATGCCGAATCCCGCGTTGTTGACGAGCAGATCGATTCGGTCTTGTTCGTCCAGCACTTGCAAAACGCCGGCGCGCACTTGCTCGGCGCTTGTTACGTCCGCGGTGATATGCCGTATGCCGTTCCGGTCCGATCCTCCGCGGCTGAACTCATACACCGTGTATCCGTTTTGTGCGAGCAGGTCTGCCGTAGCCTTGCCGATGCCACTGCTTCCGCCGGTCAGGATACAGATGCGTTTCATAGCGTATCCTCCTTCAGGACGTCTGCCATGATATCCATGGCTTCGTCGAGCAAGGGTTCACTCAGCGTCGCCATATAGCTTGTACGCAGCAGACATTCTGTAGCAGGCGTAGCAGGCGGCAGGACGGGGTTGACGTACACGCCCGCTTCATACAGCTTTTTGGCAATCACCAGTGTGCGCGTTGCGTCATATGTGTAGATCGGGATGATCGGGATGTCCGCGGTGTATTTATGCGGGATGTTTCGCTTTGTGAGCCCGTCGTTGGTATAACGGCAGAGCGATTGCAGTCGCTCGACGCGCTCAGGCTCTTTTTCAAGGACATGCAGCGCCGCCAGCGCACAGGCGCAGCTGGCGGGCGTCATGGAAGCCGAGAAGATGAACGGACGCGAGTTATGGCGGACATATTCCGCAACAACTTCACTCGAAGCCATATAACCGCCTAAGCTGGCAAGGGATTTGCTGAATGTGCCCATATAAATGTCCACTTCGTCCGCCAAGCCAAAATAGTCCGCGGTGCCGCGCCCGCCGTTGCCGAGCGTTCCGAGGCCGTGTGCGTCGTCGACCATGACCCGCGCGCCGAATTCTTTGGCAAGGCTGACAATCTCGGGAAGCTTTGCAATGTCTCCGCCCATGCTGAACACGCCGTCGGTCACGATGAGGATACCGGCACTCTTTGGAATCTTTTCAAGGACGCGGCGCAGGTCGTTCATATCGCTGTGGCGGTATCGTACCATTGTGCCGAACGAAAGACGGCAACCGTCATAAATGCTTGCGTGGTTTTCTTTGTCGCAAACGACATAGTCGCAGCGACCGACCAGTGCGCTGATGATACCGAGGTTGCTCTGAAAGCCGGTTGAAAACGTGACGATCGCTTCTTTGTTGAGGAAGCGCGCCAGCTCGGCTTCCAGCTCAAGGTGCATGCGCAGCGTGCCGTTGAGGAAGCGTGAACCGGAGCATCCGCTGCCGTATCGGTTCAGCGCTTCGATTCCTGCATTGATAACATCCTGATGGATGGTCAAGCCAAGATAATTGTTGGAGCCGAGCATAATGCGCCGTTTGCCTTCCATCATAACTTCGACGTCCTGCCGGGATTCCAACGCGTGAAAATAGGGATATAGCCCGGCATCGCGGGCTTCCTTTACCGCAGTGCTGCGAAAGCACTTTTCAAATAAATCCATAAATCCTCCCCGAATTTCGTATAACCGCTAAATTTCCGCTGAAAAGGCGCGGTTCAATTTTTTTAAGAACCGAAGAAGTAAATCGACCTCGGCGCCCGAAAAAGAAGACAGCGCGGACGAAACAGCGCCCTTTGTATCCGGCAGCTGCCGCCCGTAATAATCCATAAATTTTTTGGTGACACAGAGGTGCGCTTCCCGCCGGTCGTCGTCGCTGCTTATGCGCTCCAGATAACCTTTGGTGACGAGCGAATTGACCTTGTAGGATGCGTTTGGTTGCGAAATGCCGATAAAATCCGCAAACTCGCTGATCGTCGGTTGATTCAGCAGATAGATCACCTCGACGGAAAAGGCTTCCGTAGCGCTCAGGCTTCCGGCCTTTTCCTTCAGCTGCCCGAAGAGGTTGCGATAGTGGGACAGCCGCAGATTTTTATATAACTCCGACACGGATTCTCCTAACTGGGCAGATTGAATAGAAACCACGCTCCGATCTTGCAAATACATAAATATTTTTATGTATTTTACCAGAATGGAACGTGGTCTGTCAATACGTTTTGAACTATGAGTTCAAAAACTATATGATTCATATGGTGTGCTTACTTTGCTGCGGGCACATTGCAAAGCGCTGTGCTGACATGGAACGCTTACCTTGTCGCGAACACATCGCCTGACGCATTGAATGAGAATCGTCAGTCGGTTATTTTTTCAGGCTCTTCCAATTCCTCGCCAAACGTTTCGATGGTTACTTTTTTGATTTTTTGTTCGACGATCGGTTTGCTGCTGATTCCGGTGACGCAGTTTGCAATGGAATCCACAACATCCATGCCTTCGGTGACCATGCCGAACGCGGCATAATCCTTGTCGAGATACTTGGCATCCGCATGCAAAATGAAAAACTGACTGCCCGCCGTGTCGTAAGCGCTCGCAGGATCATATGCATTTCCCTGACGCGCCATACTGACGACACCGCGTTCATGGGAGAGCGAATTGTGGAAATTGTTATTGGAAAATTCGCCCTTAATGCGATAGCCGGGGCCGCCCGTGCCTGTGCCGGTCGGGTCGCCGCCCTGAATGACGAAACCCTTCACAATGCGGTGAAAAACGGTTCCGTCATAAAAACCGCTCTTTGCAAGCGCAACAAAGTTATTTACGGTGTTCGGCGCGATGTCGTTATACAACTCCATCTTGATGATGCCGCCGGTTTGCATCTCGATTGTAGCTACGGGTACTTTGGTTACCAAATTCTTATCCTCCTGAATTCAATTCTATGTTACGGTAAACCGCTCATATTGATGCGGCCTGTATCGCTATGCCAAAATTGGCGTTGGCGCAAGGTTTTCCGATGCAGCGTTTACGTGATAGTAAACCAGAGCATATGATATTCCCAGCAGTACTTATTCTCATGCAAAACGAACCGAAAGTCAATAAACGAATTCTTATATTTATATGAACGTTTTTCTTGTGAAAATCAATAGATGAACGTATTGTGAGTGGACTACAGCACGCAGTCGTAACCCGCGCGTAATCGACTGAAAAACACGCAATCCGGAATACAGTATGATACAATAAAACAAATGGATTTCACTATAGCGGATTATTTTGAGACTTGGAGGAAGAAGGATGGCATATTCGGCAAACGTGGAGCGCTACGGCGGCATGACGTACCGCCGCTGTGGTAACAGCGGACTGAAACTCCCGCTGCTCTCTCTGGGACTCTGGCATAACTTTGGAACAAACGACGACTACGACAACATGAAACGGATGTGCTTCACCGCGTTTGATCACGGGGTTACACATTTCGACCTGGCAAACAACTACGGCCCGCTCCCCGGAAGCGCGGAGTTAAACTTTGGCCGCATTCTGAAGCAGGAACTTGCGGCCTATCGCGACGAACTTGTGATCAGCACGAAGGCGGGGTATTATATGTGGCCCGGCCCATACGGTGACCACGGCAGTCGCAAATATATGCTATCCAGTCTGGATCAAAGCCTGAAACGGCTTGGATTGCCCTATGTCGACATTTTTTATCATCACCGCATGGATCTGGAAACGCCGCTGGAAGAGAGCATGCTTGCTCTCGACACCGCTGTCAAGAGCGGGCGGGCGCTTTATGCGGGCATATCGAATTATGATGCAAAGACAGCGCACCGTGCCGCCGCAATTTTAACGGATCTGCATTGTCCGTTTGTGCTGGATCAAGTGCGATATTCGATTTTTGACCGCCATATAGAACCGGACGGCCTTGCAAAAACCGCAAAAGAAACCGGGTTTGGGTTGATTGCTTTCAGTCCGCTTGCGCAGGGACTGCTGACCGACCGATACCTTAACGGCGTACCCGGTGACAGCCGGATCGGAAAAGGCGGGCCGTTTTTAAAGAGGGAACAGCTGACGGAAGAAAAGCTAAAACAGATACGTGCCTTGAACGATGTCGCATTGCAAAGAGGTCAAACCCTCTCGCAGATGGCGTTGAGTTGGGTGTTGGCCAACGATGCGGTGACAAGCGTGCTGGTCGGTGCGTCGTCCCCGGAACAAGTCATCCAGAATCTGGGCGCGCTCGATGCCCCCGTGTTTACCGCTGAGGACTTACAGCGAATAGAGGGGATCACCCGTGCAAACGGGTAAGTGCTCGCCGTGCTGAACGACGGAGGCGAACAGCAATGGCAGACCCGCGGTCGAGACTGTTGCAGATCAGGTCCTATTTACTTGAGAACACGGACGAACGGCATCCTGTCGCTGTTCAAAAATTGGTTGCTCATTTGGAATGCGGCGGTATAAAGGCCGACCGTAGGACGGTTTATGCGGATATCGCGCTTTTGCGCGACAGTGGGATGAAGATTGCACAACGTCGCGGTAAAAACGGCGGTTATTATGTGGAGGCGCGTGAATTCGACAACCGTGAATTACAGTTTTTAATTGACGCGGTCCAGTCAAGCCGGATGCTGACACAGCAAAGATGCGACGAACTTACGGCCAAACTGCGTTGCCTGGCTTGTCGGCATGCGTCGATTGGACCGCGGGATAGGCAGACCGGAAACTATGCAAAAGCGATTGACGACGGCGCATTTCAAAATGCGTGGACCATTCATGTGGCGTTAAGCACGAATAAAAAACTGTCATTCCTCTATTGCCAATATTCCAAAGGCAAAGCACTGCGGCCGCGGCGTGGCGGGCAGATTTACATTGTTTCGCCATGCCTTTTGACGTATACCGATGCGACCTATTATCTCATCGCCGACCATCCGTTTCATGACGGACTGGCGCACTACCGGGTGGACAAAATGATGGATGTACGTGTGCTGGACGACCCCGCGCCGCCGCTCGATCCGTCGTTCGACTCTTCGCAATATGAGCGGACGGTTTTTTCTATGTTCCCAGGGGAACAGCGCTGGGTGCGGCTGGCGTTCGATCGATCGCTGCTCGGCGCTATGATTGACCGCTTCGGCGTGGATGCGCCGATGAGTGAGATCGACGATCGCACCTATACGATTTCTGTACCGGTTCGTATTACGCCGCCATTTTTTGGATGGGTGTTTCAGTTTTGCGGCAAGGTTCGCATTCTTTCACCGGACGATGTTCGTGAGCGTATGACTCTGATGATTGAAATGGCGAGAACGTCCGTGCGCCGGGAGACATAACCGGCGATAAACTATCAGGAAGACGAGGATAGAAGATTGTTTCATATTGTACTGGTCGAACCGGAGATCCCGCAGAATACGGGCAACATTGCGCGAACTTGCGCGGTTACGGGCGCAGCGCTGCATCTCGTGCGACCGTTGGGGTTTTCCGTTGACGATAAACAATTGAAAAGAGCGGGACTCGATTATTGGAACCAGCTGGACATCCGTTATTATGACAGCTTTGAGGAGATTGAGCAGGCATATCCCGACGCGCGCTTTTTTCTGCTTTCGACTCATGCGGCGAAAAACTATGCCGACGCGCAGTATCATGACGGCGACTTTTTGGTCTTCGGCAAGGAAACTGCCGGGCTTGGCGAAGAGTTGCTTTCGCGCAGGAGAGAGGATGCATTTCGAATCCCCATGCGGAATGGATTGCGTTCGCTCAACCTAAGCAACGCGGTTGCGCTGGTTGTTTACGAGGCGCTTCGGCAAAACGGCTTTCCGGGGATGGAAGCCTGAGGATGCACTATATCTTGTATGCGAACCGTATTTGCCGACATACCGGCGAAAAAAGAACGATGCGATTTGCCCGAATACCTGAAAAAGCCCGCATTTCAGGAAAATAAGGCTTGCAACACGCAGGATGCCATGGTAATATAGTTCTGTTCGATTTTTAGCAAGGAGGTGGACTACTCGCATGGGAAAATATTGTGAAGTCTGCAAAAAGGGTGTCATGTCCGGCAATCTGGTCAGCCACTCCCACCGCAAGACCAAACGCGGCTGGGCGCCGAACATCCAAAGCGTGCATGTCGTCGTTGACGGGAAACCGACCAAGATGAATGTTTGTACGCGTTGCCTCCGTTCCGGCAAGGTTAACCGCAGCAAATAATTGCAGCAAAATAGATTCAAAAAACGCCGTGCAACAGTGCATGGCGTTTTGCTTTTTGCGTGGAAGCATAAAAACCGGTCGGTCGTTGAACGACCGGCCGGTTTGGGCTTTCGTTGAATCGTCTGGGCTTATTTACCGATATCACGATAGACGTCTTCATAGTACGTCGCAATCGAAGTATCGTTTTCCCAACTCTGAAGCATTTCGTTCCAGTAATCGTCCACGTTATTCTGCACAACGACTGCCTGAATCGCATCATATACATCGCTCAGCGGCGTTTCTCCGGCCGGTTCTTTGCCAACCAGCTGCAGGATATAGAACGTGTCGCCAATCTGGATGACGTCGGTGTGCTGACCGTCCTTGAGCAGGCCAACCGCGTCAACCAGCTGCGAATCCCACACGTCATCGCCGGCGGCCAGCATCAGCAGACCGGTTTCAACAAACGAAGGATAGCTGATGTACGTATCGTTTTCACCATACTGGGTCAGAACGTCCTTAAAGTCGGTACCGGATTCCAGTGCCGCATAGGCTTCGTCTGCTTTGGCGCGGGCGTCCTGAACATATTCTTCGTACATTGCGTCCGCTTCGGCTTTCTTTTGCACGTACTCAGTTACAAGCGTTTCGCCGCCTTCAATTTCAGAAGCGGTGATGGGCAGCTGCTTGCTTGCAGGATCCGCGCTGGTTTCGGCATACTTGTCGGCCAGTGCTGCAAGTGCGGCTTTGCCGTACTGCGCAGACAGCGTATCAAGATCGGATAGAAGCGTCGCGTAGTCGCTGGAGATTTCTTCCGCAGGCGAAATGCTGATCGAGCGGACGCGTACATAGCCTTCCGGTGCGTACAGGATCGGATTGGAGCCATCCATCTGATACGCTTCCGAATCGCTCAGATAGTAGGAAGGCGTTGTCGTGTAGTCTTCTTGCTGCGTTGCAAGATTCTCGGCGTAATAGTTCTGAATCTCTTCGTCCGTGGCGGTGATGTCGCGGGTGATCTCTTCTTTCAATGCCACTTTCCACGCTTCATTCATGTACCCTTCAACAATGTATGCGCGGAAACCTTCGACGTCCATATCCATTTCAGCGGCGTCAAGCTGTTCCTGAAAGATTTCAAGCGTGCGGGCTTCAACATCTTCGGCGCCTTCGTTTTCCGCTTCGGCACGGAAAGAATCCAAGTAGTATTGCATTTCTTCTTCGGCCTGGGCTTCGACGTCGGCTACTTCTTCATCGGTCAGCAGGATGTCCAGCAATTTCGCTTCGTAAAGCTGAATCTTATCGGACACCAGAGACGAAATGATGCTGTCCTGCATGGACTCAATATCCGCGTCTTCCGTCGGTGTACCCATTCCGTAATAGGAGTACATCTCGATCATATAGTCGTATTGATCTTGGATTTCGCCTTTTGTAATGGTGTAGTCGTCGCCGATCTTTACCGCGATCTGGTCGCGATCAGCGGCGGTATCCACATCAGCGCTCGCGTCCGAGCTGGTCGTCGTTGTGGGTTCGTCATCATTGAGCGAGCAGCCCATGACGGACAACATCAGCACGGCGGCCAGCAATGCGGCAAGCGCATGCTTCCATTTGAATTTCATCATGTTACGATTTCTCCCTTTTGTGTACTCCGCGCTCTGCGCGTGTTAAACGAGTAAAAGACACTTGTCATTATATGCCTGCATCAGCGTCAACGCAACGAACAATTGTGTAAAGGAATTGTGGCAGCTTTTCCGTAACCGCCGCAGCATCGGCGTTTTTCCGCCTTATTTCGATGGAAGGCGGACTGGATGCGATCAACTTTGCACCCTCCGTGCCGGATACGGCCGCAATCAGCTTGCCGCCGTCGATATGTGCAGATTCAGCGTACTTGAGTGTTGCACTTTCGTCGCGCACCGTGACGCTTTCAATGAACGCACGGGAAGCATATGCCTTGACCAGTGCAATGCGCATAAGGTTGACAACGCTCTCCGGCGGCTCGCCGTAACGGTCAATGAATTCCTCGGTAACGTCCATCTGCGCCTCTGCACTGTCAATATCCGCAATGCGGCGGTAAGCCTTTAACCGCATCAGTTCGCTCGGCACATAATCGTGCGGAATATGCGCGTCGATAGGGATATCCACGTTGGTCTCCACCAGTGCTTCCAGCTGCTTGCCCTGTTGCTCGTCCACAGCGCGACGAATAAGTTTTACGTAGTATTCGTATCCGACGTCGGTGATGTGGCCGTGCTGCTCCGCGCCAAGCAGGGAACCGGCACCGCGAATTTCTAAATCACGCATAGCAAGCTGGAAGCCTGCGCCAAACTGCGTGAATTCGCGAATCGCCATCAGCCGCTTTGCCGCTTTTTCATTCAGGGTGCGTCCGGACTGCACGGTGAAGTATGCATAGCCGATACGGCTGGAACGTCCGACGCGCCCGCGCAGCTGATACAATTGTGCAAGCCCCATGCGGTCGGCCTCGATGACGACCATTGTGTTGACGTTTGGAATATCCAAACCGCTTTCAATAATGGTTGAGCAAAGCAGAATGTCCGAACGATGCTCCATGAACTCCAGCATGGCGGATTCGAGCTGCATTTCATTCATCTGCCCGTGGGCAATGGTCAGGCTTGCTTCCGGCAACAGTTTTTCGATTCGCCGCGCCATAGATTCCATGTTGTGCACACGATTGTAAACAACATAGGCCTGACCCTTTCGCGCAAGTTCGCGGCTGATCACGTCCTTGAGCAACGCGTCCGTATACTCCAGAACATAGGTCTGAACCGGATAGCGTGCTTCGGGCGGCGTTTCGATGACGCTGATATCGCGGATACCCGTCATGGACATATTCAGCGTGCGCGGGATCGGCGTGGCGGTCAGTGTCAGTACGTCCACCGTTTTTTTGATCGCCTTGATCTGCTCCTTGTGATTCACGCCAAATCGGTGCTCTTCGTCGATGATCAGAAGACCGAGTGACTTAAACTTCACGTCCTTTGCAAGCAGCGCATGCGTGCCGACGACAACGTCAATGGTTCCCTCCGTCAGCGCTTTTTTGATCTGCGTGCGTTCCTTTACGGACTGAAACCGGGAAAGACAAGCCGCATTGACCGGAAATTCCGAAAAGCGCGAACGCATGGTGTTGTAGTGCTGCTGCGCGAGGATCGTCGTCGGCACCAGCAGTGCCGCCTGCTTTCCATCCTGAACACACTTGAAGATTGCGCGGAGCGCCACTTCGGTTTTGCCGTATCCGACGTCGCCGCAGAGCAATCGGTCCATGGGGCGAACCTGCTCCATGTCCGCCTTGATTTCGTCAAGGCTTTGTTTCTGGTCAGGTGTCAGTTCATAGGGGAAACGTTCCTCAAATGTCCGCTGCCAGGCGGTGTCTTTCGAAAAAGCAAATCCTTTTGCGTTCGCCCGTTCGGCATACAACGCCGCAAGGTCGACCGCCAGTTTCTTTGCCGCGCTCTTTGCGCGATTGACGCGGTTTGTCCAGTCCGCGCCGCCAAGTTTGCTGAGCGACGGTCCAACGTCCTTGTCACCGCCGCCGACATATTTTTGTACACGGTCGAGCTGGTCGGTCGGGATATACAGCCGGTCGCCGCCGCGATATTCGATGAGCAGGTAGTCGCGCGTGTTTCCGTCCACGGTGAGTGCTTCCACCTTGACGAACCGGCCGATGCCGTGCGCCTCGTGGACGATGTAATCACCAACGTTCAGCTCGGAAAACGAAAGCTGCTTCTTCCCGCGGGCGCGTTTCGGCGCGCGTTCCGTCCGCCCGCTGACTTCATATTCCGTGTAGATGTTGAATTTTAAAGCAGGGTAGGAGAAGCCGCGACTGAGTTGACCGGGCACAAGCAGGGTTTTCCCCGCGGGGAATTCCGCCGGAAGCGACTGCACGATGGTTGCTTTCGCGTCGTATTCCGCAAGACGTCCCGCCAGTTCAGCGGACTGTTCGCCGGCGTAAATAACCGTTCGTTCACCCGCGTTGTTGAGTCGGTTAACTTCACGCGCAAGTTCGTCCATCGCGCCCATAAACTGCGGTGCGCCGCGCGATTCCAGCGTGACGACTTCCTTTGCGGAAAACTGCGGGTGCGTGCGCGAAAGCGCGTAGAGCAAAGCTGTATGTGGCGTATGCAGACAGTCCAGTGTTTCATTTGCGCTGTGTTCCAACGCGCCTTGTTCGGGGATGCCTTCTTCTCGCTCCAGCATAGCCTGCACGTTCTCGTGGAAGCGCAGCTGCTCGGTACGCAGTGCCTCGTCTATCAGCAATGCTTCGTCCAGCACGATGATCGCGTCGGTTGCAAGATAGTCGAGCAGTGTTTCGCATTTCTCATACAATAGGGGAAGCAAAACGTCGCCGCCCACGCTTGAAACGCCGTCCGACCATGCTTGTTCCTGATCCATAAGGCCAATTTTGCCGACGATCTTTTTCAACGCGCGCTTCGTTCGTTCGTGCGGTTGCGGCGTTTCCAGAGCAGGTCGGATAACAACGCTGCTCGTCTGTTCGACACTGCGCTGTGTAACCGGGTCGAACCAGCGCATCTGGTCGATCTCATCGCCAAAGAATTCAATTCGGACTGGATATTCCGATCCGGGTGTATATACGTCGACCAGATCGCCGCGCGCAGCGATCTGCCCGCGGCCTTCAACCAACTCCACACGCTCATAACCGGCGGCGACCAGTTTTTCCGTCAGCGACCGCGGTTCTATCGTTTCACCGACTTCGAGCGAAAGCATGCTTTCCGCGAACGCTTTCTTTGGCGCAAGAACCTGCATCAGTGCGGCGGCAGAAGCCGAAACCACACAGCGCTTGCCCGCGGACAATGCGGAGAGAGTGGAGATTCGCTCGCAACGCTGCTCGCCGGAGGCCGCGTGAACGTAGACAAGAGGCGTTTCACGCGGCAGGAACAATTCGGACTGCACGCCGAAAAGCCGCACGCTTTCGTAAAGCTGTGTGGCGGTCGTGTCCGTCGCGGTGACAAAGAGCACCTGCCGCGTCCTTGCGAGTGCGGAAATCAGGTGTGCCTTTGCGCTCCCGGCAACGCCGAACGCCGCAACCGGGCCTTTGCCCCCCTCCAGCGCTTGCTGCATACGCCGAAAGTCTGTTGCGGAATCCAAAACATCCAATATCGGATTGTTATGCGGTTGTTGTGTCAAAAGTCCTCCTGTTTTATGTGCGTTCTTGCGGCTTTTGTATGATTCAGCGATTCGCCGTCGTGCCGCCGATGTGGCGCTTATTGTACTTCGCCTGCGCATCGCTAGTTTTCCCGTCAATGATCAACAGCGCGGCGTCCGCCGCCTGGGCAAAGCACTCGTCCAGAACGGCTTGATCTTTTTTGCTCGGCTTTCCAAGCACGTGATCTTTTAAGTCGCCGCCATTGCGGTCGCCGACGCCGATGCGTACGCGCGGGAACTCCTCGCTGCCCACACACGCAATGACGGAACGCATACCGTTGTGTGTTCCTGCGCTTCCGCGCTCACGAATGCGCAGCGTGCCGACCGGCAGTTCGATGTCGTCATACAAAACAATCAAATTCTCCACGGGACATTTGTAAAAGTGAAGAATCTTTTGAATGCAGTCGCCGGAAAGATTCATGTAGGTCGTCGGCTTAATTAGCACGACGCGTTCGCCGTTTCGAACGCCTTCTCCGTATACGCCGGAAAAGCCGCGTTTGGTCACGCGGATATGCAGTTGCTTTGCCAACGCGTCCAACGCCTGAAAACCGGCGTTGTGACGCGAGCGCCTGTAAGTAAGACCCGGATTGCCCAGCCCGGCGATGATAAACATGAAGGTTTCCTCCGATCAAAATCCAGTTTATCTTAGCATGAATACTCGCTCTTGACAACATGTGAAACTGCGTGATATGCTCAAAAGACTATATGAGCATAGACGGAAAGAGTAAGCGGTACGCGCGTCTTTAGAGAGCCGGACAGTGGTGAAAGCCCGGCGTCGCAACACTGCCGAACATGGCTCCCGAGCTCCTCGCGGTGAATGTTCCATACGCTTGAGCCGCAGCGGGTGTCCGCCCGATACAGCGGCAACTTATGCCCCCTGTTTGTTTTGGGGAAGTAAGGTGGTTTTAACGGTAACGCTTTTTGCGCATGCCGTCCTTACACGGGGACGGCATGCGTTTTTGTTTTCAATAATGAATTAGGATGACATGGAGGAGATCAAAATGGAAGAGAAGAAGACGTTTTATATCACAACGCCAATTTATTACCCGAGTGCGGAC
Organism: Christensenellaceae bacterium; assembly: GCA_963667795.1. Classification (GTDB taxonomy): domain Bacteria; phylum Bacillota; class Clostridia; order Christensenellales; family CAG-138; genus UBA7703. The sequence goes on along the minus strand of OY764017.1, from coordinate 1,824,559 downwards.
CTGCACATCGGCCACGCATATTGCACAGTGGCGACGGACGCAATTGCACGCTATAAGCGGCAGCATGGATACGATGTGTTTTTTCTGACGGGTTCGGATGAACACGGGCAGAAGATCGAACGCAAGGCCAAAGCCCAGGGCGTGACGCCGCAGCAGTATGTCGACAAGATCGTTGGCGGGTTCAAGGAACTCTGGAAGCTGCTGGACATTTCCTACGATAAGTTCATCCGCACGACGGATGATTATCACGTAAAAGCTGTGCAGAAGATTTTCAAACAGCTTTACGATCAGGGCGATATCTATAAGTCGAAATACACGGGGCATTACTGCACGCCATGCGAAAGCTTTTGGCTCGACCGGCAGGTTGAAGAAGCGGGCGGCGTTTGCCCGGATTGCGGCGGCCCGGTTGAACTTGTTGAGGAAGAAAGTTACTTCTTCCGTCTTTCGAAATATGCGGATAGATTGATCCAGTATATCAACGACAATCCGACGTTCATTCAGCCCGTGAGCCGGACGAACGAGATGCTGCAAAATTTCCTGCTGCCCGGTCTGGAGGACCTCTGTGTCAGCCGGACGAGCTTCAAGTGGGGAATACCGGTAACGTTTGATGAGAAACACGTCGTATATGTATGGATTGATGCGCTTTCAAACTACATTACCGCACTCGGGTGGGGAAGAGATGACGATTCGCTGTATCAAAAATATTGGCCCGCGGACGTGCACATCGTCGGCAAGGAGATTGTGCGATTCCATACCATCATCTGGCCGATTATGCTGATGGCGCTCGGTTTGCCGCTGCCCAAGCAGGTGTTTGGACACGGTTGGCTCGTGCTGGACGGCGGCAAGATGAGCAAATCGAAGGGCAACGTGGTCGATCCGGTCGCGCTTTGCGAGCGTTATGGCGTGGATGCGATCCGTTACTTCCTGCTGCGTGAAGTCCCGTTCGGTTCAGACGGCACGTTCTCCAATGAAGCGCTGATTACGCGCATCAATTCCGACTTGGCCAACGATCTTGGCAACCTGCTCAGCAGAACGGTTGCGATGATCGGCAAGTATTTCGACGGTATGCTGCCCGCACCCGGCGAGCGGACGAGCGAGGATGACGAGTTGATTGCGCTGGCGAGCGAATTGCCCGGAAAAGTCGATGCACAGATGAGTGAGTTGCACATTCCGGATGCGCTTGCGGAGATTTGGAAGCTGGTTGGCGCCTGCAACAAGTACATCGATGTAACCATGCCGTGGACGCTTGCAAAGACTGACGAAGGCAAAGAACGCCTCAAGAGCGTGCTCTACAATCTCGCAGAGTGCCTGCGCATCATCGGCGTGCTGCTCAAGCCGTTTTTAACTGCAACGCCGCAGAAGATGTTCGATCAGCTCGGCGCAAAAGGCGAAACAACGGAATACGCCGCTGTTGCGTGGGGCGGAAGCATCCCCGGCACCAAGGTTGAGAAGGGTGAGGCGCTGTTCCCGCGTATCGACATACCAAAGGAACTGGCCTACCTTGCCGAACAGACCGAAAGGAAAAGAGCGGCCGCTGCCGCAGCTGAATCCAAGGAAGCGGAAGCGCCGGACGAAGATGCACCGCTGCCGGAGATCGAGTTTGAAGACTTTGAAAAGATCGATCTGCGGTTGGCAAAAGTTATTGCCTGCGAAGAGATCAAGCGAAGCAAAAAGCTGCTGAAACTCACGGTGGAGGTTGGCACGGAAACCCGAACGGTCGTATCCGGTATCAAAAAATGGTATGCGCCTGAAGACCTCGTTGGCAAGACCGTCGTGTTGGTGGCAAATCTCAAACCCGCAAAACTCTGCGGCATTGAGAGCCGTGGCATGATCCTTTGTGCGTCAGATTCGGACGACGTAAACCTTTCCGCGCTGACGACGTTGGAATCCATGGAGAGCGGTCTGAAAGTTCGCTGAAAAAACAAAACAACCCCATATAGTCTGCGCCGAAGGTGCAGACTATATGGGAAACTTAAGAGCATTCTTTCAGCGCTTTCTTGGATGAAGCAAAGCGCACAATAGGATGGACAGCTATACGCTTAAAGATGGAAGAACGTTAATCCTGCGCGATCCTAAAATTGAGGATGCAGAGTTGCTGCTCAACTACCCCAAAGCAGTCGGAGCAGAGACCGATTTCCTGCTCTGTGACGAAAATGGCATTGAGGGCCTCACGATCGAGGGCGAAGAACAATGGATCAAGGGGACGCTTGAAGCCCCCAATACAAAAATGTTTCTCGGCTTTGTGGATGACGAGCTTGTGTTGGTTTGCGATGTTCGCGCGGCAGCACGGAGCCGGATTGCGCACAACGGGGACATTGCAATTTCAGTTAAGCGTGATTACTGGAGCCTTGGCATCGGGTCGATCGCTATGCAGGCAATGATCGACTTTGCGCGGGGGACGAATTTCTTGCGCACCCTGACGCTGGAAGTACATGCGGGTAATGAGCGCGCAATGGCGCTATACAAGCGCTTCGGGTTCGTCGAAATCGGCCGGCATAAAGAGCGCATCAACGTCCGCGGAACGTACTACGACGAAATCCTGATGGATTTGAAACTATAAACGCACGTTGCATGAAAAACGACAAAACAACGGAAAGAGAACTATGAGAATATTCGATACACACGCGCATCTGCTTGACGCGCAGTTTGATAATGACCGCAATGAACTGATTCCGTCATTTCCGGAGCAAGGCGTTGCCGGGTTTTTAGAAGCCTGTGTCGAGGCGACCGACATCCCCAAGATATCGGCACTTGTGATGCTGTATGATCATGTGTTCGGCAGTGCGGGCATCCATCCGCATTCCGCCGACTCCGCAAGTGAAATCAATTTGCTTTTTGTTGAGCGTGCGCTTGCAAGCAAAAAGATTGTCGCTGTCGGCGAGATCGGTCTTGATTACCATTATGATTTTTCACCGCGGGACAAACAGAAGGATGCGTTTGCAAAGCAGCTCGATATCGCAATCGGCGCAAACAGACCCGTGATCATCCATGATCGAGAGGCGCATGGGGATACGATGGCGCTACTGAACGAACGCAAAGGCAAGCTCGGCGGCGTGCTGCATTGCTATTCCGGTAGCTATGAAGACGCCGTGCGATACGTCGATATGGGGTTCTATATTGCGTTTGGCGGCGCGCTGACATTTAAGAACGCGACAAAACAGCGCGCAATTGCGGAGAAACTACCATTAGAGCGGCTCGTCGTTGAAACGGACTGCCCGTATATGACGCCGGAACCGCATCGCGGGGAACGCAACGATCCGCGGATGATCCACCTGACGCTCGAAATGCTGGCAAGCGTCCGCGGGATTACATTAGAAGAAGCCGCGGCGGCTACGTTTGAGAACGCGATGAAGCTCTATAACATTACGCTATAATAAAAACAATATAAAACAGGCGCTTCATAAAGAAGCGCCTGTTTTGTATATCCGGATTTGCATTGAACCGACAGGTCTCAGATTTCTTACATCCAGCCAATCAAACCGAAGACGACAAGGCAGATAATGTCCACTCCATAGATGATACCGAGCGTGATGAGCTTATTCTTCATCTTCTTCATGTCGTGGACGATATACGCCATCGTGAAGAACGGCAGATAGCCGAACAGCCAGATCAAATACGGGAAGGAACGGCTCCACCAGCTATACTCCCAGGTCAAGAGACCGGAATAGTTTAGGAAGCATTCGATGATGACCGCAAGGGTCGTATAAAAGAGTGCGAAAAACACACGGTTGTTGATGCCGAGAATCTTCGCCTTGGGATCCTTTGGCAGAGTCACACATACAACGATGCCAAGCAAAGCAAACATAAATGAGATTTCGATGTTGTAGCCAATTAAAATCAACAGTGCCGTTCCACCGGCAACGGCGGGCGTTCCCCATGCGGGCGCAAAGCCGCTTGCGTGGAAAATAATGCTGTTCCAAATTTCGTTGAACAGATCCATTCCCCAAAGGGCCGCGCTGCCAAGTACAACGTTCCAGTTTTTTGCCTGAATTTCCTTGTTGTAAACATACATTACGATCAAAAGCAGCGGTACGACGTACCACTTCATCGTGAGTTGCGGATTGCGCAGAATTTCAAGCGCGCTTTGTGAATAAGCAGACATGACAGACCTCCTGATTGAATTGTGATGGTGATGTGACTACAAACAAGCATACGCTTTTAAATACATTTGTCAATACAACAGTAGAATGTAAAAACAGAGAGGATTCAGAAATTTCGGTTTACTTTCAATGTTTCGTTTGGTAAAATAATCGTGCCAGTCGGCATTAATACTGAAAGGAGATCCAAACATATGGACGCCGGGCCTTACCCGAGTAGAACTTTCGTTAAAATTTCATACCGCGGGACGACGTCTGTGACCGTTTGGTAACGTTCATCATTCGCCGTCCCCAAGAAAGGACGTGCAGCATGATCGATCGTGTTCTCTCTCTTCTCGAAGAGAAACGTTATCCTGAAGTCAAGAAAACCTTTTTAAACATGCACGAAGCGGACATTGCGGAAATTTTCGATGAGATTTCCGACTCTGAAACTACGCTTCGTTTGTTTCGTTTAATTCCAAAAGACAACGCCGCCGAGGTGTTTTCCTACCTTGATGCGGACGTTCAGCAGCGCATCATTGAAGCGTTGACTGACACGGAGCTGCGATACATTCTGGACGGCATGTATCTCGACGACTATGTCGATATGGTCGAGGAGATGCCCGCAAACGTCGTACAGAGAGTTATGAAAAACTCTTCGTCGAAAAATCGTGGTCTCATTAATCAATATCTGAATTATCCGGAAGACTCCGCGGGCAGCCTCATGACCTGCGAGTATGTTTATCTGAAGAAAACGCTTACCGTTAAGGAAGCGTTTACGGTCATTCGCAATACCGGCATCGACAAAGAGACGGTTTATACCTGTTATGTGACCAGTCCGGAACGAAAGCTGGAAGGCGTCGTGTCCGTGCTGGAGCTTTTGCTTGCCGATCCTGACAAGCGCGTCGGTGACATCATGACGACGTCGCCTATCGTCGTGCATACGATGGAAGATAAAGAAGACGTAGCAAAGATGTTTTCGCATTACGATTTAATCGCGCTTCCTGTGGTTGATAAAGAAGACCGCTTGGTCGGCATCATCACGTTTGACGATGCGTTTGATGTTTTGCAGCAGGAAAACACCGAAGATTTCGAGCGAATGGCAGGCATGACGCCGAGTGAGAACACCTATTTGAAAACATCCGTTTGGGATCTGGCCAAAAATCGCATTCTGTGGCTCATGATACTTATGGTATCGGCCATGATCACCGGGGCGTTGCTCGAAAGCTACGAAGCTGCCATCTCTGCGATTCCTCTGCTGGTTTCGTTTATCCCCATGCTCATGGGAACGGGCGGCAACAGCGGCTCGCAGGCAACGACCATGATCATCCGCGGTCTTGCGCTGGACGAAATTGAGCTAAAGGACATTTTCCGTGTCTGGTGGAAGGAAATCCGTGTTGCAGCGATGGTCGGTGTTGCGCTTTCCGTTGTGAACTTTTTTCGCATCATCATTCAGTACCATTCCGACCCAAACTGTGTGCACATTGCACTCACAGTGTCGCTGACATTGATTGCAACGGTTCTAATCGCAAAATCACTCGGCTGCCTATTACCGATGATGTCCAAAAAACTGCATTTGGATCCGGCGGTCGTCGCCGCACCGATGCTGACCACCATTACGGACGCGTGTTCAATTCTGGTTTTTTTCAACATTGCAATCGGCCTCTTGGGCCAGCTGATGTAGACGACCGTTTTTTACACTGCAATTCAATAACGACCGCTTTGCGTAAAACGCAGGCGGTCGTTTGATATCCAAGTTTTTTTAATGATTGTGAAGTGTTTGCTTTTTTTGCCGATGCAGATAGAGCGCGATATACACAATAGAAAGACAAACGCCTACAATGCTGACCCATTGCGAAGTCGACAACCCCAATAGCGATCCTCTTACGGCGTCATACCGATAATATTCCAGAAAGAAGCGGACACATCCGTAACTGATAATGTAAAGCGGCAGAACCAGCGTTTTGGACTTGGTTTTCCGTGAAAAAATAATCAATAGGAGAAAAATAAGTAAATTGAGTCCGGACTCAAAAAGTTGGACCGGCAGCAGGGAAATGCCGACGGGCGCACCGCCGATTGGATGTTCGTAGACGACGCCCATGCAGCTGCTTGTCGGCACGCCGTAGCAGCATCCCGCACAAAAACAGCCGATTCGACCGAAAGCATGCGCCAGCGGCAACGCGGGCACGACCGGATTCAGAAAATCGACCAACTTCGTTTTAGCCAGACGCGCGCCAAGCAGCGAACCGAGGATGCCGCCAAACAATCCGCCGTAAAAGATCATTCCACCGTGCAGAAGAGCGTCTATATGCCCTGCACGAATAAGAGCAAGTATTTCTTCGATAGAAAAACTTACAAATACATACGATAACCCCGCGCCGATCAAGCCAAGCCCTAACGCACAGGCGGTAATGATGAGAAAATTGTCGGCCGACAGGCCTGCTTTCTTTACACGAACAAAAGCAAGCAGACCCGAAATTAGCAGTCCGCTTGCAATCATAACGCCGTATGTCGGCAAAGTCAGTGTGCCGATTAAAATATAAGGTAACATTTATGTAAATGAAACGGCAGTCTGCATTTACAGACCGCCGTTTGCTTCATGTATTAGTAAGCGGCGGCTGCAATCGCACCGATGCAGGCGACGCACGCGATGTAAAAAATCAGATTGATAACGATACCAACGATGGAGCAAACCATACCGGCCGTAGCAAGTTTATACTGATCGTCCTGCTTTTTTCGCGCGGTTGCACCAAGAATAATACCGACGATTGCGACGAGTGCACCAAGCCAACCAATTGACGAAAAAAAGACCCCGATTATCAATGAAACAATACCTAAAACCAATGCGGCAACAGCCATTACTACGTCCCCCTGCTGTATTTTTATATTAGTGTATCAACCAATCGAAGGAAAGTCAACGGATCTGCGTCATGGAGTACAACTGAAGCAAAAAAAATTTAACAACACATGACGCAACATGCGGTGAAAACAATCACCTCTCCATTCTTTAAAACATACTGATCTACAATGTTTACCTGCCATTCATTTTAATGATACAATAGAATCAAATCAATAGGAGGGGGTATACTTTATGGGTTATTATCATTTTTATTATTATGAACCAAGTCCCTTTGTGACAATCTTCGGGATAGCCGTTACGATTCTGAGCATTGTTGCGATGTGGAAGCTGTTCGAAAAAGCCGGCGAGCCGGGCTGGGCTGCGATTATCCCGTTCTACAATCTCTACGTGCTCTTCAAGATCACATGGGGCAACGGCTGGAAATTCCTGCTGATGCTGATTCCGATTGCGAATGTCGTCATCACTATCATTACAATGGTGAAGCTGGCAAAAGCGTTTGGCAAGAGCGGTGGATTTGCCGTCGGGCTAATCTTCCTGTCCATTATTTTCTATTGTATCCTTGCGTTCGACAGCTCGACGTATCTCGGCGTGCCGGACAGCATGTAATCCAATCTGAACAAAAAAAGAACGCCGGAAAAACGGCGTTCTTTTGCTATGCTATATTACTTTGGTTCACCGGCACACTCGTTTTTTGTTCCAAGCAGCATAGCGAGCCCGTGGTCGAGTGCCGGAAGGACCGGTTCCAGGTTTTCGCGAACCGCCTTGGGGCTGCCCGGAAGATTGACGATTAGCGAATCATGGTACAATCCCGCGACCGCGCGCGAAAGCATTGCCCGTGGTGTGATGGAGAGACAGTATGTCCGCATAGCTTCCGGTATACCGGGCACCATCCGCTCACACACGGCGGCAGTCGCTTCCGGCGTTACGTCACGCTGGCTGAATCCTGTGCCACCCGTCGTCATAATCAACGCAGCACCCAAATCGTCTGCATGACGCCTGAGTTCAGCTTCGATCATCGCTCGATCATCGGGGACAATGGCCACAGTCAATACATGGTATCCCGCCGCCTTCAACATGTTCGCAACCAACGGGCCGGACAGATCCTGTCGCTCGCCCGCATACCCTTTGTCGCTTACCGTAATCACCGATGCTCGAAACATTGGCGTTCCTCCTCAAACTAAATCCTATTACTGTACATATCCTAGTATATCAGCTTACGGAGGCGACGATCAATTTTGGTTGAAAATGTTTCTTCAACGCTCGTCGTTATCTCCAAGCAGCATGACAGCCTCTCTTGGCAAGGCGAAGTATGCTTCGTCACCTGCCGTAAATCTCCGGGACATTTCTTTATCCAGCTCGGCGCGCAGCGGTGCGTTTGCACCGTCCGCCAGCAACGTCAGTACGCGGGAAAAAACGTCGTCCGTAATATCGACAATGCGGCAATGCACGGCGTTTTCTTCGTCTAGAGAGCAAGGCAGAATGTAGTGTGCACGCACGCCCACATGCGTAACTGCGGGTATATTGGATGGATTGCACATGAGCTCCAGATTCCAGTCCGGTACGCGGACGGTACCTTCCCCGGACAATTCGGCAGGCGCACAGTTTTTGCAACCCGAAATCAGCGCGCTTTGCAGCGTGTTCGGCCGTTCAAACAGATCGATCGTGTCGACGACCGGTTCGGATACTCCGGCGTTTAACACGCAGACGCGTCCGCTCATGCGGTACACCTCGCCGCGGTCGTGCGAAACAAGCAGTGAGACGCCTGAAAACTCGCTGAGCGTATTTCGCACTTCGCGCTCCAGCTGCCAGCGCAGGTAGCTGTCCAGTGCAGCGAACGGTTCGTCCAGCAGAATTGCTTCCGGCTCGCTTGCAAGCATGCGGCAGAGCGCGACGCGCTGCATCTGCCCACCGGAAAGTTCACGCGGATAGCGTGCCTCCAGCCCTTCCAGGTGGAACCGATGGATCAGGCTTTCCTGCTTTTCCCGTCGGATCGCCGCGTCTTTTTCCAATGAAAGCCCCGTACAGATGTTTTGTAAAACGGTCATATTTGGAAAAAGTGCATACCGCTGGAAGAGATACCCAACGTGGCGTTTTTGTGGCGGCAGGTCGATGTTTTGCTTTGAATCGTAGAGCACGTGTCCGTCAAGGACAATTCTGCCTTCGTCGGGCTTTTCCACGCCTGCAATACACCGAAGCGTCATACTTTTCCCACTGCCGGAAGCACCAAGTAATGCGGTTATACCTGCGTCCGCGGCAAAGGACACGTTTAGCGAAAATCCGTTCAGTCGTTTACGAATGTCAACTTCCATCGCCATATTCTTTCTCCGTCGGTTAGCTCCATCGTTTTTTGTTCTGCAAATCGTGTTTTCAGCATTCGGTCGAGTTACCATTTTTTTACATTTCTCAGTCGTGAATCCGCGAAGACGTTCATAAGAAATACAATAGCAAACGAGATGATGAGGATAACCGCCACCCAAACGCCAGCCGTAGCATAGTCCCCGTTTTGGATGACCATCGCAATGCGCTGCGAGATCGTTCCCGTCTTGCCTGCGATATTTCCGGCCAGCATACTCGTTGCGCCATACTCGCCAAGCGCGCGCGCAAACGTCAATATGGTGCCGCTGACGACACCGGGTCCGGCGGACGGAAGCACCACGCGCCAAAAGATGCGACGTTCCGACATGTCGAGTGTGCGGCCCGCATAGATCAATTCGATATCCACCTGCTCAAATGCTGCGCGTGCGTTGCGATACATCAGCGGAAATGAAATCACGCTTGCGGCGACGATACACCCAAGCCAGCTTTGCACAATCTTGATCGAAAAGGTTGCATACAGAAACTCGCCGACCGGTCTGCGCATACTGAAGATCAGCAGAAGAAAAAAGCCCGCGACCGTGGGCGGCAGCACCATTGGCAGTGTCAGAAAACCGTCTACCAGTGCTTTCGGACGTTTTTTCATCCGCATGACCCAGCGCGCAGTCCATATACCGAGGAAGAAGCACAGAATCGTTGCAACCACACCTGTTTTCAGCGAAATCCATAAGGGGCTGAAATCCAGAGACGCCAAAATTTCTATCAGTTGTTCCATGCCTTCCTCCTTTGGGCGCTTGCCGTTTATCCGGGCAATCCACGCCTAATCACCAATCGTCAACTCAAATAAATATACGAAATGCCCGCCGACAAACCGCATGACGGCGGGCACTCCATGACTCGCCGGTAACAAGGCGCGTCATGCATTACGAACTGTGCGGAGGGTCGCTTTATTCGTAAATAGTAAACATGTAGTCTCCAAACAGCGCTTTTACCGCGTCGGTCTGCAAGAATGCAACAAAATCTTCGGCGGCGGCGGTTTCCGCTTCGGTCGCCTGTGGATTTTCGATGAGACAGACGGGGTAGAGGATATCGCCGGTCAGCGAGCTGTCAGCAATTTCAAGGATGTCGATATCGTCTTTGATGGAGTATGCGTCGGAATAATACACGGCGCCAATTTCGTTGGAACCTTCCTTAATCGCTTCCTTCACTTTGCTGACGTTGCTGCACGCGTTGATTTCGAGCCCGCCGAGCGCCGCGGAAATTTCTTCCGTCGTATAGTCGGCGGCCGCTTTAGAACCGTCCAGAATGCCGAGGGTGATCAAAACCTGTCGTGCGTATTTGCCTGCGGGAACGCTGCCGTCGGCCAGTGCCATGTTTTCGGCGCTGGCAATGTCGGCAAACCCGGTCACGGCGGTGCCGCTGTCTTTCGGCGTGATCAAAGCGAGCTTGTTGCAAAGCAGATTCACGCGGGAACCTTCCACAACGAGGCCTTCTTTATCCAGCGTGTCCACCTTTGCCTTGGATGCGGAGAAGAACACGTCGCAGGCAAATCCTTCTTGAATCTGCGTCATGAGCTTTCCGGAACTATCGGCATTGTAGGTGATCGTCACGTTTGGCTGAGATTCGGCATACAGCGGGATGATCGCCTGAAAAACGCCTTCCAGACTGGCGGCGATAAACAGTTGCAATTCCGCTGCTTCCAGCGACTCTTTAGTCGCTTCCTCCGTCGCTGCCGCTTCTGGCGCTTCGGTGGTGACGGCTTCTTCTGTTGCGGCGGGTTCTTCGGTCGTCTCAGTTTTTGTTTGCTGTGCACAGGCGGCCAACGATGCAACCATCAGAACTGCCATCAACAGCGCAATCTATTTTTTCATAATTTTTCCTCGTACTTCAAATTGAATTTATGGAGAGCAGGGCGAATGCTCTGCGAAGTCCCGCGTTACTCTTTGCCGAAACCGCAGTTTGGATAGGTGCAGATTTCGCACTGCAGGCATAATCCACCGTTTCCGAGATGGATGATATCACTTCTTTGCAGTTGAATGCCTGCAACGATTCGCGGCAGGAAGATATCGAGGACTGACGTTTTCGAATACATGACGCAGCCCGGCAATCCCATCACCGGTACGCCGTCGTCATAGTAGCCCAGCAGAAACATGGCGCCCGGTAAGATTGGCGCACCGTAAGTGACGATGTTTGCGCCGCTGTCACGAATGGCGGCCGGTGTCCGGTCGTCCGGGTCAACGCTCATGCCGCCCGTGCAAAGCACGATGTCCACACCCGATGTGCGCACTTGGTGAATCGCTTCAACGATGTGTTCCGTCTGGTCGTCGCTGACGCGCTTTTCAGAAACAGTGACACCGAGCTCGGCGAGTTTTCGTTCAACAACGGGTGTAAAGCGATCTTCAATGCGTTTGTGGAATATCTCGTTGCCCGTGGCGACGATACCGGCTTTCAGTCCTTTTTTGAATGGAAAGAGCTTTAGCAGAGGCTCTTTGCCGACAAGTGCTTCCGCTTCTTCAATGCGGCGTTTGTCGATGACCAGCGGGATGACTCGCGTTCCGCAGAGTTTATCGCCGACATGGACCGTCGTGTTTGTGTGCCGTGTCGCGACCATCACGTCCTCAAGCGCGTTGAGTGCATTTAATCGGGGGACATCTACAACAAAAATGCCGTCTTCGGTGGCAAAGAGTTCGATCTTGCCTTCCTTGACCGCGCTGCGCCTCATGTGTTCGTTTTGACAGATTGCGCAAAGATGATCTGCCGCTTCGTTTTCATGCAGGGTGTTTTCATCGACTTCCCACACGTAAAGATGGTCTTTGCCCATGGAGAGCAGCATCGGAATGTCCGCTTCTGTTACGACGTGGCCCTTGCAGAATTGTGCGTCTTTCAACTCGCCCGGAACGATGCGCGTCAGGTCGTGACAGAGTATGTGACCTGCCGCATTTTTTGTGTCGATCAATTTCATGCGTCTATCCTACCATTATTCTTTTAAAAAAACAACGATTTTTGTTTGTAATTTCACGACAAAAAACGACGGGTCTGCCCGCCGTTTCATTCTCTTTATTTATAGGTCTGAATCCTTTAACTATCCACTTCGATCGTGTCGCCGGAGTGAATCGAGCCTTCGGAAAGAACTTTTACAAAGATCCCTTCGAGCGGCATGATGCATTTACCGACTTTTTTAAAGATCTCACAGTCCTGATGGCATTTTTTGCCAATTTGTGTTATTTCGACCAGACACTCGCCAAGCCGCAACTTCGTTCCAACGGGCAGGGAATAGAGTTCGATTCCTTCGGTCGTGATATTCTCGGCAAACATACCCGGTTTGAGGCCGTCGACGCCCATCGCGGTCATTTTGTCGACGCTTTCCTGACCAAGCAGGCTGATCTGACGGTGCCAGTTGCCCGCGTGTGCATCCCCGACGATTCCCAGGTCGATTTTTAAATCGACACCATCGACTGGATACTTAAACGTGCCCTTGTTGGGGCTGACATTGATGGAAATGATACGCGCCATTGTTCGCTCTTTATCCTCCAATTTGATCCATGGTCCTGTCCGCTTGAAATGTTCGGCAAAAACTATGATTTTCCGGTTTGCTCCATATTGCACTACGGATTGCATCCGCAAGCTGTTTATCATCGCCGCCGTCAAGAACGTCTTTCAGCGGGAATTCCAGATTGTCGCCGAGACATGGCCGCAGCGTGCCGTCGCTTGTAATCCGTACGCGGTTGCACTCGGTGCAAAAGCGGTGCGACACCGGGTTGATGAACCCGACGCGCCCAATATACCCAGGCACACAATAGTCGCGGGAAGGCTGACCCTTGTAGAGCGGCGGTATCGCGACCAGATACGGCCTTGTCCGTAGTAATTCGTCCCCGGTGACGCGCAGGTCTGTTTGATCGTTGGTGCCGAGTGGCATCCATTCAATAAATCGCACATGAATCGGGCGGTCTTTTGTTAGTGCGATAAAATCGTCCGCTTCGCTGGAGTTGACGCCGCGTAGCAACACGGCGTTTAGCTTAACCGGCGTAAAACCGGCCGCAAGGGCTTCGTCAATACCGGCGAGCACGCGCTCTAGCGAACCGCCGCCGGTGATTTTCTTATAGCGTTCGGGTTTCAGAGAGTCCAAACTGATGTTCAGCCGGTCCATCCCTGCATGCTTCAGTGCTGCGGATTGACCGGGCAGATGCTGCGCGTTGGTGGTCATCGTAATTTCTTCGATTCCGTCAACGGCGCGAATGCCGGAAATGATTTCCAGAAGGTCACGCCGCAGCATTGGTTCACCACCGGTCAGGCGTACCTTTCGGATGCCTACGGATGCCATTGCACGCACGATGCGTAAGAATTCATCTGCTGTTAATTCGTTCTTTTTCGGGCAAAGGCCTTCGTCTGCACGGCAGTAGGTACATTTGAGTGTACAACGCTCGGTTAGAGACAATCGCAGATACTCGATCTTTCGTCCGAATTGGTCGTTCATTCGTTTACTACCTCTATGGGAGCGCCGGAGTGGATTGTGCCTCCTGAAACAATATTCGCAAACGCACAGCTCAGCAGAAGAGGGCACATAGCCTGATTTTGAACCAGATTACATGCCTGAAAACAAGGCTTTCCAACACGAGAAATTTCCAGCACGCATTTGCCGATTCGCAGACGCGTGCCGACGCGAAGATTGGCGTAGTCGACGCCAAAAGTGAAGATGTTTGCGGAAAAACGATCGGTGCAGAGGCCGCCCGAAGCGCGGATCGCCTGCGCCGCTTCGCTGGAAAGCAGGCTGACGGAGCCGTCCTTTGCACTCCGGTAATCGTCCAAAACGCCGCGTCCATGTTCCAAAATCAACGCATCCACGCTTTCCCGGTGACCTTTTTTTTTCGCAAGCGTCAGTTGTCCGATTCGCATGGTTCGCCTTCGCGTTCAAACGTGCCGCTCTTTCCGCCGCTCTTTTTCAAAAGACGAACGTGCTTGATTTCCATGCCGCGGTCGACCGCCTTGCACATGTCGTAGATGGTCAGTGCGGCGACGCTTGCGGCTGTCATGGCTTCCATTTCCACGCCGGTTTTTTCATTGCAGCGGACCTCCGCAATGATGTGCACGCGGTCCGGCGGGCAGGCGATCGGGTCGATCCGTACGGAAGAAAGCGTAAGCGGATGGCAAAGCGGGATCAGTTCGCTGGTGCGCTTTGCCGCAAGGATTCCGGCAATACGTGCCGTGGCGAATACGTCGCCTTTGGGCGTGTTGCCAGATACGATCATATTCAGCGTTTCCGGCTTCATCACCAGAATACTTTCGGCAATGGCCTCACGGCGGGTCACGTCTTTTTCGGAAACGTCCACCATGCGCGCAGCGCCGTTTTTATCTACATGGGTCAAAGCTTCATTCATCGCAGGTCCGATCCTTTCCTATCATAAAGTAACGTATTCCACTCAACAGAGCCAATCAGTCTTCTATGCGCGGCCAAACCTTTCGGATACGGCCCGGCTGCTCCACCGAGTACCCGCCGAGTTGCTCAAGCCGACGCAGGAACGACTCGCTGCCGAGTACGCGCAGGAACGCCCGCACCTGCGGATTTTCCATTGCGTCCAGCGAAACAAGCAGATCGTACTGCTCGTTGCAGACGGGAATGAAATCCAGATCATAAATGCGCGCGGCGGCAAGGATGCCGAGTCCGCAGTCCGCGCTTCCGGCCTTTATCTGCGCGGCGACCGCCGTATGGGTCAATTCTTCGCGCGTATAACCGTGCACATCGTCCGTTGAGATATTGTTTTGTTTCAACAGGTAATCGCAAAGCACACGTGTGCCCGCCCCTTTTTGCCGGTTCACATAGGAAACGCCGTCCCGTGATACGCCTGCAAAGCCCTGAATACCCTTGGGATTGCCCTTTTGCACCATAAGCCCCTGAACGCGCTGGACGCATTCCACCAATGCAACCCCGCCCTTGGGGAAATACCGTTCTATATAGGAAACGTTGTAGCTTCCGTCCGTCTCATCCAGAAGATGCACACCGCCAAGCTGGCCTTCACCGCGGGAAATTGCAAGGATCGCACCCATGCTGCCGACGTGCGAACTGCTGATGTGCGCCTTGATGTCCTGACGACGCAGTTCATCTGTCGCCTCGTCGATGAGCGGGTCGTGACTGCCAAGAATGTGCACTGTACGCGTGATGCGGTCGATGGGCTTCAGCAGCCGCGCAAAAGCCCGGTCGCCCGGTTGATATCCTTCGCAGTTTTGCGGGACGTCCAGCAGACAGTCTGCCTTGGTAAACGACGACACAACACCCGCGCCACCACTCAACGGAACGGCGGAAAGTTGACCGTCCGCACCATAACCCAGCGTGGCGCGGACGAATTCGCGATATTTCAATGAGGAGTTGAGCTTGCGTCCCATCTTGACGCAAACGGATTCCGCCGCCGTACGCTCGCGCATCAACAGCGCGTCAATGACCGGCTTAAATAATTCCTCCAGCACGATGATGCCGGAGACCGGATAACCCGGCACGCCGACGACCGGCTTGGCGGCAATACGCCCAAGCGCGGCGGGTTTGCCGGGGCGGATTGCGATGCCGTGGATGCATAATTCACCGAGGGCGGTGATCACGCGGGTCGTACCGTCGTCCCGTCCGGCGGACGTTCCGGCGCAGAGAAGAACCGCATCGCATTCATTCGCGGCTTTTTCAGTCATGACGGTGATTTCGTCGATTTTATCTGGTACGATCGGGTAAACGACGGGTTCGGCACCCCACTTTGTCAGCATGCCGGAAAAGATGGCGGAGTTAAACTCCATGACGTCGCCAGCGGCCGGATTGTCACTCGGCGGGACGATTTCGTCGCCGGTTGGAATGATACCGACCTTCGGCTTGCAAATCACATCGATTTTGGAAACGCCACCCGCGAGCATTGCGCCGATCATGGCGGGTTCCACCGAATAGAATGAAGGGAGTATCATGTCGCCCGCTGCGATGTCCTCTCCAATTTGGCGCACATGCTGCCATGGCGTGGCGGCAGAGTACAGCGCAGTCGCGCCGTCTTTTTCCACACAGTCCTCAATCATGACTACTGAGTCACAACCTTCCGGCAGCGGATCACCGGTGTCCACGCGAACAAAATCATTTTCATTTAATAATACGGGCGTCGTTTCGCTTGCGCCAAAGGTTTTTTTGGCAGACAGTGCGATACCATCCATGGCGGAGGCGGTGTAGTGCGGGGCACACAACTTTGCGTAGACGGCGGTCGCCGTGATGCGGTCAAGTGCTTCCGCCACGGGAACGGTTTCCGTCCGGTAAGTCATACCGTTTTTCTTAAGAAATGTCAGATAATCGCCAATCGCCTGATTCAGCGGTGTGTTGCTCAAATAATCATATTTCATGTTACGAACCCTCTCAAATTAGGAAACTGATCTTATTATATACCGGTTTTTTCGAATTGCATCAATTCTGCGATATAACGAAAAGAAAAACGCCGATATCCAGCGCTATGAAAACAAAGTGACGGTAACGCCCACACCACGGGATAATCCTTCGGCATCGCGCGGCACCCGGATGTAACCGTCCGCGCGTGACAAAACGGAAATCAGTCCGGATTTGCTCATCAGCGGTTCAACGCCGTCGTCGACCAGCCGAGCGGCTATGTACTCCTCCCGGCCGCCGTTGGATGGGATAGCGGTGGTCAGCGTTGCATGCACTGTCCGTTGCGACGTGGCCTGACCAAGTATGGACGCTATCATGGGGCGTACCAGCAATTGAAAGATGAAAAATGCCGCCGCGGGATGACCGGGAAGACCTATGACAAGTGTTTTGCCGATGGTCCCGGCGAATGTCGGTTTGCCGGGCTTTACCGCAAGCCCGTGGAAGAGCACGTCGCCCAGCTCCGCAAGGCAATCCGCCGCCGCGTCTTTTGCGCCGACCGAACTGCCGCCGGACAGCAGCAAAATGTCGCTGCTTTGTGCGCAGGCCTTCATGCGTTCCAGCAGGACGGGGCGTTCATCCGGTACACGATCGACGGAGCGGACTTTTGCTCCGGCTTCCGTGCAGGACGCCGCAAGCATCGGACCGTTGACGTCGCGAATCTGTGCACCGTGTGGTATGCCTGATGGATCGATCAGTTCGTCGCCGGTTGATAATATAGAAACGCACGGCCTCTTTTTGACGGGAACGTCGACAACGCCGAGCGCGGCCAGAACACCGATATCCTGCGCGAGGAGCTTTTTACCGGCGGGAATGACCATTGTGCCCGCTTTGGCGTCGTCACCGGCAAAGATGAGATGGTGTCCCGGTGCGGTTGCGGTTTCGAACGCCACCATTCCGCCAGAGAACGGCTCTGTTTGTTCAATCATCACCATCGCGTCCGCGCCGGACGGCAGTTCTCCGCCGGTCGGTACCGCGGCACACTCTCCGGGGTGAATGCGAAAATCGGGACTGACGCCCATTTGCACCTCGCCGATGAGGCGAAGCAGCGCGGGAATGGAAGCGGACGCGCCGAACGTGTCGGAAGCGATGACGGCGTACCCGTCAACCGTGCTTCTCGTGAATCCCGGCACGTTTTTGCGACAAACGACGTCTTCGGCTAAGGTGCGCCCCAAAGCATGGTCAAAATGTGTAGTTTCTGCCATCGAAAACTGCATACCGCTGATTTTATTCATTTTTGACCGCGCTTCGTCAAGAGATAAAACATTCAGCATGCCATTTCTCCCTGAAAATTAATTTCGTCATGCGGTAAACCGCACGACGCGCCATATTTGATGAATTTTCATACAAAAATCATATTTATTATAACAAATATACGCAGAAAATAAAATCACTTCCCCACCGCTTATGCATTCACACATTTCTTATGCAAAATTCATTTGAATCACCAAAAAAATAATTTATGAACTTTTTTCGACAACCACAACAAATTGTGTTGATTTGGATAGTAAAACACAAGAGTTTGGTGCTAACCACTTGACAGGAGATACACAACACGATAGTATAATATTAAATTTCCATGAATATACCGTAACAAAAGTGTTACACTCTCGCAGAGCCAGCAATCCCACCTTTTGTGGTGTGTTGCCGTATATTCATTGCCGGGGGAAAGCACATGGACCAGGAGGGTAAAAACGCCTATTCAAAAACCGTTTTGCCCAGCCGCTCCGCCAGTCGGGGCCGGTCTGTTCGCAATGCCAAGATTAAAAAGCGACGCAAAACCCTGACACTCATCTCTTGCATACTTGCAATCGCATTTGTTGCTATATTCGCATTAAAACCCGCAAGCGCATCAACAAAAACCCTGCTGCAGTCGTTCAACGTCGCCGAGGAAGCGGAAGCCGCACCTGTCGCCGAACAGGAAGCTGCGGAGAGCATTGTGCAGTTTCAGTCGATGGAAGATTCTCTCATCAACGAAACGTCCGACTTTGCCCTCAGGAATGTTGACGCGCTTTCTATTGTCTCCTGGCAGGGCGCAAAAAACTGCGGGGACAGTTTTTCCGTGACGTTGAAAGGTGCTGAGGATGGCCAGAACGTTCGGTTTGCAACGACGAACTGTACGGTATTCCCGCAGAACGGCACTGCGGACGATATCTACACCGTCACTGTAACCGGCGCCGGCGCCTATTCCTTGACAGCCATAACGGACAGCGATACATCCGAAAGCCTGCGCGACACCCGCAACGGTGTTGCCGGCAAGGCGGATCAGCTTCCGTTAGCCGTCTCCGGTTGGGGCGGCGCCAAAGACTATTATCACTCCTTTAACATCAATGTGCTCGGCGGCAGTACGGGTGGAGCAATCACCTTCGAAGCGGACGGCTGCACTGTCTCCCCGTCCACGGGGACCAGCGCGACAACGTTCACCGTTACGGTCACACGCGTCGGCAGCTATGAACTCACCGCCATCATGGACGGAAACGACGATTATAACAGTGCGTATTCCGCCTGCTTAGGCGGATGCTCCGCAAAAGCCAAACAGTCGGACATCCATATCGACAACTGGGTCAGCGAAGCGGTTTGCAACGATACGTTTAACGTAAAGATCTACGGCGGAAGCACCAACGAAGCGCTTTCCATCGAACCGCTGGGCTGCACTGTCGAACAGCTGTCCTCCAGCGAATACGAAGTTCACGTAACCACCGTTGGCCCGTATGCGCTAACTGCGTCCCGCGCAGGCAACTATGGATATTATACCGAGAGCACGTCGGCAAGCGGCGTTTCTGGCAAAGCCAGTGCACCGACACTTTCGCTGTCCGGCTGGTCGGACTCGAAAAATTGCAACGATTCGTTCCCGATTCGGATCAACGGCGGCGTTTCCGACGCAACGATCCACTTTTCCGCAAGCGGATGTACCGTATCGCCATCCAGCGGAACAACGGAAACAAATTATACTGTGACCGTCACGTCTGCGGGCGTATATTCGCTTATTGCGACGATGGACGGAACAAGCAACTACCTATCGGCCGCGACACATACATACAGAGGCGAATCCGGCATGGGCGTACAGAGCGCACTCCGCGTTGAAAACTGGATCGACTCTGCACCCGCGGGCAGTTCGTTTGAAATCACTGTGGCGGGTGGAAGCGGAACGGGAGCCACCTCGATCACGACCGACGAAGGCTGCACAGCGCGCCTGAAGTCCGGCGAAACGAACATATACGTCATCTCCGTCTATCCGCTGGCAAATACCGGCTACTCGATCACTGTAGGAAAAGCCGCCGATGCCACATTTGAGGAAGCAAAGGTGCAAACGATTTCCGGAACGACAACGGGCGCCAATCAGGTTGCGCTTTCCGTGGCTGGATGGAATGAGAGTGTGCATTCCGGCGACGCGTTTGAGATCAAGCTTTCCGGTGGAAGCGGGACGGGCGACATCAGCTTTGAAGCCGACGGCTGCAAAGTAACGCCGTTGAGCGGTGCAATTTCGGACACGTACACCGTTACCGTAACGGCGCGGGAGAACGAAGCATATTCGCTCAGAATCAATCGTGCTGGCGACGATAATTACATGCTGACGACCGTGTTGCATTCCGGAAACGTGACACCGTTTGAAAAGAGCGCGACGGAAACTCTGCTTGAGCCCGTAACGGTCGGCACATACTCTTGGGTGTACATCTGTGGTGGAATCGTAATCCTTTTCGCGGTTGTCCTGCTGATGATGCAGTTCACCGGAGGAAGAAGACGCCGCCACAGATAAAAACAACATAACGAACAAAAGCGGAGTTGGAAAATCAACTCCGTTTTTTATATGTGCGGGATGAACGGTTCGTTTGCCGCGCATGGGAATTCGCGAATAGAATCATCATTGACAGAACAACAAGAAGCCGCCGATCTCTGCTGGGATCGACGGCTTTCTGCTCGCCCCCCTGGATGCGCAAAACCGTCCGGGGGGGATGGGCGGTTTTGCGCTTTCCAAGAATGTTTGCGGGGGACAGGAAAGCGGATTTTGCCTTCCGTATATGTCATCGTCACTTGAGACGCGATGACCTTGTTAGTCGTCCGGCATGTATTCGCCGAAGGTGACCGCTACGGTTTGCTGTTGACCATCACGCTGGATGGTCAGCGTTGCCGTGTCGCCTGCGTTGTATCCGCTGATGGCGGCCGACAACGTGGCGTTGGAGGAAATTTCCGTATCGTCCACAGCAAGAATCAAGTCGCCAATCTGGAGACCCGCCGCTTCGGCCGCGCTGCCGGACACGACCTGCGCAATCTGGACGCAATTGGTGCCGCCGGAACCTAAATACCCGTCGAACAAACCGCCGGTCCAGTCATTCCTGCCAGAGGAAAGCGTGACGTCTTGCGTATATACGCCGAGATACGCTCTGCCGAGTACATAACCATGATCGATGAGGTTGCTGATGATCGTATTGACACTGCTGACCGGGATAGCGAATCCAAGCCCCTCCGCATTGTTGCTGCCTGCTTTGGCGTTGACGATGCCGATCAACGAACCACTGGAATTAAAGAGCCCACCGCCGGAGTTGCCCGGGCTAATGGCCGCGTCGGTCTGAATCAGCGACATCGTCACGTTTTCAACGGTGACTTCACGGCTCAGGGCGCTGACGATGCCGCTTGTGGCGGTGCCGCGCAGCTCACCGAGCGGGTTGCCGATGGCGATGACGTCTTCGCCGACGGTCAGCATATTGGAATCACCAAGAGTCGCGGGGGTCAAACCGACTGCATCAATCTTGAGCACGGCAAGGTCGCTGCGCGAATCCGTGCCGACCAGCGTGGCTTCATACTCCGTGTCGTCGTTTAGAATGACTTTGATGGTGTCCACACCGTCGACAACGTGCTTACATGTGACAATATAGCCGTCGCTCGTAAGGATGATTCCGCTGCCGCTTCCATATTGTACTTCCTCGCTCGCGGAACCGTTGTTGCCATAGAAATAGCCGTAAGAGCTGGTGGCAGTGTAGTACGTATCGATACCGACGACCGCAGGTGCGCAAAGCTCAATGATTTGCGCCTTTGAATATGTCGTGGTTGAGAAGCTGTTTGCCGATGCTGTGGTCAATGCGCTGGAATCGCTTTCGTCTGCAGCCGCGTCCCCGGTACCGGCTGCCAGTGCGGCCTGCGCTTGTTCGCTTTGCAAGACTGCGATCTGCTCGCCCACATACTGTCGGGTGTATATGCCACCGAGCACGCCACCCAACATCGCAGCAACCAGCATGAAAATGATAAGCGTCGACACACGCACACCTCGATGCTTGTGTTGCTTGCCTGCGTGTGAGCTGCCACTGCCCGGATTGCTGTTGGAGGAATACCGTTCATACCAATCGTTGTTTTGGTCCATAATAAGGCGCTCCTTTTTTCTTGTCTAAAGTCAGTATAAGAAATCAATTTGAACTTTCAACATGCAGGATTTGCCGATAGTGTGTAAAATATCGTCAGCATTGTGGCAATCGGAGATATACCGGTCTATATAATTGATTTAATTTGGGAAAATGCGCATATTGACACGTCGTGTATCGTCATTCGTGGTTTGCCGTGATACAATATTCAGCAATATAATCGGGGGGTATTCTGGGGATGAAGCGTCTGTTGGCGGCAGTCTGTGTTGTGTTGCTGTTGTTTTTGTTTGGCTGCAAGCCAAAGACGGGAAATCCTGAGTGGATTGAGGAAAACATATCCCAGATAGCCGGGCCGACATGGACAAGCTCGCCAATATCGCAAGAGGAATCAGAACCACCCCTGCCGGAAGAAACGAGCAAACCTTATATTCGCGCCGGATGGTATGTGCAGCGAAACCATGAACTGCACGAACTGCTAAAACGCAATGGAACGTTTTCATGCGAAGAAGAAATCAATCTGGCGATCGATGAAATGCGGATCGATCCCGATCAGCCAATGGTCGCATTGACGTTCGACGACGGACCGGTGCCGGGTGTGACGGACGAAATATTGGATGTTTTAGAAGAATACGGCGTCCGGGCTACGTTTTTTGTCGTTGGCACGCGCCTCACGCGTCCCGATGCGGCTAAAATCGTGCAGCGGGCGATTGCACTCGGTTGTGAAATCGGCAATCATACATGGGCACATAAGAACCTGACCAAGCAAAGTTTTACCGAGAAGATGCAGTCGATCAGCGCGACCAACAAAATCGTTTATGAGCAGACCGGTTATGGAATCCGTTTGCTTCGACCCCCGGGCGGATGTTCCGATGCTGAGGTGAAAAAAGTTGCAAAGCGGATGGATATGGCCGTTGTGAACTGGAGTCAAAGCGGAAACGTCTATGAGCGTGATCCTGAGCGGATTGCGCAGAACGTTCAAAAGCAAATTGTAAACGGCAAGGAATTGCACGACGGCGATATCATACTGCTTCATGATACAAAAAAATATATGGTGGACGCAGTGAAGATCATCATTCCACAACTGTTGGAGGAAGGTTATCAGCTGGTTACCGTTTGGGAATTGTTGCACTGTTCGACAGACGGCTATACGACGGGAGAACTCTACAGGCACCAATAAGGCACAGGCAAACTGCTGGTTTATGTCAACAGTCTCGATCGGATAGCGGTTGCAATCATCCAGGGCGACTTCGCATGCGTGTACAATATTGGAACGGGTGCGTCCTGGCGGATTACACTTCGCAAATCAGAAGGGAAGAGACCCGTCGGTGGAACATAAATGTGTTCAGTAGTGAAGGGTGACTGGTGTACTTTCAGCCGGACACGCGAAAACGGCGGCCGTTAAAATAGAGTTTGCATGTGAAAGCGTCCCGTGGATACGCATTTGCGGAACTTTAGCCGTTTAAGCATACATCCGTGAAAATCATCATTTTCAAGTGGGTGTGTATAATATATCATGCGAAAAGAACCGCATAAACAGTAGGATTCGCGCTTCCTAAGTGCATGAAAAAGATTTCGCTGTGTTGACTTTTTTTACGGTTCCATGTAAACTTGTTTACGTGGAAATGCCCCTTTCCGAAGCGTTTGGAGACCACACAAATCATGTTTAAGAAGAGAGGAAAACAAAATGAAGAAACTGGTAGCGATCCTTTTGACCGTGTTGCTTGCGTTCTCTATGTTTGCCTGCAAGGCAGCACCGGAAGAAGCGACGACGGAAGACACATCCGGATCCAAGGTTTACAATGTTGTCAGCCTCGTCAACGGCAATCTCGGCGACAAGTCGTTCTTTGACTCCGCAGAATCCGGCCTGAAAGAGCTGGCGGATGCCGGTCGTATCACCTACAAGACCATTGAAATGGGCGGCACGGATGAAGACCAGCCGAAATGGCTTGAGACGCTGTATGAAGTCGCCGGGTCCGGCGAATACGATCTGATTATCGTTGGTACGTATCAGATGCCCGACTACCTCAAGGAAGTCGCGACCGAATACCCGGATCAGAATTTCCTGATCTATGACGACACCACGTATGTCGGCGAAAACGCCAACGTCGTCAACCTCAGCTACAAGCAGAATGACATGGGTTATCTCATCGGTGTTTTCGCCGCGGCAATGACCGGCGAAACCTCCGTTGCGAAAATCAATGCTGAAAAAGTCGTCGGTTTTGTCGGCGGCGTCGACAGCCCGGTTATCAACGACTTCCTCTATGGCTTCCTCGAAGGCGCAAAAGCCACGGATGCCGAAGTGAAAGTCGATACCCGTTACGTCAACAGCTATGTTGATACCGCAACGGCAAAAGAAATGGGACTGTCCATGATCAACGATAACAGCTGCGATATCATCTGGGGCGTTGCGGGCCTGTCCGGCAACGGCGCAGCAGAAGCCGCTCTGGAATCCGGCGAAGCTTGGTTCATCGGTGTTGACTCCGATCAGGAGCTGACGCTTTCAGACGAACTCGCAGCCATCACGCTGACCTCCGGTCTGAAGAACGTCGGCAACTCCATCGTCTGGATCTTTGACGAATGGGATGCGGGCCGTACCTACTGGGGAGAGCAGGTCAACCTCGGTCTCACCGAAGGTGGCGTTGGCATCGTGACCGACAAGAACTTTGCTTCGGTTGCACCGCAGGAAGTCCAGGATGCCGTCATGGCAGCCCAGGAAGCGATCAAGCGCGGTGAAATCATCGTTCCGTCCGCCATCGGCGACGACACCAACGGCGTTGCGACACTGCGTGACTCCATGCAGCCGTAACAGCATATGCGACATTTGCAATAAGCACGATTGAAACCGTTAGCTTATACAATCATCAGGGGGAGCTATAAGCGGCTCCTCCTGTTTGATTTTTTAACGTGATTCTACGCTAAAAACCTTTCAAAATGAAAATAACGTCTGTTTTCTCTGTTCGCATTGCATTTGTCCGATATTTTTATTATATTTATGAAAAGCGTTTGTAGAAGCGAATATTATGCGGCATTACAAACGAAAACTTCTATTTAGCACGATCCAGTTCAGATTCATCCGAAAGGGAACCCGATATATGGAACAAAACGACATCATTGTCCAAATGAAAGGCATCACGAAGGTGTATCCCAATGGGATCGCCGCGAATCAAGGCGTGAACTTCTCCGTGAGGCGCGGCGAAATCCATGCACTGATGGGAGAAAACGGAGCGGGAAAATCGACGCTGATGAAAATGCTTTTCGGCATGGAACAGCCAACCGAAGGTGAAATCATCGTAAACGGACAAAAGGTTTCGCTCACATCGCCAACCGTTGCGATTTCGCACGGGATCGGCATGGTTCACCAGCACTTCATGCTCGTACCGAGTTTAACGGTTGCCGAGAACATCGTACTCGGCATGGTGCCAAAGAAATCCGGCATGTTTATCGATTACAAGAAAGCGCTGGAGATCACCAAGGAATATTCCGAAAAGTTTAATCTCGCAGTCAACCCGGATGCAAAGGTCATGGATATCCCCGTCGGCATGAAGCAGAAGGTGGAGATTCTAAAGTCGCTGATCCGCGGTGCGAAAATCTTGATTCTTGACGAACCGACCGCGGTTTTGACGACGCAGGAAACCACGGAGCTCTTTAAGGAGTTGATCCATCTCAAAGAGCAAGGTTATACGATTGTGTTCATTTCTCACAAACTCAATGAAATCAAACAGATCACGGATCGGCTGACCATTATGCGTGGCGGCAAGTCTATGGGCGTATATGAAACGGCTTCCATCACCGAGCAGGAGATATCAAGACTGATGGTTGGACGCGACGTTATACTCAATGTAGAAAAGGACGAGCCGAATCCAACGGACGTCGTGTTGAACGTCAAAAACCTGCAATATACCAATGAGTGGAACAAGCGCATACTCGACAACATCTCGTTTTCGGTGCGCAGGGGTGAGATTCTCGGTGTTGCGGGCGTAGAAGGCAACGGCCAGCGGGAGCTTGTCGATATGCTGTTCAATCTGAACAGGCCGGAAGGAGGAACGGCAAGTGTAAACGGCGTCAACATTATCGGAATGCCACAGTATCGCATTCGCGATCTGGGCGTTTCGCTGGTGCCGGAAGACCGCATGACGTATGGCATTGCGGAGACGGCCTCTATCGAAGAAAACGTCATTTCCGATCGCTTTACGCAAAAGCGTTTCAATAAAGGGCCAATATTCGATATGAAAGCGATCCATGAAGAGAGTGATCGTTTGATTGAGGATTACACGGTGCTGTGTAAGTCGAGAAAGCAGAAAGTAAAGATGCTTTCCGGCGGCAATATTCAAAAGGTTGTCGTTGCGCGTGAGTTTTCGAGTAATCCGACGCTGATTATTGCCGACCAGCCGACGCGCGGCATCGACGTCGGCGCGACAGAGTTTATTCGAAAGAAACTGGTTGCTCTTTCGCGTGCCGGAGCTGCGGTGTTGCTGGTTTCCGCCGATCTCAACGAGGTCATGGAGCTCTCCGACAGCCTGATTGTGCTCTACGGCGGAAAGATCGCCGCATATTTTGAAGATACGTCTCAACTCGACGATGTTGTGATGGGTGAATACATGCTCGGCCTCAAGCGCCAGAGCGACGAGGAGATCGGGAGGGTATGCCATGAAGGATAAACGAATGTTTGCTTTCGAGCTTGTCCGTGGCGCGGCAGCAATTCTTGTTGCGCTTGCCGTTGGAACGGTTTTCATTTTTCTTTCTTCGGACGAGCCGATGACGGCGCTGCGCTATTTGCTGATCGGGCCGCTCGTCTCACTGAGAAGCGGGGTTGCTTCGTTTAACACGCAGGGACTCTATACGATCCTTGCTGCAATGATCCCAACGATCTTTACGGGTCTTGCGGTCTGCGTCATGTTCTCAAGCAACCAGTTCAACCTTGCCGGTGAAGGTATCGTAATGGTCGGTGGATTTGTCGCCGCACTCTGCGGTATTTATATCCACATGAACACCGGATGGCACGCGATGATCTGCATCGCGGCCGCCGCCGTAGTCGGCGGTATCATCATGCTGATTCCTGCGCTGCTGAAAGTCAAGTTGGGTGCAAGCGAAATGGTTACGAGTCTAATGCTCAACTATATCTGTATGTACCTCGTATTGCATTTTCTAAACTATAACTTTGCCGACCGCAGCAAGGGTTCCACGCAGACGTATCCCTTTGCCGATACTGCAAAAATCGGTTCATTGGTTCAGGGTGGCAGCAAGTTGACATGGGGGTTTGTCATAGCGCTTGTGTTTGTTGTGATTGTCGCGCTGTTTATGTATCGTACGCGCTGGGGTTATGCTATCCGCATGATCGGTATCAATCAGGCGTTTTCCAAGTATTCCGGCATGAAGGTCGGCGGCACGATCGTCCTGGCGCAGGTCATCGGCGGCGTACTCTCCGGTATGGGTGGCGGCATCGAAGTTTTGGGCCGTTACTCCACGTTCCTCTGGAAGGAATTGCCGGGCTATGGCTGGACGGGCATTACGATTGCGATTCTTGCCAAGAGCAATCCATGGCTGGTGCCGCTTGCGGCATTCTTTATCGCCTATCTGAACAAAGGCTGTCAGCTGATGGCGACCTACAGCGACGTGCCGAGCGAGATGATCGATATCATACAGGCGGCGATCTTCCTCTTCTTCGCGGCGGAACAATTCCTTTCGGGATACCGTCAGAAGATTGTTGTCCGCAATACACGCGCCGACCTTGCAAAAGCTGCCGCCAAGGCGGAAGGGGGTGCTGAATAATGTGGTCACAGTTGCTTGATACTATTTTAAAGGCGGAGTTCCTGTTTTCCGTTATTCGAATCACCGCTCCAATCCTGTTTGCCGCGCTTGGCGCAGTCATTGCAGAAAAAGCCGGTGTTGTCAATATCGGCCTTGAAGGCATTATGATGATCTCTGCATTGTTCGGCGTGCTGTTCAGCTATTGGACGCAGAGTTGGCTGGTTGGCGTGCTTGGCGCGATGGTCGTGGGCATCATGCTTGGCATGCTGATGGGATTCTTCGCCCTCAAACTCAAGACGGACATCATTCTTGCCGGTATCGCGGTCAATATGATGGGCGCGGGCGGAACGATTTTTCTGCTCTATATGTTTACGGGCATGCGCGGAAACACAGGTGCGCTTGTCAGCGCGAATATCCTGATTCCGACGGTCAATATCCCGTTGATTCAGAATATTCCAATCCTTGGTGAAATCCTTTCCGGACATTCCGTATTGACGTATATCGCTTTTCTTGCGGTGTATCTGATTTGGCTGCTGCTGTATAAAACGCCGGTCGGCCTGAACATCCGCGCGGTTGGTGAAAACCCGAATGCGGCTTCAAGTGTCGGCGTAAGCGTGCTGAAGATGAAATACATTGCAATTTCGCTTTCCGGCGCGTTAGCCGGTCTTGGCGGAGCGTTTATGTCCATGTATTATTCACAGGGGTGGAATTCCGGTATGGTTGCAGGGCGCGGCTTTATCGCGCTGGCGGCGCAGGCAATGGGTCGCGGCGAACCGGTCGGTGCGATGCTCAGCTCACTGTTGTTTGGTCTTGCGCAGGCGTTGCGTACCAAGGTCAGCGGTCTGCAAGGCGTTTCGAGTTATCTTGTTTCTCTGATTCCATATGTCGTGACCGTGGTAGGACTCGTTCTGTATGCCGTAAGCACGATGAAAAAGGTTAAAAAAATTAAAGTTCAAAAGGTTCAGCCTGAGGTGCAAAAATGAACAAACGAATCCCGGTGATTCTGGACGGAGACCCGGGTCATGACGACGCTATCGCGTGGGTGCTGGCAAACGCCAGCCCCTTGCTTGATATCAAGGCCGTGACCTCGGTTTGCGGAAATCAAACCATTCAAAAAACAACATATAACGCAGCGCGCATTATGACGCTGATCAACCTGGACATTCCGCTTGCAGCGGGGCGCATCAAACCATTGGTTGCCGATCCGATTATTGCGCCGACCGTACACGGCCAGTCCGGTCTGGACGGCCCCGCGCTGCCGGAACCGAAAAGTCAGCCGGTCGAACAAGATGCCTGCACGTTGATGGCGGAAATTTTGGAAAAGAGCGACGAACCCGTCGTGTTGATTCCGACCGGACCGATGACCAATGTTGCGGCACTGTTGCTGCTGTATCCGCACTTGAAGGAAAAGATCAAGCACATCTACCTGATGGGCGGGGGAATTCAATACGGTAACTGGACGCCTGCGGCGGAGTTTAACATCCTTGTCGACCCGGAAGCGGCGGACATCGTTTATAGAAGCGGTATCCCGATTACGATGGCAGGACTGGATGTTACGGAAAAAGCGCTGGTCTTCCCGGAAGATTTCGAGCGCATCCGTGCCCTTGGCAATCCTGTATCCACGGTGGTCGCCGAGTGGCTGGACTTCTTTTACGGGTTTCATCGCAGCCTTGGTTATGCGGGCGCACCTGTACACGATGCGGTTGCGGTTGCGGCGCTGATTAAGCCGGAGATCATGACCTTTCAGGAGATGTTTGTACAGATTGAGACGACGGGCGATTATTGCCGCGGTGCTACGATTGGCGATCCTTACGGTTCGCTGAATCAGCCGGCGAATGTCCGTTGCATTATGGATATCGACCGACAGGGATTTGTCGACCTGCTTGCAGAAGCGGCGGCAACCTATGGAAAGGGGGCATGACGGCATGGCGAAACAACCGTTTTTGTTGGATTGCGACACTGGTGTAGACGACGCAATTGCGATTTTGCTTTCAAAATATTTGGGGAATTTGGAGCTTGTTGCCGTAACAAGCGTTGCCGGAAACGTTGAAATTGACAAAACGACCATAAACGCATTGCGCGTTCTCGAGCTTGCGGGCATGGAACATGTGCCGGTCTATCGCGGCGCGGCAAAGCCGATGATGTGCGAACCGGTGACCGCCTATTATGTTCACGGGAAAAACGGCCTCGGCGGGTTGGATGTTCCGCTGCCGAAGCGTGACCCCGAGAGCATACCCGCGTGGGATGCGATTTATGAAACGGCAAAGCGCTACAAAGGCGAGTTGACGGTCATAGCGATCGGCCCGCTGACCAACCTTGGTCTTGCGTTTGCAAAGTATAAGGATTTACCCGACCTGATTAAGCGCATCGTCATCATGGGCGGCGCGGCGGTCGGCGGCAACGTGACGCCTTGCGCGGAATTCAATATCTATGTCGATCCGGAAGCGGCGGACATCGTGTTTACATGCGGCGCACCGGTCTATATGTGCGGATTGGACGTGACCATCCCTGCGTACCTAACGCCGGAAGAGTTGGACGAACTTGGCGCTCTCGGTTCAAAACAGGCGAAATTCGCGCGAGATGTCGTGCAGGGCGTTCTGAAATATTCGCAGGGCTACGACCTGCCGGGTATGTGCATGCACGATCCGGTTACGCTGTTGTATGCGGACGACGATTCGTATTTTACAACCAAGCATGTCGGTATTCGCGTGGAGACCAAGGGGAGCATTACGCGCGGCAAAACCGTGACCGACCTCTACAGTGATAAGCAGATGGAGCACAACGCGTATATCGTGACCGGTCTTGACCGGGAAGCGTTTAAAACCCGCGTATTCGAGTTAATGAGACACTACGGCGCATAACAAAAGAAGCAGCGGCTTTTGCGCTTTGCATAAGCCGCTGCTTTTGTTTACAGGCAGGGAGGTTTATCTTACGATGCGGGTGAATGCCTCCAGCGCCGTCAGGATTTCATTTTCCTCGCCTTTCATGGCGGCGGTTTCTCCGTCCACATAGGAACCGATGGCGTCCAGCGTGTCCGTTTGATAAGCTACGACGTTGTTGAGGATGCTCATACACTTTACATGTCGCAGGTGGCCGATTGTGTACAGAGCGGCCGTCTCCATGTCGCAGCCAAGCACGCCGCGCTTCGACCAATATGCGTCAATTTCGTCTTCATCGTCGGTGTAAAAGCTGTCGTGACTGCGCGCAATTCCAGTGTGATAGGCAAAGCCGCTGTCCTTTGCGGCGGCAGTACAGGCAAAAAGCAACTCTGCATCCGGTACGGCGGGAAAGATTGGGTCTATGTACGTTTTGCTCGTCCCGTCGTCGCGGACAGCGCCAGAGACAAGGATGAGATCGCCAAGCCGGACTTCGGGTTGGAGCGCGCCGCAGCTGCCGATTCGGATCATGTTTTCCACACCGAGATTATGCAGTTCCTCCACGGCAATGCCCGCGGATGCGCCGCCGATACCGGTGGATACGGCAAGGACGTCGATTCCCTTGTAGGAACCAACGATGCTGCGGTATTCGCGGTTGTAGGCAAGCTCTCTTGCGTCGGTTAAAAACGGTTTAATGCGATCCAGCCGTGCCGGGTCGCCGGGCAGCAGTGCGCAGCGCGCACCATGATTACTCTCAAGCCGGATATGCGGTTGTAATTGTGACATACGGATTTCGCTCCTTGTGTTAAAATCTTTCTATAACGACGGATCATGTATGGATGGATATATCCATCATACCATACCAATATGAAAAATCAACGGAACGGGGGTGCCCCATCTTGGCAAACATTTTAAACTTTGGTTCTTTAAACATCGATCACGTGTACCGTGTGGACGCGTTTGTGCAGCCGGGCGAAACGAAATCCAGCCTGTCTATGGAAGATCACTGCGGCGGCAAAGGATTAAACCAATCCATTGCGGCGGCGCGCGCGGGTGCAACGGTTCGACACGCAGGCCTGATTGGCCGCGACGGCGGGATGCTGCACGACAAGCTGATTGAAAGCGGCGTCGATTGCTCGCTGATGAAACAGTCCGACGGCGTTTCCGGCCACGCGATCATACAGGTTGACGATGCCGGACAAAACTGCATCTTGTTGCACGGTGGAACGAATCAGGAGCTGACGGAAACATATATCGACCGCGTTTTGAACGCGGTTGGGAGCGATGGCCTCGTTTTACTGCAAAACGAAACGAATCTGGTCGGAACCATCATCGAACGTGCCCATAAAAAGGGCATGAAGGTCGCGCTCAATGCCGCGCCGATGAATGACAGGGTGTTTTCCTATCCGCTGGAATTGCTGGACTGGCTGATTGTCAACGAGGTGGAAGGCGCGGCAATTGCAAATTGCGACCGTGAGGAAGACATCCTACCCACACTGCAGAAAAAGTATCCGGACACGAGTGTTCTGCTCACGCTCGGCAAGCGCGGCGCAATCTGCCAACACAAAGGCGAAACGCAGACCTGCGGGATTTACCCGGTCAAGGTCGTGGACTCTACCGCGGCGGGCGATACGTTCTCGGGTTATTTCCTAAATGAAATACTTGACGGAGCGGGTGTGCAGGACGCTCTGCTGCTTGCAAGTGTGGCGTCGTCGCTCTGCGTTCAGTCGATGGGAGCGGCGGACTCTGTTCCATCCAGAGAGCGTGCGCTAAAAGCAATGGAAACCGAGGAGATGGGACCGCTTGGCGAATGGGGCGGCTGGCGATGACGAACGTACTGTATATCGATTGCTGCATTCGCGGCGAACAATCCCGCACACGAAAGCTGGCGGAAGCGTTTTTAGGAGAACTTGAAAAGCACGATGATAGTCAGATTGACCGGCTTGTTTTGATGGACGAACCGCTTGTGCCGTTTACAGATGGGTTTTTCTGGCAGCGGGAACGGCTGTTGGAGGCTGGCGAGTTGACACATCCGCGGTTTCGCTATGCGCATCAGTTTAAAAACGCAGACCGGGTCGTGGTTGCCGCGCCGTTCTGGGATTTGAGTTTTCCAGCGTTATTAAAGGTGTATATTGAGAACATCTGCGTACAGGGGATTACGTTTGACTGCGATGAGCAAAACGGCTGTTTCGGCGTCTGCAAGGCGAAAAAAATGTTGTTCTTAACGACGCGCGGCGGCGCGTTGGAAGGTTCACTGATGGACAACGGGACAAAATACCTCGGTGACATGGCAAAGTTTTTCGGCATACCGGCCTTTGAATGCATCGCCGCCGATGGACTCGACCTCCTGCTGGAACCGCCGGAAGCGATTTTGGAACGCGCGGTGACACAGGCAAAAGAACTGGCAAAGACATTTTAATCGTTCGCTTGACGAATGATTTTGAAAGGACAGACAAGTACAATGAAAGCAGTGGTTTATAAAAAGCAGGGGTGCGTACAACTGACCGACGCGCCGATGCCGAATATATTGGAGCCGAGAGATGCGATCGTCAAGGTGATGCGCGCGTCGATTTGTTCCAGTGATTTACACATCCGAAACGGAGGTGTCCCGCGCGCAAAAACCGGCGTAGTGCTCGGTCATGAGTTCGTCGGCGAGGTCGTCGAAACCGGTTCCGGCGTAAAGAAGGTTTCCGTTGGCGACCGCGTTGCTGTCAATGTGGAAAGCTTTTGCGGAGAATGCTATTTTTGCCGCAGGGGATACGTCAACAATTGCGTGGAAGGCGGCTGGGAACTCGGCTGCCGCATCAATGGCGGACAGGCGGAATATTGCCGCGTGCCGACCGCCGACATGAGCTGCACGAAAATCCCGGACGGTATAGATTATGAGCAGGCGCTGTTTGTCGGCGATGTGCTTGCGACCGGCTACTGGGCGGCGGATATAGGAGAGATTCGTCCTGCGGACACCGTGCTTGTGCTTGGCGCTGGGCCGACCGGCCTGACCACCATGATGTCGGCGCGGTTGTACGGCCCGGCATGCATCATTGCAGTGGATGTTAACGAAGATCGTCTTGCGCTGGCAAAAGAACACGGATTATGCGATATTACGCTCAACCCAAAGGCGGACGATGTGCTTGCATGCGTGCGGGACTTGACCGAAGGACGCGGTGCCGATATTGTGTTTGAGGTGGCTGGCGCAGAAAGCACGTTTGAGCTGGCATGGCAGGCGGCGCGGCCGAACGCGACGGTCGTTGTCGTTGCGCTCTATGAAAAGGCGCAGTCTTTGCCGCTGCACCAAATGTACGGAAAGAATCTCACGTTTAAAACCGGCGGTGTGGATGCAAGCAAGTGCGGTGACATCATGCGGCTGATCGAAGCGGGACGGCTGGACACCAGCCTGATGATTACGCACCGCGCTCCGCTAAACGACGTGATCAACGGATACGATATTTTTGCAAATCAGAAAGAAGGTTGCATTAAGTGGGTGATCACCCCCTACGAAGCCGATAAACCAGACGGACCGGAATGCTATTAACCGTCCAAACCACCAAAGAGAGATAAAAGATATTATGAATTTTGATCCCGCGGTTTCCGAACTAGAGCCGAAATTAATCGAATGGCGACGGCATCTGCACGCACATCCTGAGGTTTCCTTTGCGGAAATCGAAACAACAACATATATTGCCAACGCATTGAAGGAAGTGGGCGTTGATGCGATCGACCGTCCAACGAAGACAGGACTTGTCGCGCATATTTACGGAACGAAACCGGGCATGCCGGCCGTTGTTGGGATTCGCGCGGATATCGATGCACTGCCGATGCCGGAGCACAACGATCTGCCGTATCGTTCCACAGTGGAAAATGTGATGCACGCCTGCGGACATGACGGGCACACCGCCATGCTGCTCGGCCTTGCAAAGTTGCTGAACGACGCGAAAGATTCTTTTTGTGGAGAAGCGCGGCTGATTTTTCAGCACGCGGAAGAATTGCCGCCCGGCGGCGCAATCGAAATGCTGCGCGCGGGCGTTGTGGACGGCGTGGACGCAGTGCTGGGGTTGCATCTTTCCAGCAACTTCGACACCGGCGTATTCGGCGTAAAAAGCGGCGTGCTGACGGCCAATGTCGATCGCTTTGACGTGAGCGTCAATGGAAAAGGCGGACACTGTGCGTTTCCGGAACAATGCAACGATACCGTCCTTGCGGCGAGCGAAGTCGTGCTCGCGCTGCAAAGCATCGTTTCAAGACGCATTGCGGCAAGTGACCCCGCGGTCGTGTCCGTTTGCGAAATTCACGGCGGCACGGCGTATAATATTATTCCAAACGAAGTGAAACTGACGGCGTCCGTCCGCTCGTTCGGAGAAAAGACCAGACAACTGATCGAGCGGGAAGCAAAGAACATATGCCAAAGCGTTGCGGCGGCACATAATTGCACCGCGGACTTTGTTTGGGAATCCGGCTACCCAAGCGTGGTCAACGACGAACGGATGACGGACATCGCACTTGGGCGGATTCAATCCCGCTTCGGCGCGGAGCAGATTGAGAACATCGGCTGCATCATGCCGGGTGAGGATTATTCCTACTTTCATGACAGTAGGCCGGGATTCTTTGTTGAACTCGGCACACGGAATGTCGAAAAGCAGACGGACCGTCCGCATCATAACCCGAATTACCGTATGGATGAGGATGCACTCAAGATTGGCTTGCAATATGAGCTCGATATGGTACAATGGCTCCTAAATGGGGAAAAACCATGGGAGAAGGGTACATGAAACTAACGGTCTTGATGGACAACCACACGTATATCGACGAATACTATCTTGGAGAACCCGCGGTCAGCTATCTGATTGAGGACGGCGAACACACGATCCTGCTTGACGCCGGCTATTCGGAGGCGTTCATTGAAAATGCCCGGCGTATGGAGATTGACCTGAGCCGCGTGACCGATATCGTGCTGTCACACGGGCATATCGATCATACGGGCGGACTTCCGGCCTTCTTCAAGTTGTTTACACAACCCGTGCGGTTGACGGCGCATCCGAACGCATTCTGGATCAAGCGGTATGAGGACATGGATGCAGGCAGCCCGATACAGGTATCCGAACTACCGAAAAATGTTATCGTGAACCTCACGGCGCAACCGAAGCAGATATCTGAAAATGTTTTGTATCTTGGTGAAATTCCACGCATCTATGCGTTTGAAATGGATCGGGCGGTTGGCGAAACCTGCGCCTGCTGCGGCGACGAGTGGATGGAGGATTCGCTTGTGGACGATACGGCGGTTGCACTGTCCGTGCCGGAGGGCACATTTGTTGTGACGGGCTGCGCGCACAGCGGCGTCTGCAATACCGTTGCTGCGGCAAAGGCACTGCTTCCGGACAAAACGATTGCGGGCGTGTTTGGCGGTTTTCATCTGTTTGAAGAGGATGAACATCTGGATCAGACGGTTCAGACATTAAAAAAACAGGGCGCGAACATGGTATTTCCGTGCCACTGTACGTCGCTTGCAGTGAAATGTGCGTTTTTTGAAGCGTTCCACGCGCAGGAGGTCGGCGTGGGCATGGAGCTAAGCTGGCAGGATATATAAAGCTCTGTTATTGCATCTAAAACTCCCCCGACACGATTGCGCCGTATAGTGCGCAAGGCCGTGCGGGGGTTTTTTGTTTGTGTGCAACTTGTTTCGTCGGGTGCTATTCTCTTCCTGCGGGAGTTTTCCTCCGAAGAGCGATTTAACATGGAAGCGTGTATGATAACGATTGTTTATGTTGACGCTATAGTTCCGGCATTGCGTCCGGTATGCTCTGGAGCATGGACTGCAGGTGCGCATATTGCCATACACGTTCTTTCTGTGCGTCCGGTGCGGATTTTGCGGCATAATCAGCGGCGGCAACCGCGTGCGTGACGACGTGTACGGTTGCGGCGGCGTGTGCCGCACTGCGAATGGCGAACTGTACATCCAGCGTTTTTGCTTCGCGTGCTGCGGCGTGTGCGGCGAACGCGGCGGCGCGCGCATCGGAGACGGTGGAAATGCCATCTGCCCAACTGCGACCTGCAAGGATAGCGGCGTATGCGCGACGGTCCGCGGACATCCGCTTGCAGGCACGCTCGGCGCAGTCGCAGGCGAAGCGGACAGCGGCCTGATGGTTGGTTAAACCAAATTCGGTTTTTAGCAGCGTTATATCGGCCTGTGACCACGATTCTTTCTCATAGATATTTCGATCCATACAAAAGCCTCCTTAGAACGGCCCGATAACACATTATAGCACATCAAACAGATAACAATTGTGTCGCTTATGCGCACAGCTTTCTTTGTTTTGCCACGTAGCGCCTTGTTGCAATATCCTTGGCATAACTTTTAGATTCCATGAGAATTTGCTATACTGTTAAAAAGGAGGGTATAGTTATGCCGGAATCCATGATTACAAAGCACGCACTGGCCGATGCGCTCAAAAGACTCATGACGAAGCATCCTCTTGAGAAAATTACCGTCGGTGATATTTGCACCGCATGTGGAATGAGCCGGAAAGGGTTTTATTATCATTTTAAGGACAAATACGACCTGGTCAACTGGATTTTTTACACGGAATTCGTACTCCGCATTTACGAGCAGAATTATGAAACGGAATGGACGTTCTATGAGGACATCTGTTCATATTTTTATGAAAACCGTGTTTTTTATATAAACGCTTTCGAGGTCAAGGGGCAAAACTCGTTTTCTGATTATTTTTGCGAGATCATCCACCCGCTTGCACAGGAACGCTTTCAGCTGGCGTTTGGAGACGCACTTGACCATGATTTTTACGCAACGTTTTATACAGATGCGTTTCGTATAGCGCTGGTGCGCTGGCTGCGTGAACAACCGGAGCTTGGCCCGCATGAATTTGTAGCACTGATTAAGCGGGCAGTACTCGCAATTGCAAAGGAATATCGGGAAAATTCATCGGAAGACGATCAATAGCAAACAGATCGAAAAATGAAAAACGCTTTAGGAGGATGGCTATGGATTTCGTAACCGATTCACGGGCGCTGATGATGATTAAGCAGCTACTCGACAACACGTCTGCAACACGGGCGATTTTTGAACAACAACCGCAGAAACCGGGGTTTACACCTTCTGTTATTCAGAAAGCGTTCGAGCGTGTTTCTCCGGAATCTCAGGGCATAGATTCTTCGTACGTTGCAGGATTTCTAAATGATTTAAGAGACGACCCGACGCTTGATATGCACGGCGTACTCGTGCTGAAAAATGGAAAAGTAATAACGGAGGCGACATGGGGCGCATACGACCAGCGTGTTTGGCACATCACGCACTCCGAATGCAAATCCATCACCGGTCTTGCGATTGGCATTCTCATTGGAGAGGGTAAACTCTCGCTTGATGACAAGCTGGTTGATATTTTTATGGCGCGTATGA
Organism: Christensenellaceae bacterium; assembly: GCA_963667795.1. Taxonomy (GTDB): domain Bacteria; phylum Bacillota; class Clostridia; order Christensenellales; family CAG-138; genus UBA7703. The sequence continues at coordinate 1,786,531 of OY764017.1, read as the reverse complement.
ATAAGATCAACCAGTTTACGCACCGCAACATCACGATTCGTCACCTGTTAACTATGACGAGCGGCATTAGTTTTAATGAAGCAGGTTCGGTTACGGAAACCGACTGGGTCAAGTGCTTTTTGGAGTCAGTCATCCTCAAAGAGCCGGGAACCAGCTTTAACTACAACAGTATGAATACTTATATGCTTGGCTGCGTGATCAAAGAGATCACAGGCCAGGGCCTGACGGAGTACCTGACGCCAAGATTGTTTCAGCCGCTCGGTATTGAGAATTTCTTCTGGGAAAAATGCCCAAAAGGAAATGAGAAAGCCGGATGGGGATTATACATCCTTCCGGAGGACATTGCAAAGATTGGGCAGATGGTGCTAAGCGGCGGAAAATTTGAGGACAAACAGATCGTTCCGGCCGACTGGATCGAACAGGCGACAAGTGCGCAGATGAAAACGCCGGAGACGCTCGGCGCATATGACTACGGCTACCAGATTTGGGTTGGAAGGAAGGAGCGTTCATTTCTTTTCAACGGCATGTTTGGGCAGAATGTACTCGGTTTTTTCGATACCGGTGTGCTCGTGGTTTCCAATGCGGGCAATAACGAGCTGTTTCAGCAAAGTTCATACTATACTTATGCCAGCCGGTATTTCGCCGATACTGAAAAAACCTGCGGTGACGCGAAATCCCGAGGGCTGTTTGACACCGCGCTGCAAAACGCAAAAAAAAGACTGGAATACGACCTGTATATGCCACAGCCAAAGCTGTTTGGAGATTTATTTCAGGCGCGCGGAAAGCTGGATTGTGCGGAAATATGCAAGCGTCTCGACGGACGCGCTTATTTTGCCGCGGAGGACAAGCGGGCGGCGGCTGTCGGTGTATACCCGCTGTATGCGCAAACGCTGCAAAATAATTTTACGAGAGGGCTACACGCCATTTCGTTTGTCTATCGAAACGGCGCGTTTCAGATCGTTATCGATGAGATTGACGAGCGTCACATCGTAGACATAGGTCTGGAAAAACCCGCTTACTGCGATTTCTCCACACATGGGGAAACGCACAGGATTGGCGTAACCGGTCGATTTACCACGGACGAAGACGGGGTGCCTACGCTTGTGCTGCGGATTTCGTTTTTGGAGGCGGCCAATGCGCGCGTGATTCACATTTGCTTCTTCGACGGACGTATTGTGACAAAATGGTCCGAATCACCCGGCAAAGAATATCTGACGGAAGCACTCGCGTCCATCAAAGGGCAGAGCTCAATCGTTAGCGGCATATTGGGCCGCACTGACGAAGAGATGCTGGTTTTCCGCATCACGCGGATATTGGAGCCGCGAGTCGTTCTGTCCGAACGCAATTGATTTCCCACAGTCAATCTGCCGGAAACAAAAAAAGGGTGCGTCTGAAAAGTGAACACTTTTTTAAAAGGTTGCAACTCTTTATTAAATTTCCGGAAAAACACTTGAAATGAACGAGAAAAACAATATACTGTGCGTATGCATTTAAGTTAAAAATTCAAAAGTGCTTTTCTGCACACCGTTCCACGCACACAGGGGAGGAAAAAATGAGTAGAAGATCCGTTCGCATCACACCACTTGGTTATATCGTATTGAGCATTATCATTCTGGTTATGCTGGTCGGTATTTATTTCATCGTATGGTCGATGCGCGGTTCCAGCGATGATCAGGGAAACGTGGATCTTAGCAGCAGCAGTACAGCGGCCATCACACCGACGCCGTCAATTGCACCTGTTGAGGATCAAACCCAGACAATCACCGATACGGCCACGCCGGAAGTTGCGGTGAAGCCGGACGAAACGCCAACGATGACGCCGAAGCAGGACGACACACCGGAACCGGAGGTGAAAACTCCAAGCCCGGAACAAGTCGCTTCAGCTGTCGAGGGCACGCTGAACGCAAGCGGCGTTGTGCTCCGGCAGGGGCCGAGCGGCACGTATTCGATTCTTGGCAAGTATTCTTCCGGGACACAGCTGAAGATCTATGAAGCTGATGGCGACTACTATTTTGTAAAGATCGTAAAAGAAAATCTTTACGGCTATATGGCGATTAAATTCATCGACAAAGAGGGGCTGCTGCCCGGTGAAGCTCCAACGCCCACGCCGGAAGTCGTTGCCGGTACAGTTCCCGGCACCGTGTCTGCAAGCGTATTAGCCCTGCGCACCGTGCCAAGTACGGAGGACAATGATCCGATTGGTCAGGTTACGAAAGGCGCTGCTGTGCTGATCTACTTTGAAACCAACGATTTTTACTACATTCAGGTCGTTGAAACCGGTGTAAAGTGCTATGCCGTATCTAAGTATATTACTGCGAGTACGACGGTTCCGGAAGGAACGCCCGTACCGTAAGCACGATCTAATTGATGAAGAAGCACCCTGCGGTGAAGTAACCGCAGGGTGCTTCTTTATCGGCGTAATGATGTCTAATCGTTATCTGCAATATCGATAACGAGTATTCCTTCAGTGTGCAGCACGAGAGTCAAATCACCGTTATATTGACCGCTCAGGTTCGATTACCGATCCGCAAGTATCGTTTTGCGGGTGATAGATAGCTGATAAAAGTCCGATTAACACAAAAAACAGCGGAGTGGAGGCAGGCTGTGCGATGTTGACGACAGCCTGTGCCGCATAAGCAATCGCTGCAATCGTAAGCCCGCGGACAGCCGGACAAGACGTGCTTGCTTTGAGTCCCGAACGAATGGAAAAGAAGAGTGTCGCTAGGTACGCGCCCAGGCCAAGCACTCCGGTCGTAAGGAGATATTGCAGATACTCGTTATGTGCGGTATCCAGTGCTGCGTCCTGAAAAACACGATTTGTCTGATCGGCATAAAAGAGCACGCCGGACCCGCCGCCAAACAACTTTTGTGCGGGAGTGAAGGAAGCATACAGATTGACGCAATACGTCCAAATTTTGCCGCGGTCAGTCCCCCAGCTTTCACTCCAGCGTAGATACCGTTCCGCCTTGCCAAGCGGAAAATCCGCAAACGCCGTGTTTAGCAGAATAAGAACGATAGAGCCAACCGCTACGCCAAAAAGCAAAACATAGCAATATCGCCTGCGGCTGCTGGCTGGTTGCCAGTTGCGGTGTTTCCGTAAAACGAGCAGAGCAACTCCACAAACAAACAGGATCGCAAGTGTGACCGGTGCTTTTGAAATAGCAACGGCGAAGTAGGAGAGATACGTTACGGAAGGCAAAAACGAAGAGGCGATCCCAAAGAGTAGCGCGGCGCAGGCAAACAGGATCCAGCCGACAAAATAACGCTTGAGAGCGCTTTTTTCGGACGCCAGTGCCAGGGGAAATGCAAGCGCGGCAACGATGAGCCCGAGTGCCGTGCTGTCGCTGCCGGCGACCATGACACCAAGCGAAACCGCAAACAGCGCTGCTGCAGACAGCAATCGCTGTGCAAGTGCTTTTTCGCGGCAGAACCAGCCGAACGTTACGGGAAAAGCAATACACAGAAAGCTTCCGTAAAAATCCGCGTTGCCGAGCGTTGCTATGAACCTGCCCTGGTCGGCGGCGGAAAGATTCACCATGAAACCAAACGGATCGACACCGAAATGATTCAATACGCCCAAAATACCGGCAATTGAACCGCTGGCAACCAGGGCAACCTCGGGATAGCGTAGATCGAACGACTGCCTGGAAAGTGCAAAGATAAGCGCCGTATAGACTGATATGGTCAGAAGGCCCTGATAACGGTTGTATCGTCCCAAGAGAACATCCTGCGGGTGCTTGCTAAGGAACGCCGCGGCAACGGAACACGCGAAGAAAACAAGCATGCTGAGGACGATCCAATTCGGCGAGCGATCATGCTGTATATGGCCGCGCTCAGGCGAAAGAATATAGAGCATAAGTAACAGCAACAGATATGAAACACTGGTCGCTATGAAAAAAATATGTTTTGTTTCCGTGATATCAAAGTAAAACCGATAGAAAACGAGCGGCAACAAAAAACAGACGACAGTAAGATACGCCGTCGTGAAGTTGCGCATGAGACGATCAAATCGATTGTAATCCCGGCTTTTTTGCATATAATGTGACCCTTTTATGAATTTTACCATAATTCGCCGCTTTTTGTTTGACAATTTGCGAACGAGTCAGTATCATGCAAGTGTACTAACACATATAGTACGCTTAATTCAACTAAAAAACAAGGATATTTGGAGGATTTATTTATGAAGAAGACTATTATGATTTTGGCAATGCTGGTGGTCAGCACACTATTCTTGGCGGCTTGCGGCCCGACCGCGGCTTCCGGAGGAGACGCTGCGTATGCATCAGGCGGCAACATCAATTATGTTTCCGGCAGTGCGGCGGAATATCTTGAGCCGTTTGTTTCCGCAAGCAACGCAAACTGAATTTGAAACGCATAGGATGAATCTTGAAGCCATGCCTGGAACGCTGGGCTTCGGAGGAAAAAGCGGCCGAACAGCCGCTTTTTTCATATCTTGAACTAGAAAGTGCAAGAAACAAACGACATGCACCGTCGGGCGCATGTCGTTTGTTGTAGTTGTCATTAAATTAATCCAGCAACTTCTCGTCCGGGTATAAACCTTTGTCGGTCATTTTTACGAGTGCCTTCATCACTTCCGGCTTGTCTTCGCGATATGTCACGCCATACCAGCGGTCCGGAGAAGACAGTACGCGAACGCTCGCTTTTTCCTGGCGGAGCAGCAGGCCGACTTCCTGTGGGATCAGGAACTCGCCCTTCAGCGGGTTCGTCTTCATGGCGTCGGCTAAAAACTCCGGAAATCGGGCTTCCAACTCGCCGAACAATCCCGGCGTGAAGCCGAAGAAATTCATGGAAACCAGATTATCCTCCGGAAAATGCACGAACGTTTCGCCTTCGTCTTCCGTGTATGCGGGACCTTCCGGCGTTTGGTAGATGCGGAGGCGCTCGACGATGTTGACAAGCTCTCCGTTGTCGTCCACTTCGCAAACGCCGCGCGCAACGTGCCCGTTTTTCGTCAGCGTATTTTTCGCAAGGTAACCGACCATGGAATAGTTGTACTTTTCGCCGTCTTTTGCATCCTTGAGGTAGTCGTACAAAACGGAGAATGCGTGCTTTCCGTAATAATCATCTGCGTTGATTGCGGCAAACGGTTCGTTCACAATGTCTTTGCAGCAGAGGATCGCGTGCGCCGTTCCCCAGGGTTTCACACGACCTTCGGGGATTGCGAATCCGGTCGGCAGCATACTGTCCATTTGCTGGAAGACATAGTGAACTTCCATATGTTTTTCCGCGCGGCGACCGATGACTTCGTAAAAATCGTGTTTGATTTTGCGGTTGATGATGAATACGACCTTTTCAAATCCCGCCTGTTTTGCGTCGTAAAGGGAGTAATCCATGATGATTTCGCCATGCTTGCCGACGGGGTCGATCTGCTTTAATCCGCCGTAGCGGCTGCCCATGCCTGCGGCCATAACGACTAAGGTAGGTTTTTGCATTGATCATTTGCTCCTTTATATCTTTCTGTTCAATACTGATAGTGGGCGCGAAAAAGCGAGCGCGGGCGGCTATTCGCAATAGCCGTTCGGATTGGCGGACTGCCATCCCCAGCTGTCCGTGCACATGCGGTCAATGCCGTATTCCGCGCACCATTCAAGCTCTTGCTTCGCTTTTGCGGGATCGGCATAGCACGCCGCAATGTCGCCCGGACGACGTCCAACGATTTCGTACGGCAGCTCTTTGCCGCAAGCCTTTTCGAAAGCATGCAGCACGTCCAACACGGAATATCCGATACCGGTGCCGAGGTTATAGGTTGAAACGCCAGTCCCCGCGGCAACTTTTTTCAGCGCGGCGACGTGCCCTTTTGCGAGGTCGACAACGTGGATGTAATCGCGTACGCCAGTGCCGTCCGGCGTCGGATAATCGTTGCCGAACACGCGCAGTGCGGGCAGCTTACCCACCGCAACCTGCGCAATATAGGGCATCAAGTTATTCGGGATACCGTTGGGGTCTTCGCCGATCCTGCCGGACGGATGTGCTCCGACCGGGTTGAAGTACCGTAGCAGGCAAATGCTCAGGTTTGGATTGGCGGTGGCGGCGTCACGCAGGATTTCTTCGATCATAAGCTTCGTGCGTCCGTAAGGATTCGTCGCAGAAAGCGGGAAATCTTCACGAATCGGCACGCTTGCCGGGTCTCCGTACACCGTAGCGCTGGAAGAGAACACAAACTGGCTCACGTTATGCTCGCGCATAGAGTCCAGCAGGTTCAGCGTGGAAGTCAGATTGTTCCGGTAATAAGCAAGCGGTTTTTGCACGCTTTCACCAACGGCCTTCAGTCCGGCAAAGTGGATGACCGCATCGATGTTGTGGGAACAGAACAAAAGCTCAGTCGCCTCGGCGTCGGTCAGGTCACATTCTTCAAATTCGAACGGGCGCGACGCAAGCTCTCGAATGCGCTTGAGTGCGGCCGGCTTGGCGTTTACAAAATTATCGGCGATCAGAACATCATAGCCTGCGTCAAGTAATTCCAATACGGTATGGCTTCCGATGTATCCCGCTCCACCGGTAACGAGTATAAGCATAAAGAAATGAAACTCCTTTCGATCTTTCGGTCAATGTGAACAAACGAATTCACAGGCCTATGTCCCGGCAAACGCCGCCGAAAAAACGGAGAAAACCGATTACAAATATGCCTATATTATAGGCGCGTCGCCCTATGGATGTCAAAGCGGTCAATGAATAAGCGAAAATCGATAAAAACATACGGATTTCTTGCATTTTGTGCTTTTCTTCGCAATATTGCTATGTTATAATTTTACGTGGTCTGAAATGACATACCAAAGGTTGCATCAACCTGACCGAGGAGGAAGAATATGGCAAAGCAGAAGACCGTCGTTCCTTTTCATGGAACGCAGGAACAGGAAAAACAACTCAGAAAAATCATAGCCGATCATAAGGACGTACAGGGTTCGTTGATGCCGGTGCTTCAGAAGGCACAGGACCTTTATGGTTACCTGCCGATCGAAGTACAGACGATCATCGCCGAGGGACTTGACATTTCTCTTGAGGAAGTTTATCAGGTCGTCACGTTCTACGCACAGTTTTCACTCAATCCCACCGGCAAGCACCGCGTTGCGGTTTGCCTGGGTACGGCTTGCTACGTAAAAGGCTCGCAGAACATTCTGGACGAGCTTGAAAAGCAGCTTGGCATCAAGGCCGGTGCAACAACGCCGGATGGTGTGTTTACGCTGGAAGCAACCCGCTGCCTTGGCTGCTGTGGTCTCGCGCCGGTCATCGTTGTGGACGAAGAAGTTTACGGACGACTCGTTCCAGCCGATATCAAAGGGATTTTAGCGAAATATAACTAATTGCCCAACTCTGGACGGAGGCACGGAAAGCAATGAAAATACGTCAGATCGCCAACCTGCTTGACACCCAAGTGCTCTGCGGCGAACAGCTGCTCGACGAAGAGGTGTGCAGTGCATGCGGAAGCGACATGATGAGCGACGTTCTTGCCTATGTAAAGGATCAGGCAGTATTGGTAACGGGGCTTGTCAATCCGCAGGTTGTGCGCACCGCCATGATGATGGACATGCGATGCATCGTTTTTGTACGAAGCAAACGCCCGACGCCCGAGATGATTGCGCTGGCCGACGAGAATCATATCGCCGTGCTGGTAAGCTGTTACCGCATGTATGAAGCCTGCGGCAAGCTGTATGCAAACGGGCTTGGGAGCGAGGCATAGCATAATGGCGGAAGCGTTGAAGTTTCATTATGATGTGGACGGCGACAATTTTACCTCGGCCGGCGCGGCGTCGGTAGAGGTAAAGCGCAAACTCCGCCAACTCGGTTTTTCGACCGAGATGATCCGCCGGGTATCGATTGCGATGTATGAAGGCGAGATCAACATGGTGGTCCACGCGCGTGGAGGCGTTGCGGACGTTTGGGTGGAGCCGGACTGTATCACGATCATCCTTGCCGACCAGGGACCGGGAATTCCTGATATCGACCTTGCCATGCAGGAAGGATACTCCACGGCGCCGGACAACATCCGGGCGCTCGGGTTCGGGGCAGGCATGGGGCTTCCGAACATGAAACGGTACACGGACGAAATGAAAATCGAAACCGAGCTCGGCAAAGGCACAACGGTTACGATGAAAGTTTTCGTTTAATCGACAGGCCTTGGCTTTGACCGTCGGTTCAACGCGGTTGAGGCAATGGGCGGCTCCTCAGGTTTCTGCACTGTGGAAGCACACTGGGGCGACGGAAAGGCAAATCAACCGGCCATGGAACAATACAAGCATTCTGTCTCGCTTGACATAGAAAAGTGCAAAGGCTGCACCAACTGCCTGAAACGGTGCCCGACGGAGGCGATACGCATCCGCGACGGCCATGCTGTCATCAATTCGGACGTTTGCATCGACTGTGGCGAGTGTATACGCCGGTGTCCGTACCAGGCGAAAAAAGCGAACTTTGATAAATTTGAAGACATTGATCAGTCAAAATATCGCATTGCACTGCCGGCGCCGTCTTTCTACGGACAGTTTTCAGAACTGGATGACGTGGATTATGTGCTGCAGGGGTTGCTGGATATTGGCTTCGACGATGTGTTTGAGGTGGCCCGCGCTGCGGAAATCGTAACCGAATACACACGCCGTTATATGAAGCGGAAGGATATCAGCTATCCGGTGATTAACTCTGCGTGTCCGGTTGTCGTGCGGCTGATTACACTGCGCTTTCCGTATCTCTGCGATCATGTGATCCCCATGATGCCGCCGATCGAAGTGGCGGGACGCATGGCGCGGGAGGAAGCGCTGCAAAAACATCCGGAACTCAAGCCGGACGATATTGCAACGGTGTTCGTTTCTCCCTGCCCGGCGAAGGCAAGCTATGTTAAGAATGGATTCATGGGGCAAAAGAGCAACGTCGACTATGTGGTATCCATGAGCGATATCTACTTCAAGCTCATCGGCGTTATGAAAAAGAGCAATACGCCAAAGGCTTACAGTCAAAGCGGCATGATCGGTATGAGCTGGGCGAGTACCGGCGGAGAAGCCAGCGCATTGTTTAACGACGAATATCTGGCGGCGGACGGGATCGAAAACGTGATTCATGTGCTTGACGAAATCGAGACCGGACATTTCCCAATGCTCCAGTTTGTGGAGCTCAATGCTTGCCCGGGCGGTTGTGTCGGCGGCGTTGCCACGGTGGAAAATCCGTACATTGCGCGCGTGCGCATGCAGGCTCTGCGCCGTTATCTTCCTGTTTCACAGAACAGGCTGGACAAAGACGACACCGACATGCCGAAGGATATGCTTTTTACACACGAGCTGGAATACCGACCCGTCGGAAAGATCGACGAGGATCGTTCCACGGCGATGCAGAAGATGAGCGAGATCGAAGAGCTTGCGGAATCGTTGCCCGCGCTGGATTGCGGTTCCTGCGGAGCGCCAACTTGCCGTGCATTCGCCGAGGACGTTGTGCTCGGCGGTCGAAATATCGACGAATGCATCGTGTATATGCGTGAGCGCATCCATGAGATGGCGAAACACCCGGAAGGCGAACAAAAACCGGAGGGCGAAAAAGATGACAGTACGGGAAATGGCTGAAGCCCTGAATCTGGAATCCATCGCCGTTTCGGATGGCGAACGGATTGTGAGCGGCGGCTATGCAGGTGATCTGCTCAGTTGGGTCATGGGGCGCGCGCAGCAAGGCGACGCATGGGTGACGATTATGACCAATCCCAACACCGTTGCGGTCGCATCGCTTGCCGATGTTTCCTGCATTGTACTTGCCGAAGGCGTTCGCCCGGATAAAGGTGTGGCGGAAACGGCGATCAGCCGGGACGTCAACATTCTTGGAAGCGAGGAGCCGTCGTTTGCGCTTTGCGCAAAGATCGCTTCGCTGCTATGAGTGGGTTTCACTGCGATTTGCATATTCACTCTTGCCTGTCACCCTGCGGGGACGACGACATGACGCCGTTTTCCATTGCGGGAATGGCGAAGCTCAACGGAGTTGAGATTGCGGCGCTGACCGACCATAACGCATGTGGAAATTGCGAAACGTTCTTTCACGCATGCGAAACCTACGGCATCGTGCCCGTTGCGGGCATGGAGCTGACAACGAGTGAGGACGTGCATCTTCTGTGCCTGTTTCCGTCGTTGGAGGACGCGCTTGCGTTTGCCGGGACGGTCGATCAAAAGCGCATAAGAATTAAGAACCGCGCGGCTATATTCGGCAGACAGCTGCTGATCGATTCGGACGATGAAATATCCGGCGAAGAAGCCGACCTGCTGATCAACGCGACGATGCTTTCGCTGGAGGATGCGGCGGCGCTGGTGACAATGCACCACGGCGCGGTGGTACCGGCGCATGTGGACCGCGAAGGCAACGGTATCATCGCCATGCTGGGCGACATGCCGGACAGTCCTGATTTTGAAGCGGTGGAATATCGCGGCGCAGCGAACGTAGCCTGCTACGAACGGCAGTATCCGCGTTTGCGCGGCAAACGGAGAATTGTTTCTTCGGATGCGCATAGGCTTTGGGAAATTGCCGAACCCGGATACGAAATCAACCTTGACTGCGAAAAAGACGCGGATGCACAGACGGTGCGAATGGCGCTGATCGACTATTTAAACGGTGTTTAGCGTGTAAGGGCGAAGGCACAAACGACATGTAACCGTTGGGCGAAAGGAAGTTAATTATAATATGAAAGAACTTTCGCTCAACATTCTGGATATTGCGCAAAATTCTATTAAAGCGGGCGCGCAGCACCTTGAAATCGAACTGGACCAATTTGGAGCGGTTTTGACCATCACCATTACGGATGACGGATACGGAATGAGCCCGGCATTTGCGGCGGCAGCCGCAGATCCGTTTACAACGACCCGGACGACGCGCAAGGTCGGCATGGGTTTGCCGCTGTTTAAAATGGCGGCGGAGCAGACGGGCGGGACGTTCTCGCTGGAGTCGAAACAGCAAAATGAATCCGGTGGGGAGCATGGAACACGGGTAAGCGCGGTGTTTCATACCGACCATATGGATTGCGCACCGCTTGGCGACGTCGCATCCACGATTACAACCCTGATTCAGGGGAATCCGGAACTGTCGCTGACATACGTCTTGCAAACGGAAGCGGGGCAAAAACGACTTTCGACGGACGAGATGCGTCAAATCCTTGGCGACGTCCCGTTGAATTCGCCGGAAGTGCTTGCTTGGGCGAGAGAATATATTGAGGACCCGGAACCGGACGATTTGGGACAGTAACACGAACCAGAAAGATCACATAAGGAAAGAATAGAAACAACAGGAAATCCCTGATTGCATTATGGCAGTTTAATAAACATTAGTTTACATTGAGGAAAGGACGAGGAACATGAAATCACTGCAGGAACTGGCGGAAATCCGCGAAAAAATGAAGGGGAAAGTCGCTCTGCGCGAAGGGCAGAACGATGTCCGCGTCGTCGTAGGTATGGCGACTTGCGGCATAGCGGCCGGCGCGCGTCCTGTGCTGAATACACTTGTGGAAGAAGTGGAAAAGCAGGGCGTTGCCGATAAGGCAACCGTCACCCAAACGGGATGCATCGGCATTTGCCGTCTCGAGCCCATCGTCGAGGTATATGAACCCGGCAAAGAGAAGGTTACATATGTGAAGATGACCCCCGAAAAAGCCAAGCGGGTGGTAACGGAGCATATCAAGGGCGGAACGCCCGTTTATGAATACACGATCGGCGAGAAATAACGGGAGGGAAAACCATGATTCGTTCACACGTATTAATCTGCGGCGGAACTGGCTGCACGTCCAGCGGAAGCCCCGCGATTCGGGAGCATCTGGAAAAAGAGCTCAAAAAACTGGGTCTTGACGAAGAGATCAAGGTCGTCCAGACCGGCTGTTTCGGCCTCTGCGCACTCGGCCCGATCATGATCGTATATCCGGAAGGAACGTTCTATAGCCGCGTGACGGAAGAAGACGTTACGGAAATCGTCAGCGAGCATCTGCTCAAAGGCCGGCCGGTAGAGAGGCTTATCTATAATCCCAAGACAGAGGACATGCCGCATGGCGTAACGTCCCTGTCCGATACGCCGTTTTATAAAACGCAGAAGCGTATCGCGCTTCGCAACTGCGGCGTGATCAACCCGGAAAATATCGACGAGTATATCGCCGTTGACGGTTATACCGCACTCGGCAAAGTGCTTACGGAAATGAATCCGCAGGAAGTCATCGACCTGATGAAAGCTTCCGGCCTTCGCGGTCGCGGCGGCGCAGGTTTCCCGACCGGTACGAAGTGGCAGTTTGCCGCAAACAACCAGTGCGATGAGAAGTACGTCGTTTGTAACGCGGACGAAGGCGACCCCGGTGCGTTCATGGATCGCTCCGTTCTGGAAGGCGACCCGCACGCGGTGCTGGAAGCAATGGCGATCGCCGGTTATGCAATCGGCGCGACCCATGGTTATATCTACGTCCGTGCGGAATACCCCATTGCGGTAAAGCGTCTCAACATTGCTATCGATCAGGCGCGTGAATACGGTCTGCTGGGCAAGGACATCTTCGGAACCGGTTTCGATTTTGATATCGACATCCGTCTCGGCGCGGGCGCGTTTGTTTGCGGCGAAGAAACGGCACTTCTCACCAGCATCGAAGGAAACCGCGGAGAGCCGCGCAACAAGCCGCCGTTCCCGGCGAACAAGGGTCTGTTTGGGCAGCCGACGATCATCAACAACGTTGAAACTCTGGCAAACATCCCGCAGATCATCGTGCAGGGACCCGAATGGTTTGCATCCATGGGCACCGAGTGCAGCAAGGGCACCAAGGTGTTCGCACTCGGCGGCAAGATCAACAACACCGGCCTTGTGGAAATCCCGATGGGCACGACCCTCCGCCAGATCCTCTTTGATATCGGCGGCGGCATCCCGAACGGCAAAAAGTTCAAAGCGGCGCAGACCGGTGGACCTTCGGGTGGATGCATCCCGGAAGAACACCTCGATACGCCGATCGATTATGAAAGCCTGAAAGCCATCGGTTCCATGATGGGCAGCGGCGGTCTGATCGTTATGGACGAAGACAACTGCATGGTTGACGTTGCGCGCTTCTTCCTCGAGTTCACCGTGGACGAGAGCTGCGGCAAGTGCACGCCGTGCCGCATTGGTACGCGCCGCCTGCTTGAAATGCTCAACAAAATCACCGAAGGCAAAGCCACACTCGAGGATCTCGACAAGATGGAAGAGCTTTGCTATTACATTCAGAATAACGCGCTGTGCGCGCTGGGCCAGACGGCCCCGAATCCCGTGCTATCTACGCTGCGGTATTTCCGCGACGAGTATATTGCGCACGTTGTCGACAAGCGCTGCCCGGCGGGCGTCTGCAAAAAGTTGCTGCACTATGAGATCGATCCGGAGAAGTGCAAAGGCTGCACCCTCTGCGCACGCAAGTGCCCGGTGAGTGCAATTTCCGGCAAGGTCAAGGAGCCGCATGTGATCGACCAGAGCAAGTGCATCAAATGTGGCGCCTGTATGGAAGGCTGCAAATTCGACGCCATTTCAAAGAAGTAAGGAGGCAGGAACATGGAAAAAGTAACTGTAAAAGTCAATGGGATCGAAACGAAGGTTCCCGCCAACGCCACCATTTTGGAAGCGGCGCACGAAGCGGGCGTTCGTATCCCGACGCTGTGCTATTTAAAGGATATCAACGAAATCGCGGCATGCCGTATCTGCCTGGTTCAGGCAACCGGTGTGCGCGGACACGCGGCCGCCTGTGTAACAAAGGTTGCCGACGGTATGGAAATAACGACCAACACGCCGGAACTGCGCGACGCACGCAAAACCACGCTGGAGCTCATTTTGAGCAACCATCGCATGGATTGTCTGTCCTGCTCGCGCAATGGCGACTGCGAACTGCAGGCGCTGGCCAAAGAGTACGATGTAGACCAGTACAAGTATTGCGGCAGCGAGAACCTCGAACCGCAGTATGAGCGCAGTGCGCCGCACCTTGTGCGCGACAACAGCAAGTGCATTCTTTGCCGTCGTTGCGTTGCGGTCTGCAAACACAACCAGCACGTTGCCGTCATCGGTACCAACGAACGCGGCTTTGATACGCACGTTGGTTGCGCGTTCGATCTTCCGCTGGTGGAAAGCAGCTGTATCAACTGCGGCCAGTGCATCTCCGTGTGCCCGACCGGCGCACTGGAAGAACGCGACGATACCGCCGCGGTTTGGGAAGCGCTTGCCGATCCCAATAAGCATGTTGTGGTCGCTCCCGCACCGTCCGTTCGTGCCCAGCTCGGTGAATGTTTCGGCATGCCGATTGGAACCAACGTTCAGGGCAAACTGGTCGCGGCGCTCCGTCGCCTTGGCTTCGACAAGGTATTCGACGTTGACTTTGCCGCGGACGTAACGATCATGGAAGAAGGGACTGAACTGCTGGAGCGTCTGAAGAATGGCGGCAAACTCCCGCTGATCACCTCCTGCTCGCCCGGTTGGATCAAGTTCTGCGAACATTACTATCCGGATATGATCGAAAACCTGTCGAGCTGCAAGAGCCCGCAGCAGATGTTCGGCGCACTGACCAAAACCTATTACGCCGAAAAAGAAGGCATCGACCCGAAGGACATCTTCGTCGCTTCGATCATGCCCTGCACGGCCAAGAAATTCGAATGCACGCGTGACGATCAAAACGCCGCAGGCGTACCGGACGTCGACATTTCGCTGACAACGCGTGAGCTTGCCAACATGATCAAACGCGCGGGCATCATGTTCACCGATCTCAAGGACGAAGAGTTCGATCCGATGATGGGTGTTGCATCCGGCGCGGGTCACATCTTCGGGGCGACCGGCGGCGTTATGGAAGCCGCTCTGCGTACCGTCGCGGAAATCGTCACCGGCAAACCGCTCGACAGCTTGGAATTCAAAGCCGTACGCGGTGTTGAAAGCTGCAAGGAAGCGGAATATGACCTGAACGGCACCAAGGTGCGCGTTGCGGTCACGAGCGGTCTCGAAAACGCACATAAGCTCCTCGAAATGGTTCGTTCCGGTGAAGCGGATTATCATTTCATCGAGGTCATGGCGTGCCCGGGTGGCTGCGTCAACGGCGGCGGCCAGCCGCATCAGCCCGGCAGCGTCCGCAACTTCATCGACCTGCGTACCGAGCGTGCAAAGGCGCTCTACAGCGAGGATAGCGGCATGGCGCTGCGCAAGAGCCATGAAAACCCGTTTGTCAAAGAGCTTTACGATACCTACCTCGAAAAGCCCGGCTCGCATAAGGCGCACGAAATCCTGCACACGACGTATGTCAAGCGTAAGGTATACTAAGCCCGACACTCAAATGCGCAACAAAGTCTCCCGCGAAAACTTCGCGGGAGACTTTGTTGTAGAGGCTGTATTCTCGCTTTTCTTACCGCCATATGATATAATCAAGCGCACAAAAGACAGGAACAGAATCCGAATCGAGAGGGGATCTATATGAACGGAGCGGAACGTGCGGAATTTCGCAGGATGTCCAATCAGTTAAAACCGATTTTCCAGATCGGCAAGGAAGACATCGGGGACAATCTGGTTAACAGCGTGGATGAAGCGTTAAAAAAACGCGAACTTCTGAAGATTGCCGTATTGGAGACCAGTTCGCTTTCCGCAAAAGAAGCCGCCGGTATTCTTGCGGAGCAGTTGGGCGCGGAGATCATACAATGCATCGGACGGAAATTCGTGCTGTACCGGAAAAAACCGGAAGAAGAAGCGTAACAAAAAAGACGGTCGGGCAATCCCGACCGTCTTTTATAAAATTACTAGAAAAGCCTGAACACATGTGCGTTAAACCATGTGTAACCCAAATTGTAATACGGAATCCACTTCATAGTCATTGCGACGCCTGCAACGACCCAGAGCAACAGGATGCATACGATAACCAACAGGATAACGGTCAAGATGTGGCTGGAACGTTTTTTCTTTCGTGGCGCAAAGGCCTCGTCAAATATCTCGTCCCGTGCGGAGCGACCGCTGGAACGCGCCGCTTTATCGCGCTTGGAGCCGTGCTGTTGCGTCTTTGTTTCCGCTTCTGCTGCGCGGTCTTCACGCGGGTCGTATGCACGCGGCTGTGCTTGTGCCGGTGTGTTTACAGCCCGCTGTACACTTGACGTCTCAGGCGGCTGAATGCTTTCTTCACCATATAGCTCACGCTCCAGTTCATCCTCGATATAGTTCATATCGTCGCCGATCTGCGCATAAGCGGAGATATTGCGCTCAATCAAATCTCCGAACCAGAACGACCAACCGTCTTCATCCGGTCGCTGTTGAACGATGGACACAAACTGTCCAAACACCTGTCGAGCAGCCTCGCGAGCGAGTTCCTTATCCTGCGTGCGTTCAAACGCGCGTAGATAGACTGCGTTGCCATAGATTGAAACCAGGTCCTTGACAGCGGCTTTATCGCCACGGCGGATCCGGCGGACCAATTCTTCGAGCTGCATATGCTTGCTCCCATACCCCAAAATGATAAATCATTATATCATGTTTACAATTTGCTGAAAAGTGCACGGAAAAATGAACGTCTCATTCACTTATGTATTTGACAAAAAGCAAAAATTCATATATATATAATACTTTGGTTGGCATAAATAATCAGCCGACAGAAAACTTTGGAGGTAACGACATGGAAACGGATGTTGTGATCGTTGGGGCCGGTCCGGCTGGTATATTTACGGCACTTGAAATGCGTAAGCGCGGAAGCAAACAACGCATCATGATCGTGGAAAAAGGCGCGGCGGTAGAAGACCGTAGTTGCCCGAAGGCAGTAACGGGTAAATGCGTAAACTGCAAGCCGTACTGCCATATTACCACCGGTTTTTCCGGCGCAGGCGCTTTTTCCGATGGGAAGCTGTCGCTTTCCTATGAGGTTGGCGGCGATTTGCCGTCGCTGATTGGCGAACGAAAAGCGCAGGAGACAATCGACTATACGGACAGCATCTATCTTTCCTTTGGTGCGGACGAACATGTTGAAGGCGTAGACAATACGGATGCCGTCAAGGAGATTCGCCGCCGTGCAATCAGCGCGGGGCTGAAACTTGTCGACTGTCCGATTCGCCATCTCGGTACGGAGAAAGCGCAGGATATTTATTATGCGATCGAACAGTATTTGCTGGAGCACGATGTGGAAATACTGTTTGGTCATGCCTGCACGAATATACTGATAGAGAGCGGCGTTTGCCGCGGCGTCGTTGTTGAAAAAGGAACGGCCTCTTTCGAAATCAAAGCGAAGAATGTTGTGATTGCGACAGGCCGCCGCGGGGCGGACTGGCTCTCTGGAATTTGCACAGAGCACGGAATCGCACATCAACCGGGCACGGTCGATATCGGCGTGCGTGTGGAGGTTCGAAACGAGGTTATGGACAAGGTCAACGCGGTGCTCTATGAGTCCAAATTGATCGGCTATCCACAGCCGTTTCGCAACAAGGTGCGTACCTTCTGCCAAAATCCCGGCGGTTTTGTCAGCCAGGAAAACTATGACAACGATCTCGCCGTCGTCAATGGACACGCGTTTAAGGAAAAGAAGTCGCCCAACACAAACCTTGCGATTCTCTGCTCCCATAACTTTAACATTCCGTTCGATCAACCGATCGCGTATGCGCAGAAGGTTGGCGAACTCACGAACATGCTGGGCGCGGGACATATCCTCGTGCAGCGTTATGGCGACATTCTCGATGGCAAACGCACATGGCAGAGAGAGCTTTCGTTTTCCAATGTAGTGCCGACATTGCCGGATGCGGTCGCGGGCGATATCACGGCTGCCATGCCGTACCGTGCGATGACGAACATCATCAACTTTATTCAGGCTGTCGACCAGGTCGTGCCGGGATTTGCCGCCAACGAAACGCTGCTGTATTCACCGGAGCTCAAGTTCTACAGTAACCGCGTCAAGATGGACGACAGCTTTACAACGAACGTTCCCGGGCTGTTCACCCTGGGCGATTCCAGCGGCTGGACGCGCGGCTTAATGATGTCCTCCGTGATGGGTGTTCTGATGGGACGCCGACTCCGGGCGGAAGAACGGTAATTACTGCGAGATAAAACAAGAGCGCTTGCCATTTGACAAGCGCTCTTGTTTTTTACGTAGTTTTAGTCAATGAAGTCGAACTCCCATTCGCCAAGGCGAATGCTGTCACCGTGGTGCGCGCCCATTTCGCGAAGAGCGGCGATGATGCCGCTGCTGATGAGTTTTTGCTGGAAGCGACGCATGGAGGCTTCGTCGTTCGGATCGGTTTGATCCAGCAGGCGATCTACATCGCCGCCGGACACAACGTAAACCTCGTCCTCGTCTTTCGCAATATGGAAGCCGGATTCATACATCGGCGATTCAACGAGATCGGTCTCCTCAAAGCGAAGAACGGGAGGCAATTTGTCCAGTATTTGCACAATGCGGTCCAAAAGCGCATCAAATCCCTGTGTCGTTGCCGCGGATACCGGGAAGATCTCGGCGTCCGGATAGGCTTCCTGAAAACGTTTGAGATTTTCGTCCGATTCCGGCAGGTCGGTTTTATTGGCTGCTATCAGCTGAGGGACCTGCAGCAAAGCGGGAGAGAATTTCGACAGTTCATCGTTGATCTTTTCATAGTCTTCCAGCGGGTCGCGCATTTCGCTGCCGGAGATATCCAGCACGTGCACCAGCATGCGTGTGCGCTCTACGTGCCGTAAAAAGTCATGCCCTAGGCCTGCGCCTTCCGCCGCGCCTTCAATCAACCCGGGAATGTCTGCAAGCACGAACGAGCGACCGTGACGGGACGCAACGCCGAGATTCGGCGATAATGTCGTAAAGTGATAGGCGGCGATCTTTGGCTTTGCAGCGGTCAGCACGGAAAGAATGGTGCTTTTGCCGACGGAAGGCAAACCGACAAGCCCGACGTCCGCGATCGATTTGAGTTCCAATTCCACTTCATGCTCCGGCGTTTTTTGGCCGGGCTGCGCAAATCGGGGCGCCTGCCGTGTCGGTGTGGCAAAGCGAGCATTGCCTTTTCCGCCGTTGCCGCCGTGCAGGACGCAGCGTTCTTTGTTCTCTTCACTCATATCTGCAAGGATTGCACCGCTTTCAACATCACGGATGATGGTGCCGATTGGAACGAAAATGACCAGCGGTTTGCCGTTGCGCCCCGTCTGCATCTCCGCCTTGCCGTTGTCGCCGTTTTCCGCGCGGTAAAACCGCTGGAACTTGAAATCAAGCAGCGTGGAAAGCCGCGGGTCGGCAACAAAAATCAGGTCGCCGCCTTTACCGCCGTCTCCACCGGACGGGCCGCCGCGCGCGACATATTTTTCTCTGTGGAATGCAACACAGCCGTCTCCACCGTTGCCGGATTTAATGACGATGCGTGCTTTATCTACAAATTGCATAAAAATCCCTTCAAATCAAGTTTTTTGGTCTATAATGGCAGGTCTCAGTGCTTGCCGGTGTTCTTCTTGTAGTATTCGCAAAGTGCGGAAAGAGGGCATATCTCGCATTTTGGTTTTCTTGCGTCGCATATCTGACGACCATGGTAAATCAACCAGTGGTGCGCCGCACTCCAGTCCTCGCGTGGAATTGCCTTTTGAAGTTGTTCTTCCGTCTTTTCAACGTTTTTAGCGTTTGCAAGGCCAATACGGTTGGATACACGGAATACGTGCGTATCCACAGCGATGGCGGGAATGCCGAAAGCGTTACTGCCCACAACGTTTGCCGTCTTGCGTCCAACTCCGGGAAGCGATTGCAGCAGATCGAGGTCAGCCGGAACCTTGCTGTCGTATTTTGTGACAAGGATACGGGACGTCTCAATGATGTGCTTGCCCTTCATACGGTAAAAGCCGCAGCTTTTGATATATGGGTAAAGCTCTTCTTCACTCATCTTGGCAAATTGGGCGGGTGTATTGGCAAACGGAAACAATACGCGTGTACACTTGTTGACCATAACGTCCGTGCTTTGTGCGGAAAGAATGGTTGCAACAAGCAACTCAAACGGAGACGTAAAGACAAGCGCGGGTTTCGCGTTTGGATACGTTCGCCGGAGGATTTCCAGCGCTTCTGTTTTTTGCGCTTTGGTCAGCATGTCAGGCGCGAATCTTTCCGTCGAATTTTCTTACGATAATATGTGCCAGCGAAAGCGCAAGATTCAGGATTTCCTTTTCGTCCTGACCTTCCAGCATGACGCGGACGAGCGGTTCCGTTCCGGAGGCGCGAAGCAATACGCGACCTTTGCCGTCAAGCTGTTTTTCAATTTCTTTTGCGCGCTGTGCGAGTTCTTCGTCCGCAAGGGCGTCCGCCTTTACGCCGTTATCGACCGTAACGTTGACGAGCACCTGTGGATACTGCGGAATCCGCGCGGCGAGCTTGCTCAGGCGCTTTTTTGTGTCCGCAACGACGCCGAGCAGTGCGATTGCGCTCATCATCCCGTCGCCGGTGGTGTTGCGGGACAACAGGATGATGTGTCCGGACTGTTCGCCACCCAGCGAGTAGCCGTTTTCCCGCATGCATTCCAGAACATAGCGGTCGCCGACTTTGGTCTCGGCAATCTGGATTCCGGCTTCCTTCAGCGCGTTTTTCAGGCCAAGGTTGCTCATGACGGTCAGCACAAGCGTATTGCCATTCAGTGTGCCGTGCTCTTGCATAGAGAGCGCGAGGATACCCATCGCCTGGTCGCCGTCGACAATATTGCCGTATTCGTCACAGGAGATCAACCGGTCCGCGTCGCCGTCAAAGGCAAAACCGAGATCTGCGCCGTAGTTGACGACCATCTGCTGCAGCCGCTCCGGATGTGTTGAGCCACAGTGGTCATTGATGTTTGTGCCGTCCGGTGCGCAGGATTTGGCGATGACTTCCGCGCCAAGACGCTCAAAAACGTCCTTTGCAATGAATGAAGTTGCGCCGTTGGCGCAGTCAAGGACAATGCGCAATCCTTCAAAGCGGAACTCGGACTGTTCGACAAGATAATCGCAGTAATCCATGCGTGCGCGAACCGCCGGTATGATGCGGCCGACTTCGCGTCCTTCCGGCCGGGGAATTTCTTCGTCGCTATTGATGATTGATTCAATACGGTCTTCAATTTCGTCCGATAGTTTATAACCGTTTTGATCGAACCATTTGATGCCGTTATATTCCATCGGGTTATGGCTTGCGGAGATCATAACGGCCGCATCGGCCTCGTACAGACGCACGAGATAGGCCATTGCGGGACTTGGGAGGATGCCGACGTCCAGCACGTCGCCGCCGACCGAGCAGATGCCCGCCGAAAGTGCCGCGCCCAGCATCGGGCCGGACTTTCGAGTGTCCATGCCGATCAGGATGCGAGGGGAATGTACCTCGTTTGTTAAAACATATGCGCCAACCGCGCCGATTTTATAGGCGAGTTCGCAGCTTAAATCGCGGTTTGCAATACCGCGCACTCCGTCCGTGCCAAAAAGTCTTGCCATTTTCCCGTCTCCTAACCCAATAAAATATTACAAGCCAATACGGCGCCGGAAAGGCTCGCTCTCCGGCACCGCACAAAACAATTTACAAAGAAGAGATATATTCCAGCGCTGCGGTCGCCGCAACCGCGCCGTCCGAACAGGCGGTAATCACCTGGCGAAGCGGCGTATTGCGGATGTCGCCCGCGGCGAATACACCGCTTACATTGGTGCGCATGAATTCGTCGGTGATGATGTTGCCGCCGTCATTCAGTGTAACCTTGCCGTTTACAAGCTCCGTCCGTGGAACAATGCCGACGGCAATGAATACGCCGTTGACCGGTACGACGCGCGTACTGTCGGTCTTCAAATCGCGAATTTCCAATCCGTCCACCTTCTTTTCACCCTTAAGCGAAACGGGAACGTTGGAGTATGCAAACTTGATTTTCGGGTTTGCTTTTGCGGCCTTTTGCAGTGCGGGAGACGCGCGCAGTTCGTCGCGCCGGTGGACGACTGTGACGGATTCGCAGAAGCGTGCGAGGTATAGCGCGTCCGAAATGGCCGTGTCGCCGCCGCCGATGACGGCAACAGGCTGATCTTTAAAGAATGCTCCATCGCAGGTAGCGCAGTAGCTAACGCCTGCTCCGGTGAGTTCTTCTTCCCGTGGTAGGCCGAGCATGCGTGCAGTCGCACCCATGCAGAGGATGACCGCGTCGGCTGTATCTTCGCGATCGGGGAGGATGATTTTCTTCGGTTGACCGTCCAGAACGAGCGCGGTTGCGCCGGCATATTCGACCTTCAATCCGAATTTTTCCGCCTGTTTTTGTATGCGTCCGCCGACGGCATAGCCTTCCAGCCCGTCGGGGAAACCGGGATAGTTTTCAACCAGCGGTGTCTTTGCAATTTGTCCGCCGGGGAAGAGCTCTTCATACAAGGTTACGTCCGCACCGCCGCGGGCAGCATATAGTCCAGCCGTCAATCCGGCGGGGCCGCCGCCGATGATTGCTATATCCGACATTTCGATAACCTCCGTGATATCTTAAAAGTACTTTTAAGTATACCGAAAATTCAGTAAAATTGCAATGAACCAACGTCACAGACAGTTCCGTCATGAAATGCGGAATTGACCGGAGAAGGTGGAAAACATTATACTAAATGCGGTCTCTGCCCTTAGCGGCGAAACCGGATTCGAAAATTGGACTGATGAGTGCCAATCGGGCAAGCATCGCCACTGAAAGCCACCACAACCAACCATACGACCGGAGGAATCGAAACAATGACAAAATCGTACCAGCAGATTAATTCCGAAACCGTAGACCGCTGGGTGGAAGACGGTTGGGAGTGGGGGACGCCCATAACCCATGAAACATACGAAGCGGCACAACACGGCGAGTGGAGCGTGCTGCTCACGCCTACAAAACCGGTGCCGAACAGTTGGTTTCCAAATTTGAACGAACTTGATCTGCTCGGCCTTGCCAGCGGAGGCGGCCAGCAGATGCCGCTGTTTCATGCGGCCGGTGCGCACTGCACGGTGCTGGACTATTCCCCGAAGCAGCTGGAGAGCGAGCGCATGGTGGCGGCGCGTGAAGGATATGAAATCAATATCGTGCGTGCGGACATGACGCAACCGCTGCCGTTTGCCGATGAATCGTTCGACGTGATTTTCCACCCCGTGTCCAACTGCTATATTCGCTTTGTGGAACCCGTTTGGAAAGAATGCTATCGAATCCTTCGACCGGGCGGCGTTCTGCTTGCCGGATTGGATAACGGCATCAACTATTTGTTTGATGACAGTGAAACCACGCTTACACATTCTTTGCCGTTCGACCCGACCGAAGACTCGGCGCTGTATGAAGAACTGATGCGAGGCGACGACGGCGTACAGTTTTCGCATACACTTGACGAACAGATCGGCGGACAGCTCCGCGCGGGGTTTGTTTTAACGGACGTTTATGAGGACACCAACGGATACGGGAAACTGCATGAATTCAATGTGCCCACCTTTTGGGCGACCAGGGCGATCAAACCGAAGAAGTAATACTGAAAATAAGAACTGCAGACAAAAGAGCGTATCCATAAATTGGATGCGCTCTTTGTAAAGATTCATGTTGATAAAGTTATTCCTGCGTTTCCTGCACGCGCGCGGCGTTCTGCCTTGACGCACGCCGCTCGAAGAACAGATTGAGCGTGAGACCGACGGCAACAAACAGTCCGCCGATCAGGTTTTGGGATGAAAACGCCCCGTCGATCAGTGTATCCAGCACAACGCCGGTGAATACCTGGCCGACAAACATCAGAAGCGTGATATACAGCGCCGGAATTTTTACTACCACGACATTGCTCAACCAAACGGTGAAAACGCCGATTGCACCGCCGAGATAAATCCACCAGTTTTGTGAAAGCGCGAATCCGGATAATGCGGGTTCTCTGCGACCGAGCAGGAGGAACACGGCAATCGCCGTGATAAGGCCGAATACGTAATTGTAAAACGTACTGACATATACGCTCGTATGACCTCCAAGCCGTGCGTTGAATGAGCGTGATATAACAAGGTTAATGCCCGATGCAAATGCCGCAATCACCGGTAGCAACTGAAACGAGCCGATGATCATACAGCCGATTCCGCAAAGGACTAACAGCAATCCGGGCAGCTGATAAGCGTGGAAGCGGTGCACGCGCATTTGAAACAACCCGAACTGATCGACCAGAAGGCCCATTACACTTTGACCGAGCAGACTGATGGCAAGAATAGCGGACACGCTGATTTTGCCGAACGCATAGTTTGTGCAGGCCGTTGTGGCTACGCCGAGAATGCCGCCGATATAAAGATACCACGGATATCGCGCAGCGAACGGTTTTTCACGGCGAAACAAAATAATCCCGCTGATGAGCAGCAGGCCGACAATATGGATGACAACAGTCGCGGAATATACACCGAACAGCGCGGTGAGTCCGCCGTTGACGGTGATCATGATCGCAACAAGAATTCCGATCAGTAGTGAAAGCAGGTAATACATGTATCTCTATCTCCATAAATGCCCAATAGTCGCTTTTCAGCAAGGGCGAATCAAACGCAAGTATATTGCATACGCAGAGTATAACGCGTATGCTTGACAACCGATATGCCAAATGTCACACTGAAAAAAGAAACAAAGCTTGGAAGGAGGCGGGATACAATGCAAAAGTTGAAACTTCCGCAGGGTTATGCGGCACGTTTGGAAGAATACGGCCTTGGCGATTTAGACTTGTCGGGAGCGGTGCTGCTCAAATTCGGTCGCGGCGAATGGCTGCTAAATGAAGGCCATCCAATCGATTATCTTTATGTTTTACTATCCGGCAAGGCATCGGTATCGTCGAGTGCGGAAAATGGACGCTGCCTGCTGCTGTGCTACTATATTTCCGAAGGAATGATCGGCGACATCGAAATGATCACCGGACGACGCAACGCGATCTCTTCCATGCAGGCGATCACGCCGCTGACATGCATCGGCCTGCCACTGGAGCGGTATGCGCCGATCCTGCTGAACAATCTACCGTTCGTTTTACGTGCCGCCGCGGGGATTGCCGAAAAACTGAACGATAGCGTAAAAAACTGCACTGCAACCATCCTGCAGCCGTTTGAACAGCGCCTTTGCATCTACATTCTGCAATCCGCGCACGACGGATACTTTCATGAAACGCTGACCAATGTGGCGGACCAGCTCGGTTCAAGCTATCGTCATCTGCTGCGCTGTCTTCAGCGACTTTGCGAGGACGGTTTGCTGGAAAAGAAAAAAGGCGGCTATTACCTTTTAAACCGGGAGGCGCTGGAAGAGCGCGCCATGGGTTGACTGCCGCGTCCACATAAGCAAAGATCCCATCAGTAGGATTGAAGCAGTTCGCCGATCGTGTTTTTCAGATACTTATCTTTCATATAAACAAAATTTTGCGATAAAATGTATTCGTGTCCGTCGTTCCAGCGAACCGTTTCCGTATGGTCGGTCGGGTCGGCGCGTCCCGTCAGCGTTGTGACACGGTTGTGGATGCGGTTTGCAAGCAGAATCATGAAACGGTTTTGCTCCGGATCGATGGAAAAATGATTCCCGGTAAAGCCGTTGAAAGCAATGGTGTGCTCCCCGAAACACACCGGCACTTCGCTGAATGTCTGTATCGGGTGCTTGACATAGCAAAGGTATCCCAAATGATGCGAATAATCGCCGTTCGGCAGTTGCTTTCCCGTGCGGTTCACGCCGATAGAGAGCAAGGTTTTGCGGCTAAGCAGCGCGTCGCCAAGAAGACCGCGCGCAAGCGAAGTCATATCGCCAAGCGTCGAAAACAAACCCGCATGTCCGCAAGGTCCGGGCAGGGCTGTATTCAGCAGCCGCGCCTTGGGATCGTGTACCGTTCCCGTGGGGCAATTGATATCGACACGGAAATCGCCGTCGATGGCCGTGCGTTCAAAATTGCAGCACATGGTGTTGGAAAGCAGTGCTTCGGGGACGGCGGCAAACGTATGGTTCATGCCGAGTGGAGACAAGATGTTTTCGTCCAGAAACGCAAAATAGGATTGACCGGATACGGATTCGACAATGTATTTGAGCACCATAGCGCCCATATCCGTATAAAACCGTCGTTTTGGCGCGGGTGCCGGGTGTATTTGAAACAGGAGCCGTTCCGCTTCTTCTGCGTTCGGCGCAGCATCAATGCGTGCACTGGTTTGCAGGGCATTGCGAAATGACAGAAGTCCGTCGATCGTCGCATCGGGAATATGGACGAAACGTTTGTCAATTTGACCGACCGTAGTGTCGAGCGAAAGTTTGCCATGCTCGACAAGCTGCAAAACGGCAATACATGTGAAAAGCTTTGTGACCGATGCAAGGTCGAATATGGTTTGCTCGTCCATCGGTACAACATCGGGAACGAACGCGCCGTTGTCAAACCGCACTTCACGTATGTTCCCATGATGAAAACGGTCGCCGTTTTTGAGATTGCCGTATGCACCGGCGATACCGGTGATGACACGCCGCTTATCCACGAGATATCTTACGCCGGAGTCAAGTTGTTCACGCAGGGTAGTCGTCATGCTTTTTCTCCATCGGTTGCAGATTCCGAAAAAAATACGGTATTTTTCTTCTTCCAGCGTTTCTGAAATGCGGCTTTTACGGCGACGTCCGGCAGTTTTGCCGGATCATATTTTTTATAAAATGCGGCTTCCTCGCGCATGGCGCGGTTGAGCAGCGCATCCATTGCCGCGGCATCGTGCGAAACGTCCGCCATCCAACCGGCTTCCAGCGCGTCGCGCTCTTCATAAAAAGCCTGTGGGAGTTGTTTGCCGATCAGTGCTCTTCGGTAGCGTTCCGCCGCTCGCCAGTATACAGGTGCAGCTTCGTCATCGGGGGCGGCGATCGGGAGTCGCGCCGGATTGCCGAACCGATACGGTTTAAACAGGGAAACGCAGGGCAGCGATGTGCCGGTGACGAATACCGTTGGGGTGCTGCCGTCCAGACGGACAATCATGCTGGCTGTCGTTTGGTCGCCGACCGCGCCGCCATAGTGCATGCAGCAGCTTGCAACCGAACCCTGTGCAAACGGATTTACAACGCCCGTGTCGTGCGTGCGGAGCGCCTGCGCCATATCTGAAACGTTCGCAACGCGGTTTAGCGAACAGGCTGTCTGCTCGCGGCGGTTTTTCGAGCCGGAGAAGAAGGTAAACAGCGAGTCGGAGTGCTTCTTTCTAAAATCGCATACACCGCCGCCGTAACGCTCGCCTTCACGACCGATCGAAAGGCGGTTGCTGATGGATGCCTTGCGATAGGATTTCACGACCCAGTGCTTGCCGCAGGTTTCCAACACAAACAGCTTGCGGGCGTCCATGACCAGAAATGAATTATCATAGTAGAACGTGTGATCGTATCCACAATTGCCGCCCTGCCCGTATGTTTCAAGCAGTTCGATGATAACATCGACGGCGGTTTGCGCACTGTCCGAACGTTCCAGCGCAAGGCGGAGCAGGTCCATGCCGGTCAGTGCTTCTTTTCCATAGGCGCCTTTTGTAAAAACCGCTTCGTTGCCGATGACGACGCCCGCGTCGTTCACGCCGATCTCAGCGCCCCAAAGCCATGCTGGTCGTGAAAGCAGCACGCCGTGCGTTTGCTTCGCCTGCGGAATCGTGACGTATGTCACCTTCAAATCGTGCTCTTCACAAACGCGGGCGGGATGATATTCTAATATTTGCGGTTCGTTCGGGCTGCGGTCGCTGTTTTTTCCGAATATGGCGTAGTCTTCAAATAAGATACCAAGCGTATCGCACATGGCGTCCACCCTCCGTCAAAGAATTCTTATAATAGTATAGCATAACGCGTGCAGGCGGGTGATAGAATCATACGGCTTTGCGTACAGTTCGGCATGCGCGGCTGTTGTCGGTCGCGCGCAAAATATGATACAATACCCTGCGAATAGTATGGAGGCGGCTTATGGATCTGGACCCGATTGCAATCCGGAATCTTCTAATTTGGATCGCGCTGGCGCTTGGCAGCACGATTTTTCTCGGAGCGGTCCCAAGCTGGATGCGCTGCGGCTCAAAGCGCGCCGATCCGTCCGCTGCTGCGGCGATGTTTTCGCTCGTGCTGGCCGGTTCCTGCATCGTGCTGGCTGTCGTTACAAACACGTGGCGGCCGTTGCTTTCACTCACACGGATGCAGTATGTCTATCTGGCGATCTGCGGCCTGCTTTCGGCGCTGACGTGGCTGAGCCTGTTTACTGCGCTGACCGGCGGTCGAGTAATCAAGGTCATCCCGGTATACATGCTCTGGTATTTGCTGACGCTTGTCGCATCGCATTTCCTGTTCGGCGCACCGATGGGGCTCTGGAAAATCTGTTGCATGATCGTCGTCCTGCTCGGTGTCGTTTTCATTGAAAGCGGAACGAAGAATATCGGCGGTCAGCTGTGGTTCGTCTATACGCTCATCGCCGCGTTGTCAATGGTTGGCATCCAGCTGATTCAGCGCGCTTTTTTGAGCGACGTGCTGAGCGATACTCTCTTTCATACGGGACGTGCCGTGTTTGCCGGCATGATCTTGTGGGTGTTCGTCTTTGCCCGCGGCAAGCAAAAGACGTTGGGCGACCTCAACGCGCGCGGTTGGGTCGGCATCGTGTTTGCTGCGTTTTCGCTTGCGGCAAGCTATGCCTGCGGTTATTACGCGGCGGTGCGCGGGGAGATCAGTTACCTTGCGCCGATCGCCATTCTGTCGTTTGCGTTCGTTATGTTGTTCGCGCGTATGTTTCAAAAGGAAAAACAATCAGGAGCGATCGTTTTCGGCTCACTTTTGGTGTTGCTCGGGCTGTTCGGAATCCTGATGGGCTTATAGGAGTAGTGAATGGTAAAACTTTGCGTATTTGATCTCGATGGGACGTTGGTGTATACGTTGGCCGATTTGACCGTCAGCCTGAACTATGCGTTGGAGCAATGCGGTTTCCCGACGTTGACGGAGGCGGATGTTTCCGCAATTGTCGGGCATAGCACGAAATATATGTGTGAACACGCCGTCCCGGCGGATCATATCGACCAGGCGGATACGGTACTGGATCTCTATCAAAAGCATTACAGCCTGCATTCCATGGATCGGTCCCACCCGTATGACGGCATGGTGGACGCCGTTCAGGCAATCAAGCGTGCGGGCGTACGTGTTGCGGTGGTCTCCAATAAACCGCATGCGGACACCGTAAACGTCGTTGCGGCGCTTTATCCAAAGGATATGTTCTCGTTTGTGCTTGGCAGAACGAATAAGTTTACAATTAAACCCGCGCCGGATTCGCTGAATTTTGTTATGGATTTCTTTGACGTCAAGCCGGAGGATGCTGTGTATGTTGGTGATTCCGACGTTGACGTCGCGTTTGCGCGTAACGCAAACATGCGCTGTGTCGCGGTCAAGTGGGGCTACCGCACGGTTGAGGAACTGCTTGCCGCCGGAGCGGACTGCATGACCGACGATCCGAAAGAACTTGTAGAGCTGGTTCTCAATAGAAAGCCGGAGGAGAAGACGTGCTGATCAACGTGTACGATTTCGACAATACAATTTATCGTGGGGATTCGTCGTTCGATTTTTACCGACACTGCTGCTCGCGTTATCCGCGGGTGAGACGGGATATCTTCGGCGTGCTGCCGCTTGCGGCCGACATGTTGCTGCATAAGCGCGATAAGACGCGCGCAAAGGAACGATTCTATCACTATCTGTCGTTTGTGCCGAATGTGGAAGAAGAAGTTTTACACTTCTGGGAAACATTCGATCAGAATATCAAACCATGGTATCTGGAACAGAAGCGGGAGGATGATCTGATCATTTCCGCGTCGCCGGTTTTTCTGCTCGGGCCGATTTGCGAACGCCTTGGGGTCCGGCTGATTGCATCCAGGGTAGAAGCGCAGACCGGCATTTATGACGGACTGAACTGCCACGACGAAGAGAAGGTGCGCCGCATGCTGGAAGAATATCCGGATGCGGAGATCGACAAGTTTTATTCGGACAGCCTTGCGGACACGCCGCTTGCAAAACTCGCGCGAGAAGCGTTTATGGTCAAGGGCGATACAATTACGCCATTTCCGCTGTAAAACATACTAGCAACAAAGCCACGCAAATTTGCGTGGCTTTGTTTTTATGCGTTTTCGTATTGGTTTAGCCGCCGAGATAGGCTTTTTTGACTGCGTCGTTGCAAAGAAGTTCGTTTGCGGGCGCGTGGAGGACGATTTTGCCAGTCTCCAGCACGTATCCACGGCTGGCGATGGACAAAGCCATCAGCGCGTTTTGCTCCACAAGCAGGATCGTCGTTCCGGCTTGGTTGAGCTCCTTGATGATGTCGAAAATCTGTTCGACAAGAAGTGGCGCAAGACCCATGGAAGGTTCGTCCAGCATCATTAGCGCTGGTCGGGACATCAGCGCGCGGCCCATGGCGAGCATCTGCTGTTCGCCGCCGGAGAGCGTGCCTGCAACCTGCTTGCGGCGTTCCTTGAGACGCGGGAAGCGGTCGTATACGTTTTCCAGCGAGTCCTCAATGGTTGAGCGGGCGGCTGTAAACGCACCCATTTCAAGGTTTTCCTCAACGCTCATCCTCAAGAAAACGCGACGACCCTCCGGTACGTGTGCGATGCCGCGGGAGACGATCTTATGCGGCGCGACGCTTTTAATGCTTTTGTCGGCAAACGTAACGTCGCCTGTTTTGCTGCGAAGCAGACCGGAGATTGTTTTCAGGATGGTCGACTTGCCCGCGCCGTTCGCACCGATGAGAGAGACGATTTCGCCGTCCTCAACGGAGAATGAGACGTCCTTTATGGCATGGATATTGCCGTAGTACACATTGATATTTGAAACGTTCAGCATCAGGCGTCAGCCTCCTCTCTGCGGCCGAGATACGCCTCGATAACGACCGGATTCGATTTAATCTGCTCCGGCGTCCCTTTGGCGATGATACGACCGTAATTGAGCACGGCGATGCCTTCGCAGATGCCCATAACGAGGTTCATATCGTGCTCAATGAGCATGATTGCAATCTCGAACGTATTGCGGATTTTGCGGATGTTGTCCATCAATTCGCCGGTTTCGGACGGATTCATGCCTGCCGCCGGTTCATCCAACAGCAGCAACTTCGGGCTTGTGGCCAGTGCGCGGACAATCTCCAGCCTGCGCTGTGCGCCATAGGGGAGAGACCCGGCCTGCGTGTCGGCCATATTCTGCATGTCGAAAATGGAAAGCAGTTCCAACGCGGTTTCGTGCGCTTTGCGTTCGCTTGTCCAGTAGGACGGGAAGCGGAAAAGAGCACTCATCAGCGAATAGGAAAATGCATTGTGCAATCCGATATTCACGTTTTCTTCCACTGTCAGGTCTTTGAACAGCCGGATATTTTGGAATGTGCGCGCGATGCCCATCTTATTGAGCTGATGCGTCGATTTTCCGCGGATATCCACACCATCGAGCAGGATGACGCCGCGCGAGGGGGTGTAGACGTTGGTCAGCAGGTTGAACACTGTGGTTTTACCCGCGCCGTTCGGACCAATCAATCCGGCAATTTCGGTTCGCCCGATGACCAGGTTAAAATCGTCGACGGCGTGAAGACCGCCAAAGTCGATGCCAAGGTGGTGGATATCCAGAATGGGCATCGCGTCGACGTCGCGCTCGGGAATCAGACCGAGGCTTGGGACCGGTACGAGATCATCCATTTTTTTCACCCGCCTTTCCTTTTCGCTTCTTTTGTCCGGGCTTAAAGTTTATAACTTTCTCGATGATATGTGAGAGCGAGAAGTCATACATTCCCATCAGACCGGACGGCTTGAAGATCATGACGACGATCAGCAGCAGGGAATACACGATCATGCGGTATTCCGAGAACGCGCGGAGCATCTCCGGCACAGCCGTAAGTACCGTTGCGGAAAGGACCGAACCGACCATGGAACCCATGCCGCCGAGCACGACCATGACGAGGATTTCTATGGACTTCATGAATCCAAAGCTGGATGGATTCAGAATGCCGAGATACCCTGCGTAAAGCGAACCCGCAACGCCAGCGAAGAAGGCACTGGCGGCAAAGCCGAGCACTTTGTAGTAGGTGACGTGCACGCCGCACGCATCCGCTGCGATTTCGTTTTCACGAATCGACAGAATTGCACGGCCGTGGCGCGACTTCATCATGGTGTGGATCAAAAAGCACACGACGCCGACACACAAAAACGTGTTGAAAAACGTCGTGGTCTTCGGGATGCTTTTGAGGCTGGCCGCACCGTACGTCAGCTTAAACCCGAGCACGCTGTCGATGTTGAGCAGTACAACGCGGATGATTTCGCCAAAGCCGAGCGTGATGATTGCAAGATAGTCGCCCTTGAGCCGGAGCGCCGGAATGCCGATCAGGATACCGAAGAGCCCTGCGGTCACGCCGCCGAGCAGCAGCCCGATCGGGAAGGCAATGTTTGCGTCCATGCCGACGCGCGTCATAAAGATCGCGGAGGCATACGCACCGACCGCCATAAAGCCCGCATGACCCAGCGGGAGCTGGCCGAGATATCCGGTCGAAATATTCAGCGACACTGTCAGTATGATGTTGATGCCGATCAGCATAAGCACTTTTGTGTAGTACTTGCTGACAAGGCCGTTGTTGATCAACGCCATACCGAAAAGGAGAAACAGCGCAAACAGCAGCGTATTGATCAGATAACGAATCGGCATAGGGATTTTTTTCATCGATTGATTCATCTGCACACTCCTTACACTTTCTCCTGCATGGGCTTGCCCAGGAAACCTGTGGGCTTGACCAGCAGGACGATGATCAGGATGGCGAACACGACGCCGTCTTTCCAGACGGAAAGGCCCGCTGCGGAAACCAGCGCTTCTGCAAGGCCGATGGCAAATCCGCCAATCATGGCGCCGGGGATCGAACCGATGCCGCCGAGGACTGCGGCGACAAACGCTTTAAGTCCGAGCATCGCACCCATCGTCGGCGTCGCCTGCGGATATGCCGAACAGTACAGAACGGAGCCGATGCCGGCAAGAGCGCTGCCGATGGCAAACGTAAATGTAATGGTGCTGTTGATGTTGATACCCATGAGCTGCGCAGCGTCCATGTCTTCGGAGACGGCGCGCATGGCTTTACCCATCTTGGCCTTCTGTACCAGAAGCGTCAGCAGGATCATGGAAACAGCCGAGATGATCAGCGTTACAACAGCGGTTCCGGAGACATCGATGGAACCGAGTGCAATCGTTGGTATATTGAAAAAGCTCGGAATGACCTGCGCACTGGCACCAAAGACCATTTGCGCTACATTCTCGAGCAGAAAAGACACTCCGATGGCTGTGATAAGGAGCGAAATTCGCGGTGCTCCTCGCAAGGGCTTGTAAGCGGCCTTCTCGATAAACACGCCCAATAGCGTGCACGCGAGAATTGCTGCAAGAATCGCAAACACGGGATTCGTCGCAAACTTTGCCATGGAAAGCCAAGCAATGTATGCGCCGATCATGATGATATCGCCGTGTGCGAAGTTCAGCAGTGTGATGATGCCATACACCATGCTGTACCCAAGCGCGACCAGGGCATAGATCGAGCCGGATTGTAGACCGTTTATGATCTGTCGCAAAATCGTAGAATAGACGGACATAATCTTACCTTCCTTAAGGGAAACGGCGAAAGCCGTTTGAGGGTTTTATGCGGCGGCGTCCCGCGCCGCTTGTTCAGGCGGCGCGGGACGTAAAATTACCGATTTTCTATAAGCGCGGATTAATAGGTTTCCTTATAGGTTTCCGCACCGTCGGTAACGGTCATGATGACCGCGCTCTTGATCGGGTTGTTGTACTCGTCGAAGGTGTAACCGGATTCGCTGGTGACGCCGATGACGCTCGGGCCTTCGCTGACGATACCATCAAGGATCGCCTGCTTGTATTCGTCGCTGGCGGGCGCTGCACCACTTTCTTCCGCTTTGGCCAGAGCCGCGCAGAGAACCATGGCGGCGTCATAGCCGGTGGCCGAGAACATGTTGAGCGTGTCTTCGCCGTATGCGGCGATGTAGGCTTCTTCAAACGCTTTCACGGCGTCGGTGGAACCGGGCGCGTAAGCGGAGCAGAAGTAGCTGCCTTCGAGGTCTTCCGCGCTGGCATATTCGGAAACGCCGTTCCAGCCGTCGCCGCCAAGGAACGTGGCGGTCAAGCCGATTTCACGCGCCTGGGTCACGATCAGGCCGTCGTCCTGGTAGTAGTTCGGGCAGAACACTACGTCCGGAGCGGCTGCGAGAATGTTGGTGAGCTGGGACTTGAAGTCCACGTCGCCTTCGGCGTAACCTTCTTCGGCAACGATCGTGATGCCGAGGGCTTCACACTTGGCTTTGAACGCGTCCGCAAGACCGACGGAGTAGTCGTTGCCGGTCATGGTGAAAATTGCGGCGGACGTTGCGCTGAGCTTTTCAGAGGCATACTCGGCCATCTTTTCGCCCTGGAACGGATCGATGAAGCAGGTGCGGAATACGTTCGAGTAAACCGTGCCGGTCGCTTCGTCATAGGTGACCGCCGCAGCCGTGGCGGAGGCCGTGATCATCGGCATGTTGATCGGGTACGCTTCGCCGACGACTGCGATGGTGTTGCCGGTCAAAACGTCGCCGATGAGCGCGGTGATGCCTTCGTCGACCATGCGCGTGAACGCGGTAATGGCTTCGGTGGAATCACCTTTGTTGTCATAAACGATGGTTTCGATCTGCTTGCCGTTGATTCCGCCTTCGGCGTTGAGCTGATCGATGTAGAGCTGTGCGCCGTTTCTAACGGCAAGGCCGTATACGGCATAGTCACCGGTGTGCGGGCCAAGAATACCGACCTTGATCGTTTCGTCGGTGGTGGTTGCCGCTTCCGTCGCCGTGGTGTCGGTTGCTGCGGTGTCGTCAGTTGCTGCAGGGGTTGCTGCGCAACCGGCCAATGCGGCAAACGCCAGCATGGTGGCCAATGCGATGCAGAGCAATTTCTTCATGATTGTTTCCTCCTGTTATATTGTGTACTTTTCAGGAGCATGCCGACTTTTCAACATGTCCTGAAACATAAACAGCGGTTCCGCTAATACGGAACCGCCATTGTTACCATATCGGTCGCTTAGCTTTGTTCCGTGTTATGTCGTCGCTGCCGGCGTACAAGTCGGACTGTCAGATTGGTTAGCAGTACGATCGCCAGTACAGCGACGTGCAATAATAAAACGCCCAACGTTACAGCGTTGAGCGTGCTAATAATCAGAATAGAGGCAGCTGCACTTGCGCAAGCGAAACCAGCCGCGGTAAACGGTGTTGCGTTTGATTGGTTTTGCGTCGCGATGCTCTGCACAAAAAACATTCCTTTCATATAGAATATATGATATTGGGGTTAATCTAGCACCATTCCGGCTGCTTGTCAAGTAAAAATGATATATTTCGACGAAAAATCTTTCATTCAGCGCGTTGCCTGATACAATAGGAATTAGAAAAATCTTTTATATGCTATGGTCTTTTTTATGATGTTTTTTCATTAATAATCTAGGACGGCTATGAAAGGTCTTTTTTGTTTCACGCGGTCACATCTGCAGACAATGTGGAGCAAGCGATAGAAGCGATTGGTGGCGGGCGGAAATGCGTCGGAATTCTCGGACGTTTACAAACGCAAATCAACCGGTAAGGAGACAAAACAATGGAATCCCCGATTCAAGTGAACAGCGAGGTCGGCAGGCTGAAACGCGTTTTGCTGCATCGCCCTGGGCGCGAACTGGAAAACCTGATGCCGGAATATCTTTCAAGACAGCTTTTTGAAGACATTCCATATCTTGTGCATGCGCGCGAGGAACACGACCGTTTTGCAAACACCCTCCGCGAGTGTGGCGTTGAGGTCGACTACCTGTTGGATTTGACCGCTGAAGCCGTTGAAAAAGCGGACGTACAGGAAAAGATGGTCGATGATTTCATCGCAGAGATCGGGTTGTCGGTGCGCGGCGTTGAGAAGAGTGTTCGTACTTATTTACTGGATATGCCGGTTCCCAAGATGCTTGCGACCATGGTGCGTGGCATTCGAAAAACGGAACTGGGCAAGCACGAAAGGAAGCATCTGGTCGACTATATCGACGACGCGTACCCGTTCTATGTCGATCCGATGCCGAATCTGTATTTCACGCGCGATCCGTTTTTCATGGTTGGCAACGGCGTTTGCATCTCCAGCATGGCAAATCATGTGCGTGCGCGGGAGACGCTGTTTGGGTACTATCTGTTCACCAACCACCCGCTTTACAAGCATACGCCGATGCTGCATGTTCGCACCGATCCGTTTTCCATTGAAGGCGGAGACGTTCTGGTACTCTCAAAGGAAGTTGTTGCGATCGGCATTTCCCAGCGGACCGATCCCCATGCGGTGGAAGCGCTTGCAGACCGATTGATATCAGACGAAACGGGCGTTCGGCGCGTCATTGCCATCGATATACCAAAGGTGCGTTCCTATATGCACCTGGATACGATCATGACCATGGTGGATGTCGACAAATTTACTATTCATCCGTCCATATTGCCGATGCTGAAGGCGTTTTCTCTGACAAAGCAGGCCGGAAAGATTACAATCAAACCTGAAAAACGAGCCTTGAGCGAGACCCTTGCCGAAGCGCTTCATATCGATAAAGTCACGCTGATCGTCTGTGGTGGCGGCAGTGTGATCGACGCCGCACGCGAGCAATGGAACGATGGGACGAATACGCTTGCGGTCGGTCCCGGCGAAGTGATCGCCTTTTCACGGAATTATGTTACCAACGGGATTTTGCGCGACCACGGTGTCACTGTCCACGAAATTCCATCCGCCGAACTATCCCGCGGACGCGGCGGCCCGCGCTGCATGAGCATGCCGTTATGGCGGGACTAATGGAGACAGAGCCGCTTTAGCCGCGACATGAGATTTTTGATTATAACATTACAATATAGAAGGAGATCTGCAATGAACCTGTATGGAAGAAGTTTTCTGACGCTGCTGGATTATACGCCGGAGGAAATTCGTTACCTGCTGGATTTGAGCCACAGGCTCAAGCGGGAGAAACGGGAGCGCATTTTTCATGAAACGCTGAAACACCGTAATGTGGTTCTGCTGTTCGACAAGTCGAGCACCCGCACGCGTTGCGCGTTTGAAGTTGCCGCGCTGGACGAAGGCGCGCATGTCACATTTTTAAGCAACAGCCAGATGGGTAAAAAAGAATCGCTTGAGGATACCGCAAGAGTGCTTGGACGATTCTATGATGGAATCGAATATCGCGGTTTTTCGCAAACACTGGTGGAAGACCTGGCGCGCTTTTCCGGGGTGCCGGTGTGGAACGGACTGACCGACCTGTATCATCCGACGCAGGTGCTCGCGGACCTCATGACTATCGAAGAACACACGGGCAAAACGCTTTCGAAGACCAAACTGGTCTTCGTCGGGGACGCGCGCAACAACATGGGCAATTCACTCATGATCGGTGCGGCGAAGATGGGCATGGAATTCACAGCAATTGCGCCGAAAGCACTCTGGCCGGACGAAGCACTTACAAAACGCATGCAAGCGCTTGCGAAGGAAACCGGCGCAAAGATCATGTTGTCCGATTCGTTGGACGCCGTCGCCGGAGCAGACGCGGTCTATACGGACGTTTGGGTCTCCATGGGGGAAGAGGCGAGGTTTGCCGAACGGATTTCGCTGCTGGAGCCTTATCGCGTTACAATGGACGTTATGCGTAAAACCGGCAATCCAAACGCACTGTTTTTGCATTGTCTCCCGTCGTTTCACGACCGCAACACGTCCGTCGGCAAAGATATCTACGAGAAGTACGGCCTGACGGAGATGGAAGTAAGCGACGCAGTATTCCGATCGAGCCACAGCGTGGTTTTCGATGAAGCGGAAAACCGTATGCACACGATCAAAGCCGTCATGGTTGCAACGCTGGGCGATGCATAACGTACCGAACGCGGCTCAATTGGAAGGAAAACGTCAGCAAACAGCACAATATTGTTGAAATCAAAAAAAAAGTAAGATATAATACCCGCAATGCAGCTTTTGATACGATGCGGAAGAATGTCGCTTTGACAGGCAATTGCCTTTTAAGGCGCAAGGAAGATTATTCATTGTATTTATGGAGGGAAAAGGGAAGATGGAAAACCGGTATCAAAACGATGTTGCGGTATGCGTGCCGCAGGTACTGTTGCCCAAAAAAGGAACGAACTATCACAAATGGGCGGTTGTAGCCTGCGATCAATACACGTCGCAGCCTGAATATTGGGAAGACGCCAAACGTATCGTGGGTAATGCGCCCTCCACCCTGGAGCTTATCCTGCCGGAAGCATATCTGGAAAAGCCCGATGAGGACGAACGGATCGCCAGCATCAATTCGCACATGCGCGAATACATGGAAAAAGGCGTTTTGCAGGAGCAGGAGCAGGGCTTTGTCCTTGTAACCCGCACCGTCGCTGGCAATACACGCACGGGTCTTGTCCTGGCGCTGGACCTTGAAGCCTATGATTACAAGAAAGGTGCGACGACATTGATCCGCGCAACTGAAGGCACAATTGTGTCCCGCATCCCGCCGCGGCTGAAAATCCGCGAAGGCGCGCCGATCGAGTTGCCGCATATCCTGGTGCTGATCGACGATCCGGACCAGACGGTCATTGAGCCGCTGACGCTGAAAAAAGCGAAATTAAAGAAACTTTACGATACCGACCTGATGCTGGACGGCGGACATATCACCGGGCACCTCGTGTCGGAAGAAGACGACGTCCTAGGCGTGCTGAATGCACTGGGTCAGTTGAAAGATGACGACAACTTCCGCGAGAAGTACGGTGACCATGCTCCGCTGCTGTTCGCAATGGGCGACGGAAACCACAGCTTTGCAACCGCAAAAGCAAACTGGGAAAAGATCAAAGCCTCGCTTCCGGAAGACGAGCGTATGGATCATCCCGCGCGCTATGCATTGGTCGAAGTTGAAAACGTGCACGACGAAGGCATTGTGTTCGAGCCGATCCACCGCGTTGTTTTCGGCGCAAGCGGAAACCGCGCCATTGAAACGTTGCTGCGGCACCTGAAGGCGCAGAACGGCAGCGCACGTGTCGAACTCGGTCGTATGCCCTGCGCGCAGGGCGGGGACACGCACATCATGCCGTTCATCACGGGTGAAGTTGAAGGCGCGTTTGTCGTCAATAACCCGAGTTCACAGCTGGCGGTCGGTACGCTGCAGGCCGCAATCGACGAACTGCTGAAAGAAATTGCCGGAACCGAAGTGGACTACATCCACGGATCGGATGTCGTGAAGGAACTCTCCAAAAAAGGCGGTGCGATCGGCTTCCTGCTGCCCGCAATGAAAAAAAGCGAGTTGTTCCCGACCGTCATGGTCGACGGTGCGCTGCCGAGGAAAACCTTCTCCATGGGCGAAGCCAATGAAAAGCGCTACTACATGGAATGCCGCCTGATCGAGAAGAAATAACGCGTACCATACGACTGGCGACGCATGAAAGCAAACAAACCGTAGAATTACGGAAATATTTTAAAAACTACACGCGTTCACACAGCGCGGAAACGAAACGGGGGAATGTCAATTGGCCGTAAAAGTAGTGAAATTCGGCGGAACAAGTCTTTGCAACGCCGAGAGTTTTAAACAGGTAAAGAGCATCATTGAGGCCGACAAAGCCCGCAAGTATGTTGTGCCGTCCGCGCCGGGCAAACGATTCCCGGGTGACGAGAAAATTACGGACTTGCTGTATCTGTGCTATGCGCAGAATGCGGGTGGCCTTGCGTTCGATGAAACGTTCGATCAGATAGCCGAGCGTTATATCGGCATTGAGACCGAGCTGGGACTAAAAACCAATATTGCCGGCGAGTTAAAAGCGATTAAAAAGAACATTCTCGGCGGTGCGAGCGAAGATTATATCGCAAGCCGCGGAGAATACCTAAACGGTATGCTCCTTGCGGATTATCTTGGTTTCGAGTTCTTTGACGCGGCGGAGCTGGTCAGCTTCCATTCGGACGGTATGTATGACGATGAGACCACGCAGAAATGGACGCAGAAACTTACGGACGTCGAGCGTGCGGTCGTCCCCGGCTTTTACGGTCGTAATCGAGAAGGTATTAAAACATTTTCTCGCGGCGGGAGCGATATTACAGGCTCAATCGTTGCGCGCGCCGTTCAGGCGGATGTTTATGAGAACTGGACGGACGTTTCCGGCTTTTTGATGGCGGACCCCAGAATTGTGGACAATCCGAAGGTGATCTCCACGGTAACGTATTCTGAACTGCGTGAATTGAGCTACATGGGTGCGACAGTGCTGCATGAGGACGCGATCTTCCCGGTGCGCAGGGCGCAGATTCCGATTAACGTGCGCAACACCAACCGTCCCGAAGATGAAGGCACCATGATCATCCCGGACGGGTACCTGAAGTATTACAAGCGCGAAGGCGTGCTTACGGGCGTTGCCGGACGCACCGGCTTCACGGTCATCACGGTGTACAAGGATAATATGCACAACGAAGTCGGCTTCGGCTATCGCTTGCTGCGTATCCTCGATCGGTATAATATTTCGTTCGAGCATATACCCAGCGGTATCGACACCATGAGTCTTGTCATTTCGGATGCAAAGCTCAAGGAGCATCTTGAAGCCGTGCTGCGTGAGATTCAGCATGACTGCGAGCCGCAGTCCATCGAGTTGCATTCCAACATGGCGCTGGTGGCGACCGTCGGCAAAGGCATGATTCGTTCGCTCGGCGTTGCTGCGCGTCTGTTTGGCGCGCTGTACGAGGCGGGGGTCAACGTCCGCATGATCGACCAGGGTTCGTCGGAGATGAACATCATCGTCGGCATCGAAAACGACGATCTTCCGGCGGCGGTCCGCGCCATCTATCGCGCGTTTGCGTAACTTTAATTGAAACAAAACAAAAAGCTTCCCGGATAATCGGGAAGCTTTTTTTTCATGAAGATATTTATTCGCAGAACGACGTGACCAGTGCTTCAAGAATCGCAGTGACCTTTTCCATCGTCTGCACGCTGATGAATTCATAGCGGCCGTGGAAATTATAGCCGCCGGTGCAGAGATTCGGACAGGGCAGCCCCATAAAAGACAGGCGTGCACCATCCGTGCCACCGCGAATGGCGGACAGATACGGTGCAACGCCGACGCTTTCCATGGCGCGTTGCGCGGCTTTGACGATTTCGAGATCAATCTTGTCCTTCATGTTGTAGTAGGTGTCGCTCATCTTCAGTGCCACCGTGCCCGCGCCGTACTTATCGTTCAGAAAATCGCAGGCCTTGGTCAAAAGCGCTTTTTTCTGCTCGAATTTTTCCATGTCGTGGTCGCGAACGATGTATTGCATGTCCGCATGGTCGGTGCAGGCGTTGATCCGCTCTAGATGGAAAAAGCCTTCGTATTCGGAAGTGCAGGCCGGATTCATGAAGCGTGGCAACAGGTCGTGGAGTTCCATGCCGACCAGTGCGGCGTTCACCATACGCCCGCGCGCGGTGCCGGTGTGCACGCTTATGCCCCGAATATGGATTTCAGCACCGGCGGCGTTAAAGCACTCGTAGTTGATTTCGCCAAGCGCGCTGCCGTCCACCGTGTAAGCAAAGTCTGCACCAAAGCCCTCAACGTCAAACAGATCGACGCCACGGCCGACTTCTTCGTCCGGCGTGAATCCGATGCGGATTTTACCGTGTTCGGGCGCGTCTGCTGCAAGAAGGCGTTCCGCCAGCGTCATGATTTCCGCAATGCCGGCCTTGTCGTCTGCGCCAAGCAGCGTGCTTCCGTCGGTGCAGATGATCTCCTCGCCGGTATGGTTCGTCAGCGCGGGTGTGTCCTTTGGGGAAAGAACATATCCGTTTCCCATTTGGATATCACCGCCGTCGTAATCCGGCGTAAGCACGGGGTTGACGTTTGCGCCGCTGACCGCGTCGGACGTATCCATATGCGCGAGCAAACCGACTACGGGCACGCTTTTTTCTGTGTTGGCGGGTATCGTTGCGGTGACGTAGCCGTGTTCGTCAAGCAGAACGTCGCTTGCGCCGATTTCTTTTAGTTCGTCCGCCAAAAGGCGCGCGAGGTCAAACTGCTTTTTTGTACTTGGTATCGAATCTATGTTCTGTTCGGACTGTGTATCAATTTTTACATACCGTAAAAAGCGTTCTTTTACCGTTTGCATACTGTGGCTTCTCCGTTTCTTGATGGAATTGATGTAACATATGTAGCATAACACCGCCGGATTTTGAAGGCAAGCAACCCGTGCAGGTTTGAGCCAAAAAACGGAAAAGGCGCTTCATGTGAACGAAACGCCTTAGAGTCGATTTAACTTGTCTTCCGTTTATTTCCGGCTTCGTCCGGAATAAAAGGGGAACGAGTTAGCGGTTCTTGTGATTCTGGAAACAAGCGCTGCAATAAACGGGGCGATCGTTTCTCGGTTGGAACGGGATTTTGGTGGGGGCACCACAGTCGGCGCAGATAGCGTCGTACATCTCGCGATCGGAATTACGAGTAGCTTTACGAGCTCCCCGGCACTCTTTGCAACGGACGGGCTCGTTCTGGAACCCCTTCTCAGCATAGAATTCCTGCTCGCCGGCCGTAAAGATGAATTCCTTACCACAATCCTTGCATACCAGTGTCTTGTCTTCGAACATTTGGATTTTTTCCCCTTTTCGGTTCATGATTTTTTGATACCCGCGCTTCGGCTGACCTGGTTTTTGACCCCACACACGCCAACTGGAAGGTTCGCTACCGGGTGGAACACCTCTCACTACTGCTTCTCTCGGAACACAAGGCTCCGGTTGGTCTTACATCTAGACCGCACCATGATCACGAATGCTTTGATTCGCTTACGTGGATCGCTTTGCCTGCGACTGGCATCGACTTTCAACCACAGACCCGATACACGGACACCAAATTCATTATAGTGCACACACTATAGAAATTGCAACGTATTTTTTTATGAACAATTTGGCGATAAACCGCTTTATGCGGGCGTTTGTTCCGCTTTTGCGTGTTGCAAACCGCCGTCGGTTACTTGTGCGCGGGCTCGTTGTGCAGATACTGTGCGCGGGGACCGCCGACGTACTTTGGCCGTGATTTAGCAAGCACAAGCGTTGCGTCGCCGATATTGCGCAGCTCCGTATGCACGGGCACGACCACGGGGTGGAGGTGCATGCCGATGAGCGTTCCGCCGATATCCATACCGAGCGCGGCCTGTGCGCTCAGGTTTTCCACCATAACGCGGTCGGGGGTGCGTGCAAACGCCTCCGTTGCAAACGCGCCGCCTGCATGCAGCCAGGGTTTGACCCAAACTTCCTGCAGGTGGTAGCGCTCCATACATTCGCGGCTCGTGCAGATTGCGCGGTTGATATGTTCGCAGCCCTGAACGGCCAGATAAAGCCCGGCAGTTTCTATCTTTGGTAGAATGCCGTCCATAACGGCCTTTGCGGCGTCTTCACTGGAAGCGGAACCGATTCGTTTTCCTATGATTTCGCTTGTGGAACAGCCGACGACAAAAATATCGCCCTTTTTCATTTCCGCGCTGGAATTGAGCAGGATATCGACAGCGCTGGCCGCTTGTTTTGTTATTTCAGAAAAGTTCATGTTTCCTTACCCCTTTTGATGGTTCTTACAAGGACTCAGTATAGCACAAAATCCGTTTTGGTACAGACATTTTGCGCTTAATTATAACGCAAACAGCGATTTTGTCCACATTGAAGCTGTGTTATACTGTGGATATTATGGATTGGATCAATCAACTGACACAATGGTACCGGGAAAGCGCACGGGATTTGCCATGGCGCAGGACGAAGGACGCTTATGCGATCTGGATCAGCGAGGTCATGCTCCAGCAGACACGTGTTGCCGCGGTTATTCCATATTATGAACGGTTCCTCGCAGAACTGCCGGACGTGCGTGCGTTGGCGGCTGTTGATGACGACCGGCTGCACAAACTCTGGGAAGGGCTGGGGTATTATTCGCGTGCGAGGAATCTGAAGCGCGCCGCGGTGATTGTCTCGGAAACAACATGCGGCGGAGTACTGCCGGATCACTATGACGCGCTTTTGCAGTTGCCGGGCATTGGGGAATATACCGCCGGTGCGATCGCGTCGATTGCTTACGGAGAGCCTGTGCCAAGCGTGGACGGCAACGTCCTGCGCGTTTATGCGCGGCTGTTTGCGGTGGAAAAGGACGTGCGGGATTTGTCGTTTCGAAAGCAGGTGCGCGCCGCGCTGCTGCCGCTGATACCAAAGGACGATCCGGGTGTATTCAACGCTGCGTTGATGGAACTTGGCGCGACGATTTGCGTTCCGAACGGCACGCCGAATTGCGGAGAATGCCCAATTCGTACGTTCTGTGAAGCATATAAGCAGGGGCGTACCGCCGAGTTGCCCGTGATTTCGAAAAAGCGGACGAGAAAGATTGTGCAAAAGACGGTGTTTGCGCTGATGCA
Source organism: Christensenellaceae bacterium (assembly GCA_963667795.1). GTDB lineage: Bacteria > Bacillota > Clostridia > Christensenellales > CAG-138 > UBA7703. The sequence continues at coordinate 1,742,276 of OY764017.1, read as the reverse complement.
AAACGGGAAGCCGCTTGGCTATCGCAGGCCGGACACCGGCTTACTGGCAGGCCTTTGGCAACCGCCCGAGGCGGACGGAGTATTAAGCGATGTGCAGGCGGCAGAATGGCTTGGCGAGCGAAATCTTCGCCCGATCGGCGAACTTCGTTTTTATGAGCGAAAACACATCTTTACGCATATTGAATGGCATATGCGAGTCTGTGCGGCAGAAGTTGCTGCCGAAGAACCGCCGAAAGATTGGGTGCTCCTGGACGAAACGCACGCGCTTCCAACGGCGTATAAAATTTGCTTATAAAAAAGCGGCTATTGATTAGCCGCTTTTGGGGATTCACTATTCTTTACAAAATCGGCCTGCGGCCTTCCATTGCTTTTGCAAGCGTCACTTCGTCCGTATATTCGAGGTTGCCGCCGATCGGGATACCATGCGCAATGCGTGAGCATTTCACGCCCATCGGCTTCAATAGCCGCGCGATGTACGATGCGGTCGCTTCGCCTTCCACGTCCGGATTGGTCGCGATGATGACTTCCTTTACGTCGCCTGCTTTGACACGTTCGACCAGCTCGCTGATACGGATATCATTCGGCCCGATGCCGTCCACAGGGGACAGCACACCGTGCAGCACATGATATTTTCCATTAAATTCGCGTGTGCGTTCCATCGCCATCACGTCCCGCGCGTCGCATACGACGCAGATCACGCTGCCGTCACGCGCGTCGTCCGCGCAGATCGGGCACGGGGTTACGTCCGTATATGTGCCGCAGATCGGGCAGTCGACAATTTTTTCACGCGCGGCAACAATCGCCGCCGCCAACTCCTGTGCTTGCGCAACGGGCATGTCGAGAATATGGTAAGCAAGCCGCTGGGCGGTTTTTTGCCCGATGCCCGGCAGGCGGGAGAGTTGTGTGGTCAGCCGCACGATGGCGTCGATGGTGAGCATAGGTTACAGACCCAGTCCCAGGCCGCCGGTGATTTTTGAAATTTCAGCCTCAACCGTTTCGGTCGCCGTGGTCAGCGCCGCGTTGACGGCGGAGAGCACGAGGTCCTGCAGCATTTCAACATCGTCCGGATCAACGCACTCCGGCGAGATTACGATGGACTTAACTTCTTTGTTGCCGGTCACGGTCACGGTGACCATGCCGCCGCCGGAACTTGCCGAAAATTCACGCACGTTCAGCTCCGCCTGTACGCGCTGCACGTCCTGCTGCATGCGCTGTGCGCGCATCATTAACTGCTGCATGTTCCCGCCGCCGGGAAATCCACCTTTTGCCATAAAAGGATACCTCCTGATGTTTCGTTATGGGTTGGTATTCTTTTTCTTGAAAGAAAAAGAAACAAAAAGAGCTTATTATTACCGCCGATCAATGCTTTTGAATGCACTTGTAACGCGCTTCACGCACAGTTCAAGCGAGATCAACAGTCGAAAACGAGGCGATTTTCGCCTATTCGATCGTCAGCTTGTCACCGAAGAGTTCCTTCGCAACCGACGCAGCCTGATCGCTTGCCGGTGCGGTTTTTGTCAGCGTAAACGACAGCTGCGTATCCGGGCGAATCGATTGGAGCGCGCGCTGGATCGGCTCAAAGTTGATCGGCGCGGAGATATTTTTGTATTTCACCTGCTGCGAATCCGGAAATCCGACTGACAGTGTGTTGTTTTCTAAACGGATTGCCGTGCCTTCCCGTGCCAGCGCTTGAATGAACATATTCGGAACCGCGACAATGGTTTCGCGCCAAATTGCCGTTGCATCGTCGGTCGCCTTGGGTTTATCGGCGGCAGGCTTGGCCTGCTTTGGCGGCTCGGTTTCTTTCGCCGATTCCGCCTTTTTTAGGGGTTCAACCGCTGTTTCTACTGCGGGAGTCGGCGGTACGGTCGGTTTGACGGTTTCGACAGGCGTTCCTGTCTTAGCTGGTTCGATGTGGGCCGTTGGCGCGGGTTTGCGTGCGGGAATACCGTCCTTAAGTTGTGCTTCCATCCGGTCGACGCGTGCTTCCAATCCAGCCATCGAAAGCGAGTCTTCCGGCCGGCAAATGTGGATCAATGCGCTTTCCAGCATTGTGCGTGGCGACGGCAGGTAACGCATGTCGTTCTGTGCGGCAAGAAGCCGATCGACCGCGAGCATCAGCCGCGCTTCGGAAGCGTCGTTTGCCTGCTTAAGATAGCGCGACATGACGTCTTCCGTACAGTCGAGGAGATCTTCGCATCTGCCGCATGTTTTTGCAAGCAGCAGCGCGCGGAAATGCGCGGCAAGATCGGCGCAAAAGACGGAAAGATCGCGTCCCGCATGCACGATGCCGTCGAGCATTTTTAACGCACCCGGTGCGTCCGAGGTGAGCAGTGCGTCCGCCATGTCGAACAGAAACACGTCCTCCATGCTGCCAAGCACGTCGTAAACATTCTGTGTGGAGACCGTATTGCCGCAAAAAGCAAGGCATTGGTCGGCAAGCGAAAGTGCATCGCGCATGCCACCCTGTGCAGCGCGTGCAATCAGCGTCAATCCTCCGTCTTCAATACTTGCATCCGCACGGGCAAGCACGTCCGTTAGGGTTTGCTTGATATCGGGAACGCTCAGCCGGTGAAAATCGAAGCGCTGACAGCGTGAAATAATCGTGGAAGGAAGTTTCTGCGGTTCGGTCGTGGCCAATATAAACAGGATGTGTTCCGGCGGCTCTTCAAGCGTTTTGAGCAACGCGTTGAACGCCGCACCGGAGAGCATATGGACTTCGTCGATGATGAACACACGCCGCCGCAGCTTCAGCGGGGCATACTGTGCGCTGTCGATTAGGTCGCGGACGTCGCTGACGCTGTTGTTGCTTGCTGCGTCGATCTCCGTAATGTCCGCAACGCCATCTCCACCGGAAGCCATACAGGCCTCGCATTTGCCGCAAGGTTCGCCGTCTTCCGGCGAAAGGCAATTGACCGCGCGCGCCAAAATGCGCGCAGAGGTCGTTTTACCTGTGCCACGCGTGCCGCAAAAAAGATAGGCATGCGCCGGACGGTCCGCCGCAACCTGATTTTTGAGAGTGATTGTAATATGATCCTGTCCGATCACTTCCGAGAAGCGGTTCGGGCGGTATTGACGATACAAGGCGCGATAAGCCATTGTGATATCTCCCAGTTCCTATTCAGAAGTAATGATACCATAAATTGTGGTTTGACGAAAGAAGCAATCACAATTGATACCGCACGCGCCGCAGCTGAACAAAGGGAAAAATTTTTGTGCCTCCGCACTTAACAGTTTATTTCGTTGACCGATTCGGCGGCTTGGGGTAAAATGATATCCGTGAAACGTACAAGCAAACATTTGAAATATTCGCCGTCCAAGCGGCGCTGGAATCTTGACGCGACCTCATACGGTCCGGCGTTAAAACTTGTGCTGGCTTTGGTTCTTCTCGCCACATTCGTGCTGCTGACGATTTATGTGATCGTGCCGTACATTATTGAACGCGTGGAGAGTGGGGAATCTCTGTTTTCCGAAGAACCTGCGGTAACTGCCGTACAGGAAACCGCGGCACCGGTCAACCCAATTTTAACGAATTCGGTCAAGACGGTGCAGTTCGGCGCAGGCTACGGCCTTCCGACGGCTGTTGTCGATCCGTCGGTTTATGAAGGCGAAATCCTCTTTGCGACCGGAGCGTCGGAAGACGCATGCGACCGGCTGGTCCGGCTCAACCCGGAAACGGGCGCTTTTGTAAACATCGAGACCGCCATGGAGAACGACACGCTGCGCTATCCGCTTGAAAACGGCGACACGTTGATTTACATCGACGCCAAGACGTCCGGCGGTGGCAGTATCCGCATGCTGGACAAGGCGACGGGAGAAACAAGCGCGCTGGCCGAGTTTGCGCTGGAAGCGCCGAAACTCGCGTTTGAGGCGCCGTACTTGGTGTGGACGGAACGTACCGACGAGACCACGGCGAAACTGATGGTCTGCGATATCGAAAGCGGGGAAATCATTACGCTTGCGGTGTTTGTAAACTCGAGCTATGCCGACTCCGATCCTTCGATCAAAAGCGGACAGGTGATCTATGCCGACGCGGATGATCAGAATGAAGGACAGAGCATCATCCGCACGGTTTTACTCTCGGACAACAGCCGCTGGGATTATTCTGCGGGCAGCTATGTGCATGACCCGAAATCGGCGGGTGACCGCTGGGCATATTTGACCGGCAATCATGACGGCGACAGCGACCTGTACGTGAGCGTTGGCGGCGGAAGCCCACAGCGGATTGCGCGCGGTGTGATCGACTTTGACATTACGCCGACCTGCGTGGCGTACAGCCGCGATGAGAGCGTATATGCTTATGTATTTTCCGACAATAAAACCTATGTGATCAGCGAAACATCCACCAATTCCCAGTTTGTGATGGCGGGCGGCAACTACGCGCTCTGGCGCGACATGACCGATCCGGATTTCCCGCTGTGGAAGTACATTAAGGTGGTGTGACGCAATGGCCAAGGATCGCGTGACATATATCTGCGGTGAGTGCGGCTATGAATCTGCAAAGTGGATGGGCAGATGCCCGCAGTGCAACAGCTGGAACACCATGACGGAAGCCGTTCAGGTCAAGGTAAAGTCCACGTCTCCCGGTTCGGCGGTTTCACAGAAACTTTCGAAGGTGACGCCGCTGCCGCAAAAGCGCGTGTCCGCAGGCATGGAAGAACTCGACCGCGTACTTGGCGGCGGGCTTCTGCGCGGCATGGTCGTGCTGCTTGGCGGCGATCCCGGTATCGGTAAATCCACGTTACTATTACAGGCGACGGACACACTTGCAAGGGACGGCGCCGTTTTGTATGTTTCCGGCGAAGAGAGTGCGGCGCAGATCAAGCTGCGCGCCGATCGGCTTGGCATGAAAAACGATATGGACATCCTTTGCGAGACCGATTTGGAACATATCATCGATGAAGCGAGTGTCACCCGCTGCAACATCCTCATAATCGATTCCATACAGACCATGTATTCCGAGGAAAGCACCGGCGCGCCCGGCAGCGTGAGTCAGGTTCGTGCGGCGACGGCACGGCTGACGCGTTTTGCAAAGGACACCGGCGTCGTGGTCATGATCGTCGGGCATGTGACAAAGGACGGAAACATCGCGGGTCCGCGCGTGCTGGAGCACATCGTGGACACCGTTTTATATTTTGAGGGAGACCGGCACGAAGGATTGCGGCTGCTGCGTGCGGTAAAAAACCGGTTCGGCTCTACGAACGAAGTCGGCGTATTTGAAATGTGCGACGATGGCATGCAGGAGGTAACGGACCCGTCGCGATTGTTCCTTTCAGGAGAAAGCGCACCGGGCTGTGCCGTGACGTGCGCAATGGAAGGTTCCAGGCCGATCCTTGCCGAAGTGCAGTCTCTGCTGACGGAAAATGCATTTGGCAATCCGCGCAGGACGAGTGCGGGTGTGGACGCATACCGACTGAGTCTACTGCTTGCTGTACTGGAGAAGAAAGCGCATCTGAAACTATCCAACAAGGACGTGTACCTCAACGTGGTCGGCGGATTAAAGTTGAACGAGCGCAGCACCGACCTAGCTGTTGCACTGTGCGTCGCGTCGGCGCTGATGGATCTGCCGCTGCCCGTGCACACGGCCGCGCTTGGCGAAGTCGGCTTAACAGGCGAGGTACGGAGTGTCAGCCGTCTTGAGACGCGGCTGAACGAGTGCGTGCGGCTTGGATACACGACGGTATTTGTGCCAAAGACCGCGAAAAAGTCAAAGATAGACGGCTTGAAAACCGTTCCGGTCGCGACCGTTGGCGAGGCGATCGCCTATTGCTACAAGAATAAACCTGTGGTATAATCCCTTTTGCACGTTTGGTGGATATTCCTTCCGTTTTCGGCGTATTCATGCGAACAACATAGCATTATATGTGCCCGTAGCTCAGCTGGATAGAGCGTTGGACTCCGACTCCAAAGGTCGAAGGTTCGAATCCTTTCGGGCACGCCAAAGCAAAGACCACCTCAACGGGTGGTTTTTGTTGTGTGTTTGTTTAGCTTGCCTGCGGCGTGTTCAGCGTTGCGGATGGGTTCTTCTAGTTCCGGCGTTGCGCGATCTTCATCGGAGAAGCGCAAACAGGAATAGTCTCTCAAATGGCATCATCTCCTTTCGGGCATAAAAAAAACCGCCTTGATGAGGCGGGAGAAGCTGCAGGGTTGTTCAAAAACACGTTTGTACCGTTAATCATTTTCAACTAGCTTCTCTAAGCATGTATGACATATGCAACCGTCATCTTCTAAGCCTTCAAATGGTTGGTTGCATTCTGCACAAAACACTAAAGTATCTATTGGTGCTGCATATCCACAAGAGAAACAGAAAGCTGTTTTATCCGCAACGTCCATTACGAGTGCCTCTTCGCCGCATTCGGGACAAGCATATTGAGGAAACTCGCCGCCGTCTTTGATAGCCGAATAAGAGCTAATGTTCATTATGTTTTCTATATATTGCCGAGCGGCACTTTTGCCTGAGCCAATATAATCACAGAAGAAGCATTGAACTCCATCATCGCAGATTAGGAAATCTTCACCACATTCAGGGCAAGTCATCGCGTATTTTCCAAGAGGATGACGTTCAAGCTGAATTTGTGCAATCGTTTTTGCATCGTCATAGTGCTGCTTAAGATCTCTCAACGCATCTTTTATTTCTGCAAACATAACATCTTCTTTTTCGTTAAAATCATCTAAATCGTAATACTGTAGTATTACTTGAATTAGTGAAGAAATACTTCTGTGGATTGAGGCCTGTATCGCTTCAAATGATTCTTTAAGGACGAAATGCTCTGCGTTATTACGCCGCTTCTTTAAACGTAAGAAATTGTTTTTCTGTTCATCCGTCAAGATGACGTCGCAAAGGTTTTCAAGTCTTTCTAAAATGGTTTTCAAATCTGCGCTTGTGAACTTGCCTTTTTGGAACGCATCACCATTTGCTGAGTTCATATCCGAGAAAATATACGTCCAATGATTCTGTAACAAATAGTACTTTAATACAAGTTCTACACCTGAAGATGCATGAAGCAAAGCGTACTTCATTAGCCTTTTCTTTTCCTGCTCATCTGGTTTTTCGTTGTAAATTGTCCAGAGATTCCTCAAAGATAATAAAATGAAGTCAAACCCATTTTCCAAGACTGTATATTCAAAACTCATAGCAGTTCACCTCATAAATCAATATACTATAGGAATTTAAATAGCGTAAGGGGGTTTGGCTACATTATTTCCGCCGGCTTGTCGTCATTACCTGATACAGTCGCGACTCCTTGTTGAAATGATCGAGGAACGGGAGGATGGTGTCGCCATACACGATCAGCCCTTCGCCCTCGCCGGAATGCGTCACGTACGACAGCTGATGCGGCGAGATATTGAGCAGTTTTGCGAGGATTGCGCGGTCGCCCGGGGCCTGATTCAGCAGCAGAATGAAGTCACTGTTTTCAAAGATGTTTTCGGCCTGCTTGGAGTTGAGCAAGTCTTTTACATTTTTTCTAACATTGTATCTGGTCCATTTCTACGGGACTAGACCAGTAGTAGTTTATCTACCTCCTTTTAAGGGAATAGTTAGTTTAAGATTTTCCACCCGCATCAAACGGCTGTGGAAATTTCTAAGTATTTGCTAGACATGAATAAAGCAAACTTTTGCAATTGATCTTTGTTAAAGTGAAAGCTGCATGAATACGTGGTTTTTCGATGTGTCGTCGATCCTACTATAGAAAACTCTGAAAGGGTTCCCTTTTCATTTACCGCGCCCATTGCTACATGAGCAATACCATTCCGAAGACACTTAAGCTTTTGCAAGGGCGGAGTTGGAGAAATCGTTTCCGAAATTACATTTCGGGCACCTAATTCGTCAGACAATTTGGATATTAAATCGCTATAGATTGTAGCATTTGCATCACCGCTTCTTTGACTTCTCTCAATTGGCAGGCATACTAGTGCAAGAGTACAGTTCAGGAGCAGTGTGAAGCTGTACTTAAGCGAATCTGCTTGCTCAATTATGCTTTGCGTTCGTTTTATGAATTCTTCGTCAAAAGCTTTTACGTATTCGTCCATAAGACATCCATAATTATACTTTTCATTTTGTAATTTCGGGGAATGTAGACTTGCACAGAAAGTAATATCTACACGATATACTTATAATAGTGATTATAGCATGTTAGAGATCTGTACGCTTAATTTAGATTTCCCCCGGCTTCGTCGTCATCACCTGATACAACCTCGACTCCTTGTTAAAATGATCGAGGAACGGGAGGATGGCGTCGCCATACACAATCAGTCCTTCGCCTTCGCCGGAATGCGTCACATAAGAGAGCTGGTGCGGCGAAATGTTGAGCAGTTTGGCGAGAATCGCGCGGTCGCCCGGGGCCTGATTCAGCAGAAGGATAAGGTCGCTGTTTTCAAAGATGTTTTCGGCCTGCTTGGAGTTGAGCAGATCCTTGACGTTCTGCGTGATCGCCGTACGCATCATGGTGCGCGATTTGCCGAATCGTGTTCAAGGAAAACGCGATTACAATGTATATCGTGCCTTGTTTCGCTCGTCGTACGGGTTTTTGTACCTGAAACGCCGTATATGAAGTTGTCAAAGTACCACTGGAGGAAAAGCCTCTCTATCTACCATTTCATTTTGGAGGCAAAACCGGCCCCCTTTCTTAAAAATTCTTTAATATTTTTTTCAGACGTACCAGTCCGCGGGCGATCGACTTGCGGACGTTGCTTTCGTTTACGCCTTCGATTTGAGCGATTTTGTGCTTACTCATCCCGAGGAAGTAAAGTGAATAGATTCGGCGTCCCTGAACCTCAGGCAGTTGCCTGATTACACGGAGAAGCCGTTCCTGCCGGAAGTGGCGCTCTGCCAGATCTTCTGCGGAAGGCGTAAGCAGCAGGATGTCGTTTTCAATGCCGTCGTCTCGATCCAGTGAAAAATAAGCCTTGTAACGATAGGTGCGCAATCGGTACGCGGCTTCCTGATTCTTGAAGGTATGCATTTGCGCTGCAATGTCGTCCGGGACTTCGACGAAACAGTCGGATGTGTAGAAGGGGTAGTAGTGCCTTAAATTGATGCGTTTCATTTTTTTGCTCCTTTCCAGTTTTGCTGTACTGTGCCGACTGGAAAGGAGGCGGGAGGAGAGCGGATTGTTATTTCTGGACATACGAAAAAAGCGTCATATACAGGTGTGAGGCCAGGCATGACGCTTCGTACGAAATTTCCAAACGTGTGTTACACGTTTAGGTACGCGGGGCAATCGAAGCGTAATTAAGCGCGAAAACTTAATTAAGATAATAGATGTGATTGGATGATACATCGGTTTTGCCGTGCTTTGGTCTAGTGATTTCGCCACTATTCAGTGTTCTTACGGAACACTGAGCTGAAAAGCAGACACATTCAAAATGGAGAAATCATATACCAAAGCAATGAGAGCTACTGGACGCGTGTGAGTACGCCGTCTACAATTTGACTCACCGTGTCACACAATACTTCAATATCATCCTTAACATGACTTGCAAGAAGGATCGTTGTTCCTTTGGCTTTGAGCTGAAGAAAAAGCGCGCGCATTTCTTCAATTCCATTCTTGTCAAGGCCGTTCATGGGTTCGTCCAGCACCAGAAGTGGCGGGTTTTCCATGATAGCCTGAGCGATTCCAAGCCGCTGCCTCATACCAAGAGAATATTTTCCTACTGGCTTTTTATCGGATGGGTTTAGTCCAACCTTACGCATTGCTTCTTTGAGCGCATTCTTCCCGATTCGATTTCTCAATGAGGCTAAATACAGCAGGTTTTTATAACCGGAATGGTATGATAAAAATCCGGGGGCTTCAATAATGATTCCAATATTATCGGGGAAATCCGTATCCGCTCCTAACTGCTCGCCATTCACCAGCACTTGCCCTTCATCAGGATACAACAGGCCGCAGGCCAGCTTCAGGAATACTGTTTTTCCCGAACCGTTTTTTCCGATAATACCGTGTATCTGCCCGCTTCCGAATTCCGCAGAAACGTGCTCAAGAACCTGTTCCGTTCCAAACTTTTTAGACACATCCTGAAAAACAAACATCTTTCCAATCCTTTCTATACGCGCAGCGTTGAAAAAACGCCACGCCTCTTTAGCACGAATGGCATACCGACAATGAGGATTGCACACAATATCGTCTGAACGAGCAAAATAGCAATAATATGAAATCCGAATGTTTGATTCGCCAGATTGCTCCTGTATAGCATACCCCAGGTTCCAAACATAAATCGGCTGACTTTAGCATGCATCATAGCCGGCAACAAGGTGATTCCTTCGATGCCCAATGCGCCCAGCGCAATGACATGCTGGTTTGAAAATAGCGTGTGGCCGGCCAATATCAGCAATGAAATCAGATATAAGTGCAGGAATGTCAGACACAGTGGAACCCCGAGGCTGCTCAGGCCGATATCCTGGACACCTTGGCCGGAAAAATTCAAATGGATCATTGTCTCAATCACCCCTAATGCAAGGTAAATCAAACATCCAATCATCAGGGAAAGAACTTTCGAACGCCACCATCTTGTATATGATTGATAACGCGGGATCACATAAGGCCCCATTTTATTGAGTTCCTGTTCGCTCAAAACACATGCAAATAAAATATATGGGGAAACGAACAGCATCCAACGTCCAAGACCGATGAGGTCAAGCGAATTCGGGTCTGCCTGAAACGCAATGCCGCCCCAGAACAGACTCGAATCGCTTCCTCCCGGTTCGGTAAGATTCAACGCGATAAAAGTGACGATAAAAACGCCCAGGAATATGGGATTCATGGTATACAAGCAAGGTGGAATCCATTTCCGCTTTCGTGTACTCATTGCTTTTCACCCAGCGACACTCTGCAGTCAAGCTTCCGAGATAATAGAATGGCAACAGCAGATAGCAAAACGCATATGAATCCGAAAAGAAGATAGGAATATTGAAGGGACATTCCGGATGCGGCACTGGAGGTAAACGTATGGAGCCCAAGCAATGCATTTGCAAGCAGTGACGCCTTGGGCACATTCAGGAGAGCCTCTGAAATGAGGATGAACCCGCCTGCGTGAACGATCAGCGCCGCAAGCAGTCCATAGATTCTAGCGTTCCGCATGCTGATTGTGAACATGACGAGAGCAAGAATGGCTCCGTACAGACTGGCGAGACATACCGTATGGAATAACGCCTGTAACGGGCTGAATGATTTTATTACCGTAATGTACGGGAAATAAATGCCAAATTCAATGCTGGCGGTGACTGATTTCATATTGGTCAGTGTATAAATCGCATCACTCCAGAAATTACCACAGTAGGCATGAGCGGCAACTAAAACGACCGAAAATGTAAGCATCGTAAGATAGTAAAGGAATGCCGCTGCAAAGATGTACAGTATCATTCCGACCACCCAGCTTTTGCGCGATACGCGAATGATTGCGTACATCGATCGTTGGTTGATAAATGGCGTGTTGGAAAGCAGTAGCAACAGACCAAGCAGCAGCAACGTCATATATTCTCTTAACGACTGCAGGATGATAAATGGCTCCACCGCATTCATTGGTTCATTGAGAGCTTTGGCAAAATCCAAATAGTTTAGAATCGGCATCGAAGACACCGCCATGCCAAACAAAAACGCTATATAGACGCGCGCGTTGCCCGGCCATTCTCTGAACTGGCATCTGCAGATGCCAACAGCTTCTCGAAAGCTAAACATTTTCAACCCTCCGCCGAATACCAAACATAACTGCAACACATACCAGGACAATCCATATTGTCTGGTAGAGTAGAATATACAACACATAGGAACCAATAAACTGTCCCTGGAAACCAAAGTCTCCCCTTAGCATGTAGAGCGGATTGATCGGTAAGTTGGCCAACAATCGCCATAGTGCCTGATACAGGATAAACGGCCCCACGATGACTACATAGCGATTCGTTGCAACAGTGGAAATCGCAAGGCCTACCAAAGCCCATACACAGCCAAAGAACAAGCCCAACACCAACTTTGCCGCCAGCACGAGGTTTCCGCCCCAGATAGCTGCATATGGTGCCCATATCTTGCCGTAATAGAAGTCGCTCATGTTTGCCGTCGTAGTTGGTACGCCGATGATGGCAATCAGCACGAAAACGATCAGAAAAGGGATGCCAATCGCCAGAGCACCGGATAATCCAACCGCAACGCTCTTTTTTTTCGCATATTGCTTGACACCGATTCTGGTAATAATGAATTTTGCGTAGCCCGAATTATATTCGTCGCAAAAGCTTGTGGCGTATGGGATCAACGGGAACAGGACGGCAAATGGCGTAAAGCCGCTTAGGCTCATGGGAAACGTCAGGATAAGAAGTCTGTCGAGTTTGTTTGCGGGGTCGAACGCGCCATAGTAGACCATAGCCCGAATCAGCAGAAATAGAGCCAAAGCACAAGCGATGAAGAAGCGATAGGACAGCAACGCGCGCCTGTTATCGGTTTCCAGTTCTAAAACAGTCATTTTCATTTCTCCAACTGCCCCGTAAGCGCATTGAACATCAGATCCTGACTGCCCCGAATGAGATATTCGTCTTGGTCTCCAATGACGGCTTTCGCGGCCTCCTGATCGATGTCAAAGAGCCAAACCGGTACTAATTCGGGATGATTGTTTTCATCCGCTTTTATAATATAGCGTAACGATATTTCTTCGACCGGCGTATCGCTCTGCGTTTTGATTCTGGTATCCATCATATCGGGGATCAACGACAAGATATCAGCAAGAGACAATATTTGATCGATCGGAGTAGAATTCACGGCTTCAAGCATGAAATTCCCACTGAGCATAATGACACCTTCTTCCGCCACGAATATAGTTCCCTGCGGAGGATTCATACCTACCGTTGTCCCTCTGGCAACAAAGGGGATACCGAAATAGTTGACGGTAAAATCGAGCGAATAGAATCCTTTCCCGGCACCATGGTCGGCAACATAAGCCGTTTCCTTGGTGATATCGATCGAATCAATACCCAATCCTGCTAAATAATTCTTGGCAAACAGGATTGCATCCTCTTTGGAAAGTGAGCAATTCGGTGCATTCTCCTGCTTCGCTTTATCCTCACTTGAATATTGAGCGTCCAGCGTATCGCTATAATAAAAGAGCTCGCCATTGCTGTACAGATCAAGCGCAGCAATTTGCCCTGTCGTTTCGTCTTCCGAAATGTAGTACTCAACACTACCTTGGTCCTGCTGGCTGCCATCGCGCACCGCCTTTGTGGCTTGCTCTGCAAAGCAGAAGTTGACCAGTTTCTCCTCATCATACGTGATTGGCTGCAAGATAGCCGTATAAATGGAATCAATATTGGGTTGTTGTACCTTTGCGGCTATGGATAGGGTTGCGTTTTCGCCTTGAATTGTAGTATTGATTTCGTCCGGCAGAGCCTCCAGCACGGAAGCGACGTCCGTCTCAATATCCAGATCCATGGCGGCTTCTTCGTTCTGACTGATTGCCTTGTCTATACCGTCAACGGTGATTTTGTCAGGCGCAGCCGCGCATCCGGCCGTGAAAAGAAGGAGAATCAATAATAGACTAAGTATTCGTCGCATGATTCAGGACACCTCCTCGAAAATGATTTTGAATTGGCACATGGCCTGTTCGTTGCCGCAAGATGCGGCAACGAACAGGTTCGATAGACGACTACGTGTCGGAATTCCAGCTTCCTGAGGCGGAAAACGGTCCATCATAATCATCGTCGATCCGAGCGGCGATTCGATAGTATGCGTTCGCTACGGCTTCGCCAGTACCATACGTGCCGGGGGTACTGCGGACTCTGGTTATCCACTTGACGTTGCCGGACTTAGAGTAAGTACTTCCTGAGGTTCTACGGAAAGGAACAAAGCACATCCCCGCTGAACCGCTTTCGATGGAGAGTTCATCGACATAGAGCGTCCATCCGCGATTAGCATAGGATTTTTTGTTTGTGCTTCCGGAGTCAATATTGAAAGATTGCCCGGTATTTTCCAGATTAAAGTCATAGGTTGGGTTTGTAGCTAATGCAGTTCCTGAGAATGCAAGCATACAAAGAACGCATAGACTCAGAATGGAAAGTTTATACTTTTTCATGAGGGTCTCCTTTCATTGCAACTAGTTTCCTGCAGAGCAGTCAACTGTTCAGGTCACGTGGTTTGTGCTTCGCATTAGCAATCAGTTTGTATTGCTTTTTGCTAAAGCGGTTGTTATGATGACATTGTCCTTGTGAACGCCATCGCTTTCGCGGTGGGGGCTGTCCGGCTCGTTGTTTACAAGGACATTTTGTTCTGTGCAATCATAGGCATCGCCTCTTCCCCGATTAGTTTTATTCCGTAAGAGTTCGCAAAACATGTATTACCCTTACATTTACTAAACGCTTTTTTTCCTTTTTATGGGACATGAACTGTAAATGCTCATTATTCAGTGATGCCTGTGAAACCAATATAACATAAAAGCGCATTATAATGCGTTAAAAACATGTATCATAATGCGTTCTAAAGGTGGAGATTTCTTGAAACAATAGTGCTGAGGTGAATATTAGTGCGTGAGGAAGACGTAAAATTCGGCGATCTGCTGCGACGGATTCGTACTGAACGCGGTTTGACCCAGCAAAAAATGGCTGAAAAAATAGACCTGAGCATTCGTCAGTATCAGAATTTGGAAACTAACTCGCAGTTACCGGGGTATAACGTACTGAGAAATATAGTCGAACAACTGCAAGTAAACCCGTGTGAGCTGTTCTTTCAAAAAAAAGATATGCCAGATCCCAAGTTAGAAGAGATTCAGCATTTGGTCACTCGTTGTTCTGAGCAACAACTTGAGATGTTAGGTGCTTTGCTCAAAGTCATGCTCAATCCTGGAGAGAACGATTTTTAATTTCGATGCACATTGGTCAATGGGGTGGCTGCGCGAGGAGAATGGACCGGAGCGGAAATGATTGAAACAAGCCAAGAACTTACAGAGTGCTATTTAAAATTCGAGCGACGTTTATTTAGAGCCGCGCTCGGTTACCTGAACGGGAATCGATATGAAACCACGGATGTTGTGGAAGACGTCATTTTAAAGTTGTTGGAACGTTCACCTGTATTTGAGAATGAAGCTGCATGCCTTGTTTACATGCTGCGAATCGTTTATTCCCTGGCGAAGGATAAATATAAGCCCAATGTAGATAGCGTGTTCAAGCATGACGTAGATATCGACGACATACAAGAATCATATACAGACGAAGCTCACAAACAGGATCGTTCTCAACTCGATATTGAGCTACGGTTGTTTATAAAAGAAAAATTGAAGGATCAGCCGGAAAAAATTCAAGAGATACTCATTCTGAATGTTTCATATGGCATCTCCATTGCCGATCTTGCAAAGATATATAACATGGATTACGCGGCACTTCGGAAGCGGATTTATCGAATAAAAAAACAATTATCAATATCGGTCAAAGTCGATGAAGTGATCTGGACATTTATTTTTTTAGCAAATGTCCCATTTTTGTTGCAATTGACGTTTTTTAGTCGTAGGTGACTTATGCTTAGATGGTTATTGCTTAAAAATAAAATAACTCGAAAGCCCTGGTTGCTGGAACCCGACAGGTTACTTAGTGACCATAAAGCGCATCGTCTCACGTTGACGCAAGGCGGCTATCCGAGTGCGACCTCTATTATGGAGAACGCGCGTATAAAAGCAGGTAAATCGCAGGAAGAATGGATCCGCTTAACTGGGTTTCAACCACAAAGTGCGAAAGATACGCCAAAGAAAAAAGTCTCAGTGAAAAGCCAGAGGCTAATTGCAATCGCGATTAGTATTCTACTTATCATTACCTTCTTTGGGTTTACTCCCCAGGGACGGGCGCTTGCTGAAGAGGCCATCACGACGATAACAGAGTTCTTTGATAATGTCCTATATATACATCCCGTGGGCACGAGCAGAAATGATATTCACGAGATTCCAGTTGCAAGCCCCGGCGTTCCGGATGAGACCGAAATCAAGTTAGACTCGCTTGATGACATTTCAAATTATATTGAGGATTCTTTCCTATACCTGCGCGGCACAAAGTTTGAGACGATTGAAATCCTGCTCACGACTTACTCCGATCGAAAACCGGGATTTACGATCGAATATTACAAGGGGGACAGCGATATAGTTCTGAGCGAACAATGGCCGGCAGAAGACCAGCTGAATATCACCTTGGGTATTGAAGGCGAGTATTTCTCATATACGTTACCGAGTGGGGATACTTTGGAAGGAAGTTATCTAGAGGCGGACCAGTCGTTTGCCGCCGCAATGCTTTGTGATGGATTGGTCTTTAGCATCTATGCGAATGATGTGCCGACAGATACTGCAATGTACGAGATTCTGGATTCCTTAACCTGGAGCAACGAAAAACCGCCTGCCTAAAATTAGGACAGGCGGCAATTCTGCATCCGACTAGTTCGAGTAATAAGTGGTATGTGTAATGGGCGATGACATGGAATCATTCTGGCAAGTTGCCACCGCTTTATAATACGCACCGTCAATCAGTGTTGCGGTCGCTGTTGCAGTTACAGTCGCGGCAGTTTTTGTTTTTGTCGCGGATGTGACATATACCCACGAGCTGCCAGACTGGCGATAAAGCGTAATCGTCACAGTCTTGTGTTCATTTGCACTGGTTCCGGTACCGGTTACCCGACCAGAACTACTGATACTTGCGCGCACGCTCATAGCGGAGCGAGTTGACATACCTTCCGCTTGCGCATGTGCGACGGAGATACTTGACACGAGAAGTAGCATTGCGAACAACAGTGATATAAGTTTCTTTTTCATGGTAGCCTCCTTGCATGATTTTGGATACTACCAATAAAACTGTAAAACGATGGAAAATGGGACATTGTTTTATAAAATGTATAGAACTTCGTTACACATGCAGTTTTTCAGTGCCTTAAGAACAAAGCCCTTTCAGAATCGTCTATATTCGACGGCCAATGCATTGATTTATTAAAGCACTTATTATCAATTCGGATAATACTTACAACTCATAATAGCATGCATGTAATTGGTGGACTATTAGGGTGCGATTTCGAGAAGATTAAACGGAAATAGTAGTATAAAACATATTGTTTCAGTACCGTGTTTGATATAGTATATAGATAATATTCAACTATCTACTGTTAAGGATTTCTATGGAAAATTGTTTTTAACTGGCAGAAAAAGGATCCTAACCGGGTACAGTCGTCAGATCTACCGCAGATTTGCTTGGACATATGTAATGATATTGAATTGAATCCCAATTCAATTCTGGATCTTGCCTTTTCACAAAATAATGGTTAAAGAAGCAACTCTATTTCATCGCAGTTGTTGATTACGATAAATCGGGTGCAGAAAGGCTTTGCAGGCCGTTTATTATAGCGCTTGAAGAAGGTCTTGGCCTAAGCAGAAAACTAACATCAGCACAGCTAAAAGGTTCGATTATTGAGGATTTAACAAAACCAAAACGCTTAAAAGGTTTGCAAATCTGCTGACCATTAGGCGCTAATATGAGCGGATGCTTGAGAACGTAATTGTGGGAGTTTTTCGGCTTTTCGCGGGAGCGAAACAAGTGCCTGAGTGGATTTATGAGTTCTTTACGTTTGACTACGTATCGTTATCATGATACATTTTGTCTATCTAAAAGCAGGAGGTGATCACAGTGGCTGTAATCCGTCCCAGTTCTGACCTTCGTAATCGGTATGGAGAAATCTCCGAGTTCTGCAATCAGCATCAGGAACCGGTGTTCATCACAAAGAACGGCACCGGCGACCTTGTCGTCATGTCCAATGCCGAGTATGAACGACTCAGCGGCAAGCGCGAATTGTACCGCATGCTGGATGCCGGCCTCGCCGACGCAGAGTCTGGCAAAAGCCGCAAGGCGAAAGACGTATTTTCCGATATAGAGAGGAAGCACGGTCTTGGAAAAGTATGAAATTCGGATTGTTGCCGCAGCCGAACAGGATCTGAACCAGATCTTCGGTTATATTGCCGATGTGCTTCATGAACCCGATGCCGCGGCGCGGTTGTTTCTTTCGTTTCAGGAAGCCATCGATTCTTTGCATATGCTTACATTCAGGCAGCGCCCTCTCAAAGAAGAACCCTATGCTGCTCTCGGCGTTCGGCGATCATTCGTCGGCAATTACATTGTTTTCTACTCCGCTGTCGAAGGCAATACAACCGTACAAATACTTCGGGTTCTGTATAAGCGTCGTGAATGGCAGGCTTTGTTGGAGTATGACAATTCGGAACCGTAACCACGCCGTTTACGCTTCGTGCATCTTAACAGCAGCAAAACAGCATCATGATTTCAGTACCGAATTGGCATTGGATCTTCCGACGCTCGCAAATTGAAATTGCACATTGAATTTTATGATCTTATTTCACTTTCGCGCTTAAAAACGACATAAGATCGTTAGCTGGCGAGTTCAATCCTTGCCCTCTGTAAAGGCGTTCTTTTTATCCCGTTGAGCACATAAAAAGCACCTGCCCTTTGAACAGATACTTTTACTATATCGTTTCTGTTATCTCTATTTGTTCCTGGTATAGTAGGTCGCTTTTCCTTGCCCGTGAGGTGTTATAAAGGAATCTTCGACCAAGGCTTTCAGTGAATTTTCAACCGAAGTTTTGCCTATGCCCGGACATAGTTCCATGATCTCGCTCTTCGTAAACTTACCGATCTTCATTTTGACCGCCTGCCGCACCTGTTCGACTGCGGGTAGCTTTTCGTCGCCCAAGTTGACTCTGTCTTCAAAATCCCTGTATGCGGAAAGAATGATGCCAAGCAAGTATTTGATCAAAGGAGTCGGGTTATTCATCTCTTCATGCCATCCCGCGGATGCCGACTGCAAGACATCGTAGTACACGTCCTTGGTCTTTTCAATCTTCGCTTCCAAACTGATATAGCGCCCGACTACAAAGCCGGTCTGATAAAGCAACAATGTTGTCAGAAGGCGGCTCATTCTGCCGTTTCCATCGTTGAATGGGTGGATGCAGAGAAAATCATCGATAAATATTGGTATCAAGATCAATGGATCGACAGCTCCGTCATCAATTGCCTTACTGTAACTCGCGCAGATTTGCGCTACTGCTTCAGGGGTCTCATACGGCGCAAGGGGTGTGAAACGTGTCCATGCATTTCCGTCCGCACGAGTTTCGGTGATATAGTTCTGAACGTTTTTGAACCGACCACCGATCTCACGCCCGGAGTAGCGATAAAGCATGCCATGAAGCTGCAGAATATAGTTTGGTATGATCGGTATGTACTCAAAATTCTCATGAATGGTGTTTAGCGCATCGCGATATCCGCTGATCTCTTCCTCGTCTCGATTTCGGGGCAATACCTTTTCTTCACAAAGCTGCTTCAAACGCGTGTTTGTGGTCACGATTCCCTCAATTTTGTTGGACGCCTCTGTGCTCTGTACCTTCGCGATCTCCACCAGCTTTTTTAGAACCGCTGGTTTCTGCGCAAGAAACATCTCCTGCCTTCCTTTGCATTCGCGTATTCCAGCGATCAGCTGCAAAGTTTCATTATCCCATGTTTTCTTCGCTATCTTCTCATATCGAAACGCTCTCATTCGCCCAGCTCCTTGCATTACGCCCAATTATATGCCATATTTGGGCGTAAGTCAATTCGTTTGGGCGATAATACGCTCAAAACGCAATATCAAAGATAATAGTACAGGGTAATTGAATATTATCTTGTATTGCTGCAGAGACTGTGTGCTTGTCGTATGCGAAAGTGCAGACGGATCTGCACTTATTGTACGCAAAATATAAAACAAAAGTTAGTGGTTGTATTTTTTGACACGCTGAATTAGTGTTTAATATTCTTATTGCATTAGGCGCGTTGAACCGAAGACTTCGGGGTTATACGCGCGTACTTATGCAAAATATCGTTATTATTATCCGATGATAATTTAAAATGATCGCCGATCTTGGCGGGCAATTCAGAAAGTAGACTTGGCGATTATGAACGATTACAAGCAATTTGTCATGGCGATAAACATCAGGTAGTAGGTTTCGCTTTTACATTATCATTTGAATAATTGGATGGTTAAGCTACAAAATGAGCTTTGGTAAAACCCTCACGAAGCTATACAATCGCATAATTGTATAGGGGTGAGTCAAAGCATGAGGGCGTAGGCAGGCCCTACAAATACAGGACGAGGATCGTATCTCCGATAGCGAACATTTCCAGTGGATGTTTTTTTCATGAGCTACGGCTCATATTCGTCATTGTGATCCCGCGGCGCTTCGAATTCGATTTCAACTTGGTTGCTGTTCGCTGTTTTTTTGACAACAGCGGTTTGAGTGATTTGGGATGTGTTTTCCCTAAAAAGATAAAGGCGTCCGCAAATGAATGGGTAACGAGAAATCGTCAACTTTTTATCGCTTGATTCTTGTTGTATCCCGATATTTGATTTGCGTAGGGATATAGATCGCCTGTGTCGGCATAGCAGGGTCGTTCAGTCTTGCCAGCATGGCTTTCGCTGCGGTTCGGCCCAACTCATCTGTAAACGTGTGGATTGTAGTTAATTCGGGTGCTAATAGCTGCCATTGAGGAATGTCATCAAAGCCAACGATCTCTACATCGTCCGGTATTTTCATTCCATCATCGATTAAAACCTTCATAATTGACAGCGCAGCAAAATCGTTGACGCAAACATACGCCGTCGGTTTGTTTTTTAGCTGCATTAATGTATTTCTTAAAAACGTAAGGTCGTTTACGTTTGAATCCAAAAACACATTCATCTCCGGTTTCGGCAGCTTGTTTCGTGCCGTATGCGCAGCCAAATATCCGCGGTACCGTTCATAGAATCCCCGACAGTATTTGGGATCGCCGATGAACGCGACATCGGAATGTCCGCGGTCGAGCAGCTCTCCGGTGAGGATTTCAACGTTTCGGTCGTTTTCCATCATGACCGCTGTGTGTGGTACGGAGCCTTTGAAGAGATCCCAGTTGGAATCGATCATGACGACCGGGACGGAAATGGAGAACAGCGCCATCAGATAACCTTCCGAAAAAATATCCGCGCATACGATACCGTCGCTTTGGCGGATTGCGGCGGAGAGCGTCTTTTTGTGCATATCGTTTGGCCTGACGACCACCAGAGTAAGCGTGCAGTCGTTTTCAGCGAGATAGGCGTCCATAGAGCGAAAGATAGATGAAAAGAAGTAAGAGGTGCTTGCGTCAAGCCGCGTGACAAAAGCAATATTTCTTCCACTCTTTTCATCTTCTGAACGACGTTCTTTCAGCGCAGGCTTGATGCCGTAACCCATCGCACGTGCTGCGTCCAACACCCTTTGCCGGGTTCTTTCTGATGCAACCCCGGTGTTATTGATTACTCTTGAAACTGTATTTCTGGAAAGCCCAAGCGCGGAAGAAATGTCGTTTATTGTGACTGCCTTTTTTGCCATAACCAAATCCTCACATAAATATTATCACACAATGTCGAAATCAGGCAATGGTGCAAATGCACCAAAATACAATTTGCGTTCCTAGCCTATTGACACATTGATACAGACTGAATATAAATATATTATAGCAAATGAAATCAATTAATAAACATATTTCGAAAAATAATCTATAAATCAGATGCGAACCAAGTAAATGCAGCGACGCGTTGCAAGGAGAGAATTTGTTACAAATGAAACAATTGCCACAAGACGAGTTGAAGCAGGAAGATTGCGCGGCAAATACTGCATACAGACCCAAATACCACATGCTGCCACCAAGAGGATGGGTGAACGACCCGAATGGTTTTTGCATGTTTGAAAACCAATATCATCTCTTTTATCAATATTACCCGTACGGAACTACGAACACGCTGATGCACTGGGGACATTCAACCAGCAAAGACCTTGCACATTGGACGTGTGAAGGGATTGCATTGTCGCCCGATCAGCCGTATGACAACAAAGGTATCTTCAGCGGAACGGCAATCGAGAAAAACGGACGGCTTTTACTCATGTATACCGGAGTGTCGACGGATGAAAGCGGGCAGACCTGGCAGTCACAGTGCATCGCAAGCGGCACAAGAACCTTTGAAAAGGATTCTGAGAACCCGGTAATTTTACCCGATGTATTGCCAGATGGTTGTCGCAAAGAAGATTTCCGCGATCCGAAGATCTGGGTAGAGAACGGCATATACTATTGCTTAACGATCGCAGCCGATTTGAAAGGATACGGGAAACTTCTTCTTTTTCAATCGACCGATACGATCCGCTGGAACTTTGTTTCCGTTGCGCTCTCCGGCGAAGCAATGGGACTCGGAACGTTATGGGAATGTCCTGATTATTTTAAACTGGGCGATCAAGACGTAATTCTCCTGTCCACGGTGAGTGCAGACCCGATCGACGTAAGATTACACAATAAATTCAGCGCGGTCTGGATACTTGGCAAGTTCGATTTGCAAACAGGCATATTCCGGCCTGAGAAGTGGGACCAGATGGACGACGGCACCGATTTTTATGCGCCACAAACGACGCTGGGGCGAAACGGTGAGAGAATCATGATTGCATGGCAGCAGAGCTGGGAGCGAAACATCCCATCTGCCGAGCTTGGTCACAATTGGGCGGGACATATGACGCTGCCACGCAAGCTGGAACTCATCGGCGATAAGTTATGCCAGAAGCCGGCGATCGATCCTTCAAATTTCGGGAGGGAATGTACCGTTTGCAAAAACTTGAAGATCACGACGAAGCAATCTGTGGAAGGCGTATTTGGCAAAAGTGTTTATTTGCGTGTCGGCGCGGACTTATCCCGCTGCAACGTCCTGAAGATCCGGCTTTATCACAAAGAGGCGGAAGAAACCGTGCTGGTGGTCGATCAAGCGCAAAAACAAATCACGCTGGATCGGTCGCACGCGGGATATCCGATTTACGGTGCGGAGATGGTACCAGGCGCGTCAAATCTCTGCGCTTCGCCGCTGCCGGACGAATCAACCGGATTCGTCACACTGGATATCTATCTTGACGGCGGTGCGATCGAGGTGTTTTGCGAAGAAACTGGGCGCTGCCTGACAAGCCGCGTTTATCCGATGCTTTTTGGTGAGGATATAACATTTGAAGCAGAAGGCGAAGCTGTTATTTCGGTGAAAGCATATCAATTCAATCAGAACTGAGCGGGGAGATGAAATCGGAATGAGTGAGATTTTTTATAAACCAAATGACGGTTGGGTGGGGGATCTGATTCCGTTCAGCCACGATGGCAAATTTTATTTATTTTACCTTCATGACAAACGCGAGGGAAAGAATGAAGACGATTATGGATACCGAACGACTTGGAATCTGCTGATTACAACGGATGGAACGGATATCGTCGATCGAGGCGTCGTCTTGCCGACGGGAAATCATGATGATATCGATGAAAGTTGTTATACAGGTTCCGTGATCGAAGATGGGAGTGGCGTTTTCCATATGTTCTACACCGCGCAAAACGTCAGCCTTGAAAAATACAGCAAGGACGGAAGGCCGCTCCAGTTCGTCATGCACGCCACAAGCCGTGATTTGATCCACTGGGATAAACATTATGATAGCGCGTTTGGAGCGGATGAAACGATTTATGAAGCGCACGACTGGCGCGATCCTTACGTTTATTTCAGCGAGCAGGATCATTGCTACCATATGCTCGTTGCCGCACGGGCAAAAGATTCTTCCGTTAAGACGGGTGGGTGCATTGCGTTGTGTACATCGACGGATCTTTGGAACTGGGAAATTCAAGAGCCGTTTTATAATCCGGGCGCATATATGACGCATGAATGTCCGGATCTATTTCAGCTAAACGGATGGTGGTATCTTGTCTACTCCACGTTTACCGAACGGTTTGTAACACATTATCGTTATTCCAATTCGCCGATCGGTCCTTGGTCCGCGCCTATAGAGGACAGCTTTGATGGCCGTGCGTTTTATGCAGCAAAGACTGCCGAATCAAAGGGCGAAAGATGGTGCTTTGCATGGACTCCGTCCAAGCGTGGCGAGCGAGACTCGGGTATATGGGAATGGGGCGGTACGCTCGTGATGCATCAACTTAACCAGCAATCCGACGGAAAGCTTGGCGTGTGCCTGCCGATAAGCATTGAGAACAGATTTCATAACGCTCAACCCGTAGCACTGGAAGATGGAGCGACTGTTGACAAACGGTTGATGACCGTTTCGGCAGAATACGGCGCGGCGGCACTGCGGCTGACAAACCTGCCGGACGTATGCTTGATTGAAGCAGACATCGCATTCTCGGCGGGCATTCGCAACTTTGGGATCGGAATTCGGCAGGACGCAAATTATGAAAATGGTTATTTTTTCCGGGTGGAACCGTTTTATAACCGCATCGTGTTCGATCGCTGGCCGCGCAGAGTGCCCGGTGTGAACCAATGGTATCTGGACGGAGACAAACCGTTTGTCGTCGAACTGGAGCGTCCCTACCAAATGACGCGTGTGCAAAGTGTACACATCAAACTCGCGATCGACGGGGATATATGCGTGCTGTATGTGGATGACACAGTCGCAATGACGACGAGAATATACGATTTGAAGCAGGACGGATGGAGTTTCTTCGCGTTCGACGGAACTATTACGGTGAGCAATGTCTGCTTGCGGGTGTTGTAAGGATTCGGCGATACCCGCGCGACCGAACGAGGAAGAAAGCAATATCCGTTTGCGGATAATATAAAAGGAGGAAAGTGAAAATGTATCTATCACAAAAGAAGACCTGGCGCTTTCTAAAAGTGTCTGCGGCAATCCTTGCGATGCTTTTTGCGCTCAGTGCTTGCGCGACAAGTACAACGCCCACCAACTCGACAGCGGACGCAACCGAGGCGCCCGCGGCGGCGTCCACGGACGCCACAACGACGGATAAAGGCGAACCGACCGAAATCACCTACTTTTCATCCAAATCTGCAACTGACGAGACGGTTATCTCATTGCAGATTGTTGCAGACATGTTCAATGCGAAGGGCGGAAACATCAAATTTACCGTCGAGAGCGCTGCGGACAGACCTTCCTATGACCAGAAACTGCGGACGATGCTGACGGGTGGACAGGTCCCGGATATGTACGACCTCGATCCAACGCCGTTTACACAGGAACTGGCCGATGCCGGGCTTCTACTGGATATGCAGGCGTTTCTGGAAGAGATCGGAGAACTGGACAGCTACGTTCCGCTCTCCATCAACTATTGCCGTATGCCGGATGGAAGCCTTTATACGATTCCTCTCGAGTTCACAACGGAGATGATTTGGTATAATACGGATACGTTTGCAACCTGCGGACTGGAAAAGCCGCAGACCTTTGACGATATGCTGAACGCCTGCAAAGTGCTTGCCGAGAACGGGTATACGCCCATCGCGATCGACGGCATGGACGGGTGGCCTCTACTGCGCCATCTGGCGATGGTTCCGTTCCGCCTGGCCGGAAATGATTTTCTCAACGGTCTTGCAAGTGGCGAAACACATATGAGCGATAGTATCGGCATGCAGGCGTTGCAGTTCATGGCCGACATTGGGCAGTATTATCAACAGGGATTCACTTCGACCGATTACGCCACTGCGATGAGTCTCTTCATGTCTGGAAAAGCGGCAATGTATGGCATCGGCACCTGGGAACTGAACAACTTTATCGATGCGAACCGTCCCGCTGACTTGCATATTGATTATTTTTACATGCCGACGATGGATGGTGCAGTGACCCAACCCAACGAGTATTGGGCGTTCGGCGGCATCGGACTGACCGCGAACCCGGAAAAATTCGACGGGCCGCTGAAGGACTTCTTCACCTTCATTGTGAAGAACTACAGCTCGGTCTATCTGGCAAGGCAACACTTCGCGCCGCAAAAAGTCGCGGTGCCGGAAGGCGTTGAGTTTGACCCGCTGTTCCTCAAGATTAAGGAAGATATCGATTCGATCGGCAACACCGCGTGCCGTCCGTGGGACGTCGTGTTGAGCGCGGACGTTATCTCCACCATCAACGACAATCTCCCAGGCCTCTGCATGGGCGAGATAACGCCGGAAGAATTCGCGAAAATTGTGGATGACGCTCTGGCAAATAATTAATTGATCTGAAAAGATGGCCTGCGTTCAAGAGACACAGAGATTCATAGCACAGCAAGGACTGAACGCAGGCCGTTTAATTTTCGAGTGGAGGTTCCAATGAGGATTTTGAATAACAAGAAAGCGCTAGCGGTGTTTATCGTTCCTGCTTTACTGCTCTATACGCTGATTCTGTTCGTACCAATGGCGCAATCGTTGTATTACAGTTTGCTGGACTGGAACGGCATCGGCAAACCGACTTTTATAGGGCTTCAGAATTTCATCAAATTGTTTAACGACCGCGTGTTTTTAATCGCCGCGCGCAACAACCTGCTATACATACTTCAAGTTGTGTCAATGCAGTTGTTATGTGGCTTTTTCGTTGCGTTATTGTTGCTCTACCTCAAACGGGGACGAGGATTTATCCAGACGGTATATTACATACCGTCGGTGATAACGGTCATCGCGATAGCTCAATTGTTCCGCTCGTTTTACTCCATTGAGCCGGTTGGATTATTCAACAAAATTCGCATGCTATTTGGCGCGGAACCTATTGCTTTTTTAAGCAACTTCGATACCGTTTTGCCTGCGGTTGCCGCTGTGGAGGGCTGGCAGTATATTGGAATCTACATGCTGATTTTTTATGCCGCGCTTTCATCAATCCCACGGGATATCGAAGAGGCCGCGCGCATTGACGGAGCCACTGAGCTGCAGCTGTTGCTGCGCATCCGAATCCCGCAGATCAAAAACATCATCGGTCTTTCGTTTATCTTGAGCTTCGTAGGAGCGCTCCGCGGATTTGCGGCACCTATGAGTCTGACGAGAGGCGGCCCGAACAACCAGAGTGAAATACTCGCAACCTACATGTTTAAAAAAGCTTTTACAAGCCAGATGCTGGGCTACGGCAGCGCCATCGCGTTGATCATCGCCGCGCTGAGTTGCGTGTGTGTTATATTG
Organism: Christensenellaceae bacterium; assembly: GCA_963667795.1. GTDB lineage: Bacteria > Bacillota > Clostridia > Christensenellales > CAG-138 > UBA7703. The sequence goes on along the minus strand of OY764017.1, from coordinate 1,715,337 downwards.
ATCAGCCGATATGCCGATGAGGAAGAAAAATCATGAATTTCATCAACCGTATAGGAAAAATTTCAACAAAAAGTTTGTATTGGCTGCTCATTCTCAGCTTTCTGGTTACCGCTGCGTTTCCAATTCTGTGGATGGTTTCCGCCGCGTTTCGTCCGAATATCGAACTTTCGTCCGACCCGTTCGGCATACCGTCCACGCTGACCCTCGAAAACTTTAAAACTGTGTTTACGGACAGCAACGTACTGACCTACATCAAAAACAGCGGGATTGTGTCGGGTATCTCCTTGATTGTAATCGTCATGCTGAGCAGTATGGTGTCGTTTGCGATCAGCAAGATGCGCTTTAAGGGAAGCAAGAGCGTATTCCGCTATTTTTTGGTCGGATTAACGATTCCGCAGGCGGTCACCCTGATACCACTGTTTATTATGTTTACGAAACTGCATATCATCGATACGCGATTGAGTGTGATTCTTCCGCTCGTGGCGTTTCAGCTTCCGGTCAGCATATTGCTGTTTGTCAATTTTTACCGGTATATACCCGATGAGATCATCGAAGCTGCGGTGATCGACGGGTGCGGGGTGTACCGCGTGTTTTTCAGTATTATTTTTCCGCTGTCGCTCAATACGATTTTAACTGTGCTGGCGATGAATTTCATAACGGTTTGGAACGACTATATCTTTAGTCTCGTGTTTATTAACAGCACGGCGTTGAAGACGATTTCTATCGGATTACAGGATTTTATCGGCCCGCGCGGGTTGACGGATTGGGGGGCGACGTTTGCGTCGATCTGTCTATCCACATTACCGACGTTGATCATTTACTTCGGCCTGAATAAAAAGATGACCACAGGACTGACACTTGGTGCGGTGAAATCGTAACAAAGAAAGATTAGGCAGACGAAAAATGCCTGCTCCGCAATCACGAAATTACGGCAGGCATTATTTCACCTGTTTCAATGCAAAGGGGATCTGTTCCTCCGTGTAATTGCTTCACTTCATTAACAGTGCAGTCTTATTGTTAGGGAATTGCTATGTTCGTTCAACGACTTTGGATAAGCCTCTGATTGATACCAAGGAAAGGTGAATGCCTTTTCTTTTTCTATTTAGCGTATGGATCGGCAAACGGGACGGCGAAGTAAATTTGCGTTGATCCAGACGACTTTTTCGGGACGCCCTCGGAATAATCCAGATCAGTCGGGTCGGCGGTCAATATATCGGAAATTTCTTTTAGTTCCATGATCGTTTGCTTGGGAATGCGTCCACAATGCCCCATATAAAGTGCGGAATAATTCTCAAGGTTTTCATAAATCCGGCGCGTGCTCTCCGTCCACTGCGCAACGCGCTGGGCAATGGTAAGGCTCTGGTTGGTCAGTAACAACCGGTATATAATTGTGTCGCCAACAAATAGCAGTCCTGTCTTTTTGTCGTGTAAACAAACGCTGCCTTCAGAGTGCCCCGGCGTATGCTGTACTTCGACATCCCTGCCACCAAGGGGAAAGACAAACCCGGTATCGATGTCGATAAAGTCAGGATCCTTTCCGCTGTGGTTGATTTGTGATGAATCTTGATTGGAGGTTCTGCCTTCCGACATCTCTGCCATATGCGACAAAAAATCTTCCCGATCCCGGTCGGTTACGCTCTTGATCAATGGAAGGTCAAGAGGATTGAGATAGACTTTGTCATATTGCCAGATAGCACCGATATGATCGAGATGTGCATGCGTAAGGACAACGTCGTACGGCTTTGCTGCAAGGCGGGAAACGAATTCTTTAAGCCCGCCTACGCCAACGCCTGTATCGATAAGAAGACCGCGATCGTCACCTTCAAGGTAATAGATTGCATCAAAACCACATTCCAGAATCAACCAGGTACCTTCCGCAATCTTTGTTGATGTAAAATTCTCCACTACACATCAACCCTCGATTCCATCGAATGCATATACGACTGCACGCAGGCGAGGATGACAATAGCTTTCATAGAGATTCGGCAATACCTGTTGAACATAAACGGCGGAGAGTTCCTTGGATGGATCTGCCATCAACCAGGTTCCCGCAGCGCCAGACCACCCGAATTCGCCAATGGAGCCGTTGCTGCCGGCGCGTACTCTATCGACCATTGTACGTACACCGAGACCATAACCGTACCCGCGCGCAAATTCCCAGCCGTTCTCCTGCGCAGCATAGAAAGTGGCAAGTTGCTGGGGCCCCAAATGATTTTCCCGCATAAGATCAATCGTGTTTCGGCTCAGGATACGCGTGCCGTTAAGTGTGCCGCCCATGGATAGCATGGCGGCGAATCGCGAGAAATCATGCATAGTAGAGAGCAGACCTGCGCCGCCGCTTTGAAACTGGTGCGCGGGGTCGTAGGAAAAATCTAAATCTTCTGAAAGCAGCAGTTTTCCATTTTCATCGGGCGCATGGTATTGCTGCGCAAGCCGTGCGGCTTTTTCGGGCGGAAGGAAAAAGGATGTGTCCGACAAACCCAGTGGAGAACAAATGGCTTTTTGTAAATATTCACCAAAAGACATATCCGATACCACTTCAATCAGCGCGCCCAGAATATCGTGACTGTAGCCGTAATGCCACTGTGTTCCCGGGTCGAAGAGCAACGGGACTTTGCCGAGGGCCTTCGAAAACTCGCGGACAGTATAGCCGCCCTGTGCTTCCAGCGCGTCTACCTGATGCTGAATCAGAATGTTTGTCTTGCTGTTTTCATCGCCCGCCAACTCGGTGCCGTAGGTCAAGCCCGAAGACATGGACATCAAGTCTTTGATTCGTATTGGCGAGCTGGCGGGACGCGTTGCAAACGTTCCGTTATTGGTAAAAAAGCCGACAACCGAATTTGAGAATTCCGGAAGGTAGTCGGAAATCGGATCGGTTAGCAGAAATTTGCCTTTTTCAAACAGCGTTAACGCAAGAACGTTGGTGAAGACTTTTGTGTTGGAGAACATGCGAACAATATGATCGTTACGCAGTTCGATTTTTTTTTCGACATCGGCAAATCCTTCGCAATGGCTATAGATTTCACGGCCGCCGTGGCATATGGAAATGCCACAGCCCGCGGGACCGATTGACACAAAAGATTGAAGTAACGCCTCGATATCTGTCTTTGAACTCACAAAATCACTCCCCGTTTTCTTTTATTAATATGATTCAGGCGGAATCGTCAGATGGTTTTGGGTTGAAAGTAACTTGTTAACACCCTTTCTTTCAGCGGCTCGTCAGGAGACTCGATGCGTTCGAGAATGGTATCGGCGATGAAGTTACCAAACTCAATCACAGGTTGAACGATCAGATCGCAATGTGAAAGAAAGGTGTTATAAAACTCATAATCTTTATAGGCCAGCAGGTCGATATCGCGGCCAATACTGATGCCGAGAGATGACAATCGGTACGATGCCTGCACGGACATCAAACTGTTGGACGTGACGATGGCGGTGCAGTTTTGTTCCAAAAGACGATCAATCGCTGAACATGTGCGCGCGGATATGGAATCGCCATGCTGAATCAGCTCCTGCTGAATGGGCAAACCGTTTTGCTCTAACGTTTCACAGAATACGGAGAGCCGTTCGTTCGTCGTACTGATGTTGGATAAGCCTGCAACGTAGCCAATTTTTTTGTGCCCGCGTTCAATTAATGCAGTCGTGGCGTCCCGCATTGCCTGAGCAGACGAAATGGTGACGCTGTCGTGGGAACTATTTTTTAAATACCGATCAAAAAAAACACAGGGGAATCGATCCGGAATATAGTCCTGAATATCGGCATACTGCTGGGCAGTGGAAGCCACAGCGATGCCGTCAACAATGCCGGACGTTAACATTTTCAGATGCTCCTGCTCAATGCTGCATGTCTCTTTTGTGTTTGCTATGATCAGGCAATTACCGCTTTTTCGAACTCGGTCCTCAACTTGCTGGCCTATTGTGGAGAAAAACTGGTTGGCAAGATCGGGAATCACCAACCCGATTAGGCAGGTTCTTCCGGTTTTCAGCATGCGTGCGGAGGCGTTTGGCGTGTAGCCAAGAGCACAAATAGCTTCCTGCACGCGTTGCTTAGTTTCATCGGAAACGAAGCGGGTGCTGTTAATTACATGCGATACGGTGGCGGTGGATACACCGGCACGTTTTGCTACATCGGAAATTTTTACACTCATGATACAGTCCTAATCTATAATTGATAAATTCGAAAAAGTAAACGATTAAATTAACATAAAATATTCTAACACGACCAAATTGAAAAGTAAATACGGAGAGCTAAAAACAATAAATACGCGTAAATAAACGCGAAAAGCAGTAATAACAACGAAAAAAACAAGTATTATGACGGAAACATAAAAAAATATTGACACCATTTAACGGCGACATTATAATCAACCCGTAGAAAATCGATTGCGCAACCGATTAACTCCCCTAAAACAAGCCTGTCTTAACCTCTTTAGCGCTTGTAATAAGTCAAATCCGAATAATTTAAGGAGTGAAAAAAATGAAAAAACGGGCAATTGCTGCTCTGCTTGTGATCGTAATGCTCGCATTCTTTGTCGCATGCAGCACCTCGACACCTGCAACCACTGACGACACCGGCAGTGAAACTGCTGCGACGGAAGAAAAACAGCTTGTAGTGGCTGGAATCAATCTTCAGGAAGATCAGTTTTCTTCCTGGTGTGCACTTGGCTACCAGGCTGCGTGCGATGATTACGGCGTAAAAATGCTGCACGCGATCAGCGGCGGCGATGCAGCTAAGGAAATCGAACTGCTTAACACCTATGCTACGCAAAATGTTGACGGCATCGCGATTATGCCGGCCAGCGAAACGACCTCGGTCGAAGCGATCAAGCAGGTATATGATAACTATGGCATTCCGATTTCACTGCTGAACAGCGAAATGAACGATACCTACAGGGAATTCGTCGTCGGCTGCGTGACCACCTCCCATTCCGAGCTTGGCCGTCCTTCCGGTGAAGCAGCGGCTGAATATATTAAAGATACTCTTGGCGGCGAAGCTAAGATTGGTATCATTACATTCAAAACGCAGTATGCAGAGCCTGCCGCACAGAGGATGAACGGCTTCATCGATGCAGTCAAGGCTGTGAACCCGAATGTTGAAGTAGTGGCCGAAGCGGAAGCTTGGGTACAGGATATGGCGATTCAGGCCGCCGGCGATATGATCACGGCAAATCCGGACATCGACGTTATCTTCGCCTGCAACGACGGCGGCACGGTCGGAACTGTTATGGCGGTTAAGAATGCGGGCAAAGCAGGACAAATCGCGGTCTTTGGAATTGACGGCGGACAGCAGCAGATTGAAATGCTTCGTTCGGATGACAACATCCTACAGGCAGTCACTGCACAGGATGCATACGGCATGGGCTATCAGACGATGGAAATCCTAATTAAGTACATCAAGGGTGAGTACACGCCGACCGGCGAAAACACGTATTTACCGGGAACGCTCCTGCAGCGCGGTGACGCGGAAGCCATTGACGCTTACGAACAGTTACTGAACGATACGAAATCCTGACAACTTTGAAGCGCAACAGTATGCTCAACGGGGGTTACCCCCGTTGAGCATCTGCTGAGTCCATTAGGGACCATGGAGGAAAGCATGAGTGTTCTACAAACCCAGAATATATCAAAGCAATATCCGGGGACGCTGGCACTGGACCGCGTTTCAGTTCAATTCGAAAGTGGAAAAATCCACGCGCTGATCGGAAAGAATGGTTCGGGAAAATCCACGTTGATCAATATTTTTTCCGGCGCTGTTCAGCCGACCGGTGGCAAGGTATTGCTCAACGACAAAGCGCTTACGTTCAAACGGCCGTCGGAAGCGCAGTCCATGGGGATTGCAACCGTATATCAGGAATTGAGCCTGATTCCCGGAATGAGCGTTACAGAAAACATATTTATCGGCAGACTCCCGATGAAAGGTCCCGCCGTCAATTGGAAGTTGGCCAGGAAAATGGCAAAACAACTGCTTGACGAACTGGAGATCGACATTTCACCAGATGAAACAGTCAATCATCTGTCTGCATGGCAATGTCAAATGGTTGAGATTGCAAAAGCGATGAGCCTTCAGCCAAAAGTGCTGCAGCTTGACGAACCAACGTCATCGCTTGCGCAGAACGAAGTTGAATCGCTGTTTCGCATCATACGAAAATTGAAGGAAAAGGATGTCATTGTCCTTTATATAACACATAAACTGCAGGAACTTTGGAGCATTGCGGATACTTGTACCGTTTTACGAGATGGTCAACTAATCGGCACAAAACAGATGGCCGAGCTTGACCGGCGTGAACTTATTAAGATGATGTTCGGTTCCGTAGAAATTAAATCCATGCCGGACGACCTTATGTATTCGGACGAGGTTGTTTTAAAGGTTGAAAACCTCTCGGACGGAAGAAAATTCTTCAATGTAAATTTAGAGTTGCATAAAGGAGAAATCCTTGGCATTGCGGGAATGCTTGGCGTCGGAAGAACGGAACTGCTGAGTTGCATCTTTGGATCGCAGAAAGCTAAGAGCGGTTCGATCTATCTAAACGGAAAGAAAATTGAGAATCCAACTCCGGAGAAAATGAATAAACTCGGCGTTGCAATGACGCAGGAGGACCGAAAGCGAATCGGGGTTAATTTAAACGGTAGCATTGCGGACAATCTTTGCTATGCGACCTTGGACCGACTAGGTAAGGGTATTGTTATTGATAAAAAAGTCGAAAAACAATACGTATCTCGCCAGATCCGGGATCTCGGCATTAAGGTTGCAGATGTGAATTATTTCGTCTCGTCCCTGTCGGGAGGCAATCAGCAAAAAGTTGTTGTCGGCAACTGGCTCAATACCGAGCCGCAGATCATCCTTTTGGACGAACCTTCCAGGGGGATTGACGTAAATGCAAAACAGCAGATTTTTCAAATTATGTGGGACGAGGCGCGCAAGGGCGTTTCTTGTGTGATGGTCTCTACGGAACTGGAAGAATTGCTGGAGACCTGCCACCGGATTCTGATTATGCGAAACGACGGCATCGAAAAAGAAGTTCTTCCTGAAAATGTCACGGTTGAAGATCTTTACGCAATATGCATGGGAGAGTAACAATGGAAACAGTTAAGAGAAGAATGTCCATACAGCAAATTCTGACGAACTATACGCTCGAAATCATTATTGTGTTTCTTGCGGTCGTCCTAACCTTCATTTCGGATTATTTTTTTACGGTCAACAATCTGCTAAATATGTTGAGAAACATTGCTCTGCAAGGAGTGATCGCCTTTGGCATGACGATCGTTATCGTAAGCGGAGAGCTAGACCTATCGATCAGCTCCAGTGTCGCGCTTACCGGCGTATTAATTGGTATGGTTGGCGGTAAACTTGCAGAAGCCGGGATTATGCCGCTTGAGTACGGCGCAATCGTCGGCATCGCCGTGGCGCTGCTCGTAAGTGTCCTTGTCGGCGTTGCAAACGGCTGGTTGATTACCAGGTTTAAAATACCCGCCATGATCGTGACGCTAGCGATGCAAAACGTTCTATACGGCGTAGCGGCAGTCATCTCAAAAGGCTTTCCTATTATCTCATTCCCGTCGTGGTATAGCTATGTTGGGTCTGGGCGGTTGTTTGGCGTAATTCCAGTGCCTGTTATCGTTCTGCTCGTTGCGTTCATGATTACCTATTTCATGCTAGGCTTCACAAAATTCGGACGGGCTACATTTGCAAGCGGCGGCAACGCGGAGGCAGCAAGACTCTCCGGCATTAATGTAAAAAGGACCAAGATCGTCGGCCTGGTCGTTATTCAGATTTGCTGCGTAATCTCCGGCATCATGCTTTCGTCTCAGGTTATGTCCGGCACGTTCTCGTTTGCAAAAGGCTGGGAAATGAACGCGATTGCGTCCGTTATTATCGGCGGCGCGAGCATCTCCGGCGGCATTGGAAACATGCGCGGGACATTATTGGGTATCATCTTCATCGGAATACTGACGAATGGCATGACGCTTTTAAACGTGAACGACTACGTTCAGTACATTGTCCGTGGCGGCCTGATGATCTTTGCGGTGCTGCTCAGCACGTTTAAAAACAGCCAAAAGGCTTAAACGGCGATCGACGGGCTAATCTGAGTTAAATCGGCATGGGAAACGGCCGATTTTGGGATTATGTAACAGGATGCCGCCGGGATATCGCTTGTCAAAGCAAGGCTCGCGGCGGCGGTGAGGGGAAAAGAACAAATGCAAAACAGGATGCAGAGTGGCATTAGAGGGATCCAACATATTGGAATTCCAACCAACGATTTGGAACAGACACAGGCCTTCTTTCAGGTGCTCGGCTTTCAATGCATATATTGTGCTGCGCTTGACAAAGGGAAGCATGTCAGATTTTTCAAACGTGATAATGTCATGATTGAGGCATTTGAAACGGAAACTCCGTTGGAAATCGGCGTAAATATAGACCATATTGCCTTGGACGTATCAAACATTGAGACCGCATATCAGGAAGCGATCGAGCAAGGGTATCGTCCGCTGGAAGGGGAGATATGCTTCTTGCCTTTTTTTGAAAACGGCGTCCGTTTTTTTACACTGGTAGGACCCAATAATGAAAAAATTGAGTTGAATCAAAAGCTGTAGTACGATAACATAGCATATATGTAAGCAAGAGAGGAACGATCAAATGAAACGTTCGGAAATCAACAAAGCGCTGCGGCAATTGGAAGAGATGGCGAAGGAATATCGCTTTAGTTTGCCGCCGTTTTGCGGGTTTACCCCGGAGGAATGGCAAAACAAAGGCCATGAATACGACGAAATTCGCGACAATATGCTCGGCTGGGATATTACCGACTATGGTCTGGATAATTTTGATAAGGTTGGCTTTTCGCTCATCACACTGCGAAACGGCAACTTGAATATGTCGGAGAAATATAAAAAAACGTATGCCGAAAAACTGTTGTACCTTAGCGACGGCCAGTATTCACCGAACCACTTTCACTGGAGCAAGATGGAGGATATCATCAACCGTGGCGGCGGCAACCTCCTCATACGCGTCTACAACTCGCTTCCAGACGAGGAGATCGATAAGGTAGGCGATGTGACGCTGCATCTCGACGGTGTGGACACGGTTGTGCCCGCCGGCACGCAAATCAAACTGGAACCGGGCATGAGCATTTCCATCCAGCCGTATTTGTATCACGATTTTGAAGTGGAACCGGGCACTGGCGCGGTGCTGATCGGCGAAGTGAGCCAGTGTAACGACGACAATACAGACAATCGATTTCATCCGCCGGTCGGACGTTTTCCGGCGATTGAAGAAGACGAACCGCCGTATCGTCTACTTTGCAACGAGTATCCGGCGGCAAAGGAGTAGGAGAATTGATGCATCACATAACGGCTTTAGGCGAACTCTTGATTGACTTTACGGAGAGCGGCGTCTCGAGCGCCGGAATGAAGCTTTTTGAACAAAACCCGGGCGGCGCTGTGGCAAATGTGCTGGCTGCAGCGGCTCGACTTGGCGAGCAAACGGCGTTTATCGGAAAAGTTGGGAACGATATGCACGGAGCGTTCCTGAAAGAGACGCTCGAAAACGCAGGAATCGACACGACGGGCCTTGTTATGTCTGACGATTTTTTTACCACGCTGGCGTTTGTGGCATTGTCTGCAAGCGGAGAGCGGACGTTTTCGTTTGCGCGTAAACCCGGCGCGGACACACAGCTGACTGTGAGCGAGATAGACGAACCCATCCTGGAGTCGACGGAAATATTCCATGTTGGGTCGCTCTCCTTGACGGACGAACCCGCAAGAAGCGCGACACATCATGCAGTGAAGATTGCAAAGGAGCACGGCGCGGTGATCTCCTACGACCCGAACTATCGTGCGTCGCTCTGGAAGGACGAAGAAACGACAAAAGAACGCATGCGCGAATTGCTGCCGTATGTGGACGTAATGAAGCTGTCCGATGAAGAGACGGCATTATTGACGGACGAATCCAAACCGGAACAGGCGGCAAAACGGCTGAACGAGATGGAGATATCCTGCGTCGCCGTGACACTCGGCAAACAAGGTGCGCTGGTATCTGTCGGCGGCAAAAGCGAAATCGTTCCCGGATATATACAGCCCGCAATCGACACGACCGGCGCGGGCGACGCATTTTGGGGCGGTTTTTTGCACCGGATGCTAACTCTGGAAAAACGACCGAATCAACTGACGCTGGAAGAAGCGGCGGATTGTGCAAATTGGGGCAATGCGGTCGCAACGTGCTGTGTACAAAAGCGCGGTGCCATTCCCGCGATGCCGAGAATTGAAGAGGTTCTCAGTTTGTTAAAAGCGGAGAACGTGAGGTTTTCCATCTAGCCTGAATGAGAAAAAATCGATATTCAGACGGACTCGGAGCCCGATTCCAGGATGAATTCAGGGGACCAGGTATATATTAAGTAGCGCTGTGCGGACGGAACTCGTGGTAGTTCCTTCGCCAGCGCCTTATTTTGTTTTAGGTGATATGAACCAATTTATGTTCAAGCATTTATCTCGAAGCTCGATGCCGAACGATTCGATACGTGGGTTATACAGCAACAAGCAGCATATAAGCTAATCCAATTTGATCTAGGTAGAAACCCATTTAGGTTGATAATTATTTGACCTGCTCTCCGAAAAAGTAGTCCACGTAAAAAGAGAAAAAATGATAAACCGAGAAAAAGGAAAAGGTGGACGAAATGAAGAAAAGCCGATACACAGAGGAGCAGATAGCCTTTGCATTGAAGCAGGCAGAATTGGGCACGCCGATATCGGAACTGTGCCGAAAGCTTGGGATAGCAGAGCAGACGTTTTACCGCTGGAAGAACAAATATGGCGGGATGCTGCCAAGCGACATGAAGCGACTCAAGCAGCTTGAGAAAGAGAACGCGAAGCTGAAAAAGGTGGTGGCGGATCCGAGCTTGGATAAGCTGATGCTGCAGGACGTACTGACAAAAAAATTCCAGGGCCTGCCGAGAAGCGGGAAGCCGTACGGTATCTGCAGGAGCGTTTTGAGGCAAGCGAACGCAGAAGCTGTATGGTGTTGCGAATCAACCGGGGATGGTGTCGGAGGCAGCCGACCCGTGACGAGACAATCGCACAGGCCGGTTTTTCAATGTTTTACGCAAGCAGCGATGTGGTTAGCCCCAATAAGCCTTCACGGAGTGATACAATTGCGCGATTGTGTGAAGGTGAGTGCAAGCTGAGGGCAAAGCGAGACTAACAACAGAAAGCGAAATATTATTAAAGATGCCTAGATGAAATAAATAGTATCGCCGGACTGGCGACTATCGACCTCGACAAAGCGGTAATGCCCCGACACATAATAACCGATCGCGCTGCTTACGGTATCCGTTGAGTGGCTATAGAGTGCGTTCACACCCGTATCATGCTTTGGAATTCATGGACGATTCGATATACCCTATTAAGATAGAATACTAAGTATATATTGTGCTGCATTGAAATTCTATGTTAAAATAAATGCGAACAAATCGTTTGAACGTAAGGAGATTACATGCTAAAATCAGATGAAAAATTACCTTTGCTCAAGCCGGTTCCAACGCAGCGCGCATCGGAAGTTATATTTGAGCAGATTCGGGATATGATCCTATCAGGCGAACTGAAAAAAGGAGATCGTCTGCCATCGGAACGTAGCATGATGACCATGCTTCAACGATCCAGACCAACGATACGCGAGGCGTTGCGTATGCTGGAACGCGCGGAGTTGATTAAAACGATCCCCGGCAGCGGGGGCGCAATCGTACAGGAACCATCCAGCCAATCGGTAGAGGTGCCGCTTGAAACGCTGCTTGCATTGAACAATACTGGGAACAGGGAACTTTGGGAGTATCGAAATCTCAATGAGGTGGCTGCGGCAGGCTGGGCGGCTGAGCGCAGAAGCGAAGAAGACCTGGTTGCAATGCTTGGATACATTGAAGCATCGAAACATGTGAACAATATGTCCGAATTCTTCCGGCTTGACCGTGACTTTCACGAAGCCATTGCAAGTGCAGGAAAAAACCGCATAGCACAACTGGTGGACAAAGTTCTTCACAAAATAGTAATTTTGCGTTTGGATGAAGGATATCGCAAGAAAAACGCAAAAGAGCGAAAACGTATGATCGAACAGGTAATCGAGTCGCATATGCAGCTCTATGAAGCGATAGAACGGCAAGATGTGTTCGATGCACAGCAAAAGATGAGAGAGCACATCGAAATGTTCTTCAACGATATCGAATAGTGTATTAACAATCATAACGGATTGCCCATTCGTAACGAGAAGAGAGCAGGCATCCCTAAAACAAATATGCAAAAGGCGTTCACGGGCGACAGATATCTGTTCCCCGTGATTTTTATACCGACTTTAGTCCCGTCCTCACACAAAGGGGGGCAGAAAGGTCACCTGCTTAAAGGGCGTGGAGCAAGATGAGACGTAGCTGTTTGAACCGCACTGAAAGCTGGTGCCTTTAGTTACGTGTTGGCATCGCGGGCCTATATCCCCAGTGCAAACCACCCGTTTTATGGGTGGAAGCAGTCCGCGCGTTCCAACTGATAAATATTCTTAGCCAATAACGACCGATGTATTGCTTAATAGATTGGCGAACCGAAACGGTTCGCTTTTTTTAATGTAATTTATTGAGAATGGTTGACACAACTGTTATAACATATTAAACTGGTAAGACCAGATAACCACGTTGCATATCAACACACGGAGGAAACACAGATGTCAAAACAGTTAATGAGCGGTAACGAGGCAATAGCTCGAGGCGTGTATGAAGCGGGCTGCTCGGTTGCCGCAGCGTACCCTGGGACGCCGAGCACCGAAATAATGGAGAACGTAGGCGCACTATACAAAAAGGACGTTTACAGTCAGTGGGCCTGCAACGAGAAGGTTGCGTTTGAAATTGCGGCGGGCGCTTCTATCGGCGGCGTGCGTGCATTTTGTGCGTTTAAGCATGTCGGCATGAACGTGGCGACCGATCCAATTTTCACAATGGGATATGCCGGTGTAAACGGCGGATTCGTCTTTGTCACCGCGGATGACCCCGGCTGTCACAGTTCGCAAAACGAGCAGGACAACCGCTACTATGCACCGCATACGAAAATAGCGATGCTGGAGCCGTCCGACTCGCAGGAGTGCCTGGCATATACGAAAGCAGCGTTCGACCTCTCCGAAAAATTTGACACACCGGTCATGATTCGTATGACGACGCGGATTTGCCACTCCAAGGGTCTTGTTGCGCTCAGCGAACGCAAGGAAGCCGAACCAGTTAAGTATGAGCGGCAGGTCGAAAAATTTGCAATGCTGCCCGCCGTTGCGCGCAGGCGTCACGCAGAGCGCGAAGAACTCTTGTTGCAAATGGAAGAATACGGCAATACGTGCGATCTTAACCGCAAAATTACGAAGGACGGTAATAAAATCGGCATTATTACAAGCGGTATTTCTTATCAGCATGCGCTGGAAGTGTTCGGCGACGGTGCGGACTATCTCAAACTCGGGCTGACGTATCCACTGCCGGAAAAACTGATTTCGGAGTTTGCTGAAAAATACGACACGCTGTATGTGATTGAAGAAAACGATCCATATCTGGAAGACGCGATCAAGGCGTTGGGCTTCCAGAACGTCATCGGCAAGGCGCGGCTTCCGATTTGCGGCGAACTGAACGCGCGGATTATTCGTAACACGTTGCTGGATGAGGATTTGCCGGAATTGTACAAGGCCGACGTCGAACAACCCTTACGTGCACCGTCACTCTGCGCGGGCTGCCCGCATCGCGGCTTCTTCTACGCGTTGAACACGCGTTTGAAAAAGATTGTTCCGGTCGGCGACATTGGTTGTTACGCACTTGGCGTGAACGCACCGCTCAATGGATTCGATTTTTCCATCTGTATGGGCGCTGGGTTCTCGTCGCTGATTGGTCTTGCAAAAGCGCTGGAAAAACAGGGCGACACCCGCAAGGCACTCGGTATGCTTGGCGATTCAACTTTTTTCCATTCCGGCATGACCGGCATTGTAGACATCATTGCTTCGGAAGCGAACGTAATCGCAGTCGTTTTGGACAATTCCATTACGGCAATGACGGGACATCAGGATAATCCCGGTACGCCCAGGAACTTGATGGGTGAACCGTCTCCGGTGATCGATCTTGTAAAGATCATCAAAGCGACTGGAATCGAAGAGAGTAATATCCGTATCGTCGATCCGCTGGACATCAAGATGGTTCAGGCCGCACTCGATGCAGGTATTGCAACAAAAGGCCCGTTCGTGATCATTACGAAGAGCCCCTGTGTTCTCATTAAGGAAATTGCAAAGACAAAGGTTGGCAAATACTGCGTGGTTGACACTGAAAAGTGCAAAGGATGCAAAAATTGCATGAAGATTACCTGCCCGGCAATTTCGTTTGCAGATGGCAAAGCGAGTATCAGCGACCTGACGTCCTGTACGGGATGCGGACTGTGTATCCAGATGTGTAAATTTGATGCGATCGAAAGAAGGGGTGAATAACATGGCAAAATGTATTTTGCTTGCCGGCGTCGGTGGTCAGGGTACGATTTTAATCTCAAAGATCCTGTCTGCTGGGCTTATGGAGTTGGGTTATGACGTAAAAATGAGCGAGATTCATGGAATGAGCCAGCGCGGCGGATCCGTTACCACACAGATCAAGTACGGCGAACATGTCGCAGCACCGAACATTGGCGAAGGTGAAGCGGACATAATCATTGCGTTTGAAAAAGTTGAAGCGACACGCGCCCTGCCGTATCTAAAACAAGGCGGAACGATTATCACCGACGAACGGGAAATCTATCCACTTTCCGTTTTGAGCGGCGCGGCGGAGTACCCGCACAACGCGACCGATCAGTTAAAAAAAACCGTGCCGGACACAATCGTTGTCAACGCAGCTGAAACGGCCGAAAAACTCGGCAACATTCGTGCGCAGAATATCGTTTTGCTCGGTGCGTTTGTAAAGAGCATGAAGCTCGAAACGGTCGACTGGAAAGCATTGGTTGCAAAGATGGTTCCGCAGAAGGCAGTCGAGCTAAACGTAAAGGCGTTTGACGCCGGATACAGCTTATAGGCCGGAGGGAATTCGCTATGCTGAAAAATTTTGAAGAACTCGTTAAAGCGACACGATTAGCGGAACAAAAGCGCGTAATCGCTGTTGCCGCTGCGGAAGATGGATCGGTTATCGACGCCGTTTTACGCGCGCAGCGCGAGAAACTTGTTGAGCCCATTCTCATTGGAGACAGAGAAAAAATAAGCGAACTGCTTCGAACGAAGGACGAAAAACCATCCGACTACGATATTGTAGGCGTTCCGGACGGTACGGCGGGTCAGCGCGCCGCAGAACTGGTGAAGGACGGAACCGCGAACGTTCTGATGAAAGGGCTGATGGAGACGCGCCATTTTCTTGGCCCGATTGTTAAAAAGGAAAACGGCCTGCGTACAGGCCGCATTATGAGCCATATTGTGTTTTTCAGCATCCCGAATTATCACAAACTGCTGATGACGACGGACGGCGGGATGGTGATGTACCCGACACTTGAAAACAAACGAGATATCATTGACAACGCGACGGTCGCATTGCGTGCCATGGGATATGAAACACCGAAGCACGCGGTTGTGTGTGCAATCGAAAAAGTAAACCCGAAGATGACGGAAACCGTTGAAGCCGCCGAGCTCCAGAAGATGAATGAAACCGGCGAAATCAAGGATTGTGTCGTTGTTGGACCGATTTCCTACGACGTCGCAATGCGCCGCGACATCGCGGAACACAAGGGGTACAATAACCCGCATGTCGGCGATTTCGACTGCATGATCATGCCGAACATGCAGACCGGCAATATCCTTGGCAAGTGCTTTACCGTAACGGTCGGCGCACCGATGGCAGGCATTATTGTGGGCGCGAAAGCACCCGCGGTCATGACGTCGCGCGGGTCGAACGCCGACGAGAAATTCTATTCCATCGCTATGGCGGCGCTGACGGCAGCGGGGATGAGACAATGAGCAAAATTCTGGTCATTAACCCCGGTTCAACGTCCACGAAGATAGCGATGTATCAAGAAAGGAACCAGCTTTGGCAGGAAAACATCGAACACGATGCCGATCTGTTAAAGCAGTATCCCACCATATACGCGCAGCTGAACTTTCGACTCGAAGCCATAATCGATACGATCGGAACGCATAACGACCGTATTGACGAGCTGCAATGCGTGATGTCACGCGGCGGATTGTTGCCTCCGCTTTCCTCAGGCGCGTATGAGGTGAATGCGGCGATGCTCGATGTTCTCGAGCATCGCCCGATGAATCATCATGCAAGTAATCTTGGTGCTGCTATTGCTTTTAAGATTGCCGAGGAAGCCGGGGTTAAGGCTTACATTTATGATCCGGTGACCGTTGATGAAATGATAGACGTCGTTCGGATTACCGGGTTGAAAAGGATCCGAAGGCATGGGCAGGGTCACAACCTGAATATGCGGGCGGCCGCGTTGAAATACTGTGAAGAAGCGAACATCGCGTACGATCAGAAGAACCTGATTGTTGCACATCTTGGCGGCGGCATCACATTGACGCTTCAGAGCAACGGCAGGATCATCGATATGATCAGCGATGACGAAGGACCTTTTTCGCCGGAACGAGCCGGACTGATCCCGGGATTCAAGCTAGCGAAACTGATTGATGTGGACAAGCTTTCCTACAAAGAAACGATGAAGATGATGCAGCGCAAAGGCGGCCTGATGAGCCTGCTTGGCGTGACGGATGCGAGAAAAGTGGAGCAGATGATTCAAGACGGGGATGAAAACGCAGCGCTCGTTTTCGACGCGATGGCGCTTGGCGTTGCAGAGAGCATCGGACGACTGGCCACGGTCGTAAACGGAAAAGTTAACCGGATCATCCTGACCGGTGGAATTGCGTACTCGGAAATGTTCACAGAGAAGATTATCCAGCGTGTCAATTTCATCGCGCCAGTCAGTGTTATTCCGGGCGAAAACGAAATGCAGGCACTTGCAAACGGCGGCTGCCGCGTGCTGAACGGAAAGGAACAGGCGAAAGAATATGTTGAACCAACAGATCGGCCTTTCTGAATCCGTTGCAAAGAAACGAGCACGTACAACACAGCAAACTTGGGCGCTGCGCATTTTTGTGTACATCCTGGGATTATTTATCCTAGCATTATCTGTTTCAATATCGGTTCGATCTGATCTGGGCGTATCTCCGGTCAGCTCGGTTCCGTTGGTATTCAGCAGGGTATTCAACATTGAATTCGGCAATATGACGATTATTGAGTTCAGTGCGTATGTTGTGATACAAATTTTGATCCTCAGAAAAGACTTCAAGTGGATTCAGTTGCTGCAAATAGCGTGCGCCGTAATATTCGGCAAATTCGTTACGCTGACGAGCACCATGATCGCAGGTTGGCAGCCCGGCAGCTACGTTGAACGGTTGGGCATGATCCTTCTTGCTACGGTCGGTATTGCGGTCGGGCTCAAGCTTTACCTGTTAGCGGACATCATTCCGCAGGCAGCGGACGGTTTGGTTCAGACGATATCCCGCAAATGGGGATTCAAACTGCCCAATGTCAAGAACATATTTGACATCTGCAGCGTTACGGTTGCCGCGAGCGTTTCTCTGATTGTAACCGGACATTTAGTTGGACTGCGTGAAGGCACGGTGATCTGCGCATTGGGCGTCGGGCGTGTGCTTGCATTTCTGAACAAGCTTGATGGAGACAAACTCTACCGCTTGGTCTACGCTGCGGAGCCCAAAACAGAGGCTGTGGGAAGATAAGAAGGAGGAATACTAAATGAAAGTTGTTAGTACGGTTCCGCGTGAACGGTTTGAGCAATTCGGCGTAGCGTTTCCTGAAAAATGGGAGGTCGTATATGCCGGTTTCCGTTGTGGCGACGAGGCGTTGATAGATAATTGCAAGGATGCAGACTGTCTATTCATCACATCGGTTGAGACGATTGGCTCTGCAGTGATCGAAGCCTGTCCAAGTCTAAAACTGATTCACACTGAAGGCGTCGCCTTTCACGGCGTGGATATTCAAGAAGCCGCCAAACGAAATGTGTATGTATGCAGCAACATTGCAGTCAACAATGCTTCGGTGGCAGAGCATACTGTTGGGCTGATGCTTGCGGGCTTAAAACGCGTGGTGGCTGTAGACGGCCAAATCCATGCGCAAGGTTACTTGAATGCACAACGGCAATATCGCAGGGAAGGACAACACGAACTCGGGAGCATGCACGTCGGCTTGATCGGCTTTGGAGCAATCGGGAGGGAAGTAGCCAAGAGGCTAATCCCATTCGACTGCGCGGTCAGTTACTACGACGCGTTCCGCCCGGACGCGGAAACAGAAAAGGAATTGCACGTTTCCTATATGGATTTGGATCAACTGATTCGGCAATGCGATATCATCAGCCTGCACGTGCCTTTGCTGGATAGCACGCGGCATATGCTGTCAGCCGAACAATTTTCCGCTATGAAAAAGACCGCCCTACTAGTGAACACGGCTCGTGGTGAGATTATCGATCAGGATGCTTTGGTAGAAGCACTTGAGAACGGTGAGATTTACGGAGCATGCCTGGATACCGTATATCCTGAACCGGCGCCGGAAGATTTGCCGTTGCTGAATCTGTCGGAAGCAGCAAACAGGCGGCTGATTGTGACGCCGCATATCGCGGGTACGACCGACGAGGCGTTTAGGCGGATGCTCGAACGCGCTATTACGAACATGAAAAGCATTGAAAAGGGTGAACGCCCGAGGCATGTCGTCAATGGACTCTAGGTGACGACAAAAGTATATTTTTTCGAAAAGACGACCTTGGAAGACATAAGAGATGCCGTCCAAGGTCGTCGCAACATCAGATGAAAGATAGCACACGCCCTTGTGCAAAGCGAGCAGTATTGCAATATTTGCCTGATGTAAAAGTGACGGGAATATTTGAGTGTGTTTCTAAAAATCACAAAAGCGCATTTCCGCTGCCTCAACTTGCATATTTTTGTTGAAAAGCCTCGCCGCAGCACCACTGCGCCTGCGTTCCCCGTCTCAATCTGCAAGCAGATTCAGCAAAACTGCATCTTTCTGACTTTAGAAACTCACGCTAGAACAAACTAATGATTCGACTGGGTCTGCCGGATTGCGTGCGCATATTACATCCGACGATTTTTGCGTGATTTGAGTCAAGCAGCTTGGAGAGCATACGGTTCATGCTGCGCGAGGTAACACCAAAGAGTTTCGCAAGTTCGTTGGATGTAAAGGCTTTTTTTTTCTGACAGTCGATGATGGTCTGCAGCTTGAGAATGCTGTTGATGCTGATACCGCTTTCCAGTGCGATTTCTTGAAAATGTCCATCGATATAAGGTGCGTTTTCCTCTTCCGGTACAGACGGCGTAATCGGTCCGATATACTCATTGTTTTGCACTTTGTAAGCACGGTTCCCACCGTGCTTTTTTGCTTTTAGCAGGCCCAAGTTTGCGTTGTATTTGGCTTCACGAGCTGTGCTCCCATATCCAATCCCGATGCTCAGTGTGCAGAATCTGTGGATATTCGGTTGGGTGATGATATGGATGCTTCTGAGGTTGACCGTTTCGATTTCAAACAGGGCCCGCGTCGTAAACAAAAGGTACTTTCCGATTTCTCGTTCAATCACCGCTGCTTGTATTCTCTGGGAGAACAGATAGATTTCTTCGGAGATTTTCATAGATTCTAGTGCAAGTTGGTATTCGTTATCATGAATCAGCGCATATTCGCTTGGCAGATCACGTTCGATGGCAAGCACTACAATGTGGCTGCTTTCCTGCCGTGCGAGCTGCTGCTTTATGCTCAAGTCTTGTATAGCCGCATCCAGACAACGCTTTGTAGGGCTGAGCGGGAGGCACGGGATTGAGCGGTTAAGCAGGTATTGATACGTGTCGGCTACGCCCGTGATGCAGAACGAAACACCTTTATCGCGATAGCATTTTTCGTGAAATGCTTTGATGTTTTCTATATATGTTTCACGCAATAACGGGCCTTCTGCCAGATGAAGGTTGAGCTTTTCTTCCGGTATGCGTAGGTTCTTGTAAACCTCGTTGACAACATCGATTGAATAGGAATCGATACTCACGGAGGAAATGTCGTAATGGTATGTCACGCTTGCTTCGAGCAACAAGCTGGTGAGATGTGCTGAGTCGTAATTCATATACGCCCAGGGTTTCTCGGAGATCATTTCTGCGTTGACTAAAGCAAAAGGAGATTTACATGTAAACAGGATTCCGTCAAAAACGCTTTCGTCTGCACGGATTGCGGAGATGATATTGGCGGTATACATGTCGTTCATTTCAAGGGGCGTTACAGTAATATCAGGGTGATGCTGCTGTATAAGCTGCATTACGATTTCTGAAGTGCGTTGGTGTCCGATTAAAGCATAATGCGGCATAGAAACCTCCTAACCAGTTATACATAGTATACCATGTATACATCGCTTATTAAAGACCAATTAAGGACAATTTCAAGACGATGACGAAACTGCTATACTTGTTGCAACACCGTTGAGTGTGGTGCAGCTGCCCTGTACGGCGGCAATGTAAAGCCAAACAATCGGGAGGAAGACCAATGAAAGAATTGCTTACGGGCAACGAGGCCGTTGCTAGAGGCGTGTATGAGGCGGGTGTCAGGTTTGCAACGGCATACCCGGGAACGCCAAGCACCGAGATTTTAGAAACAATCGCAGGCTATAAAGCCGAAATTTTAGCCGAATGGGCACCCAACGAAAAGGTTGCGCTGGAATCGGCAATCGGTTATTCCATCGCGGGGGGAAGATCGTTTGTCTCGATGAAACAGGTTGGGCTAAACGTTGCGGCGGACCCACTGTTTTCGTTTGTTTATACGGGTTGCAACGGCGGCGTCGTAATCGTTACGGCTGACGAACCGGGAATTCATTCTTCGCAAACAGAGCAGGACAATCGCTATTATGCAAAGATGGCCAAGTTGCCTATGCTGGAACCGTCAAACAGTCAACAGGCCAAGGATATGGTGGTTGCCGGTTTCGAAATCAGCGAGCGGTTTCGTACGCCGGTTTTGCTACGTATGACCACCAGAATCTGCCACAGCAAGGGCCTTGTAACGCTCAATGATCGTGTGGAGACGGAAAGGAAGCCCTATCGACGCGATATTTGGCAGTACACGACCATGCCGGCAGTCTCGCAGAAATTGCGCCCAGAACTGGAGGAACGCCTTTCGCACCTGCGAGAGGAAGCAGAAAGCTCTCCATTTAATCGACCGGAGTGGAACGACCGAATCATCGGAATTGTAGCGAGCGGAATCGGATACGAGTATGCGAAAGAAGTGTTTGGGAAAAGTGCATCGTATCTGCAACTGGGGTTTACATACCCGGTGCCGATGCAAATGATTGCCGCATTTGCCGCACAGGTGGAAACGCTATACGTGATTGAGGAAACTGAGCCATATTTAGAGGAGCAGATACGAGCGGCGGGTATACCCTGCATTGGGAAGAATATGCTGCCTGCGATTGGTGAACTGAATCAGTATGTAATCGAGAAAGCGTTGAAAGGCGTAGAACCGAAGACAATCGATATAGACGAATCAAAACTGGTTGCTCGACCACCATTGCTATGTGCGGGGTGTCCGCATCGCGGGGTGTTTTACGCGCTGTCAAAACGCAAAGACATCTTCGTATCCGGAGATATCGGTTGCTATGGACTCGGGGCGATGCCGCCTCTGAGCGCAGTGGACACGATCCTCTGTATGGGCGCGAGTGTAAGTGGAGGGCACGGTGCAGCCAAGGCTTTGGAAGAATACGGTGACCCGATGCATTCTGTAAGCGTAATCGGAGATTCCACGTTTTTCCATTCAGGCATGACAAGCTTGCTGAACGTTGTATATAACAATAGTAAGACCGTTACGATTATTTTGGACAATCGTATTACCGGCATGACCGGCCATCAGGACCATCCAGGGTCGGGGTACAATGCACAGGGAGAACCAGCGAAAGAAGCAGACATTGAAGCAATTGTGCGTGCGTTGGGCGTTGAATATGTGCGGACTGTCAACCCACTGATGCTGGATGAGCTGCAAACGGTACTGGATTGGGCCATCAGCCGTCATGCGCCTGCGGTGATTATAGCACGCTGGCCATGCGCACTGCTCAAACGCAGAGACGAAACCGGAAAAAAAGATTTCAAACAACCCGCGCAAGTGTACGAGGTACAGACTGAAAACTGCGTTGGTTGCGGACTGTGTACAAAAATCGGCTGCCCGGCCATTCGGTTTGACAAGGTAGAACGACATGCCGCAGTGGATACCGAAATGTGCCGCGGGTGCTCACTTTGCGCTCAGGTTTGCCCGGCGCAATGTATTCATGCAGTTGAGGAGGAATGAAACATGTGCGACACGAAGAGTATTCTGATGGTAGGCGTTGGCGGACAGGGGATCCTTCTGGCAAGCAAACTACTAACTCGCGGGCTGGTGGAACACGGATATGATGTAAAGATGAGTGAAATTCACGGAATGAGCCAGCGCGGCGGAAGCGTCAGCGCACACATTCGGTACGGTGAAGTGGTCCATTCTCCCGTCATTGGGCCAGGCTCGGCGGACATACTCGTTTCATTCGAGACGATGGAGACGTACCGCTGGCTTGGATATTTGAAGCAGGGCGGAAAGGTGATCATGAACCATTATATGTTACCGTCCGCACCAATACTCAGCGGCCAAGCAGATTATCCGGTTTCGATTGCCGATGAAGTAATGGGGCAAGCGGACACGTTGGCGATCGATGCTTTGGAGTTGATTCGAGATTTGCACGCGCCGCGATCTATAAACATGGTGCTGCTCGGAGCGCTTGTTCGTCAGGCTGGCCTGGAAGATATCGATTGGGTGGAATTAATCCGATCCGCAGGAAAGCCGCGGTTTGCAGAAGCTAACATAAAAGCACTGCAAATTGGCCTAAACTGTAAAGAATAGTATGGCGGAGGAGCGCGGCGATGGCACATAAGATTTTAGTAATCAATCCAGGTTCGACTTCAACGAAAGTCGCAATCTTTGAAAACAGCCGGGAAACTGACGCCTGTTCGTTGGTTCACCCACAAGAAGAGATCGACGCATGTGAAACCATTGCCGATCAGCTGGCGTTTCGGAAAGAAGCAGTCTGCGGCTATCTGAAGGAGCGTGACATGCCGCTGAAATCGTTTTCCGCAATCGCCGCCAGAGGCGGCGTGATCGGTCAGCTGGAAAGCGGAGCTTATCTTATAAATGACATTCTTGCAGAAGCTTCCAGGCAATCTTTATGCCCGCATGCGTCCAACCTTGCCGCGGTGATCGCCAATGAACTCTCGAAAGAAGCCGGTATTCCGGCTTATATCTATGATGCGGTTTGCAGCTGCGGAATACCGGACGAAATATTTACTATCAGCGGTCTTCCCGAAATACAAAAACCGTTTCTGACTCACGTGCTCAACAGTCGTGCGGTCGCGATTGATCAGGCTCGCAAGGATCAGCATGACTTGCGCAAAACCGCATACATCGTGGCGCATCTGGGCGGAGGTGTGACCGTGAACCTGATTTCCGGCGGAGCGGTTCGGGATTTCGTTGGAGACGACGAAGGTGCGTTTTCGCCTGAGCGTGCAGGCGGCGTCCCATGTCGTGCGCTGACGACACTGTGTTACTCGAACACGTATTCCGAAAAACAAATGCAAAAAAGGCTGAAAGGCCAGGGGGGGATGCGAGCATACCTCCAAACGAGCAGCCTTGCGGAAGCCGAAAGAATGATCGACGAGGGAAATCAGAAAGCCGCAAGCGTTGTGGACGCTATGGCAATGCAAATCGCAAAGGATATTGGAGCGATGGCGACCGTAGAAGCAGGGGAATTAACCGGCATTATCCTTACGGGCGGAATGGCATATTCACAGGCGTTTACGGAACGCATCATAAAACGTGTTGCGTTCCTTGCGCCGGTATTTGTGGTGCCCGGGACAATGGAAATGCGCGCGTTAGCTTGCGGTGTTTGCCGCGTTCTGGACGGCGAGGAGCCGGCACATTTATTTGAAACAGCAGAAGGATTTTAAACACGACGAAACCATGAGGAGCAGATTAACAAAACAGGCTTGCTCAAAGTGGTATACTAGGTGTACAATGTTTATTAAGGACTAATTATAGACACTATAAAGACATTGAGTGCAGTGATACACTGATACCAATTCAATTCAAGCGTAAAGGAGGGCCTGGGCGTGCCGGTAATCACTATAAGACCGTTGAAAACCGAGTTGCAGCTTAGCTTGGAATCTATTGCAAAAAGTGTTAGTTTGCAAACGGGAATCGCCCGAGAGCGCATCAATGTGTTTGTAGAGCCCTGTATGCCGGAACGGAATTCGGTAGGCAATGAAAGCTTATGCGCCATCGTACATGTTGCGGCAGCTACGCGCAACGGAAGGACGTGTATCCAGAACATTATGCGCATCGCGTGCAGCTCAATTTGCGATCAAATATCTGTTTCTGGTGATCAGGTTGCGGCATATGCGCACCCGATTGAACAGGGGTATCTCTTCGTAGACGAAACGTTTCTGTAAGCGAAATAGCAGTGAACGGCGCGATTGCTTGATATCCCTTTGCTTGTAAGAATCGCACGACGTGAGGGCGGCTTGGACACATTCCCGCATACACTCTGTATGACACACATCAACTATCATATTCAGATAGAATTCAATACTGGAGTGTGATTTCAGAAACACACTCTAATGAAAAAAATATGATTTTCCACAACTTAAAGAATATATAATGATTGAGTGAAAAATACGCAGATATATTAGAAGAGGACTGTTCGTCAACAACGAAAAGATGGGACAAGGGCTTTGCTGTTGACGTCAAAAATATACCAGAGGAGGAGAAGACAAAACTATGAACGATTCTTTGAAGACCAGAGATTACGATCTCAAAAGCATCGAGAGCGATCCGCGATTCGTACAAAGCAAAAAGGAATTTTGGATTTCTTTTGTATTGGGGACTGTACCGGTTGTAATCATGCTGTATTTAATGTACGGGGTAAACTGGGGCCCGGTGTCAGACTTTACTTACATTGCCTCGCTTCCCGCTTGGTGCTTTTATGTAGTGCTGACCTATATGGTGGGTCTCGCGGCTTGGATTGTTTATTCGTTGAAAGGTATCAAAGATGTGCCGCTGGATGATTTGGAGGATGAAGGCGTTAAGGAGGGGAACAGATAATGGGTAGCGTTTCTGCATCGTATCGAGTGATAGTATTAATTACGTTTCTGATTTATACGGTTGCGTTAATAGCAATCGTGTTGCTTTCGAAAAGAAAACAGAAGAAACAGGAAATGACAGGCAATCAGAGTTTTGAAAAGAACTTCTTTGCTGGCGGCCGAGGTATGTCGGGACTGGTGCTGGGCATCCTAATGATGGCGACCATGACCAGCTCAGGCACGCTTGTAAGTGCACATGGCCTTTCCTACAACTTTGGCCTTGGAATGAGCGTTGTCGGCCTTGCCGCTGCGGCTGGTTTCTTCATAGTGTTGGCAGGACTGGGTAAAAAACTTGGTATCATCAGCCGACGCTGCGAAGCAATCTCAATCACTGGGCTTTTGAAGAGCCGATATAATAATAACCGGGTGCTTGTGTCTGCGCTTGCATTGATTTTCCTGATTTTTCTGAGTGTATACTCAGCGGCTCAAATCATGGGCGGTGCGCGCGTGTTCGAATTCATGACTGGTCAATCGTATGTAGTCGGTCTTCTTATGTTCGGAGTTATTGTTGGTGTATACACGCTGGTTGGCGGAATGAAGAGTGTTGCAACGGCAGGATTGTTTCAGGGCCTGATCATGGTATTTGCTACGCTGTTCTTTGCGATTGCCATGTTTGTATTTGCAGGTAAAAATTATGGCGGAATGGAGAACCTCTTCCGTACATTTGCGGGAACGGAATATGAAGCGATGGTTGCATCGACTCCACGCTTGCCGGCAACTGCGCTGATTACCATGTTGGTAATGATTTTGTACTGTGTAATCGGCCAACCGCACGTAATTCAGGGAACAATGACCTACCGCAACACTCAATCAATGAAGCAAGCAGTTGTTGTCGGATTGGTCGCGTCCACGGTTATTGGTGTTGGTTTGATGTTGATTGGACCCATGGCGCGTGCAATTGATCCACACCTGGAAGCGGTTGACTTTGCATCTCCACTGCTTGCGTTCACCGTAATGCCAGCGCCTTTGACCGGTATACTCCTGGCTGGGGTTACTGCGGCTATTCAGTCCACCATCGCCGGAATGATGCTGATCGTCAGTTCAGCGATTGCAAAGGAAGTCTATAAGGATATCATTAAACCAACCGTGTCTGAAAAAGAACTCAAAGGGGTATCCATGGGTGTCCTTGCCGTCACCTTGGTTATTGTTGTGATAATCTCTATCAATCCGCCGGATGTGTTGCAGCTTATCGTGAACTTCGCCATTGGCGGCCTTGGTTCAGCGCTGATTGCTCCGCTGCTGTTTGGCATGTTCTGGAGGCGCACCAATGAGTACGGCGCGATTACAGGCAGTATCCTCGGCTTGATTGTGTATATCGTGGCGCAAGTAAACCAGTCTGCTCTTTTCGGAATAAATCCGTTCATCTTTGGCATTCTGGCCTCCATACTGGCTACAATCATCGTTAGTCTGGCTACGCCAAAGCCGCCGCGCGGCATCATTGAGGTTTGGTTCGGAAAGACGTATGACAAGAAATTTGCATTAAGCCGTACGCGCGTGAAATAATACTAAGGAGTTTGCAATGGTAATCAAAACAGTCTATGAACCGCCAACAGAGTTCAACATTCCGGGCCTTGTTTACTTTCCGGTTGGTCCTGTTGCCGATATGACTCCGATTGAGCCTGCACAATTGTTTGATAATGTGTATTATATCGGCTCGATATTTGTAGGGGCGCTGTTGATTAAAACGCCGGACGGAATCGTAATGATTGATTCGTGCGAAAATGAAAAGGCCGTGAAGACGTTGCTGATACCCGGCATGCAGAAACTCGGGCTTGATCCAAAGGATATTACGGACATTCTTATTTCGCACGGACATTTTGATCATTTCGGCGGCGGGGAATACCTGCAGAAGGAATATGGCTGCCGTATATGGATGAGCAAACGTGATGAGGCGTTTATGCTTGAAGTACCGATGATGCCGGAACAGTTTATGCCAATCGGTGTACCGGAAGTGGACGAACACCTTGTAGGCGACAGTCTTGTCGAAATCGGTGGCGTGCCATTCTCCATCTATAGCACGCCGGGACATACGCCTGGATGCATGTCGTTCAGTTTCCCTGTGTATGACAATGGTACAGAACACACAGCGTGTATATATGGAGGGCTTGGAATGCCTCGAACGATTGAAGAACAACGGCAGTTTTTAACGTCGTCATACGACTTCCGCTACACCTGCAAGGAGATTGGTGCGGACGTTGCACTAAGCACGCATCCGTTTGTGGACTATCTACAGGACAAATTGAAAAAACAAAATGTGCCCGGGGCACCGAATCCGTTTGTAATCGGAAAAAACCGTGTTGAACTATTCATGGACTGCATGATTGCTTCTATTGAGAATGCAATTGCAGCGCAGGAATAAGACGGCCCGACGCTAACGTAATTGAGCACGCCGAAAATCGGCGTGCTTTCTTAATAATGATTTCAGTTAAAATTCAGGAGAAAAGAATGCGTTTGAAACTCAATAAAAAACTGACAAAAATATTAAGCTTCATTGAACTTGCAATTGCAGTGCTGATAACACTCGCAGTCTTGCTGGGAATCGTATGCTTGATAATGAAAGCTGGTGTATTTCGAGACGGAGGACTTGAAGATTTTGACTTTTCATGGTTTTTATCCAGCACGTTTTCACTTGTAATTGGCATTGAATTTATGCGTATGTTGATAAAGCACTCGGCGGATGCTGTGGCTGAAGTTTTACTGTTCGCAATCGCGCGTCAACTGGTTGCGGCGCATACCGCCACCTGGGAAACACTGATTGGCGTAGTTGCTATTGCAATCGTGTTTGCAATTCGTAAATACCTATTTATTAACAATTTGCAATTGTCCGACATCTTTATTTTCAGTGCTTCAAAACCCATTGCACAAGTCAATCGTATTGCGCATATTAACCTGCCTGATAAGGATGGAGAAACGATCGGTTCCTATATGGGGCAGAAGCTCGCAATACTATCCCGTCCATTAGAAGAAGGCGCGAGAGTTACGATTGGAGATATCCATTTACGCATTGCTACCATGAAGAACGGGGCGATTGATACGATTAATATATTAAAAGCTGAATGACGGGTAATGTGAACCTTGGAACGATCTAATGATAGCGGCGTGCGAGCGGTAAATGCGGCAAAACGTGCTGCCGAATGAACAAACCACAGCGCCACATATTTATATGTGGCGCTGTTTAGCTACCGTCAAATTTAATGCATCACGGTGCAGGACACGGTTAATTGGACAGATGGACGGATTAAGCCATGAAGAGCTCGATATCCGAATCAGCGGTTCCAACTCCGGCAATGCCGAATTGCTCGATGAGGACTTTTGCTACATTTGGTGAGAGAAAACCGGGCAACGTTGGGCCGAGATGGATATTCTTCACGCCCAGGTAAAGGAGCGCAAGAAGGACGATAACGGCTTTCTGCTCATACCAGGCAATATTGAAAGCAATCGGGAGTTGATTGATATCGTCTAGGCCGAACACTTCCTTTAGCTTGAGTGCAATGACGGCGAGCGAATAGGAGTCGTTACACTGACCGGCGTCAAGTACTCTGGGTATTCCGTCGATATCGCCAAGATTGAGTTTGTTATAACGATATTTTGCACAGCCTGCGGTAAGGATGACTGTATCCTTCGGGAGCTTCTGTGCAAACTCCGTGTAATATTCGCGTGATCGCATACGCCCGTCGCATCCGGCCATGACAAAGAATTTCTTGATCGCACCGGACTGCACGGCGTCTACGATTTTGTCCGCAAGGGCAATGACCTGATTGTGGGCAAAGCCGCCGACGATGCTGCCGGTCTCAATTTCTTCGGGCGGCGGAAGCGTTTTTGCCAGAGCAATCACTTCGGAAAAATCTTTTTTCCCGTTTGTGTCGGTCTCAATGTGCTTGCAGCCGGGAAAGCCAGCGGAACCGGTAGTAAAGATTCGACTTCGAATCTCTTCACTCCTTGGCGGAACAATGCAGTTGGTTGTAAAGAGCACTGGACCATGGAACGGGACAAACTCGTCGATCTGTTTCCACCATGCATTTCCGTAATTACCGACAAAGTGATGGTATTTTTTGAAGGCGGGATAGTAATGCGCGGGCAGCATCTCGCTGTGTGTGTAGACGTCTACCCCCGTTCCCGCAGTCTGCTCTAGCAGCTGCTCCAAATCGACTAAATCGTGTCCGGAAATCAGGATTGCAGGATTTTTTCTAACGCCAAGCTGCACGTGTGTAATTTCCGGATTGCCGAATCGGGACGTATTGGCTGCGTCGAGAAGCGCCATTGCTTTGACGCCGTATTCGCCTGTTTTGAGCGTCAGTGTCACAAGGTCGTTGACGGAGAGCGAATCGTCAAGCGTCGCAGCCAGCGCCTTGTAAATAAATGCGCTTATTTCAAGGTCCTCTTTGCCGATGTTTTTTGCGTGTTCTGCGTAAGCAGCCATTCCTTTTAGTCCATAGGTGATCATTTCACGCAGAGAGAGCGCATCCGCATTCTCGGTTGCCAGCACACCGATGGAAGCTGCTTTTTCCAGCATGGATGTACGAGACGACACAACAAATGTTACGGCGTCGCTGAATTTGACAGCGTGCACGACAGCTTTCAGCCGGTCGCGAATTGCAGTCATCTTTGTGATCTGCTTTTCAATCGCCGTGTCGTCAAAATTAGCGTTTGTGATGGTCATAAACAGACTGTTTCGAACTTCGTCATTCGCTTCGCCAAGGGTTTCGACGTCGAGGTTGCCTTTCACGACGATTTCCGAAATGCCTTTCAACGTATAAATCAGCAGGTCTTGAAGGCGTGCGACTTCCTCCGTTTTTCCGCATACACCGCGAACGGTGCAGCCCGTCCCTCTTGCGGTTTCCTGACACTGAAAACAAAACATGCTCATTGTATTTTCCTCCTTTTGGTCTTTGCGTGCTGTTGCCGTAATCGTTGCTAAGGGCATTGTCTCATGTGGTCACATGCTTGTATGTTGCAATTACAACAATATTGTCAGGTAATGGAAATTCCAGAGACTAAGGTTGGGGTTTTGATACACAGACAACGAAAAAACAACCGCTTTGAATCAAGCGGTGCAAAAGTTTACATGAGTTGGTATGCGTAAAGGCAACAACGCGCAGCCTTGGCCTTTGCGAAAGTGGATAGCGGCTTGAATTTTCTTGTCGATACAATAATACATAGGCATGAAAACAGATTGTCGTTGTTTTCGGCCAACAATTCATTAGCCAGCTTTAACCTACCAGCGATACGCTCGTCAATTCGAAAAATTCCGCAAGGTCGCCGGACACGTTTCCTCCGAGCCGGAACAGGTCGAAAGCCGTATACCCGGCATCCAGCGCCAAAGAACGCCAGTATGCCAGCGTCTCTCCATCGGCATACCACACCTCGTGACGCAAGGCGTCTTCGTCATAATACGAAAAATTTAAAACCGCACTCTCTTCGTCACGATAGATACTTTCGGGTGAAATACCGTTCGTTTTTCGTATGTCGACTGCGTCTGACTGTGTGAGCGAAACGACGCTGCCGTCGTCACCCCAGTCGAATCCACCGGTTGCAAACGCGAGAGCCGGTCGACCGGGCAGCGCGCGATTGATGGAAAAAACATCATGCAAAAAACTGCTGTCGGCCTTTGGACCCGGGCCGCTGTGGGAGCCATAAAGGTTGTAGCACATAATGGAATACTGCGGGCCCTCAGGAAAGATTGCATACCTCGCCGAATCCCAGCTTAGTATGACACGCAACGGGTATCCTTCCGCCTGTGTCCGTTCATAAAGCAGCCCGACAAACAGTGCAAAGCGTTGCCAGAGTGCAA
This sequence comes from Christensenellaceae bacterium, assembly GCA_963667795.1. Classification (GTDB taxonomy): domain Bacteria; phylum Bacillota; class Clostridia; order Christensenellales; family CAG-138; genus UBA7703. Next base: position 1,684,324 of record OY764017.1, on the reverse strand, counting down.
CGTCCGACTGGATGGCTTCATAGTCTATTTCGAGACCGGTCGACCCGGTTTGATGCAGCATGGCCATCAAGTTTTCAATGTGTGTGTCAATCGCCGTATCGGTCCCCAAAAGCCGCCAAAGCAAATCTGCGGATTTGTTGTCATATACTTCTTCTTCCAGCTCAATATCGTTTACGACCGAGAGGTAAATGGTGTGTTTGCTTGAGTAAAGAATGTTCAGGCAAGCCAGCGCTTCCTGCATTTCCGGCAGGAGGAACAATTTGTCCTGTGCGTTAAAGATCGCGGCAAAACAAACGACGGAGTCCAAATTTTGTCCCAGCTGGTCCACCTCGTCAATTGCAGCCGCATAATCCCAATATGGAACCCAGGCGCCGTAGGTGATCTGTTGTTCGGTCGCCGTGGCTGTTGCGGGCGGGGGAGTCGCAGTCTCAAAATACTCTAGAGTGGGAGTTATGGTGCAGGCGGGCGTAATCGATGCTGATGCGGCGGTTGCCGGCGTTTCACCGGGCACCGCTTCGGCGAAAGAACACCCTAAGCAGGTTAACGACAAACACAATGCAAGTAGAACCTTTGCAAAGGAGGTTTTTTTCATACAGTACAATTCCAATCAGAAGTTTTCGGAGAAGAAGATCGCAAGCTTTTCAAAGGCGCTTTTAAAAGTGCCGACAAGTTCTTCTCCGCCGTTTAGTCGGTAGGCATAATAGATCTCTTCCGGATTGTCCGGATTTCGCAATGTCAGGTCGGTAAACACCGCATCGTAAACGTCGTCTGCCAGGTTACGCTGACTGTATTTCTCCTGAATCAATGCGGAGGACTCCAGAGCGATGCTCCCCCTACGAATGGAGGACAGCTGAAGGTCGTCGATAGCAACCCGCCCATCCACCTGGATGGTCAAACTGGTACCGGAGAGCCTGACGTCCAGCTTACGGCTTGCACGGTCGGTCAGGTCGATTTCCGGCACGTAAGGCTCGCTGCCGTCTTCAATGCTGCTGGGCGTTTCCTGCTCCAGTTGGTCCAGATCGTACTGCGCATTTTGCATGCGCGAATAGCTGTCGTCGTATTGCAAAATGGCGTTTTGCAGGGACACCAGCCCACTGTATTCGTCTTCCGCAACGGACTTCGTAGCCCCGCCGTCGAATTTATACAAATCAAGCGAATAGAGTTCCGTAATATCGCCGTTGGTGTATTCGCGAACGACCAGATAGTTGTTTTCGATGCCGATATACACGCCGTTGTTCATGGAGCGGTCGGCTCGCAGTAGAATACCCTGATTGCCTGCGACGTTGCCGTCCAATGTTACGCTGAGGTCGACGTTGGCATACCGCAGGCTTTTCAGCGCGATTCGTCCATATGAGTTTGATTCGCTGGTCAGAGCGATGACATTGTCCCGGAACTCGGCGGCGCCTTGATCGATCGTCCAGTTCGCCGCCTCTTCTTCATCGCCCAAAACAAAAATCATGTCTTGCTGCATGTCGTCTTGAATACGCATCAGCAAATGATTGGGATACCAGTAGGCCTGCGGCTGCATGCGCGTCAAGTCGTAAACCGAAGAGGCCAGGCTGTTCATACAGCTTCCTTCACGGTTGAAGTTCATGGAAAACATGCTGGTGATATAGGTACGGTTTTCATTGCTTACCAGCGGGTCCGTGCCGAATGCGCCGGTGTTGGAATGCATCAGGGTATAGAGCTGCGGCAAATATCCGATGTTGTCGATATAGGTTTGCTGCATCAACTCGTAGTCCGTTTGAATGCGCTGTTTCATTTCATCGACGGATTCTTCCCGTATGCGGTCCTCGTCACGCAAAAAGTCCATTAAATAATGGTTGTAGTCACGCTTGAGGTATTGGTTGATGGAGATAAATTCGTTGGAGTTTAAATGGCCATAATAGTTTTCGTATCGATCGAAAACATTGATATAGCTCAGTCGATAGCCGTTTGTTCCCAGCTCCCAGAAGGTGCTTCGCAGCATGGTTTTCAAATCTTTTGCGCTAAGGAACTTGCCGTCCTTTTCTTCAAACTTGTCGGCATAGGTATTGGCAGACGCCAGATAGTTATATTTTTCCAGCAACGATTGGGCGAACACTGCCGTATCGCGACGACCGTCTTCAAACATCAAAAACAGTGCTTTTTCGGGCATGGAGCCACTGTATGCATAATAGTTCAAAATATCCTGGTGGGAAATGGTTACATAACCGTTCAGTTTGAGCGCTTCGAGATGCTCGTTAAGCCGCTCCTGACTAATGAGCGTAGCGGAGTCGCTTTCAAACTTTTCAACACCGAAGTACGATATGGCAACAAAGGCCGGCGTATCGAGATTGCTTTCGCTGGCCGTGATGTCTGTCGAAGCCTGTGAATATTCCTGATAATGGGGCGCAAAGAACAACTGGCGGACCACAAGATAAATCAGCAGTATGACCAGCACCAATTGGACAACATATTTAATGACTTTTATGCTGTCCTTTTTGACGAGCTCCCGGTTTGTGTCGGTTCTGGAATCACTGACATGCCGGGGCGTATATTGCGCGCGCGCTTGCTTTTCGTCGCGTTGTGCGTGCTTACTTTGATAGCGATTGCCCATTAGTCAATAGTCCTTTCCGCCGAGCCGAAATCCTTGCTTCCATCGCCGGAATGGGAGGACTCTTTTGTACTGGCATCATAAGCGGAGACAGTCGTTCTCTGCCGCTTTTTTGCTTCACGTTGCAGCTTTCGCTTTTCCTGACGCAACTTGCGACGGTTTTTGTGCTTGGTATCCTGCGGTGTATCGCGCGTACCCCAAGTGGACACCCAGAAGGTGACCCAGGCCCACGGCATCTGCCACAGCAACACCGCTTCATAATACACGCAGAACCAGAAACCGTATAGCCAGATCTTACTCTTTTTTAGCAGAAGCTGGGCAAAGCTCATCATCAATGCCATGGCGAGCAGCCCGAGCAAGAACGTGCTGGGGAAAATCCGGTTCGCAATGGGGATATAAAACAAATTGTAGATGACGATGACCGGCGCGGCGACGGGAATAACGAGCCCCATGTAAAACGACAGGCTCATCATCGGCTCTTTTTTCCACATAAAGCGCGCGGCCATCAGAGACTCCCGCAGCCAGGAGCGTTTCCAGCGCATTTGCTGCTTCAGGAAAACCTTGTTCTGCTTTGGCACGATTGTAGAGCAAATCGCCGTATCTTGATAATAGGTGCGGTTATTTTTGACGATGAAGTTGGTAAGGCTCCGGTCGTCGCCAAAGGTCGCCTTATTGCCCATAAAGGTCTGGTTTACCCATTTACCGAGGACCTTGATGACTTCCGACTTTCGATAGGCGGACAGCGGGCCTGACAGGCACATGACCGAATCGAAGTAAGCCTCCGCCGCCTTTAAAACGCGAAACGCAATGTAATAACGGACAGACTGGGTTTTTGTCAGCCAGTTTGTGTAGGTGTTGGCCACGTCAGTTCGCCCGGAAACACCGGCAACTTTCGGGTCGATAAACGGCTGAACGAGGTTGACGATAGCGTCCGGCTCCAAAAAACTGTCGGAGTCAACAAACACGACAAGGTCACTGCGGGCGTTCAGGATACCGAGCGCCATAGCTTCGCGTTTGCCTTTGTTGGTTTTTTGAAGGAAGACGCGAATACGCTCCTGCGTGCGAAAACGTTCGTTTTCCATGCAGAGCTGGCTGACGGTCTCCTTGATGACCTCTACGGAATTATCCGTTGAAAAATCGTCGACAATAATCAATTCCATCTTATCGACGGGATAATCTTGGTCGATGCAACTCAGAATCGTACGACGAATCCACTCTTCCTCGTTATAACAGGGAATAATGATCGTTACGGTGGGCGTGAACGCTGGATCGATCGGCACCGGTTTGTAAAATGTGCCGAATAAATAACGCGACAGCAGGAATGTAGCCGCAACGATGCTGTAAAGGTAGAGCCCTTTGTTGAATTGGAAATACAGCACACTTTCGGTGCGCAGCATGACGATAAACAGCGAAATACAGAGCAGGAATACCATCGACATGGTGAAAAGATAATTATCCTTCCTGCGCTGGAGGTAACGATAGAGTGGCTCGGCAAATTGGAAGCCGTATTGGTGCTTCTCTTTGTCTACACGCATCGGCAGGGCGCTGATACGATAACGCTTTTCCATCCCCTCGTGCATAAATCCGGACGGGATACTGAACTTCAGACGGCAGCTCTTTGTGTTGAGCGGAATATCCGGAAAGTCGTCCACGGGAAATTGCAAAAGAATACCCGTTTGGGAAACGTCGATGCTCTCCCCGCGATATTGGCGAGAGCCGACATACACTGTTACGGGAAACCGAGAAAAATAGCGCTGTCCGGCAAACCGCGCATACTGCGGAAGTGCCTTTTTGCGCTTGATTTCCTCTTTTTGATTCTTTCTTTCTTCGGCAGTGCCGCGGCGGTCTCGCTTTACTCGAATTTGTTCAGGATCGGGGACATGCGCAAGCAAACGTCTGTCCGGCTTTGGCCGAAGCAGAACGTCTTCTGTTTGTTTTTTCTTGCGCTTTAAAAACATGACCGGTCCTTGTCCTTTCAGGTTGAAACCATGAACTCATGGGGCTGGTTCGTGTCGACTAATCTGCCGCTGGAACAGCATGCGTTCGCAGATAGTGTATCCAGACTTCCACCGCGGACTCATTCAGGTGCAAACCGAGGTTGCTCGAGTCGGAGCAAAGCGTCTCAGGCAGAGCACCGGTACTGTCGCGCAGCGCACTGGCGACGTCAATATATGTGTAGCCGTATTCGGCACAAAGTTTTGCCAACGCCAGATCGTAAAGGAAAATGTCTTCGTTCGTTGGAACACTCGTTCGCCCGGCGGTACCGGGAGTGATGGACTGGACGCAGATGTCGACACCCGGTGTTTTGCTTCGGATCAGATAGATCAGCGTTCGGTAGTTGTTGATGAATTCCTCCACGTCATAGTACTGGATATCGTTCATGCCAAGCATGATGTATACGCGTGTAACGTCACCCATGGCGGCGACGGCGTCTTCAACGGTCATAACGGTGCCGTCATAAGCTGGATGTCGGGAATCGGAACTGATTTGCCACAGCGCGTTGCCGACTCCAAAACCCTGGCTGGTTAAAAACCGGGCGGTTCCAAAGAAATCAGGATCACTTTCCCTCTGGACTTCCACATAGGTTTGCAACCTCAGCGATATCGAATCGCCAACAAACACCGCGCCGTCGAAATAGGTATCTGGAACCGTGTCCGTAAGAGTTGCGCCTAAGGATTCATCTGTAAGCGGGAGTGTGTAGTTGTCGCTGTTATAGAGCGCGAGCTCACTTTCACTCAGCGAATGCACTGCAGTGTCCTGTTGCTTGGTACGCTCAAGCGATTTCAGAGAAACAACGTCAAATTGTTCCTCCTGCAACGTTTCAAGCAGCCAGATAAAGACGTTGAGTGTATTGCTGTAGGTATCGTCGTCGCTGAACAGGTTTTCGTCTGTCAACGTGGGCTTTTTGTCGATGGCGGGACGTTCGTCCAGCTCACTGCCCGGATCGCCATATTCGTCGTCATCCAACTCTTGACCGAGCTTGATGGAAATGATGGAGCCGCGCTGAAGCTTGCGAACATAGTTCAGTGCGTTGCCGTAGCTTGAAAAGCTCCGATGGTTGAGATAGCTTGACGGTTCGACACCGGCTTGCAGGCCGCTTGCGGCGGCTATGCTGAGCAGTTCGTCGGTATATTCGCTGCCGTTACAGCGAAACAGCGACGGAGTCCGTTCCGCAGCGATTTGAATTGCGTACTGCGTCTTGTAAAACGCCTTAGCGTTCTGCTCCGGCGTGTTGTTTTGCATGGCCTTTTCTCCATCGAGACCATAGTTGCCCAGTTCGCAGCCTTGATTGGCGATGTATTTTGCTGCATCAGGATAATCGGACGCATCCACATAACTAATGAAAAACACGACCGGCACATCATACTCGACCGCGATATCGGCAAGTGCACGCATGTTTTCTTCGCTTGTAAATCCTTCAAGAATGACGGAGACGACGCGCTTCGTCGTGTAAACTTGTTCATATAGGTCCGCGGGTTTCACACCGGCATCCGCTTTAGAGACGATCTCTTCAACACGTGTGTCTTCGGTATCCACGCGGGCAACGGGTGTAACCGGCTGCGCGCAGCCGCTGAATAAAAAAGCAACGAATATCAACAGCGCAATGCTGCGCAACGCAACGGACGCGGATTGAGTTTTTTGTATGTAACTACGCAATGCTGCTGCCTTCCTTGTTTTCGTCGACCTCTCCGCTGGAGGGACGGTTCGTTTCATTTTGCATACCGGCGGCGATGCATCCCTGCGTGTTGTCCGCCAGAAGCAGGGCGTTCATTGCCCGCTCAAGCTGGTCTTCGAGTTCGGCAAACTGCCGCTGCAAATCCTGCCGGAATTGTAGTGCGCTGTAATAGGCGGAGCGATTCGCGGCGGTGATGCGCGCATGCCTCTGCTCGGTATCTTTTAGTATGGTGTTGCGCTCCATCTTTGCGCGCTCCACAATATCGCGCGCCTGCTGGTCCGCAAGGCGCAGGATTGTAGAGGAATCATAGACAGAACGGTCGTGTAAATCCACGCGCTCACGCAGTTGACGGATTTCCTCACGTGCATAGAGCTCGTATTTGCGGAGCCGCTCAAGTTCATCCCGCTCAGGATCGCTTACGTGTGTCATATCCTGAAGTCTGTTTTGAAGCTGGTCGGCGGACTCTGAGATGTCGTCCAGCAAATCGTCCACTTCTTTGACGGGATAATACTTGTTTTGTACACAGGTTAAACGAATGTTGGCAATTGCCTCCTTGGTTAAGTCCATTCATTTCCTCCTTAGGTGGTTATAAGCGGCTGAACGTACTAATCGTAATCAACAACCGTGCCCGACCGGACAAACTGTGCCGGACGGGATACTAAACTAAAACAGCGGAAAAATATAAAGGTTGAACCATGCGTATCCGAGGTTCCATTGCGGTAAAACCTCCATACGGATCAATAGCCCGATCGACATCCAAACGAGAAGAAAGAAGAGGAGAGTGTTAATCACGCGCAGCGAGGCGGATTTCTTTTTCTTCGCAATCTTCGCATCATACATGTAGGCCTGACTGAAATTGGGCTGCTGGATCGGATCTTCAGCCGCGGCACCCGCGCCAGGAGACGTTTGTTCATTCGCCGATAAAGAGGAATCCGGCACGTGCCGCTTATTCGGCTCGGGGGTGGGCGGTTGCGATTTTTCCATGGATGGCGTCCAATAATCGGTATGCTCCGGGTCGAAGACCTGGCGGCTCAATGGTTGGGAAGAATCCTGCTGCTCTTGCGCATGTCGGGGACTTGACGTTTCCGGCTCCGCCGGTGCAGGTTCTTCGATTGTTGTTTTTGTAACGACCTCGGCCGCGGCTTCCGTTTCGTCGGAATCATCCTCCTGAACGGAGACGTATTCAGCAACGGGGGGCTTTTTCGGTTGCCGGGTGGATCGGTCTGTATAATACTGAGACGTTGGTTGTGCACGTTCGTCGGGCTCGAATTTTGAATTTGCAGTGTTGGAACACACGTCGCTTGTTTCGTTCCCGTTGGCATAGAGCAGGTAAACGGCGGACGATAAAAACGGCATACAGTTGTCGGGGCAGGGCGTTGAGGCGTATTTTAAAAATGCATGCTGGAACGCGCCGACGACTAAGTTGTAGGCCTGCTTTTGATTATGCGTCAGGTTGATGGCGATGTTGTATAATTGCCCCTTGTATTCATCACAGAATGCTTTTCGTGCCTCCTGTGTATTCAGCAAATAATCACCGCTGTCCTGAAATGCCAAGCGTGTCCACCTCCCGTCCATACTATTTCGTATACATGAACGATTCCAGCGTCCTTTATGTATATTATCTTACCCTATATTATAGTAAACGGTACCCATGATTGTCCATCGTTTTTTAGTAATGCGAACGAAAATGTACGATTCGACACACATCAAAGCAGTTGATGTGCGCAGCAAATGTGCGTATATTAACCCGCCGTCAGTGCCCGTGAACGTTTGCATGCTGTATCGCAATTTGGACGCGTGGTTAAAAAAATGTTGCGAAATTACTTTGCAAAACAAGATTGTTTCCGTATAATTATAATGTATCTTTATATCGATAACGGTATGTTTACTTACATTTAGGGATTCGACTATACAAGCGCAACACAGGAGGCGGCGATTTGGCTAATTCAAAGAGAAAGAACGCTTATATCGAGCAAATCGTTTTCATGATCGTTTTGCTGGTGCTGATTGCGTTTTGCGTTGTATCTCTGCTTTATATACAATCGCAGAGCGCGTCGGACTCATTGTCCCAGACGCGCATGGATGCAAGCGCAGATATTGAAGCCGCGTTGGAGCGGCTGACACAGGACGGGGAGACGGAAGCGGAACTTGTTACCACAACGTCGGATACGACGACGCAAAAGGCTTCTCTTGTATTTGAAGGTGTGTCCAGCCCTGCCGATATACAAGAGATTATCGACTTATTGAAGGAAAGCGGCATGGACGCCACGTTTTTCTTCTCCGGGCTTGATGTTCTAAACAACCCGGATGTAATTAGCCTTCCGATGGATGAAGGGTTTTCCATGGGTAACAGCGGTTACAGCTCTAACAGCCATATGGAAATGTACTCGCAGAAAACCGTCGTTTCGGAGATTTGCCGTGCCGCCGTGCTGATTGAGTCCGTAGCGGGAGATCAACCGACGGATTTGCTCTTCCGGCAAACGACGTACTCGTCCGACATCTTAGCCGCAGCTTATGCCTGCTATATAGACCGGGCCATACAACCGTATTGCTATATTGGCGCGGAAACGATTCAAACACAGGAGCAGGCACAGCAGTTAATTGGCCAGATTCCGCGCGGCAGCATCGTTTGCATTCGCCTTTCGGGCGTTTTAAGCACCGAGGAGGAATCCACGGCGAAGAACCTGCTGTCAATTGCGGAGCAACAGGCTGCCAATGCTGTGGAAGCGTCCAAAGCAACCGAAACCGAAGCGGAAGAGCCCGCCGAAAACGCAGACATACTGCAGATTACACAGTGGATTATCGACAGTCTGGAACAAACGGACTTGGGCAAGCAAGCCGAACAGCTCATCGAAGAAAACGCCGGTAAAGCGGTTGACAGCGCAATCCGTGTTTATACAACGGAACATGCCGTTAGCTTCACGTTTTCGGGCCTGGGCGAAAATTCAGAGCTGATTTATCTGCTCAATAAACTTGACGATATGAACGCGAAAGTCGTGTTTTTTGTAACACGTGAGGAGATGGACGAAAACGCGGACCAAGTTCAATTAATCCTGTCCCGCGGGCATGATCTTGGTATTGCCCTGCAACCGACTGCGGCGGAAACCGCAACCGCGATTGCGGAAGAAATATTGCTTGCCAGAGAAACGCTGAACGACCTGTTCCAATATCCGGGCGCCTTTCTGGTGCGGCAGCTACTGGGCACGCCGACCGAAGGACTGATGACCGCCGCTACCGCAACGGGAAGCGTGTTGTGTCAGCAGCAGATGATGGCCGTTCAGGACCGGGATGAAAACACAACGGATATTGAAGCGATTTTCAACGAACTCTTCGCAGAGGATAGTCCTGTACTGACGATGGGTGAGATCGTGCACTTCCGGCTAAACCTGTTTACCGGCGGGGAAACGATTTTGGGTGACCTTGTTGAAAAGATTGCCAAAGAAAAGAGCATCTATACAATTCAGTCGCTAGCAGAATTGACGCGGAACACGGATGCAACCTATACGTATCCTCTGGAGGACGATGAAATTCTGGAGGAGCTACGCGATCGGATTTATCCCGGGCAGCTTGAAGGGAACGTGATGAACGCAATTGCGCGCCGTTATATCGGCACTCCATGGTTGTCTACACCCATGCTGCCAGGATTTACAAACGACGAAATCCGCAGGTTGGACAGAAAAGGATATATCTCCAATCCGGACGACGCAGTGTTTTTAACGTTTGACGACTGGGGAACAGATGAAACGATTATAGCGTTGCTGGACGTTTTAAGAGAATATGATGTGAAAGCCACTTTCTTCATTCGCACCAATAATATTCATTATAATCCCAATCTTCTCCGTGCAATCGCTATAGAAGGTCATGCGATTGGCTGCCACACGAACAAACATCTGCCGCTTGCAATCGATGAAGCCGGAACGGGAAAAAGATTCCGAATTCTTGACGAAGCAGAGCTGTCCGCGTTACAGACGGATTTGTTGGAATCCTACGATATTCTGCAGCATGTAGTCGGTGACGTCATGGTGGACGGTCGTCCGTCGTTAACGCTGCTGTTCCGGCCGCCGACGCTGGCGGCGAGTAAGGACGGAATTGAAACTGTGCTGGACTGCGGCTTTACCTTCTCGGTCAGCGGCAACCTCTCAACACAGGATTATAAGGCGACAAGTGCAAAAAAACTCGCTTCGACGATAAGCTCGGGGCTGCGGCCCGGCTCCGTAATCGTCATGCATATGTCGGACAACAGTTTGTATACAGCTGAAGCGCTGGAGATCGTATTGGCCGCAAACACTGCAAAATCTGAAGACAAACAAGTTAAATTTGCACGCCTAGACGATTATCTTGTGGAAGGTTATAATTTCCGATAAGAATATTTTGCAACAAAACACAAATAAAAACCGGCCTTGTGAACGAGGCCGGTTTTTATTTATGTTGCTTATTTGGAGGAATTTACAGGTTCCAATAACGATAGCCCATGCGGTTTATCATATGCTTGTCCAGAACGCTCTTGACGTCGATGATCACCTTTTGTGAATTATCGCTCTGAATGAACATTTGATCCAGGGCATCCGGCGCCATGTTGCGAAACGCATCGTGCGCAACGGCAAGGATGACACAATCGGCGTCATGGATAGATTCATATGGTACAAGTTTGTATCCATACTCGTGTTCGGTTTCATCGGGATCGGCTTCGGGGTCTGCTACGGTTGCTTTTAAACCATACTCTTCCAAACGGTGAATGATGTCGATCACCTTGCTATTGCGGATATCCGGACAGTTTTCCTTGAACGTGATGCCCAGTATGACAATTTTTGTGTCCAGCACACACTTGCCTGCAAGCACAAGCTGCTTTATAACCGCGTCGGCAACAAAAGACCCCATTGCATCGTTGATCTTGCGCCCCGCTAAAATAATCTGGCTGTGGTAGCCTAGCCGTTCGGCTTCGTAAATGAAATAGTAAGGATCGACGCCGATGCAGTGTCCGCCGACGAGCCCCGGATGGAATCCAAGCGCGTTCCACTTTGTATTCATGCCTTTGACGACTTCGTTTGTATCAATGCCCATGCGATCGAACACGATGGCCAGCTCGTTCATAAAGGCAATATTGATGTCGCGTTGGCTGTTTTCTACAACCTTGATGGCTTCGGCCGTACGAATATTGGAAACGGAATAGGTTCCCGCTTCAATCACCAGATTGTAAACGTCCGCAATTGCACGGCAGGTTTCTTCATCCATACCGGAAACGATTTTTTTAATGTTTTTAAGCGTATGCACTTTGTCGCCGGGGTTGATACGCTCCGGCGAATAACCGATCCAGAAATCTTTCCCGCATTTCAGACCGGACTCGCGTTCTAATATGGACAGACAGACGTCCTCCGTCACGCCGGGGTACACGGTCGATTCAAACACCACATACGAGCCGGGGCGAAGATTGCGTCCCACAATTGTGCTGGCGCTTTCGACGGGAGAAAGATTGGGCGTGTGATCGAGGTTGACCGGTGTTGGAACCGCGACAATGTGAAAGCGGGCCTGCTGCAGCATTGCTTCGTCATTGGTGAAGGAAATCGTCGTGTTTTTGATTGCGTCGTGACCGACTTCACCCGTCGGGTCTATTCCTTCGCGATAAAGCTGTACTTTTTCGGAGTTCAGGTCAAAACCGATTACGCGAAGTTTTTGTGCAAAAGCAACAGCCAACGGCATCCCGACATATCCAAGGCCGACGACGCTGAGCGTGGCCGAACCGTTTAACAGATCTTCATAAATACTCATATTCCACCTCAAACCCCTTTTTCACATAGTAGCATTTTGCAGGCACGGAAACAAGCAGAAACGATTGGACAAACTATAAAATACAGAATAGATGTGTGAACGAAACCAGAAATAAAGCGAGACCAAAGGATTCCGCATGCCGCGGTTATTGCATCGTGAGGCGGTCGCGTCCCTGCGCCTTTGATTCGCAGAGTGCTTTATCGGCATTACGCATAAGGCTTTCCGGCGTTTGACCGGGCTGACGCTTTGTGCTGGCTGCGCTCACGGTTATGTGGATTGCATGTTTGTGATAAGGGAAAGCATGTCTACGTATCGCTTCCAGAAACGTAAGCAGTGTTTGTTGCACATGTTCGTTGGGTTTGACTGGGTTGGATTATTGCAAATTCCTCGTTCCCCATACGCGCAACCAGCGCTTCGCAGCCAAAGTGCAGAAACAAACGGGATGCCGATGTATTCGATACAGCTTCAAAAAATGATCTGTGACGGTTCTAGGGAGTTCAACTCCAGCGTATATCCGAGAACGTAAAAACATAAGGCAAAACCAATCAGTATGCTGGCATTTGTGAAACTTGAGCCGTTCAGCGTTTTAATACAGGCTGCCCAGAATACCGTTAGGATCGCCATAGTTATCAGATAAAGACTGACGATATTAAAGATATACATGCGACTGCCTTCCGTCCAAGATTGCTTGGGAAATATAATAGTCCCAATACTATATATTAACAACTGCAATAATGTGATCAGACAAAAGGGTGGTTCTCCGTTTAACGTCACAAGCGGGGCATAACTGCAGGGGCGTTTTGGGAAAATATCCCGCAGGCATATATTCTAAGCATGATCCAGGAACAATAGAATGATCCGGGCAGATAGCGGACACCGTTTCAGCGGGGCGTTCGATCGCTCCGCTGAAACTGCCTGTGTCGTTACTTTTTAATTGGTAAGTAGATTTCGGTTACATATTCATCAGGCTGGACATTGTTTTCGCAACCTTTGACGTATAGTTCAACAGGCGGACCTGAAATAACGTACCCTTCCTGTTCGATCCATTCGCCAAGTGCCGTGTAGCACGGGGTGAAATCATCATACGGACCGATATGGGTGGCAAAGCAGCATAATCCGGGATCGAGCAGGCGGACGCCGACCCCATCAGCATCCATAACGACCGCGCCAACTTCCAGATCAGTGCATTCATGGTTGAAATCTTCGTCGTGATAAATGGTTAAAAACGGTCCTGAGGGTTTCATTCCGCTCTTTTCGAGCTTGCCGCACAGATCGCCGAAGATTCGCCCCAAATCGCTTACACTTGCCTTCTGACGAACTGAGAAGATATTCCTGGGTTGGAATTGCGTGGTTTTTATCAGATAATTGTATTGCATCATATTTTCACACCTTTCGATTTTTTGAATGTCCTGCTCCAGTCGAAACAGGATGCGCTGCTGATTGTAGATCTGCCGTGACAATTCCGTTCGTTTTACCTGCATCATTTCGGACAAAGTGTTCCTGTCCCGATTGGCGAGTACGCGTGCAATTTCAGGCAGGGAAAACTGATGCTGTTTCAGCCTTGAAATCAACAGCATGTCGTGGAGCTGACCGACCTTGTAATACCGGTAACCGGTTTCCGGACTCACATATTCCGGCTTAAAAAGTCCAATTTGGTCATAATAGCGCAGCGCTTTTACGGATACCCGGCTCAAACGGGAGAATTCTCCGATGGTTAGCATTTCATCACCGCCTAATCTGGTGTTTCGAACATGTTCTGCTGACAGTATATAGGTTCTCGCTAGGGGAGAGTCAAGCGTTTTTCAGGGACGAAATTCAATCCGGCTTGTCTTTTTTGAAAAGCAAAAGCCATCGCAAAATGAATCTGCGATGGCTGAAATATGATGCTGTCGGTCGCCTTATTTTACAACCGGGATTTCACGGCTGCCGGGTTTTTCAAGCGGGAGTTTGCCTGCTTTGCAAATTGGGCATTCGCTTGCTTCGTAGGTTTGGATGTCCAACTTCAGCGCCGCATAGACGGGCAGGGGAAACGCACAGTCTGCAGCGCGCCGGTCTGCAATGCAGGCCGCGCCGATTACGGTCGCTCCCATACTTTCGAGCACTCGCACGGTCTCCATTGTGGACTTGCCGGTGGTCACGACGTCTTCCGCGATCAGAATTTTATCATCCGGGCCGACGGAGAAGCCGCGGCGCAACTGCATTTCGCCGTCCTTCCGCTCGGTAAAGATGCTCTCCACGCCGAGTTGACGGGCGAGCTCATACGACACGATCACGCCGCCCATTGCCGGGCCGCATACTTTGGTAATTTGGAGCGACTTTACCTGATCGACGACAGTTTTCAGTACCGTCTCAGCTTGATCGGGAAAGCGCAGCAGTTTTGCGCACTGGCAGTAACCGCCGCTGTGCCTGCCGGAAGACAGCAGGAAGTGTCCTTCCAGAAACGCTTCACATTCCTTCATGATGGTCAGATTGTCTTTCATAATGGTTCTCCTTAAATGATTCCGCGAACGTCCCAAACGTTCGATAGTTGTTCTTTGTTACAATATGCGTCCAGTCCGTCGATGATATCCAGCATGGCTGTCGGTTTGGCAAACGTCATACAGCCAACCTGAACGGCGCTGGCACCCGCCATAATGAAGCGGAGCGCGTCTTCCGCCGTTGCGATGCCCCCCATACCGATGACGGGGATTTCAACGACCTTTGTCACCTGATGCACCATTCGCAGTGCGATCGGCAGAATCGCCGGGCCGGACAAGCCGGCATAGACATTCTCGAATACGGCGCATTTTTGATCCACGTCGATCGCCATGCCTAAAAATGTGTTGACGAGGCTCAGTGCATCGGCGCCTGCTTTTTCACAGGCGCGTGCCACGGCGGCGACGTCCGGTGCGTTCGGTGAAAGTTTGACGATGAGCGGGTGATGCGATACGGCTTTCACTTTTTTTGTGATGTCGGCCGCCGTTTCCGGATTCATACCAAACGCCATGCCGCCTGCTTTCACATTTGGGCAGGAAATATTCAGCTCCAGAAAGTCGACGTCCGCATCGTTAAGCATGAAAGCGCCTTCCAGATATTCTTCTTCGCTATGCCCGCCAAGGTTGCAGATCACCGCCGGGCCGAGTGAGCGCATGTAAGCGGCTTCGTTCCTTGTGAATTTTCGCACCCCCGGATTTTCCAGTCCGATGCTGTTGAGCATGCCGGACGGCGTTTCGTAGATGCGCATGCCGTCGTTGCCTGCGCTGCCGTGCAGGGTCAATCCTTTGCCGCTGATGCCACCGAGCCGCGAGACGTCGAACAGTTCTGCGTATTCGTGGCCAAAGCCGAACGTGCCGGAGGCGGCAATGACGGGATTTTTTAGTTCAACGCCGAGCAGATTGATTTTTAGTACGTCAGATGGCATCGAATACCTCCTCAAAGAAGAACACCGGCCCGTCCTTGCAGACACGCTTGTTTCCGTCGTGTGTCTTGCAGGTGCAGCCGAGGCAAGCGCCGACGCCGCAGGCCATGTGTTTTTCCAAAGAGACATACAGCTTTGCGTTTGCATCGCGCGCCGCCTGTGCAGCCGCGCGCATCATTGGCGCCGGGCCGCAGGCATAATAGGTTGCATCGAGAGAGAAGTCCACGTCCTGCGTGACGAACCCACCGACGTTGATGGTCACACTGTCTGCAACCGGCTCAAACGCTCCGGTTAGATACGATTCTTCTTTAAAACCGAGAAACACGTCAATTTGACGATTCGGCTCATTAGAGCGCAACTCTTTTACCAATTGATACAGCGGTGCGATGCCGATGCCGCCGCCGATGACGACGGCGCGACCGCCCGTCAGCGGGAAACCGTTTCCGTATGGGCCTTGGACGTCCAGCGTTTGCCCCGGCAGCATGGTGGAAAACATCTCCGTTCCCCGACCCGGTGTGTGATACACAAACGTCGTTTCGGCTGAATCGACATCCGTCTCATAAATACTGATCGGACGGCCTAAAAACGGGTCCAACGCGTCCGGCCTGCGCAGCATATAAAACTGTCCCGCATGGCCGAGTGCCGCGCCGGTAACGCGCATGCGGAAAATTCCGCTGGCAATCTGCGTGTTTTCTACGATTACAGCCACTGCATAATATCCTTCTTCATGTCAAGCACAGCATTGCGAACATACTCCGTAAAGTCAATGCCCTCCGACTTGCCCTTGTGCGCGGTGATGAGTCCGCGCGACGAGTTCACAACACCGCAGATACCGTCTTTAAAGAACCCGGCGATATCCTTTCCGGTGCCGCCCTGTGCGCCGTAACCGGGGATGAGCAGGAAGGTGTGCGGCAACAGCGGGCGGATGCGCTCAAACTCCTGCGGATAGGTCAGTCCGGCAACTGCGCCGATTGCTGAGAATCCACTGTCGCCGACGAACGGTTTGCCCCACTCGGAAACCTTGCGCGCCACGCGCTCATAGAGTGTTTCGCCATCGATCAGCAAGTCCTGAAAATCCTTGCCGCTGGGGTTGGACGTTTTGACCAGAACGAAGATTCCCTTGCTCTGTTCAAGGTATGGATAGTATGGAGAAACCGCGTCTTCGCCCATAAAGGCGTTTACGGTCATCAGGTCTGTTTCAAAGTCACCGCTGAAGTGTGCCATGGCATACTGCGTGGCGGTGGAGGAGATGTCTCCACGCTTTGCGTCGGTAATGGTGACACAACCTTTGCTCCTTGCATACTTCAGCGATTTGGAGAACGCCGTCATGCCGTCGAGGCCGAGCGCTTCATAGCAGGCGATTTGGAATTTGAAGCAGCCTGCTTCCTCATATACCGCGTCGATGATGCGACGGTTGAATTCAAATATCTTTTCGCCATGCGAAGCGTCTTTTTCTTTTAGATATTCCGGCAAAAAGGAATATTGGGTGTCCAGCCCGACGCATACGGGGCCTTTCTTTTGCACAGATTCATACAGCCGTTCCATACTCATAACGTGTTTCTCCTCCTACAATGGTTTTTTTCACTCTGCCGCGCACACGGCTGCCGCCAAACGGCGTGTTGTGCGATCGCGAGAGCATCAGGTTTTGATCAATGGTCGTGTCTTCATCCTGCGAAAGGATGGTGAAGTCCGCCGGGTATCCGGGCCGAAGCAGTCCGGTCATGATACCGAGCCTTTGTGCAGGCGCAAAGGACGTCATCTCCGCAAGGCGTGTCAGAGGGATGCTGTTTTCGTAAAACACCTTCAGGTAAATCTGAATGGCATATTCGATATTGGATATACCCGCCATGCCCGCGGCCTTGTCGGCGGGCGTGTGTGGCGCGTGGTCGGTTGAAAGGCAGTCGATCGTGCCGTCCTTAACACCTGCAATCAGTGCATCGACGTCCGTCTGTGTGCGCAGTGGCGGGTTTACTTTATAGTCGTTGTCGTAGCCGAAGAGATGATGCGGCGTAACTTCGCAGGTGAGCGAAAGACCTTCTGTCTTGGCTGCACGCACCATATTCACCGTTTCTGCGCAACTGATGTGGCCGATATGCAGGTTGCCACCCGTTTCGCGCAGCAGCGCAATGTCGCGGGCAACGATCTTGCGCTCCGGCTGACAGTGCGTGCTGACGACGAATCCGTATTTTTTGGAGTCGAGCAGCAGCTGCCGCATGAAGTCGTCCGAAAAGATCGTTTTGCCGTCGTTAGAGAGCATAGCGGTGATGCGGCTTAACGCAGCACGGTCGGTCGGTGTTTCGTCGCCAAGATTTTCTCCGGCGGCGGCGGCCTGCGTCAACCGGCAGAGCTGTAGCTGTGCCGCCTTTTGCAGGTTTGCTTCCACAAGCGCGGGCGTGTTGATGACCGGGTTGGTGTTCGCCATTGCGCAGAGGTGTGCGTACCCGCCGGCGAGCGCCGCACGCATGCCCGTTTCCATCGTCTCTTTTCCCGGAAAGCCGGGATCGCGCAGGTGTGTATGCAGGTCGATGAACGCAGGCATGAGCACACACCCGGCTACGTCGACGACTTGATCGGCGCGCTGCCAGCAGAGAGGACCACAGCTTAGTACGACTCCGTCCTTGACGCAGACGTCGCCGTAGCGGTCGCCCGATGCATCAATCAGACGTGCATTGCGAAACTGAGTGATCATGGCGAATCTCCTTTTCTTACAGGCTTGTGCGCACGTCGCAGTATTCGCAGGCGTACTGGTTCGTTTCCGGATCGACAAGGTAGAACATAACGTCCTTAATGTGTTCCTGGTTGGTGATACAGCGCGGGTTTTTGCAGGTGAGGATCCCTGTGACCGTCTCCGGCGGCGAGAGCTTGATTTTGTTGACGCGTACGCCTTCCTTGACATAGGAGATGGTCACGTCCGGATCAATTAATCCCAGCACTTCGAAGTTGAGTTCCAGATGTGTCTCGATCTTGATCAGGTCTTTATGTCCCATCTTGGTGCTGTCGACGTTTCGCATTAATACGACGACATCGTCCAGTTTATCCAGACCGAGCTGCTGAAAGATCTTGTATCCGTGCCCTGCGCGGATATGGTCGATGACAATGCCTTCTTTGAGTTTTGATACATTAATCATATTCCGTTTTCTCCTTTATTCGGCCTGTTTGTTTTTGGGTTCTTCAATACCGAGCAGCTTCATGATGAGTGCCATGCGCACATACATTCCGAACTTTACCTGGGCAAAGTACGCCGCCCGCGGATCAGCATCCACTTCGGTTGCAATTTCGTTGACGCGCGGCAGCGGATGCATGACGATCATATCGGGTTTGGCGAGCGTCATCTTATCTGCCGTCAGGACAAAGTAGTCCTTTAATCGGAGGTATTCTTCCTCGCTGATGAATCGTTCGCGCTGCACGCGGGACATATACAGTACGTCCAACTGGGATATACTGCTTTCCAGATTGTCCGTCTCCGTGAACGGTACGCCGTTTGTCTGAAGCTCTTCCTTGACAAATGCGGGCATGTTCAGCTCTTCCGGAGAGATGAACAAAAACCGTACGTTTTGATACCGCGCAAGGCAGGTGACAAGGGAGTGAATCGTCCGGCCGAACTTGAGGTCGCCACACACGCCGACGGTAAGTCCGTCGAACTTGCCCTTATAGTGCCGCATCGTCAGAAGGTCGGTCAGTGTTTGTGTGGGGTGATGATGCCCGCCGTCACCCGCGTTGATGACCGGGCAGTCGGCATAGCGACTCATGAGCTTTGCCGTGCCTTCCTTCGGGTGGCGCACGACGATGACGTCCGCATACTGGCTTACTGTGCGCGCGCTGTCGGCTACGGTTTCACCCTTTGCCGTGCTGGACGTGTTCGGATCGGAAAACCCCAGCGCGTTGCCACCGAGCCGGAGCATTGCTGCGTCAAACGAGAATTTCGTCCGTGTGGAAGGTTCGTAGAAAAGACTTGCAAGGATTTTGCCGTTGCAGGCGTTCGTATAATCGGAAGGCTGCCGTACGATTCGCTCGGCAAGAGATAGCACCTCGTCGAGTTCCTCGAGCGAAAAATCGCTTGGCGCAATTAGGTTTCGGTTTTTTAACATGAAATTGTCCCTCCTTTTCGTGTTTGTAAAAGCTGTCCCAATCTCCGCAAAATGCAGAGCGGCGTATGTGCAAAAAAAAATACCGGTTCTAAAAACCGGTATTGTTTGAAAAAAATGAAAAATGAAAAACGAAATACGTTGTCCGTCCAGCTGATTTTCTTTTGAAATCGTGTTTCCCTCGCGGGCTCATAGGACGGCCTCCTTACGCATTATTTTTGCTCATTTTTGGTAGAATACTAAAAATGGAGCCGCTTGTCAATGGGGAGTTTCAATATTTTTATCAAATTGATCACGCGGTACTCGCGAAAGAAATAGCATTATAGGTAATATTCGGCTTGTCACGCACGTTTGCCCGGCGGTATACTGATAAACAGAGCGTAATTTGCCGATGCGCAACGATAAACTGTTTGTTTACAGTCAGATCAGCGTTTATGCTAGTGTAAGCAAGCGCCGTTTGTATGCGCATTTGGCGATCGATTTTTAGGGGGAGCACGTGAAGGTTAGGCGGAACAGAACGGCAGATTTTCTTGTGATTGTCGCGATTTATGCGGCGGCCTGTCTGCTGGGAGTTTTAATATACGGTGAAATTGAAGCACATTGGATATGGCGATTACTTGTGGCCGACGTTGCGGCGACGCTGCTGGTGTTTTTCGCCAGCCTTCCACTGGACAACACTTCCATTTACGACCCGTATTGGTCGGTTGAACCGGTCGTTATCCTTCCGCTTTGCATCTCGCATTTTGGAAGTTGGAATGCCGGAAGCATTATACTCTTTGTTTGCATTGCCTATTGGGGCGTTAGGCTGACTGTGAATTGGGCTTATACCTTCCGGGATTTGCACCATCAGGATTGGCGCTATACGTTGTTTCAGCAAAAATGCGGCGCTTGGTACCCGTTGGTGAGCTTGTTTGGAATTATGCTGTTTCCAACATTGGTTGTGTTTCTTTGCTTGCTCCCGGCGCTGTTTTATATTCAAACGGGTCTGATAAATGCTGTTACGATCATCGGATTTGCCGTTTGTCTGCTTGCGGCGACGCTGCAACTCGTTGCCGATATACAACTGCATCGTTTTCAGCAGAGTATGTGCGGTCATGCGCAGATCATTCGGACAGGGCTTTGGAAACATTCGAGACATCCGAATTATTTAGGAGAAATCCTGATGTGGTGGGGCGTTTGGATTGTTTTGATTTCGGTAAGGCCCGATCTTTGGTATCTTTGCGCGGGCGCAGTGGTCAACACGATTATGTTTGTATTCATCAGTATTCCGATTGCGGAAAAACGACTGGCAGAGTACAAAGCGGGATTCGCGGAATATAAAAAGCAGACGAATATGCTGCTGCCGTTCGCATTGCGGCGCGGCTGAATAGAAAACGCCTGCAATAACAATGTGTTGCGGGCTGCGAATTGAAACAAGTAAAAAAGCCAAACGCTTCAATCGTTTGGCTTTTTTCGTGCAATTGATTCGTCAGTCCGTTACAATATCGTACGGCCAGTCGATGATGCCGCCGAAATCGTAGACGTTCGTATAACCTATGGCGATCAGCTTTAGCGCCGCCTGCGCACTCCGATTGCCGGAGCGGCAATAGATCAGGATTTCCGCATCCAAATCCGGCAGCAGGTCCGGCTGCGTGTCGGCAATCGTTTCATTCGGCAGAAGCGCCGCGCCCTCAATATGTCCGGCGTCGTATTCATCCTGTGTGCGGACATCCAGAACGATCAGCTCGTCTCCGCTGTCCATACGCTCCTTTGCCTGTTCGGCGGTGATTTTTTGATATTCCACATCGATTGCGTCTGCTTCGGTTGTGCTTGCCGCGCAGGATGCAAGCATGAAGACGCTTAACACAACTGCAATCGAAATCCAATACTTTTTCATACCGTACATCCTCCGTTCTTATTCATCTTGATCTATTAGTTGGTTGCGTCTACAACGCGGATTGCACCCATCGGGCAATAGCGGATGCATTTGCCGCATTTGACGCATGCCTTCATATTTACTTTCGGGGCCAAATAACCCTTTTGTGAAAGTGCGTTAACGGGACAGACCCGAACCGAAGGACACGGATGATTTTCCGGACAGCGGCGTTTATCCACAAAGATTTTCTGATCGGCCGTAATGGGATTCTGTTTTTGGCCGCCGAATAGTTGATCAAATAAATTGTTGCTCAAGTTCTCCACCTCAATCATTACTCTTTTGTACAAGAATAGCGGATAATTCAAACGAAATCAGTAACATAATCACTTAGCAGGCTATTCATATACCCGCAAAAGAAAAGCCGCCGCTTTAACGCGGCGGTTGTCATACGGTTGCTTTTAAATGTTTCGACAGCTTTTCGGTACAGGCGGGGCGTAGATTAGAAGCTGAATGTATTTCCTCCGTCTTTCTTCACACGATACATGGCGCTGTCGGCCTTTTTCAAGATATCGCCAAAGCACGCTTCGTTGGAATAGGATGCAATTCCGATGCTTATGGTAACGGTGTGTTCAACGCCGTCCAGATGAACCGTTTGTACAGCAAGCAACATTCTCTGCGCAATTACACGTGCGTCGTCAACTGTAGCATTTGGAAGGATTATGAGAAATTCGTCGCCACCATAGCGGCCGACAATATCGGAATCACGAACGCATGCGGAAATTTTTTGTGCGACGAAGTATAACACCTGATCTCCGCAGGTATGCCCGTATGTGTCGTTGAAATGCTTAAATTGATCGATGTCGATCATCATGCAGGTCGTAATGGAATGTTCCCGGCGCGCGCTCTGAAACTCGCTGGCGACGAGATGGTCTAAGTAATTCCGGTTAAAAAGGCCCGTTAGATAATCGTTATGCGCCATATCAGTCAGCTTGCGCCCTTCTACTCTTTCGGTTACGTCAACACAGCTGCCGATATAGCCGGAGAAATTGCCGACAGCGTCGAAAAACGGAACTCCCTGGTCATTGATCCAACGCCACTGTCCGTCGTGCCGCTTCAGCCGGTATTCCATCTCAAACGGTTCGCGTTTATGGAACGCGGGGAGATAGACCGCCATACAGTAATCCATGTCGTCCGGATGCACACCCTGAAGCCAGCCTGCGCCGATTTCAGCTTCCATTGATTTTCCGGTAAATTTCAGCCAAGTTTCATTAAAATAATTACAGTCTGCGTCTGTTCCGGCGCGCCAAATCATATTTGGAGAAGATTCGACAATCGCCTGATACTCTGTATGCGTCAGTTTCATAATAAACCCACCTTGTTACTTTGGACCGGCTATATCTTTGTTATTCATGCATAAACAACAGGTTATGCCGATGTTTTGCGTAATTAGAAACGATACTTCGTTATTATAACATACTTCTAAATGTAGTGATTGTTACAAATGTGAGGCCACGGAAAAGGATTATGGCTGCTGAAATTCCAATGCGCCGCAGTCGACAGACTCACCGACCATACGCGTATTGCGGGAGAAATCAAAATCACCGCACCATTCGGATATGATACCTGCATCGATTGCCGAAGAATCCGCCGACAGGCGAAAATCGTCACCAGCAGCGTCGACAAAAACGGGGTCGTCAAAAATATTGTTGGATATATGAATTTTACCAACGTTTCCTTCGAGGACAATGTCGGAATTGAGAATGTTGTTGCAGATTTCATTCGTTTTGAATTGACAGTGACGTTGTATGAGAACATCCATTGTATTATCAAACAGTGTGTTATTATAGATTTTAATGGATTCCGCACCGCCACGCAGCATGTCGTATCCGCCGAAGGCAATACCGGCAAGCGCGTGGCACCCTGTTACAATGTTGTTTCGAATGATGATGTGCTCCGCCGAAAAACCGAAGCGCTCGCAAGCGGCTTCGATGCCGATATCGCAGTTTTCCACGCGGTTACCCTCGATAAGGATGTCCTTGCCGCCGTCGACATAGATACCGCCTGCAGAGGCTATGTTGTTATATGCGGGATTATCGGCGGACGAGATGTTCCAGACAGTGTTGCCGCGGCAGATTCCGTTACGCACCTGATCGTTTTGTGGCGCACTGCCTTCGAAACCAATGAAGTCGATGCCAATATTATCGTTGTCGTGCACGCGGTTGTTCGTGACGGAAAAGTTTGTTATGTTGCCGTTAAGTGCAATCGCTTCGCTGCTGCCCAACGTATTGTCGAACACGTCGCAACCGTCAATAACGATATTGTCGAGAGGAGTGTTGCCGTCGGTTCCGTATACCGCGATGGCGTGTGCGTTTCGCTCCTGCGTTGATTCGGCAGAATCGTAGACTGTTGCAATGTTGCTTACCGAGCAGCCGACAATCTCGATGTCACTGCCGGAGCCTGAAATGAAGATGCCGCTCGGGATACGCTCGTCAAAAGAAACATACTGTTCGATGGAAAGCCCCTCGATGCGGATATAGCTAACGTTTCGCAGCACGACCAGAGCGTTTTGTGTGTCGTCGTCACCTAGCGCAAGCGATTCGCCGTTCAGCACGGGCGTTTCGCCGGGATAAGCTGAAAAGATGATGGGAGCACCGTCTGTTCCGGATGTTTGCAGGATGAGACGTTCATGATAAATACCGCCGCGGATATAAACCACGTCGCCCGGTTGAACTACGCAGGCCGCATGCACAAGGGATTTCCAGGGAAAATCCTGTGTGCCGGGATTCTCGTCGCTGCCGGTAACGCCCACATAGTACACGGCGGCGGAATGCGGAATAACTTCTTCCGATTGGTTGTCTTCGCTCTCGGTAGCGTTGCAGGCGGACAGGCCAATATAGAGAATCGCAAATATTACGCAGAGCAAAAGATGTCGTCGCATTTTTACACCTCGTATTCAGATTCACGCGGCGAGATAAGATGAATTCATTTTATCGGCGCATGGATCAGGCTGTCAATCCGGTGGAAGAGGTTATGGTTTGGATTGACGACATGCGGCGCGTATACTAGACTGATAATCAGTTAAGAATTGGGAAATCGGCATAATAAAGGGGTCGTTTGCATATGAAACAGGAACAGGGCGTAACGGACCAAAAACAAAAGAAAATCAAAGGAAAGAGACTAACGGTGTTTTGCGCAGGCGGAGCGGCGTTGCTTCTTTGCGCCGGATATCTATTTTTTAGCTATACGCTCGCAGCAAGACAATTGATTTCACGCGATGCAGCGACTGTTACGATTTCCGACGGTCGTCTCCGTTCGGCTGCGGCGCTGCTTCGACTGAAAGAACCGGATTCCATCGACCTGATAGGATGCGATGCATCGGCGGACATTGTAGACACATTGCAAACCGAATTTCCAGGGTGCCATATCCGCTGGGACGTTCCGCTGCACGAAGGCAAGTATCCGAGCGATACGACGGAATTAACACTTCCAGACGCGACCGAAGCGGACATTGCGATGCTTGTATGGTTTCCAAATCTGCGGCATGTGGATGCAACGGGAAGCACTTGCTACGATGCGCTGTTGCAGGCGCAAAACGAATTGCCGGAATGTACGTTTATTTGGACGGTCGAAATCGGCGGCGTGACGGCAAGCAATATGGACAAGGCGCTTGCCCCGACGGAAACGGTGAGCGTTGATGACATAGGCAGCGCAATCGCCGCGCTGCCGTCGCTTTTGCGGGTGGATTTACGCAAGGCGGGCGTCTCCACGGAGGATGTAGAAACACTTGCGGCTGTGTATCCCGACATCCAATTTCAATGGATGATCGATGTTCTGGGCGACACGCATAAAAGCGGCGAATATACGCTGGACCTTTCTGATCGTGAAGTTTCCGACGCCGACGCGCTGACGGCGGAGCTGGCGCAGTTTCCGTATCTGACCAGCGTTGATTTGACCGGAACGAACTTGAGCGAAGAACAGATTGTCAGAATGATGCAATCACTTCCCCATGTGGAGTTGGTCCACTTGGTCGCGTTTTGCGGACAGGACGTGCTGAGCACGGAAACCGAACTGAATGCGAACGAATATCAACTGACGTCGCCGGATGAGGTCATACCCGCACTGTCGCAGTTTTCCCGGTTGGAACGGGTTGACTTGAGCAACTGCGGATTGAGCAACGAGCAGATGGAGACGCTGATGGAGACATATCCCGACGTGCGGTTCGTTTGGGTCGTGCATATGGGCACACACTCGCTGCGTACGGACGCGATCGGTTTCTCAACGCTGAATCCTTCCAAGGCATACTCCGAGACATCCACGCCGGAGTATATCGAAGCGGTTAAAACCTGTGTTCGACTCACGGACGAGGACATTCAGGTGTTGCGTTATTGCACAGACTTGGAGGCGCTTGATCTCGGACACAACGAAATCTCCGACCTTTCGGTGCTTGTAGATTTAAAGAATCTCAAGATTCTGATTTTAGCGGACAACTGGATTACGGACATCTCCCCGCTGGCCGAACTGACGAACTTGCAATATCTGGAACTGTTTATGAACCGCATTACGGATTTGTCGCCGCTATCCGGTCTGACGAATTTATTGGACTTGAATATTTGTTCCAACAAACTGGAAAATCTTGACCCGCTATACGGAATGACGAGTCTGGAACGGCTGTGGTATTCCCGCAACAAGTATGACCGGGCGACCGCAAAAGCGCTTGCCGATGCGCTGCCGAACTGTGAATGCGACTATACAACATTCGATGAAACGGGCGACGGATGGCGCGAACACACGCGTTACAAATGGGTGCGCGCATACTTTGGAAAATAAACAGATTTGCAAAACAAACGACCCGGAGACACATCCGGGTCGTGATTTTCTTCTTACGCTATTGTTCGGTGGCAATAGGACGGTCAGAATGCATACTCGGCTTGATTTGAAAAGCGGCTGCTTCCAGCAGATAATCCGGCCAGGCGCTCTGGGGGATAAAGTAGGTGTTTGACCAAAAGCGAGATGCGCGCATCATGCGTCCTGTGTTTTCAAAAACGGCGGACATATCGTAGATGGTGTAATTGCGAAGCGACTGGAACGAATGAACGTGCAGCGTCATGCTGGGGTTGATCATTTCCAGCACGAGATAGGAATCCTCAGCACCGTCCTGATCGGTATCCAACCGGTCGAGAATCAACATAGCGTGGCCGGTTTTTGCGGTGACAATATCGCCGCCGCGACCGGCATTGAATGCAACGGCGTTGTCGTCTTCCCAGTTCAGCGAGCCGTTTTTGCCGACAATTGAATCCGTAATGTTGTTGACAAGGTTGATTCCGGCCTGCTTGTAAGCCCAGACGACGATTGCCACACAGTGCATCCCGTGTACACGATAGGTTCCATAATTGTCCTTTATTGGTTTGGACAGCCGCGTTCCCCAGGCGGGACTGACACCCCAGTCGTCTTCTCCCTGATACGTGCCGTAAAGCTGGTAGGGCAGCGCAAAATCCAGATCGGCAAGCACTGTTGCAAACGAAACGGCGGCGGCGACCACGCCGGAACGGGTTTGCAATCCTGCCGTAACTGTGTGCGCGGCGACATAGCGGTTGATTTGATCAGCACTGCTGCCGTGCGCCGACAGATAATCTTCAATCGGCTCGTCAAGGACTGTCAGGCCCTCCGCGTCCAATAAATAGTTATAATTCGAAGCAACCGTTACGGTGCGTGCTTGGCTGACTAGCCCCGATTGGTTTTTAACAAAAATGCGGTATGTTCCATCAACCTTGAATATGCGAAGGCAGCCGTCCTCCATCGCAAGCCAGTCCGGCGAAGCCACGTCGGGCGCCTGCGAGCCCTGTGTAAAACAGCAGGCAACGGCGCCGTTTGTCGCCTGCAGCGTAACGATACCGTTTTGCATGAATACGGAGAGAATTTTTGGCGCATCGGAAACTCCGCCCTCCGCAAGTGCGGCAGCGGGCAACGCCAGTATACATAGGGAAATCAATGCGGCGAGAATACGCTTCATAGCCTCATTATAAGAAAGCGGATCGACCTGTGTCAATGCATGTATAAAACGTATATACAGCGCGCACATTCAAAAGGCAGACGCAAAGATTTTTCGTCATATTGTTAAAACATATCTATAAAATTCAGCATTTATGCTGAATTAGTGGGAAATCAGAGCTTTGTATGAAATAAGTCAATTGTTGAAAACAATTGAAAGTCGTATGCATTATTTGGTATAATCATTCGACACTCATACACCAGTAACGTACGGATAAATAAAATATGAGCAGGACCATGAGACGTATATTTACCATATTATCAGCAGTTGTTTTGCTGCTTGCGTTTCCCTCTGCAGCACATGCCGAGGGGAATACTTCGCTATGGGCGGAATGCAACTACAGCTGCTCAAACGAAACGCGCAACGGCCTCCGTAAAATTAAGGACAGCGATTCGGGGACGCATCTGATTGTTGCCGGACCGGGGGATGTCACGGTTTCCTGGGATGAAGGCGTTCCTGCGAGCACACTTTATATTGAGTGGTATATCTTGCCGGAGCGTTTCACGATTACGCAGTATAATGATAACGGGCAAGTGCTGAGCGAGGACGACGGAGCGACGATTCAGATCAACCAGCTGTATACGCTGAATGATGAAACGCGCAGTGTGTGCGTCGCATCTGATTCGGACATGGACATCAGTGCATTGCAGATATACGATGCGGACACGATTCCGTATAATTATCATGCGTGGAACGATTCGCCTGAAAAGCTCGATTTTCTTGTTATTTCAGCGCATCCGGACGATGATGTGCTGTTCATGGGGGCAATCGTACCGATTTACGGCGTTGAGCGCGAATTGACAGGAAATATTCTATACGTTTGCACCAAGGACCTCCGGCTACGCTGCAGCGAGACGCTGAACGCCGCATGGGTGATGGGATTAAGGTATTATCCAATTCTAGCGGGATTTGAGGATGTTGCAAACACGAAGAAGGACGAATGGGGTCAGGATTTCACGCTGGAGAGAATCACGCCGTATCTCGTGACGCAACTACGGAAATACAAACCGGAGGTCGTCGTTACGCACGACCCGAACGGTGAATACGGCCACTGGCAGCATATTTTGATTTCCAAAGCCGCACAGCAGGCGGTCGTGCTAGCCAATGATGCGTCTTACGATCCGGATTCAGCCGCACAGTATGGCGTATATCAGGTAAAAAAACTCTATTTGCATCTTTACACGGAGAACACGATTTCGCTGGACGTGGACTCGCCACTGGCGTCGTTTGACGGCATGAGCGTGAGCGAGGTTGCAAAACTCGCGTTTGAAAAACATGCTTCGCAGATTGAAAACGGATATCACCGTGTACGAAACGAAGGCGCATACAGCCTTTCAGATTTCGGGTTGTATTATTCTGCGGTCGGACCCGACACTGGTACAAACGACATGTTTGAAAACATAGACGAAACGCTGTTAAGCACATATGTTGCGCCTGAGCCGATGCCATCGCCTACGCAAACGCTCGTACAAACGACACAGCCGACAGCAGATGAAGACGAGACTGTGCAAACCACAGGCCCATCCTCAATGCAAGCGTTGTATCTCGCGGCGGGAGTTCTGCTTGGCTTGCCGCTTGTTATTCTGGGGGCGATGCATGTTGAAAAACGATTATCTGGCAAATGCAAGCAGACCGGCGAAAACGACGACAAAGCCGAATAATGGCAGATTAGCATGCTTGCAATGTACGGTGACGACCGGGAATCGTCGCGACATCGATAAATGACATGTAAAACACGATTGGATTGAGGGAACTACCGAGTGAGAAAAATTTGCCTGTTGCTGGCCGCGCTCTTCTTTGTGGAAGGGATCAATCTATCCTTTATTAAACCCGACATCACCGTTGAAACGGCGGGGGTTGATCTTATGCTGGTCGCAACGCATCCGGGTGACGAGTATCTGTATCTTGGCGGCGTTTTGCCGTACTATGTTTCGGAGCTGGGTTATACCGCGGTTGTCGTGTACATGACCAGCGAAGACGAAACACAGCGACAGGAAGCGGCGGCGTCGCTGCGCAAGCTTGGCGTAACAGAAGACCCGGTGTTCGGCGACTTTGAAAACGTATATTCCGACGATCTCGATGAGATGAAGGATTGTTGGTCCGAAAAGGCCGTTCGGGAATTTCTTGCAGGGGTCATTCGAGAGTATCGGCCGGCGGTCGTCGTTTCGCACGACCTGGACGGGGAATACGGCAACGCCGCGCACATGATGACCGCATACGGACTCCGAAAAGCGGTCAAGGATGCCGCAAGCACCCGGTATTTCAGCGACTCGCTGGAAAAATATGGCGTTTGGCAGATTGAACGACTGTTCTTACACTTCTATGAGGGCGGGGATGCAAGCGTATCTATCGATCGCGAGACGGGGCTGGATGCGTTTTCCGACAGAACTGCGCTGGATGTGGAAGAAGACCTTTACGAGTCTTTCTCTAAGGAATATCGCTACCCATTGGATGTTGGAGATAAAACCTATAGTGTTGCCGATTACGGGCTGTATTATTCCGATCCCGATCTGGGCGTCTTGCCGCAGGATAACGACATTTTTTATGGCTTAAGCACGATACAGCTGAACGGACCCGATGCACACGGCGTTATAGCGGCCAGCACGCTCTGGCTGGATGCGAAACCGCTTGAGAAACCGTCGACGGCTTCCTATTTCCGTTCGGAAGACGATCCGCAAGAAGTCGTAATAGAGGATTGGGACAACGAGCACTGGGAGTATCGGACAGATACGCTGTCGATCATCGTTGACCGCATTCACACGACGAATGCCGAAGGAAAGCCGATTTGCTATTGTGTGGCGCATGTACGCATGCGTGAGGAAGACGCCTTTCGTGCGGCTGTGCGCGGCGAGAATGGCGGAACGAAATCAAATGAAGTGCCGACAGACATGGCGCGGCGATATCAGGCTGTGCTGGCAATTACCGGCGACAATCTGAGCGTAAACGAACCGGAACTCAAGGGTATTATCATCCGAAACGAGAAAGTCTACAACATACAAAAGGCCGCGGACACCATGGCACTCATGCCCGGTCTTTCGATGCGGATTTTCTCGCCGGGAGAAACCACAGCGGATGAGATTCTCGCCATGGGGGTTACCAACGCTTACTCGTTCGGGCCGACGTTGATTCGGGACGGGGTCGTCAACACCAACGCGCACCGTGCCAAGATTGGCGGCCTCAACCCGCGTACCGGCGTTGGCATGATAGAGCCGGGACACTTTGTTGTAATTACGGTGGACGGACGGCAACCGCTCTACAGTTACGGCATTACGCTGAATAACTTTATGCATCTGTTTTATTCGCTTGGCTGTACACAGGCGTACAATCTGGACGGCGGAAGCTCGACGGCTATGGTGTTTATGGGTGAATATCTCAACCGTCATCGTGAGATAGAAGGCCATTCCAAGGGACAGCGCGACCTGCCGGATATGCTGCTTTGGGGTGAATCCGATCTTGTTCCGTCGGTGGACGATCCGGTCGTTCATAGCGTGTACGGGGACTGAAAACCGGCGAACACCCGGGAAACAAGCTGTCCCAAGCGGATCTGCTGTGATTTTTCTTGAAATCCTGCTAGAGTTCATCCATAATAAAACCAAGAGGTGCGTTTATGATGTTGGTTTCAACCAGAGGACGTTATGCGCTCCGCGTGATGATTGATCTTGCGGAACACAACAGCGGCGACTATATTACATTGCGGGATATTGCCGGGCGGCAGGAGATCTCGGAAAAATATTTGGAAAGCATTATATCCATACTCGTGAAAGCGAGTTTTGTGGAAGGCATGCGCGGCAAAGGCGGCGGATACCGGTTGACGCGCCCGCCGGAACGCTACACGGTCGGCAGTGTACTCAAGCTGACTGAAGGCTCGCTGGCGCCGGTTGCCTGTTTGGACGGCAAGGCGGGAGACTGCAAACATTCTACGGAATGCAAAACACTGCCGATGTGGGAAAAGCTAAACACGCTGATCGACGATTACCTGGAAGCGATTACAATATCCGATTTGGCTGAAATGGGTGAAAGCGATTATAATTTTGTTATTTAGCGGCGCATAAAGCGCTGCTTTTTCAGCGCGATATACCTATTGACACGGTAGGAAAGTTGGTTTATAATCATATTAAACTGATAGGCAAGAAGAAAGAAACCGCATGGTGTGTACGTTTTTGAAAATCGTATGCGGGCACATGCGGATGAACAGGCGATGATGCGCCGCTTGGACGATCGTTCCAACTTTGCAAAACCGGCTCCGGCGGCGCACATCATTTGACAAATGGAAAAGGAGCGTATGGGATTATGTCTCGCATTTATACATCTATTGATCAATTGGTTGGTAAAACGCCGCTGCTTGAGCTGACCAATACGGAGAAGAAGTTCGGATTAAACGCTAAAATATTTGGCAAACTGGAATATTTCAACCCGGCAGGAAGTGTGAAGGATCGCATTGCGAAGGCAATGTTGGATGATGCTGAGCAGCGCGGCGTGCTGAAGGCCGACACGGTGATCATTGAACCCACGTCCGGCAATACGGGAATCGGCCTGTCCTCTATAGCGACGGCGCGGGGTTATCGTGTGATCATCGTTATGCCGGAGACGATGAGTGTTGAGCGTAGAACGCTGATGAAGGCATACGGCGCGGAGCTGGTGCTCACGGAAGGATCAAAAGGCATGAAAGGCGCGATTGAGAAA
Organism: Christensenellaceae bacterium; assembly: GCA_963667795.1. Lineage (GTDB taxonomy): Bacteria > Bacillota > Clostridia > Christensenellales > CAG-138 > UBA7703. Next base: position 1,652,238 of record OY764017.1, on the reverse strand, counting down.
GCGAACGAACTGGCCAAAGAGATTCCGAACAGCTTCATTCCCGGGCAGTTTACAAACCCGGCGAACCCCGAAATTCACTTGCGGACGACCGGTCCTGAAATATGGGAAGACACGGACGGTACGGTCGATATTCTGGTATCGGGAATCGGAACCGGTGGTACGATCACGGGTACAGGTGCGTTTTTAAAAGCGAAAAAGCCTGGCATCAGGATTGTTGCCGTTGAGCCCGCAGGGTCGCCGGTGCTGTCGAACGGCAAACCCGGACCGCATAAAATCCAGGGTATCGGCGCAGGATTTGTGCCTGAGGTGTTAAACACTGCGGTTTACGATGAGGTGATCACTGTGACCAACGAAAATGCCTTTGCGACCGGAAACGCGATTGGTAAGACGGAAGGCGTTTTGGTTGGCATTTCGTCCGGCGCGGCAATTTGGGCGGCGATTGAGCTCGCCAAGCGCAGCGAGAATACAGGCAAAAATATTGTTGTCATCCTTCCGGACACGGGGGAACGTTATCTTTCAACGCCGCTGTTCGCGGAATAGTCAAAGACAGCAAAACGCATGCACGGACTGGTTTTGTGCATGCGTTTTTCTTTGTGCAGTGGGATTGACTTGACAGGCAAGAATCAATTGACATACTGTGATAGTTGGAACAACGCAGAATATTCGAATGCGCTTTATCCGGTGCTATCGCTCGAAACGAAAAAGGACAAACAGGATAACGGAGATGAAATAGAATGAAGCTGGTTTTGCTGAGACATGGTGAAAGTGAATGGAACAGAGAGAATCTGTTTACCGGTTGGACGGACGTCGACCTTTCAGAAACCGGGCGGACGGAGGCGCATAACGCCTCAAAACTCCTGAAAGGTGAAGGATTCGATTTTGACGTCTGCTACACATCCTACTTAAAGCGGGCGATTCATACCCTCAATATCGTGTTGGAAGATATGGATCGCGAGTGGCTGCCCGTCATGAAAACATGGAAACTGAACGAGCGGCACTACGGCGCACTGCAGGGGATGAACAAGGCTGATACAGCGGCAAAATACGGCGAACAGCAGGTGCATATCTGGCGGCGCTCATTCGACGTTCGACCGCCGGAATTGGCTGCGGACGATAAGCGAAATCCCGCCTTGCAGGAGCAGTACCGTGGCGTGAAAAAGGACGAACTGCCGATTTGTGAGAGCCTGAAGGATACGTCCGCACGCGTTTTGCCGTATTTTGACAAAGAGATTCTTGCAGGCATGCGCCGCGGCGAACGGATTCTGATTGCTGCACACGGCAACTCCCTGCGCGCGCTGATTAAGCGATTTGACATGCTGAGCGAGGAAGCGATTACGGGCGTCAATATTCCAACCGGTATCCCGCTGGTGTATACGTTTGATGATGATATGCGTGCGTTGGACAAACGCTACCTTGGCGACCCGGAAACGATTCGAAAAAAGATGGCGGGTGTGGCGAATCAGGGCAAGGCCACTTGATTTATTACAGAACATGATAGGACAACCGATGATAATAAAAAACAATCCGGATTTTGATATAAAAAAGATCGCCGACAGCGGGCAGTGCTTCAGGCTGAATCGCGTAACGGAGACGAACTATCTGCTTGTTGCAAACAATCATGTTTTGCGGATAACGCAAACATCAAACGGCGTTTTGCTGGACTGCGCACAGGAGGCGTTTGAGACCGTTTGGAAGACATATTTTGATCTCGATACAGACTATGCCGCAATTCGTGATGCCATCGACCCGAACGATGCCTTTCTAGCCAATGCGGGTGCGTTTGGTGCAGGTATCCGTATTCTCAGGCAGGACCCGTGGGAGATGCTGGTTTCGTTTATCATTTCTCAGCGCAAGAACATCCCGGCGATCAAGAAAAGCGTAATGATGCTGTGTGAACGATATGGAGCGCCGATTTGCGACGGCGTATTTGCTTTTCCAACTGCGGAGCGGCTTGCGGGGCTTGATTTGGAGTGCCTGCTGGATTGTTCGCTCGGATACCGCGGAAAGTACATCCAGGCTGCGGCAAAGATGGTTGCGTCAGGCACGGTCGATCTGGACGGTATGTATGAACAGGATGACGAAAATCTTTTGGAAACACTCAAACGCGTGCCCGGTGTCGGTGAGAAGGTTGCAAATTGTGTGATGCTGTTTGGGTATCATCGTTTGGCACGTTTTCCGGTTGACGTTTGGATCGAGCGTGTGTTTTCGCGAGAATATCCGGGCGGGTTTCCGTTTCAAAAGTACGAAGCCTTTGGCGGCGTTCTCCAGCAGTATATCTTTTATTACGCCCGGAACAGTGTTTATGCATGATAAAGTTTAGCGACAGACAAAAGCCTCATGACGGATTCTCCGCCATGAGGCTTTGTTGTTTTACGGGTTGGGTTTGGCTTAGCCCTCGTAACGCAGCGCGTCGATCGGGTGCTTTTTCGCCGCTTTGTTGGCGGGATAGAGCCCGAAGATCAGGCCGATTGCCGAAGAGAAGCCGACCGCGAGCGCAACGACGCCAAGCGACATGCTGAATGTGATCGATCCCGCGATTGCGGTGGCGACGCCGAGAATCAGCCAGGACAGCAGCAACCCGAACACACAGCCCATAAGGCTAACCATGAGCGCTTCAATCAGAAACTGCATCATGATGCTGCGTCTGCCCGCACCGATGGCTTTTCGAATGCCAATTTCCTTGGTACGCTCGGTAACGGAGACGAGCATGATATTCATAATGCCGATGCCGCCGACCAGGAGGGAAATTGCGGCGATACCGCCAAGCAGAAGCGAAAGCGTTCCGGTGATGGTGGACATCGCGTCCGAGATGCTGGACATGTTGCTGATATAGAACGCGTCCTCATCCTGATTGAACCGCGCAAGCATATAGTCGGTTACCGTCTGCTCGGTTGCGTCAGTGTCGCTTGCCGGGGAGACATAAATGGACGTTACATACGGTTGATCCGCCATGCGTGATTCCACCGTATATGGAATATAGATCGAATATCCACCGAGCAGACCGGTGAACAGGGAATCGTCTTCTTCCAGAACGCCGACGACCCGGAAGCTGCGGTTGTCAATGGTGATACGCTCGCCAACAACGTCCTGTCGTCCAAAGAGCTCATCCGCCGTGTCATAGGAAAGAACGGCGACATATGAGCTGTTGTCAACATCCGTCGTTTTCAAAAACCGGCCGTATTGCAAAACAAGCCCCTGGATGTTGTAGTATGCGCTTGTCGTACCGTACACGGTGGCGGACACGTCGGAGTAGCCTTGCTTGGCGGTGGCAGTCATACTGCCGGCGGGTGAAGCCTGCAGCACGTCGGCATCCTGCGTGAGCTCGTCAAGGTCTTCCAAACGGATGGGAGAGCCTTTGTCATCGAGAATGTTGACGGTGATCATGTCGTTGCCAAGCGCGTTAATTTCGTCTGTCACGGCGCCTGTGGCACCGTTTACGAGAGAAACGAGCACGACCAGCGCCACAACGCCGATGATGATACCGAGCATGGTTAAAAACGAACGCATCTTGTTGGACGTGATCGCTTCCCATGCCATTTTAATCGACTGAAGAATCATTCTTCCACCTCCGATACACGGCCGTCCATGATGCGGATGCGCCGCTGCGTACGGCGCGCAATGTCTTCGTTGTGCGTGATGAGCACAATGGTGTCGCCCGCCTCATGCAGCTCCGTAAACAGCGTCATGATGTCTTCGCCGGTTTTGGAGTCGAGGTTGCCGGTCGGTTCGTCGGCCAGCAGGATTGCCGGGTTGGTTGCCAGCGCTCGCGCAATTGCAACGCGCTGCTGTTGTCCGCCGGAGAGCTCCGTCGGCTTATGTCCGCTGCGGTCGGAAAGGCCACAGCGCTCAAGCGCGGCAAGCGCCCTTTCTTTACGGTCGGACAGGCGAACGTGCTGATAGATCAGCGGCAATTCTACATTGCCGAGCGCCGTCATACGTGAAAGCAGGTTGAAATTCTGGAATACAAATCCGATTTCACGATTGCGTATATGCGCAAGCTCTTCTTCGCTGTATTGTTCGATGGACTGGCCGCCGAGGATGTATTCGCCGCTGTCGGCGACATCCAGACACCCAATGATGTTCATGAGCGTGCTTTTTCCGCTTCCGGAAGGGCCGATGATGCTGACGAACTCACCTTTATGAATTGTCAGGCTAGCGCCGTCCAGCGCGCGGACCTCCTCTCCACCGATTGTATAGATTTTTGTGATATCCCGCATGGAGATGATCGGTTTTTCAACCGTCATGATCAGTTACCTCCATTGGAAAACGTAGTATGTTCCTCAACCGTCGTCGCTCGCTGTTGTGAAAAACCCATGCCCGCAAGAGCATCCGCCAGCGAGTCGTCAACATACTGTAAAACGTCGCCTTCCGAAAGTCCGCTTGTCACTTCGGCGTTGGTGCCGTCCGAAAGGCCGGTCGTGATGTCGACGCGATTGGTTGTGACGCCATCCTCCGACAGGACATATACGTATACGCCGGTCGAATCTTCATAGATTGCGTCGATCGGAATCAACAGAACGTCCGCCACTGAGTCGGCGAGGATCACTGCGCTGCCGCTCATGCCTTCAAACAGGCGGCTGTCATAGTCCAGCGTGATTTCGACCGGATAGGTTGTGATGCTGCCGGACGTGCTACCAATTTTGGACACATGCGTTACCGTGGCGTCAAGTGTTTCGGAAGGAAACGCGTCCAGCGTGACGGAAACATTTTGTCCGAGACTGACGGAATTGATGTCCAGTTCGTCTACGTCTACGTTCATTTTTACCGCGCCGCCGGTGAGAAGGGTCAGTGCGGTGACCTTACCGGAATCATCGGAAGCAGTCGCAATCTTTGTGCCGTCCGAAATTTTCACCTCGCTGACAATGCCGTCTTCCGGCGCAATCAAGCGCGGGTCGGCAATGTAGGACAGCACGATTTGATAAAGGCCGGCTTTTTCCGTTCTGTCCGTAAGCGCCTGCTGATAGCCGGCTGTTACAGGTTCGTTATCCAGCGTAAAAAGCTTGCTGCTTGCGCTGACGGTGTCGTTTTCGCTGAAACGAACGGTGTCAAGCGTTCCACCGGCTGCATATACGGCTACAGGCGTATGAATATCCAGAACGCCTTCGCCGATTAGCGTTTCCGCATCGTATACCTGTGCGACCTGCTGATACGGTGTTGCATCGTCACTGAGTGTAACGACGTATCCTTCGGTCGTCTTCTTCGCAACCGTACCTTCGGCGGAACCGTCCGCCCAGACGACGGTGACGGTGGAATGCAGCGAAAGTGCAATGTCGGTTTGAATTTCAACCTGCATCAGTTCGTCCGAGGAAATCAAGGCCAGCGCACCGTACTGCGCAATTGCGCCCAGCACGTCATCACCCTCAACCACCGGGAGATATTTGATGCGCCCACGAACAGGTGAATAGACGCTGGTGGTCGTACTGCGGGTTCTGATCTGCCGGTCAAGCGTGCTAAGCTCGCTTGCGAGCGTCGCCGCACGGTCCGACAGTGAAGCCGGGTTCAGTGTGGCGAGGACGTCGCCCGCCATGACCGTATCACCCGATTCGACGAGTACGGAATCAACCGTAACGGCATCGGGCAATTCAACGTCCGCGCTATCCGGCGATGCAAGTTTGCCGCTGCCGGTGATGGTGGTTTCCACGTTGCCGCGAGCAACGGTATAGTTTGCATAAGGCATCAGATTACTGCTTGCAGAAATAGACCGCAACGCGAGTGCAGCAACAACGATGACGACCAGAACCACTGCAATGATCCAGATCCAAATTCTTTTTTTTCTCTTCTTCTTATCCATTCAAGATGGCCTCCTAATTTTCTACGTCGCTTACAATACCCGTACAATATAGACTGAAAAGAAACTGCGGGTGAATATCTTGTTATGTTTTATCGATTTCACAATTCCGCCGTAAAGAAAGTGAAATCGATGGTACGTATACTCGAAAAAAGGGACTTGTTTTGGCGGCTTTTTTACGAACTGACGGGTTTTACGGGCAACTCTACCGTGAACGCCGAACCAGCATTTTCCTGACTGCGACACTCCAGTTTACCGCCGTGCAGTTTAACGATGCGCAGTGCGACCGAAAGTCCGAGTCCGTTGCCGTTGACGGTTCTGGACGGATCACCCTGGAAAAACTTTTCGAATATATGGGTGAGTGCTTCGTCACCGATGCCGCAGCCGTCGTCATTGATGACAAAGCGAATGCAATCGTCCATCCGTGTCAGGCGAATGTTGATACTCCCACCCGGCTGCGTGAATTTCACGGCGTTGTCTATGAGGTTCAGCCAAACCTGACTGAGCAGGTTCTCGTTGCCGAAAAACATTACTTCGTCCAATTCAACAGAAAGGTCGAGCCGTTTTGTTTCCCATTTGCTTTCAAAAAGAAGGACACAGCGCCGAATCTGCTCCGCCAGGTCGAAGGGCTGCTTGTCGGACAGGATGATCTGCTTTTCTACTTTGGAAAGGTTGAGGACGTTTGTTGCAAGGGATGCGAGCCTGCCGGATTCCGCAATGATGATATCCAGATATTCATTGCGTTGTTCCGGTGAAAGGTCGTCGTGCTTCAACTCCTCGGCAAATCCTTTGATGGAGACGATCGGCGTTTTAAATTCATGCGAAAAACTGTTGACAAAGTCCGTTCGCAGCAGTTCGATGCCACCGAGTTCTTCTGCCATGCGGTTAAAACTCTGGGCAAGTTCCTGAAACGACGGCGGGCCGGGCAGCGATAAACGAACGGAGAAATCACCGCCCGACAGACAGTTGATCGCGTCGATCATGCGGCGCACCGGCTTTAACGGGAAATGACTGATGACGAACGATACCATTGTGCCGACGACGACACTGATGAGCAGCATGCTCAAAATCGGTACGATGGGCGTATACCGGGCGATACTCACGAAGCTGATTGCGCCGGTTTTAAGCCCAATAAGGCTGATGCCCATGACAATTGCCGCTGTGATTAAAAGAATAATAAACACAATTGTCGTGAACAGCAATGGCAAAGCAAAACGCCCGCGCGGGCGTCTGCGAAACAGTTTCATTCGTGTTTCACCGCCTTGTAGCCAAGCCCGCGCACGGATAGGAGCTCGAATTCTGTATACTCTTCAAAGCGCCGCCTGAGGCGGTTGATGTGGACATTGATCGTTGTATCACTGCTTTCAGACTCCATCCCCCAAATTTCGTCCATGAGTTGTATCCGCGTAAAAATCTTATCCGGATAGGATAGAAGTTTATAAAGCAGATAAAACTCCTTTTGTGGCAGCGTTTGCTTGTCGCTTCCACGCGTAACGCTCAGCGCGTCATAGTCGAGTATGACATTGCCGACGACAAGCCTGCGCTCACTAACAATCTGTGAGCGGCGCAGCAGCGTTTTGATGCGCAACAGCATTTCTTCCGTGTCCACGGGTTTGGTCATATAGTCGTCCGTGCCGACAAGGAATCCTTTTTTCTTGTCGGCGGGCAGCTGCTTTGCCGTTACCATAAGGATGGGGAGCATGCAGCCCGACTCACGAAGTTCGCGCGTGAGCGCAAACCCGTCCATGCCGGGCATCATAACGTCCATTACGATCAGATCGATATGCTGTAAATCGAGGAGTTCGAGTGCGGCTTTGCCGTTTTCTGCCGTGGAAACGGTGTATTCCGCACGCTCCAGCACGGTTTTTAGCAACTTTCGCGCGTTCGGGTCGTCTTCCGCAACAAGAATATGGAACACAGCGCTTCACCTCGCTCACTGATTGCAGCGATGGTCGCTCTATCGCTGCACATGCCCGCTGTCAGAGCATTCTATTCCAGCATATCGGAAAAAGATAAACTCAAAAGAAACACAGCCTAACAAGCCTTTCGATCATCGGGCGGCCTTTCAATATGGAACAAAAGGGACGGAATTAACCGTGGAGACCGTTTGCCTGCCGCTCCATGTTTTCGACAACGATATCGTAAATTTCACCGAGCGAAGCACAGTAAGCGAGCACTTCCCAGGGTTTATTCGTATGGAAGTGGATCTTAACCAATTCCTCGTCGCCAACAGCAAGCAGGCTGTCTCCCTCTAGATTTTCGGTAATATAATCATTGATTTCATCTTCCGAAAGATTTTCACCTTCCAGCAGCAGCTGCGTATCGAATTTGTATTCCAACATGGTGTTTTCTCCTTTAATAAACGCTCTGATTCTAAGGTCTAGGCGTTCTTTTTCGTCAGCATAGCATTTAGCCGTTAAGAGTGCAAGGAAAACGAAATGTGTTGTAGCCGGAGAGTTAGTCCGGTGACCAACCAGCCTTGAGGGTAAAGCGAAAACCAAACCCGACTTTGCGTTTTTTAATCCCACCGTCTATGCACAGCAAACCGGCTTCTTCCAGCTTTTTGATGCGAGATTTTGAGATGCCGAGCTTTTCTGACAGGATGGAACATGCAGAAAGACAAAGGTTGTATTCGGAGAGAAGCGTAATATCCGCCGCCTCTCCTGAAGGGATACAGTCACCTTCGACACAGATATCTGTGGAAGAAAAATCGATTGCAACGTGATTGTTCGTCAGCAACGTCCGATCAAAGGCGGTTTGCCGTACCAAACGTTCGTCGTTTTGCAGTAGCGCCGCATATTCTTCTTGATTGAGATGAGCGCGGTCGATACGCTCGTATACGCGCATATTCCAGGTTGATTTACACGCCGTGCAGCGAAAGATGAGCCAGACGTCCAAACGGTTACCGTTTGCGTTTACACGGAAACAACCGCTGTTTTCATAGTGTTCGCAGCCGCAACGCGGACATTTTTTGATGATCGGCGGCAGATTGCCGACACGTATCGTCCATTGTATCGTATTCATAATAGCCTCTTCCAAAGTCGTTGGCCGCGTATGGGACCAGTGTCACGGAAGAAGCACGAGTTTTTTTATTACGCACGAAAAAACCTGCAGAAGATATCCTTCTGTAGGTGCATAATGCCCCGTATCGATACCGTCTGATTCCAAACGCGACAATAATCACCAAAGCGTTGCTTCGGCTTTCAGGTCGCCTAGTCAATTGGAATCAGTTATTTTCCGGCATACGTTACACTCCTAATTTTTCTGTCATTAGTATAACCAATTGCAAAAATCGACGCAAGTGTATTTATAAGAAAGACACCGCCGCTTTGCGCGTCGATGCCTTGATTACAGGGTGGCTATTAGTCGCTGGAGTCGGATTCCGGCGTTAACAGCTTAATACCGCGGCGTGAAATGACGCTCATATAAGAATCCGGAAGCGGTTGATCCGTAACCACTGCGTACAGGTCTTCAAAATTGCAGAATGTCAGCAGTGCATCGTGCCCGAATTTTGTGTGATCTGCCATCAGCACGAGGTTTTTGTTCTGCTTGGCAACGGTCTGTTTGACTTCCACTTCGAAATAAGTCGTGTTGGTCAGCCCTCGCTCCAGCGTGACGCCGGTCGACGCCAGAAAGACCAAATTGATTGCCATTTTAGAGAGTTCATCCAATGTATTTGCGCCGACAAACGATGATGTAACCCAGTTATACATTCCGCCGAGCGCTATCACGTGCAGCGAAGGATATTTTGCCGCCTCATACAGCGCCATAAGACTGTGCGTTATTACCGTCACGTTTTGCTTTTCGGCAAGATAGGGCAAGATGCGCATTGTCGTTGAACCGGAATCCAAAAAGATGCTCATATTGTCCTGAACCAGTGAAGCCGCGAGCCGTCCGATGGACTGCTTTGCACGGTCGTTGCGCATAGAGCGTTCCGTAATCGGGATAACCGAAGGCGGACGGTTGCCGGCAGACACACCGCCGTAGACCTTTTTCAGATGCCCACGCTGGACAAGGTCAGCGATGTCCCGGCGGACAGTGTTCATGGAGACACTGAAATGCTGGCAAAGTTCCTCAAGAGAAGCCGAACCGTGATCCAGCACATATTGTTCCATATCGTTTAATCGATCGAGTCGCACGGGTAATTCCTTTCGTTGTTGGCGTGAATTTGGCGAACAGACTGCCTTTTGTGTAACCGCAAAAACAGTATCCAACGTATTATAACAGCATCTTTGGTAATTTGCATCAATATTTTAAATAACTATTTGGGTGTTAGATGCAAATGATGAGTGCTTTTACTTAGCCAACCGGGAAAAACGGTGCAATTGTTTCACAGGTTTTGTCATAGCTGACTTGGATATTCTTGTCATCCGGCCAATCCCAGTATTCCGGCCGAAACAGTTCGATTGACACCATGCTGTCGTAGCCGAGCTTCTTAAGAATCGTAAGAATACGTGGCAGGTCAATTGCACCTTCGCCGGGCATCAGACGATTTTCGTCCCGCGCGGCGCCTACCGGAAGATCTTCGGAATCGTCGAGGTGCAGAATAAAGATCTTTTCCGCCTTGGCCGCTTCAAGGTCTTCAAACCGTGAACCCATCGCATGGAAATGGAAGCAATCCAACACGATACCGACGTTTTTGCGATCGACGGCTTTTACGATTTCATATGCCTGTCCGAAGGTGTTAACCGAACAGTTGGGATAACCGACAAATTCGAAAGCGAGCTTCATGTCGAAGGATTCGGTATAGTCCGCCATGATATTGATAACGCGAACCGTTTCCTCTCGGATTTCTGTCAGCGTCTTGTTGCCAATGTCAAATGTCGGGACTATGACAACGCGTTTGCAATCGATGATGCGGCCGGCTTCGCAACAGAACTGCAGACCGCTCATGATGTCTTCAAAGCCTTTTTTATCCCGAAAGTTGATAAACTCCAACGCGTTGAAGGCAAACGGCTTGATATGGTGCGAATCGAAAAATGCACGCAGATCACCCAACGTATGTCGCGTCAGATAATCGTGCAGCTTGTCCAGCCGGATTTCGATCAAGTCATAATGTGATTTTTCACAGTATTCCAGATCCGACTCAAGGGTTGAGTTTTTCATAGTGGTGGCTTGGTTAAAACAAATTTTCATAACAACACCTCCAAGGCATAAAGTATGAATCGATGATTTTTATTTCGGATACAAAAGCGCGTTGCTAAAAAGAACTGTAAAGAATAATAAAAGATAGTTTAGAAACGCAAATGAGCGTCAATCAGAAAGGGATCACCGTTTGCAGCCGCCGGTCTTGTGAGCGGCTGCAAACGGACAGGTGATTATTGAACCCTGATATCAGGGAGGAGAAGCGGATTGCTAAGGCTTATGCGCCGCCTATTTTTTGCGGGCGACTTTCCGCATGTCGAAGACAACGGCGATGACAATGATCGCACCTTTGATGATGCTCTGCAAATACGGTGAAACACCGAGGATCAACAGACCATTGTTGATGACGCCCAGAACGAGGATGCCGCCGATACAACCGACGATCGATCCAACGCCGCCCGTCTGGGAAACGCCGCCAACCGTGGCCGCCGCAATGCCGTCCAGCTCGTAGCCTGTGCCAAGGGAGGAGATACCGGACGCGCTGCGGGATGTAACCATGACGCCTGCAAGTGCGGCGCAGAACGCCGACCATGTGTATGCAAGAACCAATGTACGCTCAACATTAATACCCGAGGCACGTGCGGCGTCCACATTGCCGCCTACGGCAAACATATTCTTTCCGAATCGTGTATGATTGAGCAAGACGTTTGCTACAACGGCCATCAACAAAAAGACACACACGATGTTGGGTAAAAAGCCGAACATTGTGCCCTGCCCGATAACGGTAAAGTCTTCACGCAGCATCGGAACCGGATATGCATTTGTAAACAACATTGCCAAGCCACGAGCAATGGTCATGGAACCGAGCGTTGCGATAAAGGGATGGATCTTCGTATAAGCAACAAGCAAGCCGTTCATAACGCCGAATGACGTGCCGACGGCGAGGCCGAAGAGAACGGCAACCCACGCGGGAATCTCCGGAAAATTGACAAGACCGGGGATGATGAGCGTGGAATAGGTCAGCTTCTGAACAAGCGATGCAGAGAAAACCGACGACACCGCCATGACAGAGCCAAGCGAAAGGTCGATGCCGCGGGTGATAATACAAAAGGCGACGCCGAGCGCGAGCAGACCGCGACTGGATTCGGAAGTCAGAATGTTGACAAAGTTTCTGCCGGTAAAGAAGGCCGGCTCCGCAAAACCGAAGATCGCAATCAAAGCGATCAGGATCATGTACATTGCGTACTTGCTGGCAAATGCCTTGGCGTCAAAGTGCCTTCTTGAGGCCGCTTTAGCTTCCATTGTTGTTAAACCTCCTATTTGTCAAATCGCGCTGGATTCGGTTTCGTCCGGTTCCGTTGTGGTCGCAAATTCCATGATGCGTTCCTGTGTGGCGTCGCAGCGGTCAATGATGCCTGTCTGTCTGCCTTCATGCATAACAAGGATTCGGTCGCACATACCGAGGATTTCCGGCATTTCCGAGGAAACCATGATGATGGCTTTTCCTTCGCCAGCCATTTTCGTTATCAGCGAATGGATTTCCGCTTTTGCGCCAACGTCGATACCACGCGTCGGCTCGTCGACGAAAAGAATATCCGGCCCGGTCAAAAGCCAGCGAGCAACGAGCACTTTCTGCTGGTTTCCTCCGGAAAGGTTTTGAATCAACGCATCCTTGGAAGGTGTCTTGATTTCGATCTTGTTGATATACTCTTTTGCATCGTTGGTAATTCTGCGATGGTTGATCAATCCGGTTTTTTTGACATACTTTTTCAGATTGGCGACAACGATATTGTTGGCAACACTGGATACCGGGATGATTCCCGTTCCACGCCGGTCTTCCGTGAGCATTGCCAAGCCGTTCTTTAGAGCGTCGGCCGGACGCTTGATTTCAACGTTTTTTCCTTTGATTATAACGGTTCCAGACGTTTTTGCACGCAGACCGAAGAGTGTCTCAAGAACCTCCGTGCGTCCGGCACCTACGAGACCGGCAAAACCGAGGATTTCCCCACGCCGCAAATCGAAATTAATGCCAGAGAACCGAGTGCCGGAGGAAAGGTTTCGCACCTCCATAATCACGTCCGTGATGGGGCAATCGACTTTCGGAAACATTTCGTCCAAATCGCGACCTACCATCAGGTGGATCAGCTTTGTAACGTCCATGTTGCAAACAAGGTCGCTGCCAACCATCTGACCATCGCGGAAGACGGTGACCTCGTCGCAAATTTTGAAGATTTCATCCATTTTGTGAGAGATGAAGATAACGGAAACGCCCTTTTCACGAAGATTTTTAATCATGCCGAAGAGCTGGGCCACTTCGATACTTGTCAATGAGGACGTCGGTTCATCCATTACGATAATACTTGCATCCTGCGAAACGGCTTTTGCAATTTCCACCATCTGCATCTTTGCGACGGTGAGGTTTCCCATCTTCTCATACGGGTCGATATCGATACCGAGGCCCCGTAGCGTTTCGCCCGCTAGGCGGTAGAGACTTTTATGATCAACGAACACCTTGGCTTTCATAGGCGGTCTTCCCAAGAACAAGTTTTCGGCGACCGAGCGCTCCGTAACGGGAGAGAGTTCCTGGTGTATCATGGAAATCCCGTGTTTGGATGCTTCCAAGGGGTTTGAGATATGCACTTCCTTGCCGTTAATGAGTATGGTTCCACTATTCATCTGATAAAGGCCGATCAGGCACTTCATCAGGGTCGATTTCCCGGCTCCGTTTTCTCCCATGAGCGCGTGCACCGTGCCTGGGCGTAAACGGAACGATACGTTTTTCAACGCCTGAACGCCGGGGAAGCTTTTGGATACGTTTATCATTTCGAGCACATATTCGCTCACTTCACGCGCACCTCCATTGTCCTGCATGTTAACGTCGTTTTTTGTCGATAAATAGAACTGTTTTATGCCGATAGAATGTCGATCAGATTCGGCAATCCGGCGCCCCGGAAAGGGACACCGGATTGCCTTGTCTCTTTACTTATTTGGCAAATGGTCGATTATTTGATGAAATCATCAACATTGTCGACCGTAACCGGCTGGAACGGTACCCAACCAAACAGTTCGGTCAGTTCGCCTTTTGCAGCTTTGACGGCAAAGTCGATACAAGCTGCACCCTGTCCGGCTGCATCCTGGAAGACTGTCATGGCCATTTCGCCGTTCTTAACGGATTCGCAGGCCATATCGGTCGCGTCGATACCGACGACCGGCGTGGTGGAAAGGTCGACTCCGGCGGCTTTCAGCGCTTCTACGACGCCGAGTGCCATTTCATCGTTGTTGCAGATGACGCAGTCAAACGTTTTGCCCGTGCCGAGGAACGTCTGCATCATGTCCATTGCAGTCGCGCGATCCCATTCGGCCGTATCCTCGAACACAGTGCTGAGCGTAAAGCCCGCATTTTCAAGCTCTGTTTTTACGGATTCGGTGCGCTGCTGCGTGTTTTCAAGGCCCAGCTGACCCATGAAGAGCACATAGTTGATGGGGTCGGTACGGCCCGCAAAGTATTCGGCGAGGAATTCCGCCTGCATCTTGCCGGCATCCCATTCCTGTGAACCAACATAAGCATACTGGCCTTCTACGAGGAGGGAATCGGCGGGACGACGGTTGACAAAGATAATCGGAATGTCGCCTGCTTCTGAAATGATGGTTTCCGCAGTGGACGTATCAACCAGATTGACGATCAAAACGTCATATCCCTTGGTTGCGAACGTACGAACCTGCTCCTGCTGCTTCTGGGTATCGTTGTTGGCTTCCTGAGAGTCCACGGTAACGCCCGCGGCTTCGGCAGCCGCAAGGATGCCTTGCTCCAGCGTGCTAATGAACTGGTCGCGCGCATACAGGGATACGCCGATGGTGATGTCCTGCTTCGCAGCCGCATCGGGTGCGGTGTCCGTCGTCGAGGTATCTGCCGGTGCTGCGCAAGCTACGATGGCGAGTACGCTGGCCAATACCATTAAGAGAGCTAACAGTTTTTTCATAGTTCTTAGTAACCTCCTTTTATTTATTGAGCGCTGGCCGCTCAAATTTATAAATATTTTATTGGGATCGGTTCGTAAGATTGAGATGCTATCACTCGAAAAAAGTGGCAACGAGCTCAAATAAAATCGCTGCGGCATGGCCTCGCACGCTTGACGTGTGTCTGCAACAGGCAGTTTGCAGTATTTGAATGCAAAAGCTGTTTGTTTGATTTAGTATTTCCAGATAACAACAACAATTGATACGGTGTAACAACCGGGTCTTAAAGTGATGCGCCAAAGGCGCGAATGCTATGGTAATAATTTTGTACAAACTTGATGTTTGAGAGTATGAGATTAGTTGATTTAACGCGGTCAGTCTACCACACGCTCACACGATTGTCAACAATTAATCCACAATAATTCATCAAAGAGCCATAATATAACAAACAGATGGATAACTAATGATCAAGTTTGACAAAATGCGTGATTTTCTTTGGCAAAGCGAATTAGAGGCCTGCATGTTCTCCAATATAAGCGCGTGCCTTGAGGGCATATTCGAACGGATTTGCTTTTGCAGGGTCCTGCTCGGCTTCGACCAGTAGCCAACCGGTGTATTTTGCCTGATCAAGCAGTTCGAAAATGGGAGCAAAATCAAAGTCACCATCGCCGGGAACCGTGAACGCACCTTCGCGAACGGCAGTTAAAAAGCTCCATTTTTTATCATGGGTTCGCTCAAGATAATCCAGACGGACGTCTTTTAGATGGACATGACCAACGCGGTTGACGAATTCCTTTAACATCTCTACGGAATCGACGCCGCTGAAAATGAAATGCCCCGTATCATAACAAAGGTGGACATATTTCGCGTCGGTTTCTTCCATGAGGCGGATGGTCTCACCAGCGGTCTGGACGACGGTGCCCATATGATGATGAAAACAAAGCCGAAAGCCTTGATCTGCGGCAATTTTCCCCAAAGTATTGAGTCCTTCGGTCAAAAGGCCCCATTCTTTTTCATTCATTATATACTTGTTGCCAAAGATTGGGGTGTCCTGCATACCCTGAATGCTGTAGCTTTGCTCGGATACGTTGATGCAACTTGCTCCGACGGCTTTTAGGAAGGCGAGCTCCGTTTCGAAGGACTTGATATTTTCCTCAATCGGTTTGGTGATCAGGAAGGAGCTGAACCAGCGGGATGCGATGCGTAAACCCCGGACATCCAGCATGTGCTTTAGCACCTTGGCATTCGACGGATATTTGTTGCCGATCTCGGTTCCAGCGAAACCTGCCAATGCCATTTCGCTTACGCACTGTTGGAAGGTGTTTTCCGCGCCGAGTTCCGGCATGTCGTCGTTTGTCCAGCCGATCGGGGCAATCCCAAGGAATACTTTTTTCTTGTCGAGCATAAGTTTGTTATCCTTTCATGTGTTTTATCATTGACGTTTGGTATAAAATGCGTGTATAATTGCGTTAAAAGATAGTTATGTGATTGGTGACTTCTGAGCAAATCTGATTCTAATGTTTATTATATCATCGAGAATTTGTGAATTCAATCCTTGGTTTTAAGGAGAGCGACATTATGTACTTACAAAAAGACACTTTGAGCGCCGGGCTGAATCCATACATTGTTATGGAGGACGGCAAAGGCAAGGAAATTGGAATGGACGTAGCCTTGTTGGTGCTCGAAGCCGGAGATTCGTTTGTGTTGCATGAAGCACACAAAGAAGCGGCGCTGCTTTTGTTCTGCGGGGACGCAGAGTGGGAAGCTGACGGCACAAGGAAAAACGTTTCGCGTGAAAACGAATTTGTGCAGGAGGCAAGCTGCCTGCATGTCTCCGCAAAAACAAACGTGACGGTCCGCGCGCAGAGCCATTGCGAAATCTATATACAAATGGTGGAAAATGATCATTCATTCAAACCTGTGTTCTATATGCCGGAAGACATTCAAACTCAAAAAGCCGGTGTGACCGAGTTGCAGGGGACGATGCGCAGAAACATCAAAACCGTTTTCGACTATGAAAACGCCCCGTATTCCAACATGGTGTTGGGCGAAGTTCTGAATTTTCCGGGGAAATGGTCTAGCTATCCGCCGCATTTCCATCCACAGCCGGAGGTGTATTTTTATCGGTTCGATAAGCCACAGGGGTTTGGAGCAGGATTTGCAAATGGAGACATCCATCGCACAGGCCAGAACGGCCTGCTGGTCATACAGAGCGGATTCCACAGTCAGGTTGCCGCGCCCGGTTACGGTCTTTGCTATGTCTGGGGCATCCGCCATCTGGAAAACGATCCCTGGAAAAAGACGCGCATCGATGAACCGGAACACACCTGGATGCTTGAAAAAGGCGCTGCGTTTTTAGAAGATACATCCGTCTGACAATTGTGCTCGTAGTCTTTTGCAAATTCCGTGACGATGACGATGCGGAACATCTTATCTGAATTCTATCATATTTATATATGCAATCATAACAATTCTACAGGAGGAAGAAAATGGAGACCGTACGTTTGACCATGGCACAGGCGCTCGTTCGTTTTCTTGAAAATCAGTTTGTTCGTTATGACGACACGGAACACCGGTTCGTGCGCGGCATTTTTGTGCTGCCCGGACACGGAAACGTCGTTGGACTTGGACAGGCTATTCAGCAGGAATCGCATGAACTGGAGATTTATCACGGGAAAAACGAGCAGGGACAGGCACAGGCGGCGATGGCTTTTGCAAAGCAGATGCACAGAAAGCAAATTTTTGCCTGCACATCATCCGTTGGTCCCGGTGCTGCAAACATGGTGACCGCAGCGGCGAATGCAACCGCGAACAATATTCCACTGTTGCTTCTGCCGGGCGATATCTATGTTTCCCGTCAGCCGGATCCGGTCCTTCAGCAGATCGAGCAACCGAACGAGCTTACGATCTCAACAAACGATGCATTTCGTCCGGTTTGCCGTTACTGGGACCGCATCGTCCGTCCGGAGCAGATTATGACCGCCATGATCAGCGCAATGCGTGTGCTCACAGACCCTGCGGACACCGGCGCCGTTTGCATCGCACTGCCGCAGGATACGCAGGGCGAAGCATACGATTATCCGGTGAGCTTCTTTGAAAAACGCGTACACCGGATTGAACGTCGCCCGCCGGCGGACTATGCGATTGCAGAAGCGGTTGAGGTCATTCGAAAAGCAAAGCGTCCGATTATGATTTGCGGCGGTGGCGTGCGTTATTCCGAGGCGCACGACGCATTCCGCACGTTTGCCGAAAAACATATCGTACCGTTTGGCGAAACACAGGCGGGCAAGAGCGCGATTGAATGGACGCATCCTATGAACCTTGGCGGCATCGGTGTAACCGGTTGCCAAATGGCAAACGAGATTGCGAAAGAAGCGGACGTCGTCATTGGTGTCGGCACACGATATACGGACTTTACGACCGCTTCAAAGTGGCTGTTCCCAGAAAGCACGAAATACGTCAACATCAACGTCAGCGAATTCCAGGCATACAAGATGGACGGCGTTCGATTGATTGCGGATGCAAAAGTTGCGCTGAACGCGCTGAGCGAAGCGCTTGGCGATTATCGGTCGGCTTATGATGGCGAGATTGAGACGGTCAAAGCCGACTGGGCGAAAGAGCTTGACCGTTTGGATGGTAAAACGATCTGCGATGGATACACGCCGGAAGTGAAGGATCCGAACAGCGATAGCTGGAAGCGCTTTGCAAAGGACGTCGGCTGTGATTTAACGCAGACACTTGCGCTTGGCATGGTCAATCGAAACATTGCGCCGGATTCCGTAGTCATTGGCGCCAGCGGCAGCCTGCCTGGATGCATGCAGCGTATGTGGCGCCCGTATGTGCCGAACACCTATAACATGGAATACGGCTATTCCTGCATGGGATATGAAGTCAGCGGCGCATATGGCGTCAAAATGGCGATCGGCGAAAAACGCGAAGTATACGCCATGACCGGCGACGGCAGCTTTAACATGCTGCATAGTGAGCTGATCAGCTCCGTGCAGGAAGGCAAAAAGATCAACGTTTTGTTGTTTGATAACGCCAGCTTTGGCTGCATCAACAATTTACAGCAAGGACAGGGCAACGACAGCATGTGCACCGAAATGCGCAAGCGCGTGCCGGGTGAGCGGGTATATCATCACGGCGATTTCATGAACATCGATTACGCCGCGATTGCAAAGGCGTACGGCTGCGTGAGCTACACCGTGCGTACCGCCGATGAGTTGGAAGCTGCGCTGGAAGATAGTAAAAAACAGTCCGTCAGCACGCTGATCGACATGAAAGTCCTTCCAAAATCCATGACTGAAGGATATGGCGGCTGGTGGCGCGTCGGTGCGCCGGAGGTCAGCGAACGCGAACGCGTGCAAAAAGCCCGCCTGGATCAGGACGAGCATCTTGTGCAGGCGCGGAAGTATTAATTCAGCCGAATAAATCGCGGATTGTGCGCGATGAAATCATAAACAAGAGAAGAATAGAAAGGAAGTATTCCCATGAAAACCTTGAAGATCGGTGTGGTCGGAGCCGGACGCATCGGGAAGCTCCACGTGAGCAATCTGATGACGCGCGTAAAAAATGCCAGCGTTGTTGCGGTGACCGATGTTGTGGCCGAAAGCGCAAAGACACTTGCGGAACAGTTCAGCATCCCGAAGGTATACGGCGACTATAAGGAATTGGTAAACGATCCGGAAATCGACGCGGTATTTGTCTGCTCTTCTACGGACACACACTCCATCATCGCCTATGACGCGGTGATGAACGGAAAGCATGTTTTCTGTGAAAAACCGATCGATTTTGATCTGGACAGGATTAAACAGGTGATCGATGCAGTAGATGAAAAAGGCGTGAAATTCCAGGTGGGCTTCAATCGCCGCTTTGATCGCAACTTCAAGCATGTTCGCGACACGGTGCAGAGGGGCACGATTGGGGATCCGCACATCGTCATGGTGACGAGCCGCGACCCCGCGCCACCGCCGATCAGCTATGTTAAAGTTTCCGGCGGCATTTTCCTTGATATGATGATTCATGATTTTGATATGGTTCGTTACCTCTCTGGCAGCGAAGTGACGGAAGTTTTTACAAACGGCGTTGTTCTCGTCGATCCTGCGATCGGTGAAGCCGGAGACGTGGATACCGCGATCGTTTCTCTGAAGTTTGCAAACGGCGCAATCGGCGTGATCAACAACTCTCGCAAGGCCGTGTACGGGTACGATCAGCGCGTGGAAGTTTTCGGCAGCAAGGGCTGCATCACGGCGGACAACGAAACACCAAACCTGACCACACTCTATACCGAAGAAGGGGTCATGCGTGAAAAACCGCTGTATTTCTTCCTGGAGCGTTACAACGATGCGTTCATCGCAGAAGAGCAGGGCTTTGTAGACGCCATTTTGGAAGACAAGCCGACACTGGTAAATGCGGACGACGGCCTGAAGCCGGTGCTGATTGCAATGGCCGCCAAAAAATCGCTTGATACGGGCGAACCGGTCAAGCTGTAAGGCGGGAGGATAGAAATGGATCAGGTGAAACTAGGGATCGTCGGCCTTGGACGGCTTGGCAGAAATCACGCGAAGAACATCCATTTTGCCATCCCGAACGCGGAACTGACCGCCATATGCAGCGCGGTTCAGAAAGAGCTGGACGAAGTCTCCGCGGAGATGCATCCGAAATACGTCTATACGGACTATCGTGAAATGTTCCAGAACAAGGAACTCGACGGCGTCGTCATCGCAAGCAACTCGCAGATGCACTGCGAAATGGCGGTGGAAGCGGCAAAACTCGGCGTAAAGAATGTCTACATCGAAAAGCCGCTCGCCATGACCCTTGAGGAAGCAAAGCAGATTCGTGACGCGGTGGAAAAAAGCGACATAAAGGTGTTTATGGTTGGCTACAACCGGCGCTTTGATCAGTCGTATATTGCCGCGAAAAAGAAGATTGAAGCGGGATTCATCGGCACACCGATCTCGGTGAAGATGATCAATCGTGATCCGGCGGCACTTTCGGAATTCATCATAAAGTTTTCACCGACGTCCGGCGGCCTGATTTTTGACATGCTGACGCATGACTATGACGCCGCCCGCTGGTTTCTGGGCGCGGATGCGAACTCAGTCTACGGTCTCGGCGGCGTATATGCTTACGAGGGGCTGAAAGCCGTTGGTGATATTGACAACTGCGGCGTGCTTTGCCGCTTTGACAATAATGCGATGGGGTGGTTTGAAACAACGCGGAATTGTCCGTATGGATATCATGCGGAAGTAGAAATTTTTGGAACGGAAGGCTGCCTGCGCATCTGTGCGACGCCGACAAACGACCGCGTGGTCAGTCTGGATAAAGGCGGCATGAACCAGTCCACACTGTCTTGGTTCTACGAATACTGGGAGCCGACCTATACCGCAGAGATACAGAATTTTGTGGACGCGGTCGCGGGGAGCGCGCCGCTTGCCGGCGCAAACCTGATGGACGGTTATAAAGCAGTTGAATGGGCGCTTGCGGCAAAACGCGCTGTCGACAACGAGACGGTCGTACAGATTTAGCAAAACCTCGCTTCTGCTTATCGGAGAGCAAGGGGATATGAATTGGAAACAATCGAGGAGGGTGACACAACAATGAGTAAGAAGATACGAGTAGGCGTAGCGGGATACGGAACGATTGGCCAGCGACTGGCGGACGGGGTTGCGCTGCAGGGCGATATGGAGCTTGTCGGCGTGGCGGATATTGCACCGACGCTTACAATCCGTGCACTAAAGGAAAAGGGTATGCCTTACAACCTGTATCTGGTTGCGGGGGCGGACAAGAGCAAGTTTGACGCACTGGGCATCCCGACTGCCGGAACATTTGACGATCTGCTGAAAAACGTCGATATCATGCTGGACAGCAGCCCCGGCGGCATTGGCGCCAAGAACAAGGAACTCTATGAAAAAGCTGGCGTAAAGGCTATTTTCCAGGGCGGCGAGAAAAATACCGTTGCGGACGTATTTTTCCATGGTTATGCCAACTATGAAAAAGGTGTCGGCAAAGACTATCTGAAACTGACAAGCTGCAACACGACCGGTTTGATCCGTTCGGTCGACTGTCTCGACCGCGAATTCGGCCTGGATAGGGTCGCCATCACGATCATCCGCCGTGTAGCCGACCCGGGCGATTATCATCGCGGACTCACCAACGCACTGCAGATGGACAAGGCGCCGTCGCATCAGGCGGTTGATCTTATGACCATCATGCCGCATGTTGAGGCGACGGGCATCCTTGTGCACACGCCGGTGACGCACGGGCACATCATTACGGTCGTTGCACATGGTAAAAAGAAGATCACCAAAGATATGGCTATGGAGGCGTTCCAGAAACATCCGCGTATCCGCGTCGTTTCGATCGACGAAGGATTCCTCGGCAACGCAAGCCTGTTCAAGTATGCACGTGATCTTGGGAATCCGCGCGGGGATATGTATGAAATAGGGTTGTGGGAAGATTCCATTGTGGAATCGGGCGACGACATTATGTATGCCATCAACATTCCGCAGGAAAGTGTAACGATTCCGGAAACGATGGACGCCATCCGTGCCGCCTGCAAGATGCAGCTAACCCGCGAGGACGGCACGCAAAAGACCAACGAATACTTAAAGATCGGTCTGTTCAAATAAGACCGGGATCAACTATGTGCTGCGTGCAGGCGCTTTTTGCCTGCACGCAGCTGAATCAAAGGGGGTCAACGCACAATGCGTTTTGGAATCAATACGCTCGACTCTTATGATGTAAAGGGCAAAACCGTGCTATGCCGCGTGGACGTCAATCAACCGGTCGACCGCGAAAAAGGGACGTTGAAAAGCATCAACCGCATCCGCGCATGCATTCCAACGGTAAAGGAACTCTCCGAACGCGGAGCGAAACTCGTGCTGCTCGCGCATCAGGGCAGCGATATCGAATATAAGAATTTTTACACGACCGCGCCGCACGCCAAGGTAATGAGCGAGCTGCTTGGCCGTGATGTACATTTTATCGACGACGTGGCCGGCCCTGCGGCAAGGGAAGCGATTCGCTCGCTCAAAGACAGTGAAATACTGCTGCTGGACAACGTCCGCTTCTGCTCGGAAGAGCAGACGCTCTTTGAAATGAAACTCTGTCTGTCCCATGAACAGCAGGCGCAAACGCAGGTCGTAACAAAACTTGCGCCGCTTGCGGATTACTATGTGTGTGATGCGTTTGCCGCTTCCCACCGCGACCAGCCGTCGCTTTGTGGATTTGAGCAAGTCCTTCCAAGTATGATGGGCAGGTTGTTTGAAAAAGAATTTTGCGTGATTTCGGAACTGATGGAATCGCCTGCGCGTCCTTGCGTATTCGTGCTCGGCGGCGCCAAGGTTTCGGATGCGTTTTTAATGATGGAAACCGTTCTGAATGGCAGGTCTGCGGATATGATTCTGACCGGCGGACTGGTGGCGAACATCTTACTTGCGGCAAAGGGCGAAGATATTGGAAGCGCAAGTCTCGACTTTATCAAAAAGTCGAACTATGCGGATTTCATTGAGAAATCCAAACCAATGCTGGAAAAATACGGCGACAAGATCATACTGCCAATAGACGCGGCGTACCCGAATAAGGACGGCGCACGTGCGGAAGCGGACGTCGGCAACATCCCGGCGGATGCGGGCGTTTTGGATATTGGTGTCAAAACAGCCGGAATGTATGAAGAGAAAATCAAGACCGCAAAGACCGTGTTCGTCAACGGACCAATGGGCGTGTTTGAAAAACCGGAAACAGAGCTTGGTACAAAGGTCGTCTGGAAAGCGCTTGGCGATACGGCGGCGTATACCGTTGTTGGCGGCGGGGACAGCATTACGGCAACTGAGAAATACGGCCTCGTTGATCAGATGGGATACATCTGCACCGGCGGCGGCGCGCTGATCCGTTTTTTGACCGGAGAAGAACTTCCGGTGATCAAGGCGCTGCGCCATGCGGCAAAGTCGTTTTAGACGGGTTAAAAAACATCGCAGGGAAAGGACAAAGGCAATGGAGTTCGAACTTGGATTTGGCGTCGGAACGCAGAAACTGAATGTTCCGGACGAAAACCTGGTGTGCGTGCTTCTCCCAAACAAGGTCGATCATGAATTGTTGGGTGAGGCAGAGGTTGCCCGTGCGCTGAGTAATCCGATCGGCACGCCGAAGCTGAGCCAAATCGTTTGCCCGGGAGAAAAAATTGCAATCATCACCAGCGACATTACGCGTCCAATGCCGAGTTATAAGGTCATGCCGCTTTTGCTGGACGAACTGTATGCCGCGGGTGTGAAGAAGGAAGATATCACGCTCGTCTTTGCGCTGGGCAGTCACAGAAAGCAAACGCCTGAAGAGCAAAAAAAACTTGTCGGAGAGCGGGCGTTTGCGGAAATCGCCTGCGTCGATGGAGACGATTCCGATTGTGTGCATATCGGAACAACATCCCGCGGGACGCCTGTGGACATCGTCCGCGTTGTTGCTGAAGCCGACCGTAGAATTTGTCTTGGCAATATCGAATTTCATTATTTTGCCGGATATTCCGGCGGTGCAAAGGCGATTATGCCGGGCGTAAGTACGCGGGATGCGATTCAAAGCAACCACAGCCGTATGGTAGAGCAAGCCGCTTGCGCAGGTCGTTTGAAAGGCAACCCCGTTCGCGAGGACATTGAGGAAGCCGCCGCAATGGTCGGCGTCGATTTTATCGTCAATGTGGTGCTGGATGAACATAAGCAGATTGTGCGTGCCGTTGCGGGCGATGTTGAAAAGGCGCACAGGGACGGCTGTCGCTATCTTGACAAGCTCTATGCAAAGCCGATTCACGACCGCGCGGACATCGTTGTGGTTTCGCAGGGCGGGGCACCAAAGGACTTGAACCTTTATCAAACACAAAAGGCACTGGATAACGCGAAACATGCCGTCCGGGACGGCGGTGTCATCATATTGGTTGGTTCCTGCAAGGAAGGCCTTGGTGAACATACCTTTGAACAATGGATGACCTGCTCGCCCAGTGCGCATAGCATGATCGACCGCATTGAGCAGGACTTTCAGCTGGGTGGACACAAAGCCGCGGCAATCGCCATGGTATTGGAACACGCGGACATCTACCTTGTGTCCGAACTTGCGCCGGAATTTGTGGACAGTATCTTTTTAACGCCGTTTTCAAACGCACAATCCGCGTTTGACGCGGCAATTGATAAGTGCGGACAGGATGCAACGGTGCTCGTAATGCCGTATGGCGGGTCGACGCTTCCGCGTGCGGACGCTGAATGAGACGCGAATGAACTAGCAACCGGGATCGACAACCCGGCGATAAAGAGAGGGACTACCAATGGATTACGCAAAAGAGAGCCTGCGCTTACACAAAGAGTGGAAGGGCAAGATTGAAGTAAATGCGACGGTACCTGTGGCGACGAAGGAAGACCTGTCGCTGGCGTATACGCCGGGCGTTGCACAGCCGTGTCTGGAGATACAAAAGGACATCGAACTGAGTTACGAGCTCACGCGCCGCTGGAACCTCTGCGCGGTCGTGACCGACGGCACAGCGGTACTTGGCCTCGGCGACATCGGCCCGGAAGCGGGCATGCCGGTCATGGAAGGCAAGTGCGTGCTGTTCAAGGCGTTTGGCGACGTAGACGCATTCCCGCTGTGCGTGAAGAGCAAAGATGTTGACGACATCGTCAATACGGTGTATCTTATCAGCGGCAGCTTCGGTGGCATCAACCTCGAAGACATTGCGGCGCCGCGCTGCTTTGAAATTGAGCGCAAGCTGAAGGAAAAGTGTGACATCCCGATTTTCCACGACGACCAGCACGGAACCGCCGTCGTCACGCTAGCGGGACTGACCAACGCACTCAAGCTCGTCGGCAAAAAGAAGGCGGACGTGAAGATCGTCATCAATGGCGCGGGCGCGGCGGCAATCAGCATCACGAAACTGCTGCTGTCGGACGGATTTGCCGATGTGACGCTATGCGACCGCAGAGGCGCGATCTACGAAGGCCGCGGCGAAGGCATGAACTGGATCAAGGAAGAGATGGCATTGGTCACAAACCGCGCAAAGAAGAGCGGTTCACTGGCGGACGTTATGGTCGATGCGGACGTATTCATCGGCGTCTCCGCGCCGAAGATGGTGACGACGGACATGGTCAAGACCATGAAAAAGGACGCGATCATCTTTGCCTGCGCAAACCCGACGCCGGAGATCTTTCCGGACGAAGCAAAAGCGGGGGGAGCTGCAGTCATCGCGACCGGTCGCAGCGACTATCCGAACCAGGTGAACAACGTACTGGCATTCCCCGGCATCTTCCGCGGGACGTTCGACGTGCGCGCCAGCGACATCAACGACGAGATGAAGATTGCGGCGGCGTATGCGCTTGCAGGGCTGATTTCGGACGACGAGCTGAACGCGGACTACATCATACCGAAGGCGTTCGACCCGCGCGTTGGCAAAACGGTGGCGACGGCCGTTGCCGAAGCCGCACGCAAGAGCGGCGTGGCTAGGCTGTAAGGACGAAGCAGTACTTTGAGCGGCGTGGTGAAGGTGAAAAACGCTTGTTGAATACCACGCTGTTTTAATAAAAGGAGGAATTTCTGCGATGGACGCAGCAAAAAAGAAGGAATTGGAACGATTCGCGCTTGAGATTCGCATCGGAATGATGGAAGAATTCAAAGCGCGCGGTTTCGGACACGTCGGCGGTTCGTTGAGTGTTGCGGATGCACTTTCGGTATTATATAAGACGCAGATGCGCTTTGACCCGAAGAATCCGAACTGGCCGGAACGCGACAAGCTGGTTTGTTCAAAGGGGCATGCGGGCCCGGCGATCTACGCCACGCTTGCACTGCTGGGGTATTTTCCGTATGAAATGCTCAAAACGCTGAATCAACCCGGAACGAAACTGCCGAGTCACTGCGACCGCAACCAGACCCCGGGCGTCGATATGACGACCGGTTCGCTGGGGCAGGGAACGAGCCTTGCCTGTGGCATGGCGCTTGGCGAACGGATGAGAGGCCGTGACACGCGTGTCTTTCTGTTTGTTGGCGATGGCGAAGCGAACGAAGGACAGGTTTGGGAAGCGTGCATGTTTGCCGCGGCAAAAAAACTGAGCAATCTTGTATTGCTTATGGACGTCAACGGCAAACAGCTTGACGGCTGCACGAAAGATGTTCTCGATACGCTGGATCTGGGTAAGAAGCTCGAAGCGTTCGGCTTCGACATGGTCAGCATTGACGGCAATGACGTTGTTGCGTTGTATGATGCGCTGGAGCGCACGCGCGCCGGCGGGGATAAGCCATATGCCATCGTGATGAACACGATCAAAGGCAAAGGCGTTCCCGGCGTTGAAAACGCAAAGAGCAACCACAGCATGACAGTTCCGACCGAGCAATGGGAAACCTGGCAACAGGAACTGATTGCTCAACTGGACTAACGGGGAGGCGGAAGAAATGAAAATTGTTTACGACGGAACCATGGAACCCCGTTTGTTTAAGAATGTACTCGGCGAAACGATCCAGCGGCTTGCCGCGGAAGATCCGGATGTGATCTACCTCGACGCCGACTTAATGAGCTGTATCGGCACCTGCCAGTGGTCCTGCGACAACCCGACGCGCGGCGTGAACTGCGGCGTTTCGGAAGCGAACATGATCGGCGTTGCAAGCGGACTTGCGGCAACCGGCTATAAGCCCATTGTACACACGTTCGGCCCGTTCGCTTCACGGCGCGTGTTTGATCAGGTGTTTTTATCGGCAGGATACGCAAAGAACGATATTACCGTCATCGGGACGGACCCGGGTGTTTGCGCGACGTTTAACGGTGGCACGCACATGCCGTTTGAGGACATTGGACTCTACCGTGAAATCCCTACGGCGACGATTATCGATATCACGGACGTCAACAATCTCATCAGCGTGCTGCGCCAGTGCAAAGATCTGCCCGGTGTAAAATATATCCGTGTTGGCAGAAAGCAGTATGCAAAAGTTTTTGCCGACGGTGAGGAGACGCCAATCGGTCCGGCGATTCCACTGAAAGACGGTAAAGATATCGTCATCTTTGCATCCGGCATTATGGTACACGAAGCAATGCAAGCGGCAAAGCAGCTTGAAGCCGACGGCATCGATGCGGCGGTTGTAAACATCTTTACGATCAAACCGCTGGATACGGAAACCGTGAAACAGTATGCTAAAGCTACGGGAAACGTCGTAGTCACTGAAAACCACAACCGCATCGGCGGACTGTACAGCGCTGTTTGCGAGACGCTTGCCCGCGAAAACTGCGCAAAGATCGACGTTGTGGCGGTCAACGATGAATACGGCGAAGTCGGCCCGCAGGATTATCTGCAAAAACGCTTTGGTCTGACCGCAGAGCATATTGTCGAAACGGTGAAAGGTCTGCTGGAAAAATAATTTGCGGCCATCTGACTATGAGTGGCAAAGAGAATAACAATTGAGCCGCATGCGGCTCAAACAGGTGCGTGTGTGTTAAGTGTTTGAGCATGCCGCGCTTGGCTGTAAAACCCCGCCCGTGATAAAATCGCGGGCGGGGTTTTTTGCGTAACAAACTCTCCGCTTGTTTGAACATATTTTGAAATACATTTGCGACTGAAAAATCGCCAAAATTGACAGGACACCCCTTTCGGAGCGTCCTTAAAACCGGTTTGTGCGACAGGGAAAGAATTTTTTAACGGGAACGTAGCTTATACATGACTGCTGTGCCGCTCAAACCCTACAATCAGAATAATAGCAGAGAATCATGAACAAGACATCAACACATCGTTACGATTTTAAGACAAATATTGTCGTGAATGTTTGCTCATTGCGGCAAAAAAAGCGTTCCCCCGATGAAACGGGAGAACACCTTTGCTTTCTTGCTTTTGTTGCGGATTACTCTGCATCGTCCGTCGGGACGTATTCAAAACTCACGCTCGTACCGTCGGACGTAACGCCGGTGACGGTATTGCCATATATGGAGTACCATTCCGTACAACTCGTCGGGAAATCGACCGTTTCACCGCCGGTCAATGCTGCGGGCTGTTCAGCGTTGGACGTGATGCCGATCATGCCGTTGCCGTCCGTTCCGTCGACGGCATATTGATACAGCGTGGTACTCCCATCCTCATTGATCAGATAAAACTGTCCGACGTAACCAAACGAGGTTTGATAGGATTCGGAGAATACGTTTTCCGTTCCATTGGTCGAGCCGACGCATACGAGCGAACCGGCCGGATCGTATGTGCCGCTGAATTCACAGGGCTGATCATTGGTATCCAAATAAGTCACGGTGTAACTGTTCCCATTTTCAGTGTATGTGACATCTTTGGAGCCAAGGACGGCAAGTGCACTCATAACCGCATCTTCGCCAAGACCAAAATAGCTCGCCGGGAGCATGTATAGCTCCGCAAACGAAACGCCAAGGAACGATAGTGCGGCCATTGCAGTATCTGCATTGTAGCTCAGCGCGTCGACCAGATTATTGAGCAACGCCGATTTTGCGTCGGCAAATGCACTGTAGAAATCCGATGCCGTCTCGCTAGAGACTGTTTGTGAAAGTGTTTCACCGGCTTCTTCGACAGTTTCCAAAGCGTCGTCCACACTTTCAATACCTGCCTGCTCAAGAGTGTCGGCTGCCTCTTTCGATGAAGAACAACCGGCAAAGACCGATAGTACCATCAACACCGCCAACAGGATGGACAGACTTTTTTTCATATCAGATATCCCCTCCTAAAATGTATATGCGCCAGAAGACAATGCTGTGATCCGACGACAACTACATTCTAGCACAATTATGAACAGTTGGCTACGAGCATACAGTTTTGACAGGTTTTGAAAGCAAATGGAGGACATCACTTGCGGATTGCGGCAGGATCATTCACACGAAATAAAAAAATGTGCTACAATGAGCAAACAGAATTATTCCAAACGGGTAGACTGCATCTGTCCGTTTTTAGGCGGAGGAATGTATGGACACACGACTGATCGGCGTATTTGATTCCGGTATGGGCGGACTCACTGCCGTGCGGCAGATGTTTCATCTGTTGCCCTGTGAGAATATCGTCTATTTTGGCGATACGGGACGCGTACCGTATGGCGGACGCTCGGCAAAGACCATCGTTCGATACGCGCGTCAGGATGTGGCTTTTTTACGCAGCTTCGATCTTAAAGCAATCGTCATCGCCTGCGGAACAGTCTCCACGACGGCTCTTTCCGTGTTGAAAGACGAAAACGCAATTCCGATTCTCGGCGTTGTGGAACCGGCTGCAAAAGCGGCCGCGGCTGCGACGAAGAACGGACGTATCGGTGTAATCGGCACAAAGGCGACTATCCGCAGCGGCGCATATGAAAATTCGATTCGCGCGTTAAAGCCTGATGCGGTGCTTTCGGCAAAGGCCTGCCCGCTGCTTGTTCCACTGGTGGAGGAAGGACGCGTGCAGCGCGGAGATCCGGTAACCGAACGGGTTGTTGCCGAATATTTGTCATCCTTAAAAGAGGAAGGTATAGACACGTTGGTGCTCGGATGCACACACTACCCGCTGCTAAGCGCCGTGATCGGCGATTTTATGGGGGAAGGTGTGACCTTGATCGACACGGGCGAACAGGCTGCACGCGCTCTTGCCGCACTTTTAAAAGGGGAAGACAAGCTGAATACAACCGCCGAAGAAGGACAGCGCCGGTATTACGCCAGCGACAGCGCAGAAGATTTTGCGGCTATGGCATCCCTGTTCCTTGGCGAGGATATTACGGAATGCGCGGAACATGTTGCGATTGAAGAGTTTTGATTATGTAAGGCAGATACAAAAAAATCGTCCGAACGGACGGCTTTTTTGTTTATCGGGTTATTCTTATAAGTTACAGTATTCGACGCGATCGCGTCCTTGTTCTTTTGCCTGATAAAGGCATGCGTCCGCAGCGTTAACAAGCTGCATTGCAGAAAACGCGCCCGCATCGCCTGCAAGGGCCGTACCGACGCTGACCGTGACAGACAGACAATCGTTCTCCAACTCGACAGAGTGGCCGCGAATGGCGGCGAGCAAGGCTTCCGCAACGGTTTTGGGTGCTTCACAGTTTGGAATCATAACGGCAAATTCTTCGCCACCCCAGCGGCAAACGTCTCCTTTGTTTCCAACGACGGAAGAGATCACCTCTGCTATGCTGCGGAGCACGACGTCGCCCTGAAGGTGCCCGTAACGGTCGTTGACTGTTTTAAAGTGATCGATGTCCAACACGATCAAAGCCAGGTTCTTCTGTGCGCTGCTGAAATACCGGTCCATCCGTTCGTTGAATCCATGCCGGCTGTATACGTTCGTCAGCGCGTCGTGAGAATAGAGGTAACGGTAAAGCTCCTGTGTCTCAATCAACTTGTTATACGTAAGCACGCGCACTGTTTCAAGGAAATAGCCGATTGCGAAGAAAGCGATAAAAAGCAAGGGGAAGCGCATTTGAAACGTTGTCGAATACTCATATTGCAGCAGCGAACGGCCAAACGGCGTATAGAAGAAGAACACCAACATCGCGAGCAGCCCTATGCACACAAGCGTTCCGTCTTTTCTGCCGAACGTTAAAAGTCCGAGCGACGGCAGCAGGCACATCCACAATATACTAAAACCATCCGGATTACCGCTGATAATGAAATAAACAAACAGCAGAAAGAAACTGACTGCGAATGCAAGTTTTGAAACGCGGAGCCCGATCTTGTTTTTTATCAACAGAATGAAGGCCACCCCGCAAAACAGAGAATATCCGAGCGTGGCATAGGTCAGAGCGCCTTTGCCTGTAAAGATATTTACAACCGTCATGACGGCTGCAATGAGGCTCAGCGTTCCGTAAACGCATACAAACTGAAGATGATACCGGGAGGCATCATCCAGCAACGAAGTGCGTATTCGCTCACTGATGCGGGTTAACAATTTCATGACACTATTATACTACGAATGAACGTAAAGGATACATGGTTTTTTGGCACGGATGCGGATCATAAATTCAGTGCAACGATGCTATATAATATATTGACATAAAATATTATGCTGTGCTATGATGCAGCAAATGCCGTTTTCAAATCGCTTTATTTTTTCGCTTTCTTCAAACAAGCAAGCGCTGTATTATAAAACAGGTCCGTTCGGCACGTCCTTGAAGCCACCAAAATGGCTGGCTCAGGGATATTTTTTTAAACGCCGTGCGAAGACCGAAAGGAGTAACCGCTATGAAGACCCTATTCATCTCCGACGTGACCCTGCGGCAGGAACAAAAAGGCTTGGAAGCCCTGCTTAGCTTCCGCGAAAAACTAGAAATTGCCCGCTCGTTGGACCGATTGCGACTTTATAGCGTGGAACTGCCCGCCATCCAGAATGAAAAAGCCGATGGATTGCTCATAAAATCAATTGCTTCCGCCGTAAAGCAGAGCCGTATTGTGCTGCCTGTCGGTCTGTCTGAAAAAGACGTTGAGACCGCTTGGAATACCCTTTCGGAAGCAGAACATCCTTGCCTGCAGGTTTGCGTGCCGACCTCTACGGCGCAGATGGAGTACATTTGCCACAAAAAACCAGACAAGATGCTTCTGCTCATAGAAGAGTTGGTGAAAAAAGCGAAATCGCTCTGCAAGGACGTGGAATTCTGCGCGGACGACGCGACCCGCAGCGATCCTGAGTTTCTGTATCGCGCAGTTGAAACTGCACTGTCCGCCGGAGCTGGCACCGTTACGCTGTGCGACGGCTCCAGCGGGATGCTGCCGGACGAATTCAGTAAATTTGTTCAAGACGTTTATGCGCATGTGCCGGAGCTTGAGAATCATATTCTCGGCGTTCAGTGTACCGACGCTTTACAGCTTGCGGCCGCATGCTCGCTGGCCGCGGTCAACGCGGGAGCGACACTGATCAAGGCGTCAACTGGCGACGATACACTGCTTTCGCTCGAAACGATTGCAGGCATTCTGCGCGCACGCGGCATGGACATGGGCTTTGGTACGGATTTGATTATGACGGAGCTGAGCCGCGCCGTTGAAAAAGCGCGCTGGATGATCAGCGCAAAGCGCAACGGCAGCACCGTGCGTGACAACAGCATACCGCGCCGGGTGGACGAAGACATGCGTCTTTCGTCCAAAAGCACACTGCCGGAAGTTGCCGCGGCCGTGCGCAAACTTGGTTATGAGCTTTCTGAAGAAGATACTGCAAAGGTGTTCGCCGCGTTCGGACGCATTGCCAACAAAAAAAGTGTTGGCGAGAAGGAACTCGACACAATCGTCGCGAGTGCGGCGCTGCAGGTCCCGCCGACTTATACGTTGGAGAGTTATGTCGTCAACAGCGGCAACATCATTACGGCAACGGCGCATATAAAACTACTCAAGCAAGGTAAAACACAGCAGGGCTTTGGCCTTGGTGACGGTCCGATCGACGCGGCGTTCCTCGCGATTGAGCAGATCATTGGTCACCACTACGAGCTGGACGATTTTCAGATTCAGTCCGTAACCGAAGGCCGCGAGGCGATGGGCAGCGCGCTTGTCCGTCTACGCGCGGAAGGCAAACTCTACTCCGGTCGCGGCATTTCAACCGACATCATCGGCGCGAGCATTCACGCCTACCTCAACGCACTGAATAAAATCGTGTATGAGGAGGGCGCTCGACAATGAAACTGAGCTTTTCAACCCGGGGCTGGGGTGGATACAGCTGGGATGAGATCGGCAAGACGGCAAAAACGGTCGGATTCTCCGGCATTGAGTTGCATGGATTGATCGATTCGGCATGGACGGAGGACGGTTCACCGTTTCATCGCGGAAATGCCGTGCGTACGGTTCGTAATCTTTTTGACGAAGGCCTGCGCCTAACGTGCTTGGACTCCGTCTGCGACCTGTCTTCCGGCAACAAAGAAGACGAGCAGGAACTGGAAGCATGCATTCGCCTTGCACATGATTTTTTGATTCCATATGTACGCGTACGTGCGCTGGACGGATCGGAATCCGGCGTCGACGCGGCGGACGCCTGCGTCAAGCGCATGTTGCCGCTTGCAGAAGAACGAGGCGTAACGCTGCTGGTCGAAACGGTTGGTACGTTTTCGGACACAGCACGTTTACAGAGTTTTTTGATGCGGTTTTCAAGCGATTTTCTTGCCGCACTGTGGGACTTGCACCACCCGTACTTCGACCATGGCGAAACGCCGGAGGTGAGCATCAAAAATCTCGGCGCATACGTGAAGCACGTGCATGTTAAGGACTCCGCACTGGAAAATGACGTACGCGTATATTGCCTGCCCGGCGAAGGCGAACTGCCGATGGGTGAACTCATGACGGCGCTCTCGTCAATCAACTACGACGGGTTTATCTCACTGGAATGGGACCCGAAATGGATGCCGGAGCTTGACGATATGGAGAGCATTCTTGCGCATTTCGGTAACTATATGCAGCGTTTCGGCACACCGGCGAGAAACCGGCATAAACTTTACAAAAATCGCGCGGGCACGGGCAGCTTTGTCTGGCGGAAGGACAATTTGATCGACGCGACGTTTTCGCAGGTACTCGACCGCATGGCGGAAGAGTTCCCGGATCAGTATTGCATCAAATACACCACGCTGGATTACACGCGCACTTACGAAGAATTCCGCGAGGATGTGGACGAGTGCTGCCGCGCGTTGCTTTCGATGGGTGTGCGTCCCGGCAGCCATGTTGCGGTTTGGGCGACGAACCTGCCGCAATGGTATATCGCCTTTTGGGCGACGACCAAGATCGGCGCAGTACTCGTCACCGTCAACACCGCCTACAAAATTCACGAGGCAGAATATCTGCTGAAGCAGAGTGACACCCACACGCTCATTCTGGAGCAGGGCTATCGCGATTCGGATTATTCCGGCATCATTGCAGAACTCTGCCCGGAACTCGCGCAAACCAAGCCCGGTGAACACCTGCACAGCGGCAGGCTTCCGTTTTTGCGGAACGTTGTAACGCTCGGTTATCGACAGGCGGGCTGCTTAACCTGGGAAGAGATGCTGCAAAAGGCGGACAAAACGCCGATTGAGGAAGTGCAGCGCATCGCGGCATCGGTCAATCCGCACGACGTCTGCAACATGCAGTATACGTCCGGCACGACGGGCTTTCCAAAAGGCGTCATGCTCACGCATTACAATATCGTCAACAACGGCAAATGCATCGGCGACCGCATGGATCTCTCCACTGCGGACCGTATGATGATTCAGGTGCCGATGTTTCATTGCTTCGGCATGGTGCTTGCAATGACGGCCTGCATGACGCATGGCTCTACCATGCTGCCACTGCCGTATTTTTCCCCGAGGCCCGCTCTTGCGTGCATCAATCAGGAGCACATTACGGCGTTCCACGGCGTGCCGACGATGTTCATCGCTTTGCTGGAACATCCCGATTTTCCAAAGACGGATTTTTCCTATATGCGTACCGGTATCATGGCGGGGAGTCCCTGTCCTGTCAGCGTGATGCAGGACGTGTTCGACAAGATGCATATGGACGAGATCACCATCGTTTACGGACAGACGGAAGCTTCGCCGGGGTGCACAATGAGCTCGACGGACGATTCGCTTGAAGTACGTGTTGGAACGGTCGGGCGTGCGCTGCCGGAAATCGAATGCCGTATCGTCGACCCGGAAACATATGAAGAACTGCCGGTCGGAGAAATCGGGGAGTTTGTTGCGCGCGGATACAACATCATGAAAGGGTATTACAAAATGCCCGGGGCAACTCGCTCCGCCATTGACAAAGACGGCTGGCTGCACACAGGCGACCTTGCCTGCAAAACGCCTGAAGGCAACTACCGCATCACCGGGCGTCTCAAGGATATGATCATCCGTGGCGGCGAGAACATCTATCCAAAAGAGATTGAAGAATTCCTTTATACGCATCCGAAGGTGAAGGACGTGCAGGTGATTGGCGTGCCGGACGAACAGTATGGCGAGGAGATCATGGCCTGCGTCATCATCAAGGAAGGCGAGAATGCGACCGAAAAGGAAATTCAGGACTATGTGCGTGCCAACATGGCCAAGCACAAGGTGCCGAAATACGTCGCCATGGTTGACGCGTTCCCGATGAACGCCGCAGGAAAGATCCTCAAGTACAAGATGCGTGAGGACGCGATCAAGCAGCTGAAACTGCAAAGAGCGGCGGATATCGTGACCGCGTGACGACGTAACAAAATTGCGTTGCAAAAAAGCTGTTTGAGCGTTGACAAAACGACTGGAAACTGATAATATACAAAACAATTTAATAATCATACAAAGGCTGTGACGAAGACGGACGAACGCGCCGCACAAAGAGAGCCGGGGGTGGTGAAATCCCGGCGGCAGGCAGATTCATAGAATCCCATCCCTTCCGAGCCGAAAACTTGAAAACGCAACGCAACGCGAGTAGGGTTTTCCGTAATTGTCGCGTAAAGGCAAAGGACTTGTTGGAGTCTGACGAGAGGCGCTTTTTGAAAAGCGCAATTTGAGTGGTACCGCGGGTAGAATCGAAATGATCGCCCGTCTCAAGAAAAATCTTGAGACGGACGTTTTTTTGTGCCGTTAAGCAAAATAATTTTAAAATGGTTGGCAAGGAGGAGCTTATGGAAGCGGTTGAACTGAACACGCAGCTGATGGAGGTTGCATATCGAATTCGGGAGATGCGCGAGATATCCGGTTTTACGCAGGAGGAAATGGCGAAAAAGACCGACGCTTCCACCGCGGAATACGCAAACTACGAGGCGGGAAACGCGGATTTTCCGTTTACGTTTATCCACAAGTGCGCACAGGCGTTCGGGATCGGCATCACCGACCTGCTGGAAGGTGACAGCGCAAAGCTCTCTTCCTACACGGTAACGAGAAAAGGACAGGGACAGCCCGCCGCCAAGGAAGATGGCATCGAGATCGACAGCCTTGCACCGCTGTTTCGAAACAAGATCGCCGAACCGTACTGGGTGCGTTATGATTACTCCGAAACGCAGCAGAATCGCCCGATCCACCTGACAAACCACGTTGGGCAGGAGTTTGACCTTGTACTCAACGGTTCTTTGAAGGTACAGATCGGTGAGCATATCGAAGTTTTGAACGAAGGCGACAGCATTTATTACAACAGCGCAACACCGCATGGCATGATCGCCGTAGGCGGTGCAGAGTGTCTGTTCCTCGCGGTCGTTCTGCCTGGCGAAGGCACGGAAGATGCCGCGGAACTGCATGAAAGCATTATCGAAGCGCGCCGCTCGGAAGATTTCTGCTGTAACCGCTTTATTGAAACGCATGAGGACGAGCATGGCGCACTATCAGGTATTACATTTACCGACGCGGATCAGTTTAACTTTGCATTCGACGTTGTCGATGAAATCGCAAAGAAGACGCCGAAAAAGTTGGCGATGCTGCATGTGGATGTCGACGGAATGGAGCGCCGTTTTACGTTTGAAGACATGATGAAAATGTCCAACCGGACGGCGAATTATTTCCGCTCACTCGGCATCAAAAAAGGCGACAAGGTCATGCTTGTATTAAAGCGTCATTACCAGTTCTGGTTTGCCATGCTGGCGCTGCATAAGATCGGTGCGGTGGCAATCCCCGCGACATATCAGCTGCAGGCGCACGACTTTGCATACCGCTATAAGGCCGTAGACGTTTCGGCTATCCTCTGTACGGCGGACGGTGAGGTTGCCAACCAGGCGGACATTGGGGAAGAGGAGTACGACGGACTGAAGACGAAGATTGTCGTCAACGGTGACCGCGACGGCTGGCGCAGTTTTGATGACGAGTATATGATGTTCAGCAGCCGGTTTGAGTGTCCGGAGGACACCGCGCGCGGCAACGACACGATGCTGATGTTCTTTACTTCCGGCACAACGGGATATCCAAAGATCGCATCCCATAGCTGTAAATACGCGCTTGGGCACTTCGTTACCGCAAAATATTGGCATTGCATCCAGTCTGACGGGCTGCACCTGACGGTTTCCGACACGGGATGGGGAAAAGCACTCTGGGGCAAATTCTACGGGCAATGGCTCTGCGAAGCGGCGGTCGCCGT
This sequence comes from Christensenellaceae bacterium, assembly GCA_963667795.1. Classification (GTDB taxonomy): domain Bacteria; phylum Bacillota; class Clostridia; order Christensenellales; family CAG-138; genus UBA7703. Next base: position 1,614,454 of record OY764017.1, on the reverse strand, counting down.
GTTTGAGTTTGAACGTTTCGACGCAAAGCATCTGATTCCGATGCTGGCGAAATATAACGTAACGACGTTCTGCGCGCCGCCAACGATTTATCGCATGATGATCAAGGAGGATTTGAGCCAGTACGACTTTTCCACGTTGACCTATGCCACGACAGCTGGAGAAGCGCTCAATCCTGAAGTGTTCTATCAGTTTGAAAACGCCACGGGATTGCGCATCATGGAGGGATTCGGTCAAACGGAAACAACGCTTCTGATCGGAACACTGGCGGGCATGGTGCCAAAGCCGGGTTCAATGGGCAAACCGGTGCCGACCTATAAGGTTGACCTGATCACCGCGGACGGAAAAACGGCAGAGTTTGGCGAACCGGGTGAAATCGTCCTGCATCTAGACGACGGTGACCCGTGCGGTCTGTTCCAGGGATACTATCGCGATGAAGCGCTCAGCCGGGAAGCGCGCGAAGGTGGGCTATACCATACGGGCGATCTGGCCTGGCGGGACGAGGATGGTTACTTCTGGTATGTCGGACGGAAGGATGACGTGATCAAGTCTTCCGGTTACCGCATCGGACCGTTTGAGATTGAAAACGTCATCATGGAACTACCGTATGTGCTGGAGTGCGGCGTGTCCGCCGCGCCGGACGATATCCGCGGGCAGGTCATTAAGGCGAGCATCGTTTTAACGCCCGGTACACAAGGGACCGACGCGCTGAAAAAAGAGATTCAGGATTATGTAAAGTCGCATACCGCGCCTTACAAATATCCGCGTATCGTGGTGTTCCGCGACGAATTGCCGAAGACAATCAGCGGAAAGATCATCCGCAGAGAACTGTAGCGAACATGGTTGCCGCCGCACCGGATCGGATTGCGGCGGCAGCATTCATATGAATACGCAAAAACGTGCATAAAAAATCATTCCTACACCTTGACAATCATATATGATTCGTGATAGTCTTTAAAAAATTTGAAAAGCTACGACGGAGAGGATTTCGGCGAGTTGCTTTCTAAAGAGACCCGGCGGTTGGTGTGAGTCGGGAAAGCATTGTCCGTTATTTGTAGCTCCCGAGCCGGAAGGAAGAACGTCAGATTCGTTTGACAAGTAGAACCTCCCCGTGTATGCGGCGTTACGGCATAGGGCTTGTTAGAGCCTGAAGAGTGGTATCGGCAGCGATGTCGGTGCAATTTGAGTGGTACCGCGGGTAAGCGCAACCTGTTTGCTCGTCTCAAAGATGGTCGCACTATCATTAGGATCATCTGGGGGACGTTTTTTTTGTACCCCCGTGTGAAGGGAGTATGAGATGGAGAGCACGACGGGACTGGACTTACAACTGCAGGAAATGGCGGCCCGCATCCGCGAATTACGACGCATCGAGGGACTATCGACGACGGATTTTGCGCTCAGGACTGGCGTTTCGGAACAGGAGTATATCGCCTGTGAATCCGGGATGCACGATCTGAGCTTTGCGTTTATCTATCGCTGTGCAATGGCGTTTGGCGTCAACGTTACGGACATCATTGAAGGCACAAGTCCGACGCTGCGCGGATACACGATCACCCGCGCGGGAGAAGGCACGCGCATTGAAAAGGCGCACGGCATGGTTTATTATAATCTGGCCGCACCGTTTCAAAACAGAATTTCCGAACCGCTGTATGTGGAGTGCGCATGCAAAGCCGACGCAGAGCGCAGGGAAATCGAGCTGACTTCGCACGAAGGGCAGGAATGCGACCTTGTCGTCAAAGGCACGCTCAAGGTTCAAATCGGTTCTCATACAGAGATTCTCCACGAAGGCGACTGCGCCTATTATGACAGTTCGATTCCGCACGGCATGATCGCCGTCGGCGGCGAAAATTGCACTTTTTATGCAATTGTACTCAATCCGTCCGCTTACAACGGTACTCAGGGCGAAGTGGAGCTGAAGAACCCGGACTGGGAAGAAGAACAATCCACAGCAACCGAGCAGGGACGTATCTATCACCGCTTCATCAAGACGGAAACAGATGACAAAGGTACGCTGACCGGAATTTCCTTTATAAACGAGGAAAACTTCAACTTCGCGTTTGACATTGTGGACGGGCTCGCGGAGAAGTGTCCGGAGAAACTTGCCATGCTGCACATAGCAAAAGACGGCACGGAACGCAGGTTCAGCTTTGGCGATATGAAGCGTGCTTCCGCACAGTGCGCCAATTATTTTAAATCCCTTGGCATTCAGCGGGGCGATCGTGTTATGCTTGTGCTAAAGCGACATTATCAATTCTGGTCTGCGTTGTTGGGACTGCATAAAATCGGCGCAATCGGAATCCCGGCGACATACCTCTTGCAGGAACACGACTATGCATACCGCTATGAAAAGGCCGGCGTTTCCGCAATCATCTGCACGGCGGATGGAGACGCGGCGGAGAACGCGGAACTCGGCGCGGCAAACTATGACGGATTGAAAACGAAAATCCTCGTTGGCGGCAAGCGCGAAGGCTGGCGGGATTTTGACGAGGAGTACACGCTGTTCAGCGGACGATTCCAGCGAGAGAAAGACGCGCCCCGCGGATGCGAACTCATGCTGATGTTCTTTACATCCGGAACAAGCGGGCAACCGAAACTTGCGGCGCACAACTACAAGTATCCGTTGGGTCACTTTATTACGGCGAACTACTGGCAGTGTGTCGATCCGAACGGGCTGCACCTGACGATTTCCGATACCGGTTGGGCAAAGGCCCTGTGGGGCAAGCTCTACGGACAATGGCTCTGCGAAGCGGCGGTGTTCGTTTATGATTTTGACCGGTTCGATGCGGCGGACATCCTGCCAAAATTTGCGCAATATCGCATAACCTCGTTCTGCGCACCGCCGACGATGTATCGTATGCTGATTAAGGAAGACCTTTCGCATTACGACCTGTCTTCCATCAAACACGCGACAATAGCTGGAGAGGCTCTGAATCCGGAAGTGTTCCGGCAGATGGAAAAGACCACCGGATTGCAGGTTATGGAAGGCTTTGGCCAGAGTGAAAGTACGCTGATGATCGGTAATCTGCGCGGCGGTACACATAAGGTCGGCTCTATGGGCAAGCCCGTCCCGCTGTACGACATTGACCTTGTCGACCCCGACGGAAACAGCGTGGAGACCGGTACCAACGGTGAAATCGTCGTGCGAATCGACAAAAGCGAACCCTGCGGGCTTGTTGCGGAGTATTATAATGACGAAGCCGCAACGCGGGAAGCCAAGCATGACGGACTGTATCACACGGGCGATATCGCATGGTGTGATGAAGACGGATATTATTGGTATGTAGGTCGTGCGGACGACGTAATCAAGTCTTCCGGTTACCGCATCGGGCCGTTTGAGATCGAGAGCGTGCTCATGGAACTTCCATATGTGCTGGAATGCGGCGTGTCCGCCGCGCCGGACGAGGTGCGCGGGCAGGTGATCAAAGCCAGCATCGTGCTGACGAATGGAACGAACGGCACGGACCTGCTGAAAAAAGAAATTCAGGAGTACGTAAAATCCCGAACGGCGCCTTATAAGTATCCACGCGTGGTGGAGTTCAAAGACGCGTTGCCAAAGACGACAAGTGGAAAGATCATACGAAGAATGCTGTAAAAAGCGAGGTAAGGACAGTGGACACGAAGCGGGTTACGATTTTGGTCGGCCATTACGGCAGCGGTAAAACGAGCCTTGCGGTGAGTCTTGCCAAGCGCCTTCGCGAGAGTGGAAAGAAGGTTCTTGTCGCGGACTTAGATATCGTCAATCCGTATTTCCGTACGACGGATCACCGGCGGGAATTGGAGGAGCGCGGTATTGAGCTGATTACGTCCAAGTTTGCAAACAGCAATCTGGACATCCCGGCGCTCCCGGCCGATCTTTACAGAATTGTTGAGGACAAAAGCGCTTATGCGGTGCTGGATGTCGGCGGCGACGATCGCGGCGCGGTTGCGCTCGGACGATATGTGCCGTCCATTCTTGCCGAACAGAATTACGAGATGCTGTTTGTCACAAATTTCTTTCGCCCGCTGACGCGGACACCGGAAGATGCGATGGACGTTTTGCGCGAGATTGAAGCAGCCTGTGGAATCAAGATTACAATGCTGGTCAACAACAGCAATCTCGGCAAAGAGACGACCCCAAAGGATGTGCTGGGTACGGTTGAGAAGATGGACGCGTTTTCGCAACTTTGCGGATTACCGATTGGATTTACGGCCGTTGACAAGCGGCTGCATGCAGCGCTGGAACAGGAATTAAGCGATTTGATACCGATTGATGTTTGATATGCCGAAACGGACGAATTCGTCCGCAGGTTTTTGATAAGAATGGATTTATGGAAAAGAGGTAGAAAGAGCGAACATGGCAAAACTGACGTTTGAGACGGACCTTTGTAAGGGCTGCGGACTGTGCATTGATGCATGCCCGGTAAAGATCCTGAAGATTGACAGGGAACAGATCAACCAGAAGGGGCATTCGCCCGCGACGGTTACGGACGAATCCAAGTGTATCGGCTGCGGCTCATGTGCAATCATGTGCCCCGACTGCGTGATCACGGTGGAAAGGTAAGGCGAGGAGCATGGCGGAAAAAGTATTGATGAAGGGCAATGAAGCCATTGCCGAAGCGGCAATTCAGGCGGGATGCCGACACTATTTCGGTTACCCAATCACGCCGCAGACCGAAATCGCGGCCTATATGGCAAAACGCATGCCGAAGATCGGTGGCGTATTCCTACAGGCGGAGAGCGAAATTGCGGCAATCAACATGGTTTATGGTGTGTCTGCGGCGGGTAAACGCGTGATGACTTCTTCTTCCAGTCCGGGCATTGCACTGAAGAGCGAAGGGATTTCCTACCTTGCCGGAAGCGACCTGCCTGCGTTTATTGTCAACGTACAGCGCGGCGGTCCGGGACTCGGCGGCATTCAGCCGTCCCAGTCCGACTACTGGCAGGCGACGCGTGCCGGTGGACATGGTGATTTTCATATCATAGTGCTCGCGCCCGCATCCGTACAGGAAATGGCGAGCCTGACCGTCAAAGGCTTTGACCTTGCGGACAAATATTCCATGCCGTCCATGATCCTTGCCGATGGTACCATCGGACAGATGATGGAACCGGTATCGCTGGATATTGGTGCTCAAAAAGCATATAACAAACCATGGGCGCTGACCGGGACGAAGAAGAAGCGTAAGCACAATATCGTCACATCGCTCTATCTCCAACCGGACGAACTGGAGCGGATGAATTTTGAGCGGTTCGAACGCTACAAAGTGATAGAAAAAAATGAGCCGGTTTACGAATCGTACATGATGGAGGATGCGGAGCTTTGCGTTGTTGCATATGGCATTGCCGCGCGCGTATCCAGAAATGCAGTTGACGCAGCCCGCGAAAAAGGAATCCGCGTGGGTATGATTCGTCCGATCACGCTCTGGCCGTTCCCGAAAAAGGCGATTGCGGACGCGGCGAAACAAGTAAAAGCGTTTATCTCTGTAGAACTCTCTATGGGGCAGATGATAGAAGACATCGAACTGGCCATGAAATGTACAAAACCGGTCAAACTGGTCAACCGCGTCGGCGGCATGATCCCGTCTCCGGAACAGGTGCTCGGCAGTATCGAAGAAATTGCCGGAGGTGAAGCAAAATGATAGTGGCAAAACGACCCGATTCTCTATTGGCGGTACCAACCCATTATTGTCCCGGCTGCACCCACGGCATCGTTCACCGGCTGGTAGCCGAAGCAATCGACGCGCTTGGCATTGAAGGCCGCACGATCGGCGTAGCGCCCGTTGGCTGCTCGGTGCTTGCATATAACTACTTTTCTTGCGATATGATCGAGGCTGCGCACGGCCGCGCGCCGGCGGTTGCGACCGGCTTGAAGCGCGCAGACCCGGAGAGTATCATTTTCACGTACCAGGGCGACGGCGACCTTGCCTCCATTGGTATGGCGGAAACCGTCCATGCCGCGGCACGCAATGAAAACATTACGATTATCTTTATCAACAACGCGATCTACGGCATGACCGGCGGCCAGATGGCGCCAACTTCACTACCGGGACAGGTCACGCAGACGTCGCCGTACGGACGCGACGTGACGCAATGCGGTTACCCTGTAAAGGTCTGCGAAATGCTTTCGCAACTGGAAGGACCGGAGTATCTTGCCCGCGTGACCGTAAACAGCGTAAAAAGCGTTCGGAATGCGAAAAAGGTGATCGAAAAAGCATTCCGTAACCAGATTGAAGGCAAAGGATTCTCGCTGGTCGAGGTACTTTCATCCTGCCCGACCAACTGGGGTATGACGCCGCAAAATGCGCTCAAGTGGATTGACGAACAGATGATTCCGTACTATCCGCTCGGCGTCTATAAAGACCGCAGCGGAGAGGAGGCGTGAACACTATGGAGAAAAAGACAACGCGGATGCTGATCGCCGGATTCGGCGGGCAGGGCGTTCTGTTTATCGGCAAGTTTCTTTCCTACGTCGGTATGATCGGCAATCGCCAGGTCAGCTGGCTCCCGTCCTATGGGCCGGAAATGCGCGGCGGCACGGCGAATTGCAGCGTGATTTTGAGTGATAAACCGATCGGTTCACCGATCGTGTCCGACCCGGATGTGCTGATCGCCATGAATTTGCCGTCGTTCCAGAAATATCAGGACAAGGTGCAAAAAGGCGGCGTGATCGTGATGGATTCCTCGCTGATTGGTGAAAAACCGACGCGCGACGATATCAGCATTTACGCGATCCCGGCAACACAGATGGCGAGCGATGCGGGACTTGACGGGCTTGGCAACATGATCCTGCTTGGCAAGTTCATCGGCGAGTGCATGCCGGAGGCGGAAGAATATATGGAAGCGGCGCTGAACAAGGTCGTTCCGCCGAAAAAGGCGCACCTGCTTGACGCAAATAGACAAGCGCTTGCACTTGGGCGGACATATAAGGAGTAAGCATCCATGCGCATTTCCTGTGTCCAGATGAATATGCTTGCGGCGCAGCCGGATCATAACTTCGCGCATGCGGAGGCATTGGTGCGGGGAGCGGCGGCATCCGAACAGTCGGACGTCATCGTGCTGCCGGAGACATGGAATACGGGATTTGCACCGGGCAAAATCGACGCATCACATGCAGACGAAGACGGAATGCGCACGAAAAAGGTGTTTTCCGCGCTGGCGCGAGAATTTCGCGTCAACATTGTCGCAGGAAGCGTTGCAAACCGCAGAGACGGCAAGCAGTATAACACAGCGTTTGTGTTCAACCGCGCGGGAGATTGCGTTGCAAACTATGACAAAACGCATCTGTTTTCGCCGATGGGCGAGGACAGGGCGTTTGAAGCGGGCGATTCGCTTGCAAGGTTTCAACTGGACGGAATCGACTGTGCGCTGATCATCTGTTATGACGTCCGCTTTCCCGAACTTTTGCGCACACTGGCGTTGCCGGGGCTCGATCTTTTATTCATCGTGTCCCAGTGGCCGGAGAAACGGATCAACCACTTTTCGGTGCTTTCAAAGGCGCGCGCCATTGAAAACCAGATGTTTGTGGCGACCTGCAACTCCTGCGGAGAAGCGTTTGGCACACAATTCGGTGGACACTCTGCCATCATCGATCCGTGGGGAACGGTTCTTGCGGAGGCGGGAGAGATGGAAACGACGGTGACTGCGGAGATAAACCCTTCGGTGCTCCGAGAAATCCGCGATACGATTCCGGTCTTTGCCGACCGGCGCGCGGAGCTTTACGATTTGGACAAATAAGTTTATTTTAAAAAATACGAGGTATAGCAGCATGAAGTATGAATTTCCGGTTACAAAGAACCCGAACCCGAAACCGAAGCCCGATCCGAACACGCTGGCGTTCGGAGCAACTTTCACGGATCATATGTTCACGATGGACTATGACGAGGGACAAGGCTGGCACGATGGAAAAATCATCCCTTACGGCGACATTCAGATCAGCCCCGCAGCAAGCGTACTGCATTACGCACAGATGATGTTTGAGGGAATGAAAGCATACAAGACCGAAGACGGTCACGTGTTGCTGTTCCGTCCCGACATGAACGCAAAGCGGCTCAATCGTACCAACGAACGCATCTGCATTCCCGAAATGGACGAAGAGCTCTTCCTGGCTGCGGTCAAGGCTACCGTCAAGGAGGACGCAGACTGGGTACCGAGCGAACCGTTCACGTCGCTCTACATCCGGCCGTTCATCATTGCGGACGACCCCGCGCTCGGCGTAAAGGCTGCAAAGCATTATCGCTTTATGATCATCCTTTGCCCGTCAGGTCCGTATTATGCGGCGAACCGTGGCAAGCTTTCGACCACGCGCATTTTTGTCGAGAACGAATACATCCGCGCGGCGCATGGCGGCACTGGCTATGCCAAGGTTGGCGGCAACTATGCCGGAAGCCTGCGCGCATCGAAGAAGGCAAAGGAATCCGACTGCAACGATGTTCTCTGGCTCGACGCAATCGAACATAAGTATGTGGAAGAAGTCGGCTCGTCCAACGCGTTTTTCATGATTGGCGACGAGATTGTGACAGCTCCGCTTGCAGGAACCATTTTACCGGGCATCACGCGCGATTCAGTTATAACGCTGCTCAAAGAGTGGGGGGTTCCCGTAAGCGAACGGAAGATCGCAATTGAAGAGGTTATTGAAGCCGCGAAAAAAGGCACCCTCAAGGAAGCGTTTGCAAGCGGGACCGCGGCGGTCATTTCGCCGATGGGCTTGCTCCACTATCTGGGAGATGAATACACGATCAGCGATCGTAAGGTGGGCGAGATTTCGCAGAAGCTCTATGATACGATCACGGGATATCAAACCGGCAAACTTGAAGATACGCACAACTGGATTGTCCGCGTAGTATAAAGGCTTCGTGCAATTATAAACAAAGATTCCGGCGCTTGCGGCCGCGCTATTTGGTGTGAACAACACGAATGCATGCGGTACGAGCGCCGGGATTTTTATATTGTTGTTTAAATTCGAACGCCAGAAACCAGATAATAGTCAGCGTCGTCAACGATGTGATCAACACGGAAATACGGCTCAAACAGCAATGCCAACTCCGCGGCAGGCATAAGTGCATGCGAAACCTCCATTGCGCGTGTAACGTGCCGCTCGTTGATTGCATGCCGATTTTCTCCATGCGCAATGGTAAGCCGTCCGTCGGGACGGAGCGCATCCTTGAGCGAACAGATCAGCACATCCGGATCGGGAAAATGTGGAAGCGCATTAAAAACAAGGCATTTATCATGTTGCGAAAAACATTCCGTCTGCGCGTCGGCGCATATAAGACGAATGCGTGGATCGGAGAGCTTCCGGCTCGCTTCGGCAATCATACTTTGCGAAACGTCCACACCGGTAACACGGGCAACGTCCCGCCTGAGATAATAGGGAAACAGAACGCCGGTGCCACAGGCAACGTCCAGAACGGAGTCGTCCGGCTGAATATCGGCGGCGTCTAAAATGCGTTCAACGGTTTGCTCCACGGGTTGCCGATGTGTGTCCCATGTGGCGGCACGATGATCGAAAAACGTAATAACTGCGTCCAGATTCATGATTGCTTAATTCAGTTCCTTATGTATTGGTATGCTGGTTCAACCAGACAAGATTAGCATATCATAAATTTGTTAAAATGTGGATTGTTTTTTAAAAACATGCTTGCATATTCTGAAATACGCTCCTTTTTGGTCAAAATCCAGCGATTCGCAACAGACCGGCGCTTTCGCGGACAAAAGAGAACCATCAAAGAATGCAATTCGAAACAAGAAAAATATTGGTTGAACCAATGACAGAACGATAATAAATGCCGCTTGATTCAGTCGAACAAATCGGTTTGCTCAAAGTCGCCGTTCCAAACGACGAGCAGGCACCCGCTTTCAACCGTGATGCAAGCAGGTTTCCCCGTAAAGGCGTTGCTAACGCCAAGCGGATAGTCGACTGTCAACGTTGCGCGATCCAGCGGATATTCCAACCCGTCAAGCGTTACACCGCTCGCTGTGCCGCCGTAGGCAAACACGGAAACGATGCCCTCCGGCGTACCGGAAAACGAAAGGGAACCATTTTTCAGCATAGTCATCGATTCGTCGTCACCAAGCAGACATCCTTTAGCGCCGCGGTCGGTCAGGTACATGAGCGCCTGAATGTTGGCAAGCGTATGATCGAGACGCTCGCCAACGCCGCCGAGTATGACAAACTTCTTATAACCTTTTTCAAGGGCGAGTTTAACGGCAAACAACGTGTCCGTATCATCCTTGTGCACAGGCAGCCGAACGACCGTCTCGCCTTCGGGAATAAACCCCAATGAATCGAAATCGCCGACGACGAGGTCGGGCTTTACTCCGTTTAGCCGGGAATACCCTGCATCGACCGCAATGACGTAATCGTCGGGACCGATCGACGGAATAAACACTGTGGACAAGGCGCAGAAAAGATAACAAATTTGCATAAGTACATCACCTTTGGACTGTCTTCTTTATCTGTTATTTATACCATGTTTGCAGGTGCATGGAAAGCGCGTTGTGCTGTTTGTGCCTGAATAGATTGCGCGCACACGTTGCTTTTCATATAATATGTAAGAATAACGAAAAGAGAGGAGCACGCGGCAGAATGAAAAAGAACCGTTTATCCGGGCATGTGATCGCTGCTTTTTTTACCGCGCTTATTATCTTTTCCGGAATGACGACTTATATTGAGCTTGGGCGCGAATTCCGCGAGGACGAGCAAATGAAATATATAGCAAGCACGGTCAGTGCACAGACGTACGAGGTGCTGTCCGCACAGATGAGCAAAGCAAAGACCCTGGAAGCGTTTATTGTACAAAACAACGGTGGGACGGACGGCTTTGAAAAGATTGCAAGGCTGCTTGTTACCGACGTGTTCGTTCGAAACGTCCTGCTTGCACCGGGCGGCGTTGTGACGGACGTCTATCCACTGGCAGGAAACGAAAGCGTTGTCGGGCACGATTTAACCGGTGACCAGGCGGGCGACAAAGAAGCGCAGGAGGCCATTGAACGTGGCGAGATCATCATGGCTGGGCCGTTTGTACTGGTGCAGGGCGGAATGGGCATCGCCGGACGTTTTCCGGTATATTTGGATGGGGAGTTCTGGGGCCTTGTGTCGGTTACACTGGATTATCCGGCTGTATTGACGGACATGAGCTCTTTGCACAATTTAGATTCACAGGGGTTTGGCTGTCGCGTGTGGCGTATCAATGCGGACACCGGAGATGAGCAGACGATCCTTGAAACCGGCACGGGTGTTATGAGCCGTGCATATGATTATGAATTTCCACTCTTCAATTCAACATGGAACGTCACGGTATTCCCGTTGCATCCGTGGTATACACAAACAACGGTTTTGCTTGGCATAATGGTCAGTATCGTGCTGAGTTTTGCGGTTGCCGCCGGTGTTTCCGCAATTCAAACGATTCAGCGCATGCAAAAGGAGGCGGCAGAAAGCCGTATCCGTGAGCTGCAAAATCAGCTGGAATACGACCGCACGAGTATGCTTTTAACGCAGATCAACTCACATTTTTTCTACCACACGCTCAACGCAATTCAAGCGCTAATCATCCTTGCACCGGAGTCCGCCTATAAGATGACGGAGAATTTTTCACGTTTCCTTCGATTTAAGGTGGACAGCGTGAGTGCGGAAGACGGGCTTGTGCCGTTTCGGGAAGAACTGCGTACGATCAAAGCGTATGCGGAGATCAATCGGATTCAGCTTGGTGAAAGGTTGAATATGGAATACGATGTGTTTGATGCAGATTTTTCAATTCCGGTTTTGACCGTTCAGCCGATTGTGGAAAACGCGATTATACACGGCATAAAGCCGAAAGTCGGCGGCGGCACCGTCCGCGTTGAACTGCGGCGAAGCGGTGAAGATTACGAAGTGCGCGTAACGGACGACGGCATCGGTTATACGCCCGGTGACGAAAAGCCGGGTCAGTCGGTCGGCATCAACAATATTCGCGCGCGGATGAGCCAATTTCCAGGGTGTAGTATGGACGTGACGAGTGCACCGGGACGCGGCACGACCGTTATACTGCATTATAGCGCGATGCTTGGGGAGGAGGATACATGAAGACAATACTGGTAGATGATATGGCGCTGGATATGCAGTTGCTGGAGCTGAAGTGCGCAGACATGCCGGAATTTGAGATCGTCGGCAAATTTACCGATCCGATGGAAGCGATTCGATACGCTGAACAAAACGAAGTGCAGTTTGCGCTACTCGATATCGATATGCCGGGAATGAACGGAATCGAACTTGCTATGCGACTGCGGGAACTGCGCAGCGATATCATCATCGTGTTTGTCACTGCGCATCCGCGCTTTGCTGTTGAGGCGTTTCGTATGAAGGCGGATTACATGGTTTTCAAACCGTTTGACCGGGACGACATTCTGGACGTGCTGGAGCGCGCAAAGCTGCTGCAAAGCCGCCAGAAAAAGCGCGTGATCTTCCATACGTTCGGTTATTTTGAAATGCTTGTGGACAATCATCCTGTACGGTTTCGTTCCGCCAAGGCAAAGGAACTCATGGCACTGTGTGTATATTTCGAAGGACGGCGCGTTTCTATCTATACGATCATCGAGTACCTTTGCGACGGAAGCGAAATTAAAAACGCGAACAATACCGGATATCGGCGCACGATTAAGGAACTCGTCGATACGCTGCGCGACTGCGGTGCGGAGGATATCTTTGTGCGAGAACGCGGCAGTTGCCATATTCGACGTGAACGGATCGGCTGCGATTATTATGATTTCTGGGCGGGGAAAGCGGATGCGGTGTCAAGATTTGACGGACGGTTTATGAGCGATTACGCCTGGGCGGAGCCCGCGATTTATCGAATGTGCGAAAAAAAAGGCATGAATTGCTGAAGTAATTATATTTTTAACCGTGTTCCGTACGGTTCTCGTACGGAATGAATGATATACTATTTTGAAATTCAGAGTGAGTCCAAAAAGACTTACCGGACCGGGTGAAAAAATCGAATAAAACAGACTGCTTAACAGCGGCGAAACAATGGCGTTTCGTACGGTTCTCGTACGGAACGTTTGTTATAGTTGCTGTGTAATTCTATGAAACGATCTGTTATTATCGATTTTCAATCATTAAACAAAAACTAAATGACAACGTCATATCCGACAACGACGGGAAGGGGACGTGATATATGGAAGAAATCCTGCGAATGGAGCATATCAGCAAGCAGTTTGGTGATTTTTATGCCAACAAGGATATTACCTTTGGCGTTCGCAAAGGGGAGGTCCACACACTGCTTGGCGAAAACGGCGCGGGCAAAAGTACGCTGATGAACGTGCTCGTCGGTCTTTATCAGCCGACGGAGGGCAAGATTCTGATCAACGACAAGCCGGTGCGCATCGAATCTCCTGCGCAAGCCGTTCGTCTTGGCATCGGCATGGTGCACCAGCACTTCATGCTTGTTGAAGCCATGACGGTTTTGCAGAATATCATCCTTGGTGACACGCGCGACAAGGGATTGTTTATTCACCACGATGATCGTAAAAAAGAGATCGTCGCGCTGTCACAAAAATATGGACTGGATGTCGACCCGGACGCAAAGATTACCGATATTTCTGTCGGTGCGCAACAGCGCGTTGAAATACTAAAGGCACTTTTCCGTGGAGCGCAGATACTGGTTCTTGACGAGCCGACTGCCGTGTTGACCGACATCGAGGTTGAAAACCTTTATGCGATTATCGACAAACTGAAAAGCGAAGGCAAGAGCATTATTTTTATCAGTCACAAGATGCGTGAAGTTCTGCATGTCAGCGACCGGATTACGATTCTGCGTGCGGGCGAAGCGGTCTGCACGCTGGATGCGGACAAGACCGACGGCCGGGAACTTGCCAGCCTGATGATCGGGAGGGAGCTTTCGGACTCGAACTATAAAAAAATCGAATCGGATCAGGAACCGGTGATCGAGCTGGTCAATGTCGACTATAACAAATCGTCTAAGCACAACGGGCTCAACGGCATATCTTTAAAGGTTCGCCGTGGCGAAATCGTCGGCATTGCAGGCGTGGACGGCAACGGCCAGAGCCAACTTGCGCAAATCGTAACCGGAGTCATTTCCGCCGAGTCGGGCGAAGTCATCCTGAAAGGATGCAAGGTTTCGCGCTTTACATCGGCAGACTTTATTGCGCAGAGTGTTTCGCACATTCCGGAAGACCGGAACCGTATGGGGCTCGTCGGGGATATGACGGTCGAAGAAAACCTGTTGCTCAAGAGTACGCAGAAGTGCGAGTTTTGTGACGCGGGCGGCTGGCGGCTTAAGAAAAAGGCGATGCATACATACACAGATGAGATGCGCGCTAAATACGATATCCGCTGTCAATCCAACGAGCAGGAGATTCGAAGCCTGTCCGGCGGCAATCAGCAGAAGGTCATTCTTGCGAGGGAGCTTGAGGCGCGGCCGGACCTGCTTGTGGCGGTGCATCCCACGCGCGGGCTGGATATCGGCGCAACGCGCTACGTTCGCGACGCAATGATCGCTGCACGCGATCAAGGCTGCGCGGTGTTACTCATCAGCGCGGATTTTGACGAAGTATTACAGATGTCGGATCGGATCATCGTTATGTTTGAAGGTAAGATCATGGGCGAATACTCCGGCGAGAATCCGCCGATTCAATCAATCAGCTACGCGATGACGGGCAAGTAAGGAGGGGATGGAAATTATGCGACGAAATAAAGTACTCAACCTGTTGGTTCCTATCATGTCCATCCTGCTGGCGTTCATCATCGGCATGATTATCATACTCTGTCTGGGCGCCAACCCGTTTGAGGCGATCGGCTATCTTGTGAAGGGTGCGTTCGGATCGAAAACAAACCTTGCCAACACGGTCGTGCGCTCTATGCCGCTGATCTTCACCGGGCTTTGCACCTGCTTTGCCTACCGCTGCGGTGTATTCAATCTCGGCGGTGAAGGACAGTTTCTCTGTGGCTCCATGGCGGCGATCACCGTCGCGCTGCTCATCGGCAAAACGGGTTGGTGGGTGACGCTGATTGCGATTCTTGCCGGAACCATTGCAGGGGGTATCTGGGGCTTGCTTCCGGGCCTGCTCAAGATATGGCGCGGATTGAACGAACTGATTACGACGATTATGTTCAACTATGTCGCAACGCTCTTTATGGGCTATTTGTATACGACCGCGTTGCGCGAAGGCAGCGTGCCGCAGACCGCGCCTGTTCCGGAAGCGACGGAGATCGGTCGAATCTTTCCGGGACTGCGCATCACCTGGGGCGTCGTTGCCGCGCTTGTCGTCGGTATCGCTATGTGGTATTTCCTGTTTAACACATCCAAGGGTTTCCAACTGCGTGCGGTTGGCTTGAATCCGACGGCTTGCCGCTTCAATGGGCTTTCCGTCAAGCGCTATATGCTTACCGCATTCATCATCTCCGGCGCCGTTGCCGGCCTCGGTGGTGCTTGCGATATTCTCGGCACGCAATTCCGTCTCATCAGTGGTTATGGCAGCGGATATGGTTTCGACGGCGTGGCAATTGCGCTGATTGCGCAGCTGCACCCGATTGCGACAATGATTGTTGCATATTTCTTTGCAGTGCTGCGTGTCGGTTCAACGACGATGCAGGTCGGTACCGGTGTCCCCACAAGCGTGATCGACATCATTCAGGCGCTGGTCATCATCTTTGTCGTGGCGGGCTCCGCAATGATGCACCTGCCGCAAATTCGCAATTATCTGCAAACCCTGTTTGAAAAGAAGGAGGCGAACTGAGTATGAACTGGAGCATGATTCCGGAAGTCCTAACCTCGGCGGTTCGTATGGCAACGCCACTTCTGTTCGTGGCGCTTGCGGAGTTGTATTCCGAACGGGCCGGACTTGTCAACATCGGTCTGGACGGTCTGATGTCGTTCGGTGCGTTGGTAGGTTTTCTTGTTTGCTATTGGACGGGCAATCCGTTTCTCGGCGTTCTGTGCGGTGCGCTCGGCGGCGTGTTGGTCAACATGATCTATGCGTTCTGTACTGTAACGCTCGGTGCACAGCAGATCGTTTACGGCATGGCGATCAACATTTTCGCGCCCGCACTGGCTTCGTTTATCTATCGCGTCGTGTTCGGCGTAAGTTCCACGCTTGCGCAGGCGACGCTGATGAAGACTGTCGCGATTCCGGGACTCAAGGATATTCCGTTCTTCGGCAAGCTGTTGTTCGATCAGACGCCGATGGTGTATGGTGTTTACTTGCTGGTTATAATTACCGCAATCTACTTTAACAGAACGAAGTCCGGGCTCAATTATAAGGCTGTCGGCGAATACCCCAAGGCGGCAGAGACGATGGGCATCAACGTCGTGCTGCACAAGTATATCGCTTGCATGATTTGCGGATTTTTAGCCGGTATGGGCGGGGCATACCTGACCACCTGCTACGTCAATACCTATTCGGACGGGATTATCGCAGGGCGCGGCTTCATCGCGCTGGCGGCCGTTATCTTCGGGCGGTGGTCGTCGTCCGGCGTGCTGGTTGCATGTTTGCTGTTTGGTTTCTTCGATGCGCTGCAGCTGCGGCTGCAGGTTGGTACGGATTTGATTCCGTATCAGCTGTTCCAGATGATTCCGTATGTGATGACGCTGGTTGCGCTGACAGTCTTCGGCAGCCGGATTTCGGGTCCGAAATCCAATGGTAAACCATATTTCCGTGAGGAGCGGTAAAATACTGTTCAACAGTTGGTAATTCCGGGTTAAAGCCCGATTACAAAAATATAATTTGGAGGATATGAGGAGACTATGAAACACGTTTTTGCGAAAAAAGCCCTGGCACTGCTGCTCGTGCTGTGCCTTGCGTTCGGCGTTTTGACTGCGTGCGGCGCAAAAGAAGAAGAGGCGACGACCGCCGAAAAGACCTACAAAATCGCAATGATTTGTGATTCCAGCATCTCGGATGGCGGCTGGGGTGCGGCATGCTACAACGGCATGACCGGCGCAGCCGAAGCACGTGGCTGGGAAACCGCCTACACCGACTCGATCGATCAGTCGGCCTATGCCGACACCATGATCAGCTATTGCGACCTTGGCTATGACATGATCTTTGCACCCGGAAACCAGTATAGCGACGCTGTCGTTCAGGTTGCCGCGGACTATCCGGATGTTGCGTTTGCGGTGCTCAACGGTTCCACAGAGCTGCCTACCGACAACATCATGAGCATGCTGCCCAACGCCGACCAGATCGGCTCCATCGCGGGCATCATCGCAGGACTGATGAGTGAATCCAATGTCATCGGCTTCATCGGCGGCATGGAACTCGATACAACGAAGTCCAAGCTGGCGCACTTCGAATCCGCCGCGAAGGTCATCAATCCGGAGATCACGTCAGTTTCGGCCTATGCCGGTTCGTTCAGCGACACCGCAAAGGGTATGGAGCTTGCAGCTTCCATGATCAATGAAGGTGCGGATGTCTTCTTTGGCGATGCTTCTGCGGTTGACTCCGGCGCACGTCAGGCGATCGACCAGGCGAACGGCGACACGGTCAAGATCATTGACATCGGCCAGCCCGCCGACCTGCTCGGTCAGAATCCCTGCGTTGCCTGCAGCGTTGTCACCGACAACGCCGGCATGCTCCAGATCTGCCTTGAAGCCTACGAAAACGGCACCTTCGGCAACGAAGTTGTTTACGGTTCTCTCGAGAACAGCTGCGTCTATCTTGGCGCATTCAACGACGATCTGATCGACGCCGACACACAGGCTATGGTCGTCGAATATGTCCAGCAGCTGCAGGACGGCGCGTTCGGCAACTAATTACCTGAATAACAAAAAAAGAACCATCCGAGCGGATGGTTCTTTTTTGTTACTTCGTTTACAGCCTGGCCACGCCGCTCTTGCGTGCGGCTTCGGCAACGGCCGTCGCCACCGTTTTGCCAACGCGCGGGTCGAACGCCTTCGGTATGATGTAGTCCGCGTTCAGCTCGTCGTCCGAAATCAATCCCGCCAGCGCATACGCCGCCGCGATCTTCATTTCGTCGTTGATGTCGCTGGCGCGCACGTCGAACGTCCCGCGGAAGATGCCGGGGAATGCCAGCACGTTGTTCACCTGGTTCGGATAGTCGCTGCGACCGGTCGCGATGACTGCAGCTCCCCCCGCTTTCGCTTCGTCCGGAAAGATCTCCGGCGTCGGGTTTGCGCAGGCAAAGATGATCGCGTCCTTTTTCATGGTCTTGACCATGTCCGTTGTCACCATCTTTGGCGCGGAAACGCCGATGAATACGTCCGCATCGACCATAACGTCCGCCAGTGAACCGCTCTTTTTTGCGCGGTTGGTGACCAATGCCATCTCTTCCTTGATCCAGTTCATGCCTTCGCCACGGCCTTCGTAGATCGCGCCTCTGCGGTCGCATAGCGTCACATCGGCAAATCCGTCCGACAGCAGCAGTTTCGTGATGCTGATTGCCGCCGCGCCCGCGCCATTGATGACGATCTTCACGTCCGCCTTCTTTTTGCCGACGAGCTTGAGTGCGTTGGTCAGTCCCGCTAGCGTGACGACGGCGGTTCCGTGCTGGTCGTCGTGGAAAATCGGGATGTCACACTTTTCCTTCAGCTTGCGTTCAATTTCAAAGCAGCGCGGCGCCGCAATGTCTTCGAGGTTGATGCCACCGAAGCTGCCGCTGATAAGATACACCGTATTGACGATGTCGTCAACATCTTTGCTCTTCACGCACAGCGGGAATGCGTCTACGTCGCCAAACGCCTTGAACAGCACGCACTTGCCTTCCATGACCGGCATGCCCGCTTCCGGGCCGATGTCGCCGAGGCCAAGTACCGCTGTGCCGTCGGTCACGACCGCGCAGAGGTTCCAGCGGCGCGTGAGCTCGTAACTTAGTTCGATGTCCTTTTGTATCTCCAGACACGGCTGTGCAACGCCCGGCGTATACGCCAGAGACAGGTC
The DNA here is from genome assembly GCA_963667795.1 of Christensenellaceae bacterium. Lineage (GTDB taxonomy): Bacteria > Bacillota > Clostridia > Christensenellales > CAG-138 > UBA7703. The sequence goes on along the minus strand of OY764017.1, from coordinate 1,595,589 downwards.
TTCCTTCGTCGCCACAGGTACCGTCGCGTTTACTTCAATCTTGCCCTTCCACTCTTTGTGTAAGCGCAGGCTCTCTTTTGCGTAATCCATTGGTAGTCTCCTTACTTATTTCTCAAAGGGGAACTTGTAGGGTAAGTTCTTATTATCGCGGACGGTGACGAGGTCTTTCTGCACCGCTTCGCCGACCGGCACACCCTTATCCTTGCGGTCCTGCCAGACAATCCATTCCTTTTCGCCTGCGGTGAAGATGCGCTCCTCGCCGGGCGCTTTTTCGGAAGCGCGAAGTTCGCGGAGGATGTCGCCTGCGATCTTCTTGAAGGTATCCAGCCCACAGAATGCTTCCGGATCGATGACAATGAAAAAGTGGCCGAGATGATACGGCTTCAAGTTGCCGTTTTCGTCCTTGTTGGTCAGCATCTTGAGGAAGCTTCCCGCCTGCAAAGCGGCGGAGAGGATTTCGACGACCGTTGCATAGCCATAGCCCTTGTAGCCGGCGAGTTCTTCGCCGATGCCACCGAGTGGTGCGAGCGCTGCGGTGCCGTCCGTCAATCCCTTGAGGATAGCCGGGCTGTCCGTCATGGCGCTGCCGTCACGGCCGATGACCATACCCTTCGGCGTGTCCTTGCCACTGCGGGCGTAGAATTCAATCTTACCGCGCTGGCTGATGCTGGTTGCACAGTCCAGCATGAAGGGGAAGTCTTCGTCCGTCGGCATACCGAATGTGATCGGGTTGGTGCCGAGCATGTTTTCAACGCCAAATGTCGGTGCGATACTCGGGCGTGCGTTGGTGCCGGTGATGCCGATCATACCTGCGTCAACCGCCATGCTTGCCCAGTAACCGGCGATGCCGTAATGGGAGCTGTTGCGAATAACCGCCATGGATAGGCCATAGGTCTTCGCCTTTTCGATGATGGTCTTCATTGCTTTGTGACTGGCCACCATGCCCATGCCGTCGTGTGCGTCCACAACCAGCGTGGTGGGTGTTTCCTTAACGACTTCATACTCCGTAACAGGGTTGAGGATGCCCGATTCGATGCGGTCGATATAGATCGGCTTAAAGCGGTTGCAGCCATGGCTTTCGATGCCGCGACGGTCGCTTTCCATCAGTACGTCCGCGCAAATTTTTGCGTCCTCGCGTGGTATGCCGTACGCAACGAATGCGTCGGTCATAAAATCGCCGATCATGTCCCAGGATACATACGGTCTTGTTTCTGCCATTGTCATAATCCTCCTTGTATGTTTACTAAAAAATGAGTGTGATGGGTGCAGTCGTTTCAATTCACGGGGATAGGATTTTTCTCACGCAGCATACGAAATTGCATGAAAAAAGGAGCATGCACAAAAAAACGTGCGCCGCTCCAAACTCCAAATCTCATAGAACTTTTGTACAAATTTATCATATCCATATGCTTCACATTTGTCAAATCCAATTTTAGCAAACATTCGACTTTTTGTGCGCATGCTTTTAACGATCATTCTCGCATTTCAGGTCGTTTTTTGGTATGCTATATCATAATTGCTTGGAATAGGAGGATTATGTTTTGCGTTCGTTGCTCAAGCAAGTGCAAATCAATCCGGTCATTGCCACTGTAGGAAGCGAGGAGGCGCTGCAGGCGGCGCTTTCGTCCGAATGCCGCGTGATCTTCCTGCTGATGGGAAACATCCTTGACGTTGGCGCTCTGACGGAACGTGTGCATGAAGCGGGCAAGCTTTGTGTGATTCATTTGGATTTAATCGAAGGATACGCAAACAAAGAAATCGCCGTCGACGCAATCCACCGCTTTACCGGCGCTGAGGGCATCATTTCCACACGCGGCGCACTGATCAAACGTGCAAAACAACTCGGCATGGTCGCCATCCAGCGCGGATTCATGCTGGATTCACGTTCTTTAGGCAGCTTTGAAGCACAAATAAAAACCAGTAAGCCGGATTTTGTGGAAATACTGCCGGGATTGTTGCCGAAGGTGATTGTAGAATTGCGCGGATGCATGGACGTGCCGATTATCGCAGGCGGTTTTATCCACGAAAAGGAAGACGTCATTGCCGCGCTCAATGCAGGTGCGTTGGCCGTTTCGGCATCCCGCCCGGAAATTTGGTCAATGTAGTGAAAATGAAATACAAAAAGCAGGTCTGAAAACCTTGTGGAATCAAGTTGTCAAGGGTAAAATAGCCATATATACATTTCGCACCCGATCATTTTTCATTTAGTCATAGAATCAGAAAACCGCATATTGAAGGAGGAACTTCCGCATGAGATCACCGGGAAAGCTGTCGGTCTGGACAAAGCTGAAATTCGGCGTTGGCGATTTTGGCATGTCCGCAATTACGGCACTGCTACAATTTTACATGCTATTTTACTATACGGACGTTGTGCATATCGATCCGGGTATCGCGGGCACGGCGATTCTCGTTGGCAAACTGACGTGGGATATGGTCAACGATGTGCTCTTCGGGTATCTGGAAGACAAAACGAAATCCCGTTGGGGCAGGCGTCGACCGTATCTGATCTTATGCCCGATTCCGCTGGCGCTTTCGTTCTGGTTGCTGCTGTCCCTGCCGGAAGGCATGTCTAACATCGTTGCCTTTTTCGCGATCATCGGAACCTTTGTGTTATTCGATACGTTCAACACGCTAATCGTCACTGCATATTACGCTATGACCGCCGAGTTGACGACGGACTATGACGAGCGTACATCCGTTTCCACATACAGAATGATTTTCAATATAGCCGGCTATATCTTCGGTGCGGGTATTGCAACAGCGCTGGCGCTGACGATACAGAATATGCAGGGCGGCTCTCCACGGGAAGCGTGGGCGGTGGTCGGTCTTGCGTTTGGTGTTCTTGCGGCAATCACGGTACTGATTCCCGGATTGTTTGTAAAAAACAAGCCTGCGGTCGACGACACGCCGACCAAGATGCCGCCGCTGCGAGCGATCATGAGCACACTGAAGAATCGCCCGTTTATGAAATACCTCACGATCTCCATGATTATGAGTACGGCGTTTACGCTGGTAACCACTATGCTTCCGTATTATTTGATTTATCAATTGGATATGGAGGCGCAGCAATCGCTGGTTATGGTGCTGATGCTTGGTACGCTGGCGGTGTTTCTGATTCCCGCCGCAAAAGTCGCGGGGCGCATTGGTAAAGCGAAGACATATGCGCTCGGGCTGACGATTGCCTGCACCGCGTTGATCGTAAGCTTCTTTTTGCCAAACCATCAAAGCGTCGTGATCTATATCATTGCGTTCGTCGCAGGCGCCGGATTTTCCAGCCAGTGGGTCTGCCCGCACAGCATGATGCCGGACGTCATCGAATATGACGAGCTGGTAACCGGAGAGCGCCGGGAAGGTATTTATTACGGCATGAACGGCATGGCGGGCAAGGTGACCGGCGCGCTTGGCAGCGCGATATGCGGCTGGGGACTGAAACTGTCCGGTTATGTCGAGGGCGCGCAGCAGACAGGTTCGGCGCTATTGGGAATCCGCACAATGTTTGCAATCCTGCCTGCTTTTTTCCTGCTGATATGCGTTCCATTGTTGATGCGTTATCCGATTACACGTGAGAGCCACGCGAAAGTCGTTGCGGAGCTGGAAGCGCGACACGCCGCGGAAGGAAACGTCGGCGCGCAAGAGTAAGTGTATCGTCACAATAGCAAAACCAACAAAAAGCGACGCTCACTTTGCGGCGCTTTGGCTGTTGGCTTGAAAATACTATGATTGATCAATCGAAAAAAGTTGAAAATGCATTTGCGGAAAGGTCAGTTTTTTATTAACCTTCGCCTGTCGGCTTCTTTTTGCTTTGAATGGTTTCAACTGCGTCGTTATAGACTTCGCTTGCAGCTTTGGCGACCTCAATCATAACGTCTGCCGCGTCGGCTTTGCCGTCTCCATTGACATCACGCACACCGTTTGGGTTATTTTCCTTATATTGTTCCGCAACTTTCACCGCCGCAACGGTTGCCCCGGCGGTCACACCGATACCCAGCAGTCTTCTGATAAAGCCCAAGAGACCCAACTCCTTTGTTTTTTCTCATTATATGCAATATGAATCGTCACTTCAACATATTTCATGTCAACAAATGGCGAAATGATGGTTTGAATGGCTTCGAGTCCTTGCAATCACTATACAAACAAAAAACCACCCGAATGGATGGTTTTTGTTTGGTGGGGATGATAGGACTCGAACCTACGACCTCTTCGATGTGAGCGAAGCGCTCTAACCAGCTGGGCTACATCCCCAAGCAAAAGTTATTTTATCGCATCGGGCGAAGAATGGCAAGCCCCTATTTTATATCTCTGCTTGCATATATCTTGTGGTAACGTTGCATGAATGTCGGGATTAGGCGTATAATAAACTGATTTTGTAAGGTATGGAGAACTGAAATGGCACATATCGACGAGGCAAAGCGCATCCACCTGATAGGAATCGGCGGATGCAGTATGAACGGACTGGCTTTAATTTTAAAATCCCAGGGGCATATTGTTACCGGATCGGACAGAGAGAAGACACAGTTTACCGAGGCGCTCGACAACGAAGGAATTGCATATTCCGTAGGGCACACCGGTGAATATCTCGACGACGCGGATCTTGTGATCTATTCGGCGGCAATCAAGCCGGACAACCCGGAGCGTGCGCTTGCGCGAGAGAAGGGCATTCCTGAGCTGGAGCGCAGTGTTGCGCTGGGCCAAATTTCCGAACGATATCCGGAAGTGGTTGCAATTGCGGGCTGTCATGGCAAAACGACCATCACGTCCATGCTCGCGGGTATCAATGCGCTTGCGAAGACGGACGCGACTGTGCATGTCGGCGGCTATGTGGAACTGCTTGGCGGCGGCGTGCATGTCGGCGGACGCGATTTGTTTGTGACCGAGGCCTGCGAATATGTGGAAAGCTTTTTAACGTTGAAGCCGACCATCACATTGATCAACAATATCGACGACGACCACTTGGATTATTATAAGGATATCGACGCAATCGTCGCGGCGTTTGAAAAGTTCTTATCGCTGCTTCCACAAGACGGCGTACTCATCGCCTGCACGGACGACGTCCGGGTGAAGGCGCTTGCTGAGCAATCGAACCGTACGGTCGTTACATACGGTCTCGACGGCGGCGATTATACGTCGAAAGACGTCTCCTTCGACGCATTCGGCAATCCGGGATTTGATCTTGTTCGGCGTGGAGAGACGCTTGGACGGGTACAACTAAGCGTGCCTGGCAAGCATAACGTCGTCAATGCTCTCGGGGCGATAGTGATTGCAGACAAACTCGGCGTACCGTTTTCGATATATGCAGAGGCGCTAAAACGGTTCCAAAACACAAAGCGTCGTTTTGAATATTACGGCGAACGCAATGGTGTGAAGGTTTTCCACGATTACGGACATCATCCAAGTGAGATTCGCGCAACGCTGGACGCGGCAAAGCGCGTCCCGCACAAGCATCTCTATTGTGTATTCCAATGCAATAGCTATACACGTGCGCGTACGTTATTTTGCCATAACGTAACGTGCTTTACCGACGCGGACAGCGTCTTGGTCCCGGATATCTATCCCGGCCGGGAAAAAGACACGGGGATCGTCCATGCGCGGGACATGGTTGCCGCGATCAATGAAGAAAGCAACAATGCAACGTATATCCCAACGTTTGAGGAGATACGCGTTTTTCTGGATGGACACGCTGAAGAAGGCGATATCGTCGTAACGGTCGGATCGGGAGACGTATACCGGCAGACGAAAAAGTTGCTGTAAAATCAGGTTGCAGAAAGGGGCGCCCACATGCCGTCGTTCTTGAAAGCATTGAAAGATTACCTTCCGGACAAGAGTGTGCTCGACCACCATCCTCCGTTTGACGACGATCTCTCGCAGCCGCTGTTTGTTAAGGGCAATCATATCGGGTGCATTACGCTGCACGGCATCGGTGGCACGCCTGCAAACATTCGCGTCGTTGCGGACGCCCTGGCGGCAAAAGGATATACCGTGATTTCCCCGATGATCCCCGGCCATGGAGAAACCGTTCGTGCACAAAATGCTTCCACCGATAAAGAGTGGGTGCAGTGTGTGCGGGATGCGTATCAAAAGCTCAAGGATGCGGGCTGCGAGCAAATCTACGCGCTTGGACTTTCACTTGGCGGAATTCTCTGCGGGCTGCTGGCGGAAGAAGAACATCTCGACGGACTTGCGTTGATCTGTGCGCCGATTAAGATGCAACGTTTTTTGCGCATTGCACGCGCGGTCAGCTTTTTCATTCCCGTGGTGAGCTATCCTGAAAGCAAGGCGGGAAAGCCGGATTGGTGGGACAATCCATACGCGCAGATGTACGATGGTTTTTCTACGACAAAGCTGGTCGATCTTGGACGGCTCGGCAAGCGGTTGAAGCGTAACTTGGACAAAATTGATTGCCCGACATTGGTCGTTTCCGCACGGTTTGACGATAAAGTCGACCCCGAAACCGTCGACATCTTCAAAAAAGGCGCAATTAACGTGCCACGTGCGGAATATGTACTGTTTGAGCGATCGCCGCATGGCTGTACCTATGGACAAGAGCGGGAGAAAGTCGCTGCAACATGCGCGGCGTTTGTCGGCGACCTGGTTGACAAGCATGCACACGCTTCGGTATAATTTGTCTCGCTGTGACAGCGAATAATAAACGATCAATACAGAAAAAAATATGTCTCCGTAGCTCAGCCGGATAGAGCGTTCGCCTCCTAACCCGTCGAGTTATGGGGCAAAAAACTAAATATTGTGTCTCCGTACCTCACCTGGATAGAGGGCCCGCCTCCTAAGCGGGATGTAGCGCGTTCGAGTCGCGCCGGGGACGCCAGAAACCCCGATTTAAAGCCACTTTCGGGGTTTTTTATTACCTAAAAATCCAAGCGATTTCTGACTACACAAAAGTAACAACGTCCTACCTTTCAAAGCACATTTTCGAGGGATTTTTTACGTACGAAAAAACCGAAGATGGAGCGATTTTGACTACATTTTACTACACTTTTTATATAACGCCCTATAATTTCATGGACAAAATAGTACCTTATAGACAAAAAGACGAGATACATAATGCATTGATATGCATCAAAATATGCATACCTTATGGCTAAAACATTAAGCGAAACATGGAGGAAAATACTATGGAAAAGATGAATAAGGATGAACTCCGAGCTACCTTGATCGAGGAAAAGCTAATCGATGAAACCGGAACAGTCAACGCCATAACTGTAAACTATCTATCCGGGTTGTACGCCTTGCCGCTTTTGAGCGAGGTATGGGATTTATATCTGCACGATGCGGAAGCAATGGCAGAACTGCAAGCGTTCTTAAATGAAATCTATGAGAAGGGGCAGTATGAAATAATGATATGCATTCTGAAATTTATGTACAACTTTTGCGGTTTGATTATTCCGGAAGAAGTTCTGATGATCTTTGATTGTGACATACAGGAGTTGAAGAAAGTGTATCTATATGAGTTCTTAGAGGACTTACAGGACATCATGTATGATCTTCGGGTGGAGGTTAAAAAGTGTTAGATTGAAGGTATTAATCTCATATTTGCCAGCATTGAGCTTTTCCTTAGGAGTTAGGATAACCGTTTGTTACTGGATGCTATACCATAGTGCCTATTCCGCAGAACCCTCTATATTACGGGACTTTGAGCGATTGTGTTTAAGACACAGCCTTACACAATACTATAGATTCCGCAGCGTAGTATGTGCTCCATTTAGCAAATGATTAGCAAAGTGTATTTGCGTTAGCGGATGTACTGCATTTATTTTAGGATGATTTGACCTGTATCGACAGAAGAAGAGCTATAACATAGACTATGAAAGAAGTGTCCATCAGGATGCTTCTTTTAAAATATTAACATTTGATGTATAATTTTATCATATTTTGTTGGAAGGCGCGTTATAGAAATGCGGAAGGCTTATGATACTTTTCTTCAATCAGAAGTGTCTGCGGACTTGGCTGCTAAGAGTGGTGGCCTTGAGCCATATCGTTATGAGTGCGCTCATTGTGGTGAGGAAGTCCGCCTTGCCGCCGTGGATAGCATAAGAATGGTTTCACATTTCAGACACCGTAGCGGAAACAATGATGTTGAGTGTGAAGAATATCTTGGGCAGTATGGATCAATAAATATAGATTCCCGCTCGCGGAAAAGTAAAAATGAAAGAGCAGAATTCTATTTTAACGGGAATACCAAGATGTTTTATCTGGGATTACGCTTCAGTGATAATGAGATAATCGCATATGAACAAAAAACAACTTCATTTGAATTAAGGACATCTGCACAAGAGCAGGCATTCTTTACCTTACGTATTAACAATAAAAATTTTGACCCTGATGTTCCAAGGATGATTCCTATTGAGCGGTTCTCAAACAACTACTTCTTGTCCAATACTCTTAATGGTATAAAACGCCCTTATGAACTCTTTAAAAGAAATGGTAGTAATACACCAACATTTTTCAAGATACAAGGTAGTGATGAAAATTATAAAGCGAAATTGGTTCGTAGCAATATTTTGTACACAAATATTCTGTATTTCGTTGTCTTTCAAGACCAACACTTGTTTCCTCGGGATTGCCTCTTGCCAAACGATATAAGAATAAATGATACATTTAAATTTGAAACTATGGGCAGAAAGTTTTTAGGCAAAATTCTAACAATTGATGACATAACACCCTCTATTAATTCCTTGGTAACATCGTGGGGTTATCAATTGGAAGCCTCAGAAAAACTTACTTTATTGTGGCCGCCTGTGACCCAAATAGATGAAGTTTCAATAATAGAATCAAACGACGCATTCCTATTTTCAAGTTTTGAATTGGAGGCTCATGGGAACATAAACATTCATTCGAAAGACATTAAAAGAATCGCAAATGGCATTTCAAAGGTGTCAGTTAATTCGAAAATAAAGATATATCGGAAGAATGCGGAGATTGCAATAAATAAAGCCAAACGATTCTCTACCAGCCTTGATGTTATTCCGGTTACGGTAAAACATGAAAGTGTTTACACTGTGCCGGATGACAGCCTGCATTTTTTATTCAATCGTTCGGGTGCTACATCCCTAAGCTACGGACAATCAGTTTTTCTCACGCCGGGCAGCTTGATAAGGCATTATCGTTTTGGTTATCTTGACGGACTTGTGTATCCTATACAACGAAGAGAGTTGTCTGGCGAACAGATGCTTAACGATATACTCGCACACTATAAGCATACAGAAAGTTTCTATATTGAAGCCTTTGATTTGCTCGATCTTAGTGAGGTTGCTTACCAATATATACAGCAATGCATTGAAACGGGATTTATAAACTCTACTGCAAAACATTTCATCGAAGGGGGATGGCTATGAATTATCTTCCTCAATTAACTGAAGATGAATTGCGTTATATTTGTTCAGCTATCCCGATTCGGGATGCGATCTTATATTTTCGTAAAAATCCTGAGGAGTTTGCTAGAATTATGCCCGGATTTCGGGCGAGAAGTATTAAGATGATCGATACAAGCGCCCTTCTATTTCGGCATTGTAATCAAGGTTTTATTTCATCTTTTATCGAAAAGCATATTAGGATTTGGCTCACTCAAATTCAAGAGCATATAGACAAATGTATTAAGGATGGGGATAGTGAGGATTTAGCATACATACGCACAATGCCCTTTAGCTTCTTTGCTGGTAATGTAGCTCTTTACTTCAAGCTTACTGAAAAAGAATACTCTGAAACTTATATTACGCTATTAGCTTCGGCGGTAAAAGAAATCAAGGAAGTTATAGGGGAACAGGAAAAATCAGAGATAACATTGAAAACCAAAGAAGCTGATGTGGAGAAGTTGCAGTTGGAACTCGATTCATCAATATCAGCTTTAAAAAGTGCTGAGCTGAAATTCAACGAGCGCTTAAATGAAATTAAAGCGCTCAAACATGCAATTATTGATCTTGAAAAATTGCAAACAGACATTCAGAATAAAGAAGAAATTATTGGAACTCTTAAAGCCAGAATTCGAGAATTAGAAGAAACAATACAGGCGCTTAAAACGGAGCTGTCTTCTGTGAAAGACAGCCGCCAACAACTTGAAGCTCAGATTAAGGTTGAGATGGAAAAGCAAGAGGTTATGAAGGCTGCAAAACGTATAGAGGATCAAAAGCCACTTTGCCCTAAAGATATGAATGAGTTCAAAGAATATCTGGGCTACAACATAGAAAACATTGGTGTTTCTACCGGCGCAGAATACTATCCCCTCTTGAAAGAGCATTTAAGTCATATCTTATTTCAAGGAATACCTATTATTATCAATCGATGTACTGGTATGGCCTTGATGAAATGTGTTGCAAACACACTCACAGGAACGGCAAAAGTCAAAGTGCTTACATATAGTAACGATCTCACCACACAGGCGATAGATAATTTTTTAATGGATAACGGACGTATTGTTTGCTTGGACAATTTCATTGGAAATTATAACGAGACCGTTTTGCTTCCACTGTTTGAAAGACATCAAAACAAGATCATATTCATGACCATTGCTTATGAAAGAACCTTATATTATATATCAGAAGAGTTTTTAAAGTATTGCCATTATCTAAATCTCAACCGTATTCAAGCGTTATCAGTCAATGCTGAGCTAACTGAAGACCCGTCAAGGATTGATGAGATAGAAGTGGTAACCCCAAAAGTTCATTCCGGTTCTCGGTATTCACCTCTGCTAAGAGATATACTTGGACAATTTGGCGTCCGCAAAAGCTTAGCGGAGTATAAGTGTGCTTATATATCTGATGAGCAGGATTTATGCCGTGTACTCGCTTTTGATGTTCTGCCTTACTGTATAGATGTGTTACAAATTACCCCTTATAACGCTTCTGAGCGGTTCGTTAAATATGCTGGAGATACCGGGAGATGCTCATACAAGAATTTGTTCAAAGGATGGTTTGCGTAATGAATGATTTATTACTCGCAATGTCCTCTGATATGGGTATCAACCGTTTTTACGGTGAAACGATTGATTCTTTCGTCTATAGGCTTTGTTATTCAGCTCTTGGACAGTGGTGTCTCTGCACTGCGCGAAATTCGTTGGATAATGTTTCTGGGACGTCTAAGTACAATCAGACCATCGTGCTCAACGACTTGTTAGCCCGGTTTTCAGGACTATTTCCGTATATAACCGACAGGTTTATTGATATTAATAATCAGCAGGTAAGCTTTCCCGTTCACATCCGCAGAGTCTACGAGGAAACTGGTTATCTGTTGACTGAGGATAATAACCGTAATAGGATAGCTAACTACGGTCGGAGCATAAACATCGGAAAAGAGGCGTTATTTTTTGGGATACCCAACGCAGAGTATACTGTAAATGGACTTGGTGCATTTACATGCCCCACAGCATATAAGGTTTCTGCAAAAGAGTTTTTGATAAGAGATGACTTAACTTATGAGGAGTTTTTTCACTCTCGTTTTGATCCGATTGATTTCTATGATAGAGATATTGACATAGATGAACTTGAATTCTTCAGTCCTCAATCGCACAATGTCCCGTCAAAGTCTTGGGGGAAACGACTGGAAACAGATTGTACTGTAGCGCGTAAGAGTGAAACGGGACCGTTCTATAGGGTTATGTGTATAGATGATACGCTCCAATTCGCCGATGAACCTATAGAACAACAAAATGATAGTTTTACCTCGTATGAATATAGGCGTTTGTATTTTGCTCTTAAAGCACATTATAAAACGCCGCTTAAAGCCACTATCACCAAGATAGATAAGGAGTATTCAAGAATTAAAGCAGGAGGACACTTGCCTAATCGTGAATACTATTATTTGTTGCTATTATCTTGGCCTATGAATAGCGCTTTTGACAAGGTCAACTTTCTAATGAAAAACGACTTAATACCGGAATTAACTGCTGTATTAACAAACATCGGCATCGAAATGAAAGGAGGGGACATAAATAATGGATAGCTCAAGCAGTGTCCAGCAATACTATCAGGCTATTCGGGATAGGCTGAAGAGCTACATAAAGTCTGACTACTTAGCCAACAGCGAGACCTTATTGCTTTATGTTGATGACCTTCTCGGCGAACTGTGCTCTGACCATACGAATATAGCTCGAGAGCCTTATATTGAAACATCAGCTTCCTATAAGAAAATTGTTAACGGAATTAGGAACTCTCCAAATATAGGACAAGAAGTTAAAGAATCGTTGCTCAAGCTTGTTGCGGAAAAACTCGGTATATTCTCTGATCCGTTTGAACACCAGATTCAGGCATTAGAATATTTCCTGTCCGGGAGAGACTTGTTCGTTTCAACTGGGACTGGTTCTGGTAAAACTGAATGCTTTCTTTGGCCAATTATTACAAAGTGTTTTAACGAGGCAAAAAATCGTCCACAGGATTTCGAGAAAGAAGCTGTTAGAACGCTTATTATTTATCCTATGAACGCTCTTGTTTCCGACCAATTGGCAAGATTCAGGAAGATAATTGGCAGTGAAAAGTTCAAAGATATCTTTACGAGAGATACGCAGGCAACGCGCATTCCTCATTTCGGAATGTACACAGGTAGAACGCCTTACTCTGGCGATGCAAAGTCTGCGAGCAATCGCGAGCTGGCATCAACTTTTCGCGAAAACTATTTGATTGATAAAACCGCTGATGCGAATACACAAAGACGACAAGCTAACAACATAAATGGATTGAAAAAAATCTATAAATACCCTGCCAGATTCGGCGATAATGGACTTCAATTATTCATTGAAAACCTAGAAAAGAACATTCATAAGCCAAATCCATATGATGCCGAGTACATAACTCGTTTTGAAATGCAGAATTATCCACCGGACGTACTGATAACGAACTACTCAATGTTAGAGTATATGCTTATGCGTCAACGCGAAACCAACATCTGGGACGAGACAAAAGAATGGCTTAATGCATCAGCAGTTAATAGACTCCTTATAGTTTTAGATGAGGCGCATATGTATCGTGGTTCTGCGGGAGGAGAAATTGCACTTTTGTTGGAGCGGCTGTTCTTTCGCTTGGGGATATCAAAAGACAGAGTTCAATTTATTCTTACAACTGCAAGTATGCCCCAAGATGACCAAAATGCCATCAACGACTTCTATACAGGGCTAACAGGAAAGGATGCTTCTGAATGCGAGTTCTTATATGGCTCGAAAGAGAAATTGCCTGAAGATTCGGCTATTATAATAGATATTAATGCATTAACATCAATTGGTACTGATCAAGTTTACGATGAAGGGATTGCAGATAGAATCAAGGCTTTCACAGATGCTGTATTTCATATTAATCTACATGACAACATCAGTCGAACCGAAGCGCAAGAATGGCTCTATGACAATCTGCCGAAGTATGAGGCGTTTGTTATACTGAATAAGCTATGTCGTGACGGTGCAAAATCATACAGCGAGATTAAGGATACTATATTTGGTACCCATAAAGATGCGGGAAAAGCGCTCGATGCTTTATTAGTCTTAGTTTCACTTGCGGCAAAAGACGGGAACATTTTGTTTCCAGTGAGGCTCCATATGTTTTTGCGTGGATTGCAGGGGCTTTACGCGTGCTCTAACCCCCAATGCACATGCGCGAAATATTCTCCAAGTGAACAGATTTCTCTTGGCAAAGTTATCTCTATTCCAAGGGATAAATGTGAATGTGGCGGCAGGATTTATGAACTTGTCAACCACATAAAATGTGGTGCACTGTATTTCCGGGTCTATCTTCAGAAAAACGAAGGACAGCCATATTGGTATGTCTTTCCTCGGCGTGGCTTAAATGGGGATACAAATTCTTTACATGAGATGCTTCTATATATAGTTCCTCAAAACTATCAGAAGAGAAAAAATGATAAAATTGGTGCGCTTGACCCTTATACAGGTAAGCTTTATATAACACCTCAAGACGATGACACTTTATTAACCGTTGTTTATAGAGATATATTTGACAAAAAGTCTCAGTCATATAACTTTAGCGTTTGCCCGAAATGTAAAAAGCAAATGCCCCTAAAAAAACCAGTTGATTTAGCAACTAAAGGGAATATCCCGTTTTATAATCTCACAAAGGCACAGTTTGAACTCCAAGCGCCTAAATCGGATTTCATAAATCAAGGGAAAAAGGTCTTACTGTTCTCGGACTCGCGGCAAAATGCTGCTAAGCTTGCATTAAATTTGTCAAAATCGTCCGATGCGGATGCGTTCCGACAGGCGGTTATGCTCGCGTCTCTTCTTATGCAAGTTGATGAGAAAGAGCACTCTTTGGCAGACCTTTATCCTGCGTTCTTAGATGTCTGCATACAAAACAGTCTTACCTTTTTTAGCGGTAATAGCAAGGGAAAGTTTGAAAATGATAAACGTCTCCTTAAAGACAAAAAGACTAGAGCCGAAAAGCGCAATAGAACGATTAACTATGCTGAACTAGCCTCTGAGTATCGTAATTTGCCAGACGAATACTATGAGCAGTTGCTCACATTCTTCACGGAAAGTCCTCGTTCTTTCAAGGATATTGGAATTGGTTTCTTAGCCCCATTATCTTCTGTACTCGAAGATTGTATTTTTGATTTAAACAATGAAGGAGTAACGATTGATCAGAGTGCCCTATATCAACTACTTGTACTGTTATTCTGGGACGTAATGGATGATAGTGCTGCATTGGGTGAAACGATCCATGACGATGTTAGAAAGGGGCTTCCCGGCAGAAGCAAAGGCCAAATATTCGGTTTGGGATTTGATTTTACGACAGAATTAGATAAAAGACTTTTACAGAGAATTCGAGAACTACTAACCCTTGACGATCGGGTAATGGCAAAAATAGTTAGTAAAGTGCGTGATTTGTTTTTTGCGGATGCTGGAAATAATCGTTTTTATATTAAGTTAACAGCAGTGAAAATTGTATTCGCAGATAAAGACTTCAAATGGTATAGATGCGTGAAGTGTGGTAAATTGTCTCCGTTTAAGATAGGCGATTATTGCGGTGCTTGCTTTGATTCAACCGATTTAGCAACAATTGACGAGTCTGATTTGTCCCGTTTTGATTTCTGGCGTATTCCGGTTCTCAACGCCTTAAACAAAATTGAAAGCATTCACACGATTGACACAGAAGAGCACACTGCTCAGCTTTCCCATAAAGAAATAAGAAGCGATACTTGGAGCCGCACCGAAAAATATGAGATGCGCTTCCAAGACATAAACGCGGGCGAAAATGGCGAGGATTCAATTGATGTCTTGAGTTGTACAACTACTATGGAAGTAGGTATTGACATCGGCTCATTGACTGCTGTTGGGCTTCGCAATATTCCGCCTATGAGAGAGAACTATCAGCAAAGAGCTGGACGTGCCGGACGAAAAAACGCTGGTATTTCAACAATAGTGACTTATGCTTCGGGAGGGACGCACGACAGCCATTATTTTATGCATCCAGACGAAATGATTTCTGGTTCGCCACGAAAGCCGTGGATAGACCGAGACAATCCCAAAATCAAACAGCGCCATATTAATATGCTGGCTCTAAATGGTTTTATGTCCACACCGGATATGAGTAATCAATTCGATGGTATCGTTGACATAGGTATTATTACTTTCTGTGAACAGTATGGCGAGAATTTCATACAGTACGCAGGTATATTCGAAAAATCATCAGGGTTGCCAACAGAAAGGACTATAGCTCTTTTTCGCGAAATATGCGGAATTATTTTAGCCGAAGGCAAACGAAATGAGTATATAAATAACGATAAAGAGACTCCAGCATTCGATGTGTTTTATCGTGAAGGCTTTATCCCATCATATTCATTCCCCAAAAATGTCGTGAGGTTCTTTGTTGAAAAAGAATCCGAGCGGGGGAAAAATGCACCTCGAGACATTCAATATGCGCCAGAGCGGGATATTGCTGTAGCTCTTAGTGAATATGCACCGGGACGTTTTGTAACCATTGATAAGAAAATTTTCAAGAGCGGTGGAATTTATGCTAATCCGCGTCCAAAAGGTTTTGAAACAAACCAAGCGGAGTTTTACTTCAATAATAATGATTATTATAAGGATATTTTCATTTGTTCCGAATGCAACTGGTTTGGGTTGGAGCAGGAAGATTCACATCGCTCGGTCTGTCCGTACTGTGGTGCAGATATAGTCAGAAATAAGATGCTGCGTCCTTGGGGATTTTCGCCTGTTAAAGGCGATGAACTGAAGTTTGAGGATGAAGATGAACAATACACTTACGCTGAAGCACCGTATTATTCCTATGTTCCAGAAGATACAAGGATGACTTCTTTCGAACAAAGCAATATTCGCTTTGCCAATCTCCCCGATCGAAAAGTACTGACAGTAAATATGGGTAAAAGTAAAAATGGTTTTAATGTATGTAGAAAGTGTGGTGGTGCAGAAGTTGCTGAGGCAAACACGAATGAAACATTTTCTTTTTCGCAGCCATATCATGATAACCATCCTTTATGTCGACATGAAGGGACTGTAGCTACCGGCATATATTTAGGATATGAGTTTCTAACAGATATGTTTATGCTCGATATATCCTATGATTCCACAAAACTTGTAGGTAATAGAAGTGCGGAAGAAAAAAGCATACTTCGGGCGGCTGTTACGTCCTTGCATGAAGCACTGAAAAAAGCTGTTTCAATGGTCTTAGACATAGATTATAATGAAATTAGTGGTGGTTGGCGGCCGAGAATCAAAAGTGGTGGCGATTCGCATATCGAAATGTTCTTTTACGACAATCTCACAAGCGGGGCGGGTTACTCATCGCTGATTGGCTCTATTTTGGACAAGGTGCTTGAAAGAGCAAGGGCTGTACTGACTGAATGCGAATGTTCACGTTGCTGTAAGAACTGTTTGGATAATTACTGGAATCAGAGGAGCCACCAACTGTTTGACAGACACTTAGGCTTGCAACTGCTCAATTACGCTCAGTATGGGCGATTGCCAGACGAATATGATAGGAACAAGCAGAGGGCATACCTCGCACCATTACAAAAACTAATATCCGAAGATGCAGGTATGTCTAAGCCTAATACGCCTATTGCTTTTGAGGTTATTCCTGCTATCCAAAAGAAGCCTGAAAATACGAGGAGCCGGATTTATCTAAACCCATATGATTTGTCGGATTGGCTCCCTAATGCATTCATGATGTATAGAAATCTGGTAAGTGGGAGGGTAGAGAATGGCTAAGCCTCTTTCACCGCTCCGCTATCCGGGCGGTAAATTCAAAATCTATGATAAAGTCAAGAACATTATTGAAACTAATGCACTTAGCGATAGAACCTATGTTGAGCCTTTCGCAGGAGGGTTTGGGATAGGGCTCGGATTATTATGCGACGGTATAGTGCAAACAGCCATCCTTAATGATTTCGACACCCATATCTACAATTTTTGGTTCGCTGTGTTTCATCACACAGATGATTTCTTGCGAATGATTATGGATACTCCTGTTACTATAGAAGAGAGAGAACGACAAAAAACGGTATATACAGATGATAATGCCAATAGAGTGAGCGACGGATTCGCGACGTTCTTCTTAAACCGTGTCAACTTTTCCGGAGTAATCAAGGGCGGTCCCATAGGAGGATTTTCTCAGAGTGGCACATACAAACTCGACTGCCGTTTTAATAAAGATGAGATGACAAAGAAAATTCAGCAGATAGCTTTACTCAAGGAACGTATTGAACTGTACAATTGCGATGCGAGTGAACTCTTAACACAGCACTTGAAGGGAAGGATTAACACATCATTCTTCAATATTGATCCACCGTATGTTAAAAAAGGGAGTAAACTCTACACAAATTATTTTATGGAACAAGACCACATAGAGCTCGAAAGGACTATAACAGAATGTTTAGAGGATACCCATTGGATTGTGACATACGATGATTGTGATTTGATTCGTTACATCTATAGAGACTACCATATGATTAAATACGATATTTTGCATAACGCCGGAGGTAGTGTTCGGGGAAAAGAAATTGTTATTACTAACATATCAAAAGATTCATTTACTTGGTAAAGAGAAGTTCACTAACGATAGAAGAAAAGCACATAATATTGACCACAAAAAAAGTGTCCATGAGGATGCTTCAATAAATGAATCCTCATTTATTGAAAGATATACATGTTTTTGATAATATTAATAGACATCTTATTTATTTCATTACTTAGCTGTAGAAAATGTATTCGTTATTGGGGGAATGATAATGCGTTCATATTCAATAAATCTGTCTGGAAGAATAAAGAACTTTTCCTTGCCTAAAAATAGACCCCTCATTCCACTTTTTGAGGCAATTGTCAACTCGTTGCATGCTATTGAAGATAGAAGGAAAGCAGATATTTCATTTACTGATGGAAAGATTACAATTGAAATTATTAGGGATCAGCAGCAATCGCTACTACCGGAAACAGAGTTGCCAACAGTTGATGGCTTTATTATTTCTGACAATGGGATTGGGTTTAATGAAAGAAACATGCAGTCTTTTCTTGAATCTGATTCAGTATATAAAGCTGATATCGGTGGCAAAGGCGTGGGAAGATTTTCTTGGCTTAAGACTTTTTCTAAAGCGCATATTTCAAGCATTTATAAAGATAATGGTTCTTATAGCAAACGAGAATTTGATTTCATATTGAAGAACGCTTATATTGATGATACCTTGTCTGAGTGTGAAGATGCAAATGACAATTTAACCTCAGTTACTCTAAGCAATTATTATAAAGATTACCGTCATGATGTTCCAAAGCAAGCATCTACTATTGCTATGAGGATAATCCAACATTGTCTGGTAAGTTTTTTGAACATAAATTGCCCTCAAATTAGTATTGTGGATCGTGGAGGCACAATATCTCTAAACAAAATATTTGAGGATAAATTCAAGACAGAAGATAATATCGGAGAATTTTCAATAAATGATACTTTATTTAATTTGCTAAATGTTAAAATTGAGGAAAGGGCATTCAAAGGAAACCGGCTATATTTATGTGCAAATAACAGATTGGTTGATAGCAAAGAGCTTGAAAAACATATTGTCAATTTAGATAAGCAAATTTACGAGAGAAATGGATTTTGGTATGTGGGGGTTTTAACTAGCAAATATTTTGATGATAATGTAGACATGAATAGACTTTCTTTTAGTATACCAGAAAGCGGTAATACAATGTTAAATAGTATTTCTATGGAGCAAATAATAGAAAAAGCTTGCGAAGAAATAACAAATTATCTAAGTGAATATTTAGAGAAAATCGGGAAAGAGAAAGAAAAGAAAATTAACGAATATGCAACAAAAGAAGCTCCTCAGTTTCGCCATCTTCTTAAATATATGGCAAACGATATTGCTAAAATAAAACCTGATTTATCTGAGGATAAATTGGATGATGAACTTCATACGATAAAAAGAAAATTTGATAAAGCAGCTAAGATTGAGCAGAGTGTTTTACTTGATAAAATGAAAAATAATATGATGACTTCTGCGGAATATGAAACAGTATTGAAGAAACAAATCCAAAAAATAAGTGATGCAAACAGCGCGGCTCTTGCCGAATATGTTGCTCATAGACGAGCAATAATTGATTTATTTGAATATGGTCTATACCGTAACGAAGATGGAAAATTTAATAAAGAAAAATATATGCATGAATTAATTTATCCGATGCGTACGTCGTCTGATGAAATCGAATATGAAAGTCATAACTTATGGTTAATCGACGAGAAACTATCGTACTGCTGTTATGTAGCTTCAGATATTCCGTTTGATAACAACCCAAAGGAAGATAGATCGGATATTCTTGTATTAGATAATCCTGTAGCGGTATCCGATGATAAGAATAATGGCTCCGAATTTGACACAATGATTATATTTGAATTAAAACGTCCAATGCGTGACGATTATTCTGATGGAGATAATCCTATAACTCAACTATACGATTATGCTATGAAAATTAGGGCTGGAGATGCAAAAGATAAACATCATAGAACTATTAAGGTTGGTGATAACACAAAATTCTATTTATACGCAGTGTGTGATGTAACCGATAAACTAAAAAGATTAATTGTGCAGCATAGTTTTACAGCTACTCCGGACAAAATGGGATATTACAAATTTAACGATAACCTAAACGCATATGTTGAGATCTTATCGTATGATAAAATACTTAACGATGCGAAAAAGCGCAACAGAGTTTTATTTGACACTCTTGGAATTTGATAATTTAAATTATACCGCTTATCTTAGCCGCTCATCTTTTCGATAAGCGGCTTTTTTATACCTATCAATTCAAGAAGGAGGAATATAAATATGCCAAAAATCATCGCCCTCGCGAATCAAAAAGGCGGCGTGGGCAAAACAACCACCACCGTCAACCTCGGCATCGGACTGGCACGGCAAGGCAAGAAGGTGCTGTTGGTAGACGCCGACGCGCAAGGCAACCTCACGGACAGCCTCGGCTGGAACGAGCCGGACAAGCTGCCCGTTACCCTCGCCACCATTATGACAAAAATCATCATGGAGGAACCCATTGAGCCCTGCGAAGGCATTCTGCACCACGCCGAAGGCGTTGACCTCATGCCTGCCAACATTGAGCTTTCCGCTATGGAAGTATCGCTGGTGAATACCATGAGCCGCGAGATTGTGCTGCGTAACTATCTCAATGAGGTCAGGAAGAACTACGATTATGTCCTTATCGACTGTATGCCCTCGCTGGGCATGATTACCGTCAATGCGCTTGCCGCCGCAGATAGCGTCATCATCCCCGTTCAGGCACACTACCTCCCCGCCAAAGGAATGTCGCAGCTATTGCAGACCATAGGCCGCGTCAAACGGAACATCAATCCCAATTTGAAGATTGAAGGCGCTCTCCTGACTATGGTGGATAACCGCACCAACTTCGCCAAAGACATCTCCTTCATCCTGCGGCGGGATTACGGGGACAAGCTGCGCGTCTTCAAGACGGAGATACCTCTTGCCATCAAAGCGGCAGAAACGAGTGCCGAAGGTAAAAGCATCTACGCACATGACGCGCACGGCAAAGCAGCCGCGGCATACGAAGCTTTAACGAAGGAGGTGGTATACGGTGGCAAGCAGCGTGAGAAACAAAAAGCTGACATCATTAGATGACCTGTTCAGCAGTGAGGAAAGCCGGCAAGCCGACAAACAGCAACAGGGCGAACAGGTATTGAATGTGCCAATTTCAGAGGTGCACGATTTCGCGGACAACCCCTACCACGTTCGACAGGACGCCGAGCTCATGGATATGGTGGATAGCATTAGGCGCATCGGCGTGCATACGCCCTGCATTGCGCGTCCGTATTCGGACGGCGGATATGAGCTTTTATCAGGACACCGGCGTAAGCTCGCAAGCACACTGGCAGGATGTGATACCCTTCCCCTCATTGTACGCGATATTGATGACGACTCGGCTATCATCATGGTGGTAGACGGCAACATCCAGCGCGAAACCATCACGTTCAGCGAAAAAGCAAAGGCGTATAGGATGAAGCTGGAAGCGCTAAAAAGGCAAGCTGGACGACCTTCTCAAAATTATTCCCAAGTTGGGAATAATTTTAGCACAAAGACTTCAGTTGAAGAAATGGCTAAAGAAAAGGGCGAGAGTAAGAATCAAATTTATCGGTATATTCGCCTCACTGAGCTTACCCCGCCCCTGCTTCAAATGGTAGATGACAAAAAAATAGCCTTTACGCCTGCCGTGGAGCTTTCATATCTCCCCCAAGAGCTACAAACCGAATTACTGGATGTTATCGAGCAAAACGAGTGTACGCCGTCGCTTTCGCAGGCGCAGCGGCTAAAACAAGCGGCGCAGGAGGGTAAACTCGACCGCAACGGTATTGATCTGGTCATGAGCGAGGAAAAGCCACAGCAGAACAACGTTACCATCAAAGGCAGTCGGCTCGAAAAATACTTCCCCAAGGACTTTACGCCCAGACAAAAGGAAGACATCATCATCAAGGCGCTTGACCTTTATTACAGAAAGCTCGAACGAGCCAGACAGGAAAAAGAATATGAACGCTGATACGCCCAAGGCTTTAAAGCAAGGGCGTTTTTTCATGCCGTTGTTGAAGGGAGGTGGTCGCGGTGCTCTTTACGGAAGGAAAAGACCGCGAATATGAGCGTATCATGCAGGTTCAGCCAGGCTTTAACCGTTCCGTACTAACAAAGGAAGAACGGGAATGTAAGTATTGCCTGTACTACGATACCAAAAAACGCAAGTGCAGCCTTGAAAAATGCGTCGTCTTTGAGGCTTAACAAAAATCATCTCACACCAGGGGGTTAGTCTGTGGATTAAACGGCATCAGGCCGTTTTTTGATTTCCCCCTCTCCGCACCTCTCCCCCAAGTTACCAGCCGGTATACCAGCCGGGAAAAAGAATCATCCCCAAAAATATCAGGAGGTAAACCATGAAGTTTCTTAAGAACCGATTTGTCATCGGAACACTGTGCATCATTGCAGCGCTGCTGATTGCGTTCTTCGCAATCCCGACACTACAGAACAACATCCACGGCGCATATATCAGCGCCGTCCGCATGAAACAATCCGCAGAAGCCGGCACCCGGCTTACCGCCGAGATGGTGGAGACGGTGAGTGTACCGGAAAAGCTTGTCGAAGGTGGTATCAGCGATATCTCATCGGTTGTCGGCCAATATGCGACGGACGACCTGTACACGGGAGATTATCTGACCACCACAAAGCTCTCATCCACGCTCGCGGAACAGAATTCTTTCCCGGCGGGTACAGCCAAAGGCAAGCTGGTGGTTTCGGTCACGCTGCCGTCGTTGGCATCGGGCGTATCCGGTCGGCTGCTACCCGGCGATGTCGTCACAGTCATGGCGGTATCGGACGATACCACCGAAACGCTGGGCCTGGAACCCGCCGATACGACGGACGAAACCACCTACAACACGGCGGCGTCCACCATTATCTATCCCGAGTTGCAGTACGTGGAGGTCTGCATGGTCACAACCAGCGACGGTGCGAACGCCAGCGTTGAAGCCAATCCGGGTGACGACGAAGAAAACAGCCTGCCTGTCACAGTATCCTTTTACGTCAGACAGGAACAGGCGCTGAGGCTTGCGGAGCTGGAACAGCAGGGCACGATTTATCTAGTCTTTGTAGCACGCGGCGAAGACGTCACGCAGTACATCTCCGACGCCGTGCTCACTGAAACGGAGGTGGGCTGACATGCTTATCGCCGTTTGGGGAAGAGATGGAACCGGTAAAAGCGCGTTCTGCGACGCGTTGGGCATATTGTTTGCCCGGCAGGGTACGACAGCCATCATAGACACCGACCTGACACAGCCCACTCTGCCATCACGGTTGAACGGAAAGCAATTTGACGCCGACGCTTCACTTGGTAAAGCTATTGGCATGGCTACGATGGACGCAGCGTCGTACCTGCACCAGCACCCGAAGCTGAAAACCCTGTTCTATGCGGGGCTGACCGACCACGACGAGTATCTATCATATGAACTCGGCTTGGAAATGAACGATGCGGCGCAGGATTTTGTGGAACGGTGCGCAGAGCTGGCGGATACGGTGATCCTTGACCTGTCCGGGCAGCGCAGCGACCCGTTCCTGCCCGGCGCGCTCATCCATGCCGACAGGGTAGTCGCCCTGTTCACGCCCGACGTGCAGGGCATCTGTTGGTTTAACAGCGTAAAGCCGCTGCTTGCCACCATGAACACACAGGAACGTGTGCTTCCGGCTGTGGCAATGGCGAGCAGACGGCATGACCTCTCTGCGGTTGAAAAAGCGGTGGATACGAAGCTCGCCGCGGCGCTGCCATACGTTCGTGAATTCCGGCAGGACTGTGACCCGGGATCTGGTACGACGCCTGCCGCCATGCGGTATCTCCGCAAAGTCAAAAAACTCCATACGCTGCTGAAGGGAGCGTATGCGATATGAGCCGGACATTCAGGGAGTTGGCATATGAGCGGCATCACAGCGCACCGCAGGCAAAAGACGCATACGAAACCCTGCTGGAACAGGTACGCGCGGAAATCTCAAAAGATCACGCGGAAACGCTCGCGCACAGCATCACGGAAAAAGACGCAGCAGAAGCGGTGAAGCGGTTGATCGGCGAGTATGTGACCGCCAATCAGCTTCACATCGGCGGTCTGTCCATGCAACAACTGGCTGACAGGCTGTATGGTGATATGGCCGGTTTCGGGTTTCTGGATAAATACATCACCGACCCAGAGATCGAGGAGATTAACGGCAATTCGTGGCGGGATATCGAGATCGTGACACGCTCTGGATGGCGAAAAGTCCCAGAGCATTTTCTTTCACCCAGGCACGCCGAGGATACATTGCGTAAAATGGTACGGCTGGGCGGCCTCGTTCTGGATGGCACAAATCCCATCGTGGACAGCTACATCACCGAGGGCATCCGCGTATCAGCCATGATCCCGCCCGTCGCGGACAGGCGCAGCGGCATCGTGTTCAGCATTCGCCGTCAGCGTATGGCGCGCGTCACGAAAGAACAGCTTGTGGAATGGCATACGGCGACTCCGGAGATGCTGGATTTCCTGACGCTGTGCGTCAATCACGGGGTATCGGTCGGATTTGCGGGCAAGACGGGCAGCGGTAAAACCACGGACATCGCCTTCCTGCTGAACGCGGTGGATAAAGACAAACGTATCTATACCATCGAGGAGACGCGCGAGCTCGACCTGTTAAGTGAGGACAAGGATGGTAAATCCCAGAACCGCATCATCCATACCTGCACTCGCCCCTCCGACCTGGCGAATGCCGATATCGACATGAACGACCTGCTGAGAAAGGCCATGCGGTTCAGCCCGGACATCATTGCGGTAGCCGAAATGCGCGGCGCGGAAGCGATGGTGGCACAGGAGGCGGCGCGCACCGGACATGCGGTGGTCACCAGCCTGCACGCGAATTCCGCAAGAAAGGCGTACAGCCGGATTTTATCTATGTGCCAGATGAGCAGCACGAATATTTCAACCGCCGTTCTTCTGAGCTTTGTGGTAGAGGCCTTTCCCGTGATGGTGTTCAAGCGCCAATTCCCGGACGGCACACGCCGCATTATGGAAATCGTCGAGGCGACGGGTATCAAAAACGGCGTGGTTCAGGCCAATACGCTCTTCCGGTTCGAGGCCGAAACGAGCGAATATGTCCAGGAACACGGCGTCTCGGATGAACTGGTGGAAATCCTGCGCAGCAACGGCGCGGACATGGCGGCGGTTATAAGGTTTATGGAGGTACGGAAATGATTGTTCAAATCCTGTGCGCCCTGCTTATCACAGTGGGGCTGTTTTATATATTCAAAGTCCGTCCTTCGGATATGGCCGGCAAGCTCGCAAAGCCGTTTAAGCGGTGGTACGACAAAATGAAACGGATACGCCGCATTACCGGCAAACCGAAAGGAAAGCTGGCGGCAACGGCAGACAACGCGAAGGAAATGCTATTGGCGGCAGGCATGGGCGGACAAATCGCCTCTTACCGCTGGGCGGCTGTCATACTGGCACTACTTGGGTTGCTGACCGGGCTGGCGCTGAACAACATACTTGCGGCGCTGGTGTTGGCGGCCGGACTTGGCTGTTCGCCCCTGATTGTGATCCGCATCCGCACCGGCGACTATGTGCGTGGCCTGAACGAAAAGCTGGAGAGTGCGATGGGTACGGTCACCAACAGATATGTGGCCTCGGGCGACCTGATCGGCGCGGTACAAAGCAGCTTGCACTTGCTTCCGGCTCCGCTGGACGGCGTGTTCCGTCAGTTTTACGCCGAGACGCAGCTTATAGACTCGGACGTGGTAAAAGCGATACATCGGCTGCGTGAAAGGATCGACAACAGGTACTGGTGCGATTGGTGCGACGTGCTGGTGCAGTGCCAACGCGACAGGCAATTACGGTATGCACTTTCTGGCATTGTGGCACGGCTTGGAGAGATGCGGCGCGTGCAGATGGAAACGGACACCACGATCCGCAAACAGCTCAGCGATTACATCGTGACGGTCATGATTGTGCTGGGAGCCATCCCGCTGATGGGTACGATGATGCCTGACTGGTACGATATGCTGACCACCACTCTGGCCGGTAAGATCACACTGGCGGTAGTGCTGGCGGCTGTGCTTGCTACTGCGGTCTGGGTGGCGCGGCTGTACCGCCCTGTGGAAGGCGGTGAACGGAAATGACGTTATTACTGTATGTGTTGTCTGCTGTGCTGCTCTCGGTGGGACTTTTCCGTTTGGCGCAGGCGGCACTCGCCTTTCCCTCCGGCAAATCCATTCATACCATTCAAAACATCCACGGCAAGCAAAACCTGACACAACGGTTTCAGAGCGCGCTGCTGCCGGTGGCAAAACTGATCTCAAAGCTGTTCCCCATGAGCGAATACAAGCGCAAACGCCTTGAGGCCGACTTTGCGAGGTTGCATATTCCAGAAAAACCGGAGGATTTCGTCTCAAAGGCAAAGGCGAGGTCACTATTGCTGGCGCTCATTGGGCTTCTGTTCATTCCGCTCGGCATCCCGTGGCTGGCACTGCTGACCGCAGTCGCCTCAGTGCTCGCCTACTTCAGGAGTATGCAGGCTGTCCGCAAAAAGGTGGAAGTGCAAAACCGCGAGATCGAGGCAGAACTGCCCCGGCTGACTGAAACGCTTACTTATACGCTCCAGGACAACCGTGACCTTTTGGCTTTCTTTGAGAAATACAGGAAGGTGGCAGGAAAAGCGCTGGGCGCGGAGCTTGACCGGCTGATACTCGACATGAAGACGGGCAATCAAGAAGCGGCGCTGCGCGGCATGGACGCCCGGCTGGGGCTCCCGTCGTTTGCCGCGCTGTGTTCGGTGCTGTGCGGCGTGCATCAGGGCGTTGACCAGCGCACCAGCCTGTTGGTACTTGAGCAGGATATGCGGACGAAGGAGCGCGAAGCACTGCGGCGGCTGATGGAAAAACGCCCCGGTCGGATCAAGGCAGCATCTTTCATCCTGACGATACTGCTCATATTGCTCTTTATGGTCCCCCTTGTAATCCTCATCATCAATAACTTTCAGGCCGTAGGGTTTTAAGCCCCTTATCCGCTTTTACCGGCAGCGCGGAAAGGAGGTCTGCTGCTTTTTTGTTGCCTTTGAAAGCGGATTTATTTATCTACACCATAAAAAATTGAAAGGAAGTATTTAAGTATGCTGAAAATCAGAAACACCGTTAGACGTTTTATCACAGAGAAGAAGGCGGAAGGCTTCTTGGATGTAGCCATGAAAATTTTAATCGTCGTGGTCATTGGCGCGGCGGTTCTTCTTATCCTGAACGCCGCAGTGCCCGACTTATTCTCCGGGCTGATTGACAAGATCAGCGGCGAGCTCACCGGCGTGGACGTGCTGCCGTAATGTAAAAACGTAAATGGTTTGGGCTGCCGAAAGGCAGCCCTGTCATTGCAGAAAGAGGTAATTATGAAAAGAAAATTCATACGCGATCAGACGGCGGAGGGTTACATTGACGTTGCCATCACCATCCTGATCGTCTTTACTCTCATGGCGTCGCTGCTGGCGCTGTATCCAATATTTACAGCGCAGCAATCGTTGAATCAAACAGCGAAATATGCGGCCAGAACCATCGAGCTGTATGGCAAAGCGGACGACGAAACGCTTGCATCCGTCACGGCGGACGGAAGCCTCCTTGAGCCCGACGGTGTGGAGATCGACACGGAATGGCAGGACGCAGAGGCAAAGACCATCCAGCTCAAAACCCCGTTTACGGTTACGATCACAAAAACCGTGTCCATCGTCATCCTGCGCCCGGCGCTGGGCGATCCGGTCGTTATCAACGTGCAGATCATCGCTACAGCAAAGGGTATCTCGGAGGTGTACTGGAAGCCATGAAAATAAAGCGCTTTATGCAAGAACAAAGCGGGAATGCGGTACTTTGGTCGTTGTTCCTTATCCTCATACTCTGTACCCTGTCGGTTGTTATATATTCGGCGGTTATAGTCTACGCAAACTATCAGGCCGCAGAAGCGGAGCTGCAGCGGGCGGCAACCATATCTGCAGATATCAGCATGGAGAACGCCAACGTGCGTGACCTGGTTTTAGATGTGCCGGCCATTTCGGCGTCGGAGTCCTTCTACGCCAACCTGACCGAAGCCGGTTGGGTGAAAAAGGATAACGTTTGGGTGAGATACGACGGAGATGAGAAACTGTACAGCCTTGCGGACATGCAGGTTGAAATTACCGATATGACGATACGGATCGACGCAATGTTTGGAATGCCGCTGCTGTGGGAAATCGGGGATATGAGCAATGTCCGGATTCCCATGCGGATACAGGCAAGCATCCTGTATGTGGATGAGAATTAAAGGAGTTGGTGATATGAAACACAAAAAGGCAATATTGATCGTGCTCGCCGTTGTTTGCATCATGACGCTGTTTTCAACAACAGCGTTTGCCGGTACGGTCAGAGTCGGAACGGCAGATGTGCCCGATTATTTTGAGTATCATAACAGCAGCGGATGGCATGACCTGAATACGCCACATCATTACATCGTTGGGTCAGACCAGATCGCTTATTGCATCGAGCACAAGCGGACGTCACCGCATAACGCATCGTATTCGGATACGGATATACTTAACCATTACTCGGCGCGAACGCTCACCGGATTGCGTATCATCCTTGAAAACGGGTATCCGTATGTAAGTGGTGGGCTGAGCACGGCAAAAGCGAGATACGCAACCGCGAACGCGATACGGTTTTGGTTGTCCGAGCAGGGCGAAGCACAGAACTATAACTTCACGAACTTCGGTGCATATTCCAATTCGCGGCTTCGTTCCTATGCGAAAAACGGACAGATTGGGAGCAAGGTTCGGGCTAAATCCGGGCAAACGGCCGTATTGCAATGGTCAATTGAGCTGTTGATCAAGGCGCGTTCTCAAACGCTGATGACGCATAATGTATCATTATCGTCCATGAGCATGAGTATATCCGGAAGCTATTTTGTAGGAACAACCCGTGTTACACTCACCAATATGAACAACGGATATACGCTCAACACTGGCGGGCTTCCAAGCGGTTCAAGGGTATTGGGATATACCGGCGGTAACGGTGATGTGCTGACAGTTCGCATTCCCATGAATAAAGGGAATTCAAACAGGAGCTTTTCGATATCCGCAACGGGATACGACAACCGCATGCGCGCGAACATGGCGGCATATGACGCATATTCAAGCAGTCTGCAGGCGGTGGTCACGGTTGTTACCACCACATCGAACGTGGCGGACACCGCGTCGTTATCAATACGAACGCCGGCAGTCCCGGATTTGACGGTTTCTACCCTAACCACGAACAAGAGCCGATATGCAGGCGGAGAGACGGTGACGGTCACCGCAAAGATATATAACCAAGGAACCGCAAGCGCATCGTCTGCAGAAGTTAGACTGAGCTCCGCATATATCACGTCGATAACAAAGACGACAGGATATATTTCGGCGGGCGGTACAGCAACGGTTACCTTTACGTTTACAGCGCCGACCTTAACCAATGACACAACGGTCAGCCTGACGGCGACGGCAGACCCGAATAATCGGATTCGAGAGCTAAATGAAAGCAATAATACGCGAAGTACGAGCATTGTGGTGATAGGTTCTCTGCCTGATCTGACGGTTTCCGCAATAACGACCAACAAGCCGGCATATGAGGCCGGAGATACCGTGACGGTAACGGTGACAGCATCGAATATCGGCAAAAAAACGATATCCTCCACAGTCATGAAATTGAGCATATCCGGCGTTGGAACGCAAAGCAAAACCGTGGCGTCTTTGGCAGCCAATGGAGGCCGCAGAACACTTATCTTTACGTTTACCGCACCGACCGCTTTAACAGAACAAACAATCACGTTAACGGCCACGATTGACCCGAATAATGCAATCAGGGAAAGCAATGAAAACAACAATTCCAGAACGGTAACGCTGGGGGTAAAGGCTCTGAGGCCGGATATTACGATTATTGATACAAACGCCACGGATTGGTATGCGGGCAAAAAAGTCACCGTATCCGCAACGGTCAATAACCTAACGGCGCAGCCTGTTCCCTCCGTAAAAATACGGATGACGATAAGCAATACGGCACTGACGGAAACGATCTGTGTACCGGGGAGCGGCAGCAATCTCGTGGTGTTCCGATTTACCGTACCGGACACGGCGGGAGATTATACTATCTCATTTACAGCCGACCCGGATAATGAGATTGATGAAACGCTTGAGAACAACAACGGACTGAACAGCGACATTTCCGTGGTTGATGTTCCGGCGTCCGTTGTGCTTGACTCGGATGATACGGATATGCAGCAAACCTATGAAGCATACGGCCTGTATGATCTGCCGCCTGTAAGCAATTCCACATATCACACATGGCAGGAGGTACGGCTGGAGAACGGAACCTATATCACAAAAACCTTTTGGGCGAAGCTGACTACCACGTTTGTCATATCGCCGGACGAGCGTATCGCTGAGAGCGATAATCCTAACACGATGGAGTCCGGTTATGGTGTACAGGTATTATGCGTAACGACGCTGACCACCAATTATGACTGTCCCGCAAAGCTGGTCGGCGCGCAGATGGTATGGGTACGTTATCCCGAAAGCGTCTACGGACAGCTATCCAAATGGCAGAATGTTAATGACAGTCTTGAGGCTGAAACAGGAAGCGCCGGAGAGACAACCGCTACATGGCAGCTTGCCGTCAATCCATACTCCGTAACCGGAAGCAGGCTGCATTATACGCCGCTCTGGTATCCGGACGGCGAGTATACCGCACTGGCACAGGCATTCTACGCATGGTCGCCGGTCGGTCAGCTATACGGATTTGAAGCGGATAGTGTGACGATATCCGGCGATATGTACGACCGGATCACGACGATTAAGAGGTAATGGACATTCTCGTCCTTTATCTATGATAAAATAAGTAGAAATCATGTAACCCTTTTGTTTTTTTGTTGTGTTAATAGATGAGGGATATTTTGAGGAAGGAGTGGCATATGGAAGACGGAGAAATTGTCGCGCTATATTGGGAACGTGATGATAAAGCCATATTTGAGTCAGACGCGAAATACGGACACAACTGCAGAATGATTGCGCACAACATTCTGCATAACCAAGAGGATACTGAAGAGTGTGTTAACGATACTTGGCTCGGCGCATGGCATGCGATGCCTCCACATCGGCCTGAAAAATTAAAGTTCTTCCTGGGAAGGATCACCCGAAATCTGTCTTTCAATAAAGTTAAATCGAAAACTGCTGCAAAACGTGATAATGGTGAATTGCCCGCTGTATTGGATGAGCTATACGATTGCATTCCCAGTCCAAACACGGTCGAAGGTGAAATTGAAGTCAGGGAGTTGGAAAGGCAGATCAATCGATTCCTTAATTCTTTGCCGGAGCGTTCATGTAATGTGTTTGTACGGCGTTATTGGTATGTCGAAACGATTGCCGAAATATCTGAAAGATATGATATGACCTCCTCAAATATAAAGGTGATTCTGTTCCGAACCCGAAGCAAGTTGAAGGACTATCTTGAGAAGGAGGGGATTAATCTATGAAAGCCGAAAAGCTGTTTCAGGCCATTGGCGGGGCTGATGATGAGTTGCTTGAACGAAGCGAAAAAAAGACGAAGAAGGTCCGCTGGCTGAAATGGGGAATCAGCGCGGCTTGTCTGATAGCCGTCGCATTTGTAGCCGTTATTCTGCTTAATCAAAGCGATGGTGATACGGTTACGTGTGATCTGCCTCCATCAATTGTGGTCAATGACGTAACGTATATTGTGTCATCCTCGTATACGGCTGTTTCAGAATGCCCCGACGGATTCAAATACGGCGGGGAGATAGATGCTGAAAGCACGGACGATACGTATCTGGTTGGCTGCAGCTACTATACTAGCAAAGAGATTCCTGAATGGATATATGTATACTGCGAGGTCTGGAACAGCAAAAACAACGTGTCAATGGCCTATGTCCGTTTCGTCTTTGAAGATATACGCAACAGCGATTTTATCCGCTATAACAATCATATCTATATCAGTTTATGGAGCGACTGGCATGCCAAAGACGCTTCTTATCGGGCCGAGATGAAAGAGCGCTATGAGATTAGAATTGAGGCGGATATCCCCGAAAGCGGCGTTCTTGTCGGGCAAGCATGCTTTGAAGAAACCGACCGCATCCCTCAAACACAACTGGGTGTTGACGATGTGGATTACGACGATGCTGAAGTATATGTAAACTCCGACGATGATCAAGTCCTTTACGTCGGCACGTCATGGTATACCGCGACAGCGGAGGAAGGCAAAGAAACGCTTCATACCGGTTACGATATCTTTATTCTCTATGATTGATGAGGTTTAAAATGAATACGACTCTTTTTTGCATCCTGACGGATGCTTTTTTTATTGCCCTTCTCGCATGGTGCAGCTATACGGATACACGGAAACGCATTGTTCCCAACGTAGTTATTGCTTTGCTGCTGTGCCTCGGTATTGCACACACAGCGCTGATAGCACTGACCAGCAGCACTTGGTGGACATATCCGGCAGGGATGGTCTTTGCAGTTCCCTTCTTTATTTCATGGCTGCGAGACGGCATGGGCGCGGGCGACGTAAAGCTGGTGATAGCGATAAGTTTCTATCTTGGGCTGCTGAATGTGATTTTCGCTTTTATTTTTATGGTTCCTGTTCTTATTGGTTTGATGGTGCGTTCATGGATAAAAACAAAAACGCTAAAGAGCACAATCCCCTTCGCGCTGGTGCTGGCTTTTGGCGCGGGAGGCGCTGTGGCGCTCAGCTATCTGCATGCCTTATTACAATTATAAAGGAGGAAAAACAAAATGAAGATCATTATCACCGTGGTACTGTGCTTGTTTATCGTGGTGGGATGATT
Organism: Christensenellaceae bacterium; assembly: GCA_963667795.1. Classification (GTDB taxonomy): domain Bacteria; phylum Bacillota; class Clostridia; order Christensenellales; family CAG-138; genus UBA7703. The sequence continues at coordinate 1,562,716 of OY764017.1, read as the reverse complement.
TACTTCCAGATCAAAAAACGAAAAAGAAATTCATAATTAGAAACGGCAGAGGCCCTGTTTTTCTGCCTCTGGTATTATATGTTGGACAATTAGACATGCAATCTGCACTATTATCCCTGTTTTTAAACAATTGTTGTGTGGTTGATAATAACTGGTATAATGTTAATAGATTTCTGTTGGAGGAACATATGAAGGCTTTGAAAATATTTTTACCTGTAGTTTGGTTAACACTATTGATTCTTTTATTTTGCAGCTGCGAAAAGTTCGTCGCTTCAGATGAAATCAACGGTCTGATAAAAACGAACGATCTTTCAATGTGTATAAAAATTGAGGGGGCTGACTATGCGATTGCCAAAGAATACGAAACCGATCAGCCGGATACTTATGTTGTAAAGCTCGATTCCGTGGGTGAGCTTACGCTGCGCGGGAAAGCGCCCATAGAGTCTGGGAAGCGGTACCGACTGTCCTTTATCATGAAAAATATCAGCGCCGACCCTGTGATCTCCTATTCATTCTGGAAAGGATCCGTTACTTCCACGCGCCACTATACGCTTTGCGGCGAAAACGGCAACCCGCCGACTTCTGCCACACAGGAAATTTTCGAAGAATGGACGACCTTTAGCGAAATCGTTGATACAAAGCAAGGTGAAGATTCTCTTATGATCTCGATGCACTGCACCAAGGGGACCTTCTATATCAAAGAAATATGCATCGAAGAGCTCTAACGGTTTTGGAATTTAAGCTGCTTGATTTTTATACAATATGTTAAATTACGCGGGGATTAATATGACTACTGCAGAAAAATACCTTGAAAGACTGGAATTATCTAATATCTACCGGGAATCAGTAATAAGAACCGTAGTAAATACACTACAGATACCGCCTGACGGCAAGGGGTTGGACGCAGGGTGCGGAACTGGTTTTTATACTTTTATACTGGCAGAGGCAGGGGTTCGCAGTCACGTTACCGGTCTGGATATTGAAGAAGAGCTATTGGCAAGAGGATGTAATTTGGCATCAGAGTCAGGCATGATGGAAAGAGTTGCTTTTATAAAAGGCGACGTAAGCAAACTTCCTTTTGATGAAAATGCATTTGATTGGGCATTTAGCATGGATCTCGTCGGCCATCTGAAAATAGACCCTGTTTTACTGCTAAAAGAGTTGTCCAGGACCGTAAAGCCTGGAGGTATGGTATATATCCTTAACTGGTCTTCGCAGAAACTGCTCCCCGGATACCCCGCTTTAGAAGCTCGGCTAAATGCTACTTCTTTTGGAATAGCTCCCTTTAATGGAAATATGAAACCAGAGCTACATAGTATGCGTGCAATGGGATGGTTTAAACAGGCAGGCTTAAGCAAAATAAGGGCACAGACTTTTGTAAGTGATATTACTCCTCCAATCAGTCATAAAAAGCGAAAAGCCTTTGCCGATCTATTTAAAATGCGTTGGGGGACCGAAAATCCGGAATTGTCAAAGAAAGATCAATTAGAATTTCAGCGTCTTTGCATGGAGGATTCGCCGGACTTCATACTGGATATACCGGGATACTATGGTTTTTTCACCTATACGCTGTTTAGGGGCAGAGTATAAAGTCTTGAGGCATGCTGAGTATCCGAGGAATAATAAGCTTTCTTTTTGACATGTAATTCATAAAATTCTAATTTATTAATGAGGTATTTTAATGATTAATATTCTCTGCATCCTGACGGATGCTTTTTTTATTGCCATGCTCGTATGGTGCAGCTACACGGATATACGAAAACGTACTGTGTACAACGTGTCCATTATTCTGATGCTTTGTCTTGGAATTACGCATACGGTGCTGATGGGACTTGCCGGAAACACATGGTGGACATATCCGGCAGGGACGGCCTTTGCCGTTCCCTTCTTTATTTCATGGCTGCGAGGCGGCATGGGAGCCGGTGACGTAAAGCTGGTCATGGCCATTACCCTCTATTTGGGGCTGATGAATGCAGTAATCGCTTTTACGCTAATGGTTCCGGTACTTGCGGTGCTCATGATCAAATCGCTGGTAAAGGAAAAAACATTGAAATGCCGGATACCCATTGCGCCAGTTCTCTCCTTCGGCGCGATGGGCGCAATACTCACGAGTTATCTGTATGCACTGATAAGCATTTAAACGAGGTGTGATATGAACGACGAATATCTGAGACACCGAAATGGTGTGGCTGAGCTAACCAGACGTATGATCCAATGCAGAAATCCAAGTGTCGGAGAAAACGAGATATTCTCATGGTTTATGGCGGGTTTCCTACATGATATCGGAAAGCAGATCATCGACAGACAACATCCGGGCCTGTTGGAAAAGGATGCGCCATTGACGGACGAGGATTGGGGTATCATCCGGACGCATACCGTCATCGGCTACGAGAGGTTAAAGGAATCAGGCGTTAAGGAAATAGCTGATGCTGCGCCTGCCGCGCTGGAGCATCATGAACGATGGAACGGAAGCGGCTATATGGGTAAAAAGGCGCTGGAGATTAGCCTGCCGGGACGGGTGGTGGCGGTAGCCGATGTGTACGACGCGCTATGCCATGACCGCTCCTACCGAAAGGCATGGAGCAAGGAAGCTGCGCTGGACTATATGAGACAAAACAGTGGGATATTGTTCGATCCGGAATGGATAGAGGTACTGATGCAAATTGAAAGGAACGGAGGTAATTATTGATGAAAACGGCGATAATGATCGGGCTTTGCGTGTTTATACTGGGCGGGATTATTTTTTTGCAAATCAGAAAGCGAAAAAGAAATTGATGAAGTAACATCCAATATAGAAAGGCAGGTAAATAGTTATCTGCCTTTCTACTACATTTTCAAGGTATAAGTCATTATTTATAGAATATATAGAGATATAATAATTTTAAGGTTTAAGTTCTATGATAAATTATCCATTAGAAACAATAGCCACCTATAGCGAATTATATTCTTGCGAAGTTATTGAACAAGACAGAATCATTGGAAAAATAAAAACATTAAATCCATATAAGATGTTGTATATTGGAGCCTTCCTATTAAATCATCAAAAAAATTATATCAACATGAAAAAAGCATATATTGATTTTTTAGAAAGAATCGGATTAATAAAAAGTGCTATGTATTTAAGTAATGTTTACCTCTATTCTTTACAGGGTGTATTATATACTACTAAATGGATACTTGCTAATGGCGATTTTAATAATTCAAATATAATTCCAATAAATGAAATTGATGCACTGGATATGCATAGCTTTTTAACATTACAATTAATGATTGCTGATTATTTACCTAAAGAACTTTCCAGTCAATTATGTTATATGCATAAAAATCTAATACTAAATCAAAAAAGAAATTGCAAAAACGATATATCCAGAGCTTTTTATATCTATAGTGAATTAGCAAGAAAAGTCGAAGACTATAATAGTAATGAATACCTAGATTTTAATTCCGAATTTGAAGAAAAGTATAATTACAGCATTGAAACTTATTTGTCAGTGGCATTTATGCTTTTAGATTTACATATTTCAGATGACCCCAAGTATCCTGAATTTGAATTAAATAATTTTATTAAGAATTTATCAGATGTAAAAACAGCTAAAAAAATAATTGTTGAAATGAGCTCGGATATTAAAACTATAATTAATAATGCGAAGTTACATTATCTTGATAGTTGGGATTTTAGATTATTTAATGATAATGCCCTTCTTAATCTGAACGATGAGCTATACCTTTCACTATCTGATAAATTTATTATAAACAGATTTTTTGAAGGCCTTTATTTTAATATTCGGAATATCTACGAAGATACGAGTTTTAATACCTTTATTGGAAGAGTGTTTGAAAATTATATTTCAAACATAACTGAATATGCAGTACAACACAGTAAGTTAATGTACATGCATATTCCTGAATTTTCGTTGCCAAATAGTGTTGATAATGCAAGATCATCAGATACTTATGTAAAGTTTGATAACAAACTTCTTGTTGTAGAAGCGAAAGGTTATCGACCATTTGAAGAAACATTAAGAATTGATGATGAAAATCGACTTTTTGAAGCAGTAGATAAGCTATTATTTAAACCAATTAAGCAAGCAATAAATATGTATAATAGAATTATTAATAATGACATTAATCAGGAAATTAAGAACGCAGACGAGGTTATCTTTTTATCAATAACATTTGAAAAAGTCCAAAGGTTACCGGCAATATATGATTATTGTGATAATAAATTATTTGATGTCTTTAATCAGAAGTTTAATTATCTAAATTTAAATATAGAGGAATATGAATACCTTTGTGGATTAATCGAAAAAGGAAAAGATATATTTTACTTGCTGAATCAATATTTAAATGATACAAAAATGAATGCTTTTATTAACTATCTAAATTGTGAATATGGAAGTGATTACAACTCAGGTATGGTTGATGAAATATTTAAAAAATCCACTGAAAGAATGCTCAAACTTTTATTCCACTAAATTAATATAATAAAGGTATCAAGAATTATGGTCGCGATCATGTCGCGATTTTTTTATTTATTGTGCTAAAAATAGGAGGTGCAATTATTGATAACAAAGCTGCAACGAATATCCGACCTTATGGAACAAACGGCCAAACACGTGACGGACAAGCCGGACGCATGGGCAGGCTTTCTGGAAACAGCCGCCCGCCTGTACAAATACCCGTTCGAGGAACAAATCCTGATCTACGCGCAGCGCCCGAACGCCACCGCCTGCGCCTCCATCAAGCTATGGAACGACACCATGCACCGATGGGTGAACCGCGGCGCGAAGGGTATCGCACTCATCGACGACAGCACGGGCAAAACCACGCTCAGGCATGTCTTCGACGTATCGGATACGCACAGCCTGCATCATATCCCGTTCCGTCTGTGGAAGATGAAAACAGCGTACCGGGATCAGGTGATCGAAGAACTGTCCCACCAATTCGGCGACGCGGACGAATCGGCTATAGGCTTTGAAAGCCAACTGCTGGATATCATCCGCAATGCGGTTGAGGATAATACCGCAGACTATCTCGCCGAGCTCATGGGCGCGCGGGACAACAGCTTCCTGTCCGATATGGACGAAATCAATGTGGGCGTCATATTTAAGGAAGCCCTGACCGACAGCATATCCTACATGGTATTCAGCCGGTTGGGACTGGAAACGAAAACACTGCCCGGGGAATTATTCAGGAATATATACAATTTCAATACATTCGATACGGTCATGCAGCTCGGCAGTGCGGCCGGTGACATATCCGAAATGGTGCTGCGCCAGATTGAGCGCACCGTCAAGGGTATCGAGCGGCAGGAGCGCGACAGGCTTGCAAAGAAGAACCGGCTGAAGGACAATATAAGCGGAGATGAAGAAGAAAGGAGCGATGAGCATGGAGATCACATACACGCGGCAGGGCGATTACCTGATACCCGACCTGACGCTGGGCGAACCGGAGACGAGCCCCATCGGGAAATACGGAATGCTGAGGAAAACGTTTCTCAAGAACCACAGGAAAGGGACATACGCGGGGATGCTGCTGTCCGGGAAGATGGACAGCCATCTGGCGGAGATCGACCGGACGGCACGGGAACAGGTGGAAGCGGCGACGGCGCGGATGGCGAAGGAGCAGGGCGTGACGGAGACGTTGAAAGCCAAAGACCCGATGAAATGGACGGGGCTGATGAACATGATCAAGCTCCAGGCCGAGGAAGCGGTACTCAAGGGCCTCATCAACAGCTAACCCTATTTCCCACAACTGAAGAACAGATCGAAACGATCAGGCAGGCAGAGGCAGATAAAACCTCTGCCTTTTCAATTTCCCAGGCCGAGATCGACGAGGTGCTTTCGCTTGGCAGCGGCGTCGCGGACGGTAAATACCGCATCTATCTGTACTTTCTGGAAGCGCACACCCCGCAGGACAGGGCAGCGTTTCTCAAACAAGAATACGGTATCGGCGGGCGCAGCAGCGCCCTCAAAACGGCTGACCACAGTTGGGAAGACCACAGCGGCAAAGGCATAAAAATCACGAAGGGCTCCCTGCTTGACCCCGACGCGGAAATTCTGCTGACATGGAGCAAAGCGGCGAAGCGCATCGAGGAGTTGATTGCCGCGAACCGCTATCTCTCCGAAGCGGAAACAGCCCATTTACCGGCTTATCGGGAAGAACATCAAGCGCGCGATATCTCGCGGGAATCGGATACGCGCCGTGCCGCCGAGTATAAATACTCCCTTGGCGATACCGTCTGCATCGGCGCGAGCGAATATACCGTCATCGGATATGACGACGAAACCGTCACATTAAGCGACGAAAAGTACCCGCTGCTGTCAAAGGAAATGCCCCGCGCGGAGTTTGACCGCCGGATACGTGAGAATCCGCTCAACGACGGCCTGATTGTGCGGGACACAGCGTCCGAGGCGGTTCAGGAAGCGGAACCAGCCGGGGAACAGAACGAAATCCAGCCCGGCACGGAGCTGACCATCGACGGACGGCGTTTTATCATCGACAGCATCAACAAGGAGTTCGGGAGCGTCAGCCTGCGGGATATAACCTTTGCCAATGCGACCGGCTTTCCCATATTCCGCAGCGAGCACATCGAAACTGTCAGGAAACTGCTTTCGCAGCAATCAAGAGAAAAAATCACAATAGAGCCGGGTTCGCCGGAAGCGCCGGAGTGGGTACGGGAACGCGGAGAAACCGTCTCCATCACCCGAGAGGGCGATACGGTGACGATAGACGGCGACAGCGAAGGCGAAAAATCATACGTCGAGATAGACGTTGACCTGCCCGAGCCTTTACAGCCGGCATGGGAAAAAGCGAACGGTATTGCGTTGAAGAGCGTATATATCGACCTCACGCCGGAAAAGCCCAAGCAGCCCAAGCTGGATTTTCGCATCACGGACGATGCTCTCGGGCATGGCGGAGCCAAGACGAAATACGGCTTTAATATCGCGGCCATCCGGATGCTGCAAGGGATTGAAAGCGAGCGCCGCATGTCCACCGCTGATGAACAGGAAATTCTCTCCCGGTATGTCGGCTGGGGCGGCATTCCGCAGGCGTTTGACGAGGCCAATTCAAGCTGGAGCAATGAATATGCCGAGTTGAAGCAGCTTTTAACCGAGGATGAATATGAATCGGCGCGCGGTTCCACACTGAACGCGCACTATACGTCGCCCACCGTTATCAAGGCCATCTATCAGGCGATTGCAAGCATGGGCTTTAAGGTGGGCAATGTGCTGGAGCCCGCCTGCGGTATCGGGAATTTTTTTGGCCTTGTGCCGGAGAGCATGTCGGGCAGCAGGCTGTACGGTGTAGAACTGGACGGCATCACAGGACGTATCGCCAAACAGCTTTATCAGTCCGCAAACATCGCCGTGCAGGGCTTTGAGGGAACCAACCTGCCGGATAGCTTCTTCGACCTCGCCATCGGCAACGTCCCCTTCGGCAGCTACGGCGTGGCGGACAAACGGTACGACAAGAACCACTTCCTTATCCACGACTATTTTTTCGCCAAAACGCTGGATAAGGTGCGTCCGGGCGGTATCGTCGCATTCATTACAAGCAAAGGGACGATGGATAAGCGCAGCCCCGTCGTGCGCAAATATATCGCGCAGCGCGCGGATCTCATCGGTGCGATCCGGCTGCCGAACAACGCGTTTACCGCAAACGCCGGAACGCAGGTCACGACGGATATCATTTTCCTGCAAAAGCGCGACCGTCCCGTGGAAACCGACCCAGATTGGGTGCATCTATCACAGAACGACGAGGGTATCCCCGTCAACAGCTACTTTGCGGAAAACCCCGACATGGTACTGGGAACGATGGCGTATGACGACAGAATGTATGGTAACCAGAGCGAAACCACCTGCAAACCCTTTGAGGGCGCAGAACTGGCCGACCAGCTGCGTATCGCCATAGAGAACATCCACGCGGAGATCACCGAGTATGAACAGAACGAGCTTGAGGAAGACGAAACGGAGTCCATCCCCGCCGACCCCAATGTGCGCAATTTTAGCTTTGCGCTGATAGACGGGCAGATATACTATCGCGAGAATTCGCGGATGAACAAGATCGAGGTATCCGTCACCGCGGGAAATCGCATCCGGGGCATGATCAAGCTGCGCGACTGTACGCGGAGGCTCATCGAGTACCAACTGGAGGGATATGCGGACGCAGCCATCAACCGCGAACAACAGAACCTGAACGTCCTTTACGATGCATACACCAAAAAATATGGCCTGCTGAACAGCCGCGCCAATAACATGGCGTTTTCGGATGACAGCTCGTATTGCCTGTTATGCTCGCTTGAGGTCATTGATGAAAACGGCGAGCTGGAACGCAAGGCGGATATGTTCACCAAGCGCACCATCAAGCAGCATACCGTCGTAACTTCGGTAGACACGGCGAGCGAGGCACTGGCGGTGACGCTGACGGAAAAAGCCCGCGTAGATCTTCCGTATATGACGAGCCTGACGGGACGTTCCCAGGATGAACTGACCGGCGAGCTTGAAGGAGTCATCTTCTTAAACCCTGCTAATCAGCGGTATGAGACGGCGGACGAGTACCTCTCCGGCAACGTACGCGAGAAGCTAAGCATCGCCAAAGAGCTTGCCGAAAACGATCCGGCATATGCCTCCAACGTGACGGCGTTGGAGGCCGTGCAGCCCCAGGACCTGACAGCCGGCGAAATCGACGTGCGTTTGGGCGCGACATGGCTCCCGCAGGAGGATATTCGGCAATTTGTGCTTGAATTTTTGAAGCCAAGCTATTACGCTGAAAGCAGGATAAAAGTCCATTATTCCCCCTACACGGCAGCATGGAACATCGAGGGAAAAAAGGCCGATTACGACGGTGTTCTGGCTAACGTCACCTATGGCACCGACCGCATCAACGCATACCAGATCATCGAACAAACGCTTAACCTGAAGGATGTCCGCATCTTCGATAAGAAGATCGACGCGGACGGCAAAGAGATACGCGTCCTGAACCGGAAGGAAACCACGATCGCGCAGCTGAAGCAGCAGCAGATCAAGGATGCTTTCCATGAATGGATGTGGAAGGATCACGACCGGCGCGAACGGCTGGTCGGACTCTATAACGAAAAATTCAACAGCATCCGTCCCCGCGAATATGACGGGAGCCATCTGAAGTTTCCCGGTATCAACCCGGAGATTACGCTCAAGCCGCATCAGGTCAACGCCATCGTGCATATCCTTTACGGCGGCAACACCTTGTTGGCGCACGTGGTCGGCTCTGGAAAAACGTATGAGATGGTTGCCGCGGCGATGGAGAGCAAACGCCTCGGGTTATGCCAAAAAAGCCTGTTCGTGGTTCCCAATCACCTGACGGAGCAATGGGCAGCGGAGTTTTTGCGGCTATACCCGTCGGCCGATATCCTTGTGGCGACGCGCAAGGACTTTGAGAAGCGCAACAGGAAGAAGTTCTGCGGACGTATCGCTACCGGCGACTATGACGCCGTGATCATCGGGCACAGCCAATTCGAGAAAATCCCCATGTCCATAGAACGGCAGAAGGCTGTGCTGCAGGAGCAGCTTGACGAGATCGTGGGCGGCATCGCGGACGCCAAGGCATCCAAAGCGGAGCGGTTTACAGTCAAACAGCTTGAAAAGACAAAAAAGGGCATCAAGCTCAAGCTGGATAAGCTCAACGATACCAGCCGGAAGGACGATGTGGTGACGTTCGAGGAGTTGGGTGTAGACCGCCTTTTCGTGGACGAAGCGCACAGCTTTAAGAATTTGTTTTTGGTCACGAAGATGCGCAATGTCGCCGGCCTCGCGCAAACGGAGGCGTTGAAGTCTTCCGACCTGTTCATGAAGTGCCGGTATCTTGACACGCTGACCGGCGGGCGTGGCATTGTGTTTGCGACGGGAACGCCCATCAGCAACTCCATGACCGAGCTGTATACCATGCAGCGGTATTTGCAGTACGAGGCGCTGCGCAGCCAGGGCTTGCAGCACTTCGACGCGTGGGCTTCGACGTTCGGCGAAACGGTGACATCCATCGAGCTTGCGCCGGAAGGCACGGGATACCGGGCGAAAACGCGGTTTGCGCGATTTTATAACCTACCGGAGCTACTCAGCATGTTTAAGCAGGTGGCTGACATCCAGACCGCGGACATGCTGAACCTGCCCGTGCCGGAGACGGAATACCACAACGTCGTCATTAAGCCGAGCGAGCATCAACGGGAGATCGTATCGGAGCTGGCTGAACGCGCCGAAAAAGTACGAAACGGCATGGTGGACGCGACCGAGGACAATATGCTGAAAATAACGAACGACGGGCGCAAGCTGGCGCTGGATCAGCGGCTGATCAATGAGCTGCTGCCGGATGATACCGACGGCAAAGTATGCGCCTGCGTGGATAATATCTACCACATGTGGGAGGAAAACAGGGACAGCAGGCTGACGCAGCTCGTGTTCTGCGATCTTTCGACGCCCCATTACGATGGCAGCTTCAACGTATACGACGATGTCAAGAAAAAGCTGGCCGAACAGGGCGTACCGGAGGATGAGATCGCGTATATCCACGATGCGAACACGGAAACGAGAAAGAGCGAGCTGTTCGGTAACGTCCGTAAAGGCAAGGTGCGCATCCTGTTAGGCTCCACCTTTAAGATGGGCGCGGGAACGAACGTGCAGAAACGGCTGGTGGCCGAGCATCATCTGGACGTACCGTGGCGGCCTTCGGACATCGAGCGTGCGCCCGTAGAGGCCGTATAACAAACCTACCTTTAGCAAGGTAGCAGGCAAGTGTCTAAACACCGAGAAAGGAGGAGAAAACGGTGTGCCTGTCATCAACCGACTGACCTGTGAGGGAAACCAAACATCAGGGAACAAAGCACGTCGGTAAAGCCATGAGTCAGCCAGCTATCAGGCTGCGACTGAATGGGGAGATGAAAAGATAGATATGAGGATAAAACCCTTACTGGTTGAACGATAGTCTGAGTGGTCTGTGTCGGGACTATGACGTAAGATGGCTAAAATCGTCATACTGCAACACCGTTTTACCGCTGTTCAGGTAAAACGGCAGAGACAAGTTGCGGCACATATGCAATAAGCATAAAAGGACGGAAGTCGTATCCGACAATCTATCGTGCTAAGTTGTTATGCAGCTAAACGGGGATTACCTAAACTGGAACGTCAGCAATGGCTATAGGGCGTAGACCCTTGAATATCCGGCATGGTAACGGAGCTTCCGTAGTAGTCCGAGCAAGGGAAAGCCTTGTACATGGCGAAGGGAAGCAGCTAATATTCATTAACATAATTTTAGGAAGGTGTGTGAGACACTTGAGAAATCCCGAAAAAGTGTTAAAAAGTTTATCAAACCATAGTAAAGACTTATCGTATCACTACGAACGGTTGTATAGGGTTCTTTTTAATCGGGAAATGTATGCGGTAGCTTATCAAAAAATCTATGCAAATGAAGGGAACATGACGAAAGGTTCAGATGAACAGACCATTGATGGTATGAGTCTGAAACGTATCGAAACCCTGATTGAAGCATTAAAAAACGAAAGTTACCAACCTATGCCATCCAGAAGGGTATATATCCCTAAAAAGAATGGTAAGAAGAGACCACTGGGTATACCATCTTTCAACGACAAACTTGTACAGGAAGTGCTTCGAATGATTTTAGAAGCAATTTATGAAGGTTCATTTGAAAACACTTCACATGGGTTCCGACCTAATAAAAGTTGTCATACTGCACTAATTCAGGTAAAGAACAATTTTACTGGCGTTAAGTGGTTTGTCGAGGGCGACATAAAAGGATTCTTTGATAACATCAATCATGATGTTATGATTCGAATACTTGAAAAACGCATCTCTGATAATCGTTTTCTAAGGCTTATACGTAAATTTCTGAATGCAGGATATTTGGAAGATTGGCAGTACCACAAAACATACAGCGGCACACCACAAGGTGGGATTATTAGCCCGATACTAGCAAACATCTATTTGGACGAGTTCGATAAATTTATGCAAAAGTATAAGGACAAGTTCAATAAAGGTAAGGAGCGAAAAAGGAATTCCGAATACCGTAAACTTGAAGTCCAGCGTGGCAATTTGGTTAAAAAGCTGAATGCCTGTGTGGATGAGGTTGTAAAAGAGCAAATAGTTGAGCAAATAAGGGAAATTGAAAAAACCAGAAACAACGTCCCATATGGCGTTGCTATGGATGAGGATTATCGGCGGCTTCAATATGTTCGATATGCCGATGATTTTCTTGTTGGCATCATTGGGAATAAATATGATTGCAAGCGGGCGAAGGAGGATATCAAGAGTTTTATGGCTGAGACTCTTTTGCTTGAATTGTCAGGCGAAAAAACGTTAATAACAAACGCTCAAAAGCCTGCAAAATTCCTTGGTTATGACATTCATGTTCGAAAGTCCAATCTCAGCAAACGTGACAACATGGGACGACTCAAGAGAGACTATGTAGGACGAGTTGTGTTAAAGGTAACTAGCCAAACCATCCGCAAAAAACTGTTGGAACTAAAAGCCATTAAATTGATGTATGTAGATGGAAAGGAAATCTGGAAACCTACAGCACGGTACAGCATGAAGGACAGTGATGATCTTGAGATTTTAGACAAGTATAATTCTGAAATTCGTGGGTTCTACAATTATTACTCTATTGCCAACAACAGCTCAATAATTAACAGCTTCAAATACATGATGGGATACAGCATGTACAAAACTTATTGCACAAAATACCGCACCTACATTCCGAAATTGCTTAAAAAATACCGTATCGGAAAAGATTTTGGCGTTCGATTTAAAGGTAAAGACGGCAAGGAAAGGGTTCGTTTGTTCTACAATGAAGGCTTCAAGCGTAAAACTACAGCCAGAACAGCTAGATGTGATACGCTCCCAAATGACCTTAAATATCTTAGCGGTACCAGTTTATTGGACAGGCTTAAAGCCAAAAGGTGTGAAATCTGCGGTGCAGAAAATGTGCCATTAGAAATGCACCATGTTCGAAAGCTAAAAGACTTGCAAGGTAAGAAATATTGGGAAAGGCTTATGATAGCACGGCGGCGAAAAACTATTGCAGTCTGTCATGAGTGTCATCGAAAAATACACTATGGTAAGTTAGATTGATAATGTTAGTGGAGAGCCGTATACAGCGAGAGTTGTATGTACGGTTCGGGGGCGAGTGCTTGCAAACCTACCACAGCAATGTGGCAAGGCGGTGGGTACTTAGCCTACAGCGCGAAGGCCGTATCATCCGGCAGGGCAACGATAACGAACAGATTCATGTTTTCAGGTACGTCACCGAGAACACCTTCGACAGTTATATGTGGCAGACCATCGAGAACAAGCAGAGATTTATTTCTCAGATTATGACCAGCAAGAGCCCTGTGCGCAGCTGCGAAGACATCGACGAGACGGCGCTGACGTATGCCGAGGTCAAAGCGTTGGCGACAGGCAATCCGCATATAAAGGAAAAGATGGATTTGGATATTCAGGTGGCACGCTTAAAGCTGCTGAAAGCGAGCCATTTGAGCCAGCGGTACGCGATGGAAGATAACCTGTATCAATACTTCCCGTCGCAGATACGGCAGACCGAGGAGAGTATGCGCGGATACGAGCAGGACATCGTGCGCCTGAAAGAGTTTGTACTTGAGGACGGGCAGAAGTTTTTGCCCATGACGATAGGAGGCGTCCGGTATGATGAAAAGGAGCCCGCCGGAAAGGCACTGCTTGAAGCGTGCAAAGCCAGGACCTCGCCCGACCCGGCTGAAATCGGCGAATACCGCGGATTTAAGCTGATTCTTTCCTTTGACACATTTACCAAAGCGTTTCAACTGACGATAAAGAACGTACTCGGTCATTCCATCATTTTGGGTAACGATGTGTATGGGAATATTTCAAGGATTGACAATGCGCTTTCCGGATTGCCCCGCGAGGTGGAACGCTGCCAACGCAAATTGGAGGATATTCACCATCAGATGGACGAGGCCAGGCTGGAGGTGGATAAGTCGTTTGCACAGGAGCAGGAGCTTAAGGAGAAATCCGCGCGGTTGGCCGAGCTGGACGCATTGCTCAACATGGAAAAAGGCAGGCCGGAAATGATAGACGGCGAGCCGGAACAGGAGGGAAATGTAAGACAAAGGGAATATACCGTGGCGCGGTAAATCGACAGCTTTGATATGGCTCAATAATATGAATACACTAAATAACAGGAGATTTGGAAAGGAGCAGTTTTCTATGAACCCCGAATCGGATTGGATTAATGAGCGGTACAAAGAGATCGAGAATGAAGTGGCCGCGAAGCTACGTGACGATGAACAGTATACGGCGCTTCGGAAGCAAAGCGATTTGCTGATGGAAAAGCATCCTTGCATATTGCAGCTGCTTGAAGGCAAAGGTGCGATATCGGTCGGCGAAGAAGAACATGCGGCGCTTGTTCAGTATACCATGTTGAAAATCAACGAAGAAAACATGGAGCGCAAAGAAATCTATTGCTTCGGCCATACGGATTGTATTGCATACCTCAAACGCGTCGGCGCACTGTAACAACTTTACTGAAACACCCAAAACGAGACATCGGAATCAGCCGGTGTCTTTTTATATCCAAAGGAGACGATTATGGCAAAAAGCATGCAAAAGAGTTATGTCACCAGAGAACAGATTGAGCAGGCAAAACAAATGGACTTGCTTTCATATCTTAGGGCATATGAACCGGGCGAGCTGGTGCGGATCAACGCGAACGTTTACACCACCCGCACGCACGACAGCCTGAAAATATCCAACGGTAAATGGTGTTGGTGGTCGCGTAGCGTCGGCGGCAGAAGCGCACTCGATTACCTTATTAAGGTGCGCGGAATGGAATTCGTGGAGGCTGTTCAACACCTGTGCGGCTGCGCGATATATACCCCTTCCCCTCCTGTTTACACGGCAAAGCCGCCGTCCAAACCGCCGTTCGTGCTGCCAAAGCCATATGTCAACAATGATCGTGTACTCCGATACCTGACGGGACGCGGCATTGAGCCGGAGATACTGGAATACTGCATACGAACTGGACGACTGTATGAGGATGAACGTCACAACTGTGTTTTTGTGGGCTTTGACGGCAAAGGAAAGGCCAAATATGCCATGCTGCGCAGTTCCAGCCCCACGTCGGTGTTCCTGCGCGAGGCGGACGGCAGCGACAAACGGTACGCCTTTGCCCTGCCCTTCCATAAGGATTCGGATACGGTGTATCTGTTCGAGAGCGCCATCGACCTGCTCTCATTTGCTACACTACGGAAGGACGCATGGCAACAATTTAATTACCTCTCGCTGTCGGGCGTCTATCAGCCCAGAAGGACGCTCGACGAGACACCGCTTCCCATTGCTCTGGCGCAGCATCTGCATGACCGTCCTGATATACGTCGTATCGTCCTTTGCCTGGACAACGACGAGGCGGGAAGATTGGCCGCGAAAACGATATGCGCGCTGCTGCCGGAACGCTATACCACGGAATTGCTGTTTCCCGAGAAGGGCAAGGACTATAACAGACAGCTTCAGATAGAAAAAGGAATATCGCTCGCCGTCAGGATGCGCGGGGAGCCCGAAAGATAGCAAAGAAGGAGGGAGCCTTCTTGAGCAGTTAAAGTCCCTTGACGATTTCCATAAATCTGTCTAGAGAATATGCTCCAGGATAAGTGGGCTGCTTTTTGTTGAACACCATAAAATACCGAAATTGTTTTCCGGATTCCTTATCCCATTTTTCGCCGATACGTGCTTTCTCTTCTGATTCCGCATTATCTAGATGATCACCTTTTGTCTCTACCAGCAATATTTTTCCGCTGGTGGTCATAACAATGATATCCGGATAAGCGTTAATCGGCCCGTTGATGCAGAAGCCAAGTCGTGAAATGTTACGATGCCACCACTTGATATTTTTTAATGCGGAGAGAGCCCAAACTACCTGGAACTCAAACTCGTTCATATTTTCCTCAGCAGTATAAAGAGAGTTGGGAACGGTGGTCGTAAATTCAACCGGGGAAATAGTAGAGCGTAGAGCGTAGCGCGGTTGACATATGATTCTATTTTGCTCAAGCCATAAATCAAAGGTATCTATTGCATGTACTGCAAGCAAAGCCTGAACCTTTTGCTTAATTTTAATGACAAATGGATACGGTGATTGTTCCAAATCTGCAAGCTGATCCGCATTTAACATTTCAATAATGCGATCAATATAGGCTCTTAACTCCCTATCGTTGATACAATCCAGCTTGGATAGCTGCTTGTGTATTATAAGTTTGCACTGAGCGATTCTCTTGTCGGAAGGAAGCGAGGCAAACCACTCTTTATAGTATGTGCTGTCATAGCCGGTCATTTTCCACGCCTTGGGTGTGGCATTTTTGGCATCGTCGATGTCCACACGTGCCATTTCCGCTTCCATGGTTGAAAAGTCAATTTGCACATCCTTGTCTTTCAACGTAAATCCTTTGGCTAGGTGTTCCTGCTGTAACAACTCATAACCGGTATCAGAGAACAGGCTTGGCCCCGTTTCAATCATGAACTGCGGTAGTTGGAGGGCGGCGGCTTCTTCGACGAATTTTTCGTTCATTCGAAATACGTTCATTTTATCGCGCACCTCCTGGGGGGCTAAATTGACAGCAGTCTCTTCCATCGTTTCAAACGCCGTTTCATAGGCGGTGTTCTGCTCCAAGGCGCTTGCCAGCAACTCGTCGGATTCCACCGGAGTTTCTACTGTTTCGGAATTTGAAGATGATGTCGTTGCTTCTACTGACGCTCGGATGGCTTGAATGTCTACATTGTCGAGTTCATCTTCTGCCGACTTCGTATCGTCGAGCTTAAGCTGTACAACTGGGGCAGACGCTTCCGGCTGAGGCTCATCGGACTCAACATCTTTAGCATAATAATCCCTGCTGCTGAAACCGGCGTTGTTCAGTCCGGATACCACCTTATCTAGTGTGGCATGAAAATCGTTGGATGATGTTAGAACATAAGAAATATTCAATACATCGCTCTGGTTCTTACGCGTATTAGGCAGACGCAGCACGCGCCCCAAAATTTGCTCCACATCCACGCTGGAGGTGCGGTTGGCGACTGTTGCAAGCACATAAGCAAATGGGCAGTCCCATCCTTCCTTGAGTGCGTTGACGGTTATGATAAAACGGATTGGACAATCTGGCGACATCAATTCTATATTTCTTAGTTCATTGGTATTTGCCGTCTTGATTGCAATTTGTTCCGCGGGTATGCCAGCATCAACCAGCGTCTGCTTGATTTTTTCAAACGTCGTACTGTCCGAACTCGTTTTAGGCTGAGCCTGAAATAAAACTATGGGACGGATATAGCGCCCCGAAGTTACCTGTTCCTTCCTTGCCTGTGCTTCCAGCTTAGCGCGAATTCTTATAGCGTCAGTGAACACGTCGCCCTGCGTTTTACGGTTATACACAATGACCGGAAGCTTGACCATGTTCTCCTTCTTGAGTTGGGAAGCATCCACGAAGGAGATGATGTTACTGCTCTTCTTTGGTGTGGCTGTCAGATCCAAGATAAAGAATGGGTTGAAGTTTTGAAGCATCTCGACGCTCAGCGTTGAGGTGGCATGGTGACTTTCGTCTACAATCACTAAGGGTTTGAGCGTACGAACAACTTGTATCAAGGCTGTTTCATCGGTATCCGGCAATAGCGCTTCAGGTGAGGAATGATATTTTGCGAACTGCGCCAAATTCCCATTTTCCTGATATGCCTTGCGTCCATCCTTCTTGCTGGTGCGAAAGGAATCGTAACTCAAGACGAAAATAGAGAGCTGTTCTGTAACAGCCGTTGGGTTGAAGTTTTGACCGTTCAGCAGCTGTTCCTTGGAATAGACTTCTACACGGCCACTAAAGTCTACGTCAATACGCTGGCGATAAGGATGACTGGGGTTATTTAAAGCCTTATAAGTCTGCTCCAATATCGAATCGGACGGTACCAACCAGACTACGGCTTGTGAGTGTCCGCGCGGCATAGAATCAAAGATCGGTTTGATAGCATTACAGGCAATGAAGGTCTTGCCTCCACCGGTGGGTACCTTGAGGCATACGTCCGGGACGCCGGGAATGATGCCGTTGTAGAACGGCATTCCGCCAAGGCCGATCGGCACGTTTTTCTCTGTCCACAGGGTGCTATACGCTGCAGAAATATTTTGCTTTTCCATTAGCAGTGTGAGAAAACGGGTCAAGTCTGCAATGACGTCTTTCTGATATTTTTTCAGCTCCATCTAGTTCACTCCCTTACAGTTTGGCGATATCGCGCGGAATCTTCTTGAATGTGATATTCCGCTTTTTTAGTTCTGCGTCGGACAGCATGCAAAGGTCAGCATAGATGGTATAGCCGTCCGCCCGTTTCTTGACCGTGGAAAGAAAAGCATAGTCAAGCATTGTAGCCGTTTCCCGTTCGTAATAGAAATAATACGCCGTATCCTTACTGATACCGAGGTAATAGGCATTGTCCGGTTCTGCAACTGACTGCATGGCCTTCTGCGTTTCAGTGTACCAAACATATTCGCGTATCCTGTCAACACCGATGTTTTCGTTGAGGTTGCCGTCAGGTAGAAGCAGAATTTCGCCCAAATCATAGAAACTGAAACCTCCACCTGTACCGGGAACCGCTTTGTTATCCTCGCCGTAACCGAGAATGATGCGTTTGACACGCTCCGCTGTAATACTCTCGGCGTAGTCCATCATTTCTACAAGGACGAACTTGCGATGGCCACCATCAGCTTTGTTCATATTAAGTACGGCATGAGCGGTGGTACCGGAACCTGCGAAGGAGTCTAGGATAAGTGTTTCTGTATCTCCAGCAATCTGAAGAATACGTTCAATCAGGCGGGTAGGCTTTGGTGTGTCAAAAGTAGCCATACCATTAAATATGGCCAGCAGTTGCTTTTTAGCTTCATCAGTGTGACCAACTTCTGTATAAGGCCATAAATTTGTCGGGACTCTGCCGCCTACGTTTTCTAGATACGTTTTTCTTCGTATACCGCCTTTTCCACCTCGAGTAAAAAAGAAACGTGGCCATTGGCCCCTTTTATAAACAAACTTTGCTTTTTCAGTGGATATTTCTTGCGAGTCAGATAATACAATACCCTTAACACCTTGACGTATTTCACTATCAGGAATACCGCAAATTGCAGCACGTTCACGCTCATCATGAAGGTCTTTCAATTCATAACTGCACCAGCCCTGCATAATCTCAAGCATATCGTCTTGCTGATACCGCCAACAAGCGCCATTACTAGGGTATATCATTTTCCCCGTAAAAGGATGTTGTATGGCATAAACCATTCCCTGATGTGTAGCTGCTCCAGGAGCAAATGGATTGTCACTTGTCCATAATTTATCATCATTATCCGGATTTTTATAGATAGAATTCATTGCTTCAGTGCGAGGAAGTTTGTTTGGACTCCAGTTTGGTTGTTTACCATAAACAAGGACATGCTCCACTTCGTTTACAATGCCTTTTGAGTCATTTCTTGTTGAATAAGTTCTTTGCCAAGAGATGTTTGAGACAAAGCAGTTCGAGCCAAATATTTCGTCACAAATCAATCGAAGGCTGGGCAGTTCAGTATCATCAATGCTGATGAAGATTGCCCCCTTCTCAGCCAGAATTCGTTGTAGCAGTTTGAGACGCGGATACATCATGCACAGCCATTTGTCGTGGCGCGTTAAGTCTTCGCCCTCCTTGCCGACCACTTCGCCCAGCCACTTTTTGATTTTCGGGTCGTTGACGTTATCATTATAGATCCAGCCCTCGTTACCAGTGTTGTATGGCGGATCAATATAGATACACTTTACACGGCCTTCGTAACGAGGCAGCAAAGCTTTGAGTGCTTCCAAATTGTCGCCGCGAATAATCATATTTTCACTGCCATTATCCGCGTCATGCTGTCCTTCCGCGTCAAAGCTATATTTACGATCAAGTACCCGGAAGGGCACCTGTTGGTGGTGATTGATGACTTTGTCTTTCCCAATCCATTCAAGCGTTGGCATTTATCTTTAACCTCTCATGTTAATGTTATATAGATTCACTTTCGGTCTGGCGGAATAGCTCGTCTAAGGTTTTGCCGTCCTTGTCCTTCCATTCCACCCAGCCGTTATTGCTACCGCCGAGAGCAAAGTCAGCTGCGCCGCTAGGTGTTTTAAAGCTGATGATCTTTGTCAGATAATACTTCCCGTCGCCTTTTGAGACGATAGTTCCGTCAGATAGCATTGCTTTTCGCCGGGCGTTATAGCTTTCCAGTTTGGCAGGATGTGATATATCAATTTCAGAGTTAGGCTGCACTTCAAATCGTTCACCGGTATAGACTCCATAAGCAACAACACCGCGCCGCGAAGTAGAAAAGATGTTTTTGCTTGTTTCAACGGTTCCGTTCATTCGATAGCCTAAAGTTGCCATGATAAACTCGATTTCCTCGTAGATTTCTTCAACCAAAGGCATGTCATATTCTGATATTTTGTACTTTGGTACGGTCTTGTTATCTACGCGGTACCGGTTGGCATCAATAGCTTTCTGAATTGCATATTTTTCAAGTCCGCTGATGATATTTAGCGTAAAATGCTCGTCGTCGGCCAGAAACAGGATTGCATTGTTCCAGAAATTTTTCTTGGTATTATGATCGTCCAATCTTGAAACGCCATTACGAGTTTGACCAATATAGATCTGTGTCAACGTCCCCGTTTCATCGTCGATAAGGAAATAGACACCGGGATTATTGATTCCCGTTAGTTTCTTCGCTTCATTAAGATAAGGACGGGGAACTACGAAGGATTTCATCGTGGAAAGATGGCGCATATAGGTTCGAATGCCATCCGGCTCGCCGTTATAAAAGATGATCTCCAGCCTCTTCGTTTTACTCATAATGTGCATCCTCCGATGTTTGATCGGGAATAAAGTCTATAATATCGCCGATATTTGTATTCAGCGTAGAACATATCTTCCCCAAAATTGCGAGAGAGACTTCTTCGTCCCGGCTCATTTTAGTCATCGTATTGGGAGCAATGCGAGCAGCTTTACGTAAGTCCGCCTTACTCATCTTTTTATCCACCAACAGCTTCCAAAGCTTATTGTATGAAACGGCCATTACTGTGACCTCCAATTATTTCGTCAGAATATGGCATTATTATATATTGATTGTTTCAGATATTCAAGATAATTTCGCATAACCATGCGATAATCTCGCACATTTGTGTTCCTGTACGTGTTCTATCCATTTGATGCCTGCAGGGCGAAATTTCAAGAAATAAAGGAGGATTATTAAATGAACGTATTAGTTGTTGGACCCATGAAAAGGCCGTATCTTAAGGATATTGATCCCGATCTTCATTCTCTCCAAGAAGAGGTAGGTGGGTATATCGAGGCAATATATCCGTATAAAGATTTGGTCGGACTTGTCTGCAACGAAGAAGGCAAGCTGGACGGGTTTCCGCTCAACCGCGCCATATACGGTGAAAACGGCGAGATGACAGATATTATCGCCGGGACGTTTCTCATTGTCGGTCTGAGTGAGGATAATTTCACATCGCTTCCGGACAAACTGGCCGAAAAATACACAAAGCTCTTTGAATCGCCCGAAGTGTTTTACTCGGCGAATGGGCAGATACATGTGCAGAAGGTGGAGCCGGAACCGACGCCGGAGGCAGTAGAGCATCCGGACAGAGCAGAGCTCTCGGATACCACCTCTCAGCGCCGGTTTTCGATATATCAGCTTAAAAACTCGGACGAACTGCACGATATCCAATTTGAGCCTTACGGCTATCTTCAGCAAAACGGCATTCCGTGTGATATCCGAAATTATGACCTGATGTACTCCGGCCACATGCGGCCAAATGAAACGCTGGAGAGCCTTTTCTACAAATTCAATACGGAACACCCTGAGGATTTCAGAGGGCATTCCCTGTCGGTCAGCGACGTGATTGTCATCCGGGAACGTGGGAAAAGCACCGCGTATTACGTGGACAGTGTTGGTTTCAAGCAACTGGATCACTTTGGAAAGAGCCATGAAAGGACGCGGGAAAGCCGCGAGGCGCGTGACTTCGAGAGATGATTTCTTTCCCGGCCGGTATAGGGGCAACGCCCTGCGTTGTCATAGCAAGCACTGGATTTTGTCTCCCAAAATCCGCTTGTTAGGGGCTGGTTGCCCCTAATACCCCATTCATTCGTATCGGAGGTGCTTATACATGAGAAAACGAAATATCCGAGCTCAGGTTTGGCTGAATGAAGCTGAAAATCAGCGCCTGCATGACAATGCGCAGAGAACCGGATTGTCACAGGAAAATTATCTGCGCTCTCTGATCAATGGGCATGTTCCAAAGGAGCTTCCACCCATTGATTATCACAATATGATACATGAGCTTCGCACCATCGGCGGCAACATCAACCAGCTTGCGGCAAAGGCCAATACAACAGGATATGTAGACGGAGCCGCATTTGAACATGAAGCTGCGCATTTGCGAAAAGCTATATTGAAAATTCATGAGGCGGTAACCCTGCCGGAAAAAAGGAGTGGATAACCTGTGGCGACGACGGCGATATGGGATATCAAGGGCAGGCTCGATAAGGTGGTCAACTATGCAAAGAACCCGGATAAAACAGACGCGTCCGTATACTCGCAGAACGAACTTCAGGGGCTTAGCGACGTCATGGACTATACGATGCAGAATCATAAGACAGAGCAGCGGCTGTATGTCACCGGCATCAACTGTGACCCTGAAACGGCGCGCGACCAGATGGTTTTGACCAAGAGACGCTTTTGCAAAGAGGACGGCATTTTGGCATTTCACGCATATCAGTCCTTCGCTAAGGAGGAAACCACGCCGGATATCGCGCATGAGATCGGAGTCAAGCTGGCGCGGGAACTTTGGAGCAAGCGGTTTGAAATCATCGTTGCCACCCATCTTGATAAAGGGCATCTGCACAACCATTTTGTGATCAATTCGGTGTCGTTTATGGACGGGAAGAAATACAACGACTGCAACGCGTCATACCGGCTTATACGGCAAACATCCGACAGGCTGTGCAGAGAATATGGCCTGTCTATCGTAGAGAATCCGGAACGTGGCAGAGCCAAGCACTACGCCGAATGGAAAGCGGAGAACGAAGGCCGTCCCACATGGCGCAGCGCCATCCGCGAGGACGTGGATCAGGCCGTCATGATGTCCATGAGCTTTCAGGCTTTCATCCGGAGTTTAAAGGAAAAGGGCTACGAGGTTGTGACAAGCGGCAAGTACATGAAGGTGCGCCCGCAAGGCAAGGAGCGGTTTGTTCGGCTTTACTCGCTGGGCGATAACTACACTGAGGAGGGCATCCGGCAGCGTATCCTCCGGCAACGAATGCCGGTGCGACCGCCGAAGCCGGAACCGACTACGGTCAGGCGCGTGAAGGTGCGCGGGGATTTCAAGCTATACCGCGTCACATGGAAGGGATTGCGTGCGCTGTACTTCCATTACCTATATAAGCTCCGCGAGGCGCAGCGCCAGCCGGCAGGCCAGGCGCCTTTTTTATTGCGCGAAGACTTGCGGCTGATGGACGCCATCACCGAGCAAGCGAAATTTCTGCACAGGCACGGCATCGACAACGACGAGCAGCTCACCACATTTCGAACGGATACTGAGCAGAAGATTGCTACCCTAACTACCGAACGCAAGGCGTTGTCGAATGAGAAGCGTCGCACGTCCGTTCCAAAAGAAAGAAAGACGCAACTTGTGACGCACATTGATTCTTTATCTGTGCAGCTCAAATCGCTTAGGCAGGAGGTGAAGCTGTGCGACGCTATTTTTGAACGATCTATGGTGATTGCGGAAAAGCAGGCACAGATGGCCCAACAGAAGCAAGGCAATAAGGAACGGGAAATGATTAATAGAATCAAGCCATACAGATGATTCGAGTCCCCATATTTTTATGTATGATTTCAAAGGCTTTGGTATGTCTGATTATCACAGAAAGAGAATGCCTGAACCAGTGAACCGATCAGTAAACACTCCAAAACAACATTTAAGTGGAAAAAGAAGCGACTCAAACCTCCCTTAGTTCAAGCCGCTTCTTATTAGTGTTTAGTATTTTTGTGATTTACCAAAGTCTTTGCTGCTTTACTTTTTGCACTTTTCCCAGAAGATTTTGAAGCCAGTGCTTTGCCAGCAGCGCCCACTTTTCCGCCGTGATGTACAGTCATAAATGTACCTCCTTACACTCTTGGCAATTTCAGCAGATTGTCGTATGGTGTATCATTCGGCTCAGATCGAACGTACTTCTCACCTCTGGAGCTTGTTGCTGGAACAACATAAGGATAAGGTGAGATATTTACCTTGATGCTGTTCGGGTTTGTGTTTAAGTAGTCGTGGAGGGTTGCTTTTTGAAAGAACCCTGGGTTATTGCAGCCCTCAAGATAGATTTCTGCAATTTCCTGTGTGTTGTTGGCGTTATTACACCCCACCTGCATTTTGATTTTCTTTGCGTACATCATGATAATGTACCTCCTGATTATTTTTTTTGCATTCAGGAGAAGCCCTAATTGTGCTTCATGGCTCTTCGACCCACAAAATGTAGTAGGTTGTTTTTTTCATACCAAAATGCTAATATGACCGTAGGGATTCGGCATTACATAATGATATGAAGTGCCGCAGATAAAAGAGGCAGTGGATTGTGAGTGCCAGTCACAATACCGCTGTTTTTTCTTTTCTGCTTCCATTAGGGCACCGTTCCTTTGATGCAACACTATTGTAGCATGTACGTTCCACAAATGCAACACTTTTTGTTGCATTTGTGGAACGCAAGTGTTATAATTTTTTCATGAAGGGAGATGTTCGGAATGGAAGCTATCTTATTTGGGCAATACCTTGTCCAACTGCGTGAAGAAAAATCAATAAGCCAGAGAAAATTAGCAGAGTTGGCAGGGGTGACAAACTCTACTATAAGCCGCATTGAAGCAGGCTCTGTTAAGCCAGATCCTGCAACGTTAGAAAAGCTTGCAACGGCTTTAAATGTTGATAAATCATTATTGCTAACAAAATGCGGCTACAGTGAAATACCTGAGGAATTTGTTATTATCGCCCGCAAAACCGGTGAATTGACAGAAGAACAAAGAGCGCAAGCTTATAAAATATTTAATGAAACAATCGATAATTTTCTCCTTGAAGACAATGATGATGACAAGGAGGAATAACAGTGCAACACGATTGGGCGGGGATTACCTCTTTAGCATATCTAACCTTGTTAGAACTCGATTTGCACGAGTTCCCAATACCGGGAAATAAAATAAAGTGTAAAGGTGTTAAAATTAGCAGTTACCAAAAATATGCCGAAATAACGGGGCTTTCAATAGCCGAAATAACGCTAGGGCATGAATTGGATGATGCATTTTTATTAAAAGGGTTACGCCCGGATCTAACATTAATTTTATATGACAAAGAGAAATATGATGCTCGTATGAAACATACTCTTTGGCACGAGATTGGCCATATAAAATGCAATCATCAAAAGCACAGCGAAAAAGAAGAAATAGAAGCACATTTTTTTGCAGCCCAAGCTAATGCTCCCAATATACTAATTAAAACTATAGCAAGTAGAGGGTACAGTATAACTGTATCTTTTCTTATGGAATGTTTTGGCTTGAGTAACGAAGCAGCAAGGAAAAAGAAAGATTATTTGAGCAAATATAATTTTGACCATGCCAATGAATTTGATGACGTTGTTATGCTGCAATTTTCAGATTATATTAACGATAAATATCCACCCAAAACCAAACACTTTTATGATGGTTACTTTGAGGATTTGGAAAGAGAACGAGGAAATTGGCATTAGAAAGAGTTGCAATGAACTTTGAAAGTATAATTGCTGACTATTTGCATGGAGCCATCTCTCATCTCTGCGATATCGGGAACTGGATAGGGAACATTCTGTATGGACAACAGGGCACCCAACGCCGGCATCTGCCGAAGCCTTGAAATGGACATTCATATCAATCTCTAGATGAAACGAACACAAATCAATTGTTAAATCAGACGCGTTCCACATGGAGGCGTCTTTTTTATTTAAGAAAAAGGAGGGAAAAACACATGAGCCAGACAGGAGACGCGGCAGAACAGATCGTCAATATGGCGACTAACGTGACCGTTAAAGGCATTGAGGTCGTAAGCAATCTTACGGGTAAAGGCGCGATGTCGCTCGCCACCTTCCTCATCGCAGCATTGAAGGACCAGAAACGTACCAGGGGCAAGACGCGGATGCAGGCGTTCAACGGCAAACCGACCAAGGTGTTCGTCATCAAAACAAGCGAGCTCAAACGCTTCGCGGAAGAGGCGCGCAAATACGGCGTACTGTACGCCGCCGTGGTCAACCGCAAGCAGCCGGACGGCTTATGCGATATCGTGGTGAATGCCAATGACGCCGCCAAAGTCAACCGCATCGCGGAGCGGTTCGCCCTCTCTACGGTGGACGTGGAGAAGATCCGCGAGGATATCAAGAAAGCGCGGGACATGAAGGCCAGAGAGACCGACGCGGAAAAGGAGCGCACTACGCCGCCGTCCGAAAAGACCGCGCATACCGTAGACGAGCATACGCTGGACGAAATGCTCAATACCCCGCAAAAGACGGAGCACAGGCAGCCCGCCGATGTAACAAACCCTACCAGGGCGGGGACGGAAAAATCACGTCCGTCCGCGCCTTCCTCAAAAACCAGAAGCGATACCGTCGAGGCTGAGCGCCCGTCCGTGCGCCGGCAGATCAGGGGGATCAGAGAGGAGCGGCGGGAAAAGAGCGCGCCCGCCAAAGAGAAGACGCGCCAGACCATGCACCAAGAGCCTGCGCGGAGCAGGAAAGATAAAACAGAGAAAGGACGGTAACCACATGGAGAACTTTGACAACTTGCTTGAAAACCAAAATACAAGAAGACAAGCAGACCAGCCGTTTGACAAGGAGGCTTGGGCGCAGCGCAAGCAGGCGGAACGCGCACATCTCTACGAAACCATCGACGGGATGACAGATTTAACGCTGTCCAGCCCCGAAGCGCTTTTAAGCTACCTCGCCATGCAATCGCGGCTTGGCCGGACGAGCGTGTCCAATACGCTGCTGATTCTGGCGCAGAATCCGGAAGCAAGTTATTTCATGAGCTTTGACGACTGGCACGATCGCGGGCGTTCCGTCAAGCGGAATGAAAAAGCCTTACAGGTGCTGGAAGCGAGCGGCGAATACGAACGGGCGGATGGAACGATGGGAACCAACTTTGACGTGAAGCGGGTATTTGATGTTAATGGAAAGTCCTTTTTAATGTAAAGCCAGCCAGCAGAAGGCTGAAAACAGCGGCACCGAGCGCCAGCCGACTTTACATTAAATATTGCTATACAAGCGTATCCAAAAAATCCATGAGGGTATGCTTTTCCTCTGCGGTATAGAAATCCGCGCTTTGGGGGACCGTCTTTGCTGATGCTCGTTCAATAGCCTTACGGGTTACTTCCGGATTGGATGTTAAATATACCTGTGTCGTTACTACGGAGGAATGCCCGAGGAAGTCTCTGACGTTATAGATATTGACTCCTGCATTTACCAGGTGTGTCGCCTTGCTGTGTCGCAGCAGATGCGGGTGGGCATTCGGTTCGAATTCATTCGGATGTTTCTCCCGGAGACTGTCGGCATACTTACGGAGGATATATCGTATCCCCTGACGGGTGAGCTTATCGCCGCGATGGTTAGTGAACAGCAGATCATCGGAATCAAGCCTGTAAATGCTGATATATTTTTGGATGATTTTTTCGGTATCGGTCAGTATTGGTATCTCACGGTATTTATCACCTTTCCCGTGTACGTAGATTCTGCGGCCTTTCTCAAACTGGATGTCAGATACCTTCAAATCAATCAGCTCCTGAGCGCGGCATCCGGAATCGTAGAGAAGTGACAATATTGCCAGATGACGGATGCCTTGCCGGTTATTGCGGTCTATGGAATGAAGCAGGTGTCCGACTGCATCTTCCGTCATATAGGCAGGCGGTCTCTTTTCGACTTTTGTAAAAGGGAT
The DNA here is from genome assembly GCA_963667795.1 of Christensenellaceae bacterium. Lineage (GTDB taxonomy): Bacteria > Bacillota > Clostridia > Christensenellales > CAG-138 > UBA7703. The sequence goes on along the minus strand of OY764017.1, from coordinate 1,534,687 downwards.
GTTCATCACACTGTCGCAATGAACAGCCAACTCCGGCGCTGTCATCTGGACATAGCTGTAAAAAGATTTCAGATGAGCAAGCCGGACATTTTTTGTAGACGCCGAATTATGTCTTTCCGATTCAAGCCACATCAAGAAAGACAGGACACAGTCTTTATTGATGTCAGTAATTGGTGTCCGCCTTTTTTTAGATCCCGACGATTTTAGATAGATCAGTAAAAGCCTGAACGTGTCCCGGTAGGAGGAGAGCGTGTTGCTGCCGTAATTATGCTGGCCAATCAGATAAGACATGAAATACCTCTGTACGTAATAAGATAGAAGGTCATTCATCATCGTCATTTACCTCCGGTATTAGTTTCCTGAGGGAGTCCTCTTTCGCAAAGAAATCGTGATAGCCGCTGTCAGTGAAATGAATATATCTTTCCGTATCTCGAAAATTCACATGGCCGACATACGCGGCAAGTATCGGTACTGCCGTATAAAAATCCATTGCTGCAGAGAGCATTTTTTCAAGGCTCTTTGAACAGAAGGTATGCCTAAGCGAGTGAATGTTCGGCGTTGATCCGTCAGGTCTGTAGATCCCCGCCATTCTGCAGAGCTTACGAAAGATACTTCTGACGGTATCATAGGAATAAACATGCCCTGTCTTGGGCGACCTGAATAAAAGTTCGTCGTCTCCAATGGTAGTCATATATTTCCGTATGACCGAATTAAGGCTGTCAGACACTGGAATATATCTGGAAACACCATTCTTGCCATTGACAGCCTTTATGACTCCGTCATCACAATTGATATCAGATCGCTTTAATACAAGGACCTCGCTGATACGCATACCTGTACCGGCAAGGATACGGATGATGATGGGGTAGATTTCCGTACGCCTTTCCCGGTGCTGCCATCTCCGGAGATTATCTGCCGCATCGACCAGCCTGATGATCTCATCATCACTGAAGATGTATGGCCGGAACTGGCAGTGAAGTGAACGGGTATATCTCCATGGCAGCTGATAGCACTGGATACCGAGTGCGCTGAGAAATGCCAGGAACTGACGCAGGTGTGTGATTCTCGCATAACGTGTCACTTCGCTTACTCCCGGTCTTGGTTTAAGGAGCTCTTCTACCATCTGCCGGGTGATTTCAAGTGTGCCATAGCTGTTCAGGGCATCGTTGAGATGCTTCATCCTTGATAACGCGGAATGCCCCACTTTTTCGCCTTTGATTCGTTTGTATTCGATGAATCCTTCGAAGTATGGCTTAAACAGGCCGTCCTGGTATGACTGAAATTCTTTGTCATTGATCATATGCGGGCACCTCCAGAGCAGCTGCTTTTAGATGCTTCAAATCAGACCAGATATACTGCTTAGTTGACTTTATTGTCGTATGGCCAAGAATGGTGGCAATCTCATTAATCGGGACATCATCCGATAGAAGGTCGGTTGCCAGGCTAAAACGCATCGAATGAAGACCGTGATGCTTGTTATCGGTATTTACGCCTGCTTTTCTAAAATAGGCAGTGACTTTCGATCCAAAGTTGTCCTTTTCTGAATAAGGGACATGTGGATGCAGATATCGAATAAAGACATGCGGATCCGGAGAAGACGGTCTTACATTCCTGAGATAATCAAGAAGTGCCAACATCGTCTCTTCGGTAAGCGGCAGCTCGACATATCTCTTTGTCTTCTTCTGATAAAGGGATATCGTTTTTTTCTGCCAGTGGATTGAGGAAAGATACAGTTCCCGGATATCACTTACCCTGAGCCCATAGACACAGGCGAGAAGCATCATCGCATAAATGGTCTTTCCCCACTTGCTCGTACGATCCACAGCATCCATCACCAGTTTCAATTCGGTAGTCGTATAATAGGATTTCAATTGGTCATTTTTCTTCAGGCGGAATCCGCATAACAAAGGATACGGGTCAAACTCCAGCCCATCACGAATTACGGGACAGGTCAAAAAATTCCTCAGGGTATATGCTGCATATCTCTTGCCATTGCTGGAATTCGCCTGTCGTCTTTGCAGGTAAGAAAGGATGGATTCCACCGATATCTGACCAATCGATGCAATACCGGCGCTATCAATAAACCGAAGAAAATCAATCGTAACGACAGTTTTTCTGCGTATGGTCCCTAGACTGTTCCCTTTTTCCTGAAGCCATTCCCTGTATGAAATCAGCTGTGGGAGAAATGTTCCAACATATGGTTCCCTGTCATAGACATACTCACGTTTTGGTTTATTTCCATTGATAACATCGATTAGCATCAGAAGTGCCCGAGCTTTGATCTTCAGCCATGTTGTATCTGGTCTTTGAAACGGTGGATTATGTGTGATCATCTCGTAGTAATCAGCAATAATATCTGCTGATTCTCTGTCGTCGTTGGTCGCATAGAGCTTCAGCCCGTTCAAAATGTTGGAATAATAGGACGCTGACTTTATGCTGTAGTTCGATACCACATACGTTTTAAGCTCTTCAATGGCAGCATCAAGCCCGAGCGCATTAATTGAATCAACCATGGATTTTCCTCCTTCTGTTTAGTTGACTCAATTATTCAAGCATCCAGATGTAATGTAAAGTTATGAACACTATTTTTCTTATCGAAAGGAGATCACAGCATGAAACTTAACATTAATAACTACTTTCCATTAGCATCAAAATGTAAAGATTCACATTACGACATGTCGCAGACGTACGGCAAGCCCCTTCGCGAGAGGACGCAAGCGTCCATGAGATCAAGGATTAAGGCGCTGGTAACGGATACCCCCGTTCCCGTTAAGGTGTCCGATGACGTCTCGCAGGGCATGGGCGCGCTGTATTCCGTTAAAGACAACACGGTCTATGTTGCCCGGGATATGGACGGAGCCGCGCTGTTTGCCGCTATTGCCTGCGAGCTTGTCCATGCGGAGAACATGACAGACGCACCGGCTTGGGACGCCTTCGTTTCAAGCTGTGCGGCGGTTGTTGTTTGCAGACGATATGGAATCGACGCTCCCGAATATGACCGTATTCCAGAAGCATTAACGGATATGAATACAAGCGAAAAACGCGCGGTGCTGGGCAGTATCCGTGAGGCCGCCTGCGACATCATAGAGCGCGTGGACAGGAACCTCTACGCAGAACGACAGCATCAAAAAAACCAGCCGGAGAGGTGACGGAAATGGAAGATAAACGCGTCATCGAGGTGGACGAGTACCAACAGAGGCTCATCATCAGTTCCCTGAACGACAAACGTAACAGACTTGTGGAACTGAATCGCCCCACCGACTTTGTGGACGAAACGCTGCTTGATGTGATGGATGCGCCCACCCGAAAAGAGAAAAAACGGAATAAGGAAATGGCAAGATGAACAGACCGACTGAAAATAAGAAAACAAGCCTTATCCTTTGGGGCTTGGGGCTCATCCCCGTAGTGTGGGCGGCGTTGATCGCCGCCCCTTCTTTATCTCAGGGCTTGACGGGTATCATAACCGCCTTTACCAACGGCATGAACGACCCAACGGCTATCACATGGTGCGCCGACTCACTCAAGACTATTCTCATATTTCTCCTGATTTACGGGCTGTGTATTGGTATCTATTACGCCCTGAAACGCAACTATCGCAAAGGCGAGGAACACGGCAGCGCCAAATGGGGCGACCCGAGGCAAATTTCTAAAAAATACGCGGATAAAAATAAGCCCGCTAACATCTTGCTTTCGCAGAACGTGCGCATCGGGCTGGATGGGCGCAAGCACCGGCGCAACCTCAACGTCATGGTGGTGGGCGGCAGTGGCAGCGGCAAAACGCGCTTTTACGCCAAGCCGAACGTCATGCAGTGCAACACGTCGTTCGTCGTACTCGATCCAAAAGGAGAAATCTTGCGCGATACGGGGTATTTGCTGGAGCAGAAGGGCTATGAGCTGCGCGTCCTTGACCTCATTAACACGGAGCGTTCCCATGGATATAACCCGTTCACCTACCTCCGGGACGACAAGGACGTGCTGAAACTGGTCGGCAACATTGTGCGTAACACCACGCCCAAGGGCGCGCAGAGCAATGATCCCTTCTGGGAGCGGGCGGAAACGGCGCTGATGGAGGCCCTTATCCTCTACCTCGTTCACGAAGCGCCGCCGTTTGAGCAGAACTTTCCGATGGTGATGGAGATGATCGGCGCGGCGGACGTACGCGAGGACGATGAGGAATACGCCAGCGTACTCGACGAGTTGTTTGAGCGGCTGGAAAATTGTGACCCGGAGAACCTCGCGGTCAAGCAGTATAACATATTCAAGCTGGCCGCGGGCAAGACCGCGAAAAGTATCCTCATTAGCCTCGGCGTGCGGTTGGAAAAATTCAACCTCCCGCAAATTGCCGGTGTGGTCAGCCACGATGAGATGGATTTCCCTTCACTGGGTGAAAAGAAGGTGGCGCTGTTTGCGCTCATCCCCGACAACGATTCGTCGCTCAACTTTATCATTGGTATGCTGTACACACAGCTCTTTCAGGAGCTTTACTACCGCGCCGACCATGTGCATGGCGGTCAGCTACCCGTCCACGTTCATTGCGTGATGGACGAGTTCGCAAACGTGGCGTTGCCCGATGAGTTTGACAAGATACTCTCCACTATGCGCTCTCGGGAGATCAGCGTCAGTATCATCCTGCAAAACCTTGCGCAGCTTAAAGCCTTGTTTGAGAAGCAATGGGAAAGTATCGTAGGCAACTGCGACGAGTTCGTCTATCTCGGAGGCAACGAGCAGTCCACACACGAGTACGTCAGCAAAATGCTCGGCAAAGCCACTATTGATACCAATACATACGGCCAGAGCAAAGGCAGGCATGGCAATTATTCGACCAACTGGCAGATCACCGGACGCGAGCTGTATACGCCGGATGAGGTGCGCATGCTCGACAACCGCTACGTCCTATTGTTTATACGCGGCGAGCGCGCCGTACAGGATGGCAAGTACGATCTCCTGCATCACCCAAACATCAGAATGACCGCGGCCGGCGGAGCATCGCCATACGTCCACGGACTCTCACCCCTTGCCCTCGATATGGACGAAATCCTTCTGGACGGCGATTACGGCGATTACGTGGTGCTGTCCGAAGACGAGCTCAACAAAATACTGAATAAAGAAACGGAGAACAAAATAAATGAAGAATAGGAGGTAAAGCTAACAGATTTCAACCGCATAGAATCCAGTGGAATCACTATGCCATGTGCCTGGATTTAAACAACCACTTCTGGTTAAGACAACAGTGTTTTCGTTTTCTTTTACATACACTGATGTTATGAGATTTTCGGAAGTTTGGGGCCTTCCGTAATAATAATGTGTCCATATGATACGTGTTGCATCTTCAATATGGAAAGTATTCTTGGAAGATACAATGCCTTGTGGTTCATAAACAATGCATGTCTCACCACAATCAAATTTAATGGTCAAGATATTAGACTTTTCATCCAACGTTGCGCTAGTAACAGTATGATAATTATCCATCGGTCTGCCGAACCAAATACCCCAAAACCGGATTGTACCCCCATGTGTAATTGTTACCTGTTTCATTGATATACACCTCAAAAAATGCAAATAGATACCATGTTCATATAAAGATAATCATATTCAGTTTCAGAAATCAACAATTTTTTAAAAGGAGGAACAAAACAAATGAAAATTTCCCGAAAATTAAAAGTGCTTTTCTACGCCTTTTGCGCCGTTGTGTTGGTGTTTTCCTTCGCAGCTACGGCTTTTGCGACGGACGATCCGCTCCAGGTGGTCGATAACCTGTCCAATTTTATGTTCGGTCTGATCCGTGCGATCGGTATCATCCTGTTGGCGTTCGGCATTGTGCAGGTGGGTTTGTCGCTCAAAAGCCACGATCCTTCGCAACGCGCGAACGGGTTCCTAACCCTTGCCGGCGGCATTATTATTACGTTTGCAAAAGAAATCCTGAATCTTATTACAGGAGGCTGAATGCTATGTATGAAAATCTGCCAATTACAGAAGAAATGCATATTCATTCACTGAACGGCGAACTGCGGGAAGCGACGATTGTGGAAAAGGTCGGAGACAACCAATACGTGGCGGAATATAACGGTGTGCGCTGTTCCGCCATCTATAATCCTTTTGTTGGCCGCTTCTATGTGGATGACAAGTACGGAATTATTAAAGAGAAAACGCCGCACAGGGATGAACCATGCCGATAGATAGTTTGGGCAAGGTCTGCCGTGAAGAAACGAGGTGAAATAAGTGGGAAGTGGCAACTGGATTATCGACAATATTACCAATGCCTTGGACACGTGGAACGATAAATTGACGGAGATCTGGCAGCTGATTACCCAATCCCCCGAAACGTTCAAGGGCGGGGGTATTTGGAATGTGGTGGTCAACATAAACGGCGCGCTTAAGGCGATAGGTTATGCGCTGCTGGTGCTGTTTTTTCTTGTGGGCATTATAAAGACGTGTGGCTCTTTTACGGAAATCAAGCGTCCCGAGCATGCGCTCAAGTTGTTTGTGCGTTTCGTGCTGGCTAAAGCCGTGGTGTCTCACGGTCTCGACTTGATGATGGCGCTGTTTAACATCGTGCAGGGCATCATATCCACGGCCACGGATGCGGCGGGACTGAGCGCGCAGGCGGCGGTAACGATCCCCACCGAGATGGAAACGGCCATACGAGACCTGACGTTTTTACAGAGCATACCAGCCTGGGCGGTGTCACTGCTCGGCAGCTTGTTCATCATCGTGCTGTCGTTCATCATGATCATGAGCGTATACGGGCGCTTTTTTAAGCTCTATCTCTACACCGCGATCGCGCCCATCCCGCTGGCGAGCTTCGCGGGCGAGCCAAGCAGCAATATCGGTAAGAGCTTCCTAAAAAGCTATGCCGCAGTATGCCTTGAAGGAGCGATCATCGTATTGGCCTGTATTATCTTTTCCGAATTTGCGGCAACTCCGCCGGCTGTACCCGCAGACGCAAGCCCCGTTACGATGGTGTGGAGTTACATGGGCGAGCTCATATTCAATCTTTTAGTGCTGGTCGGAGCCGTGAAGATGGCCGACCGCGTGGTACGCGAGATGATGGGGCTATAAAGAAATTTCATTTTCCAGCCGTTTGCGCAGAATTCTCTTTCGAATCGTAACGATCCAGCTCAGGATGACCAGCAAAATCAGCCCGACAAAAATGAGAGTTGCCAGTGTCTCCTGCTCCTGTACCCAATCCGGAAAAAGGAGAGGCACTGCCAGTACGTAGAGCAACGGGATACCCAGTCGAAAAAAAGACGCGATCTTGAATAGTAGATTTAGCAGAACCATAAGCAGAAATACGGCGATGGAAACGTACATCATAACACTATCACTCCTTTCTATTACTATTTTCGGATGTTTTTTCAAAAATGTAAAGTCTGTCGCCAATACAGGGAGGAACCATGAAATCTAAAATAGATAAAGAGTTAGCAGTTGAAAGAGCCTGCCTGAACGATCTTATTGAGAAAGCCATACAAAAAGGTATCCCCCTATCAAACAATCAGGAGATACTGGAACAAAGCCAAAGGGTGGATAAGCTGATCAACGAATATCAGAAACAGCTAAAAGGAAGAAACGAACCGTCGAGGTAATGTAACTCAGCCAAGACGGTTTTTATTGTAATGAATCAGGAGGATAACATGGAAGTTAAAATCAATCGCGAGATACGCGATTATCAGGAGGCCATTTTCTTCGGTCTTAATCTGCGCCAGCTTGTCTTTTCCCTGCTGGCTATTGCAGTCGCCATTGGATTGTATTTTGGCCTGCGGGATGCTCTGGGCAAGAAAACGGTGTCGTGGCTATGCATATTGGGAGCCGTACCGTTCGGCGCTATGGGCTTCGTGAAGTACAACGGCATGAGCGCAGAACAGTTCATCGCCGCCTACGTCAAATCCGAATTCCTTATGCCGAAGCACCTGACGTTCCAGAGCGAGAACATCTACTATGCCGCGCTCAGAGAATGCATAACAAAAGGAGGGAAATATCATGATTAAGGCTTTACGGCGTATTTTCATGCAGGACAGGGAGAGGATCAACATACCGCGCAGCGTGCAGCAGACCATTCCCATCAAGCGGATATGGCCGGACGGCATCTGGATGGTGGGCAACAAGTATTCCAAGTGCTGGCGGTTTTCCGACATCAACTACGCAATCGCCAGCAAGGACGACAAGACGGCGATGTTTCTCGATTACTCCGAGTTCCTGAACGCACTGGATTCCAACGCTACAACGAAGATTACCATATGTAACCGGCAGCTCAACAAGCAGGCTTTTGAGAGCTCCATCCTGCTGCCCATGCAGGACAACCAGTTTGACGGCTATCGTCGCGAATACAACGAGATGCTCATGAGCAAGGTGACGGACGTGAGCAACAGCATCGTGCAGGAGCGCTACATCACGGTGTCCACCGTGGCCAAGGACATAGACGAGGCGCGCAGCTATTTCAATCGTGTAAGCGCTGATCTCGCCTCACACCTTGCACAGCTTTCCTCTGCCTGCGAGGAGTTGGACGCGATTGAGAGGCTGCGCATCTTCCACGATTTCTTCCGGACGGGTGAGGAAGAAAACTATCATATCGACTTAAAGGACATGATGCGCCGAGGCCACAGCTTTAAGGATACCATATGTCCGGACGTGCTCAGCTTCGAGAAGGATCATTTCGTCATGGGCAACCGGTTCGGGCGCGTACTGTTCCTCAAGGATTATGCTTCGTATATCAAGGACAGTCTGGTAGCTGAGCTGTGCGAGCTCAACCGCAATCTGTTCTTTTCGCTGGACATCATCCCCATCCCGACCGACGAGGCGGTTCGCGAGGTAGAAAACAAGCTGCTGGGCATTGAGACCAACATCACCAACTGGCAGCGCAAGCAGAACCAGAACAATAATTTCAGTGCTGTGGTTCCCTACGACATGGAGCAGCAGCGCAAGGAGGCCAAGGAGTTTCTGGACGACCTCACCACGCGCGACCAGCGCATGATGTTCGGGCTAGTAACCGTCGTGCATACCTCCGACAGCAAGGAGCAGCTCGATCGCGACACCGAGGCGCTGTTATCTGTGGCGCGTAAGCACCTGTGCCAAATTGCAATCCTGAAATACCAGCAAATGGATGGGCTCAATACCTCCTTGCCGTATGGTCTGCGTAAAATCAACGCCATCCGCACGCTCACCACCGAGAGCATGGCGGTGCTCATGCCGTTCCGCGCTCACGAAATCATGGACGCGGGCGGGACGTATTGCGGCATGAACGCCATCAGCCACAACCTGATTATCGCCAACCGCAAGCTGCTGATAAACGGCAACGGGTTCATCCTCGGCGTATCAGGCAGCGGCAAGAGCTTTTTCGCCAAGCGTGAAATCATCTTCCTGCTGCTGGGTACGAATGACGATATCATCATTGGCGACCCGCAGAACGAATACACGCCGCTGGTCTCCGCTCTCGGTGGCGCAGTGGTCAATCTTTCGCCCACGTCGCTAAACCACATCAATGCGCTCGATTTGGCGCTGGGGTACGGCGACAGTGAAAACCCGCTGATTGCCAAGAGCGAATTCGTGCTGTCGTTTTTCGAGCAGCTTGTGGGCGGCGCGGGCAAGCTGTGCGCCGTGGACAAGTCCATCATCGACCGTTGCCTGACGAGCGTGTACCGTGAGTATCTCGCGAGCGACTATACTATCCAGCCGCCGACGCTGGTGGATCTGCACGCGGAGCTGAAGCGGCAGAGCGAGCCGCAGGCCAAAGAGTTGGCGCTCGCGCTGGAGATGGTGTCGCAGGGCAACCTCAACATGTTCGCACACCAGACCAATGTGGACGTGCATAACCGGCTGATCGCCTACGGTATCCGCGACCTCGGCAAGCAGCTTAGAATGCCGGGTATGCTGGTGATGACCGACGCCATCCGTAACCGTGTGGCACAGAACAGAGAGCGCGGCGTTCGCACGCACATTTTCCTCGACGAGATGCATATCTTCTTCTCCAACGAGCTGTCCTCCGTGTTCTTCGCGGAATCGTGGAAGCAGTTCCGCAAGGACGGCGCGCTGGCGACCGGCATCACGCAGAACGTTGAGGACTGCCTGAAATCGCTGACCGCCCGCACCATGTTGGCCAACTCTGAATACCTCGTCATGCTCAATCAAGCCCCGACCGACCGGGCGGAGCTGGCGAAGCTGCTGCATATCAGCGACAATCAGCTTTCCTACATCACCAACGTGGGCTTTGGCAAGGGGCTTTTGAAATGCGGCAACAGTATTGTGCCGTTCGTTGACAATTTCCCGAAGCATACAAAGTTGTATGGGTTGATGAGCACCAAGCCGGGCGAGATACAGGAGATATTAGGATAGAGTTATGGGGCTATATTATGTATAGCCCCGGCTATATTATGTATAGCCCCGGCTATATTATGCATAGCCCATATAAAGCCAATTGACATTTCTATATTTAGGAATATGTGATAATATAAAAGTAGTTAAACTAAAAAAATAATGAAAGAGGAATAATGAAAAAGTATTTACCCTTTTTTATTGGTGTTTTTTGTGGCGGTATAATAGCAACCATTATTTTCTTTATTCCTGTTATTTCAAACGGGATTGAAAATGCGGATTGGAGTAAAGCTGTTGTTTGGTTTTCTATTTTTCTTGGTGCACTAATACCTATTTTAGTAAATCACTATTCAATTAGGCGTCAAGAAATAATTAAGCTAAAAGCAAAAATGGCTTCTATGCGATTAGATGATATTAACACATCTCGTGCTATTATTGAGTTTATGAAAATGACCACCTATACAGAGTATACAACTAAAACTTTGAAGATTAACTATTCGCCAACAGTGCAAGATTCGTCTGCGCCTACATTGAGATCCTTAATTATTATGCAAAATCATGAGTATTTTGATAATTGGAGATTGCAGCAAAATGCAGCGTTTCAAACATTAAATAAATTGAACTACAATAAACTAAATAAAACATTGTTTTATTGCTTAAATTATATTCTTAATCTTGAAACCGCAATTAACGAATTACCAGATTCTTCAATGCCGCAGGTTGGAATTGTTATAAAAAATGACTTTTTTGAAATGCATGATCAAATCATGGAGGCAATAGATGACTATATTGAAAATCATTTATTTCGACTTAAGTATATGGTTTCAACAAAAAAGGATAAAGAAGAATTTGATCCGGAAATTTTAAAAGATAATAATCTATATAAATATCGTATTGAGTTTGATAAACTTAAATAGGAAAACAAAATAGTATATATAATTTTGGTGGCACTTAAACGGTGCCTATTTTTATACCCTTTTGGAGATGATTTATTTGAAAGATATTAAAACCAAGCCGACTGAGAAAACGCCACGAGAACTTTCCCGATCCACAAAGATGCCTAAAGAGCTTTTACGTAAATCCATTGAGCAAACACACAAAAATGCACAGGAAGCGGCGGAACATTCACAACCAATAGGTGAATCGCCGGAGCAATATGCCGAAAACCGCTTGGAGCACACCGCCGATGATACCATGCATCGCACGGGACAGGAGGTGCAGCATCGCGGCAAACAACTTGCTCAAAAGGCTCGGGAAGCACATAAACAGAAACGTAAGAATGAGAGAGGAACGGGAAGCCGTTCCTCTTTTTCATCTGGGAGCAACGCTTACCGTGCCGGTCAGGAGCGCGCACAGCATACCGCGCAGGGCGCGCGCCGAACAGCTCAAAATGCACGGTATACGGGGCAAACTGCCAAGCAGACTACGCAAACCGCAAAAGCTGCCGGAAAAGGTACGGTGAAAACTACGCAGAAAACAGTGAAAGCTGCACGCACTACCGTAAAATCAGGACAAAAGGCCGTTAAGACGGCACAACGTACGGCAAAGACGGCTCAGAAAACGGCGCAAGCCACAGCCCGAGCTGCGCAGATAGCCACTCGGGCTGCCCGTGCAGCGGCAAAAGCGGCTGCTGCCGCGGCCAAGGCAACGGCCAAAGCCATAACAGCGATTGTTAAAGCGATTATCGCTGCGGTCAAGGCGCTTATTGTTGCAATTGCGGCAGGCGGATGGGTAGCCGTCCTTATCATTATTGTGGTAGCCGTCATCGCGCTCATCCTCGGCTCGGCGTTTGGCATTTTCTTTTCGGATGAAGCGGGCGACGGCATTCCGATAAGTCAGGCCGTCACTGAAATTAGCGCAGATTTTCAGGCGAAGATAGCCGGCAAGATCCATGAGCTTTCCTCGGGCGATTCATATGATGAAGTCAAGATTGTTTATGAGGGCGATATAGACGGTGACAGTGCGGTATGCAACAACTGGACGGATGTGTTGACCGTATTTGCCGCCAAGTACATGGGTGAAAACGTGGAGGTCATCACCATCACGCCTGAAAAGGTAGACGAACTGAGAAATGTATTTAATGATATGAACAAGCTGTCTACGCGTACGGAAACCGTGTCTGAAGAAACCACGGTTACGGGCGATGACGGCGAGGAAGAAACCGTCACTCATACTACGCTTATCATCTATATAATGGTCAACAGCCTGACCTATGAAGAAGGCGCTACGGAATACGGATTTACTTCCGAGCAAATGGAGATAGCGGATGAAATGATGTCCCCCGATTATTATACCCTTTACGCGGAGCTTCTCGGCGTTGATCTTCTGGGCGGAGCTGATCTGACGGAGATTATATCCAACCTGCCGGTGGGCACCGAGGGCACAGAGGTCGTAAAGGCTGCGATAACGAAATTGGGCGCACCCTACGTTATGGGTGCAAAAGGCCCATATAAGTTTGATTGCTCAGGTTTAGCTTATTGGGCAATCAATGGGGTTGATCCCGAGCTTGGCTCCATCATGTACACCAACGCTGCGGGACAGGCGAAGTGGTGCATTGAGAATGGCAAAGCCGTCGGCAGAATCGAACTTCAGCCGGGCGATCTGATCTTCTGGCAGAACCTTAGTTGCCCCGGTTGCGGCAGGTGGAATGAAATACATCATGTTGGCATTTATATTGGAGACGGCAAAGCCATTGAAGCGAGCAGCAGCAGAGGATGCGTTGTCGTACGCGATTTATGGGAAAACGCCAGCTATCCTATCTATGCTTTTGCGAGGCCATATGTGTAGTTTATATAGTTATACAAATTGGTTGCATAGCAACGTATGGCCAAAAGGCCTTTTATTTTATCAGATTTTAGGAGGAATTTTATGAATACAAATCTATTGTCCAGGGATAAGCAAAACGCTGACGAGAAGAAAAAGAGAACGAAGAAAATGCTGATCATAATTTTTATGTGCCTATTAATGGTTATCCTGTTTCTGGCCTATGTTAATACCCTGTGTCCTGACCCGTCAATGGGAAACTCAAATACTCCAGCATCCAACTTGGATCAAAGCGGCAGCGCTATAGACGGAGTTGCAAGCCCAAAATCAAGGGAAGAAATTCTCGATGACCTGGAAAAGCAGCAGCTTGTCGTTACGGACAAGCTAAGCTCGAATATTACGTTCCCTTCCGGAAATTCAGGGACAATCGGAGACTGGATCGTTGAGAACCCGTCATCGAACAATATCATCCAGCAAGCTAAGGTCTATTTTGAAGATCAACTGATAGCTACATCAGTTCCTATTTACCCGAATCAGCACATCGAAAAAATTGAACTTCTGCAGGATATGCAAACCGGCGAATATGACGGTATTGCTTATATCGACTACTACGACATGGAGACACAGGAGTTCATAAGCAGGGCGGGATATTCAATTCATATTACGATAAGATAGTCATCCGGCTTTACAGAAAAATATATTTTATGGAGGTATTTTAATGAAACTGAAACTAAAGAAAGCCTTTATTATGATGGTTGTCGTGGCGCTGCTCGTGGCAGCAACATCTGTTACGGCCCTCGCGGACGATACAACTACAACAGGTGAAGGAGACGCGTCAACACCAATACCGATTGAAGGTTCGATATCTGCATTAACTGTTTCGGTAACGCATCCTGCAACTATCTCATATACAATCGATCCGAACACCGGAGACCAGTATGGAATTATTGCACCAGAAATTACGCTCGTAAACAACACGCTCGCTCCCATTAGAGTCAGAGTCGAGTCAATGTTCTCTACTCCAGGCGGAACACTGCAGTTTACCGATGTACTGCCGACGGATAAGGACTGGGCAAATCTTAATGTTGCCGAGTCGAAAGAGTTCATAGCTCTTGGTATAAAAATTCCAAGCGTTATGGAATGGAACACAGGCTACAATGAAAACACATACTATGCCGCGGATATGATGCTTGTAGAGTTTGGAACATTGAATCATAACTGCATGGGCGTTTTCACGCTGGTCGCTAATCACGGCCTGGCGTTCGATCAGGCATATACTTCAAAGCACAGCTTATTTTTTATGTTCGATTTAGTATAGCCAAGTAAAGAAATAGATTATGGTCGGGAGATCTGCCGGATGACTGCTTCCGACCATTACTACTGGTATTCTTTACTATGTATCAGGTTGCAAAGACTGAATACTTTCCTATAAACATGCTTATACTCGTCCGTATGTGTAAATTGGATGGTAAGCAATCTTTAAAAACGAAAAACACGGCGAGCTGGTGGCTAAGAAAGGTAAATACTTTAATATGTGGTCTGTGCAACAGAGGGTAAAAAAATGGTACATAGACCCCAACAAGATATTGTACAACGCTACAGCAGCTGCTCATATATAGCCCTGTTGATTCGCCTTAACCAAGGTGCAAAGCGCCTTCCATGAGTTGACTAATACATCTTATTTAGTATAATGAAACTGACATGCATTTTCAAAGAAAAGTCTAAAGGAAAATCAACATGAATAATAATTTTAAAATATCAAATATTAAGGAAAAATTTCATCAGTTCGGATATAAATATACAGGGCAGCGTCAGTTAGTGTTGGATGTTTTATCAGCACATCTCGGTTCACACTTAAGCAGTAATGATATCTGTGAATTACTTAAACAGAAACAAATAAACATTGGACAATCTACCGTTTACAGAACACTGGTCATGCTTGAAAAAATGCAGATTGTTCAAGGGACAAACTTTGAGGATGGCTTTACCAGATATGAGCTTGTCAATGATAACGAAGAACATACCCACCATCATTTGATTTGTACGAAATGCGGCTCAATAACAGATATTAAAAGCGATTTATTGGAAGACTTAGAACAATATATCGTTGATAATTATGATTTTATGATAAAGGATCACCGTCTGAAATTTTTCGGGTTGTGTAAGAACTGCAAGGATAAAGAATAATTATTGTTGCAGTAAGCTTATGAGACCTTCTTCGCTTTTAATAGAAATAATATTTCCATTTACTTTTATTATATTGTCATTGCTAAGCTTCTTTAATTCTCGGCAAAGCGATGGACGTGATACGCATAAGTATTCCGCCCACGCCTTTTTTGTGAAAGGTAAGCGAATCATATTTACATTTAACGCTTTTTGCTCATCAAGCAGATAAAACGCTATCTTTTTTTGAATAGATGAATATGAAAATAGTTCCACTCTTTTTTCAAAATTAAAAATACTATCAGCAAAAGCTTTTAGTAAATTATTTGCTACAAATGAACATTTGCACATTTCTAAAATATCCTTCTTGTGCAGAAACAGTATTTTGCTTTTATCTCTTGAAAATACATCGCAAGGGTATGAAGCTTTACCAGCAAAAACAACAGCCCCCCCGAACATATCGCCTTTATTTCTATTAAATAAACATACAATGTTGCCGGACGGCAATATTTTCTGTATTTCAACGCAGCCGAAAATAATAATGCCAACATAAACCGAGGATTGGTCTTCCCTGCATATGAATTCGTTTTTATCATAGGTTTTTATCTGGCAGTCGGCAATAGATAAAACATGTTGAATCCTGGCCTTGTCAAGGCCTTTAAATATTTCACAATGGCAGCACGCCTCAATAACATCATTCATTTGCGTTTCATCCCAATTTCAATATTGTATCCACAGATACTGTACTTTTACCAAAGATAATATATCCTAAATGAAAATGCATGTCAATATCAATAAGGAGGCAGAAACAAGACATGAAAAGAATAATAGCAATATTGCTTATATTGTGTATCAGCATATTCGCCGGATGCGGACAAACCGCAGACATACAGGAAGCAAACCCGGGGAATACGGAAACAAGCACTGCAAACGCAGACACGAGTGCTGACGATACGAAAACAAATGACCCGAATACTCAAACAGTTGTTACCGTAGTTGCGCCAAAATCGCCCGCTACAATTCCGGTATTGAGAATGATCGAGAACGATTGCATGGGCGAGAACATAAAGCTTGATCTCCAGCTTTACGGCGACATGGAGGCTATGATGGCATTGGCTTCCGGCGGGGATTATGGGATTCTCATTGTGCCTGTACATACCGCCGCCAATCTCAAAAATAAAGGCATAGACGTTAAGATGGTCAATGCGTTTGGTTGGGGCGGAATGTATCTGAGTACAACCGACCCCGACTGTAACAGCTGGAAAGACCTTGAGGGAAAGGAACTATACGTTCCAGCGAAAGGCTCAGTCCCGGATATAATGACGCAATACTTCCTAAGTCAAAATGGACTTGAGATCGGGAAAAATGTTGAGGTGGTCTATTCGTCTCACGCCGAGATCGCGCAGTTAATTGCGGCGGGGACGATTCAGTATGCTGTTGACGCTCAGCCATTCGTGACTTCAAACCTTAAAAATGTGGACGGTTATAGGGTGATCTCTGAGTTTGCCGAAGACTGGAAGCTGACGCAGGGGGAAGCGTACTCAATGCCGGGTAATTGTACCGTAGTCAATTCTGATTACTTAAGCGAGAATGAAAGCGTTGTGCTGGATTTTAATAAGAAATTTTCCGACGCGATAAAATGGACGGTTGAAAACCCTGATGAAGCGGGCGCTCTTGCGAACACATATCTGAATGCAAACGCAGAGCTGATCGCCGCAGCTATGCCGGGCTTTTGCTTGGATTATAAATCTGCGGCTGACGCCAAGAATGATGTTGAAGAATATTTCAAGGTCTTATTGGAACTAAAGCCTGAGAGCATTGGGGACAAGATGCCCGACGACAGCTTCTATTATACAGCCGAATAAATGGAAGCAGCGAGGATGCGCAGATGAAACAGAAGGCGCTTCAAACACAAATCATTTGAATTGTCGAATGAAAGACGGACGGAAAATGTTGATTGAAAGCGTGAACGTAATGGCTTCCTGGGATGAAGAGACCGCCTTCATTAATCCGTATTCTTACAGCGGAGAATGCGGATGTTCTCCGTCCGAAATTGAAAAGATGCTAAGTATGTATCTGCTGCAGATATGGTCAAATTAGTAGACGAAGGCATGGTGCAGGCGTATAAAGGACAGAGAAAAGGATTTATCTGCGCTATGAAATAGAAAAGAATATTGGGTATTGGTCATCTATTCAGTACACGGGATAAGCGAGGCTGCTTGGCTGCGCAGATGTCCCGTGTATTGTATCTGGCCAAATTTTACAAGAAGTTTTTATAAATGAAAGGGATACAACAAGTGAAGCCGTTAATGAGTCCGAACACTGATAATATAAAAAAAGAAAAAACGATTGCAGATATATCAGGCAGGAAGAAGCTCAATATAAGGATTTTTTTGTCTCTGGGCATCCTCCTGCTGGCATGGCAGGGATTATCAATGGTATACACGCCGCTGGTTCTTCCCGGCCCCGTTTTGACGCTTGAAACTCTGCTTGAAATCGCTCAAAGTGGGAAGCTGTTGCCGGAAGTCGCCATCACGCTGCAAAGGCTTGTATTGGCCCTGCTGGTGTCAATAATAACCGGGACTATATTGGGGATTCTGATGGGGAGCAGTAAAAAGCTAAAAGAATATTTTGAGCCGCTTGTATATATTGTTCAAGCGATACCACCTATTTTGTACATGGCGATTGCCATGATATGGTTTGGGCTGAATGGAAAAGCGACCATTTTTATTGTCTTTATAGGGAGCGCCCCGGTTATGGCCATCACAATTAAAGAGGGATTTGAAAACATAGACCCAAAGCTCGTTGAAATGGGAAAGGCGTTTAAGTTTACACAAACAGAAATGATCACGAAAATAGTTTTGCCGTCTTTAGGGGCTTACTTTAAAGCCGGGCTCATTACCGTTTTTAGTTTTGGGTGGAAGCTGGTGGTTATGGGAGAAGTATTAAGCGCCAGCACCGGGCTTGGCTCACAAATTACCGACGCCAGAATGAACCTTGAAACGGACAGGGTGTTTGCATGGGGAATCATCGTGGTTCTGCTTTGCTTTCTGTTTCAAAAGATAACTTCTAAGCTATTTGAATACAAACCAAAAAGGAGAAAAAGCCATGAGCGATAGAACGATACTGAAACTGCAAAGCGTAGAAAAGCACTTTGGAGACGTTCGTGTTTTGCAGGACTTATCCATCGAAGCGGCCAAAGAAGAAATATTATGCATCATAGGACCGTCTGGCTGTGGCAAATCTACGATATTGAATATTATTTCCGGACTCACCCATCCTTCCGGTGGAAAGGTGATGAATAACAGTCAAAATACAAGTTACGTTTTTCAGGAAGACAGGCTTTTGCCATGGAAGGACGCATATGAGAATATTCGTATCGTTAACAAGCAAAGCTCTCATGAATACTGTATGGAGCTGATTGAAAAAGTCGGGCTTAAAGGATTCGAAGGCTTTTACCCGCATGAATTAAGCGGCGGAATGCGTCAGCGGTGTTCCATAGCAAGAGCCTTCAACTATGAAGCCGACCTGCTGCTGATGGATGAGCCCTTTAAGTCTCTCGATTACAACTTAAGGATCGGCATGATACGCTATTTACTCACCCTTTGGAGCAGCACGAAAAAGACTATCGTATTTGTGACGCATGAAATTGATGAAGCGCTGTTGCTCGGCGACAGGATTCTTTTGCTCTCCAACAGGCCGGCAAAGGCAGAGAGGGAATTTTGTTTAAGCAAACCAAAACGGGAAAGAGGCTTAACAGACAGGGATCTGATTGAAACAAGAAGTGAAATCATCGGGATAATGGAGAAGGATAATGCTCTGGTGCATTAACATCAGCTATAATGAAAGCGCCTTCTCCAGCCTGTCCATATCCCTGATTTCAATTGTCCGTTTATCGAAAGACAATATCCCGTCCTCCTTAAGGCCCCTTAGCTCACGGGACAGCGATGTCCTTGAAACATCCATGTACTCCGCCCACTCCTTCTTGGAAAACGGAAGCGTAATGGCAGCAGAACCGTTCATCTTATAATCATGAATTAAATATCCGCATATTTTCTCCCGGATGGAATCCAGCGACAGGATTCCAATTTTGTTTTTCAGTATGAGTGTCGAATTGGAGACATGCTCCAGATAATTCAGCAATATTGTGTTGTTAAGCTTGAATAGTTTGAGCAGCTCTTTTTTTGTTAGCAGCAGCACCTCACACGGCTTGGAGGCAACAAAAGTATCGGAATAGTAACCCAGCTTGGTAAATATCGATGATTCGGCGATCATGTCGGCGGTTTTCTTTCTTTCTATCATCACAACCTTGCCTTTGGGGAAAAGCTTTTGTACGTCCACAGTGCCCGATAGTATAATCCCCATTTTATCGGCATCTTCCAGGGGCGAAAATATGACTTCATTTTCAGTTATACTGCTTATCCTCAAATTGATGTTGGATAGCAGGGCTTCTATTTCATCTGTGCATTTATCTTTGAATAAAGCGCATTTTTGCAATATTGATAATCTATACTTTATCTTATCCATCAAAAAAACTTCCTGAAAAAGTATCTGGCGATACTCTATTTTTGCTTTGATTATACTAGAATACCATTGAAAAGTAAATGATAATCATTTTCTTTTACAGATGGTTCAACAGTATTGATGGGGAGGTCATGCTTATGAATATGAATACGGCTGATTTTGAGAGCATGCTCCATTCAGGCGGATATAAGCTGACGGCACAGCGACAGGCAATACTTGAAATCATTCAGGATGAGAAGGATAAGCA
Source organism: Christensenellaceae bacterium (assembly GCA_963667795.1). Taxonomy (GTDB): domain Bacteria; phylum Bacillota; class Clostridia; order Christensenellales; family CAG-138; genus UBA7703. The sequence continues at coordinate 1,514,685 of OY764017.1, read as the reverse complement.
TTTATGCACGGAAGAAATATACGACGAGGTCAAAAAGGCTTATCCCCGAATTGGGCTTGCGACGGTATACCGCAACCTGCAGCTGTTTGAAAAGCTCGGGCTTGTTCATCACATTATGCTGGATGACGGCTGCATGCGGTTTCAAATACTGGGCTCACAGGAAAAGCATCAGCACCATCATCTGGTCTGTGAGGTTTGCGGTGACGTGATCGATGTGGAAGAGGATATGCTGGAGCTCTTTGAAAAAAAGCTGTTATCGGAAATGGGGTTTACCGTAAAGGACCACCGGGTACAGTTTTTCGGAATATGTAAAAAATGCACATACAAAAAATAAATAATCACTTGGAGGAAAATAAATGTACAGCATCGGAATCGACATCGGCTATTCATCGTTGAAGGTCATCCTGATCGACGAAAAGAATGAAACCCGATTCAATCGTTATCAAATGCATAAGGGCCGGATAAAAAATACGCTGACCAGCATTCTTAAGGAACTATCGGCATCGTTTGATCCGCAGGAAATCGGGTACGGGGCCGTAACGGGAAGCGGAAGCAAATTCTTAAGCGCAGACGACGCCGTCAAATCCATCAATGGCGTAACGGCCGTTGTGGAAGGCGCGATCGCGGAAAACCTGAAGATCGGCTCCATTATTGATATCGGCGGGGAAAGCGCAAGATATATCACCGGACTCGGTGGCAGCGATAAGTCCCGCATTGAAATTTCAATGAACTCAAATTGTTCGTCGGGGACGGGCTCTTTTCTGGAGGAGCAGATGTCCCGGCTGAATTTAAAGCTTACGGATTATTCGGAGCTAATCAAAAAAGCGAAGTCCATTCCGAGGATCGCGGGGCGCTGCAGCGTGTTTGCGAAAACGGATATTACGCACCATCAGCAGGAAGGCGTTCCGGCTCCGGATATACTGCTGGGGCTGGCGTACGCGCTTGTCCGCAACTACAAGGGAACGGTCATGAAAAAGCTTCCCGTCGCTAAACCGATCCTGTTTTCCGGCGGCGTCGCCCACAACGAAGGCATTATTACCGCGCTGAAGAATGTTTTGAAGCTGGCGGATGAAGACCTTGTTTTCCCCTGCCATTTGGGATGCGTCGGCGCTTTGGGCGCGGCTGTTATGGCAAACAAAGAGCGCTGGCCTGTCAACATGAATACGATTTTATCATTAACTGAGCGGGCGGAAGAATGGCTGGCAAACAACGGGGACGAAATTGAACTGGCCCCACTGTTTTCGTACGGACAAAACGACAGCCTTGGCAAGCATGTATACAAGGACATTTCCGCAGAAAGCGGCACGATTGGCTGTTATCTGGGCGTCGATGTTGGTTCAACCAGCACGAACCTTGTATTAATGAATGAAAATGAAGAGCTCATTGCCTATAAATATCTCAGGACGCTTGGTAATCCTGTTGATGCTGTACTGAGAGGGTTCAGGGAAATAAAGAATGAGTACGGAAAAAAGATAAGGATCATCGGCGCTGGCACAACCGGCTCCGGCAGGCATATGATCGGCAGAATGATCGGGGCCGACGTTGTCAAGGATGAAATCACGGCGCAGGCAAAAGCGGCGGTTCATATCGACGGCAGTGTGGATACCGTTTTTGAAATCGGCGGGCAGGATTCAAAATTCATCAGCATAGAAAAAGGCGCCGTCGTCGATTTCCAGATGAACAAAATATGCGCGGCCGGTACCGGCTCCTTCATCGAAGAACAGGCAAAGAAATTTAATATCCCCATTGAGGAGTTTGGCGATATCGCCCTTTCAAGCTACAAGCCAATCGGCCTGGGCGAGCGGTGTACCGTGTTCATTGAAACAAGTATTGCCGCCTGCCTGTCCCGGGGTACAGAGCTTAAAGACATCGTATCCGGGTTATGTTACTCGATCGTCAATAACTACCTTGACCGGGTTGTTGGTCAGAAGAAGGTCGGCAGCAAAATCTTCTTTCAGGGAGGGCTTGCCTACAATCAGGGCGTCATAAACGCGTTCAGGGCCGTAACGGGTAAAGAAATCATCGTCCCGTCGTTTTTCAGCGTGACGGGGGCTTACGGAGCCGCTCTTTTTACCAAAGAAGAAATGACCGGGCAGCAGAGCGCTTTCAAGGGCTTTGATATTACCGTTGATAGTTTGACTCAGCTGAACAAGTATAAGAAAGAAAAGTGCAAGGATGATTTCAGCGACAATGTCAAAAAGCTTGTATTTGAAGATTATAGGCCGGAGCCATCTTCGAAAAAAACAGTCGGAATTCCAAGAGCCTTGTTTACTTTCGGAATGTTTTCCATGTTCAACGCGTTTTTTAAAGAGCTGGGCTTGAATGTGATTTTATCCGATCCAACCGACGAAAATACAATTGCCCTGGGTCAGCAGTATGCGATGGATGAAACCTGCTACCCCATGAAGCTTATTACCGGGCATGTCGCCGAGTTAATGGAGAAAAAGGTGGATTATATCTTTTTCCCGGATCTGGTCACTGTTGACCACCCGGGTTCCGCGAGCCGAAAAAACTATGGCTGCGCCTTCATGCAGCTTGCTTTCAAGGTGATGAACAGGGCCATGGAGCTTGATAAAAAAGGGATTGCTCTGCTGTCGCCCACTATGGCTTTTCATGTGGGGCAGGAATCCATTATGAAAAGCTTCCTTGAAATTGGAGAACAGCTTGGAAAATCGCCCGAACAAACGAAAAAAGCGCTGCAGAAGGGATTGGAGGCGGCCGATCGCTTTGAAGAGCGAATGGCGCAAAACAGCAAAAAAATCATGAGCCAGTTAAAGCCTGACGAAATCGCGTTTGTCATAATTTCGAAGATATACGGCGTTGCCGACCCGGTACTGAATATGGGCATACCGGAAAAGCTTGCGGATATGGGTTATAAGGTGCTGCCGTTCTACGATTTGCCGGAGGGGGATATTTCGAAGGAGCATCCCAACATGTTCTGGCCGTTTGGACAGCATATCTTAGAGCCTGCCCAGCTGATTCGCCGGCATCCCAACCTGTATGCAATTTTCCTCAGCCATCATGGGTGCGGCCCGGATTCTGTTCTGTCGCATTACTTCAGGGAGGAAATGAGAGGCAAACCCTATCTGCACATTGAAATTGATGAACATTCCTCCGGCGTCGGCATCATTACCCGTGTGGAGGCCTTTATCAACAGCCTGAAAAACATCAAGACCAAGAAGGCCGCCGATATAAAAACGTATATCGACAGTATGACGCACAGGAAAACGAATATAAAGAGCCGCCTAAGTGATATTGATGGTAAGAAAACCGTATATTTACCATACTTGTATCCGTATTCCGAGATATTTAAAGAAATCCTGCTGCGCAAAGGAATCAACGCAAAAGCGCTGCCCGCTTCAAGCCGGACTTCCATAGAAGCTGGCCGCAAGTTCACGATCACGGAAGAGTACTTTTCTCTTACGGCCTTGCTGGGGAATGTATTTACGATGCTGAATAAACTTGGCAGGTCGCAGGCGGATCATACAACCCTCCTGATTCCCCAGAACGAAGGAGCGGAAACGAACGGGCAGTACGGCCGGATGCTTCGGACAAAGCTGGATGAGGAGGGCTTTGAAGGCGTGGATGTGGTGTCGCCCTTCTTAGAGGATGTGCTCTGCGAAGACGAAAAAACCTTCCGTGAAATCAGCTTGGGGCTGCTTGCCGGAGATGTTGTCTGGAACGCGCCCCGAGAATCAAGGGAAAAGCATTTGCGTACATTTGTTGACCTGATAGGGAAAGATCATCTTGGTTTGGAGCGCATAAAGCAGATAGCACAGGTCGTGTCAAAAGAGCTGGATGAAAAAAGATTCGATAAAACGATTCTGGCGGTTGGCGAAGTCAACATTCTGTTTGACGAGTTGCTTAACAACTATACGTTCAGGGAGCTTGAAAGCAAAGGACACCGGGTCGTATACAGCCCTTTGGGCGAAGCCATGTGGATGATGTGGAAGGATTATGCCGATCAAAACAAGAGCGACCTGTCGCCGCTCATGGCGCAAAGGCTTGCGGAGCATAAAAACAATATGCTAGCCATATCCAACGCGCTGTCCGGCTGGACCCCATTTGAAACGGAGCCGGATGAACTGATACAAAGAGCAGACGGAACGCTTGGCTATTTTTCCGGCGCACACGGAAGATACAGGCAGGCCAAACAGCTATGCAAATCCCGCAGGCTTGATGGCATTATTACAGCGGCCTCTATTTACGAGAACACGGGAATCGTGCTGGGGATGCTGCAGAAAGGCTTTGAAGACGAAAATACGAAGCCTGTATTAAATCTGACCTTTGACGGAAATAAGAATGAGAACGATCTCATTAAAGTGGAATCGTTTATGTACTACCTTTAAAAGGAGGAAACTTGTATGAACAGGGATTATCATTGCCGGGGCGGACAGCGACATCATTGCCATCGGAAGGACCATCATAGGCGCGGGCCAAGCAGCTTTCATATGCATGATTCGGCAATGGTTTTTGGGATACTTGCTTTGAAAAAGGGAGATGCCTTTTTGGACTTGGGATGTGGCGCGGGAGACTATTCACTCCGCGCCGCAGAAATAGTGGGTGATTCGGGGAGCATATACGCATTAGACCTTTGGCCGGACATGCTGAATAAAATATGCGAGGAAGGCGCTGCCCGCGGGCTGAAGAACATTCATCCGGTGGTTTCGGATATTCGCCTGGGAATTGATATTACGGATAACTGTATTGATGTCTGTCTGGCTGCAACCGTGCTTCACACGTTGAATGATGCTTATGAAAAAACGAAACTGTATGCTGAAATCAAACGGGTCTTAAAGCCGGGTGGAAAGCTGGCCGTTATCGAGTGTAAAAAAGACGACAGCCCGTTCGGCCCTCCCCTGCATATGCGGATATCTCCGGAGGAGCTTGAAAAGAAACTTGAAGCCCCTGGTTTTATAAAGACTCATCATGTCGATCTGGGGACGAATTATATGGCGTTGTTTACCTTGAACCAATGAAGGGTGCGGCGGTTAAAATGACACTGACTCCTGTTTTGGAAAACTATTTAAAAATAATACTGAAGCTTCGTGAAAACAAGGGCGAGGCAAGAGTCACGGATATTGCAAAAAGACTTGGTGTTTCAAAAGCCACTGTATCACGAACTGTAAAAAAACTGGCGGCTTTCGGTTTGGTGCAAAAAGAGAACTACGGTTCAATTCGGCTGACGGAATCCGGCAAAGAACAAGCGATCGATATACAAAACCGTAATTTGCTTATCAAAAGATTCTTAACCGAAGTCTTGGGCGTAGACAGCAAGAGTTCAGAAATAGACGCCTGTTCAATGGAGCATATTATTAGCGCACAGACCCTCGAGAAGATTGAAACGATTACGAAGTAAGATGATTAATATATAATCCCCGCTCACTAAATAAAAAAAACGCGAGTTTGGCGAGCCTTTTTCTTGTACCTTAATTATGAATATAGCCCTCCGAGCTTAACGAGGTTGGAGGGTATTTATGTGCATCTTTCGTGCCGTAAAAAGTCATCAGCCGCTACTGAATAGCGGCACGGCGTGATGAAGCGGACATCATCTTATGTAATGCTTTAACCAGTAATCCATTAAGACAAAATTATCAGTACGTATCGCATGATTATGGCTGTTTATGTACCCATATACATTATATAACAGGAAATGTTTTTATCAGGGCCCAATTGGATTATACCCAGTCGGGCCTTTTTTATCGCAAAAAAAGTGGATCTGTCAAAATCCGTTCTCCTCCCCTCCTTTTTTGGTTCTTCAAAAAAATCAAAGACGGAGGTTTCCAAATGATAAAAATCAATTTAAGGGACTACTACCCTATTTATACTCATGATCATTTTATCGAAGTTGAAGATATCATCGCAGCAGCTCTGAAAGCTTTTGAACGTCGTGATAAAGCCTATCAGAAACGTATAAATAGGCATAAGGCATATTATTCCCTCGACCGAAATGACGGAATTGAAAACAACATCATATTTGTCGTCCTGACTCCTCCGGAAATTTATGAGCGAAAGCTCACAAATCAGGAGTTGTACTCAGCACTGAACCGCCTATCTGACAAACAAGCTAAACGCATCTATGCCCATTACTTTCTTGGCTTGAGTAAGCGAGCCATAGCAAAGCTGGAGAAAGTTGATGAAAGCTCAGTGCGCAAGTCAATTAGAACAGGATTACAACGAATGGTGATGTTCTTAAAACATCCGTAATAGATTTGCACAAAACAGTCCCGTTTTTTGGTAAAAAATGTCCTGATTATTAGAGGGATATAACTATCCCCCCCTTGTGAACGGAACCTTGACAATTTCATAGGAGCAAAATCGGTACGTTCCCCACATGTCCCGGGGAGGGAAAGCCAGATTGCAGGTACGCCATGACCACCTGAAGGCGCGAGCGAGGATACCTATGCAATGAGTAAATGCCGGCAGCATTTACGGCGATGATACATGCGGAGGAAACAATGATACTTGCGCATAGCTGAGGTTAGGTCCCAAGGTGCGCCCCGGTCGTTGACGGGGAGGTGTGATTCCTATGGAGCGGTTAGCCGCCGTTCGCCGGACAAGCTCCAAGAACATATAGAACCAAATCGGAGGTTCAGGCAAGGGTGCGCCCAGTGGTGCAAACGTACCGACGAATGGCCGCGCACCCTTGCCTGATATTTGTGATTCGTTATGTATTAATCAATCCACACCTTTGTATTATACCGTCATCATATTTACACTGAAAAAGGAGGGCAGATCATGAAAGCCACATACAAAAATATTGAAGAGCTTCCCATTATGCTCAACGCCAATGACATTATGAATATGCTTGGTATATCGCGGGCATTTGCTTACAACATACTACATGCCAAATCCCTGCCGGTCATTGTGATTGGAAAACGGCGAGTCGTGAACAAGGATAAGTTTCTGGATTGGTTGGAGAAATGCGAGCACACCGAGGAGGCATATCGTGGCTAAAAACAAACGACGGTCGAATGGGCTTTATCAAAAGAACATTATTGTCGGAAGAAAAGAGAATGGTGCTTATCTTCGAAAAACTATTTATGGAAAAACAAAAAAAGAACTTGAGTTGAAGGTCGCGGAGATTACACAGCAAGTTTACCAAGGTATCTACGTTCCTGAAAATAAAACTACCTTCGGAGAAATGGCTGAAATCTGGCTGACGCAATATAACCCTACCGCAAATGAAAAATGGATATACCGGCAGAAAGGTGTGATCAACAAACACCTGCTTCCGACGCTGAAATACATGAAGCTGAAAGACTTAAAGCCCTATCATCTCCAGAGCATTATTAACAAAATGGCCAAGGACAGCCTTTCCACCAGCACGATGAAAAAAGCCAAGCAAACCGCAGTACGGATATTGAATGTTGGCGTGGAAAATGACCTGATTATGCGCAATGTTTTTGCCAACGTCAAGGTTCCGACCATCGAACCGCATGAGCGGCGGGCTTTGACGGAAGAGGAAAAAGAGTTGGTCAACCGTACATGGCGCGGGCATCGTATGGGGCATGCCGTCATGATCATGATGTATTGCGGATTGCGTCGCGGGGAGTTGCTGGCTCTCACTTGGAAGGATATCAACCTTGATAGGAAAGCGCTCTTAGTGAATAAATCCATAACCATGATCAAGAATCAACCCCATGTTAAAAAGCCAAAATCAAAAGCGGGAACACGAGAGGTCCCCATCCCCAATTTTTTGGTGGATGTTCTTCGCGAACTGCCCCATCATAATCCTTTGGTTTGTCCTGATGCTAAGGGGCAAATGATGTCCGATACCGCGTATCGACGGGCTTGGAACAGCTACCGCCATTACCTGAATCTGAAAGCGGGAGGTAAGGATGCCTCCCGCTCCCGTGAAAAGATACAGGCGATTGACAACATCACAGCGCATATGCTCCGTCACACTTACGCATCCATGTTATATGAGGCCGGTGTTGATATAAAGTCCGCTCAGCGTTTTTTGGGTCATTCAGACATTGAGATGACGCTTGCGGTCTATACCCACCTGACGAAATTTAAAGAGGACGAAGCCATCAACTCATTGAACGCACATCTGGATAAAATAGCAACTTTAGAGCCCCAAGCAAGTAAACCGAAGGGATCGGAACATAAAAAGAATAAAAAAAGAGAGAATCTCGAAAGATGAAAACCTTAGAAAAACGGAGCAATTGGGAGCAGCCAGGTTTTTTGTACCACATTTTTACCACATTTTTTGTAGTAAACCATGGATTTCGGGGTACCTTTTAGACCATATGGACACAGTGGAAACCCTCAGGATCCCTTTAAATAGGCGTTTTTCCGGGTTTCATCGACTATGTTTCGAAAGGTAGACCTATTGCCTCCTAAGCGAAAGGCCGCGCGTTCGAATCGCGCCGGGGACGCCAAAAGACATGTCTTCCCTTTGATGGAGGATATGTCTTTCTATATGTTGAAAAGCGTGGCAAATTGGATCTACACCACACGCCCATAGGACGATAAGCTCGGTTCCGGTATACAGGTTATTCGTATTTGACGCGGCAGGGAATAGAATCACATTCGGAGAATAGTGATGGAGATAAATTCTACGGCAATAGAATATGCGGCTGTCGATGAAATACCGGTAGCTTTTTGCAAGCCCGATCCCAAATTTACGAATGGTACCATCGCGCTTTGGATTCCGTATCTTGGCGGAGATAAAAATACAGGATTAACAGAACTACGAGCATTGGCGAAAGCCGGATACTTTGTGTGTTGTGAAACGTTCGTGAAGCTTTTGTGGAAGGTGTTCCGGCGCCGGGAAATGCGGATATAATAAAAGAGTAAAGACGCAGAACGAAAGCGGGTTTGCTTGCGGGCAAATCCCGATTGAGTACGCTGCATAAGAAAGAAGGTTCGTTTGGCGTTTATGGAAGCACTTACGGAAACAATCCTTCATCGGCGCATGATGCTGATCGTCAATCCGGTTGCGGGACGGCGACAGGCACTCCGCTATATTCCGGAGATCACGCGTATCTTTATGAATAACGGCTATTTTGTAACGCTGATGGTAACCAATGCACAGCGGGATGCAACGTGGCTTGCGGAGCGTTATGCCACCGATTTTGATGCGGTCGTTTGCGTCGGTGGCGATGGGACGCTGAGCGAAACGGTTGCGGGTATTGCGCGGTGCGGCACGTCGGTTCCACTTGGATACATTCCGGCGGGGAGCACAAATGTGTTTTCATCTTGCCATGGCATTTCAACCGACATCATGACTGCGGCGAACGATATAGCAACCGGACGAATCAAGCAAATTGACCTTGGGTGGTTCAATGCACGGAGTTTTGCGTTCATTGCAGCGTTCGGTGCGTTTTCTTGGACATCCTATACAACGCCGCAAAATCTGAAGAACGTTTTCGGACCCTCTGCGTATTTCTTTGACGGTGTGATGAGCCTGCCGAAAATTAAGCCGATCCATATGAAAATCACCTCTGGAAACGCTGTTTATGAAGGCGCGTATCTGTTCGGCGCGGTCAGCAATATCTACGGCTTTCCCGGACTGTTGAAATTCCCCGCCGGAACGGTAAAGACGGACGACGGCGCGTTTGAGGTCGTTTTGATACGCGAACCCGGTACGTTGATTCAGTGGCAGGCGACCATCAGTGCGGTGATGACCGGTAACTTCGATGCGAACTCCATCGACTTTTTTCAAAGTGAGAAGCTGACGATCGAGTCGGATGAAACAGTCGCATGGGCGCTGGATGGCGAATACGAGGGCGGTGGTTCCGGCGAAACGATCGAGGTTAAAAATCAGAAGAGGGCAATCAATTTAATAGTGAAAAAAGAAGAATAGCATATCGCAATAACAAAGCCCGAAGTGCCGTGTTGCACAGCATTTCGGGCTTTGTTTTTTTTCTGGGAAGTCGTCGCATTGTGACCCTTTTGTGAAACTACCGCCAGAATTCGTCTTTTGCCTTGACAATAACGGGAAACGGCAGTAGCATACAAGCGTATTAGTACGAATAGTACACTATGGACGGATATTTCCGCCAGGGGGTTCATGATGAAACGAAATGGTATTGGACGATCTTTAATACTTCTAATGTGCGCCGCATTGATCGTTGCGGTGCTGCCAATGCGTTCCGCGCATGCGGAAACCGCACTTGCGACAGGTTATGTGAATGCGTCAAAACTTCATTTGAGAAAGGGCGCAGGCACCAATTATGATATTGACGATACGCTTTCACGCAATACGTCAGTCAACGTTTATGAGGTGAGCGGCATGTGGCTGCGGATTGACGTTCCTTCGAGCGGAAAAAGCGGTTATGTTTATGGAAAGTATATCACGGTCAATGGATCAAGTCTTTCGGCATATGCGCTCGGCACAACGACGGGGAAAGTACACTTGAGAAAAGAGGCGACGGCAAGCAGCGATAGTCTCGCTATTGTTGACAGCAAATCGGGCCTGACCATCTATTCAGCGGATCAAACGTCGGGCTGGTACAAGCTAAAGGTGCACTCTAGTGGGAAGGAAGGCTATATTTCGCCACGTTACGTTTCAATTGTATGCAAAGTAGAAGGTTCGACCACTTCAACCGGGAGTCAAAACGGCTATATCAACGCGACAAACGTCAACTTCCGTACGGGCCCTTCTACAAACTATACCAGCCAGGCGAAGCTACAGCGAAACGACGCGGTGACGGTGAAGGGAACGTCTGGCAACTGGTATCAACTGACGGTAAACGCGACCGGGAAATCCGGTTATGTATACAGCAGATATGTGACGTTGAGCGACTCTTCCGCAACACCAACACCGACAGCAACAAGCGGCAGTGCAGGGGCGATCAACGCAACCGGCGTGAATTTTAGAACCGGGCCGTCGACAAGCTACAAGAGTCAGGGCAAGCTGAACAAAAACGAAGCGGTTACGATTCTTGGAACGTCTGGTAACTGGTATAAGCTTACCGTGAATGCAACAGGGAAATCGGGCTACGTTTATGGTAGGTATGTAACGCTGAGCGGTACATCCGCAACACCGACGCCAACACCGACAAGCGGTGCAACGGGCATTATCAATGCCAGCGGCGTCAACTTCCGTACCGGGCCGTCGACAAGCTACAAGAGTCAGGGAAAGTTGGATAAAAATACAGCGATTACAATTCTCGGTCTATCCGGGAACTGGTATAAACTGACGATCAATTCAACCGGTGCAAGAGGCTATGTGTATAGTCGGTATGTGACCATCACGGGCGCAGCGGCGACGCCGACACCTACGCCGACGACAGCACCGACCGTTACACCGACAGCGACGCCAACGGTAGCACCGACCGTTACACCGACCGCACCGCCAACTGCAACACCGACGCCGACGCCCACACCCACACCCACACCAACACCGACACCAACGCCAACAAGCTCGGCAGGCGAATAATAACAATCCGACAATACAGATCAGGCATCCGAAAATTAACCGGATGCCTGTTTTTTTGACAGCAATCCTTAAATAAAGTAGGAATTTTCAAGCGGGATACTGGTCAAGATGTGGAATTACTGATATAATTCAAAACTACGTGCCTTTTTGCAGCTTTTTTGTGACGCAGGCCGGGAGGCTAAACATGGACAAGGAATCCGACTTCATTGAAGAACTGATCAATGATCTTTCCGATGGTGTGTACTTCGTCGATCAGGAGCGTTCCATTACGTTCTGGAACAAAGGCGCGGAGGAGATTTCGGGTTATTCGGCAAGCGCCGTAATCGGTAAACACTGCTACGACAACTTGCTGATGCACGTGAGTGAAGACGGGCGCAAGCTTTGTTTGCAGGGCTGTCCGCTGCATGCGACCTTGGAAGACGGTCGGCTGCGCAAGGCAAGCGTCTATTTGCACCATAGGGATGGGCATCGCGTTCCTGTTGAAATAAAGGTGCGTCCCGTTATAAAGAACGGTGAAATCGTTGGCGCTGCCGAGGTGTTTTCGACCGCAAACGACGGAGAAATCCGCGATTTATCGTTAAAAGAGCTGGAGTATCTGGCGCTGTATGACCAACTGACGGAATTGCCGAACAGGCGATATATCGATACTTATCTGGGCCATCGAATGCGGGATTATAAAGAACTTGGACTATCATTTTCATTCTTGATGATTGATATCGATTTTTTCAAGCATGTCAACGACAGCCACGGGCATGATGTGGGTGACGCAACACTTAAAATGGTTGCAAAGACATTCCACGAAGCGTTACGCAGCAACGATTTTGTCGGACGGTGGGGCGGAGAGGAATTCGTTGCCATACTGCGCGGCGTGCCGCATGCACAGCTGCAGAAGGTGGCGGAAAAAATCTGTATGCTGATTAATGAATCCGATCTGGTGAGGGACGGTTGTCATGTCGGCGTAACAGTATCGATCGGAGCGACCACCGTTAAGAAAGGCGATACACCCTCGTCCGTCGTGCAGCGCGCCGACCGTGCACTTTATCTGAGTAAAAACAGTGGAAGAAATCGCGCGACCATCTTGTGAGAGTCAACTTTTTATATAGAAAGCAACCGCCGCGAACCATCGCGGCGGTTGTTATTATCTACGTGTTTTGACAAAGACTATGCGACGTGTTACCATGAGCCCGGACTCGCCGTAGGTGCTTGAAAAAAGCGCGAAAACCAGCGGCCACGGATGGAGAAGACAATGAAGCAGGAGCGCGTATTTCCACATGCTGCCATAACGAAAAAAGCGGAGGCTTCCGTGCGTCGCGGGCACCCATGGATTTATGATGCGGAGATAACGGGGGACTTTGATGCGGCTGAAAACGGCACACTTGTCGACGTATTCAGCGAAAAAGGATCATATCTTGGTACGGGTTTGTTGAGTAAAAAAAGCAAGATTCGCATCCGCTTGCTTTCAGATAACGCAAACGAACGCTTTGATGAAACGTTCTTTTTACGAAGATTGCGTTACGCGCTGGATTATCGCAAAACGGTGATGGGTGACGACTATGCGTGCTGCCGACTGATCTTTGGCGAGGCGGATGGCCTGCCGGGACTGACCGTCGATCGCTACAACGATATATTGGTTACGCAGGTGCTCTCGATCGGCATGGACCAACGAAAAGACATGCTATATCGCCTGTTGACGGAGCTGCTAAAGGAAGATGGTGTAACGGTAACGGGAATTTTTGAGCGAAACGAGGTCTCCATTCGCGAGCTGGAAGGACTTCCGCTTGAAAAGGGATGGTATCGGGCGGAGTATTTGCCGGAACCACCGAGCCCGATCATTGAGATCACGGAAAACGGCATCCGCTATGAAGCGGACGTTGAAAACGGACAGAAGACAGGTTTTTTCTTTGACCAGAAATACAATCGCCTCGCCGCGGCGAAAATCGCGCGTGGCAAACGTGTGTTGGATTGCTTCACACACACCGGGTCGTTTGCGCTTAATGCGCTGAGGGGCGGTGCGGCACACGTGACCGCAGTGGATGTCTCCGAAGCGGCGATCGGCCTTGCAAAAGCAAATGCGGCACGAAACGGTATGGAGGAAAACATCGATTTCTTGACGGCGGACGTGTTTGATCTGCTTCCGAAGCTGATTGAAGAACGTGCGTCATACGATATGATCATCCTCGATCCGCCCGCGTTTACGAAGAGCCGCAAGACGATACGCGGAGCGGAGCGCGGCTACAAGGCGATCAACTATAACGCCATGAAACTTTTGCCGCGCGGCGGATATCTTGCGACGTGTTCGTGTTCGCACTTTATGGACAACGATCTCTTTGTGAAGATGCTGCTTTCAGCGGCACGGGACGCAAACGTTTCACTCAAACTGATTGAGGCCAGGCGGCAGGCACCCGATCACCCGACGCTGATGAATGTGCCGGAGACGGACTACCTGAAGTTTTATCTATTCCAGATCGTTTAAATATTCATAAAAAAAGCTTCCGCTTGAAAACAAAACGGAAGCTCTTTTGTTCAATATATGTTATTTATCTGTGAGGAAGCGATAGATCGTTTCGGAATTAAGCACTTCGCCCGCCTGCAAGATGATGCTTGGGAAATTCGGGTGCTCCATGGCGTTTGCAAAATGCTGTGTCTCCAAACAGAAAGATGGGCGAAGACCGTATTCCACACCGCCTTTGCCGGGCATACCGGTAAAATCGTTTGCAGTAAAGAGCTGTATGCCGGGTTGATCGGTATAGGTTTCCATGATGATTCCACCGGTCGGATCGGCTGCCTTTGCGGCGAGTGTAAGTCCGTCTTTTTTATTATTGAGCACAAAGTTGTGGTCATAACCTGGCGCCGCGTCCATGTTCTCTTCCGTCGCGTCGATATCCTGGCCGATCGGTTTTGCTTTCCGAAAATCGAGCGCGGTGCCCGCAACGGGTACAATGTCGCCGGTGGGAACGATTTTGGAATCGATCCGGGTGAAGCTGTCCGCGTTGATCATCAACGTTTGATCGAGAACAGAACCGGAACCCTGACCGGCAAGATTAAAATAGGAATGGTTCGTAAGGTTTACGATAGTATCCTGATCGGAAACGGCGAAATAGCGGAGGGACAGCGCGTTGTCTTCCGACAGCGTATAGATGACCGTAACGGTGAGATTGCCGGGGAAGCCCTCGTCACCGTCCGGACTCAGCAGTGTGAACGCAACGGAATCGTCGGCCGCTTTTGCCGACCAGTTCTTTCTATCAAAGCCTACCTTGCCGCCGTGCAGACACGCCGCGCCATTGTTTGCAAAGAGCTTGTATTCCTTGCCGTTCAGCGTGAAGTGTGCATTTTCAATGCGGTTTCCCACACGGCCGATCGTTGCGCCGAGATACATGGTGTTTGTTTGATAGTCTTCTAGCGTATCGTAGCCGAGCACGACGTCCACGAGGTCGCCTTTGCGGTTTGGCACGAGCAGGCTCTGCAAGGTTGCACCATAGGTAAGGATGGCGGCGGACGCGCCGGATTTGTTGGTTATGGTATAGCAAAGGACGTCTTCGCCGTCCGGCAGCTTTCCAAATACGGTTTCGGTTACGCTCATTTTGTGATGATTCCTTCCTGTCGATATGGATGTGATGAAAATATGTTTAGCGGAGCTGGAGAACCGCCTGCTCAATTATAGTACAGATTTGCATGTGCGAAAAGGGGTGCAGGGAAAGAATCGTGGTGTTTTGCGTAATTACGCATGCGCGGGCAGTTGATTTAGTTGGGTCCGCGAAGGGCAGACCCAGCGGCATTCACAAGCAGGCGGCTTTGTGGTATTATAGCTCCATGGAAAATTCGGCGCCCGAAACGGCGGACATTCCCGCACTGAAAACGATATCAAAGACGACCGGCAAAGGTACGATCGAAACCGGGCATATCGACGTTTTGGACGGCATCCGTGCGCTGGCGGTTCTGGGGGTTTTGTGGTTTCACTTCTGGCAACAGAACTGGATCTCGCCGTCTTTCAAGCTTCCATTTTTACGAGCGTTCGGGCTGTCGACCATGGTCAGTCTGGAGTTTTTGGCGCGCACGGGTTTTTTGTTTGTGGATCTGATGCTGTTTTTATCGGCATTCTGCCTGTGTTTACCGTTTGCAAGGGCAACGCTGGACGGCGCGGCGCTTCCACAGACTCAGCTGTTTTTTAAAAAGCGAATCGCACGCATTGTGCCGAGTTACTATTTCAGCGTGCTGGTGATCCTGTTTGCAGTGACGATTCCGTCGGGGGCGTATCGCTCGTGGCAGGGGTGCCTTGGAGATTTACTTCCGACGCTGACGTTTACCCAGACGTTTTTTCCAAACGTACTGCTTGCAACAAAGCTGAACGGCGTACTCTGGACGGCTGCAATAGAGATGCAGTTTTATCTATTTTTCCCGCTGCTGGCACGGTGGTTTACGAAGAAACCGGTTTGGACATATCTTGGAATGGTGGCAATATCGCTGCTGTACCTGCGCGGGTATGCGCTGAACGACCCGGGTTCAATCCGTACAACGCTGAACCAACTACCCGCATTTTTCGGGGTATTTGCCAACGGAATGGCGTTCTCGTATCTGTTTGTATTGATTTCACGGCATGTTAAGCGCAGCGCGCAATTATCTGCGTTTGCGCTCTGCGGGCTGGTTACAGGAATTTGGCTTTTGACCGGCATGATGAAAACCGCGATGTACATGAATCCGGTGTATATATGGCAGGCGGAGTATCGCTTCCGGCTGTCGCTCGTATTCGCGCTGATCGTCATGTCGTCGGCGCTGACGTTCAAAGGTATTCGGTTCCTGTTTTCCAACGCGATCATGCGGTTTTTAGCCGCCATTTCGTATAACCTTTATATTTGGCACCAGTGGATCGCCGTCAGATTCAAGGAGTGGCGAATTCCATACTGGAGCGGTGCTACCCCGCCGAATATAACAGGGGACCGCGCCTGGCAATGGACATATACGTTGTTGATCATGCTGACGGCGTTTTCGGCGGCAATCTTTGCAACATACTTTGTGGAAAAACCTCTTGCAAAGCGGATTTTGAAACTTTGGACAGAAAAACCGCGCGAACCGATGATCTCTGTTTGGGTGGAGGAGATTCCGCAAAAGGACGATAATGATAGAACGGATCGAAAGGACACGGAAAAATATTCAGATGAGTAAAAAAACTACTGCGACGAAATATCGGTTTATTCCCAAGGGTGTCTGCTCACGGCAGATCGAGTTTGAAATTGAGGACGGAAAACTGAAGAATGTGGTTTTCTGCGGCGGTTGCAACGGAAGCCTTAAAGCTATCGGTAAACTTGTTGAAGGCAAACCGATCGACGAGGTGATCGGTCTGCTCAAGGGCACTACATGCGGATATAAGCAAACATCCTGTGCGGATCAGTTGGTATGTGCCATTGAAGAAGCACGAGAGAAACAGCGGCAGGCAGGCTGAACGAAACCTGTTTGCTTGACACGATAAACAGCGGGATGCTATCGTGAAAACGATGGCTGATACGTATCACCAAAGCGAAAAATGAAAAGGAGCGAACCAGCAGATGATTATCATTGCCGGTGCAACAGGATACGTCGGAAAGTATCTTGCCGTGGAACTGACGAAAAAAGGACGGGACGTGCTCGCACTCGGGCGCAACCCGAAGGCCGCGGCGTTTTTAAAGGAACAGGGCGTACCGTTTATGGAGTTCGACCTGCTCAACGACACGGATTACGAAAAACTGCCGACGGAAAACATCGAGGCGGTTGTCAACCTCGCCGTCTGCCTGCCGGAGCATGAAGCGCCGCTGGAAGCGTTTTTTGATGTAAACATGACCGGCAACTACAAGCTGCTGGAGTTTGCACGCAAAAATGGTGTGAAACGCTACGTGATGGCGAGCTCTCATAAGGTTTACTGGGACATCACGCGTGACACGCCGATTACGGAAGAAGACCTGCCGTGCTTTGTCGGGCCGCACTCTCCCTATATCATCAGCAAGATTGCCGCGGAGAATTTCCTGCAATGGTATAGTAAGGATTTTAACATGGACTGTATCGTGCTGCGCTTTACGGGTGTGCATGGATTCGGCGCATTGATGGGATTCCTTGAAAAAGACGGCAGCTATACGCGCACGGCGATCGAGGTGTTTATCGACCGCGCGCTGGAAGGGAAGCCCATCGAAGTATGGGGAGACACGAACATCAAACGCGACCACATTTATATTAAGGATGTTCTTGGCGCAATCGAAGCGTCGATCGATGCACCGGACGGCACGAAGGGCGTATACAATGTTGCAAGCGGCGTGGCGCATAGCCAGCTTGAGGATGCGATGGCGGTTGCAAAAGCGTTTGCGACGGATAAAGGTGTAAGCGAGATCATTCTGAAGCCGGAGAAACCGAGTCTGCGGCGCGGATATTCCTACAGCATTGAAAAAATCAAGCGGGACATGGACTGGACGCCGCAATTCACCGACCTTGAGGTGATGTATGCGGATTATCGGAAGGAATGGGAACAGCGGCTTTACAAGAGCTACCATTTCATCAAGCCGGAAGACAAGCCGACGATTTTTGCATAACGGCTCATCTCCAACGTACAGCACCTGAACTTTATAAAAGCGCAGCGCAGAATGCTGCGCTTTTATTCTGCGGACACGCTGCAGCAGATTGTGAAATTGAAATTGCGGGGTGAATCCGATATAATAAACCAGACGTTAATTTGAGGAATGTTCTTTTAGTATTTTTCTTTGCAAGGAAAAATACAACGAAGCCTGCTTGACCGCCGTTTTTTATTTTATATGGCTACGTTAAGCACGAAACGAGAGGATCATACATATACTATGAAAGTTGCTGTTTTACAGTCCAACTATATCCCCTGGCGCGGGTATTTCGACATCATCCACGACGTGGAGCTTTTTATCTTCCATGACGATTTGCAATACACGAAAAACGACTGGCGCAACCGCAACAAGATCGTTACTGAAGGCGGAACTAAGTGGCTTTCGATTCCGGTCGGCACCGATGAGCACCGATTGATTCTGGACGTGACGATGAATGATTCGTCCTGGCAGAAAAAGCACTTCGATATGCTAAGGGCGTCCTATCGCAAAGCGCCTTACTATGAAAAGCTCAGGCCGTTTTTAGAGCATGTCTATCTGGAAAGAAAATGGGAATATCTCTATGAACTCGACCGATATTTAATAGAGGCTATTTCGCGGGATTATCTGGGGATTACAACGAAATTTGCCGACAGTCGGGATTTCGATTTCCACGGCGTCAAGCACGAAAAACTTTTAACCATGTTGCAGTCCGCGGGCGCGACGACCTATGTATCCGGCCCGGCGGCAAAGGACTATATTCAGGCGGACGATTACAACAAAGCCGGTATCGAGTTGATCTGGAAGGACTATTCCGGCTATCCTGATTATCCGCAGCAGTTCAGCGCGGGTGAGTACGCCGTGTCGATTCTTGATTTGATACTGAATACCGGCGACGAAGCGCCGTATTACATCTGGGGATGGAGAGCATGAAAAAGACTTTAGTTAGCCTCGTGATTGCGTGCTATCGCAGCGAACACACGATACAGACGGTCGTTGACGAAATCGCAGCCACGTTTGAAACAAGCAACATTTATGATTATGAACTGATTCTGGTGAACGACAGCTCGCCGGACAATGTGTGGGACGTTCTGCGCGACGCGGCAGACGCAAACGAGCACGTTATGGCAGCCAATCTCGCCAAGAACATGGGGCGAATTCCTGCGTTGATGGCCGGGTTTCGTTTAAGCAAAGGCGACATTGTCGTGGTGCTGGACGACGACGGACAGTGCCCGATGGACCGCGTGTTCGATCTGCTGGAACCCGTTACGGGTGATACGGATTATGATGTCGCCATCGCCGATTATCCGGTTAAGAAGCAGGGATTTTTCAAAAGTATCGGCAGCAAGGTTAACGAACGGATGACGCGCATCATACTTGAAAAACCAAAAGACGTTCGTTTCAATAACTTCCTCGCCATGCGACGGTACGTCGTCAACGAGGTCATGCGTTACGAAAACCCGTATCCATACCTGACCGGGCTCGTATTGCGCACAACACGGCGCATCATAAACATCCCCATGGAGGAGCGCGACCGTCTGTACGGCGGAACAACCTACACCTTTAAAAAACTGGTCAGTCTCTGGATGAACGGTTTCACTGCATTTTCGGTCAAGCCGCTCCGGCTTGCGACCGTATTTGGCTTTTTTACGGCAATCGTCGGCTTTTTATGGGGCCTGATCATCGTAATTCGAAAAATCGTCAATCCTGCCGAGATTCTTGCCGGCTATTCTTCGCTGATGGCGGTCATCCTTGTCGTCGGTGGAGTGCTGATGCTGATGTTAGGGTTGGTTGGTGAGTATATCGGGCGCATCTACATCAGCATTAACCGTTCGCCGCAGTATGTGGTGCGGGATGTATACTACGGAAAACTGCCAAGCGTTGATACGGAGGACGACGCATGAGCATTGAAAACGAACCGCAGGTTGCGTCGCAAAAACGTGTGAACTTGCGTCTGATTCTGCTTTTGCAGTTGGCAATTTTGCTGTTCGCATGCAGCACGCTGTTAACCAAGTTTGCCGCGCAGTACGCGATTTTAAGCTGGTCGTGGATATTGCTTTACGGTGCAAGTGTTTTCCTGCTGGGCGTATATGCGCTCTGTTGGCAACAGTTTTTAAAGCGGATGCCGCTGGTCACCGTTTATGCAAACCGCGCGAGTGTAATGTTTTGGAGCATGCTGTTCGGCGTGTTGATCTTTCATGAAACGATTACGTGGAATATGCTGGTCGGAGTGCTTGTCATCTTCGGCGGAATCTATCTGGTGGTGACGAGCGATGTTTGACGGATTTGCTTTTAATTTTGCCATTATGGTATTCGGCGTGCTGATAGCGGCGCTGAGCCAGGTCATACTGAAAAAAGCGGCGATGAAGCACTATGACACTGTGCTGAAACAGTACTTGAATTTCCCGGTGATCTTTGCGTACTTCATCTTCTTTTTATCGTCTTTGTGCTCTGTGATTGCGCTGCGTGTGCTGCCGCTTTCACTGATGCCGGTTTGGAATTCGTCATCCTATATTTTTGTTACCGTATTTGCCTATTTGGTCATGAAGGAGAAACCAAACCGTAAAAAGTTGCTGGGCCTTGGCATAATTCTCTGCGGTATTGTGATTTTCTCCTTGCCGCTGTAATGGAGTAACCGATATGAAAAAACTTGGCGTACTGATTCAAAAAGGATATGGAAGTGAACGATTCCGCTGGTGCTTTGCGTTTTTCGCTGCGCTGGCTTTGATTGTATTTGCGGCGGCAACGCGGACGATCACATTCTTTGATAATGACGATCTCAACGTTGCTTGGGCGCTTGCGGGATATCGCAGTGGCATGCCGTCTTTTGGACATCCGTTTATCAACTGCATCATGGCGTTTATCGTCAGCGGACTGTATACGATTATTCCGCAATTGCCGTGGTGGCTGCTTGTGCAGCTGTTTGCGGTTCTTCTCGGCATGTCTGCCGTGTTTGCGGCCTTGTTGAAAAGCGGCCATCGCAACAATGTTCCATTGTTGCTCGTAATCGGGTTGATCGTGGCTCTCGGCGCAGGATTGTATTTTTACGGAATCGTATTGGTGACGTTTACGATCAGCTCCGGTGTGATCGGTTCCGGTGCGGTGGCGTTGGCTCTTGCGGTAGATTCAAAAGACCCGCCAAAGATACAACGCAGATATCTGACGTTTGCTGTTGTTTTGCTCGCGGGCAGCATGCTTGTGCGCAATTCGTCCGGCATTGCGGCGGCGTGCTTTGTCGGCGGCGCATTGGTTTACCGCGCCGTGGAAGCAGGAATGAACGGCGGGCGGGCTTTGACGAAACGTATGCTTCGCTATCTGGCGGCTGCGACGGCGGTCACGGTCGTGCTGGCCGGTGTCAACGCGATCGGTCGCAGCGCACAGAATCCGAAAGGATTTACCGCCTATGACGAAGCGCGCGCCTCGTTTATGGACTATCCACACGACAGTTACGGTGAAAACCCGGAGTTGTATGAGTCCGTCGGCTGGGACGGAACGCTTAACGCGCTGGTCGGCAGTTGGTTTTACATGGACGAACGGGTTACGACGGAGGCGTTCAACACCATTGTGCAGGGCTCTCAATTTATGCAAATGGGCATTGGAGAGCGTATTTCGAACGGGCTGAGTGTGTTAAAGACGTTCCTCGGTGCATATCCGCTGGCAGTTTACATCGGCGGTATCGTCGCCGCAAGCTGGCTGGCGGCGCTGGGATTGTTTTTATTCAACCGAAAGCGGGCGCTTGCGTTTGCGGCTGGCAGTGCCTTTTTGGTCGGCACAGGCGTATTGATTGCATACCTTTGTTATGCGGGACGGATCAATCTGCGCGTTTGGATGTCGGTTTGCATTCCCGCAGCGGTCGCAATCTGGCTTTGTGCGCTGGCGCTATACCAATCGGCGGAGCAGACAAGCGAGAAACCGGCAACGCGCATCGTTCGTGTACTGATCGTAGGGGTCGCTGTAGTTCTATCGCTCGGTTTTGGCTACAAAGTGTTCCGCACCGTGATGAGTTATGAGTCGGACGATATGCTGGCAAACTCACAGGCGGTCGTTGCATATGCGCTCGACCATCCGGAGAATGTATACGTCCGGGACGTCTATGCCGCAAACAATGTGGATGCGCTGAGCGTTTACCCGGATGAAAAGCCGACAAACCTGATGGACTGGGGCGGATGTGACATGAACACTGCCACAAGGGAAGCACAACTCACTGTCAACAAACTCAGCAGCACCTGTGCAGCCGACATGTTCCGGCAGGACAATGTCTATTACATTGGAGATTTAAGCGACCGGTATGTTGAGCTGTTTGCAGAATACATGATGGAAACATGCGGCGCAACGGGATATGACACCGTTGCAACAATCATTGACAATATCGTTGTGATTCAATTTGCGTTCGAGGCGGATTCATGAGCGAAAATTCCAACAAAATTGGATTGATTACACGCATATGCAAAACAAAATCCGGCAGGATGTTGGTGAGCGCACTCCTGACGCTGGTGCTGGTCGGCCTGACGGCGACGCTGTTTCCGGTTACATTTTTAACCAACGACGACACAAACATCATGTACACACTTGCGGGTTACTTTACGGGCAATCCTTATCCTATACATGGGTTTATCAGCCTGCCGCTGGGTTATCTAACGAGCTTTTTATACACGATCACTCCCGGTATCCCATGGTGGCCGGTGCTTCAGCTGCTGGCGGTCAGCGTTTCGCTCTGGGTGATCTTTTTTTCCATTCTTGGAGAAGGTCGACAGCCGCTGTTTGCGCTTAGCGCAAGCGTGCTGTTGTATGCAACGGTATTCGTCTATGCCGTCGCGCGTCTTTCCTTTACAATGACGGCCTGTTTGCTCGGTACGGCAGGTGTCGTACGGCTGCTTTCGACAGACACGCGCTATGAAATTAAACCAAAGCGTATGCGCGGCGTGTATGTTTCAAGCCTCGTTTTGATGGCATTGTGCTTTCTGTTTCGAAACTCAACCGGCTACTCGCTGGCTTGTTTTTGGGTGGCGGCGGTCGTTTACCATGCGCTCAACGATGTGATTTATCTGCAAAAACCGGACAAGAAGAAGACAACCCTTCGATTGGGCGGATATGCCCTGTCCGGCGTGGTGCTGTTCCTTGCGCTGGTTTTGCTCAACGGCTGGGCGAATACGAATCTGAACCCGCCGGAATACGCTGCGTTTGAAAGTGCGCGCGGGCAGTATATGGATTTTCCGCACGTGCGTTACGAAGAAGACCCTGCGTTTTTTACAACGATTGGCTGGGATGAGGAGACTTACGATCTTGTCGAGTGGTCGTGCTATCTGGACGATCAGGTGACGGCGGATGCATTGAACGCGATTGTCGAACACACGCAAACGGAGCAACCAAGAGTTTCGGAGCAACTTTTAGGTGCGCTTGCTTATGGGGAAACGTTCTTTCGCGGCAATGGCACGGCGGAATATATGCTGGTTTTTCCGGTCTTGCTGGTGCTCTGGTCGCTCGTCTGGTTTTTTCGGGGGAGGAAACGTACTGTGGACGCGTTGATCGTCCTGGGCCTTGCATTTGGCGCATTTGTGCTTTGCTTCTTTCTGTGCATCAAAGAGCGGCTGATCGTACGTTCGTTTCAGGTGATTGCAATCCCGATGGCGGCGTCGTGTGTGCCGCTTGCACTGCGCATTCGCGCGGAAAATTCACCGCGCAAAAAACGTGCACTGAAAAAGATATTACGTATGGGCTTGATCGCGCTGAGCGTGACTGCGCTTGGCTGGAGCGTGGCGAAAAGTTGGCTCTGGCTTGGGACATATGATCCATCGGAATTGAATGCGAACGTGCGCGGTGTGGAAACATATGTTATGGAGCATTCGGAAAACGCATATCTCTATGCGCCGTGGTCATTAAAAAACTATGAAGCGTTCAAAGTGTATCCGGATGAGAAGCCGACAAATCTGATCGACTGGGGCGACACGGGCATGTATTCCGGCTGGAAAACGCTGCAAATCGAGCAAAACGGGATCGAGTCGTTTACGATGAATATGTTCCGACAGGATAATGTGCTTTTGCTCGGCAATGCGGAAGCAAGCGATCTGCAGGTGTTGCTGCGCTATCTAAAAAAGCACAACGGCGCGAGCGGACTGGAAGCAATAGACGTAATCGATGTAAACTATACTGTTTATCGTGTGGTGTACTAAGGAATTATGGACGTTAAAGAGAAAACGCCGTATGCTTCAGACGGCTATATCGTGTACCAGGGCAAACTGACGAACATCCGCTATGGCCTGCGCAAAAGTAGCGCTAACGGATGTGGTTGGATTGCGGCGTATAACTTTTTGAAGCAGCAAGGAGAGAACGTAACCGAGAGACGTGTAGCGGGGGATTTAATCCGCTGGACGCTGTTTCGCGGGTTATTTGGAACAGAGCTGTTCCATCTCTGGGTCTATCTGGCCCGACGCGGTTACCGGACGGGCGTTACGGTAACGGGAAACAAAAACGCCGTGTTGCCGGAGACTGTGAAAGCGGGCGTGATCTATTATCGACACAAGCGCGGTTTTCATTTTGTTTCGTTCTATCGAGATGAAAACGTTCCGCAGATTGAGAATGAAAAACCCCGCTTTCGTTTTTTAAACGCAATTGCGGGGAAAGAAGATCATTTTGACACGATGGCCGGTTTCCTGACAAAACATAATGTGATTCCGTTTACGATTATTTTTTACTGGCCGCGCAGGAATGCGGATGCATGATCGGCGAGCAGGTAATCCAACAAAATCGGGTTCAACTCGTCGGCACAACGCAAAACAAAATCATGACTGCCCAGCGGGAAAATCACCGTCAGGCAGTTTTTGTTTTCCCCAAGTGCACGAATGGACGCTTTCGTTTCACGCGTATCACCCCTTGCGCACATGGCAAGCATAGGGATGGAGACGGACGAATACTGCGGCTCGTCGGCAAGGCGTGTACGCTTTTCAAAGAAGGCAACGTATGTTTCAAGCGGAATGCGCGCACTGTATGCAACGAGTTTTTGCGTTTGCTCTTCGTTTAGGTGCCAGTATTTTGCCTGCATTCGCAACAAGTTTTCGCGCTTCAGCGAGGAGTGGGTCAGCTTCGCGATTGCGGCGTAGAGTTTTGTGCTGCGTGTGCTCGCCGTCAGCCACGGGCTGAGAAACACCGCGCTGGAAAAGAGAGACTCGTGTTCGCAAACGAGCCGGAATGCGAGTTCCGCACCGACGGAATGCCCCATGAGCGCAACTTTACCGGCATTAAGCGAGGTGATCCACTCCGCCAATGCGTCGCAGGTCTGCTGTGGGTCATAAGGCTCGGCCGCGGCACTTCCCGCGCCGGGCAGATGTGGCACAAGTACGCGAAAATGGTCGGCGAGCATATCGTATTGATTGGCGAACGTATCCAATGCTGCCGCGCCGTGCAGCAAAACAAGAACGGGGGAATGCACATCACCATATTGATCAAACATCATACTAGTTTTCTCCCGCTTTGAATATTGATAAAAGCGCCCGGACTTAATCCGGGCGCTTTACAGTGCGTTAAATCGTGATTTCTTGCGCCACGCGGTACATATATTCGTCAAGGTCCTTGGCCATTTCAAGCGCCTCGTCGATCGGGAGTGTCATAATTTGTGAATTGCGATAACACACAACCAGATTTGAGTTGCCCGCCAGAATTTCTTCCACAGCACGGTGTCCCATGCGCGTTGCCATAACGCGGTCGCGTGCGGAGGGGCTTCCGCCGCGCTGTACGTGGCCAATGATGGTCACGCGCGTATCGAGGCCGAGATCGTCGCGAATTTGCTGCGCGATTTCATTGGTGTTGCCAACGCCTTCAGCTACGATGATGAGGTGGTGGTGCTTCCCGCGGTATTGTCCTTCGCGGATATGCTCGACCACGTCCCGCTGGAAATCGAACGGGCGCTCCGGAATGATGATGGCGGTTGCGCCGACGGAGATACCGACATAGATGGCGAGATGACCCGCCTCGCGACCCATGATCTCAACAACGGATGTGCGCTGGTGGGACTGCATGGTGTCGGAAAGTTTGTCGATCGCCTCGATTGCGGTGTTTGCCGCCGTGTCGAAACCGATGGAATAATGCGAACAACCGATGTCGTTATCAATCGTACCCGGGATGCCGACGGTGTTGATGCCGTATTTCGCCAGTTCGCGCGCGCCACGGAATGTGCCGTCGCCACCGATAGCGATGATGCCGTCGATGCCGAGGTACTTGCAATTGGAAACGGCGGCCTGAACACCCGCATCCGTCCGGAATTCTTCGCTGCGTGCGGTATACAGAATGGTTCCGCCGCGGGAGGTGATACCGTTGACGGCACGCGCGTCCAACTCGACGACATCCGAATGGATCAATCCATTGTAACCACGGTGAACGCCGACGGGAATAACGTCGTGTAGAACACAGGTGCGCACGACGGCGCGGATCGCGGCATTCATGCCGGGGGCGTCGCCGCCGCTTGTGAGAACGCCGATACGGCGAATTCTATCTGACATAGGTTTAAAAATCCTTTCTGATGGATATTATAGCTATTTTGAAACATATTTACCAAAAATAGTATACTACGCCAGCAGATAAAACTCAAATGCTACCCAAAGAAATTTCAATACTCAAAATGCAGGATTGTACACAAAAATATGCATTAATAATAAACACAGTGTTAAATAAATAACTAGAACATACGAAAAAACGCAATTGAAAATTGATATGATCTATGCGCGTGCAGGACAAAATGCGTCGCCGCAAACGCTATAAAGCCTTGTTTAGTGGGCAAAAAGATATATATTTATTGAATAACAATAAAATAAGGATGGAAAATAAGCAATCATCAAAGAACGAAAGGTGTTTTTATCTGAAAATAAAATTTTTGCAAGAAATACTAGACAAGGCTTCATTTAGACGCTACAATAGAGCTGTAGTCGCCGGATGAAGGCGATATCCTATCACATCTCTTCATATCAATAAAGGAGGCACACAATATGAGCAAGTATGATATCTCCGTAGACGAAATGGAAGCTACGCTTCGGCCACCGACAATCGGGTTAAAACCCTACGAACCAAAAGTTATTCCGCTGACGACCGGCGAAGACATGCTCGTTCGTGAAGCGACCCGTGAAGAAACGGAAATGGTCATGAATGGTATCAAGGTTCTGCTTGACCACGAAAAAGATTTTTACGACATCGTTTCCGCTCGTATCGTTGCGGAGCTGCTCGGGATGCTGCGCTACCGCGTACAGGACGAATACCTGTTCCTGGGCTTGGTTGACGGCGAAGTCGCCGGCATCGTGAACGGCCGCATGGTCAACGAAAAAGTCGGCATGAGCTACCACACCATGACGCTCAAGCGTGGTGCACGCGTCGGCGCGCAATTGTTTGCCGCCAAGATGGAATATCATTTTGACTTTATGAATCAGGACGAAGTTTGGATCGTCGCGGAGAGCCCGAACGGATTCAAACGCTGGATGATCGAGTATGAACTCGAATCCCGTCCGCAGTCCCCGCATGAACTCGGCGGCGTGCCTACTTTCGTTTTGACGCGCGCACTCTGGGAGAAACATAAGGCGAACAAAAACGTCGGTATCCGTCCTGCTTTTGAAGACGTTATCGAGGCGAATAAAATCGCGCGTATGCCTGCCCAGATTAAGGTTTAATTCGTTACACGGAAGAAAGGAAAAGGGAAATGAGACAAGTAGGAATCGTTGGCGTCGGCCATACCAAGTTCGGAAAGTCCACCGTTCCGTTCCTTGATATGCTTTGCGAGGCGGCGCTTCAGGCAATGGACGATGCAGGCGCCAAAACGGGACGCAGGAACGTTATCGATCAGGTGTTTGTCGGATCGATGGGTTCCGGTATGGTCAGCCGTATCAGCGGCGCTGCCAGCGCGGTTGTGGATGCGTTGAATATTCGACCGGCCGGTGCGGAAACCGTTGAAAACGGACCGGCGTCCGGTGCTTCCGCGGTCAAGCTCGGTGTGATGGCGATTGCCTCCGGCATGAGCGACTGTGTGCTGGTCATCGGCGGTGAAGGCATGCGCGCGGTCAGTGGATGGGAAGGCACGGATTTTGTTGCGACTATGCTGCATCCCGATGCAGAGTATAAATACGGTTGTACGCTCCCGTCGTTTGCGGGACTGTTCACCCGCCTTTGCATGGATAAATTCGGCGTGGAGAGCAAGGACCTTGCAATCGTCGCCGTCAAGAACCATGAGAACGCGTGCCACAATCCGGTTTCACATATCCAGCGTAAGGTAGTGCTGGAGCGCATCACGAACCCGGCCTATATCAACGCGACCAACCCGCTCGTGGCTGATCCGTTGCGGCAGTTTGATATGTGCCCCGTTTCCGACGGCGCGGCCGCTGTGTTGCTCGTTGCCAAGGATAAGCAGGAAGAGTTCGGCTTTGGCGAGAAGAAGTTCGTTCGTGTTGCGGGCATCGCATCCGCGACTGACACGCACGTTGTTGCCAACCGCGAGGTGCCGACCGATCTATTGGCCGTCCGCATGAGCGCACAGAAAGCGTATGAGATGGCGGGCATGGGTCCGGACGATATCGATGTGGCTGAACTGCACGACGCATTCCAAATCCTCGAGATCGAGGAAGCTGAGGAAGTCGGGTTCTTCCCGCGCGGTGAAGGACATCTTGCCGTGCGCAGAGGCGACACGCAAATCGGCGGAAAGATACCGGTCAACACATCCGGCGGGCTGAAGGCAAAGGGCCATCCACTGGGCGCAACGGGTGTTTCGCAGATTGTCGAGCTGGTCAAGCAGCTCCGCGGTGAAGCGACCGACCGTCAAGTGGAAGGCGCAAAAACCGGCCTGGCCGTGAACTTCGGCGGATTCGGCAACAACGTCGTTTCCACGATTCTGACCACGAAGTAAGGAGGAGAATGAAATGGAACAAATGTACGCATACAAGTGCAAAAAATGCGGCAAACTGCATCATCCTCGCTACATCGTCTGCCAGAATCCAGACTGTGACGGTCGCGAGTTTGAAGAAATCCCGCTGGAAGGCAAGTGCAAACTGTTGACTTGGACGCGCGTATACAACCTGCCGGAAGGCTATATGTGCCCGTGGTTGAACTTCGGCATTGTCGAGTTTGAAAACGGTGTCCGCGCGACCGGGCAGATCGGCTTTGACGACGGCATTGAAAGCGGCATGGAACTTGTCGCGACTGTTGGTGTCGTTCGCACGCGCCGCATCCTCTATAAAGAAACCATTGATTCCAAGGAATATGGATTCATCTTTCAGAAGGCTTAAGCCTTCTGAAAGATGTTTTTGAATTGACAAAGCGCTCATGAAGCAATCAATCCAGGCGGTCGCGATCTGCAGTCGACTCGCGTACATGGCAAAGCGGGAACCGATCGGCGGCACGGTACATTCCGTGTTTGACCATGCGGTTAACATTGCGCCAAACGGGAACGACGGACTGATCGGACTGATAAAAGACGACAGACCTTTAACGCCGTATGCCGTGTCCCTGCGGACAGACGTTTTGCTGACGTGGTTCGGCATCTGCAACGGCATGGAAGCGACGATTGCGGATGGAAGAGTCAAAATTTCCGGAGCCGGAATCGAAATTGATTTTTCCGGTTCCGGGCGAAAAGACCTGAGTGTGGACACAATCGCCGTTATGCGGCGATCGGTGGCAGACAGACTTCCGATTTTACGGGACGCACTCGGAAATGCGGATGCTGAATTCGGTATTTCCGCACTGGCAACGGGCAACGGTGGGAATGTCTACAGTGAATTTTTAAAACCGCGATTGTTGGAGCTGACGAACGCAATCTCCTTCGGCGACGAAGCGCGTGCGTTGCATGTCGCCGGACGCATGGCGGGCTGCGGCGTTGGGCTGACACCGTCGTCGGACGATTTGCTGACGGGATACTTTACGATGCTACGCGTTTTATGGCGTGTACAGAACAAACAAGGGAAGGATACGCTCCTGTCCCAAATGGCAAAGCGTGCGGCGGAAAGAACGACACGCGTCAGCGCTGCGTTTTTGCGGCAAAGCGGCGAAGGACTTGCCAATGACGCCGTCCTCACGCTGATTAGTTCCGTATTTTCCAACGCGGACGACGAGACAGTCCGGCGGGCGGCGGCGCGCGTGATGTCGATCGGTTCGACATCCGGTGGCGACATACTCACAGGACTGATACTCGCCATAGCACATCATGATGGAGGGAAATAAAAGTGGTTCAACTGGAAATCAGAAAAAATGCCTATTATGATTCCGTAACCCTCATGCTCATCTCCAAAGAACTCAAAAAACTCGACGGCGTGAGCGAAGCGCTGGTCGGCATGGGCACGGACCTCAACATTGAGATCGCGCACAACATCGGCGTTGCTACGCCGGAGTTCAACGAGCAAGTTGGCGCAAACGACTTCTTTGTCGCCGTGGAATGCGCCGACGAAGCGGTGTTCGACGAGGTGATGAACACGGTTGAGCAGCTGCTCAATAAAAAGACGGAATCCAAAGCTGCTGCGTATATGCCGCCGACGCTCGAGGGCGCGATTAAGATCGATCCCGAGCTGAACATGGCGGTCATCTCCGTTCCCGGCAAGTTTGCCGCGGATGTTGCGCAGAGCTGCCTCGACAACGGTATCAACGTTATGCTGTTCTCAGACAATGTGACCATCGACGAAGAGCGCGCGCTCAAGCAATATGCATATGAGCGCGAATTGCTTATGATGGGACCGGACTGTGGAACGGCGATTGTCAATAATGTGCCCCTTGCGTTTGCAAACGTGGTTGCGTCCGGTAACATCGGCATCGTCGCCGCATCCGGCACGGGCACGCAGGAAGTTTCCAGCATCGTCGACCAGCTTGGCGGCGGGGTCAGTCAGGTGCTTGGCACTGGCGGTCGCGATCTGAAGAAGGAAATCGGCGGTCTTATGATGAAACTTGGCCTTGACGCACTGATCAATGATCCGAAGACGAAGGTGATCGTGCTCATCAGCAAACCCCCGGCCAAAGAGATTGCGACCGAGATTCTTGGTATCGCCGCTAAGGCAGGCAAGCCGGTCGTCGTTAACTTTATTGGCGGGGATCGCAAGGAAATCGAGTCCTTTGGGCTGACGGCTGCGGTTTCGCTGGAGGACGCGGCGCACAAAGCCGTCGCAATCAGCAAAGGGAAGCCGGTTGCGGACTTCGTCGAGTTCACGATGGGTGACGATAAGGCGGATGCGCTTGCAAAAGAGATTGCGGGCAAGATGGCAAAAGGACAGAAGTATGTGCGCGGATTCTATACCGGCGGCACGCTTTGCGACGAAGCCATGAAGCTCATGATCAGCAGTCTTGAGCATATTTATAGCAATATTCCGCTGCACACGGAGGACAAATTACCCGATGCAAAGGGCGGCAAGAGCCGGGAGCACACATTCCTCGACTTTGGTGACGACGAATTTACTGTCGGCCGCCCGCACCCGATGATTGACCCGAGCCTGCGCGCCGAACGCGTGATTGTGGACGGCAAAGACCCAGAGTGTGCGGTGATCATGACGGATTGTGTCATCGGCTACGGCTCGCATCCGAATCCTGCGGAAGACCTTGCGGCGGCAATTAAAGAAGCCAAAGCCGAAGCGGAAAAGCAGGGAAGGCACCTTTGCTGCGTTTGTGCGGTCTGCGGCACGGAAGGCGACCCGCAGTGTCTGAGCAAAACACAGAAGCAGCTGGAAGAAGCGGGCGCGGTCGTGCTGCCGAGCAACGCGCAGGCAACGCGGTTCGTTCAGCGCGTGCTTGCCAACTTACAGTAAGGAGGGCACGGCGATGAGTAAATTAAACGAATTATTCGGAAAGAAACTGCACGTTGTCAACTTCGGTATAGAGTCGTTTTACGACGACCTGATCAGCCAGAAGGAAGCCGCCGTGCATGTAGACTGGAAACCGATTGCGGGCGGCGACAAGGTTGCCGCGGGCAATCTGCGTAAGTTGAAAAAGCCGGAACTGGCGCAGAAGATTGCAGAAGCAAATCAGGAAGCGCTCCGCCGCATCCTCGCTGCACAGCCGACATTGATCGGCCTCGGCATCGCGGGCGACACCATCCCCGGCATGACGAAGAAGACGATTTTACACGCAGGCCCGCCGGTCACATGGGAACGCATGTGTGGGCCGCAGCGCGGCGCCGTTATGGGCGGACTTATCTACGAAGGCCTTGCGAACGATTTGGAAGAGGCGGAAAAACTTGCCGCCAGTGGCGAAATCAAGTTTGAGCCCTGCCACATGCACGATGCTGTCGGGCCGATGGCGGGCGTGGTTACATACAGCATGCCGGTTTGGATCATGGAGAACAAAGCGTTTGGAAACCGCGCGTATTGCACGGTCAACGAAGGTCTCGGTAAAGTGCTCCGCTTTGGGGCTTGCGACAACGAGGTGCTCGACCGCCTGAGCTGGATGGAGAAGGAACTCTATCCAGTGCTGAAGGAAGCCATGGAGATCAAAAAAGAGATCGACGTCAAGGTTCTTGTATCCAAGTTGTTGCAGATGGGCGACGAAGGACACAACCGCAACGAAGCGGGAACGTCGCTGCTGATTCGCGAATTGGTTCCCGCGATCATGTCCTGCTCCAAACCGCAGGAACAAAAGGTTGCTGCGTATAACTTCATCAACGGCAACAACCATACGTTCCTGAACATCTCCATGCCGGCAATGAAATGCACGATGGACCCGATTTTCGATATTCCGTATTGCACGGTGCTGGCGACCATGTGCCGCAACGGCACGGACTTCGGTACCCGCATCGCAGGACTCGGCAAGGACAAGTGGTTCACCGGTCCGGCGGAATTGGTCAAAGGCCTTTATTTCCCCGGATATGACGAAGAAGACGCAGCGCCCGACCTCGGAGACTCCTGCATCACGGAAACGGCGGGCATCGGCGGTTTTTGCATGGCGGCGGCGCCTGCGATCGTCCAGTTCGTCGGCGGGCAGGTCAGCGACGCAATCAACTTTTCGACCAAGATGTATGAAATCACGGTCGGCGAGGGCCAGGCATACAAGATTCCTGCGCTCAACTTCCGTGGAAGCGCGACGGGCATCGACTTGCTGAAAGTCATCGAAACCGGCATCCGTCCAATCATCAACACCGGGATAGCGCATAAAGACCCTGGCGTGGGTCAGGTTGGCGCGGGACTGGTACATCCTCCGGAAGAGTGCTTTAAAACGGCGCTGGAAGCCTGCGCACAGGCCTGGGGATAATTTCTCGAAAATCGTTGTTCTTACAACGAATCCCGACTCCGTTGCGGAGTATGATACATATGGGATTGAAGCTATCGAAATAAACTCAAAAGCATGTTAGGAGGCAAACAAAAATGAGCAAATGGTCTGATATCAAGATGTACGACCTCACGATCCCAATCGGCATCTGCACGCCGCCGTGGCCGACGTATGAACCGCTTCAGATGAAATTCTTCAAACGTTTAGCGCCCAACGGTGCGAACGGGCAGCTGCTGACGCACTCCAACCATGTCGGTACGCATCTCGACGGCCCGCTGCACTTCGACACCGCAGGACGCGACGTTGCATCGCTTGAGCTCACAAAGCTTTGTGCGCCCGGCGTCGTTGTCGACCTGTCCGATCAGGCGGAAGATTTCGGTATTTATACGCCGGAAGATATTGAAAAACGCGTCGAAGTGAAAGAAGGAGACGTTCTTATCATCAATACCGGCTATCATATTTATGGTTGGGATTCACCGACCGCGGACGAGCGCCGCTACATGCTGCGGCATCCCGGCCCGTCGCTGGATTTCATTCAGTGGGTACGCGATAAGAAGATTCGCTGGATCGGCGTGGACTGCGGCAGCGCAGATCATCCGATGAACACGAAGATTCGTGACTGGGAACCCATGGAAGCAAAGAAGTGCGACGCAATTTTCCAAAAAAAGTATGGAAAGACGCTCGACGAAGTGTATCCGTGGCCGGATCATTACCAGGCGATGCATATCGAACTGTTCTGCAAGCCGTATGAAGCGATTCATGCAGAGTGCCTTGGCGGAGATATTGAAGAACTTTCCAACAAACGCTGCGTCATCGGCATCTTTCCTTGGAAGTTGGTTGAAGGCGAAAGCTGCATCTCCAGAGTCGTTGCATTCGACGGCTTTGATGATGTATAATGAACTAATTCAAGGGCGGCCGGAACGAGCTGAGTCGTTCCGGTCGCTTCCGACTCCTTTGTAAACAGGAGGCGAACAGATGGATCAATACCTGGCAATTCTGATGGTTGCGGTCGTAGCGGCAGCGTTCTTTCTTATATCCTATTACAGGCGATGGAAGCTTATGCCGACATGCGATCGGTTCGCAATGCGCTATTGCGATCTTGCGGACAGCGTGCTGACGGACGACTCCGCCACGGCGAGCCTTCATGTTGAAGCGCTCGGCGGCGATTTGCTGAGAATGAAACCGCTTGAGGAGCAAACCATGCTCATGCGGGAAATTCTGGGTAAACCAGTGGACGACGCCGTCCTCGCAGCCATGCGGGATCTGTATCTGCTGCGGGACGACATTCAAGCCCGCGCAAGCAACGGAAGCCTTTCAAAAAATAAATATAACGCTATTACCAATCAGTTGTTCGACTCCGCAAACACATTCTTTTCGATTCTTAACCATCCCGAAGCAACATTTTCTCAAAAAGACTTGGACAATTTTCATTACTACTTACAAAACCAAAAACATATTCGAAACGTGACTTTGCCATCTATCGTTTCCAAGGATTGCAGCGAAAAAATCACCGTTATGTAAAGCGGATCGTTCGGATCGGCGCATAACGATTGAAATGCATTTCAAAACGATAATCTACACGTTACATAATCAACGAAGAACGAACTCGACCGCAATGGAATGAACCTGTTGACCCGTTTCCATGGGATCAGCCGCTTAATCATAGCGCTGTTTCAAACCGCCATGGAACGGAAGAACCGATCTGTTTTTTTCAGGGGCCTTATTTTGGTTTCCAAAAGAACGAAACGGCATACGATCTGTTAAAGCTGTTTCAAAGAGTAATCAGGATAACGTTTTGAGACAGCCGGAAACACAACGGAGGGTTGCAAATGAAGGAGTTTGATTATCTACAGCCGAAGACGATTGCGGAAGCTTCCGAACTGCGTGCGCAGTATGGAAAAGCGGCCGTATTGTTCAACGGCGGAACGGATCTCGTCATTCAACTGCGCGAAAAGCTGATTGCGCCGGATTATGTGATTGACATCAAGCATATCCCGGGGCTTGACCAGCTCACATTTGACAAAACAAAC
Source organism: Christensenellaceae bacterium (assembly GCA_963667795.1). Lineage (GTDB taxonomy): Bacteria > Bacillota > Clostridia > Christensenellales > CAG-138 > UBA7703. The sequence goes on along the minus strand of OY764017.1, from coordinate 1,479,490 downwards.
GGCCTGACCATCGGTGCATGCGTAACCGTGGCAAGACTGGCCGAGGACGAGAGCGTAAGAAAATATTATCCGTATCTTGCGGATGCCGCCGAATCCATCGGCAGCACACAGGTGCGTAACCGCGCAACCTGTATCGGCAACATTGTCAACGCATCTCCACTCTGCGACACGGGCACGCCGCTTTACGCAATGGATGCAGCCGTATGCCTTGAAAGCAAGGACGGAAAGCGTGAAGTCCCGATTGCGGAGTTTATCACATTCGTACGTAAAACCGTACTCAAGGACGACGAGCTGGTCACAGCGATCCGTGTACCGTATGTTGAAGGCGCCAAAGGTGTTTTCACAAAAGTTGCGCGCCGCAAGGAGGTTGATCTTTCGACCATCTGCGGGACCGCCGTTAAAATCAATGATGAATATCGCATAGCGTTTGGTGCGGTCGCGCCGACGCCCGTTCGTATGCCGAAAACCGAAGCGCTGGTCAAAGGCAAAGATCTGACCGATCAACTGATCGAAGAAGCCGGCAAACTCGCGCGGACCGAGGTTTCACCGATCGACGACGTACGCGCTTCCAAGGCTTACCGTCTGGATGTGGTCGAGGTCGTCGTGAAGAACAGCCTCAGATCGCTCAGGTAAGGGGGTGCGATAAAATTATGAAAAAAATTCACGTTCGTTTCTATATCAACGAAGACCTCAACGAGCTGGACGTTCAGCCGAACCGTACCATGCTTAGCGTCATCCGGGACGAGCTGCACCTGACCGGCACGAAAGTCGGCTGCGGCGCTGGTGAATGCGGCGCCTGCACGGTTATTGTGGACGGCAAGCCGCTCAACGCGTGTCTCGTACTTGCGCCGGAGATGGATGGCATGCATATTACGACCATTGAAGGCATAGCTGATCATGACGGGAACCTTTCGCCGCTGCAAAAGGCGTTTATCGATCATGCCGCGTTGCAGTGCGGCTTCTGCACGCCGGGCTTTATCATGAGCGCGACCGCGCTGCTCAACGATAATCCGGCCCCGTCACGCGACGAGATCAAGCACGCAATCGCGGGCAATCTCTGCCGCTGCACCGGATACATTCGCATCATCGAGGCGATTGAAGATGTTGTGAACCAGAACAAAGGAGGTGCGAACTGATGGAAGAGCTCAAATATGTCGGCAAGACGTTTGAACGCTCCGACGCGGTCAAAAAAGTCACGGGCGCACTCGAATTTGTAGACGACATGCATTTTCAGCGCATGCTGTACGCACAATGCGTTCGCAGCCCGTATGCGCACGCAAAGATTATCTCCGTGGACATGTCGGAAGCACTGAAACTTCCGGGCGTACGCGCCGCAATCTGCGGGGACGAATATCCCAATCGTGCGGGCCTGTATCTGGAAGACCGTTACTTCATGGCAAAACCCGGCGACACGGCAAAATATATGGGTGAGGCGGTTGCGGCGGTCGCAGCGGAAACGCCGGAAATTGCGGAGGAGGCCTGCAGACTCATCAAGGTAGAATATGAGGAGCTGCCCGCTGTGACCAACGCATTGGAAGGTATGAAACCGAACGCGCCGATTATTCATCCTGACCTTACAAAATATAAAATTGCGCCGATCTTCCTGCCGGAAGAAGGCACGAATATCTCGCATCACTATGTTTTGCGCAAGGGTGATTTTGAGGAAGCCTGCAAGCAGGCGGACAAGGTGCTGGAGCACTCGTTCTATGTGCCGCACGTGCAGCATGTACCGCTCGAACCGCACGCCTGTATGGCGAAATGCGATGCCGACGGAAAGCTGACCGTGTGGTCGAGTTGCCAGTCACCATATGCCGTTCGGCAGGCGCTGTCTGTTGCATTCGGCGTTGCGCTCAATAAGATCCGCGTCATTTCACCGGCGGTCGGCGGCGGTTTCGGCAGCAAAGCCGGGACCACGTTGGAAGGCATCGTCATCCCGTTGGCAAAACACTGCCAGGGGCGACCGGTCAAGCTGATCTACACGCGTGAGGATGAGTTTGTCAACGCATATGTCCGTCAGGGCATGCACGCGACGATTAAAACAGCTGTCCGTAAAGACGGCAAAATACTTGGTGTGCAAAACCGCTTTGTCTGGGACGGCGGTGCATACACCGAGTATGGCGTAAACATCACCAAAGCGGGCGGATGGGCATCCGCAGGCCCGTATGATATCGATAACGTCTGGACGGACAGCTATTGTGTCTATACGAACCATCCGGTCGGTGGGCCGTACCGTGGGTTTGGTATGTGCGAAATCCATTTTGCCATTGAACAAAACATCGATATGGTTGCAAAAGCCATCGGCGTTTCCGAACTGGAGGTTCGCAGGATCAACGGTATCCGGCCCGGCGGACACACCGGGATGAATGAGCAAGTGGACATCGCTGGATTTCAGGAGTGTCTGGAAGAGGTTGTTAAGGACATAGAGTACGACAAACCTTCCAAACCGTCCGGCAGCCCGACCAAGATCCGCGCAAAGGGTATCGCCGGCGGATGGAAGGCACCGTCCATGCCGACTAACGCGGGCAGTGCGGCGATTCTCCGCATGAACGAGGATGGAACATTCATCCTCATGTCCAGCGGACAGGAGATGGGGCAGGGCGTTTCCACTGTTTTGCCGCAGATCGCTGCGGAAGTCCTTTCGGTATCGCCGGATAAGATTTCGTTCTGCTGCGGCGACACGGAATATACGCCATATGAGTGGCAAACGGTTGCGAGCCGCACGACATACTGCGCGGGCAACGCCGTTAAACTTGCGGCGGAGGACTTGCGCGATAAAGTGCTCGACCTTGCCGAAATTAAGATGGGCGCGGTCAAGCGTGACCTTGAATTCCGGGACGGCTATGTCGTACATAAAATCTATCCGGAACGGCGTTACCCAATTTCTGAGTTTGCACTCGGTATATCATTCCCGGACGGTTCCGGCTACGGCGGACCAGCAATCGGCGTCGGTACGTTTACGCTGGAAAACAACATCAACACGGACAAAAAAACAGGCCTTGCAAACGGGCACCCGGCGGCGTATTGGACGATGGGCGCCAACGCGGCAGAGGTCGAAGTTGATACCGAAACAGGCAACATTCGCGTTTTAAAGATGTCCTCCTGCTTTGACGCAGGCAAGGTCGTCAATCCTGCGCTGTATTGTGCACAGGCGGAAGGCGCGATGGTGCAGGCACTCGGCACGGCGATTTTTGAGGAACTCAAGCTGAAGAACGGGCGTGTACTGAACAAGAGCTTTATGGATTACAAAATCCCGACGGCGGACGATATTCCTGAACTCTCCATCAAGTATGTTGAGCATGCCGAACCGACCGGGCCGTATGGTGCGCGCGGCGTCGGCGAACCGCTGATGGTGCCAGGCGCGCCGGCGATTGCGAACGCAGTGTACAATGCAATCGGTATGCGATTCACCCGGATGCCGATTACGCCTGACGACGTATTGAAGGCACTGCGCGACAAGAAAAAATAGTATATTGTTCTTGATTCAAAAGGCCGGATGATGTATATTAGGCGGGATAGGGTTTGGTGTGCATCTCCGGCCCGCTGAAAGTTTTCACATTCCCCAACCGACAATTGCACCTTGATAAACCCGTGAACTACCTGTGATTGCGAGCAAAATAATGCAAAACAGTGAGCTCGTGATTTCACATGCTCGGTATCGAAGAGCGAACACGCTCTTTTGATATACCCTGAGAAATGGAGACCTAATTGAATCAAAAATATTAGGAGGTAATTCAATGGAAAAGAAAGTCGAAGGCATTTACGATGGCTTTAAAGAGCTTGGAACGGGCAAAATGCTCGTTTTGGGCCTCCAGCACGTATTTGCAATGTTTGGAGCCACAGTCCTTGTCCCAATAATCTGCGGAATGTCAATCTCCGTTACCCTGTTCTGCGCCGGTATTGCTACGATCTGGTTTTTCTTCATCACCAAGCAGAAGGTTCCGGTATTCCTGGGTTCGTCGTTTGCATTCATCGGAGCCATCACGGCGGCGGCGGGAACACTGGGCATGCCGTACGCGACCGGCGGCATCGTTTCAGCCGGTTTAACGTATGTGATTTTTGCTGCGTTGTTCGCAATCTTTGGACCGAAACGTGTCATGAAACTCTTCCCGCCGGTTGTCACCGGCCCGATTATCATGTTGATCGGCCTTGGCTTGGCGTATTTCGCGTTTAACCAGGCGTCTAACAACTGGTGGCTTGCGATTCTGACAGTCGTTATCGTTATTGTCGCGAACATCTGGGGCAAGGGAATGATTAAAATCCTACCGGTCCTGATTGGTATTTTCGGTGCCTACATCGTTGCTTGCATAGTTACGGCATTTGGTCCTGCATGGATTGATTTCTCCGGCCTGAAGGTCTCGGGGTTCAGCGATATCCTTGCGGTTCCGCCGTTCTTCCTCCCGAAGTTTGACCTCAGCACGATCCTAACATTCATCGTTGTTGCAGTTGCCGCTATGGTTGAGCATATCGGCGATGTTTGCGCAATCGGGGCAACCTGTGGCAAGAACTTTATTGCAGACCCGGGTCTGACCCGTACACTTCTCGGCGACGGCGTCGGCACGTCGGTTGCCGGCCTTCTTGGCGGCCCGGCAAACACAACCTATTCCGAGAACACCGGCGTTGTTGCACTGACCCGCGTTTTTGACCCGAAAGTCATGTTTATTGCTGCTTGCTTTGCGATCATCCTTTCGTTTGTCAGCATTTTTGAAGCGTTTGTCAATACGATTCCGGCTGCCATTATCGGCGGTATTTCCATCGTGCTTTACGGCATGATTACCGCGACCGGCGTCCGCACAATCGTTGAACACAAAGTTGACTTCAAGAACATGCGCAATGTTCTGGTGGCGGCGTTGATCCTTGTAACCGGCCTTGGCATCCAAACCAGTTCCGCAATGGGTTCCGACTCTGCGGCATTGACATGGGGCGTTGTCCATATTGGAACGCTAAGTTTCTCCGGCCTTGCGACCGCTGCAATCGTTGGCATCGTTGTCAACGCAATCCTCCCCGGCAAGGATTATGAGTTCTCGCTTGAAGAATAAATAAGTACTTTCACTATCCCAACACTCCATTTCTCGTGACACAGAAGACGGCGGTTTCCCGCCGTCTTCTTTTGTCACACGATGTTCAGAGGGGAATGCGTAAACTTTCAGACCGAAGCCTCCAGCTCTGCAATATGCGCTTCCAACTCCAAAATTTTTTCATTGGGTGTCAGCACAGGTTCGCCGTTGCGTGTAAATACACCGTCTGAATAGCTGTCACCGATGGCTACAGGGCGATCGTCTAGTGCAATGCCGCTCATGCCATTCGGCATTGGACCGACAATTATGTTTGTTACTACATTGTTTTCAATGATTGCATAATTCATGTATCTTTCTCCTTATGCCGCCGCGCGATGATTGCGAATGATGACAATGCCGGATCCACCAGATCCAGCAGTATAATTATTGTTGTCGCCACCACGTCCACCGTTCCCCGTATTACTCGCACCAGAAACAGATCCTCCAGCAGCACCTCCAGCCGCATATAACGCCCCTGACGATTCTGCAAATTCACGAGTTGTTGTGCCTTGACCGATACCATAGTATAATCCGGTACCATTCGATCCATTGGAGCCAGCCGTTCCTTCGTGTCCAGAACCCCCTGATCCACCGTATGCAGAACCATGATCACGTGACTGCCCGCCTGCGGCAGATAAACCGAATGCAGTGGAGGTTCCGCCTCCAACTGAACTATCTACTCCTGCAGATGCTCCGTTCCCCCCTGCGCCTACGATGATATTGTAAGAAGTATTTTTTGAAACTACATAAGTGCCAGCATATGTGAATCCGCCGTTTCCGCCCAAGCGTCGATAAACAGCTGTGTTTCCTTTCGCTCCGCTTGCTCCACCTCCTACAAGAAATACGTCGACTGTAACGCTACCGCTCGTTACAACAAGCGTGCCGCTGGTCAAAAACTTAATTCGCCAGTCACCGCCTCCATCATCTACCAATGTATAAGACCCAGTATAAGTAAATTCTGGAAAGCCCCCTGTTGCCGCTTTACCCCCAACGCGCATAATAACCGGGCACATAAGCAGTATCATTGCAAGTACTAGAAACACTCGCTTCAAAAACGCTACGCTTTTCTTTTTGTTCGGCAAAGCCCGTGGTAAAAATGCGATGATCGCGCCCGCGACAAATCGTACCTTATCCAAGCACCATGCGTACAACTTTTTTACAATTTCGCTCATGTGTACAAATCTCCTCTCACAATTATACGGATTGGGATATCGACCGTCGGTACTTCGTCGAACGCCTTCAACGTGATACTGCCCGCGGCCTGCCCGCCGTCTTGTATGTTTGCGCCCTGCAGCGCCTCCAGCTGGTCTTCCGTGATCGCTGATCCCGGCAGAATTTCGACCGCGGAATCGATACGCACCCCTGTAACCGCCAGCGTATAGCTCGTGTCAGCCCAGTTCGTCGCAAGCAGCGTTTCCGTGATGAGCGACGATTTGGCCGCGGCAAGAATGCTTGCGGGCGAAATTGTGTCCGCACCGCCGGATGCATGCCGGGCGGCATGCGAGTCATCCGCCGCGCCAATATCGGCCGGTTCGGCCGGTATGTCCGGCTTGTTTCGGATGAACGCGTCGGACGCATCATCCAACTCCAACCAGTCTGCCTGGACGTTGAGTTCGCCGATGTCGGTGCCAATCCGTTCGGCTGCCGCCAGAGCGGATGCGGCGGCTTCGTTTGCAATGCGTGTGGCTTCCACCAACGGTGGATATGCACTATTGGCGAGAATGATGTCCCCGCTGATAAGTGACTTTCTACAGCGGAAATCAAACCGCGTGCTGGTGATCAGTGTTGCGTCGTCTTCGCCGCTGTATACTTGTACGTCCGCGCTGACGTTACCAGCGCCGTATGCCGTCGGTAAAAGCGCGATATCAAACGTACCCGTTTCCTCGGTTTTCACGATGCCGCTGGTCTCGTCCTGCATGGCAAACCCACTGCTGGAAGCAAAGGTGATGCAGAGCTTGCTGTTGGTCAGGTCCATTGCGTCACCGTTGTTTAGCAACGTTACATGCAGAACGTTGCCGGTGTCTCCTTCCACGATTTCGAATGGGCGGAATGGAAGCGTCCGCAGCATATCGAGCGTGATGGAATAGTCTTTTGTTTGCATAAACTCCTCCCGGTAAAATCAATCGGGGATATCCAATTTCATTATCCCCCGAAAAGGTGAAATATTTTCTTATAATAAAAAGAAATTTATTATAAGAATCAGGCACGCTAAAAAAGCGCCACAACATGCATGCTGCGGCGCTTTTTGGCGATTGCTCTACTAAAAATAGCTGACTTTGATACGCTTGCCCGCTTTTTCAAGGCATGCGGCGAGACGCTCTGCAAGGCGCACTTTTGCGTTCAAACTCACCGGCATGCCGGGCTTGTCGTAGGCTTCGTTTTCCGCCCGACCAACGAACAGATCGATGTCTGTCGCCTGCTCCAGAAGGATGGCGGAGATTTTTGAAGCTGCGTCCTGCCTGGACTGCCAGGAGGATGAACCACCATCCTGCGCAATATAGGCCTCAGCACTTTCAAGCACTCTCGACAGAGTCAATACGCCTTCCGTAACCAGATCGACACCCTCTATGCTGGAGGCCGGTGGAATATCCGCGTCCGACGCGTCAAACAGCGGTACGACAGCACGGCCAAGGTAGCGCCCCGCAATTTTTGCGGTCGTTCCGCCACACACAATGTGCTTGCCGCGCTTTGAAAAGAACAAGTCCATCATGAGCGTGTCGTCTGTGCTTGCGCGCGGTGGGCCAAACACTAGGTTGACATGGTTGCGTTTTTTAATCCGGCAGACACAAACGGTTGTATCGTCTCCCGGTGTCCCGCCGTAGAGTTCGACCAGCTTGTCAAGCAAGATGGTGCAGATTTCCTTTGCTGTGTAATCAGGGTGATAAAACGCCTCCACAAAACCGGTCAGACCATCCAAATCCCAGTTGTAGTCAAGCGTTCGGCCTTCGCTGGCATAGAGCGCACCGTCCGAAACCGAAATCAATGTGTCGCCGCAAACGAGATCAAGATTAGCCGTATAGACATTTTTTGCGCCGACACAAGAAAGCGACTCAGGATAATCCATACGGTTGCCATTGCGCAGCCAAATGACGTGCGGATTATCAAAACGAATGATTTCCGCTCGCTCGCTCTCATCGACTCGCATGACGGTGAATGTGGAATAAGCGGCGCTTTCCCGCGCAAACGGCAGCGTTGCATTCATGGTGGCGACGCACTCCTCAACGGGCATGTTTTGCGCCATCATGGTGGAAAATATTTTGGATGTTAGTGTTGATAGTATATTGGCGCGCACGCCACTGCCGAGACCGTCCGCCAAAACGGCAGATACCGCGCCGTTTCGTTCTGAAATTTCAACGCGGTCTCCGCAGACTTCTTCGCCGTGCTTGTTTACGCTTTTATAGCTTATGTCGGTAAAAAGATCATTCATCGCGCACCGACTCCTTGAGTGTCGTCAGCACCGCCTTTGTTTCCGCAACGGTTTCACCAAGAAGCGATGCAATTTCCTGCGCCATGCGAATTTGATGCTCGATGACACGGTCGGCCGCCTGCACTGTGCTGACCGAGACGGACTCTTTCTGGGTACGGACAGACTCCTGCTCGGTCACGTCGCGCAGCAGCAGAATCACAATGCGGTACGTCTTGTCGTACATGACAGTCTGCTCGATATAGCGTCCGTATTCGGAAAGATACTCCGGCGGACGGCGGACGGTTCGGCCTTCGCGCGCGGCCTGCACCGCGGCGATGGGGTTCAATAGTGAAACCACCGGACGACCGACGACGTCCGTGCGGTTTTTGATGTTGAGTATGGTGCATGCGGCATTGTTGAGGTCCTGAATTTCAAACGATTCATTCAGCACCAGTACGCCGTTAGGCGAATTTTGCAGGATGATGTCGGAAAACGATTTAGCCTTTTCCATTAAGTAAGGCAGGCACATGGAGATTTCCGCCTTGCCCTGGCAGACAGCGGCGGCTTTTTCGCGACAGGTGTCGTACCCGCAGAACCCGCAATTCAGTTCATCTTCCGGCTTTAGCTTGCCCATTTTGCGGAGTGTTTCTTCAATTGCAGTTTCACCGATATGCGCGGCTTGCGTGGAGATGGGCTCATACTGCTCGTGCAGATCGTCCGCCGGTGGCTGATCTACTACATAATCCTGTCGACCTGCATATGCATTGACGATTGCATAATCGCGGAGCGGCAATGTGCGTCGCTCCATAGCAGGGCCGCCGATGCAGCTGCCTGCGCAGGAGGACATTTCGATAAAACAATGCTCCAACTCGCCGGAGATGATATCCTTGATGGCGGCGATGCAGTTCTGCATGCCATCAACGCTGACATATGTGATTGCGGGGTCGCGCTTCATGGTGCGCCAGATACCGCCTGCGGTGGGGAAGAGCCGCGTCCGGCTTTCCGCGAGGTCGTCCGGCTCGGGCGTGAGCATGACGCCTTCCTCAACCAGCCAACGGGTTAAATCTTCAAATGTAAGCGAAATATCGACAAACGACGAATGGTCTGCCTCGCGCTTTTTTGCGATACAGGGGCCAATGAAAACCGTGACCGCATCCGGCTGATTGCGATTGACCAATCGCGCATGCGCTTCCATCGGTGTAATGACGTTTGCAAGATAAGGCAGCGCATCGGGATAATATTCGCGAATTAAATCGTCGATGACCGGGCAGCAGGACGAAATTAAAACGCTGTGGTCTTCAAGCAGCTCTTCGTAACGCGTTTTCACGATAGATGCACCGATGGCGGTTTCCTGAACGTCGGCAAAACCGAGCGTTTTCAACGCACGCCGCATGGAATTGATTGTTGCACCGCGGTAATTTGCAACAAACGACGGCGCAAGACAAGCGACGACCGGCTTTTTGGAGGCAAGCGCTTCTTTTACAAGCGGCAGATCGTCGCGGATGATCTTTGCGTTTTGCGGACAAACGACAAAGCACTGCCCGCAGAGCAGGCAGGCTTCGCCGATGATTTGCGCGTGCCCGTCCGAAAAGCGAATGGACTTGACGGGGCAGTTGCGGATGCATTTATGGCAGTTCTTGCAGTTGGAACGTTTGAGCTTCAGGTATTCACTGTCCATTCGCTGTCGACCTCAAAAACTAATTTCCTCCGGACGATGCCGGCAGGAAGTTTGGACTACCGTTTCATGACGGGAAGCCGGCTTCCGCAAAGGAAAGCCGACATCCGTACCGAGAATTAAGAATAGTGGTCTGGGCATTGACTTCTTAGAAGTCAACATCTGTATCATAGAAGCAGGCTTTGAGGAGCTTTTCCATCTCGGCCGGCGTGATTGCTCTGGGGTTCGAGCCGGTGCAGGCGTCGCCAACGGCGAGTTCGGCAACCTTCGGCAGCTTTTCGAGAAACTCTTTCTCGTCGATGATGCCGCCTTCATAATCCTTTATGCTGGCTGCGATATCGAGTTTTTCGTTCATTTCGCAAATGTGCTTGATGAGCGCATCTGCGGTGGCCTCAAGACCGAGGCACTTTGCAATTTCACCGTAGCGCTTGGCGGCTTCGGGGTCTTTCGCGTTGTACTTGATGACCTTGGGGAGGTACATGGCGTTTGCCGCACCGTGCACGATGTGGCCACCGCTGTATGCCGCGCCGGTTTTGTGTGCCATGGAGTGCACGATGCCGAGCAGCGCATTGGAGAAGGCCATACCCGCGAGACACTGCGCATTATGCATGCGGTCACGCGCTTCCATATCGCCATTGTAGGACGGAATCAAAAATTCGCTGATCATTCGAATGGCATGAATGGCCAGTGGATCGGTGTAATCGCAGTGCAGTGTGGAAACATATGCTTCAATCGCATGCGTCATTGCGTCCATGCCGGTGTTTGCGGTCAGCTTCTTCGGCATGGTTTCGGCCAGATCGGGATCGACGATAGCGACGTCCGGTGTAATATTAAAGTCGGCAAGCGGGTACTTTACGCCCTTGTTGTAATCCGTAATAACGGAGAAGGCGGTTACTTCGGTCGCCGTGCCGGAAGTGGACGGGATTGCGCAGAACTTCGCCTTTGTACGCAGTGTCGGGAAGTTAAATGGAATGCAGAGAGAGTCAAACGTGGTGTCCGGATATTCATAGAAGGCCCACATGGCTTTTGCCGCGTCAATCGGAGAGCCACCGCCGATGGAAACGATCCAGTCGGGCTCAAACTTGCGCATGGCTTCTGCACCGCGCATAACGGTATCGACGGAAGGATCGGGCTCAACGCCTTCAAACAACTGTACTTCCATGCCGGCTTCGCGCAGGTACGCTTCCACTTTGTCGAGGAAACCAAACCGCTTCATGGAGCCGCCGCCAACGACGACAATCGCTTTTTTACCCTTCAGGGTCTTTAGCGCTTCAAGAGAACCTTTGCCGTGATATAAGTCTCTGGGTAGTGTAAAACGTGCCATAATCGATGCTCCTTGTAATCAGTAATTCTTTATCGGTTAACTTGTATCGATAATATAGCACTGATATATGGGACTGTCAATACCAAATTTGCAATTTTGTGAAAATAGTTATTCCAGTGTATGAGAAGAAGACCAATTTTTTTGGAAAAGCATGCAGTGGAAGATCATTATACGAAAACAGCATAAAATAAAGGCAGTGCTGTCTTCAGCACTGCCTGGTGATCAATGTGGAAAGGGAATCAATCCTTCAAGCTTGACTCAAGCTGCTCGGAAAGGTGCTTTGAAAGCACCGCCAGCGAAGCAGCCATGTTTTCGTTTTGTACAAGGATGCCTTCCGGTGTGTTAAGGTGCATCGGTGCAAAGTTCCAGATGGCGAGCACGCCGCTTTCAACGAGTGAATCGCAAACGGCCTGTGCCTGGGAAGCGGGAACCGTTATAATGCCGATGTGGATGTTCATATTACGGCAAATGCCGGAAAGTTTGTTCATCGGTAATACCTGCTTGCCGGAGATTTCACCACCGGTCAAATTTGGGTCAACATCAAATGCGGCGATGATGCTGAGACCGTATTCTTCAAATCCGCGATAGGAAAGCAAAGCACGTCCAAGGCTGCCTGCGCCGACCAAAACGGCATCGTTGGAGTTATCGTAACCGAGGCAACTTTCAATCGCAGCGATGAGCTCGTTTGTTTGAAAGCCCGTTTTCGGCTTTCCCGCGGTATTGCTTACGGAAGCAAAATCCTTTCGAACCTGCACCTCGTTGAGGCCAAGTTGTCCAGCGACAGTTGGTGCGGAAATAATCTCTGCGCCGGAATCACGCGCCGCACGCAACGTCTGCAGATAATAGGGCATCCGCTGGAGCGCTTGCCTCGAAATTGAGACGGGGGTATTTTTTTGCATAGCACACCTCCGATAAGCTTTATCGATATTATATTACTGTAACAGAATATTTGTCAACCGACCAACAACGCGTGATCTAACTGCACAGTAAGCGTGAATAGAACGTAATCATACCGGTGAACAACGAAAAGCTCGTTGTGTTGGAATCGTCTTCTTATACTGAACGATCGGAATTCGACCATTGTGTAAAAAGCTAAAACTCCGTTAGGGATGTTTACTTCTTTTTATTATATATGCCGGAGGCTTCGAATACAATCCGTATGGGTCAGAAAATGTGTAAGTTATTGAAATAATCGATCTCCAAACGCGGAAATACAACATATAAAAATGAATTACACATATATCTGGTGAAGAGCGTTGTAACGCTGGGTATTTATTGTGTAAAAACCAATCTAGCGTTTGATTAGTAACGAACATCCGTTTCGCTTTGCCTTGCAGTTCGATATGCACGCGGACTGCTCTGCAGAGCATGACGAAACACTTTTGCGAAATAACTCGGGCTGTTGAAGCCGGTTGCATAACAAATGTCGGAAATACTCATGCCGGTATTGGCAAGCATACCGGCCGCCACACGGATGCGATATTGCAGCAGATAATCAATAGGGGAAGTGTCCAACAGCTTCCGAAAACAGCGATAGCACTCACTTTCGCTGATAGACGACGCTCCGGCAATCTGTGAAACGGTCAGTGGCTCTGCATAATGCGCCTGAATATAACCGATCATTTGCTTGATGCGTGCGGAGTCTTTGTTTTGTATAAGGTCGCTTTCAGCGATACGATCACTCAGGTTGGAGATGATTCCATGCAGCATGTGCATGAGTTCGATCTGGACGATGATTTCAAAGCCGTAAACATCGCCGGTGAATGCGGAAAACGCTTTTTCGAAATGCTTGATTGCTTCCTTTTGCCACGGTATGTCCTGGCGTAAGAACACGTCCGCTAGTGTACTGCAGTGCATCAGCGGCTGAATGTAACGTTGCTGCACGATGCTCTGCGGAAATCCAGCGACTAATTCCGGCTTAAAAACGAAGCTGTTGATTCGCGTTGGCTGTCCGGCATGTGCACGTTTAAGCTTATGCATAACGTTGCTGTTGATGAAAACGCAGTCGCCCGCGTGAATGACGTACTCCGTATTTCTGCATAGCACGCAGGTTTCACCCTCTGTCACCTGGATAAACTCAAACTCCTCATGCCAGTGCCAGGGAATCTTTCCGGTAAGGTATTTGCCGGGGTCTTCATCATATCCCGCACACGGGAATAATGACGTACCGTGTCGCGTCAATTCGTGCAGGTCCGGACCGATAGAGAGATCCAATAATTGCAAGGCTTTCACGAAAAGGACCAAACCTTTCTAAAAAAGAAGTATTATTACAGACAACATGGAAATTGTATCAGATATAATGAAAATGAGCAAGAATAATGCTATTATGCGCAGGCGTGAAGGTCGAAACGGGATGCGCTGGAGCATTTTTTTCGTATGAGAGGAAAATATTTATATACGGATGGAAAAAAGATTTGAATCGATCGGCGCCGAACGCTAAAATAGAAACAAGAAAAGCACTGGAGGATACAATGGGATGGATGTTCGAGGGCTGATACAAAAGATGACGCTGGAGGAAAAAGCCGGGCTTTGTTCCGGCTTGGACTCCTGGCACACAAAGCCGGTGGAGCGGCTTCGCGTACCGTCCATAATGGTTAGCGACGGGCCGCACGGATTGCGCAAACAGATTGGCGACGGCGCCAATGACAGCATAAGCGCGGTCTGCTTCCCGACTGGGTGCGCTGTTGCTGCTTCGTTTGACCGGACACTGTTTGAGCGACTCGGCGACGCGCTTGGCAGAGAATGCCGTGCAGAAGATGTTGCCGTTGTGCTCGGACCGGCAATCAATATGAAACGCTCACCGCTGTGCGGACGAAACTTTGAATACTTGTCGGAAGACCCGTATTTGGCAGGAGAAGAAGCCGCGGCGTATGTTGCCGCCATACAGCGGCACGACGTCGGCGCATGCGTGAAGCACTTTGCGCTCAACAATCAAGAGTACCGGCGAATGTCGCAAAGCTCGGATGCGGATGAGCGCACGATGCGGGAGATATATCTCGCTGCGTTTGAAACCGTTGTGAAAAAAGCAAAGCCGTGGACGCTGATGTGCTCCTACAATCGCATTAATGGCGTGCTGGCGTCCGAGAATCATTGGTTGCTGAGTGATGTCCTGCGAGACGAATGGGGATTCGACGGATTTGTGATGAGCGACTGGGGTGCTGCCGGCGACCGGGCAAAGGGATTGATAGCCGGACTAGAGCTTGAAATGCCCTCTTCGGGCGGCGTAGGAGACACGCAGATCGTCAACGCTGTGCGCTCCGGCCAATTGGACGAAGCGATCCTGGATCGTGCCTGCGAACGCATGCTGACGATACATGCCCGCTATCTTGAGAGTGCAATACCGACTGAGAGCTGGGACTTGGAAGAAGACGACGCACTTTCCGGCGAACTTGCGGAGGAGTGCATGGTGCTGCTGAAAAATGAAGGCGTGCTCCCATTGCAAAAAGGCATGTCCGTTGCGTTTATTGGAGAGTTTGCTGAAAAACCGCGCTTTCAAGGCGGTGGCAGTTCGCACATCAACGCAGCGAAAATAACAAGCGCTTTGAGCGCGGCAAAGGGTATCGAAAACATTAATTATGCGCGCGGCTTTTCCATAGAGCGCGACGAGACGACCGATGCATGGCTGCAAGAAGCGGCAGACGCCGCAAAGAACGCGGAGGTCGCCGTCGTATTTGTTGGTTTGCCAGATACATACGAATGCGAAGGATATGACAGGACACATATGCGCCTGCCGAATTGCCAGGATCAATTGATTGAGGCAGTTGTAGCGGCAAACCCGAACACCATCGTTGTCCTGCAAAATGGTTCACCGGTCGAAATGCCGTGGATAACGCGTGTGAAGGGTGTTCTGGAAGCGTATCTGAGCGGACAGGCCAGCGGCCGTGCGATTGTACGAATTTTGTTTGGCGACGCAAATCCGAGTGGGCGTTTGCCGGAGACTTTCCCAAAACAGTTGGAGGACAATCCGTCCTATCCGTTTTTTGGCGGCGACGACCAGCGGACGGAATACCGCGAAGGCGTGTTCGTCGGGTATCGCTACTATGATAAAAAGAAGATGGACGTATTGTTTCCGTTCGGACATGGGTTGAGCTATACGACGTTTACATATAAGAACCTTATGCTCGACAAAAATGAAATGAATGATACCGACACGCTCACCGTCACCGTCGACGTGACGAATACTGGCGAGCGATACGGCAAAGAGGTTGTGCAACTCTATGTTGCGGATGTCATAAGTACCGCGATCAGGCCTGTGCGCGAGCTGAAGAGGTTTGAGAAAGTTGCGTTGGCGCCGGGCGAAACAAGAACGGTTTCGTTTGAACTGGGCAAACGCGCATTTGCCTACTATGAAACGCGTCTGCACGACTGGCATGTTGAAAGCGGTGAGTTTTTGATCCAAATTGGACGATCCAGCCGGAATATCGTCCTTGAAGCGCCCGTAACAGTGCAATCGACAAAGGAGATTCCTGTTGTATTCGATGAAAACTCGATCCTGATGGATATCCTCGCAAGTGAAAGAGGAAAACAGATGGAAAAGGACGGCATGCAGGACGTGTTGCAGGCGATGCGCGCATTCAGCGAGCATGATGACGAGACGGAAGCCGCAAGAGAAGCAATTACACAGGAGATGCAGAACGCGATGCTGGACTATATGCCGTTGCGTGCGGTGTTTGGCTTTTCACCAGGGGAAATTACAAAAGAACGACTGGATGAAGTGATTAAAGAACTGAACCGATAGAAGATCTTTTTGCAACAAAAAGGCTCGAATCATCTTTGATTCGAGCCTTTTATGTATTCTTTTATCAATCGTGAATTTACACCATAAGCTCCTGTAACGGTTTGGTTTCGGGAACCGGATGCCAAGCAAGGAAGCGTTCTGTCTGTTCGACAGAGCGTCCGATGTGTCGGACGGGGTCAAGCTCAAAGAGGACGTCCGCCCGCTCAAGCGGGAAGTCCGGGTCATCGATCAGCCGTTCAGCGAGATCGTTCGGCTTGCCCTGCGCCGTCTGCTCCTTTGCCGCGAGAGAATGCTTGCGGATGATTTCGTGCAGAAGCTGCCGGTCGCCGCCTTTTTTAACTGCGGCCATGAGCAGGTTTTCTGTTGCAAGGAATGGCAGCGCATCACCGAGGATGCGTGCGTTCGCAGCCTCGTGTACAACGAGGCCGCCCGCAACGTTCGCCATCAACCGCAACACCGCGTCGGTTGCAAGAAATGCTTCCGGCAAAGCGATACGGCGGTTAGCCGAATCGTCCAGTGTGCGTTCCAACCACTGCGTGCTTGCGGTCATCGCCGCATTGAGCGACGTGGACATCACAAAGCGCGAAAGCGAGCAGATGCGCTCCGAACGCATGGGGTTCTGCTTGTACGCCATGGCCGAAGAACCGATCTGTTTTGACTCAAACGGTTCGGACAGGATGCCATCGTGTTGCAGCAGGCGGATGTCGTCGCCAAATCGGTAAGCACTCTGCGCAACGGACGAAAGCGCGTTCAGTACGCGGCTGTCGAATTTGCGCGGATAAGTCTGACCGCTGACGTCATAGATCCGCTCAAAGCCGAAATCAGTGGCGATCATATGGTTGAGTTCATCGATTTTCGCCGTGTCGCCGTTGAACAGCGACACAAAGCTGGCTTCCGTACCGGTCGCGCCGCGGCTTCCGAGAAAGCGGATTGCGTTCAAAGTGTCGTCGATTTCTTCCAGATCGAGAAACAATTCCTGCATCCACAGACACGCGCGGCGGCCGATTGTGACGGGTTGCGCGGGCTGAAAATGCGTATACCCGACGGTCGGGATCGCCTTCGTTTTGTCCGCGAACGTGCTAAGTGCGGACAGCACCGCGTAGATGCTGTTTTTGATGCTTGTCAGCGCATCGCGTAAAATGATCAAATCCGCATTGTCCGTGACATAGCAACTCGTTGCACCAAGGTGAATGATACCTGCGGCCTTTGGGCAGACAAGCCCATAGGCATATACGTGCGCCATTACGTCATGACGGACCAACTTTTCGCGCGCGGCGACCGCTTCGTAATCGATATCGTCCACATGCGCGGCAAGCTCGTCCACCTGCTCGGTGGTCACCGGAAGGCCAAGCGCGTGCTCCGCCCTGGCAAGGCTCACCCAGAGCCTGCGCCATGTGGAGTAGCGCATGTCCGGCGAGAAGAGCCGCTGCATCTCGTCCGACGCATAACGGCTGCCGAGCGGGCTTTCGTAGCGGTTATGCATGGCTCGTTACCTCCGAATAATCGCGTCGCGCGCGGCGCCGACAGAGATGTTCGTAATCGGGCAGTGGATATTCTTTTCGATGAAGTCCACGTAATCC
Source organism: Christensenellaceae bacterium (assembly GCA_963667795.1). Lineage (GTDB taxonomy): Bacteria > Bacillota > Clostridia > Christensenellales > CAG-138 > UBA7703. The sequence continues at coordinate 1,461,713 of OY764017.1, read as the reverse complement.
TGCGCCGCTTTCGGCAGATCTCCAAAATTGCGGCATTCCGAAACGTCGCATTTCCAGCCGGGGAGGTAATCGTAAACGGGTTTTGCCGCGCCGATTGCCGCCGGGAACGGGAAATCGTCCGTCTTTTTGCCGTCCAGCTCATACTGCACGCAAACCGGAATCTTATCCATGTAGGAAAGGATGTCGACTTTTGTCAGGGCAACTTCGGTTGCACCCTGCATGGCTACGCCGTAACGCGTTGCAACGATGTCCATTGGACCGACGCGGCGCGGACGACCGGTGGATGCGCCATACTCCGCGCCTTCTTCGCGGAGCTTGTCCGCTTCCTCGCCGAACCATTCAGCCGTGAACGGGCCTTCGCCGACGCAGGTGGAGTATGCCTTGACCACGCCGATCACGCGGTCGAGCCGTGCGCCGGGCATGCCGGAGCCGATGGGTGCATATGCCGCCAACGGAGCGGAACTGGATGTGTAGGGATAGATACCGAAGTCCACATCTCGCAGTACGCCAAGCTGTGCCTCAAACAGAATATTCTTCTCGCCGTCGTTTTCGCGTAAAAACGCACCGGCGTCACAGATGTACGGCTTCAGCTTGTTGCCATAGGTCGTGAGCCAATCCATAAGCTCGTCAAGCGAGTAGGTTTTTCCACCGTAAACATTTTTGAGCGTGAGGTTTTTCCACTCAAGGATGCCGCTTAGGCGCTTCTTCAGATAATCGGGATAGAACAGTTCGCCGAGCATGACGGTTTTCTTCATATATTTGTCGCCGTACACGGGCGCGATGCCGCGCTTGGTCGAGCCGTACTTTGCGTCGCGCAGGCGCGCTTCCTCCAGCACGTCCTGATCGCGATGATACGGAAAAACGATCGGTGCGCGGTCGCTCACCTTCAGATTGTCCGGCGTAATGGAGATGCCGGCGTTCTGCGTGATCTCGATTTCTTCGATGAGTTTTTCGGGGTCGATAACGGTGCCGTTGCCAAGCACGTTGACAACGCCCTTGCGGAAGATGCCGGATGGTAACAGATGCAGCGCGAATTTGCCGAATTCATTGACGACGGTATGCCCCGCATTGTTGCCGCCTTGATAGCGCACAACGACGTCGTAATCGGCTGCGATGAGATCGACCATACGGCCTTTCCCTTCATCACCCCAGTTGATACCTACGATTGCACAATTTGCCATGTTACCGCTCCTTTCAAATTACAAGCACGATAATTGTCCGCCGTTTTTGTACCGGCGGGCATTGAAACGGGCTATTTGCCCGAATGCACAGAATAAAGGTCGACTCCCGCAAGATCGAACGTCACGATCACGGGGAAGTCGGTGACGCTTAGCCGATAGACGGCCTCGGCGCCAAGATCGGGGAATGCGACGAGTTCACACTCTGTAATGCGTGAGGCATACAGCATGCCAGCGCCGCCGGTGGCGGAAAATCCGACAGCATTGCCGCGCATCGCATCATAAACATATGGCGCACGCGGTCCTTTGCCGATGAACTGGAACAAACCATAGTCCAGCATAGCGGGCATGAAAGCATCCATCCGTTTGGAGGTTGTTGGTCCGCATGGCCCGATGACTTCGCCGGGTGCAGCCGGACAAGGCCCGGCATAATAGATGCAACTTCCTTTTGGGACGGGCAGATCTTCACCGCGATGAAGCATATCCGCAAAGCGGGCGTGCGCGGCATCACGCGCGGTATAGATCGTTCCGCTCAGGCGGACAACGTCGCCTGCGCGCAGTTGCTTCAACTCGTTTTTTGAAACGGGTACGTTCAGCGAATATTCCATAGCGCTAAACCTCCTCACTCGCGTGACGGCAGGCGTGGCACTGCAGATTGACCGCAACCGGAAGCCCGGCGATATGCGTCGGCAATGCGCCGACATGCACCGCGAGTGCTGTGGTGTGTCCGCCAAGCCCCATGGGGCCGATGCCGCTGTCGTTGATGCGTAGAAGCGCCGCTTTCTCAATATCCGCAAGGTCGTCGCGTTCCGCGGAAATACCGAGCGGGCGCAGAAGTTGCCGCTTGGCAAGCAACGCGGCCTGCTCCATCGTTCCGCCTACGCCAACGCCGACGACGACCGGAGGGCAGGCGGAGGCGCCCGCATCCAGAACGGTTTGAACAATGCTGTCTATGATGCCGTTTACGCCTGAGGACGGGGAAAGCATGAAGATACGGCTCATGTTCTCGCTGCCGAATCCTTTCGGAACGGCGGTGAGCGCCAGCTTGTCACCGGGAACGAAGCGCACATGCAGCACCGCGGGCGTGTTATCCTGCGTGTTGACGCGTGTGATCGGATCAAGCACAGATTTTCGCAGATAGCCGTCGGTGTATGCAAGATGTACGCCCTCGTTGACGGCCGCCGCAAGATCGCCCTGGATAAAAACATCCCGCCCGATATCCGCAAACACGACAGCCATACCGGTGTCCTGACAAATCGGACGCCGGCAGGTACGCGCAAGCTCTTGATTTTCGAGCAATTGGGATAAAACAGAATGGGCGGTGCTGCCTTCCGCTTCCTCGCCTTGGGCGGCGATAAGCGCTTTTTGCACGTCTTGCGGTAAGTCGCAACAGGCACGCAGGCAAAGCCTGCGCACGACGTCAACTACCATTGGGGCGTGCAGAGTGCGCATCTGTAATAGCCACCTTTCAACGCAAGTGCGTTTTCGCACCGAAAAAATAATTATCGCACATTTTCATATATTTTACAAGATCATTCGATGGATTATTATGCAAATAATACTGCAAGTTATTGTTATTTAATGTATGATTATGTATTCTCCGTTAAACAGAGGACAATCATCGTATGAAACGTTGCTGGTGCAGGCGATATGAACAAACCGTTAAAAATTTGTTGAAACGACCAAATCAAGGCAAATTTTACATATCAGGACGCGTCTAATTTACAATTGTTCACAAAAGGACATCTTTATGTGCTTGCGGTTCAATAATCTATCTGTAAACTAGGATTATGCAAACATTGCACAAGGAGGCACCGCCATATGACGACCGCCCTGAAAAGCAAGCTGTTCCGTGCCCTCGGAACACTGAATACCATTCAACTGTTTGACGACGTTCCCGGCGACGTATTGGACCGCGCCGAACGACGCGTACAGGAATTGGACGACAAGCTTTCCGTTTTTAAACCAGAGAGCGAGATTTCGTTGCTGAACGCCGCTGCGGGTGTGAAGCCCGTCACACTCAGCGTCGACACCATGGACCTGCTGCGAGCAGGCAAGCGGTTTTCGGCTATGTCCGGCGGTGCATTTTCGCTGACGACGCGACCGCTGAGCACTCTCTGGTCGCTCAACGCACGCTGCGGCAGCGTGCCGCCAAGAGTTGAAATCGAACAGGAGCTCAGCCTCGTGAACGACAAGGGGCTGATTCTGGACGAACAGAAACAAACCGCAATGTTAAACACCTTTGGTCAGGCCGTGGACCTTGGCGGTATTACCAAGGGATACGCCGCTGATGAAGTGAGGCGTATATTGAAAGAAGGTGGCGTGAAAAACGCCATCGTCAACCTCGGCGGAACGGTTTCCGTGTTGGGCGACAGCCGGACGGTCGGCATCCAACATCCCGACCGCACGACCGGTATATCCATGGGGCGGCTGTCCCTGTCCGACCGGTCAATTGTAACGTCTGGCGACTACGAGCGATATTTTGAAGTCGAGAATGTACGTTACCACCATATACTCGACCCGGAAACCGGATATCCGGCGAGCGCAGGACTGCGCAGCGTGACAGTCATCGGCGAAAACGCAATGACTCTGGACGCACTGTCCACGGCAATTTTCGTGATGGGTGTGCAGGACGGTGTCCGCCTGGCAAGGCGACTTGAGGTTGAAACAGTTCTTGTTACGGCAGGACTGGATGTGTATTGTTCAGACGCGTTGCGTGGCACGTTTTCACTGCTGACGGCGACACAAAACACGCGGATTTACGGATAGGAAAAAACGAAGAGATAGATAAGGAATATCATCGGATACTAGGTACATCGTTGTGAGAAGGTTAAGCAAAGGTAAAAAGAAAAGAAAGAGGGTACCGGCTCTTGCGTTGACGCGGCGTCTGATTCAGGCGGCCTCGTTTGTGCTGTTTCCCGGTTTATTTATTTCAACATTTTCTGCAATTAAGAGCATTTATGTTTCCATTATAGGCGGAACGTTCAACGTGTCCGCTCAGGCGGGCCAGATTGTACTCGTGGCTTCAATGCTTGTCATCACGGCCATTATGGGACGGTTTTTCTGCGGCTTTTTATGCGCATTCGGTACCTTGGGTGATTTCTTCTGGTTTATCGGCAACAAGCTGAAACTCCGGCGGCCAAAGATTGACACACGTACCGACCGGATGCTGAAAGGGTTGAAAAACATTCTTCTTGTCGGCGTCATCCTGCTGGTGTGGACGTTCGGACTCTCGATCTTGAGCGGAACGCAAAATCCGTGGACAGTATTCGGCATGTACGCTACGTACAAAGGCTGGTCCGACTTATCGGCGCTCGTCTCCATTGGCGCCGCGCTGCTATTGCTCATCATTTTGGGCTCCATGTATATCGAGCGGTTTTTCTGCCGGTATTTTTGCCCGCTTGGTGCAATCTTCGCGGTCGTTTCCAAATTCCGGCTGTTCAAGATCCGCAAACCGGGCGCATACTGCGGCGCTTGCCGCGCCTGCACAAAGAAATGCAGCATGGGCATTCCTTTGTATAATGTGGACGTTGTAACGTCCACGGAATGCATTGATTGCATGAACTGTGTCAACATTTGCCCGCGCGACAACGTGACGGCCAACCCGAAACCCGCGCTGGCTGCGGCATTTGCAGTCGTCGCCATGAGCGGGATGCATCTTGTAGGCAACCTCGCAGGCAGTGCGGCGGCGGAAGCTTCCGAAACCGCAATTGTGACCGGGACAGTGAACTCGACGGAAAGCACCGCGTCAGGACAGTACGTCGACGGTGTCTACAGCGGAAGCGCGAGCGGATATCACGGAATGACAAGCGTGCAGATAACGGTCGAAAACGGGTATATTACAGCCATTGAGGTGCTTTCCACCGGCGACGATATGGAATTTTTCAATCAAGCGAGAAGAAGCGTGATTTCCGGCATCATCTCCGCGCAGAGTATTGACGTCGACACGGTGTCCGGTGCAACGTTCAGCAGCAACGGCATCATAGGCGCGGTTTCTGACGCCTTGCAGAGTGCGCTGAATACGTCGAGTGACGTCACTATCATCGAAGCCGTCGAAACCGATGCGACGGCGACGCCGGTATTGACGCCGACGCCGACCCCGGAAGCGACCGCAACGCCGGAAGCGACCGAGGTTCCGGCAAATGAAGGGGCATTTGATCTGGTCGATGGCACCTATACCGGAACGGGCACGGGATTCCGTGGAGACATAAGCGTGACCGTTACGGTTGAAAACGGTTATATTACGGCAATCACAATCAATTCTTACCGCGACGACGAACAATACTTCTCTCGCGCAAAGAGCACTGTGATCAGTGAGATCATCAGCGGGCAAACTTCGGATGTGGACGCGGTGTCCGGCGCGACATATAGCAGCAACGGTATTATGGAAGCCGTTGCGGACGCGCTGGATGTAGCATATGCAGCAACAACCCCGTCGGGCGGGCAGCAAAACCGCAACGGACATCATTAACAGACAAGTTCAATCGTTAAGTTGCGGCCCTTTTTGTGGGAACTATCCACAAAAAGGGCTTTTTTGCGGACGAAACCAAAACTCCACGGAGCGTAGGTTGTGAGAATGGTTTACGGCGTGGTATGCTCGGCTCACAAGAAAACAAACGCGAACAGGGGCGGAACGATATGACGAATTATGTAACGGGGAGCACGATTAAACGGCTCCGTGAAGAGAAAGGATACACGCAGAAGCAATTGGCAGGCGTGCTGTCCGTCAGCGATAAAACGGTGTCGAAGTGGGAATCCGGCCGCGGTCTGCCGGACATCAGTCTGATTGAGCCGCTGAGCAAGGCGCTGAGCGTTTCGGTTGCGGAGCTGCTGTCCGGCGAATGCGTGACCAACCGTAACCGCTGCGGGAACATGTCAAAAAGTTGTTTTTACGTGTGCCCGGTTTGCGGAAACGTGATCCACTCCATCGGAGAAGGCGCGTTCTCCTGCTGCGGCGTGGCATTGCCTTTGCTGGAAACCGAGGAAGCCGACGGCACGCACGAAATTGAAATTGAACCGGTAGAAAACGAGTACTTTGTAACGATACATCATCCGATGGAAAAGACGCATTATGTCTCGTTTCTAGCCTATGTTACCGACGATCGTATACAGACTGTGAAGCTCTACCCGGAGCAAAGCGCACAGGCACGCTTTTCCGTCTGTGGGCTCGGCATGATTTACGCCTACTGCAACCGGCACGGGCTTTTTGCAAAGCGGGTTGGCGGATACATAAGGAAAAATAGTAAGGAGTAATGATCATGAACGTACTGGTTATCAATGGTTCGCCAAAGGGAGAACGAAGCGACACGCTCAAGATTACGCGTGCATTTCTTGAAGGAATGGATGAAACGGCAGAAATTGTCGACACCATGAAAGTTGACGTCAAACCCTGCCTCGGCTGCTACGCCTGCTGGAGCAAAACACCCGGACAGTGCGTCCAACAGGATGATATGGAAGAATTGCTCATAAAGATTACGGCGGCGGATCTCGTCATCTGGTCTGCGCCGTTATATTGCTACAGCGTGCCGTCCAATTGCAAGGCGATATATGACCGCCTGTTGCCGCTCGCGCTGCCCGCACAGAACGTTGATGAAAAAGGGAGGACCTATCATCCTGGCCGGGAAGAGATTCGAACAAAGGTTATGCTGATCTCTGGATGCGGTTTTCCAGACCTTAAGAACAATTTTGAAGCGATGGAATTCCAGTTTTTGCGTATGTTTGGCGAAGACTGCCCAATGATCCTATGCCCGGAAGCGCCGCTTCTCTCGGCGGAATCGGCAAAGGCACCTGCAAACGCATATCTTGCATCGATAAAGAAGGCGGGAGCGGAATTTAAGAAAACTGGAAGGATTTCCGATGAGACGCAGACAGCATTGAAAACGCCGATGATCCCACCGGAAGAATACCGAACGCGGGCATGGCGGCTGGACGGACGCCGCACCGACCAAAAGTAAGAAAAAAGGCCATCTCCCGGTGTATTTCGTGCTTTTTACATATTGCATACATGTTTTTGTCAAAGGTATGATATGATGATTCCGGCGGCATGTGTCGCACAATCAATCGACGGGAGGATATGCGGATGGACACTGTTATTGTGTATTATACCTTCGGCGGTTCGACAAAAGCGGAAGCCGAAAAACTCGGCAAGGAACTAAGCGTACCGGTATACCGGATAAAGGAAAAGCGGAACAGAAGCCTTGTCGGCTCGTTTATCCCCGGCGGCTTTCAGGCGATGAAACGCAAACGCGTGAACCTTCAGCCGCTGGAAGTCGATCTGGGTGCGTTTGATCGAATTATAATCGGTTCTCCGGTTTGGGCTTCGTGCCCTGCACCGGCGTTTAATTCGATTGTCGACTTACTGCCCGCGGGGAAAGAGGTGGAGGTTTTTCTTTGTCAGGGCGGCGACGACACGCGAAAGAGCGACGCAGAAACCAAGACGCTTATTGAAGCGCGCGGCTGCACGCTGACAGGGATTCGCACGATTAAAACCGGAAAAGCACCATCCAAGATGAAAGAATAACGATTGCACGAAAACAGCGCGGACGATTTCGTCCGCGCTGTTTTGTTTGGTTTTTTGTAGATTACCATATAGGAATGATTGTAATCAATGTGATGATATGGAATGCTACTTCGTTTTAACCGCCGTTCCGTAGGCGATGACTTCCGCAGCGCCCGCCATGATTGCGCTGGAAGCATATCGAATGTTGACAATTGCATCCGCGCCGAGTGCTTCGGCTTCCGCAACCATCCGCTTGGTCGCAAGCGCGCGGGCTTCGTTCATCATTTCGTTGTAAGAAGTCAATTCGCCGCCAACCAGCGTTTTAAAGCTCTGCGTGATATCCCGGCCAATGTTTTTTGTTTGAATTGTGCTCCCCTTAACGAGGCCGAGCATCTCCAGCTCTTTGCCGGAAATATAATCAGTATTGACTAAGATCATCTTCTTCACTGCTCCTTATCTCTTTTATTCTCTGAATAAGTACATAGATGCTTGTGCCGAACAATGCGATGGAAACCAGTCCTATGAGCACCTTTGCAATCACCGACATCGGGATGGAGATCACGATGTACACATAGGCCAGAAGGTATGCCGACAGCAAGCAGGTGACGACAATCGGCGCGATCATCTTTTTCTGGTGCTTTGTCATAAAAAAACTGCCTTTCGCACTGATTAGAGGTATCGTTTTGACGCAAATAATAGTGCCGACGATACAAAATCAGTGTATCACAGGGTAAACAGAAAGAAAAGCGCAGGATACACCTGCACTTTTCTTTTTACTCACTGCTATTCCAACTTTAACTCCGCACGTCCCGTAACAATGATATTTGTATGATTGAAGGGAACGTTGTCCCCGCAATATACCGGCGCGGCAAGCGTTACAGTTTGGAGGTTTTTTACGAGTGATTTCAATTCTGCCTTGCGTACGGGGGCTGCACTCCGAACGGAGACGAGTGGATAGCGCCCGCCTGAAACACGGACGGTAGTCGTCAGCGTGCGGCGCGGGTCGGTGAGCTCTGCAATGCCGAATTCGATCCCGCGTTGACACAGCGCGCCTTCGATGGTCGGTTTGCCGTCTTCCGACCGGTTTGACACCAGTGCACAGCCGTTCGGACAGCAGGTACAGATCAAATCGCTATCCTGCGATTCTTCCGGCAATTCATCCTGCTTGAGTGAAACTGTCACCTCGCCTGTTCCGGAAACCGGCGGCAGACTCAGGCGAATCATCTCCGCTGGAGACAATCTGCGGGAGGATTTCTTAGCGAGCACTGCGTCGTCCTGCCGAACGAGCACCGTTTGCATGCGTCCGGGATTTTTTACGCGGAGCGCCAGATGCGTCTTTGTGTTTCGAACAATGCTGCGCGGCAAAGCATATCGAATGCCGCTTTCTACAGACACGGGGATCTGACAATCTCCTGCTAGATCGCCATATACGAATGCGACGGCGGATTTCGCGGCGGACTCCGCTTCTTCGGAAACCATGTCCACGATGTCGTGCACATGCAATCCGTTGCCGCAGGAGAACACGCCCGGCACGCTTGTCATGAGTCGACCGTCTACAAGAGTGCCGCCTGTGACCGGGTCCATTGCGATGCCGCATGCCTTTGCAAGTTCGTTTTCCGGGATCAACCCGACCGATAGAATCAGCGTGTCGCAAAGAATCGTCCGCTTCGTCTCAGGCAGGATTGCGCCTGTCTCGTCCACCTCTGCAGCGACGATTGCTTCGAGATGCGTATCTCCGATGATATCGACGACGGTGGTGGAGAGGTGCAGCGGAATATCGTAGTCGGTCAGGCACTGCCGGACATTGCGTGAAAGTCCGCTGCAATACGGAAGTTTTTCGAGCACGCAGGCAATTTCCATCCCTTCCAGCGTGAGCCGCCGCGCCATGATCAATCCGATATCCCCGCTGCCGAGGATGACGGCGCGGCTGCCGACGCGTACGTTTTCTATATTGGTTAGCCATTGAATGACGCCCGCGGTATAAACGCCCGCAGGACGCGTTCCCGGTACGGCAATGGCGCCGCGCGTACGCTCGCGACAGCCGGTCGCGAGGATGATTGCGCCCGCCTGAATGGTGTGCAGGCCGCTTTGATCGGCATATTGGATGATGCGTTCAGGCGTGATCCTCAACGCCATGGCGGATGTTTTCAGCGTAACGCCGGGTTTGCTGAGTACGGGTAAAAACCGTTCGATATACTCCGGTCCGGTCAGCGCGGCAGAGAACCGCTCGATGCCGAATCCGTCGTGGATACACTGGTTTAGAATACCGCCCGGCTCCGGATTCCGCTCGATCAGCAATACGCTGGCCGCGCCGCTTTCCAGCGCCTGACCCGTGGCCGCCAGACCGGCTGGGCCTGCGCCGATGACGACGATATCGTAATATTCCATCTTTGTTTGATCTTTCATTTGACCGCTCCTGTAAATGGACGGTCGTTGGCGTGCTTGAGACATACGTCTTCATATGCGACGCCATATTCTTTGTTGAGCATGTCGACGATCCGGGTGAAACAGTAGCCGCCGTTGCAGCGGCCCATCGTTGCACGGACACGATTTTTCACCGCGATTATACCGCGCGCACCGAGCGGGTTTTCAATCGCCCGGCGGATTTCCGCCTTGGTGACCGTTTCGCATCGACAGACGATGTCCCCATACTCCGGGTTCTCTTGAATGCGGGCGGCTCTCTCTTCGTCGGACAATTCAGCAAATGATTCTATGCCCTTATATTCCGGCTTCCAGTTTTTTTTCTCGCTCGGGCGCAGGCGTGCAAGTATCATTGCTTCGACCATGCGCGCAATCGGAAGCGACGCGGTCAGTCCGGGAGATTCGATGCCGACAAGCTGAATCAGACCGTCCACCAGCGGGCTTTCTTCAACAATGAAATCGCCGTAGTTCGCCGCGCCTTTTGGAACGAGCTTTGCGCGAACGCCCGCGTAGGAGCCGATGATGAGCCGCATATCCAGAGCCGGAAGAAGCTCTTTTGCTTCTTTGCTGAGTGCTTGCAACATATCGGCTGTCGTTCCGAGTTCCTCTTGACGGCAGACATACTCCGCGGATGGACCAAGCAGCAGATTGCCGTCGATCGTCGGAGTCAAATGTACGCCAAGCCCGCCGACGCCGGAACGCGGCACGGGATAAACAGGCATATGCAGTAATCCTTGCGGAATCTTGTCCAGCAGGTAATATTCTCCGCGACAGGGATAGATGGTGTACCGTTCATCACCAGCCATGGCGGAGATTTTGTCCGCGAACAATCCCGCGGCGTTGATAAGCAAGCGACATGAAAGTGATTCGCCGTTTGCAAAGACGCGAAATTTGCTGTTCGTGTGTTCAACTTTTGTGACTTCATGTTCCAGTAGATAGGTAACGCCGTTTTGTACAGCTGCTTCGGCAAGGTGGATGTTGTACAAAAACGGATTGATAATCGCCGTATTGGGGGAGAGCATCGCCCACTTTGCGGGAACATTTGGTTCCAGTGCGGCGATTTCAGCTTCGCCGATGAGACGTAATCCCACACAGCCGTTCTGTTCGCCCGTGGCAATCAGGCGTTCCAGAATTGCCTTATCGTCGTCCGTATACCCTACGACGAGTTTGCCGGTTTTTTTATAAGGAACGTCCAGTGTTTTTGCCAATGCTTCAAAGCCGCGATTGCCTTCCACGCAGAGCCTCGCCATGAGCGAACCGACGCGGTTGTTAAAGCCTGCGTGCACGACCGCGCTGTTGCGTCCACTCGTACCCATGGCGACGTCCAGTTCTTTTTCAAGCACCACAACTCTGAGATCGTAGCGGCTCAATGTATAGGCAACAGCGCTGCCGACGGCACCACCGCCGATAATCATCACGTCGTAATCGTACTGCTGTTGTGGTTTCAATTGTCTTCCTCCCAGGGGCTGCTGTGCAGAATCGCATTTTGAGAAAAAACGCGTTCAACAATATCGTTCGGAATGTTATGTGCGCCTGCATACGCGCAACTAAGCGCGCCTGCCAATGCGGCGATTGTGTCCGTATCCCCGCCGACGGAAGCCCCCATGCGGATGGCCTTCCATACGTCGCTTTTTGCAGAAAAGAAGATTGCAAATACTGCGCCGCATACGTCTGCGGATGGCAGACCCGTTCCATAAACGGCATATAATTCGTCCAGAAGCTGATCGGGCGTGTGCGTTGCTGCGAGTTTGTACATTGCACGGATGCGTGTAATTGAAGACGGCGCACAGTCGACTTCCGGCGCGAGTGCAAGAAGCGCTTCTCCGCCGCGCACCGCTGTGGAGAGGATTTCCTTGCGTGTTGCGCCGCCGAGTGCCGCGCGCAACGCAAAGCCGTATGCGCCCGCGGCCTCCAGTGCCTCGGACGTGTTGTGTGTGCAGATCAGGCAGTTGTGGATGTCCTTGGCGAGCTCCTGTTCAGATGTATGCGTGTCGTAGAGCACGGCGGACGGCGTGCGCATGATGCCGCCACAGGTTGTGCCGTGCTTGCCCGCTTCTTCAACGGGCGTACCAGCGCGGATTGCGGCAAGTGCGGACAGGGAACTGGGCCCGATGTATTTTTTTGTAATCGCGTCAGTTTCTTTCGCCCAGCAAAGCAGACGATTTGCCGTGGCGTGCGCGTCCACACGCTTTTCTTCCCGGTACAACCGATAGAGATATAGATTTTGTTCGGTGTCGTCCGTTACGGACGCGATCGGAAGATCGGAATGATTTTTTGACTGTTCAGATGGAATCAGCCCCGAAACAAGTGGGGAAAACTGTGTGCGAATAGCGCTGCGCGTCATAAACTCCGTCGGCATGCCGACGGCATCGCCGACGGCGAACGCCGTAAAAATCTGTTGTACTATCGTTTGGCTGGTCAATCGGCGAACGTCCTTTCCAGAAATTCATATCCTGCGTGGAGTTTTTGCTCCACGTTTTCCATGTAATAGCGGTATGCCGGTTCCAGCGTATAGAATCCCTCATACCCGGCGAGATTGTTCGAAACGGCTGTAAAGTCCGTGTCGCCTTCGCCCGCGGGCAGATGCTTGGTGTCGCCCGTGTAGTCGGAAAGGTGCAGATGACAGGGCGAAACGACCGCAATAAACGCCGCAGGATCGCCGCCCGCTTCGCGTACTTCGGTGGTGTCGACCATGGGCCGGATGTTTTTGTGGTTTAACATCTTTACGTAATCGGTGAGTTGCTCCGGTGTTGCACAGGTTTTTGGAGAGTTCTCCATCGCCATCAGAATGCCGTGCTTTTCGCATTCATCGGCTAGCCAAAGCAGGTTTTTGATCACAGGCGTGTCGAGCAGATCGGCATAGCCGCGTCTTGACGGTACATGCGGATGTACAACGAGTACCTTTGTGCCGAGTGCTTCACCAAGACGCAGTAGATCACGCGAAAACATTCTGCCGTCGTTGCGCATGGAGATATGCGGCGTGTAAAGCATCGGGAAAAACGCAAGCGGGTAATGGATGGACGCAATGCGGATGCCAATACGTTCAAACGCGCGAATGCTCTCCTCGGAAACGTCGGACAAACACTGTGGCATTAGTTCTGCGTTTAGAAAACCTGCGTCGCGAACAAGCTTGAGCGCGTCTGCGGATTCGCGCGGAAACAGCGCGCCGGTGGAAAAAGAATATCGGTTGGATTTCATGGGTCAATCACCTCGTTAAAAAAGGCGCGGCGGAGCGGCAAGCAGCCCGTCGCGCCGGATTGGTTGTAAAGAGTGCGTGTTACTGTGCGTCGAATTCCATTTCAGCGACCAGCTTGTTAAGCGCTTTATCAAGCGCTTCCTGCGGTTCACGGGTGCCTTTTTCAATACGGCTGAGTGCGTCCGCAATCTGAAGGTCCATGGTACCCATCTGCTCAAAGTGGACGTATGCCCAGGCATAGGACAATTGCTTGAAGGCGACGCCGTACATTTCGTTCTGCTCGATTGCAGCCGCGGCTTCTTCGGTTTCAAGTTCGGATGCACGAACGGGAAGATAACCGGTGCTCAGCGCAAAGTCAAGGTTGTTTTCCGGCGACAACAGGTAGTTGACGAGATCCCAGGCAGCCTCTATCTTTTGTTCGTCCTGCGTGAAGATAACGAGCACGTTGCCGCCAAGGGCGACGGACTGTGTTTTGAAATAAGGCATTTCAATCGCGCCGATGTTGATGTCTACGTCTGTCCAACGCGAAATGCGGTTGCTTGACATGACGAGGAACGCAAGGTTGCCGGATAGAAATTTGTTCTCCGCTGCAGAATGCTCGCTTGCGGCCATGATGCCGGAGTCGACAAGTTGCTTCCAATAGGTTGCAACTTCAACCGCCGCGTCGCTGTTGAACACGGGAGCGATGGCTCCGTCGTCCGCAACTTCAACAATAGGGCATTCGTTTTGCATGCACATGGACTTAAACAGCCACCCGGAGTCGGTGGTATCAAAGGCGGTGAAGCCTTCCATGCCGTTGACGTTGCCACTTTCCATGCACTGCAGACAGACTTCGTAGAATTCATCCCAGCTCGTCGGCGGGTTCGTCATGTCGACGCCCGCGGCGGCAAGGATGTCCTTATTATAGTACATAACCGGTGTGGAAATACCATAGGGAACCGCGCAAATTTCACCTGTGTAATAGCGGCAGTAGTTCCAGATGCCGGGATAGATATCGTCGGCGTTGAAACCGTCGCGCTGGATAAGTTGCACCATGTCGAAATTGCCGAGACTGCCGGTGAACGCGGGGCCTGCATACATAAGTGCCACATCCGGTTCCGTTCCTGTTAAAAGTGCTGCGCTGACCTTGGTCGCCGTGTCGTTGGAACCGCCGGAATAGGAGAGTTCCAGCGAGACGAGGTCGCTGCTTTCGTCAAACGCTTCCGCCTGTGCCGTAAACGTTTCGCCGCTGGTGCCGGAGACGGCATACCATACTTCCAACGTTACAGGTTCGCGTTCGGAAGCGTCCATTGCAACGGCGAGGTCCGGACCGCTTTCAACTTCGGTGGCGGTTCCATCGTCCGTTTCGTTGTCTGTGGCTGTTGAAGTTTCATTGTCACGCGACTGCGAGCCGTTGACCGCGGCGGGTTGTGGTACGCAGCCGACGATTGCTACGAGCAGCATGAGCATACCGAGCAAGAGTGCCAGAAATTTTGTTCCGCGTTTCATGGTTGAATCCTCCTTCAATGATCATAATAAACTACTACCAGCAAACGGTTAACCGCGCAACAGCGACAGGTAAAACCAAGGTTAAATTCGCGAATCAGGACTTCATTCCGGTAAGCGTTATGGAGCGTACCAGCTGTTTTTCTGCGAAGAGGAACACGATCAGCACCGGCAGGATAGCCATGAGCGACGCGGCCATCATCATTTGATATTCGCTGCTGGATTCAGTTACGAGGTATTTCAATCCGATCGGCAGCGTGCGGAATTCGGTTTTCGTCGTGATGATCAGCGGCCAAGTGTAGCTCTTCCACGCGCCTAGGAATGTAAACAGCGTCGCCGTGGAAATCGCCCCGCGCGAGTTTGGTATCACCATCTTGGTCAGCACACGGAAATGCCCGCAACCATCCAGACGCGCTGCGTCGATCAAATCGTTCGGCACGGCTGCGAAGAAGCTGGACAAAAGCAACGTCGTAAAGGCTGTGTTGATCTGTGGCAGTACGATGCCGGCATACGTATCGTTTAGCCCCATGGATGAAACGACGAGATACAGTGGAATCATCGTAACCACGGCAGGCACGAACATGCTGCTGAGCATAAACGCTGAATAGACGCGCTGTCCCGGAAAACGGAGTTTTGTCAGTGCATATGCCGCAAGGATGGATACTCCCATTACAAGCGCAGTCTGCAACACGGATGTGTAGATGCTATTGGCGTAATACCGCAAGAACGGTATCATGTCAAACACGTCCTTAAAGTTTTGCCAGGTCCAGACCGAGGGAATCCACTGCGGCGGGAAGCTGTAAACGTCCGCTTTGGTTTTAAACGACGAGAGCAGCATCCAAACGAAGGGGAAGAGCATGCTCAACGCGCCGATGAACAGGATGATAAAGAAAATCCAGTTGCGCCGCACCAGTTTATTTCGATTTATGTGCATACGATTCACCCTCCTTTATTCGTAATCGATGGTTTTGCTTGCGCCGATCTTTCGCTGAACCATTGTACAGATGAAGATGATCACAAACAGAATCAGCGCGCAGGCGGAAGCCCGGCCCATGCGTCCGTTTGCAAACGCGAGTTCGTAAATATAGTTAACGAGCAGCATGGTAGATCGAAGCGGCCCACCGTCCGGCGTCATGACGTTGACCTCGGTGAACACCTTGAACGCCTGGATGAGGTCCATCATAAATACGAACGACATGATCGGTCTCAGCAGCGGCAGCTTGATTTTCCAGAAGAGCTGCCAGCCCGATGCGCCGTCGATGCGCCCTGCTTCCAAATAGGAGTCTGAGATGTTCTGTAATCCAGCTAAAAACAAGATGACGTTATAGCCGAGTCCTTTCCAAATGGAGAAAAGAATGATGGACATGAGCGATGTTTGCTCACTCAACAGCCATTTGCAGGCTGGAAGGCCGAGCCAGTTTAAAATTTGATTGAACGGTCCGATGTTGACGTCGTAAAACCAGATCCAAATCAAACTGGAGGCAACAATGGGTACGACAACGGGCGCAAAATACGACGCACGTAAAAACTTTTTAAACGGAACGTTGGAATCCAGCATGACCGCGATAAGAAGCGCCACGGTGATATCAAACACCAGGCGGAGGACCGCGTAAACGACGGTATGTCCCAGCGCCTGATAGAAATATTCACTGGTTTCTCCGGTTAATAGATAGACGTAGTTAGCAAAGCCGACGCCGCGCATTGCGCCGGTGATGGTGTTGTAGTTCGTAAAGCTGAGCTGAATGACCTGAATCACAGGGATGACGAAAATAAAGATCAGAAACGCGACGCTGGGAACCAAAAGAAGCGTTCCCACACCGACTTCCGAAAGATTGTAAACGGAACCGAACACGCGGATTTTTCGCACCTTGTGAATTTTCAGCGGCTTTTGTCCGCGCACGGTAGAGTTGGATTCCATAGCGGCCAGACCTCCTCTCCTATCTTGCAATCTCGATCACATTCGGACGGTAGCGAAGCGTTACCGAGCCGAATGTGCGACAATAGGGATTGCCGTCTGCGATAATCAGCACGTCCGGCGAGAGCCCTTCAATCATAAGTGTATCGTCCGCGCCAAAGAGAATCTGCGCGGACAGCGCGGGCGTTTCGAACCCGCGCGGGTCATAGTCGGTTACAACGAGCGGACGATCGCTCAGAATGAGCGCCGCCTGTGACTGTGCCCAGCAGGTGAAGCAGAGCATACCCGCGACTGCGCGCCCGTAAAGATTCTCCCGCTCAATAGCGGAGACGACGATTTGTGCCGTATGCAAAAGAGGTGACGGCGAACGAACGCCGTTTTTAACGATTTGGATGGATGTTCCGATGTTTTCCAGTGGAGCCAGAGGCGTTTTTCTTCCTTCACGTGCCATCATGAGCGCGGATAGCGTTTGGGCTTTTCCGTCAAGTGTGCCAAGGATGGTATTGCCGAATACAACGTCGTTGAATCCAAAGGCGACGGGTTCGTCCCCGTCGAACGCTTCGATGGCGCCGCAGCCGGTAAAGGAAAGTGTTTCCGGCGTTGTGTGCAAAAGATCGTCAGCGGAAAAGGAGATGATCGGGCCGACGTTCGCCGTACCCATCGCCACACCGATGATCTTCGGGTGAGCGTTGCCGGTTTTCAGTAGACGGCTTGCAAGGTAGGCCGCAATTCCGTCACCGCCCGCGACGAGATAAAAATCCGGTCGCAGTGCGGCAAGCGCATCCACCGCGGCATGCAGACGACCGATATAGCCTCCCTGCGATATCGGCACAACGGTATTCGAGCGGATGCGCTCTCCGCCGAATTCTTGTGCGCCGACGACCTCGCAGCCGCACAAAAATGTGTCAATTGCCGAAACGACTTTTTGCATGTCGCCCGCGCCGCCGGCGGACGGATTGACCAATACTGCGGCCTTCATGGCTGAATGAATACTTTGAACGTTTGGCCGGCGGCAAGCGTCTCAAAGGCTGTGGTCGCTTTGTCCATTCTAAAACGATGTGTGATTAGCCGCCGGAAATGCGCAGGGTCGGCCTGAATGATTTCATATGCGCGGTGGAAAGCCGTAAGGTTGAAGCCGGAGCTTCCGGTAACGGTGACGCCGCGATAATGAATCGCCGCCGCGTCCAGAGAAAGAATCGTTCCGCCGGGCATTCCGGCAAACACATGTAAAGTCCCGTTATCGCCGACGCCTTTTACGTATTCTTCCACAAGCGAAGGAAGATTGACTGCTACGACAATGTTGTCGTATTCATTTGCCTTAACATCGTCCGGTACGGTTGTAAGCACACCAAACGAAGAAACCTGATTTCGTCGCGCTTCGACCGGCTCACTGATGGTGGCGGGAACGTCCTTCGCCATCAGCATAAGCGCAAAGAGCACGCCCATAGGTCCTCCGCCCGCAATTAAAACGTTGCTTTTATCGGTAATGTGCATTTTGTCCATTGCAGTCAAAACACATGCAAGCGGTTCGACGAGCGTATATGCCTCGTCCAGAAAATCGAGCTTGATAACGCCTTTTTTTACAAAATCAAGGGGAACGGAGACCAACTCGCAAAAAGCGCCGGACGAGACATTGTGCTTGTGCCTGCATAGTTCGCCCGCGCCTCTTTGACAGAGTTCGCACACACCGCATTCGCCGTATGGCGCCACGACGACTGCATCACCGATAGAGAAACCACTGTTTTGCGGCGTACGTTCTACGGTTCCAATAAATTCGTGACCGAGGATACATGGCGGCTTGAAGTTCGGGTGTCCGTGGAGCCAGGTTTTCAGGTCTGTTCCGCATATATCGCAACCGTGGACGCGGACGAGGAATTCACCCTCCGGGTCCGGTACGTCTTGCACCTCAAGATTTTTTTCGCCGAGATACATCAATGCCTTCATATCCTGTCTACGCCTCCGTCACGAAATTTATCATAAAAAATCTTTGCCGTTGCGCTGTCGGTTATCAACGTGTTGATGTAACCGAGCTTTGATGCGGCCAGGATGCCATCCACCTTGTCCGACCCGCCCGCGAGACAAATGACCTTGCGTACACGGTGCAGCCGGCGAATGTCGAATGCAACCTGCCGGTATGCATGGCCGAAATGATAGATGCTGCCATCCGGACGAAAGAAGTAGGAGATAATGTCGCCTGCCGCGCCGGAGATTGCCACCTCCGAAGAATACCGTTCGCTGATCTCGTCTACGAAAAGCCCGCCACCTTGCGGCGGCCCGCCGAGGCCGATGATTGCCGTATCCAGATGCGACCAATATTGTTCAAGCGTCGCCATGCGTTGCTCTTCAATGTCGCTGAACGGGCTGGACAGTTCGCGAAATGCCGGAACACTGACAAAGTAGCTTCGCGCGCGATGCCGCTCCGCAACACGATCGACGATGGTGTTGATCTGTAAATACGGGTTGGATGTGCCGGACACGCCGACAAGTGGCACGTACATGCGCTCGTCTCCAAGATTTCGATAGGAAAGACGCAGCGACATGTTGTACATGGTTTTGCCCCACCCCAGTCCGACGGTTTTTGTGTGTTTGAGCGCCCGTGGTAAATACTGCGCCGCGGCGACGGCGATTGCTTCCGATATCGCGTCCGGGTCGTCCGCACCGCCCGCAAGCGGGGCGACGATTACCTCACGCAGGCCGAGCAGTTTTGTAACGGACTCGGCCATTTCGTTCAGATCCGGGTCTTCCGGCAACTCCACCGTGATTTTTACGATACCGAGGGTTTCCGCGCGCGCCAGAAGACGCGAAATTTGTGACCGGGAGATGTTTTCCATCTCCGCGATCTGACTTTGGGACAGCTTGTCGACATAGTAACTGCGCGCAATGCTGTATAGAAGCGTCAGTTCAGGTTTTTTCGTCATGTTCGCTCCATATCATTAAGGGATTCAGAAATACATGTTCTTTGGTGTTAAGCACGCAGGATTTCATCGAGCCGGCAAATGCGCGATTCGATATCCTCCGCCATAAAGAGATTGCGGCCAAATGCAAACCCTTTCACGCCGTCGTTAACCGCGGCCTTTGCCACGTCGAAAATATCCTTTTCCTTCGGCCCACCCGCAAGGATGACTGGAACCGGACAGTTTGCGACCACCGCGTCGAATTGATCGGTATAAAACGCTTTTATTACGTCTGCGCCGAGTTCTGCGGCAACGCGTGCGCCGTTCGCCTGCGTTTCAAAGGTTTGCGTCTTGGCAAAATCGATTGCGAGAAGTTCCGCGATGACGGGAATGCCGAGCTGATGGTATGCGTCGATGTCCGCTGCGGCCTGCTGGATGCCCGCCGCGTCGCCTTCACCGAACGTAATCATCATTACAACGGCGTCTGCGCCGAGCGAGAGCGCCGTCATAGGGGAAACGTGATTTTTATGCGTTGCGGAAAACGAGCTGGAAAGCCGGGTGCCGCCGAACGATGAGCGCAACAGCAGCTTTTCTTGCAGCAGCGCATCCTCGGCCATGGCACGCGCCGGTTCCACATTGACGAGGAATCCGTCCAGCGCAGAATCCGCGCGGCGGCGCATGATTGCCTTGACGTCTGTCAGGCCTTCCGTGACGCCTGTCTGTGCGTGATCCATCGCGAGGACGAAGAGTTTTCCGTCGTGATTGAATAGTTTTGCCGTGTTTCTAAGTAATCCGTTCATGATATGTAAGGACCGCCTCTCGAAAATACAATAAGAAAAAATATCGATTCCGCAGGTGTTCTGCGGATTGCTAACATTATTATATTTGTGCATTACAAGGGGTGTCAACGCAACTACGGACAGATGCACTTATGTGCATGTATTTATTGCAATCCGTTAAGCTAGCGTATGTTGATTGACAAGGAGATTGGCTGCGAATATCATCAAAAACAGAAGAACGGGAGGGCAGCGGCATGCAAATCAACGGTGTTATCATTGAAAATACATACGCGGAAGGGTTTCATATGTCCGGTACGCGGTTTCTTATCACTGCGGATACGCATGAATGGGCGCTGGAAGCCGCGCGAAAAGCGACCGGATTGGCAACGAGCATCATCGCCTGCGGCTGCGAAGCAGATATTGAGAGCACATTTGCCGAAGGCCCCGATGGAAGACCGGGAGCGGCGGTCGTAATCATGAGCATGAACCACAAGCTCGTCGCCGAACAAACCCTGAACCGCGTCGGCCAATGCGTGATGACCTGCCCGACGACCGCTTGCTTCAACGGCTGGGACGGCGGCGAACCAATCGACGTTGGGAAAAGCTTGCGTTACTTCGGGGACGGATTCCAAACAAGCAAGCTGCTCTTTGGAAAGCGCTTCTGGCGTATTCCGGTTATGGACGGCGAATTCCTGTGTGAAGAACAATTCGGCTCGTTTGAACAAGGGTCGGACAGTAACCTTATATTATTTGGAAGAGATCGCGACACGACGCTGCGTGCGGCTGAAGCCGCGGTTGCCGCAATGCGAAAAAGCGGCGGCGTGATTTTACCGTTTCCCGGCGGAATCGTCCGAAGCGGAAGCAAGGTCGGCTCAAAATATAAAAAACTGCATGCGTCTACGTATCATAACTGCTGCCCGACACTGAAGAACAACCCCGATACACTGATTCCGGCAGACGCAAACTGTGTATACGAAATCGTGTTGTGCGGTGCAAAGCAGACGGACATTCGCCGCGCTATGGCGGCTGGCATTCACGCTGCGGCACTGCCGGGCATGGTGTGCATATCCGCTGGGAACTATGGCGGGAATCTTGGCAAGGTGCAATACCCGCTGCATGAGATTTTGCGCGAGGGGGCGAACGCATGAATGCACGTTGGAAAGAGGACGTATGTATGATGGTGAACGAACTCCAAAAAGCGGGCACCCTCGCGATTTTCGGTCTTTGCGGCGTCTCACTGGAAGATCAGCATCATACGTATTTGCTGGCACGAAATCTTGGCGCATATGTCTCTGTGGAGCGACCGTTACTGCCGACGCTCACGCGCGGTTCGCTTAGCCGCCATACGCTGTTTTTGATTGCAGGAGGAGAGCCGAACGCAACATTGCATCAAAGTGCAACTGTTTTGCGTGACGATAGACTGTTGGCGGCGGACGCCTGGCGAAAATTGCGAATTTTGCAGCGAGGGCGGACGGCGGAAGGCACGGAAACATATGAAGGACTCTACGCAACGATCGTTGCATCAAACGGAGCGGCATTTTTGCTGGGTATCGACCATGTAGACGATACGTTAAGAAGCGAAATCCTTGCATTTCGGAATGAATGTGCATCGCCATTGGGCTTTGATATTCTACAGATGCCGGAGCCGATGAATCTGCAGGGTGCATATGAAACCGCGCTTGAGGAAGCGGGCGGAGCACACGCCTCGTTTTCCGGTGGAGTTGAAAAAGCGGACGATGCGCTTGCTCTGCCGGAACTGCTTCGACAAGATGCGATCGACGTGGCGCTTTTGATTGGGGAAAGCGTGTTTGAATCGAAACATATCATTGATGCAGGCCTGCCACTCTACGTACTCGGCAACACTGTTTCTGGCGCGAAGATTTGCATACCGACTGCGCGGCTTGGTGAAACGGACGGCGGTACGATACTGCGTGAAGACGGCGTCCCGGTTTCGATTCAGGCGCGTTCAACGGTTGAGCTGCCGAAAATGAGTGATGTACTGAAACTTCTCCTTGCGGAGGTGTGCACGCAATGATCAAAATCATGAATGGGCAAGTCTACGACCCGGCAAACGGCATAAACGGCACAACGCAGGATATTTACTTTGACGGCGGTAAGATCGTTGCGCCGACGGACAAACCATGTGAGACAATCGACGCAAGCGGGTGCACCGTTATGGCGGGTGGCATTGACGTCCACAGTCATATCGCAGGTGAGCCGCTTGAGTTGCTGCGCGATGCGGGCAATAAAATCGTACCGAGCGTGAACCGGCTCGGTAACGCGTATGCGCGCATGGGGTACACGCTCGCCGTCAATGCTGCAATGCCGGCGTTGGCCGCGCGGCGCACGATGATTGAGGAAAACGCGATTCCAAAGTTGGATGCTGCAAATCTTGTGTGGGTCGGCGAAAATCCAATTTTGCTTGATCTTGCGGCGCGTGGCTCCGATGAAGAATTCGATCAGTATTTAAGCTGGCTGCTAGCAATTTCCGGCGCGCGTGGACTCAAACTCATCAATCCGCGCGAAGGACAAAACGACGGCGAAGTGCCGTATGAAAAACTAACCGACCGACTGATCGATTCTTGCATACGACTGGACTTGTCGCATCCACTGCACCTGCATCATCCGTACCTCGGGCAGATGAGTGCTCATGAATCAGTGACGAAAACCATTGAGCATGCGGACGGAAGGCCGCTGCACTTGGCTCATCTGCAGTTTTACGGATATCGGCAGAATAGTGACGGGCACGCGGTTTCTGCGGCGGAGCCGCTGGCAAACGCGATCAACGCGCACAAAGCCGTCACATGCGACGTCGGCGCGGTCGTGTTCGGCGACGCAGCAGCTGTAACGGCGGATGCCGGATTTGCAAAAAAACTTGGTAAAGGCAAGCGCGGCTTCCGCAGTGAGCTTTGGGAAGCGGACGGTGGGTTTGGCGTGCTTCCGCTTCAGTATGACGCGTACAACGCCATGGGTGCAACGCAGTTTTTGACCGGGCTGGAACTTATGCTACTCGTTGAGGATCCGTCAAGAATCTTTCTGACCACAGATCATCCCAACGGTGGACCTTTTACGGCATACCCTAATTTGATCCGCCTTTTAATGGATAAACCATATCGGGATGAAATGCTGGAGAGACTCAATAAAAAAGCCGTGTCCCGTAGCGCAGTGCCGTCTATAAAGCGCGAATATACACTATATGAAATTGCGCAGATCACACGTTCCGGCCCGGCGGCAGTCCTCGGCTTGCCAAACAGAGGACATCTTGGCGTCGGGGCATGCGGTGGAATCGCGATCTATCTCGATCAGCCGGACAAAGAAGCAATGTTTCGCAATACTGTTCGGGTATTGCGTGGGGAAACGCATGTACTCGCTGCAGAGGAGCGGGGGTATGATGCAGCTTGGGTTGAAAAACGTGTTTCGGACGTACTCAGCGTTCCGTTTGATCAGGTGAAGCCGAACGAAACGTTTTTTGATGAACACAGGGTTTTGCGGGAAGAGGCATAGTGTATGGGTTTCGTTCTTACATTAAAAAAGCCGCTGTATACGCTGCTTGATCTCGAGCCACTTTCGGCTTGTACGCAATCGGACAAGGCAGAAATAGCGGGCGTGAAGCTTCGGTACGGAAGGGATTGCGTACGTGTGGACGCACTGTTCGACTTATCTGAAATGACGGAAGACGGGTTGACGCTGCGCGGTGATCTCCGCCTTGCAAACAACGCAGGTAAAGGCATGAGAAGTGGAACGATGTGTGTAAAATCGTCTGTCGGCGCAGGCGCGGGCGTATACATGGAAGGCGGAGAACTGACGATTTTTGGTGATGCGGGCAAAAATGCCTGTGTGGAGATGCAAAATGGATTCGTACGGATCTGCGGAAATGTGGATAGCGGATTTGCGGGGGAAGTCCGGCGCGGAATGCTGATTGTCGAAGGAAAAGCCTATGGAGAAGCCTGCACCGGTTTTCGTGGCGGTACGGTGATTCTGATTGGCGGAATTGAAGATCAGAATCGGCTTGCAAACGGCATGCACCGGGGGACGATTTTATTGCCGGGCGGCGCAGACGCTCCGGATGGTTTTGTACGTACGTCGGACGTTGATATCGTATTTTTGCGTTTACTGTTCCGCCTGCTTGATGAACATGGCGTATCATTACCGTCCGACTGGGACGGCGGCGTGTCTACCCGCTGGATCGGTGATGCGGCGGGACTTGGCAAAGGTGAGATTTTCATCCCGGTGGAGGTGGCTGAATGAAGAGAATTGCCGTACTCGGAACAAAACCCGGCTGGCATTGTGAACAGGTGATCGATGTATTGAATCATCGCGGGGCGACTGCGGAGTTCGTAACCGTGGAAACACTGATCGGCAGTCCAGGCCTGCCGGAAAGAAAAGCACCATTGCTGGATTATGACGGGTTGCTGATCCGCGGCATTCCCGGCGGTTCGCTTGAGCAAGTGATCTATCGTATGGACGCACTGTATGCACTGGAGCGCAAGGGGTTGCCGTGTGTCAATTCGCCGAAAACCATTGAAAAAACGGTGGACAAGTATTTTACATCCGCACTGCTGGACGAAGCAAAATTACCGGTACCGTCGACGGTCTGCTGCGAAAACAAACCGGCAGCGCTGGATGCGTTTTTTGCACTCGGCAGCGACGTGGTGTATAAGCCGTTGTTTGGCTCCTGCGGAAACGGACTGCTTCGTTTGCAAAGCGAAACGGAAGCCAAACAGGCATTTTCGGAAATTGCCGAAGCGGGCGGCGTGTTCTATCTGCAAAAATTCATTCCGTCCAGCAACAGTGATATCCGTGCGTTTGTGGTGAAGGGTCGCGTAATCGCGGCCATGCGCCGCACGGGCGTAAGCTGGCTTGCCAATGTATCCAAAGGTGCGCATGCGCGGGCATACAAACTCACAACATTGGAAGAAGCGCTTGCGCTTGCCGCGGCAAAAGCGGTCGGCGCAGATGTTGCGGGGGTTGACTTACTCGTTGCCGAGTCGGGTGAAACGTTCATAACCGAGGTGAACGGCTGCCCGGGCTGGCAGGGATTAGCGACGGTGACCAGTGTGGACATCGCTGGCGAGATTGTGTCGCTACTTTTATAAACAAATGCGGATATACTGAAAGGCTGGGAAATTCCCAGCCTTTTGTGATAGGTTTTGTTGCTCTGTTTTCTATTTTCAAAGAAAGAAAGTTATTTCTCTTTTAAGACGCCCAGCACTCGCTCCGGCGTGATAGGCAAATGGTTAAATTCGCAGCCGACGGCGTTTGAAACGGCATTGGCTATCGCGGCGGCGGCGGGCACGACGGAACATTCGCCGATACTCTTTGCCCCGAACGGACCGGCGGGCTCGATCTCCTCGATTAAATCAATCAGAAGCCGCTTCGGCATCTCGTCTGCACGCAACATACGGTAGGTTTTGAGCGTCGCATTTTTAACGCGACCATTTTCGTCCAGCTGAATACCCTCGGTGAGCGCATAGCCCGCACCCATCTGGATTGCGCCTTCGATTTGCCCGCGCACAGATAGTGGGTTGATCGCGCGGCCCACGTCATGCACGGCGGCATAGTCAAGCATTTCGACTTTGCCGGAAATCGTATCCACGCGTACTTTGACAATGTGCGCACCATAGGAAATAACGGAAGCAGGTGAAGCCGCCGTTTTCTCGCTGATGAGTTCGGTGAATTTCTTATGCCGCGCAAACTGGACAATTTCGCCGATTGTTGCGTCCTTTCCACCGGAAGCGTTCGCGTGTCCGCCGGAAAATGCAAAATTCATACTGTTCGTTGCCAACAACTCTGCGGCATAGCCGGACAGTTTACTTCGCATATCCTCGGCGACGAGCAATGCAGCACGTCCAGATACAAACGCGCCCCGGCTGGAGTAATCGCCGAGCTGATAGGGGGTTAGCTCCGTGTCCGCAGAAACGACGGAGATCATCTCCATCTGTAGGCCGAGCACTTCGGATACGATTTGTTTTTGAAGCGTAATCGCCGCGTTTCCCATTTCGTGTGACCCGGAAAAAAGCACGCAGCTGCCGTCGTCGTTCATCTTGAGCACCATTGCGGTGATATCGGTGCGAATGCCGAACATGCCGTTGCCGTGCGCGCCGACGCTTACACCGACGCCAATGCGATAGCGATCGTTCGCACTCGCCGTCTGTTCGCGCAGACACGTTTTATACTCGATCAGCTCCGCCGCACGGTTGAGACAATCGAACGGTCTTGCGTTGCCGTGCGGCTGGCCAAAGCGATAGTCTATGCCGTCCGGCAGCGTCAGGTTTTTGTGCTGCATGTCCAGCATATCAAAACCAAGTGCGTTAACCGCGCGCTGCATCAGCCGCTGCTGCGCAAAGAACGTCTGCGGCGAGCCAAAGCCCCGCATCGGCCCGCCAAGCGGAGTGTTTGTGATGACGGGATAACCCGTGAAGCGGATATTTTTGCAGCGGTGGACCTTGAAAAACTTGCCACACATCGCCCATACGATGTTGCTTGTGCCGGATGCATACGCGCCAGCATTGCAGTAGACCTGCATGTCCTCGGCAAGGATATTACCGTCGTCGTCAAAGCCCATTTTGAGACGGATTTTCATTGCGTGGCGCGTGCGAGACGAAATAATGTCCTCGCGGCGTGTGAACATTACCTTGACCGGACGGCCGCACTGAATCGATAGCGCCGCGGCGACGGGCTCGGTTATCATGTCCACTTTACCGCCGAATGCGCCGCCGACGGCGGGGACGCTTACGCGGATACGACTCATGGGCAGCGAAAAAATACGCGAAAGGTTGATACGGACGGCAAAACTGTCCTGAGAGGAGGTGTGGACGGTCAGCTTACCGCCCGCATCATAAAACGCAACGCAGCCGTGCGGTTCAAGCGCGCCATGGTGGATGCGTGGAACGGTATAGGTTTCTTCAAAAACATGCGGCGCGGTGGAGAAAGCCTCGTCAACGCTTCCACATTCCTGACGAACGATCTCCATGATATTGCCTTTGTAGAGATCGCCACGATCGAGAATGACGTATGCATCGTCGCATGCGCCTGCTTCAGGATCGAAGTTGACGGGCAACGGCTCGTACTCAACCTTGATGGCGCGAATTGCCGCCGAGGCAATCGCCGGTGATTCTGCCGCAACGGCAGCAACACGGTCGCCGATGAAGCGCATGGTATCGTCAAACACGCGCTCGGTTTTAAATACATCCAGCGTTTCGCCGCTACTGTTGTAGTAAACGGCGGGCGTGTTTTTGCAGTAGACAACGGCGTGTACGCCGACCATCGCTTCTGCGGCGGATATATCGATATGCTTTATTTTTGCGTGCGGCACGTTTGAAAAAAGCACTTTGGCATACAGCAGGCCGGGGAATTTCAAATCATCCACATATCGAAGCTGTCCGGTTGCTTTCAGTGCCGCGTCATCGACCGGATGCGGCTTGCCGACAACGCCGTTTGCCGGTACGTCAGTCATTTACTGCCGCCTCCTTTTTCAGAAGGTCGGCGGCATATTGAATCGCCTCGACAATGCGTGCATAGCCTGTACAGCGGCAGAGATTGCCGGAGATAGCCGCTCGGATTTCATTTTCAGCAGGGCTCGGATTGCGATCGAGCAACGCCTTTGCCGTCATAATCATGCCCGGCGTACAAAAACCGCACTGAATTGCGCCGCATTCGACAAACGCGCGCTGTATTGGGTGCAATTCAGCCCCGCGCGCAAGGCTCTCTATGGTGAAAACGGAATGTCCCGCCGCTGTTTTCATCGGAACGATGCAGGCGCGCACAGGCTCACCGTCCATTATGACGGTGCATGTGCCGCAATCACCCGTGCCGCAGCCGCATTTTGCGCCGGTCAGATCAAGCTGGTCGCGCAAAACGGAGAGCAGCGTTGCGTTCGGCTTTGCCTGGACAGTGTGCGTCCGGTCATTGACGGTCAGGGTAAAAAACTCCGTTTCCATATCGTTCCTTTCGTTTAGCGCTCCATTGGATAAAGTCGACTGATGATTCCAGCGTATCCTTCGAGCGCTTTTTCAATCTCGTTTAGCGCAATCCGTTCATCGCGCGTATGTGCAAGCGTCTTTTTCGAGGGGCCGAACCCGATGGTCGGTATACCCGCCTCGCCTGCGTAACGACTGCCGTTCGTGCAGAAATTATAGTGTGTGATCATGGGTTCGATGTTGCGATCATACAGGCCTGTAAGCGCAGATTGCACAAGCGGTTCATTTAGATTTTCAATGCACTGCATAGCAACTGAAAACTATATTCAGATTATATGAAGTCGAAAAATTCTAAGCAACCGAAAAGCGCTCGAAACAGGCGACTTTAGAACTATACGCACATATGTGCAAGCATCTTTTGCAAGAATGTTCAAATGTGAAAAATACAGCTATAATAGAACTATGAAAGATATAGAAATGAAAAATCCCTCGGTTCTCATAAAAAATGCGAATATTGCAGTTTGTGACCGAACAGACAGTTGTGACATTTTAGCTGTAAACGGCAAAATAGTAAACATTGGGAAAATCGATCCGCTGGCGGGTGCGCAGATGATCGATGCGCACGGTCTGGTTGCGCTGCCCGGAGCTGTGGATTCTCACGTGCACTTCTTTATGTCGACAGCAAACGGTGGACGCAACGCGGACGACTTCTTTACGGGATCAAAATGCGCCGTCTGCGGTGGAACGACTTGCGTCGTCGACTTTGCAAGTCCGATTAAGGCCAAAAGCTGGACGGACGGCGTGAACGACAGGCGGAGAGAAGCGGACGGACAAGTGTTTTGCGACTATGGACTGCATATGGAAGTCACAGGTGCATTCGAGCAGGATATTTCGCGGCTTGGTGAACTCAAGGACGCAGGGGTTCGCGTGCTGAAAATCTACACCACCTATGGGACTGAGCAATACCCGGCAGAAAGGTTACCCGCACTATTTGCCGAAGCAAAGCGGCTTAACATGCCGATTCTTGCGCATTGCGAAGACGATACGATCATACAAAAGACAAAACGGCGCATGCTGAATGACGGTCGCGATTCGGCCGCGCTGCATGCCGACAGTCGCCCGGCGGAAGCCGAGGCTGCGGCGGTAAAAAACCTCATCAAGCTGTCGGAACAGATCGGAACGGAGCTGATTGTTGCGCATGTTTCGTCCGGTGACGCAGGGTTGATGATTGCAAGCGCGAGGAAGCGCGGCGTAAACGTCCGCGCCGAAACGTGCCCGCATTACCTTCTGCTGAACGACGAGTTGTACGCCGGATTGGAACCGCAGCGCTATATCATGACTCCACCGCTGCGGACAAAGCGCGACAACGAAATCCTCTGGGAGTTGTTGCAAAGCGGCGATATCGGGATGGTTTCCACAGACCACTGCCCGTTTAAATTGGAAGAAAAGCTAGAAGAGACGACTTGCTTCAATGCGATCCCCGGAATCGGTGGATGTGAAAACATGGTATCGTTGTTGTTCTCGGAAGGATACCAAAGAGGAAGATTGACACTCAAACAGCTATATGATCGATTGTCTGCCGAAGCGGCGCAGAGATACGGATTGCACCCTCAAAAAGGCGCGCTTGCCGTTGGGTCGGACGCGGACATAGTTTTGATCGACCCGAATGCACCGCGTGTATTGTCCGCAAAAACAGAGCATGGTAACGCGGGATATTCCGTTTGGGAAGGATTTGAGGTCGGCTGTACGGTGCGGTATGTCTTTTTACGCGGCGAACTCGTTTCAAAAGACGGGGAACCTGTCGACACGCCGTTTGGTCGATATTTACACGCGCAATAAGACCGTAAGGATGAAAACAGCCCCGCATGAGCGGGGGGCTGTCTTTATGCGTTGAATCGTTCGGGCGTGTAGGCTTTCGCTTTGTCGGGAATCGTAGCTGACTTCCAGTATTTCGCGATCATATCACCGATGGCGGGCGAGAGCGCGATTGCGCTGTGGAAGGAGTTTGCAACGAACAGATTTTTCGGGGAATCGTATGCGCCGAAGATCGGCTCTCTGTCCGCCGCGTACGAAACGAGTCCGGCCCACATGCGAATAATCTCCAAATCGGACAGCGAAGGGAAGAGCGAGAGCACGCGGCGTGCAACGGCGCGCGGGCCTTCGAACGTATTGGTTTTATCGTAGTTGTCCGGCCGTGTCGTTGCCTGTGCCATGACGATGTTACCGGAAGCTGCCTGTCCAAGGCACGCGCCGACGACCATCGGATGCTTGCTGGCGGGCTGGGTAAAGAGCGCACCGTCGGTAATCATCCGACGGATACGGGGAACGACCTGCATGCTGACCATGGCTTCGCCGCGCTCATAAAACACCGGCGTGTCGTGGCCTGCCAATCGGGATAAATCGCGCGTCCATGCGCCGCCTGCGAGAATGTACAGGTCGGCTTTCACGCTTCCATTTGGTGTTTCCAGCGCGGTGACGAGACCGTTTGAAATCTGCATGCCGGTTACGGGGTTATGCGGACGCAAGTCCGCGCCGAGTGACGTTGCGCGCGTGGCCATATTGAGATTGAGTTTAAACGGATTGACGCGTCCTTCACCGGGGCACCAGCACGCGCCGACGAGTTTGCTCTCGTCCAGCGCAGGTTCAAGCGCTTTGGCTTGGCTTGCCGTGATCAGGCCGATATCGTCAAGTCCGAGTTTCTTTGCATGGCGGCAGAGCTTTTCCAGCGCGGCTTCTTGTTTTTTGTCTGTCAGCGGGATCAGCCCGCCGGAATGGACATACTCTACATCGCCGATTTCTCTCTGCAGCTCATCCCAGCGACGTTGCTGTTCGAGCGCGAGTGACATGACCAGAGGGCTTTCGCGATAGCTCAACACGCAAAAACCGGGATTTGTGCACGACGCACCGGAACAAAGATCGTCCTTTTCAAGCAACACGACGCGTGCACCCGCCGCGGAAAGTTTCCATGCCGCCGCCGCACCGATTACGCCACCGCCGACGATTGCAACGTCAAAATGTTGTTCTGTTTGCATGAAACCTCCTGTTACAGCGTGTTGGAAAAATAACTTTTCAAAAGCATGTCCGCGTCGATTGCACCTGCGGAGAATGTTTTGCCGTTTTTCAGATTCGTTATTTCGATGCGCGCGACCTTATGCACGTCCGTGTCCATTTTGAAGATGTCGCGCTCCGCCGCATCATACAGTTCAGCAAATGTTTTTTTATTGTGCACAGTGCCGGAAAACGCCATATGCGGCAAAACCTGCTCGATCTCTGCGTCCTCGCAGTCCACAATGTACCGCGCGACCGATCCGTAGAGGGTGGAAGAATTAACGCGGTCCATGGCGATCAACTCGTCGTCGACGACCGGTGGAATCGCAGCGCTGCCGGTAAAAGACTTTACCTTTTCAAGCGGAAAACCGAAGTAACCGAGACCCCAGAGAGAAACTTCCGCCATGCGCGCGGCAATCTGCACGCACCCGACAAGACTGCCTGTTTTCGCCGCAAGAAGATATACGTTTTCGGGAGACACACCGCATGCTTTTGAAACATCGTCCGCGATGGATTCGTCCGGCAATTCGGCGGTTTGCAGCGCAAGCGCGGTTTTAGAGAAACTATCGCGATACGTCCACATCTTTGCGATGCCGTCATGATATGCAATCGCCCGCGCGGGGCCAGAGCCGAAGCCGGGCAGACGATACGTTCCGGACGGTTTGATTTTCCATGCGGAAAATTGCGAAGACAGTGCCGCTTCGTGCGGACGGTCGAGGCGGATTTCCACGCTCTCCATTTCGCGTTGCCCAACGGTCATTTTGCCATAGGAAACGTCGCCAAGTGAACCAAGCGTGACCAGCGTGAACAGTCGTGCAGCTTCATAACCGCCTGGCGCGTGGATACCCATATCGATCACGGTAGCGCCGTTTTTGAGCGTGTGCCGCTCGCAGCCTAGCTCCCAAAGGTGCGGCAAAATCTGCTCCTCAATGAGGCGACAGGTATTGTTACTTAGACTGAGCATGGATTTCCTCCTGTAACCGTAATAGAATTTCGGAGAACTCCGAAAGCACGACTGATTCGTCAAATCCTATAACTGCGCCGTCTTTCAACGCGGGTTTGCCGCCGATATACACGTCGTTTACGTCGCCGCTCTGGGCACACCAAACCAACGTTGAGACAATGTCGCCTGTGCCAAAGCCGAGATGCGCCTTGTCCAGCGGTACGATTGAAAAGTCCGCAAGACGACCTTCCTCAAGAGTGCCGCAATCGAGCCCAAGCAGCTTTGCGCCGCCCGTTGTGGCCATGGCGAAGACATCCTTGGCGGTGACGACGGTCGGGCTTTGAAGAGACGCCTTTTGGAGCATTGCGCCTGCGCGCATCTCTTCGAACATATCGAGCCTGTCGTTGGAAGCGGGCCCGTCGGTTGCGAGCGCGATATTGATGCCCGCCTCGATCAACGCGGGGATGGGGCAAACGCCGCTGCCAAGCTTTGCGTTGCTCTTCGGGTTGTAAACAACCGAAACACCGCGCTTTGCGGCGCGTGCGATTTCCCGTTGGGTCAAGTGCACGCCGTGTACCGCGGAAAATCGCGGCGACAGCAAATCAAGACGGTCGAGATAGAGCAGCTCCGGCTCGCCTTTTTCTGTGACGCACTGCCGCGCTTCCACGGCGGTTTCATCTACATGCGTCTGCACGCGGGCATTGTATTTCTTTGCAAGATCGGCGATGGTCTGCATCGCAATTTCGCTTGTAAGGTTTGGTTCCGACGGTGTGAGCACACAGCGTTCGGGATAGACCATAAGCAACCGCTCAATCTCCGCAAGGTCGCGTCTACGACCCGCTTCCGTACTCATAAACAAGTCTGCAAGCTCAATACCCATGTATCCGCGGACGCCGGTTTGCTGCGCCGCGTGAAACATGCCGTCCTGCGCGAAGTTCATGTCCATGTTTACAAATGCGGTTACACCGCTTTTTAGCAGTTCACGGATACCGACGGCTGTCCAAAGATAGGAAAAACGTTCACGCTCCTGTTTCGGAATCCTCTGAAACAGCGCCATTACGGTCGGGCCGAGGACGTCGTTACACCAGCCGGAGAGTGGCAAATCGTCCTGGCGGCCGACAAGCAGCATTTGATACAAATGCGTATGTGCGTTGACAAAACCCGGCAGAACGGCGCAGTTTGTGCAATCGACGATCTCGATACCATCGGGAACGGGCAGATGCATGCCGACGACGGCAATACGTTCGCCGTCGATCAGCATGTCCGCGCCGGGAAGCACGGTTTTTGCATCGACGACCAGATGAGCAATATTCTTTAAAATCAACATGGTATCCAATCCTTTTGGTTTAGGTTATCAATTATTGTGTAGTTGACACATAAAAAAGTATAACACGCGGCATAAAATCACTCGAGCAGGTCGGACCGGAACAATCCGGAACGGTATGATGATCCATTATCGGAATCAACCACCTCGACTATTGCGAGCTTGTTGATGTGCAAAAGGTTCGGTATTTGAAAAAAGTCGCCGCCCGCTTTTTGCAATAAATCGGAAAATAGCATGCCAAAGATATCCGTAGACACAAACGCGAGATCGTCGGCAAGTTTCTGCGGGTCGACGGTCGCGCCCTTTGCCAGTACCAACCGCGAGAACGCGCCGTAATGCAGAAAATCGTCCGGCAGGAGTGCCGTTCCGTTTTTTTGTTTGGCTCCCGGCGGACAGACGGGAGCATATCCTTCGATGTAAGCAACAATATTTGAATCCAAACCCAGAGAGCGCTCCATGGTGAAAATCATGTTTTCGTTCATGCGCCCTGCAATTTGTGCCGCGCCGATCATGCTTGTTTCCGGGGCGACAAATAAGGTGATTTGTTCCGGATGGCAGCGCATTGCATCGGCCAGCAAAACCATCCAACTTTCGCTTGGAATAGCGTTCGACTGCACGATGGCGGAATAGCTTCCATTTGCCGGATCGGTGTCGTATTCAATTTCATTCGACTGATCCAAGTGGAGTTTGACCGGGCCGGATAGCATCACACCGTGAAACGCGCATGCGGACTGAAGCGTGAGCGTTGCAAGACGCGGCGAATTCGTCTTTGAATGGACGAACGGCAGGGTTTGACTGCCAAATGTATCTTCATATGCACTTAATGTCGCAAGTCCTCCCTGACAGAGAGACGCAGCGAGCGCACCGGCATGGATCGACTCCGGCGTGTCTGATTCGGCAAAAAGCACCCGAGCACCGCAGTCTGCCAGCGATACGCGCAAGCCAAACCGTGTGCTATTTTCCACAAGCGTATCGAGAAGCTTCGTGCAAGCGTTTCCAATTTGATTAAGAGAGGGTTTTATCTGCATGGAATGTTTTTCCTTCCAATACAACTATAACGTTTTGACCACGGAATCGAAAGAGTTCATTTCGCTATAAGACAATTCATGCATTTGCGTCATCGCCGGGGACCTTAAGTGACCGTTTGTTTTGCATGGCGTGGTTTTTATCTTTGGCGTTGTAAAAGTTAGTACTTGATCATTCTTTTGTAGAACGGGAAGCATGAAAAGTTGCTCTTCTATGGCTTCCCGAAGAAGCGGGGTGGGACGTGAACCGCCTCGCCGGAAAACTGCTGGACACATTCCATAAACGCTTCCGACAGCGTTGGGTGTGCATGCATGGTGTGTGCGGCTTCCTCAACGGTCAGCATTGCTTTCATGACCATGGCGGCCTCGGCAAGCAGATCGCTTGCGTGCGGCCCGGCGATATGCACGCCAAGGATTTCACTTAAGTCGCTTTTTGCGAGCATTTTAATAAATCCGTCTTTTTCGCCAAGCGAGAGTGCCTTGCCGTTGCCCGCAAAGTGAAAACAAGAGATGGCGTAATCGATGTTTTTCGCCTTTAATTGTTCCTCGGTTTTCCCAAGGGAGGCAATCTCCGGGAACGCAAACACACAACTTGGTACGAGCGCATAGTCTACGCGTGTATGTTTGCCGCACATACGCTCCACGCAGACGCGTCCTTCGTCGGAGGCCACGTGCGCAAGCATGATCCGCCCGGTCACGTCACCGATAGCGTAAATGCTTTTTACGTTCGTGCGGTAATCTTCATCCACCTTGATCCCATTGTGATCGAAAACTACGTTGATCGCTTCAAGGTTCAAGCCGTCCGTGTTTGGCACACGGCCTGCACAGGAGAGCACGTGCGTGCAATACAGCGTCTGCCTGCCGTTCGCGGTTTCGGCACATACGGTGAAATCTCCTGCACTTCCGGAAATTTCTGTAACTTTTGCGCCTGCAAGGATGGTTACGCCCTGCTCACGCAGACGTTTCGCGGCAAATTTTGCCAACTCACCGTCGAGTGTAGAGAGGATTGACGGCAGAAACTCCACAATCGTGACCTCCGCACCGAATGCACGGTAAATGCCCGCGAGTTCCACGCCGATTACGCCGCCGCCGATGAGCACAAGGCTTTTCGGTATTTCATCCAACCGGAGCGCAGACGTGCTGTCCAGCACGCCGTTAAGATGGATGCCTTCAACTGGCAAAGCAGCGGTTTTGCTTCCGGTTGCGATCAGAAATGCGTCCGCGGTGTATGTTTCTTCCCCGACGTTGACGGTATTGGCGTCGGCAAATGACGCTTCACCGAAGATTATGCTCACACCGTTGGACTTGAGCAGCGACTGCACGCCGCCGACGAGCGTGTCGACCACTTTTTGCTTGCGTGCGCGCGTTGCGTCAAGGTCGAGCGAGACGTTTTCCGCATGTACGCCGTATAGGGATGCCTTTTGCGCTTCCGTCAATACTTCGGCCGTACGGTAGAGTGTTTTTGTCGGGATGCAGCCGTGGTTCAGACAGGTGCCGCCGACGCGTTCGCGTTCGATCAAAGCAACCTGCTTATCCAATTGTGCGGCGCGTATAGCCGCCACATAGCCGCCGGGACCGCCGCCGATGACAATCAGTTCAAAATGCTGCATGATACATCACCTCCAGTCGGTTTCGTTGAGGATATCGACGACCGACTGCAGATAGCGGCACGCGGGTGCACCGTTGATCACGCGATGGTCGTAGGTCAGGCAAAGATTCATAACGGGTTCGATAAATACACCACCGTCTTTGGCAACGGGCATGTCTCTCAACTTACACACGCCGAGAATCGTGCTCTCCGGCGGGTTTAATATTGGAGTAAACGATGTTGCGCCCGCCATGGCAAGGTTTGTCACGGTCGTAGCCGAACCGCCAAAGTCGCTTTCGGCCAGTCTTCCGCTTTTTGCACGCGCCGCGAGATCGAGGACGTCCCTGCATAGTTCGGAAAGCGTCTTTCGATCTGCGTTTCGCACGGCGGGCACGATCAGACCGCGTTCGGTATCGATCGCCACACCGACATGCACGCCCTGCGGCAGCACAAAGTTTTTCTCGTCATAGTACTGCATGCGAATATCCTCTCGCGTGGCAAGCGCGCGGGATACGGCATAAACGATCATTGCGGTATAGGAAAGTTTCACGCCCTCTGCGGCATAGGTGGGCTTGAGCCGCTTGTATGCCGAAACCAGCGGTCCAAACCCGCTTTCGATGGAAACGGTTGTTTGCGCGGTGTTGTCGAGGCTCTTTTTCATCGCGATAGCGGTTGCGCGCTGCACGCTGTTCATCGGGACGATTCTCGCCTGCGTGGCAGGCTTGCCGTGCGCTTTTACGTCCGCGACGGTGATCATTCCGAGCAGACCGGTACCGCGGATGTGCGCATAAGAAAGATGTAATTTTTCGGCAAGCATCTTTGCGCGCGGCGTGATGGAAACCGACCCTAGCGGCGCATCAGTTTCCGGCGCATTTATTGCGGCACGCGCGTCGTCTATTGTGATTTTACCGGATTGTCCGGTGCCACAGACGGTGGATGCGTTGATACCCCTCTGTTGCATGACGATCTTTGCGCGTGGAGTAACGGAAGCGACGACTTCGACAGCCGGAGCGATCGTCATCGGTGGCGCGGCGGGTTCGGCCTTTGCTTCGTCACCGGACGGTGTGTCGCCAATGACTTCACCTGCTTTGCCGATGGCACAGATCGGATCGCCGCAGGACACGGCGTCTCCGGGTTCAAGAAAATATTTCAGCATGACGCCGTCAACAGAAGCGACCGCGTCGTTGGTGAGTTTTTCCGCCTCGATGACGGCGATTGGGTCGCCACGCTTGACCGCGCCACCGATTGGTACGAGCCACTCGGAGACGACGCCTTCTTCCATAGATAAACCGAATTTCGGCATAATTTCAATTGTAGCCATTTGTTACACTCCTTAGAATGCGACCGCTGCTTTAGCAGCGCGCACGATGTCCGCCGGGCTGAGCATATAGTAGTCCTCCAGCACGGGCGCGAATGATACCGGGATATCCAGGCACGTAACACGCCCAATGGGAGCGGACAGGTATTCAAAATATTTTTCGTTGACCATTGCTGAAATCTCCGCCGCCCAACCACCAACTTTCGGGCCTTCCTGCGCAATGACAAGGCGGCTCGTCTTTGCGACGGACTCCGCAATCAATGGTTCATCGTACGGTTTGATGGTGCGCAGATTGATGACTTCCGCTGAGATGCCGTCCTTTTCCAGCTCGGCGGCGGCCTTCAGTGCCATACCGACCGTGATTTGAAGCGCGACGATGGTGACGTCCGCCCCTTCATGCTCGATCACGCCTTTGCCGAGCGGCAGTGTATACGGTTCTTCCGGAACGTCGCCTTTGACGTTGAGGAGCATCTTATGCTCTAAAAACAGGACAGGGTCGTCACTGCGGATTGCCGAAATCAACAGACCTTTTGCTTCGTATGGCGTGGCCGGGGATGCGATCACGAGACCGGGCGTGTTTAAAAACCAACTTTCGACCGCAGCGGAGTGATGATATGCGCAGCGGATGCCGGCGCCCTGCGGCGCACGGATCACGACGGGGCAGTTTGCCTCGTTCTGAAACATAAAGTTGAGTTTTGCTGTGCTGTTGACGATCTGATCGAACGCAACACCTGCAAAATCCGCGAACATAATCTCTGCAATGGGTCGCAGTCCTGCGATTGCCGCGCCGTTTGCAAGGCCGACAATGGCCGCTTCGGACAGCGCAGTATCGAAAATGCGCTCCGGCCAGCGGTGATAGATGTTTTGCGTCAGGCCGAAGTCGCCGCCCATCCTTGCAACATCCTCACCGAGAACAAAGATGGAATCGTCCCGCTCCATCTCCTGTATCATGGCCTCGTTGATTGCCTTTGTATAAGTCAGTTTGCGGTTCATCGTTCTACCTCCATGGGGAAGCCCTCGTACACGTGCGTGCTCGCCTCGGAAACGTCCGGCACAGGGCTTTCCAGCGAGAAGCGCAGCATGTCCTGAATCTGTTCGTCCACATCCGCTTCGATCGACTTGAGTTCCTCTTCGGAAACGCTCTCGCGCTCTTTTAGCACGTTTCGTGTGTGCAGAACGGGATCTCGCTTTTTCCAGGATTCAAGCTCCTCTTCCGGGCGATAGGATGCGGGGTCGCCCGCAAAATGTCCCTGCCAGCGGTAGGTGACAAACTCGATCAGCGAAGGCCCGCCGCCGGATCTTGCAATTTCGACCGCCTGCTCCATGGTTTCGACGACGGTTTCAATGTCGTTGCCGTCCACGCGCCAGGACGGTACGCCGTATCCGTCCGCCCACTGGCGCAGCTCTTTCTGCGGGTGTGCGATGCTGCACGGTGTTGAAATTGCGTAACCATTGTTGATGAGACAGTAGATCACCGGCAGTTTCCATGTTGCGGCCAGATTCATGCTCTCGTGGCAGGTGCCCTCTCCGAGTGTGCCGTCACCCATGAAAACAGCGGAAACTTCGTCGCTGTGGCGGTATTTTGCCGCAAACGCCGTA
Organism: Christensenellaceae bacterium; assembly: GCA_963667795.1. Lineage (GTDB taxonomy): Bacteria > Bacillota > Clostridia > Christensenellales > CAG-138 > UBA7703. The sequence continues at coordinate 1,422,582 of OY764017.1, read as the reverse complement.
CCGAGCGCGGTGACGACCGTTGAACCCTGAATGCCATTGAACCCATGGTTATGGCAACTCCAATCATGTACGTGCATGGAGCCGCCGCGTCCGCCGTTGACGCCAGTTGCCTTGCCGAAAATTTCGGCCATAACATATTTCGGATCGGTTCCGCAGAGCAAAATAGCGCCATGACCTCGGTGGTCGGGATATTTATAGTCCGTCGTTTTCAGCGCGCGCACCACGCCCGCCTGACAAGCTTCCTGCCCGGTGGAGAGATGCACGAAACCGGGAATCGTCCCGTTTGCCGCGTATTCCTTGATGACGTCCTCAAAGTTGCGGATCATATACATATCGCGATAAAGCCCCTTGAGCCGTTCTTTTTCCAATGCCATATTGATTCCTCCAATTCCAAACATGAAATTCGATTGCCGAAGATGTGTATGAAAACTCCGCCACCGCACATGCGGACGGATGGTGATATGCAAATCGGTTGTTTTGTTAAAAAGCACATGTTCGTGCAAATACGTTATTAAAAGCGGCGGAAAGCAGCCGCAAAATGGGAAAATATGAATTTAGGCGTATAATTTTGAATGGCTGGCGCGATACAATCGCGCCAGCCTTCAGATTCAAGCGAATCAGTGAAAGGGATTACGCACCGGGCTGGATGTAAAGGATGTTGTAAAGCGTGTAATCGCCAATGCCCGGGACTTCCGCATCTACGCGGTCTTCGATCCAGGAAACGTAGCAATCACCGATATCTTCGACGGCTACGTTGAAGGTGTATTCGTCGGTGCAGATGAAATCATAGCTATCAGCTTCGACCATGCCGAGCGCTGCGAACATATCCGCTACGCTGATCTTATCCATATAGGAGGTCATGATCGCGTCCGTGCCGAAGTTGATGTATGCAACTTCCCAAACAGCCCAGTCGGGGTCCTGCGCTTCGCCGACGACGATCGGTGCATTGTCGCCTTCTAGCGTCAGGTACTTCTGGAGGATGTCGCTCAGGGGTTCTTCACCGGTATAACCATCGGAACCGATCACCTGCGCGTCGACATCGTCACTGCCCTGAATGCCGCACTTATCGTAAACTTCCTGAATGGAATAGGCCGAACGCATGTCGTCGGTTCCGCGCGGCTGTTCACTGGCGGTCAGGCCGTCAATGGCGTTGTTCCAGACGATGATGCGCTGCACGCCTTCTGCTGCGGCGGGCTCTTCAACGGTGGCTTCTTCCGCGGGTTCTTCAGTTGCGGCGGGCTCTTCAACGGGTTCTTCTGTGGCTTCCACGACTTCTTCGGTTGTTTCTTCAGCGGCTTCGGTGGCTTCCGTCGCTTCCTGCGCGGTGCAGGCAAACAGCGTAAGCACCATGACTAAGGCAAACAGCAAAGCAAGTGTTTTTTTCACGATGGGTCCCTCCTTAAAAAGTTATTTAAGACGTTTTTCGTCTTTCAAATATATTTTAAACTACCCAAAGAACGAATGTATATAATAATTGCTGCACATATGTGCATGTTTGATTCGAATTGGCTCGAAAGGGCTGTTTTGCGCGTAAAATTACGGTAAAATCATGTATACTCAGTTCTCGAAAAGGCGGTGATCTGGCGGTGCGAAGGGTGACAAATCATCCGATTTTGAAGATAGAAGACAGGGCGGAGGTACCAATCCTTGTGGATGGAAAAACGCTGTATGCGCGCGAAGGCGAAACGGTCGCCGCGGCGCTGACGGCAAACGGAATCCGCGTTTTTCGGCACACGGCAAAGCGCCACGAACCGCGGGGACTGTTCTGCGGAATCGGTCAGTGTACGGACTGCATCATGGAGATCGACGGCGTGCCGAACCAACGCACCTGCATGACGATTGTGCGCGAAGGCATGGTGGTCAACACACAGAATGGACACGGTAACAGCGGGGGGGGAAGACGATGAAAGGATATGACGTCATCGTCGTCGGCGCTGGTCCGGCAGGCCTTGGTGCGGCAATAGAGGCAAAAAAGCACGGTGCAAGCGTGTTACTGCTTGATGAAAACAATCGCCCCGGTGGACAACTTTTTAAACAGATACACAAATTCTTTGGTTCAAAGGAGCATTACGCGGGCACGCGCGGTTACATCATTGGAGAAAACCTTCTGAAGGAAGCGAACGAGTTGGGCGTGGAGTTCCAGCTTGGCGTACGTGTTTGGGGCGTATATAGGGACGGCAGCGTGACCGCGACGAACGGCGAAACGAGCGTCCGTTATGTCGGCAAAAAAATCATCCTTGCAACCGGCGCGACGGAAAACGTGCTGAGTTTTCCGGGCTGCACTCTGCCGGGCGTCATGACGGCGGGTGCGGCGCAGACCATGGTGAACGTGCAGCATGTTTTGCCCGGTGAGCGTTTCGTTATGGTAGGCTCCGGCAACGTCGGACTGATTGTGACCTATCAACTGCTGCAGGCGGGCGCAACGATATGTTGTATACTGGAGGCGGCGCAAATAGTAAGTGGCTATGGGGTGCACGCGGCAAAAGTGCGGCGCGCGGGTGTACCCATTCGAACGGGGCATACGATCCTACGCGCGAACGGGGCAAACGGCGTTGAAAATATTGTAATCGCGCAGGTGGACGAGAGCTTTTGCCCGATTACGGGCACGGAGGAGACGATTGAATGTGACACTGTGACGCTGGCGGTCGGGCTTTCGCCGAGAATTGAGCTTGCGGGCGTAAGTGGCTGCGAGATGGCATATGCTTCTGCGCTCGGCGGCATGCTGCCCCTGCACAATGCCGATATGGAGACGACCTGCGACAACATTCTGATCGCGGGAGATCTTTCCGGTATTGAGGAGGCAAGCACGGCGCTGGACGAGGGACGCATGGCGGGATGCCGCGCGGCGTATGCGCTCAGTTATCTGACACGAGATGAATACAAAGATGCTAAGCGCGCGTTGCTCAACCGGCTGAACGCGCTTAGAGCGGGGCCGTTTGGAGAGAAGCGACGCATTGCCAAGGAGGCGCTATGGAACACGATGCAGTAAACGCGGAGATCGTCTGCCGCTGCGAGGAAGTCACGGCGGAAGAGATTATGGAAGCGATTCGAAACGGTGCGGATTCTCTGGATGCGGTTAAGAAAGCCACGCGCGCAGGCATGGGCTTTTGCCAGGGACGTACCTGCAAGCGGCTGATTGCGCGTATGCTTTCATGCTATTATGAGATGCCGGTCGACCGGTTTTTACCGGGGAGCTTGCGCCTGCCGGTTACGCCGGTGAAACTTTCGCTGTTGGCGGAAACCGAGGACGCGGCGGATGAAAAGCGGGAGAGAGCGACATGAGAAAAGTGATGATCGACTGCAAAGAGCGCATTCCGTGTGATCCCTGTCGCTATGCGTGTCCGGCGCAAGCAATTGTGATTGAAGGCGATATCACAAATCTGCCGCAGACGTTTCCGGAAAAATGCACGGGCTGCGGGCTGTGCGTTGCGGCGTGCCCCGGCCAGGCATGTTTTCTTGTGGACGAAGACTTTGCTGAAGGCCGTGCAAGCGTGGACTTTCCATATGAATATCGTCCGCTGCCGGAAGAAGCCATGGTGGTTGAGGCGCGCGACAATGAAGGAAACAAAGTCTGCGACGCTATTGTCGAGGCGGTGATTCTGCGGAAAAGCGCGCAAAATACGGCTGTTGTACGCGTCAGCGTGCCAAAAGAGTTTGCCTTTCGTGTGCGCGGCATGAAACCCCTGCGCTTTTGATTAGAAAGCGTAAGATAAAAAACGTCTTTTACTGGCGATAAAGTCTGTACAGGTAAACGCAAATTTTCTAATTATCACAAATTACAGGATGTTTTTCTGGAGAGTGTACGCGGTGTTCACTCTTTTTTTCGTTTGAGTCGCTTTGTTTATATCGAGTGTAAACAAGAACGGGCACTGCGATCATATACGATTTTTAGATGAATTCGCCGTTTCTACTCGACAGGCGGGTCAATCCTTATTAAAATAGATAATGATACACATCGAACAATGCTGAACGACCCCGTAAATTTTTTAGCACCGGCGCAAATGTCGCATTTTCCGGCAGGCGTACGGGACGGAGGATATCTTTTATGGATGAGCGCAAAAAGAACATCGGTACGGCAGATGCCTATTATATGGAGTTTGCAAAGAGTGCGGGCGTTACGCTCCGGCAGTTTCGCACATGGACGACGAAGACAAGTTTTGCCAAAGAGTTCACGCGTATTTGCGGAGGCCGCGTTTCCTGTGCGGAGGTAGCGACTCTTTGCGAACCGGTTTTGATTAAGATGGAAGCACTTCCTGAAGAAGGGATGCTAAAGTTTGCATATGAGTCCATCTCGGCCGGGCTGTATCCGTATTCCGGTGCGCCGAGTACCAGCAAAGCGCTCAAAAGCGGCCTGCGTTTTTATCTGAGTGTGCTTTCGCGGCTGCTTGATCTTGAACGCGAGAGCGCGTTTGACCCGCTGCTGGACTATCGGACTGTTACGAAAGAAGAAATTGAAACAAGCCCGGTTGCCGAGCAGTGCGAGCGATTTTTGCATGTAGTCCGAAAGAGCGGTTACCGCGAACTGCTGCGCATTGGCAAAGAGATCATGCCGTTCGACCCGGCGGGACATACGTTTGGCGTGCGCCACATTGCCGTGCATATTGCGCGACAGGCTGCACGCGCGGGATTGCCCGTGGACGTGGCGATGGTTGGCGCAGCTTCGCTTGCGCACGACATCGGCAAATTCGGTTGCCGCGGTGAAGATACGCAAAGGATCCCATATCTGCATTATTATTACACCTGGAAATGGCTGGAAGACAACGACATGCCGGATATTGCGCATGTTGCGGCGAACCACTCCACCTGGGACCTCGAATTTGAAAACCTGCCGATCGAATCGTTGATTCTCATCTATGCCGACTTCCGTGTACGCGCGGACAAAAAGAAAGAAGGCGGGGAGACGACCGTCGTGTGTTCGCTGAAACAGGCGCGCGACCGCATTTTTAACAAACTTGCGGACATGGACGACGAAAAGCGGCGGCGATACGAAACGGTCTACAAAAAACTGGATGATTTCGAGCGGTTTTTAGAATCCAACGGCGTCAATACCGACCCGGACAACGATGAACCGATTCCATTTAGCAAGAAGGACGCAGCGCTTTTAACACAGGACGAGGTCATCCGTGCTCTGTGCAACCATGCGTTTGACAACAACGTAAACCTCATGCGCATGATTACGGTGAGCGATTCGTTCGAAGCACTGCTGGAACAGGCGCGTGACGAAAAGAAACTCAGCCGCATTCGCACCTACCTGTTGCTGTTTGAAGAATACAGCGCCTATATGACGCGCACACATAAGCTGCTTACGCTGCGGTTCCTGTATGAATTGCTGATGCATCACGACGGCGACGTGCGGCGACACGCGGGACGCATTATGGGTTACATCCTTGCCAACTCCGGCCCGCGATACCGCAAGGAACTCCCGCGCGGCGCGGGCGCGCTTGCCATTGCACCGGCGATGCACGCGGTATTGAGCGAGTCGATCACACTCTGGGAAGAGTACATCGAGCTTTGTTTGCATCCCGATTACAAGATATCGGCCAAGCATGCCGCGCGTATCTCGAATTCGCTCAAGACGATTACGGGAAGTCTCTTTGCCAACTGTTCGCCGCAGGAAAAACGCAGCTACTGGCAAAAACTCTATCATCGAATCCTGTCCAGCGGCAGCGACGACCTGTTTGTTTTGATGGACACCCTTCCGCGTGTACCGGTCAGCGTAATCCAACCCGCTGAGGCACGGCGTATGATGCCGATCCTCGCTGGTGCGGCCGGCTCAAAGGAAGCGCGTGTGCGTCTCTGCGCACTGCGCAGTATGGAAGCCGTCGCGGACGGCGACAAGGAACTTATCACACTCGCCGTTGAAAGCGTAAAGCTGGATCAGGATGCAGAGTTTGCAAGCGTTTGGGTGCTCAACCGCATGCGGAAAAAGGTCAGCTTCAACCTGCTGCCCGTTCCGCGGTTCCCGATTGCGGAAATCTATCTTTCAAACCTCAAGAGTAGCGTTACCTGGACGATGAAACTTGCACAGATCGAACGGCTGACCGAATATGTACGTGAACACCCGTTCGAAGCGTTCCACGTTGCCATGCACCTGAGCAACCTGCTGTCCGTCAGCGAACATTTGCCCGTGCGCGAGCGCGCTGGCGAAGCGCTTGTTGAAATTTCTGAAAGCCTATCAATCGATCAGCGTAACGAGATCATGATTGACCTGCTGCGTGAACTGGAAACAGGGCAAAACGAGATTTCCGGTTATATTCCGCCGTATCTCGGCAAGCTGATTTGCAGTGTGCCGGAAAAAGAAATGGACGAAGGCATAGACTTTCTGGAAGGCCTGCTCCGCGCGTCCAATGCACGTGCGGCGCGCGCCGCGCTGTCCACGCTTTGCACGGTGCTTTCAGATTATGAAAGTGAAAGTTATACGCGCCGCAACGCGGTGATGGAGCGTGTGTTCGGGTTGCTGCTGACAGGGGTAGCGCACTTTGACGACGGCATCCGGCTGACCGCGCTGGAGGTTATCTGTCGAAATTACTTCGGCAACGAGGACTGCCCGCTGGAGGCACGGCGTGCATGCCTTGTGCGCTTTGGTAAAAAGCTGTTGACGTTGCTTGGTGAGCGTCACGACGGCCTGCTTACGTTCTTTAACGAAGCGGCTATGCTCAACCATCTTTACCGCTTCCTGACGCAGTGCGAAATTGAGGGCGGTTTTGCATTTCCGCAGCTCATGCCGGTGGCGTTCTTCCCGGGAACGTTCGACCCGTTCTCCGCGGGACATAAACGCATCGTTGAGGAAATTCGCCGCAACGGGTTTGAAGTCTACCTCGCGGTGGACGAGTTTTCATGGAGCAAACGCACGCTGGCAAAACTGCTGCGTCGCCAGATTGTAAGCATGTCGGCTTCGTCGCTTCCGGACGTGTATCTCTTCCCGGACGACATTCCGGTCAATCTTGCCGTACCGGACGACCTAAAAACCCTCAGTGACAATTTTCCGGGACGCGAGCTCTATCTTGTTGCAGGTAGTGATGTGATTCTAAACGCGTCCGCTTACCGGCAAACCGGTGAAGGTACGGCGGCAACATACAACCATATTCTTTTCAGCCGAGTGGACGCAAGCAGTACGGACGATCCGCGCAGAGCGGAAGACGTCCTGAAAGGTCGGATTGTCCTGCTTTCGCTTCCGGCATACTACGAGTCTGCAAGCTCCACGCAAATTCGCGATTATATCGATAAAGATATGGATATCGGTATGCTGGTCGACCCCGTTGTGCAGGATTTCATCTATTCACGCGGATTGTACCTGCGCCTGCCGCAATACAAGCGCAAAGTCAGCGAGATCAAAGGCGGCGTCCGAACCGTAAAGGAAAACAAAGGCGTATACGATGCAATCAGTCGCAATGCGGAAGGAGAAATCACAGCACGTATCCACTGCCGCAGCGTCGGTGTGACCGATCTTTACGATGCGCTCGGCGAAACACGCGGTGCGGCGGAGATTGTACGGCGGCTTGCATCCGGCCGTATCCTGCTGATCGAATCGACCAAAGGCGAAGGCGAGACCCTGCGCGCACTGTTGTGCGACCTGCTTGCGCGCTCGCTGACACACGAACATACCTATACGCTATACCGTTGTGAAGACGAAGCAGTACGATCGGTTGCCGGTCAGGTTGGTTTTTTGCCGGTTCCGGGTGAAAACGAGCTGCTGTATGCGGACATGCGCTCACCGCTCGTGCTGATTGAGGACGTTTTGCAGCGCATAAAGGAACCGTTTGCCAGCGACGAGGCGGTTCGTGCCACTGTTATGGAAACACGACCGGCACTGCGCCGTGCAATCACAGGTATGTTCCCGGGAAAGCTGCTGCTTTGCTTTGATATGGAGGCCATCAACGCCGGGTTGATTGAAAAAGTGCGCACCAGAAACGGCGTATCCCATCTATCACCGAAAGACAAACAGCGCGGTGAGTACATGTGCGTGCCGTATGGAAAGATTCTTTCCGACACCATTGTGCCGAATACGGTAACAAAAACACTGCACGTCGACAAAGTGTTCCACGCCGACGAGAGTGGATTTGACATAACGGAATCTCCCGGCTATTCGCCGCTGAACAACCAGATCAAAATGCTCAAATCATTCCGGCGTCCGGTGTTGCTGATCGACGATTTGCTGCACAACGGCTATCGCCTTGAAAAACTCGACCCGCTGTTCCGCGAACAAGGCGTGGAGATCGAACGAATCATCGTCGGCGTGCTCTCAGGCAAGGGACTCGACCTCATGCGCGAGCAACAGCGCGAGGTGGACTGCGAATACTTTATACCGAACATGTTGTATTGGTTTACGGAGAGCTTGCTCTATCCGTTCCTCGGCGGGGACAGTGTCTCCGGAGAGATGGGTGTGCGAGATTTTCCGCCGAGCATCAACCTTATTTTGCCGTATCAGTATCCGAAATATCTGCACGGTGCGTCGGCGCCTGCCGTACGACAGTTTTCACGCGTTGCGCTCAACAGTGCGCTGACGATATTGACAGTGTTGGAAGATCGTTACCTGAAACTACAGGGTACGGGACTTACGCTCCGGCGACTGAGCGAGGCGTTGATGCGCCCGCGTCTGCCGGACAAAGGCGCACACATGCAGTATGACTTGAACGCGGTCGCGTCCGCGTTTATCCGTGACGATATACGGCAGATGCGGCGCATATCCAGCGCAGAGGATGTGTAGGACCATGGCGTTTTACCGGTATGACGGGTTTTGCTTCGTTCCGGCGGGGGGACAACTCCCGCATGGGGCGATTGCGGTGAAAGAACCGTTTTCACCGCTGGTTTTCCTTGTTGAACGCGACCCGAAAAACAACCGGGGTTTTTTTGCGATCTACGATATCGCCGAACTGGACGAACCGGAGGGCGCGAATCTGCTGCTGCCCGTCGAGTCGACGGACGATCGTGACGCGTTGGCACGGTTTGTTGGACGACGCGGTGCAATTGTGCTTAACACTGCGTTTGCACGCAGCTTTGCCGTTTTAAAAGACTTGAACACGCGAACACACCGACCGGCCCGTCTGAATCTTGTCGGTCTCGGTGACGTTGGCGGTACAGTGCTAACCGGGCTGAAGCTACTTGGCACAGAGCTTGCAACCGTTGGTGTTTTTGATCCGGATGAAAAGAAGTGCGCCCGATACGAAGCGGAGCTGAACCAGATTTTACCGCTGAACGACACTGAGATTCCGCCAAAAGTGAAAATCGTATCACAAAATGATTTGTTTGGTTGTGACGCGCTGTTGTTCACGGCGTCGAAAGGTGTCCCACCGGTTGGCGACGAACAAACCGATGTACGAATGGTGCAGTATCGCGCCAATCGGGACATGCTGCGCACCTATGCAAAGCAGGCGCGGGACACCGGATTTTGCGGAATGTTTTTGCAGATATCCGATCCGGTCGATCAGCTCTGCCGGGCGGTATTTCTCATGAGCAATCAAAATGAATCCGGCGAGTTCGACTGGAAAGGACTTTTGCCGGAACAGGTGCGCGGATTCGGCCTCGGGGTTATGCGTGCGCGGGCGAACTACTGCGCGGAACGCGACGAAACCGGCGCACGGGACGTTTGTGCGTTTGGCCCGCATGGAAGTGGGCTTGTCATCGCAAACGTCCCGAACGAAGGCTATGACGACGCGTTTTCAAAACGGCTGACCGAACAGACGGAAACGGCGAATCTAGCAATCCGCAAACTTGGTTACAAGCCGTATATCGCACCGGGGTTGTCTTCGGCGGCAATTTCTATATTACGTTTGCTGCGCGGGCAATTGCACGACGCGGCGGTTCCGATGGGCGGCGTATACTTCGGCTGCAAAACGCGGTTGACGAAAAACGGACCGGAGATTTACCGTCAGCCACTCAATGAGCAACTCTTTCAACGCATTCAAAACAGTTACAACCAACTAAAGGAGTTTGACGCGACATGGATGGATTGATCGTCGTCAAGGCAGGCGAGCGCCCGCGATTGAACGGGACGCTTTCGTTTGCCTTGAACGGCGTGGCGCACGAAACCATCTCCGCAAAAGGCGCGTTGCCCAATCTGCGAAACCGACGCGTACTGTTTGCCATCGGCGTTGACGAAAGCGGGCTGAACGGTGAGCTCTGCGCGCTGATTGCCGCATTGCGGACGCATCCGAACGCGCTGAACGATTCAATCTGTGCGATTCTTGTCGACGGTGCGAGCGAACTCTACACCAAGCAAATTGCGGACACGCTTGTGCTTGCGGCGAACATGGTGGGTGGTTTTTTCCCTGGCAGACCACTGGTTGAAGCGACCGGGTCTCTCGAAAACTGGCGGGTGCAGGCAAAACGGCGCGGTGTGGAGCCGAAAGACGCCTACCGCATGACGGCGCGAGAGCTTGTTTTGCGGCTTGTGAAATTCGCACCGCAGACGAAGGAGCGGCCAAAGATACTGATGCTGCATGCGTCCGACAAGGTGACGTCCAACACACTGCAAATCGGCACGAATATCTGTAAACACTTACTGCCGCATTGCGATACACAAGAAATTTCCCTGCAAAACGGCGCGATTTACGACTGTCGGGGATGCTCCTATACGACCTGCGCGCATTATGCCGCGCAAAATTCCTGTTTTTACGGCGGAAGCATTGTCAACGACGTGTATCCCGCCGTGACCGACTGCGACGCACTACTGCTGCTTTGTGCGAATTACAACGATTCCGTCAGTGCAAACATCATGGCGTTTATCAACCGGCTTACGGCTCTTTTGGTGCATACTTCGTTTTACGACAAATATCTTTATGCCGTCGTGGTGTCCGGCTACAGCGGGAGCGACCTCGTTGCCCAGCAGGTGCTCGGCTCGCTTTGCATGAACAAAACATTTATGCTGCCACCGCGCTTCTGTCTGATGCAGACGGCGAACAATCCCGGCGAGGCAATGAAAACGGACGGCATGGCGGAGAAAATTGAGACATTTGCAAACGGAATGCTGAAAACAATTCTGGCAAAGCAATCAAACGTATGATAAAATATTTTTATTCGCAAAAGGTTTTGTGAAAATCGATCAATAAAGGAAGTGTCTTTTTGGCCGTTGTTCTGTAAGGAACACGAAAAAACCGTATAACATCGACGGGCAGTATTTTGTTGCTCTATGATTTGTGTACGGTGTGTTTCATACGGGAGAATGTCCAAACTGCGCTGAATCCAAATAACGGAATTGCAGCAGCGGCAGGATACCGTCGTGCTGCATTTTTATTTTTCTGTATGGAAGCGTGTTCGCATTTTAAGAAGGAATATAACCACACACGATTGATTACGGAAAGGAACCGACATGAAGTACAAAAACGCTGCGATCTTTACCGACGCATTTATCAAGGAAAACATCATGGGGCCAAACCCCGCCAAACTACTGGAACAGACGATCACTCGCTATCCGCTGGATACGGGATCGACCGTGCTCGACCTTGGCTGTGGCAGGGGCGTGACGTCGATTATGCTTGCAAAAGCATATGGCCTAAAGGTATTCGCTACGGACTTGTGGATCACACCCACGGAAAACAAGAAGCGCTTTGACGAAGCGGGGCTAACGCGCGAACAGATCGTTCCAATCGGCGCGGAAGCACATGCATTGCCGTATGCGGAGGAATTCTTCGACGCGGCGGTGTGTATCGATGCCTATCAGTATTTTGGCTGTGATTCGGATTATCTGGGCAAACACCTGCTACCGCTTGTCAAGCACGGTGGGCTTTTATTACTGGTGGTTCCGGGCGTGAAAAAGGACATTACCGGTGAACTGCCCCCGGAGATGGCCCTTTCATGGACTAAGGAACAGGCCTCGCCGTTTCGGGACATGTTTTTTTGGCGAAAGACGATCGGCGCGACAAACGGCGCGGAGATACTCGACATCTACGAAGTGGAGGACTTTGATGAATGCTGGAACGAGTGGCTCGCCTGCGACAACGAATATGCCGTTGGTGACCGCAAGGCGATGAACGCCGGTGCGGGCAAGTATATGAACCTTATTGCGATGGCGATAAGACGAAAGTAAATAGCGGGGTACATAAAAAGTGGAGAGCAATAAAAAGTGCTCTCCATTTTATTACGCACTTGACATAATAAAAAATGTTACGTTATATTATATGTAATGAAAGGAGCGTTATCCATGGAACAAACGGTTATTCAACTGAAAACGGAAAAAGAGCTGAAAATATTTATGGACCCATTGCGCCAGCGGCTGCTGCGCACAATGGAGATTACGGCTGAACCACTGACGGCAAAAAAGCTGGCGGACAAAATGGAAATTACGCCGTCCGCGGCAAAGCATCACCTAACGCAGCTTGAAAGCATCGGTATTGTGGAAAAAGACCATACGGAGCAGATACACGGCATCACAGCACAGTTTTATCGCGCGGCCGACGTTGAAGTGCGTATCGGCATGGAGACTCCGGTACACTACCGCGAGAAAGTTTTGCTTGCAGAAAACCTTGTGATGAATGTGTTTTCCGGCTTTACAAAGCGCGTGATGGAACAGGATATACCGATCGAACAACCGCCGTTCCGCGGCGATTTGACGACAGGAGTACTCCACCTGACGCAGGCGCAGGCGGATGAACTCTATGACATGGTTAAACGCTTTACAGCGGCAAACGCACGGCCGGGTAACGAAACACTGCCGATCGAGTATGCTTTGATTGCCTACCAAGTGGAGGTTGATTCTTGAGGACTCGCTATCGATTGATGGTCTTTTTGACCCATTTTGGATTTGGCGTCATCGCGCCCGTGCTAAGTCTGCTGTTGACCGTGCATGGCTGTCCGCTCGGCATGATCGGGCTTGCGTTCGGGGCGTTTGCTATCGTGGTTATTGCGGCGGAGATCCCGTCCGGTGTGTTTGCCGACATGTATGGACGTAAGCTGTCGTTCTTGATTGCGTGTGTGTTTTCCGTATTGTCATGCATCATTTTATTAGCCGCAAATTCGTTTTTGTCCGCAATGGCGGGCCTCATGTCCTTTGGGCTGTCGGCAGCGTTTTCGTCCGGCAGCATGGATGCGCTGATCGTGGATGAAACGCTTGCCTTGCGCGGGCAGGAGGCGCTTAGCAAAACAGTTGGTGAGATTATAGCGTTCCAGTGTGCTGGCATTGCGGCGGGCGCATTGCTCGGTGGATGGTTACCGGAGGACGGCGGCTATGCGGCGCACCTCTATGTAAGGTTGTTTATGGCTGCGGGAACCGGCCTGGTTGCAGTATTCTTGCTAAAGGAGCGACGTGAACCAACGGAGCATATTTCAAATCGGTTGAAGTTGCATGTTGGGCGAATGATCAGGGTACTTCGATCCAGCCGTATGCTGACGGCAATGCTTGTTTGTACGCTCGTAATTGCTGCGACGCAGAGTATGTTGGAGATATACTGGCAGCCGCGTTTGGTATCATTGGACAGCGGCGTTCAGCAGGCATATCTTGGATTGATCTGCGCGGGTGGGTATATCGTTACAACGCTTGCAAGTCTGTTTATGGGTCGTGTACAGCTCAAGGGAGAAAGAACACGCAGAGCCACCTATTTTGTGCTTTGCGGGGTGCTTGCACTTGGTGTAATGCTGCTTGCAAGGCAAAACGGGATCGCAGGTTTTGCCGTCGGATACCTACTGGTTTACCTGTGCATCGGGTTGATGTCCGTGCCGGAGCAAACCATCATCAATGCGGAAGTATCGGACGACGTGCGCGCATCCATGCTCAGCGTCGTGTCGTTTTCCGTGCGGCTCGGTGCGCTGTTCAGCAGTCTGGCGAGCAGTGCAATGTTGCTAAAGATGGATATCGGCAAAATGTGGACGGCGGACGCGATTGTGATGCTCGTTGTGGTTGCGCTGGTCGGCACTTTGATTTTGACGAAAGACAAATAAACCCCGATGTAGTTAAGCACGCAAAAGAGCTTCCCTGCTAGTTGCAAGCAGGGAAGCTCTTTTTATGGCGAAGGATGCTCATTTTGTTTCTATGTTAAAAAATGCAAAGTTTTCTATTCTTCTTTCGGAAGTTTGAGCGCGATGATCTTGCCTGCAAGCAGGCGCGCAAAACTTGCGGCGATGGCGGAACCGACGACAAGGTCGTTAACCTCCGTTCCGGTGTCGGCGGATTCGTTATAGATTGGCTCGGCGCTTTTTCGCACCTGCTGGATAAAGTAGAACGCAAGACGCTTGTGACTGATGATGAAGCGCTCGTAGTCCTGCATGATGGCGATTTCGTCGTCCGGCGGGAGCATCTGAAAAACAGCCGCCATACTCAAAGACTGTTTAAACGTACAGATCATGATTAAAAGCGCAAGATGCTTGCGGGAATACTTTTTGTTTATAGGGGGCGGGAGCAGGCGCTGCTTGACATAGTTGTTGACCATGGAAGGCGTGAGTAGCTTTTCATCCGACTCGTCGTACACAAAAAATCCAAGGTACTGGTTGATTAACCCGATAACCTGGTCCATGTAAAGATGGATTTGCGGCAGCTCGTCCCATGCAGGCAGGCGGAATTCACCCATGAATTCCTCCCAACGGTCCAGTTTTGCCGCTATCTGCTTTTTGTCGTATTGCATAAATAATCCCCGAATCTGCGTCTGCTTTTTCACTATTATAGACGCAAACAGACAAATATGCCAGAACTTGTTTTTAAATATCCCTTTACACGAGAATCAAAAACGGTTAATATAGTTCAATAAACCATGAGAAGAGGTGAAACATATTATGTCATTACAGTTTTTTACCGACTCGTCGTCGAACCTGTTTGAGGAGCGGTTGGACGAACGAGATATCAAGGTTGTGTCCCTGACGTTATCCTTGAATGACGATGAGGTCCTCTGTTATGAACCCGGCGTAATGTTTGACAGCAATGCATTTTTTCAGCGCATGCGCGAGGACGACTCGCTTGTACTCAAAACATCTATGATCAATACGGCGACGTTTTTGAACGCGTTTGAGCCGGTGCTCAAGGCCGGGAACGACGTTTTGTATATTGCGATGTCATCAGGGCTGAGCGGCACGTTCTCTGGCGGAAAAACCGCGGCGGAAATTCTCAAGAAGAAATATCCGAACCGATATATTCACGCTGTTGACACACACTCGGCAACCATTGGTCAAGGCTTGCTTGTTTTGGAAGCGGCGGATCTGCGCGACGCTGGAAGGAGCCCAGAGGAGATTGCGGCGCACATCGAATGGCGCAGAGACGAGATCCACCAATACTTCATGGTGGACGATTTAAACTTTCTCAAGCGCGGCGGACGCCTTTCCGGCAGCGCGGCGATGGCGGGTTCCATTATGCACCTCAAACCGATTTTAAAAGGTGACGAGGAAGGACGGATCGTATTGGATAAAAAGCTCTTCGGCAGGAAAAAAGCGCTTGTAACGCTGATTGAACTCTTTGAAGAGAGTCATGTCGAAGGTGAGGACAACCGAAAGGTCGGCATTTCACATACCGGCAGCGAGGAAGACGCAAAACAGCTTGCCGCATCCTTGAAGGAACGATATCCCGATCTGGAAATTGAGATTGTCCCGTTTGAACCCTGTACGGCTTCGCACGTTGGACCGGGGGCGGTCGGCATGTTCTTCTTTTAAGCAAGAAAAATTCATAATCCACGGATGACAAACAGGAATCATATTATTTCATAATTTATGTTGAAACGCCGGGACGAAGATCTTTCGTTCCGGCGTTGTCTTTTGTGAAGACTGCCGTATCTTTTTGTTGCATTCAGGCAAGCGGGCTATCTGGATAGAGCCGCCGTAAAAGCGCACGTACACGCGGGCGGTTGTAGCGCTGTGCAATGATGCATGGCAAGTTGACGACGAGGGCATATAAAAACATGATCCAAAGTACATTCGCCGGCGCAAAGAAACCGAACACCCAAAACGGCACGATGGCAAACAGATGCGTCAATTCGGCGCGTGCGGATTCCAGGACGAATCGCTCCAGATTTTCTTGCGATAGATCGGTCAGCTTCTTTTTGCGATAACCATTTTTCTTCCAGGCCGCGCCACCGTCCGGCAACCATCCCTTCCAGCGACGGACAGCAAGCAGTTTGTCATAAATACGGCCTTCATTCTCCCAACGTCGTGTGCGAAAAAAGAATGCGTCGGGCTGAAGCCGACTGTCCTGCATGCTTAGCGCAATCAGCGCCGCACTCATCTGCAGAACAAACCAAACGACGAAAAACAAAAGAACCATCAACCATTCCGGCAGAAACAAAACTTGCATGCGGTTTTACCGTTTTGGGCGGATTGCCCGTCCTTTCCAGTGAACTTGAAGGCCCAAAATGCGTTTGATCGTTGATATGAGAAAAAGTGCAAAAAACGCAGCCAAAGCAAACGGGTAAAAAAGCGCGGAGATGAATTGGAATTTACCGATACGGCGCATTAGCACGAGAATTGTACCGACCCAGCAAAGGTACAGCGCGCTGTAAACGGCGATACTCAACCAATCCGACGTGATAATTGTGCGAAATAGATGCAGCGGAACGGACGTTGCAGAGGCAATCCATAAAAATACGGCGCAAAATAGCCATGGTGGTGTTTTTGCAGCGCCCGCGGCAAGGTTTTTGATCCATCCCTGCAGAAGACATCCGAGTCCGCAGGGATACATGCGAAACGATAAGCCGGAATCGCCGACGAACAAACGATAGGGAATGTTCCGCTTTTTCAACTGTTCGCCAAGAGCCATGTCTTCGACAATGCTCTCCTTCACACTTTCGTGCCCGCCGATCTCCAGATAGGTCTCTTTTGCAATCAAGATGACCGGACCATAAAGACCGAGGTTGATAGGCGACTTTAGGGACGTACCGTTGGCGGCGACTTGAACGAGATTGAAAAAGAGTGAAAGCTGCTCGTAAAGCGCAACCGCCGCGTGATACGGCTGGACGGAAAGCGTTTGCCCATGTTCCTGATGTGCCGCGACAAGGCGCGCAAGCGCATCCGGGCGAAGCCGCACGTCGGCGTCCAGAAAAAGCAACAGCTTGCCTCTGGCGGCATAAGCTCCGGTTTGGCAGGCCCAGCTTTTGCCAAGCCACCCGTCGGGCTTTTCGGTCACTTCGATTAAACGCACGCCGAACCGTTTTGCCACGTCCGCTGTACCGTCGGTCGACGCATCGTCCACACAGATAACTTCAACAGGTATAAGTGTTTGCCTTGCAAGGTCGCCAAGCAACAGCGGCAGGGTTGTTTCCTCATTGCGCGCGGGAATAATCACGGAGATCAAAACACGTTTTGTTTTTTTCGGCGCTTCCGGCAGAGCTGGTATACGATAAAACAGCAAAAACGTCATACCGAATCCGGCAAGGATAATGATAAGTTCGATCAGATCACGCGTCATGCAGTACCGCCTTTGTTTGTTTGACGTGTTGTGATTGCATCCGCGGCGAGTTTGCCGGTCATGATTGCGACCGGAAGCCCCGCCGGGCTGAACGTCCAATGTCCGCATTGGTAAATGTCTATAAAGGGTGTGTCGACGGCATGCTTGATTTTCCGGAAGCGATTGACGGCGGGCAGCGGCGAGTTAGTAAACGCCCAGCCGGTGATTGCGCCGTTGCGGTTGCCGGTTTCCCGCTCAATGGTCAGTGGAGTGCCGCAAAACGAAAACTCGACATGCTTTCGAAGGCTAGGCAGGATGGTCTGTTCCAGCGTGTTGAAAATTTGCTCCGAGCAGAGCGCCTTAAACCGGTCGTACGTGCCCGCCTTTACATATCGCCGCGTAAGGTGATAATCAAACAGCGTACTTACGATCAGTCCGGTTTTGCCATCCGGCGCAAGTGAATTGTCTCGCAGCGCGGGGATGGAGATCTCATACGTCGTGCTTGCCAGATAGCGCCGCAACCAATCTTCCAGCGCAGGTTCGCCATCGTCCGCGGCGTCCTGCCAACGTGGCAGGGCGGAGAGTCCCGTCGCAGTTGGTGTGTAAAACGCATGCGCGCCGCAAATATCGCCGAAATACTCCGGCGGCAGGTTGGTTCCGATAAACAGCGATAAAACGGAGTTGATCCCCTCACTCTTTTTTATCAGCTCGCGTTGCTGCCCGCCGGGTGGGGATGAACGTGAAAACCGCACGGCATCATAGAGCGCCGTTTGATCCGCGGCCCAAACGAGAGAGTCGTATGAAACGCTGGAACCCTCCAGCACAGCCTGCTGTTTGTCGGGGAATATCTTTTTGACCGGGGTATTGAGCCGCACTTCGCCGCCAAGCGATTGAAACCGCTGCGTCAGCCGCTCCGCCAGCATGCCTGTGCCGCCAAGCGGATAGTGATAATCCAGATAGAGTCCGAAGTAACTCAGCGCGAAGAATGTCGGCGTGTCCGTAAAGAAATGCTGACAGATCATGTCGATCAGCGGCTGACTGTCTGTGAACTTACGCAGATACCGTCCGACAGGCTCGCTGAGCCGACTTGCTTTTTTCATATTAACGGTGTATTTGGCCAGCCAGGGAAGAAGCGTCTTCGTCAGATATTTCGGGTCATGCATCTGCTCATCAAGGAAAAGAGGGTTTTCAATGCCGTAAAGCACGTCCATATAGCGCATGACGGTTTCGATTTCCAGTATGATACGGTCGATATTTTTTATTTCATCCGAAAAGTGTGCTTTCAGCAGAGCAGCATAATCACCAAGGCTGGATTTGTCGCGCAGACGTACCCAGTCTCCGCCGATTCCGATGGCGACTTTGTTTTGCACAAGCGGGAGGTCCAACCGCAACGCGGAGAGCATCGGATGGATGACTCCGGAATCTTCAAACGCGCGAATACCCGCGTCGAACGCAAACCCGTTATGGAAGAAGGTGTTGACAAGTCCACCGGTTTTTGCGTTTTTTTCGCATAGTAATACTTTTGCGCCAGCACGGGCACAGTATGCCGCGCAGGTTAGCCCTGCAAGGCCGCCGCCAGCAACGACGACGTTATAGTGTTCGGACATGCGTGCTTCACCAACCTTTCCATACGAAAAACAGAAGTGCTTTTCATTGAGCCACGTTTTTCTTTTTCAGCAGCGAAAACACAAGCGCCGCAACGAACAGCCCGACGCAAACCGCAATAGAAAAGATGATTTGCGGATATGCGCTACCGTGACCCGCAGAGGAGATATGATTCATCCAGATGCCGATATACGCCCAAATCAGCACGAGCGCATATGCGGGATCGCGAAAGCGGAGCGTTGTGAGTACACCGATGATGGCACCGACGGCGAGCACGAGAATCGTCCAGGTCACGTCCGAAATGCCGAAACCGTTCCAACCGATGGAAACCAGCAGGGCAGTGATGTTGGCGATGGTTGCAACGGTAATCCATCCGAAATATAGGCTGAACGGTATTTGAATAAACAGCTTTTCACGCGGAGAACGCGGCTCCTCGGCAATTAGCAGACGTATGTAGATAAGGCAAAGCAGCAAAAACAGCATGATGAACACGGAAAGCAGGATTGCCCCATAGTGCCACGCAAACAGCCAGCAAACGTTTGCAAGCGATGAAATGGAGAAGAACACCGCAGTTTTGCGCAGTAGACTTGTATTATCGGGATGCTTTTTACCGCGAAACAGGCCGAGCTGATAGAGCGTGAACAACAAAAGCGCGAGGTAGATGACGCTCCATATGGAGAACGTATATCCAGCGGGCACGAACAGGTTCGGGTACATCGCGGAGACGTCCTGCGGAGTGACGCCGTTGAGCGGAAGAATGGCGCTGAGCGCGTTGACGCTCAGCATAACTGCGAACGACAGAACGACGATAAGTTCTAACAGCCAGCCTTTTTTTTTCGCTTCCATAATTTACCTCCTTTAGACGATTGAGTTGAAGAGAGACAGTACATACATTCACCGGATTCTAAGCCTGTCAAATTAAACTTTAATCGAGCCCATGCGCTTATATCGAAAAGTAATAAGAGTTCTGCAGATAGGTTTGCTGATATTTGACTGTGAGCCGATACAGCTCGGTCTTCAATCGCCGCAGCGGGATTTCACCGCGCAGGCAGAAACTGCGGCGTTGCGAAAAGCGCTTTGCTTCAACCGGGGTTGCAACATGCTTGAAATATCCCCAAACATGTTCTGCAGCGGCAACAGCGCGGCCTGTGGCGGGTTCGGTTTTCAGCGCGTGCTCGATTATGCGGTAAAATGTGAGGGAGCGATCACTCTGCTTGTCTTTGAGCAGCGAGCGGATGTTTTGATATACCGCGGGCGACCGTTCCAATACGACATATTTATACTTTGCCCACTCCGATTCCAGAGCGGCGATCGAGTGTGGAGACGTACAGAGGATGCACTTTAGCGCTGAAAGGTTTTTATCCTTTACTTCTAACATGATATCGGGTTTTTCGTCCGGCAGACCGTGATAAAATTCCAAAAACGCGTCGATTCCGATCGTATCGGAGTGTGCGCCGCTTGTTTTCTCGGGATGCTGTTGAGAATAATGTATCTTCTGCACACCGTCGGCTTTTTGCCAGGTTGGTGCGCATTGCTCAATCCAGAAAGCGTCATTTTTTTCCAGGTCGGCAGTTTTGAGTGTGTTGTGCAGGTTGTCGTAAACTGCGGGTACGCCAAGTTTTGCGGAAAGCTCCAGCACGTCCGATATGGTGTAGATTTTTCCGTCGTTTTCCAGCACAAGGCGACGACGGACGGTTTCGCTCAGATTCCGATATTCCGCCGAGAAACGACTCAGTGCTGCGGACGCATCGCCGTACATGCCGCCGATATGCAAAACGATCTTATGCTTTGCGTCCGACGAGAGCGCGTCGAGCACACGTGCATGGTAGTTCAGGTCGTCTATGGCGCGGGTGACGACGGAAGCATCCGGTGAGTTGAGCACCGTATATTGACCGGGATGCATGGAAACGCGCAATCCGAACACAGATATCTTTTTAGAAATAGAAGAAAGACGTTCGGCGAACGTTGATTCCCAATCCAGCGAAGCGGCGACACTTGAGCCGAACGGAACCAAATCCGAACTGATGCGAAACAGTCGAATACCGTTGCGTATGTTATAGTCGATCATATGTTCTAAAGACGTAAGATTATGCGAAATGAGCGCATCTAGACGCTGCGGCGTGGCGTTTTTCAGCACGCAGCTTCGAATGTTCGTTTGCGGGACGGCGATGGTATGGCATGCATATCCGATGATGGTCGGTTCACCTCCAGTGATACAGGACCGGCGGGTGCGAGCGGATAGATCTGATGATGCACGCATAAAAGTAGTGATATTACAATATCATTATACGAAAAAGCACGCGTCCTAGCAAGGTGACAAGAACAATAGCGGAGAATCGTTATCTGCTGATGCGCAAGGACGGTTTGCCGGGCGCGCCGGCCTGCGTTATGTTCGGTCGCTCAAACAGTGTCTGTATGATTGTGAGCGAATGCTCCGATATTGGCGTGGCCAAAGGAATGTACGCTTCGGAGATGCCGGAAGTAGTGCCTGACTGGACGGCGGCAATGACGGGAAGCAAGTGTGCATAGATCGTGTCGACAACACGGTAGGATGGATGATACGTCTGACGGTATGTTTCACTGTGGCTGACCATTGGACAGCCGGAATCGACATATGGTCGTAAATAATCCTCAAAAGCTCCCGGATCAAAACGAAACAAACCATCCTGTACTAGAGAAGAGAGCAAATTCAGTGCTGTGTGAAACTGCGCCATGTCGCCAGCGGGAGCGCGGGCCGAAAGCACGAACATATGGTTGAGCAGCGTGTCCGGCAACGCCGAAAATACAGGTGAAGCAAGGTGCATGCGGGCTCTGCCGTTACCGATTTCAACAAACGGGTTGTCAGGCAGCACGTTTGCCGCGGCACGCTCGTCGGAAAGCCGCAGCAAACTTGCGTGCGTATCATTGATCAGGTGACCGCCGCCGAACACGCTCTGATAAACGAGCTTTACAGCGTCGGTTGGCTCCATAAGCGGATAACGAGCGGCGTGCAGGCCGATTACTTTCGATAGTTGTTCTGTTTCAAGATTCGACATAATAGATACCTTTGTATAAAAGATACTTTATTCATACCACATGACGGAATGCTTGTAAATGAGAACATATCAAAAGCCTTCCCGCTCAGGAAGGCTTTTGATATGAAAAGACGTAGTTACAGTATAAATTGATTCATATATGCTTTCGACTGACGCAGCGCGAGGATGCGATCGTCATAGGTTTCTTCGAAACTATAATCCTCAACCTCAATGCACGCGCATCCTTTGAAGCGCACATCCCGCAGGGCGGAGACGAACTTACCCCAGTTGATGTCGCCGAGCCCCGGAATCTTCGGCAGGTGATATTCCAGCGGCGTGGCAAGCGCACCGACTTCGTCCATTTTATCCTGATAAAACTGCGCGTCCTTGATATGTACGTGAAAGATCTTGTCCTTGAATTCATAGACCGGGCGAATGTAATTCATCCGCTGCCAGACAAGGTGCGACGGATCGTAGTTCAAACCGAAATTCGGACTGTCGATGATGCTGAACATTTCGCGCCAGATACGTGGCGAACCCGCCATGTTTTTGCCCGCCGGCCATTCGTCCATGCTGAAGTACATGGGGCAGCTTTCGATACCGATTTTCACTTCGTTATCCTCCGCGAACTTGATGAGGTCCGGCCAGATTCTCTTGAAGTCCGCAAAGCTGTCGGTCAGGTTTTTGTCCTTGTCGCGCCCGATGAAGGTATTGACATTGTGCACGCCAAGCAGTTTTGCGCCGCGAATAACCTTCTTGAGGTGCTCGTGATAGAAGGCGCGCTTCTCGGGGTCGGGGTCCATGTTATTTGGGTAATAGCTCACCGCGGAGAGTTCGACGCCTCTGAGGTTGCTGTATTCTTTAATATAGTCCGCTTTAGCCTCGTCGATGTTATCCATCTCAATGTGCGTTACGCCACCATACCTACGCTCGGCCTTGCCTTTTGGCCAGCACATCATCTCCACACACGCAAGACCCTGATCACTTGCAAAATCCACGACTTGTTCAAACGTAAGCTCCGGTACGATTGCACTTACAAATCCAAGCTTCATGTTGCTACCTCCATATATTTTATTGAAACGGCATATGCCACGGTTTCCATTGGATAACAGAGGAAAATAAAGAGAATTAGAAATTGTTGAGAAAACGATTTGTATGATTAATTGTATGCCTCAAATAAAACACATGTCAATGGCATTGACAAAATTTGTTTCATACAAATTAAACATACTGCCGCTTGACGCGTGTGGTAAAATTGCATCAGATAGAAATGATGATCAGTGGAGGACAAACATGCAGGAACTTACTGAAGAAAAAGTATCGAGCGAAGAGATATTTAAAGGCCGCGTTGTGCACTTGTTTCGTGACACGGTGCGCCTGCCGAATGGAAAACTGACCACTCGCGAGGTGATGCGCCATCCGGGAGCGGTGGCGATCGTACCGATTACGGAGGACGGCGAGGTGCTCATGGTGCGGCAATACCGCTATCCGTTCAAACGGGTGCTGCTGGAAGTTCCCGCGGGCAAACTCGATCCCGGTGAGGACTGCGAAACTTGCGCGCGGCGTGAGCTTTCCGAAGAAACCGGCGCGGAAGCCAAGGAGTTAACCTACATTGGTGAGTATTATCCGTCGGTTGCGATTTTAGACGAGAGCATTCGGCTGTACATTGCGAAGGGGCTGACCTATAAACAGGCACATACGGATGAGGACGAGTTTGTACAGCTGGAACGTATCCCGCTGAAAACGCTTGTCGATCAGGTCCTTTCCGGTGAAATCAAGGACGGCAAGACGCAGGTCGCGATATTGAAGGCCTGGTACATGGAGCAAAAGTAAATACGGTAATAAAACACCCGCTTCTTTTGTACATAGAAGCGGGTGTTTGGTTTGCGCTGCTATTTGGTTTCTTCAACATAGTCCAACAGATACTTGCCGTTATACGGTTTCGGCTTAAGGACACCTTTTTTGATGAGAATCAGCATAACGATGCCGATGATGACCAGAATAGCCGAAAGCAGCTGTGAAACACGGATATTCGCAAATAGGTACAGGCTGTCGGTGCGCAGGCCTTCAATCAGAAAACGACCGACGCCGTAGCCGATGAAATATGTCGCAAGGAGCGATCCGTCCTTCACGCGGCGGCCGGCGAGCATCAACACGACGATGAGCAGAATCACATTCCACATGCTTTCGTAAAAAAACGTTGCCTGATGCCATTCGCCAAGTGCTTGAATATAGACCGCGAACGGGAAAAACTGAAGATTGGGATTCGTAACAAGATTGCCGAATGCTTCCTGATTGACGAAATTGCCCCAGCGGCCCATCACTTGTCCAAGAATCAGGCTGGGTACCGCAAGGTCGATCAGCGTCAGCAGTGGGAATTTTTTTACGCCTGTAATGATCATTGCCGCAATCAAACCGCCGATCACACCACCGTAGATAGCGAGGCCGCCTTGGTTGACCGCGAAGACTTTCATAAGATTGCCGGCATAGTTTTCCCATTCGAATGCAACGTAGTACAATCGTGCGCCGATAACGGCAAGCGGAATTGCCAACAACACAAAATCCAGAATAACGTCCGACTTATAGCCTCGGTTTTTTGCACGAAGGCTGGCAAGCAGAATTCCGAGTACCATGCCGGATGCAATGATAACGCCATACCAGGCGATATTGAATCCTTCGATTCCGAAGAGATTTTCTACAGCAAAACGATTCATAACAGTGATCTCTTTTCATGAACAGACTGTTCGTGTGACAAAACCGTCACTGGAACAAACCTATTGTAGCAAGGTGAGTAAACCAGCGCAAGCAAAAACAGGGATTGACAACTTGAGTTAGATGGTGTAAACTCCGTAAAGAAGTAGTTAGAGGCATCTAACAAAGCGCATACGGACGCAGGTGCATGGCTGCTGAAATGGAGGAAAGCGTATGGTCACGTTGATCGAGTCGATTGAAATAAATGCACCACTGGACGCTCTCTATGAGTGGCTAATACGGCTGGATGAGAATTTTGTGCGCTGGAGCCCGTCACACAGGCGTTTTTCAAAGACGACGGGAGGATTTTTCGTTGGCGACAAAATCCGTTTCAGTGAACGTGTTGACGGCGTTTCCTATCGTATCGGAGGTGTTATCCGCGGGCATGAACGCAACGAAACCGGATTTCGGCTTGTGTTTGAAACAATGTCCGGTCTTTCGCACATTTACTTCATCGGCGGGGAAACGGAAAACGGATGCAGCTTTACGCACATTGAAGAGTTTGGCAAGCCAAACACGAGGCAAGGCAGACTGATAAACCATCTGCTATTCGACATACTGGCAAGACGACGCGCAAACTGGCGATTGATCCAGAATGACATGGCACAGGACAACCTATACCTCAAGCAGATACTGGAAACAGGGACGTATCCGGACAGAGCGAGGCACAAACGCGCGAAGAAGCAAATGAAGCGATTGACGGCTGAAGTTCGACGAGAGAGCATTTAGTAATTTCGATTGTACAGTATAAACTGTGAAAAATAATGAAATGTAACGAACTGGAGGGTTTGCATGATGCCTTTGACAATGGCAAAACAGGGAGAAACGAATTATATTCAGAAAATCACCGGGAAAGACGATGTGCGATCACACCTTGCGGAGCTTGGATTCGTTGTCGGCGAACGCGTGACGGTGGTCAGCGAAATCGGTGGGAACATGATTTTGCAAGTAAAGGACTGCCGTATCGCGCTCAACCGCGGTATGGCAAACCGCATTATGATATAGAAAAAATGAGAGGAGAAATGGGAATGAAGACACTGCGGGATATTAAAATTGGGCATACGGCAAAGGTGATCAAACTCCATGGGGAGGGCGCGCTGAAACGCCGCATTATGGACATGGGCATCACCAACGGTATTGAAGTGTACGTGCGTAAGGTTGCGCCGCTCGGCGATCCGATGGAGGTCACAGTGCGTGGCTACGAGCTTTCTGTGCGCAAAGGCGACGCGGAAAACATTCAGGTGGAGTGAAGGCATAAACACACGCTATCGAAACCAGCAGCGGAGGCTGTATCTTTTTTGAGACAAAAGTTAGATTGTTCTAACCATGTATAACTGGGAAATTTTCCATGCTTTAAAAGCAGAGGACAGATGAGTTGAGGAAAGAAGGAGGACGACATGGCAATTAAAATTGCGCTTGCAGGGAACCCGAACAGTGGCAAGACCACAATGTTCAACGACCTGACGGGAAGCGCACAGTATGTGGGGAATTGGCCGGGCGTAACGGTCGAAAAGAAAGAAGGAAAAATCAAGGGGTATGGCGAAGCAATCCTGCAGGACCTTCCGGGCATCTACTCGCTTTCACCATACACGCTTGAAGAAGTGGTTGCTCGAAACTATCTGGTCAACGAAAAACCGGACGCGATTATTAACATAGTAGACGGCACGAATATTGAGCGAAACCTGTATTTAACCACGCAGTTGCTCGAACTTGGCATCCCGACTGTGATCGCATTGAACATGATCGATGTTGTGCGCAAAAACGGCGACGTCATCGACCTTGTTCGGCTTGGCGACGCGCTTGGCTGCGAAGTCGTAGAAACCTCTGCGTTGAAAGGTTACGGCTCGAAGGATGTTGCAAGAAAAGCTATTTCGCTTGCAAAAAAGAAGAAGGACGGCGAGTCGCCGCATGTATTCTCCGGCAGTGTGGAGCATGCGATCGCACACATTGAAGAGTCCATTGAAAACAAGGTCGAAACACAGCTTTTACGTTGGTATGCCGTTAAGCTGTTTGAGCGTGACGAAAAAGTGCTTGCAGAACTTGATCTTGCCGCGGGAACCAAAGCGCACATTGAGCAGCACATTACCGACTGCGAAAAAGAGCTTGACGACGACGCGGAGAGCATCATCACTAACCAGAGATACGCCTATATCAGCCGCGTGGTGGACAGGAGTGTCATTAAAAAGAACAAAGGCGTCAAACTCGATGCGTCCGACAAGATCGACCGTGTTGTAACGAACCGCTGGCTGGCACTGCCGATTTTTGCGCTCGTGATGTTCCTTGTGTATTACATTGCGGTGACGACTATTGGCTCAATTGTGACGGACTTTACCAACGACACGCTGTTTGGTGAATGGATCGCGGGCAATCTGGGCGCATGGTTTGAAACCACGAACGTTGCTCCGTGGCTAAGCGGGCTGATCGTGGACGGCATCGTCGGCGGTGTCGGTGCGGTCATCGGCTTTGTGCCACAGATGCTGGTGCTGTTCTTCATGCTGGCGTTACTCGAGGACGTTGGATACATGGCGCGTGTTGCGTTCATCATGGATCGCATCTTTCGCAAATTCGGACTCTCCGGCAAGTCGTTTATTCCAATGCTAATCGGTTCCGGGTGCTCGATTCCCGGCATCATGGCGAGCCGCACCATTGAAAACCAGCGCGACCGGCGCATGACGATCATGACCACGGCGTTTATCCCGTGCGGCGCAAAGATGCCGATTATCGCACTGTTTGCGGGCGCGATTTTTGGCGGCGCGTGGTGGGTTGCGCCGAGCGCTTACTTTATCGGCGTTGCCGCGGTCATCATCAGCGGCATCATGCTGAAAAAGACTAAACCGTTTGCTGGGGACCCCGCGCCGTTCGTCATGGAACTGCCGAGCTATCATGCGCCGGCAATGAGCAATGTTCTTCGGAGCACCTGGGATCGCGGCTGGAGCTTTATCAAGCGCGCGGGCACGGTCATCCTGGTTTCGGCGGTCGTACTATGGTTCCTGCAAGGATTCGGCGTTATCGACGGTGCGTTCCAGATGGTTGAGGACAATAACACGAGCTTGCTCGCGGCGATTGGCAACTTCATTGCACCGTTGTTTGCACCGCTTGGCTTTGGAAGCTGGAAACCCGCGGTCGCGACCTTTACCGGCTTGATTGCCAAAGAGAATGTCGTTGGGGCCTTCGGGGTGCTGTACGGGTTTGCAGAGGTTGCAGAGGACGGACTGGAGATATGGTCGAATATCGCGCTGGACTTCACCGCGCTGAGCGCCTATTCCTTTATGCTCTTCAATCTGCTCTGTGCGCCATGCTTTGCCGCGATGGGCGCGATTAAAACCGAAATGAACAGCGGGAAATGGACCTGGGCCGCAATTGGCTATATGACGGTGTTTGCATATGCGATTACGTTGATCGTCAATCAGCTTGGTCTCTGGATCGGAGGAAATGGTTTTACGGCGGGTACCGCGATCGGGCTGATCGTGCTAGCTGCGTTACTCTACTTCTTGCTCCGCAAAAATCCCTATGACCAGAACGTACGATGAAAGGAGCTGCTGAATCATGCTGAACTGGCTGAGCGCGAACTGGGCTTCGCTGGTGGTCGGGCTTGTTGTGCTGGCAATCATCGTTGCAGCCGCGGCAAAGATCATCCGGGACAAAAAGAATCACAAGAGTTCCTGCGGATGCTCCTGTGCGGGGTGCCCAAGTGCGGGCATGTGCCACAAGAGCTAGAAGATACATTACAAAGAAAAGAGCATGCTTCCACCATGCTCTTTTCTTTATGTATACTATAATTCATTTTCGCAAGTGAAATTACTCAATTGCCTTCAGCGACTCCACCATGTCGATTTTACCGAGTTTTGTGCGCATGAGCAGATCGACCGTGAATGTAAACACAAATGTTGTAGCCAGCGCGATTGCAAAGCTTAACGGCGCGATCACAACCTGAAAATTGACCATATCGAAGGTCAGCTGACCCATAACGAATCCGTGTAGCCAAATGCCGAGCGGAATACCCGCCAGCGCGCCGAATGCGGTCAGCAGAATGTTTTCGCGAAAGACATATGCTCCGATTTCCGGCGCGTAAAACCCCAGCACTTTGATCGTCGCGATTTCACGGATGCGCTCTGTAATGTTGATGTTGCTGAGATTAAACAACACCACGAATGCCAGCGCCGCTGCACAGGAGATTACAAGGATTACGATATAGTCCAGACTTGTCATCATATTCGCCACGCGCTCGCGGATATCCGCCGTAACAGAGACGTTTGCCGCGCCGCAGTCGCTGATGAGTTTTGCCGAGACGGTATGGACGTCGTTCGCTGCGCTGTTTGCAAGCGCCGTTTTATAGGCACACTCTTTTTCAAACACGCGTTCATACGTGGAGGGTGTCATGATCATGTAATGATATACATAGTTATCGAACACACCGCTGACGATGAGCTCCGTCGTGTGACCGTCGCTGAGATGAACAGTGATCGTGTCTCCGGCAGAAACGTCGGCGACGCGCGCAAGCTTGTTGTTGATGACGACGCTGCCGTCCGGCGGGTATTCGATGGATTCTGCGCCGTCGTGCAAGTCGATCAGATCCGCTATTGCGGGATCGCCGGTCGCTATGACGTTGGCAGTCTTCACACCTTCGTCGGAAGGCACTTCCAACGTATCCGTACAGACGAACACGCATGTTTCTAGAAGGCCGTCCGCATCCGAGCGGAATCCTGCTTGTCCGGCATCGTCCTGTGGCGCGTCGAAGGTGATGCCGAAATCATATTTCATGATGTTGTCGAACTGGTCGGAAGCGATGTTGCTGATGGAATCGCGGATGCCGAATCCCGTGAGCAGCAACGCGGTGCAGCCACCGATGCCGAGCACCATCATGAACAACCGCTGCTTATAGCGAAACACGTTGCGCATGGAGACCTTTCGCAAAAAGCTCATGTGGTTCCATACGAACGGAATACGCTCCAGAAAGATGCGCTTGCCCTCTTTTGGCGTTTTCGGGCGCATCAGCGTGGCGGGCATGCGCGTCGTTTCCGCACGGCAGGTTACATAGGTAACGCCCGCCGAACAGAGCAGCGATACGAACAGCGACAGCGCGAACAGATTCCAGTCGATCACGTACAGAATCGGCGCGAATCCATAGAGCATGCCGTATGCCTGCCAGATGACCCACGGAAAGAGTTTGATTCCGCCGAAAAAGCCAAGAACGCAGCCAATGGTCGCAGCACTTGCGGAATAGGAGATAAATTTCCAGGAGATTGCACCGTTGCCGTAACCGAGAGCCTTGAGCGTGCCGATCTGCGTTCGCTGTTCTTCTACCATGCGCGCCATAGTCGTCATGCAGACCAGCGCCGCCACGAGGAAGAAGAACACAGGGAAGACCTTGGCAATACCGTTGACGATGGATGAATCGTTCTCAAAACACGAATAACCGATGTTCGTGCGACGATCGAGCACATAGCAATCCGGCTCTTCAAGATCGCCCAATTCTGTTTTCGCGTCATAAATTTCGGTTTTTGCGTCGTTGAGTTCCTGCGCCGCGTCGGTCAGTTCCTGTGTCGCATCATTTTTCGAATCAGTGTATTCTTCAAGCGCCTCGTCGTAATCTTCCTGCGCCAAACGCAGTTCTTTGCGTGCGGCCCAAATCTGTTCGCGGCCGGCCTGCATGGCGTCTTTTGCTGCGTAAAGTTCAGATCCTTTCGCATCCAACTCGGCTTTCGCGGTAGCAAGTGCTGTGTCCGACGCGGCCTTTTGGCCGTTCAGCGTCGCCTGCGCAACGGCAAGGGCATCCAATCGTGCCTGAACCTGTGCTTCCAAAACGGTGTCACCCGCGGCCTGCGCAGCGATAAGCGCGGCTTCAAGCGGCGCCCGCTGATCGTCTATTGCCTGTTGGCTTGTTGCAAACGTTGCGTCAGCTGTCGTTTTTGCCGCCTCGTAATCGGACACCGCCGTATCATAAGCCGCTTTGCCTTCGTTGTATTCATTCTCTGCATCGGCCAAACGTGCCTCGTTCCAATAGACGGCATACCAGCCGTTGTCGATTTCGTCTTGCGCAGCTTCCAGTGCACTCCGAGCACTTTGGAGCTCCCAGTCCGCTTCCGCCTGCTTTTGAATAAACTCGCCGAGCGCACTGTTGTATTCGCCTTCTGCGTTGGCAATTTCGTCTTGCGCGTCCGTGACGATGTCGTTGTAGTGGTGTTGCGCCAGTTGTTCGATTTCTTCGGTTAACGGTTGCTCCATGGCGTCGAGTGCGTCGTTATATGAATCGCTGAAGATGCGGCCGCCGCCGTTTAGCGTGACGTACATCTCCGTAAAATAGTCCATCGAAAATCCGTCTGCGGGCAGATAAAGATATGCGCTGACCGTGCCGCCGGCGAGCTTCGTCGTGCCGCGCTCCAGATTGAGATAGGTTGCGGAGTTGACGAGTCCGACGATGGTATAGGCATTGTATGAAAATGAATCCAGCGTGTCCGCGTCGTTATCCATAGCGACGAGAATCGCTTTACCAATTATACTTTCATCAAACGCGCGTACATCCGCAACGCACTCGTCTGCAGATTGCGGCATGCGCCCGGCAGTCAGGCTTAACGTATTGATTTCGTCCGAAATGGAATGCGCCTCGAGGACATAGGACGAACCGTCCGCCATCTCCGCAAGAAAATCAACACTGTATGCACCCTCGGCCTGACGAACGCCGGGAAGCACGGCAATGCCGTTCACCTCGTCGGTGGTGATACCGAGCGTGGTGAGCAGCTCGTAATCATATAGGTTGGTTTGCTGAATATAGAGATCGCCTGTGTCGACCATGGCGCGCTGGGTCACCTTAAGTCCGGCAAAAAAGCCGACGCCGAGCGCGACGATCGCCAGAATCGCTAAATAACGTCCAAGCGTATGCCGGACTTCCCTGCGCCGGTTTTTTCTCCATGCGGAATGCGTGCGTATCACCACTCGATCTCCTCAACCGGTTTTGGGTTCGCGTTTTGTTTGACAGAGGCGATCGTTCCGCTTTTGATGCGAACGACGCGGTCCGCCATGCCGGTGATCGCGCTGTTGTGTGTAATGATGACCACCGTCATGCCTTTTTGGCGACTCAGGTTTTGCAGCAGCTTTAGTATTGATTTTCCTGTGCTGTCGTCCAAAGCACCGGTCGGTTCGTCGCAAAGCAGCAACTTTGGATTCTTTGCAAGTGCACGTGCAATTGCGACGCGTTGCTGTTCACCGCCGGATAGCTGTGCAGGGAAATTGTTTTTGCGTTCGCCAAGGCCGACGTCGTTTAGAATGTCGCCTGCGGAAAACGGCGCTTTCGATAACTCCGTTGCCATCTCAACGTTTTCCAGCGCAGTCAGGTTTGGGATGAGGTTGTAAAATTGAAACACGAAGCCGACGTCCTCACGGCGGTAGCGCGTCAACTGTCGCTTGCTGAACGCGGAAATCTCTTCGTCGCCGAGATATACTTTGCCGGACGTGAGTGTGTCCATGCCGCCGAGCACGTTGAGGAGCGTCGTTTTACCCGCACCTGACTGGCCTACGATTACGCAAATTTCGCCTTTACCGATAGTAAAATTCACGTCGCGCAGGGCGTTGACTACAACGCCTTCCGTATCGTAAGCTTTTGTTACGCCTTCCAGTTTTACATAAGCTTCCATTTTAATGTCTTCGCCTCCGGACCGACTGCTTTTACTTGATTATACAGCAACTGCTGTGAGAACAGTAAGCCTGCTTACCATCACAGCAGCAGTCTGTCGGTCAATATTTTATTGCCTCCGTCATTGTAGCCTGAAATCATAAAGTGAACATGAACCGATGAACAAGGGTGTCCAAATTTTGCGCAAAAATTAGATTTTGGGTAGTAAATGAGCATACAGCCATGGTTGGTGCTATAATGAAACAAGCCACCAAGCAAAGGAGACCGTCGCCATGCAAACTACGCCAGCTACGCCGGAATTGGTAACGCAATGGAAGCACACGTATTCGGACTAT
The DNA here is from genome assembly GCA_963667795.1 of Christensenellaceae bacterium. Classification (GTDB taxonomy): domain Bacteria; phylum Bacillota; class Clostridia; order Christensenellales; family CAG-138; genus UBA7703. The sequence goes on along the minus strand of OY764017.1, from coordinate 1,389,954 downwards.
CGTGAACGGTTGCACCCGAACCGTAGGAGCGGGGAAGAATTGCTTGCCGCGCTCAAGGAACGATACCCGCTGCGGGAATTGAGCGGCGAGGTGGCAAAAAAAGTTGTATGCGACAGTGTTTTGTCCAACGACGTGCTGCGTGAGCAACTGTCCAACGGAATACAACCCAGGCCCGCCTGCTTCATCGTGAAGCGTGCCGGCACAGGGATGAAACTCTACGACCAACAGGACGCCTGCTTTGCCGGGATAGACATCTTTGTAGGGATAGATCTTGCATCCGGCTGGTTTTGCGTGGAGGGCAGCAGCCTTCTCTGGGATGAGTTGTACGCGTTTCGCGGTTTGAATGAGGAAGACCTTGAAAACGTCTACAGCGTTGCGGAATATGTGTCCTGTCTCAAGCGCTTCGGCAAGCTGGAGTCCGTAATTGAAAAGTAACGCATAACGCAAAGTAAGCAAAAGCAGCCTCTGGAGGCTGCTTTTTATATATGTGATTTTGTTTCAGTTGTCATTCTAGTCAAATTATCTTGAGAAAAACGGACAGGCTGTTCCACGGCATTCATTGTTTTGCGCGAACCATTTGCAAACGATGTTGCTTGGCGGTATAAAGTGGATATCCGTTTCTCGTGCGCAAAAATCCGCCGCCTCCATAAGTGAAAGGTATGTTACGCGTTTGCAACAACGCGGACCTTCCACTGTGGCGACACGGTTCAGACATGCCGCGCTCAGACGATTAACCAGTGCCCAATTATCAGACGATTTTGGGTTTACACCCAGCCAGACGCTCAAAAAGATGCCCGCACCGACCGCCGCGCCGCAACAGCCGCAGTTACCGCAAAATCCGCCGGGCACGCTCATCGCCCTCGTTTTTGCAACAGCCAGGTCGTGCACAACGTCTTCAATTTTGCTGCCTGCCTCGCTATGTGCGGCAAGAAGCAACACGACGGGCACAATGTAGTGATGCTCTGGACAATGCATCAAAAGCCCATCCAGGCACATCAGGCGTTCAACGTTGTCTTGCAGCGAATGGGCACTTTTTTCGCGATAAATTAAGATGGCTTCTGATTCGATTGCATCAAACATCGGCATACATGTGTTCACAGCGGCACTCCTATGTAATCATATTGTTCGTTTTCATTTTAGTAGGTCGGCCTTTACAACGCATGTATCTGTTTGTGTTGGTTTGTAAAAATATACTCTATTTGTGAAAAATTACGGAAAGGATGTCATTGCGAGCACTTTGAAATCTGTAACAAAAATGAGAACGGTAAAACCGTTCTCAAAAGATACTTTCATCAATAGAAACAGGTTTAGTCCAGATAGCTCTGCTGGAGCAGCTCTGTCAACTCACGGATGCGCTTCTCTTTGATGTGATAGAGCAGTTTGACCCCCTGCTTTTCGATGGAAACAAGACCGGCGCCCGCAAGCTCGTTCATGTGATGCGAAACCGTTGCGGCGGAAAGCCCCGTTACAGCGACGAGTTCCTGACCGTAGCGCGGACGCGTTTTCAGCGCGGAGAGAATTTGCAGGCGGCGTTTGTCGTCCAGCGCGTGCAGCAAACTCAGAATCGCTTCGGTTGCGTCCCGGCTGGTTTTTCCGCGCTCGCGAATCAAATCGATCAATGCGCCGAACAGGATATCGGAACATTCCGTTTCGCCATATTTTGCCGCAGCGATAGCGTTGGTATTCAAAATAATGAACGAGAAATTGATCAAATTCGGTGTGATGGTCGCATTCTCGCAGTCGAGACGGATGCCATGTTCGGCAAAATGTTCAAAAAGCTTGCCTTCTTGTTGATAGCGTTCAAACGCACGAATGGTATCTTCGGCATATGGCTCCAGCAACTTGGCTTTTTTGCGAACAAGCTGTTCGGCACGGCCAATCAGCTTGTCCATGCGTACGCGATACGCTTCATAGTGCATGCAGGCGTCAACATAGAGCCACTTTGCCTCGTCGGTGATCGTCATCTGCGCCACGGTGGCCAACAGGTCACCCGGTGAATTGCGTGAAAAATCCGGCTCCATATTGTCGTCCGCAACCATCAGAGCGATACGAAGGTCCAAGTCCTTGCAGCGTTCAACGCCAATAGCCGTTTCCATAGTGAGGAAGATTTCGTAAAGGCTGCTGCCCATGCCGCCAAGGTCTGAAAACAGCGTGAGCAATTCGTCTTCGTTGTATGAAAGGTGCTTTTTAACATATTCATATGTATCGATGATGCCGGAAAATGTCTCCATCGGGATGGCGTATTTCCGGCTGTAGTATTCGGCGGCCTCACGTGCGCCGCCGGAGCGTTCGTCGTCGCCGCGGTAAGCAAGCCGTGTCAGTGCGGCGGCTGCCTCTACGCGGAAGTTCATTGGTAAAAACCGGATCGAATCCATGTGTGTATATGCCTCCAAAGATGTGGTGGGTAGTGAATTCAGCGAGAGAATACGACATAGTAGCATTGTCGGGCTGAAGGACATAGCGCTTATAAAGCGTAATGCAAAAGCGTCGGTCGCTTAAACGTCACTTTCATAGTATAACAAGCTTCGATGACTCTTACAATGCATCCAAACTTTTTACGCGAAGGATGGCGAAGTAGAGAACAAGACAGAGAATGCCGGAAGCGAGAATTGCAACAGGAACAGGCAAAACCGCGGCCAGCGCGGAGCACAAGAAACTGCCGACCGGCATGGAAGCCACAAGAATAGCGGTGGACAGGCCGGAAAGCCGCGCCATATAGTCCGGCGGGACGAGCTTTAGGAAAGCTGCGCTGAACACAACATTGATGATGCCCGAAAAAAATCCAAGTAGCAGGCAAGAGAAGAAAACAATGCCGTATTGCCAAACAATTCCGTTCACATATGCGCCGAACGAAAACAAACATAACGCGACACCTTCGATCAAGCCGGATCCGATCAATTGTACGCGCCCGCTAATGCGCGTAATTTTCGGAGCAATTGCGGAACCGACCGCCATGCTTGCGACCATTAAAATCTCCATAACGGAAAACATCTCTGCTCCACCGTGTAAAACATCCACAACGAACGGAACGGCAAAGGAATTTATCGGAACAAAAGTGAAATTCATCAGCGCGCCGATCAGAAGAAGGACCAGCAGGATTCGATTCTTGCGGACGAGGCCAAACCCATCCTTAAAGCTTTCAAAGGTAGAGGAGACGTTTATTTTGGAGCGGTCCAGGGATTCATCGAGATGGATAAACGCAATGATCAGTGCTGAAATGAAAAATGTACCGGCGTCAATGAGCAGCGCGCCCTGACAACCGATCAGTGCGACGACGCCGCCGGCCACCGCAAGGCCGATGAGCTCGGTAACACGGCTTACGCTTTGATTCAGCGCAACACCGACCTTATACAAATCCGGCGAGATCAGCTTTGGAACGATTGCCGCACCTGCAGGAGAGCGGAACGCTTCCATGGTGGAGATAATCAGCGTAAAGGTGATGAGCAGCGGAGGTGTAAGCAACCCCCTTATATAAAACAGGACGCCGAGTGCAACGATCAGGCCACGACCGATATCGAAAATGATCATCACTTTCTTTTTGGAAAGGTGCTCCACCAGCGCGCCCGTAAACGGTTGAAGCAGAATCGTCGGCAGATAATTTAAACCTAGGATCAACGCCATGAGCGCCGCACTCTGGGTAATCTCATACATCAGCCAGCTGAAGGCAATCGCATCGATCGAATCGCCAAAGCGATTCACAACGTTTGCAGCGATAAGCTTCAGGTATTCGCGCTGCGTCAGTAGCGGACGATAGCTGGTCGTCTGGTTGTCCATTCAAGAAATCCTTTCCAGTCGTTGAATCTAACATACTATAAAGTTCGAAAGCAGTCAATGTAATATTTAGACATAGGTCGAAATAGAGGACAACTACTTTTCTGTGTGATGAAGTTCGGTCCAACCACGGGTTGATTTTGTAATTGTGCTTCGATTTTTTTATGCGATCGATACGGACCTGTTGCCGACGTGACCTGGAACGGATAAAATGATGGTAAGCTTATCAATATTCAATCCAGATGGAGGCAATCGAATATGTCGAATCAGCGCGGTTATGATTGGGAAGACCTGTCCGTCATTGGACGTAATAAGGAAGAAGGCCACGCAACATTGTATCCTTATGGCGACGCGAAAACCGCGCTTGCCCGTGTGCAGTCACCCAACACGATCTCGCTGGACGGGGACTGGAAGTTTCTTTGGGTGCGCGGCTGCGATGTACCAACGGATGTTACGCAAGAAGGTTTCGACGATTCCAAGTGGGACACGATTCACGTGCCCGGCGTTTGGCAGAGGCAAGGATACGGCACGCCGTACTACTATTCATCGTCTTATCCGCAGGCAATCGACACAAAAAAGGGACGAGCACCGCGGATCAACCATGCCCTTCAGGAGATCGGCGCTTACCGCAGACGCTTTACGCTTCCGGAAACGTTTGATAACCGTGAAGTGTTTTTACGCTTTGGTGCGGCAAAGGCTGCACTGGCTGTTTACGTCAACGGACGTGACATCGGTTATTCACAAGGATCGATGACGCCGCACGAATTTGATGTGACGCAATATCTGCACACCGGTGAAAACGAGTTGACGGTGATCGTTTGGCGCTACAGCGACGGGACCTATCTCGAAGATCAGGATATGTGGTTTTTCAGCGGTATCTATCGCTCTGTCACGCTGTACGCCCTGCCAAAGACCTGCATTCGCGATTATTATGTCCGTACGGAGTTTGATGAAACACTGCGCGTTTCGACTGTGCGTCTTGCGCTGTCATTAAAAGGATATTCCAATGGGAGAGCGCATGCAAAGGTGACCGCCGTCCTTCCGGCACTTGGCATGGAGATTGCCGAAGCAGAAATTGCATTTGACAATGAAGCCGAGATGGAACTGGCGATGGAGATTATCAGCCCGCTGCTTTGGAGTCATGAGTCGCCAAATCTTTACGACTGTCTGCTTTCGCTGGAGGCCGGTGGCGAAACGACATATTACGCATTTCGTTTTGGATTTCGCAAAATCGAAACCCGCGGGAATGTGCTGTATCTCAACAATCGACCGCTCAAGATCCACGGCGTGAACCGGCACGACTACGATCCGGATACCGGATGGACGTTGACCGACGAGCAATACCGGCAGGATGTTGCGATTATGAAGCGGCACAACATCAACGCAATCCGCACGAGTCACTATCCGAACGATGAACGATTATACGACGTGTGTGACGAGATGGGCATTCTGGTGATGGACGAAAACGACCTGGAATCGCACGGTGTGCGCAATTTTCTTCCAGCGAGCGACCCGAACTGGACGGCGGCGTGTGTCGATCGAATGCGCCGCATGGTCCTGCGCGATCGAAATCGCGCATGTGTGGTGTTCTGGAGCCTCGGAAATGAAGCGGGTGCTGGAACGAACTTTACCGCTATGCGGAAAGCGGCGGAAGCGCTCGACGATACACGTCCGTTCCACTATGAAGGCGAAGTCGATCCCCGGAGCAGCGACTTTATCAGCCGCATGTATCCTGATCAAAAATTGTTTCATAAGCTCTGTAATCAGGTGCCGGCAACATTTGGTGCAAATGTTGGTCTGCCGAGCAAAAAGTATTTCCACATCAAAAAGGAATATTATGAAACCATGCCGGTTGTGCTTTGCGAATATGCGCATTGTATGGAAAACAGTCTGGGCAATTTCAAGGAACATACGGACGCGTTCGAACGTTATGACCATCTTTGCGGTGGGTTCATCTGGGACTTTGTCGACCAGTCGATCCATGAAAAAGACGCGTCCGGCGACCGCTGGCTTTACGGCACGGACTTTTCGGAACGGTACGACCGAAAAAACGGATATAAAAACCGCGCTTCCACGGGCAGCAGTCGGTATTTCTGTGCAAACGGCATCGTTGCCGCCGACCGGACACCGCATCCCGCTGCGGTCGAGGTGAAAAAATGTTACCAAACCTTGCGTGTAACGGATTTTGATGCGAAAAACGGCATGTTTTCGGTCAAAAACATGCAGACGCTCTCCGACCTTTCGGCCTATCGACTTGTGTGGACGCTGGAAGCAAACGGAACGAAAGTTGCGGGAGAAGAAGTGCCGCCGGAAAGATATGAGGACACGCAGCCGGGCGAAACGGCGGATATCCGGCTTGACCTGCCGGAACTGCCGGGCGGGCTCGTTACGCTGACATTCCGCTGGCTGCTGCATAATGCCACGCCGTGGGCGGGGGCGGGATACGAGCAGGCGTTCGACCAATTTGTCCTGCAGCCAGCCGAAAAAGACGCACCGCAGGCACAAAGTGAAAAAGCCGTATCGTTTCAACAGCAAGACGGCGCAGTTATCGTTTCCGGCGATGAATTCACGCTTCAGCTTGTTGACGGTATGCTGACAAGCTATCGAACCGGTGAAACGGAGTGGCTCACTGCGCCGCTGAAACCGAACTTTTACCGAGCGCTGACGGACAATGACCGCGGAGCGGCGAATTTTGTGCCGTTTGTGCTGCGCTTTATGAATGTGGACGCATGGCGGCGCACGGCGAAAAAACAGCGCGCAAACACGCATGCAGAATCGGTAGACGGCGGTGTTTTGATTGAAACAAGCTGGAAACATCCATTCCTCAAGCAAGCGAACGTGCTGTATTTCGTGCGTGCGGACGGCTCAGTTGAAATTGAGCAGCACACGACGTCCCGACGCAGGAATATGCTGCGCGCAGGATTGCAGTGTACACTTTGTGCCGGATTTGAAACGGCGCGATGGCTTGGCAGGGGGCCGGAAGAAAACTATCCCGACCGGAAGACAGGGTCGGCGATTGGGCAATATTCAATGAAGATTGAAGAGCTGGAGCATCCCTACATGCGCCCGCAGGAAAACGGTGCGCGTTGTGATATCGAAACACTGGTACTGGAAGGCAAAGACAAGAAGCTTACGGTGAAAAACCTTGGGGGAAGCCTGATTTTTTCAGCGTGGCGTTATACACAGCAGGAATTGGACGAAACCGAGCACCAGCATGAACTTGCCCGACATGTAGAAACAACCCTGAGTCTTGATGGCGCGATGTGCGGCGTCGGCGGGGATCTGCCCGGAATGGCGGCACTTCACGAAGCATACAAGATGAAACCGGGAGTTGAATACCGGATGCATGTTTTGTTGTCGATAGATCAATAGAGCGTTCTTTGGTTTAGGATCAAACAAACATAAGCCGCGGAGTCAATCCGCGGCTTATGCTGCTAGATTCGTTATTCTGCAAAATCAACGTTTGGCGGGATATAATAGCGCACATAATCCACCAGCATCTGTTGCGGGAACGCATCGCCGTCCACACCCTTGATGCCGCCCCAGCTTCCGCCAACGGCAACATTGAGAATCAGATGGAACGGAACGTCAAACGGCCACTCGGTATAATCCGCGCCTTCGGGCCGGTCATAGCGGAGCGTTTCAGTTCCGTCAAGCAGGATTTGCAGCGTATCCTCCGTCCATAGAAACCCATAGATGTGGAAGGATGTATCGCGTCGCCCAATGCGTGCATATGCTGAAATCGGGTCGCCATCCACGGAATTGTTGTCAAGTGTATGTACTGTGGCATGTACAAGTTTTGCGTCGTAGCCGACACGTTCAACAATGTCGATTTCACCGGAGTGCAGGTATCCGCCGTAGCTTGTGTCCGTTGGCAGCAGCCAGATGGCGGACCAAGTGCCGGTTGCGACGGGAAGCGCAGCGCGTACCTCCAGATAACCATATGTGAAGTCGAAATTGCCTTCAGTCTTCAGCCGCGCAGAGGTATAGTTGCGATTTTTAATCTTTTCCTTACGTGCTTCAATAATCAGGCAACCGTCTTCGATAAACGCATTGTCCCGCGTATAATATTCCAGCTCTTTATTATAGGGCCAGGCACCGTTTTCGAATACCCAAATGCTTTCGTCGATTGTTTCCGACTCAAATTCATCTGAAAAAGCGAGCATATACCCGTCCGGCGGGCCGGGCGCAGGTGTAGGCTCCTCGGTGGGCGTAGCGGTCGGTTCCGGCGTTGCGGTCGGCTCCGGCGTTGCGGTCGGCTCCGGCGTTGCGGCCGGTGTCTGCGTCGGGGTAGCGGTTGGCGCATCCGTCGGTTCACTGGTTTCTGCTGAAACGGATTGTTGCATGGGCATGGTGCAGCCGCATAAAAACAAGAGCGCAAGGATCAGCGCGGAAAACTTTAGAAAACGAACGTGCATAGTACTTGCCCTCCACAAAAGCATTCGGAACATAAGGTTTTATCGAGCAACATTATATGGATATTGTAACGGCATGCGAACGTTACAGTCAATGTATTAAATTCACAGAAGCAATGCGCAAAATCTATTTCGTTTTACCCGCAATGGCGTTGACGCGGCATGTGCCGAGAGGCTATAATCAACCGAGACGGTTCTATGCGTCTAACTGTTTTCTGCGCGCCGTTGGAATCAAAGCGCCGCCAGATATGTTTATTTTTGGAGGCAAACCATTGCAATATACGTTTCAACAGTTGAAAAAATCGGCCAAACAAGATGGTGCGGCGCTGAGGCCTTACCGGCTTGCGGTCGTCGGCGATTGCTCGACACAACATGTTTCAACCGCACTGAAAGGCTATGCACATCTTTGCGGAGTCGATCTGAGCGTTTTTGACGCAGACTATGACCAGATCGACGCGCAAGTCATGGACGACAATTCGGAGCTGTACGAATTCCAGCCGAACGCCGTCCTTCTATATATGGCGTCCGAAAAGCTCTATACGGCTTATTGTAAAACTCCCGTTCTCGAGCGGGATGGTTTCGCCGAACGTACGATGGGTCATATTCGTGCACTCTGGCAGAAGCTTTCCTCCGCTGGTAAGATGAGTATCCTGCAATTTAATTTTGTTCGACTGGACGATGCGATTTTCGGCAATTACGCTGAAAAGGTTTCGTCCTCTTTTTTGTATCAGCTCGACAAGCTGAATTTGATGATGACGGATGGCTGCCAGGCGCAAAAAAGTGTCCTTTTGATTGACCTCGCCGGTGTGCAGAATCAATATGGACGGGCTTTCACTTACGATGAGAAATTCTATTATATTGCAAAGCTGCCGTTGTCGTTGAATGTGCTGCCAGCCGTTGCAAAGCGCGTTGTCGACGTGATTCTTTCGCTTCTTGGTCAAGTGAAAAAATGCGCTGTGCTCGATCTCGACGGTACACTCTGGGGCGGCACGATCGGCGGCGACGGACTCGGCGGCATTCAAATTGGCGAGCTTGGCGCCGGTCGCGCGTTCACCGATTTTCAACTTTGGCTAAAGGAGCTGAAAAACCGCGGTATTTTGCTTGCGGTTTGCAGTAAAAATGATGAAGACGTGGCAAAGGAACCGTTTGAAAAGCATCCCGATATGGTTCTCTCTCTGGACGATTTCGCAATCTTTATTGCAAATTGGGACGATAAGGCAGGTAATATCCGCCGCATCCAAAAGACGCTCAATATCGGCTTTGACAGTCTTGTGTTTTTCGACGACAATCCGTTTGAACGCAACGTCGTGCGCAATCTACTGCCGGATGTAACCGTGCCGGAATTACCGGAAGACCCCGCACTGTACCTTTCCTATATTCAAAGCTTGAACCTGTTCGAGACGATCTCATACTCTGCGGCGGATGGTGCACGCACAAAACAGTACCGCCAGGAAGCGGAACGTGTTTCGCTGATGGAGACGCTGTCAAACTATGACGAATATCTCGAAGGATTGGATATGCGCGCGGTTGCGGAGCCGTTTGCGCCGTTTCAGTATCCGCGCATTGCGCAGTTGACCCAGCGATCCAACCAGTTTAATCTGCGAACGGTGCGCTATACGGAAGCGCAGATTGAGCAGGCGGCAAACGACGAAAACCTGATTACACGATATTTCACCCTGCGCGATAAATTTGGCGACTACGGGCTTATTGGCGTGGTCATTATGGAAAAGCGAGCGAACGAAACGCTGTTTGTGAGCACATGGCTTATGAGTTGCCGCGTGCTAAAGCGCGGCATGGAGGAATTCATCGTCAATACTATTGTGGAGTCTGCGAAACAGGCGGGGTACAAGCGCGTTGTCGGCGAATATATTCGCACGCCGAAGAACAAAATGGTGGAAAGCATCTACGAAAGGCTTGGTTTTACGCGGGATGGAGATTATTTCGTTGCCATCCCGGATCATTTCAACTGGAATAAAACACATATTTTGCCGGAAAGCGGAACCGAGCGTCAACAGGCGTTGTCCAGCACTGGCAAATGAAAAGGAGTGAACCCAGAATGCAAGCAATTACAGATACGTTTACACTCCAAAACGGCGTGCCGATTCCGTGTCTAGGCTTTGGAACATGGCAACTTACCGAACAACACATGCAGAGCACAATCTCGGCTGCACTGAGTGCGGGCTACCGACACTTTGACTGCGCGATGTCTTATGGCAACGAAGACTTTATCGGTACCGCGCTGAAAACAGACGGTGTGCCGCGAGATGAACTGTTTATCACCAGCAAGGTTTGGAACGGCGATCGTGGATATAAAACCACCATTGCCGCATGCAAACAATCGTTGAAGCGACTCGATATGGATTATTTGGACCTGTATTTGATCCACTGGCCGTTTTCAGCAAAGCTGGACGAACACTGGCGTGAGAAAAACGGGGAAACGTGGCAAGCCCTGGAGACGTTGTATCACGAAGGGATCGTTCGTGCAATTGGTGTAAGTAATTTTCTACCACACCACCTACAGCCACTTATGGACGATGCGATTGTTTTGCCCATGGTCGACCAGGTTGAACTTCACCCAGGACAGCGACAGACGGAGGTGCTGGAATTCTGCCGCGCAAACAACATCCTCGTAGAGGCTTGGGGTCCGCTGGGTCACCAAAAGCTGGTGCTCAATGACGATTTACGTGCTATCGGTGAACGCTATGGCAAAAGCGCCGCGCAGGTTTGCATCCGCTGGTGCTTGCAGCTTGGTGTTGTACCGTTACCGAAATCGAGACGATCAGCACGAATCCTTCAAAACGCGGATGTGTTTGATTTTACGCTGTCTAGTGAAGACATGAAGTCGATCGGCGATCTTCCGTATCTCGGCGGCTCCGGCCTCGATCCGGACACCGTTCACGTTTCTTAGCCTGCTGTTCCCGAAAGAAAAGCAGATATAAGAGCGTTCGGCATGGTAAAATAAAACCAAAACAGAGAAGCGATTTATAGAAAGATTCATTCTTTTATCTTACTTTTCTTTTAAGAAAAGCAAGAAAAGAAAGGAGCAACACGATGCAGACAAGCGACCGGGATATGACGATTCGCCAAATCCGTAAGGATGTGTTCCTTTCGGCATGGTCGGCGGGCGCGGGACATCTCGCTTCGGCGTATTCCGTTGTGGAAATTCTATACGCGCTGTATTTTATGGACGTGCTGCGCTATCGTGCGGACAAGCCGGACTGGCCGGAACGCGACCGGTTTGTGCTTAGCAAAGGACACGCATCACTGGCCTATTACAGTGTATTGAGTCTTGCGGGCTATTTCGATCGAAAACTGCTTTGCACGTTTGCGCAGCCAAACTCAAGTCTCGGTGGCGAACCAAACATGATGGAACTGCCGGGAGTGGAGGCGACGACCGGTTCGCTGGGACACGGGCTATCCTATGCCGCGGGCACTGCACTCTCGCAGCAACTTGACGGCAATGGCGCACGGACGTTTGTTTTGCTTGGAGATGGCGAATGCCAGGAAGGCTCGACTTGGGAGGCCGCGATGGTTGCCGCAAAACTCGGCTTGAACAACCTTACGGCGATTCTCGACTGCAACTGCCTGCAAAAGCTCGGAACGGTCAAGGACATTGCGGGTATCGACAACTGGTCCCCGCGCTGGAAAGCGTTCGGATGGGACGTGATCGAGGTCGACGGGCATGATCTGGAGGCGGCCGCAAGTGCCTTGAACGCAAAGCCGGGCGAAAAACCGCGCATTTTGATTGCGCATACGGTGAAGGGCAAGGGCGTTTCCGTTATGGAAAACAAAATCGATTGGCATTATCGTCTGCCGAACCCGAAGCAGTTGAAAAAGTTTATGGAGCAACTGGGTATCAGCGAGGAGGAGCTTACAGCATGCAAACAGCATTCTTGACCGCAATCTCCGAACTGGCCGCTGCGGACAAAAACGTACTGTTTATGACCGCAGACAACGGTACGGATTACGACGTCCTGTTTTCACGGAATTATCCGGAGCAATACTTTAACCTTGGCATTGCGGAAAACAATCTCGTTGGCATGGCGGCGGGTTGTGCAAGTGGCGGGAAGATCCCATTCGTTATGAGCGGATCGGCGTTTCTGGCTTACCGCAGTTGCGAACAGATTCGCGACGACGTTTGTTTGCAAAACCGCAACGTTAAACTTGTCGGTTTTGGCGCGGGTTTTTCAATTGCGCGGTTGGGACCAACGCACCATGCTACCGAAGATATCGGCATTCTATGTGCAATGCCGAATTTGACGGTTCTTTGCCCCGCAACGCCAAAGGAAGTGGAACAGGCCGTGCAGGCCGCGTACGAAATCGACGGGCCGGTTTACATCCGCATGGAGATGAACGGCGAACCGGAATTTGAAACCGAAGCCGCTTTTTATTTTGACGAACCGCGAACGATTGCGGACGGCAGCGACGCGGTGATCTATACGACCGGCAGCATCTGGGCGGAAGCAATGACCGCACGAGAGCTACTAGCAGAGGAAGGCTATTCATTACGAGTTGTAAACATACAAACACTGAAACCGATGAACGAGAATAAAATCGTTGCGGCATCAAACGGCATTCGACAAGTATTTACTCTGGAAGAACACAATGCAGACTGCGGTCTTGGCATGCTTGTCCGCAACGCGTTTTCAAAGGTGAGCGCATGTGCATCCATAACAAACATTGGCCTTGCCGATCAGTTTGCATGTGGTTACGGCACTCAGGCGGAGGTGCGCATACAAAACGAACTGGATGGAAGAAGCGTTGAAAGAGCCATCTTCATAAGGTTGGGACCGAGCATATGAAAGCGGAACAAAACACATTTGACGATATGAGCATTGGTAAGACCGCATCGTTTTCGCGGACGGTTACTGTGGAGATGATTGATGCGTTCGCTGTGATCTCCGGGGATGAAAATCCGCTGCATACGAACGAAAATTACGCAAAAGCGCAAGGGCAACCGGGACGTGTTGTCTACGGCATGCTGACAGCGAGTCTGTATTCAACGCTTTGCGGAATGTTTTTACCCGGTGAACGGAGTTTGCTGCAAAGCGTGGATACGAAGTTTCATAAGCCAGTGTTCATTGGGGATGAGTTGACGGTGACCGGTGAAGTTATCGAGCGGCACGAAATGCTAAACGTCATACGTGTCCGAGCAGTGATCCGAAATCAGCATGGTAAACGTGTATCGAGTGCAAATTTACAGGTTGGGGTTCGATAAACCTTTTTTAAAACTACGCAGTTATTATCAAAAAATCTATTAGGCAAAACGGGAGACACAATATGACCAGAGAAGACGTATTTAGCGCATTGAATGAAGTATTCCAGGACAATTTTGACGACGCGGACATCACGCTAACGGAAAAGACCGTCGCCGACGACATTGAGGAATGGGACAGCCTTGAACACATCAATCTTATTATCGCTATTGAAGAACGCTTTGGGCTGAAGTTTACGATGAAGGAAGTCACGGGCATGAAGAACGTTGGCGAAATGGTCGATATTATTCTTGAGCGGGGTACGCGTATTTGAGCATCGTAGACTTTTCGTTCGTACTGTTCGCCGCGGTTGTCATCGCGGTGTACTATCTGTTGCCGGACAAGGCGAAATGGCCGTGGCTGCTGATCTCGAGTGCCGCGTTTTTCGTGTTTGCCAGCAGCTGGAAGATGATTCCATATCTGTTGTACGGGTTGATCGTAACGTACTTCGGCGCGCAGTGGATACAAAAAACAGAGGATGCAAAAAAGCGAAAGACAGCCCTGGTTGTTACGATTATGCTGACACTTGCCGAACTTATCGCGCTGAAATATTTGAACTTGTTCGTTATTGGTGCACGGGGCTTTGCAAAGGTATTCTCCATCCATATTGGGCTGGAGTTGGTCAACATTGCCGCGCCACTTGGCATCTCTTACTACACGTTGTCGTTACTCGGCTATGTGCTGGACGTGTATCGTGAGGTTACGCCAGCAGAGCCGAAATTTTTCAAACATGCGCTATTTGCCTGCTATTTTCCACAGATCACGTCCGGCCCGGTCACACGCTTCGGCGAGATGAAAGAACAGCTTTTTACGCCGCATGCGTTCGACTATGCAACGGTCGTTCGCGGACTTCAGCGCGGTGCTTGGGGCTTGTTTAAAAAAATGGTCATTGCAGATCGGCTGAGCGTGATCGTTAAAGAAGTTTTTCGACATTACGACAGCTATGCGCCGTTGATGGTGATTTTTGCGACGCTTTGCTTTGCGGTCGAGCTCTATGCGGAGTTTTCCGGCGGAATAGACATCATCATGGGCGTTTCAGAAGCGCTCGGTGTACGCCTGCCGGAGAATTTTAATCGGCCGTTCTTCTCAAGGACGCTCGGGGAATTCTGGCGGCGGTGGCATATTACGCTGGGTTTGTGGTTTAAGGACTATATGCTCTATCCAATTTTAAAAAGCGACGGTCTGCAGAAGATCAGTCGAAAATTGAAAAAGCACTTTGGCAAGAAGGCAGGAAAGAAACTGACGACGTATATCGGTCTGCTCGTGCTTTGGGTTGCAATTGGCATTTGGCACGGCGGTTCGATGAAGTTTTTGTTCGCGTCGGGCATCTTGCAATGGTTCTATATCATCATCAGCGAATCCGTCCAGCCTGCGCTTGCGCGTTTGAGCGGACGGCTTAATCTCGATAATGAGCACGGGTGGTTTCCGTGGTTTGCGCGGCTTCGTACACTGCTTTTAATCTGCTTCGGATTCATTTTCATTTGCGCGGACTCGTTTGGTGTAGGCATTCAGACCGTCGGATGGATTCTTACGGGTTGGAACACCACGCTGTTTTTCAATCCTGAATGGATTCCGCTGCAATACATTCTGCTCGGAATTGGGCTTATAGCCTTGTTCATTGTGGATAATATGGCAAACAATGGAATCGATGTGCGTTTCTGGGTCTCCAAACGCGGATGGTATGTGCGTTGGCCAATGTACTGGGCGTTGATTACCATGATCATTCTTTCTGTGAATTTTTCCACGAAAGAATTCCTTTATGCACAATTTTAGGCAGAGAATAGTATGAAGAATAAAGTAACCCGACTGATACTGAAATGCCTGCTGGTGGCGCTGCCGCTGATTCTCTTTGCTTCTTTGTTTATCGTCTTTCCAATGAGCTTTTTCGACGCCGATTACCCAAACTGGCGTTGGCAGAAAGACTTTATAACAAATGAAAGCATACAGGCGGATGTGCTGTTCCTGGGAGATTCTCTGCAGGTCAGCGGTGTTATGGCTGCGCAGTGGGGGAATAACGCCTATAACATCAGCTTGCCGGGAACGACCCCCGTTGAGATGTGCTACGCACTGAAGACTTATTTAGAGCATCACGAGCCGCCTAAACTCGTCATTATGGGGTTTGGACAGAACCATTATATTGAGATGAATTGTTACTGGATTCGAACTGTGTATTTTCGTTATCTGCCGATTTCTGAGCAGGTCGCGTTTATCAAGCAGGCAAAAGCGCTGGACGACATGGTCGTATTCGGGGATGGGAATGTCCTTGGCGAAACACTTACTTATGGACTATACGCCCCGAGCCGTTATTTACCTGCACTCCTCAATATGCTCGAGGAGCAGAACAGACAGGCAACAAACACAGCAGCTTATTTCAGCAGTCGGGAAAGTCACGGATACCTCCAAATCGGTATGCTCGATAGTTGCTCAGACGCGTCTGCTTCTGTTGCGTACGACAATTTTATTGTTGCGCCGACAATCGACGCGAATATACATCAGATAGCGCAACTTTGCGCCGCCGCCGACATCCAACTTGTCATCGAACGCCCGCCGTGCAATCAGGCGACCATGGACGCGACACACGCGACGTTTGCAGCGCAGTATGCACAATATCTTGATTCACTGACGGAGGATTTCCCAGAAACCATTGTCAACACCGTGATCGAGATTTATCCGGACGACTGTTTCGGAGATCCGGGACATTTGAACCAAAACGGTGCCGAGCAATATACGCGATCCCTTTACGAGCGGTATGCGTATCTTGCCGAATAAGGAAGCATAATGCTGAAAGGACGATCGCTGATTTTGCAAACCATCGCAAATAAACCTAAAAACAGAGCGAGACTGTTTCTTTGGAAATGCATGTTAGCAGCGCTGCCGCTGATTCTGTTTGTGTTCATGCTGGCCGTCTGGCCGATGCGAATTCTTGACAAAGAATATCCCATGTGGCAATGGCAAAAAGATACACTTACGGATGAGAGCGTACAGGCGGACGTACTGTTTCTCGGCGACTCACTTATGCAGTCCGGCGTAATGCCGACGCTTTGGGGTGACGATGCGCTCAGCCTCGCACTCGGTGGAGCCTCGCCAATTGAAATGTATTACTCGCTCAAAACATACCTGAGTTGCCACAATGCGCCGTCGCTTGTCGTCATAGGATTTGGGCAGAACCACTATATGGAGCTCAGTTCTTTTTGGGGACGAAACGCATATTTTCACTATATGCCGCTGATTGAGCAAGCAAAAATCCTTCAGCGTGCGGCGGAGCTTGACGATCTTGTATTATTTGACACCAGCAGCCCGTATGCCGACTTGCTGACCTATGCGTGCTATGCACCGAGCAAGTATCTTCCGGCATATATCGGCATGATGGAAGAACGCGGTCGCCTGAAACTGAACCGGGAATGGTATGAATATACCGGTGAAGTACGCGGGTATCATCTCAATGGAACACAGGAAAGCAACGGACAGGCAACCGATTCCGTGCTGTATGAAGAGTTCATTGTTTCGCCACTTCTGGATGAAGAAATGCGGGCAATTTTAACGCTTTGTCTTGATAACGGGATTCAGACTGTTATTGAACGGCCGCCACTCAACCTTGCTTCGCATTATGCGATGCACCCTGCGTTTGCAACACAATATGTCGATTATCTTAATCTACTCGCGGCGGATTTCCCAGGGATTATCGTAAACGTGGAGATTGACGTCTATCCGGACGACTGCTTTGGCGATCACGAGCATCTCAACGCGCGGGGAGCTGAACGATACACGCAATTGCTTGTCGAACGTTATGCGAAACTTTTGGAGGGGGAATAGAAACGGTGAAGGCGATACGAGATACCGCAATCAGCGCGACACGATTCATGGCGCTTTGCATGATTGTGCTGTGCCATATTCTTCAACATTACCAACTGCCAGGTTCGTGGTATTTAACAGCAGGCGTTCAGGTATTCCTTTGCATTTCCGGTTTTCTGTACGGTGCGAAGAAAATTGACGACGGCGTTATATTTTTCAAACGCGGCGCCTGGAAAATTCTTCTAGACTATTGGGCACTGCTACTGGTTGCTATCCCGCTGTTTATCGTGTTTGAGCCGGGGAAACACGGAGTGTTTGATTATGCGAATCTATTCGCTCTTCAATACAAAGGTTTTGACGGGCTTCAGCACACTTGGTTTTTACCGACGATTCTGTTTTGTTATTTAATCACACCGTTGCTTCAGCGCTTTGCAAACCGCGTTAATGTGCTTTCTGCCGGACGATTTCTTGCCGAGACTATGCTACTGGGCATTGTCCTACAGATTGTGCTCGATAAACTAGTGATTGGCTTCAATGCAGCTTGGGTATTTTGCTTCATCATTGCCTACTTGTTCGCAAGCCGCAAAAATGCTGGAAAAATGCAGAGTTACAAAGCGACGACAATTGTTGCTTCTATTCTTGCTGTGATTTTCAACGGCGTGAAAATTTACATCAATACCTATTTATCGCGACCTACGCCGGGCACGGCCATATATTACTTCCATGTTTTATTGGAAGACTATGCCCACGCTACGTTTGGCATCGCTGTGTTTTTCCTTGCATATACCATATTTTCCGCTATGCGCCTGGAGCGCTCGAAGGCAATCTCCGCCGTGCTGCGATTTTCTGATTGTTATAGTTATGATATGTATCTCGTGCATTACATTTGGATCGAAGCAGCGTTCGGTGTGATGGCTATGCCGTTTTCGCCGTATGGAGATTTGGCCGTTATCCTGCTTGGGACGGCGCTTGGCGCGATACTGCTACACTGGCTGTCCGGAACAATCAATCAGTTCATTCGGAACAGAACAAAACCAAAGTTGGCATAAAATTAGAAAACCGGAGGCAATACAGCCTCCGGTTTTTTGCTTGCGCTGAGGTGCTAGTCGTTTTGGTAGCCGTTGAACCAGCCACGCTCGGAATAGGGTGTTTTTCTTACATGTGTAAGCGGTTCGTCCGCAATGCCGATCGGCAGATAGCACACCATTTCCCAATCATCAGGGACACCCAGTATGTCCGCCATCTTGCGACCGAGTCTGTTTGCGTCCGTAATCTGCCCTTCGATCCAGCAGCTCTGGTAGCCGAGTGCTACGATTGCCAGCAGCATGTTCTGGATTGCCGCGGAGTAGTCCTGTACATAAAAGCTGACGTCGCGACAGGCGATGATAGGTTTTGTCAGCACGCAGAGCATCGCCGGTGCGCTGCGGCCGACTTTGTAGCCGACGTTGAGCAGTTTACCAAGGATCGCAGGATCGTCGACTGCAATCAGTCTTGTTGTCTGTTTGTTGCAGCCGGACGGAGCGGCAAGTCCCGCGTTCATGATCTTCTGCAAATCTTCTTTTGGTACGGGTGCGGGTTTATACGCGCCGCGGTAGCTGGTTCGTTCGGAAATTGCCTGAAAAACATCCATGATGCTGTGTTTTTACTCCTGAAATCTTAGTTTGTTTTACCAAAGCCGTGAAAGCTGTACGCTGTACATCAAACGAGTAGTGCTGACCGGTTAATAGGGAACTCAACGTCGCCGTTTCCGGTGTGTAACAATCAGCGCAACGCCGAGTGCGATCAGTCCGGCGGCAAGTCCGAGTAATACCCATGCCGCGCCGAATCCGCCGTGGAATGCATGCGGAA
Source organism: Christensenellaceae bacterium (assembly GCA_963667795.1). Lineage (GTDB taxonomy): Bacteria > Bacillota > Clostridia > Christensenellales > CAG-138 > UBA7703. Next base: position 1,370,873 of record OY764017.1, on the reverse strand, counting down.
TCATGCCTGCCCGTGAGAGCGAAACCGCCCGGATGATCCCGATGACGGCGGCAACCAGCATGCAAAGAACACCGATTGCGGCAAACACCTGCAACTCGTGTCCGCTTGCCTTGGGCTGCGGGTCGTATGGTGCGTCCGGCGGGGGGATATGCGGCGCGTTGGCCAAGTCGTATGCGTCGCAAAAGGGACAGGGCTCGTAATAATCCTCATCGCCATAGTGGGCGTCGCTTTCCATGAGGATCGGCTGGTAGTACCCCGAGTCGTTGCAGTAAGGACACTTGATAGTGGGTGCGGTCGGTTGGTCGGGTGGGCTTGTGAGAACGGTTTTACTGGTTTTCATGGTTTCCACTCCTTTCCGCTGGTCCTGGTTGAAACGAAACAAGAAACGCAATCATTCTGCGGTCGGGTGGTACGATATTCAGTTGTGGTCGGTCGGTTCCTGCCGGTCGATGTGACGTGTATAGTGTCATCTATATTATAACAGGTTTTGGGCAAAGAAAACACGGAAAACCAACATGATTCTCCGTGTGAAACCTACATCGTATTATCGACCGTGCTGACTTTTGATTAATCGATTATTTCAAGTTGGTCAACTGAAATATAAGGGATGGTAATGCTTGCACCCATGGTTGATTCATATGTATATAAACCCTGAGACAGACCGTATATAACAATCGTGTCATCTTCAAGTACGCGAGTTGAAATAATATCGCTCTTATAATCGACCAATAGAATATTATCATAATGACCTTTTGTAGCGATACGCAGAGTTGTAGTCGTTGTCCCTTCTAGGACCTGTAAAACATACCCTCGGAATTTTACCTTTTTCCCTAAATGGTCGTCAGGAGTTCGTGCAAGCTGATTATATGTAATTCCGGTTTCATATCCTTTTTGAGCCTCTTTTGCAGCGGCTTCTATTTCTGCTTGCTTTTGGGCTTCTAGTTCAGCAATTTTCGTAGCTTGCTCAATCTCTGAGAGTTCAAACCACGGCGCGGCTTCCTCCAACTTGGCGGACAATTCGGTATTCTCGGTTAACAGCTTTTGATTCTTTTCCTCGAGAGATGAATTTTCAGATGTTAATAGATCGATTTGTGTTTGGGCATCGTCTGCAGTCTGTATTAATGCATCATAGTCGTTCTGCAGAGATGACAGCTGAGCTTGAAAAGAATTGCGCTCAGTTACCAAGGCATCGTAATCAGTTTGAGAAATACAGGCTGAACAAGTTGAAAAAAGTAGCAACATTAATAAAAGACAAGATATAACAGATAATCTTCGCATAGCCCCCACCTTGAATATAAATTGCATTGTCGTATATACAACTGAAATAAGTATACATCCTACTACCACTGAAAACAACATTTGTGTGGAAATGCTAGGACTTTTAAAGGAATTTACAATATATCATAATTTATTGCACACACCCCCATCTTATGGTAAACTCACGGGAATAAAAGCTTGAATGGAGCAGAATTATTATGCATGCAATCATCACCGTCATCGGGCACGATCGCGTCGGCATCATCGCCGGCATCTGCGTTGCGCTCGCAGGCGTCAACGTAAACGTCCTCGACATCAACCAAACCATCCTCGGCGGCATGTTCACCATGGTCATGCTCGTCGACGTCGGCGAAGCGAGCGTCCCGTTTGAAAAGATCACCGAAACGCTAGACGGCGAAGCAACGCGCCTTGGCGTGAACGTGCGCATCCAGCGCGAAGAAATCTTCGACGCGATGCACCGCATTTGAGGAGGCAACACCATGCTCAACCAGCGGGAAATATTTGAAACTCAGCACATGATCGATCGGGAGCATCTCGATATCCGCACCATCACGATGGGGATTTCACTGCGTGACTGCGCGCATAGCGACCCGAAGATTGCAACCCAAAAGATCTACGATAAAATTACGCGCTGTGCCGAGCGGCTTGTGCCTGTCGGTGAGGAAATTGAGCGCGAAATGGGAATCCCCATCGTCAATAAACGTATTTCGGTCACGCCGATGGCTCTGGTTGCCGACGCAAGCGAAACGGAGGATTATGTTCCGTTTGCCGAAGCTATGGACCGCGCGGCGGGAGAATGCGGCGTGGACTTCATCGGCGGGTTCTCCGCACTCGTGCAAAAAGGCTTTACGTCCGGTGACCGCAAACTGATTGCGGCTATTCCGGAATCGCTTGCTACGACGAAATACGTCTGCTCTTCCGTCAACGTCGCTTCCACGCGCGCGGGCATCAACATGGACGCAGTGCGATTGATGGGCGAAACCATAAAGAAAACAGCCGAGCGTACCGCAGAACAGGAAGGCCTTGGCTGCGCCAAACTCGTTGTGTTCTGCAATGCCGTTGAGGACAATCCCTTTATGGCGGGCGCGTTTCACGGCATCGGTGAACCGGAGTGCGTCATCAATGTCGGCGTGTCCGGCCCGGGCGTGGTCAGCCATGCGCTCAAGCAGGTGAAAGGCGAACCCATCGACATAGTAGCCGAGACGATCAAAAAGACGGCGTTTAAAGTGACGCGCATGGGACAGCTTATAGCGCGTGAAGCCAGCATGCGGCTGAACGTGCCGTTCGGCATTGTCGATCTCAGCCTTGCACCAACGCCCGCACAGGGCGATTCTGTGGCGCGCATCCTCGAAGCGATCGGCCTCGAACGCTGCGGCACACATGGCACGACGGCGGCGCTCGCGCTGCTCAACGACGCGGTGAAGAAGGGCGGAGTCATGGCGTCTTCCCATGTCGGCGGGTTGTCCGGCGCGTTCATCCCGGTGTCCGAAGACGAAGGCATGATCGCCGCCGTACAGGCTGGTACACTGTCCATCGACAAACTGGAAGCGATGACGTGTGTCTGTTCGGTCGGATTGGATATGATCGCCGTGCCGGGCGACACCAGTGCGGAGACGATCTCCGCCATCATTGCGGACGAAGCGGCCATCGGTATGATCAACACCAAAACCACCGCCGTGCGCATCATCCCAGCGCCGGGAAAACAGGTCGGCGACACAATTGAGCTCGGCGGACTGCTCGGCAGCGCGCCGGTCATGCCGGTGCATACGGAGTCCAGCGCGGAGTTCATCCAGCGCGGCGGACGGGTGCCGGCTCCGCTTAACAGCCTGAAAAACTAAACAAAACAGCAACAAAGCCCGTCAGTCCTGACGGGCTTTGTTGTGTATAAGAGTTAAATTGATGCTTGCAGATGGTATTCGACTACGGTCAGAAAGCGCTCCATACCCTGTAATATGTCATTTGCCAGCAATGCGGGTTCATCGAAATTCGGCGTGAGCGAGAGGGTGCATTCCAGTATCGCGTCTGGATTGCTCTCATCATGAAACAATGAGCAGTTCGCATCACGTACACCTCCCAAAGAAGCGAATTTTCTAGAAACCATTCTGTTTCGCGCGGATAGCCATGCTTCAAATGTGTTTCTTTCGTGCAGGTAAACGATCGCAACTTTGAGGTTGTATGCTCTTAGCAGCACCGTAACGACGGAGAAATAAGACATATCCATATATCCTGCATAGATGCCGCCGACGTCGTATTCCGGATACTTTTTGAAGATATCGGCGCGCAGTTTCCCGATAAATTCCAGTATACCTTTGTAAGCGGATTGGATTTCGCCCTGTTGCAGACAGCGCGTGTAGGCGGCGACGAGTTGGTTTAACGTTTTCATGACCAGCGCTCCTTTTCACATGATTGGTACGATACAGACTTCATTGTCATTTTAACAATTGAGGCAAATAAAAACAACGTGGAAACGTTATTTTCCACGTTGCTGCATGTACAAATTATTGCAACCCATATGCTATTCCTCCGGAATGTCGATCCAATCCGGGTCGGTTTCGCGCGGGTATACTTCCCAAGATTCGCCCGCCGCGTCAAAATCGGCGATATTTTCCAGCTTCAGTTTCATATATTTGCCCGTCGCGGTAACGGCGACTTCGCCGTTTGGCAGCAGGATTGCACCTTCACCCGTGAAGAGTCTGCGGCTGTTTTGCAGAACCCTGCCAACGACTGTCAGCGGCACGTTGTAGGGAACGGGTTTTTTGTAACGTGTGGTGAGTTCGACGGTAACAGCCCAAGTGTCCGGCTCGGTCACGTTGACCGCGCGACCGATGGTTTCGTCCAGCAGCGCGGTGCTTACGCCGCCGTGGACGCGTCCCGGATAGCTCTGGTGTTGCTCCTGCGGGGCAACAATCGCCGCGAGTGTGCCGTCTTCCAGTTCGTAAAAATCTGTGTGCAGACCAAAGGGGTTATCCACGCCGCAAACGAAGCAATGCTTTGCCGCGTTGTGCTTTTTGACCACGCGTTTTTTCAACTAATCGATCCTCCTTGTAAAGAAACCCGCGACCGAAGCTCTTCGGGCTCCAGTTGCCCTCTAGCATCGACAGTGGGTTTATAGGAATTCTAGCGTGCAAGGGGCTGAATGTCAATGCGTGTTTTTAAAAATGCCGCGCAGTTATCAGTAATGCCAATGATAGGTATACGGTTGGCTTGTTTTCGCTGTGTAAGCCTATTTCTTTACGAAGAACAATCCAAACGCATTCGGGCCGCCGTGGCAGGCAACCGCCGCGCAGACGGAGAGCGGGATGACTTTTTTGAAATAGTGCAGCGCCTCGATTTGTGCAATGAGACTGTTCAGCAGGGCTTCGTCCTGAATTGCATGCGAAATCATTGCAACATCCGGCCGCATCTGCTCGTGCTGAGCCAGTGCCGTTTCGACGAAGTCACGCAGGCTTTTCTTGTACGAGCCCATATACTTTTTGCCGACGACCAGCTTGCCGTCACGGATATTGATACTCTGACGGATCTGCAGCGTGCTTGCGCCGAGGAAGGCCAGTGTTGAACAGCGTCCGCCCGAATGTAGGTATTCGAGGGTTTCGATGATGAAATTGCCGGTAATTTTTTCACGGTATTCGCAAAGATACGTTTGCAACTCTGAAGCGCACATCGCCTGTTTCTGTTTTGCCGCCTCGATTGCCAACAGTGCGCTGCCGCTTGAAATCGAAGTGGAATCGACCACGTAAACGTTCTCCATCCCGTTGGCGGCAATCACCGCATTTTCATAGCAGCTGGACATGCCGGAGCTTTTGGCGATATGGACCAACGCGTCGTGTCCGGCAAGATTATCTTTAAAGAACGTCTCATAATCCGATGGATTTGCCGCCGCCGTTTGCGGCAGTTTTTTTGTGCGCCGAAAATATTCGAACAACTCGCTCTGTTTGAGGTCAGGGTAATCGAGCAGGTCTTTTTCATCCATGCGGACATAGGACGGCATGGCGATAATGGCAAGCTCCTGCGCCATCTTGGGGGTTAGATCGAAGGTGCTGTCTGCGGTAATACGTATTTTTTCCATCTTGCTGCTCCTCACTGACTGAAAATAGTAGCCAGGGTTTCGATGTGCCGCTGATCATAGCAAATATTTAATTAGCATTCCTATTGTATCGGAAAAGTGCTGCAAACACAAACACAAAGCAGGCGTGCACAGAATCGACTTCCTACATGTGAATACGGACGCATTTATATAAAACACATACTTGGCTTAAACTGTCCCGGCTTCAATTGCCATCGAGCGTCAAGTATGTGCTTAAAAGGATAATAGTAAATGTTATACGGAATGTCAATCGGCCGGTTTGTTGATCGGCGTTCCAATGCGCTTGTCCTGCCGCCATTGCGGCGCGTCGCCGTCTTCACTCCAGTACTCTTCCAGCGTGCGGATTTTGTCTGCGTAAAAACCATAAAACGACGTTACGTGGAACGAGACGCCGTCGCTGGGCGACCACACCCTTGCAACGGATACGGTCGTGTCTCCGCAGTGTTCGACCCGCTCGATTTCGCCGCGCCAGCTTCCAGGGTATTCGCAGTTGACCGTGATGAATTCCTTGGCGGTGAATCGTTCGTTTGTGTTGTGCCAGAGAATGCGTGCGTCCGCGGCAAAATACTGTTCCAGTGCGTCTGCGCTTTGCGTTACGACGTCCTGCCAGAATCGTCGGATGAACGAATCATGATCCACGTTTGTCACCTCGATTGCGTCGGGTCGTCGTTGAGCCGATGGAAGACGATCGTCTGTTCCTTGAGGGAGATTTTGCCGACTCGATAACCGTAGGAAAGGAGTTCCTTTTTGTAATTCAGAAACGAATGATCGAGCGTAATCCCTGCAATGTCGCCGACTTCGGCGAACGTCAGCTTGACGGTCGGGCTGTCACTTTTTTGAAGATATTCCCAAAGGGCGTTGTATTTGCTCATGATTCGTTACTCCTTGGTGACGGGATTTGACGAACGTGCGGTTATGGGGTGAATATAGCAGGTTTTGGGTATGGGGGCAAGGAGTTCTATAATAATAAGCAAAAAGACGAAATATGGATAAACAAAGCTAAATAAGGATATAAATTGTTCTATATTTTAATTAATACAAATCATATAAATAACTATATAAGGCTTGTGGGATAAAGGAGGTTATTGCATGCTTAACCGACCAGACTTTTCAGATTATCTAGCGCATTTTACTGCTGACAGATCGCCATTTTCGAAACAAACAGCGATTCCAGTTGAAAACTTAGTTCAAAAAACGGCATATGATAAACTTATTTCAATACTGGAGACAAAAAAATATATGCTTCAAAAATGCCAAGAACGGGGCTAAATGCGGTTTGTCTAACAGAATGCCCATGGTCCAGCTTGCTGAGGCATACACAAGAATACTCGCCTTATGGAATTGGATTTAGTAACCCTTTTGTGTTTTCGCGACATGGCGCACCTGCACTTTACGTGCGTTGGGATGTTTATAATAGACAGGACTGGGATCCGCGGGTTAAAGCGCTCGTTACACCGTTTTGGCCAGCATATCGACCGAAGAATCTCAGGTTGAACTACAAGACTTGCGATTATGCACATGAAAGGGAAGGGAGAGTTCATCATGCATTAGCTTTCGACTACGATAATGTAGAATTCATTATTTTAAATAACTATGAAGATATGGCGAAATTCCCAAAGACTCTAAAGGATGCTATTGGGCGAGATAAGTTTATATTAATGGACAATTACCGAACAATAGAGAAATTGTGGCCTGTTCACATTATGGGTGACGGCGAAAAACTATGCGATGAACAGGATGAGTCGGGCAATCAAGAATAAAGATAGCCGCATCAAAAACTTTGCAGGTTACTTATCCATTACATCCCCCTCAACCTTTCCATATCCGCGAAGCTATGGTAGTATAGCAAGAACCGGGCGCACGAGCCGCCGCGGATGGGAAAGGTTTGGCAATGTCGGAAAAGCAAAAAAGGGACCTGTATCTATTTTTTATCGTCATAGTGGCGGTCAATCTGGCGCTGGGTTTCAGCGACGGACTGTTTTCAAATTACTTTAAAGATGCATACAAAATCAACGGCTTTCAGCGCGGACTGATCGAATTCCCGCGCGAACTGCCGGGCGTGATCGTGTTCTTTTTAATCAGCGCAATATCCTTTTTAGGCGACATCACCATCGCAATCATCGCGCAAGGCATCGCCGCGCTGGGGCTGACCGTGCTCGGGTTCTTCACGCCGTCGTTCGGTATGATGCTGATCTTTTTGTTCACAACGTCCATGGGCACGCACCTGTATATGCCGCTGCGCGACAGCATCGGTATGGCACTGTCCGAGCCGGACAAGCTGGGCAAGCGCATGGGGCAGTTTGCGGGCGTACGCTTTGCCTGCCTGATGGTATCCGGACTTGCGGTGTTCTTCCTGTTCCGCTTCGGCGTGTTCAGCTTTTTCACCGAGACAAAATGGACGTTCGTCGTCTCGGCTGGATTCTATATCGTCACAATGCTATTGCTTATCAAACTCAAGCGCGACGTTGGACAGGTGCGCAGCAAGCGCGAAAAACTGAAGTTCGTCTTTCGTAAAGAGTATAAATATTACTATCTGCTCGCCATCGTATTCGGCGTGCAAAAGCAGGTTATGCTTGTGTTCGGACCGTGGGTGTTGATTGAAACACTCGGCCAGCAGGTTGATACCATCGTGCTGCTCGGCATCATCGCATCTTCACTCGGCATGTTCTTCATGCCGCAGCTTGGCCGCTGGATCGATCGATTCGGCGTGAAAAAACTGCTGTATGTCGATGCGCTGTCGTTCATTGTCGTATACCTTTGCTATGGATTGTTGACGCAATCCTTTAACAATGGAACACTCGCGAAGATCGGCCTGCCGCTGATTTTAGCTTGCGGGCTGTTTGTCGTGGACAGATTGTCGTCGCAGATGGGCATCATCCGCACGATTTATCTAAAGTCGATCGTAGTTTCAGATGAGGACGTGACGCCGACGCTCTCACTTGCCATGACGATGGATCACATAGTCTCCATCATCGTCGGTGTAACGGGCGGCGTGGCCTGGGTCACGCTCGGTTCACAGTATATCTTCTATGCCGTCGCGGCACTTTCGCTGGCCAATCTGGTTGTCGCCATCCGTGTGAAAGACCCGCGGGACACACGGCCTGCACTTGCGGATAGTGAGGAATAACAGACAAGATAACGGCATGATAATATAGCGTTAAAAAACGATCCTTTCGGATCGTTTTTATGCTTTTAGGTGTGATTTTGTAATCTACGCAAGCAGCCGCTTGACGGTTTCCATCGAAGGGATGGAATCCGCCGCGCCGGGATGCGTGACCGCAACGGCGCTGGCCATGGTTGCAAGGTCCAGCGATCGTTGGGCATTTAGTCCGTTCAACGTGCCCATCAAGTAAAAGCCGGTGAACGTGTCGCCTGCGGCGGTGGTGTCCACCGGGACAACCCGTTTTGCCGGAGCATGGAACGCGCCCTGTCGTCCGATATATATGCTGCCTTCCACGCCAAGCGTGAGGACGATATCGGTTTCGGGATACATGTCCCGCAGCTTTTCGGCGACGGCGGAATAATCCGCTTCACCACTGAGCGCGCCGCCTTCAATCTCGTTTACAAACAACCATGCAGTTTTTGCGATGGGGTACAAGTTGACCGCCTCCGTAAACGGCGCGGCGTTGAACGCCACACGCAATCCGCGATCCACGGCCTTTTCCATGATTACACCAACCATGTTCGTTTCGTTTTGCAGCAGCACGACGTCACCCGGCTCAAAATGATCGAGCACGTCGTCGACAAAGTCGGCTGTCAGCATTGCGTTTGTGCCCGGGTAGAGCAGAATACAGTTTTGACCATCGTCGTTCACCTGAATGATTGCATGCCCGCAGCACTCATCCACTTCGCGGACAAAATCGGTCTTCACGCCGCTTTCACGCATCTTTTCTACAAGGAAACGTCCTTCCTTCCCAACAAACCCGGCATGGTATACATCCAGCCCGGCTTTTGCACAGGCAATGGACTGGTTGAGCCCCTTACCGCCGCAGAAGATTTCCCGTTGGCGCGCGGGTTTGGTTTCGCCGGGACGGATAAACGCATCCACGCGGTAAACATAGTCGATGTTGAGGGACCCGAAATTTACAATTTTCATACATGCTCCTAGGTTGGTTTTTAAATCTTTCTAAAAAGCGACGCCAGAAACCAGAATAACATTGCAAAACGAAGTACATTCACCCGTACGAATGACCGCCTTTGTGCTTTGCGTCATTTCCTTAAATGTTTCGTGCGGAACATACTCCACCTTGACCCCGTCTTGAAAGCGCGAGAGGACCTCGCGGTGCATCTCCGGCGAAACAGTCTTCATCTCCTCCGAAAGGATGACCTTTTCTACACAGAGCTCCGTCAAAACCGCATCCAGCGTGTCCAGAAAGCCGGGCAGGCCGCGCCGGAGCGCAAGGTCGATCCGCTTGGTGTGGTTGATCGGCAAACCGCAGTCGCCGAGGGTCAGCATGTCTGTATGGCCCATTTGCGCTATGATTGCGGATACTTCCGAATTGAGCAGCAAACTTTTTTTCATGATCGTGTTACCTTCTTACTGTTTTCTCATCCAAACTATATTTATATTTTTTTGCCGCTAAGCACCCGCTTATTCTTCACGTCGTCCATGTAGACGGCGATCAGAATGACGACACCCTTAGCGATGTATTGATAGTAGCTGTCCATACCGAGCAGGTTCAATCCGTTGTTGATGATGCCGATGATGAATGCACCGATGATGGTGCCTGCAATTGCGCCCTGCCCGCCGAGCATGGATGTGCCGCCGAGCACGACCGCCGCGATGGCGTCCATTTCGGAACCGATGCCAACCGCAGGCTGCATGGATGTGTTACGGCTTGTTAAAACAAGGCCTGCAAGCGCGGAACATGCGCCGCAGAGCGCATAGATCATCAGGACGATTCGCTTGGTATTGATCCCCGCAAACCTTGCTGCTTTGGGATTTCCGCCGATGGCATAGATGTGGCGTCCGACTCTGGACCGGCTTAAAATCAACCATGTGATGATGATGACGGCGATCATATAAAGTACAGGCAGGGGAATACCACCGATGGAACTGCCGCCAAAATCCAGAAACGCCTGGTTTTGCAGACGGACGGTACCGGCACCGGTCGTTACATATACGAGGCCGCGCAGTATACTCTGTGTTGCATAGGTTACGATAAACGGCGGCAGGCTTGTGTTGGCGAGGATGACGCCGTTGAGCAAGCCTGAGGCGACGCCGGTGAGGATACCGGCAAGCGCGCACACGACAAACGGAAAGCCGGAAAACGAAAGGTATGCCGACACCATGCCAGCCATCGCCATCACCGCGCCAGTGGATAGATCGATACCGCCGGAGATCAGAACGATGGTCATCGCGCAGGAAATGATCACGTTGATGGAGACTTGACGTGATACGTTGATGATGTTGTTCGTTTTTAGGAATGTCGGAGCGCTGAAGGAAATCACCACGATCAGTATCAGCAGAAAACCTAGCTGGCCTCCGTAAGTGACGAACCAGCGACCCAGACGCTTGAGTGTCCCGCTGTTGGATGAAATCTCAATCTTATTGGTTTCCATGGTATTCTCTCCCGTTAAATATTGACCGCATATTGCATGATCGTTTCCTGCGAAAGTTCCGATTTTTCCAGCACCTTGGAGATGCGGCTTTCGCGCATGACGATCACGCGGTCACTGATGTTGATGATTTCCGGCAACTCCGACGAGATCATGATGATGGCCATGCCTTCCGCGGCGAGCGCATTCATGAGTTCGTAGATTTCCGCTTTTGCGCCGACGTCGATGCCGCGCGTCGGTTCGTCCATGATCAGAATGTCCGGCCGGGCGGCGAGCCAGCGCGAAATGACGACCTTCTGCTGATTTCCGCCGGAAAGATTTTGAATTTTGGTGTCGTAGGAAGCCGACTTGATGGACAGCTTGTCGACATATTCGTCGGTGATCTGCTTTTCCTTTGCGCGATTGACTGAAACCCCGCGGATGAACGAGCGTAACACGCGCAGCGTCAGATTGTACTGAACTGAGCGGAACCCGAACAGGCTCTCTGCGCGCCGATCTTCCGGAATATATCCAATTTTTAAGTCGTAAGCTTCCGATGGACGCTTGATGTCGACCGGTTTGCCATTGACAAAAACTTTTCCGGAAACGATGGGGTCGAATCCGAGAATGGCTTTCATGACCTCGGTACGGCCCGCGCCGACGAGCCCGGAGAAACCGAGAATCTCTCCCTTGTGCAGCTCAAAGCTTACGTCGGTGATGTTTGCACTCGTTAAGTGATCCGCGCGGAGTACAACGTCACCCGCTTTGTTATAGGTACGGGTGTAATAATGGGTCATCTCCCGACCGACCATCATACGAACGATTTCGTCGTTCGTAATCTCGCTGACGTTTGCGGAGCCGACGGATTGGCCGTCGCGCAGTACGGTCACGCGGTCCGCGATTCGTTGCAACTCGGACAGACGGTGTGAAATATAAATGATGCCGATGTCCTGCTTTTTCAGCGTGGCGATGTTATCGAACAGTACGTCGATTTCGTTGTCCGACAGAGACGACGTTGGTTCATCCATAACGATGATTTTTGAGTGGAAGGAGATTGCCTTGACGATCTCGATGACCTGTTGCTGCGCAATTGTGAGCTGATAAATCTTATCGTATGCGTTAATCTTGACGCCAAGACCGTCGATGAACGCCTGCGCCTCGGCATACATGGTTTTGTAGTCCACAAAATTACCATGATGTGGCTCTCTGTTTAAAAAGATATTTTCCGCTACGCTTAGGTGCGGAACGAGCACAAGCTCCTGATGAATGATGCTGACACCGTTTCGGCGCGCGTCCGCAACGCTGTTGATTTCGGCGGGTTGTCCGTCGATGAGGATTTCGCCGTCGTTTTTCGGATGAATTCCGCCGAGTACATTGATCAGTGTGGACTTTCCCGCGCCGTTTTCTCCGACCAACGCAAGCACTTCGCCTGCCTTGAGGTTCAGGCTGACGCCCCGGAGGGCATAGACACCCGGAAAGTGCTTGTGGATATTCCTCATTTCCAGCAGGTAGTTTTCCAAAGCCGTTGTCTCCTTACTGTTTGCCCGCGGCAGGTGTTAAACATTGCGTGCCGTGGGGATTTCTTATTATTGCGGCCCCGCGAAGCATTGCCGTGCGGGGCCACGTCGTTTGTTTACCTCACAATGAGATTTTCGTACGTGTTAGGACCAACTTTCGAGATCGTAGTCGCCGATGTTATCTGTGTTGATCATCCACATGTCAACCGTAGTTTCCGCGTCAAACGCGTCGCCGTTATAAATTGCCAGCGCGGCGCTGAAGGAAGCGTTCGCCATGTCGATCGGCGAGTAGACCATTGAACCCGTCATTTCGCCCGCTGCGATGGATTGTTTGCCTGCGGGTGAGCCGTCAAAGCCAAACACCATAACATCGGAATAACCCAGCTGCGAACATGCGCCGTAGCAGGAGAGCGCCGTATTGTCGTTCAAGCAGACAAACGCGGTGATGTCCGGATTGGCCGTCAGCAAATCTTCGGTGTAGGATGCGATTGCGCTGAGGTCCGTGCAGTCTTTTTCAACAATGGTCACATCGGTGCGTCCCTGCGCTGTCAATGCGTCGGCAAGTCCGTCGAACCGTTCTGCGATAACGGAAAGCTGCTTATAATTCAGCGCGCCGATCACAGCGTTTTCAGGGAGTTTTTCGGCAAGGTATTCGCCGATTGTGTAACCGCCGGTATAGCAATCCGCAGTGACAAAGCAGCTGACCATATCCTGATCCGCTTCGTCAACTTTGGAGTCTGCGTCAACGATTTTTACGCCCGCGTCATATGCGGTTTTGAGCGCGTTGCCCAGTGCGGTATAGTCCGCCGGGAGCACGACCAGAACGTCAATGCCCTGCGTAACAAGGTCTTCGATCTGGGATACCTGATTGGAAGCGGTTGCGTTGGCGTCGGTCACGGCAACCTTGCAGCCAGCGGCTTCTGCGGCGGCCTTAAAGGCATCCGCAAATGCAACGGCCCAAGTTTCCGTCTGGTTATGCATTGCAAGACCGACGAACAACTGATCGGCTTCGGGTGCCGCTTCCGTGGAATCGGCCGCCTCGGTGGTTGCGGTCGATTCGTCCGCCGGGGCGGCTTCTTCCGTAGTTTGTGCTGTGCATCCGACAAATGCAAAGATCATTGCCATGACCAGCAAAACGGAAAGGAATTTCTTCATTTTGGTTCTCCTCCTAAATAATGTGGGTTTTTTCTAGCGATGAGCTCTCTCGCTAAAACTTATTTTCATTTTATTGATAACAAATTGTGCGGCGTAATCGTGTCAGCGTGCGTCGATGAATTGACAGATTTCGTCCAGCGCGGCAAACGTTTCATCATAAGTGCGCAAAACAAAAGCATGCGGCATGCCGTTATAAACCTTGCATGTGACCGGCACACCCGCGTCCTGCAGAAGTTTTGCATAAATCAGTCCGTCGTCGACAAGCGCATCGCACTCCGCCTCAATAAACAGTGCCTCCGGCAGGCCGGAAAGGTCCTTAGCAAGCATTGGCGAAACATATGGATTCCAAACTTCTTTTTCGGGATCGCTTAAATATTCCAGCATCAGCGGAGAAATTGGAGAAGCCGGTTCGTCACCGCTTGAGCCGACCATTGTATACACTTCAGCAGAGCGCTTTTTGATCGTGCCGGTAAACTCGGTGGCCGGGTAGATCAAAATCTGTTTCGCGATGGAAACATCCCCGCGCGAATGCGCCATCTGCGCAATTGCCGCGGAAAATGTACCGCCACTGCTGTCGCCGCCGACCATGATGTGGTTTGTGTCTGCACCAAGCTGCTTGGCGTTTTTGAAAACCCACTGCACCGCCTGATAACAATCTTCCAGTCCCACGGGGAATTTATGCTCCGGCGCAAGGCGGTATTCAACGTTGAACGCAAGGATTCCGGCGTTTGCCGCGATGTAGGATGGCACAAAATCGTGCGTCTCTACACTGCAAGTTTTAAATCCGCCGCCATGGATGAAGATCAACGCGGGCAGTTCACCTTTTGCGGCTTTCGGTCGGTAAACTTTGACAGGCACTTCGTAGCCGTCGTCCGCCTTAAAACTTGTATAGTGTTTGTCCAGCTTGTCGTCCACGGAATACGGCGTTGTGATGCCGTGGTAAAATTTTGCTTCTTCGGCGACGATTTCGCTGCGGCGCTTTGGCTCGAATCCGGTAAAAAAGTCCGGCAGCAGGTTTACCTTCGAGTCCAGCGGGCCATAGTTTAGTTTCTGAATTGGTTCGTATGTATGCATGCTCTTCCTCGATTCCAACCGCGTGTGCGCGTCATAAAAGATGTGCTGCAAAATGGCTGCGGTTTAGTATTCCGTCTTGATACTAGATTCAGTGTTGCTCCTTGGTACTGTGTGTTTAAACAGTTTCGCGAAGGATCATTTTGTACTCAAGTTTTTGCTCAAACATCGGTTCTTTATGGAGAATGTTGTTGATCAACATCCGTGCCGCCGCCATGCCCATCTCGTAAGCGGGCTGCTCGACGGTCGTAAGCGGCGGATACAGAAACTTTGAAAAATAAATATTGTCCAACCCGACCAGTTTGACGTCGTCCGGAATGGAAAGCCCCCTTTGCCTCACGGCTTGCATGGCACCCGCGGCGATAAGATCGTTGCCGCAGACGATGCCGTCCACCGTATGTGCAGAGAGGATCGTCTCCGCACCCTTATAGCCGGTCTCCACGCTGTAATGTTCGCGGTACACGATGGAATCGTCCAGCGGGATGCTGTTCTCTTCCAGCGCACGGCGATATCCGCCGAACCTGTCCTTGCTGGACGTGCTCATGGCAGAAATGAACGCAATGCGTTTGCAGCCTTTTTCAATCAGCAGCTTTGTCATGTCGTAGACTGCCGCCGGGGTATCGATGTACACTTTTCCGATGCCACTCGCCGCCGTATCGATGTTGCGGTCGACGATAACCGTCGGGATGTTTCGCGAAAGATAGTTTTCGAAAAAGCTTTTGCTCAACGACCGTGTGAAGATCAGGCCGTCGACCATTTTTGATTGTAAAAAGGAGACGCACTCCTGTTCCCGTTTGGCGTCGTTGTCCGTGTTGCAGAAAACGACCGCAAAACCCATCTTGTTGGCCATGTCTTCAATGCCGCGGGCAATTTCCGGGAAGAACGGGTTCGAAATGTCCGGCAGAACAAAGCCGATGGTGTTGGTTTTCTTGATGCGAAGTCCCTTTGCAACTGTGTTCGGTTGGAAGTTGTTTTCTTCAATAATGGCCAGTACTTTCTCACGTGTCGCCTGGCTGATATGCTCGTCCCGCCCATTGATAATTTTGGAAACGGTCGCCGTGGAAACCTGAGCAAGCTCTGCAATGTGCTTCATGGTGATAGACATGGCGGCTCTCCTTGTTGGGTAAACGATTACCTTAATATTTTAATACCAACCGGTGATGGTTGGTCATGAGGTAAACGATTACCTTAATTATTGCTATCATTCTAACATTTTCCATTGCAAAAAGTCAATACAGCGTAGAGAAGAAATATTCATTTTGCACGACTTTACAGAGGCAGAACTACTACGAAGATTGAAAAAGACCGCCTGCAATCACTGCAAACGGGTACCGTCGGCATCGCGGCTGGCGGCGTGCACCGGGCATACTTTTTCCCAGCAGGCGTATTTGCATTGCAGGCACATCACCGGGATACTGATTGGAATGAATCGGAGGGTTTGAAAGGATGCAAAAACCCACGGGAAAACGTACGTCTCCTCGTGGGCTCCTTTGCAAATATGGCAGGTCGCGCGGTTATTCTCGCGCCCTTTGGGCGGTACCTCTTGAATTTGGGTTCTTCAAGCGGTAATCGTTTCGGAAGCACACCTTACATAACCCGTTTTGAATTGTACCTTCTGTATAACACAACAAGCTGGAATGTAAGCGCTGCAAACAAGGCGATTTTTACACAAATGCCGGTTTTCATTATTAAAATATGCACATTTGCGCATATTTACTGCGTTTCCGTCCCGTCTTTTAAAGCGAATACGAGCGAGCAGCTGGCGACTTTTTTTCCGGAGACCACCGCAATGCCTGTTCCGGTGCCGACGCTGCCGTTGAGTGCGTCGATGCAAGTCTCCAATTCCAGCAGGTCGCCGGGGATAACGGGTGCATAGAAACGTGCGTTTGCGATTTTACCAAGAAACGCAAGCCGTCCGCGTGTGTCGTCAAGCGTCAGCAGCGCAATGCCGCCCACCTGCGCGAGCGCTTCAACGAGAAGAACGCCCGGCATCACTTTTGTTTCGGCAAAGTGTCCCTGGAAAAACCATTCGTTTGCCGAAACGGCCTTTACACCCTTTGCACGAACGCCGGGTTCCAGTTCGTCCACACGGTCGACCATTAAAAACGGTTCGCGGTGCGGAAGGATTTGTTTGATTTCGTCAATGCCGATACTGCTCATAATGATTCTTGCTCCGCTTTCTTCACTACAAGGCAGCTGTTGTGGCCGCCAAAGCCAAAGGCGTTGGAGAGCGCATAGTCGCAATTGATCGCCTGCGCTTTACCCTTTACGTAATTCAGGCGGCAATTTTCGTCCTCCTGCTGCAATCCTATCGTCGGTGGTGCCATGCCTGCATTGAGCGCAAACAGCGAAAGAACCGCTTCAAAAGCGCCCGCCGCACCGAGCATATGCCCGGTCATGGACTTTGTGGAGCTGACTTTGAGATGCTGCGCATGCTCGCCAAAGCAGGACTCGATGGCCGCGCTTTCGGAAACGTCGTTCAGCGGCGTACTGGTCCCGTGTGCGTTGATGTAGCCAATCTGCTCCGGCGTGATACTCGCGTCGCGCAGCGCTTTCGCCATTGCGCGGGCCGCTTGCGTGCCTTCCGGGTGCGGTGCGGTGATATGGTGCGCGTCGCAGGTTTGTGCATAGCCCGCCAGTTCACCGACCGGCTTTGCGCCGCGTCTGCGGACGGATTCTTCGCTTTCAAGCAGCATAAACGCCGCGCCTTCGCTCATAACGAATCCCTGGCGATCCTTGTCAAACGGGATGCTTGCGCGTTTCGGGTCATCGCTTTCGCTCAGCGCGCCCATTTGGTGAAATCCCTGTACGGCAAGCTCCGTCATAACGGATTCCGCACCGCCAACCAACATTGCGTCAACGCGGCCTTCGCGTACGGCGTAATACGCCTGTCCGATTGCGTCGGAACCCGATGCGCATGCGGTGACGATGCCGAAGCACGGTCCATTCAGTCCGTAGCGAATTGCAATCGTCCCGGCGGTCGTGTTGATGATCGTTTTCGGAATAAACAGTGAGGAAACGCTCCTTGGTCCGTTTGTGCGGAGCTCTTCATGCTGATCACAAATCACGTCCAGCCCGCCCATGCCGCTGCCGAGGATAACACCAACGCGTTCGTGATCGAATGCGTCGTCCTGCATGCCGCTCTCCTCCCAAGCCTGCGCCGCGGCAACCACAGCCATCTGCGTAAAGCGTGCCATGCGGCGCGCCTCGCGTTTGTTCACATACGGTTCGGGCGAGAAGTTTTTCACTTGACCCGCCGCAAAAATCTGCGTCGTTTCCGAACTGAACAGCTCCGCTTCGGAGATGCCGCAAACGCCGTTGACCGCCGCAGTAAAGCTCTCCTCGGCGCTCATTCCAATCGGCGATACCGCGCCGACACCGGTAATGTAGACTTTCATACAATACTCCTTTCGAAGTAATAGAATTAAATTGCCATGCCGCCGTCAACGACGAATACCTGACCGGTCACATAGCTCGAGCCGTCTCCGCAGAGGAATGAGACCATGTTGGCCACGTCCTCAGGTTTACCAAAGCGGCGGAGCGGGATGCTCTTGCGCATCGCCGTCTGTACGGCTTCGTTGAGCTGATCAGTCATGGCGGTTTCGATGTAGCCGGGCGCGACCGCGTTGACGCAGACGCCCCAGCGACCGATCTCTTTTGCACAAGACTTGGTCAATCCGATGATGCCCGCTTTCGACGCGGCATAGTTGGCCTGTCCCGCGTTGCCGTTGAGACCGATGACCGACGTGATGTTGATGATGCGACCGGTTTTTGTGTGCGCCATGTGCGAAACAGCTGCACGCGTGCAGTAAAAACAACTGTCAAGATTTGCACTGATCACGCGGTGATACTGCTCATCCGACATGCGCAACAGCAGCGCGTCATCCGTAACGCCCGCGTTGTTGACCAGCACGTCCAGCCCGTCTAGCTGCGAAACACACGCTTCAATCAGGCCGGAGCACGGCGAAGATTCGGTTAAGTCGGCGCAAAGCGCGACTGCATGTCCGCCGAGCAATTCGATTTCTCGGCAAACGCTTTGTGCAGAGTCCGCGTTGCGGTTGTAGTGCACTGCAACGTCGAATCCGTCCTGCGCAAGCCGCAGACAGACTGCGCGGCCGATTCCACCGGAACCACCGGTTACCAAAGCCACCTTACGCATCGGGTTCCTCCTTGTAAGCGCTGAGGAACGACGATAGCGAAGCCGCGTCCCGCACACTGTAGAGTGCAGCGTCGCGACCGGCACGGCGTTTAAGCATCTTTGTCAGCACATTTCCCGGGCCGACTTCGACAAATCGGGTGACGCCGGCTTTGAGCATATGTTCCACGGTATCGTGCCAGCGCACGCGTCTGCAAAGCTGCGTGCAAAGCAGCGCGCGGACGTCCGCGTCTTTCGGATATGGTGCGCCAAGCGCATTGCTGTAGACCGTTTGGGTCGATTTACGGAGTGTTTCGCCTTCCAACTCTGCGGAAAAGCGGAGTGCTGCATCATTGAGCAGCGGACAGTGCGAAGGCCCCTTGAGCGCAAGAAGCGTAACCATCCTTGCGCCCGTGGCTTCCAGCTCCGGCTTGAGCGCGGAGAGGTCTTCCGTTAACCCGCCGAGTACCATCTGCGTACCCGAAAGGTGGTTTGCGATGTAAACGTTCGGATAGTGCGCAATCGCCGTTTCCAGTTGATCCATCGTAAAACCGATAACGGAGAGCATGCCGCCAGTTCCCGGCGGGACAGCGTCGTCCATCAGCGCGCCGCGTCGATGGACAAGGGACGCCCCCTGTGCGTCTTCCAGCACGCCCGCGGCACACAGCGCGGCATATTCACCGAGTGAAAGTCCCGTGTATACGTCCGCATGAACACCCGCCGCCTCCAGCGTGCGCAAAAGTGCAACCGAATGTGCATAGATTGCGGGCTGAATCACGTCGCTGCCGTCCATGCCTTCGCCAAGAAAGCAGGCGGCCTTCAGGTCAAGACCCGCACCGGAGGCGCAGCGGTCAAAAGCAATACGGTAGGAATTAAAAGAATCATATAAGTCCGCTCCCATGCCGGGCGACTGTGTGCCCTGGCCGGGAAATAAAAATGCCGTTTTCATCCGTCTGCCTCCAATTCCGCCGCGGCCTTGCCGAGCACAGACTTGATTTGTTCTACATCGAACAGCTCTTTAACGATTTCTGCCGCGGGCTGGATGCGGTCGACCATGCATGCGCATTGTCCCGCCATAAAGGAGCCGCGATCTTTATCACCTTCCAATACGGCACACATCAGAGAACCTTCGCCGAGTTTTTCAATCTCTTCGGCTCCGTTCGGTCCGTATTCCGCGCCCGCAAGCACACGCTGAAGCGGGCTGCGCAGCACACGCACGGGGTGTCCCGTTACACGTCCGGTGACCTTGCTGTCAACGTCCTTTGCACGTATAATACGCTCCTTATAGGCCGTATGCGCGGTGCATTCTTCGGCAAGGATGAACCGCGTGCCGACCTGAACGCCCTTCGCGCCGAGACAGAAAGCAGCCGTAACGCCTGCCGCGTTATAGATACCGCCCGCCGCGACCACGGGAATGTTCACGCTGCGCACGATATCCGGCCAGAGCACCATGGAGGTTAGTTCGCCGATGTGCCCGCCGGCTTCGCAGCCTTCCGCGACAACAAAATCCGCTCCCATGCGCTCCATCAATGCGGCAAGCGCGCGGCTTGCAACAACGGGCGCCACAATACAGCCCGCTTCTTTCCAGCGGGAGACATATGCGGCTGGATTGCCGGCGCCGGTGATGACCACCGGAACGTGAAGATTGGCGGCAAGCGCGGCGACCTGCTCCACATACGGGCTCAGCAGCATGATGTTCAACCCGAACGGTTTGTCGGTTTTCTCACGAAGCGCGTGAATCTGGCCTTCCACCCAATCCGGTGGGGCATTGCCCGCGGCGATCACGCCCAGGCCACCCGCCATGGATACGGCAGCGGCAAGGTTCGCATCCGAAACCCAGGCCATCCCGCCCTGGATCAACGGATACTGTGTACCGGTCAGCGCGCAGATCGTTTCTGCGTACTTCATTTCTGCTTGCCTTCCAGATGCTTGACGAGTCCACCGACGGTGTGGATTTCGGACACTTCTTCCACGGGGATTTTGATGCCCGTCTCTTTTTCAAGATCGATAAGCATCTCGACCATGTCGAGAGAATCCATCGCAAAATCGTCAATGAAGTTGCTTTTCATGGTGATTTCCTCGCGGCTGAGGTCTAGCTGAGACATAAGATTTTTAATAATAATTTCCTGCATGATTCATTTCTCCTTATTTGTTTGGTATTGTCCAATCGATCACCGCTCCGCCGCTTGTCAGCCCCGAACCGAAACCGACCAGCGCAACGCGATCGCCCGCGTTCAGCCAGCTCGACTCCCATGCGTCGCACAGGGCGATTGGGACCGAGGCGGAGGATGTATTGGCATAGTCTGAAATGTCGACGAAAAACTGTTCTTTTTTCAGGCGCATTGAGCGCTTGACATAATCGATGATCTTTTCATTCGCCTGATGCGGGACGATCTTTGTATACGGATGGTCTCCGCATGCTAGTAAAAGCTCGCGCAGCGTGTCTTCCAGAACGCCAACGGCATAGGTAAACACGTCCGCACCTTTCATCTCGATGTAGTTTTTCTTTTCGACAACTGCGCCGGTAAACGGCGTTTGGCGCGTGTCCTTTTTCAGCACGATCACGTCGTCCGTGTCCGGTACGGCATTGAGGATAGGCGCGTGCAGATGCTGCGTTTGATCGCGCTTTATAACGAGTGCGCCCGCGCCGTCGCCAAAGAGCACGCACGTCGAACGGTCCGTCCAGTTGGTAAAATTGCTCATCGCCTCGCTTGCAACAACGATTGCTGCGTCCTTATTTAGAGTGTCCATCAGCGAGGCAGCCGTGACCAGCGCGTAAAGGAAGCCCGTGCATCCGGCGGACACGTCAAATGCGGCGCATTTTTCGATGTCGAGGGCCTTTTGCACGACGCCCGCCATCGACGGGGTCAGATTCTCTCCTGTGATAGTGCACGCGACGATGACGCCGATATCGTCCGGCGCAATACCTGACATTGCAAGTGCCTCACGTGACGCCGCAATAGCCATGCCGTTTGCCGTTTCGTCCACGACGACACGGCGGGTATGGATGCCGGTGCGTTTTTTAATCCATTCGTCGCTGGTATCTACGAGCGATTCGAGCTCGACGTTCGTTACGATGCGTTCAGGCACACTTTTTGCGATGCCCGCGATTTTGATCGGTGCAAACACTTAGTACCACCTCATATTCAGGTATTTTTGCTGCCGTTGTTCGACAAGACGGTCGGGCGAAATACGCATCAACCGTTTCAATGCTGAGCGAATGACCTTTTTGACCGATTCCGTGCTTTCATCCATATGGACGCGGGAGTAGCCCTGCGGTTCACGGATGATATTGTCCACGATACCGAAACGCTTGAGGTCACCCGCGGTGAGTTTCAGGTTTTTTGCCGCCTCGGAGGCAAGCGAGCTGTCCTTGAACAGGATCGATGCCGCACCTTCGGGCGAAATCACCGAAAAGTAGCTGTTTTCCAGCATGACGAGCCGGTCGGCAAGAGACAATGCAAGCGCGCCGCCACTGCCGCCTTCACCGATGATGATCGAAATGCAGGGCGTTTTGATGGTCGCCATCACGCGCAGATGTTCCGCAATCACGCGGCCCTGTCCTTTTGCCTCGGCTTCCACGCCGCAGGATGCGCCGGGCGTGTCTACAAGGCAGATCACCGGGCGATGGAATTTTTCCGCCTGACGCAGCGCACGCATGGACTTGCGGTAACCTTCCGGGGAAGGCATGCCGAAATTACAGCGCATGCGCTCTTCGAGCGTGTGGCCTTTTTGCTGGCCGATGATGGTGACGGGGGAGTCCTCAAACCAGCCAACGCCCGTTACAATGGCTTCGTCGTCACCCATGCACTGGTCGCCGCGGACTTCAAATACTCCGTGAAAGAGTTTTTCAATGTAGTCCCTTGCCTGCGGCCGGTCTTCCCGGCGGGCGTTGATCACGCGCTCCCATGCGAGGTCTGTATTGGCTGGAATGCCGTTTGGTGGAAGGATCGGCTTATTTTCCATTTGTCTCATGCCTCCCGTCTGCCGGTACAGTACCGTCGGGATTGTGCAGTGCAAGCAGCAACGCGAGTGTTTCGCGCAGGTCCTTACGCTCGACAATCCGGTCGATCAAACCGTGGGCAAAGAGATACTCTGCCGTTTGGAATCCTTCCGGCAGTTTGTCGCGCACCGTCTGCTCGATGACGCGCGGGCCTGCAAAGCCGATGAGCGCACCGGGTTCGGCGAGTGTCACGTCACCCTGCATTGCAAAGCTTGCGGTTACGCCGCCAGTTGTCGGGTGCGTCAGTACGTTAACGTGTAATAACCCTGCTTCACTGTGCCGCGCAAGGGCAATGGTCGTTCGCGACATTTGCATCAGCGAAAGCACGCCTTCCTGCATACGCGCGCCGCCGGATGCACAAAAGATAATCAGCGGCAGGCGGTTGAGCGTTGCAAACTCCGTAAGGATGACGATTTTTTCGCCGACCACGGTACCCATGCTGCCCATCATGAAGTAGGAATCCATGACTGCAAACGCTGTTCGCTGACCTTTGATGGTGGCTTTGCCAATGACAACGCCTTCCGGCATTTTGGACTTTGAACGTTCTTTTTCAAGTTTTCTGCGGTAGCCGGGGAAGGACAACGGGTCGCCCGCCTCGGCTTCACGCTCGATTTCGATAAAACTGCCGCTGTCGACGATCGCCTCGATCCGCCGGTAAGCGGGTTGGCGGAACAATCCGCCGCAATACGGGCATGCGGCGTCGCCCGCGAGGACCACCTCCGCAACGAGATCGCGTCCGCAGACGGCGCAGCGCAGCATGTCCAGTATGCCGGGTTCACCGGCATGTGCAGCGATTTCCGTTTGTTCAATTTGTTCCGAAAACAAATTCATAGGCGTCCCCTCAGGTAGCGCGGCAAAAACTCCTGCTCGATCCACTTCGTGTGGACGTTGCCGGAAATGAAGTCGGGCTCGTTCAGCATAGCGCGCGCAAACTCTGCGTTGTGCTCAATTCCGTCGAGTACAAGTTCGTCCAACGCACCGGCGGACAAGCGGATGGTTTCATCGCGGTCGTCGGCATGCGCAATCAACTTTAGTACCATGGAATCGTAATAGGGTGAAATTTCGTCACCGTTTGCATAGCCGCTGTCGATGCGAATACCATTGCCGCCCGGCAGCGACATGTCGCTGATCACACCCGGCGACGGGCGAAACTGCTCCGTCGGAAACTCCGCGTTGATACGGCACTCGATTGCGTGCCCGCGAGAGATCAACTGCTCCTGCCGCGTGTTCAGGTGATGGTTCAACGCAACCTGAATCTGCGCTTTAATCAGGTCGATGCCATAAATGCTCTCCGTGACCGGATGCTCCACCTGAATGCGCGCGTTCAGCTCCATAAAGAAAAACCGTCCGTCGTTTGTTAGCAGAAATTCGATCGTACCCGCGTTGCGATACCCCACGCAACGTGCGGCTTCCACCGCCGCCTGCTCGATTGCGGCAAGGGTTCCCGGCGGGACGTTGGCGGCGGGTGCTTCTTCAATGAGCTTTTGATTCTTTCGCTGGAGCGTGCATTCGCGTGTGCCGAGATGCAGTACGTTGCCGTACGCGTCCGCGAGGATCTGCACCTCGATATGCCGCGCCTTCGGCAAATACGCCTCAAGATATACGCCGCCGTCGCCAAAGGCAAGTTCCGCCTCTCTGCGCACAAGCGGCAACTCGCGTTCAAGCGCGGCCATGTCTTTCACGATGCGGATGCCTTTGCCGCCGCCGCCTTTTACGGCCTTGATCAACAGCGGAAACCCGATGGTTCGCGCGGCGGCCGCGGCCTCTTTTACATTTTCCACCGTTCCGTCGGAACCGGGAACGACGGGCAGGCCGTGATTGATCATCGTCGCCCGCGCCATCTGCTTGTCGCCAAACATGCGCATAATTTTTGGTGACGGCCCGATAAAGGTTACACCCGCTTCTTCGCAGGCTTCGGCGAAATCGGCGTTTTCCGAAAGGAAGCCAACACCCGGGTGGATGAGATCCGCGCGGTACGCTGTTGCCGCTGCAAGAATCGTGTCGATATTGAGATAGCTTTTATCCGCGGGACGCGGACCGATGCAGACGCTTTCGTCCGCAAGGCGTACGTGGAGTCCTTTTTCGTCGTTTTCCGAGTAGACCGCTACCGTTCTAAGCCCAAGCTTTTTGCAGGTGCGAATGATGCGCACGGCGATCTCCCCGCGATTTGCCACGAGTATCGTCTGCATGTCAGTTTCCTTCACGCAGCCGGAACAGCCCGTCGCCCGCGGCGACCGTTGCACCGTCCTCTGCAAGAACGGCGGTGATCACGCAAGGCTTTGTCGCGCGAATTTCGTTCATCGTTTTCATCGCCTCGATGATGCAGAGCGTACCGCCTTTCTCAACGCTTGCTCCGGCGGTGACAAACGGTTTTGCGCCCGGCTCCGGCGCTGAATAGAATACGCCGGAAATCGGCGCGCGGACGGTATTTTTGTCGTCGGGTTCATCCGGTGTATCCGAAGCTTTTTCTTCGGTCTGCGCCTGTGTGACCGCACGCTCGGCGGCGGAACGTTCCAGCGCGACGCGTATCCCGTCCGACTGTACTTCAACCCTGGTGAATGAAGATTTTTCTGCTTGCTCCATCAGTTTTAGTATCGCGTCCAGATCCATTCTGCGGTTCCTTTCCGTATGAAAATACATATAATTGCAATATAGTTAGCAGTGCTAACAATCATGCGCAGAATAATAGCATGGCTCGTTTGGTTTGTCAATATCTTGAAAAAATGTCGTTTTGAATTCAAAAATGCAAGAAAATTGATTTTTAAAAGATCGCTTCAGAAGAAAACAGCAGGATAAATCCTGCTGCTATTGAAAAGAACACGTATAATTATAAAGATTATACAAATGCTATGCACTTATAAAGACTGTATTTTACCAAAGAAAACGAATTACACCTTTAAACAGTTAAAAAAGTCGACCAGCGCCTGGAGCGACTTCAACACCTCCGGATATTCGGCGACATTGAACTCACGCATAATGCTGTGCACCAGCATATCGTGAAATTGCTTATGTTTTTTGCATGCTTCTTCTCCATCTTCGGTCAACTGCAATATCTGCTTGCGCTTATCGTCGCTCTTTCGAGCCTTGACCAGGAAGCCTTTCTCTACAAGGCGGCTGATGGATACGCTTGCCGTCGCTTTTGTGATGTTGAGGATTTCCGCAATTTGCGTCAGCGTCGTATCGGGACAGTCCTGCACAACTTCAAGCGTGTGCATTTCCGTTCGGCTGAGGTTGCCGTTTGCGAGTTTTGAAACGCTCTGCTCCTGCAACCGCAGCACGCTGTAAAACATATCTTTTAGGGCTTGGTTCAACAGAACCTCGATTTCATGATCGGTCATTTTTCTGTCTCCTTACGCCGGGGCAACGGCGATTCCTTCGTACTAAGAACAACAGCAATATAACATATTCGCTCTAAATTGCAAACCTACGCATCCATATTTGGCAAAAAAGCGCTCCGTCGGGCGACGGAACGCGTTTTTTTCGTGCTTTTTGTATGTCGATTCAGCTTTTAGCGGAGCATAGCAACGCGGCAAGCCGCTGTTTATAGAGCGCGGCGTCCACCTTTGCGATGACGCTTGCATTGCAGGGCGGTATTTCGTAGTCGATAGCAAGCGTCTGCTCCGGATCGTAGACGATCACCTGCCCATAGCACGGGCCGTCTTCCACACAGCAGTGGCAATACGTCGGGCGGCTTTCCCGCGTGACGTCGTCCCACAGCGCAACGCCCATGGCGACGGCATCCGGAAGGTCGACGATATGCTCGCCGCTTCGCCGGAGATTATACTTGAGCAACTCTGCGTTGCAGTTAACAGCAAACGCGCCGACCGGCCCGCTTGCATGTACGGTTTCGAGGTCCGCTTTGTTCCATGCGGATTCGCCAAGGCACATATCGAAGCCGATGATCGTGATCGGTATACCGCTTTGCAGCAGAATTTTGTAGCTCTCCGCGTCCACATACACGTTGAATTCGGACACGGGCGTCGTATTCCCCGGGCCGAACCCGGCAGTGCCCATCGTATAGATGTGGCGCACGCGCGACATGACCGCCCGGTCACGCAGGATGGCAAGCGCGATATTTGTTGCCGGTCCCAGCATAACGACATCAATTTCATCGGGATTGTTTGCGATGGTGTCGAGAATATAATCAACGGCATTTATGTCCGAAGGTTTTTTAGCAGGATGAATCAACCCGATATCACCCATTCCGTCGTCGCCGTGAACATTCACCGCCGTGACCAGATCGCGAAAGAGCGGCTTGATTGCGCCGGGATAAACGGGGATATCGACGGAGCAGATTTCAAGCGTCATCAGCGCGTTTTGCGTGGCCAAATGGAGCGGTACATTGCCGCAGACCGTGGTCACGCCGAGCACATCGATTTCCGGCGACAGAACCGCCATCATGAGTGCAACCGCATCGTCCGATCCGGTATCGGTGTCTATTATCATTTTTCTCATTCTGAAAACCTCCCTTATTGATGTTTTGATTCTATTCGGTTATAGTTTTAAAAAACAGGTCATATGACCCGGACGGAGGGGAAGAGCATGTTTGACTTTAGAATCCCGGACGGTATCGCCTACACCGAGCGAACATTTCGGCACGGCGAATACATTCTTTCGGACCTTGAAGAGAGCGATAGCCTATATATATTAAGAAGCGGGGCCGCGGATGTGGTTTTCCGTAACATAGACGGGGAGAACTTGCGCATCTATCGATATGAAGCACTGGATTTTTTTGGCGAGGTTGAGTTGCTGACCGATTGCCACCAACCGCTCCCAGTCGTCGCCGTCGGCGATTGTCGGGTCGTCATCGTTTCGGCAACCGAGGCGATGAAGTGGCTTAAAGCGGATTTTCCATTCTGTCTGCACATGATGCGCCGTCTTTGTGAAAAAATGTACGATGATATGTACGGCCGGACGGATCAAAGATTTCTCACTCAGAAACAACGGCTGATGAAAGCCTATGAACGGCATGCGATGAAAAATGAACTGCAAACGCTGACAAAACAGGCGCTAAGCGAGGAGATTGGCGCCCCGATGCGCAGCCTGAACCGCATCATTGCGCAATGTTCGGACACAGTGAAATACGAAAACAAACATTTTCACATTGTAAAACCGTTTGGGAAGATCGATAAAATATTGTAGAGTAAGGGATGGTGTACGAATAAAGAGCAAACATTCCTATTAATATGTAATTCGGCATTTGCTTTGAAAGATGCGAAAATGTTATAGTATGCTTGTTTTTTATTGATTGCGACAGACAGAAAAGCGCGCCAATTACGAGAACTTTTCCGCTGTCAAAGAAACCGTAACCGGGGCATCGAACTTGTGGACGGTATACATTGCTATTGTAAAAAAAGACGCGTTCCGCCCGACGAAAAAAGGATCTGAATAAATGAAAAATAAAGATAAATTGCTCAAACTGTTTACATCAACCATGGTAATCAGCGCGTTCACATTCGGCGGCGGTTATGTCATCGTGCCGCTGATGAAGAAGAAATTTGTTGACGAGCTGCACTGGCTGGAAGAAGAAGAGGCGCTGGATTATGTTGCCATTGCGCAGTCTTCGCCCGGTGCGGTTGCGGTCAACGCGTCGATACTGCTTGGCTACCGAATTGCGGGCATGCCGGGAGCGCTGGTCGCAATTTTAGGTACGATCCTCCCGCCGATGATTATTCTCTCCGTGCTGTCGTTTTTCTACATCGCGTTTCGCGAGAGCCCCGCGGTGAACGCTACGCTTGGCGCAATGCGCGCAGGCGTTGCGGCGGTCATCGTCAACGTTGTTTTCAGCATGGGGTCCTGCGTGCTGCGCGAAAAGTGCTGGCTGTCGGGCTTTATCATGGCGGCGGTGTTTGCCGCGGTTTATTTCCTTAAGGTGAACATCATCCTCGTGATCCTGCTGTGCGCGGCAATTGGCATCGCAGAGACGTACATCAATTTGAAAGAGAATTCGAAGCATGATGATTTATCTTAAACTGTTTTTAAGTTTTTTGCAGATCGGCGTATTCAGCATCGGCGGCGGCTACGCGGCGCTCCCACTGATACAAAATCAGGTTGTCGATATTCACGGGTGGCTGTCACTGCCGGAGTTTGTCGATATCATCAGCATTGCGGAGATGACGCCGGGACCGATAGCCGTCAATTCCGCAACGTTCGTTGGTATTAAAATTGCCGGAATCCTTGGTGCGATTGTTGCAACGGTCGGCTGCATCCTGCCGTCGTGTATCATTGTATTGACATTTGCCTATCTCTACCAGAAATATAAGTCGATGCGGTTTATGCAGGGCGTGCTTGGCGGGTTGCGCCCGGCGGTGGTTGCGCTGATTGCGTCCGCAGGGCTGACGATATTGATCATGTCGGTTTTCGGAATGGCCGGGATTGCACTGAACAATGTGGACTGGATGAACGTGGCGATTATTGCAGCGGGCATTATCGTGTTGCGCGTTTTTGATCCAAACCCGATTTTAATCATCGGCGGTTCCGGAGTAATCGGGCTGTTTTTCTACTTTCAGCAGACGCTGGAAGGAACGGGGAAGATCGTATTGTACGTCGTTTCGGCGGCGCTGGTGGCGCTTTGCGTTATATTTGCCATCAAGGCGCGGAAAAAGAAACGCATGGACGCCTGCGAGCGAATCGAGTGATTGGTCTGCGCTGTTGACTATTTTACATGACTGAAGCAGCAAACAACCGACCCGCGCGAGACAATCGTGCAGGCCGGTTTTTCAATGCAATATGTGAGTGCTGCGGTGAGGCTTTTCAACGAAAATATGCAAGTTGAGGCAGCGGAAATGCACTTTTGTGATTTTAGAAACACACGCTAGCCTTTCAGCTTTTCAATCTCTTCTTCCACTTCTTCCGCACCCTCAGCATAAAACGCCTCTTCATCGGGCGCAAGCTCTTTCAGCAAACGTAGGAATTCGCCTGCGTGGACGCGCTCTTCGTCCGCAATGTCCTTGAGTACTTCGATGGCAAGCTTATTGTCCGTTGATTCCGCCAGCTGCATATACAGCTGAATCGCCTCATACTCGGCGGCAATCATAAAACGAATGGAGCGGATGAGCTCTGCGTCGGTCAATTTTTTCTTTTCAGCAAGTCCTGAGAATGGTTGTCCAAAATCCGGCATAATGAGTCTCCTTTTCTGACGCTTGGATGTATGCGCCGTGTCCTTTGGGTGTTCTTATTGCAAAAATACGTGCATGCAATGATGTGCGAATCGATGCTTTAAAAGCGTGTTCGCCATGTTTAGCGTTTATTCAACAGGTTCGAATACAGAACCGGGTTGACCGCAGATCGGGCAGACGAAATCGCTCGGAATTGATCCTTCGTGGATGTAGCCGCAGATGGGACAGCGATACTTCTGTGTGGCTGACTGCACCGCGGGCGTGTCGTTTGGATCGAGAATGGCAAGCAGTTTTTCAACAGCGTCCTTTGGAAAGCCGTCCGGCTGATCCATTTTAAGCAATGAACGCAAAAAGTCGACGGCGTTTTGACTCTGTGGAAGCATAAACCCGGCCTCACGCAGCAAATCCTCGGCCATCAAACGATTGGACATGGCGATGGCTTTTGCAAGCTGTCGCTCAACAGGATCATTTGAAGCGATGGCAATCGCCGTGGAGATTTGCGCCTGCTCGGTCTTGCTTGCCGACAGCTTACGCAGCGACGCGCAGACGGCGTCCGTCTTTTCCTGTTGCGCTGGATATTCTTCCGGAACCAACGAGATGGCGTGGGATGGACAGGCATCCACACACGCGCGGCACCCGCTGATGCATGTATTCGCGTCGATCTGCCCGGTCTCGGTGTCCGTTGCGCCGGTAGGACAAACGTATAGGCAGAGGCAGTCTTTTGTACAGAGTCGAATATTTCTTACCGCGTGCATCAGATCGCCTCCCTTTCTATTTTATGTATTTTCATGTTCGGCACCTTGCATACCGGACAAATTGCCGGTGGTTCGCTGCCGATATAGATGAAGCCGCAGATTTCGCAGACATAGACATTGGTGTTATCAAGCAGTGCGTTTCTTTGTGTTTCGTAGCGGGTCAACAGAGACGATAATATCCGCGTAACCTTTTCACCCCAAACGAGCGCACGCAGTGCGCCGCGGTCAGTGTCGCCGGTGGCGGTTGCCTTTGCGTTTGGATAATCGCTGTTCAAGTCCTGTTCGATCAGATCACTCAGATGCTGAAACGATTTGCTGTCAGATGGAACACTTTTGCTCTGGTAATACTCGGCAAGCTCCATAAACAGGCTTGCTTCTTCGGGTTGATATTGCTTTTCGCAACCCTTTGACAGATTGGAACAAAGCGCGCTAAGTTCGCCAAAGGAGAGCTCGTGTTCGCCATCCGTATGGGCTTCCGGCGCGGCGACCGGCTGTGCGATCGGAGGTTTCTTTTCTGTTTGTTGCTGAAAATCGCTTTTAGGTGCACCGCAGAGCGGGCAAGTCCAGTCCGGCGGGAGGTTTTCCCACGTTGTTCCGGGCGCAATCCCGCTTTCCGGAATGCCGACGGCTTCATCATAGACGTAGCCGCAGATAGTGCAGACATATTTTTTCATCCTTCAGCCTCCTTTTATAAAATCAAGAGTTTATCATTCGCCTGGAGGGAAACGCTTGTGTATGGTTTTCTTTCAATGATTTATGGAGCAAACGGGCTTCGATCGATCGGTTGAGAAAGTGTTTGCTGGAAATAGTTCAGGCATGTCCTTGCATTCAGTTTAGTATGGGTTTTAGTGTCGCGTCAACCGTTTATGACTGTATACGGACATTTATTTTCTCTTGAAAGGTGTGGATAGTAAAAAAAGTCAAGGCCGCCTCTTTTTACGGGTAACCCTGACTCGCGTTCACGTAGACTATGCTTAAACTTATAACACTCGGCTTGCTTCTCGTTTATACGCAGAGATGGAACAATGTATAACTACAATAGAATAGGAAATCAATCTTTCGCGGCAACGATGATGCAATCGCCCGGCTGAAACGAGATTTTCAAGGATTTTTCCGGGTTGATATATGCGCCGTTTCCAGCGCGATTTTCTTCTTCTGCGAGTTTATAGCCAAAGGCCGATTCACCCTTTTGCCGCGCCGCCTCGACAACGGTATAAAAATTGACTGGATTGCTGATGTCGACATAATCCGTAATTGGCTTCATATAGATTTCCGAGCCGTCGGCGTTGAAGATATCTTCAAACACAGCGTTGAGCAATTTATTTTCCGAAATTTGCGTGATGAGCAGGCCGGTGATGGTTTCGCTGACGATGAAGTCATTCACTCGCGCAACCTCGGCGAGCTTGCGATTGCGACCATCGCGCATTTCACTTACAATGGAAAACCGTTTGCCGGTTTGCTCAGCAATGTCGCGCAAATGCAGCAATGTAACAAGTGTGCTTGCGTCCGCCTTTTGAATGTCCGGCTGTGCAAGGTCGGACAGCAAAATAATATGCGGGAAGTCGGCTTCAAGCAAGCTATCTAAGATTTTCCTGTTTGTGACATCTTCCTCAACAAACGCTACGGATAGGTTTATGAGTGTTGTTGACAGCTGAGAAAAGCTCTTTTTTGCTGCGTGTATATTGCTTGCAATCGTTATATGCGACCCGCGGGCAACATAGTGGTCAAGCTCCTGGATGATACGAGGTGCGTTTTCGTTCCACCCGAGAATTAGCACGGACTCCGGTTGAGCAGGTTCGGGATCGCGGATACAGATTGCCTGTGCGTCATATGCGGGCGGAATCAGATCGCCCGGCAACAGAAGCGTATCGTCGTCTTCTGTAACGGCAATGATTTCGTCTCCCGTTTCCAATATGGTATCCATCGGTGGGTTCAGCCGGACGCCAGTTTTGTCGCTCAGCCCCACTACGGCGGAGCTTTCGAACAGCGACAGCGTTTCGCCATATGTTTTGCCTGTTAGCTCTGGAAACGCACGGAAATAGATTTCATTTCGGTCAAAGCTGAACAACTCTGCGTATACCTCGGAAAGACCGCTTTGGCGACATGTTTGGGCGATAATGCGGGAAATGATCGCATCCTCCTGAACCAACACTGCCTGATCATGCGTAACGATTCTTGCAACTTCAATATTCTTTGGCTCGCGGAGAACTGCAACGATGTTGTAGGGCCGGGAGTTTTCCCTGGGAGTGCGGACGATGGCGAGCAGCGCCTTGATTACGGTCGCATCGTCTCGCTCGTTGATGATGATCGCGTGCGCAGTTTGCAGGCTTAGCAGTTTTAAATCGTCAAGGTCTAGCGGGCTGCCGTTTCGTGTGACGATGCGCGTTGTCTTCGAATCTGCGATACGGTGCCGAATCGTCTCATCCATCTCGGCTTTGTCCATTGTGCTCAAAATAACAACACAGGCGTTTTTATGATTGCTGTTTGCTTCGATGAGCTCGTCCAGAAATGTGAAAATCTGATTGGACCAACCGAGGATGACCGTGTGGTTGGACTCGATCACGCGGGAATGGCCTTGCTTTAGAGCATCGAGCTTGCTGGAAATGCCGTTGGTCAAAAGGCCTATGAGGATGCTGAAGATAAAAATCCCGCAGAGCGCAATGGCGAGCATGGCCAACATGAAGAGCAGGCACCCTGTATCACCGCAAACGATGCTTGGATCAAGCGAGCGCTGTACACCAAGCCAAAGCAGATGCGGAAAGCTGGCACCGTCGGCAGAATCGGTAATCCACACGACGAAAGAGACCGCTGTAATCATGACCAGAGTGACCAAAGCGAGGCTGCAGATGAGCGCGCCGGTCCCACGGGACATAAGGTTGTCAAACCGATATTTAAATTTTTGCTTCATACGCACTCCGGAAGTGTAAGATGTGAATCTGATTACTATTATAAACGATATAATAACATTATAAAATAGTTTAACCGCAAGAAACACATCGAAAACTGAAAGAAAAACACCGATTATAGGAAGAAATTATCATTTTTTGTGCGACAAGATCAAAAACCATATATGATTGTGGAATAAAAAGACTTCAATTCACTATAAAACGCACAGAAAACGTGGTTCCCTGCGCGTTTTATGGCTTGCTTGTGGCTTAATTAATTAGGATTCCAATTTTAAGTCTCCTAATTCCGCTTCGCCATTTCCAGAGATGAAATGAACTTCCAGATATTCACAGTAGTCGATATCTATGGAGAATTCATCCGGAACGTCGCCACCCTTGATGGAATCTGACGCATACACCAAGTCGCCGTCGGCATAGATTTTGCAGCTGCTGGAAACGCTTGTTTCCCGATCACGATAACAAACATACCAAACGCCGGACAGCGTTTTATAATCGCCGCGCAAATAAAATTTTATTTCAGAGCCGCTCACGCCAAATATGCGATAATAATGTTCATCGCCAACGTTGTCCGTTACTTCGTCGGGATAGATGTCTACGCCGTCGTTGGTGAGCGGCGTGAGATCGGTCAGCCAGGCGGATGCAACGATGCGATCGCTGTTGGCGGGCGTTGGGGTAACCATCATGGTTGGGGTTGTAGTAGCTCTCGGCGTGGGTTTCGGATCGTCACTTTTACTGCCGCCATAAAGAAGGATGAAAACGACAAGAAAAATAACACTAATCGCTATGATAAGGGTAATTGCAATGCTGGTAATATTTATACGCTTTGTTTTTGTGGTTGGAGGGCTGAAGAAATTGTTTATCTTGTTATTCGAGTAGATAGTTGTGTTGTTTGTAACAACGTTGCCCGAAACGGAAGGAGTTGCTCCGGTGGCTGATTTGGTTTTGTATGCTCGAAACTTGGCCCGAATAACGAGTAAAGTGAAAACAAAAAGCAGAAGCAGCAAAACGATTACTATCACTTTAACAAGAAGTCTGTTAATCTGTGCAAGAGCTAATATGACACCGATCAAAGATACGATTAGCGAACCAAACTGAAACCAAATGTCACTGCTCTCACAGAAAAATCGCAGCAGTTGTGGGGGTTGTTTAGATTCTCGCTTCACCATTATACCTCCTATTAATATCCCATTACGTCTATACTACACTAACGTGTGTACACAAAGCAATGGACTGTCAGGAGAAAATTGAATAATTCAGTATAAATGTGAAACTATCCGATAAACAAACGTTATTCCTACTGATATGAGAGAAAAGACGGCGATTTGCTGATTCTGCGCGACACTATGCAGGATTGTATATATTTTCTCGATAAGCAAAACGAATAACATTAACGTCGCACAAAAAGAACGCTGGAAAGTCCAGCGCTCTTTTTGTAGAAGGAGGCACGTCCGTATGGCAAAGAAAGGTGATTGTTTTTTACTGCTTTTGCATCCTCGGGACAATCCGCGTCCAGCCGTATTCATCTGGAATACGACCGGTCTGTATGCCGGTGAGCGTGTCGTACATGAGTTTCGCGACCGGGCCAATCTCCTTGCCGAGACGAATGATTTCGCCTTTGTATTCAAACTCCCCGACAGGTGAAATGACCGCCGCGGTGCCGGTGCCGAACGCTTCCGTGAGCGCACCGGTGCGATAGGCGCCGAACAGCTCGTCAAGGGAAAGTTTACGTTCGCATGTTGGTATTCCAAGACTACCCGCAAGTTCGAGCACACTTGTGCGGGTGATGCCTTCTAGAATACTGCCGTCGGTTTCGGGCGTGACCAGCACGCCGTCGAAGACGAACATGACGTTCATGGCGCCGACTTCTTCAATGTAGCGATTTTCACGACCGTCCAGCCAGAGCACTTGATCGTACCCTTTTTCTTTGGCGATCATTGCCGCAAGCAGGCTGCCGGAATAATTGTCGCCGGTCTTTACAGCGCCCGTGCCGCCGACAACGGCACGCACAAAGGTATCTTCAATATGGATGCGGAGCGGTTGAATACCGTTTGCATAGAACGTACCGGAAGGAGAGCAGATGATGAAATAGATGTGCCGCTGTGCCTTGTTCAATCCGATACGCTCACCATCACCGATCAAGGCCGGGCGAATGTACAGCGACGTGCCGGAGGATTTCGGCACCCAGTCACGATCCAGATCGACCAGCTTTTCAATGGCCTCCAGCTGCAAGCTTTCGTCGATTTGCGGCAGGCACATCCGTGCGGCACTGCGGTTTAAACGTGCGCAGTTTTTTTTCGGGCGGAACAACCCGATTTCACCGTTTTGGTAGTGATAGGCTTTGAGGCCTTCGAACACTTCCAACGAATAATGTAAAACGGGTGACGCCGGGTCGATTGAGAACGGCCGATACGGCACAATCCTCGCGTCGTGCCAGCCGCGCGCATCGTCGTAATCCGCGATAAACATGTGGTCGGTAAACACGTTGCCAAAGCCGAGTTTCGATTCGTCCTCGCACTTTTTCTTCGGAGAACTTGTTTTTGTGATTGGAATGCTCATGATTTTGCCTCCGCTGTAACGCACATGGCTCCTCGGTGCAGCGCCTCGACATTCAAATCGACAAGCACGGCTTTGCGGCCGGTGAATAGATGCGTAAAAATCTCCCGCACCGTGTCGGACTTCAACAGTCCGGTCGCGGCGATGTACGCGCCAAGCATGACCATGTTTGCAGTCTTGCGGTTGCCAAGTTCGTCCGCAATGGCGGAGCATGGCACATAGTACGTCATGATGTCCGTGCGGGACGCCTGAATTTCGATGATGCTACTGTCGATCAACAGTATGCCGCCGCTTTCCATTTGTGATTCGAACCGCAGCAACGAAGGTTTATTCATGACGATCAGTTCGGTCGGGTTCAGGATCATCGGCGAGATGATCTCTTCCTCACTCAGCACGACGGAGCAGTTCGCCGTGCCTCCACGCATTTCGGGGCCATAACTCGGCAGCCAACTGACAAAAAGCCCTTCCTTCATACCGGCTTCCGCAAGCGTTTTACCCATCGCCATAACGCCCTGACCGCCGAAACCGGAAATGATGATCTCGTGGGTCATGTCATTTCACCTCCGCTCTGTCTGCGTAAACGCCTAGCGGGTAGTAGGGGATCATGTTCTTCTTGAGCCAGTCGATGGCGTCCAGCGGGGTCATGCCCCAGTTGGTCGGGCAAGTGGAGAGCACCTCCACAAATGTGAATCCCATGCCCGCAACCTGTAGCTCAAACGCCTTTTTGATGGCTTTTTTTGCTTTCATAATATTGGGAACATCCACAACCGTTGTGCGCTCCGCATAGACGCAGCCGTCCATGGTGGAGAGCAGCTCCGCCATACGGATCGGCATGCCGTAGTGGTCTTTGTCCCGGCCGAGCGGCGCGGTCGTCGCCTTTTGCCCAATCAACGTGGTCGGCGCCATCTGGCCGCCGGTCATGCCGTAGATTGCGTTGTTGATAAAGATGATCGTGATCTTCTCGCCGCGCATCGCCGCGTGAACAATCTCCGCTGTGCCGATTGCGGCGAGGTCGCCGTCACCTTGATAAGTAAAAACTGCAAGGTTGGGACGGGCGCGTTTGATGCCGGTTGCAACGGCGGGTGCGCGTCCGTGCGCGGCTTCTTGCATGTCGCACGCAAAATAGTTATACGCAAACACCGCGCAGCCGACCGGCGCAACGCCGACGGTGGAGCCGATCAATCCCAACTCCTCCAGCGATTCGGCGACGAGTTTGTGCACCACGCCGTGCGTACAGCCGGGGCAGTAGTGCATCTCCGCGTCGGTCAGTCCCTTGGAACGTTGATAGACGATACTCATGCGTCACACCTCCCTAAAGCCGCGTTCGCTTCGCGAATCAATTCCAGTGGCGTTGGTATCACGCCGCCGCCTGCGCCGAGGAAGGAAACTGGTTTTTGTCCGTTGAGCGCAATCTTCACGTCGTCGATCATCTGCCCCATACTCAGTTCCACAGTGACGACAGCTTTGAGCGCCGCCGACTGTGCGCGCATACGCAGCGCTTCTTCCGGAAACGGCCAAAGCGTGATCGGACGGAACAATCCGGCCTTTACGCCGTCTTTCCGGAGCCGCAAAACTGCGGCTCTTGCGATGCGCGCGGTAGTTCCATACGCAACAAAGAGCACCTCGGCGTCTTCGGCCATGTATTCCTCAAAGCGGATTTCGTTCTCCGTGATGCGTGCGTATTTTTCCTGTAGTTTTTTGTTTTGCATTTCGCAGTCCTTGGGGTCGATAAACAGCGAATTGATGACGTTGTGTTCCCGCTTGTCCTGCGTGCCGTCGGTCGCCCAGTCCTTGCCTGGCAGTGTGCAAGGCTTTGGCGTGCGCCACTCGATCGCCTCCATCATTTGTCCGATCATGCCGTCGGCAAGCACCATCACGGGGATGCGGTAAACATCCGCAATGTCGAATGCTTCCTGCGTAAGGTCGGCCGCCTCTTGAATCGTCGCGGGCGCGAGCACGATAGTGCGATAGTCTCCGTTGCCGCCGCCGCGCGTGGCCTGAAAGTAGTCCGCCTGGGACGGCGCAATGTTACCGAGACCCGGCCCGCCGCGCATCATGTTGACGATGACCGCGGGCAATTCCGCGCCGGCGATGTAGGAGATGCCTTCCTGTTTAAGGCTGATACCGGGGGAGGAAGAGGACGTCATGACACGCACGCCGGAACCCGCCGCACCGTATACCATGTTGATTGCGGCGACTTCGCTTTCGGCCTGCAAGAAGCATCCGCCGTGTTCCGGCAGGTGTTTTGAAAAATATTCCGGAATTTCGTTTTGCGGAGTGATCGGGTAGCCAAAGAAACATTGACAGCCCGCGCGGATGGCGGCCTCTGCGACCGCTTCGTTGCCTTTCCACAGTTCTTTTGCCATATGCTTACATCCTTTCCACGGTAATCACGCTGTCCGGACACATGCGCGCACAGCTTGCACAGCCGGTACATTCATCCATCCGCAGTACCGTCGCCGGGTGGTACCCTTTGGCGTTCGTGGCGACGTCGATTTCAATGATATGCTTCGGGCACACTGCAATGCATAATTCGCAGCCCTTGCAGCGGTCCCGCTCAAAGATTACTTTTCCTGACACAGCATTTCCTCCTTTGTCGGTTCGGGTTCGTCTTCCCAGGGTTTTTTCATCATTAAATCCATTGGAAAAAGCGTTTCCTTCGGGAGGTCGACCTCGCCGGTCAGCCGCCTTGAAAACGCGTTGTATAAAACAGGAATTCCGACAGATGCCGCTACCGCCTGTGCCAGTTTTTCGCCGCGCAGAACATCTTCCACCGTGGTTTCTTCGCATAGATGTGTGTTGTTGATGAGTCCCGTTGCCGTGAGTTGCGCGCTGTGCTCGATTTCCCGCAGGTACCGCTCGGCTTTCTCCGGCATCGCGGTTTCCGGGCGGTTAAAGTTAAGCACGCAAAGAAATTCGTGCTCGATCTGCCGGATTTTTTGCGCAAACCGACCCAGCACACGTGCGCCCGCCGGATCACCGCCGACATCCAGAACTCCGCAAACGCTAGATTCCAGAAGGGAGAATACCGCAGGATTGAGCGCGGGCAAGTCACCATGCCCGCCAGCGGATACGATCACGCGGACGCCAGCGGTTTCCAGCGGCTCCTTTTGCTCACGTGAGCAAAAGTATGGATTGACGATGTCCAGATCGGCAAGCGTGACGGCATGACCTTTGCGGGTCAGCCGAACCGCAAGATTGACTGCAAACTCCGTTTTTCCGCTGCCGTAATGCCCGGTTATAATATGCAGATGGTCTTCCATTTGGTTACGCTTTCCGTACGTTTGGGTGTGTGCGGGTGATATGCTGCTTTATTTAGAAATGTGTTTAGTACTCTTTCGGCTGTTCCTCGCCGTTCAGCACGCGAAGCGCCGCTTCGCAAAGAGCCAGCTGTTCATCTTCGCCTGGCATCACGACGACTTCCGCGATATACGATGTGCGCTCTGAAACCCAGTCCGTAAACAGCTTGTCGTAGGCAAAACCGCCGGTGAGAATGATTGCGCGGACGTCGCCTTTGAGCACGGCTGCGCATGCGCCGATTTCTTTTGCGGTTTGATACGCCATTCCTTCATAAATCAGGCGTGCTCTCTCATCCCCGCTCTGTGCGCGGCGGCTGATCTCACGACCGTCGTCCGTGCCAAGATAGCCGAACAGTCCGCCTTGCGTATTCAGTTTTCGAATCATTTCGACCGTCGGCAGGTTTTCTTTGCAGCAGAGCTTAATCAGCGAGTTTGCGGGCAGCCCGCCGCAGCGCTGCGCGCTGTACGGTCCTTCGCCGCCGAGGCCGTCGTTTACGTCGATCACGCGGCCGTTTTGATGTGCGCCGACGGTAGCACCGCCGCCGATATGCGCGACGATGAGGTTGACTTCGTCATATTTTAGCCCGCGTTGTTCGCAAAAACGGCGCGCTTCAGCTTTTTGGTTCAGCGCGTGGAAAATGGAAACGCGATTGATCTGAGGATGACCGGAGAGCCGCGCAAAATCGCAGAGCTCGTCCGTCACTACGGAATCGGCTATAAAGGCGGGGACGTCCGCGTCGCGCGCGATCGCATCGGCAATCATAGCACCAAGGTTGCAGGCGTGTTCGCCGTATTTGCATTGACTCAAGTCGGAAAGCATTGCTTGGTTGACCCTGTATGTGCCGCCGGGGATGGGCCTAAGAAGTCCACCGCGGCCAATCACCGCATCCAGCGAGCCGATAGCAATCTGATGATTCGTAAGGTCGTCCTCAATGGCGGCCTTACGCAGCGGCATGGACGACACCATATTGGCGCAGGAAGAGGTCTCCTCACGCGAATGATGCAGCGTTGTTTGCAGCAACAGTGTTTTGTCGTCGTACACCGCGAATTTCGTCGTGGTGGAGCCGGGGTTGATTGTTAGGATCCGGTTGGCCATGTTATACTTTCCTTTCGTAAGCAATGCGCATTGCAAGCGCAATGGAATTGAGCTTTGTCTCTTCAGAATCGTTGCGGCTGGTCAGGATGACTGGAGCGGACGCTCCG
The DNA here is from genome assembly GCA_963667795.1 of Christensenellaceae bacterium. Lineage (GTDB taxonomy): Bacteria > Bacillota > Clostridia > Christensenellales > CAG-138 > UBA7703. Next base: position 1,330,258 of record OY764017.1, on the reverse strand, counting down.
ACAAGCACGCCCGCGCTGGAGGCTTTTGCCACAAGCGAGAAGGATTTATACAGTGCGTTGCCGGTTTCGATTGCCGAAACGAGGAGTATGTCCGCCTTGCCCGCGTTAGGATCTTGGATTCCCTTGTGCAACGCGGCTTCACGGTACAGGCAGTTGTCCAGCGCCAGTGGTCCGGTGACGATGCAGCCTTTGATTTCGCCTTCGCGGTTCATGCGCACAAGCTCCGCGGCGTCCAGTGTGCAGGGCATCTTCGGGTTGACGGTTTCGATTGCGCAGAGGCATCCGACGATGGGCATATCGTTGCCAAGGACGTTTGCGACCTGCACGGCGTTTTCGATAATGTGCTTCTTTGCGGCAACGTCCGGATACATATTCATCGCGGGATCGGTCAGATAGATGAGCCGGTCGAAACCCGGCAGTTCAAATACGCCGACATAAGAAAGCAGCGCGCTTTCACGCAGTCCTGTTTCCCGGTTTACGACTTCACGCAGCATCGTAGCTGTGCTGACAAGGCCTTTCATGACCGCCTGAGCGCGTTTCTCGCGAACAAGACGTACAGCCTGCTTGCAGCACTCCGCTTTGTCGGGACAGTCGATGATTTCCATGTTATTCAAGTCAATGCCGGCCTGCGCCGCGACGGTGCGGATTTCGCCTTCGTCGCCAAGCAGCAGGGCGTGGCAGAGTCCCCGGTCAACGGCGGTTCGCAGCGCGGAAAGCACGCATGTATCCTGCGCGGCGGCAACGGCAACGACCGGACGAACGGAATACTGATCATGGGCAAGCGCGTTTAAAGTTGTTTTCATATAGCATTCCTAAAGAAAAAGTAGTAGTATGAATATAAGTATCATACGACATCATACTACACAATGCGTTGTATAATGTCAAGAGCTCCACGAGGGCTGGAATCATTCTTGTAAGTGAGCGGAAAGATGATGTACAATTGCACAAATGAACGTAAGGGGGCGGTTCAAACGGCAGGCGAAAACAAGAGCTTATCGGAGAAAATTGCAAGCGAACTTTACAACATCATTGTGCTGCAAAAGAAGTTTGCGCCGGGCGACAAGCTGCCCAATGAAAACGAACTTTCCGAGCAGCTCGGTGTAAGCAGGACGACGCTGCGCGAGGCGGTGCGCTACCTTGTGGCGCAAGGCGTGCTCAATGTACAACGAGGCCGCGGCACCTTCATCAGCGACGATTTGTCGCTGTTCAACAAGTATGACGTGGGTTCGCTTAGCCATGCACGGCTTGCCGATATGTATGAGATTCGACTCATGTTTGAGCCACAATGCATCATGCTTGCCTGCTCCCGCGCAACGGAAGAAGAACTGCAGCGGATTTTCGACCAGGCGCAGTATGTCGAGCGGCTTGTGCGCGAGGATGGAGACTGGCCGGACGAGGACCAACAGCTGCACGAGATGATTGCGGCGGCTTCCCACAACGAGTTTATTATTCGGTTGTTTCCGATCATCAACGCAGCAGTGACCGAGGCGATGGAGATGACCGACAACGCCGAGGGGCTGAAGAATATCGTGATATACGACAACCGCGCCATGTGTGAATTTTTGCGGATTCGCGACGGTGCGGGTGCAAAGAGCGCGATGAACATCCACATCCGCCATGTTATCAACGCGCTGGGTTTGAGTGCGGGGGAGCTGTAAAGATTCAGCTGACGACCACCAATAGAATGATATCGAGACAACGAAACACACACTGGGCATAGGGTTTCGTGTGTTTTTCGCTGCTGAAGATTTGCCGCAAACAAATAAATTCATGATACTGCAATCACAAGTGATTCAACTTGAAAACACGGGATTTTTCCGGCGAGGACGAAAAGTTACTGTTAAAAACGGTTTATCCGCTTAAAACGAGGCAAAACGCCATGATGGACTCGCTTTACCGACTTGTTTACAACACAAATCTCATATAAAATATATTAAATACGTTTGTAAAGGAGCCTTTACCCATGGCTTTTTCTATTTTCACGGATTCTTCCGCGAATCTCACCAAAGAGACGCTGACGGCACTGAACATCCAGGTCGTTTCCTTGACATACACCGTGGACGGCGAAGAATACTTGTGTTACGATCCCGACGTCGCTTTTGACGGCGATGCGTTTTATTCAGCGCTGCGCAACCCCGAATACCGCGTCCGCACGTCCCTGATTAATTCCGAACGATTTAAAACGGCGTTTGAACAGGAACTCTCTGCGGGGAACGATATCGTATACATCGCGATGTCCTCGCAGATCAGCGGCACCTATCAGGCCGCGGTCAACGCGGCGGAAGAATTGAAAACAATTTATCCCGACCGGACGATTCAAGTGCTCGACACGCGCGCGGCGTCCCTTGGCGAAGGACTGATGGCGTGCCGCGCGGCAATGATGCGCGACGACGGCAAAACCCCGGAGGAAATTGCCGCGTGGGTTGAGGAAGCAAGAAAGTCTGTCCGCCAGCATTTTTTGGCCGACGACCTGCAATTCCTCAGCCGTGGTGGACGGATCAGCGGAGTGGCTGCGCTCGTCGGTTCCATGCTCCAGATAAAGCCGATTATGAAAGGCGACGACGGCAAAATTGTGCTTGGCAGTAAAGTGCCTGGACGCAAAGCGGCTATCCGCACACTCGCCGATATATTCGATAAAACGGCTATCGATCCCGAATCGCAGACGATTGGCATTGCACACGCCGCATGCGAGCGGGACGCGCTGGTTTTGCGGGATTTGATTGCAGCGAAACATAATATTGAAGACTTCATGATCGTTTGCTATGAACCCGGCACGGGTGCGCATGTCGGCCCGGGCGCACTGGCACTGTTTTTCTACGGACAGGACAAGAAGGCGGACTCTATGCCCGCGGCGCTGCTGCATAAGCTGGATCTGGATTCCGGACGGCTGCGCGAATTTGTCTCGGATAAGCTGAAGATGCTCAAAGGGAAAAAATAGTAAAGATGGTTTTAAGATAAGTACGCAAAAAGACGCGCCCCTAAGGGAGCGCGTCTTTGTTTGCTGGTTTGCGTTCGCTTACTTACGGAAGCAATCGCTGCAATAGACCGGACGGTCACCGCGCGGCTCGAACGGAACCTTGCAGGGACGACCGCAATTTGAACAGACCGCGTCGTACATCTGGCGGGAACCGCCTTCGCTGCCGCGGGAGTTCTTGCGAGCGGCGCGGCAGGATTTGCAGCGCTGCGGCTCATTGGTGAAGCCCTTTTCGGCATAGAATTCCTGTTCGCCAGCGGTGAACGTGAAGTTTTGTCCGCAATCTTTGCAGACGACTGTTTTGTCACTAAACATTTGTAACCCTTTCTTATTCTGTTTCTGTAGTTGTTATCAGTAACACGTAGACTCCTGTGAACGGGACGTTCACGCTACGATACAAACATTTACGGCGCGCAGCTTGCTGCTGTCGCGTGGATCGGCTTCAACGTCAAACGTGACCTTCTGGCCTTCGTTCAGGGTCTTGTAGCCGTCTCCCTGAATCGAGCGAAAGTGCACGAACACGTCGTCTCCGCCGTTGTCGTTTGCGATGAAACCATAACCTTTTTCGGAATTAAACCATTTTACTGTGCCGGAATTCATTTCGTACCTCCAAGAACTTGTAATATATTCAAAAAGCACATGTGCCGATCATCTAATAACGATGATCTGCAGACATGTGCGGTCAAAGCGATTATTCTGAATACTGTGGAACTTTATCATAAAAACCCGAAAAAGTCAACTGATATCACGCGTACACGCTTGAAATTTTTCATATAAATCCAGTTAATTTCAATAAATATAAAATAACTTGAAGATATTGTGCAGCCTTTTGCATAAAGCATGTTACAATTAGATAAGGTGGTGACCTTTAATGAATAATGCAATCAAAGTAATATTATGTAATAGTATGATTCACATCGACATTGGGAAGCGTCGATTTTCCGGAAACGAAGACCTGTATGAAAAACATCTGCGGCGGTTTTCGGAAGATAAATATTATGGTGCAATCCTGACCGCGCTGAAAAACAGAGATTTTTCAAAGGCGGCGCGATATGCGCACAAACTGAAGGTAAAGGCTTACAATATGGGCATGGTTCGTCTGGCAATCGCCTGCGATGCACTCTGCACGGCGATTCAGCAGGGCAAAGGTGGACCGGACTTTCAGGATGAAATGCGTGAAATAGCGATCGTTTACGATATGATGAACGAGTGCATTCAAAAGGCTTTTCCCCAGTCGCCCGACGAATAAAAATCCAAATAGAAAAAATGCAAATGTAGCGTTTCTATACAAGGTTACTGCGTCCAGCGACCTTTCGAACCAACAAAGTAAAAACGAACGCCCCGACGCCGGGCATACCGGTTCGGAGCGTTTGTTTTTTGCAACACCGATTTCATTTGGTTCTGACCGTGTGAAAAGGGCATTGCAGACCTGTGATTGTTCGGGGATAGGGTGAGGATCAGGTTACAATTTCCAGGAAACTCGGGATCATTTCGCCTTCATAATAGAACAGGCCGCGACCGAGGTGATCGGAATCCCAAACACGCTGCGGATTGTCCGGAGAGGCGGTGTAGCCACCGGCGTAAACTTCGATGCGGTTGCCGGACGGCTCCCAGAAATAGATGGTTTGACCGCGTGTGATTGCATGGCGCGTCGGGCCGATATCCTTCTTGAGCCGGTTGATGGCGATCAGATCGGCAACCTGACCAACATGGTTCCAGTCCTGCAGAAGGAATCCAACGTGATGGATTTTTCCGGGCTTCGGATACTCTACGAACGCCAGGTCATGCGGCTTGTTGTTACCGGTGACCCATGCTGCGAGACGCTTGCCGTCGGGCAGGTTGCAAACTTCGGGCACGTACATCTTAAGCACTTCCGTACAGTAACGCTCTGCTTCGGCGATGTTAGGACCGTAGAGCAGGAAGTGATCCAGACGGATGACGCCCATGCCGTGCGGCTGTTCTTCCCAGATATCCGGATTGAGAAGGCCGGGGTGCTTCGGCGCGAGATCGACCGTTGCATAGAGCTCGAACACATGACCGGTCGAGATTGTGAAACGGAAACGACGGCCAAAGCCCGGCTGATCCGTGTTGGCGGGGACTTCCGTAACCGGATAGCCAAAGGCTTCGGTTTCCTTCGCCATACGATCGAGCGTCTCTTCTGAGTCTACCTTGAACGCTACGGAGTCCACGCCCGCCTCATCGGCTTTGCGCAGGGTGACCGAGTGGTGGTCAAACTCGTCGTAGGTTTTCAGGCAAACACGGCCGTCCGCCGTACGGGCGACCTCGTCCAAACCGAGAATGTTTTTGTAAAATTCCAACGTTTTGTCCAGGTCCAGCACCCGCAGCTGAATCAGGCCGGGTCTCAGGGTTTGATTGAGTGCCATAGTGTTTATCTCTCCTTTTTATTTAGTGGCCGGCAAGAAGGCCAAACTTTTCAGGCTCTTACAGACTATTCTTTACATATCGTTAACGGGGGCCAGCGTCAGGTCGCTTGTCGGGCGAATACAGCAAAGTAATACGACGCCGTTTTGTTGTTCCTGTTCGGATACATGTGCGCGGCTCATCGGTTTAAACCTTCGGTAGGAGCCGGACGTGACGCGCATTTTGCAAATGCCGCAGCCACCGCCGAAGCAACCGCTTTTGATCGGTCCAACGTTTGCCCGCCGCATGGCGGCAAGTACGCTTTCGTCCTCCGTGCCGCAGGGAAAAGTTTCCCCTGAAGCGAGGGTAATGTTATAGCGCGCGCCCAAAGTCAGGCGCTCCTCGATTGCTTGAGGCTGTAAGCAACATCGATGATCAGATCCTCCTGACCGCCGACCATTTTACGCTTGCCGACTTCCATGAGGATGTCGCGTGGCTCCAGATTATATTTTTCCGCGGCGTTGTAGACGTGCAGAAGAAAGCTGGAGTACACACCAGCGTAACCGAGCATGAGCGAGCCGCTGTCGATGATCTGCGGACGCAGCATGATGGGCGCGACTGTTTGTTCGGAAGCGTCGAGCAGGCCATATAGGTCCAGCCCGGTGTCAATCCCTTTGCGCTGTAAAACACCTGTGAGCACTTCGATTTGCGTGTTGCCCGCCCCGGCGCCCAGTCCACGCAGCGTTGCGTCGATATATGTGGCGCCCGCATCAGCGGCGGCAAGCGAGTTGGCAACGGCCAGGCTGAGGTTGTTGTGCGCATGGAAGCCGACCGGTATCTTAACCGAAGCACGAACGGCTTCAATCCGCTCTTTCACCTGTTCCGGCAACAGCGCGCCCGCAGAATCCGCAAGGTTGATGTAATCCGCACCATAGGATTCCATCTTTTTTGCCTGTTCGGCAATTCCATCCGGATCAAGCATGTGTACCATCATCAGAAAGCCGACGGCCATGAGTCCCATGGATTTTGCCGCCTGAATATGCTGTGCGCTGATGTCCGCCTCTGTAACATGGGTGGCGACGCGGACGATTGACGCGCCGCAGTCCTTTGCGCGCGCCAGATCCGCAATGGTGCCGATGCCCGGCAACAGCAGAACGGAGATCTTCGCCTGTTTGACTGCTCCGGCAGCTGCCTCAATCAGTGAAAACGGATCTTCCTTGGAAAAACCATACGTATAGCTGGAGCCGCCCAGCCCGTCGCCGTGGCTGACTTCGATGATCGGCACATTGCAGCGGTCCAGCCGCTCCGAAATGCTCCGCGCCTGCTCGGCGGTGAAGGAATGGCGTACGGCATGGCTGCCGTCCCGCAGGGTAGCGTCGACGATTTGCAGCTTCATTGTGCATCGCCTCCTTTCAGCAGTTCCTGTGCTATTTTTTCCGCTACCGCAATTGCCGCGGCATTTATAATATCGAGATTGCCCGCAAAGGTGGGAAGGAAGTCACCCTGTCCTTGCACCTGCACGACGGCGGACACCTTATCACCGTCCATCTGCGGCGGTACGCGCAGGCGATAACCTGGAACGTAGGTTTGCACTTGCTCGACCATCTGCAAAATGGAGTCGCGAATCGTTTCAAACGGTACGGTTTTGTCTGCAACGCGTACCAAAACGGTATCCGTCATATTGATCGGCGGCTCGGCAGGGTTCAGGACGATGATTGCTTTCCCTTTTTTTGCCATACCGACGACTTCCAGCGCACGGCTTGTTGTTTCGGTAAATTCGTCCATATTGGCACGTGTACCCGGCCCGGCGCTCTTGGAAGCGATCGCCGCAACGATTTCGGCATATTCCACACCCGCAACGCGATGGATCGCATTGACGATGGGAATGGTTGCCTGTCCGCCGCAGGTTACCATGTTGATATTGTCTGCAGTTTTGAGTTCTTCAAGATTGACGCTGGGTACGCAGTACGGTCCGACTGCGGCGGGGGTAAGGTCCACCGCTATAATACCGGCCTGTTTCAGCGCGGGGCCGTTGATCTTTTCGTGTGCGGTTGCACTGGTTGCGTCAAAGGCTATCTTGATTTCGGGGTTTTGCACGACCGCCGAAACGCCCTGAATGGAAACCGGAACGCCGAGGCCCGCCGCACGGCGTATACCTTCGGATTCCACAATTCCTGCCATCATCGCCATCTCCAGATAATCACTCCGCATGATTTTATACATTAAATCACTGCCGATGTTACCCGGACCGATTACGGCTACTTTGATCTTGCTCAATTTCGTCACCTGCCTTGTTTTAAGGTATAGAAAACAAACCTGCCTGCCGCATGTGTTTTACGGCACTTGAGGGGAAGCGAGGTTTGTTGTGGTTGAAGTTGCTTTACACGAAACGAGCCGTTACCGTGCCAAGCTGCGAGAAAGTTGCTTTGAACACATCGCCCTTGTTTGCGGGCAACGCGGCGCAGAACGCGCCGGACAATAAGACCTCATCCTTTTTGAGCGGCACACCGTAACGGCGCATGCAGTTTGCCAGCCAGGCGACCGCGATTACGGGATCGCCCATAACGGCTGAGCCGCTGCCTTTGCTCACCAATCCTTCGCCGTCTTTTTCCATTGTCATCGTAACGGCGGACAAATCCACCCCGTCGATGGGGAGCCTAGTATCGCCCAATACATACCGCGCGGACGAAGCGTTGTCCGCAATGGTATCCACGAGCTTGATCTTCCAGTCCGCAACACGGCTGTCGACGATTTCAAACGCGGCGACGACGTATGCCGTTGCGTTTTTTACGTCCTCAACCGTCACTTCGCGATCCGGCAGATCTTCCTTTAACACAAACGCGATTTCCGCTTCAATCTTCGGTTGAATCAACTCCGCCGAAGATACTTCGCAATCGCACTCCATAGAACTGAACAGATGGCCGTAGTCCGGCTCATTCACACCGAGGAGCTGCTGCATCCCCGGAGAGGTCAGCCCAATCTTTTTACCGGAGATCGTCGCGCCATGCGAAATGAGCCTGTCGACATTATGTGCCTGAATGGCGTATGCGTCGTCCACCGTCAGCGCGGGGAAGTCTTTTGACAACGGCGAAACTGGAATGCGAAGCCGTTCGGCGTTTTCCAGCCTTTCTGCGCAGAGCTGAATGGTCGCCTTTAACTCTCTTGTGTTCATGACTTTGAATACGGCGGGTCGATGGTTAGGAAGGTATGCACGATTTCCGCAAACTCTTGTGTGCGCTCGATCTGCGTCCAATGCCCGCATTTGCCGAACACATGCAGCTGCGCGTTTTCAATCGACTCGATCAGCTTCATGGAAGTTGACAACGGGATGACGCGGTCTTCACGTCCGTGTACGATCAGCGTTTGATGCCGAATCTCTTTGAGATAGATTTCAAATTGCGCCATGGCTTCCACGCCGTCCTGACGCGGTTCCGGGAACATGGATGAAAAGCTCTCCTGAAATCCCGGCTGGATGCTGCCTTCATAGCGACCCTGTGCAAGTTCCGGCGGCATCATTTTGCGATTATAGGCAAAGATGCCGATGAGTTCCTGCATATTGGTCAGCGACGGCTGATAACCCCAAACGCGATCCAGCCCGTAAGTCAGCGGGAAAGTAACGCCCATGCTGCCCATAAGGACGAGCTTGCGCACGCGCTCCGGCTTGAGAATCGCCAGTGCCATCGCCAGCGCGCCGCCGAACGAATTGCCGATGATATCAGCCTGTTCAATGTTCAGCGCATCCATGAAATCGATCGTCTGCTTGACCCAGACGTCCATATTATAGTTCATGCCTTCGGGACGGTCCGTATAACCGAAGCCCACGAGGTCCGGCGCATAGATATGATGCTCGTTTGACATCAGCGGGAACAGCCGGTTCCAGTTTGCCCATGCAGAGACGCCCGGGCCGGAACCATGCAGCATGATCAGCGGGAAGCCACTGCCAACATCATGATAGTTCGTTTGAAAACTGCCGGTCAAAATCGATTTTGCAATTTCAGGTCTTTTTTCCATTTGTTATAAGCCTCCTTTTAAGCGATATATTTAAAATCCATAGATGGAGATTCCAATTTCAAGCCGCTTGTTTTTGTGTAGATGCGGCGTTAAATACTAGTACGTTTGAGGGTTTTTGTGATTGCGGCAGCGGTTTCGACCACGCGGTTTTTAATGCGCTCCAGCCTCGCGCCTTCAAGATTGTTCTGTATGCCGGAGATGCTTAAAGCATACTTGACCTGACCCTTGCCATCGAAAATCGGCGCCGCGACGCAACGCAGGCCAAGCATAATTTCGCCATCGTCGATCGCATAACCCTGTTCGCGGATTTTTTGCAGTTCCCGTTCCAGCGCGGCCGGGTGTGTAATGGTGTTTGCGGTATAGGACGTCAACCCGTGCTCACGGATGATCTGCTTGACTTTGAGCGGCGGCATATATGCCAGAATAGCTTTGCCGAGACCAGTACAGTGAATCGGAAGCCGACCGCCAATTTCGGATACGATACGGATCAGGTGCGTGGAATCCAGCTTTTCAAGATACAGCATTTCACCGCGGTCTTCCGTGCCGAGCTGTACCATTTCGCCAAGTTCCGTGTTGAGCTTTTGCATGTATGGAATGGCGATTGAGCGGATGTCCCACATTTTGCCGACTTTGATCCCAAGCTCGAAAAAGCGGATGCCAAGACGGTAACGGCCCGTTTCATCGGACTGTTCCGCATAGCGGTACTGAACCAGGGTGGACAGAACGCCATGGACGGTGCTCTTTGGCCAACCGAGTTTTTTTGAGAGCTCGGTCAGCGAATGCTCGCGCGGTTCTTCAGCCAGAGCGTCTACCAGCAGAAGTGCCCGCTCAATGGATTTCACATGGGCCGTGTTGTCTTTTGTCATTGTCAATCACCGAATTCGGACGAGAAGTACTTGCTCTTTACGAAACAATCATAGCATTGTGCGGCAAGGGATATCAACCAAAATGTTCCCAAATATGACATATGCGTTCCCATATAGCGAACAATGTAAAATTTTTGCAGTGTGTCGACAGACAAGCCGTACAAAGGACGTTTTGAATAAAACCAATCACAGTATTACGAGTATGGATTGTTAGCATGTGACACGGCGGCGTGATAATATATATAAATTATTTGTTTTTACAAGGAGCAAGCATGAAACGTCAGAAAAACACATTTGTAAGATTGGCTGTCTACATGATGGGATTCGGGCTGCTGATCGGCATGGTGTTTCCTTTTTTTGTGGTTTTACTCGGCGTATCACAGCAGATTGCGTTGAGCAGCTGGTTTATTGCATCGTGCATGATAGCTGGCGTCCTTGTCGGTTTTGTCAATATCGCGATATCGCGCGTGGTCGTAAAGTACAAACTGCATGCCGTCACATCAAAGATGAAAGAAGTAAAGGATACGATCATCTCGGTTTCGGACAGCGGCAGCATTGCCGACTGCAATCCGGAGCACTGTGCGGTACCCGTGGAGACATGTGATGAATTCGGCAGCAGCGCACAGGCGTTTAACGAGCTGATTGCGGCGTTTGCAAGCTCGCTGCGGACGCTGGACGAGATCAAGTCGTTCACTGCAACGTTTTCCTGTCAACTGGATTTACAGTCCCTTGCCGAACAGGCGCTGAATCTGGCACGCAGCAGTACGCATGCGGACGCGGGCGCGATCCTCGCCGATCAGGACGGCGAGATCCGGCTGTTGCAATCGGCGGGAATCCGTGAGGCAAAAGGCCTCGAAACCAACGAGAACATCCTTACTGCATTTGCAAAGGGCGAGCGTATCTACACCTGCTACCCCAAAAACGTGGTTGTAAACAGTGCGCTGACGCAGTTTTTGCCGTCCGAAGTGTTAATTGAACCCATACTGTACAAAAATGTTCCGATTGCGGTCATCCTGCTGGCAAAGGCGGATCCGTTCGGCGCGGAAAACCTCAAGAAGATGCCGATTTTTACGCAGAGTCTTGCGGTTGCGCTGCATAACGCATTTGACCACGAACAGCTGCAAAAGCTGGCGGCACTGGATCCGCTGACGGGGGTGCTCAATCGTCGTTTCGGTATGGTACGCCTGCACGAAGAGTACGTGCGATCGGTTCGCAAAGACATCCCGCTCGGTGTCATTATGCTGGATATCGATCATTTTAAGCGCATCAACGATACCTACGGGCATGTCGTCGGCGACCGGGTGCTGAAAAATTTGGCGTGTCAGATCCGACAGGGCATGCGGGACGGCGACGTGCTGATGCGATTCGGAGGAGAGGAATTCGTTTTGATCCTGCCGGGTGCGGCAAAAGAAGATACGTTCTCAATTGCGGAGCGTATCCGGCACATTGTGTCGGAGAACCATACGGCGTATGGCAATAACTGTATCCGCATAACGATCAGCTCTGGGTGCGATGCGTTCCCTGAGACGTCGATCAAGGAAGAAGGGGAGCTGATCAAAAACGCGGACGAGGCGATGTACCGTTCAAAAAAATCCGGCAGAGACAGGACGACGATCCACTAAATCAATACAATATAAAAAAAACGGCTGAAAGGCCGTTTTTTATATGCGTGTATCGTGCTAGATGCGGTTACTCCATATCGGACGCAGTGTCGCGCAGGCTGATCAGCACCATTTCCGCTGTGCAGCCACTGCGTAGCACGGAGCCGCGATTGCCCATGCCGGAGGTTACGATCGCGTCCATGCCGCCGATACGTTTGTGTCCGTAGGCAAAGCCAAACAACCGACTGAGCCGACTCATCGGCCAGACCTGTCCTGCATGCGTGTGCCCGCTGAGCTGCAAGGTTACGCCTGCGGCAGCGGCTTCTTTCAATTCACGCGGCTGATGGTCGATCAGTATGACCGGTTTGGTCATATCAACTCCGTCTAGCAGCCGGTCGAGTGGAGCACGGTCTGCATGTCGTGCAAAAGCGGCATCGTGACGACCGACGAGGGTTATGCCTGCGGCGATGATATGTGCATCGTCCAGAATGTGAACATTTGCGTTTGTCAGGGCTTCGTCAAGCTCCGCCTTCGTATAAGGCGGCGTTGGTCCGTGGCTTGCCAAATCGTGATTGCCATATGCAAAGTAGACGCCATATTTAGTCGATAGACTGCCGACGACGGTACAGGCGGCGCACATCTGTTCGGGTGTTGTTTGATCGTCCACCAAATCGCCCGCGATGACGAGCAAATCCGGCTTTTCTTCCGCCAAACGATCCATCTGTTGCCGGAGCCGGTTTGCATCGATCGTCAGTCCCATATGGACGTCCGAAATCAACGCAATGCGCAACTCGCCGCCGGGAACGGGCAAGGACGTACACAGCGTGTAGCGCTTGACGATCATGCGCCTGCCGTGAACCACACCGTAGATCAGCATACCGGCGGAGCATACAAGCGCCGCTATTCCGCCTTGCCAGAACCAGCCGGATGCCGCCATGGATGGCCAAACGCCGGTCAGTATCTTTTGTACCAACCATGCAAAAAAGCTGAAGATAATGAGATAGATTGCGGCGATTGTCGTAACCTTGATTGGTATGGGGCGAATAAAGAATGTGCTGAGCGCGAGAATTGCACCCGCCACGGCAATCCAGCGGGACGTGGTCATGCCTGCACCCCAATAGGATAAAACGCCGGACAGCCAGGCATACAGCCAGCAGCCGAAGGTAAGGCCGATCAGCGTTATTGCAATCAACATGACGTTGCGGGTTCGTTTATCGTGCACCAAAAACCTCCTTGCGGCGTAATCGCCGTGTTTGTGGCTATTATAGCAGAATTCCGAAACTGCGGCGTCGAACCGACTGAAACGAGCGAGAGCGTTACGCCGGATGAGCCGATATAGCCGGGGGTTTTTACGTTACGGATTACGATTTTAACATCCTCGGATATTTTTCGACAGACAAAACGCCGCGTGCTCTAGCGCGGCGTTTCATCAAAGGAAGGAAAAAATGAAAAAATGCTGTTGCTGATACCGCTTGCCGCTCCGGCCACCACCCGGTTGGCTTGCTTGGTTTCAACAACTGGAGGATACCGCCTTTTGCTGAATTTTGCCCGAAAGGAATCTTTCAGGTTGTTTTCAGGCTTTGATCGGCGGCGCTTGAGGAAGAGGAGAGGATACTCTATCGCGATTATCTGGAGACACCAGTAAGCCACCAACTTCGGTTTCTCCGGTAAGGACCAATGGGAATGGAGTAGAGCGATATGCTTAATGCTTGTCCTGCCCATAATAGGCGTTTTTGCCGTGCTTGCGCAAATAATGCTTGTCCAGCAGTGCGGGATTGAGCTGCACGTCCGCAACAAGCCCGATTGTGTGCCAGGCCATCATGGCGGCTTCCTCCAGCACGGCGGCATGATAGACTGCCTCGGCCGGGTCTTTGCCCCAGGTAAACGGGCCGTGCTCCCGTACCAAAATGGCGGGCATTGCGACGGGATCGACGTTGTTCATAGTCTCCACGATGACATTGCCGGTCTCCATTTCGTATGCGCCTGCAATTTCTTCGTTTGTCAGCGGGCGCGTAACGGGAACATCGCCGTAAAAATAATCCGCATGCGTGGTGCCGAGCGCCGGGATGGCGCGGCCAGCCTGCGCGAAGATGGTTGCCCAGCGGGAGTGTGTGTGAACGACTCCGCCGATTTGCGGAAACGCACGGTAGAGTGCGATATGCGTCGGCGTGTCCGAAGATGGGCGGTAGTCGCCCTCCACGACCGCGCCGCTTTGAAGATCGACGCAGACCATCTGATCCGCGCTCATATCCGCATAGGCAACGCCGGAGGGCTTTATGACCATGACACCGCTTCCGCGGTCGATTCCACTGACGTTTCCCCACGTGAACGCAACAAGATTCAGCTGTGGCAATTTTAGGTTCGCTTCGAGAACCTGCTGTTTGAGCGCTTCAAGCATCGGTCCATCCTCTCTAGTCTTTCGTTAACTGTACCGCCGACCGCTCCAGCGCGAGGCAGCGCTTGTAATCTTCCATAAATGACGCATAGCCCGCCGAATCCGCATCGGTGGCGGAGACGGTTGTACATTTTGCGTCCATGAAGACGCGCTGTTCCAGATAATCCGAAAGTGATTCGTCTGCAGCACGGTTTTGCATATAGGCCGCGAGGACAGCCATGCCCCAGGGGCCGCCTTCGCCCGCGGTTTCCATAACGGTGATCGGGGTACCGAGCGCAGCGGACATGATGGTTTGACCGACGCCTTCAACCTTGAAGAAGCCGCCATGTCCTGTCATTGCATCCAGCTCCACCTGTTCGGCGGCAAGTATATCCATGCCGATGCGCAGCGAAGCGCAGGCGGAGGTCAGATGCGCGCGCATGACGTTTGCAAGCGTAAACGCTGTGTCCGGCCTGCGCAGCATCAACGGGCGGCCTTCGTCCAGCCCGGTGACGTGTTCGCCGGAAAGATAGTTGTATGTGATGAGCCCGCCACAGTCCGGCACGCCTAGCAGTGCCTGTTTGTAGAGGGTTCGATACAGCGTGCGTTCGTCGAACGATGCGCCGAGTACACTCGCTGCCTCGCCAAAGAGACGAATCCACGCGTCGACGTCGCTTGTGCAATTGTTGCAGTGCACCATTGCGACAGGATCGCCCGACGGCGTGGTTACCAAGTCTACCTCCGGATACGAACGCGAGAGCGGACGCTCCATCACCAGCATGGCGAATACGCTCGTACCCGCGCTGACGTTACCCGTGCGCTTGCGGACGCTGTTGGTCGCGACCATCCCCGTACCCGCGTCGCCTTCCGGCGGGCACATGGGAATGCCGGGCTGCAGTTTACCCTCGGGATCGAGAAGCGCCGCGCCTTCCGGCGTCAGCCGACCGGCCTGCGCACCCGCGGGTAATAGCCGCGGAAGGATGTCCAGAAGTTTCCAGCCGCAGCCGTATTTGTCCGCAAGCTGTTGGAACGTCGCGGCCATGGTCCCGTCGTAGCAAAGCGCCGCGCTGTCAACAGGGAACATGCCGGAGCCGTCGCCGACGCCGATCAGCTTTTCACCCGTAAGCCGCCAGTGGATATAGCCGGCAAGCGTTGTGAGAAACGAAACGGACGTTACGTGCGGTTCTTTATTGAGCATGGCCTGATACAGGTGCGCAATGCTCCAGCGCTGCGGAATATTGAAGCCGAAGAAGGAAGAGAGCTCTTTTGCCGCCCGGCCCGTCATGGTGTTTCGCCATGTGCGAAACGGCACAAGCAGATTGCCCGCCGCATCAAAGGCCATATAACCGTGCATCATGGCGGAAATGCCCATTGCGCCGACCCGGGTAAGCGTTTCGCCGTATTGATCCATTACGTTTGCGGAAAGTTTTTGATAAGCGTCCTGCAAACCGGAGAAGATATCATCCAGCGAATAGGTCCATACGCCGTCTTCCAGGCGGTTTTCCCAGTTGTGGCTGCCGGAGGCGAGCACGGCATGCGATTCGTCGATCAGCACGGCCTTAATGCGTGTGGAGCCGAACTCAATGCCGAGATAGGTTTTGCCGTCACGGATCGCGGCGGCGCCGGTGGTGTTTTGCATCATAACAAGCCCTCGAAGTTCGTTGATTCTTGGATTCTTGCCGTGCAGCGCGCATGCTTTGCTGCGCGCCAGGCAAAAGAGTTGATTTGATATATGTATCATATTTCAAAAAAGGCGGATGCATCAACATAAAAACAGTGTGAATTCTTATGTTTTTTGTTGGATTATTTCGCGCATGGTCGGCAAAAAACGCATGTTTCGGCCTGTTTTGTACGCCGCGCCGGAAAACGCGACAGAAACGACGCACGCTCATCGCTCCTGCGGGAACGGGTCTTTTGCCGTAATAAAACGAAGCGGGTTTGCAGTTGAATAAAAAATCAAACCAAAAACGAAAGAAAACCTATTGGATATTATCGTATAATAGGACACAATAGAGTTTAACTGGAGAAGTTTACACATCTTAATTTAATATGAACATGTACTTTTTATGATAAAATTGACATGTCCTTTAGAAAGGAAGATCCAATGTTCAAGGTCTTTCTTGTCGAAGACGAGATCGTAGTACGAGAAGGTATACGCAAAAACATCAGTTGGGAGCAATACGGCTTTTTATACGCCGGGGACGCGCCCGACGGTGAACTTGCGCTGCCGCTGATCCGCCAAATTCAACCCGACTTGTTGATTACCGACATCAAAATGCCGTTTATGGACGGACTTGCGCTGAGCGAACTGGTCCGCAAGGAATTGCCGCGCACAAAGATCGTTATTATCAGCGGTTACGATGATTTTGCGTTTGCGCAGCGCGCAATCCGCATGGGTGTGGAACAATACCTGCTCAAGCCCATCATAAAGGAAAAGATGGTGGATTTGCTCATCACGCTGCAAAAAAAGATGGGAGCCGAGCAACGGCAGCGCGACTATCTTGCAATGTTTCAGCGCGAGGCGCAGGAATATGAAGTATTTTCCCGCAGGCGCTTTTTTGAGCAGGTCGTCACCGGCGGCATGAGTGTTTCGGAGATATCCGAAACCGCAAAAGCGATGGACATTGACCTGAACGCGCCGTCCTATAATATCCTGCTGTTTTCAATCAACAGCGCCGCATACAACGGCAGTGCGCCGGAAGGATACACCGACTCGCTTGCCGCAACGCAGGACAAGGTGACGCAGTTTTTCGTCAGCCAGCCGGAATTGATCCTGTTCCGCTGGAACATCACGACGCACGCGGCGCTCATCAAAGGCGGACGGGAGGACGTCGGGAAACGTACGCTGGAATGCGTTGCAAGCATTCAGCAACTCTGCGAGCTCGCAGGCCGCGAGGCAAACTGGCACATTTCCTATGGTACGCCGGTTTTACGGCTCAGCGCGCTGCCCGTATGTTTTGCGGAAGCAAACCGCATCCTGTCCTATCGCTATATCTGCCCGGAGGAGCACATCCTTTCCGAAACAAGCATTCAAAACATGCGTAAAATCGGCGGCAACGCGGCGGACAAAGGAACGCGGGATATTGACCAGCAACTGGTACGCTGCTTTTTAAGCGGCGGTACAACGGAAGAAATCGATCAGTTTATTGAGCAGCTGATGCAAAGCGCGGGCGAAGAAACCGCGCTAATGCCTATGTTCTGCCGGTTTTTGACTATGACGGTGTTTTTTGCGGCGATGGAGTATCTCGACTCGATCGGCTGCCATGCGGACAGCTTCTGGCCGTCGGAACTCCGGCCGACGGACGATATATCCAAACCGGACGAAACACGCGCATATTTGCGCAGTGTGATGCAGCACGTGATGGAGCTGCGCGACAATGAAAGCAAAAAACAGCAGAGAGACTTGTTGGTGCAGGCCATCGGCTTTATCGACAAGCATTATCAGGACGAGACGATTTCGCTTGACAAAGTAGCCCAAAAGGTGAACATAAGCCCCAATTATTTTTCCGCAATGTTCAGCCAAGAAGTCGGGCAGACGTTTATCGAATACCTGACGGGAAAGCGTATCGCCGAGGCAAAGCGCATGCTGCGTCACACGGAGATGCGCTCCAGCGAGATTGCGTTTGCCGTAGGCTTTCGGGATTCGCATTACTTTAGTTTTGTGTTTAAAAAGGTTTCGGGATGCACGCCAAGCGAGTACCGCAGAGGAGACAAACGGTGATCGAAGAGCTCAGGCAGACAGGCAAAAGTGAAAAAACCACTATGCAGAAAAAACTGTGGAAGATGATACTGGTCGTCACCATCCCGCTGATGCTGATCATCATCCTTGTGGTGGGCATCGGGATCGGATACGGCCTGCAATACAATGCGATTTTAAACAACGTGACCACGGCTTCCGACTTTAACCGTGAGTTTACCGACAACATCAAAACCAAGATGTACTATTACGTAATCGACAGCCAGTATTCGGAAGGACTGCCGACCGAAGAGGTCAAGTCCGCGGAGACGATTGCGCTGAAGCTGATCGACACCACGTCCGAAAAAGACAGCCTGCGCGCCATCAACAGCGTGCTGAACCTTTGTCACAATCTTGAAGACAAGATGCAGGAAATCGCAGAGACCGACGGTTACGATTCCCGTATGAGCCAGCTGAACGACAACATCTACGTCATGGCCGACCTGATCCAGGAATATATGTACACCTACTTATACTATGAGGCAGTGCATCTGGACGTGCTCCAATCCACAATGACTACAAACATGATCGTGCTGCTGGTTTTCATCGTCATTCTCGCTATGGTGCTGCTGTACTTTTTGCTCAGCTATTCACGCAAGCTCAGCCGCCGTATCGTCGATCCGGTGGACATGCTTTGTGACCGATTGGTTGCAATCGGCCATGGCGGCCTGCTTGTCTGCGAGCCGATTCAGGCGGATGTTGAAGAAGTACAGTTGCTTTCCGACGGCATCGAGAGCATGGTTGTGCATCTGAAACGTCAGATCGACCGCAACGCCGAGCAGGAAAAGCAGCGGCGCCGCACGGAGCTTGCACTACTGCAGGCGCAGATCAACCCGCACTTCTTATATAACACACTGGACACCATCGTCTGGCTGATCGAATCCAGTGAAATCAACGAAGCGGTCACCATGGTCAGCAGTTTGTCTAATTATTTCCGCTTTTCATTGAGTCGTGGACAGAACGTCATCACGCTAAAGGAAGAACAGCAGCATATACGAAGTTATCTGGAAATCCAGCGGATGCGTTACCGTGATTTGATGGAGTATGAAATCGACCTTCCCGAAGAGCTTGAGGTTTACATACTGCCGAAACTCACATTACAGCCGCTGGTGGAAAACGCGTTGTACCACGGCATAAAAATCCGGCGGCGCAAAGGATTGATCCGTGTGAGCGGACGCGCGCAGGGCGAACACATCATTCTGGAGGTGGCGGACGACGGCTGCGGCATGCCGGCCGAGCGGCTGGAGGAAGTTCATGCGTCGCTTGTCGACGACCGACGTGAGGGATTCGGTCTGCGGACGGTGCACCAGCGCATTCAGATTCTCTTTGGCGCGGAATACGGGCTGAGCATCGAGAGCACGCCGGACGTTGGAACAAAGATTTCCGTCATCATACCCATGCAGACACATGAAGAAAGGGAGATGAGTACATGAAAAAAATCCTCGCCGCCATATGTATCCTGCCATTGCTTGCGGGCTTGCTTTGCGGCTGCGTATATGATGCTTCATCTGTGGAAGACGAGTCGGAAGAGAGTCTGGGCAACCTGATTGTGGTCGGTTTTTCACAGCTCGGCGCGGAGTCCGAATGGCGCGTTGCAAACACCGAAAGTGTGAAAGCCGCACTGAATGAGGAAAACGGGTATGAATTGATCTACGACGACGCCCGCAACGAACAGGCGAACCAGATCCGCGCGATCCGCACCTTTATTCAGCAGGATGTAGATTACATCGTGTTCTCGCCGCGTGTGGAAACCGGATGGACTTCGATTTTGGAAGAAGCGCGGGACGCGGAAATACCGGTGATTGTCATTGACCGCGACATTGAGGTGGAAGACCGCAGCTTATATACGGCATATATCGGCTCCGACTTCTATGAAGAAGGGGAAACGGCTATCACCTGGCTGGAAAACTTCCTTTCGGACATGGGACGGACGCAGAACCCGATCCATATCGTTCATATTCAGGGCACACTTGCGTCGTCTGCGCAGATTGGACGTACCGCCGCGCTGGAGCAGGCGATCAAGCGCAACGTGAATTGGCAGATCGTTGCTCAGGAATGCGGCGACTTTACGCGGGCAAAGACCTATGAGGTGATGAACGCCATTCTGGAAGAAACCACGGACATCGACGTTGTTTACTGCGAAAACGACGGAGAGGCACTTGGCGCGATCGACGCAATGGAAGAAGCCGGCCTATACTGCAATGTGGACGGTGGCGTACTCGTCATCTCGTTTGACGCGACAAAGCTTGGACTTACGTATTGCATGCAGGGCAAGATTGCACTGAATGTAGAGTGCAATCCGCTCCAGGGACCGTATGTTGCGGAAATCATCCAGCGGCTGGAGCACGGTGAATCGGTCGAGCTGGAACGTTATATTGACGAAAAGTGGTTCGATAGCCGTACCATTACACAGGAAGTGATCGACGACCGGGGATATTGATATGACACAAAAACGAAAAAGTGCGGGTTCCGCTCCGGCGAAACCCGCACTTTTTATATTCCAGATCCACATTTAACGGTAGTTTTTTTACTATGGACGTTGGAAAAATTACGATCGCCGAAACGCCGGAGAAACGCGAAAATTCAGGACGGTATGTTATCTAATTGAGATGGTTGACATTCTTATGCGCTTGGCTCGAAGTTGTTGGTTTATAACTTTTCGTATGCTATAAGAAAAATGATGGGTCGCACATGCGACTGCAAATCTACCATTCACATCATATCTTGAAAAGGGAAAGGAAATCGGAAACATGAAAAAGTTAATTACAGTATTCCTTATCGTCATGATGGTGCTGAGCCTTGCGGCCTGCGCACAGAAGACACCGGCAACGACCGATACGACAACGGAAGCGGAGGACACGACGACGCAAACCGAAGTTGCCGTAACGGAACCGGAAGCTGAAGAGCCTGAAGCGGCTGCAATGATCAAAGTTGGCATCGTCAACAACCCGCCCTCTGAGTCCGGCTACCGTGCGGCGAATGTCGCGGACTTTGAAAAAGTTTTCACGGAAGAAAACGGATATGAAGTATCGACCTTCTATAGCCTGAAGAATGACGAGCAGCTCAACGCAGCCGCGCAGTTCATCACCGACGGCGTGGACTACATACTCATCTCTGCAGCAGCGACCGACGGCTGGGATTCCGTACTGGCCAACGCACAGGAAGCCGGCATCAAAGTATTCCTCTTTGACCGCATGCTCAACGCAGACGCGAGCCTGTATGAAGCTGCCGTCGTTTCCGACATGTCTCAGGAAGGCATCACGGCTGTTGAATGGCTGAAGGCACAGGGCCTTGAAGCGTATAACGTCATTCACATTCAGGGCGCTATGGGTTCCGATGCGCAAATCGGCCGTACCGCCGCACTGGACGCCGAGTTTGAAGCCGGCACCATGACCAAGGTCGTACAGCAGACGGCAACATGGGACGAAGCGGAAGCCAAGAAGATCGTGGAAGCCGTCATCAACTCCAACGAAGCGTTCAACGTAATCTATGCTGAGAACGACGGCATGGCCAAGGGCGCCGTTGCAGCCCTGGACGAAGCGGGCATCACCCATGGCGTTGGTAAAGACGTCATCATCATGGGCTTTGACTGCAACAAATGGGCACTCAGAGAGCTGCTTGACGGCAACTGGAACTATGACGGCCAGTGCAGCCCGTTCCAGGCTTCCGTAATCGACGAGATGATCCAGACGCTGGAATCCGGCGGAACGCTTGCCGAGAAGACCGTTATTTCCGAAGAGCGCGGCTTTGATGCAACGACGATCACACAGGCCGACATTGACACCTACGGCCTCGGCGATTAAGCAATCGACTCCATTCAAACAATAACCTAGACTTCAAATCAGGTATGTCGGTGCAGAGTATGTGGATGTGTTCCACATACTCGCACCGCCATATTTGGGAAGATTTTGACACATTAAAAGGATGGTACCCCTATGGCAAACGACATCGTGTTGTCAATGCGCAACATTAGCAAGACGTTTCCGGGCGTGCGGGCTTTGCATCAGGTGGATTTCACACTGAACAAAGGCGAGATACACGCCCTGATGGGAGAAAACGGAGCCGGGAAGTCAACTCTGGTAAAAGTTTTAACAGGCGTATATCCGAAAGATTCGGGCCATATCCACCTTGCCGGCACCGAAAAAGAGATTACGATAAAATCGCCGCAGGAAGCGCAAAATATGGGCATCAGCACTGTTTATCAGGAGATTACGCTTTGTCCGAACCTCACGGTTGCCGAAAACATGTACATAGGTCGGGGCAACTACCGCTTTGTAAACTGGCGCGCGATTGAAAAGACGACGGACGAAATCCTTGCAAAATTGAATATTCCGGCGAGAGCAACACAGCAACTCGGTACCTGCTCGCTGGCGGTACAGCAGATGGTTGCCATTGCCCGCGCCATGGATATGGACTGCAGGGTGTTGATTCTGGACGAACCGACATCCTCGCTGGATGAGCGCGAGGTTGAAAAACTGTTTTCGTTGATGCGTGAGCTGAAAGCCCACGGCGTCGGCATCATTTTCATCACACACTTTTTGGAACAAGTTTATGAAGTATGCGATCGGATCACCGTTTTACGCAACGGCGAGCTTGTCGGCGCATACGATGTGAAGGATTTGCCGCGCGTTCAGCTGATTTCCAAGATGATGGGAAAAGAACTCGATGACATTTCTTCAATACGCAATCGCACGCCGGTGGAGCCCGGCGCGGACGAAACACCCGTATTTGAAACGCACAGCCTGTCCAGCGCGAACGGGACAAAGCCGTTTGACTTTGAAATCCGTAAAGGAGAAGTCAACGGATTTACAGGACTCCTCGGTTCCGGCCGCAGCGAAAGTGTGCGCGCGATTTTCGGCGCGGACAAGATAACCGGCGGCAACACAAAGATAAACGGAAAGTCCGTTCGAATTACAAAACCCAAAGACGCCATGCGCCAGGGAATTGGATATTTGCCCGAGGACAGAAAGCAGGATGGCATCATTGAAGACTTGTCCGTGCGCGAAAACATTATTCTTGCCTTACAGGTCATGCGCGGGTTTTTCCACCCGTTCTCCAGAACGGAGGCGGAAGCCTTTGCCGACGAATACATCGATCTGCTCGGCATCAAGACTGCGTCTACAGACACGCCGATCGGCTCTCTTTCCGGCGGAAACCAGCAAAAGGCGATCCTCGCGCGGTGGCTTTTAACAAAACCGCAGTATCTGATACTGGACGAACCGACGCGCGGCATCGACGTCGGAACCAAAGTGGAAATACAAAAGCTCGTGCTCAAACTTGCCGAAGAAGGCGTCAGCGTCACGTTTATTTCATCCGAAATAGAAGAAATGCTGCGCACATGTTCGCGGCTCATTGTTATGCGCGATCGAAATATAGTAGGTGAATTGAGGGACGAGGATATGACGCAGGCAAAAATCATGCACACGATAGCGGGAGGGACGGCACAAAATGGCTAAGTTTTGGAAAAAATTAGCAAAGTCCCAGCTGATTGTCCCGCTATTTGCGCTGCTATTGATCATCATTTTCAATCTAATTCGGGACGCAGGGTTCTTTACGCTGACGGTGACGACGAACAACGCGGGAAACACCGTTCTTTCGGGTAACGTTATCAGCATTTTAAACGGTGCCTCCGAACTGGCGGTCCTGGCAATCGGTATGACGCTTGTTACGTCATGTACGAAAGGGCAGGATATCAGCGTCGGCGCAGCTTCGGCAATTGCAGGCAGTGTGTTTGTGCGCGTGCTGCGCGAACATGAGGTTACGTGGCCGATCATCCTGGTCGCGTTTCTTGCAAGCTGCATCGTTGCAATCCTGTTCGGTGCGTTTAACGGGACGCTTGTCTCCGTATTTAAAATACAACCGATGATTGCGACGTTGATCCTGTTTACAGCCGGACGTCCGATTGCATACTGGATCAACGGCGGCGCGACGCCGACGGTGGACAGCCCGCTGCTGACTTATATCGGAAGCTTTATTCCAGGCATCCCCATACCGACGCCTATTTTAATCGTTATTGTTTTCGGGGTGCTGGTCGCGCTGATCTTGCGTTTTACCAACCTCGGCCTGTACACGCAGGCGGTCGGGATCAATGAAAAATCCGCCCGGTTGAACGGAATCAATTCCGTTGCAATGAAGATGCTGTCGTTTATGATGCTTGGCGTCTGCGTTTCCATCGCGGGGTGCATTGGCGTCAGCAGAATTGGGTTAATCAACCACGAAACCATACTGCTGGACATTGAAATGGACGCGATCCTGGCGGTCGCCATCGGCGGAAATTCGCTCAGCGGCGGAAAATTCAGCCTGGCCGGTTCGGTCATCGGCGCATACATCATTCAGGCGTTGACTATCACCCTGTACGCAATGAAGGTCTCTTCCACGGCGGTGAAAGCCTATAAGGCGATTGTCATTATCGCCATCGTTGTGCTGGGTTCGCCGATTGTGAAAAAATACGCCTTGCAGCTGCGCGACAGGCTCTTTAAAAAACCGGCGGCAGTAACGGAGAATCAGTAATATGACACGTAAAAAAGATATGATTGCCGGGACACCGGAGAAAAAACGCAGGGAGCCGATTTCCAACACCAATTTGCTCCTCGCTATTACAATTATCACCTTCTTTGGCATGTATATTCTTGCCATGCTTGTTTGGGGCGGTGGCTTTTTAAATCCGCAGCAGTTTCTGGATATATTCAACAACAACGCGTATCTCATCGTGCTCTCCTGCGGATTGACCATCGTTATGATCGCAGGCGGTATTGATATCTCGGTCGGCGGCATTACGGTGCTGGTGACGATGGCCTGCGTCGTATATCTGGACGGACAAAACGGGACGCTACTCGGCTCGATCTTGCTTGCGCTTGGCATCGGCACGGCGTTTGGCCTGATTCAGGGATTTTTGATCTCCTATTTGGAAATTCAGCCGTTCATCGTTACGCTGGCGGGCATGTTCTTTGGAAAAGGCATGACGACCATTGTCAGCGCCGCGCCGCGGACGGCGCAGCAAGCGTCCTTCCTAGCGCTTAAGCAGTTCCGCTTCGTTTTGCAAAATATCGGTTCTTACGGAAAGGCGGGCAACTTTATTCCGGCAAAAATCGAGGGTGGCGTTGCCGTTGCGCTGGCGGTAGTGCTTGTGATATTCGTGGTGCTGCGGTGGACGCGCTTTGGCCGAAACCTCTACGCCATTGGCGGAAATCACCAGAGCGCACTGATGCTTGGCATCAACGTGAAGCGCACAAAATTCTACGCCTATCTGCTCTGCGGGGTGCTCTCCGGCATCGGAGGTTATGTCTACCTGCTGCACACGGGGGCGGGCAATGCGTCCAACGCTTCCGCATCGGAGATGCAGGCGATCGCGTCGTCAATCATCGGTGGCACGCTGTTGACCGGTGGCGTCGGTAACGTGGTCGGAACGCTTTTCGGGGTGCTTTCACTCAAGACCATCAGCAATATCGTCATTGCGTCCGGCCTGCGCGAGCCGTACTGGCAGAGCATTACAACCGGATTGATGTTGTGCTTCTTCATTCTGTTGCAGAGCATCATTCTATCCATCCGCGAGAAAGGCGACTTTAAAATTCGCCTGCCGAGATGGCTGAAAATGAAGGACAAAAAGGACGGAACGGATTAAGCAATCCTTTCAAATAATCATGGCAGGAGAAAAACGATGATGGAAAAACTGTATTTCATTACGGGCAGTCAGGACCTGTACGGCGAGAAGACCCTGGAACAGGTTGCGCTGGACAGCAAAGAAATTGCCGCCTATCTGGACAAAAAGTTACAGGGCACGATAGCCATCGAATGGAAGCCGACGGTGCGGAATTCCGAGGAGATCATCCGCGTTTGCCGCGAGGCGTCCTCGGACGACGCATGTGTAGGCGTGGTCACATGGATGCATACGTTTTCGCCCGCGAAGATGTGGATCAAAGGACTGCAGCTGCTGACCAAGCCCATGCTGCACTTGCATACACAGGCTAACGAGCGTTTGCCCTACGATACGATCGATATGGACTTTATGAACCTCAACCAGAGTGCGCACGGCGACCGCGAGTTCGGGTTCATCGTATCGCGACTCGGTATTCCGCACGAGGTAGCAGTCGGGTTCTATCAGGATGCGGACGTACTGTCCCGGATTCGCCGGTTTGCACAGGTTGCAAAAGCCATCGCATTTTCAAAAAAACTGAAGGTAGCGATGTTTGGCAGCAATATGCGTGAGGTAGCGGTGACGGACGGCGACCGCGTAGAAAGCCAGATTCGTTACGGTTGGGAAGTAAACTATTACGGCATTGGCGACCTTGCCGCGCGCATTAAAGCGATGAACGACAGTGAGATTGACGCAAAGATGGCGGAATATGCCGCGGCGTATGAAATGGACATGAGCGCGCCGCAGGCGATACGTGAGCAGGCGGCCTATGAAATCGCGTTGGAACAGTTTTTGGTCGACGGCGGATTCGGCGCGTACACGGACACTTTTCAGGATCTGCACGGGCTGAAACAACTTCCGGGGCTTGCAACCCAGCGCATGATGGCAAAACAGTACGGCTTTGGCGCGGAAGGCGACTATAAGACCGCGGCACTCAACGCGGTGCTCAACAGGATGGCCGAAGGACGCAACGGCGCGACCGGATTTATGGAGGACTACACCTACGATTTCACAGACGGACTCGTGCTTGGCGCACACATGCTTGAGGTGTCGCCTGCGTTTGCCGCATCGAAACCGAAGGTAGAGGTACATCCACTTGGCATCGGCGGTAAAGAAGCACCGGCGCGGCTGGTGTTCGATGGCGTGCAGGGCGAAGGAATTGCCGTATGCATGACGGATTTGGGAGACCACTTCCGACTGATCGCGGCGGCTATCGAGCTGGTTGCGCAGCCCAGGCCTATGCCGAATCTGCCGGTCGCACGTATTATGTGGAAGCTGAAACCGGACTTTAAGACCGGCGCTGCGGCTTGGCTCTATGCCGGCGGCGGACACCACACCGTTGTGAGCACGGCGCTGAGCATGGATGACATCCGCCTGTTTGCAAAGCTGACGGGAACGGAGATGGTCGCCATTGACGACTCGACGGATTTGAACAAACTGCAGGCAGAACTGAAAAACTGACGTCTAGCATTGTTCGTTTCTTACGACAACAAAACACCAAAAGAAGAATATAAGTAAAAGAAGGCCGGTGAACGCGATATGTTCGCCGGTCTTTTTAAATTCCCCCGATACAGCGTTTTGTTTTGCAGCACACACAATTAACCTTACAAAGGCGCATGCATCATGCATTGTTGCATTTTCTTATTATGATCGATATACTAAACCTTGATAATCGGCATGGATTTCTCGTATGACAAGCGTAACTGCGCGGAGAGAGTATGTTGAATATCCGTTCAAATCGTGCTCCGGACCATGGACGCGTTGTCTTGTAATCAGACCTGGAGCAACAGGAGAAATGATGAATAAAGAAAAAATACTGGTATATTCGTATTTTTTTCACCCCCATGAAAATGCCAACACAAATGTGTTAAAGCCCGTTTTGAAGGAGTTGTGCAAGACATACGACGTAGATGTTTTCACATGTGATTACCAGCGGAACCTGCCCGCGATGGAATGTTATGAAGGCATGCGGGTGTATCGGTTTAGGCGTAAACTGTTGGAACGTTTTGTCCGAAAAATGTTTGGCATTATGGACAACAGTATCGAAAACGTCAAAGCGCCGCTTGCGCCGCTGAAACGAACCGTTTGGCGATTGATGCATGCGCTGTTTACAAGGTCTCGACTGGAACGGATTTTGACGGAATACCCGGTTCGAGAAGCGCTGGTGCAGCGCCTTGCGGGCGAGCGCTACAAGGCACTAATAACGGCTTCTGCGCCCATCATACCGCAGCGGGACGCACTTGCGCTGGCGGAAGCCGGACTGCTGAACGAATTGTCCTGGTTTGCATATTTTACCGATCCGCACGCGACGTTCATCGGCCTCACAGATCAATATGAAGCGCTGATGGAAAAGGAGATGGATATTTACCGCATGGCGGACGCCGTCTTTTTGCCGCCGGAGTTGTATGAAGACAATATGAGCCATCCACTGGATAAGTACCGGAAAAAGACGATCCCCGTGGCGTTTGCCAACCTCCGTCCGCTTCCTCAGGGAGAACGTCCGGCGTGCTTCATAGAGGGAAAGATGAACTGCGTTTATACCGGCAGCCTTTTTAGCAGCACGGTGCGCAACCCGGCATATTTTTATCAAATGATACAAGCATGTGATGACCGGTTTCAGTTTCACATCGTCTGTAACTATATCGATGGCGCAAACCGTGCGCTGAAGCAGCAATATGTGGACACGAACCCGAATATTCACTGGTATGACGGCGCGCCTTTGGGAGAGTGCCTCAACATGATGTGTTGGGCGGACGTGCTGATCAACCTCGGCAATCGCTGCACCAACCAAACGCCGAGCAAGATTTTCGACTATATTTCCGCGGGCAGGCCGATTGTTAATGTCCATCCGCTGGAAAACGACACGGCGAAACGCTATCTGGGTCCGTATCCGCTGACGCTCAACATACGCGAAAAAGAAACGCCCGATCCGGACGATACACAACGGTTTGTGGAATTCTCCCTGAAACACAAGGAAGATTCGGTCGATTTTGAAGAGGTGCGCAGACTGTATTCGGACATGACTCCGCCGGTCGTTGCCGCCAAGTTTGCGCGGCAAATCGATCGCCCTTGGCAACCGCATGACCGCAGAGCATCCGAGCGTTTATAAGTCTCGCAACAGGTATAAAAAATAACGCCACACGGACGGAACTTTTATAGTTCGTTCGGTGGCGCTTTCTTTACTTGGCAAGATTTTTCAAGTGTATGCGGACGAAAATGGTGAACGTCAAGCCTTGCCTCGTTGTTTTGCTAAATATTCGCGGAGCGTTGGTTCTGTGCCGTTGCGTGCGCGGCGAAAGTTTTCCTTGTGCTTGAATATGATGCAGGCGCCGCAGAAAAGAAAGAGGGCAAAATTCAGGTAGCTTTGCGTGCTGACGCCGTATGCGAACGGGAAAAGCCCCGCCGCGGAAACCGGAACTGCCCACGCATAATCGCTGATGATCGCAATGAGGATACCGGCCAGCAACAGCGCGAGAAACAGCCGCCAGTCCAGACCCAGCACCGCACCGCCCAAACAGGCGGAGCCTTTTCCACCACGGAACTTGAGATAAAAGGGGAACATATGTCCAAGGATGGCAGCGCTTCCGGCAATCGCGCCCGCAAGCGCCACATCCGGAAACAGCGTGGATGCTACACGTATGACGAAAAACGCCTTGCCGATATCGATAATCATAACGAAAATGCCGATGCGTTTGCCAAGCGTTAAAAACACGTTGGTGGCGCCAAGATTATTGGTGCCCTTACGGCGCAGCTCCACCTTTTTCAGTTTTGAAAAAATCCACGCGGGGTTGAAACAACCGACGAGATAGCCGAGAATGAACGGTAATAAAAATTCTAGTATGGTCAGCACCCCCCTGATTCGAATTGATTTATATTGCGATGTATTGCATAAACCGCCGAAATTCGGCTCGGCGAAAAAGGCGGCGATATGGTTCGTTTGTGTTGCCATATGAACGATATGCTTGATGAAAACAAATATAACATGCAAATTTTGGCTTTGCAATTCAGTTTTGATCCGCTCACATCAGTCCTTTGGTTTTTTCATCAGTCTGCCGTAGGAAATTGCATCTTTACCAAAGCGTGAGCGGATGCTGTCCATGGCGTGATCCAGCTTTGCACCTTTCAGCTTTTCTTCCGTGGTGTCGCCAATCAGCGTCATCTGCTCGGCACAGTTTTCGGTCAGGCTTGTTCCGGTAACCGACAGCAACCGCACCGGCGCGGACATTGCCCAGGATTTTTCCGCAATGGCGACCGCCGCGTCGTAGATCACCTTTGTAACGTTTGTGGGCGCTGCAAGTTTTTGTTGGCGTGAGATCGTGCGCAGATATGGGTCCCGAATCTGAATTTGAACGGTGGAGCAATACAACCCGTGCTTGCGAAGACGGGAGCCGACCTGATCACAAAGCGCAAGCAAGCCCGCGCAGATTTCCTGTCGTCCTTGTAAATCATGCGGAAAGGTGATGCTGTGCCCGATACTCTTGGGCTGCTCCATGTCGCGGCGGCTTTTGACCGGGCTTGCGTCCAGACCCATGGAATAATCCCAGATGATTTCGCCACTGCGTCCGAGGATCGCTTTCATCTGTTCGCGTCCGGCATTTGCGATTGCGCCGATGGTCTCTATACCGACGTTTGCCAGCCGCTCTGCGGACGCGCTGCCGACAAACAGCATGTCCGTTGCCGGGAGTGGCCAAAGGATCGACTGGAAATTTTCCCGCGTGATCACGGTTGTCGCATCCGGCTTTTTATAGTCGCTGCCCAGCTTTGCGAAGATTTTGTTGAACGAAACGCCAACGGAGATTGTGACGCCGATCTCCTCGTGAACGCGGCGGCGCAGTGTGTCGGCGATTTCCTTTCCGGTGCCAAACTTGTGCAGCGTCCCCGTGACGTCCAGCCAGGATTCGTCGATGCTGAACGGCTCCACCAGGTCTGTGTATTGTTCATAGATTTGATTGATCAGTTCGGAGTATTCCTGATACTTGTGGTGATGCGAGCTGACGAGCGTTAAATGCGGACATTTTTTCTTTGCCTGCCAAATGGTTTCAGCGGTCTTGATACCATAGTGTTTGGCAAGCTCATTTTTTGCAAGGATGATCCCGTGGCGGCTGTCCGGATCACCGCAGACCGCCATCGGCACGCTTTTCAGCTCCGGATGGTCGATCGACTCCACCGAAGCAAAATAGGAATTACAATCGCAATGCAGTATCGTGCGCTCCATCTATGAACCTCGTTCCGTATGTGTGCTTTCAGACGCACACTCTAGTTTAACACATTCGGTTTCTTTTTGAGAGACAAGAAGCGGCCGCGTGCTTTGGCGACCGTCTTTTACTCTTTATGCGTTCAGCGGTTTTTCATAGATGCGATACGTTTTACAGTGCTGCATGCCGAGTCGCTCCAGCGCATTTTTGATATACGGATTGTCTTCCAAAATATAGTTGGCTTCCATGCGCACCCGTTTTTTCTTTAGATTTTGATACAGGTGGATATACATCAGCGCGTCGAGCGCACGCCCGCGCCAGTCCGGATGCACGGCAAGACCGAACAGCCGATAATCGCGCAGCTTTCTTACGCCAAGCAGCAATCGCACCCAACCGAATGGCAGCAGGCGACCATGGATGCGGCGCAGCAAGATGTTGACGTCCGGAAAGCCGAGGCAGAAACCGACCGGCTTGCCTTCGTTTTCCACCATCCAAACCGCGTCGGGATCGACGACCAGCCTGAGTTTTTTCAGCATGTCTTCCATAACGGGCAGTTCAAGCGGAACAAACCCCCAGTTATCTGCAAGTGAAAGATTTGATATTTCCCAGATGGCACGGGCGTCGTCGCGAATGTGGCGCATGTCGATCCGGCGAATTGACATGCCGGGATAGCGCGCCAAAAAACGCTGCTCAAAGTCGTCGTATCGCGACGGCAGCACATAACCGTTTGCCATATCCGCCTCGTAAACAAGCAAATCCTTCACCTTTTCGTAGCCAGACCCGGTGAAAAACGCATGATAGTATGGCGGGTTCCATGGCGACATGTAGATGGGCGGAGTGTCGTATCCCTTTAAAACGAAACCCCAGTTTTCCGCAACGGGATGAATCGGCCCGCGCACAGCGCGCATGCCGCGCGCACGCAGCCAACCTTCCGCCGAATCGATCAGCATTTGCGCCGCCTCGGCGTTGTCAATGCATTCGAACGCGCCGAAAAAGCCGATGTGCGTACCGTAAAAACGGTTAAACGTAAAATCGATATATGCAATGGTCCGGCCGACCGGTTTGCCCGCGTCGTTTAGCACAAGGAAGAGCTCGAAATCGGAATTTTTTAAGATTGGGTTCTTTTTACCCGTATAAGCCGACCGTTCGTCCATCCAAATGGGCGGGACATAGCAGGGATGATCCCCGTGGATGATCTCGGGTACGTGCACAAAATCACGCATCTTTTTTTTACCGCGGACCGAAACAACTTTCATCGCAAAATCCCTCCCACGGCCGCCGGGAAACCCGGAAACGACCGAATTGCAATTATGAGCGCAGTATATCAAACGCAGTGGAGAAACACAATTACGGTACGTTGACTTTGGACGGATTCGCTTTTATGATGAAAGGGAAGTGGATGGAATGAAAGCGATACAAAAAATCCCGTTAAAACAATTTCATAAAAATATAGAACAACGGAGTGTACACAATGAAAAAACCGGTTTATAAACGTGTTTGGTTCATCATTCTTGCCGTGGTGCTTGTGCTGGCGGCGGGCGCGGCCGTTACCTGGTCGAGCACGACGATTTTGCAGAAGACGATCATACGAATCATCTGTGCGGGTAATGCGGGCATTCAGCCGGAGGACTATGCGGACGTGCTGGCCATTGTCGACACGCTGGACACGGACGTTTCCTATGAAAGCCGGTTTGACAATGGCGTGATGGACGTTTACGCAAAACAATCCGAAGAAGTGCAGCCGCTTGTTTTGTATGCACACGGCGGGTATTACGTGGGCGACGACAAGGAAGACTTCACGTACTATTGCCAAAAGCTCGCGTCATACGGGTTCGTCGTTGCCAGCATCAATTATGAGCTTGCACCGGAGGGACGATATCCCACGCAGATGATACAAGTGAACGAGGCGATTTCGTATCTGCTTGCACGTGCGGACGAGTATGGGATCGACCCGGCAAACGTGTTCATTGCGGGGGACAGCGCGGGCGGACATCTTGCATCGCAGATGGGACTATACTACACAAACACGGAATTTTGTGCCGGAATCGGCGACGAACCCGCCATGACTGCCGAACAGCTCCGCGGAGTGGTCCTGCTCTGCGGATACTATAATATAGACACGCTCCGCGCTACCGGATTTCCGCTGATTGCGGATTCGGTTTGGATGATGACCGGCGAAAAGCATTATGAAGGCACGCCCGCGGCACAGCGCTTGAACACAGTTGCGTTCGTGACAAGGGACTATCCTGCGGTGTTCATCACCTGCGGAGACGAAGACCCGTTTATCACACAGGCAAATGAAATGCTGGACGTGTTGCATGCAAACGGGATCGATGTGACAGACTATCTGCCAACGTCCGATCAAGCAAAACTCTGGCATGAATACCAGCGCAACTTTAAGCTGGATGAAGCAAGCGAAGCCATGAAGCGGCTGGTGCAGTTTTTGTCTGCCCACGCTTAAATAACAAACAAGATCGAAAAATGTGTAAAAGAGCGGTTGCCGGAAGTGGCGACTGCTCTTTTTGACAAGAGAAATACGGGAGAGTTCTACCGTTTGCCGGGCAACTTGGAAATTCCCAGCAGCAAACCCAGCACGCGCGCTTCCCGCAAAACAAATTTCGTTTCATAGCGATCGCAAAACCACGTGTTGGTGTCATATGCGGCTTGCACATCGACCCACTTCAGCGCGAATTTCAACTCCGCCTCACAAGCATCCAGAGCGACGACGCCGTTACGGACAATAACGGCTCTTGCGGCACGACGTTCGATTTTTTTCCAACTTGGATCACAGTTTTCGTCGTCAAAGACAGCTAATGTTTTCATGGCGGTCCTCAAAAACTCCTGCGACGATGCTTCATAACAACAGCATGTAAAAGGCAAGGCTCTTACACTGTCTTAACATGATATGGACAGAAGGCAT
The DNA here is from genome assembly GCA_963667795.1 of Christensenellaceae bacterium. Taxonomy (GTDB): domain Bacteria; phylum Bacillota; class Clostridia; order Christensenellales; family CAG-138; genus UBA7703. The sequence goes on along the minus strand of OY764017.1, from coordinate 1,296,587 downwards.
GGAGTATTCTTCCTGCAAAAATCTTGCTTGACGTTTAACAGATATCAACAAGCGTGTTGTTTTTTTATCAAACGTTTTAAATTGCGTTTATTGTAGCCGGATTTACTATATTCTGATATTATAATATATATAAAGAATGCTGCATAAAGATCAACACAGTCAAATCACGCATTTAAACGCTCTCTTACCACACGATGCGGGCAATTCGAATATCTTAATGTAGTTAGGAGGCAATTATGAAATTTCAACTTGGTATGGATATGACAAACGAGGAACTGTTCTGGGACGTGCTGTATAAGACGCACGATCTGATCGACATTGTTGAAATTGGATATATCGGTGGGTATCTCGGCGCACAGTTGATCCCCAAGGTGCGCGAGCGCTATCCCGACCTTGAGATCCTCTGGGATCAAAACGCAATGTATTTGAGCGGAAACATCCCGCCGATCAATATGGGTGCTAACTACGTGACGGTGGACGCCGAATCGTCGGACGAAGAGCTCACATTGCAAATTGAATATGCACACAAGCTGAACTGCAAGATCGTTGCAAAGATGAATGCCGAAACGGATGGCTCTGCGCAGATGATTCGCCTTGAGCGACTGGGCGTCGACGTAATCGGCTTTAATCCAAATATTTACCATAATCGTTATCCCGTTGGCGACGCTCTCCAACTGAAAATTGCAAAACTCGCAACGAACCATACGAAGCTGATGACATACGGCGGGTTCACCCTGGACAATATTTTTCCTGTTGTCGAACTAAAGCCGGATATCGTTTGTGTCGGCGGCGCGGTTTGGCACAGCGCGGAACCCCGCAGAGTGACGCAGCGCTTCATCGAGATATTGGAAAGAAGTGAGCGCGACAAAGTCTCCGGCAACATGTCCTGGAAGTAAAACAAGAACGTAACGACGACAAAAACGACCACCGGAAGGTGGTCGTTTTTAACTTTAAGAAAGTGCAGTAATTTAGGACGCAAACGAAAACCGGCCACTATTTTCTGAGATCGATGAACCGAAAGCTTAAACGTCTGGATTGAGCAAGCGTTTAATCGCTTCCAGATTTTTAAACGTCTTTGTGAGCAGTATCTGATCGCTATTCTCGTATGCTTGATTTCCCAGTGAAATCGCATAGGCAATGTCGGAGGCATACGCCGCTTTGCCTCTTTTTGAGGTTTCATTCAGCAGTTTTACTTCTTCAGCCAGCGTATCGAAAGATTGCCGATGCGGCTTCAGCGTGAGAATGCTTTGCAGAGGAATCGTTTCTGTAGTGATGCACTTTGGCTTTCGAGCATTCTGCTCCCGAATGTTTTTCGCGAGCTTGGCGGATTCGCTTAAGCAAAGACTTAACAGCGGTTGTGATTGTTCATTACGGATGTCGCTTGATACGATACTGCACGACGTGGCGACGATTGCCGCACCGTAAGCGACAGCCAGCTCCGGCTCATCGTTCACCGGTTTTGGCATCTTTGTATGTACCGGAATGCCTGGATCGGTAAATGTTTCTTCGATGATCTTTGATATGGCAGGAAAACCGACACCTGCGCCGACCAAAAGCACGCCGTCTATCATATCCAGCGTAACACCATGATTTTTCTCGACTTCATCCAGCGCAAGATAGCATTCTTCAATCGTAATCATCAGCAGCGGTTGGATCATTTCTTCAAATTCAGCGCGCGTGATGTTTGCAGAAAGATTGACCCAAGCGCCGCTATTGTCTTTGAAAATGCTTTCTAAATTAATATAGAACTCATCTTTGTTTGCCAGCTCTTTTCGAATGGATTCAGCCGTAAGTTTCAACCGCTCAAAGCGAAGCCGGTCTTCTTTTGTGTGACTGACACTTGGTTCCAGATCATATCCTTCGCATGGGTCTCGGAGGAGTTCCAGCAGATGGTGCGCCAGTACATCGTCGAAGCTATCGCTGCCGAGACACGATTGTCTGGCGATACCGAGCACACGTGGAGCACCTTCGCGCAAGGACACGATGGAAAAGTCAAAACTGCTTAAACCAAGGTCATAAACCATAAAGATTCCATCGTCGATCTTGCTTTGAAAGCAATGATACAACATTGCCGCGACAGGCTCTGCGAGCAGGGATTCCACTTCCAGCCCGGCCATCTCGGCTGCCTGTACCGTTGCTTCACGGGCAACCGGCGTAAAATATGCCGGAACCGTGATTACCGCGCGATCGACGACACAACCGGAATATTCCGGAAAGTGATTGAGATAGGCCTGCATGCGTTCTTTTATTGCACGCAGGATTTCAGCGGAAACTTCTGCCGGTGATAAGCTGTACGGGCCGCAGGTTGCTTTAAAGGCTGCGTCTGCCATGTGGGGCTTAATCGACATGACCGGCTCCGGCGAAGTGCCGCGCCTGTTAAACGCGAGTCGCCCCGCTATGATGGCTTTTTTTCCCGGATCATAAGCGATAACGGACGGGAACAGCTTGTTACCGGCTTTGCCCGCAGGGCAAAGCAAGGTTTGATTGTCGTTGTCCATCATTGCCGCAACGCTGTTTATTGTGCCAAGGTCAATACCAATGGATATACTCGTCTCCATGCAACGTTATCCTTCTTTCGCACACGTGTTCGTTGGCTCTTGTGTTGCGTTTTTATTGTAGTTGGTAATGATATATCGCTTTCTTATAAAAGTTGCTGTTACAATAAAATTATACTATACCTGCCCGTAATTCGGCGGATTGCGCAATGTTCAATATGTGCTTTCTATTTTTCGAACCGTTTCGTAGATTTGCCGGTTCACCGGTGCGTCGACGCCATGCTTGTCAGCAAGGCCGACGATTGTACCCGCGAACAAGTCGACCTCCGACTTTCTATGCGCCAAACCGTCCTGCCGCATGGACGGCATTCCGGCGGGGCTGAGTGTATCGACGAGCTTTACGTATGCGTCAAAATCCGTCTGTGTGATTTGAATATTCTCTTTTTGCGCAAGGGGGATGACTTCCTGCATGGCGTTCTGCATGAGTTCGCGCGCTTCACCGGGCTTTTGCACCGTTGCATACGTTCCTTCATATAACATAACGGCCTGATTTACACCGACGTTAAGCATGAGCTTGCACCACATTCTTTGGAGGATGTCGTCTTCCAGCGCGTAAGGCATGCTGATGCGGTCAAACAGATCCAACACGTCCTGCAGCTTCTGTTTTTTGGCTTCGCTTTTGTCGGTTATGCCAAGACAGACCTGTCCGAAGTGCGTGTATGTCACTTGATTGTTTTCTTTGATCGGATCCATGCCCTGAACGATGCAATGAATGATCCCATCCATCCCGAACGTTTTACCAATGATTTCCTCACTTGTGATTCCGTTGAGCAGCGAGAGGATGATCGTGCGTTCGGACACTTTGTTACGCACCGTGTGGATAGCGGCTTCCAGACCGGTCGCTTTAACCGCAAAGATCACTAAATCCGCGGGCTTGCCCGTTTCCGTTTCGCTGGCAATCGAAAAATCGCACGGTCGGCCGTTACAAAACATGCCGTCCTGCTTGAACCGGTCGATTCTGGTTTGATCGGCGATGAATTCCACGTGCGCTTTGCCCAGTTTTTCGGTCAAAAAATCACCGTACATGACGCCCAGCGCACCCATACCCACAATCGCGATGTTCTCAATTTTCATATGTTAAAGCTCCTTTCGGTCGTCAATCCCAACATCAACCTCCGGGTCGGCTTTGCTTCAGCCCGTGGCAATGTCCGTTCGCAAATCCCGTAACTACGGTGAAGCGCTAAATCTTTAAGGACTATCTTAACATATTTCGGGTAATCCCGCGATTGTTACTTGAGAGCAAGGGGGAGCATGTCAACACTGAATAAACGAGCTTAACTGGATAGGTAGATTATATTTCCGACCCCACAAACGCTGCCTCGCGAATGATTTCGCCAACCGTCGGATGCGGGAATATGATCTTTTTGATCGCGTCTACCGTCAGGCCGAGTTCAATGAACGTGCCGACGGTTACGATGAATTCACTGGAGTAGTTGCTGAGCACCTGCGCGCCGAGCACTTTTTTTGTACCGTTTTCGACGACGAGTTTCATGATGCCGTTGCCGCCTTCGTTCTCGGCAAGGTAGCGACCGGAAAACCGCATCGGCAGTTTTACGACGGACACGTCCAGTCCGTTTTGTTTTGCGGATTGTTCCGTTTCACCGACGGAGGACAGCTCGGGATTCGTATAGATTACGCCGGGAACCGCATTGTAACGCATCATGTCCTGCTTGCCGAGCATTGTGTTGACGGCAACTTCCGCCTCGCGGTACGCCGTGTGGGCAAGCATAGACTTTCCGTTAACGTCTCCGGCCGCGTATACGTCCGGTTGGTTTGTTTTCATATGTTCATCGGTGATGACAGCGCCTCGCTCCGTCAATACACCGATGTTTTTAAGGCCTATGTCATGCGTATTGGCACGGCGCCCGATGGAAAGCAGCACCTTGTCGCAGGTAACTTCGCTGATCACTCCATCTTGTTCATATTTTATGGCGTTTGCCGTCAACTCCGTGACCTTAGCGGAAAGATGGAACGTTACGCCGCGTTTTTCAAAGTGTTTTTTTAGGATATCGACAAGTTCCGGGTCATTGGCTCCGCCAACATGGTCAAGCATTTCGATTATGGTCACCTTTGTACCGATTGACGCAAAGTAACCGGCAAGCTCAAGCCCGATCACGCCGCCGCCGATCACCACGAGACTTTCCGGCTTTTCAGTTAACGCGAGGATTTCGCGGTTGGTGCAGACAAATCCGCTTTCAAGACCGTCCTTAAGCCCGGGGATCGGCGGGATCGCAGGAGACGATCCCGTTGCAATCAACAAGCGTTTGCCAACATATGTTTCGCCGTCGGCTTTCACCGTATAGCCGCCGTCGACGCGCCCCGCGATGACGCCGCGTGCTTCTACGATGGTGACGTGGTTGGCCTTCAGCGCAGATTTAACACCGGCAACAAGCGTTCTTACAACTTTGTTTTTGCGGGCGATCACCTTTGCATGGTCGATTGCAAGGCTTTCCGCCGTTACGCCATATTTAGCACCCAACGAAGCGTTATCAAAGATTTTTGCGGAATAAAGGAGTGTCTTTGTGGGAATGCACCCTTCATTGAGACACACGCCGCCGACGCAGCGCTCTTCCATGCAACAAACCGAAAATCCGGCCTGGCCTGCCCGCTCACCGGCAAGATAACCGGCCGGTCCACCGCCGAGTACGATTAAGTCAAATACCATGATGAATTCCTCCCTGTAAATCGTCTTTTTTAAAGTAAACCGAGATTCATCCTCAAAAGGACGCGAAAAAGGACGTGCAAACCAAGTCGCACGCCCTGTATTTCAACCTGAAAGATTCTTCCGCGCAGCCATGATTGCACTTACGCAGAATTGCCTCGTCGGTGCCGACCGATCAGTCGGCTTTCCAAAGCTTTGTCGGGCATCGGTCCGTTTACCTGAGAGTTTTTTGCGCATTCACCTTCGGCGCTGCAATCATGCAGTCTCTCCCGATACCTTCATCCAATTATTCCTTTTCAGAAATCATACATGAACGATATATTATTTGTCAACAGACATTGCTTGCTTAGAAACATTACGTCGAGCCGAATACTTTCTATTCGGCGGAGGGGTCCCACCGTCGAATCTGTTCCGCCTGCTCCCGGGAAATACGGATTTGTTTGCCATCCATGGAGCAGAGTCCTTTTTGCCGCAAGTCGCGTATTGCGCGCACGACTGTGCGTTGACTGACGCCGATGTGATTGGCGATGGTCTGGTAATTTTGTGCAACGACAACAAACGACTGCGGATATGCGTTTTTCTGAAAATAATCCGCCAGGTAGAAACAAACGCGCTCCAATCCGCTTAGATAAAAAAGTTTACCGCTCAGGCTGGAATCAACATACAGATCGTTCGCGATGTGATAGCTGATTTTGCGCAACAAAGGCAGGTCTTTCATAGCGAACGCATACAGTTCGTCCGCGGCAATTCGCAGGATGACAACATTCGTCTTTGCAATAATTGTTGCGATGATTTCGCTTTTACGAGAAAAAAGCTCAAGCAGGCCAACCGCACCATTGAAGCGGTCCAGCTTGAAATATTGATAATCTTTGCCGCTTTCAAAGCACTTCATGCCGTCCACAGTACCGGATTCGATGAAGAAAACATATTCCAGCGAATCTCCCTCATGAATGATGACGTCACCGGGAGCGTATTTTTTGCGCGTTGCGCGTGCGAAAAGCTCGACCGGCAAAAGGTCCAGCGCGATGCCGCAAGAAACGTCAAATTGATTCCAGATATTTTCAAGCTTTTGCGTCAAGGCGGTGTCCCTCTCTTCCTGCAGCTGAATGGTCTTTAACAGCGACTGAATAAATATATTTTGAATGTGGACAGATGTCCTTTTTGATGTTTTGATTACAATATATAATTTTAGCAATCAAAAGGCAAGTATAATCCTGTTATCAATACTGGAGATATACGCCAAAGGTGTCGGTTACCCACGCAAACAAAAATAAGGAGAGGGAAAAGGAACAATGAAGAAGATTTTTGCTGTTATCCTCGCGCTCTTGACGGTATTCGGGCTGGTGGCCTGCGTCAAGACGACCACACCCGCTGCAGACACAACGGCGGCTACCGAGCAGAGTGAAGCCACAGCGGAGACGACTGAAACGGTCTACAAAGTTGCCGTGTTGCTTCCGTTTATCGGCGATCAGTCCTATTTCGACTCTGTCAATGCAGGACGACTCGTAATTGATGAATACCCGAATGTTGATGCCACACTTATCGAGATGGGTGAGGACAAAAGCAAGTGGGAGAGCTATTATCTGGATGCCTGTGATGGAGGTTACGACCTCATCATCGGTGGCAACAATGACGCGGAAGAATACTTCTATGCCGCGGCAGAGCAGTATCCGGATCAGCTGTTTTTCAACTTTGACTATGTCAACCATGTAGATCTGCCGAATGTTTTTGCGGTAACCTACAACACGCCGGAACTGGGCTATGTTGCCGGTGCCGCGGCTTCTCTGATTACGCAGAGCAGTATGCCCAAGGCGAATGCCGATAAGATCGTCGGCGTCGTGGTCGGCATGGATTTCCCCGCGATGAACGATTTCATCGGCGGCTTCTGCCAGATTTGCTATGAAAACGGCGTGCAGGTACTCATCGGCTATCCGGAAAGCTTCTCCGATTCCGCCAAGGCAAAAGAAATCGCCCTGAACATGTATTCGCAGGGTGCGGACGTTGTTTGGCAGGTTGCGGGCGGCGCAGGACTTGGCGTATTTGAAGCCGCCGCAGAAGTGGACAAGTATGCTTTCGGCGTGGACAGCGACCAGACAATTGCGCTCAGCGGTCAGCCGAATCTTGCCGCGACGATCGTCACGTCCTTCTATAAGGATTGCGGCGCATCCGTTAAGTACGCGGTGGATATGCTGGTTGCCGGTGCGTACCCGACCGGTGCGCAGACCCTCGGCATCAAGGAAGGCGCCGTTGGCCTCATCCAGAACGATCAGTACATCGAAATGGTACCGCAGGATATCCGCGACCAGATCGACGCACAGGTTGCCAAAGTTGCCGCAGGCGAAGTTACAGTTATCAGCGCGCTTGCTGATGACGAGGCATGGCAGGACATCAAGGCCAAAGCCACAGCCCTTTCGGACTAAAAAATACTGGAAATTGCAGGAGCGACGCTTTATGCTCAATAGAGCGGCTCTCCTGCTTTTTTTGAAAAGGGCGGGGATATGTCGTCTGCACTCCGCCCTTTTCAAAAGACGATAACATTTTACAGACACAGCGTAAGGATTCACACAGTTTGGTCAGCAAAGGGAGGGATTCCTCTGGAAGACTCGATTTTACGCCTGGAAAACATAACAAAGGTATATTCCAACGGCGTTGTGGCAAACAAGGACATCTCCGTTGACTTTCGCAAGGGCGAGATTCATTCGATCGTCGGCGAAAACGGCGCGGGGAAATCCACGCTCATGAAAATCCTCTTTGGCATCGAGCAGCCGTCCGCAGGCAAGCTCTACCTGCGGGGAAAAGAGCTGCAATTCCACAATTCGCTGGAGGCCATCGACGCGGGCATTGGCATGGTACACCAGCATTTTATGTTGATCCCGACGTTTACAATTGCCGAGAGCATTGTGCTTGGCATGGAGCCGCGCAAAAGCCGGCTTTTTCTCAATAAAAAAGCGGCGGTGGAAAAAACGCACGCGATTGCAGAGCAATACAATTTTGATATTGACGTAACGAAAAAGATATCCGAACTTTCCGTCGGCGCCAAACAAAAAGTCGAAATCCTAAAAACGCTTTATCGGAACGCCGAGATTATCATCCTTGACGAACCGACATCGGTGCTGACGCCGCAGGAGACGGAGATTCTTTTCGGCGAGCTGGAGAAATTTCGCAAGCTGGGACACACGATTCTTTTTATATCCCACAAACTCGGCGAGGTTAAGCAGATTTCCGACCGCATCACGATCATGCGAAACGGCGAAAGCCGCGGCACATTCGAAAATGCGGAGATTTCGGTAGAAGAACTTACCGCGCGCATCATTGGACGCGAATTGATCAGCTCTTATGATGAAAAGAAGCGCGACTGGCCGGAGCAGACGCGCGTGCTGACAGTAGAAGGACTGAACTTGTCGCAAAAAGGACAAACAAGCCTCAAGGATATTTCCTTTGCCGTGAAGCGTGGCGAAATTTTCGGCATTGCCGGTGTGCAGGGAAACGGACAGGACGAATTAATCCGCGCCATAGCGGGCATGTCCGGCCACACGGACGGGACAATCACGCTTGACGGTAAGGAAGTTTCAAAGCTGTCTATCAAAAAGCGGCGCGAAGCAGGAATTGCCTATGTGCCGGAAGACCGCATGATCGACGGTACGGCGGGGGAAGCCTCACTGGGTGATAATATCATCTCAACATACTTTGACCGACCGTCACTCAACGGCCCGCTTTTCATGAAAGGAAGGCGTATCGGCGCCGAGGCGCGGCGGCTGATCAAAGAATTTTCGATCAAGGCGGAGTCTCCTGCACAAAAGATACAGAGCCTGTCGGGCGGCAACATCCAGAAAGTTGTCGTTGCCCGTGAACACAACACGAATCCGAAGTGCATGCTTGCCGAACAACCAACGCACGGCATCGATATTGGCAGCGCGGAGTTTATTCATCTGCAGCTGATCGAGATGCGCAATCACGGTGCGGGTCTTTTGCTGGTCAGCGCCGACCTTGATGAGGTCATGGGGCTTTCCGACCGGCTCATCGTGATGTATGACGGAAAGATTGCCGCATATTTCCCCTCTACGAAGGGATTGACGCGCAGCGAGCTGGGCTACTATATGCTCGGTGTGAAGCAGCAAACACCCGAAGAGATCGGAGGTGCACTCCATGACTAAGAAAAAATGGAAAATTTCATTTACCGGAGATACCGCGTTTGAAACCGTAAAGACGATCATTGCGATTTTTATTGCGCTTGCAATCACGTTCTGTGTGCTCATGCTCACGTGCGAAGATCCTGTGGCGTCATTCGTAACACTACTCACGGGGCCGCTGACGAAACTTCGATATTTCGGCAATGTGCTTGAGGCGATGGTGCCGCTGGTCTTTTCCGGTCTGGCCTGTTCGCTGTTGTTTCGAACGGGGTTGTTTAACCTTGGTATCGAGGGTATCTATTACATCGGCGGTGTGATTTGCTCCTACATTGCCTGTCAGGCGTTCGGCAACAGCTTTACACACCCGCTGGTGGCAATTCTGGTACCGGCGCTCATCGGCGGCGTTTTAATGCTGATTCCGGGTTACCTGAAGGCGAAATTTAACGCAAACGAACTGGTCACTTCGCTTATGCTCAACTCCATCTACCTGGGCGTAGGACTCTGGTTTATTAAAACGTATCTGCGTGCAACGGATTATTCATCCACCGCGTCTCCGCTCTTTGAGGAATCGGCGAAGCTGCCGTACATCATACCCGGCACACGCGTAACCATCGGCATCGTCCTTGCAGTTGCGGCGGCGGTCTTGATTTATGTCCTGCTTTTTAAAACGCGGCTGGGCTATCAAATCCGTATGACGGGTTTGAATCCGAGTTTTGCGCGCTACTCCGGCATGAATGCAATGAGCCTGTTTTTACTCGTGCATTTCATCTCCGGTTTTTTAGGCGGCGTTGGGACTTCGGTGGAACTATTGAGTATCTATTCCCGCTTTAGTTGGGTGGCACTGCCGGGGCTGGGCTTTAACGGCGCGCTGATGGCCATGATGGGGAAAAATCATCCGATTGGCGTACTGTTTGTCGCGTTTGGCATCAGCTATCTACAGATCGGCGCGGAGATTATGAGCCGCAGTACGACCGTGCCGGTCGAGGTCATCTCAATCGTTACCGCTACGCTTGTGCTGCTCATCTCGGCGCAGTATTTCCTGCGCGGTTGGCGTGAGAAAAAACTGCTGAAGGAGGGATTGCTGCATGTCTGAGTTTTGGAGCGTCATTTTCAGCGAAGCGTTTCTTTCAACGGTCGTGCGCGTGCTTGTGCCGCTGTTGTTTGCGAGCATGAGCGCGTATATCGCGGCGCTGGCGGGAGTACCCAACATTGCCGTTGAGGGCATCATGCTTATGAGCGCGCTCTTTGCCGTGCTTGGCAGTTATTGGACGCAGTCCTCCTGGCTCGGGTTGCTCATATCAATCGGCGCAGGCCTTGTTATGGCGGTCATACTGATTGTCTGTACGATCAACATGGGAACGAACCCGATACTCGTCGGCATTGCGCTCAATACGTTTGCCGCATCGTTTACGGTGTTCCTATTGTATATGTTTACACAGAACAAAGGCACAAGCGCATCGCTTGCCTCGATCGTTCTGCCGATTGTTAACATTCCGATCATAGAGAAAATTCCCGTGCTGCGTGCAGTTTTGTCGGGCCAGTATACCATTACGTACCTGTGTATTCTTTGTATGATCCTGCTTGCACTGCTGGTGTATCATACACCGCTTGGCATGCGTATGAAGGCGGCGGGACTGGACGAGCGTGCGGCGAAGACTGCGGGAATCGACGTAAACCATGTGCGCATTATTGCAGTGCTGATTTCCGGACTGCTTGCTGCGCTTGGCGGTGCATACATGACCACAGGGTATCTTTCGATCTTCACGAAAAACATGATTGCAGGACGCGGCTGGATCGGCATTGCCGCACAGGCAATGGGAGGCACAAATATGCTCGGCGTTGCGATTACGACATTTATTTTTTCGCTGTTCCAGGCGTTTACGAATGTGTTTTCACTCTACGACCTGCCGAGCGAACTCATCAACATCATTCCATACGTGGGCGTCCTCCTCGGCATCATTCTGTTCTCGGTATCCAAGTATCGCAGCAGTAAGAAAGGATAACGTCTAGACGTGCAGATTTTTATAGATTGCGACCCGGGGCATGACGATGTGCTCGCGATATTGCTTGCACTGGCGCACCCGGAAAAGCTTACAATTCAGGGGATCACGACCGTTGCGGGAAACAGCACGGTACAACACGTGACCGACAACATACGAAAAGTGCTCGATCACATCGGCGTTTCCATCCCTGTGGCGATGGGGTGCGCGCATCCCATCCGGCGGGAACCGGAACCACAGCCAATGGCGCACGGCGACAGCGGCATGGACGGTCCCGTTTTGCCCGCGGCGAAAACGAAGGCCGACACGCGGCACGCCGTCGTATTTCTGTATGAAGAAATTTTGAAACAGCGCGAGCCGGTGACGATTGTTTCACTTGCACCGATGACCAATCTGGCGATCCTGCTTGAAACCTATCCCGACATAAAGGCGCACATTGCGTGCATTTGCATGATGGGCGGCAGTTTGCACGGCGGCAATATCCTTCCACGATCGGAATTCAACATTTACCATGATCCCGAGGCGGCTAAAATCGTGTTTGGCAGTGGCGTTCCCATCATAATGAGCGGACTGGAAGTATGCGCCGAGGCAAAGACGATGCTGAACGATTTTGAACCGTTGAAGCTTGGCGGCCGCGTTTCGCGACTTGCGTATGCGCTCATGGACTATTATAGTGAATATGCGCGTGAGCGCGGGTGGGACTATACCAATGTATTTGACGCGGTGCCCGTTGCGCAGATGATTGCGCCGGAATTATTCTCCGGGTCAAAGTATCGTGTAGACATTGAAACGGAAGGCGACCTTTGTCGCGGAATGACGGTTGCCCAACCGTGCGAAAGCAATTCGCTGGAGCATTGTGTCACTGTGCTGGAACATGCGGATGGTAAGCGGTTTTCTGCGCTGATGCTGGATGCCCTGCGTATTTTGGATGCATCTCAACCGGACTGAGCAAAGAACCGGACGAATCAAGTAAAAACAGGAGGACAGACATGGCGATTTCCGTATATGAGATTAGAAGCAGTCTTTCGCAGTTGCCGCGGGAGGGTTCCGTTGCTTTTTTAAACGCTGTTGAGGCGGCGTTGGGCGATTCGCTGACGGCTGTTTCGCTGGAGGAATTTCAAAAAGAACCGTTTGGACTCATTTATGTTTCTTCTGGCGGTAGTGAAGGGTTGTTTTTACAGCAATTTTCCTGCTATGATAAGCCATGTTATCTTTTGACCAGCGGGGATAGCAATTCGCTTGCCGCATCAATGGAAATTTTGGCGTATCTTCGTCAGCACGGTCGTAAAGGTGAGATATTGCACGGGGATGTGGATTCGATCGTCCGGCGCATTCGCACGCTTTCGCGTGCAGCGCGTGCAAAGAAACAGCTGACCGGCTTGCGCATCGGCGTTGTCGGCAAGCCGTCGGATTGGCTGATTGCAAGCGAACTCGACCGTCCGGCCTGCGCAAAAAAACTCGGCGTCGAGGTTGTCGATATTCCGATGAAGGAGCTGTTGGATGCAAGCGCGACAGCGCCAAAGGTACGCAACGAATGGACGGAAAAATTACTGTCCATGGGGTATGATCGCTCTGAGATGGACAAAGCGCTGCGTATTTACGACGCACTGAAGTATTTGATCTCTCGTCACGACCTCGGTGCGGTGACGGTGCGCTGCTTTGACCTGCTCGACAGCGTCTGTACCACAGGATGCCTTGCGCTGGCGATTCTTAACGCGGAAGGTATTTACGCCGGATGCGAGGGAGATGTGCCGGCTACGCTTTCCATGGCGATCCTTGGCGAACTCAGCGGACAGCCTGTGTTTATGTGCAACCCAAGCCGCATAGACACCAAGGCGGGACATATGGTGCTTGCGCACTGCACGCTGCCGATCAATATGCCGCGGCAGATGTCGCTGACCACACACTTTGAATCCGGTATTGGCGTGGCGATCGCGGGATCGATTCCACTGGGAACGTGCACGGTATTTAAGGCGGGCGCCGATCTGTCGCGCTACTATGCCAAAGCGGGAGAGATTGAGAAAAACATGCAAGAAGCATCGCTTTGCCGGACGCAGATACAAGTTTCGCTGGACGACATGACATATTTTTTAACCGACCCGATTCAAAACCATCATATGGTTTGCACCGGTGATTGTACGGAAGAAATCAGGGAGTTCTTTACACTGCTATAGGGTGCCGCAATGTTACAGGCACAAAAGGTGAGCAACATGAAAACAACGATTCGACCGAAAATTGAACGAAGCGACATCGTTCTTATGGACGACGTCTATTATTCACAGCCTCTGGCATATTTCGGAAGGAAACCGAGGCCCTTAAAAATGATGCTGCTTCGTCCTATCGACTGGTGGGGACAGACAAAACTGCCGAAACTCCCGACGATACTCTGGATCGTCGGCGGCGCATGGCAGCAGACGTTTCCTTCCTGGAGGATGGCGGAGTTTTCCTATCTGGCCTATGCGGGGTATCAGGTTGCGGCGATCGATTACCGAACGATCAACGAGGCGACCTTCCCGGCGCAGGTGGAGGACGTGAAAACCGCGGTGCGCTTTCTGCGCGCAAACGCGGACCGCTACGGCGTGGATGCGGACAGAATCGGCGTTATGGGTGATTCTGCGGGCGGTTATCTTGCCGCAATGCTTGGCACGGCTGGCGCAAGCAAAGCGTTTGAAACAGACGAATGGGCCGGACACTCCAGCGCCGTGAAAGCAGTTGTGGACTGGTACGGACCGATCGACCTACTGCGGATGCGTATGGACGAGCTGGAGCAAAATCCCGAATCAGGCGCCGAAGACGCATTGCTTTTCCGGCTGTTTGCGGGCTGTCCGATTACGGACGACAACCGCGAACGACTGGAGTCAATGAGTCCTGAACGATATTTATCAGAAAAAACGCCGCCGCATCTGATTTTACACGGCACGGCGGATGAGATGGTCGACGTTCGGGAGAGTGAGCGTTATTATGACGCATTATCGTGTGCGGGAATCCCTGCCGAATTGTATCTGCTTGAAGGCGCGGGACATTGCGACCAGGCGTTTTCACAACCGGACGTGCAGAAACTGATACTGGATTTTCTTAACCGACATTTGAAGTAACATCTATTTTTAGGAGGGAAACGCTTTGCGGCTGTCACGCGACATTGAGGAGCACATCTACGCGGGCGTTCTTGGCAAGATGGCGGGCGTCTACCTCGGCCGACCGGTCGAGGGCTGGGCATATGAGGCCATCCGCTCCCGCTTTGACGAAATCAACGATTATATTCATGAAGAGCTGAATCTGCCGCTGATCGTAACGGACGACGATCTTTCCGGCACGTTTGGCTTTTTTCGTGCGGTGGAGGATGGCGAATTCAACTCTGTCATCACGGCGAAACGAGTTGGCGAAGCCTGGCTGAACTACATCATTGAGGACAAAACCATTCTTTGGTGGGGCGGCATGGGCAACTCCACAGAGCACACGGCGTATCTAAACCTAAAGCGCGGCATTCACGCGCCGGAAAGCGGTAGCGCTACGAAGAACGGACGTACGCTTTCGGAGCAGATCGGCGCACAGATATTCATAGATGCGTTTGCCATGTGTTGCCCGGGAGATCCCGAGCGAGCAGCAAGCAATGTGCGCGCCGCGGCAAGCGTTTCGCACGATGGCTTTGCGGTCGAAGCGGCGGCGTTTCTCGGCGCGCTGGAAGCGGCAGCATTTGAAGAGCGCGATCTCGACCGGCTTTTTGATGAAAACGAGCGATTTTTAACGAGTGACTTCATGCGCGGCCTTGTGTGCAGTGTTCGAAACGTTTGCGCAAAGACCGACGACTGGCGCGTGGTGCGTGATTTCCTCGAAAAAAACTATGGGTACGACCGCTTTGGCGGTGGCTGTCACATTGTGCCGAATCATGCGCTCACGCTCGCGTCCATCCTGCTTGGAGAGGATAACTTTGCGCGCTCCTTGATGATCGCCGCGTCTTCGGGATGGGACACGGACTGCAATGCCGGGAATGTCGGCTGCTTCAACGGCATTCGGCTTGGACTGGATGCGATTACGCAGGAGAATGACTTCCGGACGCCCGTGCGCGACAGGCTGTTTGTTGTGACTGCCGATGGTGGGGAGGGGATTTCCGACGCGGTGCGTGAGACGAAGAAGATTGTCCGCGCGATTGCGGCCGCCAACAATGAAAAAGCGAATCTCCGACCGGAGCGATTTTCCTTCGAATACCGGGGGAGTATGCAAGGATTTGAGCCTTGCCCGATCGTTTCATCGTGTGGCACTGTTCGGCTGACCAACGAGAATGGATGCGGCTTGACAATAACGATGACGGGAGAGAGCGCAAGCATTAGTACATCGACATTCTTTGATCCAAATGTGCAGTGGCAGGGATACGACGCCATTGCGTCCCCGGCATTGTACGAAGGGCAGACGGTTTCCGCGTTGATCGAGTACTTTGAACGCGAATCAATGACGGCGCGGCTGTACGTTTGCTATGTGTCAATAGATGGTGAAGTCGAAACAAAATTCGGTTCTGATTGTTCATTGCAAACGGGAGAGACGCGAGTCGATTGGACGATTCCTTCGCTGAAGGGAATGCCGATCATACGGGTGGGCGTGTCGTTGCGCAATTCGACGGGAGGAGCGCCCAACGTAAAACTTCGCTCACTGGATTGGTCCGGTGCACCGAAACGGTATGCGCTGACCGGTGCGCTGCAAAAGAACATTACGGACCCCGCGCCGTTTCTGTTCCGGCAATTCGTTTCGAGTGCAAAAAACTTTGGCTTGAACTTAACGCATACGCTCTGTGTGTCGCATCCGGATGAAAACGGGGTCGTCACATTCGGTACGCGGGATTTTGTCGATTACTCCATTTCTGCCCGCCTCCTTCCGCAGATGCACCGACTGTGCGGGCTTGTCGTCCGTGCGCGCGGGCACCGGCAGTATTATGCCGCGCTGCTGACAGGAGGGGACACGCTGACAATCATTTTGCGGGATGCAAACGGCGACACGATTCTTGCACAAACTGCGTTATCATACACGGCGTACGAGCCGCTGACAATGACGCTGACTGCGTGCGGCAATTGTCTGGAGGCGTATGTTGGCGATACGGAGCTGACGGCCGTTGATACGTCCGCCCGGTATCCTTCGGGTGGCGCGGGATTTCGCGTTGATTACGGAACGATGATGGTGGACGATATTTTGATTCGTCAGAAATAGAAACACGACGCATCAGAATAGATGTGTATTTTGCAGGATATGGCACATAAACAACAGCTTCCTAAATGCTGCTGGTGGAGTGGATGCAAGTGCGATAATTACAAAAGTTGCAGCAACCAGAAACAATGCGTTTGAGCACATTGATCTTGTCTTTGACTTCTTTTGCCCACCTCAAGCTACAAAGCAGAGCTGCAAAACGAAAACGGCCGTCAAACACGACGGCCGTTTTCGCACGGTAAAGGTTTAATTGCGGTTTGCCGGTTTCGATTTGCGCTGAATGAGAGCGGCTACGCCCGCAAACAGCCAGACGAGAACAAACACCAGTCCGTAAAGGATGACCGGAATCCAGGTGATCTGGTGAATATCCGCCCAGCCGACGGGCGTCCCTGTAAAGAGGTTTGCCAGCGCACCACTGTATGTTACGAGCACGAGCGCAACATAGCTTGCGATGACGCCCGCAATGGCGATGCGACTTTTGAGGATGCCGTACACCTGCGTTACGATAAACATCATCATAAATCCAAAGAAAAACATCGGCCACATACCGTTTCCGGCGACAATGGCGACCACCGCGCCGTGCAGTGCGACGAACGCCTCCAGAAATGTCAGCCAGCCGATTTTTGTATGCCAGTTCGTCCGTGCAAGCGAGAGTTGTCCCATCAGCAAAAAGAGATAGAGGAAACCAAGCAGGTGTCCGAGCGTGCCTTCCATGGGATGAAACCAAAAGGTAAAGACGACCGCCCACGCGATGTAAAAACCATGCACCCGCTGTGTCAGGTTAACGCCGGACTGCGGAAGCGAAACGCGACGGCCGAAGAACAGACCCCGGCGGTTATTCAGAAGGATCAGCATCATCACAAGCATGACGATGACGGAACCCTGCGAGCTCATGACGGGCGTGAACTGCGCGAGGGCGTCGTAGAACAACGTCGTTTGTAACAGGTGCAGCGCGATGAACGCCGCGTTTACAACCAGCAGGAGCATGTTATACTTGCCGATGCGACCCGTGGCCGGACGTTGTGCGTTTTTCAGCCGCGCAATCAGCACCCAAACGGTGATTTGGTGTGCCAAATACAACACCCACATGCTGATGCTCGCCCAAAGTTCCGGGTGCGGCAGTTTCCAGTAATACCAGGCCGCGCCGGTGTCAGGAAGCAGTGTACTGCGAAACGGCTCCAACAGCGGGGATACGAGCCATGTTGCCAAAACCATTAAAAATGAAAAGCCAAAGACGAACCGAAGCGCGTTTTTCAGGCTGTAGTCCTGTTTCCCGTTCATTCGACGATACCTCCGTTAAGTTCGTTATCTCTATCTTATCAAAGGGCAAGCGGGCTTTCAATATATAGGAGGAACAACAAAAGCGACCACCGGAAAAGGTGGCCGTCTTTGATTGGCTCCTGTTGCTGGACTCGATGTCCGTCACCCCGCGGCCTACGCGCAGGGGTGTTTTGCGTTATTGACGCACGTGAGATGTTTTACATGGATTTAAACACACTTGCAGCTTGGAATCTTCTTAATTCTTCCATCTTGGCAGATTGCCTGTTATGCTAACATACGCACGTATCGATTCAGGTTCACTTCTCCACACTGCAGGCGTTGAGTTCCAGCGGATAGTTATTATGAAAGACCTGCTCAAGAACGATACACAGTGAACCAAAAACAGGTGCGTTTTCGCCAAATGCAGATTTTTGCAACCGTGGAGGAGTGCCTTCCTTATACATGGAAACGTTCATACCTGCAATCCAATTTTGAAGATTGTGAATCATTTCGTCCGGGAAATAGTATGCGTCGTGCCCCAAAACGACTACCGGAACATTGATAAGATTCAAATAGTTATTGAGTCCAAACGCTAATTGATGCACCGCATTGTAAAGAATTGTATAAGCAGTACGATCAAATGCGCAGAACTGTACCGCTTCCTGCATCGATCTAAGCTTCTGCCCGCAGTCAGCCTCGATTCGACGCAAAATATTTGGTGTACTGACATATAGCTCCAAACACCCATAGCTTCCGCAAGGACAGGGAGGACCATAGGAATCAATAGACATATGACCAAGCTCGCCGCAGGCATCGAGCAACTCGTTGTGCGAGATGACAGCCGCACCAATGCCGTTGCAAACACCCACATACAGAAAACTGGAAACCTCTTTTCCTACGCCAAAATACTGTTCGCACAAACCGGCGGCGTGCATATCGTTATTAACATAGATTGGAAAAGAGAAATGCGAAGCGAGATAGTCGCGGATCGGCAAATCACGTATATTGAAAAAACCCGTGACATATCGAAGGATACCGTTTTTGCTGTCAACAATTCCGACGGTCGAGATGCCTGCACCCAGTATTGGTCGATCGGTCAAACTCAATAAACCTTCGACTAATTGACGAATTTTATCTAAGACAGAATCGCCGGTTTCCCGTTCGCTAAAGTCAACGCGCTGACTTGTGAGCAGGTTCATGGACATATCACCGACGATGCCGAAAATGTAAGTTTTTTCGACAAAAACGCCTACAATTACAGGAGAACGTGCGGAAAGGCGCAGGATAGCAGGGGTGCGCCCGGGCACCTTGACGCCATCTGACGGGGAAGTGACATCGATGATTTTCTGTTGAAGAAACTCGTTTATGATGTTTGTAACCGTCATCTGTGAAAGATTGGACTGCTCCGACAACTCACTGCGCGTAATGGTCTTTGCCGTGCAGATGAGCTGTAAAATCAGCGCACGATTATTCTTTTTAATTCCGATTGAATTAATTCCGCTTTTCCTCATTTTATCTCCTGTTCGAGGCATGTATTTACTTTAAAGTATACACTTTATATAAATTAAAAAACACTCTAAACATAAAACACGGGCAGTGTATGCCGCCCGGTTTTTTGTCTTTCGTTGTGGTTAGCCAATCAGTTGGTATCTGCACAAAGCGGGCCTGCCAACTCTTTCATGAAGAATAGCTTCCCTGGAAGGGTGGGGATCCAGCTTGATGTAACGTGTTTGGTTGGGCCGTAGCGCAACGTCATCCAGAAGCTCATTCCCTGCCATTGCATACCACGTGAGAGTATGCCGTCAGCACCGCCGATAGCGTAGTCAGAGCCGAAAATAATTGCCGGACCAATGGTATTGGCATAGCACGGGATGAGCGGCCATGAAGAACGAAAGGATGTGATGGCGTTCTGTTCAATGGTGAAGGGGTGCAATCTGGCACCAAGACGATAGGGGGCGCCTTTCCATTCTTCAACTGTAGCATAGTCCTGAGCAAAATGCGGCTCCCAAAATGCAATGTGACACATGCGGCCAATGCCATATACGAGCACCTGTTTTGCGCCTTCCGACTTTAATTTTTGAATTTTCTCAATATAGGTCGGCAGATTGTCTTTGGTGGCAAAATTGCGCTGGCTTTCAGGGACAGTCAGTTCGCCAAGCGGACCATAGAATGCATCTACCATGGCGTTTTGAAACGCAGCCGGATCCGATGCAGGCAGGGTGTTTCCGTCTTTATCAGCCCACTCGTCCATGTTGAAGCCGTAGACGTGCTTGCAGTCTACATTCCACTGCTTAAGGAAATAGACGACCCATTTGTACATTCCCATTGGTCCGACAGGAAGAATGAGTATGAGTTTACGACCCTCGTCACGGGTTGCCTTTATCTGCATCGCAATTTCATGACCGACATACGCGCCGAACTCTTCCAGATTCTCACAGGCATAGGGCGAAAAGTCCTTGCTCCAGAAGTCTTGACGGTCGGCTACAGTTTCAGGGGCGTTGGAAACGCACTCCATAATCTTAGCGATATCCCATCCTTCGGGAAGAATTTCGCTAAAATACGAGTTATTCAGGGTGTCGAGCATATTCATAATGCATCTCTCCAAAATTAAATTTTCAAACGTTTTTTGAAGCAGTGTCACCGCGGTTCTGACTTGCTTTTATCACATTAACACATGCCTTGCAGGGGTGTCAATCAAACGGGACGTTATTTTTACAATGTTTTTAAAAATGCACGCCGGTTTTCAAAATGCGCTGCTTCAACCCAAGATCAACAGGCCGAAGTCGTTTGGACGATGGAAAGCGGGGGTATCGCATTGTATTGGATTCCAGGAAAGATAATGCGGCGTTTGAGTCAAATCACCACACTTATAGCAATTGGCGCGCAGCTTTTGCCCGCGTGTTAACGAAAAGCCCAGGAAGAAACGCGCGATAAACTCCGCTGGTATGCGGTATTGTATTGCCCATTCATCGGAGCCGCGGGTCACGTTTGGAGTAAACAATGCTGCTGGTTCTGCGACAAGAAGCCTGACCAAATCATGCATACCGCTGCCAAACCCCAGATAAAGTGCGCAATTCGGGTTAAATTCAAAGTTAAAGTAGCGTGTATCGTCAGGCAGCGGCCTGAGAAAAAACTCCAGACAGCTATCTTCACAGACCATATCGGTTGCGCCAACATGTACTGCGCGGATGTTTTGCTCGAAAGCGCGCAGATAAACATAGATAGCACTTTCGTCCCAACACAACCGTGCTTCAGAACGAATATCAACATCAATTGGTGACCATTGTAAATTGTTGATCTCAAGTGACTCGACAGAACCCCAGTCGGGCATTCCGTGGCAGTAGGCAACGGTGTAATGTTTCATGATGGCTCCTCACTCTTTCAATGATTTAGCGTATTCCGTCAGGCTCATGCCGGTGTGCTTTTTAAACAGACTGGAGAAATAGTAAATGCTGTCAAAGCCGACACATTCGGCGATTTGTGTAAAATTCAGTTTTCCTGCGCGCACAAGGCGCTTGGCTTCTCCAATGCGCAGAGCAGTTAAGTAGGCGATGACTGTTGTGCCGGTCTGCTCGCGAAATCCCTTTTTTAGCAGCGATGTACTAATGTGTAACTTCTCAGCAAGCAGGGAAAGCGTGATTTTTTCGGAATAGTGCGCCCCGATATATTCCTTTGCATTCCACACAATTTGCTTATGCCGATGTAGTTGCGTCGGCAAAACAGCATACGGTCTGGTGGATAGGTTCACCGATTCTGAACGGCAGATCATGACGAACAGCTGCTCGATATAGCTTTTAATCATATGATCACAGCCAAAAGGTGCGGTATCCTTCTTGTGCAAATTGACACGTGCGGGATCGTTTTCAAAGTATTGGTAAGCAAGCGCGGCTTCGGAAACCAGCGCCCCAAGACACTGGCGGCACTGCTGGTTCACGGTGGCTACCTTGTGCAAGAATCGCTCCATGGGACCACTGCACAGAAAGGATACAACAATCACATCGCTGTCGCAATCCGAACGAAAGGCATGAAATTCCCCGGGACAATGAAAAACGATTTCACCGGCACGCAGGTGAAACTTGCTTTCGTCCGCGGTTACAAAAAGGTCTCCGCGATCTACATACAGAAATTCCCAGAAGGCGTGCTGCTCGCCCCAAAACACATAGCCTGCGTTCAGTTTATAGTATGAGATGTTTATAATATCAGTCACATTGAACGTCGGACATAAGGGCGTTTTTACGTAAATCATGGAGGATACCTCTCAAAATATGGCTGATAGCTTAAATTTCGAATCGGGTTTTGTAAGGAAGGGGCGAACCGTTTAGATATAATAAAATATAGACTCAGTATGGCTGATTTGCAATTATTTGTAAATGACATATCAATAAAATCAGAACGACGATCCGATCATACACATTCAAAATTAGCCAAAGGAGAGATGTAATCATGAAAAAATCAATCAGCTTTTGGTCCTTTGTTGGAAAGGACGCGTACCAAGCCATGCAGCAGGCGAAAGATGCAGGATTCGATGGCATTGAACTGACGCTGGATGCAAAAGGGGCTCCGGGACTTACGCCGGAGACGACAGACAACGAACTCGCAGCGATCCGTAAAGCGGCGGATGATTTGGGGATCTGCTTGCCAAGCGTTGCGAGCAGTCTGTACTGGACGTATTCTTTTACATCAGATGATGAAGCAGAACGAGAAAACGCCTTTAAAACGGCGGTTACCCAAATCAACATAGCAAAGGCGCTTGGAGCGGATACCGTATTGATCGTTCCCGGAAGCGTTGCCGTTGAGTTCGTGCCGGAACGTCCTGTGGTGTCCTATGACGTATGCTGGGATCGCGCGCTTGATGCGTTTAAACGTCTTGCGCCTATTGCAGAACAGGCCGGGGTACACATTGGCGTTGAGAACGTATGGAACAAATTCCTGCTCTCACCATTGGAGATGCGCGCATTTATTGATGCGATTGGCAGTGACTATGTCGGCGCATATTTCGACGTGGGCAATGTTGTTTTCAGTGGCTATCCGGAACAATGGATTCGAATTCTGGGCGACCGTATAAAGAAAGTGCATTTTAAAGATTATCGCTGTAATCCCGGCGGGCTTAATTGTTTTACCGACCTGCTATCCGGTGATGTAAACTGGCCTGCAGTAATGCAGGCATTTGAAGACATTGGATACGATGATTGGGTAACGGGAGAGATGATTCCCGTATACACGCATGCGGCGGATCAAATCGTTATCAATACATCGGCATCAATGGACAGAATCATACGCAAAGCGTTTTAAGGAGGAAACAACATGATTCAAGAAGGATTAGGCAAGAAGAAAATCTTACGCGTGGGACTGATCGGCGCCGGTTTTATGGGCGGGATGCACGCGGCTTGTTATCAGGCACTGGAAAGCTCAGGCGTCAAGGTTACAGCTGTTGCGGATGTGATTGCCGAACGGCGCGAAAAAATGCAGAATCAATTAGGCGCGACGGGCTACGCCAACGGTATGGAACTAATCGAGCAGGCTGATGTTGACATTATAGACGTTTGTCTTCCAACGGATTTACACACAGCGCATTCTGTCGCGGCAATGAAGAAGGGACATAGCGTTTTCTGTGAGAAACCAATCTGTATCCACGAGGATGAGATGCAGCTATTATTGGATACACAAGCGCAGACCGGCGTGAATATCATGGTCGGACAAGTCATCCGTCTTTGGCCGGAGTATGCGTGGCTAAAGGGCATCGTTGACGGCGGTGAATATGGCCGCGTGCAGACCGCGGAATTCATGCGACTATCGGCACGCCCGGAGTGGGCGAGCGATAACTGGCTTCACAACCCGCTTCGCTCAGGCAGCGTAGCGGTGGATATGCACGTGCATGATGTAGACTTTGTGCGATATTTACTAGGCGATCCTGATGAAGTAAAATCCGGGGTATATAGGGACTCGAATGGCGTCATTCAGCAAATACACTCCGTCTTTACATACGGGAATAACGTGGCGGTAGCAGTGGAAGCCGGATGGAATTACCCTGCATCTTACCCCTTTACCGCTCGTTATCGCGTTAAATTGGAGAAAGCGGCCGTGATTTTTGACGTGGATGGAATCACCGTTTATCCGAACGAGGGCGATCCGTTTCATCCGGTGCTGGAGCCGGCGTTTGAAGGAACGAATGATATTGGCGGAAACGTGTCTTCACTAGGCGGATACTATAATGAAATCAAGTATTTTGTGGAAGGATTGCATGGGGAAAACGATTTAATCGTTGCGACACTGGAAGAGGCGATTGCTTCCGTGCGGCTGGTCAAGCAAGAGATTATCTCTGCCGGCGGGCTTATTGTGCTGTAAAATACGATACTGGGTTTTTGGAATGCATAGCCCCCGCACGGTACATAGCGGGGGCATATTCGAATAATAAAATAGTTGTAGAAACAAGGCGAAAAACAGAAGAAATGAGCGAATGAAAGCTCGCAAACATCAAAAATAAAGAAAAATGATGGCGATTTAGTAAAATTGATTTAATAATAGTGTTGACAAACACCTTTCGACCCGCTATGCTTATTTCTAGCAAAACACATCCGATCTGAATTTATAGCGCGTTATAGAAAACAAGAATACCAAGAATACACCATTTAATTTTAAGAAATAAAGCCACGAAAGTTAGAAGAGAAATATCAATTATGAGAGTATTAGGAATCGGTTGTCACCCGGATGATTTAGAAATCGCCTGTTCAGGAACGTTACGCAAATATGTTGAGCAAGGAGCCGACGTATACATGTGTCATGTTGCCAATGGCGACCAGGGACATGTGATCATTGAACCGGAACCTCTGGCTAAATTGCGGGCAGGGGAAGCTGAAAAGGCAGGCGCTTTTATCGGAGCCAAGCAAGTCTTCAACATCGATGTACACGACATGCAAATCAATCGGCATGATCAAGCAGCCATCAGTGCAATTGCGGATGTTATCAATACAACCCGGCCGGATGTCATTATCACCCATAGCGATGATGACTACATGCAGGATCATGTTGAAACAAGTCATTTAGCAACGAATGCGTCGTTTATGTCGGGATTGCCGCATTGTGCAACGAACGCACCGTCATTTATGAGCTTTATTCCGACATTTTTCATGGATACATTGGCTGGCGTCAATTTTAACCCGACACATTATGTCGATATCTCCAACCAAATTGATTATAAGCTTAAAGCACTGAGCATGCATGAATCCCAGGTGAAATGGATGCTTGAACATGACGATATCGATTTTGTCGACATGATCCGAACTTGTTCCAGATATCGCGGGTATCAATGCGGCGTTGCTTACGCCGAGGGGTTCCGCCCTTATAACGTCTATCCCCGGCACAGCACGAAACACCTCCTTCCGTAACACGTAACAAAGGAAGAAGGATAGGAAATAATCGTCACGCAAACATCGCGACCTGTCTAGTATGCAGGTTAAGCAATATCTTGGAGGAACATTAAGTTATGGGCACAAACACATTGAAGATGTCCGGCAGGGACGCACAAAAAAACTTCGGTATACTGGTAAAGGACTGGATGTCCATTGTTGGTATCGGATTACTGATCATTGTTTTTTCCATTATCTCCCGCGCTAAATTCGGGGAACAGTACTTTTTAACTTGGGAAAACTGGAAGACTATTTTACTTCAAAGCTCTACAGTTGCGATAGTAGCCCTTGGCCAGTCGGTCATATTGTTGACAGGAAATTTTGATCTTTCGCTGGGGCGCATGGTCTGCTTGACGAGTTGCGTAGGCGCGGTGCTGATGAAGCAGGCCGGCATGGCAACGGGGCTGGCTATTGTCATCATGTTTGCAATCGGCATTACGGTTGGCGCTATCAATGGCGCGCTGACTTCCTATGTTGGTGTACCGGCCTTTATTGCAACCCTCGGTACGCAATATATCTGTTATGGTGTGGCAAAGCTCATTACGCAAGCCGTTCCGATACCAAAGATGCCGCCTGAAATTGCATGGCTTGGTCGTGGATACATTTTCAACAACACGATTCCGGTATGTGTAATCCTTATGATTGCGCTATATGTGATTGTCCAGTTTATAACCTCGAAAACCAGGGTCGGTCGTAACCTTTACGCCGTAGGCGGTTCGCGGGAAGCTGCGTTCTTCTCGGGCATCAACGTCAAGCTCTATTACTTTGGCACGTTCGTGCTGGCCGGCGTTCTTGCAACATTCGGCGGACTTGTGCTCATGTCTCGACTCAACTCTGTTGCCGTAACCAACGGCCAGAACTACGAGTTTGACGCGGTTATCGGTTCCATCATCGGTGGTGTATCTCTAGCGGGCGGCAAAGGTCGTGTTATCGGCACGATGTTTGGTTGCATTTTCCTTAACACATTGTTTAACGGCTTTTCGCAGATGGGCGTCGATCCGTTTGTTCAAGACGTGCTAAAGGGAGTCGTTCTGGTAGCTGCCATTACGCTGGATGTTGTGAGTAACCGTAAAAAAGCCTGATAGACCAAACTGTGTCTAGTGGTGACTATTTTGAAAGGCATGGTAAGGAAATGGATAAAGACTATATCCTGACACTAAAAAATATTACAAAAGAGTTTCCCGGTGTAAGAGCGCTCGATAACGTTACCATCAGTGTGGAACGGGGCACGATACACGGTTTGGTCGGAGAGAATGGTGCCGGTAAATCCACGTTAATCAAAGTATTGGCCGGGATCTACCAGCCCAACACCGGCGAAGTTACTCTGGAAAACAAGGCAAGGCAATTCTCATCTCCTATAGAAGCTCGCAGAGCAGGCATTAGTGTTGTGCACCAGGAGATCAAGCTTGCAGAAACATTATCTGTTGCGGAGAATATGTTCCTTGGCAATATCATGGTAAAAAATAGGCTGGTCGACTGGAAGGGCATGCGCCAACGTGCCAGACAAATTGTAGCAGATCTGGGCATGGACATTGATGTTAACGCGCAGGTATCCACTTTAACGGTGGCAAGAAAACAAATTGTAGAAATCATGCACGCCATAAACAACAATTCCAGGGTGCTGATCATGGACGAGCCTTCGGCGGTTTTGACCGATCGCGAACTGGCGGTCATGTTCGGAATCGTTCGGAAGTTGCGTGAAGACGGGATTACTATCATATATATATCACATCGGTTGGACGAGGTGTTTAACCTTTGTGACAACGTGAGTATTCTGCGCGACGGCAAGCATATCGCAACAACGCCCATTGATCAAGTAACCAAGTGCGACCTGATTAACATGATGGTTGGCCGTGAAATGGGACAGGAGTATCCAAAGGTCAAAGGCACCATCGGGGATACGATTCTAGAGGTAAAGAATTTAAACCGGGGAATATTAAAAGATATCAACTTTTCAGTCAAGGCGGGTGAAGTCTTTGGGATTTCGGGCCTTGTGGGAGCAGGACGTACCGAGCTGGCGCGCGCTGTTCTGGGAATTGACAAGCCGGATTCGGGCGAAGTCTACGTTCGCGGCAAGCGAGTAAACTATCGCTGCTTTTCGGACGCTATCACAGACGGGCTTGGTCTGATTCCTGAAGACCGAAAGCTGCAGGGCCTTGTACAAACGATGCCCGTTAAAAAGAACACGACACTTGTCAATTTAAAACGAGTCATAAAGCATGGTGTTATCAATAAAACACTGGAGAGCACATTAAGCAAGGAATACGCCGACAAGCTCCGCGTGGTCACTCCATCCATGGAAACGGAAGTGCAGTATCTTTCCGGCGGCAACCAGCAAAAGGTTGTCATTGCAAAGTGGCTGTTCCGCAACTCCGAGATACTTTTCCTGGATGAACCGACGCGTGGCATTGATGTTGGTGCAAAAGCTGAGATTTACCGCCTGATCAATCAATTGGTCAAAGGAGGTGCGACCGTTATCATGATTTCATCTGAAATGCCGGAGATACTCGGCATGTGTGACCGGATAATGGTTATGCACGAAGGCCGCAAAGTTGGCGAATTGATTGCGGAAGAAGCGTCGCAAGAAAAGATCATGGCGCTGTGTGTTTAGTCTAAAACAGGGAGACCTGTTTAGAAAAATAAAGGAGGAAGATTACACAATGAAGAAACTGATCGCGTTTTTCCTAGTACTTACACTGATTTTCTCCATGATGGCGTGTGCAGCGCCTGCTGCGGATGAGACTGCAGCAGCCGCGGAGGAAGCCACAGAAGCCGAAACTGCGTCCACTGAAGTTGCCGGCATCGAGGTTTCGAACGACGAAAAAGCAGCTGCCCTTGGTATTCCCGCCGCTGTCGTGTTGCAAGAGACCGATCTGCTTGATGGCAAGAAGATCGGCTGCTCCATTTGCTACAAGGGTGATGAATGGTGTGCAACGCTGGCGTCCGCGCTAGAGTCACTTGGCGCATACTACAATGCTGACATCGCTTGCGAAGATGGCGACCTCAACGATGAGACGCAGACGAAGCAGATTGAAAACATGATTGCCAACAATGTTGACGTTATGATGATCGATCCGATCACCCCGGATGGTTCGACCGAGGCATTGAACAAGGCTGTTGGAGCGAGCATTCCGATCGTCATTTACGATGGCTACTGGTCTGAAGGCGCAGAAAAGGCCGTTACAACCGTCACATGGAACCAGGAAATGACGGGAACACTGGTTGGCGAATATTTCGTAGAATATGTAAAAGCCAATAACGATGGAAAAGCACGTGTTATTGAACTGACCAATGCTGTTTCCACGCACTGCCAGGAGCGTTTTGTTGGCTTGCATGCGGTAATCGACGCTGCCAATGTAGACGGCTGCGAAATCGAGATTTTGAATAAATACGATTCACAAGGCAATCGCGAAACAGCATACAATGCTATTTCTGCAATCGTTGAGCCGTATGATTACATCATCTCGGATGTTGACAATGGTGCACAGGGTGCGGTCGCCGCACTGCAGGCGTCCGGCAAAACAGATATCAAGGTGTTTTCCATGGGCGCGTATGGTGAAGAACCGTTTGGCATGCTCCATGATGAAGACGTCAACTATGCTGCTTGCCTGAACGTTGACGCATGGGTTCTGGCACAGTTCATCTTTGACGGCGCGATCGCTCACTTTGCAGGCGAAGAAGTACCGACACAGACCAACATCGAACTGTTCGTTGTGGATTCCAGCAATGTTGAGAACTTCTGGAACTTTGACTAAACATTAATTGGGGAATATTGGATTAAAACCGGTATTCTCCATGTGAGAACGAAATAGAATCCGCGGGGTGTCCGTTTGGTACCCCGCGGTATCTATAATAGCCGGAATTTTGTAGTAAAAGGAGAGACTCAATTATGGAAAAATTACGCTGGGGCGTCATTGGAGCAGGCGGAATAGCAGACCGTCGTACCATTCCTGGTATGATGTTGGCCAACAACGCCGAGCTTGTCTCTGTAATGGAGATTCATTCTGAATTGGCGGAACAACTTAGAGCCAAATGGAACGCAAAGCGTGCATATGTTTCGGCGGAAGCCTTACTTGCTGATCCTGAGATCGATGCAGTCTACATCGCATCACCGGTGGTGATGCATGCTGAGCAGGCAAAAGCGGCGGCAGACGCCGGGAAACATATACTAATTGAGAAACCGCTGGCTATGAGCGCTCGAGAGGGTGCAGAAGTGATTGAATACTGCAAAAGCAAGAATGTTCAAATTGCCGCGGGATTAATGATGCGATTCGGGGCTTATGTTCAGGCAATGAAACAAGCAATATCGGAAGGGAAAATCGGAAACCTCGTCTCCGGATATTCGCAATTTACATGCTGGTATCCGGACATGCCTGGCAATTGGCGGCAGAATAAGAAAAACGGCGGCGGTGGCGCCATGATGGATATGGGCGTTCATTGTATCGACTTGATGCAATATGTGACAGGTTCTATGGTAAAACAGGTTGCCGCATTCCACGATACATTAACATTCCACTATGAGGTAGAGGATTCCTCAATGGTGATGCTGCGGCTGGAAAACGGTGCACAATGCATCGTACAGTCAAACTTTAATATTCCTGATCAGGCCGCAAAGTGGCGGTTGGAATTTTTTGGCGATCAGGGACGTCTCGCCGGAGAAAATGTGATCGGCCAGATTGACGGCGGAAAACTCGACGCACTCTTTTGCGGAGAAGTTGGCGGATATGACGCGCAACAAAACGTTCAAGAAGTTGCGGGCGAAGAAATTTCGGTTGAATTTGGCAACATGTACACACGCGAGATTGAATCATTCGGCAACTCGATTTTAAACGGGCTTCCGCTTGAAGTACCTGCAACTGAAGCAGTACAGGTACAACGGGTTTTGGAAGCGGCATATCGTTCGAATGATGAAAAGTGTGTAATCGATTTGTAATGAAAGAGCAAATAAATCTGTAGGAAAAACCGTATGATTTTATTTCACGACGAACCGGTTGGTTTGTTTAATTGTTGCCGCGACCCATAATTACCAAAGGATTACCGCCGCATAAAAATCAAGAAGAATGCGGCAAATAATTTGGTAATCATGAACAAAGTTGCCGGCCGTACCTGAAATGCAACGCACGTTAAACGCAACGCACGTTGGTACGACGGGTGACACGGGCGAAAGGAATAGAATTATTATGGCAAAAAAGGATTCAGATTTTAGATACAACACTGGGGAAACAAAAGTTCCCTGGGCTGCTGTAGGCGAAAACTATAACGCACAGGATGTTATGGCGTTTATCCGCTTTATGATGCAGGGCGAGGGCGAATCGTATGAAGCCGTGATGAAGAATGTGGAAAGCGATATATTTGCGCTGGACGGCGTTTCAGATCCGCCTGCAAAACTCTCTTTGGATATTCAGGTTAACAAGGCCGAGCAGATGGTGGATGAATACCTCGGCACAACGGGCAGTGTTTTTGTTACGAGCTGCACTGCGGGTTTTGAAATCGCCTGCAAATATACCGGGCTTAAAGCCGGGGACGAGGTCATTGTTCCGGCGATCACATTTATCGCAACGATGGCTTATCCGCTTTCCATTGGTTGCAAGTTGGTGTTTGCCGACGTTGATCCCGTTACGCTCAACATGGACCCCGCGGACGTTGCACGCAAGATAACCTCAAAAACGAAAATGATCATACCCGTGCATATTGGTGGCTATCCGGTCGATATGGATCCCATCATGGAACTTGCAAAAGCGCACGATATCATTGTTCTTGAGGATGCGGCGCACGCGTTTGGCGGCGAGTACAAAGGCCGAAAACTTGGAACGATTGGTCACTTTGGCGCATTCTCCTTCCATGAGGTTAAGAACATTACGTCATTTGGCGAAGGCGGAATCCTCTGCACAAGCATCGAAAGCTTTAAAAGCGAGATGCGCCGCGCACGTTTTCTTGGCACGGATTTTAGCCACGCAATTAAAAACTGGCTGTATGACGTCTCTGCAATCGAGGGGAAAGACGGACCGTTTGTTGCAACCAATTTCTCAACAACGGAGATACAAGGGTTGGGCTTGCAGCAGCAGGTCAAGAGAATTGACGAAGTGCTAGCTGCGCGTCGTGCAGCAGTGGAATATCTTACCCAACGTATTTCCGCCTGCGACGCTTTGATTCCGCAAGATACCGGTAATGCAGATATCGTACCGACCTTCCACCTGTACCGGTTGCTGATCGATCCGGTGAAAGCAAAAGGAAACGTTCAGACATTCAAGAAAAAGATGAACGAAAAAGGGGTTACAAACATTCCGCATTTCGGGCCGCTGTATCGCTTCCGCGTATTGGAGCCATATGGATACGACGCAGATGCAATTGCGCAAACATGCCCGGTATGCGAGGAAGTATTTAACAACCGCTTTACGCACTTCCCAATTTATGGACTTTCTAAAGAACAATTGGATTTCATGGCGAACTCAATACTTGAAACGATCCGTGAGATGCAACAAGAAACATAAAAATAACAGGAGCGAATAATTATGGACCAGAAAAAAGAAATCATTATGAACGGCACCGGCGTCGCGGAGCTTGGTTTCCCGGGATGGCCGCAATTCGACCCAAAATCCAAAGCGGAGATTGCTGAAATCCTTGACAGTGGACGCGTTTGCTATTGGACGGGACCGAAGGGCATGCAATTTGAGGAAGCCTTTGCAAAGTGGTCCGGCGCAAAAATGGCAGTATCCTGCACCAACGGCACGGCAGCGCTGCAAATTGGCATCTCCACACTCGGCATCGGCCCTGGAGATGAAGTGATTGTACCGTCTTACTCCTTTATCGCCTCGTCCTTTGCGATTGCACAGGCGGGTGCAATTCCGATTTTTTGTGATGTGACGGAGGATCATACAATTGATCCGGACGATATTGAACGGCACATTACGAAGCGCACCAAAGGAATTGTCATCGTTCATCTCTATGGTGTCATTTGCGACATGGGACGCATCATGGAGATCGCGAAAAAGCATAACCTGTATGTGATTGAAGACTGCGCCCAGGCAATTGGAGGCAAATACGACGGTAAGTCTGTCGGTACGATTGGTGATATGGGCTGTTTCTCTTTCGCACAGTCAAAGCACTTTACAACCGGCGGTGAAGGCGGCATGGTTATAACCAACAATGAAGACTGGGGTTGGGAAGCGCGTTCTTTCCGCGATCACGGTTATGATGTGCGGGCTCGCATGAACATGCTGGCGCTCGAAGAGAAGCTTCCATATATTCATAATCGCGTGGGCTTCAACTTCCGAATGACTGAAATGCAATCCATTGTCGGGATCAATGAGCTGGCACGTTTCGAAGACTGGAACTTAGCGCGCCGCAAAGAGTACGCTAAAATGTACGATGAGGCGTTTGGGGCGCTGAAAGGCGTTGCTGCGTTGCCATTGAACACAAAAGAGCGCGAGAACGCATATTGGTGGTATCCGATCACACTCAATCTCGACGCACTCGATATCACTGCGCCGGAGTTTGTAAAAACCTTAGCCGGAAAAGGCATCCCCGCTTATGGCATTCAATGGCCGGAAGCGTACGAAGAGCGTGCATATCGCGAGATGAACGGCTTTGGCACGGCGGGCTTCCCGTTCCACTCGAAGGAATACACACGGGAAGGACTAACGTATGAGGGCATCGTTTGCGAAGTTGCAAAATCCATGCGCGCGCGTACCGTGAACTTGTTCTTGCACCCAACCTGGGAAAAGACACATATTCAGCGCGTGATCGATACTTTCATCGAGATTCATAACGCACACGTAAAATAAGACATGCATACCTGACAAATGGAGACAGAAAAGGAAACGGCTATGAACAATCAATTTCGTGCGGGATTTTCGAGGGTGAATGTTACACCACCTCTTGGGATCGCGATTTCGGGGTACTTTTTGGACCGGTTTGCAAGCGATGTGCTTGACGAACTGGAAGCCAATGTTCTGGCCGTTTCCTTTGCAAATCAAAGAGCCGTGCTCATTGCGCTGGACAATTTGATGATTGATCAGACGCAAATGCAACAATATCGCAAGGCGATTTCCGAAGAAACCGGTATAGCGTACGAAGCGGTTTTCATCGCTTGCACGCATACACATACAGGCCCGCTTGTGGGCAAGGACCCGCTGGACGAGAGCCGAACGGGCGACAAACTCTATACCGAATACCTTGGGCGAAAGTTAGTTGACGGGGCAAAACTTGCGCTTGCCGACTGTGCACCTGCGAAGATGGGGTATGCTGTCGGTCAAGCGCCGAATATTTCATTCATCCGTCGATTCCGCATGCGCGATGGCAGTATCCGCACAAATCCTGGCGTGAACAATCCTGAAATAGAGTCACCGATCGGCGAAGCAGATCAGAGTGTGAATGTTTTGCGCTTTGTGTGCGAGGGTGCCGGGGACATTGTCGCAGTCAACTTCGGCGTACACCCGGACACCGTTGGCGGGGACGCGATTTCCGCAGACTATCCGCGATTTGTGCGTGAAACGGTGGAGCGCGCGTTGCCGGGTGTTCGTTGCTTGTTTTTTAATGGCATTTCAGGCGATGTTAACCATGTCAATGTACATCCCAAATGCGGGGACAAGCATGGCCTGAAACCAATGTTTGACGACGTCGACCGCGGTTATCAACATACGATTCATATGGGCAGGGTGATTGCAGGCAGCGTATTGCAGGTATACGATAAGGTTGCATTTACATCAGTTGATGCGGTTGCGTATATTCAAGAGACCGTCCAGGCACGCGCGAACGTGCCGGCGATTGAAGAACTTGAGAGCGCTGAGCGGATTTGCGCATTGCATGCGGCCGGGCGCGATGATGAGATTCCGTTTAGCGGAATGGAACTGACTACTGTTGTTGCAGAAGCGTTGCGCATGATGCAGATGAAGAACGGACCTGAGACAATCCCGCTTGACTTGTCGGCGGTACGTATCGGGCCGGCCGCATTTGTCGGCATTCCGGGAGAACCGTTTACAGGGGTTGGACGCGGAATTAAGGCTGAATCGCCGTTTGCGATTACGCTATCTTGCTGTCTGACAAACGGTGCAGAAGGGTATTATCCCATGAAGGAAGCCTATGACGAAGGCGGTTATGAAGCGAGAAGCTCGAAGTTTAAGGCGGGAATTGCAGAATTGCTGATTCAAAAAAGCGTATCGCTTTTGCACCAATTATTCAATAGCTAGATCAATTTTCATATAGCCTGTTGCAAGGCAAAAGTAGAGGGTGGAACGAACGTTGCTGGAAGTAACGGAGCTTGCTTACCGATCATGGCGCGGCAATCTTCGAAAACTGCGAGGCGCGTTGTTCACGGCGCCAGGAGAACAGGCAATGCGAAAGCGGCTTAGTCTGCACGACCAGATACAAAGGAGAAACTTATGAGTCGAAATCGAAAAGGAATTGCCGTTGCAGGAAATATGATTGTAGACGTCCTGTATCCTGTTATGGGACATCCCAAACCGGGTGAACTGACGACCATTACGGATGGCATTTCCCGCTCAACCGGCGGTGCACTTTGCAATGTTATTATCGACCTGGCAAAGCTGGACAATACATTGCCGCTCAAAGCGATAGGCCGTGTTGGAGCGGACAAAGAAGGCGATTATATACTCGAAAAGCTGCACGAGCAGAACAATATCGATACCACGCGTGTTTTGCGCGAAGGGTTGTCGTCGTTTACTGCGGTCATGGCCGATACCATCGGAAAACAGCGCACGTTTTACCATTACCGGGGCGCGAACGCTCGCTTTTCCGAGGCGGATATCGATTGGGACAATCTGGACGTTGACATCCTGCACATTGGCTACATACTTTTGCTGGACGCATTGGACGAACCGGATGAAACATACGGCACCAAGATGGCGAAACTCCTGCATACAGCGCAGAGCAAAGGTATCCAGACTTCGATCGACGTTGTCAGCGAGTCGGGCGACCGGTTTCAAAGGATCGTCCCGCCGGCTCTGAAATACACGGACTATTGCATCATTAACGAGGTGGAAGCGGAGGCATCTACTGGCGTCAAACTACGGGATGAGAGCGGTGCGCTACTCAAAGAAAAACTGTACGATGCACTCGTTAAGCTTACAGAGCTCGGTGTTTCACGCTGGGCGGTGATCCATTCTCCGGAAGGCGCCTACGGCATTGATGAATCGGGACAATACATCGAGACGGAAAGCGCTCCGCTGCAGAAAAGCATGATTAAAGGCACGGTCGGAGCTGGCGATGCGTTCTGCTCGGGCGTGCTGTATGGCGCATACTGCAATTTGAAGCTGGAAGAAGCGCTTGAGCTCGGGAACGCGGCCGCCGCCTGCTCACTTTTGGAAGATGGTGCGACAGAAGGCATGCGCCCGGCAGCGGAGGCTTTGCAGTTTTGCAGTGCGCTGCGAGAACAGGAAAAACGAGGAGACAAGTAATGTCAATCCAAACAAAAAAAGCGGTCATGTATGGCGCAGGCAATATAGGCCGGGGGTTTATCGGCGCGCTGTTATCCCAAAGCGGATACGACGTGACGTTTATCGATGTGGCAAAACCCGTTGTGGAAGCGCTGCATGAGCGCGGCAGTTATCCAATACGGATACTTGACCCGGACGGATACAAGGATGTTTTGGTCGAGAACGTGGATGCAATTGACGGCAACGATGCTGCAGCGGTTGCAAAAGCGATTGCAGAAGCGGATATCATGGCGACCGCCGTTGGCGCGAATATTTTAAAATTTATTGCACCCAACATTGCCGCCGGATTGAAACAGCGGTTTTGTTCGAGCGCCGCGCCGCTGAACATTCTTATTTGCGAAAACCTTATGGATGCAAACAAAGTGTTGGAACAGCTCCTGCTGGCGGAAATGACACAGGCCGAACGAACCCTTTTTGGCGAGAGGGTCGGACTGGTGGAAGCATCGATCGGCCGAATGGTTCCGGTTCAGACAATTCAGATGCAGGACGGGGATCCGCTCCGTGTATGCGTGGAACGCTACGGCTACCTGCCGGTGGACCGTGACGCATTCAAGGGAGGCGTGCCGGAAGTCCGGAATATGATTCCCTATACGCCGTTTGACTTTTACATCCGCAGGAAGCTATACATTCATAACATGGGGCATGCGCTCTGTGCGTACCTTGGGCTTTATCAAGGAAAAGACTTCATATATGAAGTCATTGACGACGCCGACGTTTACGGGATTGTGTTCAACGCTATGCTGGAAAGCGCGGAGGTGCTTTCGGAGATATACGATATTCCCCTTGTCGGGATCCTTCGCCATATTCAGGACCTTTTGATGCGGCTGAGCAATCGATCACTTGGCGACACGTGCGAACGCGTTGGCAAAGACCCGGTTCGCAAGCTTTCCAGATCGGACCGTTTGATCGGCCCGGCGGAGCTGTGCATACAGCAGGGACGTACGCCCGCCTACATCTGCGTCGGCATTGCATGTGCGATCTATGAGTTTTTGAGACAAACCGGGCAAAAACAAACGTCCGAACAAGCGGCGAACGCGCTTTTTGAATTAGCAGGGGTAAAAAAAGACGATCCACTGTGTGAAACCATGTTGTCGTTTTACAGTTTGTTCGTGGAGGGGCGATCGGTTGCCTACATCCGTCGCGCAGCACAGAAGGCAAAGGCCGCCGACAGCAAGGACGTTATTTAAGGAGAGAAAAATGAAAACAAAAGCAGTTCGTCTTTACGGCGTAAACGATCTGAGACTTGAAACGTTTGAGTTGCCGGAAATTGACGATGACGGCGTGCGTGTCGAGGTTGTTTCGGACAGCTTGTGCATGTCAAGCTACAAGGCCGCGATTCAGGGCGCGGCGCATAAGCGTGTACCGGACGATGTTGCAGAGAATCCGGTTATCATTGGACACGAATTCTGCGGGAAGATTCACGCGGTTGGCAAAAACTGGCAACACAAATACCGCGTTGGCGACAATGTTGCCATCCAGCCTGCACATTTTTATAAAGAATCGCTGCTTGCGCCGGGGTATTCGTATACGAATTGCGGCGGGGATGCGATATATGTGAATATTCCCTATGAAATTTTAGCAATGGACTGCCTCTTGCCGTACGATTCGGACGTCTTCTTTTACGGTTCGCTTGCCGAGCCGATGAGTTGTATCATCGGTACGTATCATGCAATGTATCATACGTCGCCCGGCGATTATCAGCATAGAATGGGTATTGTTGAAGGCGGGAACCTCGCTCTGCTGGCCGCCGTAGGGCCTATGGGCCTTGGAGCGATCGACTATGCGCTGCACTGCGAACGCAAACCGAAGCTTCTGGTCGTGACCGATATTGATGACGCACGGCTCGCGCGCGCCGAGAGTATTTACAGCGCAAAAGAAGCGGAAAAGCTCGGGGTAGAGCTGCACTATGTCAATACGGCAAAAACGGACGATCCGGTCGAAACACTACGGGCGCTTTCCGGCGGAACTGGATATGACGATGTGATTTGCTTTGCGCCCGTTCGTGCTGTTGTGGAACAGGCGGATGCAATCCTTGGACACGATGGTTGTTTAAACTTTTTTGCCGGCCCTCCGAAGCGGGAGTTTTGTGCAGAATTGAATCTATATAACGTCCATTATGAGGCACATCACCTGATGGGGACTTCCGGCGGAAACACCAATGACATGCGCGAAGCAATTTCGATGATGAATCAGAAACGGATTAATCCGGCGGCGATGATTACGCACATCGGCGGGCTGAATTGTGTGGCGGAAACGACGCTGAACCTTCCGCATATTCCCGGCGGAAAGAAACTCATCTACACGCAGATAGAATTGCCGCTGACTGCAATTGCTGATTTTGATGAAAAGGGAAAGAACGATCCGCTGTTTGCGAAACTGGCATCTATTTTGCAGGCAAACAACAATCTTTGGTGCGCTGAGGCTGAACGATATTTGCTTGAAAACGCAGAGAAAATATCGATTTGACCGTTTATAAACCAATCAGTGGAGCTGGTTGAGGGAAGGTAAAAACAAATACATAAAAGCCGTTTGCACTTATTTGTGCAGGCGGCTTTTTTATGGAAGAAAGAATCGTCGTCCCTATTCGTACCATGCTTGCCATTGCCCGTAACTCGACAGCCGGACAAAGCCGGTGCTATACTACTCGAATAATGAACTTTTTTTGAGAGGCGATGAAGCATGCGTGTTCGGCAGATTACACAGACAGTTCTTTTGGTACTGGCTGGGGTGCTACTTTTGTGTGGCTGCGCAAGTCAGGTGACGGACGAGGCAACGCCTGCGGGAACGACGCTGCACGAATCGGAATCGTCGCCAGACGAAAACGTCTACCTTTCCGATGCGAACGTACTGATCGAAACGCTGGAGCTGACGCATCCACTGTTTATCGACGAGCCGTACCCGGAAACGTACATCCAAGCGAGACAGGCGTTTTTGCAGACCGCATCCGAAGTGTGCGATGCGGATGCGTTTCAATTGGCCGTGTCGAAATATCTTAACTCGCTGAACGATGCGCACACTGTTGTGTCGGGAAATTTTCAGGGAACGGCAGCGATGTATGCGCAGATCCGGTGTGCGGCGCAGGGGAACGAACTATATTTGCTGGGTGAGGACAGAGCGCTTACGAACACCCGCATTACAGCGATCTGCGGCGTGCCCGTGGCGGCGATTTATTCTGTGATCGACGCGTATTTCTCTGCGGAAAACGATACGGCGCTGGATGCTAACCACACGAAACGGGTGACGAACCAAAGCATTCTGTCGCTTGCCGGGTGCGTATTCGAGGACGGCAAAGCGACCGTGACGATTGAAGAAAACGGAGAAACGAGGCAGCAAAGCATAGGGTTCGGTAGTACGCCACTGCGGCGACAGGACTATTCCGGTCGGAAGAGCGCGGCTTTTAAAACAGAAGACGGGATAGCTGTTTTTGATTTGAATCTTTGCATGGAAGACGATGTGTTCCGCGCGGCGATCAAGGAACTGAACGCGGCACTCGAAGGCGGTATCACAAAAGTGATCATCGATGTGCGTGACAATCCCGGCGGTGATTCCAGCGTTTGCGGAAAGATACTGGAGGCGCTGGGCATGCGCGTACCCGCCTATGGTATTGTTGTTCGATTTTCACCACTGGCGAACGAGCAGCGCGGGTACGGGGTGGAGAGCGGAATGGAGATGTGTTCGCCAAGCTACTACAACGCGCAGGGAAATGACGACATTTCGCTTTGCGTATTGACCAATGACGGCACATTCAGCTCGGCAACAATGCTCGCCGTGTGGGTGCAGGACGGAAGTCTCGGCCAAATCGTCGGTTACCCGAGTGTGAACGCGCCGTCGTGTTATGGTGACATCATATACTACACGTTGCCGGAAACGGATGTTTCGGTTACTATTTCGCACAAGAAATTCCTCCGTCCGGACGCGAATGCGAACCAGACGATGCTGGAGCCGGATGTTTTGGTGCCTTATGGCGTGGATGCACTGCCTGTTGCCGAGGCGCTTTTGAACGGCTGAAGTGTGATAAAAAAATACAGATCTTGAGCTTTGCATATATCATGGCTGTTCTCTTTGGCCTTCCGTCGCCTTCTTCCTTTCATGCAAATTTTGTTGTACGTTCTTTTCAAATACGTGATAATATGGTTTTATGACTAAAAATATCGGTATTGCCTTGTATCATGCGTAAGCCAAAGATGATGGGCGAAACACAAAAGAGCTTTGCAAAAGGCGCGGCCATCCTGGGTGGTATGGGAATTGTTTCCAAGATCATCGGAGCCGCTTATACCATCGCCACGACCTACATTGTCGGGACGCGGGGTATGGCGTATTATACGACGGCGTTTCCCGTATACACGTTCCTATTGGCATTATCCAGCGCAGGCTTGCCGGTTGCCATTTCAAAGATGGTGTCTGAAAGAACGGCGCTCAATGATTACCAAGCGGCACATGCGGTTTTTCGCAAGGCAATCAAGGCAATGATTGGCATTGGGCTTATCACGACCATCTTTATGATTGTGCTAAGCAGACCAATTGCGACCGCACTCGGAAGGCCGGACGCCAGTTTGGCAATTATGGCCATAGCGCCCTCGCTATTCTTCGTGGCAATCATCTCGGCCTTCAGGGGTTATTTCCAGGGTATGCGGCAGATGATGCCGACAGCCGTATCGCAGATGATTGAGCAAGTCGGCAAGGTCGTAGTCGGTCTTCTATTGGCTTGGCTATGGATTGGTAAAGGAGAGATATACGGGGCGGCCGGCGCTGTGCTCGGCATTACTGTTTCCGAGGTTTTTGCGTTCGCTTATCTATTCGTCCTCTATCGGGTACGAACAGTGACTTTTCAAAACATACAGCAACCGTCCATCACACTGACTTGACGAAAAATATCGGCAGGAAACTTGTCCATCTGGCCACTCCAATTATTGTCGGAGCCTGTGCCATGCC
Organism: Christensenellaceae bacterium; assembly: GCA_963667795.1. Classification (GTDB taxonomy): domain Bacteria; phylum Bacillota; class Clostridia; order Christensenellales; family CAG-138; genus UBA7703. The sequence continues at coordinate 1,255,995 of OY764017.1, read as the reverse complement.
GCTTGTCCAGCTTGCCGACACGGCAATCATCACAAATACGTTGAACAGCATGAAAAACATCGTACTGTTTGGACAAGAGATTGCTCTGAACTCAAATATCGTCGATTCGCTTTTCAGCCTACTGACAGCGTATGTAAACCCGATTGTCAATATGCCTGCAGTGTTCTCGCTCGCCCTCGCAGTCAGTTTTGTACCTTCGATTTCTGCATCCAAAGCGCGTAACGACCTGAGAGGCATTTCAAAAAAGGCGAGTATCGGTCTGAAGCTTTCGCTGTTGATCGGACTTCCCTGTGCGACCGGTCTGTTTCTGCTTTCGACGCCAGTCATTCATCTCCTTTTTGCCGGGTTGAAAGGCGATAATTTAATCATAGCGGGAAACTTGATGAGGATTATGTCGATTTCGGTACTGTTCCTGACCATCTTGCAGACGATGACGGGTATTCTGCAAGGCTTGGGAAAGACGTATCTGCCGGTGATCAATCTATTTGTTGGAATCGGCGTGAAGATACTCATCAGCATTCTCCTTATTCGGATGCCGGAGGTTAACATTCGAGGCGCTGCATATGGAACCGTAGCCTGCTATGCTATTGCGGCATTTCTCGATGTGATCTGTGTCGTCAAATACGCCAAAGCCAGACTCAGAATATTCCACAATGTTATCAAGCCTATGTTGGCAACGGCGTGCATGGGTTTTGTCGTTTATATAATCATGCCGCATGTGGCGTCCGGTGAGTATTCACGGCTCATGACCCTTGGCGTGATTCTGCTCGGTATCGTCGTGTATGCGTTCTTTGCCTTCCTCTTTGGGGCGATAAACCAGGAAGATATGGAGCATCTGCCGGGTGGCAAACGTATAACATCAACCATGATCCGGCTGGGAATATGGAAGGCGGATTCTAACGGGAGAAGATGAATAAACGTTCAAGCAAGCGTAAAAAGCGGCACAAGATACCATGCGAAATAAAAAACGGGAGAACCCTATGGATGGGTTCTCTCGTTTTTACTAACTTTTCACGTCTATTTTGACATGAGATATGCTTGGTTTCAATACTCTGAATAACTTCTCTTCTCTGATTGAAATAAATGTTCAACTCCGCAATATGAAAGAGCTTGCCCGAATCCGGGGTGTTGCTATAGATGCGTCAAATGATTGTATCCGGAGTATAGAAGAATCTCCAATCCTTGCTGATGGCTTCTTCAGACAATCCCCTGCGCGATCATGGCGTCGGCGACTTTGGCAAAGCCCGCGATGTTTGCACCGGCTACAAGGTTGTAACCAAGCCCGTGTATCTGTGCCGCTCTTGCCGAGTTGTCGTGGATGTTCTTCATGATCGTGTGCAGCTTTGCGTCCACTTCTTCCGCGCTCCAGCTGTATCGCATGCTGTTCTGACTCATCTCCAGCGCACTCGTCGCCACGCCGCCCGCGTTGACCGCCTTGCTGGGCGCTATGATCAGGTGCTTTTGTCCCATCAGATAGTTCAGCGCCTCGTTCGTCGTCGGCATGTTCGCAACTTCAATATAGTATTTCGAGCCGCTGTTTGCGATCAATTTTGCGCTCTCGATGTTCACGTCGTTCTGTGTTGCGCACGGCATGTATACGTCCGCTTTCACGCCCCAGGGCTTTTCGCCCGCATGGAATTCGCAGCCGTACTTGTCGGCGTAATCCTGCACACGGTCGCGCCCGCTGCCGCGCATCTCGACCAGATAGTCGATCTTTTCGCCGAGTACGCCGTCCGGATCGTACACGTATCCGTCCGGGCCGGAGAGCGTCACGGCCTTTGCGCCCAACTCCTGCAGCTTTCTCGATACGCCCCATGTGACGTTGCCGAATCCCGACAGCGCAAAGGTTTTGCCCTGAATCGTATCGCCTTCGTGCGCAAACACTTCATTTACATAATACACCGCGCCGAATCCCGTCGCTTCCGGTCGAATCAGGCTGCCGCCGAAGCTCATGCCTTTTCCCGTCAGCACGCCCGGTTCATACTTGCCGCGAATGCGCCGGTACTGGCCGTAAAGATACCCGATTTCGCGCGCACCGACGCCGATATCGCCCGCGGGCACGTCCACGTCGGGTCCGATATGCCGGTAAAGCTCCGTCATAAACGCCTGACAGAAGCGCATGACTTCTCCGTCGCTCTTGCCGCGCGGGTCAAAGTCGCTGCCGCCTTTGCCGCCGCCGATCGGCAGACTCGTCAGGCTGTTTTTAAACGTCTGCTCAAATCCCAAAAACTTCATGATGGACAAATTGACCGACGGATGCAGACGCAGTCCGCCTTTGTAAGGCCCGATTGCGCCGTTGAACTGCACGCGATACCCACGGTTGACCTGCACGTTTCCCGCGTCGTCCACCCAGGTCACGCGGAACGAAATCGCCCGTTCCGGCTCTGTCATCCGTTCCAGTAATCCCAGCTTCTCATACTCCGGATGTTGGTTTACTACCGCTTCCAGCGACGTGTAAACCTCTTCCACCGTCTGCAGAAACTCCGGCTCGCTTGCATTTTTCTTTCGAACATCGTTTAGTACCCTTGCTATGTAGGCGTTCATCGGATCCGCTCCTCTTCTCTATGAAACCGTATGAGTGACAGGTGTTTCGACGCCGAGGTAATTCGCCAGATTGGCGTTGGGGTCCAACCGCCCTTCGATGACAGGGGTTTGCGCAGCAAGCAATGTTGTAACGCCCGGACCGTGACCAGCCTGTACGCAATCGCTGTGAATCACCACGCCGATGCTAACCGCGCCGGTGCGGTAGGCGCGGCCAAACGTATTGTCGCAGTTTTCCAGGAGGACAATATCGCCAAAGCGCAGTTTATCGAGTCCGTACCGCTCAATCTCCGCACGGTCGGCCGTCATGATGTCATAATCGCCGCTACTGCAGGAAACATGACCGATTCCGCTGCCCATCAGATGCGCAGGAACCCTTGCGGCAACCGGTACGACGAGCTTATCGTCTTCCACGCCGATATTTATGCGCTCAAATAATACGGGGTCGAGGTTCATGGCATGCACCGTATCCTCAAACCCGGTGATTTTCATGCCCTGACCGCATGCACGAACCAGTATCCTGTCGTCTACGCAGAGTTTATCGAGTGTTTCCGAATCGAAATACAACAGTACATGCTCCACACCACCATGTGTACCGGTGACGAAACCACGTGCGCCTTTCGCTTCGCCGCTGACAACAATCGCCGTATTCCCTATGCAGGCGTAGGTATTGAGGGCCATATTTTCCACTTCGGACGGGTGCTTCAGGGAAACGCCCGGCTCAATATGATCACCGGCAAGACCGTACACACTGTCACCGATAAACACGTTGTAGGTGATGCCTCCGATACTCGGTAATACGAGCGGTATGCCATCGGCGGAAACTCGATACGGGGCTTTCGGCCGCACCAACGGATGGTGGATCTCGCCCATCACACTCAGCATGACAAGCTGTGAAGCATTACACGTTGCTTTCATTATTATCGCTCCTCCATTATCAATCGTTGCTTTCTATAAATTTACTCCGGCTGTTTGCCCATCTTGATGTAGACAATGTCGATGTAAACTTCCAGAACCTTAAAAAAAGCCAGAATTTCTTCTTCTGAACAGGTTTTTTTCATGTATTCAAGCGTTGCATGTATGGATTTGACGTCATATTGTTTATGCGCTTCGCTGATAAATGTACCGAGCTCGGTTGGATAGATCAATACATTCAGCGCGTTATTGGGATGGCGTTTGCGTTCCACCATACCCTTGTTCTCCAGTTTTGTGATCATTTGCGAAATAGCGGCTGTCGTCTTATGCCACTTTTGGGCAAGTTGTGTAGTCGTAATGCCCGGATTATCCGATATATCAGTCAGTAAATGTGCTTCCGACTGTCCCATGGTGACGCCGTTCTCAGCATAATCACGTAATATCCCTTGATAGGCGTGCGTTGCCTGATAAAACCGGAACAGACACGAGGACTTTTCAAAATCTTCTTTCGTTCCAATTTCTGGAAGAGAATCGTGTTGATCGTTCACGAATGCTAACCTCCTTAATACTTTTGTTCATTATAGCATAGAGTCGTTTTTGTTACAATACGACTACTGGAAATAAAAGTGTTGCTTTGTATTACGGAAGATGATATGATCTAGGCAAACAGTTAAGCAGCTTAATATAATCTGCTTAACAGTTATACCACAACTCGGCGGGCAAAGAGCATCAAGCGCCCTTCAAATGAGTGAAAATATTCTATTTAAAAAGCGATATCGCTGAAATACACAAAGGAATCTGTTATACATGGACGGAAATGTTGTCGAACGCATGATGCGCTATATTGAATGCGCCAGCGTAAGCGGAAACGAAGCGGCTTTTTACCAATTGCTTGCATCAGAACTGAAAGAACTGGGCTGCTATGTTTCTCCCTGTTTACAAAACGGAAGCGACCTGACGGTGCCGAACCTCTACGCAAGGCTTCCGGGGAGAGGCGAACCATTACTCTTTTCGGCGCATATGGACACCGTTCGGCACGATAAAGAAATCGAACCTTTTATTGAAAAGGGTGTCGTTCGGTCCAGGGGGGACACCATACTTGGAGCTGACGATAAATCCGGGATCGCCGCTATCTTGGAAGCGCTGACGCGTATTGTTGATTCAAACAGAGCGCACATTCCTGTTGAAATACTGTTTACCGTTGGTGAAGAAACCGGAATGACCGGGTCACGGTTTGCCGAATACTCTATGGTAGAAAGCAAATGCGGCTATGTATTCGACAGCAGCGCGACGTTCGGCAGTGTGATTGTCCAGTCGCCACAGATACGGCAGTATCGCTTTTGTGTCCGCGGCAAAGCCGCGCACGCTGCCATACATCCGGAACTGGGTGTAAATGCACTTGTTGTTGCGGCAAAAATCATCAGTGCGGTCGAGTGGGGACGCGCGGGTGGGGCGAGCACGCTTAATGTGGGCAGCTTGAAAGCCGAAGGAGCAACGAATGTGATCTGCGACTATGCAGAATTCGATATGGAAACGCGTAGCTTTGAACCGGACGGAGCAGCCGCACTCGGTGAATCGATTCGCACGAAAGCACGCGGAATCTGTATGCAATACGGGGCGGAATTGACCGTTGAAGAGCGATTGAGAATTCCGGGGTTTTCGTTGGAGCGCAGCGCGCCTGTGTTTGCTCCGCTCGTCCGGGCGTTTACATGCGGCGGCATTGAGCTGATACCGGCAATTTCACACGGTGGCAGCGACGCGAATTATTTCAACGAAAACGGGATTGCCGCCGTGAATATCAGTACCGGTATGCGCGAGTCGCACAGTACAGATGAGCATATTTCAATCGACGAGCTAAAGCAGATTACAGACATAATTACTACACTGATGGAGAGCACGACATATGAAGCTTGAAAGAGTACAAATGAAAACAATCCGGGTTCCATTGCGGGAGCCGTTCCATATCAGCAAATATACGTTTGAAAGCTGTGTTGGGCATATCGTTAAGTTGACCTCGGAGGACGGGGTGGTCGGATATGGAGAGAGTGTGCAGCTCGAAACCCCGTGGTATTCAGCCGAGACGCTGAAGACTTCCTCCATAATTTTACAGGAGCTGATGTTGTCGGCGCTGCTTGACAGCGAAGCGGCGACGGCGGATAGACTGATGGATGAGCTTGCATATATTCAGGGGAATCAGCAGAGTCTGGCTGCGATTGATACGGCGCTTTTGGACATCGACTCGCAAAAAGCGGGGGTTCCACTCTGGCGTTATATAGGAGGAAACAGCAGCAAGGTAGCTGTCGGCACGTCCATCGGGTTGCTGCCCGAAAGCCAACTGTTTCAGAAGATCGACGAATATCTGGCAAACGGATTTCGACGGATCAAAGTGAAAATTATGCCGGGCAGTGATATTCGTGTGGTGGAAGCCATTCGGCGAAATTACCCAGACATTGACCTGACGGTAGATGCAAACGCTGCCTATACGATTCAGCAAAAGGATGTATTTCTCGCTCTAGACGAATACCAACTTTCAATGATCGAGCAACCCTTTGGTAACGGAGATCTGATTGAGCATGCAGAGTTGCAGCAAATGATCAGTACGCCGATCTGTCTGGATGAAAGCGTACACGACATGAGCCAGATACAGGCTGCCGTAGCGCTGGGCGCCTGTCGAATCATTAACTTGAAACCGCCGCGGGTCGGTGGTCCGAGCAACGTGCTGAAAATGCTGCAATTCATTAAAAGACGTAATGTCGGTGCGTGGATTGGCGGCATGCTGGAGACGGGTATTGGTCGCATGCTGAATCTTACTTGCGCCTCGCTGGACGGGATTTGCTATCCAAGCGATCTGCGTCCGCCACTGGATTATCTGCAAGCGGATATTACGGACGCATCATTTGATATGGCGGACGGCTATATGACGCTCTCTGATACGCCTGGTCTGGGCGTACAACCGGATCCCGACCGATTGGAGTTCTACACGGTCGATTCTTTCGAACTGCACTGAAACGGGAGGTTTGTATGAAAGGAACGGAACTGTCGCGGGATATCGCGCTGCTCAAACAAACGTTGCTGTGTGCGCACCCTTCAATTCTACACGAAAGCAACGACTTCAACCCGAATTTTGATTTTATTACACGCGAATCGTTCAATTCTGTTTTCGATGACGCGATTCGGCGCGCCGGGGAACAAGAACAATTCACGCCGCATGAGGCTTTGAAGTTTTTGCTACCACTCGTGACTGCGTTGAACGACGAACATGTTGAGATTCCGTTTGCCAAGGCTGATGAATTTTGCCGTGAAAACAGGCTTCCGGCTACATTTCTAATTGTGGACGGCGAGCTGCGCATAGCGACCGGAACGCATCCTTCGCTTTCCGCGGGAACGGTTGTTACGGCGATCAACGGCGCACCGGCAGACCTGCTCATCAGCGAGATGGAGCACTGGTTTTCCGGAACATCACGCGAAATGCGGCTCGCTTTGCTTTCCTTCTATTTTGAAGAGGCGCTTTTGCTGTATTTTGACCATCCGGACGAACTGAAACTGGACTGTGGGGAGCCGGTGACCCTGCGTTTTTCCGGCACCAAGTCCGCCGAAGCGGTGGAGTATGAATTGAAAGATGGCGTTGCATACCTGAAAATACGCAGTTTTACCGGCGCAAAGCAGACATTCAAGGAAGCAATCGAGCGCATGTTTGCAGATATTGCGCACAAGGGTGTGACAAAACTTTCGATCGACATACGGAACAACCAAGGTGGCGTAACGGCATACGGGGATCTGATTCTCTCTCGTATCGCAAAAATGCCGTATACACAGCTTGTCGATTCCGAAATCCATATTTCACAACTTTCACGCGAGGGGTTTGAGGCGTTTTTGCCGAACTGGCTTGTCAAAAGCGGACTGCATAAGTATATCCCCGTTTACGGCAGACTGTTTCGGGCAAAGGATGGAGAGGCCGTTAAAATTGGATTCAATGAAAAGAAGCCCAAAGGGGATTTTGCGTCGTTGGATGTGGAGGTACTGGTCAACAAAGTATCCATGTCGACAGCGTCGCTGTTTGCCGCGACAGTCTTGCACTACAGGATTGGCCATGTCTGCGGGGAAACAGGCGGATTCCCCTCGCACTTTGGCAATCAGTTTACCCTTGATCTGCCGGCTTCGCACATCCAGGTAAGTATACCGGTCAGCAAAAACACCGGACATGGATACACCTGTGTGGCGGGCGACGCAATTGGATGAACAACTGTGGGAATAATTGATGTTCAAACCGGCGGCACCGCGGCATAACGCGCGTTGACCAAATGGTATTGAATATATAACGGGAGTGGAAAAGACAAGCAACCGTCTCGGAAAAGGAAGCAAGACAACGGGGTAAGGCATACCTGTAAAAACAGGTATACATTCGGTAAAAAAAGAAACTGGGAGGAAGAAACGAAAATGGAAACCAAAGAGATACTGAAACTGCACTCTGGTTTGACCCCGCGCGCCATCATATGGGGGCTTGTCATCGGCATTATCATGCAGGCGACGATCTACTATATGACGATGGCCCTCGGATTCGCAACCGAGGTATCCGGCCTTTCGGCACTGTTCGGCATGCTTGTTTTGCCGATCTTCGGCGGTAAGGCTAATCGTTACGAGATCAATATCACACAGACACTCGCATCCGCAACCGCCGCGATGGCATTTCCGCTCGCGGCATACTACGTCGTTGTTTTGCAACGCGGAGAGAGCGTAAACAATCTGCTGCTGATCGTGTTGTTGCTGCTGGCGGGTGTTGTGGGTATCGTACTCAACACGATTCTGCGCAAGCACTATGTCAACGACTCGACGCTTCCATTCCCGATTGCAACCTATGTTGCAGAAGTGGTGAAAAAAACGGACGAACGGAACAAGGAGCAGATTCGCTGCATATGGATCGGCATAGCGATCGGCGTTGTGTTCACGCTTTTACAGGACGGAACGGGTATCCTGCCGAGTTCGATTCAGCTCACAAAAGGGCTCTCCGTCGGTATCAACCTGACTATCGGCTTTATGCCGCTTGCGATCGCGCTTGGCTACCTGATGGGAAAACCGGCCGGGCTCTATATGCTTGGCGGTGCGCTTGTATCCGGTCTTCTTATTTCTCCGATTGCCACCGCATTCGGATGGATACCGAATCCGAATCTTGCCGAAGAAAGCGTAACCGCGCTGGCGAACTTCAACCTTCCGCTGTTTTTAGGCGTTACGGTGATTGGAACATTCGCATTTTTACTGCGAAATGCTAAAAAGATCAGCTTTAAATCCGTTCGCACAGAAGGCAATGCCGAGATGGACCACGAGTTGCCGTCAAAACCCATGTACATCATTGGCGGCGTTGCGCTTCTTGCCATTTTACTTTTGATGACATTTGTGTTTCATTCGAATATCGTTGCGGTGCTTGTCTCAATGGTGGTCGGCATCGGTATCAGTTATATCTACACGCGTATTCAAGCGCAGACGGGCATGGGTGTGCAGTCCTATCTGACACTGATCACGTTCGTTGTCGCGCTCCTGTTAATCAAGGACCCGCTCGTCGCTCTGGTGACCATCACGATCATCGGCGTAATCGGTGGCCTGTCGGGCGATACGATTTCAGATTTCAAGACCGGCCAGCTTATCGGCGCGAAGCCGCGAGAGCAGTTCATCAGCCAGTTCATCGGCTTTGCGCCAGCCGTAATTCTCGGTGTAGTTCTGGTGAACATCATGGTTGCTAAATTTGGCATCGGCACGGCAGAGGCCCCGTATCCCGCAGCACAGATTTTCTATGCGGCTTCGGAGACCGCTACCGGCGCACTGGGTGGCGTACTGAATATTCCGCGCCTGATCATCGGTTCGGTAGTGGGTGCTGTGATGGGGCTGCTGGGTATGCCCGCTCCGGTCTTTGGCGTTAGCCTTTATCTTGGCATGGGTATTATGACATCCGGCGGTATCGGCTGCCTGATCCGCATGTTTGTTACGAAAAAGTGGGGTAAAAAAGGTGATGATCTTGGCCTGAATACCGCCGCTGGTATCTCGATCGGCGCTGGTATCATCATCACGATTTTCACCTATGCAACAATGTTTATGTAAGAAAGGCTAAATTATATGTTCAATGAAAACATAAAAAAATTGCAGAATCTTCTGGACGAGCTTGCAGAGGAATGGGAAATTCCCGGTGCGATTGTTTCGCTTATCGACCATGAGACGGTACTGTTTCAAGGGACGTATGGGGCAAAGGATGTGGATTCCGGTGCGGCAATCGACGCGCATACGGTATTTCAAGTTGGCTCGATCACAAAATCTTTTACTTCGGCGCTGGCCGGCATCTGCGCGGATAAGGGGCTGCTGTCCCTGGACGCTCCGGTCAGGCAATATGTCGATGATTTCGCCATGCGCGATCCGATGGCATCGGAACGCATCACCATTTCGGATTTTCTTGCGCACAGCTCCGGACTGCCGAGTCACAACCTGTTCTGGCATGGCTCCTATGACGACCGGCAAACGCTCTTTAACAAGATCGGTTATCTTGAACCCAAGTGGGACATTCGCTCGCACTGGCACTATCAAAACCTGAATTATCTCGTGTCAGGTGCGATCATGGAACGCGTAAGCGGCAAGACGTGGGAACAACTGGTAGGGGAAGAACTCTTCGAACCACTCGGTATGCAAGATGCATCGATTGGTAAAGCGGCATTTCTTGCAGCGGAAAACCGTGCGCAACCGTATCAGCCCGGAAAGGACGGCCTTCACCGCAACCCGCCGCTGGACGTGGTCGCCTGTGCGCCGGCGGGTGCGATCAATCTGAGCAACGAGGACCTGAACATCTGGACACGGCTGCATCTAAATGATGGTAAGCATGGCGGGAAAAACCTGATCTCGGACGCGGCGATGCACGCGATACACGCGCCGCGCAGCACGGGGGCGAAAATTCTGCCGCTGACATTTACAGAAGCGCCATATGCACAATATGGCCTTGCCTGGGTGATTGAACCCTACCGCGGAATCAACGTGCACTACGATGGTGGGAATATCGAGGGTTTTTCGGGCATGTCTATCGTGTTGCCGGACGAGGGGCTTGGTATTACCATGCAGATCAATATGCATGAAGCGAACCTCTTTATGATAAATCTGCTTTATAACATGATCGACCTGCTTTTCTTCGACGACAGGATCGAGTGGCATGAGCAGCTGAGTCAGGCGCTGACGCAATACGTACAAGGCGCGGCCACTGCCGCCGCGGCAGAGACGAAACGTATAGAGGCGGGCAGGACCGGCGAAGGGAAACGACCCGCGCAGGATTATCTCGGCGGCTATTTCGAACAGGGATACGGCATGCTTCGTGTGGAGCGTGACGGGGACGGTATTGCGATTCGCTACCACGACAATGCCGCCTTGCTGAAAGAGCATCAGACGGGTGTATTTGAACTTGTGCATTATGAAGCAGACCGCTTTACGACAAAGCTGGCTTCATTGGGTTCGTCGTTTCGCGTCATGGTGGAGTTTGTACGGGACGACGAAGGACGCGTCTCCGGAGTCCGGGTGCCGTTTGAACCCGCGGTGGAGAGCATACTGTTTCAAAAGCAGGCGTGAGGATCGCGATAGGCGGCGGACACGTTCCACCTGAAAATTGTGAGGTGTAGAGACATATGGTTTTGATTTGGCTAATTGCGGCGTTGTTGGCCGCACTGATCGTCATCGGCGCGTTGCCGCCGATCTACAAACTGAAGCGAACGGCGGGAGGAGACCGCAAGTGTGTGTCGCAATATGTGACCATGCGCGACGGTGTCCGCATCGCGGTCGATGTTTGGTTGCCGTCATCACTGAAAAAAGATGAAAAGATCCCTGCGGTACTCCGTTCGACTCGCTATGTCAGAAGTATCGAACCGGGATTCTGGGGTAAGTTAATGTTGCTTCTGGGACAGGGCAACGCGCTGACGGGCGAAATGGCACCCTGGGAAAAGAGCGGTTACGCGGGCGTTTTAATGGATGTGCGCGGAACGGGAGCTTCCTTTGGCCATCAACGCGTTTCCTGGGCGCCGGACGAAATTGCGGACATCCGGGAAGTTGTTGAATGGATTACGCAGCAATCCTGGTCGGACGGACAGGTGGGCGCTTACGGCATTTCATACCACGGGAATACGGCGGAGTATACGGCTGCGTTGGAGCATCCGGCGGTCAAGGCGGTCATTCCGATGTTCAGCGACTATGAACCGTATATGCTCGCCTGCCCGGGCGGCGTGTTCAATGAAACGTTCATCCAACTCTGGCAAAAGATGAACCGCGCACTGGACGACGGCGACCTTGCCGCGGCGAACGGCATTGGCGGGATGAAAGCTTTCCTGCTGAAAAGCATATACCGGGGCGTTCAACCGGTGGACGGTTTGCGGGGCAGGAGATTGCTGAAAGAGGCGATCGCCGGGCATGCCGAAAACGGCAACGTCTATGAGGAATGCAGGAATGTGCGTTTTAGAGACGACGTGATGTTATGCGGCTTAAGCTTTATGCAGACGAGCCCGTATGCGTACAAAGAGGCGATTGAACGCAGAAACGTACCGATGATGATTACCGTCGGCATGATGGACGCCGACACGGTGGATGGAGCGATCGATCGCTATCAAAGCTATCGAAATCCGCAGGAAGTTTTCATCGGGCCGTGGACGCACAGCGGCAAACGTTATGCGGACACGCTGCTGGACCATGCGCCGCAGGCGGTCGGTCTGTTTCGTCCGTACCTGATCGGGGAAATGATTCGCTTTTTCGATTATTATTTCGGAAAGGGCGGTGACAGGCCGCCGGAGCGCATGGTGCATTATTACACCATGGGCGAAGGGATTATGCGTGACTCCGCCGAGTTCCCGCCAAAGGGCGGCTCGGATAAAATCCTGTATTTTTCGAAAGACCATGCGTTGTCGGAAAAAATTGCAGACGAGGCGCTCTCATTCGATTACCGGGTGGACTTCACCGCGTCGACCGGCAAAAAAAATCGCTGGTTCACGCAGCTGGGCGGTTCCGCAATCGAACCGGGCGACCGGCGGGAGCAGGACGGCAAATTGCTGATCTACACAACAGAAGCGCTTCCGGAGGATCTGCGGATCATTGGACGGCCGAAAATACGGATGTTCGTGGAATGTGATGTGACGGACAACGCCTATTTCGCCTACCTGGAAGCGATTGACGAAACGGGATATTCACACTATATCACCGAGGGGATCGTTCGGCCTGAAACGGACGGCGAAACATATCTGAAAAAGAATGCGCGTGTGGTCGCGGCGGGAAATGTCGCCGAGGTCATGATACCGCTGTTTTCAATTTCCGCGCTGGTGAAAAAAGGCTGGCGTTTGCGCATTGCGCTCGGCGGGCATGACGCTTCCGGCTTTTTGCGCTGTCCCGCGGAGGGAGACGTGAATTGGCGCGTATATGGCGGCAGAGAACGCGCATCCTGCGTGATATTGCCGACCGCGCCAAATGAAATGTAACAGGGAGATATTTATGCGAAACATACAAAAAGTCGGCATTGCCGGGGCGGGCGTGATGGGTTCCGCCATAGCACAGGTGTTTGCGCAGGCAGGATGCGACGTAACGGTCTATGATGTAAATCCGGAGAGCCTTTCAAAGATAAAGAACGTTATTCAAAGAAATCAACGCATCTTTCTGGACACCGGCATGCTGACGGAGCAGACAGCGAGTGATTCACTGGAACGGATTGCGACGACAGAGAAGCTTGCAGACTTTTCCGCTATGGACCTCGTGATCGAATGCGTGATTGAAAAGATGGACGTAAAACAGACGTTTTTCGAGCAACTGGAATCCGTTGTATCGCGAGATACATTGCTTGCGACCAACACCTCCGGCCTGAGCATCAATGGTATCGGTGCCAGGTTGAAGGACAAGACCCGGTTTATTGGCGCAAACTGGTGGACGCCAGCGTACATCATTCCGCTGGTGGAGATGGTGCGCTGTGACGAGACGGCGGACGAGACAGTTGATAGTCTGTATGAAACGCTCGTCAGAGTCGGTAAAAAGCCTGTTGTGATCAACCGTGAGGTCAGCGGGTTCGTCGGCAACCGGATGCAGTTCGCTCTGTTTCGCGAAGCGCTGCATATTGTTGAGGAAGGGCTTGCTTCTCCCGAAGACGTGGACCGTGTGCTGAAATATGGCCTTGGCTTACGCTATGCGGTGCTCGGTCCGTTTGAAGTAGCGGATTATGGCGGTGTTGACACATATTTTCATATCTGCGACAGTCTCTTTGCCGACCTGGACACAAGAAAAGATGCAAACAAGATCATTCGGTCGCTTTATCAGGCGGGAGATTACGGAATCAAGACGGGCGAAGGATTCTATGATTATCGAACGGCAGACGCAAAACAACTCCTTCGCACACGGGACGAGAAACTTATCGGCATATTGGAGTTGACGAAATAGCGACCACTAACGAACCAATAAAAAGGCGGAAAAGCAAAAAGCACCGCCTTTTTATTTTGCATTCGCTGACGAAAAAACGAAGAACGTGAACAGTCCGCCGGTCAGAAAACCGGCGGACTGTTCACGTTGGGGTGTTCAATCGATGGATACTGCGTGATGGTGGATTTTGATTATTGTGCAGCTTCCTGTGATTGTTTTTCAGAGGCACGCTTTTGGATCAGCATCTCTTTGATGCCGGGGTACTCCTTGGCATAACGGGAGAGCGGAACCATGAAAATGATGCATACGACACTTGCGACAAGCAGCGGGACGGTGACCCAGAAGCTCAGTGCGTTCAGCGCGGCGGGCACTTGTGTTTGCGCATTGTTGATGTAGCCTGCGGCATCCAGGTGATGAGTTGCAAGCGTGAGGATACCGGAATAGATCAGCGAGCTTACCAGCGCGAACACGCTGTAAAATGTGCTCTCGCTACGCACGCCATGCTTGAGCTCCACACTATCCGTCGCTTCGGAAACGATCAGTCCGCTGTAGCACATGAGCGTGTTGTCGACGAGTACCATCAGGCACAGGCCGATGATGCAGACTACAAGACTGGTCGGAAAAATCATGCGGATGACGCAGCCGATAATGGTGAGCCCACTGAAAATCATCAGCATCTGTGCTTTGTTGATTCGCTTGAGAATCGGCACATACAGCGCGGAAAGGATTGGATAGACGGCAAATACACAAGCATAGATGATTGCAATGCTTCCGGGGCTTCCGATGAGGTATGAGGCGACATACGCAATCAGCGCGCCGACAAGATTGATTCCTGTGGTAAAGAGCAGTGTGCCCGCAGCATAGAGCAGGCCGTATTTGTTTTTCAGGATAGCCTTTGTGTCCTCAAGGAGATTGACTTTTTGCGGCGTAACGCTTACCTGCTCTTTTACGCGATATGAAAACAAGGTGCTGATGAAGATCAAACCGCCGATGATGCCTGCAAACGCGGTGAAGCCGACGGCAATATTCCCGCCACCCAGTACGGTGACGATCGGCACACACCAAACGGTCAGGATAAAGGACAATATGCCGAGGGAAACGCCGTATACGGAAGAGATCTTGTGTCGCTCGGCGGAATTATCCGTCATACGCGGCAACATAAGTGCGTTTGCCGCGCCGTAGAATGCAGAGGAAACGGTGAAGAGCGTGTAGACGATGTATGCGTACGCCGTCTTGAGTCCGCCCGCAAGGTCCGGCACATAGTAAAGCAGAAATACCAGGATAGCCACGGGGATGCCCAGCAACAAGAACGGTCTTGCCTGCCCGCGCTTGGAATGCGTGTGGTCGATGAGGTAGCTTGCAAAAATTTGGCTTGCCGAGCCGATAATGCGCACCAGCGCGGTCATGGCGCCGGCAGCGGCAATGTTCAGACCGAAGACCTCCGTGAAGAAATAGAGCATATAGACGGGGATGAACATGTTGTTCACGCTCACAAAGACCGAGCGCCCGAATATGTAACCCATTTTGTCCCAGATTTTGAACGGTTTTGTTTGTTCCATTTAGGTTCCTCCCATATTGTTTTCATCCGTGCCTGCAGACACGAAAACAAGTCGTTTGAATGCACTCAAGGCAGGATAAATGTCTCTGCCCGTTCTTCACCGCGCAGGATGCGAAGTGCGCCGAGTGCGAGCGCTTCCATCTCGTTTTCCCCGGCGACGATCAGAACCGGCGCAAGAAAATCGACGCGCTTTCGGATCCAGCCGGTGAACAGATCGGATTGTGCCAGCGCACCCGTCAGAACAACTGCCTGCTGCCGTCCCTCCATAGCAGCGCAGAGGGATGCGATACCCTTTGACACCCAGTATGCCATGGCTTCGTAGACCAGGCGTGCCTGTCCGTCACCCGCCGCAATGCGCGTTTCTACTTCCAGACAGTCGGCGGTACCGAGATGCGCGGCCATACCGGCGTTACCTCGTTGTTTTTGTATGAGTTCTGTTTTTGCGAGTCCTGAAAAACAAAGGTCAAGAAATGCGGAGAGCGGTGCACCGCCTGCGCGCTCGGGTGAGAAATGAAAGGAGTCGTCCGGAATAACGTCAATCATCTTGCCGTGGTCGTGCGCGCTGATGGAGATACCGCCGCCGAGGTGTGCCACGACGGCGGAAAGGTCTTCATATCGCATGTTCAGCCTGCCTGCGGCGATTCTGGCCGCCGCTCTCGCGTTGAGCACGTGGCAGAAGCTTCGGCGTGTGAGTTCAGGGAAACCGGTGACACGCGCGAACGGCACCATTTCGTCTGAGGACACGCAGTCGTAGATATAGGCCGGGATGCGTTGTTGCTGCGCGATGACGTCGGCAATCAGCGCGCCGAGATTCGAGGCGTGGTAGATTGGCGCATCGTGGATCAGCCAGTCGGTCAGCTCCTTTGATACCTGATATCCGCCGGTCTTGACCGGTGGAAGAAGACCACCCCGACCGACCACCGCAGAAAGAACCGAGGGGGGATATCCGCGCTTTTGCAGTTCATCAAGCACCAACGACGCCTGTTCGTTACATAATGCGGTGATTTCACCCGGACTATGCGGCGATCGGCCGCTGTGTGGCAACTGCGCGTGAAACAACACCTGCTCGTTTTGATACAAAGCGATCTTCAGCGACGTTGAACCGGGATTGATGGAAAGGATGTGATAGGACGATTGCCGATTCATAAGCGCGAGACCTGGCTTCTGCCGAGTTCCAGCGCGCGGAGGTTGAGTGCAACGAAATCTTTTTTGACGGAGGCGTGGATCACGTCGCTCCAGGCGATGAAGCCAAGACCGAGCAGTTCTATGGCAGCGCCGAGAAGGATTAGATTCGCTGCTCTCGCGCTGCCGAGCGAAGCGGCGAGCGACGATATCGGCAGTTCAATCGTGTCGGCTGCGGCCGACAGTATTCGGGTGACGTCTTTCGGGTACGCAGCGGAGCCCGTGCGCATAGAGCTGGTTAAGACCTCCTGATCGCTTAACAAAACGCGCCCTTCTGGCCGCAGATAATCGAGCGCGCGCAAGGCCTCCATCTTTTCAAACGCAACGATCATATCTGCCGCTTTGTGTGAAACAACAGGCGAAAAGATCGGTTCACGACCAAAGCGAATATGGGTGGAGACCACGCCGCCGCGTTGGGACATGCCGTGAATCTCGCTCATCTTCACGTCATACCCGTTGGAAATGAGCCCGGAAACCAGAATTTTGCTGGCGAGTATGGTACCCTGTCCGCCGACACCGACCAATAGTATGCTCTTCATGCATCGCCACCATCCTTTACAGAAATTGCGTTTACCGGGCAGATTTGCCCGCAGACCCCACAACCCATACACTGAAATGACTGGATGGATGCTTTTTTTGTATCCGCGTCAAATGTCAGAGCAGGGCAGCCGCTGCCGATGCAGCGCTTACAACCGATACATGCGTCGGGATCGACTTCGTAGCGCGACGAAAATGCGCCTGCAAATTCCGCCTGATCGGACGGAATCATGTGTTTAAGCAGCGCACATGGCCAACGCGTGATAATCACAGACGGTTCGTCGAGGGAGAGCGCCCATTCCAACGTGGTTTTCACCAGCGTCAGGTTGTTGGGATCGATTGGTGCGACGTGCCGAACACCGAGTGCGCGAACGACCGCTTCGATATCAATGACGTTTGCCGGGTCGCCGTTTGCACGTTTTCCGCTGCCGGGATTTTCCTGATGTCCGGTCATGCCGGTGATACGGTTGTCCAGTATGATATTGACGGTACGGCCGCCGTTATAGACGGTTTCGATCAGAGAGGGGATACCGGTGTGAAAAAAAGTCGAATCACCGAGGATGCCGACGACACGGCGCTCGTTACCGGGCAACATATCGAATACGCGCTGCGCGCCGGAGGCCATGGAAAGAGAAGCGCCCATGCATGTATTGAAATCGATGGCGTTATAAGGTGGCGCAAATCCGAGGGAATAACAGCCGATGTCGCCTGAGACGACAACATTTTTCAGCTTGCCGAGCTCATAGAACAGTCCGCGGTGCGGACAGCCTGCGCAGAGAGCCGGTGGACGCGGCGGCATTTGTTCCGCCTGCCGGATGGCAGATGGAGCGCTCTTCCCGGCGAGGCTTTTTCTTAAAACATCAGGCGTCTGCTCGCCATACGGCGGAAAGAAATCCTTACCGTGACAGGCAAAGCCGAGTTGACGCACTGCGGCTTCGATATAGGGGTCGTTTTCTTCGATAATATAAATGGTTTTCATGCGTTCGCAAAAGCGAGCGATTTTTGACAACGGCAGAGGATTGGTGAAGCCGAGTTTTAAATAGGAAGCACTGTCTCCAAAAACCTCCCGCGCATATTGAAAGCAGATACCGGAGGCGATTACACCGACGTCGCCGGGATGATCTTGCGTGAAGTTCAGTGGCGTTTCTTCGGCATAATCGCGAAGTTTTTGCAGACGCTCCTCCGCTCTTTTTCGCATAAGCCTGGCATGACTCGGTACGGTTACATATTTGGCAGCGTTTTTCACATAGGGCTTAATATCGATAACCTCTCGAGCGTCGCCGATTTTGACGATGCTTTTGGAATGACACACACGCGTTGTCATTCGAATGAGAACCGGAGTGTCAAAGGCCTCGCTCACGCTGAAGGCGATTTTGATCATATCCTTCGCTTCCTGAGAGTCTGCGGGCTCCAGCAGGGGGATTTTCATGAACCTGGCGTAATTTCGATTATCCTGCTCATTTTGCGAGGAATGCTGGCCGGGTTCATCCGCCGAAACGATGACCATGCCGCCGTTGACGCCCGTGTACGCATAGGTAAACAACGGATCGGCTGCAACGTTGACCCCGACGTGTTTCATGGATACGATGCTTCTCGCCCCGGCGATGGACGCGCCGATTGCCGCCTCTGCAGCGACTTTTTCGTTTGGCGCCCATTCGGAGCTGATTTCTTTATATTGCGCAATACTTTCCAGAATTTCCGTGCTTGGGGTTCCGGGATATGCCGAGGCAAAGTGGACACCCGCTTCATATGCGCCGCGCGCAATGGCTTCATTTCCTGTTAAACACACCTTTTCATTCATGTTTTTGACCTCTTTCCTTAGACGGCTTGCCGACAGGCACTGTGAAGCAGCCTGCCGAGACGTTCCATTCCAATCTCGATTTCGTCAGGCGTCGACGATGAGAAGTTCAGGCGCAGAGAGTGCTTTCCTGCAGCGGCGGCAACAAAGAAATGCTCTCCCGGGATATAGGCAACTTTTGCTTTGTCGACCGCTTGTGTGAGAAGCTCCTTGGTATCCACATCCGCATTTAAATCAATCCATGCGAACAGTCCGCCCTCCGGTTCGCGGTAAAGAATGGTTTCGGGAAAGTATGCGCGGATGCCTTTTGACATCGCTTGCAGACGTTCCTGATAACAACTTACAATCCGCCCGATGTGCGCAGGAAGCAGATCTTCTCGCAAAAATTCGTCCACGAGCGCCTGACTGAGATTGGATGTATGTGTGTCCGCGCCTTGCTTGATGATCGTAAGTTTTCTGAGCAATTCGGGATTTGCAACAACGTATCCGAGACGCAGACCGGGTGAGATGATCTTGGAAAAACTATTGAGCAGAACGACGTTTCCACTTGGATCGAAATGCTGAATCGGCGGCAACGGGGTGCCGCTGTACCGCAAATCGCAGTATGGGTCATCCTCGAGAACGAGAACGCCGTAATCTGCACAGACGCGTGCGACGGCTTCGCGGCGCTCCAGGATCAGCGTCTGACCGGTCGGATTTTGAAACGTTGGAATCGTGTAAAACACTTTGGGGTGGTAGAGGCGAATCGCATCCTCCAGTTCGTCGACCAGAACGCCCTGATCGTCCATGCGAACGGGAACGAGGTTGGCCTGTGCGACCCGAAATATCTGTAATGCCCCTAGAAACGTAGGAGATTCGACCAGCACCGTATCACCGGGGTTGATTATTGCGCGTGCAACAAGATCGATACCCTGTGCGGAACCTGCGACGGGCAGAATGTTGCCAATTTTGGCTTGTATACCCTTTGGAAGCAGGATCTTCTGCAAAATGGACTCGCGGAGTGGATAATATCCTTCCGTCGCGCCATATTGCAGCACCGTGTCCGCGCGCTGCGAAAGCACCCGTTCAGAGATGCGCGCCAGATCGTCCTTTGGAAATGTCTCCGGCGCGGGATTCCCGCCGGCAAAGGAAAGGATCGACGTGCTGGAAAGCAGTGAAAACAGATCACGGATGGCACTGCCTGTAATTCCATCGAGGCGGTTTGCATATTGATGCATGTGGGTATATCACTCCTTAACGGTTCGGGACCGCTGCGCACAGCGGATTGGACGGTCCCTCAAACCTGATGATTGCTGATAGAAGAAAAGAAAATTCGAACAGACTATTAAGCAGCTTAATTGTTTATGCGTTCATTATATTCGCTTGCGACAGGCTCTGTCAAGAGCAAAATGGCGATTGACAGGAAAACTATTAAGCTGCTAAGATGTATGAACGGAATTGAAACAAATGCAACGAGATAATACTTGATTGATCACTGAAGCGCTGTCGAAATACGGCCGGCGTATGAGACGAGGAGGGACGGAATGGAATATCGAAATTTTGAAGAAATTGCGCAGGCGGTACGCGTCGGTGGAAATAAGCGGACGATAGCTGTCGCGGGAGCCGCCGACGGCGCGGTAATCGAAAGCGTGCGACATGCGCGCGCGGAGGGACTGGCCGATGCGGTTCTGATCGGCGAACGGCAATCGATCTGCAACGTCTTGCACACGCTCGGTGAAGACGAAAACGAATGGCCCATTCTTCACACTGAAGCAGGCAAGGAAGCGGAAGCCGCCGTAGGACTGATACGCGACGGTGGAGCAACCGTTCTGATGAAGGGCGTGCTGAATACAAGGGATTTGTTAAAACCGCTTGTTAGCAAGGTAAATAACCTGCGACTGGGAAAGACGATGAGTCATGTGGTTTTCTTCGACCGTGTACCGGGAATGAGCAAACTGCTTGTCGTCACGGACGGCGGTATGGTGCTGTACCCAACGTTGGAAGAGAAGAAAGAAATCATTCAAAATGCGGTATGGGCGCTGCGCGCAATCGGTTATGACCAACCGAAGGTGGTGGCACTGTCGGCAATTGAAACCGTCAATCTCAAGATGATTGAGTCGGTCGAAGCCGATTTGCTTCGACAAATGAATCTGAATCATGAAATTACAGATTGCATGGTAGAAGGTCCGCTTTCATACGACGTCGCAATGAGCGCCGAAATCGCCGGACACAAGGGATATATCAGTGAAAACTGCGGGAAATTCGACATATTGATAGCGCCGGATATGAACTGCGGCAATATCCTTGGCAAGTGCCTGACCACGACTTGTGGTGCACGGATGGGCGGTGTAGTTGTTGGGGCGAAAGTACCGGTAGTACTGACGTCCCGCGGATCGTCCGCAGAAGAAAAGTTTTACTCGATCGCACTGGCGTCGCTGATTTCATCCGGATCGGCCGATTGAGCGGACGCAGGCATATGGGAATACAACATATGATCGGACAGTTTGCTACGCAACAGATGCTTGAAGGCCTTGATTCCAGCGTATCAGCCACCGCATAGGACTTTTAAGTACTCAAGACGTTTTTGCACTCGCTTAGTATTATAGAATTCTTCTATATAGACAAATATCTTTTGCCGGGCCTTGTCCCGCGTTTGGAAACGGGTCCAATGAACCGTTTCCTTGTTCAGGTTTGCAAAGAAGCTTTCACTTCAGCTGTTATCACCCGCCATGAATACACGCCGAGCCCGTTCAGCATATTCGCACCTGCATTTCTCTTGCTGAACCCTTGTTTTTTGTCAATGGCAATATCCGCTTCACCATACGTTCATTTGCACGGCTCACTTTTCTTTCGGGTATTCGGGATGTTCAAAGGTGAATCTGTATTTCATTTCTGGAGCTTTGTGAAGCAGGTCGCTGCTTTTTTAACATGGCGCGCTCCATCTTCAATTCTGCATTTTCATAACGAAGCACCTTTAGCCCATCTTCCATTGTGACCATGGGTGTTTTCTTGTCTGACGCCGTATATTTCTTTCGCCAGTGTGTAGCAGAATGACTGCTATGCCCAGATCATCCGCGACGGCTCGCACAGTCTTTGGACTCGCATAACTCGGTTTAACCGCATTTTTCTTACATTCATCAACATACTGCGTTCGTTGTTTCAGCATGGTTTCGTCTTCCTAATCCGTGTTATAATCTCTCGCCATGCTGTTCGATGTTTTAGTATACGCCCCTTTTCATCAAAGGCAATCAGGAAGTAACGTAAGCATTATAGAAGCAAAAAGGGACAAATTTCAAAGCTGCACAATTGTGCTGTCAAACCATATGTGAAGAACCAGGCAAAATCATTGTCACCGCAAAGACCGCATGTTAGTATGTTTTCAATGAAGCCGCAAGGGCTTTTGCACTTCTATTCTGTCAGTTAATACACAACAACGAAAGTTCGAAGGCTTCACAAACATCATATCGGGGGAGGTAACAAATATGGAAATCGTCTCTGCTATTTGGGAATGGTTCAAAACAAACATTTTCACTCAAACAGCACAATTCATGGGTCTATTAGTTCTTGTTGGTTTGATCCTTGCAAAGAAGAAGTGGTATGAAGCCATTGCAGGCATGCTTAAGGCCTACATTGGGTACTCGGTATTCAACATCGCTTCAGGAGGAATGATTTCAACATTCCGTCCAATTTTGCTTGGGATTCGTGAGGCATTTAATCTAAATGCAACAATCTCAGATCCCTATTATGGAATGGCAACGATTAATGCTGTTATTATGCCAGATCTGGGAAGAACTCTTAGCCTCACCGCAACGGCAATGTTGCTGGGCTTTTTGATCTCGATTGTACTTGCATTATTCCGGAACGTCACGAAGATTCGGACGCTGGTTGTTGCAGGCAACGTTTTGAACGCGTTTGCCATTGCACAAGTATGTGCCATTGCAATCTGCTGCCGCTGGATGAGCGATATAGAGGTTATTATCGCTGGTTCGCTGTTCACAGCAATTAGCAATAGTGTATACTCGAACTTGACGGTTGAGGCCGCGCAAAGCCTGACTGATGGAGCAGGCATGGCTGTTGGGCATGCACAGAACATCATGGATGCGTTTGCTTTCAAGCTTGGCAAGCGTATTGCGCGGAACGCAGAGAAAAAGGGAAAGAAAGTTAAATTCTTTGATGATCTGAATTTGCCAGGGTGGCTATCGATTTTCAACGACATTTATGTCTCTGCAGCTATCGTAATGTTTGTATTCTTTGGTATAATCATTTCAGCTATTGGGCCTGAGAAGTTGGCAGTAATTGAGGGTAGCGGGTATACTGCGGGAGCAAGTTTCGTGATGTACCTATTCACCACAACCATGAAATTCCCGATCTACATGGTCATTCTTACCGTTGGTCTTCGCATGTTCGTTTCGGAGCTGACCGTTGCCTTTAACTATATTTCTGAAAAACTTCTGCGCGGTACACTTCCGGCTGTCGATTGCGCCTGTTTTTATGGATTCGTTTCGAACCCGAATGTCCTTACATCCGGTTTCCTGATAGGGTCTCTGTCAATGATTACTTGCACAATCGTAGGCGCCGTTTTGAATCTCCCGTTCATTATCATTATGGGATTCATCCCGATGTTCTTCGATAATGCGACTGTCGCTATCTTCGCACACTGCAAGGGCGGAATTAAAGCACAGGTCATTGCTAACATCCTTACGGGTATCGTTAACGTCATTGGCGGCGGTCTTGCCTGTTGGATCATGGGCTTCACGGCTTATGGTGGCGCCGGCATGAACTTTGATGCAGCGCTCACGTTCCCTGTGTATGGGCTCTTGTGGAAAGGCCTAGGCTGGACAGGCATCGTGATTACACTTGTTGCCATGCTTATTGTTCCGCAGATTCAGTAT
Organism: Christensenellaceae bacterium; assembly: GCA_963667795.1. Lineage (GTDB taxonomy): Bacteria > Bacillota > Clostridia > Christensenellales > CAG-138 > UBA7703. The sequence continues at coordinate 1,232,192 of OY764017.1, read as the reverse complement.
GCTAGAAATAAGGACACTTATTGGTTGGCAGCCCAGGATTGGGAGAAGTATAAGGAAGTTGTTGCGGCTAAAGAAGCAGCTGCACAGCAGTAATTATTCAAGAGGAGGTTTTTCAATGGCATTGAAAAAAGGAACAACTATTAAAGTTCTGGCCGTGTGTGGTGCCGGCATGGGTACCTGTGCGTTTATTAAGTCAAACGTACAGACTGCACTGAGACAATATGGGATCCAAGCAATCGTCGATGTCGAAGTGGCAGCTAACATTAATCTGACGACTATTAATCGTTGCGATGCAATCTTTACCAGCAAGAACATTGCAGAAGGTAAGCTAGCCAAAGTAGTTGCAGCTGGTAAGGTGCCGGTTATTGCGCTTCTCAACATTATGTCCAAACAGGAATATAATGAAAAAATCGAGAAGGAATTATTGCCGTTGTTCACTGAATAACCTCCATTAAGCGGATCCGCGTTTTGAAGACGCGGATCCGCCATATCTTCAAAGAAAGGATCTTAAACTATGGCTTGGAAACTTTCGAAAATTGTAAGTAACGATGAATTCAAGATTGATGATGTAAATATTTTTACGTTGGATTGGGAAAAGACAGGTCAAGTAGAGCTTAAGGATGTGGCCCATTCAATGCGGCGCTCATTTGATGTCTGTACGGTCGAAATCAATAATAAGAAATTTGAGTTTGCCGTTTGTGAGATTGCACAAAAAGTGTACAATTTCTATGTTCCAGATGGCAAATAGATTATAACAAGAGATTTGAGGAAGCAAACATGGACTTATCTTTTTTGAAGGGATTGTATGAGAAGGGATATTTCTCGGTGCATGAAAAATTCGATGATTGGCATGATGCAATTCGCGCTAGTATCAAACCGCTTGTGGATGACGGAGTAGTGGAAAATTCTTATGCAGACAGCATTTTTGATGCATTGAAAGAATATGGTCCATATATATGTATTGCACCAGATATATGTTTGCCCCACGCTTTCAATACAGGGAACGTTAATCGGACAGAGATTTGTTTTATGAAGTGCAACACGCCTGTTATCTTTGATGAAGAAGAAAATCATCAGTCTCGCATCTTCTTCGCACTTGCAGCGAATTCTTCCGATGAACATCTTGAAAACATGAAAAAGCTTATGAAAATGTTAGATCAAGACAATCTTATTGAAATGTTGTTGGAAGCAAGAACGAATGAAGATTTCAAAAAACTACTTTACAATTGAGTTTTTAGAATTTGACCGCTGATTTTCGCAGATGCAGTTTCGTTAGAGAAACTGCATTTTTTTCAACTATTGCATCGAGGGCGTGTGTTAAAATTTCGGACAGCATGGTAAGCGGTAAAACGCAGCTGATGATTGACTTCGATGATCGCGTTAATGTGACGCTTTGATGACCATCCGGAGCAAACCATGTTACCGTAACGACAGATGGCAGGGATGAACCCTGCCATCGTAACCATCCGGCGTTATCCGGCAATTGAGCCTTGACACAAAATTTCAGCGCTACCTCCGAAATGTGTTGTATTCCCATATATACTTGTAAGCAAACAAAAACAATCCACGTTAAAATCGGTGTTGGTTCATTTGCCTTGGCCGTAGTAGGCGGCATCACCATGTTTTCGCCAATAGTGCTTGTCCTGCAAATATTGCGGAGCGGGCTCGACGTCTTGACGCAGGCTTCTTGTCAGATATGCCATATGACATATTTCTTCCAATATCAACGCGTTCTCCACAGACTTCCGGGGATTATCTCCCCAGACAAATGGGCCATGCTTATTTACCAATACTGCCGGTATTTGAGTAGGATCAATGCCACGATCGCGAAAGGTCTCACAAATTACTCTGCTAGTATTCAGTTCATATGCCTCCATAATTTCATTTTTCGTTAGGGCACGTGTGCAGGGAACCGTGCCATAAAAAGTATCCGCGTGGGTCGTTCCATAACAGGGCAGATCTTCTTCCGCCTGTGCATATACAGTCGCCCACAAAGAATGCGTGTGGACAATGCTGCTGATTTGAGGAAAGTTTTTATATAATTCTAAGTGGGTTGGCAAATCAGAAGACGGTTTCAAATTACCTTCCACAATCTTGCCAGTTATATCCGTTATTACCATTGACGCAGGGGTCATGGTGTCATAGCTTACTCCGCTTGGTTTTATCACAATAAACTTATTGTCAGAAGTGATTGCTGAAACATTACCCCATGTTAATGTTACAAGATCATACTTAACTAAAAGCAGATTCGCTTCATAAACCTCTTTTTTTAAGGTTTCTAGCAATTTGAACACCTTCCTTTCGGTCATCAGCCGGCTGAAATTTCATGTGACTGCCCGTTTGTGCTTTCGCAGCAGTTTAAAAGACAAATATGCGTTCGCTGCATATAATCGTAGATATATTTCATCCGCATATCATGGTGGCAGGGGGTGAGATATATGACTGGTTATTTTCAGTCATTTTGATGTGTTGGGGCCGAAAGGCAACATCTGTTGCCTTCCGGCACATAAACAAAATGCTTACAGCATCGTGCCACCGGTCACGTCCATCAAAACACCCATCACCTGGCAAGCACGCTCCGAACACATGAATACCGCCACCTCGGCGATTTCTTTCGGTTCTGCCTCCCGGCCTACAGGTATAATTTTCGTCATCGCTTCGCTGCGCTCTTTTGCATTGGGAATGTTTTTCGTAGTTTCGGTAAGGACATAACCTGGAACAATTCCATTGACATAGATACCCTCGCGGCCAACTTCGGTGGCAAGGCCGCGCGTAAAGGACGCTACCGCCCCCTTTGTTGCAATATAGGGACTGTTTCCACCGCTGTTCGTTGAAAACGCCGATTTGGAAATTGTGTTTAGGATCCAGCTTTTTTTGCGGCCTTGTTCACGATGAATCTTAATCATGCCTTGACACATCAGAAACAGGCCCTCTATGTTGACGCGTTCAAATTTCCGCAGTTCCTCAATTGTTACATCTTCAATACGGTTAAGGCCCATCTTTCCGGCATTGTTAATTAGAATGTCTACCGTGCCGAATTTGTCGAGAGCCGCCTTGAAGAGTGTATCAACGTCATCCGGATTGGAAATATCAACTTTGACGGCTAATGTTTTTACGCCGTACTGATCAGCCAGTTCTTTCGCGTATGCTTCCGTCTGTTCGATTGGACGGAAATCTGCAATTACGACATTCGTACCTTCTTCTGCAAAAGTTTGACACATGCTTGCGCCGATGCCTGCGCCGCCCCCTGTTACAATTGCTACTTTGCCAGTAAGCTTAAGATCCATAATATATACTCCTTACTTTATTGTTTACTTATCCTGCTCGGCGAAGCCGAGTTCTCTTTTTGCCATTTCACGCCAAGCGCAAAATTCTGCATTTTTTAAAACCGAAGCATTCACAAGACCGGTCACGTTTCCGTTGCAAATAACATCCTGGATACGCTGAAACACCAAACGTGGTGAGTTCAGCGAAGCATCCAGCGTCGCACCTGCACGATGCGTTGTCAATGTAACATTGTCCAATTTACGGAAGGGATCGTTTGCATCCAACGGCTCGCACTCAAAAACGTCGAGCGCGGCACCTGCGATGCTTTTATTGTGCAGTGCCTTATAAAGTGCCTCGTAATTAACGAGCCCTGCACGAGCCGTATTAACAAAATAAGCGGTGGGTTTCATAATGCTGAATTCCGCATCGTCAATAGCATGGTACGATTGTTCAGTGAGTCTTGCGTGCACGCAGATGAAATCGGAATTTTTAAATAGCGTCTCCTTGTCCACGAGTTTTGCGCCGAGGGGTTCTACCTCTTTGGGTTGAATAAAGGGGTCATACACGATTAAATTCACATGGAAGCCTGAGAGCTTTTCTGCCATCAAGCGACCAATATATCCGAATCCAAACAAGCCTACGGTCTTGCCCCTTAAATCTGGAGTTGTAGCACTGTTTGAAAATTTAGTCTGCCAATCCCCATTCATAACCGAATGATGAGCGCGAGCGATATTGCGCGCCTCGCTAAGCAGCATGCCTATTGTGAAATCGGAAACGGCATCTGCGTTGCGGCCGGCTGCATTCACAACCGCGATGCCTCGCTCCGTAGCGGCTGAAATGTCGATATTTTCCATCCCCGCGCGCACCACACCAATTATGTGCAAATGGTCGAATACATCCATGCCTTTACCGGAAAATGGGCAAAAGCTGCCTACAAGAAAATCCGTGTCCGGATTATTCTTGAACCCATCCGGCACAGGTTCATCGTCTGGTCCATTGGTTTCTATCCGACGGAACACAGCCGATATGTCTTCCTCCGATGGGTCATCCCAATACTCGAATTTACAATCCACGCCCTTAAATTCCGTTGCGAATTGCTTGATTGGTTCACAGATTTCAGGAATTCTTTCCTCTAGAATACAAGTCAATTTCATATCTGACGCTCCTTACTTCGCAAGGTTATAAATTTGGATGATATCGTCTTTATCAAGCATTGCAAAATTTCCGATATGATCTTTTTTGATCAGCGCTTTTTCTGCCATTATCTCAAAATCACAATCATCTATACCAATTTCGGAAAGCCGAACGGGCATTCCCAGTTTTTTCATGAAGCCCTCGGTCGCGCGAATTGCTTCTGTTGCCGCATCTTCTTTGCTCATTCCGTCAACGTTTATTTCGCATGCATATTTCGCGTAACGATAGAAGCGGTCAAGATCATGACGATAAACGTACTTCATCCACGCGATTAACATTATCGCCATTGAGAATGCATGCGTGGTATCATACATTCCGCTTATCTCGTGCCCCATATCATGTGTCGCCCAATCCTGCACTCGGCCAATACCCAACGTATCATTATGCGCAATGGTGCCCATCCACATAACCTCTGAACGTAAATTATAGTTTGTTGGATCAGCTTGGAGCTTCGGGGCGATATTGCGTAAGCTCCTGAAGAAGCCTTCGCTCATAGCATCAATAATATACGTATCCGGTGTGCTTGAAAAATAGCGCTCACAAACATGTGTATACATCTCTGCAAGACCGCATGCGGTTTGGACAGGCGGCAAAGAGTATGTCAATTCCGGATTGCAAATAGCGAATTTCGGATAAAGTCCAGGGCCGCCTGCGCCGCGCTTTAACCCGCTTTCTTCGTTTGTAATCATCGTGCCGCAACCCGATTCACTGCCGGATGCAGGAATAGTGAGTATTACGCCGATGGGAAGCGCTTCAAAGACCGGGTTGCCATTGCGATAATAATCCCAAACGTCGCCTTCATATGGCACCCCGGCAGCAATCGCTTTGCAAGTGTCAATTGTGCTGCCACCACCGATTGCGAGTACCATATCGATGTTCTCCTTGCGGCAAAGTTCAACGCCCTTGTATACAAGGCTTAAACGGGGATTCGGCAGCACGCCGTCCAGCTCAACAACCTCAAGTCCTGCGGATTCAAGACTATCGATTATCACATCTAAAAGACCTGTTTGCTGAAGGAACGTCCCTCCGTAATTAACAAGAACCTTTTTGTAACCAAGGTTTGCAATTAATTCTCCGACTTTCTTATGTGTCTCTTTGCCAAAAACAAATTGAGTGGGCACACAGAAATTAAAATCCAGCATGAAATGCTTCTCCCTCCGTGATGCGTTTATGTGAGTTGATACGCTTAAGTTTATCAGACCGATGTGATTATTCAATAAATATAAACCATTTTAAGCAGGTGTTAATCCTGCACATATTCTCACATTATAAATAATGCGCACCGTTCGAATTTGCTCGCAAATAAATTGAATCACATTTGCGCGAGAATCACATGTGTGCAGTTGTGGGCATTTTTATTGTTCTAACATATGGCAGATGTTATATTTTCAATAGAAAGCAAATTTGATTCTGGAGGTACATATATGTCTGTAATCAGGACTGTCCTAGGTGATATCGATTCAAACAATCTTGGCTTCACAATGGCACATGAGCATGTGTTTTTGGACGTCGCGGGGCATGGAAATCCCGATAATGAATGGTGTCTATATCGTTGGGATCAACAACTCGATATGGTTCGTAAATATAAGGAGATTGGTGGAGACGCCCTCATTGATGCAAATCCCATGTCTTATGACGGCAGGGACGTAGCTCGTTTGTACACCATGTCCAAACAAACTGGTGTAAATATCGTCGCATGTACTGGCTTCGTTAAGGAAAAGCCCAACTATGAAAACTGTCAGGCTCTTTCCAAGATGAATGTTGAGGAAATCACGGAATATTTTGTGAAGGAAATCGAAGAAGGTATTGACGGCACCGACATCAAAGCCGGCTGGATTAAAGGCGCCAGTATGTATCACTATATAACGGCTCTTCAGGAACGTTGCCTCCGCGCTGGCGCACGTGCTTCTATGATCACCGGCGCTCCTATGCATACACACACCGAAATCGGCACGTATAGTCTCGAACAGATTGAAATTGTAGAGTCTGAGGGCATGGATCTGAGTCGGTTTGGTTGTGCTCACGTCGATCGCAATCCTGATTTCTGGCTACACAAAAAGATTGCTGAGAAGGGCTGCTATTTGATTTATGACGGTCCGGGCAAATCCAAGTATTATCCTGATTCTATTCGAGTAGATGTGCTTCGCCGTTTGGTTGATGCTGGTTATGGCAAACAAATCATGCTTTGTAACGACATGGGTAAAAAATCACATCATCCACAGTATGGCGGCGGCCCCGGTTGGAATTGGCTCAAACTCAACTTTCTTCCGCGCCTCCTTGACGAAGGCTTTACGCAGGAGACAATTGACGACTTCATGATCAACAATCCCGCAAGATTTTATTCGCTTCACAAATAATCTTAGTTGATTTGTGTAACGTACTGTAACCCCGCTGCATCGACATCTGTCAACAGCGGGGTTCGTTTAAAAATGATTATCTGGAAAGGACTCTTCGCTTGAAAGATTGGCGACCACTGTTTTCGGTTTGTATATTATCCTCCATGTTAATGGCGGCATTCGCAGTTACCCCTGGGATCGCTGCGTTTATCACCACGTACCAGGTGAGTGAATCTGTAGCGACTTTAAGCGTTACTCTGCCATATCTCGTGTCCATACCGTTCGCGTTACTGGCCGGGGCACTTTCAACACGGATAGCAAAAAAAAGCCTGTGCCTGTTCAGTTGTGCGATTATTTGTCTAACCGGTATCGCCCCTTACTTTTTCAGTAGTTTCATTGGCATCATCATTGTCCGTGCCTGTATGGGGATTGGTCTTGGCATTCTGTTCACCATTGTACCCAGCTTAGCTCCTGATTACTACCCGAAAGGAAATATGCGCAACCTCACAATTGGCATGCAATCCGCTTTTGCAGGTTCAGGCGGGTTCGTGTTCAATATTTTGAGCGGATATCTTGTTGTTACCAATACAAAGAACATCTTCCTAGTCTATGGATTATGCATCATATTCTTCATTTTTATTGCGCTGCTTTTGCCTTATAAGCCAGCTTTATCAGCGACGCAACGAAAAGTTTGTACGAAAAAAAAGCTCACATGTAACTATTTTGTTATGTTTATCTCCCTGCTGACATTCCTTTTCCTAAGCGCAGGCGTAACGTTATCTCTCAACATTTCTGTCTATTTATCCAGCAACGGAATCGGTGGTCCCATTGAAGCGGGGTACGCTACTTCCGCATACTCTATTGCAGCATTTGCGTTTGGCTGCGGGTATATACTCGTCTCACGGGTTTTAAAGAAGCATGCAACGCTTTTTGCCTGCTTCATATCCGCTATCGGCATGCTCTTATGTATATCAACAAACAATATATTTGTTATATATATCAGTGCCAGCATCATTGGCGCCGGTCTGTCCATATTCATGCCAAGCTGCATAAGTCATATAATCGAAACATTGCCCGCGGAAAAAACCTCGGCTGGCATTGGAATTATGATGGTCGGCAGTTCAATCGGCCAAACCTTTTCGACTTATCTTATCAATCCTGCCGCAACACTGCTTTCCAACGCAATATCTGCCCGTTTCGCTGTTTCCGCAATTATCTTTGGATTTGTCGCGTTATTAAGCTTGTTACTATACAACGGCAAATTTTTAAAACGGGCGGTAACTTTGCATACATCCGATCTGTAAAAAATAACTTCACACGAGTTTATTGTTTTACAATTCAGTTTAAAAATTCTACTTGATGAAAAGAAGAACAGGATACGATTATGTTAGGAAAACATTTATTGGGCGTTTATGAAAAAGCTTTTCGTGCTGAAGATCCCTGGCTTACCCGGTTCGAGAAAGCTAAAACCTCTGGATTCGATTACATGGAGATTAGTATCGATGAGCAGGATTCCCGGATAGACCGACTGTATTGGTCAAAGAAACAACGCCTCGAGCTGTTCACACAGGCATTCAATTCCGGAATGCCCTTGCGTTCTATGTGTTTGAGTGCGCACAGACGGTTTCCTTTCGGAAGCACAAGCCCTGCTGCACGAGAAAAAGCTCATGAAATCATGAAACGTGCAATTGAATTTTCGTGTGACCTAGGAATCAGGGTCATCCAGCTCGCAGGGTATGATGTATATTATGAGCCTTCAACACCCATGAGCATTGACCGGTTTAGAGAAGCAATGGAGTGGTCGGCCGAGCAAGCGGAAAAATGTCAAATTATGCTTGCTATGGAAATCATGGATACGCCGTTTATAAACTCCATTACAAAGCATTTGCAATACGAAGAAAACATACGCTCTCCATGGTATAAGGTGTATCCGGACATTGGAAACCTTAGTGCCTGGCCGGAAAACAATCCAATGCTGGAATTAGCCAGTGGAATTTCCAGCATTGTAGCTGTTCACCTAAAGGATACAAAACCTGTTACAAGGGATTTCCCCGGTCAATTTAAAAAAGTGCCCTTCGGTGACGGCTGCGTCGACTTTTCCGGACTCTTTTCGCAATTAGAAACGTTAGGGTATGCAGGGCCATATATGATGGAGATGTGGCATCAGCCACCGGAGAATGATGTCCGCCAAGTTCTTGAAGGTAAAAAATACATTGAAATGCAATATAACATGGCAACGCGTGGATCAATCGGCGTTTCGTCTTAATGATTTCGTGTATCCATTTTGCTGTTTAATAACCATGCGTCCAATCGTTTCGTCTCAATATGCCTCGGTACTGTCCGCAAAAGTTCTCGAATTTGGGATTCCGAGTTGTTGATCAAGCAGCGTTCTGAAGTAGCGTTTCCATGGATCGAAGAGTGATGTACGCTCTGAAAACGAACCAGTTTTCGGCGTATTCCAGCAGGCAAGCTGTGACCAGCCGCAGGCAGGGAACCGGATTTGGGAAGATGGCGACGTTTCGCGTTTGGCGACAAATTTCCCAGTTCAGCACTCCAGCATGTTCGTTGAAGATATCTTTTGGGAATCCAGCTTCGAAAAGGAAAAGAAAGCCAGCGAGGCTTCCAAAGTGTCGATGGTTTTGGAAACCTTTCACTTCTGTGTCGTTAATACATTGTAAGCAAGATTTTGTACAAAAAGAAATTTTTGTAATCCTAAATAGGGGTGCCGTTTAAGCACCCCCTTGTATATACAACTTTTAATCTTTTGAGCGTCTAAATTTCTTTCACAGCCTCATCGACCGAAGCATCTTCATGCACGATTTTTCCGAGTGCCCGTGCCATGCCGGCAATATTTTTATGCCCCCATACATTACGGCCAATTATGAGGCCTTTGCATCCCGCATCCATGGCATCACGTGCTCCTTTAAGAACCGCCCGGTCATCATCGACTTTAGCACCACCCAGTGCAAGAACGTCAACATAGCAGTTGTCAACAACTTTCTTGAAGTCATCAAGCGGCTCAATAAATGCCGTTTTGACAATATCTACACCGATCTCGGCCCCAACACGACAAGCAATGTTCATCGCTTTAACTGATCGATCCTTCGGATCGGAGGAGAAGCCGTTTGGTAACATTTCTGCTGCTGTAACCAATCCATAGCTGTTGCATTCAGCAATTATTTTAGCAATGTAGTTGAGATTTCTAGTATCATATTCGTTGCCAATAATGCCCATGGTCATGATACCATCGACGCCAAGACGCAAACAATTATCAACCGTAAAGGGCGATCCCATAGGCTGCCCCAGGATGGGATTGTAAGGAACAAGACCGGAGCCAAGCACTTCCATACGCAGCATAACGCCCATTTTCCCAATCTCCTTACGAAAATTGGAAATGACACCATAGGTTGAAAGAATGCCGTCCATCCCACCTTCTTTAGCGCCGATAATTACATCCCTCGGGTTAACCCACGCATCTCCGCTTGCAGCATGGTCAAAGGCGAGGATAAGAGCTTTTCCATCTTCACGGAAAAATCTGAAATAATGGTTTTTCAAGTTTGTTTGTCCTTTCTATTAGCGCGAATTTATTTCCAAATCTCCTGCATGTGTCTTTTAATACGCTTCGCTTCAGCAGCAGGATTTTCAGCTTTTAGAACCGATCGGCCGCAAATAATCGCATAAACAGGAATGTCGGAGATGGCTTCCAGATTTTCAAAAGACATTCCGCCCGTAGCTGTTACTTGCATATCAAGATCTACAATAGCCCGAATGGCATCATTCTCAGGTTTGCCCCACAAGCCTGAGCGTAACCTTGGACGACTGTAAATTACATGGTTAATTCCATAACTTTTCCATCTTTTAACATCTTCAAGCGTATAGTCTCCATAAATTTCAATCTGCGTTAGCTGCCCGTTCCCGCGCTCTAGCGCTTCTTTCGTGATTGATTCCTGTACGTGGGGCTCGGCTATGGAAAGTATGGTAACAAAATCAGCGTTATGCGCTAATATCTTGGAACCAAAGTGTGGTGCGACACATTTGAAATCGGCAACTAAAAGCTTGTTTTGATAAATGGCACGAAGATAATCAATCGCATGCAGACCCTCGTGGAGCAATAGCATTGTGCCGCATTCAACTATATCAATCGTATTATCCAAGCCGTTTCCTAACACATGAAACGCCTCACACATCGATGTTGTATCTAAAGCGACTTGGAGTTTTGGCACTTTCATAACAGCCTCCGGAATGTCTCATTATTTTTATAGTAGCATCGTAAATTTGGGATGGTCAATATATCCGCAGGTTGTTTCACACATTCCCTCCGTGAGCATATGTGAATTTTTGGGCAATAGTGTTCAGTATAGCCTTCAAGTTTGATAAAATTGCACATGTAGTATTCTTTATCTATAAAATTCCTGAATCCAATCACATCACAACGAACCTTTGAAACTACGCGTTCTGGAAAGGACGGTCCTTGTGCAAGAAATAGAATTGTTGTTTCGAGTCGCTCAAATGTATTATGAGCTGAACCTCACGCAAAATGAGATTGCAAACAAATTATATATCTCGCGATCAAATGTTTCTCGTCTGATTAAGCAAGCTCATAGTGAAGGTATTGTAGAAGTGATAGTCCATTACCCGTTCGAACGGTTGCGTCGCATTGAAGCCGAACTTCAAAGGCGTTTCCACCTCGAAGAGATTCGTATCGTTGATTCGGGCGAACGTACACCGTTCGATAATTATACTGCTACAACAAAGTTGGCAGCTTCTTATTTGAACACACAATTGACCAATAAATCCACCTTGGCGTTGACCTGCGGCAATTCTATTTGTGGCACGATTCACGAACTGCGTCCAAAAAAATTCCTATCGGAACTTGTAGTTGTTCCTTTAATGGGTAGTATCGAAAGTAGTAATGTGATTATTGATGGACATTATTTGGTGCGGAAAACAGCAGAAATTTACGGGTGTCGTCATTATTACATAATGGCTCCTTTCCGCGTAGAAAACGAACTAATATGCCGGAGCTTGATCAATCGCCCTTCTGTTATAGAAACGATGACCCTCGCAGAGAACGCTTCGATTATGTGTACCGGTATTGGTTCCAATGTTAAATCTGCATACTTGTCGGAAGAAGAGCGCGAAAACTTTTTGACAAAAGGGGCTATAGGCTTTATTGCGGGTTATTACTTCGATAAAAACGGTGTCATTGTGGAAGCACCGGATTTTTACAACAAGATGATTTGCGCAAGCCAGAAAATGTTCAAAATACCTACTCGTTGCGCAGTCGTTGCGGATCCCGGGAAGTCACGGGCTGTTTTAGGCGCGTTGCGAGGGAGATTAATCAATGTGTTAATTACCAATTCAAAAGTAGCTAACAATATTATCAAACTAGACGATAAACGGCGGGAAGCGAAAAAATGAAACACCTCCTGAATGTCGTATTAGGTCTGGTTCTTCTATTGCCTGTTTTTATATTATCCACAAATGTGTCTTTGGCAGAATCAGAAGATTCGCCCTCGACTTCAGTGCTAGGGCTGTATTCTCTTTGGCAAGTTGAAGGATATCCTGAAGGTGTGGTAGAGGTTTACTTCGAGCAAGATCTTCAACTATTAGTGGTAACGCTTGAAACAGGTCAGACAGACCTTGAGCAAGCTCTACTTGCAAGAATCATAGATCCTGAAAACATTAAATTCATTTATGTAGACGTATCGATATCTCAAATTGACACGGAAAGCGACCAATCAAAACGCACCAAGGGCGTACTCGCCTTGTTGTATGCATATGGTGCAGGCATTCTTGCGGTTTTTATTCTTTTATTCTTGAAACACCGCAGTGCAAAAGGAAAAACCGTCCCGGAAAAAGGAATTCTCAAACAAGAAGATCCCATGATGCATCTTGATGTATGGTCGATGTTTTCGAAACACACACAATACAAAATTTCGGAGGACGATGATGTTACAGATTCGACTGATTAAGGCAGAAGGTTTGCGCCGGTTATTAGTATGTGCTTTTTTTATTGCGTATACAGTAACATTTGTTTATTTCTTAAAATACGCAACCGACATAAATGATATGATTCTTTATTTCTTTTTGCTGCTATTTGTTCCTTTCGGTATTTTGTACGAAATAATCCGTTATCGCTACTCAAAAGCATTAGAACTTCTGAACAATGATTGTGATCCGGAATCTGCGCTAGCAGGTATTCAATTTGTCAAACGTGCTGATTTTTTGCAGCGCTACCGAGCGCAAATCGCCTACATAGAATGTTTCGTACTGCTAGATACAGATCGCGCAGGCGACGCTCTTGCATTCATACACACACAGATCAGCAAGGTGATTATCGGGAACAAGCGAAGCAACTTTGAATATAATTATCTCCTGTTTTCCGCCTTTGTAAGTTTGGGCGACAAAGTGCAGGCAGAAACTTATTTAACAAATATACGAAAAATATGTAATACACAGAGTCGTCCGGGCAATGATATTGACTCCCTTAATAACAGTATCGAGGGCATTTTTGAGGCCGTTTTTGGAGACGCTTCCTTAGCAATGGATTACTTTGAAAAAATCGAACTTGATAAAATAACCCCTCGTGAACAAGCCCGGGCATTTTATTATCGCTCTATATCGGAAAGCCTCGCTGGTGATCATACAGGCGCTCGGAGAGACTTTGATAAGGCTGTAGCCATTGCCCCCAAAATAAACTTTTTCAAAAATCATCAGTCCCATTTAACGCATCAATAGTAAAAGAAGGAGAACACTAAAATGTATTCACAGGAAGTAACCATACTCAACGAGACCGGTCTTCATGCACGCCCTGCATCAGATTTCGTCAGAGAGGCAAAAAAGTTTAATTCAAAGATTAGAATCACACCCACTGCCTTACCTGAGGAATCCGCGAACGCGAAATCAATCGTCTCCGTACTCGCGCTTGGTGTACCACAAGGCACCCTCATCGAACTGTCTGCGGACGGGGATGACGAGCGTGAAGCAGTCAACACTCTCGTTGACTTAATAAATACAGGCTTTGGCGAGTGAGGTGCTTAAAATGTATACTTTAAAACAATTGCATGATTTATCGAGTCGCCTGAAAGAAACGATCGGTTTGACGTATAGTCCTGTTGCAGTTCGCGTATACGAAGACGAGGTCGAAATTCCGAAGGAGGCAATTCGCCCCTACCGTGACAAGAAAGTTCATTATGGTTATTGCCAGGCAATATCGCTTGTTAAAACTGAAGGCGTAACCATAGCCTTAACCAAAGAAGACCATTGGTGTTGGAAACCCCTCATTGCGTTCGGTCTTGTTGATCTGGAGCGGAATAGCCCTGCTTATAAGATAGCCTTGCGTAATTGTGGAATATCCGCTATAGATCGGGCTGACTATTTCTTCCAGAATAAATTTCCAGTAATGTCGCGTAACGACCACCGCAGCATTGTTATTGCGCCGTTGGCAACGAGTACTTTTGTGCCCGATGTAATCTTGGTCTATTGTGATACAAACACACAATTGCGTGATATGATTGCCGGCATCAAACGTCGCACTGGAAAGTTGGTTGCTTCCGAGTTCGATTATATGGATTCGTGTATTTTTTCTTTCTTTCCTACGCATTATGATCGTTCATTCCGGATCACACTTCCAGACCCGGGTGAAACAGGACGCGCTTGTTGCGGCGAATCGGAAATCATATTGTCAATACCTGTTGAGCAATTGGAAATGGTTGTTGAGGAATGCGAGGCAAAAGCGAAACATGCTAAAGGACGCACTCTCAAGCAAAATGGAACCATTACACCGGATTTTCCACGACCTGAATTTTACAATCAGCTGTTTGAACTTTGGGGACTCCAAGCGGGAGAAGTCTCTTGGTCCGAAAACCAACGCGGCTACAAGATTTAGCGTATGGAACCGTGACAACGCTTTATTTAGTTCGGCATGGGTTAACAACCGCAAATTTAGAGTGCCGTATGCAGGGGGCGACGGATAACGACCTCTGTGAGGCTGGCCGCGCGCAATTGCCGTATTTGGCTGAATATTTTTCCAACATTGCTCTGGACGCAATCTATTGCAGCGATACAAAACGCTGCAAATCAACTGCAAAAGCCATTGCAATTCCGCAAGGCTTGCCCCTTATCGTCTGTGATGATTTGCGCGAGCGTAGCGCGGGCAAGTATGAAAATTGGCCCATTGTAGACCTATTAAGATTGTCGGGAGCCGAAAGTATAAACGGAAAGCCGCTGCATCCAATTCAGTTTATACTTCCAGATAGCACAGCAGAGACAATACCAGCCGTTTATGAGCGCATGCGCAACGTCGTTTCAAAAATAATTACAGAAAATGAAGGTAAAGCGGTTGCCATTGTGTCACATGGTATGGCGTTGCAATTGGCTATTGCATTTCTAACAAATGAAGATATTCGGACGTTTACCGGCAAGCGGCTGGAAAACCTTTCTGTTTCAAAAGCACTTGTAAATGAAGCTATGCACGGTGTGTTTGAATGCTTTGGAGACATCCGTTTTTTGGAAAAGTGAATAACCGGGCGCAACGGTTCGATCTTAAGACCATTGCTTAAAATAATCAAGATTAATATGCATCTATTTTTGCTTTCATAGTGGTCATTCACAAGGTAGCATATTTATCTGCTTTTAGGAGTAATAACGTATGAAATTTGAAAAGAAAGTAATAGGAAATCTGGAAAAATGCTATTCGGTCAGCTCTCTCTGCGTTAATGGGATAGATCGATTACTTGTTGCAGCGGAGAAACATGCCCCTTGCCTATTATTTGACACAAACGGTTCTTTGCTGGAGACAGTTTGGACAGAACCCGGCGGCGTAATGTCTTTGGTGCCAATTAGCAGCAACGCTGGATTATTCATGGCTACGCATCAGTTCTATTCGCCTAACGATTCTGGCAACGCCAAGTTGGTCGCCGCACGTCGTGAAACGGCGGGGTGGAAGGTCACAGACGTTGCTTCAATGCCGTTCGTACATCGTTTTGATGTTCTTTCTTGCAATGGTACGAAATACATAATTGCATGCACGCTTAAATCCAACCATTTATATAAAAACGATTGGAGTTCCCCTGGCAAAGTTTATGCAAGTGTATTACCGCAGGGCTATGCTGGGGAGCCTCTGGAGTTTCATATCATACATGAGAACATGGGGCATAACCATGGTTACTCACGTTTCACTGAGAACGGTTGTGAGAGCGGTATCGTTTCATGCGATCAAGGAGTTTTCCGTTTTATACCGCCAGAGCAGACGACCGGTCAATGGGGAATCGAAAAATTAATCGATATGCCATGTAGCGATGCTGTGTTAGTCGACCTTGATAATGACGGGACGCCAGAGATTGTTTCCATTAGCCCTTTTCACGGGGATACTTTGACCATATGGAAGTGGAGTGGCGAAAATTACGAGAAAGCATATACGCACCCGGAGAAAATGCCTTTTCTACATGCTATCTGTGCAGGTTCCTTACTAAATACGAAGGTAGTGCTGATTGGCAACCGCGAATCCAAGCGTGAACTGTTGGCGTTCCAATATGATTCGAAAAGTAAAACGTACTTATTTGACGTTGTTGATGAAGGCGCCGGTCCTGCCAATTGCATCATATTTCAAGCAGATGGTGGAGATAGAATTCTCGCTGCGAATCGCGAATCAAACGAAATAGCCATTTATACGCCGACCCTTTAAAATTTGACAGAACGTATCGTTGATAAAACAGGAGGAAAAAAATGAGTAGAATTAATGAAATAACCCGAGATTCATGGATTTTAAATGCATTCCCGGAATGGGGCACGTGGTTAAACGAGGAAATTAACGAAGAAGTTGTGGCGCCCGACACTGTCGCTATGTGGTGGTTAGGCTGTACAGGATTATGGATAAAAACTCCAGGCGATTGCAATGTTTGCATTGATTTCTGGTGTGGCAATGGTAAGCGAACGAAGCAGACAAAAAACATGATTGCCGGGCATCAGATGGCTAACATGTGTGGCGGGCGCTTGCTGCAGCCCAATCTTCGTGCTGCTCCGTTTGTGCTGGACCCTTTTGCCGTTACAAAGGTGGATGCCGTTTTAGCCACACATTTTCATAATGATCATATCGATGCTAATTTCGCAGCAGCAGTGCTGAAAAACATAGCAGAGCCCATTCCATTTATCGGGCCGAAAAAAGCGGTTGATATGTGGATAGATTGGGGTGTGCCAAAAGAGCGTTGCATCATTGTCAAACCAGGCGATTGTATCCGCATTAAGGATACTGAAATCCATGCCGTAGATTCCTTTGATCGAACCTGCCTCGTTACAACGCAGGGTGGGTATAGGGATATAACGGGCATATGTCCCACAGACATGGATGAAAAAGCCGTTAACTATATTATCAACACTCCCGGCGGCAATATCTATCACAGTGGAGATTCACATTACTCCATCTATTTTGCAAAGCACGGGAAGGATTATGATATCGACGTGGCCTTTGGATCGTATGGTGAAAATCCTGTTGGTATCGCAGACAAAATGACATCTGTCGATATTTTGAGGATGGCTGAAGCGCTACGCTGCAAAGTGGTTATTCCTCTTCATTATGACGTTTGGACCAATTTTATGGCTGATCCAAATGAAATTCTTGCGCTTTACGATATGCGCAAATATCGCCTTGAGTACAAATTCAAGCCTTTCATATGGGAAGTTGGCGGCAAATTCGTGTTTCCCGGCGACGCCAACAAACGTGAATATCATCATCCGCGCGGGTTTACAGATTGTTTCGAGCATGAACAAAATATCCCATTTCGCTCGTTACTCTAGATCGCATACCGAGGATTGCCGGACGATTGTTTTGTCGACTCTTAAAATGATTTCGAGAATGGCGAATAGAACACGTAATAAGGAGCTTTAACTTTGCGTTTGATTAAAGGAAAACCCGTTTCGCATGGCTATGCGATTGGTAATGTGTATATCTACAAAAGTTTCTCTTGTGATACGTTTGAAAGTTACTTCGAAAAAGATCAGGAGTGCGGCCGCATTGAACAATATGAGAAAGCTGTAGAACTGGCGAATGAAGAACTTGATGAGATGATTTCGCTCCTGCAAGATAACAACGATGATAAGTACAAGATTTTTGTTGCTCATCAAGAAATCCTTCACGACGAGGAAATTGATGAGCAGATTAGAAATTTGATTTTAACGAATCATGCTATGCCGGATTATGCAGTTGATAAAACCTTTTCTTTCTTTGCGGTGATATTGAGCAAAGCAAAGGATCCTTTGATTGCTGCGCGTGCTGCGGATTTACGCGATGTTCGCAACCGGTTGATACGCGTATTGCATGGTGAAAAAGAGAAGAATTTGTCAATACTGGCAAATGATGTCATTGTCGTTGCGCACGACTTGTTGCCTTCCGACACAGCAACGCTTGACCGTACAAGAGTTTTGGGAATCGTTACTGAAGTTGGCGGTGAGACTTCGCATTCTGCAATCATAGCTCGCGGTTATAAAATTCCAGCGGTGCTGGGTGTTCCAGAAGCCACCGCCATCTTTAGCGATGGAGAGAAATGTATCGTGGATGCCATTGAGGGCACGGTATATATGCGCCCGAATGATACAACCATTCAAACGTTCACTGAAAAACACGCCCAATATCTGAAAGAACTTCAGGAAGTTGAAAAATATTTAACAACAGAACCTAAGCTTGCTAGCGGGGAACGAATCAGTCTCGGTATTAATGTTGCTTCAGCTGAAGCCAGCGATGAATATAAGTACTGTGACTTTGTTGGATTGTTAAGAACAGAATTTTTATATATGCAGAGTGATACGCTTCCTTCAGAAGACGTGCAGTATAAATCCTATTTGAGCGTAATACGCAATGCGAAGGGAAAGCCGATTACGCTGCGCACACTTGATATTGGTGGCGATAAAACGCTCAAATACTTAGAGCTTCCGCATGAAGACAATCCTTTTCTGGGTAAACGAGCCCTTCGTTTATGCCTGGATAACCCTGGAATTTTCAACACACAACTGCGGGCGGCTCTACGAGCTTCTGCTGAGGGTGAAATATGGCTCATGTTCCCAATGGTAGGAACAATTGATGACATTCGTAACGCTCGCAAAGCAGTAGAACACGCAAAGGCTGAACTGTATAATGAAGGAATACCGTATGATGAAAACATTAAAATTGGAATCATGATAGAAATTCCTGCCATTGCGCAGATTTGCGACCTTGCAGTAAAAGAGGTGGATTTCGCCAGCGTGGGGACAAACGATTTAACCCAGTATACGCACGCAGTAGACCGCATGAACTCAAGTATTACGGATTACTATCAAAGTTTTTCTCCCGCAATGTTTCGTTTACTTGAAAACATTATTTCTACATTTAACAAAGCCGGCAAGCCGATTTCTATTTGTGGTGAAATGGGTGGCGATCCATTAGCTATGCTTGTATTGGTCGGACTGGGCCTCCGCAAGACCAGTATGAGCGGATCGAATATAGCTAAAATGAAACACATGCTGTCTTGTTTTTCTTTGCAAGAAACAAAAGAAATCGCCTCAAAGGTGATTAACATGGCTACGCAGCAAGAAATTCTTGAGTTTCTCAACGAGGTACTTATACGAGCTAAATCAAAGACCGATTGACCGGCGTTCCAAAAAAGCAGTCCGCCTGAAATGAGAGAAAGTGATAAACTGAAGAAAAGGAAAAGGTGGACGAAATGCTGATACAAAAAAAGATGCATCCGTATTTGGATGCATCTTTTGAAATTACCTGTTGTTTCTAAAGCAATCGCTGCACAGGATTGGTCGGTCGGTACGTGGTTGGAAAGGAACTTGACAGGGCTTTCCACATTCTGAACAGATAGCGTCATACATCTGACGGGAGCCGTTGTCGCGGGAATTACCCTTGCGAGCAATTCTGCAGGACTTGCAGCGCTGTGGTTCGTTCGTAAAGCCTTTTTCGGCGAAAAATTCTTGCTCGCTGGCAGTAAAGGTGAATTCTTGTCCGCAATCTTTGCAGACGATGGTTTTGTCGCTGTACATTGAATACCTCATAAAAAATATTGCGCGATGCCGATTTGCACCACGCAGTAGCAACTATATCTTATTATTTGCAAGAAGTCAATCATTATCTTTCAAGAGTGACCACCAATGAATCCGATTCAATCGATCTTTCATTCTTGCGACACGCCAAAGAACTACTCAAGCAGCAGTTTTTACAGCTTTTTCTTCGGGGAATATCGAGCGGGAAAGCGGTGAACGAAACGGTTGCAGATACGGGGTGTTCAGACAATCCCGCAGGTTTGAGCCTGCAGAAAAGACAAGCAAAGACGGCCGCTGGAAACAGCGGCCGTCTTTGCTTGCGAAACCTTTTGAAATGAAACAATCGTGGAATTCCTTGCGGTTGGGTACAAGTGATTTCATTCGGATGTGGATTTGCATATCAAGTGCTCTGCGAGCGTCAAAGGGTCAAAGCAGAACAATCGATCGGACTATAATCCGGCAAAGCAAATCAATGTTATGGCTCAAGCGCAAAGAGTTCATCCGGCGTCATTGTAAACGCGCCCGCAATGGTTTGATCGAACACTTCGAGCGCATATGTGACGGGGTCGTCCGCGCCCGGCACGATCAGATTCAACCGGCTCAGGATACCGTCCGCGTCCCAGCCTTCGTCCATCGGCTCCATAACGCCGCTGTCCGCATAATAGTAATATTTGGCTTCCGTGTCGTTCGCCCTGATTAGAACGGCATACCTCTTGTCAGACGGTGTATACACGATCTTGTAGCTGATCTCGCCGTCACCAAGCATCATGATGGAATCGTCGGCTCCCTGCCAGTCCGTTTTGGATATGACGATGAAAGTTGTTCGATCGCTGTTTTCCCAGCCGCATGTACCGTCCGTATCGATCTCACCAAACTTTAAAAAGCGCAGCGTAGTTTCCGGGATATAGTCGGCTAAGTTCAGATCGGTGCGATCGAGCTGCTGGAAAAACGCTATTTTGCCGTCCTCGTAGGTAAGCTGCACCTGCACCGTCATATCGGCATAGGTATCGCTGACCAGCGCGCTGTCGCGCTGAATGTTATCATATCGGTTGTTGCAAAACTCTTCGGAAGTGAAGAAAGCTTTCCAGGTCTCAAAATCGTCCGGGTGATACGTGTAGATCGTATCGACGCGCGGGTATTCTTGGGTATGAACGACGAGCTGCCGCCCGATCGCTTCGTGATCCGTCAAAAAGGCGCCGGCGCCGAAATAGGAAATCGCATCCGTGTTGAAGTTTCGATCCAGAATATCCTGATAAATATCCAGCATATCGGGATCAATGTCCGCTTTTATTGTGACCTTATAGCCTTCGACATACGTATATTCGTCGTCGTTCTCGCTTGTTTTCTGGATATCCACTTGCGCGTTCAGCGTGCCTTCGACACCGGTCGGATCGAGGATCACACGACCTTTTTCCAGGTCGTTTATGGAATATTCGATTTTTTCGGAATCATAGTCGAAAAATTGCGCGAAAAAGCCGACAACGTTTTCCGTGGTATCCTCGGTGGTGAGATACATCGCGATTTTTTGATCGTCGCCGATCCAGAACGACATTTGATGGACGTGATACCCTTCGGGCAGCTCGATAAAATAGAACGGGTTGAACGGGCTGTCCAGAATATCCAACGGCGCGTCGAACGAGATTGGTTCCGGCTCCGGCGAAGACGAAGCTGTTGCTTCGGCCGGCTCTTCGGAAACGGGAGTGGCTGTTGCCGCCGGTTCGGTCGCCTGCGAAGTCGGCACGGTTGAAGCCGAACACGCCGGGAGCAACAAGCAGACGATCAGGCAGGCAAGAATGGTGAAACTTATTTTTTTCATTGATCCGTGTCCTTTCCTGATGAATAGAATCTTACTATTGTTTTTGAATATTGTTGAACCATATTTTATTGGTCCGCAGCTGTCTTGAAATTAGTATTGATTTGGATCGCGTTTTCCGCGTCGGTGAAGACGAATTTGACGGATCTGTTGTTCTCCGGCATATGCGAAAGATACGCCGTCGAATTGCCTTCCGGCGTAATAAAGGTGACGTAACTGGAAACGAGGACGTTGTTGTAGTAGTCTTTCGCGGCCTGATAGTCGTCATCCCCGATATCGGACCAGGACAATGAGAAACCCAACGTTCCCTGGTTACAGGTCAGGGTATAACAAGGATCGTCGAGCACATACAACTCCGGCAGATTTTGCACGAGTGCAAGGCTTTCGTAAATGCCCGAAAGCAGACTGAATATTTGTTCGCCGCTTTCTCCGTCAACGATGATCATCATGTGCATTTCGCCGTTATCCTGCGGATTGATCTCCATCGTGATGTCGCCTTTTTGCGCAACGCTCTTCCAGCCGTTGTCCTCAAACGTGATTCCAAGCTGCGATTCCGCAGCTTTAACGAATTTTTGAGCCGATTTTTCATCGCTGTAGGGAATATGGAACCAAACGCCGTCCTGCGCCGACGCAGACACGTTGACATAATCCGGGACGCTAGAAAAGATCGCGGCAACTTCCTCCGGCATGAGCGCGAGCAATCGCGTTCCGCCCTGCTGATTGAGCTCGTAGATCAGATAGTCTGTTTTCGTCGGGGCTTCGTTTTCGCGCGCGGCCGGTGCACTCGTTTCTTCATCCTGTACGGTATAGGCATGAAGTCCGATCGCCGCGGTGGTCGATTGCACAGCCTCGGTATACGCCGTCAGCGCTTCCGTACGCTCTTCGCTTTTCGTGTCTCGCGTTTCATCGCTTTCGAGCATAGCCTGTTCGATATCGGCTTTTTGACCCAGCATGATCGTTCCCCACGCGACGATATTGGGAATGGTTGCTTCCAAATATCCGTCGTTCTCGATAAAATCGATCATGACCGTTTCGCCGGATTCCGGTGTGGAATAATACAGGGCGATATCGTCCGGATCATAGGGCGTATCGTTCAACAGCCGGATTAACACATCGTTCTTTTCCGTGATCTGCTCGCTTACCTGATCGAATGCGTAGTTTACGAGGTGATACAGATAGCCGTTGAAATAGGTTGAGAAGTATTGCGTAACGACGATGTCCGCGTCGTCGATCATATACGGCAGGACGATTTCGTCTTTCACCGCGGTAACGATCGTCTCTATATCGTCCGGTTCGATCCAGTGGGATTCCTGAAATCCTTCTTCGCTCCATTCATAATGCCCGTAAATATGATCGTAACCGTTCAGGGACGAGCTGCTGAAATCCATCGCAGTAAAGTCGTCGGTCAGCGGTTCGCCGGTTTCGTCGTATACGGCGGTCAGGCCGACGGACAGCACGGTTCCGCCTTCTTCGATAAACTGCTTTAGCAGCATCCTGTCCGCTTCGCTCAAATATACAACGCGGGGGAGGACCACCACCTTGAGTCCGCTCAGATCGTCCTCCGTCAGCGACTTTTCAATCATCGTTCCGTCTCCGGTCGCGATCACGCGGAAAGGAATGTTTCTTGTGATCAGCGATTGTGAAAGTCCCCAGAACGACGTGTCCGACTGGCCGGAGTTCAAATTGGAAGGGAAGGAGTACAGCACCGCAACGTCGGCCGTCGGCCACAGCTGCTCAAAGAACAATCCGTTAAAGTAAATAAAGTCGTAATACGGATAAAGCTCCTCCATGTCGGCAGCCGACATGTTGACCGCTTCGTAAATATTCATATCGCTGGACGAACGAAATGGACTTTGGTCCGGTATCTGAAGGAACCCGCCGTGTGCATACGCTTCCGCTGTCAGGATCTTATGCGTCTGCGTGCTCGCGGTGGAGAGCATCAGGTCCGCCGCCTGCACCGCGTTGGGATGACTGGTTAAGATCGTTCCAAACGCGTTCGCAAGCTCGTATCGCACGGCTTCGCGCGGATACGGATCATACGGCAGGTTCATTTCGGGAGAAAAGAAATCCACCGTGTCCGCGCACGCCATAAAGTTGACATTTAAATCCGCCATGTTGGCGCCGACCATAACATGCGCGCCGTACACTTCGTTCGCGTTTTCAACCTCCTGCTGAATCCGCTTTTGCAGTGCCGTTATTTCCAGATATTGAAACGTGTGATATTCATCAGCAAGCGGAATCAACGAACTGATTCCGGTACTGCTGTAGTTCGCCTGGTAGAGATCATAATAATTCTCACGGATAAAGTCGCCATAATCGAACGTATCGATATCCGTAATGCCCAGCAGCAAAAGCTGCCGGTCGGTCATGGTCTCTTTCAGGTACTCGCGGAAGCCGGCCATGCAATAATCGCAGAAACAGACGCTGGTTGCCGCCCATGCGTCGGACGCGGTGCAGCTTGATCCGCATACCACCGCTTCAAGATGGCAGTTTATAATGTACTCTTCATAAACCGGATTTGAGATGCAGTACATCGGGTCGCCGCACCCGCCGGCCAGCAAATCCCCGCGTGTCGGGTTGCCGTCAATATCGCGGCAGTATGTGGATTCGCTGTCGAACCCATCCGGCACGATGCCGCCTTCAAAACTATGCGAGCTTTTCCATCCGATGGATTCCAACCCGTTTTCCGAGAACATTGAAACGCTGTAAAAATCGTTCTTCAGCCCCAGCGGATTATCCCATTCGTAGCTTAAAAACGCCGGATACAGCACCGTAACATGCGCCTGGTTGGTACTTTCCAGCGGGCGCTTGTTTTCATAGTCAAAGCAATACATTTGAAAAATGTCTGTCGGATCAAACGGCCTTGTTTCGTCTCGCGTCTCGGTGTCGGGCGGGGTGTCGAACAGTGCGTTATAGGAATGAACCACACCGGACGTCTCAACGGTAACATCCGCGGTTTCCGCTGCTTGTGCAGCAACAGCATGAGAAGCCGTCGATTCTTCGTTTTTTGTCCCGCAAGCAATAGCGGGAATCGCGAGAATCATGACTGCTAAAAGGAAAATTCGCTTTTTCATCATTCGTTCCATGTTATTTTACCAATGTATAGTACCAGTTCTCATCGCCCCATTCGTTTATCTTCTCCGCGCGCTTTTTCAGGTAGCCTTCTGCGCGCAGTTCTTCCATTATTTGAAGCGCACCGCTCTCGGTATAGTCTATGCACCGTGTGTTCGTCGACGGGCAATAGATCTCTTTGAACCATTTGTAGTATGCAGTGGACAGTAGGCCGAACGCGGCTACCGCTTCAAATTCATTGCCTTTTCCATACTTTTTCTTTATGGCTTTCATAAATTTTCGTTTCTCTCGGTTCAGCATCTTTTCCCTCCATGTTATGTGATTGCTATGGGTTTCTGTTTGAAATCCGATCGGGATACATTTTGCTCATCCAATGTTTTTATGGAATATCGGGCACCCAGACGTTCTCCTTTTTTTCAATTAAGCGGACCGTCGAACCCGCTTGCAAAACAAACTGTGTATCGCCTTGCGTGGAAAATGTCAGGCGATAGTCTTCGCTTGGAGAGATCGACACGCCGTTGGCTCCGGCTACGATCTTCAAAGAACCTTCTATTTCGATTTTTTTCGGCCGGAAATCCTCAAAATGAACAACCACTTCGTCTCCGTATTCAGTAATCAGTTTTGCGGCGGACGGAGTGTAACCGACAGTTTCATCCTTCTGGAAGACAAACGAAACCACGGTTGCGTTGCAGGCTGCATCGTGTCGCATGCAGGCAGAGAACGCAAACAACGAAAGCAGTATGAAAAAAGACAGCATGGCTCGTTTCATCGAATGCTCCAATTAGAATGGATGATATCAATTGTAAATGGTTTAGAAAGTGAAGTGGTATGCGTTCGGCATACAATCTTTCTTGCAAAAAGAAGAACGATCGATGGTTACATAATTTTATGGTGTGGCGGGGTTTCCTTCTACATGAAGATTCTCGGCTGTTAATGGAGAAATATCGTTTATATGATTGTTTTTCAAATACAGGTTCACAAAGTCGATCCCTTCAAGCGGAGAAATATCGCTTATCTTTGCGTTGTTGATATACAAAAACCTCAGATAGCACAGTTCTTTAAGCGGCGCTACATCCTCCACCAACGTATCGGAAGCGTTGAGGTCCTCAAGATAATACAAATCACTCAGGGGCGACAGATCCGCCACGGGATTGTAATCGATATTTAGTTTCGTAAGGTTTTCAACTTGCGAAAGTGCAGAGAGATCGGTAACTCGATTGCCGGCAAGATTCAGCTCGGTTAGCGGCAGCCCGGCGAGCGGGGCAAGATCGGTGATCTGCTGCATGACTACTTCCAGCTTTTTCAAATTGCTTAGAAGCGATATTTCTTCCAGTGAAGTAATATCGCCTCTTTCCAGGGGACGGTTTTTCCCGCTGTAGTCACCCCAATATACTGCTGCATCCGCAAACCCGCTATCGTAACCGAGGATCAAATCCTGATTTTCGGAATAAACATCGTTACCCCAGATTTGCAGTTTTTCTACGTTTGAGAGTTCGTTGAAGTAAATTGGCTCGTTGGACGACTTTCCGAGCGCAGCGCGGACGGCCGCGTCGATCAGCGCGGACTGAAACTCCACAGTCGAGTTAGAGGAATAGGTAACGATTTCCGGCGCCATGCTGCGGCGCTCTACGTATTTTCCGACGAAGAAACCGATTGCAAGACAGCTTGCGGCAATGATAACATACCGCGTGATAGAAGCAGGCGACATACGGTGTTTTCCAACGAGTCTATCCAAATGTTTCTTTAACGAACGAATATCGGGAAACCGATCCTTTGGCGCAAATTGTGTACAGCGCAATAAAAGCTCGCGCATTGCGCGGTTTTCTATTCGTGCGATCCCGCCGATATCCGGGCTGCCGGTAAGCATGTGCGTCATCAATACACCGGCGGCGTAAACATCCGTCCGGGCGTCTGTCTGGCAGTATCCGAATTGTTCGGGCGGTGAATACTCCTTTGTGCCGTAGTACACGGTGTCGGTGTCCGAGGCAGTGTCATAAAGCCTTGCTATGTCAAAATCGATCAGTTTCACTTCGCCTTCCGGCGTGACGACAATATTTTGCGGCTTTATGTCCCGATATACGATCGGTGTGGGACGGCTATGTAAATACTGCAAGATATCACATAGTTTCCGCGCCAGTTCGATTGCTTCGCCCCGTTTGAATTTTCGTCCGCAGGACAACGGCTGCGACAATGGATATCCCGGAAAAAACTGGCGAACGATGTAGCGTTCGCCGTTAACATGCACGGACTCAATCAGTTTTGGTATGGCCGGGTGGTCGAGCGTGCGCAAGACGTCGTCTTCGTAAACAAGGGATGCGTCGGTTGCGTGTATGATCTTCAGGATGAATTTGACTCCATCGCATTTGTCTGTGATTTCATAGGTTTCGGATTTTTCAGAAATAGAAAGGCACGAATCGACCGTATATTTTTCTTGAAGCACTTTGGGAAGGCACGATTGCACATCGCTTTTCAAAAAAGCAACATATTGCGCCTCAAATAATGTGATATCATTCGATTGCGTTTGTGCGGTATGGTTCATTCGCCTATGATCCTGACTTGTATTTTCTGAAGGAATACTTGTGTGTGGATGAGGTTATACTGCTGGTTTTTGCAAAAAATAATGGCCGCCTCGCGTTTGATTCTGGCGTATAAGGGCGCTAAACCTGCAATCTTTAATAATAACTGCGTTTCTTCGAGACCGAGTTCCAAGCCGAAGGAGAGCTGGATCAGTTTTTCCCGCATTGGCACTCGTTTTCCGCTTAAGATTTGATAGCCGTATACGCGATCCAAGTCTGCGTTACGGATCACTTCGGCTTTTGTGAGATTTTTCGTTTCAATTATTTTTTGGATATGATCACTCAAAGATACCCAAATAAAATCATCTTTATGGTCTTCCGCAAAGTGATCAAAATCTTTTATGGAATTGAGCTGGTTTATCATGCTGCTTGTCTTTTTTGGAGAATGCATGTATACGCCTTTTCACTACTTTTTAATCATTATATTTGTGAAACCGCTCAAATTCAACACCTTGGGGTCATTATTTAGCGCATGCCGCCGTATTTGTTCTTCCAGCGCCAAAATGTCTTCTCGGTTATCCCGAATTTTCAGCATACCTCCGGTATCAGCGCGCCCAATTTCGGCTGCTACAATGCCGAAGAGCAAATCCGATTATTCGCCGGGAGAGTATCATTTTAAAACCGAGGTCTATGGAGATATTGCACGAGCGAAATATAGAATCCAGCAAGCGGATTGGATGTGCTCAGCCTAATCAATGTGGTTGCGCCGACCGGGATTAACGCAATCGTCGCACGGCCGACCGACAGCAGGCTCGGTGCTTTTATAACTACCGTCGCTCTTGTGCGGTGGAAGCGTTTTAACGATGAACATAAAGTAGACAAGATGCAGAACCCAAATTATAGTGAGAACGATCCTGCCAACAGGCACGCCGTGCATCAAAATAAAGCAGATGCCCATCAGCACAGTGACGGTGGCAGCGATTTTTATTTTTGTCCGTCGGGTCATTCCGTCTCCGCGCACGAAGCTTTCGAGGTTGTTGCGATACAGCTTTGTACGCTTGAACCAATCGTCCAGCCGTTTGCTGCTTTTGCCGAACCCCCACGCCGCGACCAAAAGAAACGGAACGGTTGGCAGGATGGGGAGCACTGTGCCCGCCGCGCCGAGTCCAAACCCGACGCAACCGATCACAAGGTAAAGGATTCTCTTTGTTTGCATAACGTTTCCTTTCAGCTGAGCCGTCCGTTCTCCACGGAGAACACTTCGTCCGCAATCCGCATCGTGGATGCGCGGTGAGAAACGAGCACGGTCGTCCTGCGCCGGTCTTCCTTAACGGCTTTCAGAATGACGGCCTCGTTCAGGCTGTCGAGATTGCTGGTCGGTTCGTCCAGCAAGAGGAACGGCGCATCGTGCAAAAACGCGCGCGCAAGGCCGAGCCGTTGCCGTTCGCCGCCGGAGAGCGTCTCCCCGAGTTCGCCAACCTCCGTATCGTAGCCGCGGGGCAGGCTCTGAATAAAATCGTGTACAGATGCTTTTTTGCAGGCAGTTATGATTTCTTCATGCGTCGCGCCGAGTTTGGCAATGCGGATATTGTTTGCGATGCTGTCGTGAAACAGCTCCGTTTCCTGCGCAACAAAGCTCTCGTTTTCGCGCAGCGAATCGGTGTTGACGGAGGAGATTTCGGTGTCTGAAATGGTGATTTTACCTGCATCCGCGTCGAAATAACGCATCAGCAGACGCAGCAAAGTAGACTTACCGCTTCCCGACCGGCCGGTGACACCGATGATTTTGCTCTCCGGAAACCGTATGGTCAGTTTTTTCAGGATCGGTTCGTCCCGGTAGGCGAACGAAACGTCCGTTGCTGCAGCGCCTAGAAACGAAACGTTGTTGCCGTGTCGCACGTCCTCAACGATCGGGGATTCGTCCAGAATATCAAGCACGCGATGGCCCGCGGCGACGGTTTGCGTCAGGCCGGTGCCGAGGTTTGCAACGGCGATGACCGCGCCGAAGGAGAAGAACATTGCTACGGTTGGAATAAGGACTCCTTCGAAATCGATTTGGCCGTTTCGATACAGCAGAACGGACGCAAAGAACACCGCAAACGTAAAAATCATGACAGCTGCACCCGTGAGCGCGGCGTTTTTGCCAGCGCTTGATTTGATACGGCGTTCATGTTCGAACATAGCGTTTGTACGTTGTTCGAGCCCGCCGAGGCGCGAGTCTCCCGCGTTGTACTGAAGAATTTCCTTAACGCCGCGGATGCTGTCGAGCAGATATGCGTTCGTTTCGCCGAAGGCGGAGCGAAAGTCTTCACCGTCTCGCTTTACCTTTTTGGAAGCGGTCAGCGGAATCACAACGCCGACAAACGCGTATGCGAGCAGTGCAATCATGCCAAGAAGAATATGATAAGAGGCAAAAAAGACGACAAGAACGACCGAGAGCAAAAACGCGATACACACCGGGGATATGGTGTGCGCGTAAAAAACTTCCAGCAGTTCGACGTCGCTTGTAAGCACGGCAATCAAATTGCCTTTTTCCCTGCCGGCCAGTTTAGCGGGCGCAAGCTTTCTTAAAGCGCCGAACACCCGGTCGCGAATGAGCGCGAGTAGCCGGAACGCGATATAGTGGTTGCACGTCTGTTCGGCGTACCGCAAAAGACCTCTGACAAGCGCGCAGATCGCGATCCAAAAAAATATTGCTGACAAGTGCGGCGCTGCGTTTAATTCGAGTGCGGAAAGCATTGCGTATCCGCCCAGAACCGGAATCAGGATCGTGGCCAGATGCCCGGCGATTCCAGCAAGGACCGCAAGCAGCATCCAACCCGTTAACGGTTTGACCAGTCCGATGAGGCGACGCATGATGTGAAAGCTGGAGCGTGTTTTCATAGTGCCTCCGTTGCCGTATAGGCTTCCAGTTCCGCCTGCGCGTCCCAGAGCGCGCGGTAGTCGGCGTTGCTTTTTAGGAGGTGCGCATGGGTTCCGCTTCCGGTAAGGATGCCGTGACGGAGCACATAGATGCAATCAGCCATGGCCGTGTTAGCCAGTCTGTGGGAAATCAAAACCACGGTTTTTGTCTTTGCCAGTTTTCGCATGCGTGCCAGAATCGTGTTTTCACTTTCCGCGTCGATGTTGCTCGTCGCCTCGTCAAAGATGAAAATACGGCTGTCGTGCAACAACGCGCGTGCAAGCGCAAGACGCTGCTGCTGCCCGCCGGAGAGATTCGCACCGCACTCGGCAAGCTCAAATTCGAGTCCGCCTGCGTTTTCAATGAAGCGCGCCAGGTTTACGCGTTCGAGTACCTGCCAGAGTTCTTCTTCGTCCGCACCCGGTTTTCCCATATGAAGGTTTTCGGCGACAGTGCCCTTGAACAGGTAGCTTCCGAGTCCGATCAGCGTGATGGCTTCGGACAGGCTTTTTTGCGTGAGATCGTGCAGCTCCACACTGCCAACGGTGACCGAACCGGAATATCCCTTGCAAAACCCGGCAAGAATACCGGCCAGCGTGGATTTGCCGCTGCCGGATGCGCCGACGATCGCGTAGAGTCCCGCGCCGGGAATCGTGAGCGAAACGTTTTCGAGCGCAGCATTGTTGCAATCGTATCGATAGGTAAGGTTTTGCATGCGGATTCCGACGTCCGTACCGACGCGCCGTGTTTTTTTCGTTTCAACGGGACGATCGAGCAGCGCGAAGATGCGCTCGCTCGCCGCAAGGCCATTCATGGCGACGTGAAAATAACTGCCAAGCAGGCGCATCGGGAGGAAAAACTCCGCCGAAAGCGCGATGATTGCGAAGCATCCTGCGATGCCGATTCTGCCTGCGGCAAAATCCAGGATCGCCAAAATGATGCCGATTGCCGCGCCGCCGTAAGCGACAAAGTCCATCACAGCGATGGAGTTCAACTGCATTTTCAGCACTTTCATGGTGATTTTCCGAAAGTGTTCGGCTTCCCGGTTCATCTCATCGTGTTTATATTGATCGGCCCGGTAGAGCTTCAGCGTGGTCAGCCCCTGCAGATTCTCCAGAAAGCTATCGCCAAGCTTCGCATACCGGCCCCAATAATCCTTCAGCAACTTTTTTGCGATTTTCTGTACAAGCATGATGGATATTGGAATCAGCGGCACGCATGCGAGCAAGACGGCGGCCACTTTTACACTAACGAAGCTGAGCGCACAAAACAGCGTCGCAGGCGCGAGGAGCGCATAGAAAAATTGCGGAAGGTATGCGCCAAAGTAAGTTTCCAGCTGTTCGACGCCTTCTGCCGATACTTGCAACAATTCGGCAGTGGAGACGTCCTTGGTGTAGGCGGGCCCGAGTTGAAGCAGTTTTCGGTAAATTCGCCCGCGCAGAACGCGCTTGACCGGCTTTGAAGCAAGATAACTTTCGCGGTGCGAAAAATGGACGCAGACGAAACGGCAGGCTATGCAAAGCAGCGCGACGCAGACTGTGAGCAGCAGTGTCCTCGTATCCTCAATGTCAGTAAGCAACGCTTCTATGGAAAAACCGAGCGCTATTATTGCACAGGCGCTGCAAAGAAGACCGATCCACTGGAGCAGTATGTTTTTGACAATATGCGGTTTTGCCTCGGGGACCAAACCGATTAACCGTTTGTTGATCATGTTATGTTTGTTTTGCTCCTTCCGGAAACGATGGTTCCATGCAAAAAGAGACGTTTATGCCAAGAATATGCTGTGCGTTCTGTTTGCAAAAATTTGTGGTTCCAAACAAGTAAAACTTGCGGACAATGCAGTTAGACGATTCTAACCGTGGTGCTTTTTATTGGCGCCCCATTTATTGAAGCGCCAGTGGAGAGGAGCTGAAGCAAAGGCTCTGTTCGAAGGATTGGCTGGTGATGCTGTTTCGTTACAAATCAATTGACAAAGTACAGCTATCATCAACGGAGGATCCAGTGCAGCACGAGGTTAGAATCGTCTAACTATATGTATTGTAACGAATTCTGTCGCTTTGTCAAGGGCGCGGGTAAACGCGCCGAGAAGGCGAGGGAGAGACATTCGCCGGATGAAGGGATCAATCGACACGATTTTCAACGATGGTTTCAATCTTCGCCATGGCCGGCGATTGTCGCAATTTCCGCAATCTGCGCGTCCAATTCCGCTCCGAGGCCCTCGATATCTGCAAGCAGGAAGCCGCGTATCAGCATGGAAATCGCTTCCTGCTCGTCCATTCCACGCGACATCAAATATTCCACCTGCTCCGGCGCAAGTTTGCCGATGCTCGCTTCGTGGCTCATGCGGGCGTCCGGGTGATGCGAACGTAGCCCCGGAACGGATTCGATATAACCGGCCCCCGATGGGTCGAGCAGCATGCCGGCGCAGTCGACGTGCGCTTTGCACGGTGCTTTGCCGATCAGGAGACCGCCCTGGTGCATGACGCCGCCGGTGCAAACGCCGCGGTGCAGCAACTCGGCACTCGTGCCCTCTGCGTTGAGAAACACGTTCCCAGCGGTATCGACGACGGAACCGGGCGCGCCGAGTACGACGGTCAGGGCTTTTGCGGACGCGCCTTTACCGTTGAGATAGATTTGCGGATTGCTACTGATTTTGCGCGCTGCGCGAAGCGCAATATAGTTGCTTTCATAGCGTCCATCTTCTTCCACAAGCACGCCTGCGCGAGGTTCGACCAGAACGTCCGATCCCCAGGAGTGGACCATTGTGCTCGCGAGTTTTGCATTTTTCCCGACATAATACTCCTCGACCGACAGGTGCCGGCCGTTTCTTACAGTGTGCTTTGAAACACAGCCGGTAATCAACTGCAGCTGCGACCCTTCATCCAAGATGACGATGTTGTGCATGGCTTGTGTAAGGTTTTCACCCGCAAGGTACATGGCTGCCTGACAGGGAAGGGTGACGACGGCGCCCTTTTTTACGTGGATATAATAACCGAGTGGAGATTCCTGACCGGCGCATTCCGCAGTTATCGCGTCGAAATCGGCTGAAATGGCCTTGAAACAGTACCGTTCGCGCAGCCAGTTGTACCGTTTAAGCGCAAGCGATATAGGCAACATTTCGAATTCCTGTGATTCGCCGCTTTCCAAGCATACTGTCTCAAGATCGCGCACGATCATCGTTGCGGACCGTGCCGGATCACCGGAGCGGACGCCGACCCCTGAAATTGCGTCGGCATCTTCCTTACATATTGGTGTGTGTGGAACCGGCAACGGTGAAAAATCGTTCTCAGTTTCGGCATTTCCGATATTCGGGTCATGTATTTTTACAGACGACATGCTTTCTCCTTTTGATCGATACAGCGTACGCATTCGTTATAGCCATATTTCCCGATCGTTTCCATAATCCGTGCTGGGTTTCCGGAACAGCCGATCCTACCGTTGTGCATGACATGCGCTTTGTCCAGATGCAGATATTTCAAAATGTTGCCGCTGTGGGTGATGATCAATCCTGCTCTACGTTTGACAGTGTGTGTCGCGTCCGGGGCAAACAGCCTGTTGATCAGACTGCCAACGAGCGCAAGCGCTTCGATGTCCACGCCTGAGTCCGGCTCGTCCATCATGGAAAACGCCGGGGACATGGAGAGCAGTTGCAGCAGTTCGGCACGTTTGATCTCTCCGCCCGAAAGGCCGTCGTTAATGCTCCTGTTTAAAAAATTTTCCATGTGTGCATCGCTTGCCAATTGTATTAGCGATCTCTTCGGGTCCGGTGAATTGCGCAGCGTGTATTGCAGCACGCTACGCAGTGTTACACCGTCGATGGTCGGTGGACGCTGTTGTGCAATCGCAATGCCAAGTCGAGCCCGCTCGTAAACCTCCAGAGACGTAACATCTTGTCCCATAAAGAAAATCTGTCCTTGCGTTACTTCGTAGCCCGAAAAACCCATGATGGTCTTCATCAGTGATGTTTTGCCACTGCCGTTCTGCCCGAGCAGTGCGTGCACCTCGCCATACGGAATAGTAAGACTGACAGAATCGAGCAGCGTTTTCCCACCCGCCTGGACGGTTAGGTTTTTAATTTCTAACATGTTATTGTGTGTTGCCATTATTTTGCATCTCCTCTAATGGCCGGGCGCTTCGCCGGGACACTGGAATAATCGGGTGCGGGCGTTGCTTCGAATAAAGAAATATCGACAATTGGTTAGAAGCATCTAACCAATTGCATTGTAACGTATCGTGCGGATTTGTCAAGCGGGAACAGCTTTGTGCACATGGTTCCGCAAAGTAGGATTACAAGCAGTCGTGCGGGTTTAAAATAGGCACGGGCCGCTTGACAGCGGCAATCGAGCTGAGATATACTCCCTACAGTTAGAAGCATCTAACTAAAACGAGAATCCGGGGAACAAACCATTACATGAAAAAGATGAGGCGTTTGGATGCGGAAATGTTTTTCTCCGTCGATCATGCGGAAAAATTCGCCGCGGCGGTTTCGAAAAACGCTTGTGTGTTTGAAGAGCGAACGTTTTACGATTCAGCGTTATCGTGTCCCGGCATTCGCTTTGAGACAAAGACGCGCCGCTGGTCATGCGTTACGAAGAAAACGGCTGGATGTAAATCCCGCCAGCAAAATTGAAAACGGCAGAACCTTTATGAGGAGCGTAATGTGAAAGAATCAAAAGAAGATCTTCTGCGCTATCATGACTTAATTGCCGGAATCGTATCAGCTATGGAGGCGCGCGATCCGGATACGGCGTTGCATTCGCTGCGCGTCGCGTCCATGACGGAATGCATGTGCGGTTTGCTTGACCTGCCGTCAGGCGTGAAAACAACGTATCATATTGCGGCGCACCTGCATGATGTCGGAAAAATTGGCATTCCAGACGCGATTCTCTTTAAAAAAGGCTCGCTGACTGAGGCCGAATGGACGACCGTTCGCAGACATCCGGCGATCGGCTATGAAATCCTAAGCTCGATCGATTGCTTTGCGGAAGTCGCGGATATTGTACTGCATCATCACGAACGTTACGACGGAACCGGATATCCCGATGGGTTGTCCGGCGTGAATATACCGCTTTGTTCACGTATTATCGCGATTGTAGATTCCACGGACGCGATGCTGAGCAGGCGGAGTTACCGTGCTGCGATTGGAAAGGAACAATGCCGCATGGAAATCTGCACACAAACAGGCGCGATGTATGACCCGGCGTTAACAGACATTGCGCTGACGCATTGGGAAGCGTTGATGATGGCAAGGGAAAGTTCTGAGGATCACGAAAGGCAAGGAAACGCATGAACCAGTGGACATTTGCGAAAGCAGAAGGAGACGGCGCTTTGGCCGCTGAAGCACCGGCCGTCTATAACGCGGGGGATGGAAACGGCGAAGCAACGCTAACGATACACCCGGTTTTCCCCGGGGTATCGGTTTTCTATAATGATATTCACGCGCAGAACTGCCCTGATTTTTCGCAGCCGCCGATTGGTACGATCGAGATCAATTACTGTCACGAAGGTCGGTTTGAGTGCGAATATGCGGGCGGATCTGTCTATCTTTCTGCGGGAGATTTTTCGATTCACAGAACAGGCGTCAGCCAAATGCACAGCAGCTTTCCGCTGGGTTATTATCGCGGCGTTTCCGTATTGATCGATCCGGACGCTGCGGCGCGCTGCGTGAACTGTATACTTGAGGATGTGTCGATCGACCTGAACGCGCTTTTTTCAAGATTTCTGCAAGGCGGACCGATTTGTATGCTGAAGGCGCAGCCGTGTTTCCAGCATATTTTTTCGGAGATGTACTCGATTCCAAATTCGATCAAAAAGGGATATTTAAAAATAAAAGTACTGGAACTATTATTGTTCTTGAGCGGAATGCGCTTGCCGGAAAAAAACGGAAGACGAGATTATTACACCCGCACACGTGTTGCAGCTGCAAAACAGGCGAAACAATACCTGCTGGAAAACCTGGACAGACGCATTCCGCTGACGGAGCTTTGCGAGCATGTTAACGTTTCGCCAACGGCGCTCAAAGAAAGCTTTCGCAGTGTTTATGGAAGCAGCATTTATGCGTTTGTCCGTGCGTACAAGATGCAGAAGGCCGCGGTGCAGATTCGGCAGACAGACCGTGCGATTCTGCATATTGCAATGGACTTCGGCTACGAAAACGCCAGCAAGTTTTCAATGGCGTTTCGCGACGTAATTGGCCAGAGCCCGCAGGAATATCGCAAAAACTGTGTCCGATTGGAGCGGGAACCGGCGGAATGGAGCAGACAAGAAGGATAATTTCACTATAATGGACATGATCGAAGCGCTGAAAGGCGCTTTAAAAATACAAGACGGTTAGACGCGTCTAACTTCTATTTCCAAAGATGTATCGGAAAAGAGAGACGCGATAACCGTAAAAAAAAGAGAGGGATACCGGAGGTAACAACAACTATGAAAACGAACAAACTAAACGGAAAAGACCTGATCAACGTAGGCGTCTTTTCAGCGATTTATGCTGTCATTGTTATCGCTTTGGCGATGCTTGGCTACATTCCGATCTTCATGCCACTGCTGGCATTGATCGGTCCGATCTTTGGCGGGATTCCGTTCATGCTGTTTTTAACCAGAGTTAAAAAATTTGGCATGATCCTGATGATGAGCGTCATTATGGGCATTCTTATGCTGCTGACCGGCATGGGATATTATTCGATCCTCGTCGGCGCGATTACCGGATGGATTGCGGAGCTGGTGTATCAAAGCGGTAATTACAGTAGCGCAAAAAAAGCAGTTTTAACAAGCGGCGTATTCAGTCTTTGGATTTGGGGGAACTTCATTCCGCTGTTCACCAACATTACGGGGTATTTTTCGACGCGGCAGGACTTTGGCCAGGCATACATCGACGCGCTGACCCGGTTGATGCCGCTTTGGATGTGTCCGACGCTGCTTGTGGCGGCGTTTGTCGGCGGAATCCTTGGAGGATTGCTCGGCAGGGCGATTTTGAAGAAGCACTTTATGAAAGCGGGAATCGCCTGATGCGGAGCATCTTGCAGGCGAGCGCGAAAAAACGGGGTCTGGTGCTGGACCCACGGACAAAACTGGTTTTGCTCGTTACCGTTGCGGTGTTCGTACTCGGCGGCGCGGGCGGCGAAGCGCTCCGGTGGGCGACGCCGTGCCTGTGCGCGGTTTCGCTGGTGCTGCTGATTACGGTGGGCAAATACAAAACCGCGGTGGCTTGCGTTGCGCTCTATGTCGTGATGGATACGCTGCAGCAGAGTTTCGGTGGCCGAACGGAAGGCATCGTTCATTTTCTGCTGCTGGCTTGCGCAGGCATCCTGATGCGGTTTCTTCCGGGCATTGTGACGGGCGCATATGTCGTTTCTACGACGACCGTCAGCGAGTTTTCCGCCGCGATGCGGCGCATGCACGTTGGCGAGCGGCTGGTCATTCCGCTTTCGGTCATGTTCCGCTTTTTTCCGACCATTGGCGACGAGTTTTCGCACATCAACGCGGCCATGCGCATGCGCGGCGTCAGCTTTGGCGGAGGAAACGCGGCAAAGATGATTGAATATCGGATCATACCGCTGTTGTTCTGCTCGGTAAAGATCGGCGAGGAGCTTTCCGCCGCGGCCCTGACGCGCGGACTGAGCGCGGACGTGAAGCGCACCAACGTATGCGAGATTGGCTTTCATGCGCAGGACGTCGCTGTTCTGATTCTGTGCATCGCGCCGTATGTATGCCTGATTTTGAACGCCGTCGGGGTATTGTGAGATGCATAAAATGACAAAAGACAAAATACAAGACGGCGTTGCCGTTTTACTGGAACACGCGTCGTTTCGGTATGCAAACGCCGACTCCATCGCGCTGAAGGACGTTTCGCTGTCGATTCAAAAAGGTGAAACGGTGCTGCTCTGTGGAGAATCCGGCTGCGGAAAGACGACGCTGACGCGCCTGATCAACGGGTTGATTCCACAGTATTACGAAGGGGAATTCAACGGTCACATTCGTGTTTGCGGGCAGGATACGGCGAAGGCGGAGTTGCATCAAACGGCACGCGCTGTCGGCAGTGTGTTTCAAAATCCGCGCAGTCAGTTTTTCTGCGTAGACGTAACGAGCGAAATTGCATTCGGCTGTGAGAATTTCGGAATGCCGGAAGAAACCGTGCGTACACGGATTGCAGAGACTGCTGATGAAATAGGGATAGCGGAACTTCTCGGTAAAAATATCTTTCATCTTTCCGGCGGGCAGAAACAAAAGGTTGCCTGCGCCTCTGTTGCGGCGGTGAGGCCAGACGTATTTGTACTGGACGAACCGACGTCGAATCTGGACGTCACAACGATTCGAAGGCTAGGCAAAATCCTGCGCCACTGGAAAGCGCAGGGTAAAACGGTTGTGATTGCGGAACACCGGTTGGGTTGGCTGAAAGACGTTTGTGATCGCGTGGTCTATCTGCGCGATGGTGAGATTGCGCTAGATTGCACAATGGGTGATTTTTTGCAGATCCCGTCGGAGAAACTTGCTGCGATGGGGCTGCGCGCAATGGCAGCATGCAAATCAAAGCAAACGATACCAAAGAACTGTATGGTTGACACAATCGACATACAGAATTGCCGGGTTACATATGGCGCGGAGTGCCCCGCGCTGAAAATCGACGCGCTGTCACTGCCAAAGGGCGATGTGATCGCCGTGATCGGTGACAACGGCGCGGGCAAAACGACGCTTGCGCGCTGCCTCTGCGGACTCGAAAAGCGATCCGCTGGATGCGTTTGTTATGGCGGCAAGAGATGCAAGCGCCGCGAATTGTTGAAAACAAGCTACCTTGTGATGCAGGACGTCAACCACCAACTCTTTTGCGAGAGCGTAAGCGACGAGGTGCGGCTGGGCATGGACGAAGCAAACGAGCCGCTGGTGGACGGGACGCTTGCCGCCCTGAATCTTACGACGCTGTCCGACCGGCACCCGATGTCGCTTTCCGGCGGGCAGAAACAGCGCGTTGCCGTTGCCGCGGCGCTGCTGGCCGGAAAACAGACCCTGATTTTCGATGAGCCGACCAGTGGACTGGATTTGCGCCATATGCGCGAAACGGCACGGTTGATTTCACACACGCGCGGGAAATGCACGTCCATCGTTGTTACGCATGATCCGGAACTGATTCTGCTGTGCTGTACGCATGTGCTGCATCTTGAAGGGGGACGTATACACGCGTTTTATGCACTGGACGGCGAAGGACGGCGAAAATTGGAACAATACTTTATAACGAATGATAAGCCGAACGGCAAGGAGGAAGAACAAGTTGGAAGAAAAGAACAAGGAACGGAAAAAGAAACCGTCGAATTTAAAGCGGCTGTTTGTATACGCGGGGAATCATAAGTATCTGACGATTGCCTCGTGGATCATTGCGGCGATCAGCGCGCTTGTAGCGCTGATGCCGTTTGTGTTCGTCTGGCGACTGATACGCGAAGTGCTCGCGGTCGCGCCGAACTTCAGCGCGGCGGAGAACCTTGCGTACAACGGATGGATGGCCGTGCTGTTTGCGGTTGTGGCGATCCTTATGAATGTCGGCGCACTGATGTGCTCACACCTGAGCGCGTTTCGCATTGCATCCAACATCCGCATCCGCGCCATGCACCATATCGTAGCGCTGCCGCTGGGGTTCATGGCGGATTTCGGGACGGGAAAATTGCGAAAAATCGTCAACGAATCCAGCGCCGCAACGGAAACGTATCTGGCGCATCAGCTGCCCGATCGGGCGTCGGCGATTGCGACGCCGGTCGGTATTATCATATTGCTGGCAATATTCGACTGGAGGCTGGGGCTTTTGAGTCTGATTCCGGTCGCGCTGGGATTTCTTTTGATGATGGCCATGGTTGGACCCGGCACACGTTTCAGGTTGACCCAGTATCAAAACGCGCTTGAGCGTATGTCCAACGAGGCGGTCGAATATGTGCGCGGCGTTCCGGTGGTCAAAACGTTCGGGCAGAGCGTGTTTTCCTTCAAGCGCTTCAAAGACTCCATCGACCAGTACAGCAAATGGGTGATTGCGTATACAAAGCAATGCCGCATCCAAATGGTGCTCTACACCGTTGCGATCAACGCTGTGTTCGCCGTTTTGATTGCGGGCGCGCTGGCGTTTTCGCGCGGCGGCGTAACGAATGAATTTTTGTTGAACTTGTTATTCTACATCATCTTTACGCCGGTCATCAGTGTGGCGATGACCAAGATTTTGTATTCCAGTGAAAATGTGATGATCGTTGAGGACGCGATGGACCGCGTTGACAGCGTTATGAGCATCCGGCCGATGCAGGAACCTGCAAAGCCTGCATGCCCGAAGGATAATTCAGTCGAGCTGCAGAAGGTTTGCTTCCGCTATCCGGGCACGCAACGCGACGCGCTGCACGATGTTTCGATGAAAGTAGGCGGCGGCAAAAAAATCGCGCTGGTCGGACCTTCCGGCGGTGGGAAGACCACGTTGGCAAGCCTGCTTGCACGGTTTTGGGACGTGCAGAGCGGCAGCGTACAAATTGGCGGCGTGGACGTAAGAGATGTTTCAAAAAATACACTGATGGACACGGTTTCCTTCGTGTTTCAAAACGACAAGCTGCTCAAGGCGTCGATTCTTGAAAACGTACGCATGGCAAAGCCCGGTGCGTCCCGCGAGGAAGTGCTGACCGCGCTTGAAAAAGCGCAATGCATCGACATTCTGGAAAAACTGCCGGACGGTATCGACACCGTCATCGGTGCAAACGGCGTGTATCTTTCCGGCGGAGAACAGCAGCGCATCGCGATTGCGCGTGTAATGCTGAAAAACGCACCGATCCTGATTCTGGACGAAGCGACCGCGTTTGCCGACCCGGACAACGAAAGTCGGGTGCAGGCGGCCTTTACCGAGCTTTCCAAAGGAAAAACCGTCATTATGATCGCGCACAGACTTTCGACCGTTGTCCACGCGGACGAGATCTTCGTAATAAAGGACGGAGAGATTGCCGAAAGCGGAGCGTTCGAAGCGTTGCTGGAAGCAGGCGGGCTGTTCGCGGCCATGTGGAAAGCATACAAACGTGCGGCGCAATGGAAGGTTGCGAAGGAAGGAGACGACCATGCTGAATAAAATGCAAAGAAAATATGCGCTCTCCAAGCAGGGCGCAAAAGACCTGATCATGGCCTGCATAACGAGTACACTGGCGTACATTGCGCTCATGTTTCCGGTGGGTTTGCTGTATTCGCTTGTGCGGGACATGCTTGGCGGAGCCGTCCCTGCGGAGCGAGCCGGTTTCTACATCGGCGGGACGATTGCCTGCCTGCTGCTGATCTTTTTTACGACACTTATTCAGTATAACGCGACATTTTTTGCGACGTATATCGAGAGCGGCGTGCGGCGAATCTCCGTTGCGGAAAAACTCCGCAAGCTCCCACTGTCGTTCTTTGGCAAAAAGGACCTTGCTGATTTAACCAGCACGATAATGGGCGACTGCGCGACGCTGGAACAGGCGTTTTCGCACTTTGTGCCGGAACTGATCGGCGCGCTGATCTCCGTGACGCTTGTAGCGGTCAGCCTGTTTTTCTTCGACTGGCGGATGTCACTTGCGGCGCTATGGCCGCTGCCGATCGCTTTTTGCATCGTCATTTTTTCAAACAAAGTTCAGACCGCGCTCTCGCGCAAGCAGACCGCCGCCAAGATGGCCTGCGCCGACGGCATGCAGGAATGCCTTGAGGTCGTGCGCGACCTGAAAGCTAACAACGCCGAGGAAGGATACCTTGCTGGGCTTGATGAAAAGATCAAAGCGGTTGAAAAACGCGCCATCATTTCCGAGCTGGGCGTAGCGGCATTCGTCGTGTCCGGCAGCCTTGTGCTGCGCGTCGGCATTGCGACGACTGCGCTTGTGGGCGGCGCATTGCTCAAGGACGGATCGCTGTCCATTTTGCTGTTCTTTATGTTTCTGCTGGTTGCTTCACGTATTTACGACCCGCTTCAGGCCGCGCTCCAGAATCTGGCGGCCGTGATCAGCACAAAGGT
Organism: Christensenellaceae bacterium; assembly: GCA_963667795.1. Lineage (GTDB taxonomy): Bacteria > Bacillota > Clostridia > Christensenellales > CAG-138 > UBA7703. The sequence goes on along the minus strand of OY764017.1, from coordinate 1,190,089 downwards.
ACCGATCGAACGCATGAATGAAATTCTGTTCCATCCGGTGCAAACCGGGAAAACTTCACTGAGGAACGAGGGCGTCGATATTGAATTCGATCAGGTTGGTTTTGCCTACAACGACGGGGAAGCCGTGCTCAACGATGTATCCTTTACTGCAAAGCAGGGCGAAGTGACGGCGCTGATCGGCCCGTCCGGCGGCGGAAAGACGACCGTCTCACGACTGGCCGCACGCTTTTGGGATGTTTCCAAGGGCGCGGTCCGGGTCGGCGGGATGGACGTTTCCATTATCGATCCGGAAACGTTGCTTTCGCTGTATTCCATCGTGTTTCAGGATGTGACATTGTTTAACAATTCGATTCTGGAAAACATCCGCATCGGAAAGAAAGGCGCGAGCGATGAAGAGGTGTTGAGAGCCGCACGGTATGCACACTGCGACGAGTTCGCCGAAAAACTGCCGGACGGATGGCATACGATGATCGGTGAAAACGGCTGCGCGCTGTCCGGTGGCGAGCGGCAGCGCATCTCAATTGCGCGGGCGTTTTTAAAGGACGCGCCAATCGTGCTGCTGGACGAAGCGACCGCCTCGCTGGACGTGGACAACGAGACGCTGATTCAAGAAGCGATTTCGCACCTGATCCGCAACAAGACAGTGCTGCTGATTGCACACCGCATGCGCACCGTCGCGGGCGCAGACAAGATCGTCGTTCTGGAAGACGGCCGTGTCAGTGAAGCCGGCGCGCCGGACGAGCTGTACAAAGCGAATGGAACCTATCGAAGGATGACGGAATTGCAGGAAGGTTAAACGCCGTTTCTGCAAAGCCAATCCGTTGATTGATACACGTTTGCTTTCCACCGCTTGTCAATATGCCAGCATGCAATAATTGCCATTACCTCCCTCAACATAACACAAGCGACAGGGGTGGAAAGCAGAACAATACGGCCGTACATCTTTGTGCGGCCGTATCTGACTGCCCGGAAAACGAGTTTTTTAACGAGACAACAACTTTGACTTTTATCACCAGCGGTTGTGACCAGTAGCAATCCGGAAGGTTGTTTTTGACGACAAGACGACCGCACAAAAAACGTGCGGTCGTCTTGCATATGTAGAGAGTCGATGTAACGAAAGAGGTCGATTTTAAAAATGGACGCAGGCAGCTATGCTCGCACACGCTGTCTCAACTGTCCGGAGCCAGCACATTGGAGTGCGCTTCGACAAAGCGTTTGATCGCCGAAAAGCTTTTCACACTCAGGTCATGTTCCATGCGACAGGCGTCGTATTCCGCAGTTTGGCGGTCAACGCCGAGCGACGTCAGCCAATGCGTCAGGAATTGGTGCCGCTCATACATAATACCGGCGAGCGCCTTGCCTTTTTTTGTGAGCAGGATTTCCTTTTCACAGTTCATTGTTATATATCCCTCGGAAAGAAGCGCTTTCGTGGCAAAGCTAACGCTTGCTTTGGAAACATTCATTTTTTCGGCTATATCGATTGAACGCACGACTCCGTTGCTGTTTTTCAGCATCAGAATCGCTTCCAGATAGTCCTGCCCGGCCTTGTGAATGCTCATAGAAGCGCTCCTTTATCCTTGGAAAGAAAGGTGTTATTGTGCAAGCGCTTCGCCAAGCGACCGGCAGACGGCTGCGCATTCGTCATCGGGGGATTCATTACAGATGACGCTTTGGGAAACGAGTCTGGCGCCACAGCTGACGCAGTCCTGCTCCCAGGTGCGCATCCATTCACCATCACCCCAGCCATATGATCCGAAAAGCGCAATTTTTCTGTCGGACAACAGATGCTTGAGCGAACTGAACATCGGTTCGAATTCGCTGTCTTCCAGTTCCTCTGCACCCATGGAGGGACAGCCGAACGCAATTGCGTCGAAATTGTCAAGCAGGTCGGTTGAGAAATTGTTTGCCTGAAAGAGCTTTGCGTTCGCGCCTGACGATTTTGCACCCTCCGCGATGAAATTTGCCATCGCTTCCGTGTTTCCCGTTCCGCTCCAATAGACGATTGCTATGTTATTCATATGCTGTAGATTCCTTTCTGTTGTTCGCTTGTGTATTTCGGATTACATTGCCACAGTGAGCCGGTCGATGTCGGTTCCTTCGGCATACTTTTTACAGTAAATCCGCGTACATTTTCGGTATTTGGTAAACGTCTTTTTCGCCGCCTCATCGTTCGTATATGCTTTCCAGTAGCCGATGCATTTACAGTTTGCACCGCCGTTGGCGATGAACGCCCTGATATCATCGAGTGGATACCCGAGGAACACCCCGATCTCGTGCGGAAAATTCTCTTGGTCGGAAAGCCTCTGTGAAAGGCATGCAAGATATTCCTCCGGATGAGCGGAAGGATATCCGTTTTCCGCTAAAAATGCGATAATTTTCGCATCGGAAAGCGTTTCTCTCAGTCGGCTGATCCGGTATATATAGATGAGTGCTCTGCCGTTTCGTGTGCGGAGCACGGTAAAGTGAATACCTTTTTTACCGAGACGCGTGTTCCACTGCATAATATTGTGCTGCAGGTCGGCTTTGCTGCTGTAATCGCAGAGGAATAGATTTCCGGTTTTCAATCCTGCCAGTGTGGGCGAACAATGCTGGACAATTTCCTTTTCCGGCATGGGAAGGCTCCTTTCGTCTGTTACTGAAACACAATTGAATTTACCCACTATAGTTAGAATCGTCTAACTCCGACGCTTTTTATAAGCGCTTCAATTAAGAAGCGCTGGAAAAATGTCTGCTAAAGCAAATCCTGTCGCGCCTATGCGGTCGCCTGTTTTGCCGCCTCAACATACGTCAGGGGAAAAGACGCTTTCAGCACGCTGGAGAATCGGACGTTAAACCCATGATTGTCGATAAAAGCGATATACTCCTGCGGCGACCACGAAAAAAACACGCCGAAGCCGAATCGCTTCATGACGGCGGATTTGATTCGGCTGAAAAACGAAAGATTCTTATGCGTAAAGTTAGGCGCAATCAAAACGCCGTCGTCTTTGAGTACACGATGGATTTCGGATAGCGCGTTTTCCGGGTGCGGCATGATGTGCAATGCGTTGCAGACGACTACCACGTCAAACCGCTGGTCCGGATACGTAAGCCGGGTGGCGTCTTGGGTGGCAAAGTGTACGTTTGGTGGAATCGGCTTGCTGCGCGCGACTGCGAGCATGTTTTCTGAAAAATCAGTTGCCTCGACGGATTTTACGCTGTCGGCAATCTCCGATGCGATCATGCCGGTTCCGGTCGCAATCTCAAGAACTTCCATGGTTTGACAGAACCTGGCGCGCATCAGTCGGCAAGCCGAAGCATATACTGCGGCGTCTCCGCGCATAAAACGGTCGTAAACACGTGCACTGCGATTCCAGAAAATTTTGTTTGCGTTGTCTTTCATACTGTGTCCGCTTTTCAAGTTTGGCCGTATCCCGCATGCATGGAAAATCGAGATGCATGCGGGATCGACCATAGGATGGCAATAGTTAGAAGCATCTAACTATATGCAGTATAACGCACGATGGAAGGGCTGTCAAGCGGGCAATATGCAGTTTTGAAAGCGGCGGACGCCTATCTGCCGTAAATCGCCGAAGGGATGTCTTCCAGCTTGACGTTTCCGTCTTGCAGGCGGACCTTTGCCGGTTCGATATAGGGATGAACGATTGCGCCGGAAGGACAGTGGTGATAGCATTCCGCACACAGAATGCAGCGGCTTCGATCCTCTGCAATTCGGACTTGACCATTTTGGATTTCGAACAGATTGACCGGACACGCAGCGACGCAGCGGCCGCATTGGGTGCACGCATTTTTGTCGATTGCAACATGTTTGAATTTTTTATGGAATGCTTCCTGGCTGAACAGTTTGAACATGAGCCGCTCCTTTGGCTTAGCATAACGGAACGACTTGCCGACGTCCTTGACGGTCACGCCATCCTGCGCGGCGCTGATAATCCTTTCGACGGCCTCGGATATGATTTTTTCTTCGTCTTCTCCCGGCAGGCCTTCGCAGATGATCTTCGACGCGGTTTTTGTGAGCGTATGCTCCGCTGCAATTTTCACGCCAAGGATCGATTTGCGTTTCTTTTTCTTCAGCAGCCTGCCCGCTTCGTCCAGCGCGATGCTGCTGTGAACACCGCCGTAGGTTGCGAAAGGAACTGCAAGTGTGCCGAATTTTCCGTTGCATGCAGGAAGGTTTCGAATGAGCCGCAGCACGTTACTTTCCATGTGTCCGGCATAGATCGGCCCGCCGACCAGAAGGACGTCGTGCGCTTCCAGCGTTTGCTCCAGCCGCTGCGTCATACCGTCTTCCTCCAGAAAATCCGGATTCTTTGTGATATCGATCAGCTGTGCCGGAACACCGTTGCCCTCAAATGCCGTTTTAAACATGTTTGCGGCTTTCAACGTGTGCCCAGACGGGCTGAAAACGATAATGGTGACTTTCATAATGATTCCTCCTTTTTGACGTCCGGCAGATTTTGATCGATCACGTCCGCAAGCCCGAACAAAACTTGCATTTGCGCTTCGTCCAACTCGTCGAGATAAGCAGACATCTTGTCTTCCAGCTGTTTATGGAACGACCGGTGCGCCTTATATGCGATTTCTCCGTCGCTTGTCAATTTTATGTATACTTCCTTTTTGTTGTCGGCTTTCTTGTATTTTTCAACGAAGCCTTTTTTTACGAGTTTGTCCGCAATCTGTGTGACCGCGCCTTTCGTAATGCTGAGTTTTTGCGCGGCAGAGGACGCGTTCACCCCGTCTCCAGGCCCGATGGCGTCGATGAAGTGAATTTCCGACTGATGCAGTGCCTGCTCCGTTCCGAATTTATGCGGCATTTTATCGTTCATGTTGATTCGGTACTGGATTTTTGAAAACGCTGCAAATAAGGCTTCCGACTTTTTGATCGTAATCGCCTCCACTTTCGTTTTATTTAGCAACTAAATTATAATCATATTCATTGTGCGTGTCAATAATATTTAGCAACTAAACAATAAAGAACATGGTGAGGATCATAAAATCAATGTAATTCTATAATTTCGATCTTCTAGCAGGCCTCCGATATAGGCGTGCCTAACGCAGATTGCTTTTAAGCAAAAGCAATCTGCTTCTCCATGTTCCTGCTTTTTCAATTTCTTATTTCTTTCGCATTTTGGGTGGACTTGCTTTTTTCGAAGGCAGGCTGTATTAGCTGCCTCTGTCGCTGTGAAATATACACCCCTTGACCAGTTCGTGCCGCGCCAGCATTGCCATGATCGCGTTGAGCACAAGCTCCTTCGTCATCCGGCCCGCCATGTGGTCTCCCAGCACGTCGCCTGTTACGATATCTCGGATGACGCAATGATACATGAATCCCTAAATCTTCTGATAGTTCCTTCACTGTCTTCGGACTTGCATACGATAACTTGACCGCATTCTTCTTGAAATCTTCGTCGTATTTCTTCCTGATCTCTCCCAATTTCTGCCTCCGATTTCTGGATCTTCCGTTCGTTCCTTCCATCTTAGCAGATTGTCTTTTATTTTAGCAGGCTCCCAAAAGTGGAGGAGATTTCTATGCCGCCTGTAGCGAGGGTTATTTTAAATGGCGGGCATATCATAGACCCTGCCAACAATATTGATGAAGTTGCCAACATTGTTATTGAAGACGGAAAAATAATTAAAATTTGCAAAGAACCTCATGAACCTGTATTCTTTGATAATGTTGTTGATGTCAGCGGCTGTATTGTAACGCCGGGATTAATCGACCATCATTGCCATATTTATCCGCTTGCAGAAAGAATCGGTCTTCCGGGAGAATCGGTGATGTTCAGTAACGGGGTCACTACCGTGGTGGATGCAGGCTCTTCTGGAGTCGTCAACTATCCCAAACATCGCTCTCACCGCAAACAATGCCTGTTGGACTATAAGGCGTATATCAACATCAGCGGCATGGGGCTGTCACAGCCCGAAGATTTGCACCCGGAACGGATGGACTTTAGCGCACTAAAGGAGTTATTTGCAGAGTGCGGCGATGAACTGATGGGGATAAAGATTCGCACAAGCAAGAATATCGTTCATGATCTTGGCTATGAATCTTTGAAAAAGACGATCGAAATCGCCGAAAAACTCGGTGTGTCTATCATGGTCCATCCGACAGACCCGCCGGGCCCCATGGATGAACTTTTGTCTATGCTTCGAAGCGGTGACGTATGTTCTCACATGTATATGAATATAGGGTCCACGATTCTCGACAAAACCGGCCATGTGAGTGCAGCGGCAATTGCCGCACGCAAAAGAGGTGTTTTGTTTGAGGCGGCTGATGCGAGAGGCATTCAGGGTCGATGCATGTTCCTGGAGCGCGGCCAGTGGTATGAATTTTTTACAGGCGTTACAAAGCTGTAAAGCAGCCAAAACTTGCAAGCAAGAGAATGATAAAAAGGTGAAAAGGCTATGTCTATAGGGAAACGTATTTATTTACATCGCGAGATGCCGGATTTTGACGTTATGATGCAGTTTAAAACTATTCCGGCTTCCAATACCGCTGATTGCATGGAACGTAACAGCGCTATGCATCCGCGGATTCATCTGGTAAGCAACCCGAAAGATCAGATGATGGTTGGCCCCGCGTATACGGTAAAAGCACGCGGAGGAGATAATCTGGCGCTTCATGCCGCACTCAATTTCTGTCACGAAGGAGACGTCATTGTTGTTTCGAACGAAGGCGACGATTCCCGTGCGTTAATTGGAGAAGTGATGATGGCGTTCCTCCGTTACACGAAAAAAATTGCCGGTATCGTGCTCGACGGACCAATCCGTGATATCGATGAAATTGGCAAGTGGGATTTTCCTGTGTATTGTACGGGAACAACCCCTGGCGGCCCCTATAAAGAAGGACCGGGGGAAGTAAATGTTCCAATTGCCTGCGGAAACATTAGCGTCAGTCCCGGAGATGTTGTATTGGGAGACCCGGATGGCGTAATTGTTATTCCGCGAAAGGATGCCGCCACAGTTTTGGAAGCTGCTAAAAAATTCCAGATTGCAGATGAAAAGAAAGCCATAGCTGCAAAAGATGGTACAGCGAATCGTCGATGGGTAGACAAGCTTCTGGAATTCAAGGAATTTGAGATTATTGATGACGTTTACCGTCCGTAGAGTCGGGAAGTCTTGAGATTGACCAAAACTTCCTTAAGCCGGGTGCTGCTTTTTGGCAGCATCCGGTGAATTTTACATCATAAACCAACAAAAAGAGTGACTAGACAGCTATTCACTGTGTGGAAAGAATCAAACATGCGAAAAAGACAAATGTTTTTAAAGAAGTACATCGTTACAGACAAAAAGTTTTATAAGAGCGCGTTGGCACTTATTATCCCTGTTGTCCTTCAGCAGAGCATCAACATGGGTGTAAACATGATGGACACCATCATGGTTGGTCGGCTGGGCGAAGTTGCAATCTCAGCATCGTCTCTTGCAAATCAGTTTTACTCCATATTTATGTTTTTGTGTATGGGTATCAGCGCCGCAGGATTGGTTTTGTCCGCACAATATTGGGGGGCAGGTGATAAAAAATCCGTCCATTTTGTTTTTGACTTGCTCATTCAAATCATTTTGGTATGCGGAACGATTTTCGGCATACTCTGCGCAACAATCCCGGAAAAACTAATGAGCATTTATACGACTGATGCAGATGTAATACGGGAAGGCGCAAAATATCTTCGCATTACATCTTTTACTTATTTGCCGCATGGCATAAGCCTGGTTATCTCCAATGTTATTCGAACCGTTGGGAATGCGCGCCTTGGATTGTTTATTTCCATTATTAGTTTTTTCTTCAACATCTTTTTCAATTATGTTTTTATTTTCGGAAAATTGGGTTTCCCTGCAATGGGCGTGAAAGGCGCCGCGCTTGGCACATTGTGTGCGCGACTTGTCGAATTTGCTATTTGCGCAGTGTATATGCTGAAAATCGAAAAGGATCTTTGCTACAAGCTCAAAAATCTGCTGAAACCTCCGCAAAAAAAACTATTGATTGAATTCAAACGCCTTGGGCTGCCAGCAATCATCAGCGATACTATCTTGGCGCTTGCAGCAAACTTGATTTCCATTATCTTAGGTCATATGAGTACGGAAATCGTGAGTGCGTATGCAATTGTTGCCGTAATTGAACGGTTGTGCACCGTTGCTACTTTTGGCGTTGCAAGCGCGTCCGGCGTGCTCGTTGGGCAAGCTGTCGGGAGAGGCGATTTCAAACATGCCAAGAAGGAAGGGTATTCTTTCACAATTTTGAGTGCGCTCATTGGCATAATAGGCGTATCACTATTAACAACTGCTGGGATTTGGTCGATTGGGTTATATGATATTACACCAAAGACCGTATCGATCGCACGGGAAATGATTTACGCCAGTGCATTTTTGATTACGTTTCAGGCTGTGCAGAGCACGCTCTCGAAAGGCGTTCTTCGTGGCGGCGGTGATACGCGTTTCCTTATGGTTGCCGATGTTATTTTTCAATGGTGTGCTTCAATCCCGCTTGGCTTCGTTGTCGGACTCGTTTTGAAATTATCGCCATTCTGGGTATTAGTTGCTCTCCGCATCGACTATATTATAAAAGCTATTTGGTTAATTTTCCGGCTGAAAGGCGGCAAATGGATTCATCAAGTCCAGTCCTTTGCGCCTTCACCATCCCTTGCTGTCGAATCCGAACAAGCAACTGAAGAATTTTAGTTCTGTCAATTGAGACAACTCCGCCAATGGATCAAGTTGAAATTGATTCCGCAACAGTTAACAGCCGCAGATACGGCATGTTCAGGCAATCTCGCCGGTTTGAGCCTGCGGAAAAGACAGACAAAAGCGACCACCGGAAATGGTGGTCGTTTTTGTTTGGCTCCCCCTGCTGGACTCGAACCAGCTCACGCGGCCTGCGCGCAGGGGCGTTTCGTGTTGCCGCTGAAGCGGCGGCCTAAAACGCCCGCGCCGGGCTTGCTCCGCCATCGCTTTCTCCCGCACTTCGGGCGCTCGGCTCCGCAACAGTTCATACGAAATCCAAACACTGCCTTGCTGATTTGCTGTGGGAACTTTTAGAATTTGTATACAGCCGTCGCCGAAAGATGAATGCGCTCGATATTTCTTGCAAGTATAGGCCGAAACCAGGCCGCGTTTTGCCATGATTTGTCCGATGCGTCGACGTGAAACCGTCCAGCCTTTCCGGGATAACACACGCTTTAGTTTTCGCTGCCCATATACACGGCGGTTCTCGTTGTATGCCGTTTGGATCGCTTCTTCGAGATCACATTCGTCTGTCGGGTCATGGTGCTCATAATAATAAGTACTACACGCAATGCCTAAACATCTGCACAGCGCTGATATTGATTTCGCTTCTGGGTTGACTGTGGTTGAACAGTTCAACCAATTATTTGTTTTGTTCTTCGCTCAACGTTCTTTTTGCTCGTCTTTTGGCCATGGGTTTTCCCGCTTTTCATCTTCAAGAGAACACCACTACCTCATTTTTTCTGTACAGTTTCGTGTAGCCAACCAGTTGTTTATAAGCGAAAAAAAGCATGACAAAAAATGAAAAAGTACTTGATTGTAACACGTTACAGTATATACTTAATGAAAACGCTTACAGTAAGCACGTACAGTAAGACGATACTTTCTGATTGCGAGAAATGGTGCATGACATGCAGGTGATCAATCGCGCGCCGCGTGCGCAAGGCTACCGTGCGTTGCTGACAGATTTAGACGGAACGCTCATACACTCTCAGGACGCAATATGTGAAGCGCTGTTTTCCTCGTTTGCCGATGTAGGCGCACGAATTCCGAGCAAGGAAGAGATTTTGTCGATGTTTGGCCTTCCGGTGGAGGAAATGCTGATTTCGCTCGGTGGTGTTTTGCGGACGGAGGAAGCGCGCGTTGAGGATTTTATCACTGCCTACAAACGCTGGTATCCGGTCAAAATGCGTACCGGTGCGCGATTGATTGCAAACGCGCTAGAGACGGTGAATGCTATTGCAACAGCGGGGTATCCGGTATGCCTGATTACGTCGGAACGCAGAGATAATGCGCGTTTTATCTTGGACGCATTGAAACTTTCCGGTGCGGTGCGTTACATGATTTCTCGGGACGACGTGATACATTTTAAGCCGAATCCGGAACCGATCCTGCTTGCGGCACAACTTGTTGGCATAGCGGCGGAGCAATGTGTTTATATCGGAGAATCGCCCTATGATATCAAGGCGGGAGTTGCCGCGAATGTTTATGTCGCGGCGGTGGCCTCCGGCGGATACACGAAAGAAACATTGCTCGCGTGCAATCCCGATCTTTTGGTGAAGAATATTTCTGAGCTCAAAATGCTCTTTGCAGGCGTAGAGCAGGTTGACGTTTCTGACTAAGCAACATGCATTTCTTTCATGTACAGGGCACTCTCTCAAAGGCGAGACGAGACAATACATTCATAACTGGAAGCGACATTTGTAGCTTTAATGTTGCAAAAGGCGCATTTCTTAGTACAATCGCATGTATGCGTTTACAGCTAGAATTCAATCAGTAAGGTGTGTGCAGGACATGTCAAATAAAGGCGTGACGATCAAAGATATTGCTAAGGCGGCAGGCGTTTCAACGGCGACAGTGTCGCGTGTGATCAATGGATATAAATGGGTAACGCCGGAGGTAAAAGCGCGGGTGTCCGCCGTTGTAGAGCGCATGAAATATGCGCCAAACTATAACGCAAGCGCAATGGCGAAGGGAAAGAGCGGCATGGTGGTCATTCTTGTGCCAAGTATCCTCAATCCTTTTTTCACGCAGTTCATCAGCGTTTCCATGCATGAACTGAAAGCCGCAGGATATGTGCCGCTCGTCTATGAAACGGACAATGTCATGAGCGAGGAGATTGCGTTTCTGGCCGGACCGATCGCACGGTTGGCGGACGGCATTATCAGCGTAACGGATTGTATTGAGAATGAGGAATTGATTGAGGTTGTGGAACCGTTCCGCGCGCTGAATAAACCCATTATCTTCGTGGATCGGAATTTACCCGCGAACATTGCCGACAGCATTATGAACGATAATTTCGAGGGCTTTACGTCCGTGGTGCGCCACCTGTATGAAATGGGACACCGCAGAATTGCAATGATTCTTAGCAGCCAGGGCGTGAGCGTTGTGCGCGACAAGGCGGAAGGATACCAACACGCGCTTAAGGAGTTGGAGCTGCCGTTTCGCGAAGAATATCTGCTCCGCAGCGGAAAATGGACGCGTGAAAACGGCGCGGAAAAAACGGCAAAACTGATGGCTCTTCCGGAACCGCCGACGGCGATTATCGCGGGCAATAATACACTTTGCCTTGGCGCTTTTGAGGAACTGGTCGACCGCGGCATGTATCCCGGACAGGATATCTCCCTTGTCGGCACAGAGGAGTGCGAACGAGATGCGCTGGATTTTGAAAAGCTTGGAATCAGTACGCTCCGTCTCGATAGTTCCGCGCTGGCAAAAGCCGCATGCAAGAGTATACTCGCAAAGCTTTCGGGTGAAAAATCGCAGGAAGAGGATAACCATACAAAGATGGTTTTCAAGATGAAATATACAGAGCGCATGTCGGTTGCGCGTATTTGAGCGGACAGAAACGAAGAAAGGGAGGTAAGCATGGCAAACGAACCAATCGGCATTATCGGAGGGACAGGATTTTACAAGTTGCTGGAAAATCCACGCGTGTTCATACACGACAACCAATATGGCCGTTCTTCCGAAATTTATGAAGGCAAGCTGGAAGGCGTACCGGTTTATTTCCTGCCACGACATGGACCGAACCATACGGTGATCGTTCCTCGCATTAATTACCGGGCGAATATATGGGCGTTTAAAGAACTTGGTGTTAAAAAAATTCTTGCAACAAACTGCGTTGGCAGTTCAAACCCGGATATCCGTCCGGGGGACCTCGTTATACCGAGCGACTTTTGCGATTTAACGCGCCGCTTTCCGCGTTCACTGTATGACGACACGGCCATTGCCTACCATGTGGATCTGAACCCGGCATATTGCCCAAATCTGCGCAAGACGCTGATTGATGCGGCAAAGCAGGTTCTTCCGGGGCGTGTGCATGAAGAGGCGGTCATTTTTGTGGATGAGGGACTGCGTTTTGAAACGAAATTCGAGTTGCAACTGTTTCGAAAATTGGGGGCGGACCTCATCGGCATGACCACGCTGCCGGAGGCGGTGTTTGCACGTGAGGCGGCGATCTGCTATGCGCATATCTGCGTGCCAACCGGTTGGTGCATGGGAGAAATGCTGGAGATGGACGATTTCCACGAGGTGCTTGATCAAGGGATCGAACACTTTATCGAAACACTGCGCATTGCAGTGAAAAATATTGATTATACAACGGACTGTCCCTGCGTGCATGCGTTGGACAGCGTTCCGCTGGACCGCAGCGGACATTCGATGACAGGCGGTTGGTGAGCAAAATACATGGACGGGGACTAGCGCGTCTTACAAAACAAAGGATAACGATAGTACTATGGCAAACGAAATCATACGGGTAGAAAATTTTTCATATGGCTACGAAGGCGCGATTCCACTCGCGCTGAAGAAGATTCGTTTTTCCGTATATGAAGGTGACTTTTTAGGCATTGTCGGCTGCAACAAAGCGGGGAAATCCACGCTCTGTCAAGCGATGGTCGGCGTATTGCCCTATGTGCTCGGCGGTCGATGGGAGGGAACGATCCACGTCGACGGCAAAGATTTGGAGGACAGTCAGGGAAACAGCGCAGCCGATGTGATAGGTATTGTGTTTCAGGACGCCGAGAGTCAGTTTACGCAGGAGACGGTGGAGGATGAGATTGCATTTGCAATGTGCAATTTCGGCTATGACAGGTCGCTTATGCGCCAGCGCGTAGAGGAAGCGAGCCGTGCCTGCGGCTTGTACGACATGCTCGATCGAAGTCCGTTTCGGCTGAGCGGCGGACAGCAGCAGCGCCTTGCCGTGGCATGCATCCTTGCACTGCGTCCACGGGTAATTATTCTGGACGAGAGCACAAGTCAACTTGATCCCATTGGACGAAACGAGGTATTTACACTGGTGAAACAGTTGCACGAAAAGGGTAGCACGATCATCATGGTTGATCACAACATCGAAAAAATTGCAGAGTATGCGGATCGGGTGCTCGTAATGCATGAAGGGGAGATCAAACTTGATGGCCCAGTGCGTGAGATTTTTGGCGAATTGGACGCATTGCGACAGCTAACCGTCCGCGTGCCGCAGGTAACGCGTGCGGCAAGCGCTCTGCGGAACGATATATCTGCGGGCGCCTTGCCGGTCAGTCTCGATCAGGCGAAGGAAAGTTTTGCGCCACTTCGGAGGAACCGGCAATGAGAAAAGAAGTACTTTGCGCAACCGATCTTGTGCATACCTATAAAGGTGGCGTTACGGCCCTCAAAGGCGTAAATCTGCGTGTTTATGAAAACGAAATTGTAAGTATTGTAGGGCAAAACGGCAGCGGAAAGACCACGCTTGTGCGTCATTTTAACGGACTGCTTCGCCCGACGAGCGGCAGCGTATTTCTCTACGGTGAACCGACGGACAAACGCACCGTCAGCCAAATGTCCCGTACGGTCGGCTATGTGTTTCAAAACCCGAACCATCAAATTTTCTCGGCAACGGTGCGAGAAGAATTGGCTGTTGCACCAAAGAATTTCAAAACGCCGAAGGCGGAATACGAGGCGGAAATCGAACGCGTGGTAGAGCTCATGCACATTCAAAACATTCTGGATGTTAACCCGCTTACGCTCGATTATACGACAAAGAAAATCGTTACCATCGCGAGCGTATTGGTTTTTCGACCCAAGGTGCTTATTCTGGACGAACCCACCGGCGGACTCGACGAAGCGGGGCGCATCATGCTAAACGAGATTACACAGCTTGTGCATGATGCGGGACATACGGTTATTATGATCAGCCACGACATGGATTACGTTGCCGAGCACAGCGGGCGTATCGTTGTCATGGCGGGCGGAGAAATTGTGGGTGACGGTCTGCCGGAAGAAATTTTCAGCCAGCGGGACGTAATGGAGCGCGCGCAGATCGAACCACCGCAGATTGCACAGCTGGATGTCTGGCTTGATCCTGCGGCACGGAGCAGCACGCTGAGCGTGGATGCGTTTGTAGAAAAATACGGGACGGCGCGCCAATTGATGCAATAGCACTCTCTGGGATGGGAGTTTATTGAAAATAAAATTTTGACGAGGAGAGACGAAGACAATGAAGACGATTGATTCCAACAAAAGTAAACTAAAAGTTACCTACACCAGCATTCTGATTCCTCTTGCCGTTGCCATCAACCTGATCGGCGGCCAGATTGCACTGCAGCTGAAACTTCCGCTGTATCTTGACGCGATCGGTACGGTAATCCTTTCCGCAATTATGGGGCCGTGGATCGGCGCAATCAGCGGATTGCTGAGCAGCTTTATCACTTCCCTGATCAGTGGAAACCTGCTGGATACGCTCTTTGGCCTGTGCAATGTCGCTACGGCGCTCATCATTGGCTTTATGGCGCGCGGTGGACTCTTTAAGAAAATCTGGCATATCGTTGTGGCGACCATACTCGTCAGCTTTGCCAATGCGGCGCTTGGTACTCCGCTTGGTATCGTTGTTTACGGCGGCATTCAGGGCAGCGGTGTGGATGTTGCGGTCGCCGCTCTGCTCGCGCTGGGTCAAGACCTCGTGAGCGCGCGCTTCTGGGCGAGCTTCCCGACCAACCTGCTCGACAAGGGGATTGCTATTGTAATTGCGTATATCATCTTGAAGCGTTTGCCGGACAATCTCAAGAAATTGAACATGAGCAAGAAGGACCGCGCAGCAGAAGCAGCCGCGCAGGCCGCCGTTATTGAAGCGGCGAAGGAAGCGGCAGAGTAACACAAACCAGTTTCGTGCCGTATGGAAGATCGTAAAATAAGGGAGCATTGAAAAAGCGATGATTCAGGATCGAAAGAAAAACACATTCCTAAAAAGACTTTACCCCAGCACAAAGCTCTATCTTTGTTTGGCACTGACGCTATCGGTGATTTTGTTTGCCAACAACTGGTATAGTCTTGGCGTTTTTCTGGTGGGATTGGCGCTTATCGTTTACGAGAAGTTCTATCTTGAATTCAAGATCATCGCCGTTACGCTGACGCTGATGTTCATCAGCATGTTTCTGATCAATGGCACGCTCTTTCCGGGCAATGATTATACCAAGGCGCCGGTTTTCGTGCTGCCGTTACTGAACATCAAATTTTACGAAGAAGGACTGATGCGGAGCGTTGCGGTTTATCGCCGCATCGCACCGCTGATGTGTACACTGTTTTTGCTCTTTCGGAGCATGAATATGACTGACCTCGGAATTTCGATGAATCAGGGCGGGTTGTCCTATCGCTCGTCATTTGTGTTTATCAATGTGTTTCAGATTATTCCCGTGCTGAGCAAGGAGATGACACAGATCACGGATGCCCAGCGCTCCCGTGGACTGGAGACGGAGGGAAATATCCTTACCCGTGTCAAGGCGTTTGCGCCGATCATCATTCCGGTGGTCTGTAATTCGATTATGAAGGTGCAAAATCAAGCCATTGCGCTGACCACGAAGGGATTCAGCAGCGACTGCAAAAAGAGTATTTATCGCGAACTGACCAAGAGCAAGGCGGATTATGTCCTGATTGCCGCAAGCGCACTGCTCATCATAGGCAGCATTATCTACCGCATTGCAGCTTGATGTAGTCGCCAAGGCAAAGAACTGTTCAAAGGGTTAAGGCATTTTAAGAGGATGCTTCGGCGCGTGGTGGAGAAAGCAAAAAAACTCGATCGAGATCAATAACAATGAACGTTGTGCGGACGGAACTGATTCAGTTTCGTCCGTCGATGTTTTATTCTTTTGGAACGTTATTGTGCGAGGTTTCGATAGAATTTACTGTGCATAAAATAAAAGATGAATCTGTATTTCACTTCTGGAGCTTCGCAAAGTAGGCCGCTGCTTTTTTTAGCATGTCGCGCTCCGTTTTCAATTCTGCGTTTTCCAGCCGGAGCGCCTTGAAAGCTTCCTTCATTGTGGCCATTGGCGTTTTCTCGCCTGACGTCGTATATTTCTTGCGCCAGTTGTACAGCAGGTTTACTGCTATGTCCAGATCCTCTGCAACAGCTAGCACCGGCTTTGGACTTGCATAACTTCGTTTGACCGCATTTTTCTTGAATTCATCGTCGTATTGATTTCGTTGTTTCGGCATGGTTTTGTCCTTCTGATTCCTATTATAATCTCTTACCATGCTGTCCAATATTTTAGCATGCTCCCATTCTCTTTCTTTCATCAGATTGGACATTAATGAAAGTACAACGTTATGATTATGAATATAAAAATAAGGCAGATATAGTTGTGATGCCATCACAGCTATTGCAACTATTTGGCATGACTTCCCCCACGCAAGATTACCTTGAAACATTTTTAGGGCTATTTTCATCGTCCAGAATGTACTTTGGATCAAACGCTTTACCCAATGAGAAAATTCAGGAGATCATTGGCCGTGTTGCAATGTTTAGAGGAACTACCCCTGCTTATGCGGAGAGAGTGCTCACATGTCAACTGATTCAAGCATCATTTGAACAAAAGGAGACAGAAGAAGATAAGACTTCTCTTATTGATGATGCCATGATTATAGAAGTTGAGGCGATGGAACTCGAAATAGGGGAAAAGGGAAAAGCGCTAGAACTAGCTCAAACAGAGAGCAAAAACAAAAAAGCAACGATTGACACCCTAGAAGAAAGAATAAAAGCTTTAGAAAAAGCGCAGGCTGGAACATACCGCGCATTATCCGAAAGTAGAGGTGAAATAGTAAAGGCGTCCGAAAAAGCAGATAGACATGAGAAACGTTTGCGTCAAATAGCAGAATCTAGAGGAAAGAGGAAAGCTCGACTAAAGTTCTCTGCTTTTCTACTTATATTAATCTCGGGGATAATAATCTCGGTTATAAATCTTGCCGCAATAGTGCCCAACACATATAAATTTGTCGCTCCGGTCTTTGAATGGATTCATTCTTCGCCTGGTCTGGTAAATGATACAAATGGCTTTATTATTGCTATTGGGCTCACCATTGGATTTGCAGCAATAGGGTGTGGTTTCTACTTCATAAAAGCGGGAATTTCAGAAACAGAGCGTTCCTACGTTGAAAAAGAGATGAATAAACTTGTTAGATAGAGTATTCCGTAAACGAATCTTGAGAAGTAGGCAAACTCCTGCGCGTTACCCCTATACTCTCGCGCGTTTCCTCGGGGTGGGTGCAAACTTTCCTGCTATTTATAACCCTAGACATAATCAACAGATTCTCGCAAGAACAATCGAAACTCCAAAACCTGAAAAAGCCCAGAAAGTCTGGGCTTTTTGCATAGAAAAAGTACCCACGAATCGTATCATTTCGTGAGTACTTAGCTGGCTCCCCCTGCTGGACTCGAACCAGCTCACGCGGCCTGCGCGCAGGGGCGTTTCGCGTTGCCGCTGAAGCGGCGGCCTAAAACGCCCGCGCTGGGCTTGCTCCGCCATCGCTGCATCGCCCACTGGGCGCGCTCGGCTCCGCAACAGTTAACAGCCGCATGCTCTAGAGCTGTAAGGGTTACATACCGGAATAGGTTAAATCAGGTTGAACTGTATATTGGATTGTATTGATTCAAGAAAACTGCTTGTCTATATGTAAGTGCGAATTCATGTATAGATTTGTTGGTATTTTCCAACAACACTGAAACTGAATTATTAGAGTGTGTTTCTAAATTCATATATTCGAGAATCATGCAAGAAGTATACGGATGCAGGCTAGATGCACAAAGCCCAAATACCTGTTTGCATGTTTATCGTAGCGGGTGGCAATGCGGCGAAGCTCTTTCAGCTTGAGGAAGAAGTATTCTACAAGATGGCGTTCCTTGTATTTCCACCAATCGCAGAACCACGGTTCCAGTTCATTTGACTTGGGCGGAATGCAGCAATCGGCATCATTGGCGGCGATGTACTCACGAAGCCTGAAAGCCCCATATGCCTTGTCAGCCAGCACTGTAGCCCCATTGATTGGGATATGGCTCAACAATTCTTCGGCGACAGCGACGTCGTGCACGTTTCCAGCCGAAAGCTGAACGTGAATTGGATTCCCCAGTGCATCAACGACCGCGTGAATCTTCGTGCTGCGCCCGCCGCGGCTCACTCCGATGCATTCGTTTTAGCGTTGGTTTTGGGGATCGCATTCCCCTTTTTTGTGGCTCCTGCGCTCGCCTTGTGAGCCTTGATGTACGTGCTGTCGATGCTGATATCCTGTAAATCTGCATCCGCGCCGAGATCATGGAAAATTTGCTCCAGAAGCCCGGCTTCCTGCCACTGCACAAAGCGCTTATAGATGGTTTGCCACGCTCCGTATCGCTCCGGCAAATCTCTCCACGCAGCGCCACTACGGGCGATCCACAGAATCCCGTTCAGAATTTGCCGTGAATCTTTTCGTGGTCTGCCTTTGTCTCCGGCTTGTCGATCCGGAAAATACGGTTGCAGGCGTTCCCATTCAGCATCCGTGAGTTCATAACGTCGAATTACAGCTTTCATTTCTTGCACTTCTGTATATATATTAGACGTTTCTCTCAAATATCCTTTTGGAAACACACTCTAGTAAAACAGTATATAATACATAACGAAATCATTTGGGACAAGGGTCTGAATATATGATGGGTTATACTGTTGTAAACAACTAGGAACAAATTTACGGATTCGCGATTGATTCTGTCTACGCAGAGTACTAAAATAATGTACTTTGGTTAGATTTGCCCTGAAATCGGGCCTTGAGGCCGCCTAAACATCGATTTTTTCTCACTCAGACAGGATTACGACTTAGGGGATATCTCAATCACATCGAGGCAGCGATCGGGATACCGTTTGATGGGCGGGCGGCCGCCCGCCGAGGCTCAAATGCTGTCTGCTCTGAGTAGCAGCGAACCCAGCACTGCGTTCACATCTACGCTTCCAAAGTAGTATCGAAAACGCTCCATTTAGAAATTCGGCTCGTATGATGTCATTGAGGAGCCGATGTATGAGTAGTTCATCATAAATTGATTAAATCTTAACAGCAATTATATTGTTGCCTTTCATTCATCAACAAAAAGTGATAAAATGAAGTAAAAAATTACTTATAATATATTTGGAGTTCCTATGGCTACTTTAAAAGACATATCGAAAAAGACAGGTGTGTCCGTTACCACCATCTCGAGAGTTTTAAATCATGATACTACCATTGCAGTCAGCCGAGAGACAAACCGGGCGATTTTTGAAGCTGCTTTTGAATTGGGATACCAACCACCGAGAAAACGAAGACGGATGGAGAATTCCATCGTTATCGGCGTAGCGGACTGGCGTATTCTAGTTGACGGCAAGGAGAACGCCAGCATCAATTCCTTACGGTATTTTGCTGAAGCTGCCGCATCCAATCAATCGGTTGAGTTTGTTCGAATATCAAAGGGCGAAGTACAGGAAGTAGACGGCATCATTGCGTTTAGCGATTTAACCGCTGAAGAGATTGAACAGCTAAAGCTCTCGTCCCCGTTTATCGTGTTTGTCAACGGTGGTGATCAATGCAGCGCCCACGATCAGATACTGGTCGATCTCGACGCTTCCATGACTCGTGTGTTTGATTACTTAATTCATCAAAAAGAGATTCGTCATATCGGGTATATCAGCGGACGATTTATCGGAGACGGTTATATTATCGGGGATCGAAGAAAAAGCAAAGTCGTCTCGCTGTTGAAAGAAAACGAATTATACAATGAAGCACTTGTAAAAATCGGTGACTTCTCAGAAGATTCAGGATATCGCCTCACCGAAGAGATACTTCATGCATCCAACCATATGGAAGCGTTGATCATTGGAAGCGACATTATAGCAAAGGGTGTCATTCGTGCGTTGCTCGATCATGGGATGCGCATACCAGAGGACATCAACATTGTAATCTATCAGGATATCCGTACGACGCAGCTTCCGAGTGTTGACGCTGCGGTGATACTTGCATACCCTGATATTCTCTGGCAAAAGGCGATCCAGATGATCATCGAGCTTACACGAGGCAGAACAGAGCAAATGACGACGGTGATATCACCACAATTGCTGGTTATTGAACAATGCAATTGACCCCTCGCATTAATTGAAGTAAAAATATAGTTAAAAAATCGTTGACTTCTTTAACTTGCTATCCTATAATGGGATTGCGAGGAGAAAACGATTCATGTATTCGTGGTATCTGTTTGGCAACAGCCTGCAAGAAATGAACACGATCACAGTCCTTTTTCGCATTGTACTCGCTCTAGGGTGCAGTGCGTTTTTAGGTTTCGAACGCATCAGAAAGCGCAGAGCTGCAGGCGTCAGGACATATATTCTGGTCTGCGTGGCATCTGCTGTGGTGATGATGACGAGCCAGTTCATTACAAAGGTGGCAGGTAATACGGATCTGACACGGTTGGGCGCGCAGGTTATCAGCGGAATCGGTTTTCTGGGTGCCGGCACAATCATGATGACCGGAAGGCATCAAGTGAAAGGTCTGACTACGGCGGCAGGCCTATGGACGGCAGCATGCATCGGACTGGCAGTCGGCGCTGGGTTTTACATTGGCGGAATCTTGCTCTGCATCACAGCATTTTTCACAATGTCGATCATGAGTATGTATCAGATGTATTTAACACAGAAACTCGACTGTCTGAAACTCTTTATACTGATAGACAATTCGGTGCAAATGAATGAATTCCTGAGTCACATCCAAGACAACGATATGACGCTGATGGAACTCGAATCGCTCGAAAAAATGCCACTGAAAACGGTCGGCATGGTTTGCACTCTAAAGGCGGAGCCGAAGAAAAGTCATCACTCCATGATCGAATTGATCACATCGTTTTATGGGGTGAAACATGCGGAAGAAATCTAACGCATCCAGTCTTACCAGTGCAACGCTCTGCAAATATATTTTTACGATATCCTGTTATAAATGGAGAAGAAAAGATGGATGATTCCCGATACAAGTTTGCATTACAAATCATTCGTGAAGCGGCGGAGCTTATTACGCTACGCCCGGGAGACGAGATCCCGTTTCACAAAAAGAACGGGCATCAGGATATCATCAGCCAATTTGATCAAAAAATCGAGGCGTTTATTACAGACGGGATCAAGAGGATGTTTCCACTGGACGGAGTGATCGGAGAAGAATCGAAAACGGCCAGTAACGGGGATTGGAACTGGTATATCGACCCGATTGACGGTACCTCCAATTTCGTGAATCAGCAAAAGAACTATGCCATCTCGATTGCCTGCTACTATGAGGATGAACCTCGCTTCGGACTCGTGCTGGACGTTGCGGCGAACCAGCTATATCACGCAAAAGTGGGCGAAGGGGCTTACTGCAACGACAAAGCACTTTCGGCAGAGTCACCCAGAAGGGATATTAACGAGTTATTCGTATATACACCTATTGTACAGTTGGCATTTCTTTCCGAACAACCGAAACGCGAAGGACTCCTGCAGCTTGCAGCAGACATCCGGGCGATTCGTTCGCTGGGGTCTGTAGCGCTTGAGCTTTGCGCCCTGGCGGCACGGGAGGCGGATGTCTTCCTCACAGCGCGCTCATCGCCCTGGGACCACAATGCAGCGCGGATTATCCTAAACGAATCCGGTGGCCAGATGCGCACATGGGACGGAGAAGAGGTTCCAGTAAAGGAAAACTGCAATGTAATCGCAGCTACCAATCCGGAACTGCTGCATACGATCTTACGAACCTATATGTCGGTCAAAGAGAGGTAGCATGGAGCTTTTTATCGCGATCGTAATAGAACAATCACTTGCAAAACAGCTTAGCGCGTCCACAACGGACCGCGTTGAGGGCCTGGCGGTCGAACAACCGGCGGACCTGCATATTACGCTGCGCTATATCGGGCATACCGATCTTGTAAACGAGATCGCCGAACGTTTGACGCGGGTTGCTTTCCCCGGTTTTTCTCTTCGATTGGAAGGCTACAATGCATTTGTGCATCCAGATCCGAAGGATAGCGTGATTTGGCAGGGGGTCTCCGACCCGAAAGGGAATCTTGATCAACTGCGCCTTGCGATCTGCAATGCGCTCAGCGACATCCTTCCCGCGCCGGAAGATGAATCATTTACGCCGCATATTACGCTTGCTTACACAAACGAAAGCGGGATAAAACAAACACGGCTACCGGATACGGCGCCGCTGGAGGGGGTTGGGTTTCGTGTTTCGTCCTTTACGCTCTCACGCGTACTGCCGGAACACTCACCGGTGCGGTTTCGAACGATTGCAACGTACCAGCTCTCGGAAAAAACAGAGCGCAGGACGGTGCGCCTGCTCTTAATAAACGACTTTCATGCGGCACTGTGCGAAAACAGCGGCGCACTTGGCGCGGCAAAGCTGGTTCGAGCAGTAAACGATTATAAATCCGCGCACGCTGACACGACGGTGCTATTCGGAGGGGATAATTTCTTTGGCGATCCTGTGTCCGAACTCTATCACGGAGAACCCGTGCTTGACTTAATGCGGGCGGTGGGAGCCGAGGCTTCCGTTGCGGGAAACCATGATTTTGATTTTTCGGTGGAACAGTTCAAAGAGTGGCAGAGCGACAGCGGTATTCCGATGCTTGCCGCAAATCTTGTGCAGAGCGAAACCGGCAATCCGGCTGATCTGGTACGGCCTTACCATGTGCTGCACTTCGGTAATATTCGCATCGCTGTGCTCGGTCTGGCGATGCAAGAGGACATGAATCTTCCTGACCGCCCGAAGGAGTGGCAAAAATACAGACTGACGGACGGGGTAGCTGCCGCACAGCGCTGGGTGAATATACTCAACGCCGGCGGCGATCCGGCTGGCGTGCCGGATGCGATATTTGCGTTGACACATTTTGGGTTGCGCGAAGCGCGCGATGGGCGGCTGCTTGGAGAAGAGTTGCAGCGGTTGACAGAAGAGGTTCCCGGACTTGCTGGAGCGTTTGCGGCGCATTTTCACAGGTTTGTCCAGTTCTCTGCCGGTAGTATCGCCGTTGCCGAAAGCGGCGGAACGGGAAAAGGATTTGCCGTTGTTGCGCTGACGTTTGACCGAAACCGGCGGTTGCTGTCCGCCGTTCCGCTCTGCTACGACCTCATGCCGGAAAAAGACCGGCTGGCAGAGGACGAAACGATTGCGCACAGAACAGACGAATACTTTAAAAAAGCCGAGCGCGAGATGGGGCACACGATCACTACAGCTCTACGGGATATGCCGCATAAAGGCGCCGTATCGAACGCAATTCCTTTGACGGGCACATCGCTGACACTGTTGGCGACGCAGGTGATGCAAAGAGCCAGCGGCTGCCCGATCGCACTGCTTTACGCCGGAAGAATCATCGGCGGGTTTTCAAAGGGGCCTGTTTCGCTCTACCGCTTTCATCAGGTGTTTGCGTTTGCAAACGTGATTGTAACCGCGCGCATGAGCGGACGACGGATATGGGAGAATATCCAGACAGGCATGCGGACGCTGCCGGAGGATGGAGCATCCCCGCTGGCGATCGGCGGGCTGGTTGTCTCAATCGATCCCGACCGTACGGCGGGAGACCGAGTGCTCGACATTCGACTGCCAAACGGGTCGAAACTGGATATGGATACTTTATACCCGGTTGTGTTCGAGGACTATCTGGCGAGCGATCCGCTGGGGTTTCACTTCTCAGACGCGAATGCGCTGGAATACCATGAAACGACGCTCAGGAACCTAATGCTGAATAACCTGGAGCGGAGAAAGACGCTTGAGGGCACCTTGCCGGACAACATTCTTATCCAAAGGAGCGGTAAATAACCATGCAGGTACGATTTGATTCGGTCACCAAGCAATTTCATACAAAAAACGGTGACGTAACAGCCGTTAACCACCTGAGCCTGACGGTCAACTCCGGCAAACTGATCGGGTTTCTCGGTCCGTCCGGCTGCGGAAAGACGACGTCATTGTTTTTGATTGCAGGAATCTATCCGCTGACTGAAGGCAGGATATTATTCGATGAAACGGACGTAACGAATCTTTCACCTGAAAAACGCGGTGTTGGCATGGTGTTTCAAAACTACGCGCTGTACCCGCACCTGAAAGTGCGCGAAAACATCGAGTTTCCGCTTGTGAATTCCAAGGAGATGCAAAAGCGCCTGATATCAGAGCTCTCGGACAACGGCAAAAGAAACGTTACACGAAAGATGCTTAAAGAGAGTATTAACGAGCGTGTGCTTGAGGTTGCGCGGCTGGTGGAGATATCCGAATACCTCGACCGGAAGCCGGGAGAACTCTCCGGCGGACAGCAGCAGCGCGTCGCCATTGCTCGTGCGATCGTGAAGAAACCATCGATCCTGTTGCTGGACGAGCCGCTAAGCAACCTCGATGCACGGCTGCGGGTTCAGACGCGTGAGGAGATTCGCGGTATTCAGCGCAGAACAGGCATCACGACGGTATTTGTCACGCATGATCAGGAAGAAGCACTGAATATATGTGATGAGATTGCGATTATGAAGGATGGCGTTCTGCAGCAGTATGGCGCCCCGCAAGATGTTTACGACAACCCGGCCAACCTGTTTGTTGCAGGATTTCTCGGAGGAACGAAGATCAACCTGTTTGACGCGCGAGTTGAATCGGGCGCCGTATATATCGGCGGCCTGAAAATGCGCGGCGGCGTTCCGCTATCCGACTGCAGCGTAAAACTCGGCATCCGCCCGGAGAACCTGCTCACCTGCTCGCCGGAGAACGGCGAAGGGCTGACAGCCCGGGTGGAACGGCTCGTTCGCCTCGGTGGCGCGACCACGGTTGAAGCCGTCATGCCTGGCGGGGAGGTTCTCCGGCTGATGAAGGAAAACGGCAGTTCGCTCAAGGCGGGGGATGAAGTTGGACTTCGAATTTTGCCCGGTGCGGTCTGCCTATTTGACGAAGGAGGTGAGAAGATATGGCAAGGCTGAAGCAGAAGGAACGATGGAGGGTTGACAACACGGCGTATCTTTATCTGCTGCCTGCGTTTTTACTGCTGGCCGTATTCACCATCTATCCGCTCGTGAATACGATTCTCACTTCGGCTAAACTGGATTACCGTTTTTTGACGGGCGAGTATGTGCGCGTATCGCTAAACCATTACGCGGACATCATGAAGGATCCAATCTTCCGGCGCGCTATAATCAACACCGCTTTTATCGCGTTTGTCTGCGTGCCGCTGTCCATGTTCTCCGCGCTTGTTACCGCGCTGCTGCTCAATTCCATCAAAAAACTGCGGGGTTTCTTTACAACCCTGTACTACTTGCCGCAGGTAACCAACGTGATTGCTGCCGGACTGGTGTTTGCGTTTCTGTTCAACTCCAATTTCGGGCTTGTTAACACCATGCTCGGCTGGGTCGGGATCGATCCCGTCGCATGGATCAGCGGCGTAGATATAGCAAAATCCGCAGCGCTTTACAACCAGGCGTATCTTAGATGCCTGTTCGTCCTGCTTATGTACAGCCTCTGGTCAGGTCTTTCGATGAAAGTAGTGCTGTTCTTAGGTGGATTACAGAATATCAACCCGCAGTATTACCAGGTAGCGCAGATCGACGGCACAAGCCGCTGGCGCGTGCTTCGAAAAATCACGCTGCCGCTGCTTTCGCCTACTACGATGTATGTGTTTATCACTTCCGTCATCACAGCGTTTAAGGCGTATTCCGCCGTGGTGGCGCTTTTTGGAGTTACATACGGTCCAATAGGCGATAATTCGAAGATGATGATCACAATTGTCGGTTACATCATCGATGCGTTGGGAGATTATCTTTCTGCGGGAGCGATCAGCATTGCAAGCGCCGCCGCCGTTATCCTCTTGCTGATTATCATGGGGTTAACCGCGCTACAGTTGAAACTATCGCAAAAGTGGGTGCATTACAAATGAGTATGAAAATTTTGAAATTCATCAACTATTTGCTGTTGGTATTAATCGTCGTGAGCGTGCTCGTGCCGTTTTTCTGGATGCTGTCCACGGCGCTGAAAAGTGAGAACGAGGCGCTGATGTCGCCGCCGCTGCTGCTGCCTACCAAACCGCATTTTGAAAACTTCGGGCTTGCGCTGACAGTGGCGCCGTTTTTGCGATATTTTCTCAATACACTGCTCGTTTCGACCAGCGTTGTGCTGCTGAGCACGATCGTGACAGTGCTGGCGTCCTTTGCGTTCGCGCGGATGGAATTCCGCGGAAAAAACGTACTGTTCTTCATCGTGCTTGCATCCATGATGATTCCGCAGGAGATGCTGATTATCACAAATTTTATGACGGTTGCAAAACTGGGCTGGATGAACACATATCAGGCTCTGGTGCTGCCTTATTGTGTTAACGCGTTCAATATCTTTTTATTGCGCCAGACGATATTGCAGATACCGGAGGATTTGTATACCGCCGCCCGCATCGACGGGCTGGGAAACTTCCGTTACCTCAGGAAAGTCGTGCTGCCGATCGCCAAACCTACGATCCTGACCACGATGCTACTATCGCTTATCTGGATCTGGAATACCTACGCCTGGCCGAACCTCATTACGACAAACGACAATTTGCGTATGATTTCTAACGGACTCAGATACGCATTTACACAGAGCTCGGGATTTGTTCGCTATGAACTGCAAATGGCGGCTGCGACGCTCGTCACCATCCCGCTGATCGTGATCTTCGTTCTCTTGCGCAAGTATATCTTCGCCGGGATGTCGAAGGCCGGTTTGAAGGGATAACAAACGATCCGATCTGTCCGGACAGTGAAGATAAAGAAACAACCTAGGAGGAAATATAGGAGTATGAAAAAGGCTTTAGCAATGATGCTCGTTTTTGTTATGGCGCTTGGCGTTGCGGCGTGCGCTGCACCTGCGGGCGATGCCGCCGCATCACAAGACGCGGCGACGGAAACAACAGCTGCTCCAGAAGCGATACCTGAACGATCCGCGATGGAGAAGGCAATTGAAAGCGTTGTCACAAACGGCGAAAAAGTCGATATTGTTTTCTGGACCGGCACTGGCAACTCAAACTATCCGTACCTTGAGGCGATGGTTGCGGCCTTTATGGAAAAATATCCGAATATTTCGGTCGACTTTTCCAACCAGGGCCCGCTTTCCGACCTGACGGCCAAGCTCACGCAGAACATCGTATCCGGCTCGACGCCACAACTCTCCAACATCAGCGCCGCTACATTCCCCGAATACGTTAAGAATGGCGCACTAGTCGATCTGGCGGAATACGCGAACGACCCAACCATCGGCTTTACAGCCGCCGAGTTGGAAGACTTTTTCCCGAGTTATCTGACAGAAGCAAAGAGCTTTGGACCGGAAGGCACGTGGTACGGTTTTCCGACGAATAAGAAAACCACCGACGTGCTGCTCTATAATAAGACCTATTTTGATTCGATGGGCTGGAGTGCTCCGACTTCCTGGGGTCAGGTCGTGGAATACAGCAAGGCCATCTATGAAGCGACCGGCAAACCTGGTTTCAGCTTTGACACCTCATACGGCGAGGCTGCGTTCAAGTTGCTTTCCATCCAATACGGCAGCCCCTATGTAACTGCCGAAGGCATGGTGGATGTGGATAATCTGGCTTCTGCGGACGCGCTGCGCTTCTATAAACAGAACATGGATGCTGGTTACTTCACTTTACCGGCACTGATGCCAAGTGCGGGCGGCAACTACAGCAGCAACGGCTTCGTTGTACAGGAATGCTACATGTATGTCGGCGCGGCGGCGGGCATTCCTTATTCAATACCGAACGCGGAAAAAGGACAGGAAGTCTTTGAGGTCGGCGTTGCGCCGCTTCCGCAGTTGACGACGACTAACCCGATTGCGTTCAGCAAGGGAGAAGACTATGTTATGTTTGCCAACTCCACGGACGAGCAGCGCGTTGCAACCTGGTTGCTGATCAAGTTCCTCAGCCAGGCCGAGAACAACGTTGAATGGCTCGTCAACACCGGTAATCTACCGATCAGCCAGTCGATGGTGGACAACACGGATTATCAGGCATTCCTGAACCAGACCGATGTTGGCACAGCTTCTTACTACAAAGCGCAGGCGGTGAAAGCAGCGCTGCAGATGAACGACTATATGCGTTTTGACGTCGCGTTCGATCGCTCTGGCGAGCTGGCGACGGAAATTGGCAACATGTTTAAGTCCGTCATGATCGGCGGCGAGGACATCGTAACAGCGCTCGCGGCAGTGCAGGCGAAGTTCAACTGATCCATGCGGAATGGAAGGGAGTAAAAGCGAGTGATGGTTAAACAGATGTTGTTTTTCGATTTTGACGACACTCTTTACAGCCATGCTAGCCGATGCGTGCCCGCTAGCACACGGAGCGCCCTGCTGCAGTTACTTGATAACGGCGAGTTTATCGTGATCGCAACAGGCCGCGCGTCTGACTCGATTGACTTTATTCGAACGGCGCTTGACGTCCCGCTTGAATGGATGATCGTGCTCAACGGGCAGATGATCTACCATAACGGCAGTTTGGTGTATGAAAAGTTCATCACGCTCCCTTCCATCCGCGAAGTGTATGAAATTGCGCGCAAAAATGGATTTGCGTGCGGTGGGTTTTATCAAGGCGGAAGCCTCGTTTCTGAGATCAACGAACGTGTCAAAACGGTTTGGAACGAGTTCGGTTCGCCACTTCCAAAAGAAATTCCTGATTTTTTCGATCATTACGCGCTATATCAGGCGCACCTGTATGTGACGGAGGAAGAAGCCGAACACTACTTCTCGTCACAAACGCCGGATTATCTAGTCAACTGGTCGCACCCGACGCTGATGAACCTGATCTCGAGGGAGGCGGGCAAATCGAAGGGGATCGAGTGGCTCATGAAAAAATTCGGTGTAAAGCGAGAGAACACATATGCGTTCGGGGACGGATTTAACGACGTGGATATGCTCAAGAGCGTAGGCCATGGAATTGCAATGGGGAACGCATCGCCAGAGCTGCAGCGCGTTGCTGAGTATGTCACAGGAACACCGGAGAAAGACGGCGTCCTGCAAGCGCTGGAGCACTATGGGATCCTTTGACGCTATAAACGGCTGTGTCACAATCGATGACGTTGTTACGGCATATTCAGACAATTACGCCGGTTTGAGCCTGCGGAAAAAGACAAACAAAAACGACCACCGGAAATGGTGGCCGTCTTTGTTTGAATAAACCCTCACGAAGTGATACAATCGCGCGATTACTAGGAGGTGGGTGTAAATTCATTGCGGGTGGGTGCAAAATGGACAAGGGTGGGTGCAAAATATAAGGTACATTCAAATGTGCTAAAATATCGCCTTTATTAGGTATTCCAAAGCGGATATTCGAAAACAACAAAATCAGAAGCCGCCTTGCTGATATATTCGGGAACGACTGCAAAACGTCTAAAATCAAAAGAATACAAATAATCGTTTTCAATGTGGAAAGTTTCATCGATATATTTTCGTAATACATCATTTCTAGCCTTAAGTCGATCTTTTGCCTCCGAATATCGTTGCACAAACATCCGCAATATAAGCAACCTGATATACATGTTTGAAGTTCTCTGAAATTCTTCAAGCAGAGTTTTCCCTTCAAGTTGTACTTTTGCAACCTGATAATTGAAGGATGGAATGTATCCGACAATTTCTTCAATTCCTGCGATTAAATCGTCTGAGCTCATTTCAAACTCGCCATTATTATCATAAGTAGGATGCTCTCGGTTGTGAATTAAACTTGAAAGGATGTTATAAGATATACTCTCGACTGAAGGATCAGCAGTTGTATGTTCTATATATTTACGTAGACAACCGATGCGCGCAGGCAAAGGAGTATTTTCATCCTTTGCAATTTGTTTCATTAGGATAATTGTAGAAAGAATGTGGACATCCTTATGAATAGAATATTCTGCCAGTAGGCCATCAAGATTCTGCATGAAAAATCCATTGACGTATCTGTTATCAAGTTTGCCGCCAACTTGTATATAATCAATAACTGGTTCCATATCATGTGTAAGTAATAATACTGTACGCATATATAAGCTGTTCCCACGACTGCCAGTCATAAATAGCCGGTTAATAATGGCATACTTTTTACTGCTGTCAAAGGATGAGATTGGATCATCTAGGATTATCAAGTCGGCATCCTTGCTGATTGCGTCGAACATGAAAAGCAGCAATGAGAATACGTTTCGCTCACCCCAACTGAGGTGTTCGGCTGGCTTGTCAACCGGTACTTGCGTTTCATCTATACCGTTATACAGCAAAAGCGCGTGAGCTTGTCCGTCCCCGTCAATTTTTATATCAAAAGAATACTTAAAGCCAGCTGATAATAAGAATTCGTTTATATCTTTCGTTCTGCTCGCCACCTGCCTCTGCAAACAAGCCTGAAGGTGTGCAATGTTTTCTTGTAGACGACTAACAGCAGAAATAATTTCATCCACTTTTTCATTCAAAGGATTAATATCACTTCGAAAATTGTCAGTATTAAAGTAGTCAAGGATATTAGTATCTATTTTTTTGTCCGTAAGAATTGCAACAAGTTCTCCGAGGCGACTTCTGTCTACGGAGTAGCCGCTAAAGGTCGCTAGCTCATTCAACCGATCTAGAATGTATTGGGCTTCTGCTAAAAGCTTGACAAGCTGCAACTCGAAAGTTGATCGATCTCCATCGATAGATAATAAACGTAACAGGCTATTAAGCTTTTCAGGATTAATATATGTAGAAAGCTTTTCCAAATTTTCTTTTAGTTTGCTAGTAAAGGTGATAGAGTCTTTATCAAAGCTTTCAGAAAACAAACGTGTTTGCTCTTTTTTGCACCCCGTTTCAGGTTCGGCGCAAAAGGGGCATATTCCTTTATCACTATATTTATCAATGCCGATTAGTTTCCACGCAGCCCAGTCAACAGAAGTGAGTCCATCTGAAAAAAACGGCTTAAATTCACTTAGATTATCTGGAGGTGTGGATAAGGCACATTTTTGGCTTTCCAGTGTGTTCTTAACCCCTCTAGCTCTTTTGGAAATTGAGCGACCATCTGAGTTAATCTTTACAAGATTGCATAATTCTCTTAAACTGTCCGCAAGAGTTCGGATTACAGAGGATTGGGCAAACATTTTTAAAATTGCCTGGCAATCGGCATCAATTTGGGTTTTATAACTGTCATAGTCTTCGGTGCGAATAAAAATCTCAAAAGCGTTTTTTACTAAATCTGAAGGCTGAAAAATATACTGGCTTACATAATCACCGTCAAAAAGCATAACATTAGAAAACTCAACACCCGTAGCAGTTGGTAATGTACTAGCTGGAATTCCTAGCGGTAATTGGAACGGCTTTAGTGGTGATAGCGGCTTATTTTGAGAAGAAAGGAATATTGCTTTTCCGACTGTTGATTTCCCTGTGCCATTGATCGCGTACTTTATATTCAGTGAACCGCGAGTAATACCAATGTCGCAAGAAGTAATGTTGTTGCATAATTCGAGGTGTACTAGAACGTGATCATCTTGGCTTTCCATATTAATCCTTTCTTTTTGTAGGTATTGTCAGTTTTTTTGCAATTCTTTTGATCCAAATGCGCATACTAAAATATGTGATTTATTACGTATGATTATAGTATTAAACGTTGGAACATGCAATTACGCATTAATCGATATAACTCGAACCAACGACCCGCGGCCTGCGCGCAGGGGCGTTCCGCGTTGCCGCTGAAGCGGCGGCCTAAAACGCCCGCGCTGGGCTTGCTCCGCCATCGCTGCATCGCCCACTGGGCGCGCTCGGCTCCGCAACAGTTAACAGCCGCAGATGGGTCTGTTCAGGCAATGACATTGGTGCGAATTCAACGCCGGAAAGAAAACAAGACAGCCCGTCGAATGACGGACTGTCTTGTTTTGGCTCCCCCTGAGAGACTAAATCCGAACCAGTTTCATTAACATCGAAAACTTCGTTTATTGCATCCAGCGTGATAGTATCCGCTCCATCTTTGATGTTATATGTCAGCACAACTTTATCGTCATACAGATAAACCGCATTGACAAAGCAGTCGATTAAACGCTGTCGAAATTCAGACGATTTAAAATCACCGTCTTTGAAACGACTGATCCAAAAGACAACCTGTTCTTTTGTCAGAGCTGGCTGCTGCATTTCTTCCTGCGCAATGCAAATTGCAAGCTCTGCTTTTTCCGCTTCTAGTTCGTCCAGCCGATGCTTGGCAGCCTCGCTAAACAAACCCTGCTGAATGGCATCGAGCAGATTGGAAATGCTCTTTTCCGTTTCGGCAAGTCGTTTCCTTAAGGTTGGTAATACTACGTTTTCTTGGGTCTGAAGCGCAATGACTGCATTCGCCATTCTTTCAATGGTATCGTCTGCCAGCGCTGTTTTGCGCGTCCATTCAACAACCAAATCTTCAATCCATTCTTTTTTTACAGACTTTTTGTTACAGCCTTTTTTGCGTTTCACATAAGAACATTTATAGTAATAGTGTACATTTCCGGATCTGCTCGTTCCACTTTCGCCAACCATAAACGCACCACATTTTCCGCAATGCAGTTTGGTTGTAAGTAGATACGCAGTCTTAGCTTTGCTGCGCGCTGGCACTTTACGACTGCGTTCAAATCGCGCTTGTACCCTGTTGAAAAGCTCTTCAGAGATAATTTGCGGCATACCGTTTGGTATTACTATATCCATATAGCGATATTCACCAATATAGCGACGATTGTGTAGCATATAGATAACAACGCTTTTACTAAACGATTTGCCGGTTTTGCTGAGGACACCGCGAGCGTTGAAATCTTTCATGATCGATGTTGAGGGTTCACCGTCTGCATATCGCGTATAGAGTTCCTTGACGATCGCTGCTTCTGACGGTTCGATTTGATAATGCTGTTCGTCATCTCTAACATAGCCATAGGGCATCTGACTGCCATTGGATTTACACTTTAGCGCATTATCTGTCATTCCTCGAATGACTTTTTCGGAAAGTTCTGCGGAATAGTATTCTGCATATCCTTCCAGCATGGATTCCAGAAGGATACCTTCCGGCCTGTCGGATATGTTCTCCTTTGCAGATATTACTCCAACGCCGTTCTTTTTAAGAACCGTTTTGTATCGTGCCGAGTCGTAACGGTTGCGAGCAAAACGATCCAACTTCCAAACAATAACAACCGCAAACAGATGTTTATTGCTGTCTTTTATCATCCTTTGAAAATCAGGTCGGTCATCCGTCCTCGCGGATAAGGCGCGATCAATATAGTTACCAATGACGGTAATGCCTTGCCGTTCGGCATATTCCATGCACTCGCGCAACTGCCCTTCGATCGATTCTTCTCGCTGGTTATCGGAGGAATAGCGAGCGTAGATTACTCCATTCACTCTATATTGCCTCCTTTATTTACCGTAATAAATTGCTACTGGATGAACAACAAAAATGTTTTCTTCTTTTGTGGGTAATATGGTGCGTAACATTTCATTTACCATAAACTGCAATGAAGAAAAAATGTTCTTTGTATCAAGAGGGGCTGTATCCTTGCCAATGATGTTTGTAATATACCCAACACAGGTGATTTCCCCACCATGTTTAAAACCCATAGTTTTCGGATTATGGGAATGCAACACTTTTTCGGACAGAATGCTAAGCAACAGATTCTTGAATGCCTTGATTCCAGCACATTAGCCATTGCATAGGACTTAAGTACCCAAGACGTTTTTGCACTCGTCTGGTATTGTAGAATCCTTCGATATAGGCAAATAACTTTTGCTTGGCGTCATCCCGCGTCCGGAAATGGGTCCAGTGAACCGCTTCCTTCTTCAGGTTTGCAAAGAAGCTTTCACTCCAGCTGTTATCGCCCGGCATGCCTACGCGTGAAAAGCTTTGCCGAAGGCCTTCGTTAGTAAGCAAGTTCATTACGCTCTCCGATGTGTACTGGCTCCCGCGATCACTGTGAAAAATACATCCCGTTGGAATATCCCAACGTTGTAACGCTTTCCGAATCGTTTTCACGACCAGCTCTGCTTTCATGTGTTCAGACATACTCTCCGCCAGGACAATCCCGCTCTTCACGTCTTTGATCTGGCACAGATAGTCGAATCCTTCCCCCGTGCGTATATAGCTGATATCGCTTGAGAGAACCTGAAAAGGTGCATCTATCCGAAGGTTTCTCGTCAGATTTGCATATCCATCGCCACGCGCTTTCCGGCTGTCTGTCAGGGATCGCCGGCGCTTTTTGCGATGGATCGAGCGCAGCCCTTGCATCTCCATGGAATCGCGCACCTTGTAAAAACTGCAAGAGAATCCTTCCGTTCTGAGTCTCCCGCAGATACGACTCGCGCCATATGTCCATTCTCCCGCCATGAATACGCGTCGAACCCGTTCGGCATACTCGCATTTGCGCTTCTCTCGCTGAGCCCGCGTTCGTTTCCAATGGTAATACCCGCTTCGCGACACCTTCATTTGCGCGGCCCACTTTGCTTTCGGGTATTCGGGATGTTCAAAGATAAATCTGTATTTCACTTCTGGAGCTTCGCAAAGTAGGCCGCTGCTTTTTTTAGCATGTCGCGCTCCATTTTCAATTCTGCGTTTTCCAGCCGGAGCGCCTTGAGTTCTTCCTCCATTGTGGCCATTGGCGTTTTTTCGCCTGACGCCGTATATTTCTTGCGCCAGTTGTACAGCAGGTTTACTGCTATGCCCAGATCGTCTGCGACGGCTCGTACCGGCTTTGGACTTGCATAACTTAGTTTGACCGCATTTTTCTTGAATTCATCATCGTATTGGGTTCGTTGTTTCAGCATGGTTTCGTCCTCCTAATCCCTATTATAATCTCTTACCATGCTGTCCGATATTTTAGCACACTCCCTATCTCGAAAATAAGCATCTTCTAAAGGGATTAGAAAGCCATCATATGATATTAGCAGCCTATTATACGGTATAACCTGTCGTATTGCTCGCATAACATCAGCCATATCATCGTATTGTTTATAGTTCTCTGCGATGAGCTTCTGCACTTCTTTCTTAATGGCAGAGCCGGCTTTTCTTCTTTCGTCGCGAGATAGATTTTCTGATGTTTCATGATCCATAGCTTTTTCAACTTTTTCTTTGGAAGTTTTTTTAAGGAAATCAATAAAACCATCTTTTTTAAACAATCCATCAACGTAGTCCATATCAACGAACTCAAATATTCTATTCAATTCGATAAAAGAACCCATGTCAAAATCGGTCGCTTCTAAATTGTGCTCTTTTTTAATCTGTTCAAGTGCGATATCAAATGCAGCATCATGCAGTGTTTTTGTTGCAATCTCTTTAAGTAGTGATTGCGATTGTGTATCAGATGAAAGTTCTCCGCTTATAGATGCTCCCGCACTCATTTTGGCAAGTTTCCACAGCCCACCTTCGCCTTCAGCGTTTAATGTAGCTTGGCCAGTAACGGACTTTGTTTTTCCATTGATCTGGCCTTGTTCACTTGAAAACTCAGATACTAAGCCCTTATCTTTTTGAGCAATAATTGAATTAACAATATCTATGTCAAGGTAAATAAATTGTTTCATGTTGTTTTATCCTCCCATATCTACAGTATGATTCCCCAAATGCTTTTAGATATCCTATACAAATCTGTGCTACTCCAGCATTTTCTTTTCGTCAGCCAGACTTAACAACATTGCCTTTAATCGCTTATTCATAGGCGATCCTTCTTCAAAGCAGTATTCAACAAAATCATTCCATTGTAATTTACTTGTAAACTGCGCTTGGGAATGTTCGGGCGTGGCATTGTAATACATGCCATGCGGATCGTCCGTACGTCCACAGATGTAGTCAAGCGAGACATCGAAATAATCCGCATACCAAATTAAGACCTGATACGGCACGACCGTTTTGCCATGCTCGTAGCGATCAATGCAGGACTGATTGGACCCGGCCAATTCTCCGAGCGCGCGCTGCGACATCGTCGTTGTTGCGCGGAGCGCCTTCAGTCGCTTCCCGACTTGTATATTCGGATCAAGCAATGCCATGCCGTTTACTCCTTACCCGTTTTGTCAATAATACCCGAATTGTTCGTTAAACGCAATGCTGACGCCTAGCTGTTTCTTGCTTCTTTTGTACTGGGCAATGCGATTTGCTGATCAAATTCCTCAATGCTCATGCGGCCGGCTTTCACTTCTTTCAGCAGCAACGTCGTGCGATCCATCCAGACTGCATATTCTGAATACGGGAAATCGTCCGGGTTGCGACGCACGCGCATCTGATAGCTGTTCCGATAACGCCCGTACAGGACCTTTGCTTCGTTTGCGCTAACTTGTCGAAGGTATTTATCCGCCGAAGCAAACTCTTTGCACGCCTTGCCGCTGGCTTCGTCCGCCAATCGGTCGCAATAGATTGAGGCTTTGGAATGCGGGCGAAAATATCGGTTACAATACTGGCATTTGCTGATTACATGATTGTTTGCGCACATATATTGGAATTCGGCAAAGATCAACGTGCGGATATCGACAGCTGTAAAAAAGCTGTGCGCAATTAGCACGCAATTGTCTTTACCTGACTCCAGATCATCCTCTCGGATAACGCGCTGCTCCACGTGCGGTAATCCTGCTGCTTGCTGCACACGTATGAATGGTTGATACGATTCTTCTTGCATACTATAGTAGCGCTCAATCGGTTTTCGGTTGGATTGTTCCGATTCTCTGTCCAGCGCATATGCGCAGATTTCAAGCAGATCCTCTTTAAATCGTGCCATTTCTTTTGTTAGCGCGCAAAGACGAACAAGGAATTCGTTCGTCGCTTCAACCAGTGAAAAGTCTTTGGTTCGCTGTTCTTGAAATATTGTCAATCGATCGATTGTCTTGCGATCCTGAAGCGAATGACGAAACAGATCCAGCATAATATCGACCGCTACAGCATAATGTGGCGGCATCACGTTATTGACGGTCTCTTCCAGCATCTCGTCAATTGTTTGTCCGAGAAATGGATGCAGCGCATTCAGTTCGTCATAGAAGGTCTTATAATATGCCGCAACAACGATGTAGCTTTTGCTGTTGTCCGATATGTCA
This sequence comes from Christensenellaceae bacterium, assembly GCA_963667795.1. GTDB lineage: Bacteria > Bacillota > Clostridia > Christensenellales > CAG-138 > UBA7703. Next base: position 1,153,117 of record OY764017.1, on the reverse strand, counting down.
AGAAATGCGTCCTGATCAATCTGTTTGACAAAGCATGCCTTCCTAAGCTTGATCAATTCTCGCTGCTTGTCCTGCCAATTTACATCCAAAAACGCAAACATCAGCTTGCCAAGCCCGTATTGCTCTGCATGCTCTCTAATAAACGTATATTCATTTTTTCCGTAGAAGCTTAAAAACTTTCTGTGTTCCATATATACGTCCTCAAGTGTTTCACTTAGTGTTCAGAAATGTGTTGCAAATATTAATGTATACAATAATATAACACGTATTGTGCATCCCGTCAATCCGTAATATGATACTTGTGTTCTAAATAACAAATATATGTTATTTAGAACACGCAATTTGACAACTAAATAGCATTTTACCGTTCAAGATACTCTGTGGAGCCGGATGTGCTCTTTTGCACAACAGGTGGCGGGCACAGCCCGACAGGACAACGCGCACAGGAAACCTTCCGGTAAGGAGGGCGGCGCAGGAACGTAAGCGGTTATGAAAATGCGAAAGAAAAAATGGAGGAACTATGAAACAAATCAAACTGGGAATCGACAATGGCAACTACAATACGAAGTCGTCGGAGCGCCTGCTGTATACTTCCGGATTCATATCAAGCGATCGGGAGTTCATTACGTCCGATATGCAGTTGCTCTACGACGGGATCTATTACGCTATCGGCGGAAAACGCATAAGTTTTCAACAGGACAAGACACAGGAACCGGATACGTTTCTGCTGTCGTTACCGTCCATCGCCCATGTAATGAAAAAAGAAGGCGTGACCGAAGCGGAACTCATTCTTGGGGTCGGACTGCCCATCGACATCTACGGGGCACAGAAGCAAGGATTTCGGAATTATTTTCTTCGAGACGAGATCGTTTTCGCGTTTGAAGAAGCTGAGTATCGTTGCAGGATCGCCGATTGCAGGGTCTTTGCCCAAGGGCACGCCGCACTGTGCCGGTATTACACCGCGCTGAAGGAGTACACAACGATAACGCTGGTAGATATCGGCGGTTACACGGTCGATGTTCTGACGCTACGGAATTTCAAGGTTGACCGTAGCAGCTGCGGGAGTCTGCGCATGGGTACGATTACACTATTTAACCGTATCCGTGAAGAATTGCAAAAAGACCACATCATCCTGACGGACGATTTGATCACAGATGCGATATTGGGAAAAATCCAGCATGCAGATAAAGAAAAGATTCAAGATGTCGTGGAGCGATATGTGCAGCATTACCATCGCGAATTGCTGAATGCCTTACGGGAGCGCGGCATTGATATGAAACTTCCGCTGGTCTTTGCAGGCGGCGGGGCAGAATTACTTAGAACGCGTTTGGTTACGCCTGAGATTGCAACCGTTGATATCCTTGATCGTTTTGCCAACGCAGAAGGATACAAACTTCTTCTTGGATAACGAGGATGAGGGAGCGGCGATATTTGACGTTCGACATGGAAAACACACGGCATGTGCTCGCGCTTGCACATTTCGACGCGCAACCTAGCAGACTGAAAAGCGAATATGTCATTGACTGTATCTTGAAAAATGAGCTTGGCAATCAACTTGAAGATGTGGTGCGGGAATCCATCGTAAAAGCACTCGCGGACGTGTCCGTATCCGCACTTGATTCACAATCGGAGGCAACGGCAACGCCTACCGAAAACCTTTCGGACTTGCCGCATGAACTGATACATGCGATGGATTCCGATGATGTTTGAACCATATTGGTTCAAAACGGACACGCAGACGCCGGAAATGCACCATGATGGTGCAGATATATGTTTGCGAAAATTGCAAATATACTTTGATGCGGGTGGGGCTCAGATCCCACCCGCATGTGCGCCGGGCGGAACCTTCGATCCGTCCAGCGCTTTTTCGTGCAAAGCCGCAGCGTCGCACGAATATTCCCGCCGCAGCGGGCGTTCCCCCTCGGAGAGCCCACGCTACTTTGCAGCCGTCAGGCTGAAAGTAGCATAGTGGGTAATACACTTTCCGCAGAAAGTGCGAGTCCGCCGCAGCGAAACCACGTTGACGGAGGTGAATCCTATCGGAAGAACGGACTATACCGTCGTACGCAACAACAGCTACCAACGTAACAACTTCCCGATACGGGAGCGGCACAACGAGAGAAGAAACGAGATTTACTCCAATCCCGATATCGTTCCGGAACGCCAGCATCTGAATGTGCATTTCAAACAGTGTGAGGGCTCCTACACGCGAGCATTTGACCGGCTGGTGAGCGACGGGGTGATCAGCACGCGAGGCTTGAAAGCCGATGCGGACGTATTCTGCGAGTTCGTGTTTGATGTAAACACCAGCTATTTCGAGGAACATGGCGGATATGGTTTTGCGAAAGATTTTTTTGAGGAAGCTTATCGCATGGCGATCAAGGAGGCCGGTGACGAGCGATACATCCTGTCGGCCGTCATGCATGCCGACGAGCGAAACAAAGGCCTTTCAGAGGCGACGGGGCACGATGTATTCCACTATCACTTGCACGTGGTCTACATCCCTGTAGTCGAAAAGGAGATACGCTGGTCAAAGCGCTGCAAAGATGAACGCTTGCGCGGCACGGTGCGCGAGGTTATTCATCAGGTGAGCCGCTCCAAGAAGTGGGCGTTTGTAGAGGCGAAAGACAAAGACGGTACGCCTATCCAAAACAAGAGTGGCAGACCGGTGCGAATTCCATCCTATTCGCTTTTGCAAGATCGCTTCTTTGAACACATGCGGGAAGCCGGATTCGACGGCTTTGAGCGTGGGGCGCGTGGCAGCACAGCAGAGCATCTTTCTACACTGGACTACAAAATTCAGGAAGATACCGGAAAATTACAACAGATCGAACGGCAAGTTTCTGCACAGCAAAAAAGATTGGACAGTATTTCTGAAAACCTAAAAGTTGAGCGACAGATCAACAAGACGTTTCACGAAATCGAAGACGCGGGAAAACGAACGTTGTTTGGCAAGGTGGAACTATCCGAAAAAGACTACAAGGATGTAATCGAACTTGCCAAAGAGGGAATTCGATCCCGCAGTACCATAGATGAGTTGAAGCGAAAATTGCGCGATGCAAAACGAAAGATCGAAAGTTTGAATCTTGCTTACGACAGTCTCTATGCTCAGACAAGAGAATTTTTCCAGGCTGTGAAACTTGCGCCCCAACGAGTAAAGGCGCTGTTCAGCGACATATTTGAGAAAGCCCATCAAGAGAAAGAAGCGCGGCAAAAGCAGTTTCAAATCGGAAAACGAACTCCCAAGCGAGAGGAGGCCGAACGATAGTCGACACCTTGAAAACGGAATCCAGTCAACACAAGAAACGTAAAACGGAAGCGCCTCCCGATGTTCCGGACCATGTAATCGAGTCTTTAGCGCGCTGTGTCCTGCCGCTGATTCAAGCATATTATGATAGCGACGAAGGACAACGAGAGTTTGCAGCGTGGAAAGCGGCAACAGATACGAAGCCGGAATAAAAAACACGGGAGAATCCTGAGGAGGGGTTCTCCTGTGTTTGCTTATATTTCTATTGCTTACACGTCTATTTTGATAGAAGTTATAGCAAAATTAATCAAGAGCAAGAATTTAAGACATTTTTTACTGATTCGTATTTTATTGACTGTTTGGAAAGTTCTCTCATTACGAAGCGCTTACCTTTGCGGTGCGGCAGATAGACGATATCATTCAAAATGCCCGCGCCACAGTAAAAGAACGCATCTCCGGTAAATTCGCAGGCAGCTGCAAAGATCACCCGTTTTTCTACGTACTTGGCAGCGGTTCCGGTTTCAGCCAGACATACGGGTTCGCCATTTGTTCGATGATGGAAATGCAATGGCAGAATTGCTGTTATATCCACTCCGGCGAGTATTTTCACGGGCCGTTCGAGGTAACAGAAAACGGGGTGTTGTATGTTGTTCAGATGAGCAGCGGAAAAACCAGGGAGATGGACGAGCGAGCGCTCGCCTTCCTGAAAAAGCATACCGATGATATCATCGTGATCGACTCTCTTGAGCTTGGAATGGACAAAATGGAACCATCCGTGCGCGAATATCTGGACTCCGCGTTGTTCTATGCCGTCAACTGCGAACTCCGGTCTGCACGGGGAGAACTTTTTGGACACTCCGTCGATGTTCGGCGCTACATGGATATCGAGAAATACTGAGGAGGAAAGTTATGGGAACGCAAACGGTTAGCGTTATTGGATTTGGCGATAACGTTGTGGACAAATACGAGCATATAAAAACGATGTACCCGGGCGGGAACGCCGTCAATTTCGCGGTCTATGCAAAAAAAATCGGCGTCCAGCGCAGCGCATATATGGGGATATTTGGAAACGACGCCGAGGCGGAATATGTAATCGACTGCCTCGGAAAAGAAGCAATAGAAACGCTCAAATGCCGGCAGATCATTGGAGAAAACGGCTGTGCGAGAGCCACCGTAATCGACAACGACCGTGTCTTTCTCGGGTCAAACGAGGGCGGCGTACGCGGCGAAGTCAGATATGCGCTGGATCGCTTCGACCTCGAGTATATCCGCCAGTTTGATCTTCTGCACACCGGGAACTATTGCTTTACAGAGCGAGAACTGTATAAAATCAAGAAGGCGGGCGTTCCCATCAGCTTTGATTTTTCCGACGATTCGACCGAGGAATACTATAAAGCGGTCGCTCCGCTTGTGAATTTCGCGTTTATGTCCTGCAGCGAAATGAGTGAACAGGATATCATCGATCGCCTCAGCAGTGTCTTTGCATACGGCCCGGATTTCGTATTGGCCAGCAGGGGCGCGGACGGCTGCATCGCATTTGACGGCACTCGTTACTACAGGCAGGCGGCGCTGCCTGTTGCAAACATGGTTGACACGATGGGCGCGGGAGACGCGCTGATCACCGCGTTTATGGTTGCATATATGACACGCAACAAGGCAAAGGGGATTGTAGAAGAGGACGATGTTTCCGAGTGCCTGTATACGGCTGCAGACTTTGCGTCTCAGGCATGTGGATTTGAAGGCGCGTGGGGGTACCCAAAAAAGTATGAAAAATGAAAAAGTGAATGATGCCGGAACAATCAAGGCGGCTGGCGTAGGATTCTGCTGCGCCGACGTATATGAATCGCTCGACCGCTTTTACCCGACGGGTAACGGCGTGGACTGGGGGATACATCTGGCGCGTCTCGGCGTCGACGTTTCGATTGTGAGCGTCGTTGGTACGGACGCATACGGCGAACTGATGAAGCAGGCGCTGCAAAAGGAGAACATCAATACAACGCACTTGCGCACGGAACCGGGCGAAACCTGCAAAATGATGATGGACCTAAAAAATGGTACCGACCGCGTTCACCTGGAAGAAATTGAAGGAGTTATGGGAGACTACGCGCTGACTGAAGAGGAAATTGCGTTTGTGAAAACCCATGACTACATGCACACAGATTTATTCGGGAATGTTCTGGACCATCTGGAAGAGTTTCACGATGCGGGCGTCAGGACCGTCATGGATTTTTCGGTATTTTCAAGGGATCCCGAATATCAATGCGAAAAATGGTTTCCGTATGTTGATTATGTGTTTTTTTCATGCGATGAAATGGAAGAAGGGCCGCTGATCGAGTGGATGAAAAAAATATATTCGTATGGACCGAAGATTGTCACCGCGACGCGCGGCGAAAAGGGCAGCCTCAGTTTCGACGGGAAAAATGTATATCGCTATGGCATCTTTCCGGTCAAAGTCGTGAACACTGTGGGCGCGGGGGACAGCTATATCGCCGGATTTACATACGGGCTTATGACAGGAAGGGATATTCCCGGCTGCATGGAAGCGGGTGCGAAACTGAGCGCCGAAGTGATCACCAGATTTGAACCGTATTGAGGAGACACGAAATGCTGATTGATATGCATGTACACCCAATTTATTACAAACTGATCTGTGATAATGATGACGAGCTTGCTTTCAGAAGCAATACGTTCGGCGTTTATAAGCAGGCACCAATGAGTTTTGAAGAGATTTTTGCAGAAATGGATTACGGCGGAGTCGACAAGGCGGCGCTGTTGGCGCTTGACGTAAGCACCGAGAGCGGCGGATATGTGGTGTCAAACGAACAGATAGCAAAGATTGTCGCAGCATATCCGAACAGGTTCTTCGGGTTTGCTAGTATTGATCCGCACAGAAAGGATGCGGTCGAGAAGCTGGATTACGCGTTTGGCGATCTTCAATTGCAGGGACTAAAACTGAACCCTTCGAAACAGCGCTTCTATCCGACGGATGAAATCATGGAGCCGATTTATCGACTTTGCGAAAAATATAATAAGCCGATTACCTTTCATTCGGGATTATCCTGGGAGCCGGACACTCCCACAAAGTTCAGTCAGCCGCTGGCGTTTGAGGAAGTATTGATCCGCCATCCGGATTTGCGCTGCTGCCTTGCACACTTTGGCTGGCCGTGGGTCAGAGAAACAGTCATGCTGATGCTGAAATACCCGAACGTTTATACCGACACTTCGGTTTTATACCTCGATTCGCCGGAAGAATCCATGAGGCGACTCTTCACGAATGATATGGGACCGCATTGGCATGAACGCAGCCTCCACAATCAGGTGATGTTCGCCTCCAATACGCCGCGTTTTCGCGCCTTTAAACTGAAACACGCGCTGGACAAGGTGGAGATGCGAGAGGAAGCAAGGCAGGCGCTTTATTCCGAAAATGCTATGCGATTTATATTTGGAGGCGCTCAGTGATGGTAAAACTTGAAACATTACAGATACTGACACACAAAGCTGAAGAATTCATCAATATCACGACTTACGTGCACCAGGCCGCGAAGGATTCCGGAATAAAAAACGGTCTTTTGGTCGTCATCACCGCGCATACGACGACCGGCATTATCGTTAATGAGGCGCTGCCCTGTGTTGAAACGGATATTGCGGAGACATTCAGCAAGTTGGTTCCGTCGGACGTTCCGTATGCGCACGCACATTTTCTGCCAAGCTATGGAGCGACGGGCAATAATTCAACCGGCCATATTAAGAGTACGCTGACAGGAAACCATTGCGTTTTCCCGCTGATCGACGGAGAAATTATCTGCGGCGGAGCACAGGATATCTATCTTGTGGAATTCGACGGGCCTCAGCTGAGACGTATATATGTTGAGACGATCGGAGAGTGACTCATACAACATCGGCTTATATGATAGAGTCTGAATGCCCGAACCACTGTTTTGAATAAGACTGGATTCGGCCAATGAGGTCAGGCTAGGGCGAAAGTGGAAAAGTCGATTTTTAAGCGGCTTCAAAATCTGATTATCGGGTTTTGAAGCCAGCATCACGTCTTAAGTTTAAGTGCGCTGTGTGATAGGAACTCATGGGAGCCCTTTCACCAGCGCTTTTCTATGCCGTCGGTATTTTCCGGAACTGATATCCTGTCTTTGGAGAGTAGTTCATTAAACAAGCTGGGTTGATTTCGTTTTCCTCTCACTATTGTGTGGATAGCGGCTTGGCGATTGCTATTTTGGACAATTCGATTTGATATATTGCTATTCTATGGTTGTCAATACTTTCTAAAAAAACAATATAGGTTGACAACAGAATACAATATGGATATAATACAAATGCATACAAAACATAACAATATAAGATGAGTAAGCAATGGATTATCACACATGAACAACTCCTGCTTTGATTTTGAACGAAACGATTGCCGGTTACTCTGCTTTCGATGAAGAGTATGCCTTAAGCGTATCTGCGGAGGAATACGGATGATATCGCTTCACCGCCAGAAATTGCACCGCATGGCGTTTTCCGGAGTTTACTTTTTATATTTTTGCGGCTACAGCATCTTCGCCAGTTTCCTTGTGCCCTATCTGGTCGAATGTGGCTATAACGGCGCATGGTGCGGCACAGTAACAAGTTTGTCGCTTGTAGTAAGTTTGCTCGTGCAACCCGCGGCCGGTTACATTACCGATAGTCGAATACCACTGCGAAATTACTTAATCCTGTCGATAGCAGCTATTTTTTTCCTATCTATCGTGGGACAAAGGGGAATAAGACAACCGATTGGATGTCTTATCATCTGCACGACACTGGCGGCTTTTGCTTATCCGTTTGGGCAATTACTTGATGCATGGACTGACGAGATACACAAAACGGAAGAACTTGTCGTTTACAGTCGTATCCGCGCGTGGGGATCGCTTGGATATGCGCTGACGTCTATATGGTTCGGCTGGATGGTAAGCCGGGCGGGTTACAACGGCTACTTTGGAATTCAGGCGATGATATTTTGCAGTATTTTACCATTGTTGCTTTTGCTTCCGTTTGCATTGCCGAATAATAGCAAAGAAAGTTTGTCCACAGGCAAGGAGCCACTTTTGTTTACAGCGTCTTTTTCGATTCTGCTGAAAAAGAAGAACTACCGTTTATTGCTTATCCTGTTCACGCTGTATTGGATGAGCCATCGACCAATTGGTAGTTACCTGGCGCTTATTGTTCGTGAAAGGGGAGGTTCGGACGGCTTATATGGTGCGGTTTGTGCGGCTGGCGCGGCTACAGAATGCTTGATCCTCTTTGCGTCCGTACGATTCATGAAGCATTTCAGCAGCAAGGGAATGATGTCGGCTGTTTTAGTGATAGGACTTTTACGTCCGGGTCTGATGTTGCTATCCAAAAGCGTCTCGATACTATTTGCGGCTCAGATTATCCAATCGATGGCGTTTGCCATTTTTTATCCGGTTAGCGTACAGGCGTTTTCTGATGCGGGAGATGGTCGTATCCATAACTTCTCGGTTGCCGCTGGATTAACGACCACGTCGGTGATCGGAACTGCATCGGCCAATCTTTTAAGCGGAAAATGCTGCGATCTATTCGGCGCTGAAAGTGTGATTTGGTTGAGCGCAGGCTTTTGTATAGCAAACATTGTTTTTTATAGCTACGTAAAAGGAGCAATGTTTAGCAGCAATGATTCGTGCGTACGTTTAGTATAGTAATTAAATTGCAAATACTGCGACGCGAAGATTTCTTTGGAGGTTGTTTGCGAGTGATTCAAAATACGAAACGTGTAGGATGCCATTTTTATGTATGCTCCGAAACATCGACAAAATGTACGAGGCGTATAAAACGCCGAATTTCTCAATTAGGTGGTGCAATGTGAAAAGGTATGTGTTGAAAAGAATTTTAATCGCGATTCCGACCTTTATTGGGATTACGATACTGGTGTTTGGGCTTTGCTACACTGCCTCGGGTAGCCCACTGGAGCTTCTACTTAACAACCAAAACATTTCGGAAGCCGAGGTATTGCGCCAAGCAGAGAAACTAGGCCTCAACCAACCGGTCTATATGCAGTATCTGTTATGGATGAAAAACTTCCTTTCGGGAAATCTTGGCATTTCATACCGAACGAGCGGTGAAGTTTTGCCCATGATTATGAACGCGCTTTGGCCGACGGTACTGCTAACGCTTTCAGCCGTTCTGGTCGCATGCATCATTTCGTTTCCGCTCGGCATTCAGTCGGCTTGTCACCAAAATGGAGCCTGGGATAATGTTTCTTCCGTTTTTTCGTTTTTATCAACCTCGACTCCGAGTTTTTTTCTTGCACTGGTTTTTCTGTACCTGTTCTCGGTTCAATTGGGAATATTACCGATCGGCGGAATGTACGATACGGGTAAAAGCACTTCAATACTATCCTTGCTGCGTCATCTAGTTATGCCGGCCACAGTACTGGGAAGCACCATGGTTGGCAGCCTGATACAGTACACTCGAAGCAGTATGCTGGAAGTCATGCGTGAAGATTATGTGCGTACGGCGTATTCGAAAGGGTTACGTAATCGCGTCGTTATATTTAAACATGTGCTGCGCAACTCGTTGATTCCTGTGGCCACTTATCTCGGCATGGAAATACCGATGTTAATTGGCGGCGCTGTTGTTACAGAACAAGTTTTTTCCTGGCCGGGGCTTGGCAATCTTATGCTTAAATCCATCAGCGCGCGCGATTACCCTGTCATAATGGGTGTCACCATTGTTACCGCAATCGCTGTGCTTGTGTTCAATCTATTGACAGATTTGTTTTATGGGGTGCTGGATCCTCGGATCCGGTACAACTGATCGATGATAAAACCAGATAGGGAGGTGCTGGGTTGAGCCAAAAAAAAGCGGGATTCCGCAACTTTATTAAACGCTATAGCAGAAACAGACTGGCGGTATTTGGTTTTTTTACCTTTATCTTAATCGCGTTGGTCGTATTGATATTGCCTTCGTTTCTGCCCTTTACAGAGTCGCAGATCGACGCGACCGCATTTAATCAAGCCCCGGGTGGTAACCATCTGCTGGGAACCGACGATGTCGGCCGGGATGTGTTAGCAAGACTGCTCTACGGCGGGCGCGTGTCGCTGTTTGTGGGGATCATGTCCACTGCTATCAGTGTAATCATTGGCATTCCGCTGGGCCTTTTGGCGGCGTTCTATCGCGGAGCTCTGGAGACGATGGTTATGCGCGCGTCCGATATTTTCATGACCATTCCATCCACCATTTTGATTCTATTCCTCGTTTCTATGTTTGGTCCGTCTATCGTCACGGTTACAGTCGTCATCGGCGTGCTCGGATGGACAAAATTTGCACGGCAAATATATGGGACAGTGCTGAGCGTGCGTGAAAAGGACTACGTTGAAGGTGGAATCGCGATCGGAGAAAAAGACAGCCGTGTCATTACGAAATATATTCTGCCCAACGCAATTGCGCCGATTTTTATATCGATCACGTTCCGCATTGCATCGGCGATTATTCTCGAATCGTCACTTAGCTTTCTGGGTATGGGCGTTCAACCGCCCGCAGCCTCTTGGGGAAATATGCTGTATAACGCGCAGTCGATTACGATCCTGAAAAGTCGTGCGTGGATGTGGCTGCCTCCGGGATTGATGCTGATGACGACCATACTGAGTATCAACTTTATTGGAAACGGCCTGCGCGACGCATTAGATCCCAAGACTTCGATCCGCTAAGCATCAGGTTTATTACATTCATCGCCGAATGAATGCGATAAATAAAATAAAAAAGGAGTATAGAACATGAAAAGAAAAGTATGCTTTCTTCTTGCAATTGCCTTAGTGCTGCCACTTGCACTAGTTGGTTGCAGTACCAGCCCGACCTCTTCAGAAACAGCTTCTTCGGAAACTACATCTTCGACGGAGACAACGACATCCAGCACCGTCGAGGCTACAGGTCCGAAGGATGAAGTCGTCACCATGGCGATCATCTCCTCCTGGAACACCTTGAACATTTATAATACGTCCGGCAACTATGGACACTGCGTTGCCGACCAAATGTTTGAGCGCATGGTCACATGCAATCATGACGGCGAATATCTGCCACGGCTTGCGAATTCGTGGGAGATGTCTGCGGACAACACGAGCATTACATTCTATATGAATGAAAATTGCACTTGGCATGACGGTGAACCGCTCACCGCCGACGACGCAGTATTCACCCTGCAGGCAGTAACCAACGAAGCCGTTGACAACTATTACCGCAGCGAGTTTAGCATACTTGCTGGTACCGACGAGAATGGCGTTTGCGCAGACCCCGCCGCGTTGGGTGCGGAAGCGATTGATGAATACACGCTTCAGCTAACCTTTAAGTCGGCAAAAGATCAAAGCACAATCCTTAGCTCCCTGTGCAGCTTCTTCTATATCTTGCCTCAGCATATTCTGGACACGGGTAACTATGCTGATATCAATACGTCCGATTTCTGGTCGGCTCCGATTGGCAGCGGCCCCTTCAAATACGTGAAGGACACGGCGGGTGAGGAACTTGAACTGGAAGCCAACACGGATTACTATCTCGGCTGTCCCGATTTTAAAACGCTGGTCGTCAAGGTAGTTCCCGCCAGCAGTCTTACTGCCGGATTGTTGAACGGCGATATCGACGTGGTCGGTGCCGGCAGCATTCCGCTTTCCGACTGGGAGACCGTAAAGTCCGCCGACAATCTTGTTGCCGCATCTGTTCCCGGTTATTCCTATCAGTATATGGAGTTTAATCTTTCTGAAGGTGAAACATATTTCCAGGATCAAGCGGTGCGTGTTGCATTTGACAAGGCAATTGACAAGCAATTGATCGTCGATCAGCTGATGGCAGGCGAGGGACAAGTGGCCGTCGGGCCGATGCCTGAATATCACCCGTATTTTAACAGTGATTTGGTAGGCAACAGCTATGACCCCACCGCGGCAAAGAGCGAGCTCCAGGCCGCCGGATTTGATTTCACAAAAGAATACCGACTTATCGTTCCGCAAGGAAATCAGGTGCGTGAGCAATCCGCCCTTATCATCCAGCAAAATCTGGCCGATATTGGCATCACTGTTACAATTGAGACGTATGATTTCCCGACTCTTCTGGAAATGATGCGCAATGGTGATTTTGATCTCGGACTGTTAGGTGGCGGAAGCAATATCGATCCTGCTGAGAGTGCTGTTATTGTAAAACCGGGCAGTGCCCAGAACTATTCACTGTTAACCGATTCCAAATGGTATGATCTGGCCGAAGCCGGCAGCTCTTTGGTAGGCTTCAGCGAGCGCAAGGCGGAGTTTGACGCTTACCAGGCGGCTTTGGTGGAAGACCAGCCATACATCTGGCTCTATCATCAGAACAACCTGTGGGCGCACTCGACCCGTTTGGTATCCATCCCGCAGGATGATTTTATTTGGTACAACTACGAAGTGTGGACCTGGGAACTCGCCGACTGATGACAGGCAGATATCCCGACACACTGAGAAACAATGTCGGGGATTAAAAAAGTAATGCTTCAGCGGTACATTCGAGGCGACGGCTGCACGGCCGTTTGTCTGGCCGTGCAGACCGTCCTGCATATCATATCCTTTCCGAAAGGACAGGTTTAAGCTATGCAGCAGGATTTAAAAAGATCGCTCCAAATTTGAAACACGTACAACGGACACGGAATTGCGAAATGAAAATGGTTCAGGAGGGCGTCTATGAAGGATGATGTATTGTTGGAAGTCAGTGGGTTGAAAACCTATTTTTTCGATCGCAAGGGACAGGTTCCCGCGGTGGATGGCGTTGACTTCACCCTGCATAAGAATGAAACACTCGGCATCGTTGGGGAATCCGGATGTGGGAAGAGTGTAACCTCCATGTCGATTTTGCATCTGCTGCCACCCAAAGGTAAGATTGTGGAAGGCAACATTCGTTTCAAAGGCCGTGACATTACTCACTTATCGGACGAGGATATGACGCAGATCCGCGGCAAGGAAATCGCAATGATCTTTCAGGAACCAATGACCAGTCTTAATCCAGTTTACACCGTGGGATATCAGATTCGTGAAATGATCCTGCGCCATGAAAAGATGTCAAAAAAAAAGGCGAGAGAAAAGTCCATCGAGATGCTGCGTCTTGTTAATATACCGGCACCGGAAAAACGGGTTGATGAATACCCGCACGAGCTATCCGGAGGCATGCGACAGCGGGTCATGATCGCGATGGCTTTGGCCTGCGATCCGCAACTGTTGATTGCTGACGAGCCAACCACTGCGCTGGATGTGACGATCCAAGCACAAATACTGGATCTAATTCGAAATCTTAAGAAGAAAATGGACACTTCCATCATAATGATTACCCATGATTTGGGTGTTGTGGCGGAAATGGCCGATTATGTCCTTGTTATGTATGCGGGAATGGTTATGGAATATAGCGAGGTGCACAAATTATTCAAAAAACCCTTGCATCCCTATACACAAGGGCTTATGCGCGCACTACCCAAGATGGGTGAAGAAAACAAAAAGCTTTATACCATAGAAGGACAGGTTCCCAGCCTTTACGATTTACCGACGGGATGCAGATTCTGGCCACGGTGTCCATACGCTATGGAACGCTGCAAGGCCGAAATGCCTGCACTGTACGAGGCGAACGGGTGCAAGGTGCGCTGCTTCAAGTATGAGAAAAAGGAGACGCCGGGAAATGAATCAGAACATATTAGAGGTTAAAAATTTAAAGAAATATTTCATAACTAAAGGCGGTTTGTTTTCCGGCCCAACACGGTATGTGCGAGCCGTGGACGGGGTTAGCTTTTCGCTGAAAGAGGGCGATATTTTCGGTATCGTGGGTGAGTCCGGCTGTGGAAAATCCACGTTGGGTCGCAGTATTTTGCGGCTGATCGATGCAACCGACGGAGAAATCCTATTTGAAGGAAGGGACATCCTTAAATTAAGCAAGGAAGAAATGCGTCTGCTTCGTCAGAAGATGCAGATAATTTTTCAGGACCCGGGTGCCTCTCTGAATCCTCGCATGACGGTAGGCGAAATTATACAGGAACCATTGGATATTTTCAGCGGCAAGAATGAAAGAGAGAAGGAAATGAAGGTTCTTGAGTTGATGGATATGGTAGGGATCAATCACTCCTATATCTCTCGCTTTCCGCATGAGTTTTCCGGCGGTCAACGGCAGAGAATCGGCATCGCCCGGGCGCTGGCTGTCATGCCAAAGCTTATTATATGCGACGAACCGGTCTCTGCGCTGGATGTATCCGTCCGCGCGCAGGTGCTGAACCTTATTAATGAACTGAAACAGGAATTCAACCTGACGTATATCTTTATTTCGCATGATCTGTCGGTTGTGAATCATATTTGCAACCAGATCGCAGTTATGTATCTCGGACGAATCGTTGAAATTGCTGAGAAAAAGGAGTTGTTTGAGAATCCCACGCACCCTTATACGCAGGCGCTGCTGTCGGCAATTCCAATGCCCGATCCTTCTTTACAACGTGAACGCATCATCTTGCAAGGAGATGTGCCCAATCCAGCCAACCCACCTTCAGGCTGCCACTTCCATCAGCGGTGTCCCTATGCCATGGAACGTTGCACAAGGGAAGTGCCACAATTTACGGAGGTGGCGAACGATCATTTTGTAATGTGTCATTTGGTGGATCAGCAATTCAACAGCTGAAAGGAGCAAGAGTATGAACAAAGAACAATTTGTAATTGAAACCATCGAGTCGAATCGGGATCGTTACACGGAAGCGGCGGGGCACATTTGGGATTACGCTGAAACCAGATTTGATGAAAAGCGCTCCGCAGACGAATTGAAAGCCATCCTGCAGCATGAACAATTCGTCCTTACGGACGGTGTTGCCGGCATGCATACCGCTTTTGTCGCGGAGGCGGGACAGGGCCGGCCGCTGATCGGCTTCCTTGGTGAATATGATGCTCTGCCGGGCCTTTCGCAGCATGCGGATTCCGTTACCCGCAGTCCTGTCACACCAGGCGCGCCCGGCCATGGATGTGGCCACCATATTCTTGGCACCGGTGCGATGGCGGCGGCAATAACGGTAAAACGCTATCTTGAAGAAAACAATTTACCGGGTACGATTCGGTTTTATGGCTGTCCTGCCGAAGAAGGAGGCGGAGGCAAAATTTATATGGTCCGCGCCGGTTTATTTGACGACGTTGACTGCGCCATCACATGGCATCCGGCGGATGATAACAATATTTGGTCGATGAATTTTATGGCCATACAGAGTTTGCGTATCCGCTTTAAAGGCATCTCCGCACATGCGCCTTCGCAGGTGCATATTGGACGAAGCGCGTTGAGCGCGGCGGAGCTGATGAACGTAGGCGCAAATTATTTACGCGGTCAGGTGCAGCGTGATGTTTGTATTAATTATGCTTTTATCGATGCGGGAGGCGTTGCGCCTAACGTTATCCCAAATTATTCGGAAGTTGTTTATAACATTCGTGCAAACAATCATAAACGGGCGATGGAAACCGCCCGCAGAATCGACGAGATTGCGCACGGCGCGGCCATGATGACGCGCTGTGAAGCGGATGTGAAATATACAGGTGGCCTTTCGGAGCTTGTTCCAAATCGTACGCTCGAACGGATTGCCTATGAGCAATTTGTAAAAATCGGACCAACTCCGCACACGGTGGAGGACGAGAATTTCTGCAGTGAAATACATAAAGCTTTCCCGAAAAATGCCGAGGAAAGCACATTTTCCACTCTGGAGTATTTATATGGGCCGGATGCGGCGCCGCTGATTCCACAGATTCGCGGAAAGGTTATCAACGACGTGCTGTATCCCTACAAAGAGATACCACATGCAAAATATGGTTCCACGGACGTTTGCGACGTCAGTTGGTTTACTCCCACGATACAACTGACGACCGCCTGCTATGCAAAGGATACTCCCGGGCACTCCTGGCAGGAGGTGGCACAGGGTAAAAGGCCGCTCTGTTACAACGGAATGCTGACAGCTGCTAAGGTTATGGCGCTTACCGGCGTTGCCGTGGCTACCGATGGCGAGGCGATGAGCGCAGTGCGCAGAGAGTTTGCCGAAGCAATGAAGGATAAGACTTACGAGTGCCCTATTCCTGAGGATCTAAAGCCGGAAGCATCTTTCTGAGCGGAGAGAATATTATGGTGAAAGTGTTAGGCCTAGGGGACAATGTCTGTGATATTTATCTCAACCAAGGGATGATGTACCCGGGCGGTCAAGCCCTGAATGTTGCGGTGTATGCGAAACAACTCGGCGTACAAAGTGATTTTCTGGGGGTTAACGGAACGGACGAAGTGGCGGAACATGTGCTGCGCACGCTTGATGAATTAGGCGTGGGACATAGCCGCTGCCGGCGAACCCGTGGCGAAAACGGCTTTGCATGCGTTACGCTAATCGATGGAGACCGGGTATTTCTGGGCAGCAACAAAGGCGGCGTGCTGCAAAAGACGCCTATTAAGCTGGGTCAAGATGATCTTACTCATATTGATTGTTTCGACGTGGTACATACGACCAACAACGGATTTATAGATGAGCAGCTTCCACTGCTGGCACCGCTGTCACCGTTGATCAGCTATGATTTTTCCTACCGTTGGAACGAACAGGACCGGCTGGAACGGGTGTGTTCTTATATCGATTTCAGCTTTCTATCATGCAGCGAGCTTTCGGAAGATGAAACGTTCGAACTTTGCGAACACGTGTATAAAAAAGGTTGTGGCGTTGTGGTAGCAACCAGAGGAAGCAAAGGCGCTTTCGTATGGGATGGAGCACGGATTTATCGACAGCCACCATACGCTGTGCAGGCAATCGATACGATGGGGGCGGGCGACAGCTTTGCGGCTTGTTTGCTGGTCAGGCTTGCGCAGGCACTGAAAAACGACGGGAAAGACCGCTGGACTGACGCAAATTACCGCGCCAAAATCTTACCGCCAGCCCTGGCCGATGCAGCGGCGTTTGCTTCCAAAACCTGCCTTGTTCATGGCTCATTTGGATACGGTACGCCGGTTCCTGCTTCCCTAAAAACACGCATTAAGGAGGTGGTATCGTGACTGGACTCTCTGCGGATCGGATAGCGATTGGTAGTTATCCATACTATCGTTACTCCATGGATTATTTTCTCGATACAGCTTCGCAACTCGGTTTTTCAAAAGTGGAACTCTGGGCCGCCGCGCCGCAGATAGATCTGATGGATTTATCACCGGCGTTTTGCAGAGATTTACGTTCCAGACTCAAAGCACGTAACCTGACGGTATGCGCGATCACGCCGGAGCAATGTAATTATCCGTTCAATCTGGCGGCACAGGAAGATTCGCTGCGCCAACGCAGTGTGGATTATTATTGCGCAGCAGTCGATCTTGCAGCCGAACTGCAGTGCCCCTGGGTTTTGATAACGTCAGGCAGTGGTTATTACGACTTGCCAAAAGATCCGGCGCTGCGACGCAGCCTGGACTCAATTGAAAAGATCGCCCGACATGCTGTGGCACATGACGTAAAGCTAGTTTACGAAACACTGACGCCGATGTCCTCAAACTTGGTAAACTCGCCCGCGCAAGTGCGAGAGATGATCGATCAACTGCCTGCAGACAGTGTCTTTGGATTGCTTGATATTGGCCAGATGACCGTGATGGGGCAAACCGTAGCCGAATATGGCGCGACTCTGGGCGATAAACTTGCACATGTGCATCTTCACGATACGCATCCGTCCTGCCATATGGCACTGGGCGATGGGGATCTGGATCTGGAGCGGATTATCGGTGAGATTCTGGCGCTTGGGTATGGAGGGTTGTTTTCGCTTGAATGCAATGACGCGCGCTACCGGCTGGACCCGCGTGCGGCCGACGCAAAGAATGCGGCGTGGTTGAGAGACCATGGGATAACCTGAACCCGTTTTCCCGGATAAAGATAGAAGAAGTTTTTAGCACGGCATATACCGGCCGATACTAATTTGTGAGGTGAAATTACATGGGATATATGATCGGGGTTGACGTTGGCGGAACATTCACGGATTTTTCCGTTTTCAATCAGGATACCGGCGAGCTTTACAACTATAAAGACAGCTCTACACCGGAAGATCCCTCTCGGGCCATCGTAAAGGGCATTGACGACGTATTGTCGATCAAACACGCATTGTCCGCGCAGGTTGCATATCTTGCGCATGGAACGACGGTGGGAACGAACGCGCTGATCGAGCGAAAAGGCGCGGTGCTCGCGCTGATCACAACCAAAGGCTTTAAGGACCTTATGGAGATTGGAAACCAGCGCCGTCCGTCGCTTTATAAACTTCAGGAACAGAAGCCCTGCCCTCTGATCCCTTCAGGATTGAACTATGGAGTCAGCGAACGGATATTGTATGACGGAAGCGTGGAAACGCCGCTGGATGAAAACGAAGTACGCGAGGTTGTGCGTGAACTGAAACGTAAAAAGGTTCAATCCATTGCGGTGTGTACGTTATTCTCGTTTATCAATCCCTCCCACGAACTGAGAATTGAAGAGATTATTAAGGAAGAGTATCCAGAGGCATATGTGACCATTTCCAGCAAGTTGGCGCCGGAATTCCGCGAATACAGCCGAATGAGTACGACGGTGCTGAATAGCTATTTGGGTCCTGTAATGGAAAAATATGTATATAATTTTCAAAAATCAATCAAAGATCTGGGCATCACCGCAGAGCCGTATGTTACGCAATCCAACGGCTCGATTATTTCGATAAAAGAAACCATAGAATGTCCAATCAAAACAGCTGTATCCGGACCCAGTGCCGGCGTTATTGCCGCAGCTTATATCGGCCGCCAATGCGAAGCCGATAAGATCATCACATTTGATATGGGAGGAACCAGTGCCGACATCAGCTTGATCGAGAATTACACGCCGCAGGTATCCAACGAACGGCTTGTGGAAGGCTACCCGGCCAGGATTCCGATGATCAGCATTATTACCATCGGCGCGGGCGGCGGCTCAATCGCACGGATTGACGAGGGCGGCGCGCTGAAAGTCGGCCCGGAAAGTGCGGGCGCAACGCCTGGCCCGGCATGTTATGGACGAGGAGGCACACGTCCGGTTGTTACGGATGCCAATATTTTGCTGGGTAAGCTCAATCAGAGCCGCATTCTGGGAGGCCGCATGCAGGTCTATCTTGAAAAGGCACTCGACGCACTCAATGAGAACATCTGTTCCAAAAGCAGCCTGAGTTCCGACGAAGCAGCCAAAGGGATCATTTCGGTTGTAAATTCCAATATGATCCGCGCCATTCGAAGCGTCTCTGTGGAAAAAGGTTACGATGTGCGTGAATTCAGCCTGATGGCATTCGGTGGCGCCGGTCCCCTGCATGCCTGCGAGGTGGCCGGGGAACTGGGCATCAGCGAAGTAATCATTCCGCCACATCCGGGGACGCTTTGTTCTCTGGGATTGCTGATGGCCGACACAAAGTTTGACCTTTCGCGCACACGAATTCTGGCGGGAACTGTAGAAAACCTTGATGAAGTCAACCGACAGTTTGAAAGTATGGTTTGCCAAGGCACTGAATTGCTTGATCGCGAAGGCGTGCCCGCGGAACGACGCAGTTTTGAATTTTCTATTGATATGCGTTATCACCGGCAGAATTTTGAGATATGTATTCCAATTTCCGCTGGAGATATGGATGTAAATGCGTTGACAAAGGCGATTGAGGATTTCCATGCGGAACATAAGCGCAGCTATGGATATTGCAATAAGGCGGCAGCTGTGCAATTTGTCAGTTATCGCGTCTCTGCTGTCGGAACGATTGATAAGCCGAATTTCACGCCAGAGCCCTTGTGGCCGAACAATGCGCTTCCAAATGCCATTGAGCATCGAAGTGTGTTATTCCAGAATCATTCATTGCGAATTGATACGCCGGTTTATAATCGCGCCGACTTTGCCGCGGGTCAAGAGATTACCGGGCCATGCATCATGGAACAGATGGATACAACGCTGGTGGTGCCTCCCGGATGGACCGCGCGCATAGATGGATACGGCAATATAAAGATTCATTTTGATGAGGTGAAATAAGATGACGCAGAAGAGAAGGGTTGACACGGTCACTGTGGAAGTTGTCCGCAATCTGCTGATGTCGATAGCGGAGGAAACTTACGGCATCATTATCAGGAGCGCTTATTCCACCAACATGAAGGAACGCCATGATGTATGCACGGCCGTCATAGACCCTGACGGTAATTCTGTGGCGCAGATGGAGAGCCTTGCAGCGTTATTGGGGTCCATGCTCAGCATCGTTCCAAATATTTATAAGAAATTTGGTAGAGAAAACATCAAACCTGGCGACATGTTTATTGCAAACGATCCATATCATGGCGGGGGCAACCATCTGCCGGATATCGTCATTGCCGCCCCGGCATTTTCGGGAGACAAACTTGTAGGCTGGATTGCTAACATCGCACATCATTCCGATATTGGCGGCAAGGTTCCGGGTTCCACCTCCGGCGACGCCAACAGCATGTTTCAGGAAGGCATTCGCATCCCGGTAATTCGGATTTGTGAAAATGGCGCGCTTATTCAGAGCGTGATGGATCTGCTGCTGAACAACACCCGCGTGGCACAGGAACGCGAAGGCGATCTGACTGCGCAGATGTCCGCAAATCTGATCGGTATCGAACGCATCTGCGACGCCTATGCACGCTATGGAGATGTATTGATTGACTGCATGAAGGAGATCATCGATTATTCTGAACGCCGGGTGCGCGCTGTTGTTGCCAAACTGCCCAACGGTGATTACGAGTATACCGATTACGTCGATGGCTGCGGCGATAAATACCCCGATCCGTTACCGATAAAGGCGAAGATTACAATCGACGACGATGACTTAACGGTAGATTTCACAGGATCGGCCGCCCAGATAGATGCACCGATAAATGTACCGTGGCCCTGCACAAAGGCAGATGTTTTCTTTGCTATTAAGGCAATGCTTGGCCCGGATATTCCTGCAAACGAGGGGATCAATCGCGCAATTCGTATTATTGCGCCCAAAGGAAGCATATTGAATCCCAATGAACCTGCTCCCGTCGGCGCGCAGATAGACAGTTCGCAGCGCGTGCCCGATGCGATCTTTGGTGCGCTGGCTCCCGTTTTGCCGGAAGCTGTCGTCACCGCTGGGAACGGTGCTTGCACAACAACAATCCTTGCCGGAAAAGGCGAGATCGGGTCCGACCGTGTATTTATATTCCATGAGGTAATCGCGGGCGGTGGCGGTGCATCCATTCATTATGACGGACTATCCGGCGTTCAAGTCAACATGACGAATACGTCCAATATGCCTATCGAGGCGACTGAGCTGGAATTTAATAAAATTTTGGCTCGCAAGTATGAACTGAAGGAAGACTCGGGTGGGGCCGGTAAAAATCGCGGCGGACTTGGAATCGAACGCGAACTTGAAATCATGCAGGACAACATTCTTTACACCGGACTGGGGGATCGACATAAATTTCATCCATGGGGACTGGAAGGAGGACTGGATGGTGAAGTCGGTTCCTTCTGGCGAATTTCAAAAGATGGAAAAAAAACAAAAATGGGTCATAAAACATCAAGTCTGTCTTTAAAAAAAGGCGATGTGATCCGCGTTGTAACTCCCGGCGCGGGAGGATATGGAAATCCTCGAATGCGACCGGCCGAAAAGGTTTTGAATGATGTTATTGAGAAAAAAGTATCGGCCGAGAAAGCACGGGAACTCTATGGCGTTGTAATCTGCCGGACGCCGGAAGGCGACTGGCAAATAGATAAACAGGCTACAGCAAAGCTTCGCTAGAGCTTGAAGAAAGGATATAAGGACTATGATTGCAGGAATGAAAGAAGTCATTGAAACTATTAACTGTGTCAAAAAGGAACTGGATGCACGCGGAGGGCTTAAAACAGTTATCTTTGCAGCATGCGGAGGCTCGTTTTCAGCGTCTTATCCCGCCCGCTATCTGCTAAATGCTGAAAGTACCACGTTCCACACTGCCGGATACAACAGCAGTGAGTTTGTAAGCGCAACGCCGAAGTGCGTGGATCGGAATGCTTTGGTGATTTGCATTTCAACGAAAGCGACGCCCGAAACGGTAGAGGCGCTCAATGCCGCAAAAAAAGCAGGCGCAATTACGATCGGCTTGACCGGCTATGGCGATTCGCTTACCGCACAAAGCGCCGATTATTCGATTGTCTATTACCATTCCGATGAATGGTATGAAAAACCTGAACTCATGCATCAGAACAGCCAAGGCACGGCGCTGAAGATCGCTTTTGAACTGCTACATCAAATACAGGGTTATCCATATTATGATAAAGCGATGGACGCTTTTGAAAAATTGCCCGCAATCTATCATGCAGCTTATAAGAAGGTAAAACAGCGCGCGGTAAAGTTTGCAATGACCTATAAAGACGATACGGTTTGGAATGTCATGGCCAGCGGCGCCGCATGGGAAAGCGCGTATTCTGACGCATTCTGTTTCTTTCAGGAAATGCAGGCTGTGCACTGCGTGCCTGTGCATACGGGTGAATATTTCCACGGCGCGTTTGAGACAACCGATAAGGATCTTGCGATTTTGCTGTTGAAAAGCGTTGGACGTACCCGTCCGCTGGATGATCGAGTCGAACGATTTCTGGATCAATATGCCGGACATCACTATGTGATTGACGCCTCGGAATTGGGACTTGACGAGCTCGATGAAACGGTGGCTGAGTATTTCAATGGCTTATTAATCCATCCGGTAACCAAACAGTTTATCGCGGCTATGGCGGATATACGAATGCACCCAATGTCATACCGCCGGTATATGTGGAAATTTGAATATTGATCTTTTTTATACGTTTTGTCAAAAGGGTCCTTCAAAGGACCCTTTTCATTTACCAGTGTAGTTCATGCTATCGATACGTGACTTTACGAATAATAATATATTTCACCAAATGGCAAAATCGGGTTAAGAAACCTGTAAGAATTGTATTGTGTGCTAACAGAAAGAATGATAATATAATGTTATGCATATATAGTTATATAACTATATATAATGATAGCAATGCGGACCAGCTGGTCCCGAGAGGAGAAACCAAATTTGCTAGATTATGATAGCATTGTTCCACTGTATGAGCAGATCATGCAGGAGATAAAAAAGGATATTGAAAAGAAAAATTACAATACAAAACATCGTTTACCAACAGAAGAGGAGCTGGCGGAACAATACGGTGTTAGCCGAATTACAATTCGCCGTGCGATGGCTGAACTGGTGGAACAGGGTCTTGTAAAAAGAAAGCAAGGAAAAGGAACGTTTATTAGTCCTCCAAAGATGCACAAGGATTTAAAACTATCGGGGTTCAGCTTCACGGAATTATGTGAAGCCAATGGTAAAATTGCCGGAGCAAAACTGTTGGAGGCCGGACTGATTCCTTTAGATGATCCGCAGGTGGCAGAATGGCTGCACATTCCCAAAGGTGACAGAGCACTGCGGATACAACGATTACGGTACGCCAGCGGCGTGCCCTGCGTGATTGAGGATAACTATTTTCCAAAAGAATATGTCTATTTACTAGAAATTGATTTGGAGCATGATTCACTTTATCGCTATCTCAGAGAAGAGAAAGACATAGAAATTGTTACTGGCGAGATGATTTTAAGAATTGTAAAAGCCGACGCCAAAACAGCCAAATTGCTTGAGGTGCCTCATAATGCTCCACTATTGAGAACCTTTGGGCGCATCTTCCGTGGTGACGGAGAGGTCCTTCATGTGTGTAAACAAGTTGGCTACGGAGAAGATTTTGATTTTATAGTTCGCTAGTGTGATTCTTTTGCACATATCGATTGTTGTGAAAAGTTTTACTAGAAAGATTCTATATAAACAACAAATCCGAACCCATCTCCAATTGGAATCGGGTTCGGATTTGATTTGTTTGGCTCCCCCTGTTGGACTCGAACCAACGACCCGCGGCCTGCGCGCAGGGGCGTTTCGCGTTGCCGCTGAAGCGGCGGCCTAAAACGCCCGCGCTGGGCTTGCTTCGCCATCGCTGCATCGCCCACTGGGCGCGCTCGGCTCCGCAACAGTTAACAGCCGCATGCTCTAGAAGTGTAAGGGTTACGTACCGGAACAGGGTAAATTAGATTGAACTGTATGATGGATTCATTGATTCAAGAAGATTCCTTTCGCTATAACCGAATACCCCTTCATTGTGAGAATTGTTTTAGTAGAAATACTATAATTATACAATTGCAGCAAAATCAAATAAAATTACGCTTTAAACAAATCGTTTAAAGCAATTTTTGGCAATTATTCGCAAGTTATTAGTGGAAGTGGCTTCTATTTGTATATAAAATGAAATTACACATTGCTCTTTCACTTCTTAACTTAACAGGAGGAATCCACGTGGAAAAGACAAAAAGAGAAGTCGGCATCGGTGAAAAACTAATCTTTGCCTGGGCGAATTTTTTTGACGGCGGAGGGCAAACAGTTGTTTCTGTTTTATATTTAATTTTCCTGACAAACGTAATCGGAATAAATGCTGCATGGGCGGCTACTGTAATCATGGTTTCAAAAATCTGGGACGCAGTTTCCGACCCGATTATGGGAATTATAACGGACAATACACGGAGTCGTTTTGGCCGCAGAAAGCCGTACATTTTTGCCGGTGGAATTGTACTGATACTTTCAATGGCGCTTCTTTGGAATCCGATTTCCTTTACATCTCAGATTGCAAAGATTATTTACGTAACAATAACATATATTCTTTATTCGACGGTTGCTACGGTCATTTCCGTGCCGTACAGTTCGTTGAGCACTGAGGTGTCTACCCGGTACGAAGAAACAAACAAACTTAATTTTTTAAGGCAAGCCTTCTCGCTGATTGCTTGCGTCGTCGCATCGCTTGTTCCGACCGTGTTATTTGAAAAATTAACGGTCGGCAGCATAACGCTGTCCCAGTTTTACTTCACCATTGTATTGGGCTTCGGTTTGTTTTTCGGCATCCCCTTGATTCTTACGGGAATTTTTGTGAAAGAACGGGTTAAGTACGGGAGTGAGAAATCAAAGTTCTCTGTAGGACAGTTTATAAAACCGTTTAAGGTCAAATCCTTCAGAAAACTCCTGGGTATTTATCTTTGCCAGGCGGTCAACCTTGACATAGTGTCTTCTATCGTGTTGTATTTTTCGCTATATGTGATTACTGGTATGAGTTCCACAACGTTTATGGGATCGTTTTTAGCAATGCAGATGGTGATGCTGCCTATACTGACGATCTTTGTAAAGAAGTATCCGAAAACAAAGATTTATCGGTTCGGCCTGCCGCTGTCCATGATTTGCGCGGTATTTATCAGTTTATATCCGGCAAACGGTAATCCGGTTTTTGTTTATATCGCTGCAGCGCTGATGTCGATTGGCGTTTCAGGTGCGCAGACGATGAGCTGGATCATCTTCCCGGACGTTGTTGATATTGCACAGCTGGGACTTGGCGAGCGCATCGCGGGTTCTTTGAGCGGAGCGATGACCTTTACACGAAAAGCCGCCGCCGCAATCGCAATCTTCTTTGTTGGCAACATCCTAAACCTTGCTGGGTTTGTTGAGAAAACCGATGCAATGACAACACCGGTGCAGCCTGTCAGCGCGATTATCGGCATCCGTGCGATCCTGATTTTTACATGGGTCGTGATCATGGGACTCGGGTTCCTCCTGGCAAGGAAGTTCAATCTCTCGCCGGAACTTTCAAATCGCATTAAATACTTTTTGCAGAACGATTCTTTGAGCGAAGAAGAAAAAGAAAAAGCTGCATTGATCGAAGAACTTGTTTGACGCTTCGCGGCTGATATATTTATGCGATTCCTTTCAGCGTGGAAATAACCGGCGCCGAGAGGATTCGTTCTATTTGAAAGAGGAAGGAGAAAAATTGCGATGGTTAAGGCGGTTATGCTATCCGCATTTGCGTTGTTTTTGATCTATGCATTCGTGCCCGGCTACATGGTGTCGCAAAAGGTGCTGCACCCCAGAGCAAAATCGCTTGCAGAGGCGGAAAAATGCGGGAAGACGACGACATTTTTCAACCGACCGATTTGGATGGAACGCGCAGGGAAGAGATTTCACTCCGATCGGATTATGGTTATGATATCTATGCGTTTGTAATCTATAACAAGCTTCCAAGCGATCACGTCGTTATTTTGAGCCACGGCGTTACTTGCCGAAGTGAACTCATGTTTCGTTATCTAAAGATATTTCTTGACATGGGTTACAATGTGCTCTTTATGGACCACTGCTGCCACGGGCGGAGTGGCGGAAATGTTGTTAGTTACGGCTATTTCGAAAAGCATGATATGGAAAAGACCATACGCTGGGCAAAGGAACATTTCAATGGTTGCGTCGGGTTACATGGCGAAAGCATGGGCGCGGGGATTTCGATGCTGGCGGCGGAGTTGATCGATGTTGACTTTCTGATTGAGGATTGCGGATATTCTTCGTTTGGCGAAGAGATTCACCACAACCTGAAAACGACGCCTTTTACAATCGACCTAATTCACTACTTACCGTCCCGCGTTTTGATTGGACTGCGCGGCGGATATGATATTGAAGCTGTTTCTCCCGTTTCGGCAATGTCTAAAACGAAGATGCCGACGCTGGTCATTCACGGAAGAAACGACACGTATGTGCCGTTTAAAATGGGTGAAAAAATTTTCAATGCGATTCCACACGATAAAAAGCATATGTATGTGCCCGAAGCCGAACATGCATACTCTGTTAAGCATGATACAAAAGAATATAAGAAGCAGATTCGGATATTTTTACAACAGTACGGGTTCTATTTTGGCGGCGCTGCGGACAACGACTGAAACCAAGTCGGCAAACGGTTATTACGGTTCGACCGGGTTGGTGAATTTACTTTCCAGCGGATTGTAATTGGGATTCATATATCTTTTGCGGTATGTGGTTGGGGACATCAACTTTTGTTCCCGAAAGACGCGATTGAAAGTGCTGATGCTGGAAAAACCGCTCATTAAGGCAACGTCCATAATACTCAGCTCACAATTTACCAGAAGAGCTTCAGCGTGCGAGATGCGCAGATTAATCAGGTATTGATGGAATGTTGAGTGTGTGAAATCTCGAAATAGCCTTGAGAAATGATATTTGCTGAACCCGAAACGGCGCGCTATGTCGTTCAGCGTTAAACTCTCTGCGGAGTAATCATTTACATAACGGCAAACGTCCAGTAGTTTACGAACATGTTCATTCATTTTAGTGCCGGCAGAATCATGAGAAAGAAGTGGCTTTCGATTATAAATTTCGTTTTTTAGCACAATTAAATATAATTGCATAAAGTTGCTGTATATCGTTGCCTCTCGAAGGATTTCTTCGCCATTATATTCCCGAATGATTTCCTTTGCGCAAAATAATGCACGGCGGTGAACATCCCCGTGCGTTACTTGGCTCACTATGAGGACGGGTGGCAGCAAACTTAGCATGGTATCGAATTCACTCAAGTTGAAAAGCAAAGTCAAATCAAATTGCATGAAAATTCGGACGCCTTTGCCCTTTGGAGAGGCTAGTCGATGCATAGCTCCAGAATTAATAAAACAAAGGTCGTTTGGAGCAAGATCGTATATTGTGTTTCCGTGAATGACCTGATAACTATTTTCCAGTGGAAGTACAACTTCCACACCGGTATGCCAATGCAGGGGATACCCTTCGCAGCTCGTGTTTTTGTAGATGCGAAACTTTGGAATTCCTTTTAAATCTTCCGGAATTATCGTTCCGTTCATAGTCGAAAGTGGCATTATGACTCCTAAAATGATCGATAGGTGCGTTGCAGATAAGTGAACTCCCAAGACAAATTACTTGACTTGAGCTTAATAACCATTTTACAACCGGTCTGATTTGAAGTCCATACATTATGCTGTAACAATACGAATGAACAAACAAATGTAATGTGACAATAATTAGCGACATTAAAAATATTTTTTTAAACTATGAATGCCGGACCCGGGGCGCAATTTTTGATCAATTCACAGCAAGCAATCGGTAGAACGCACGGCTAACGTACAGTAAAATTCAAAGGAATTTTACAGTGGCAATACGCTCATGGTGCATTTACATTTTGATTGAGAAGAAAACAAGGAGCTGAACCGGATGGAATGGGAACAGTGCTGGTTGCGCTATCATGCTGTCGATGGATATAAAGATAATCAGGCATTTCGAAGTATATACTACAACTGCGAAGATGTTTGTGTTGCCACCGCTGTTGACGAACTCAGGAGCGGGATTGCCGCAATGACAGGCATTGCGGCACGCGCATATAGACAATCGATTCCGTCGGAACGGGCACATATTCAGCTGCGAGTCAATAAAGAAAAAGCTTGTTTTGAATCCTACGGTCAGGAAGGGTACGAAATATTCCTCGAAGGAGATTCCATCATAATTTCTGCATATGCTGGCGTCGGAATTCTTTACGGTAGTTTCGCTTTGCTTAGGGGAATAGGCACACAAAAGCCGATTGATGAGATTTGCGGCTTTAGTCGACCGGATAATCCTTTACGAATGTTGAACCATTGGGATAACATCGACGGCAGCATTGAACGTGGATATGCCGGGGAATCGTTCTTCTTTCGTAATGCCGAGATACTGGTGGACGAGCGGACAAAAGACTATGCGCGGCTTGCAAGCTCCGTTGGCATCAACAGCGTCGTTATAAACAACGTAAACGTTGCAAATGAAGCGGTTTTTCTCATTACTTCACGCTATTACAAGCAACTGGCAAAGGTTTTTTTAGCATATGGCATCCGCCTGTTTCTCAGCCTAAATTTTTCTGTGCCCATCGACATTGGCAATATTACAACAGCCGACCCGCTGGACGAGACGGTTCAACGCTGGTGGAAAGGGAAGATGGCTGAAGTTTTTTTGGCTGTGCCAGGGCTGGGCGGGTTTATCGTTAAGGCGGATTCCGAGGGACGGCCCGGCCCGCTTACCTACGGGAGGACGCACGCGGATGGTGCGAATATGCTTGCGCGGGCGGTGCAGCCATATGGCGGGACGATCATATGGCGCTGCTTTGTGTACAATTGCCAGCAGGATTGGCGAGACGAGAAGACAGACCGCGCACGATCGGGATACGACACTTATATTCCGCTCGATGGGTTGTTTGCGGAAAACGTTGCACTTCAGGTGAAAAGCGGACCGATGGATTTTCAGGTGCGCGAACCTGTTTCACCGCTGCTTGGCGCAATGTCGAAACAAATCTGATACTGGAAGTGCAGATCACGCAGGAATACACAGGCCAGCAGAAGCATGTTTGTTATCTGCCGCCGATGTGGCGCGAAATACTGGACTTTCAAATGCACTGCTGTAGGGGCAACGATTCTGTGAAGGACGTGGTGTCCGGCAGAACCTGTGGAAATACTTTATGCGGTATTGCGGCCGTGGCGAACACCGGAAATTGCCCAAACTGGACAGGAAGCGACCTTGCGGGCTCAAACCTGTATGGTACGGCAGGCTGAGCTGGGATACAAGCCTGAGCGCAAATGAAATTGCAGTGGAATGGATCATGCAGACGTATTGCTGCGATGCACGCACAATCAAAAAAATAGTCGGCATCCTCGTGTCGTCCTGGATAACGTATGAAAAATACACAAGCCCGTTGGGGATCGGCTGGATGGTGAACCCCGGGCATCATTACGGGCCGAACGTGGACGGTTATGAGTATGACCGCTGGGGCACATACCACCGGGCGGATTCTGAAGCGATCGGTGTTGATCGAAGCGATAAAGGCACGGGGTATGCGATGCAATACTTTGAACTGAACGCGGACATGTATAACCACATGGATTTATGCCCGGAAAATTTATTGCTGTTTTTCCATCGCGTTCGCTATGACCATGTGCTGAAAACGGGAAAGACGCTGATTCAACATATATACGATACGCATTTTGAGGGCATTGAGGACGTTCGCGCCATGATTGCCGACTGGGTAAGCATCCAAGGGACGATTGATGACGAACTGTACAGGCGAACACTTGTACTGCTGAAAGGCCAATTGGAGCACGCGATGCTCTGGCGCGATGTAGTCAACACATATTTTTACCGAAAGACCGGCATAGAGGACGAACGCCACCGGAATATTTACGTATAACGTGCACCGATTGCGCAATGCAAATAGTTGGCGGCGACACATTCCGTAATTTGATGAAAGCGGATGGAGACGAAAGAAAGGCGACTGATGAACCAACACGAATGGAAAAGACTGGAAAAAGCGATACGCCGTGAAAATGAAAAACCCGAAATCGCAATGATTATCGACAGTCCCTGGCTACCGGGCTATTGTGGGCACGGGACAATCGATTTTCTGGCGCGGCAGGACGTTTGGATGCGCGATTACCGCAAAGTAAAAGCGGATTTTGCTGAAGTGATCTTTATACCGGACTATTGGGTGGAATTCGGTATGGCGACAGAACCTTTCAGCTTTGGCTGCCGGATCGAATTTTTTCAGGACAATCTGCCGATCGTCCATCATCTGTTCGATTCCATAGATGATTTCGAACCATCGGATTTAAAACTGCCGAATCCGAAAACCAGCGGATTTGCGTCGATTGCACTGAATTTGCAAAAGAACGTTCAAACAAAGATACAAGCCGCCGGAGGCGACGCCTATATCGTTGCAACACGTGGGCCACTGACGCTTGCATCACACTTGATGGAGCTTTCGGAACTGTTGATCGGCGTGAAGATTGAGCCCGAAAAAGTGCATACGATCCTGCGCGTTACGAGCGACTATTGCGTCAACTGGCTGCACGCGCAGATGAAAAACGTGCAAAGCGCAAAAGCCGTTTTGGTGCTGGACGACGTTACGGGCTTTTGGGGAGAAAGTGATTATTTGGAGTTTGCGCATCCGTACCTCAAGAAGATATTCGACTCGTTTCCGGAAATGCTGCACTTGTTCCACAACGACACGGACTCGGACGTCTGTTTTCCACATATTACAGATACGGGCGCGCACCTGTTCAATTTTACGCACAAAAAGAACATCGGCCTCGTGCGTGAAAAAGTCGGCGGCAATGTCGGCTTGATGGGAAATGTTCCGCCGATGGCACTGGTGCGCGAAACGCTCGAAACCGTGCGGGCACTAACAAAAGACGTCGTTGCGGACTATCGTAACGCAAACGACGGAAGCTGCGCGGGTCTGTTCGTCAGCCCGGGCGGCGGCGTTCCAATGGGTGCGGCACGAGAAAAAGCACGTGAGCTTGTGGCGCGCATGACGATTGAAGACAAGATATCGTAGCTGCGGCATGACGCGCCCGCAATCGAGCGGCTTGGCATACCGGCCTATAACTGGTGGAACGAAGGCCTGCACGGTGTTGCGCGTGCAGGCATTGCGACCAGCTTTCCACAGGTAATTGCGCTTGCGGCAATTTTTGATCATGATCTTGTTTCACAGATTGCCGGGGCTATTGCGCTGGAAGGTCGCGCGAAATACAATGCATCTGTTCGACAGGGAGACCGGGATATCTACAAGGGTCTGACGTTTTTTCTCCGAACCTTAACATTTTTCGTGATCCGCGCAGGGGGCGCGGACATGAAACCTATGATGAAGACCCGTACCTAACTGCTGAACTCGGCAAAGCGTTCGTAACGGGACTGCAGTGCGACGTTGAGACCTTGAAAGCCTGCGCCTGTGCAAAGCACTTTGCCGTCCACAGCGGGCCGGAAGCGGTTCGTTATCAATTCAACGCAAACTGCTCGAAAAAAGACCTTTGGGAGACATATCTGCCTGCATTTGAGACACTGGTGTGCGAGGCGAAGGTTGAATCCGTAATGGGCGCATACAACTGCTTTGAAGGCGAACCCTGCTGCGCAAGCGAACAGCTGCTGACGGACACGTTGCATAAAAAATGGAAGTTTAAGGGATATGTGGTTTCGGATTATGGCGTGGTGGCGGATTTTCACACAAGACACGACAAAACCGAAAGACCGGAACAAAGCGCGGCGCTTGCGCTCAATAATGGCTGTGACCTCAATTGCGGATGGACATATCGACATCTGCTTTCGGCATACCGCCAAAACCTTGTTACCAAAGAGCAGATCAGGCTTGCCGCGGAACGGGTATTTATCACGCGGTATTTGCTGGGAATCCTCGGCGACGGCAGCGAGTATGACGACGTGCCGTATGAAGCGGTTGAATGTCGCGAACATCTTGCATTAAGCCGCGAGGCCGCGCTGAAATCCTGCGTGCTGCTGAAAAACGACGGGACTTTGCCGCTTAACAAATCCAAACTACGCACACTCGGTGTAATCGGCCCTAACGCGAACAGCCGGATTGCGTTGGCAGGCAATTATCACGGAACCTCGTCCCGATACGTCGCCGTTCTGGAGGGCTTACAGAACGCATGCGGCGAAGATATTCGCGTGTTATACGCGCCCGGATGTACATTGAAAGACGCGAAGACCGAACCGCTTGCACAGGATGGAGACAGGACGGCGGAAACCGTCACCGTTGCGGAACACAGCGACACGGTGGTGCTGATTCTCGGCCTGGATAAACTGCTGGAAGGAGAAGCGCCGGACGACGGAAACTCTATGGAAGCGGGCGACAAAACCGATTTGATGCTGCCCGCTGTTCAGCAAAAGCTGATGGAGCGCATTCTTGCCGTCGGCAAGCCGACCGTGGTCGTTTTACTTGCGGGCAGCGCAATCGACCTTTCTCTTGCACAGGAAAACGCAAACGCGGTGTTTTTGGCCTGGTACCCCGGCGCACGGGCGGGCGATGCGGTTGTAGATTTGCTGTTTGGTATAGAATCACCATCCGGGAAGCTGCCGGTGACGTTCTATTACAACCGCGATCTGGATGCACTGCCGGGTTTTTCGGATTATTCAATGCGTGGACGTACCTATCGACATCTGGAATCCGTGACGTTGTATCCTTTCGGGTATGGACTGACCTATGGCGACGTGCGAATCACAAGCGCCGAAGTGAAAACCGCCTCAAAATCCGACGGAATTACTGTAGAGGTGACCATCGAAAATTTCGGCGGTGTTGCAACAAACGACGTTGTGCAGCTGTATATCAAAGCCGAGGATTCACCGCTTGTTCCACAAAATCCGGTTCTTTGTGGATTCAAACGCGTGCATGCGGAGCCAGGCCAATGCCTTTCGGCGCAATTGCGTGTCGAAGCACGCGCGTTGCTGGTCGTTGACGACGACGGCAACCGCATTGACGGTGGCAGCAGGTATACGCTCTATGCCGGTTACGCTGCCGGACGCGCGCAGCCGGGAACTGACGGGCTGCGCGCCAGTGTGCATAGAAATAGAGCTGTAGCGATATGCTAATTTGTGGCGAAAGATTACGAGGAACGTTTTTTTAACACAAAAACAATTCGATTATTGTTTTGAGAGTTCTTCATTTAAACTTTTGCTTTTTTTCAGCGTGGTAATTAGAGGGATTTCCGCCAATAATTTTTTTGTATTCTTTCATCTTTGTAATACCGATCATACCATCGATGCTACCAAGCCGCTTTTTGAGCAGAATTCCAATTAATGCACATATTAATATAATTACAAACAATACGATGATAACGACATTGATCCAACTCACTATTTCATCCTCCATGTCTTCGCCTTTCTTGCTTTATACCACTTAAGCACACGAAGATCAGAAGCAATTCCAACCACTTGAATTGATACGATGGAGGTCAATGCTAACGCAATTACCATTCTCAATAAATCTCCTATTTCACTGCCGGCGTTTCCGGTTGCATTATTTTTAACAGCATTATTAGAACTGTCTATATCATCACTATCGTTTTCGTCCGAAATGATCTGGATAGACCAATTCGGTGTATTGTCAACAGGTGCTAGCACTGGCGCCGGAGTGGTTTCCACATCAAGGCACAGCGTTGGTGTCGGTGATGGCTCCACAGTCGGCGTAGGCGTGCTGTAATGTAACGTTATCCATTCCCAAGCGCCAATAAAAACTATGTCGTGATCGGCTACTACCTGTGAAGGCGTGTTCCATCCAGTGAACTGCCAATAGCCCGCATGCCCACGCACAGTGCTGAATATCGATTGCGGTGTAACAATAGTGCCTGCTATGCCTGTTGCATTAGCCGGCAGCAATGCCAGCACCTCGTCCGGCAACGACCGGGAACTTGAGATGCTGACAAATTGATATTCAATGTTATATTCAGGATTGGTTTGCCATACCCACTGCCCGACAAACAGCACATCATGATCCGTAATTGTTTGTGATGCAATATCCCAACCAATGAATGACCAAATGCCGTTGCTTCCGCCAGATGTATATGTAGCTGGCGGCGTAAAAACATCTCCAACGGCACCCGTGGTGTCGTCAGGTTTGAGTGACAGTATGGCGGCTGGAAGATTGTGTCCTGGTGTTGCACTTATAAATTGATACGATACCTGATAAACAGGAGGGGAGTCATCAACTACGAACACACGAAAGGCAATTTGCGATGTAACGCCGGGTGTTATCACAGGGAGGGTAACGACGACGGGATAACCTATCGCTGTTTCGGCCTCTTGAAGGGCTGAAAAATCGATCGTATAGCCGCTGGTTACTAAAACCCAGTCGTTAAAAGCGGGTGCAGAATCTCGAATTCTAAGAAGAAAGCCGGATTTTAAAACGATTTCATTTTCCAGTTCGGCGCGCGTCATGCTAGAGAATTCACTCAAACCGATCGTCACATCATGGGCGCGCATGCAATAATCAGCCGTGTCCGTGTGGTTATCATTCGGCAATTGGGTCGCTGCATGTGCGGTCGATTGCAGGCAAAAACAAACGAGCATTATGGCTATAAAGCATAAACTGTTCTTATATAGCACACGGTGCGTCATTTCCAATACTCCTTGCTTTACATGCTTGCTCTAGGAGACAAGTTAAAGTTAATTTGCTTTATCGGCCACGCCGAGTGCGTGTAGAACGTTTGCGTAATACCGCTTTCCAACGGGCAGCGTCTCATCAGTATCCAGCACCAAATCGTGAACGTTTATCGATCGGATGTAGTGCTTGTTGACCAGATACGATTTATGTGTACGGAGAAAGCCTTTTTGGAATAACTGTTCTTCCATTTGCCGCATCGTTGAATAGAATTCAAAACTGTTTGCTTCATAATGAACCGTGAGGATGCGTTGCTGTATTTCGAAGTATCGGATGGCGTCAAGCGGGATGCAGCGGCTTTCTCCTGCGCAGGTTAATACGATAACTTCGCATTCACGGTGTTCTTTCTTTTTAAGTGCGCGAAGAAAAATTTCTTCAAATTTCTCATTGCTTGTTTGGCCCTTTACGATATAGTGCAGCGCACAGACGTCGTAACCATCGATGGCGTATTCAGGACTGGCTGTATAAAATACGATATCACCGGAAAATCCCAGTTCGCGCAATTTTAGTGCCGTGGACACGCCGTCTATACCCGGCATATTGATATCCATATATACGAGATCAATCGAGGTAAGGTTGTCCTCAATTTGAAACAACAAAGCTTCGCTGGATGTAAAAGTATATACTTTTATCCTAACGTCATGTCGTTTCGCATAATGCAAAAGCATATTTTTACATTGGGCGGCTTGTTGAGCACAATCATCACATATCAGCACATTCATCGGTGTTTAGCTCCACTTGAACAAGAAAATAACATTTGGTCCTCTATCTCTGTTACAGGTAATGTTCGGGTTCGTAGGTTTGCTATCTGTAAGAAAGCTAATCTTGAAGGGTGGTAGTAAAAGAGACTGACTGTGTATAAATACACCCCCAAAAGATATAGTGTTTTCCAAGCGCTGTCTTCCCAAATATTGCGAAAAAATGCTCAAAAATTGCTAATACTAGCATATGTAACATGACCAAAAATAGAATCAGTACAACATCGTGTATGTTGCTTAATAAGCGTGCTTTTTTGCGTTTGCTGCCTCCCAAGATCTATATGTTATTGATTAAATGCAATACAACAAACATGTTGGTAATATGATCATATTGTTTCAACACTCAAATACTGACCATTCCTACTGCGACGACCATAGTCGCGAAGGTATAAGGGACCATTTTGATATTGGGCGCTCGTCAGCGCTATTTTCCCGCGTGCTAAAGTGATAGCTCCGTCTTGAACCAAATTTACAACCGTTCTGTTGATGGTTTTTAGTGGAACGCCAAGTTCTTCGGAAATTTGATGCCGGGGTTTCGTAAGAACATATTGTGGTGATTCGCATGCGGAAAACTGCATAGGCTCCGAAAGGATATATTTTAGAAGTATGTATATCGTTGGCATGAATCGATGCTCCGCGGATTTGTTACACACATACTCGTATAGTTTGCCAACTAAACTTGAGCTGACAGCCCATAAAAAGTGAGGGTCGCTCCTTAACCAATACTCAAAGTTTTTTGTACTGACGAACGCTAATTCACAATCTGTGACTGCTTCATATCTTGCCGAGGCATGCTCGTTGTTGGACAAACATGCGATTGCACCAATGAAGGCAACCGGTGATTGTTGATCAACCATGTATGTATAACCGGTTTCGACTTCGTTAAGTGCACGGGCACGCCCGGACAGCAAAATTCCAATGCGCGACAGCGAATCACCTTTGCTATAAATTGTTGACTTAGCAGCAAACTTATGAATCGTAAATGCGCCTTCAATTTCAACAGGAAGGTCTGAAGCATATGATTGCAGAAGCGGTTGTTTTTGTAGTAACTCATGATAATACACAACGTTTCCCCCGATATTAAGTAGAATGGACATCTAAGAAAGCATATTGCTACAATACCGGTTTTTGCTCATATGGGTGTTACATTGTCACGAAATATACTTTTAATGTTGTGAAATGGCGAATTGATGGAGCAATTGCATAATATTATAGCTAGCGCAATAAAGCGCACAGCGTTGCTGGAATTGTGTCAACCGAGCTTTCGCAAAAGTTTGTAAACAGCATCTGCCGGCATCGGTTTATAGCAATAGAAACCTTGTATCACATTGCATCCGATGCTTGTTAAAAACGACAACTGCTTTTCGGTTTCAA
Source organism: Christensenellaceae bacterium (assembly GCA_963667795.1). Classification (GTDB taxonomy): domain Bacteria; phylum Bacillota; class Clostridia; order Christensenellales; family CAG-138; genus UBA7703. The sequence continues at coordinate 1,115,904 of OY764017.1, read as the reverse complement.
CTCCTTCGGCGATTAGCTGAATTCCTAAGTTTTTTGCTAAAGATACCATAGTTACAAGAATGGCTTCTGCTTTGGGATTACAGCCGATTTCATCGATAAAACTCTTATCAATTTTAACGATATCGACCGGAAGATCCTTGATATAACCAAAAGATGCATATTCTGCGCCGAAGTCGTCGATGGCAATTTTTACACCGACGTTTTTTAGGGCGTCAAGTTTTTCTGCAACGGCTTTTATGTTGCGAATTGCTACGTTTTCTGTAATTTCAATTTCAAGAAATTCTGGCTGCAATCCAGTTGTTTCCAATGCTGAAATGACAGAATGCAGAATGTCGCTGTTTTCCAATTGATATGGGGATACATTTACAGAAACAGGTGTTTTTATATTGAGTTCGTCTTGCCACTTTTTATTTTGCCAACACGCAGAGCGCATAATCCAATCACCAATCCGAATGATGGAATCAGTCCGCTCCACCACGGATAGGAATATTCGAGGGTTAATGCTGCCTATTTTGGGGTGCGTCCATCTCAGCAGAGCTTCAAAGCCGAAAAAGCAATCAAATTGCGTGTCGACTTGTGGCTGATAGTATATTTCAAGTTCGCCTCGCTCGAGCGCTTTGTTGACCATGCTTGTACAAACTCTGCCCATATATGGCTCCTTACTGAATCACGAACAAATGCTCAAAAAATATGATCGTATTTCCTACACCGTTATTGTTCTAGGCGACGGATGAAGCTAACTGATATCGGCGGATATGTACGCATCCGATTTCGGTGGTTGTCTGCGCAGACAACTTACTTCAGGACATGGATCGTTTTATTGCTAAAGCTAAATGCAGAATTTAAAATACATTTCTTGCTATGTGAGCACGGACGATTAATAACGCAACTAAAATCATTAACAGTGAGATGGCGATTCCTAAAAGAACAATAATCCGCCGTCGGCGAATCCAATTGCGTCCTAATATTATGAGCTCCACTTTGGCCATGATTTAAACCTCATCGATTTTGTGCTAAAAAAATTGAGTATAAAGAAACAAATTCATCGTGGCAAATGAAAGCGGGCAACAAGCGATGGTATCCTGCCATATGCTAATGATACTGTTGCATTACGTGTATAAAAAAGGTCATATGGGAATATATAAAAATATACTTGTTACAAAAACGGCGTTTTAACATTGCTTAAGAAGAACAAAACAAGAAGGAAATTTTCAACAAGGAGTACTTCCGAGAAAATAAGAAGTTTGCAAAAATGCGCCAATGTTATAGGAATATTACTATCAAGTTTAAAATATTATTAATAAATTCTGGCCGTTATGCCTTTTTTTTTAATTCTTCCCATATGGGCTTTAGAAAACGCGATTCACAAATGTAAACTATGAATATACAGAAATATTCATACAAAAATACAAAAGAAAAAAGTATCATGCAAATTCAACCAATGCAAATAAAACGTTTATAACCGAGCAAGACTCTGTAAATTAAAATGCAAATGTGCTTTCAGTATAGTTGAGCACGACAAGGAGACAGTTTGCAGGCTTTAGCAACACACCAAATACATTGGGGGGGACAGAATGTATTTTTGTGAACTTTTAAAGAAACAACCGTTATTACAAGCTTATGCAACAGAAGTGCCGCAGGAGATTGATGGGAATTTCTTTGTCAAGAAGTTTCCGCCACAAACGACAATTATTTGCAAAGATTCCGATCTTACCCATGTAGGCATTTTGCTTTCTGGGTGTTATCGTGCAATTGATGAACACAAAAACGGGTACATCTACGTACTTGAAAGACGAAAACCAGTAGCCTTTATCGGCGCACTGGCATGTATTTCATATGCCAATAAGACTTCAGCGAGATTTGAAGCCGTAAAAGAATGTGAGGTTGCCTTTATAAAGGCAAGCGAATTTGATTTTTGGATGATGCACGACCCTGTGTTTTTACGCAGAGTCTGCTGCGATTACACGAAGAAGTTTTATCAATTTTTCTATTCGACCGGGGCTGAATTGCTATATGCTTCGACGAAATATTTACTATACAAGTATTTTTTGTCGCTTATTAGCAAGACTGCTTATTCAGCTTCTCCAATTTGCGTTTTGCGAAAAACAAGACGTGATGTTTCCGAAGAAAACGGAATTCCGTTAAAAACAGTCAATCGAACTGTCGCGGCACTGGTGCAAGACGGTGCGGTTTCGATAGTGCGAGGGAAAGTGGGCCTAACTTTAACTCAGTATCGCAAGGCGTCGCATTACCTGGAGAAGTATGGTCAGCACAGTAAAAATGGAAGGTGCATCAGTAGCGATGATCATCCAATGGCGATTGCGCAAGAATGACCAACCGCAAAGTTCAGAATAAAAGTTCAAAAACACAATGATGTTAATTCTGTTAAGAATGATGATTTGGGTGTTTGATTTAACAAAGATACTGCATAAATACTAGTGACGATGTACGCACAACAGATCAAAACAAAACTATATTAAATGGGGGATGGAAACTGACATGAAGAAAATTTTAACAGCCGTACTTGCTCTCGTCTTTGTCTTTGCGTTCACAATGGTACCTGCCAAGGCCGCCACACAAACCTTTTTTTCAGATGACTTTGAAGGCGCCGATAAGTTCCAAAATGGGGCGGCATTCAACAGCACATACCATGTTTCAGAGGTAAAGGATTTAACTTCGAGTCCTCTCGGAAGCAATTCCACAAGCGCATGGAAGATGAAGATCGGGAATAACGGACAAAGCGGTCCATTGCCCGATGGTTCATTTAACAATCGGTTTTCGATTGAAGCATCATCCAGCAGCGTCGTGCCGAGCAATGTTACTAGCGTTACCGCATATGCCGAAATTTATGTAAACAAACCGGATGCTACTACGCTAAGTTATATGGATCCCGCCGCAACTGACCGCGCTGATGGTTATACCGGTATGGTTGTTCATGTGCTAGGGCAAAAAATGCGCGTTCGTTTTAAATATGCAGACATGACAATTTATTATGGAACAACAAATGCGGCGGCGGAATACGACGCGGGGAACTTTAGCTTTGATACTTGGTACAAAGTAGCGTTTGTTATCCACCCGGCAACCAATACCTGCGATGTATACATTGACGGGGCACAAGTCCTAACGGGCGTTAACACGGTAGCAGAGACAGGGACAAGGCCGTTAATTCAGTTCAGCCTTGCTCTTACCAAATACGGGCTTGCGCAGCCATATGATACGGTAAATGTAGCGGGCATGTCGGCGGTTTTCGATAATGTTCTTGTCACGGCCGAAACGCCAGACGTTGTAGAGAGCTCGAGTATTCCTTCAACAGGAGACATCGCGAATTTACCGGTATTGTTGATTGTTCTGGCAACTGGTGTTGGGCTAATGATTATTGCTGCGACTGCATTGGTTTTAAAAAATCGCAGCAAGAAGTCTGAAGAATGAGCAAATAAGTTGGTTAAGGACAAATGAATCAGGGGCGTACAAATATAGCAGAAATGCTGAAGTGAGTGATTGAATATGTATATATACAATAAACGAAGAAAACTGATTGCATTCGTTTTCGCAACGGTGTTTTTACTGCTGGTGTTTCCGCAAACGACACTGGCGACGGGCATTTACGACGAAAGCGACCTTATTAGTGCGCTTAATTCGGGCGGAAATCACACCTTGGAACTAGATGTTACAGTGACATCTGCCGCCGCGGTCTCAAGCGGAGCAACGATAAATCTGGATATGAATGGAAAGACGATTACATTTGAACAACCATTATCGGTCAACGGCACGCTAAATATTAGCGGTACGGGAACGATATACAGAGCTGACGTTGCTGCGCTCCAAGGCCAGTATGTGATATATGTCAATAGTGGTGGTTCACTGACCCTTAACGATGCAACACTGAATGGTAATGCATTAGCCACATCTGAACGTAGTTTCGTGCGTGTGCTCAGCGGTGGTATTTTTGAGATGAATTCAGGTTCTATCATCAACAATTATGTCAATTACAATAGTAACGGCGGCGGCGTTCTCGTTGACGGAAATTTCATAATGAATGGCGGAACAATCAATGGGAACAGGGCCTGCCGTGGTGGCGGAGTATCTATCGGCACTAGTGGCATATTCTATTTTCATGGAGGGACGATATCGAACAATCAGGCCATACGAATGTCCAACAGTGGAGGACTTGGCGGCGGTGTCTATGTGAATGGAACGTTCAATATGGATAACGCACAAGCGCTGATTGACAGCAATACTGCATATGACGGGGGTGGAGTAGGCCTCAACAGTGGCGGCGCGACGCCCGGAGCCATATTTAATTTTAGCGCAGGAACTATAAGTGGAAACAGTGTCCCGAGCGCAAATACCAGCACAGACACCAGACGAAATGGTGGCGGCATTTGGACATCCGAGAATACATACAGCGTAGTTAACATGACCGGGGGAATAGTAACGGGCAACACAGCTTGCTATGGCGCCGGACTGAGCATAAATTCCGTTGGGTCGCAATCTACAATTTCCGGCGGCGAGATCCAAGGAAACACTGCGGTTGCATTTGGAGGAGGATTATCGGTTGAAGACGGCGGATCGTTAGCGATTTCCGGTAATACCATTATCAGCGGGAACGATGCGTCCGCTGGTGGCGGAATGTCGGTTTATTCGAATTTTATGGATACAACGGCGATCACTTATGTAACAGTGGGATCAAATGTGCAGATTATAAACAATACGGCAAACGGTGGTGAAGGTGGCGGTATTTATATTCCTGCCCTTGGAAACGTCACTGTAGACGGAGCCACGATTACGGGAAATAGTGCACAGGCATCTGGCGGCGGAGTTTATGTCGGCGCAGCATTTCCCATCATAACATCGTCGTTTACACTGTCTTCCGGAGCGCTTTACGGAAACACTTCCGACTTAAGCGGGGCAGACATGGCAACGGCAGTATATGCAAACACGAATATCATTCCAGCAACAAGCATGGGAAGACCGGTTTCGGAAGTCGACGCCTGGTACTGGGATATGGACGGAAGCAGATTTGCCAGCATGCCAAACCCGGCTGAATACACGCCGAACCAGACCGGTGTAATCGATATTATTGCGGAGTCTATAATAGTCGCGACCCCGACGCCTCAGATTACGCCTACACCTGTCCCGTCAGCGGTGATACCGGAAACAGGAGACCATGCGAATTTACCAATATTGTTGATCGTCATGGCTGGCGGTGTAGCGATAGTCGCTATTGTTGCGGTTGTTTTAGTATTTCGCAGCTATATCCGAACTAAAAATGATAATGCGGAATGATGTGGTGGATTATTTCCCTAAAAAGGGAATAGGGATACGAATTCACGGTATATGGCTTTTAAATTATTTAAGAAGTGGAATATACAAAGCTGTGAAGGGATAAAGCGATCGCTTTATCCCTTCACAATAAGGTAATACTGATATCTGAAAACAAAGGTAAAGCGGAGGAACAAAAATGCATAGGAAAAACTCTGCACATGTTTTTATGGGCACAATTATACTTTTTTTTCTTGTGGTGGTATTGGTCTGTGTTTTTTTCATCGTCCGGTTGGCTTGCTCTTACTTGAGAAGCCAGAAAGCGAACGAAAGCCTTACTCAAATTGCAGTTCAAACATCTCAATCGACAACAACGCCGACGCAAATAGTTGAAGGAATTGGGAGTATAGCAGAACAGACGCCTGAACCCGTTGAACTTCCTATTACCGTTGATTGGGAAGCGTTGCAAAGCGCCAATTCGGAAATTGTTGCCTGGCTTTACTGTGAAAATACGCAAATCAACTATCCGGTTGTCCAGCATAAAGACAACGAGTACTATGCGACAAGAAATGCGCAAAAAAAAGAAGATAGTGCCGGCGCACTCTTCTTCGATTACAGAAACAACGTTGGCTGGGATGGCGAAAACATGATTATTTATGGGCATCGCATGCGTGACAATTCTATGTTTGGCGTGTTGCCGGAATATTCGGACGTCTCATATTTCGATCAACATCCTGATATGTATTTGCTTACACCGGACAGGAACTTCAGGATTGCCATCTTTGCTTGTCGTACAGTACGAGCGGACATAAAATACTTTCCAACTTCGTTCAGCTCAAGCGATGCTTATCGCGAATATATAGAAAAAGCACATAATCAATCTTACTGGCAGACAGCAAGCTGTGATAACGCAGACAGCGCAGCTGTAGTGACGCTGGTAACCTGCTCAAATTATTCGCATGCCGACAATCCACGGATACAAGTTATTGGCTGGGCTATTCCACTGGATTAATCATGTCAGGTCAGGTAGCTGCTAAAAGAAATTAAGCGTTATATCAATCAAAACCTATCTTGCTGTAAAATTACGTGCAAATAAGAACCGCTTGTCGTGGCCAATAAACTGACATGTGACAAGCGGTTCAAATGAGCAGATTTCTAAAGCAGTGCCGGTATCTTTTATTAGAGTCCTTTAACGAAACAACCAAGAATCAGCAGGAGCCAGCCGGCGGCCAAAAGCCAAAAGGCTATCCCGGAGATGATCGGCAGAGAAATAAAGGAACCGACGACCCCCAGAACTCCAAGGATCAAAGATACCAAAAATGTGATTTTTTTCGGTGCGTTCATATATTACCTCCTTTGTTTTTTGAACATCAATTTGTTCTATATTTAGAATACATAATTGACCAATCACCGTAAATCCCAAATGGACAGAATTGAGAAAAAGCAATCCCTAATAGCATTGCCACTATGCTTTGTTCGGCGTATCCCTCAATAGGTTGGAGATTTGCTCTGCCTGAAGAGGCGAATATGCGCTTTGAACGATTTGACATCCCACTGAGGCCAAAAACAATTCCTGGCTTACAGTTTGAACTTCCGGCGCATAAAAACGAATGTTGTATTCGGCAAGTCTTATTGCCATTTTTCGGATTACATCCTCTGCGTTTTTATAACGCCCAATTCCATTAACAAAACATTTATGAATGACTACGCCGTCGATTGGCAAATGCCGGATATAGCGATAGGCTGAAAGATCGGTCCCGAAACCGGATAATGTTATTGTAATGCCGAGCTCGTGCAATGCGTGCAAAGTATTTTTAAAATTGCTATTGCGCTGATAGATACAATCCTCGGCGAGCTCCAGTTCTAACAATTTTGCCGAAAGATGTTCTTTGTTCAGCGAGTCCGTGACGGTAGACAATAAGGCTTCTGAGAAAAATTGCTGCTGCCGCGTGACAATTGAAACAGGCAGAGCCACTTGTTTTTGCTTCTGCCATTGAACAAGTTGCTCGCAGACGTGCTGTATGTTTAAATTTCCTACCGCGGAAATGAAGCTGCTATTATTGTGCGCAAAATGATAGATTGTATCTGAGCGAGTTAAATCATAGCCATACAAAGACATAGTTGATTTCAATTTTACAATATTGCCCGTAAACGTATTGATTTGCGGTTGGTAATAAAAATCGATTTCTCCAAGATTAAAATAACTATATGCGGCACTTGTCGATAAACTCATATAATCAAACTCCTCCCTGAACCATATACTGCTAGAGATGCGTCTTTCAAAAGAAATGCTTTTATACAATTTTAATTATAAAGTGCGGAACAATTGTAAAAAATCCCATCTGACCTTTTTTAGATGGCTGCTACAAAATTTATATGAAGAAAGTAATTGTTGATTGCGCAGGAGCCAAGGAAGCGTGAGGCAAAATAGTGTTACGATGCGGTTGCACGCCGGAACAAAAAAATACGCCCAAAATGGCCATATGGGATTTATTTACATTTGAGAACGGGGTAATATGGAACTACAACACATTATCGGACAGAATGTTAAGCAATATATGATTGACGGCCTTGATTCCAGCGCATTAGCCATTGTATAGAACTTAAGCATCCAAGCCCTTTTTGCACTCGTCTGATATTGTAGAATCCTTCGATATAGGCAAATATCTTTAGTCTGGCTTCGTCCCGCGTCCGGAAATGGGTCCAATGAACCGCTTCCTTCTTCAGGTTTGCAAAAAAGCTTTCGCTCCAGCTGTTATCGCCCGGCACGCCTACGCGTGAGAAGCTTTGCCGAAAGCCTGCTTTAGCCAGTAATTTCATTACGCTCTCCGATGTGTGCTGGCTCCCGCGATCACTGTGAAAAAACATCCCGTTGGAATATCCCAACGTCGTAACGCTTTCCGAATCGTTTTCACAACCAACTCTGCTTTTATGTGTTCAGATATATTATCCTCCAGGACAATCATGTTCTTCACGTCTTTGATCTGGCACAGATAGTCGAATCCTTTGCCCGTGCGTATATAGCTGAAATCGCTCGAGAGAACCTGAAACGGCGCATCTATTCTCAGGTTTGTCGTCAGATTTGCATACCCGTCGCCACGCGCTTTCCGGCTGTCTGTCAGCGATCGTCGGTACTTTTTGCGATGGATCGAGCGCAGCCCTTGCATATCCATGGAATCGCGCACCTTGTAAAAGCGGCAAGAAAATCCTTCCGTTCTGAGCCTCCCGCAGATACGACTCGCGCCATATGTCCATTCTTCCGCCATAAATACGCGCCGAACCCGTTCGGCATACTCGCACTCGCGCTTCTCTCGCTGAACCCGCGTTCGTTTCCAATGGTAATACCCGCTTCGCGATATCTTCATTTGCGTGGCCCACTTTGCTTTCGGGTATTCGGAATGTTCAAAGATAAATCTGTATTTCACTTCTGGAGCTTCGCAAAGTAGGCCGCTGCTTTTTGTAGCATGTCGCGCTCCATTTTTAATTCTACGTTTTCCAGCCGGAGCGCCTTGAGTTCTTCTTCCATTGTAGCCATTGGCGTTTTCTCGCCTGACGCCGTGTATTTCTTGCGCCAGTTGTACAGCAGATTTACTGCTATTCCCAGATTGTCTGCGACGGCTCGCACCGGCTTTGGACTTGCATAACTTAGGTTGACCGCATTTTTCTTGAATTCCTCGTCGTATTGGGTTCGTTGTTTCAGCATGGTTTCGTCCTCCTAATCCCTATCATATTCTCTTACCATGCTGTCCGATATTTTAGCACACTCCCCTGGTTAGCAAATTTACTTGCGATCTGTGTGGAATTATATTATATTAAATATGAGAAGTGAACTCGCTCATAGATGCTCCCCGCAAAGTCGTTGAAAGACGGCGACGCAAAGCTACAGGGCCTAAACGTACTTTCGTACGCACGGCAGCCAGTTGCCATCTTAAGGTGCTCATGGCAAAACCGTTGAAAGGCGGTGACGCAAAGCTACAGGGCCTAAACGTGCCTCCGGGCGCGCATGGCAGCCAGATACCATCTGTTGATCTGTCGTACCTTAATACGAACAGATCAAACCTCCAGACTTGGTTTGTTGTATGACGTTACGACAGTCATGAGCTAAGTCACAAACACGAAATTAATTTGGAGGGAAAAATATTATGAAAAAGTTCATTCTCACCGTTGCTCTGGTACTTGCAGTTGTTACCAGCCTTGTCGCCGGCACTATGGCCGCCTACACCCAGCAGCTTGACACCACATCCGCAGCGATCACGACCAAAACGTTCTCAATCAAAGGCAACATGAGCGACAGCTTCTCAGAAGCGATTAAAGTTGCTCCTGGTGAAACGATCGAGTACAAGGTCGAGATCAAAAACGACGGTGAAGTCAACGCAAAGCTGAATGTCGGTGCGGAAATTCTTGCCGCTGACGGCAACGAAATCGACGGGTTAGTGCTCAAGATCGTATCTGTTGAGAAAATCGCTGTTGACGGCACGACCGCCAAGAGCGCCGATCTCAGCACGGACGACGCAAAGGACAGCATGCTCAAGAAGGGTGAAACCGCAAAAGTGACCTTTAAGGTTGTTTGGGAGTATGCCGACGACGCCGCGACCAACGCACAGGATAACGCTGACATGCTCAGCGCTTCCTCTCTGGTCAAGGTAAGCGTCAACGCAATCGGTCTTGCCAGCGACACAACCTATGCCATCGGTGACGTCGACACAGCGTTCAACGGCAACTAACAGTATCAAAGCGCAAAATTGGAGCCTTGGCTCCGTAGGGAGTAGGGGGCAACTTGTTTGCCCCTTGCTTTCTTCCCCGGGAAGGAAGGTGATTGGATGAAGCGCGCATGGAAATGGATTTTGCCGGTATCGCTTGCGACGGTTATTTTTATTGTGTTCTCATATGGCAGCCTTGCCGCGTTCACCCAATCTTTCATAAGAAACAGTGCACCCATTACAACAAAATCTTTTATTTTTTATGTAAACGAAAGCAGTTCGGAGCGTCAAAGCCTCGGCGATGCGGCTCTTGCGCCCGGCGAAAGCAAACACTACAGCGTCGTTCTGGACGGTAGAAGCTGCGAAACGGCGGTGGATGCGCTTGTCACGCTGAAGGTCAGCTACGACGGCGTCTGGCCGGACGGCTTTGCCGTGCACTCAGGCGGCGAGGACGTCAGCGGCGGCTTTTCCCGCACGTATTCCGACCTGCAAAGCCTCGGTGATACCATAAGCGTTCCGATCGACGTTGTTTGGGACGATCCAATGCTCAATGATTATGAAGCGTTTCGCGATTTTACGCTGCACATCAGCGTAACGGTCGAAGCCACACAACCAGGCTAAGGAAAGGAGAAGCCGATTATGAATCGAAACAAGCGTCTTGCGCTTCTCGTTTCCATGCTGCTGTTATTGATCCCTATATCGTCTGCAATCGCTGCATATTCAAAAACGTTTACGCTGACGGCGGAGGTCACGCTGCAACTACCCGACGTCACCCCGACCGCCACGCCTTCTCCGACGCCCGAACCGACGCCGACGCCCAACTCCGGCAAGCAGGTACGTATCGTTTACCATTCAGGGTATTCCAACACAACAATTGAGGACAGCGTACCGCGCAGATCGACTTTCACGCTCCCCGGCGTGTCGTTTGAGCGCGACAATTACGTACAGATCGGCTGGTCTACCTGGCCTTACAGCAGTTTTGTAGAATATAACTTCGGTGACACATACCGAGTGAATACACGCACTGAACACTTTTATGCTGTCTGGGAATACAACTGGTCGTGGGACGACCCGTGGCCGTGGTATTCATTTTATTCCAATTCGGATGACATGACTGGTCTGGACACGGAAACTGCCGATTCGCCCACGCCCGAAGCGGAGCACTCTACGCCTGTTGTATCGGATGACGCTGCGTCGCCAACGCCATCGCCAACGCCATCGCCAACGCCACCACCGACGTCGACGCCAACGGAAGCCGTGACTACGCCTGCACCGGAGTCCCTAAAAACGGTTTCACCGGCTGACGGAGGCGAATGATGGAGCAGTGGCCGATGGAGGGTTCGCGCTATGCAACGCGCGAGGAAGTTGAACAAATTTTGGCGGAAACGTTACATTACGAGCATGTAGGCGCCTTTGCAAAACGCCGAATCGACCGGCGCAGCAAGCCGCGTACACTGGCGCAAAAGGTGTTTCACGTCATATCGTCGCTTTTGTATTATCTGCTAATCACCGTGCTTTGTGTCGTCCTATTCATCGGCGTTCGTGCAAAAATGAACGATACGCTGCCGACCGTGCTCGGCTATAATATCTTCACCGTGAAAACGGGCAGCATGGTGCCGACGTTGCCGATCGGGTGTTATATCGTCGTCAAAGAGGCGGATGATCCCACTGCAATAGCCCAAGGAACCATCACTACTTTCCGTTTCGAAGACGGCACGATCGTAACACACCGCATCATCGAAGTGCTTGAAACAGATGAGGGAACCCGTTATCGTACCAAGGGAGACAATCCGGATAATGACCCGGACGCAGAACTCCTTTCGCCGGATCGCGTGATCGGTACGCTGCAGCTGACTATACGGCTGCCTGAAATTTGGTAAAGGCAATGATACAATTGTGAAAAAAGGCAGAAAACAAAGGCGACAGGCCTTCACGCCGACCGGGCAGGAGCAAGTTGCCGTTTCAATGGAAAACGTCTCCAGCATGGAGTTATTTCAGTTACCGGACAATCGTTTTTTAAAAGTCTTGTATGATGTTGACTTTACGGTTCTTGTCGGGCAGTGTCATGGCGTCGTAGGGGACAGCCGGTTTGAACTGCAATTGCTTTCTGAAATCATTGGCAATGTGAAACCGCATGAAAAGGGACGTTGTTCACTGCTTGAGATCGGCATGATGCGACAGAAACGGCGTATCCTTCCGCACGTCTATTATATCAATGATCAAAGAGTGCTTTTTGATCACATGCACGTACTTGGTTATCTCATGTTCGCGTCCGAACATGCGCCGGGCAAACCAGCGGTCAAGCAGGCCGCCTGGCTGAAGTTGCTGTTACGGACCGGTCTCTATCCGTTAACGCTAACCTATATTCGTTCCCTCAACCCCGCTGAATACGTGCTTGTATCCGCGTTGCTGGCTTATATGTCCAATGCTGTACTCGTCGTCATAGACCTAAGCCGGGTTTCCATCCCGGAGCGTCTGTTCGCTCCGTTTTCCGCATTGCTGGATGAACTGACAAGAACTGGAAAAACTGTTGTTGTTACCAATACATCATGCGCATTTGTGCAGCGGGCCTGCACGCATGCGTCTTTTTTGATGAATGGAACTATCACGGCAAGCGATTCCGTCAGTGCGCTGTGCGACGCTTTTGACAAGCACATTCTGAGTGTCGATTCTCCTGATCCCGAAAAGGCGCTGCCAACGCTGTTGGCTTCGTTTCCAGACCTTCGTGTCACACGCAACGGAGATACGCTGAAAATCTATGGCGAAGGCGATGCGACGCAAGCTTGCACCGTCTCTAGCGTCGCAAGCGCCTTGGAAAGCGGAGACGCACCGGTACGAGACATTCACGTTGCAGCGCCGTCGCTTGAGGAAGCGTTTCTGGAGGTGCGAAGAACGTCATGATCTACCGCACGAAGTTTTTTAAAGAAGAATTGAGTTACGGTTATTTTGAGCGAAAAAAGAATGTCGGTGCGCTGATTGCCCTCGGCGTTTTTTTCGGCATGTTAACGTTTTCAATCTACTTCATTTTTCAAACGCTTACCCAAAGTGTCCTCAGTGACGAAGCCTCTTTTCTTGTAGAGCAGAGTTACCATACGACCGCTATGCTTTATCTGGCCGTGTCGTATATTGGATTCTGGATTTATATCACCCTTCGCTTTCAGATGGTGACTTTCTCGGAAGTTTACGAAAACACGTGGTACGGCTTGGTACACCTTGACTACCGTATCTCCACGCTTGTATTCGGCAAACTGTTTGCGCAACTCTTCGGGATGCTTGTAATCAACACAGCCGGTTATTTTACGACGCTTTTGATGAGTTCGTTTCTAAAATTTCCTCTGATACCGGGATATCTGGTCAGCTTGTTTATCGTCAGCACATTCAATTGCGCCTCGCTCCTTGTGGTTGCGATGGCGTCGTCTCTGATCATCCGCGAAATCAGCAACGCAAGGAGTCTGTTTTCCGTAGGAGCTTTTCTTCTGTTCGTACTGCAAATCATACTGGGTTTTTTTACACTGGTCACTAACCGTGAAAACATTCAGCATGTTTCCGCGCTGTTTACGCGAAGCGTATATCTATATGTGGATATTGCGTTGATGATCGGTTGCGTCGCGATTTGCATATTAAAAGGCAGCCAGATTGCACGGCTTTATAACGCGCCGCTGCTGGCGGAATTGCAGCCGCTTGACCGGGAACCCGGTACTCGGCTCGTTGTCCGTACAGAAGCGACCGCACCGGCAATTCAGCGTTCCGCACAACAGCTATCCGCCTCTTACCAGCCCAAAAAACGCGGGAATCTATTATCTTCCATCATGTCGTTTCTTATCACAATCGGCATTCTTGCAATGTTTGCCATCGACGTTGTGATGCTTGCTTTTTCTTATGCGTCTCCGGAAAAAGAAACCTCCATTATGGGTTTTATACCCTATATCTTCCAATCGTCCACCATGGAACCGGAGGTTAACTATAACGATATTGCGTTTTTCGAGGTCGTCGACGAATATGTGCTGCTCAACGTGGATGATGTCGTTTTATATAAGGACACGACCGAAATCGTTCAAGTTCGGCGTATTATCAGCGTGTTCAAAGACGATACGACCGGCATAAAAATGCTTGAAGTGGATATAGACTATTATCCTGAGGGTTCCCAGAAAGGCATTTTGCACGGCTATGTTGAGAAAGACGACGTGTACGGGCGTCTGGTTGGCGTCAACCGCTGGCTTGGCGTTGTCGTGCTGCTTGCAAACTCAATGATCGGCAGAATCCTGTTTATGCTAATACCGATCATTCTTTTGTTTTTCAGTAAGCAGATCAACGATTTTTTCAAGCATGTCGGCGACTCTACACAAAGCGGCGCGCGCGCAAAGAGCGTCTCCGGCCCGGAACCAGAATAATGCTCGCCTGCGGCTTGCGTTTAAAGGAGCGCTTGCCAATCGTTTAGGGTTTACCGATGACGCGTCAATGATAAGCAAAAACGATAGAATGCTGTTAAGCTAACAAATACCCCGTATTAAAAAGCGATTCATATTACAAAGATGTTCTCGGGGCTTCAGTGCTTCAAACTACCTAGTGTTACCAACCGTGGCACAGTTCGTTCGGCACGATTGAATTTGCATGCGAAAGCATTTCTTTTAGAAGAAAACGGCTATGAAGGAAATCAAATTATGGAAACAGAAAACAAATTTAGCTTTCTCGACAGGTTTAAGAAAAAACATCCGATATTCATACAAAGGAAAGCAATCATTTTGCTGGTACTGCAGCTTGCAATGATTTTATGGGACTACAACACAATTTCGGACAGAATGTTAAGCAATATATGATTGACGGCCTTGATTCCAGCGCATTAGCCATTGTATAGAACTTAAGCATCCAAGCCCTTTTTGCACTCGTCTGATATTGTAGAATCCTTCGATATAGGCAAATATCTTTAGTCTGGCTTCGTCCCGCGTCCGGAAATGGGTCCAATGAACCGCTTCCTTCTTCAGGTTTGCAAAAAAGCTTTCGCTCCAACTGTTATCGCCCGGCACGCCTACGCGTGAAAAGCTTACCGAAGGCCGTCTTTAGCAAGCAAGTTCATTACACTCCCCGATGTGTACTGGCTCCCGCGATCACTGTGAAAGATGCATCCCGTTGGAATATCCCAACGCCGTAACGCTTTCCGAATCGTTTTCGCGACCAGCTCTGCTTTCATGTGTTCAGACATACTCTCCGTCAGGACAATCCCGCTCTTCACGTCTTTGATCTGGCACAGATAGTCGAATCCTTCACCCGTGCGTATATAGCTGATATCGCTCGAGAGAACCTGAAAAGCCGTATCTATTCGCAGGTTTCTCGTCAGATTTGCATACCCGTCGCCACGCGCTTTCCGGCTGTCTGTCAGCGATCGTCGGCACTTTTTGCGATGGATCGAGCGCAGCCCTTGCATATCCATGGAATCGCGCACCTTGTAAAAGCGGCAAGAAAATCCTTCCGTTCTGAGCCTCCCGCAGATACGACTCGCGCCATATGTCCATTCTTCCGCCATAAATACGCGCCGAACCCGTTCGGCATACTCGCACTCGCGCTTCTCTCGCTGAACCCGCGTTCGTTTCCAATAGTAATACCCGCTTCGCGATACATTCATTTGCGTGGCCCACTTTGCTTTCGGGTATTCGGGATGTTTAAAGATAAATCTGTATTTCACTTCTAGAGCTTTGCAAAGTAGGCCGCTGCTTTTTGTAGCATGTCGCGCTCCATTTTTAATTCTGCATTTTCCAGCGGGAGCGCTTTGAGTTCTTCCTCCAATGTGGCCATTGGCGTTTTTTCGCCTGACGCCGTATATTTCTTGCGCCAGTTGTACAGCAGATTTACTGCTATTCCCAGATCGTCTGCGACGGCTCGCACCGGCTTTGGACTTGCATAACTTAGGTTGACTGCATTTTTCTTGAATTCCTCGTCGTATTGGGTTCGTTGTTTCAGCATGGTTTCGTCCTCCTAATCCCTATTATATTCTCTTACCATGCTGTCCGATCTTTTAGCACACTCCCAGGAAGGCGAACAACGATTTGACAGTCATGTGGATAAGCTCACGAATTACATTCGCTTCTGGCAAGCGTCCGGTGAAAGCGAGAAAACCTCCATGCGCATCAAAACGCGATTGGAACAACTGACGCTGGAAGGATGTTACACGGGTGGCCCGCTGCCGCTCGGCTATCAGCTCGTTAAGAAAGGCCGACTCAACAAAAAAGGCATGGAAATGAACGATCTTGCTATTGAGCCGCAAGAGGCTATGCTGGTACGCGAGATATTTCAAAAGACAATTGTCGACGGCTACGGATCGTATCGTATTGCCGACATGCTGAATCGGCGCGGACTTCGCACGCACAATGGAAGCAAGTTCCAATGCAATTCTATCCTTCGCATATTGCGAAATCGTTTGTATTGCGGATACATCGTTTCCGGAGCCGCGACCTCGCAGGCCCTACAGGAGCTGAAGATCATTGAACAGGAGACATTTGACAAAGCACAGTATATTCTCAATCAACGTGCCGAGAAGGACGCGAATAAGCGCAAGATAGCGTTTACTACAAAAGGAAAGGCGCTGCTTTCCGGCAATGTCTATTGCGCGCACTGTGGAGGACGCTTAACAACGATCCGCTATCGAGATCGTTATACGCGCAAGGATGGCACTGAGTATTCCGTCGATCAGATCAAATATTCCTGCTATCACAAAAGCCATAAACTCTGTTCGTGCGATGGACAGACGACCTATCTGGCCGAACGGGTAGACGCAGTGATCCTGCAAATCATGCGTGATTTGTTTGAGAATATGGCAGGTGCACCCGAAGAGGAAAGATTAAAGGCGGCCTATAAGCGGCAGGTGGCTGGAATTCAAGCCGTGCAGCATAAACTTACGCTGGAGATTGAAAAAGAGAAAGAGCAACTAGAGAAGCTACAAGCGGAAATTGGTAAGGCGCTGTCAGGGGAAAGTGTATTTACCCCGGATGATCTCGCGACTTCGATCAGGAGTGTTCGGGAACGGCTGAATGCGACGATAGCAGAACAGCACGAACTGGAGCAAAACACGTTCCAACAAAAACAGACGCTCTTATCGGCAGATTCTGTGTACAACCAATTCAAAAGTTGGGTGGATGAGTTCGAAACCGCGACGAATGAGCAGCGGAAGATGATCGCCTGCCAACTGTTCAACCGAATCGAGATTGGACGCGGGTATCAGATCACATGCGAACTCAACATGACATATCGGCAGTTCTGCGAAGAATGGAGTAAGCAGGAATGCATAAAAAGTGAAATTGGATAGCAACTTTCCGGTAACTTTTGACAACTAAAAAGCCGAAAATCTTGCAAGGCGACAGACATAAAACGTCAACTACGGGTGGAGAATAAAATTAAAAAGCCCAAAAACATACTGTTTACGGGCTTTTATGGCTCCCCCTGCTGGACTCGAACCAGCTCACGCGGCCTGCGCGCAGGGGCGTTTCGCGTTGCCGCTGAAGCGGCGGCCTAAAACGCCCGCGCTGGGCTTGCTCCGCCTCGCTTTCTCCCGCACTGCGGGCGCTCGGCTCCGCAACAGTTAACACCCGCGATACGGCATATTCAGGCAATTTCACCGGTTTGAGCCTGCGGAAAAAGACAAACAAAAACGACCACCGGAAATGGTGGTCATTTTTGTTGGCTCCCCCTGCTGGACTCGAACCAGCTCACGCGGCCTGCGCGCAGGGGCGTTTCGCGTTGCCGCTGAAGCGGCGGCCTAAAACGCCCGCGCTGGGCTTGCTCCGCCTCGCTTTCTCCCGCACTGCGGGCGCTCGGCTCCGCAACAGTTAACAGCCGCAGATACGGCTTGTTCGGGCAATTTCGCCGGTTTGAGCCTGCGGAAAAAGACAAACAAAAACGACCACCGGAAATGGTGGTCGCCTTTGTTGGCTCCCCCTGCTGGACTCGAACCAGCTCACGCGGCCTGCGCGCAGGGGCGTTTCGCGTTGCCGCTGAAGCGGCGGCCTAAAACGCCCGCGCTGGGCTTGCTCTGCCATCGCTGCATCGCCCACTGGGCGCGCTCGGCTCCGCAACAGTTAACAGCCGCAGATACGGCTTGTTCAGGCAATTTCGCTGGTTTGAGCCTGCGGAAAAAGACAAACAAAAACGACCACCGGAAATGGTGGTCGCCTTTGTTGGCTCCCCCTGCTGGACTCGAACCAGCGACACTGCGGTTAACAGCCGCATGCTCTAGAGCTGTAAGGGTTACATACCGAAATCAACAAAATCAGATTTAACTGTATTAAGGATTACATTGGTTTAAGAAAAATCTTGTGTGTAAGCTGATGCGACATTCATTACTAATTAGACGGCTTATTATTCAGGGATAATTTGAGCTAGATCATCTTCTACATCAAGTCCATAGGATTTTGCAATCTGTCCTATCATAACCCCAAAGACACCCCGTAGTTCACCAATTGCAGAGACAAAGTACCAATATTCTTTTGTGCCTTCACGGCAATATCTGCATTTGTCCTGCTTGTTTTGCGGGAAAGAGCTTAGAAACTTGTTGCTTGATTTTCGCATAGCGCGAACATATGAATTGAGCCCAGAATCATCGTCAATATTAGGTAGTTCAGAAGTTAGAAATTCTTTTATCTTGGTAACGGATTCGATACATTGACATAAGGCTTCCGTTCCAAATGCATCAAATAGAACACGCCGACCTTCAAGAAAGATTATTATGCGTTTCGCGATATTTCGTTGTGGTTCTGCTGGATTCCATGATATGCCAAACACCGGGCAACTAACTCCTGTTAATCTTGACATCACCTCAACAAACTTCATTTTGCACCTCCCAAGAAAACACTGGTATATATGCTCATTAGCTCTTACGTTGTGATTGAAATGCCTAAAGAGAATCAATATTTATGATCGGTGTATTGAAAGATGCATGTGAGGCTGACACGCGATATCAAGTGAATAGTCAATTTCAACTAATTTTTGTCCTTTTTTTTGATGGCTAGTGAGATAATCTATCATTTTTCGTTCGCTCTCAGTGAAACCTGTTCGGGGCATCAAGGACGTCCAATAGAGCTTGTCAACCCGGGAAATTGTCCGCGAGATGTGAATCGGACAGTAAAAATAAACTGAGGCGATAATATCGGAAAGCTTTATTTGCCAAATAGGCATAGATTTCAGTTTGGGTTCTATGTTTGCTTGTTTAAAAAATTCGGTTCGGCACTCTTCAAGTGTACTTAGGTCGCTAGTAGAACACGACAGTAGGAGTTCAGGAGGAATGCATAACGTGCGTGAAAACTGATCGATTCGCTTAGTAGGGATTCCAATAGATTTTGCTCGATACACTACTCCAAATGAAACGTCCATTAGAACCGCAATATCAACTAGACTAATACCATAAACGATTTTCACCGCGTCAAATATATTCATAGGGACTCTTTCATGCGCCTGATATTTTTCCAATGATCTCAAAAATGTTGCATAGTCGATTGCATGATCATGGAAAGCCTCTCGTAAGAACCGCGGAGCATTCATGGTTAAGTCCATAAAACACTCGTAATTTGCATCCCAAGCCTCACAGCAAGCATTTATATCAGTTATTTTGTCGCCGTATGAATAGAGACTGCCATGTCCAGCGCATATGCCATCGAAGTTAGTCGCACACGTTGCACAGCTCTTTAAAAGAACCATATTCCCCTCCAAGATGATAATGTTACTTCTAGAATATATCACTAAAGAGAATTGTTCAACTAGTTATGCTCAAACTAAAGAACCGTAATTTTATCTATATCGAAAACATTCATCTGGAAGAAAAAAATCTCTCGTAAGCGCCAAAAAAACAAACATATAATGTTGACCAGCCAATACTCTTGATATATCGTCGTTGTTTAGCTGCAAATATGTCACGAGTTGAAAAGCGGATTGCATCAGAAAGATGGTTTATATGTCAATAACAATAATAAAGTGTTATTGTGATACAATAAGAGAAATATCTAGTGCGAACAAAAAAAGCTACTAACTGAAGAATTATATAATCTTATATACAGGATCAGCCTGCTTTCGAAGGTATAAGAATGCTGCACGGATCATCAATTTAGCCTGTAAATACTGAACGCATCATGTAGGTCGTTTTAAACACCGACATGTATTTGGCTTTAAAAAATCTAGGGGGAGATAGCTGTGCTCGAGAAAAATCATATTAATAATCCTTCTTCCGGGATTGGAGATCCATACTGGTATGAATGGTCAGTAGGCCTCTTTTATGCTCTAGACATGCTGAATCCAGATACAGGAATTGAACATATTACACTACAATCTAAAGATTTTCAAGGCCTAGATGACGTGGTCATTAAATACTTGTCGGGCAATGTTACAGGAATACAGGTTAAACACACACGCAAGAATGACACATTAACCTATACGGATTTGGTTTTTGCGTCTAAGAAGGATTCTGATTCTTTGCTAAGGCAACTGTGTAAGGATTGGAAGAGGGCGCTAGCCGATGCAAAATATGATGAATGTGAAGTGATTCTGTTCACAAATCGGAAGACAGGCGTGCGCTGGAGCACGGTTGCAAAAGGCGCTGCAAACGAATTACAATGTCCCCCACTTGGTGAATTTTTAAGTGTAATTGAGTCTCAGATAGTATCTGCTAAGCAGATACAAGAAATAACATTCGAAAAGATACTAGAGCCTGCCTGGGAAAGATTTTTATGTGAATTATCCCCACTGGATACGGATGAACAAAAACTAAGATTTCTGAATAACTTGAAAATCAAAACCAATCAAGATGATTTAGAAGAACTTATTGAGAATATAAACAAAAAAATTGCTACTTATTTGTGCGCAGATAGTCGTATGACCAAGCAATTCGATTATAGACTATGCGCGGCATTACGAAAATGGGCTACAACAATTCGGAAAAATGAATATATAACAAAAGAAGATTTGTATGCAGCTTTAGCATTAAATCAGGATAACTTTGCTGGCGATCATAATTTACCTATTTGTGAGCCTTTTTTTACTTCGCGTTTGGATTTTATTAGTAACCTTGAGACCAAACTGGAAAACAGAGAATATCCAATTATATTTCTTTCCGGTGATCCTGGCTCTGGGAAAACAAACATAATCAATCAGCTTGCGAATAAGTCGAATTCGATCATTACTCTTAGATTTCATGCCTTTAAACCAATTATGCCTGGAGACACACATATTTCGGCAGATACTGGTATATGTGATGCAAGAAGTTTTTGGAGTGACTTATTGATTCAATTACGAGATTTACTGACAGGACATTTGTCCGAATATAATGTCCCCGTTTGCAATGCAATGATTGATTCGATAGATCGATTGCGCGCAGAGGTATTACGATTATCATCAGCTTATGCAAATCTTCAAAGTAAAACAACTGTTATTGCGGTGGATGGTATTGACCATGCGGCGAGAGCTGGTGGTGATAATAGTTTTTTATCGACATTGATTCCACCGCAATCAGTTCCGGAGGATGTTTGCTTTATTATTGCTGGACAGCCGTTAGTAAATTATGATGCTTATCCAGACTGGTTATCCGATATAGATAATGTGAAGGTTATAGTAGTACCCCTCATTGTTGAGTCGGATATTAAAAGCTTATTAGATGTTGAGGGAATCGTTTTTAATGATTGCACGCAAGAGCGTGCATCTGAAATAATCTACCATTATACGAATGGGAATACTTTATCTTCTGTTTTTGCTGTTTATGAATGCAAAAATGTAAAGGAGATATCTGTGCTCGAGGAAAAGCTCAAACAATCAGGGATGTCGCAAGGAATACAACAATATTATGAGTATATTTGGAAGGAAGCTAAAAAGCATATTCCTGTAGAATTTTTCTATCTAGATACGCGTATCGCTGCAACGTTATCTTTGTTGAGCAAGCACATTACACCAACACAACTAAACTTTATCTTCAATGATAGTGTGCAGCCAGAAGCTCTTTGGTCGAGAGTGTTATCTAGCTTGTATCCGATTGTAATTCGTGAAGATAATGGGTTCAGAATATTTCATAATGATGTTCGTATTTATTTGGAGAAGTATATCAGAAAAGATATGAATGAATTTCACTCCATATGCTTGCGACTATCAACCTATCTCTTTGAAGAAAGCGATGATATCGAGCTTAAACATGAAATGGCCTTTAATCTGCTAGTATTGGGATGCGCCGAAGATCAAGCATTAAAGCGCTATACAATAGATTATGTGACGGAGGCAATTCAGGAAAATAGACCAATGATAGAGATTGAACAGCAAATGGAGATGACTTTGCGTTCAATGAATTACTCTAACAATTTCGAAGACTTGTTATCATTTTCTTGCGCTATAAACACACTTAATCAGTACACTCAGTCCTTAGAGTGGTTGGACAAAAAACATATTGGAATTGTTAATTTGCCACTTGTACTACCATGCGAAAAAAAAGTTCTAGGCAAGCGCCTATTTACGAAACCTGCTCTTAAAGATATGCTGGGTCAGGCAAAAAGGCTAATTAATGCTAACGAAATAACAAGAGGACAAAAGATACTAGATTATTGGCTTGGGAACTTGACACCATATTCTTTGGTTGAACTATTAACTTCCAATGAAGATGTAGAGCTGGATATTTCATATGTGCATAATGATGATGTCGTATATATACTTAAGACATGGGGAGCGATTTGTTGCGCTTCAAAGAGTATATTCGGCAATTTAGATAGTAATAATGATGCTGATGTCTATAAATATTCATTTGCGCTTTGGAGTAGTGGATGGTTGAACGAGGCACAAAATCGACAACCAAATGATTGCATTAAATTTATTACAGAAAACGGATTTCCCTGTTTAGTGGCAGATATAGAAAAGTGTTTTATTGATTGTTTAAAAAACGAATCTCAAGAAACTATATTACGACTTGTTGATAAAACGCATTTAGATAAATTTACGTCAATCACAAAACTATATTGGGTGTGTTGGGCAGTTTTCAATAGAAGATGTGATTTATGTGTTGACCTATTAATAGAGATATTGGATAGGAAATTGGAATTTTTAGTAGTTACAGAATATGACCGCAATAATGAAACGAATTTTCTTTGCTGTGCATTGATCATGCTTATCCTTTCCGTATACAAGAATATTGAAGTCGATGATTTTGAATCGTTTGTAAAGCAATCACTCCAAAAAGCACGAGGATTTGAAGTAAAAAAAGATGATCGCGGATACTTCTCAGCAAACAATCTTTTGTTGTCAATGGTATTACTTGGAGAATTAATCGCGGACATTCAAAGCGGTAGAATCGCTGATAGTGTTGAGGATCACTTAAAACTGATTATTGATACTGTCTTTGATGACAGAGACAGTTTGGGCTGTGCTGAGATACACGGTTGGCATGTGAAGCAGTTTTTACTCAAGTCGATAATTTCACTTGAAGATGGATTACCACGTCAATATTCGAAACTAATAACAGACCACATTATCTTAGGGGCACGGAACACTGATTCGTTAACATGCATCAATACTTGGTGGAACTATCTGCGGGACAAGCAAGAACGGCAAGTACTACAAGAGATCTTTTGTAAATGGCTTAATGCTGATACAGGAATCGCATGGAACAACGATCTTTATAATAAATACAACATCGCTGATCAAATATTGCCACTGGCTATGGACCTCGGCTTAGATAATGAGATTGAAGCCGCTAAACATATACTCAAGTATGCAAAAATTGGATACAGCGGCCATAAGGACTACTCTCTCTACAATACGCTTAATTGGTTTAAAACTCTTGAAAAAGATAAAATATCGTGGGATTATCCTGGACTATATCTCTTGAATATATCCGAAAGTGCATCTTTAATGGGGGATAATCGCGCGTCCGTTCCTATCGATGGAGCTGTTGCCACAGTTATAGGACATCATGGTGTAAATGCTATTGATAAATTTCTGCGCATTATTAACCCACCAGATTGGAATGGACTCACCATTATACTAGATGCTGTAATAGCCAGCCTTGAAAATTGCTACTTCACCGGCGGAGAAATATTGGATTTATGGAAAACTGTAGTAACAATAACAAATATTAATCATGATTTGCCAGAATATGACAGCAACAATTCTCATCGTATAATCTACTTGGTTCATTTGCGGTATGCAATTATGAAGCATATTGAGAACAATCAAGTTTATGCAGACTTGCCAGAAGAAATGCGACGTTTTGCACCCTTTGAATATGATATTCGATGTGGCCCAGAGTCTATTATGTTTATCATTCCTGATAGATGGTTTGAGAAAAGCATGACCAATACTCGAGCAAAAGAGTTTATCGAAAAAATTGAAGCGATGGACAATGAACAAGCATTTATTGAACTTTTAGAGATTATTGAAAGTCAAGCACCATCCCGCTGGGATAGTTGCCAAGGATTTATTGAAAAATTAATTTCTAGTGGATCTGATGTTTCTTTGTACCTGAACAAAGTACTCGAAATGATATTGCAGTCAAGAGAAAAAAACTATTGGGAATATGATGGAGTTTATAGGCTTCTAGAGTTTATTTTTCCCTTAACAAACGAAATACAAAGAAGTCTTCTGCTTAAAGATATTTACGCGCATTATACACACAGGCCTTATATGTACAATTTGTGCGATGATTTTGATAAATTTCTTTTTTGGCATAATAACGATTTGTCGCATGATGAGAAGTTACGTGTTGTAACAGCAACTTTGAACATGCACAGACAATGGATAACTGCTTTTGGAACACTTGATTACACTCCTAAATATATAAACGATGAAACGATCCAATCAGATGCAAGTTGGCATAGCCTTTGTCTTGAGTTGAGAAGACGGTTCAGCTCGATATAATTTACTTATAAAATTCATCGCGTGCGGAGAAGGTTTAACATTCTGTAATCATAACTCAAAACAACTACTTTGTTATACAAAAAGGTGAGCGGATATGGATGATATTGAGCAAGCAATATTAGCGTTGAAAAATAGCTTTGACTATTGTACAGATAATAGAAACATCAGCGGCATAAAAAATGAGGTTTCTAGAGCATACAACCTGTTATCTCGAGATATATCAATAGAGCAAACGGTGAGCCTCCATTATTCGATTGCAACAGCCTTTGCAGATATTGAAAGAATTGATATTAATAGCCTATCAAGTGTTGAAATCGAAGAACTACAAGAAAACTACATAT
The DNA here is from genome assembly GCA_963667795.1 of Christensenellaceae bacterium. Taxonomy (GTDB): domain Bacteria; phylum Bacillota; class Clostridia; order Christensenellales; family CAG-138; genus UBA7703. Next base: position 1,090,739 of record OY764017.1, on the reverse strand, counting down.
ATCACTATCGAGCAGCGATTGATAATATTGAAAACATCGAGAGTGATACAAATGGTCTTTTTCAACAGCTCTATACAAACGCCGCGAATGCATATAGTAGGATTGGTCGAATTCTTGAAGCAATGCGTCTGTTTGATAAAGCTTCTTCAAAATATATGATGTTCCCAATGGCTCTTGGAAACAAGGGCATATCAGCTTATGAACTGGCTCATTTCACTTACGACCCTAATCATGCTCACATATTAATGCATTTTGCATACTATTGCTTATCAGAAGCATTGAGGCACAAACAGTATATAGATATTCATGGGAGTGCTTCAACGCACTTTGAAAAAGTAAAAGCTGAAATTGAAAGGTACTATCCTGAAAAATATTTAGATACAGCTCTAGATTTGGGATCAAATGACTTTGGAAAAACAAAACGAGAGCAGAAGTTTCGTAGATGGGCGATACAGGATGTCTTATTTCTTAATGAACTAAATGATATAATGACTGTCCCGATTGTGGCTACTGACTATATTCACCTGCCAAACATGATTTACCGTTTTGAGTCCCAAAGATGGAAATTCCATTATGGCATGTTTAATCAAATAAAACAGGAATATGTTTCAGCACGTTATCTCTTTTACAAAGGTATTCAAGATATAAGAAGTGTACACATAGCTGATAAAGACGTCTTGCAAATTGAAATTGATATGGATATATATTCACATAAGGATTTTTGTATTAGGACGGCCTTCCGTACACTATACTCTACATTGGATAAAATAGCTTTTTTCATGAATGAGTATTTTGCGTTAGGCTTGAAGGTCGACAAAATATCTTTTCGGAGCATTTGGAGCGAGCCGCATGAGAAGCCCGGTAAATTATTAGAATTATGTAAGAGTAATAATATGATTAATTCTATCTATTGGTTATCTAAAGATATATATGAAAAAAACTACATGCGTGTAACAAAACCATCTAGTAAAGAATTCGACTTGCTTAGAAACCGTATGGAACATAGATTTGTAGTGTCTTCTTTGGAAGAAGAACCTATGAGCGATGATTTTACCTATCGAATTAGCACTATGGATTTATACAATAAAACGCTTGAATTAATGAAGTTGGTTAGAGAAGCAATAATATATTTGTCGTTTGCCTTACACATTGAAGAAAGTAAAAAAAGCGATGAAGCAAAGGCGAAAGGGGAATACTTGACGCAATTGCAGACTAATGTAATGGCTGATATATGCAAATGAAATCAAAAATAAAAACAATCCTTAAAATAGGGATTGCTTTTAGATTACTCCAAATATTTAATCACGAGTAACATTCATTCCCTGACTATGTAGTTTGCGTCAATTGTAAAGTGCGGATTTCACTCTGATGTCAGATGCTAATAGCGATTGAAACGCAATATCAAGATACTAATCGTCAATAGCGCAGCGCTGTGGAGTAATAAATTCGAATTATTTGCTTGTACGTCATCTATTGTCAGCACCATGAATCCTATTTGATTTTTCTAATTCGGAAATGCAAATAAAAATGGATGAATGTTTCATTAGATTTTGTAGGACGCGTATAAAAAGATCGTTCGATATATTTAGTGGTTCGCTTGGTATTCTCTATAAGATATAGCGGCAACAGGAAATGCTGACTTATAAATCATATATTCCTTTCTCTGGCAACAGACCATTGGTGGCTGCCTGGCGTTATCACACCGACATGAAACTTGGCGTTTCCCACGTGGGATTATCAATCGTCGTGTCATATCGTATGATCTCGTATCCATTTTTTATTAACTGTTGTCCAAACATTTCTGGAATAGCATAATCGGTGTGATTAACTCCAACGATGCACGCAATGTACTTATAACCAGCTTTTACCGCATCAACAATAATTTCAGTGAATTTGTCATCACGTTCCGACGGCATAACTGCGGTTCTTCCCCTCCGTATCACTTCACGCGATAAACTAAGCATATTAAATGGATCAGCTCCGGATGCGTCACAAATTATATTTACTCGGTCAGTGGCGTACTCGTCTATAACGGATGAATCTGCGATACGTCCTTCGTCTAGCCAAAAAATAGGCAAATCAGGGTACATTTTTATATGAGCATCTGCTTCAAATGCAAGTGACTGCTTCAGTATATTTAAATCTGCAGCAGAAATCCCTAAAAGACAATTTTGAAGTAGTTCGGCGAACTTTCCCCTTTGGGCAATTACAGATGCTGCGTAATCGGCTTTCCATTCAACTGCAATGCTGTCAGGGACGAATCCCATTTTTTTCGCAAGTTCCAGCGCTTGCTGAACTTTGTGTCGGCCAAATGGATCATTGTGATTAACACCAATTAGCAAAACATGAATCATTTACTTTACCTCACTTGCTAGGGCGATCTGATTAGATTGTCTTTATATTTTAATATATAGCAATTATAAACATTTTTGAAGCAAATACATATAAGCCGTTTGTGCTACTTGCGCATGCGGCTTTTTACTTGGAAGGAGGAATACGACATGACAAAGGTAATCGCCTTTGCAAACCAAAAAGGAGGAGTAGCAAAAACAACCTCAGCGATCGCATTGGCGCAGGCACTCGCGCTGGACGGAAAAAAGATTCTGTTTTTCGATCTCGACCCGCAGGAGAACGCCTCCAACACCTTACGGCTTAACCACGATAATTATCCCGGAATATACGATCTTATGATTGCGCCGACAAATGACGCTACTATCTTTTCCCGTTGCCTACAGCAGGTGGAAGGCTGCAAAAACATTACCGCTATTCGCGGAGATTTGCGTCTGTCGTCGGCGGACTTGCAGTTTAATCGGCAGGGACGGGAGTTTATGATCCGAGAGCAATTAGAGGACAACAAGAATGCTTTCGATGTGGTCATCATGGACACACCACCCACATTGGGAATTTTAACGGTGAATGCGCTGACGGGTGCCGACACTGTTGTGGTGCCGATCAGCCCTGACGGGTATTCCTTGCAGGGGTTTTATCAACTATATGAGAACATACGCGCTATCAAAAAGTATTCTAACCCTGGCTTGAAAATCGGTGGCATTCTCGTTACCCGCTATGTGCCGAAAACTATTGTCAGCCGCGAAATCCATGATATTGCAAAAGAATATGCGGAGCTTGCGGGAACTAAGGTTTACAACTCTACCATTCGGCAAACAGTTATGGTAAGCGAAAGTATTAGCGCGCAGCAGGGGATCATGCTTTTTGCTCCAAACAGCACGGCGGCGCAGGATTATCATTCTTTTATGTATGAAATCAAGCATGACGAACTGCTGAAAGGAGGGAATGAACGTGGCAAAGAATGCGGACTTCCGGCAAAGCACCGCCGCAATGTTTCTGACCTTGAAAGATGAACCAGATGATACATTGGCAACCGATACCAGCGAAAAAAATCAAGTCAATAACATCGATATTTCGGAAATAGACGACTTTCCCGGACATCCGTTTCATGTTGTTGTAGACGATGCAATGAATGAAATGGTAGAGAGTGTTAAGCAGTTCGGCGTATTATCCCCCGTGATAGTTCGCAAGAAGGAGGACGACAGGTATGAACTTGTCAGCGGGCACAGGCGAAAAAAAGCTTGTGAACTTGCGGGGATTGATAAGCTTCCTACGATTGTGCGCGAAATGGACAGGGATGAAGCCGTAATTTTCATGGTGGACAGCAATTTACAAAGAGAAAAGCTGTTGCCAAGCGAAAAGGCTTTTTCTTATAAAATGAAAATGGATGCACTAAAGAGACAAGGGACAAGAAATGATCTAACTTCGACACCAGTGGTGTCGAAGTTAAGGTCAAATGAAATAGTCGGCAGTGTAAATGGCGACAGTCGCGAGCAGGTGCGGCGATATATACGGCTAACAGAGCTTGAGCCAACGATCATGCAAATGGTTGATGATGGAAAGATTGCTTTTCGTCCCGCGGTAGAACTTTCCTATTTACCGCATGAACGTCAAAAAGAGTTGTTGGACGTTATGATAAAGGAAGAATGCACGCCGTCACTTTCGCAGGCTCAGCGCATGAAGGAAGCGGCGCAGGTCGATAAGCTCGATCAAAATGGAATGGAACTGGTCATGCGGGAGGAAAAGCCGCAGCAAAACAATATCACGATTAAGGGTAGCAAGTTGGAACAATACTTCCCGAAAGAATATACACCGAAGCAAAAGGAAGACATGATTATCAAAGCGCTCGATTTCTACTGCAAGCGGCAAGAACGCATCCGCCAGGAGCGCGATTACGAAAGATAAACGTCTGTGCAATTCAAAGCATGGGCGTTTTTTGTATGCTCTTTTTCAAGCTGGTTGTAGATAACCAAGCAAAAACCGGAGGAGAAAAATGAAAAACAAACACATTCTCTTTCTGCTGCTGTGCCTGCTGACGGTGATCAGCATTTTGCCGATCGCGACGACGCTTGCCGCCAGTTCTGCCGTCACAATCGAATCGCAGACCAACAGTGCTTTCGATTACCTTGAATATTATGATGGCAGCCAATGGAAAGATCTGAACACACCCCGTCACTGGATAGCGAGCACGGGGGAAATTGTGTATTGCGTGGAACACGCTGCAGCCAATCCACACGGCGAGACTTACGCGCTGACTTCACCCAGCAACGTTTTTTCATCCAGCACGCTTTCGGGGCTGAACAGTATTTTCATGTATGGCTATCCCAATAGCACGCCCAGCGGATTTACAGCCGATGAAGCGCGGCAGGCGACCGCTTGTGCAATTCGATTTTGGCTCAGTGAACAGGGAGAAGCAGAGAGTTATACGTTCACAAATCGTGCTCTAAACCCTGGCTATATACGTGCTAAAAGCGGATACGAACATGTTCTTGAGTGGGCTGACGAGTTGCTGTATAAAGCGAGAGCACGACAGGAGATGCCGCATTCCGTCTCGTTCAGCCCGTCGACAATAACCTTGAACACGAGCAACGACGAGTTTACGGGACAGGTAAATGTTCAGCTTGTGAATATCAACAGCGGGTACCAGCTAAACACGAACAGCTTGCCCGCAGGTGCAAGTATCACGGGCTATACCGGAAGTTATAGCGAAACGCTGACGATTACCGTTCCCGCTTCCGCCGCAGGACAATCGTTTACTTTGTCTGCGATAGGATATGACACGCGCAGCGTGGATAATATCAGCGCCTATATCCCATCAAGTGGTGGACTGCAAACGATATTTCTGTGTGCGACCGGCGTGCAAGCGGTGGCTACCGCTACAGTGAATACCATCGTTCCAGCGTATGGGCGGGTAAAGATTTTAAAGACCGGTGAGGATGGTGAGGTGTTGTCCGGCGTGAAGTTTGGTGTATTCGCGGACGCGAATTGCGCATACAAGATTGCCGAACTGACCACCGGATCTGACGGAACAGTCATATCCGACGACTTAACTGTGGGGACCGTGTATATCAAAGAACTGAACACGATCAATCCGTATATCGTTTCGTCGCAAGTCAAGAGCGCAACCATTACCGCAAACACAACAACGTCTGTATCCTTCACGAACACAAAAGCGCAGGGCAAAATTTGCATCCAAAAAACGGGTGATACATTGGTTTGTGCTCAAACAGAGGAAATCGAATACGGCATCGTTAACTTTCCTGGTTATATTGAAGAAGGGCTTACCGGCGCGGTGTTTGAGATAAGAAACAGTGCAGGAACTGTGGTGGCTACGCTGACGACCGACACCGACGGTGCGGCTGAAACGGGCACACTGCCATTCGACAATTATACGGTGCAGGAGAAGACTGCTCCCGATGGCTATGTTGTGGATTCTACATTGTACACAGTAATGCTCACCTACAAAGACCAAAATACCGCTGTCGTAACGGCTACCGTCCGTGCGAAAAACGTATTGCAGACCGGGAAAGTAAAAATCCGAAAGATCACAGAAACTTTCAATGATGAAGCCATCGATTTCTACAATATACCGGCAGAGGGATATGTCTTCGGCTTATATACGGCGCAAACAATCGGCGATGTTCCCGCAGATGCGTTGATAAAGGTGTTGACCACCGACAATCAAGGCGTCGCGCAGACCGGCTCTGCGTTGCCGTACGGCGATTACTATTTGATGGAGTTTGCCGTGGCGGATGAAACCGTCAATCTGCTGAATGAAAAGCTACCACTGACTATTGACAGCGAACTGAATACGCAGTATTACGACAATCCGATTTACAATACTATGTTCAAGGCGAAGATCGGCGTATATAAGTTGGATGCAGCGGATGAAGCACGTGGGCTTCCCGGCGCGGTATTCGAAGTGAGAGACACAGCGGGGAAACGATTCGATACGATTACGACAAACGAAAGCGGATATGCTGAGACCAAGGAATTGCCTGTTGGTGAATATAAAGTGCGTGAGGTCGTGCCTCCGATCGGTTTTATTATATCTGACCGGATAAAGACCATCATGCTGACGACCGAAGACAAGGAAACGGCTATTTTTGAGATAACCAATTCTGCCAACAGTATGCAGATTCACAAATATGACAGTATCACGAAGCAGCCGCTTTCGGGGGCGACAATACAGATTTTTAGCGCGGACGGCGGCATCTATGCGGAGGCGGTTACAGATTCGGATGGTGCTGTCAAGCTAAGTGAAATACCCGCCGGGGAGTATACCTGGAGAGAGTCCGCAGCGTCTGACGGATATGCGATCAATCCGGCGACATACTCTTTTACGATGGACGAATATGGCAAGGTTACAGGCGATGTGGAGTTTGAAGACGATCCCATCATATTGGTGATCACAAAAATGAACATGTATACCAATGTACCTTTTTCCGGCATCACATTCAGCTTGCAAAACAGTGAGGGATCGGTCATAAAAACTAAGCTGACTTGCGACGGGTATCGTATTCCAGCCGACGATGGCACAGAAAGCTTTATTACGGACGCAAACGGCAAAGTTGTGTTCAAGTATCTCAATGCAGACACATATAAACTCATAGAAGCCATCCCGACAGGCTATATTGCGGACGGCATGACGGAATTCGAACTGACGTACGAACACGATGAAACGAATCCGTGTAGAGTGACGGTGAATAACTGCCCGACGGAGATCAAAATCATCAAAACCGACGCTGCCAATGGTGAACCGCTAACTGGAGCGGGATTTCACATCAAGATCAAGGATGGACTCGGATTTGCAACGTTGTCATTCACCAAACAGGAAGACGGAAGCTATCTGTACAACGAACGGGGCACGAGTATGGATTTGATGGTGAATGAAAACGGTGAGATTTTAATCCTTGGTTTGCCAATGGGAACCATATGGATTGAGGAATCCGTCACACCGGAAGGGTATTTCCCGATATCGGCGCAGAAAGTTGAAGTTACTAACGATGCTTACGCGACATCGCCACTGGTAGTTACGATTCAAAACAGCAAATTCGTTAAACTCGGTATGGACAGCGATTGGTGGGAGTTCCCTGCGCTGATCTGCGGGGGCGTGTTTCTGATCGGCTCCGTTGCATTCTTCGTGATTCGTGGCAGAAGAAAGAACCGCAAAGAAAACAGGAGAACATATTAATGAAACGAAAGCGAGTATTGCCATTGTTTTGTGTTGCGTCATTAATGGCGTCTCAGTTTTCACCTGTGCAAGGAAAAAGAATTGAAAATAGGATATTTGCGAGGCGTTGCCTCGCTTACATAAAACTATGAGTAAGGAACTACTATGGAATAAAGAAGAATAATATCCCGTCTAGAAAAGAGCGTATGTTGATATTGGGACATGATATAATAACAACTGATGAATCGGTATTTCAGTAAGTTTTCATAATAAACTATGAGGTTCATTTAGAGGAGCAAAGTCAATGATTTTCTCAGAACGATATAAAGACCTAATTGATGTTGGGCATGGTGAATCAAAGGAATATATTTGTGGCGAAATTTCATTTGAGGTTAAAAAGAAGGTTGCTAATGTTCTTCAGGATTTTGGAGAGCCTATAACAATCAAGCCTAATCGATATGATAATTACGAAGTTAATACAACCGCATTTCAAATCGCGGTAGATGAACTAAGCAAATTAAAAGGATTTCCAGTGATTCCATCAGAGAATGATTCCTTTTACGGATTGACGTATCAAGATGTTTTAGGAAACACCTTTGCACCGTGGCTTTTCGACTTAATAGAACTGCAATACAGCGAACTGTCTATTGACGAAAAGAAAGAATTTCAGGTGACTCTTAACGCCCTGTTCCAGGATAATAATATCCCGTGGATTCTATGCGATGGTTATATGATAAAAATAGACAAACAACAATTTGAACTAGATTTACAAGCAAGAGCAATTGCTGCTTTACACGAGTTAAAAGATAGCAACCCGAAATTTCAATCGGCTTACAATGAGTTGATAAAATCGTGCGAATTTTTGGAGAAAGGAAGTTTTGCAGAGGCCATTTCAAATGCGGGAAAGAGCTATGAGAGTGTCTTAAAAGTAATCTGCGACATACAAAAAGGAACCGCCGATCAACTAACAAAGGAATATATTGATAAAATACTCTGTTCTCTTCCGGCTACTATGAAAAAAGACGGATTTCGAGAAAAAGTTCTGATGGCTCTTCCATTTATTCGCAACAATTCATCTTCTGATCATGGTGCAGGAGAGTCAATAGCAATCATTTCAAGATCATTGGCACAACTTGCAATAAACTTATCCGCTGCGATGAGCACGTTCCTGATTGAAGAGTATATGGTAACGATTCAAACATTAGAAAGGACAGAAGCTTCGACAGGTGAAGCAGACGGATTACTGTTTTAAGCAGGGAACATATTTGAACCACGCCTGAATGGGCGATTATCTTTTATTGTGAGATAGCGTCTCATAATTTTGAACTCTATATAATAGGGCGCGGCTTGCTGGCCGATTGGCCAACACCGCTGCGGGCAGTAGTTTTTAATGTCCGGATATATAGAAGGAAATGGATGGGCAAAACCCAAGGGGGTCGCTTGTAAACAACAAACCCGGAAAAGAGTTATTGTTTGTTTCTCTTTAATGGCCCGCTACTTCTTTCAAGTGTTAGCCGTGCAACACAATTTATTTTGGTATACTAATTTGGAAGAGCATGATCTGGTAAAGGGGTGAGAATTGTGGTGGATTGGCTGGTTACTCTATTTCAGAACCCTGTTGTTTTGGGATTGTTTACCACAGCTGCGGTGGAAAGTGGAAAAACCATTTATCAAAAGCTGCTACATTCAGAGAAAAACACTCCTGAATGGCAGCTCTTTGATTCCCTGGATCGCGCATTCTTCCAAACAGAAACCGATCTTTCAAAAAAACACGATACAGAAGCCATCCAAGAAACTTTTTTTACGGAACTTTTCGATTTTTCTGCCATATTCAGTGTAGGAACCTTGAAACAAGTTTTTCAAGCCGCTTTGAACCGCACCGCAACTGATGCAGAACTCAAGGGATGGGTTGCTAATGTCGTCAAGCAAATTGCTTTGCCGGAGCACGAAATACTATTCCGCTATCTTCAAACACTACAACTTTTGCCATCCGAACTATCGCAACAACCCTCAAAAGGTATATCCATACTTACACCTAGTGTGCCAATCTGGGACAATAAAAACATTCTTTGCCGTGATGAATTAGTCGACGAACTTTACGTTAGCTTTTCACAGCACCCCCGTCGTATTCAGCTCGTTGGCATGGGCGGAGTTGGAAAAACGGAAATTCTCAACAAGTTGTACGCCAAACTCGCGTTAAAACCCGCTGACAGCGGTTTTGATTTTATTGGTCTCGTTCACTACAACGATTCGATTGAATCCGATATTACCCGGCAGATTGAGTGTCCCGCACAATACCACGGTCTAAAAGGTGAAAAAGCGGGGCTCAGCTATTTGCGTGACGTTTGCAACGAGCACCACGTGCTTTTACTAATTGACGATGTTCGCGCGCAACAGCGGCTCCCTAGGCGTGACGATAATACGCTGGCATACTTGACAACGCTCAATGCATCCGTCCTGCTGGCTTCGCGCGTGTATTTTCCGCAGTTTGAGAGAGTCAATGTCACGACGCTTCCTACAGAAGAATGCATCAAGATATTCGAAAAGCAGTGTGGAAAAACCATTTCCGACGAAGAAGAAATAAGCCTGCTCTCGAAAATATTCGAAGAAAAAGCGGGACTAAACACATTGATCGTCAACCGTCTTGGCTCTATGTCTAGGGACTCGGGGTGGACAATGAAAATACTATTCGCTGAACTGGACAAGCGAGGATTCAACATTCCTAAAGCAGCAACGGACGACGAACCCTTGCAGCTGGAAATCAATAAACTCTATCCGTTAGATAAAGATTTTAAGTCCTCAGAAATCAGCATTCTAGAGGCATTTTCTAGCTTTCCACCAACCCCACTTGCACTGGATTTGTGCAAGGAATGGTTGAGTGCGGACGCGGAAGTTGATCCAGATAAATGTGCGCTGATTTTGGCAGGGCTTGCACAAAAAACGTGGCTTGTTCGCCACGAAGCGGCGGAGGGCGTTTCTGTACCGTTTTATTCAATACATCAGATGGTAAGGGCGGCAGTAAGAGAACAAACCAAAATGAACCAATCAGCACATATCGGACTTGTTAAGGCGTGTACGTCAAGCATCGATATGAGTATGGACAATTTCGAGTTTCCTAAAGCGGCTCAACTCATCCCCTTTGCATTAACAATTTATAATACTATTTCTGTAGAAAACGAAGCAATTATTTATTTGGCGGACAATATCGGCGGGTTTTTTGAAGAAACGGCAAACTATCCACTCGCGTTGGTGTGGCGTCAAAAAGCAGTTAATCTCTGTGAAACAGTGTTTGGAACGAATAGTTATCCTACTGCGTTGTCTTATGATAACATCGCCGAAGTGTATGACGACCAAGGAGACTATACCAGTGCGCTAGAATGGAGTTTAAAAGCTTTAACTTTAAAAACAGATTTGCTTAGAAAAAACCATCCAAGCATTGCAATCACTTGTACCAGCATAGCTGGAATTTATAGGATTCAAGGTAATTTAGATGCAGCCCTGGAGTGGAATCAGCGGGCTCTAAAAATCAGAGAATCTGAGTTCGGGGAAAATCATCCAGTAACGGCAATTACTTATAATAATATCGGTTTAGTATATATAGACCAAAGCGATTTCTCTGAAGCTCTTGAATGGCTCATGAAGGCTTTAGATATAAAAGAAAGGGAATTAGGTAAGGATCATCTGTCCACTGCTTCAACATATAGCAATATAGCTTTAGCACATAAGCTTCAAGGCGATTATATCAACGCCATTGAGTGGTATAAGAAAGCCTTACTTATCCGCGAAAGCTCATATGGAAAGCATCATCCTGAAACGGCTACGATCTACAACAATATTGCTTGTGCATATGCTAGTTTAGAGCAATATACAAAAGCTCTTGAATTGTATATGATAACTTTAAAAATATACGAACGTTTGCTCAGAAAAGACCATCCAGATATAGCTGGCATATACAACAATATCGCAACGTTAAATTTTGATTTAGGCGACCTAACTGCTGCGCTCAGTTGGTACATGAAAGCCTTGCCGATATTAGAAAATGAACTCGGAAAAGAACATCCTTCTGTCGCAATCGTCTGTAATAATATTGCAGGCGTATTCAATGGTTTGGGAGATAAATCAAAAGCGCTTGTTTGGGCTAGAAGAGCATTAAAAATAAATGAAAAAGTATTTGGCAAAGAACATACAACTGTTAAGAACAACTATAAGGCAATTATGTTTATATTTTCTGGTCAAGGTGATTCGGTTTGTAACGATTGACTGCCTTCACTATTCCGTTTATTTGAAGGCTACATACTATTCAACTAAAACAGCTGGGAACGAGCTGCTTGCTATGTCATTTCGAATTCACCTGTTTGATCGAGTAGATTTTCCTATGCATCACTATCCATTATTACTATAACACAACAGATTGAGGGACGCTTATCACCCTGCACTTTGATAGCAGGATGCTTCACATTGCGAGTTTTTTGCAGCCAACATAGGCTGCTTTTTTATATGCACAAAGGAAGGAGAAAGGAATGGCCACAAAATTGGAAACCATGAAGGCATTGTCGGAAGCCACCATGATGCGCATTACAAGTTCGCGCGAAAATTGGATGCGCTATCTCGATACCGCCGCATGGCTCTATAAATATCCGTTCTATGATCAACTTTTGATCTACGCTCAGCGCCCGGACGCACGCGCCTGCGCGCCGATCGAGCTATGGAACAGCGTGTTCAAGCGCTGGGTCAATAAGGACTCGAAGGGAATCGCACTGATCGACGATTCCGGCGACCGACTGCGATTGAAATATGTGTTCGCCGTTTCGGACACGAACGCGCGCTCCAACATTCCCGTTCAACTGTGGGAAGTACAACCGGAAGATCGGGAGCAAATCATCGAGGAATTGACGAACCGCTTCGGCGAAATCGAACCGGAGGACGACTTTGCCCAACAGCTTCTCGCGGTGGTTCGCAACGTTGTTACCGACAATATCGGAGATTATGCGGACGTCCTGCCGCTGATCGTGGACGGCAGTGAGCTGTCCGGGTTGACCGACGAAGCGCTTCGGGGGAAATTCTCCCACACGGTCTATGGCGGCGTGGCATACGGCGTTCTCACGCGTGTCGGCATCGACCCTCGGATGGTGCTGGCCGCAAGCAATTTCATCGACGTGCAGTATTTCGATACGCCGCTGGTGATCTCGCAGCTCGGCTGCGCCACCGGCGATATTTCGCAGATGATCCTGCGGCAGATCGAAAGAAGCATCCGTTCCATCGAGCGGCAGGCGCGCGACAACATTGCAAACGAAACGAAAGAAAGGGACAATGATGCTGAGGGTGATCAATCTGAATCTGAAAGGAGCGACGAACATGGAACTGACATACCGGCAGAACGGGGATTATTGGGTGCCGAGCCTGACGTTGGAGGAGCAGCCGAGCGAAGCCGCGGGCAAATACGCGAGGATGCGCAGGCGCTTCCTCAAGGAACATCGCAAAGGCCAGTACAGCGCGCTTCTACTGTCGGGCAGGCTGACGGCGCACCTGACGGAGATCGACCGGCAGGCCCGGGAGCAGGTCGACGCGACGCTGACGCGAATGGCCTCAGCAGAGGGCGTAAACGAGCAGCTGAAGGCGACCGACCAGATGGAGTGGATGCGCAGGATGAACAGCCTCAAGGCAATAGCCGAAGAAGCGGTGCTGCAGGAACTGATCTACAACTAATCACGGAAGCCGAACAGTTGAGCCTGCTGGAAGTGGATGCGCACGACGCAGCCGCTTCTTTTTTATCCCAACAGGATATCGACGACGAACTCCGCCGTGGCAGCGGGTTCGCGCACGGGAAATCACGCATCTATGAATTCTATCAAAGCAACCCGGATGCAAAAGCCGCCGCTGAATTTCTCAAACAGGAATACGGCACAGGCGGCCACTCCGTCACTTATCGCAGCGGTGTTTCCGGTCTGATCGATTACAATGCCAAAGGACTTCACTTTCGGCAATGGGACGACGCGCTGGGCGTTACGCTGACCTGGACGCAGGTTCACCGACGGATTGGTAAATTGATCAAATCCGATCGATATCTGACCGATAAGGAAAAGGCCGCCCTGCGCGAAGAACGATTGGAACCAGACACAACCGAACCCGTACAGGAAAGTGAACCGTCTCCAGAGCCGATTATTCCGGCAAAGAATTTTTGCATCACCGATGATGCGCTTGGAGTTGGCGGGTTGAAAGCTAAGTTTGTAATGAATATCGCCGCCATTCGTACGTTAAAGCAGATTGAATCCGAGCATCGGCAGGCTACACCACAGGAGCAGGAAATCCTGTCCCGCTACGTTGGCTGGGGCGGACTGGCAGACGCGTTTGATGAAACAAAACCCGGCTGGCAAGGTGAATTCCACGAGTTGCAAGGCTTGCTCACGGATGACGAATTTACCTCCGCGCGCGAATCCGTCCTGAACGCGCATTACACCAGCCCAACCGTGATCAAAGCAATCTACAAAGCTCTGGAACGCATGGGTTTCAGCAACGGAAATGTGCTCGAACCAGCCTGCGGCATCGGCAACTTCTTCGGCCTTGTGCCGGATAGCATGGCGGGCAGTCGCTTCTACGGCGTGGAGCTCGACAGCATCACAGGCAGGATTGCCAAACTGCTGTACCCTGAAAATGACATTAGGATACAAGGTTTTGAAGAAGCAGATCTGCCGGACAGCTTCTTCGACCTTGCCATCGGAAACGTTCCCTTTGGTAACTATGGCGTGGCGGACAAGCGATACGACAGAAACAGCTTTCTGGTGCACGATTACTTCTTTGCCAAGACACTTGATAAAGTCCGGCCCGGCGGAATCGTCTCGTTCATTACATCCAGCGGCACCATGGACAAAAAGAATCCGTCCGTGCGCAAGTATCTTGCTCAGCGGGCCGACCTGATCGGCGCGGTGCGGCTGCCAAGCAACGCATTCCTTGCAAACGCGGGCACAAATGTCGTTGCGGATATCCTGTTCCTGCAAAAGCGCGACCGGCCAATCGAAATCGAACCGGATTGGGTGCATCTCGGCACAACGCCCGACGGCCTTACGGTCAATCAATATTTCGTGGACAATACGGATATGATTCTGGGTGAACTGACGACCGAAAGCACGCAATATGGCAGGCAGGAGTGCACGGTTAAGCCGATTGAGGGCGCTGTACTTGCGGACCAACTGCACGACGCATTGTCCGGCTTTCATACGGAATTCACGGAATTTACACCGATAGACGATCTGGAGGAAGCCGACAGCGACTCGATTCCAGCCGATCCGAACGTTCGGAATTTCAGCTTTACAATCGTCGACGGCGAAATCTACTATCGTGAGAACAGCCGCATGAGTATGGTGGACGCGTCCGTCACGGCGGGCAACCGCATTCGCGGCATGATCGAGCTGCGGGACTGCACCCGTCGGCTGATTGAGTTTCAGCTGAACGAACATCCGGACGCAGAAATTACCACCGAGCAAACGCGCCTGAACGAGCTCTACGATGCGTTCGTGAAGAAATATGGCCTGATCAACAACCGCGGTAACAACATGGCGTTTTCGGACGATTCGTCCTATTGCCTGCTCTGCTCACTGGAGGTACTGGACGAGGAAGGCAACCTTGCCCATAAGGCCGACATGTTCACCAAGCGCACGATTCGCCAGCAGATCGACATCACGCACGTGGATACGCCCAGTGAGGCGCTGGCGGTTTCGCTGGGCGAAAAGGCGCGCGTGGATCTGCCCTACATGGCCGAACTGGCCGGCATGAGCGAGGAACAGATCGCCGCCTACCTGACCGGTGTGATCTTTCGCGATTACGGTGAACTTGTCCCGCCAAATATCGCATGGGCGTTTTTCGATCCGGCTCAATTCCCCATGGTGACGGCGGACGAATATCTTTCCGGTAACGTGCGCGAGAAGCTCCGGCAGGTGCGCCAACTTCGCGAAATGCTGTCCGGCCACGGAGTGGATGCGTCCGTGCTTTCCCAAGTCGATAGCAGCATCGCCGCACTTGAAAAGGCGCAGCCAGCCGATCTGACGGCAAGCGAGATCGGCGTACGGTTGGGCTCCACCTGGGTTCCGCCGAAGACCGTCGAGGAATTCATGTACGAGCTGTTCCAGACCGGCGGCTGGGCGCGCTCGCGGATGCATGTCCAGTTTTCCGGCTACACCGCGAACTGGACGGTGACGAACAAATCCTCCGACTACGGCAGCGTCCCGGCGACCGTCACATACGGCACATCGCGCGCAAGCGGCTACAGGATTCTGGAAGATACGCTGAACCTGCGCGACATCCGTATCTTTGATACCGTGCGAGATGCGGACGGCAAGGAACAGCGCGTGCTGAACAAAAAAGAGACAGTTCTTGCACAGCAAAAACAACAGCTTATCAAAGATGTGTTCACGCAGTGGATCTGGAAAGACGCGGCGCGACGTGAGCAGTTGACGGCGCTATACAACGAGCGCTTCAACAGCACCCGCCCGCGCGAGTACGACGGCAGCCATATCAGATTCGTCGGCATGAACCCGGAGATCACGTTGCGCCCGCATCAGGCGGACTCCGTCGCGCGCATGCTCTACGGCGGCAACGCGCTGCTGGCGCACGTGGTCGGCGCAGGCAAAACGTTCGCGATGGCCGCCGCGGCAATGGAGCTAAAGCGCCTTGGCCTTTGCCAGAAATCGCTGTTCGTCGTGCCGAACCATCTCACCGAACAATGGGCGGCGGAATTTTTGCAGCTCTATCCGTCGGCTAACATTCTCGTTGCGACCCGGCGCGATTTTGAAAAGACGCGCCGGCGAACGTTCTGCAGCCGGATCGCCACCGGCGATTACGATGCGATCATCATCGGGCATTCGCAATTTGAGAAAATCCCGATGTCGCTCGAACGCCAGCGCGCACAATTGCAGGAGCAGCTGGACGAAGTTCTCGACGGCATTGCCGAAGCAAAAAGCGCACGGGCGGAGCGATTCACGATCAAGCAGATGGAGCGCGCGCGAAAATCGATCAAACTCAAACTTGACAAGCTCAACAACACCGAGCGCAAGGATGACGTGATCACGTTTGAGGAACTCGGCGTGGATCGTCTGTTCGTCGATGAGGCGCACGGCTTTAAAAATCTCGCAGTCTTTACCAAGATGCGAAACGTCGCCGGCATCTCGCAGACCGAGGCGCAGAAATCCAGCGATCTGTTCCTAAAATGTCGCTATATGGACGAGCTCACGGGCAGGCGCGGCGTGGTGTTCGCAACCGGCACGCCGGTGAGCAATTCCATGACGGAACTCTACACTATGCAGCGCTATCTGCAATACGGAACGCTGCGCAGAAACGGATTGCAGCATTTCGACGCCTGGGCTTCCACCTTTGGCGAAACGGTGACGAGCATCGAGCTCGCGCCGGAGGGCACGGGCTATCGGGCGAGGACGCGTTTTGCGCGTTTCTTCAACCTGCCGGAACTGATCGCCATGTTCAAGGAAGTGGCGGACATCAAGACCGCGGACATGCTTCGCCTTCCTGTGCCGGAGGTCGAGTATCACAACATCCGACTCGAACCGAGCGAGATTCAAAGGGAGCTCGTCGCAGGCCTTGCCGAGCGTGCAGAACGCGTACGAAATCAAATGATCGATCCGTCCGTGGACAATATGCTGACCATCACGAACGACGGGCGAAAGCTCGCGCTCGATCAGCGGCTACTGAATCCTGCGCTGCCGGACGATCCGAACGGCAAGGTCGGCGTGTGCCTCGGCAATGTATTCCGCCTCTGGAGCGAATCGCAGGCGGAGCGGTTCACGCAGCTTGTCTTCTGCGACCTGGCGACGCCGAAGGGCGATCGTGAATTCAGCGTATACGACGATCTGAAAAAGAAGCTGATCGAGCTCGGTGTTCCGACAGAGGAAATCGCATTTATCCATGACGCGAACACCGAGACGAAAAAGGCCGAGCTGTTTGCAAAAGTGCGCTCCGGGCAGGTGCGCATCCTGCTCGGATCGACGGCCAAGATGGGTAGCGGAACGAACGTGCAGCGGCTTCTGTACGCCGAGCACCATCTGGATATTCCGTGGCGACCTGCCGATCTGGAACGTGCGCCCGTAGAGGCCGTATAACAAACCTACCTTTAGCAAGGTAGCAGGCAAGTGTCTAAACACCGAGAAAGGAGGAGAAAACGGTGTGCCTGTCATCAACCGACTGACCTGTGAGGGAAACCAAACATCAGGGAACAAAGCACGTCGGTAAAGCCATGAGTCAGCCAGCTATCAGGCTGCGACTGAATGGGGAGATGAAAAGATAGATATGAGGATAAAACCCTTACTGGTTGAACGATAGTCTGAGTGGTCTGTGTCGGGACTATGACGTAAGATGGCTAAAATCGTCATACTGCAACACCGTTTTACCGCTGTTCAGGTAAAACGGCAGAGACAAGTTGCGGCACATATGCAATAAGCATAAAAGGACGGAAGTCGTATCCGACAATCTATCGTGCTAAGTTGTTATGCAGCTAAACGGGGATTACCTAAACTGGAACGTCAGCAATGGCTATAGGGCGTAGACCCTTGAATATCCGGCATGGTAACGGAGCTTCCGTAGTAGTCCGAGCAAGGGAAAGCCTTGTACATGGCGAAGGGAAGCAGCTAATATTCATTAACATAATTTTAGGAAGGTGTGTGAGACACTTGAGAAATCCCGAAAAAGTGTTAAAAAGTTTATCAAACCATAGTAAAGACTTATCGTATCACTACGAACGGTTGTATAGGGTTCTTTTTAATCGGGAAATGTATGCGGTAGCTTATCAAAAAATCTATGCAAATGAAGGGAACATGACGAAAGGTTCAGATGAACAGACCATTGATGGTATGAGTCTGAAACGTATCGAAACCCTGATTGAAGCATTAAAAAACGAAAGTTACCAACCTATGCCATCCAGAAGGGTATATATCCCTAAAAAGAATGGTAAGAAGAGACCACTGGGTATACCATCTTTCAACGACAAACTTGTACAGGAAGTGCTTCGAATGATTTTAGAAGCAATTTATGAAGGTTCATTTGAAAACACTTCACATGGGTTCCGACCTAATAAAAGTTGTCATACTGCACTAATTCAGGTAAAGAACAATTTTACTGGCGTTAAGTGGTTTGTCGAGGGCGACATAAAAGGATTCTTTGATAACATCAATCATGATGTTATGATTCGAATACTTGAAAAACGCATCTCTGATAATCGTTTTCTAAGGCTTATACGTAAATTTCTGAATGCAGGATATTTGGAAGATTGGCAGTACCACAAAACATACAGCGGCACACCACAAGGTGGGATTATTAGCCCGATACTAGCAAACATCTATTTGGACGAGTTCGATAAATTTATGCAAAAGTATAAGGACAAGTTCAATAAAGGTAAGGAGCGAAAAAGGAATTCCGAATACCGTAAACTTGAAGTCCAGCGTGGCAATTTGGTTAAAAAGCTGAATGCCTGTGTGGATGAGGTTGTAAAAGAGCAAATAGTTGAGCAAATAAGGGAAATTGAAAAAACCAGAAACAACGTCCCATATGGCGTTGCTATGGATGAGGATTATCGGCGGCTTCAATATGTTCGATATGCCGATGATTTTCTTGTTGGCATCATTGGGAATAAATATGATTGCAAGCGGGCGAAGGAGGATATCAAGAGTTTTATGGCTGAGACTCTTTTGCTTGAATTGTCAGGCGAAAAAACGTTAATAACAAACGCTCAAAAGCCTGCAAAATTCCTTGGTTATGACATTCATGTTCGAAAGTCCAATCTCAGCAAACGTGACAACATGGGACGACTCAAGAGAGACTATGTAGGACGAGTTGTGTTAAAGGTAACTAGCCAAACCATCCGCAAAAAACTGTTGGAACTAAAAGCCATTAAATTGATGTATGTAGATGGAAAGGAAATCTGGAAACCTACAGCACGGTACAGCATGAAGGACAGTGATGATCTTGAGATTTTAGACAAGTATAATTCTGAAATTCGTGGGTTCTACAATTATTACTCTATTGCCAACAACAGCTCAATAATTAACAGCTTCAAATACATGATGGGATACAGCATGTACAAAACTTATTGCACAAAATACCGCACCTACATTCCGAAATTGCTTAAAAAATACCGTATCGGAAAAGATTTTGGCGTTCGATTTAAAGGTAAAGACGGCAAGGAAAGGGTTCGTTTGTTCTACAATGAAGGCTTCAAGCGTAAAACTACAGCCAGAACAGCTAGATGTGATACGCTCCCAAATGACCTTAAATATCTTAGCGGTACCAGTTTATTGGACAGGCTTAAAGCCAAAAGGTGTGAAATCTGCGGTGCAGAAAATGTGCCATTAGAAATGCACCATGTTCGAAAGCTAAAAGACTTGCAAGGTAAGAAATATTGGGAAAGGCTTATGATAGCACGGCGGCGAAAAACTATTGCAGTCTGTCATGAGTGTCATCGAAAAATACACTATGGTAAGTTAGATTGATAATGTTAGTGGAGAGCCGTATACAGCGAGAGTTGTATGTACGGTTCGGGGGCGAGTGCTTGCAAACCTACCACAGCAATGTGGCAAGGCGGTGGGTACTTAGCCTACAGCGCGAAGGCCGCGCGATCCGGCAGGGCAACACCTGTTCCGCCGTGCACATCTACCGGTATGTGACCGAGGGAACCTTCGACGCGTACATGTGGGCGACGTTGGAAAACAAGCAGAAGTTCATCGGCCAGATCATGACCAGCAAGAGCCCGGTGCGTTCCTGCGAGGACGTCGACGAAACTGCGCTGACGTACGCCGAGGTCAAAGCGCTGGCCACCGGCGACGAACGGATCAAGGAGAAGATGGACCTGGAGGTCGACGCTGCCAAACTCAAGCTCGTACGTGCCAACTATCTGACGCAGAAATACGCTCTGGAGGACGCGCTGCTCAAACGTTTCCCGCAGGAGATTCGGCGTACGCAAGATCGGATCACCGGCTATCTGTCCGACATAGAGCGATACGTTGCACACAACGGCGATGCGTTCCCTAGAATGGAGTTAAACGGAACTGTCTATGCAGAAAAGAAAGACGCAGGCGCGGCGTTGCTTGCGGCATGCAAAGCGCAGACCTCGCCGGAACCAAAACAGATCGGATCTTACTGCGGTTTCGATCTTTTTTTATCCTTTGACGCATTATCGAAATCGTTTCGCCTCACGCTCAAAGGCACGCTTTCGCACACGGTGGAACTCGGCGATGATCTGTTCGGCAACATCCAGCGTATCGACAACACGCTTCGCGCCATGCCAGAGCGGTTGGAAACCGCCAAGCAAACGCTTGCCGACCTCGAACAGCAGCGGCAGGCAGCTGAAAAAGAAGTCAAGCAGCCGTTTCCACAGGAGCAGGAACTCAACGATAAAAACACACGGTTGGCGCAGTTGGATGCCGAGCTGAATATCGACAAGAGAGAAAACGATACACTGGATGTTGAACCGGAGCAGGAGGTAGGGCGGGGACGTATATTCGATGTGTCAAGATGAATTGTGGACGCTGCTTGTGTTTGAGGGAACGCAGGTTGTACTGATGAATCGGTGCGATTTGTTTTCCCTGCGTTGCATTGTATTAACGAGCATTGGATTTGATTAACCAAATCCGTGCGTAAGGGGTGTCCCCTTAAACCCCAGCGATGGAAAGCGGAATAGCGCCGCTTTCCAATTTACATATCACATGATATACTAAATATGTAAATATCAAATGTGTTTTGAATTCATAAAATTTATCTGATATAAAAATTGTTGCGCAAATCCATATTGATGTAATAGTGTGTAATATCTTTAGGGTAAAAAGTTCAGAAGTGCTATTTTGGGAGTAAAGCAAATGTCAAAAAAGCCGGATGTTAACGTTGATAAACCTGATATTGTTTTGCGTGAAATAGATGTTGAAGACCGACCGCTAATAAAGAGAATAATTCTCGGCGATAAAGCTGCTCTTGAAAAGATTGTATTTACAGAGGTGGATATTAAGACAGCTATTTTGCAGGGGGCAATGGTAATTTCTGTTCCACGTGAGCTTGTTGAGAACCTAAAAAAATGTGATGCGAATATAGAACGGCAGAATAAACAGACTGATTTATCTATTATGCTAGAATCAAGACTGGAGAGCTTGAATGAATAGCAATAAAGAAATCGAGCAGATATTTGATATTTTGAGAAAAGCGGGAATCAGATGTTATGATGATCTTAATGGTAAATCGCTAACTAGAGGAAAGTTGCTCTCGGCACATGACTACTCATGGGTAGCCGATTTAGCAAACATTATTAATTCTCTATACTATTTTACTGAAAAACACATTGGCAATATTGATGGACAAGTATTCTTAGTAGATAGGATTGAAGCAAAGGATCATCTGGAGATCCTAAAATACTCATGTGTATTTCCTGATAGAATGATAATAAGCTCTGGTGAGTTTCATTACTTAGACAAAGCAGAGCATTCTCTAATAGAGATAGACTTTTTCCGTAAGTTATTTTGGAGCCGTGATTTGCTTTTAAATGGAATAATTCATATTTCACCATTTTACTTATGCACCGATCTTGTTGAGGGAGAAGGTGACATAAAGAATGCTATGATCGAAAGCTTGACATTGCCCGATAAGAACCAAAAGAAAATTGCTCAACTGGATGAAATAGGCTTTGATGATATACAGCATATTCCTTTTATAGATAAAATATTAGTCAAACTTCCATGGCTCTATAATGCAGGCATTGAGGACTATCTCGAAATAATAAATGCAAATAGCACTGAATTTACGCTATATAATCAGTATTTGGGCAACCTCAGCTATTCATCAGAGAGCAGCGAAGATTTTCTTGAAAGATATTTGAAAGATTTTTTTGAAGCAAACGTCAACATACAGATTGCTCTAGAACGAAAGCAAGCAGAGCTTAAAGCAAAAGGAATAATAACATTTATATCTTTGTGTTTAACGTTGATACCTTTAGTTGTCCCCGAGAATCAGTATATTAGTCCTCAGGTTTTATCTGCAATATTGGGTGGTGGCACTATAAAAGAAATCGTTGACGGGATTAATCTTGTTAGTGAAAAACGACAGGTAGGAAAAGAAAACCCATTCTGGGTGTTATGGAAATGGAAAAACCTTTAACCTTGTATTAACTGTATGATTCGGCGTCGCGGTAGAAACATATTTTGTACATTACGTTATTTACAACACTTGTTTTTGGTTTGCAAAAGGACACCAACCGGCAATCGCAAAATCGCGGTTGCTTTTCTTTGTACAGAAGTAAAGGAGGTCGATTTATGCGAAAAAGAAATATTCAAATAATGCTTCATTTGAACAGCAAGGAATATGATTCGCTTTTAAAAAGAGTAAAGAAATCGGGCTTATCCAGAGAAGCATACATCCGGCAATTGATCAGCGGCTATATGCCCAAAGAACTTCCACCGCCCGATTACCACGGGATGATGCGGGAGTTAAACTTCATTGGAAATCATATGAAACAGATCGCAGCTCGGGCCAACGCCACGGGCTTTTTTCTTGCAGAGGAATACGACGGGTATATGCAAGAGTTTCGTAGCGCGGTACTGTCTATCCAAGCGGCTGTTACTCAACCAGACAAGCTGTGACATGGCGACCACGCGGATATGGGCAGTCAAAAGCCGTCCCGATCATGTGTTGGATTATGCGATGAACCCCGACAAAACTATCAACCCAGATTGGAGCACTGATGAGTTTCAGACTATGCGCGATGTTATGGACTATGCCATGGATGACTATAAAACCGAGCACCAGTATTATGTGACGGCGATTAACTGCAATAAGTATTGTGCTCGTGAACAGATGCGGCTGACCAAGCAGCAGTTTGGAAAGACGAATGGAATTCTCGCTTATCACGGCTATCAAAGCTTCGCCGAAGGAGAAGTGGATGCAGACACGGCGCATAAGATCGGAGTGGAGCTCGCAAAAGAGCTTTGGCCTGAGTATCAAGTGATTGTTGCGACGCACCTAAATACGCATTGCTTTCACAACCATTTTGTCGTCAATTCAGTATCGTTTGTTCATGGGAAAAAGTTTAACGCTTGTAAAGAGAGTTACCGCAAGATGCGTTCAACTTCCGATATTTTGTGTAAGCAATATGGGCTGTCAGTTATAACAGAGAAGAAAGCATATTATCCCAAGCACTACGCCGAATGGGAAGCTGAACAAAACGGTGGGTCGACATGGCGCAGCGTAATTCGGGTTGACGTCGATAAGGCGGTAAAGGCCAGCATGACTTGGAGTGCGTTTCTGCGCAATTTGCAGCAGGCGGGGTACGAGATAAAAACAAATGTAAAATATATCGCCATACGCCCACAAGGAAAGGAACGATTCGTACGGTTGCGATCACTAGGTGAAAACTACACCGAAGAAGCGATACGGCAGCGGATATTGCGTCAGCGGGTACCAGAACGCCCTCCCAGACCGGAAACTTTAAAGGTGCTGCAAGCCCGGGTGTATGGAGATTTTCATTTATCTAGGGTCACGTGGAAAGGACTACGCGCCTTATATTTTTTCTATCTTTATCGGCTTCGACAAGCGAGCCGACTTCCGCAGGAACAAGTCCCATATATGCTGAGGGAAGATTTACGCAAGATGAATGCCTTGTCAGAGCAGGCCAGGCTCTTGCATCGTTATAGAATTGATACCCGCGAGCACCTCGCTGACACGGCTGACAGTATTTCAAAACGCATTGAGCAACTTTGTGGCGAGCGGCAGACGTTGAATAACGAAAAACGACGTACTGGTATTAGTAAGGAACGTGCTGTTGAAATATCGAAGAGGGTGACAGATATTGGAGGAGCGTTGAAGTCATTCCGACACGAACGATGGTTATGTGAACGGATCGAAGAGCGTTCAATATTATTGCAAGAAAAATTCAAACAATTAGCACTACAGGAAAAGGAGGTAGACAATAATGTCTCAACAAGGAGAAGCAGCCGAGCAGAAGGTCAATCAACTGAAAGAAGCAACTATCGAAGGCGTTAAACAAAGCACTTCTATGGTGGAAGTCGTGAAGGCTTGATACTCTTGAAATATTGCTGATTGGAATAATTTCGGAATTTAGAGAAAAAATTTGTTCTTTTGATATGTTATAATTCGATTGAGTAGTTGACCCTGATATTGTAATTTTTGAACCAATTTGGGAATAAAAAATCTGATTAACATATGAGTAATAATTTTTTACATTGGAAGCAATTATCTCTAAGGAGGAATGCACGTGAGTACGCAAGACGTGAGTGACTGGCTTAATTTCCCAATAACTGTTTTTATTGATACACAAGCCTTCATGCAGGAATCTTACGATTTTGGAGTGAAGGGGAAGCTAACGTATTTGAGGAATAGAATTGACGCTGGAGAAGTGAATCTTCTCATCAGCTCCATAGTAAGGGGAGAAGTTGTGCGTCACATAAAACAAGATGTTGAAAAAGGCAATGAGAGACTACAAGGCGCTCAAGAAAACCGACACCTTGCAATTTTAAGAGAGTCAAAATATAGTTGTCTTTTTAAGATAGTTGATACAACCTCTATGATCGATGAAGCTATCACAATTTTTGAGAATTTCTTGACTGACACAAAAGCAATCATGCTCAATATTCATGACATTGATTTGGAAACTGTGATAGCAGACTATTTTGGTGGGAATCCTCCTTTTGGGGAAGCACATAAAAAAAATGAGTTTCCTGATGCTTTCAATGTATCAATGCTTAAACATTTTTCAGATAAACATGGACCAGTTTATGTTGTGAGTGGTGATTCGGATTTCTCTGGCATAGATAATCTATATTGTTTTGCAACTCTTGGTGAATTACTTGATGTAATTAATTCTCAAAATGAGATATGTATGGCTGCAAAAAACTTCATAGAAGAAGAAGTAACTTGCCAAGGCATCTTAGAAAAAGTAAAAGAATTCATATCTGTAAATGATTATCAACTAAGTGTAGATGGAACTGATACTGATCGAAAAGGACTATCTAGCGGATATGAGTATGAAGAAGTCGAATTGCTCTCCGTCTCTCCGGTAATTCTTTCTGAGCTTGAAGCAATTAATATAAATTACAATGACAATTTAGTTACAGTAACAGCGGATTGCAAAACACGTATGGAGTTTTCCTGTTCGTTTTTTGATGAGGAGAATTCTATTTGGGATCCCGAGGATAAAGAATATGCGTATGCGTGCTATGGAACAATGCACGAGTCCCATATCGCTTGCATTTCTGTGGAGATTAGTGTGCATTTTGATAAAAAAGACGAAGATACTAAAAAAATCAATTTTGAAATTAGCGATATTGATGTCGATATGAATATTGACTTGGATCAATATACTTTGCAAAAAGATGGTAGAAAGAGAACGGATAATCCTTATAGCGATTGGGAAGAAGACTTGGAGTATGTTGGTAAATATTGCTTTTCTTGTGGTTGCGAACTAAATGGCACAAATAATGCTGGCAACGGACTATGTAAAAATTGCGCGCAGAAACACTACAGTTGAATTACCTTAATGGCGGAAGGAACACTCAATCATACTATAAATATTTCACAATAAGAATCCTGACGACGCTCCAAGTGAGTGTCGTTTTATATGCGTCAGCAAAGGAAGGAGAGTAAAGCTAATGTCTCAACAAGGAGAAGCAGCCGAGCAGATCGTCAATATGGCGACCAATGTGACGGTAAAAGGCGTTGAGTGCGCGGCGAACCTGACAGGCAAGGGTGCGTTGTCCCTTGCCACGTTTTTAGTCGCCGCACTAAAGGATGAAAAACGAACCAGTGGTAAAGCGAGGATGCGCGCTTTTCATGGCAAACCGACAGCAGTGTTTGTGATTCATGCCAAGGATATGAAAATCTTTGCAGAAGAAGCGAAAAAGTACGGAGTGCTTTATGCGGCGGTCATCAATAAAAAGCAGCCGGACGGCCTGATCGATGTAGTTGTGAACGCAAACGACGCAGCGCGGGTCAATCGGATCGCTGAGAGATTTGCATTATCAACTGTGGACGTAGAAAAAATACGCGCCGATATAGAAAAAACACGAGCAGAAAAAGCCGGACAATCGGAGACAACGAAGGAACGTTCTACATCGCCCGCTGAGAAGAATTCACGCGACATGGACAATGCAACCGCCGAAGAAAGGAGCGACGGCAACGTGGCAAGGAAGACGGCGCAAAAGCAGCAGGGGAAAGTGTCCGGGTACGCGACAAACCCTACAATGGCGGGGACGGAAAAATCGATTCCGTTCGCGCCTTTCTCAAAGAGCAAAAGCGATTCCGCAGAGGCGGATATTAACGGACGCTCCTCAGTACGCGAGCAAATTAAAGAGATCAGAAGCGAACGGCAGTCGCAGCAACAACCCACCCCTGAAAAAATGAAACAGAGCACCCATCAATCGCCGAAGAAGAAAACCAAATCCAAGGAGAGGTAACGAACATGGAAGAAAAGCATGTCATTGTAGTGGACGAGTATCAGCGGGGACTGATCATCAATTCCCTGAATGATAAGCGCAACGCGCTTGTGGAGCAGGGGAAGGATACCGAGTTGGTGGATGATACGATCATTGACGTCATGAACGCACCCGCGAAGAAACAGAAGCGGCGAGAGGAACGTGAAAGATGAACCAGAGTACCGTGGATAAAAGGAACGGGACAATTCTTGCGGTGCTCGGTATGGTTCCCGTGATATGGGCGGCCTTATGGGTCGCTCCTTTTCTTTCCGGAGGCATGATAGGTGTAATTGAGGCGGTTGCCTCTACCGAGTGTAACCCCATAGAGCTGACTTGGTGCGAAGATTCGCCGCGGGTATTATTGCTCTTTCTTTGTGCCTATGGCTTGGGAATTGGCGTTTATTTCGCCACCCGACACCACTATCGAAAAGGCGAAGAACATGGCAGCGCAAAATGGGGTGTTGCATCTCAACTATCTAAAAAATATACCGCTAAAGAAAGGCAGAAAAACATGATTTTGACCCAGCATGTACGAATGGGGCTGGACGGACGAAAGCACAGGCGAAACGTCAACGTCTTGGTAGTCGGCGGAAGCGGCGCAGGGAAAACGCGCTTCTACGCCAAACCCAATGTCATGCAGGCGAATACGTCATTCGTGGTTCTCGATCCTAAAGGTGAAATTTTGCGGGACACGGGGCACCTTCTGGAAAAGCAGGGGTACACGATTCGCGTCCTGGATCTTATCAATACCCATTGTTCACACGGATATAATCCGTTCGCCTATTTACGTGACGACAAAGACGTACTCAAACTCGTAGGCAATTTCATCCGTAACACAACGCCGAAAGGCGCAACCTCAAACGATCCGTTCTGGGAGCGTGCGGAAACCGCGTTGCTCGAAGCATTGGTTCTCTATCTTATGAGTGAGGCGCCGCCAGAGGAACGAAATTTTCCGATGGTCATGGAGATGATTGGCGCGGCAGAAGTCAGGGAGGATGACGAAACCTATGCCAGCGTATTGGATGAATTGTTCGAACGGCTTGCTATGCGAGATCCGGAACACCTGGCCGTCAAGCAATATCATATTTTCAAACTGGCCGCTGGAAAGACCGCAAAGAGTATCCTGATCAGTCTAGGCGTGCGCCTTGAAAAATTCAACTTGCCGCAGATTGCGTCTGTTGTTTGCTATGACGAATTGAATCTACCTCTACTTGGCGAGCAGAAGACGGCACTGTTTGCCGTTATACCTGACAATGACAGCAGCTTAAACTTCATCATCGGCATGATGTATACACAGCTCTTCCAGGAGTTGTTTCATCTGGCCGATCACACCTATGACGGAAGACTGCCCATCCATGTCCATTGTGTGATGGATGAGTTTGCGAACGTTGCCCTACCCGACGAATTCGACAAACTCCTTTCTACTATGCGTTCACGTGAGGTGAGTGTGTCCATCATTCTGCAGAATCTTGCGCAACTCAAAGCCTTGTTCGAGAAGCAGTGGGAATCCATCGTCGGCAACTGCGACACATTTTTGTTTCTCGGCGGTAACGAGCAGAGTACGCACAAGTATATATCTGAACTGCTTGGAAAGGCGACAATTGATACCAACACATTTGGCAAAAGCACCGGAAGGAACGGAAACTACTCAAAAAACTATCAGATTAGCGGGCGTGAGCTCTACACGCCGGATGAGATACGGATGCTCGATAACCGTTTTGCATTGCTGTTTATTCGAGGTGAGCGCGCAGTACAGGATGAGAAATACAACTTACTCCGACATCCGAGCATATCCATGACTGCAGACGGAGGTGCTTCGCCGTATTTCCACGGACAGGCAGCTAAAGCGATGGCACTTTCCAATGTGTTGCTTGCCGGGGAGTATGACGATTACGAAGTGTTGTCAGAAGAAGAAATCAACGAGCAAACTATTAAACAGGAGGGATCAACTAAATGAAAATGTCAAAGCAAATGAGGACGCTATTTATCGTGTTTTGCGTAGTAGTACTGATGTTTTCCGTGACTGGAACGGCTCTCGCGGATGGTGATCCAATAGCCGTAGTCAACAATTTTTCCGAGTTTATCTTTGGCCTGATTCGCGCCATCGGCATGATTTTGCTGGCATTTGGAATCGTACAGGTCGGATTGAGCCTGAAATCGCACGATCCAAGCCAGCGCGCAAATGGATTTTTGACCCTCGCCGGCGGCATCGTGATTACCTTCACCAAAGAAATTTTGAATATGATTACGGGCTGAAGATTGGTTACACAGAGGTGTTCTTTTTTGCCAATATTGATGAACCGTATTTAATAACAAATAATTCACTTTCCAGTTCTTCAATTAACTCTTCGATAAGTATCAGCAACTTATCATTGATGAATAATGAGTTGATGCATTCATTAATGGTTTCATCGCTAATTATTTTTAAATCATTGTATTCAGAGAAAACGGTGTTGTTGAGATTCAGGATTTTTTCTCGTTCCAATTCAAGATCAAAATCCACGCCTTTGAAGCATTTAGGTGTATAAGGAAAGCTTTTTCTTAAGTATTCGAAAAAACCGATGATAACCATCGCGGTATTAGATTGGATATGCCAAGCATTGAAACAATCAACGTAGTCTTTTGCGTGGCGAGCCCTATCAATCTTTAGCATGTATTCACTATGCGCTGTTTTTAATTTGTCATATCGTTGTTTAAGTAAAGGAATTACATCCGAATAGAAAGCAATATTTCGTTCCCTATGATTAGAAAAGGTAAGAATTACTAAACTTGCCGCTAATCCTATTGACAGATTTAAAAGTGCATTTGAAAACCAAAGCAAATTCCAATTTGGATATGCGTTCTCCAAATACCCTAGAATATAGGAGCCAATCAAACAAATGCTTAAGAGTGTAATATTGACAATAAGCCAAGACTTACGATGGAAAGGTCTTGGTATATTAAGAAATGGACTATGATCGTTCTTTGATCGCAGCGATTCGATTCCTTTTAGGTTTTCATCGAACCATGTTTCATATTCACGTTCAGTCATAACAATTCTCAACAATCATAAGGCTATTTATTACTTTAGCATACTACGAATATCATGTAAACGGAGGTGATACTGATTGGATAGCGGAAACTGGATCATCGACAATATTACGAACGCGCTGAATGTTTGGAACGAAAAGCTACAGGAGATATGGCAGCTTATCACCCAAAGTCCGCAGTCCTTCAAGGGCGGTGTCGTATGGGGAGTGATTGTAAACATAAATGGAGCGCTAAAGGCCATCGGTTACGCGCTGCTGGTACTGTTCTTTTTGATGGGCGTGATTAAAACCTGTGGGAGCTTTACGGAGATAAAGCGACCGGAACACGCCCTGAAACTATTCGTGCGGTTCGCTATCGCCAAGGGCGCGATCTCCTATGGGCTTGACCTCATGACAGGCATTTTCAAAATCGTGCAGGGTGTGATTTCAACCGCGGCGAATACAGCGGGATTAGCAGCGCAGACGGCGGTGACAATGCCTTCTGAAATGGAAGCGGCCATCAAGGAACTAACGTTTTTGCAGAGCATCCCAGCGTGGGCGGTGAGCCTGATTGGCAGTCTTGTGATTATAGTGCTGTCGTTTGTGATGATGATGAGCGTTTACGGGCGGTTTTTCAAGCTATACCTATATGCGGCGATTGCGCCAATCCCGCTGGCAAGCTTCGCGGGCGAACCGTCCGCGAGCATAGGTAGGGCGTTTCTGAAAAGTTACGCGGCGGTTTGCCTGGAAGGCGCGATTATCGTGCTGGCTTGTGTGATCTTCTCCGCGTTCGCGGTCAGTCCGCCGCAGGTGGACGCAGGGGCAAGCCCGGTGACGATGGTTTGGAGTTACATGGGAGAACTGATTTTCAACCTCCTGATATTGACCGGAGCCGTGAAGATGTCGGATCGGGTGGTGCGGGAGATGTTTGGATTATAGTTTATGTTGCACGAAGCTGATTGACATTATAACGGAACACCGTTATAATTGTGACAAAGAGGTGCTTAAGATGACGATTGATCAATTGTTGGCGCAAAAAGGAATGACGAAATATCGCTTATCAAAGGATACGGGAATTCCGTACATGACGGTGAACGATATTTGCAACGGAAAAACGGAGTTGCGCAATTGCACAGCGGCAACGGTGTGGCGCATATCCAAGGCATTGGATGTTGCGATGGAAGATTTGCTGGAAAGTGAATCGGAGGAGGCGGCTGAAATGGAGAGCCGGAACGATTTTGAATTGTTCAAGAGCAATGTATGCCACCGGGTCAAAGCGGTGGGGGATATGGCTTTTATTGTTGAAACGCTGCAAAGCGGTACGATTCTACGGTACTATGATAAAAAGTGGTATCCCGAAGCGCTCTATCTGCTTGCCATGGTGGACTATCTCTCTCGCGAGAATCATATGCAGTTATGCACCAACTACAACGACATTCGTGCGCGGAAGCTTTCGAAGATCGTCTATCCATCAGGCGTGCTTGCGATGTATGCCGCGTCCAAAGACGAACGAATCAAGAAAGAGAGCTATCGCAAGGCGATCCCCGAGTTCCGACGGTTCAATATTGTAGAGAACGAGGTGCGAAATGTCATATAGTGCAAAACTCACAAAAGAGAACCTGGATTATTATCTCAAAGAGCTTGCCAAAGAGTTTCGCCGCCTGAATGGTAAAACAACTCCGGCGGAGATGATTCTGATCGGCGGTGCTTCTGTGCTAATCAACTATGGTTTTCGCGATATGACCAGCGACGTGGACGCCATTATTTCGGCGTCCTCTGTCATGAAGGAAGCCATCAATAAGGTGGGTGATCGTTTCGCGTTGGAGAATGGATGGCTGAATACGGATTTTCAGAGTACAAAGTCCTATACGCCAAGGTTGATTGAGGTTTCCGTTTTCTATAAAACGCTATCCAATGTTCTGACGATTCGAACAGTTGCGGGTGAATACTTAATCGCCATGAAGATCATGTCGGGCAGAGAATATAAAAACGACCTTTCCGACGTGATCGGTATTTTGCATGAGCACGAACAGCGCGGCACGCCGATTTCGTATGAGCAAATTGACGCCGCTGTTTGCAGGTTGTATGACGACTGGACGCGCATACCGGAGTCTGCAACGCGATTTATTCGGGATGTATATAACTCTTCGGATTATGAGGGGTTGTATGAGCGGCTACGCAGTGAGGAGCGCGAAAGCCGCGAGACACTGCTGGACTTCAGTGCCGAATATCCCGGCGTTTTAAAGGAAGATAACATGGCGGAAATATTAAGGCAGGCGCAGAAGCGTATGAAACAAAAGGAAGATGAATAGCGCGGACGAAAATAGTGTTGTTCTTGATGAAGCGTTCTCGAAGGCGGGCGCTTTTTTCAACGTCTGTTTTGTTGCATATCGATTTTCATCTTCGCAGATAATTCGTTTATGTTTTGCTGTATGATAGTGTGCGCTAGTGATACCGGAGATATTCAAACCTTTAATCCAAGCAAACAAGTTTATTGTGCTAAAGTACTAGTCAATTATTAGGTCGCATTGTTGATCAATCATAGAAACAAGTTCTGTTACCGCTTCGGCCCACTCTTGGACTTTTGTAAGGTTAATTGGAGTGGCCCGGTGATGCCCTCTACCTGAATTATAATTCAAATCGGCTTCATGAACGATCTTATGTCTACGTTTTATCATTGCATCAATTTCATTTGCTTTTGAAAATGTATCTAGGTCAATATTGATTTTTCGTGACCATGAACATATTTCAGTATAGTTACTAAAGCTTTTCGTGCCCATATGATGCCTTACAGAATCGCTTATTAATGTCGAAACTGTTTTTTCACAAAATGGCTTTAGTTCGGCTAATGTGAACCTTTCTGCTCTGATTTGGTTGCTATTAAGCAAACAAATGCCTTTTAGAGCCTCAACATCAGTTGAAAGTGGCAAACGATCAATGATTACAGCTCTGTAGTATTCTTCAAATGATGAGTGCATAAAAACTATAGAAGCCCTTAGTACATCTGCTTCTACAACAGTTGGCCTTTTGGGGGATTCTTTTGCTTTGCCATATAGTTTGTTCAGATTTTCGACTCTCTGCATATTTCTACGAAATCGATCAAAATGTCGAGACAATATACTAGCTCTCCTCACCCAATGTTACAATAATTATACACAAGAGGTACTAAACATGGAAGTAAAAATCAACCGTGAGATACGGGATTATCAGGAAGCGATTTTCTTCGGGCTGAACTTGCGTCAGCTCGTTTTTTCTATCTTGGCAATAGGAGTAGCCGTAAGTATTTATTTTGGTCTGCGGAATGTGCTTGGTACGGAAACAGTGTCGTGGCTATGCGTACTTGGCGCACTGCCCTTCGGCGCGATGGGGTTTATTCGTTACAATGGCATGAACGCAGAACAATTCGCGGCGGCATACATTAAGAGCGAGATTCTTATGCCGAAATATTTGTGCTTTGAAAGTGAAAATGTGTATTGGGCGGCGTTGGAGGAATACGTTGAAAACGCGCGCCCTTCTGCCATGCGATTATCGCCTCCACCTCAACAACGAAAGAAACAGCTAAAACGCAAAGGAGGAAACCGCCATGGTTAAAGCAGCGAATCGCATTTTCCAGCAGGATAAGGAGCGGATGAACGTCCCAAAGTCGGTGCAGCAGGTCCTCCCGGTTAAGCGTATTTGGACGGATGGCATCTGGCTTGTCGGAAATAAGTTTTCAAAGTGCTGGCGCTTTTTGGATATCAACTATGCCATTGCCAGCAAAGAAGATAAGACATCTATGTTCCTCGACTATTCCGAACTACTAAACGCACTGGATAGCAATGCTACCACAAAAATCACCATTTCCAACAAACGCATGAACAAACGCGCTTTTGAAGACTCCATTTTGCTGCCTCTGCGCCATGACCGCTATGACGGGTATCGGCGGGAATATAATGGTGTGCTGTTGGATAAGGTCACTGAAGTGAGCAACAGCATCATTCAGGAACGGTATATCACCGTTTCCGTATCGGCAAAGAGTATTGAAGAAGCCCGAAGTTATTTCAACTGGGTTGGCGCAGACCTGAGCACACACCTCGCGCAGCTTTCTTCCTCTTGTGAACCGCTTTCAAGCATAGAACGCCTCAGTATTTTCCACGACTTTTTCCGACAGGGGGAAGAAATGTATTTTGGCATGGATCTGCGCGCTATGATGCGCCGGGGCGACAGCTTCCGCGACACTATATGCCCGGACAGTTTTGTCTTTCATAAGGATTATTTCGAAATGGGAGAACGATACGGACGGGTTTTGTTTCTAAAGGAATATGCTGCCTATCTCAAGGACAGCTTTGTTTCAGAGCTTTGTGAGCTGAATCGAAATCTGTTTTTCTCCGTGGACATTATTCCAATTCCGACGGATGAAGCCGTGCGCGAGGTGGAAAACAAGCTCTTGGGCGTGGAGACGAATATTACAAATTGGCAGCGAAAACAGAATCAAAACAACAATTTCTCCGCTGTCATACCGTATGATCTGGAGCAGCAGAGAAAGGAAGCCAAGGAATTTCTCGACGATCTTACCACTCGCGATCAACGGATGCTGTTTGGGCTCGTAACCCTGGTTCATACCGCCGACAGCAAGAAACAGCTGGATCGGGATACAGAAACACTGCTTTCGATCGGGCGCAAACATCTGTGCCAGATTGGGATATTAAAGTATCAGCAGTTGGACGGGCTAAACACTGCGCTGCCATATGGAATTCGGAAGATTAACGCAATGCGGACACTGACCACGGAAAGCGCCGCTGTGCTGATGCCGTTCCGCGCACATGAAATAATGGATGTCGGTGGGACATATTGTGGGGTCAATGCAATCTCAAACAATTTGATCATCGTCAACCGGAAAAACCTGATCAACGGTAACGGATTTATTCTTGGCGTATCGGGCAGCGGGAAAAGTTTTTTCGCAAAACGAGAGATTATATCTCTTCTACTCGGCACGGACGACGAAATTATTATCGCGGACCCGCAAAACGAATATGCACCTCTGGTAACGGCGTTCGGTGGCACGGCCATCGATCTTTCGCCAACATCGCCGCATCATCTCAACTGTATGGATCTTGCGCATGGGTACGGGGAAGGCGGGAATCCGCTCATCGCCAAAAGCGAATTCGTGCTTTCCCTTGTCGAGCAGGTTATGGGCGGCACGGGGAAACTGCAAGCGGTGGATAGATCCATTATCGATCGCTGTCTGACAAACATCTATCAGAATTATCTTGCAAGCGATTATTCCATCGCACCGCCGACGCTGGTGGAGTTGTATCAGGAGCTGAAAAAGCAGAAGGAACCACAGGCAAAACAGCTTGCTCTCTCCATTGAAATGGTGTCGCAAGGCAACCTTAACATGTTTGCGCATCAGAACAATGTGGACGTGCATTCACGCATGATATCATACGGCATCCGCGACCTCGGCAAGCAGCTCCGAACGCCGGGCATGCTCGTTATGACCGACGCCATCCGCAACCGTGTCGCGCGAAACCGGGAACGAGGTATCCGTACCCATGTGATCATCGACGAGATGCACATCTTTTTCGCCAACGACTTGTCGGCGCAGTTTTTCAGCGAATCCTGGAAGCAATTCCGTAAGGATGGCGCGTTGGCGACCGGAATCACGCAGAATGTCGAGGATTGCCTAAAATCTATCACCGCGCGCACCATGCTGGCAAACTCCGAATATCTGGTTATGCTTAATCAAGCTCCCACAGACCGGGCGGAGCTGGCAAAGCTTCTGACGATTTCTGACAATCAGCTTTCTTATATCACCAACGTGGGATTTGGTCGCGGGCTGCTCAAGTGCGGCAAGAGCATCGTGCCGTTTATCGACAGCTTTCCAACAAATACGAAGTTGTATCAACTGATGAGCACGAAGCCGGGGGAGATACAGACGGTGATGAGTTAACAAAAGAGGGGGACGAAGCTACTGTTCCCCTCGTACATATCGTATTGTGGTGTACTAAAACAATTGTTATAATTGCACTTGTATAAACAATATGAGAAGGGACTGTTACTAATATGGAAAAATTAGTTAATGAAGTTGCAAAAAGTACGACATCAGGGCTTACATCCTCCATCTCAACTATCGTTGGTACAGTGCTTGGCACATTGTTTATAAGAAGAAATACGAGAGTAGAAGAGTTTGAAAAGATAAAGGCCGGTCATTATGATTCGGTTTTAGGTGAACTACTATCGAGTAATAAAATGACATACTATGAACTATACAAATGCAAGAATTTTCTGCATGTCGCAGAATTAGCGGACGCAATGAAAGAAGATTTTGAAAAAGAGCAAGCAGAAGTATCAAATGACTTTGACTTTGATTGGTTTATGCGCTTTTTTGATGCAGTAAGCGTCATCAGTGATGAAGAAGTACAGAAACTATGGGCGCGAATCATGAGTGAAGAAACAACCCACAAAGGGTCATTCTCGTTACGCACACTAGAAACATTACGCAATTTGTCGCGCAATGAAGCCGTTGAGTTTCAGAAGCTTGCCGCTATTGCCTTAGATCGGTCTATGGTTTTTAGTCAGATGGGGAATGTTAATCAAAGTATCAATGAGGGATTTGGGTTTACCAATTCCTCCTTGCGATTGATGGAAGAATGTGGATTATTGAACGGTCTTGTTGTCAAATCGGATTTGGAGCTTGATCCTGGTGAAAGTGGTGGCCTTGAAAATAGTGGGAATTTATTAATGTTGAAAAACATTACAAACAAACCTCTCGTATTATCATATTCAGCGTTCAATTTGACTAAAGTTGGAAATGAGCTCTTACCTATTGTTGGGCGTGAATCTGAAAATTCTATTTATTTATTTGAACTTGGCCGAGCAATTCAAGCTGACAATACAAACTTAAAGGTCTCAATACATGCGGTAAATGGATTTGACTCAGATCTTGAAATAGTAACCTATGACGAAGCTGATTTATTAGAAGGGTATTGTGAGTAAATCGAGAATATAAGTTTTTATGTAATAGAGTAATCGTATTGCGATTACTCTGTTTTTACATATTCAAAAAGGAGGTTGTTGCTATTGAAAGACATTAAAACTCATATGTCTGAGAGAATGCCGCATGTCAAGTCAAAAGCGGTTCATGCGCCAAAGGAACTCATCAGGTATGCCGCTCTTATTACTAAGGAGCCAGTTGAACAGAAGCAATCGCAGAGTGAATCACCGGAGCAATACGCTGAGGATTGTATTGAAAATACTGCTGAAGAGGCGATCTATCGCGCAGGACAAGCGGGCAGACTGCTGTTACGAAAGGCAGAGGGGAAGCTAGAAAGGCCGCATGAGGCACGAAAACAACAACATACGGATACGGGAGGAACGGATCAAAGCCGTTCCTCTTTTTCGTCTGCAGGAGTAGGCGCAACACGTCGTTCATCCACATCGGGGGAGAGCAATACGGTTCGGCAGGGACGGCAACGTGTGATGGATCAAGCACAAACCGCACAGGTTGCACAATATGCTATGAATCGTAACGTTCGACAGAAAACTGAGGTTATTGGGAATCCGCACTTTACGGCAAAACGTGCGACCAAAGCGCCGAAAAGAACGGTTAAAACAACGCAAAAAATGGTCAAAACTGCGGGAACAAATGTACAGAGTACGCAACGGGCTGTAAAGTCGGCAGAGAAATCTGCGCGATTCGCAGTGAAAACGGCACAGAAAACCGCACAAACGGTAAAGTCAGCGGCGAAAGTTGCAAAAGCTGTTATCAAGTGGATCGTTGCGGCGGTCAAGGATTTGATAGCCGCGATTATAGCGGGTGGTTGGGTAGCCATTATAATTGCGGTCGTGGCTGTTCTTATTGTAGCGTTGTTTTCAGTGTTCGGCGTTTTCTCGGCCAATGATGCAGCGGACGGCAGCAAGCCCATGACCGAAGCCGTACAAGCCATAAACACGAAGTTTTTGGCCGAAGTGAATCACCGGATCGCTGAGCTTACTGCGGAGACTGAGGCGGATACAGTCGAGGTTATCTGCGAGGGGGATATGGAAGGGCTTGAAGGTACGGTGTCGAATTGGTCGGATGTTGTTGCTGTATATGCCATAAAAACAAGCACGGACAAGGAGAACCCTTCTGAAGTTACTGCTGTTACGTTGGAAAACATCGAGACACTTGAAGGGATATTTTACGACATGAACGTTGTTTCCTACCACACGGAAACGGAGACAGAAAGTAGAACCGTAGCGGATGAACATGGTGATACCGTTCTTGATGAAGATGGTAATCCTATGATCGAAAGCGAGACCACCTTATATATTTACGTCAGTATCGCAAGCAATGATTATCGCGATGGAGCGGAGTTGTATCAGTTCAGCACTAGTCAAAATGAAATGCTATCTGAGATGATGTGCTCTGATTACTACCCATTGTTCGCTGAGCTGCTCGGCGATATCGTGGGCGACGGCGGTGAGTATGGCTTCGGCTTGGATATCAACCCTGACCTGCCTGCGAATGAACTGGGGGCGCAGATCGTGCAGGCGGCAAAGAAATATATTGGGCGCAGCTATTCTGTGATGGATTGTTCCGGTTTGGCGCGCGCCGCCTATCGCGATTGCGGACTGTCTTCTATAAACGGGCTTAATTCAGCTGGCATGGCAAAAAAATGCAAGGAACTGGGCGTGTTATTCACCGACCCATCGCAGCTTCAGGCGGGCGATCTTATTTTCTTTGCCAGGAAAGATCCGGTACGCGGTCCGGGTTACTGCACCGATACCCGGCGTTGCGGCACGGGACGCTGCAAACGTTGGATGCAGATTCACCACGTCGCTATCTACATCAATGACGAGTTTTTGATCGATAGCACGGGTGGGGACAACAGCGTACAGATCCGCAAATTGTGGGGCATGAACACGCCCAATTGGGAATGGGTTTGCTTTGGTAGACCGGTCGACTAAAGAAAGGGAAATTATGAGACGGTTCTCTCTATCTCAAATCATATCTCTATCAATATTGTGCGCGTTCGTGATAATTCTAGCGATCATGGCGTTTAGTACAGGCGCGAATCTGACACAAACATCCGACCCTTGTGTTATGCCAAATTCAATCATTGAGCTTGATAGCTCCGCATCTTCACCTGTACCAACCATGACAACGGATGAGATTTCTGGCGCGATGATTACCGCTGCGCCGAAAGACACGTCGACTATCAGGGAGATAGCCTCAACGTCCCCAGCGTGTACCGATGTGTCAGATGGGATAGTGTTTGTGCTGACGATTGCCGGTAGACACATAGAAATTTCTGATAACGTAGAAGAAGAAACGCTGAAGGAAGGACCGGGATGGCTGAACACCTCAGCCGCGCCTGGACAAGATGGAGTATGCGTTGTATTTGGGCATAGAAACAGGAATCATCTGCGGGTGTTGGAAAAGATCGCCCAAGGGGATACTATAATCGTCAATATACCGGATGGATCGCAAATTACCTACATGGTGAAATCGATTGAAATAGCTACCTCCGGCGCGGAACTGCACATCCCGACATTGGAAGGGGAGTATCTCATGCTCGTGACCTGCTATCCTTTTTATTATACGGGACATGCACCGAAGAAATATATTGTCCTTGCCAAACATTTGTAGTTTGGAAGAGGTAAAGCGTGTTGTTTGAATCCCTTTAGATGATCGAGTAGATTTTCTGAGTTGAGCACAAGAACTACGGTTTTAAAAGAAGTGCGTTATGTTTTCTTCATGAAAATAGTCATATATGTAGAGGCTTTGCATATCTTCTTGGAGGAAACCGCTATGCGTACCATATCATGTCGTGTTAAAATCGATTTAACTGCTGATATTTGTCGAAATCTTAATCAATATCGGTACAGCAACAGCAAAATAAAACAACGGTTGTTGAGCATTATTTATTCCCTCATTAAGGATAAATATCGTCATTTTGTGATAGATATTGATAACCCTGCCGATTATTGGTTTGCTGAGTTGGTTTATGTTGTCGCTCTAGCTGAAAAAAGCTTGAATATTCACTATTCGATTGGCCTACGTTCCGAAGAGAATGAGACGATCTACGATTGGATGTATGAAGAACCGCTTTGTAAAGCTATATTGTTTTCGGCATATCGGGTGTATTATCGAAAAGAGGAATGGTATGAGCGAAAATATGAGCTAAAAACATATGCGCTTCAATAAATATATTATTTATCCTCGTAATATCATGCGGTTGTCATTTGTCTTATTTGTAAGGGTAATAGGGCATTTGCAATTGACTACAATAGAACAGCTTACACGTAATGGCGGAACACTATGGAGAATTGTGCATGCATACGGTAGAAGAACTGGTTGATTATTATGCGAAGAACTTTGATAGATTGGTCATATTTGCGCTTGAGGTCGTTCCAACAAAGCAGTTGGCTGAAGATTTAGTGCAAGAGCTGGCGGTAAAAATAATAGTAAATCCGGAACCGTTTACCAGAGTCGAGACGGTTATGGCGTATTTTAAAACGTGTATTATTAACGCAGCGAAAACCCTTGCAAAAAGAGAAGGGAAATTTACCATCACCGATCCTGCATTGTTAGATATTCAAAGGGATGAGCACTCAAAACAGCATTCGCAAGATATTGACCTGGCGATTGACTTACAGCGAATTCTTGCAAAATGCTCACCGCAAGAAAGGGAATTATTAGAATTGAGATATGTATTGGGATATCAACTGAACGAAATTGCAGATATTTTCGGCACCAATGCAAATGCAATATCGCAGCAGTTGTTCAGAACAAGGAAAAGGTTGGCAAAAACACTAAAAAAAGAGGATTTAACGCTATTGTTATTAATTCTCTGCTTATATTGTGAGACGAATTGACCAAGGTGAAATCTATGACAATGAGACAAGTAATTAAACTTTTGCGTAAATACCCGTATCTACTGAATGATACTTTTATCCGGTCGCACTCAGAAGCAAAAAGCATATATGAGGAAGGGTTTCCTTCACTAAGAAGTGTCGTTGCTCGTGCAAAAGAGCAGTCGAGTCTGCCGAAGGAAGCGTGTGCATACTTTGAAAAATCGATTTCAGCAGCAGAACAAAAAACACAAAGAAAAAGGGCAAGGGAAGACTGGATTCACGACAGAGCTTTACAAATAGCTGCGCATAAACGAACAGCAATCGCATGTACGATTCTTGCGATCGTTCTCGCGTTTTTCACATTGTTTCCGACCGGACGCGCCTTGGCAAAAGAAATGTTTGATTATATTTTGAACATATTTGAGTATAAGATCGAAATCGTCGATAGAGAGTATTCCACCTATGAAAACGGGGAAATGCTGCCTGCAGAGAGTAACACTGGAATAACCAATTCTACGATTGAGTATGATGACATCACTGAATTTTATAACGCAACAGGATTAACACCTTATGTTTTAGATTTGGAAGATTGGGATTGTACTGTAATAATTGAAAAGAACTCAGAAACAACAGGGAAGTCACTCCGAACAGAATATCAAACCGATGATGGCGATGGTGATGGTACGATAGTCGTAATGCAAAAATGGCTACTAAATACTCAATATGATGTTTGGAGCAATGGTGGGTTTAGTAATTCGATAATATTAACAGATGGAAACGAGCTTTATTATTCGATTGATGTGGTAGACGGCAGTCTTGATGGCGTTTGCCTGTTGCGTGATTCTGTGCTACTGATACATGTGAATAAAGAGCCATATATCAGTCAGGCATTAAGCGCGCTGCAGGAATAACCTGCGAAGAAATTGACGAGATAACATATTTAATCCTTAACTGAAACTTACTATAAAAAATACGGAGTCGAACTCGGAAGAGCGACTCCGTATTTTTTGTCTATTGGTTAAATAGAATAGTACCTAGAGCCACTTCCGGATGTTGTGTTTCCTGATCCAGAAGCTACAACCAGATAGGTACCAGATGAAAGCCTAACGGTTTTAGATGCAGTTTTTTCTGTTCCGCTGCCACTTGCACTACCGCTTGTTACATACTGCCGTGTTCCATTTACTATGCGATAAAGAGTGAAACTGACAGAAAGAGATTCTGTGCTCAAAGTTTCAATCGTTGCCCAAGGACGATATTTACCATTGCCGAGATTGGTTAAGCCATAAGATAGGTCAACTGCCCCGCGAGTTTGCTGAGCGGTTGTATCCATTTTGTTGCCAAGAGCCAGTGCGCTTCCGGCAGTTGTCAGACAAATAACCAGCGCCAGCAGCAAGCAAAACATCCTCTTCTTTGTTCTCATTGTTTCAACCTCCGATAATAGTTTTAGGGTTAAACCCTATATATATGACAAACTAACAAGCCAAAATATTACGTAACAAATTAAAATATATTATCTTTTTTTGCGTAATAGAATATCTCGCTTAACCGCTCTTATATATAGAGATGTATAAAGGAACATAACTTTTCTAATCGAGGTGATGCCTATGATTGTATACGAATAAAAAAGTCCCTGTAAACCTGAGCCAGCCGCTCCATCGCCGTGAGGCGATGCGATTCACAAGGACTTATATAAAAGTGTAGCATTCACTAAGTAACAATTTCAACATTTGAAAGGAGAAGCCCATGAGTAAAGCTAGGCGTATTTCCCTAATTGCGCTTGCACTGGTGATGCTGCTAGGATTTGCGACAACAGCGCTCGCCACTCACATTACCTACCAT
Organism: Christensenellaceae bacterium; assembly: GCA_963667795.1. Lineage (GTDB taxonomy): Bacteria > Bacillota > Clostridia > Christensenellales > CAG-138 > UBA7703. The sequence continues at coordinate 1,048,089 of OY764017.1, read as the reverse complement.
AAAATCTGGGGCGGACCGTCGCAACCACAAACATCTGACTCATCAACCGGTGATAGCATGGTCATAAACTATGAAATGATCGACCTTAACGACCAGGATAATATGGTGTTCAGAGCAAAAGATCTTTCTAAAACCAATGCATCCAGTAGTTTTGCAGTTACTTCGACAACCGCAATAAATCATGACTACACGATCAGCTACAAGTCTGGATATAGAGGCGGCGGGTACATCTTGGTACTGTATGGAAGCATCCCCCCGAGCGATACCACCGAATGGGCGCGATATTCTGCTTACTGGACTTCGTGATTTTTTCTTGCCTAATTCGACAGTCGGTCACCTCTATTTGAGGCGACCGACTGCTTTTTGATTCAATCTTTTGTACATAAAAGCGGTAAAGACAATCTGGCTCGTAACAGAAAGTTGCTATCATTGCATTCTGAAAAGTAAAACTATACAATTTATAATAATACTTCTAAGAAAGGTGGATTCACATTGTCAAAGAACCATATTCTCTTAGTTGAAGATAATAGAACGTTGGCTGAGACTATTGCGATGAATTTGGAATATGCCGGATATGAATACTCCGTGTTTCACAATGGGGCAGATGTTGTCGCTGTATTTAGTGAAGGTTCAAATTTCGACTTAGCCATTCTTGATATTATGCTTCCCGGTCTTGATGGGTATGCAGTTTCGAATTTTCTGCAAAAATATAATATTCCCACTGTGTTCTTAACTGCAAAAGCCGATACAAATTCCAAAATCAAGGGACTAAAAGAAGGCGCTGAGGATTATATTACCAAGCCTTTTGAGATGCTGGAGTTGCTGATTCGTATAGAAAAAATCCTAAACAGGTGTGGGAAGAACCGAGCGGATCTTTGTTTCAAGGATATAATTATTGACAGAGCAAATCGACGCGTCACGAAAAGTGGAGCCTACATTACGTTGCAACCGCTTGAATATGATCTATTAGCAATGCTTGTCACACATAAGAATTGCACGTTGCCACGCGAAAGATTGCTAAATGAAATATGGGGTGTTGATTTCATCGGGGGAACGCGAACGGTTGATTTGCATATATCTCGGCTCAGAAAAAAACTTGGCCTTACACATGAAATAGTCGCCGTTTCAAAAACCGGCTACCGATTGGAGGATTAATATGAGACTGCGATATAAAATCTCAATCGCATGTGCGATAGTTTTAGCTTGTGCCATAGGAATTTCAAGTCTTGTCGTAATCGCTGATGCACGGAATAGTATGATAGAAGTGGCGCGAGACTATGCGGTCAATGAGCAGAGCGGGGTTATTAATTCGATTGAGTTTTTTTGCGACCAGTACGAACGAGAGGGCAGTGGAAGTTATACCTCTGAATATTCGTTGTTGCTATATGCTTTCAGGCTATATACAGATGATCGATCCGTGTTAAGAGATCAAGACAAAATATTATTTTCTCGTTCAACAATAGGCATCTCAGACGATGCCTATTCAGCTCTTCAAGAAGATACAGCTGTTTACGAAGAGTATTCGGAGAATAAAAAGCTACTGATAGTAAAAAGCAGTATTCACATTAACAAAAATGTTTATCAGATATATACGATTAATGATGTCAGTAAAATATACAACACAGCTGATCACATGGCATTCCGTTATTTAGGAATATGCTTTTTAAGCCTGATAATCGGTAGCGCCTTAATTATAGTAATTGTGCGGCGAAATGTAAAACCTCTTGAAACACTTAGTGCGGCAACAAAACGGATCATTCAAGGACATTACTCAGATAAAGTAACGGTGGATGGGAATGACGAGATTGCTGTTCTAGCAGCGGACTTCAATGAAATGATAAATTCAATTAGACAAAAAATCGACGAATTACATAAGGTTAACATCCAACAAGAAATGTTTATTAACAATATATCACATGAGCTAAAAACACCAATCGCTTCAATAATGCTTAACGTTGAAGCCCTGCAAAACAGAAGACTTTCAAATGAAGATACCCGGCGGTCGCTGGATCGTATCTATAGTCAGATGCAATGGGTTGAGACAATATCACAAAGGTTAATTGCATTGTTATTAGCGAAAAAAACGATTGAGAGGAAGACGGAGAAAATCAAACCGCTTGTAATTGATGTAGTGAACAGTATGATCGGATTACTTGAGGAAAAGGGACTTAGTCTAGTTTGGTCATGCAGCATCGCCACCTTAGAAATCAATTACGATCTGATTAAATCTGCTTTGATAAACATTGTTGATAATGCCCAAAAGGCTAGCAGTTATGGCGCGAAAATATGGATTGATGCGCATGACAACATAATAGAAGTGATTGATCAGGGCATTGGAATTTCTAAACAGGACTTGGAGCATATTACCGAGCCATTCTATATGGTGGATAAATCAAGGTGTTCAAGTAATAATAGTGTTGGATTAGGGCTGGCGTTAGTTAAAGCAATTATGGATGCACATGACGGAACGTTGGAGATTACTAGTCATATAGGAACGGGAACAACAGTTTTTATGCGTTTCAAGGAAAGAACCAATCCGAAATAATTACAATTCGGATACATATTAGAAACCATAATCTTGTCGGGGCAAGTGATAATTGAACAAGAAAGGAGGTATATTCTATGAAAAGAATTATCTCACTAGTCATCATTTCTATTCTGTTATTCGGTTGTGCTTGCCAGCCAACCCCTAGCGGGACTGTTGTAAGTGAAAAAAGTAATGAAAATCTTATTGAGAAAGCAGAACAACAAGATTCCGCGCTAGATTCAAACGAACTGGATAGGCTATCTGATGAGAGTTACAAGGATTCTTTTACAGATAATTCAGGGAAACTAACAGTAAATATTGATGCAAACGTTATTTCCCCCACAAACAATACTTGGTCTGTTACACGTGTGAGCAAAAATACTTTTTCCAACGAACAAGTTAAAACTATACTAGACGCATTACTCCATAGCACACTATATAGTTGTGAGTTTGCGTATTCAACACGCCAGACTAAACAGGAAATCATGGAATCAATTCTAAAAGAGAAGGGTAATAGTAACTCAGAATATAAAGACGAAACCGTCGGTTACCTTCAGGAGCAACTATATGATGCACAAGAGACTCTAGAGCCAACAATATTCCCCTATGACGCTTCTTTAACAAATTCAAAAGCGCTTTATGGTTATGCAAAAGACGAGAGCGGGCTATGTGAAACCGTGTGTGTTTACTCCGATGCTATTCGCTATGTTGCGTCATCTGAAATGACGTTGAGTCCCGGCGCATATATATCAATGGAAGAAGCCGAACTAATAGCTAAATATCCGCAACTTGCTTCGGACACAAAACTCTCAATTAAGGAAATCAAGCGTCTTCCAGAGTTAAAAATGAGTGAAGAGGAAGCGTTATCTCTCGCGGATCAAACACTAGCTAAACTGGGCATTACCGGCCTAGCATGCAATAAAATCGAGAAAAAATATGGTGGAAATCTGAAATATGATGGCGCGGTTCCCGAGCTTGTTACCAAACAAGCAGTATGGGAAATACGTTATGGAATTGAAAGCGACGGCAAGGTTTTTACTTACACATCGGACGACTGCTTTTTATCCGAAGATGATTACTCTATTCCTTGGACGTACGAACGACTCGTTATATGTATTAGCGATCAAGGGATCATCATGTTTGAGTGGGCAGCTCCTCATAAGATTGGAGACACTGTTGTAGAAAATGCAGCGCTTTTATCGTTCGATGAAATCATGTCGATTTTCCGAACTATGATTCTTGCCAAAAATCTATGGTTTGATGGAGATCAAGCTGAAATTGATATTTCAGAAATCAGACTAGGTTTGGGTCGTATCACGGAACCAAATGCTCGAGATACAGGGTTACTTGTTCCTGTCTGGGATTTTTTCGGGACAATGACTTCAAACGGAAGCGAGCTATCTCTAATGGAAAAGGTATTTGATAGAAGTTTTCTTACAATTAACGCAATTGATGGAACGATCATTGATCGAAGTCTAGGCTACTAAGGATTAAAAAAAGCAAGTATGGTGCATGACTTTTTGCCATGCTTGCTTTCTTATACCCAGATTACCCTTGGAGGTTATTAACGCATGACATTCTTGTCGAATATTAATCAAGCGCTTAGGAAACATGCCTTTATTCTGACATGTACTGGCGTCACAATCGTTATTACGCTTTCCTCTCTTGACAATATTCTTTGTGTATTCCGTTCGAGCCTCTTGATTCAGAACGGCTACCATGCAATCATGATCTCCGCGGCCTTATCCTCGGATGTATTTACCCTTGCTCTCCCCATCCTTTGCGTGCTCCCGTACACGACCTCCTTTGTTGACGATATAAAAAGCGGCTTCATCAAAGAGTACCTGCCGCGCACGAATATCAGGAGTTATCTCGTCAGTAAAATCATCGCTTGCGCGCTTTCCGGCGGCGCGGTGCTGGCGATCGGCGTGGCGTTTGCCTACGCCATGTCCGCGTTGACTTTTACACCGATGGAAGCCGCGTTGAAATCGGGAGAAATACCGGTGAATTATCTGGCGGAGATCGTCGGCAAGACAGCGATTTGTATGTTCTCCGGCGCGTTCTGGTCGGTGCTGGGTATGGCCTTTGCGGCGCTGACCAACAGCCGTTACATGGCGTATGCTTCGCCATTCGTCGTGTACTATGTCCTGATCATTCTGCATGAACGCTACTTCCCGAATTTCTTTGTGCTGTACCCGAAGGAATGGTTGAATCCGCAAAGCGAGTGGATGTTTGGAAACTTGGGCGTCGTGCTTCTTTTAGCAGAACTGACCGTGTTGGCGGCTCTTTGCTTTGGAGCCGTCGCAAAGAAAAGGCTGGCGTCGATATGAAACTGAAACAGGTCCTTTCGGTAACAAATTACGATTTCTGGCAGTGGCACAAAAACCCGCGTATCATCGTGACGTTTTGCCTTGCGTTTGTCCTGTGCTTTCTGCTCTCCGACAAGGCGGTAAAGTTTGCGAAAGAGTACGACACCACCATGCAAATTGTGGAGGCCTTTGTTTGGACGTTCGGCGACAGCAACTCGATCCTGCTTTCCTCGCTGCTGCTGGTGCTGCTGTTTGCAGACATGCCCTTTATCGGCAGCGGTACGCCGTTCTACCTCATGCGGATCGACCGCAGGACGTGGCTGACCGGCCAGGCGCTCTACATTGCCGGAGCGACGCTAATCTACATGATATTTGTCTTGAGCGCAACTTCCATCGTTTGTATGCGCCAGAGTTTTGTTGGGAATATGTGGAGCGAGACGGCGGCGATCCTGGGCTACTCTGGAGCGGGGCAAGCCGTCGCTCTTCCTGCCTTGGTTAAGACGCTGGAGATGTCCACGCCCTACGAGAGCATGGCGATCATCTTTGCGCTCATGCTGCTGTATGCCATGCTCATGGCGTTTCTCATGCTGGTATTCAACCTTGCTAAGGGACAGCTTGCAGGCGTGGTGAGCGTGTTCGTGTTCAGCCTGTTTGGTTTCCTTTTGAATCCGCAAACGATCAAAACCATTTTCCAGCTGCCGGACGAACTACTGTATAAAGCCAATGTCGCCGTAGGTTGGCTCTCACCGTTGAATCAGGCGACGCTTCACATGCACAACTTCGGATACGACCTGTTACCGCGCCTCTGGCAATCCTATTTGATCTTTGGTGGCCTGATCGTAGCCTGCTACTTTTTGGCGCTGCGTGCCATCCGACATTATAACTTCAATTTTACGGGAACCGAAGGATGACGCCGCCTGTGGCGGAAGAAGTCATCCGCAGGTTCGCTGAGCAAAGGAGCCGGGCTGCCGGCGACAGACTGGCGACTATTGCGAAGCGTGGCCGCAGCGCCAGCGAGGAGGAGGGCTGATCGATATGAATATCGCCATCCGCGTACAAAATGTTTCAAAAGACTTTGGTCAGGAGAGAGTGCTCAAGAACGTGACCCGAGATTTTGAAGCAGGAAAGATTCACGGAATCGTCGGCAATAACGGTTCGGGAAAGACCGTCCTTATGAAGTGCATCTGCGGATTTCTGCTGCCGACCGAGGGTAAAGTGATCGTCAACGGGAAACGCGTCGGAAAAGATGTGGACTTCCCGCCGGACCTCGGCCTCATCATCGAGACGCCCGGTTTTCTGCCGCAAATGAGCGGAGCAAGAAATCTGGAAATTCTTGCGTCGCTGAACCGCAAGATCGGACTGAAGGAAATTGCCGCGGCCATCCGGCGCGTCGGGCTCGACCCGCTGCTGAAAAAGCCCGTGGGCAAATATAGTCTCGGCATGCGGCAGCGACTCGGCATCGCACAGGCGATTATGGAAGGTCCAGAGCTGCTTGTCCTCGATGAACCACTGAATGGTTTGGATAAGCATGGTGTCCTTGAAATGCGCTCGTTGATCAAAGAATTGCGCAGCGAAGGCAAAACCATTCTGCTAGCGAGCCACAACCAAGGTGATATCGACGAACTGTGCGATACCGTCTGCGAAATGGACGCCGGCGTATTAGCAGTTATCAGGGAGGAATGAGATATGAAACGGTTTTGCCGAACTATAGTCCTTTTGCTGGTTTTTATCATTCCGACAGCAACAGCACTGGCCGAAACAGCTGATACCCCACTGCCTGAGACGCCCACTCCGACAGTCGCAGCGGCTACACCTGCGCCAGCAACACCTACCCCCACAGCTGCAGCGACAACAACGCCGACGTCCGTTCTTATTACCGTAGCGGAAGATTCGACTTCCGGGACATCGGAGCCGCTCACGATCGACAGTGAAAACCTGTATCCGGGGATGAATAAAACATACGCGCAGGGGTATGTTCCAACCATAGCGAGCGGAACGGTCACCATCGTCCTTCCTCTGCGCGGCACCACATATTCGAACGAGGTGAACATGGTTGTCGATTTAGGCTCGACCACCGACAATCCTTTTCAGTACGGTAACTACAGTCAAACCGTACAGGGAACCGGAAACGTATATGTGTTTACGCTGGAGATTCCGCTGTCATCCGACCGTTATAATGGGTCTTATCCCGTTGAGCTGAAAACGGATTATCTGGATTCAAACGGTGATTACGCGGAACAGGAATTTACGGTATACGTCTTGATTACGGATGGACAAACGAAGGGCACCTCTGCGGATTCGGGATCTAGCGGCAGCAGCTACGTTCCCACGGCAGATGCACCCGAATTATATGTTGAAAGTTGTGTGATATCACCCGACAGCGTAGGCGGCAACGAAACGTTTACCGTTCATGTGGTGGTGAAAAACATCGGCAATAAGACCGCCTATGCTTCCAAATTGATTTACGGGTGCGAAGATACGGATATCCTGCCGGTCAATTCAAATCCGGCCATTCTGCTCGAAACGATTAAGAAGGGAAAGACGGCCGAGGCGGAATTTACAATGAAAACCGATCAAAACGCTCTTGCCGGAAATCGCGGATTCTATATTACGCTCAGCTTTTCCGCGCGAACCGGCGGGACGTACAGCATTACGCGCGAGTTTATCATTCGTGTGACACAGCCACCAAGAATGACGTTCGACCCTGTTTCCCTGCCGAAAGAAATTACTGCAGGAGAAACGGTCACGCTGCCAGCAAACGTATATAATACCGGGCGAAGTATCCTACGTAACGTCACGGTGTCGCTGGAAGGCGCGGGTTTATTCCCGTCGTCTAGTGTTTTCTTGGGCGATATCGAACCGGGCGAAGGGAAAACAGGGGAGATGAAGGTATTCATCGGGATGCTGTCCATGACGGAAGGGTATACCGAAAACTATGGGAATACGACAGGAATTTACAAGGTTTCCTACGAGGACAGCACAGGAGAAACACAAGAAGAGACGATGGAGGTAAAGACCGAAATCAAACAGCCGGTTATATCACCTTCCCCTACGCCGGATCCAACCTTGCAACAAGCGCAAAGCCAATGGTGGATCACTGCGCTCGTTGGATTCGCGATTATAGCGATCATTGTTGCTCTCACGGTAGTGACAAAAATTACAAGAGAAATAAAGATGCGGTAAATAATGAGATGATACTTTTTGGTCATATTCTGCTGTTCCAAACGTGTAACAACAGAAGACTGAAAGAAGACGGGACAATGCTTGAAGAAACATACAATTTCATATATTGGAGACTTGCTGTTTGGGTTATCAAGATACAATTCAAAGTTCGTTTGGGGTGGAATCAGGTTTTCAATCCGTTAAGACACGCAACACTGCTGTATGCCACGTATATGGCTCTCGGAGAAAACCCACAAGACCAGGAAAAGTGCGAAAAGGCGTTGATTCGCTTACCATATGATGCAAGGCGACATATTCATGATTTGTGTGCAAGAGCACTGTTTCCTGATGCAGGTGACGATTTTTCTGAACAACTTTTTCGTTACTATATGCTTAGCTGGACTGAGGCGGACGATGAATGTACGAATGATAAAAGCCAAATCGGAAATGCAGGCTGTAATCTTAGTTGGATAGACGTTTTTAAGGGAATGACTCAAGTCGGCAAATACATGAACGAAAGTTTGGGAAAGATCCCGTATGAATACGGGCGAGCAATGACGAAGAAGCAGTGGCGAAAATTGGAGGAGCAGTTGCCAGATTTGGATGAATTTTTGCGACGCATCAAAGAACGACATCCCGAACATCCACCCGAATTCTGGGAGCCTCTGGAGGAAGCGATCGAGCGAAAGAAAAGACGCAAGGCATTTCGTAAAATTTTCTATTTTTAAACACGACTATGAGTAAAGCGTAGCAAACGGTTTATTGCAGATAAAAAAGAGCTTTGACTTTCATAATATGAGCGTTCAAGAAAAGGAGCGCTTTTTGTTTTTTTACAACGACCACGTAACAAAACAGACTTCCTGTTTGTCATATTTATGAAGCTGCATCCCGCAACCCAAGCGGGAAAATCAATTATCTACATCGCCGGTTGTGTATCGAAAAAGGAATTCATTTAGCGTGGCGGATTGATGCAAATTCAACCCGCCTTGTTTTTTGCACCCTTTTTCTGAAAGCGACGTGCGATGCGACGTGATCAACTCAACAAAAACAAAACAAAATCTATTTTTGAACAGAAGCAACAGTGTTCGCTTTTTGACTTATGGCAAGCCGCCATAGCTCGCTATCCGTAACCTTTCGATTTTGAGAATCCAAACAATCTCAAAAACGGAGGTTACAAAATGAATAGCAATTGGAAAATTGAATGTAATTATTGGCACAAAACGAATGAATCCGGCAGGACGATCAATATCATAAAAGTAGACGGCATAGAGGTCGAAGTCAGCGATGCAGTCTATGCAGTCTACGCTGGTATTGGTCGAAAAGAACGATACGCCCGAGAGCGGGCAAGTAAGAGGCAGTTGTCTTTGGAGCGTGCGGAAGAAGACGGACTGCCTCTTTTTATGCTTGCAGTTGGGATTTTTTCACCGAGCGCTGAGAGCGACTACATAGAATCCATATCAGAAGAAGAACAATGCAGGCAACATATGCTTCTGTCGGAAGCGTTGGCGAGCTTAGCACCGGATGAGTTGACGCTCATCCGGTGTTTGTTTCAAGACGGAATTTCACCGTATGAGCTCGCCCGGCTTCGAGGGGTATCGTTTCAGAGCATCTATAAAAAGCGGAAGCGGATATTGTCAAAACTTAAAAAAATTCTTGAAAATCTGGAAAAACAAGGTTGATACTCTTCTGCTTTCTCGGCGGGATGGTGAAGGGATGGTTTACACCCTTCGCTATGAAAACCAAATATGGGTCATTTTGTACGTTCCCATCATTCAAAGCTGAAAATGGATGCGCCAAAACCTTCTTTGCAGGAAGCGAGCGAGTTACATCCACTTTGAAGCGCAAATAAGCAAGTTGCGTGGTGACGATGAATATGGGGGATACACCCGTCCAGCCATAGCTTGAGCGGTAAAACCGTCGCACGCAGTGGGGACGGCTCGGAGCGAACCTCGGAGAAGTGAGAACTTGTGGCGCTGATCTGCTGTCAGCCGCAGAATGACCCAACACAATCAGTCGTGCAGACAAACAAGAAACAATCATGCCTGCACGGCTTACATACTTATAAATAGGGAGGACACCTTCATGGAACAAAACATACTTCGTGGTGAAATTTACTTGGCCAACCTGCGTTTTACAGTTAATTCAGAACAAACTGGGTTTCGCCCCGTATTAATCATTCAAAATGATGCCGGTAATCAGCACAGCTCAACAGTCATTATTGCAGCAATTACCAGCCGAATGGACAAGCCTGCCTTGCCGACCCATGTACCAGTGGGCACCGGTTGTGGACTGCGGATGGATTCGCTGATCTTGACGGAGCAAATCCGCACATTAGACAAAAGGCGGCTGGGAAAGTGCATCGGCATGTTGACCGAACCGGAAATGAAAGCAGTTGACAGTGCACTTGCAATCAGTGTGGGTTTGGAACAATGAAAACTGAACAGCCCTGCAATGAAGATATTCGCACACTTTGTCCGCGCTGCCTTGCGGCCTATCGCGACAGCGGAAAGTTCAACATCCGCTGCGCGAAGGGCGGACGTGTTGCAGCAGAAAGCTGTATGATCTGCGGGAAACCAAACAGCGCGGTTGACTATATTATTACTAAAAAGAAATAAAGACGGTGAAGCGGCACCTTGGATACGGGTGCCGCTTCGTGCTCAATATTTCGCGATAGTTATGGCTATATACAATACGAAAGCGGCAGGCTTGAAAGGAGTATATGAATCTGATAGAACAAGGGAACAATCGACCGTTTATTTCGGATACGATTTGCGGATGCCCTGTGAAGATATATTTTTGCGGTAAGGTTTCGGCGAACCTAAAACAAACAATGACTGAGATATTCATCACGGCGTGGGAAAGCAGGATTCCGGTACTATCGGGAAATACGACCGTGGAAGATGAAAGCTAGGTGCGCGCGTTTGCACATTTGCGCCATGAATTGGCACAGGATATAGTGATTGCAAGGGGAACCTTATCCGGCACCTTGAAAAATGAATTTTTGAATCAACGCAATCCTGTGTACAGCTTTGGAGGAGAAAAATGAAACGAATCCATACGCTATACAGGGTATCCACGAAAAAACAGATGGATAAGACAAAAGACGACATCCCGATGCAAAGACTGGCCTGTCAGGAATTCGCGGCGCAGCACGGCTGGGTGATCACGCGTGAACACGAGGAAAAAGGCGTATCCGGATATAAAGTATCGGCTAAGAAGCGCGACGCAATCGATGTTCTGCAAAAAGAAGCGCTCAACCATGAGTTCGACGTCCTGCTTGTATTCATGTTTGACAGGATCGGCAGAATTGACGACGAAACACCCTTTGTGGTGGAGTGGTTTGTAAAACACGGAATCGAAGTGTGGAGCGTGAAGGAAGGCGAACAACGATTTGACAGCCATGTGGATAAACTCACAAATTACATCCGCTTTTGGCAAGCGTCCGGTGAAAGTGAGAAAACCTCCATGCGCATTAAAACGCGATTGGAACAACTGACACTGGAAGGATGTTACACGGGTGGCCCGCTGCCGCTCGGCTATCAGCTCGTCAAGAAAGGCCGGCTGAATAAAAAGGGCGTGGAAATGAACGATCTTGCCATTGAACCGCAAGAGGCTATGCTGGTGCGAGAGATATTTCAAAAGACAATTGCCGACGGCTACGGATCGTATCGCATCGCCGACATGCTGAATCGGCGTGGACTTCGCACGCACAATGGAAGCAAATTCCAATGCAATTCTATCCTTCGCATATTGCGAAATCGTTTGTATTGCGGATACATCGTTTCCGGAGCCGCGACCTCGCAGGCCCTACAGGAACTGAAGATCATCGAGCAGGAGACGTTTGACAAAGCACAGTATATTCTCAACCAGCGTGCCGAGAAGGACGCGAATAAGCGCAAGATAGCGTTTACTACAAAAGGGAAGGCGCTGCTTTCCGGCAATGTCTATTGCGCGCACTGTGGAGGACGCTTAACGACGATCCGCTATCGAGATAGTTACACACGCAAGGATGGCACTGAGTATTCCGTCGATCAGATCAAATATTCCTGCTATCACAAAAGCCATAAACTATGCCCGTGCGATGGACAGACGACCTATCTGGTCGAACGGGTAGACGCAGTGATCCTGCAAATCATGCGTGATTTGTTTGAGAATATGGCAGGTGCACCCGAAGAGGAAAGATTAAAGGCGGCCTATAAGCGGCAGGTGGCTGGAATTCAAGCCGTGCAGCATAAACTTACGCTGGAGATTGAAAAAGAGAAAGAGCAACTAGAGAAGCTACAAGCGGAAATTGGCAAGGCGCTGGCGGGGGAAAGTATGTTCACCCCGGATGATCTTGCGACTTCGATCAAGAGGGTCCGAGAACGGCTGAATGCGACGATAGCGGAACAGCACGAACTGGAGCAAAACACGTTCCAACAAAAACAGACGCTTTTATCGGCAGATTCTGTGTTCAACCAATTCAAAAGTTGGGCGGATGAGTTCGAAACCGCGACGAATGAGCAGCGGAAGATGATCGCCTGCCAACTGTTCAACCGAATCGAGATTGGACGCGGGTATCAGATCACATGCGAGCTCAACATGACATACCGGCAGTTCTGCGAAGAATGGAGCAAACCGGAATGCATAAAAATGAAATAGGATAGCAATTTTCCGGTAACTTTTGACAACTAAAAAGCCGAAAATCTTGCAAGGCGACAGACATAAAACGTCAACTACGGGTGGAGAATAAAATTAAAAAGCCCGAAAACATACTGTTTACGGGCTTTTATGGCTCCCCCTGCTGGACTCGAACCAGCGACACTGCGGTTAACAGCCGCATGCTCTACCAACTGAGCTAAGGAGGATCGGTATAAAATTTATGCATTTTCGGGTTTAAAACATACATTCTCAAATCCCGAAAATTTGGTTCCCCATTGCCGACGTCGGTATGCAACCCTTGCATTGCTCTACCAACTGAGCTAAGGAGGATCGGTACTTGAGAGATTTTACATGAATTTAAATACACTTGCAATGGACAGCGCGGGCGATTACAGGCAAATAGAGTGAAATATTGCCTTTAATCTCGCTCAATCTTTAAATTGCTTGACTTTGATTGACGTTTTTTGCCCCGGTCACTATAATGTTGCTATGGAAGAAAACAATGTACATTCACTCATCGGCACCGAGACAGTGGAGCCGCAGCGCAGGCCGATCCGCTCGCTCGGCGCGCTCTATGTGATCATGCTCGTGCTGGTCGTCGGCGTTATTGCCGCGGGCAATTTGCTCAGCGCACACTGGAACATATCGCGTATTTACATCCAGCTGACGATGTACGCAATCCTGCTTGCGCTGGGTTGGTACGTCTACCGTTTTTACCTCACGTCGTTTCGCTACACGCTGACCGACCGAATGTTTGCCGTTGAGCGCGTCGTCGGCAAAAAGCAGCGCGCGGACGAGTGCGTCCGGCTTGGCGAAATCACGCGGATTCAGCCGTTTGACGGCGAAAAGACGGAGGGCGTGAAGGTGAAAAACCTTTCCGCGCGGGCAAAAAAATCTTCGCTTGCCGTCACCGTTCGAGACGCAAAAGGCATGCGCATTCTGCTTGTCAGTCCGGGGGATGAATTTGCGGAACAGCTTGCGGCGCAATGGAAGATTAAGCGCAAGAAATAAACGCGCGATTTGATTTTTTTATGCAAACCAACGCACACAAAATGGGAGCATATTGATTTTTTCAGAAACCGACATACGCAAAATGAGAGTATATTATTGAAGAAAACGGACGACGCGACGAAGAAACGCGATACAACTGAATCGGAATCCCTTGCACAGGCGCTGGGTGCGTATGAATACGCAAACTGCGCGCGCTTTCACATGCCCGGACACAAAGGCCGCGGCATGGCGGGCTTTTGGCGGGACACACTGATTCAGTGGGACGTGACCGAGCTTTCCAACACGGACAATCTGCATAATCCCTCCGGCGCGATTCGCGCGGCCGAGCGTGAAATGGCGGCGGCTTACGGCACACGCGCCTCTTTTTTTGTGGTCAACGGCGCTACCAACGCGGTGCAGGCGATGATCCTTGCACTCTCCGGCGACGATACGCTGCTGCTTGCGCGGGACTGCCACCGCTGCGCCGTGTCCGGCGCGGCACTGCGCGGGATCGACACGGCGTACATTTTGCCACGCTACGACGCGAAAACCACGCTGCCCGGCATGGTCACGCCGGACGATCTGGAACGCGAACTGACCCGCACGCACGCGAGTGCCGTGCTTGTCACGTCTCCGAACGCGTACGGCTTCTGTGCCGACATTTCGGGGCTAGCCGATGTTTGTCACCGGCATGGTGCGCTGCTGCTTGTAGACGGCGCACACGGGGCGCACTACCCGTTTTCGGACGCACTGCCGGACGGACTCGGCGGAAAAGCCGATCTATTTTCACATTCCCAGCACAAGACGATGGACGCGCTGACGCAATCGGCGAGTTTGCACCTTGGCAAGTGCCGCATTTCGCCGGAACAGGTGCGCCGCGCGCTGGCCATGACGGAGACAACGAGCCCTTCGTACCTGTTGATGGCTTCGCTGAGCTGGTCGATATTTATGGCGAAACGGCGCGACTGGACAAAGCAGGCGGCGCGCATGACGGAACTGGCGGAACGCGTGGAAACGCTTGGCGGGTACGCGACCCCGCGCGACCCGGTTGGAAACGGCGTGTTCGACCGTGATAAAACGCGGCTTGTGATCGACGTGACGGGACGCGGGCAGAGCGGATATGCCGCGCAATCGCATCTGGAAGCACACGGCGTATATATTGAGATGGCGGACTTGCGGCGGCTGGTGCTCATCACCTCGCCAAACGACGACGCGGACTGGTACACGCGATTGCTGGACGCGCTTTCGAGTCTGCCGTTTCGTCCGCTGAAAACGCAAGATACGGCGGACGACGCGCCGACGCAACAGCCGGAGCGGGTGATGGACCTCCGCGCGGCGACGTTTGCAGACAGCGAGCGCGTGCCGCTGAAAGATGCCGCGGGGCGGATTGCCGCGGAGCCGGTGGGCGTTTATCCGCCGGGAATTGCGCTGTTGATGCCGGGCGAACGCATCACGAAAAGCGTGGTTGCGTATTTGCAAAAGCAAGCGTTGCTCGGCGGCGCATTGTTCGGCGTGCGAGACAATGATGTGCTCGTCGTCAAAAAGCAATAAAAGTTTTTTAAATATTTTTAAGAAAATATTTGGTGTGTGCTCGTCGTCAAAAAGTAATAAATATTTTTAAGAAACTATCTGCTTTGTGCTTGTTGTCAAAAAGTAACTTTTTGACGAGACAACCATGTTTTGCCTCTCGTCCTTCGGACTCCCGGGCGGCAAAACACACAGAGAACCCGCCCGAATGGGCGATCCGTTGCGCCGGATAAACCGGCACAGCCGGAATTGATGGGTTAAGGGTTGCGACCCTTAACAATCCCAAAGTTTTTGATTGGGTTGGAAGGTTCTTCCAAAATCCTATATAATAAAAGAAGAAAACATGCGCACACCGTGCAGCATACATAATAAGGAAACCATGCAAGATCAATTATTGAACGCAATTCAAAACGGGCGCGCACCGCACGCAATCCTCATCTCCGGCCCCGAAGGCAGCGGCCGGCGGGAGCTTGCGCGCCGCGCCGCCGCGCTTTACTGCCTCGGCGAAGACGCACCGCAGCGGCTTGGCGGATGCCCGAACTATACGGAAACCGGCGTTGCGGCGGTCAAGGTGGAGGACGTGCGAAACCTGCTCTCCACCGCGGCGATGCAGGGATTTAACGGCGGAAACCGCGCGTTTGTGTTCATCAACGCGCAGAACATGAGCGTGCAGATTCAAAACACGCTGCTCAAAACGCTGGAAGAACCCAACGCGGGCACGATGCTCATCCTCACGGGAAACGAATTCGGGCTGCTGCCGACCATCCGCTCGCGCTGCGTGACCGTCCGCCTCGGCGCAAAGCAAATACACGACGTTGCACGCGAACTGGAACAAAACGGCGTGGACGAAAGCGACGCGCGTTTTTACGCGACGCTTGCCGACGGCATACCGGGCCGCGCAAAAGCATACGCCGCGGAGCAAGCACGCGCGTTTCGGCAGGATGCGCTGAAATTACTTGAACAGGCGGTGTTTGAATACGCCCCGTTTAAGCAGGCGGCGGACCTCGTCACCGGGAGTTTCAGTGAGCCCGGCGGCGAAAAAGGCGGCAAAAAGAAAAAGCGCGGCGACCCGCGGCTTGCCACGGAACTGCTGTCCGTTTGGATGAGCGTGTTCCGCGACGCGCTGATGCGAAAGCTGGACGCGCAAAACGAGCGCAATACGGACGCAAACGCGCTGATTGCAAGGATATCCGAATGCTTTACAAGCGCACGCATTCAAGGTATCATAGATCTATTAGCCAAAGCGCAACAGCGTCTCTCCGGCGGCGCGAACGTGTACCTCACGCTCGACACTACGCTGGCGGGGCTGTTTATAAAGGAGAACGAAGAATCAAAATGAAAGTTATCGGCGTACGATTCAAATCGAGCGGACGCATCTATTATTTCGATCCGTTAGAGTATACATTTGAAGAAGGTGACGGCGTCATCGTAGAAACCGCGCGCGGACAGGAGTTCGGCGAGGTTGCACAGGGCATTACCGATGTTGAGGACACGATGATCGTCTCCCCGCTCAAGCCCGTTGTCCGCCCCGCAACCGAGAAGGACACGAACATGCGCGAGCAGAACACCGCCAAGGAAGGCGACGCGTTCCACGTCTGTCAGGAGATGATTGAAAAGCACAAGCTGGACATGCATCTCGTGAGCGCGGAATACTCGTTTAACGGCAGCAAGCTGTTGTTCTACTTCACGGCGGACGAACGCGTGGATTTCCGTGAGCTGGTCAAGGACCTTGCTTCGCAGTTCCGCACGCGCATCGAGCTGCGGCAGATTGGCGTGCGCGACGAAGCGAAGATGATCGGCGGCCTTGGCTCCTGCGGGCGTCCTGTTTGCTGCAAAACGTTTTTGCGGGATTTCCACCCGGTTTCCATCAAGATGGCGAAATCGCAGAACCTCTCGCTGAGTCCGACGAAGATTTCCGGACTGTGCGGCAGGCTGATGTGCTGTCTGCAATACGAACAGGCGGCCTATGAAGAGATGCGCCAGAAGATGCCGCGCGTCAACAAGGAAATTCAAACGCCGGATGGAATCGGCACCGTTGTGGACAACAACGTCATAACGGAAAAGACGAAGGTACGCCTTCCGCTGCCGGACGGGACGATCGACGTGCGCGAGTTCCATTATTCGCTGCTTTCGAGGCCCGGCGACCCGCTGTCGCAGGCGGCAATCGAGTTGAAAGCACGCAAGGCCGCGGAGGATCAGGCGGCGCGCGCGTTGCTTGAACCAAGAGAAGAAAGCAAACCGGACCGCCCGCCGGAGAAGAAACGCCGCCGTCGCGGCGGACGCGGCAAAAGCGGAAAAGGCAACGCAAACGCGCAGCAGCAGCCCGCAAACACCCAGAGCGGCGCAAAGCAGGGCGGCAACAATAATCAGCAGAATCCGAACCCGCAGGGGAACAGCCGGCAGAACCCGCAGAAGCAAAACTCCCAGGGCGCACAGCGCAAAAAACCGCAGAGCGCCCAGCCGAACAACCGGCAGAACAAGCCGCAGGACGGGCAGCAAAACAAGCCGCAAGGCGCCCAGCAGAGCAAACCACAGGGCAGCCCCAAGCCGAGGAACAACAACCGCCGCCGCGGCGGACAGGGCAGGCCGAAGCCGCAGCAGCAGGGCGCGCCGCAAAAGGAATCGTGAAATGCGTCACAACACTGACAAAGTGATGAAAATTGCGCAAATTAAGAGGATTTTACCATTCGTTTGTTGACGCACGGCATGGCTGTGCTATAATGTTAGAGAAATTTTGATACGGAGGAACGCATCATGGCATATAAGATTTCCGATGAATGCATCAGCTGCGGCGCATGCGCAAGCGAATGCCCCGTGGACGCGATCACCGAGGGTGACAACATTTACGTAATCGACGCGGACGCCTGCATCGACTGCGGCAACTGCGCCAATGTTTGCCCGGTGGGCGCACCGAAAGCGGAATAACAAACAAGATTCACGAAAAAGCAGGGACGGGTTTTGCCCGTCCTTGTTTTTTTTCGTGCTTTGTTATGCGCGTTGGTCATTATTTTGTATTTGAAATTACATCCACATTTTCTTTTATTAGCTTTTTACACTCATCAACCGTTGCTTTGATATAACTGATGTCATGTTCAGTGGCAGAATACATATAATGTCTTCTTACTTCCGTGCACTCCTGAGTCAAAAACTCAATAACCTTAATAACATCGCTTAGTATTAGATAAAAATTAGGAATAGGGATTGACCATGATCCCGGATTGAAGTGAATAAACCGATTCCTATACAAATTAAGATCTTTTACGGAATTAGTAATCTCTCCGCTATGATCTGTAAACTCTTTGTTTTGCATGCACTCTGTGCTTTTAATTTTTTTAAACAAATCCCCAAAACCATCTAACTGCCAAACAATATCTTTATCGAGCAGTAGATCAGCGGCAGATCGACCATTGTACTCTTTTTTCCATTTATATACCGGCTTATATACCGGCAGACTTGATGTACCTTTTAAAGCAAGCACCATAAATCCCTGCAAAGCATTGTGCGCAGCAATAATTGCCCACTTCAAATAGTAGTCATTATTCTTCGATTGAGTTAAGAACTCTTTTAACATTTCAAGCGCGTTTAGAGGTTCTGTCATTTCATTTACTCTAAGATACTTTTCATCTTTGCACATAGCCATTCCTTTCTAAAAGCTGTAGCTTCAATTAACTTAATGCTAGCTAATTTTATCTCATAAAAATAGCATAACAGTTATTTGTCAAAACAACCATTGACAAAATCATCCATGTGCTCTTTTTTGTTGCAAATTCTTATAGAAAATTCTCTTTTATTATAAGAAAAAAAGTGCATGATTTGGGGTTAACATAATGGTGGGGCAAATATGTTAGAAAAACGGAGCCGAAAAGACACACCGTTTGGGAAAGGAATTTCAACAATGGCGAGAGAATATTTTGCCGCGTACCATAGCTATCTGGAGTCAATTGAACCACTGAACGACGCGGAGCGCGGGCGGCTGTTTGCGGCTTGCCTTGGCTACAGCAAATCGGGCGCAGAACCGAAACTGAAGGGAAACGAGCGGTTCATTTGGCCGACGATACGCGCGCAGATTGAGCGGGACAAGCAGAACTATGAGACGCGCTGCGAACGCAACCGCAAGAACGGCGCGCTTGGCGGTGTTGCAAAAGCTGGCAAACGCGGCAAAGCGCAAGCAAACCCTAGCGAACGCCCCCAAACGCCCCCCAAGGAGAAGGAAAAGGAGAAGGAGAAGGAAACGGAGAAGGAAAAGACGAAGACAAAGACAACGGAGAAGGAAAAAGAAAACAATCTCTCTTTCCCAGGGGGGAAAGAGAGAGAGGGTGCTATCGCACCCTGCGCGGACAAGCCGCGCCGCTCTCTATGTCCCACCCTTGGAGAGATAAAGGATTATTGTTTGGAGAACGGCTACAAGATCGACGCACAGCGCTTCTACGACTTCTACGAGGCCAAGGGATGGCGCATCGGCACTTCCCCATGAAGAACTGGCAGGCGGCCGTGCGCACCTGGGCGGGGCGTGAAGCCGAGAAGAAAAAAGAAGAGGAGATGGAGACTGGGAACCCGTTCAAAAGGCTACTGATGCAGGAGATTGCGCGCGAAAAAGAAGAGCGGGAAGCACAAACGTCGATCCTCTGGGCGAACCCAACCGAGCGGGAGTAAGAAACTCCCGCCCGGCTTGGCTGCGGGGGTTGCCCGGACAATCGCTTTGTCCGCAAAAAAAGAGCGAAGGCAAAAACCTTCGCTCAGCATAGTTGCGAGTTCTTTTGTTTGACGTTTCTTTCAGGAGAAGTGAAGACATTCCGGCGGTTGCTTTTCACAAAAAAAGAGCGAAGGCAAAAACCTCCGCTCAGCATAACTGCAAGTTCTTTTGTTTTACTTTTCTTTCAAGAAAAGCAAATGAACAGTCCGCGTGTTAGTCCTCTTTGACCGACTTGATGTACGGCGCGGCCTTTGACAAAAACGCGGCTTTCGCTTTTTTAACGCCCGTCAGATATGCGAAGGCGTAAAACGCAGAGACTGCAAGCACGAGCGCAAAACAAAAGACAAACATGAAAACCGGCAATGGAGTGTAATGCGCAGAATAGTAAAACGGGATGGCGCCAGCCAGCAAAGCGCCGCCGAGAATGGAGAACATTTCGAAAAACGGCAAATGTATGTTGAGATCAAGCGTCAGCGATTGGTCGTTTTCAACGCGGTAGAGACCCTTTATGATTGCACATTTACACCTTTTGTCGTAATACGCAATGTTGAAATCTCTGGCGGCGGGATGAAAATCCCCCATGAACGCAATGCCGGCCGTATTCCCATAGGTCAGCTTGCGAACATCCAGCGCTTCTTTCAGCTGTTCGGCGGCCTTGTTTTCGTCCAACGTTGTTTTCAGCTGCAAAGTCGATTTTGCAATACCCATTTTGTTCCCCCATAACAAGAATTGTTTTTGAAAATTGAGCGATATTCAAACGCTTCAGCGAAAAGACATTTTGACTGCGATTGCTTTTTTTAAACTGAGCGAAGGCAAAAACCTTCGCTCAGCATAGTTGTAAGTTCTTTTGTTTGATGTTTCTTTCAAGGAAAGTACGGGTTCACCCGACATAAAGCGCAGCGTTTTGTCGAATCAGCCAATGCACGCCGGGAACGGCAGATCGCCATAGACCAGCGGCAAAACCACGTCCGTCATGGAATCATAATCCGTTGAATACGGCGTAAAGAGCGTGTACTGCGTGTCCACATAATACCAGCGGGCCAGCGCGCCGCCGTATCCGCCGTCGATATACGAAATTGTGATCTCGGCGATGAAGTCGCCCGCGTCCAGCTCGATGGAGTCCGTCTCGTCGTCAAACGTTTCGTATACGCCGGTGATGTCGTCGACCGTCTTCGCCGCGCGATAGGTGTACGCCCGCTTGCCATACGAGAACTGGATCTGCGCGATGGTATCGGAAATGATGCTGTAGTCCGGGTCCTCGATATCGTCCGTAACGGAGAGCGTGATGCCCAGCGGCAGGAAGTCTTCGCTGCCGGTCACTTCCACGATCGGGTTGGCGATTTGGCTCAACTCGTCCGTCACGTTGCCGTCGGTCACGATCGCGTCGCCATAGGACACATATGTGCCGTTGCCGTAGGACGCGTTGCCGTAGCTGGCGTTACCATAGCTGGCGTTGCCGTAGCTTGCGTTGCCGTAGGATGTGTATGCATCGCCGTTCGACGCCATCACAAGCTGTTTGCACGAGGCGAAGATGAAGATCATCGCCAGCGCGCTGAGGATGGTTAGGGTTTTTTTCAGCATAGTAAAATTTCCTCCATAGAGAACGCCCGGTTGCAGGCGGATTATTTTGGGTGTTCATGTACGCTTGCGTACCCGTGCATCATATCACAACGCACAAAAATGCGAAAGTGAGGAGATCACCATACTTTTCTTGAAAGAAAAGTAGGCAAAAGAACTTCACAGTTTCGTTTTCAAAACTCTTTCGTAGAAAATGAGGGATTCCAAAGGGAGAAATCCCTTTGGCAGTGGTTTGGAGGCGGAGCCTCCATGCCTTTTGCAAAAGAGAAGTAAGATAAAAGAATTTGCAGTCTTACGGAATGATGTTTGAGCGGCTTTATGCTGCTGTATCCAATAAACACGATTTGATGGAAAGCTAGCTTGACATTTTGGTGATGCGGTGCTATTCTATCCATGGAAAGCAAACTTTCCATAACGAAACGGGGTGACGTGTTGAAAAACAGACTGGAAGAACTGCGTAAACAGCGCGGGATCAAGCAGGAGGACCTCGCCGCCGCGCTTGAGGTGTCGCGGCAGACCATCGGTTCGCTGGAAAACGGGCGATACAATCCGTCCATCCTGCTGGCGTTTAAAATTGCCCGGTATTTTGCATTGCAGATCGAAGACATTTTTGTTTATGACGAAGCGTCGGACGACGCATAATTATTTGAGTTTTAGGGAGAGAAAGACGATGAAAAAAAACAAAACGGTACAATATATCCTGTTTTCCGCAGCGGGACTTTTGCTGCTGGCCGCGGGGGTCGTGCTGATGAACATTTGGGCGAGCGCGGACGGGCTGAGAAGCACGCTGCCGTATCTTTGCATCGGCATCGGCGCGGGCGTGTTCGGGCAGAACCTCGGCTCGCTGCTAAAGGAGCTTGCAATCCGCAACGACCCGAAGGCGGCAAAGCAACTTGAGATTGAGCAAAAGGACGAGCGCAACATCGCCGTGCGCAACCGCGCCAAGGCAAAGGCATACGACCTGATGGTATTTGTGTTCGGGGCACTGATGCTGGCTTTTACGCTGATGCAGGTGGAGGTGTATGTCATCCTCGCGTTCGTCGCGTCGTACCTGTTCGTGGTGTTTTCCAGCGTGTACTACATGGCGAAGTATCAGAAGGAGATGTGACCTTACTTTTCCTGGAAGAAAAGATCAAATAAAAACTAGTAGTTATTGATAAAGGCGGGATGCGCGATTGACAAGCGTCGAATGCGTCGCTATACTGTAACTACGAAACAGTTACAATTTATGGAGCTTAAATGGGCGTAGAGGATAAGATCGAAAAACTGTTACGAATATCTGCAAGCTATTCATTTGACGACTTACAGTCGTTGATGAGTTGTTTGGGTTACACAATGAAGAACCGAGGAAAAACTAGCGGATCGGCCGTGTGTTTTATAAAGCAATCGACAGGGGCAATCTTTCGAATGCACAGGCCACATCCTGAGAAAGAAGTTTGCAAGGCGGCACAGAGAGATCTTATCAAGCATTTAAGAGAGAAAGGAGAAATTGATGGCTGACGTCTTAATGTATAGAGGCTATGAAACGCGGCCTGAATTTCAAAGCGATTCTATGATGCTTTATGGTCGAATTGAAGGTATCGTAGATAAAATTATTTTTGAAGCTGAGAGCATTCCGGAATTTGTGGACGCATTTCATGAATCCGTGGACGATTATTTAGAAATCTGCAAGGAAATGGGCAAGGACCCTGAAAAACCGTACAAGGGTGTGTTTAACGTGCGCGTTCCGCCCGAAATCCATAAAAGAGCAGCGATGATGGCTTATCGTAAAGAAATTTCGCTAAACGACTTTGTTGTCCGTGCAATCCGCAGCTACATAGATTCAGAGGAAGAAGAAGAGCCAAAGGGTATGGCGATACATTACACTAGATCATTTAGCGGTGGCGATTTTTCGTTAACAACCAATAGAATTCAGACAGGATATGTTCATGACACCGATTTTGTTCCAATGCAGCATCATGCATTTAAGGTAGGAAGATAGTATGGTAGAAAAAACAAACAGAATCGAATTCAAGCAATTTTCGGTAAGAAGATTGGAGTTTAAGGCGAACGAAAATTGTGCGATTAGCGCAGAAGGTTCACTGCATGTTAGACCCAATCTATTTTGGACGATAGGAACAGCAGAAGAAGATCCAAACGAATATTGTGTGATTTTAGGCTGCACGATGTTCAAAGATGAAGAGCAAGCTCCTTTTGAGTTTAGGATTGAAACAGAAGGTATTTTTTTGGCTCAAGAAGGTATCGAACAAAAACGATTGGAGATATTTGCACTTACAAGTTTGTTCCCCTACTTAGACGGGCTTATATCGCAATCACTTGCTATGGTGCAGAAAAATCAGTCTATTATGGCAATTGTCGATATTGAACAAATGGTTGAGAAGGCCGAACGGATGGATCCCAAAGACACGGAAGGATCTTAATCAATTTCTAATCAACAGTTATTTAAAGAGTAGATGAAATGAAAGAAGGGCGGATTTTCCGCTCTTTTTTTATGCCCAAAACCGTGCCCCGGAAAACGGGCGCGTGTTTGTGCCCACCACTTTTTGTGCAAAAAGCCGCAAACGGGTCGCGTAAAAAACAAAAAGTTTTGCGCATGAACTCTGGGCAAACGAGCAAAACGCGGGGTAAAAAATGGGGTAAAAATTATGGGAATGGTTTTGTAAGAGTAGATTTTATAATTTTCGGGATACCATATTTGTGGCGGCGGGAAAGCGAAAAAACGCCCGTCGCCATCGCAAAACGAAAGGAGCACGAGCGATGGAACCGACCAAAAAGAATACCCGCAAAAGCAAGGTTGAAGCGTACTTTGCCGCCTGCGACAGGACGCAAGAGCGCGCCAACGCGAAGACCGGCGCCGTGGCGGAGCGCCCCACACCGTACACGCTGGCAGGCCTGAGCGAGCACCTTGGAATCCCGCAATCCGAGATCCTTGCAAAGGCGAAGACGGATAGCGGGAGCGACGCGAAGGTATTTTCCGACGCGCTGCGCCGCATTGGCCGGTATATCGTTGAACGCGCGCTGCTGGGAGAACTCCAGTACAGCGTTGCGGCGAAACTGCTGGACGAGCTCGACATCGGCGAAAAACTGCCGCCGGACGAGAGTGAAAAGCAAATCGTGATCGTGATGGAAGACACGGAAGGATGGAGCGAGTGACATGGAATTACCACAAAAATTCATTTTGAGGGGATATCCAAATCCACGTCAACAGGAGTTTTTTCTGTCAAAAGCCCGGCACACCGCATACGGCGGCGCGCGCGGCGGCGGCAAAAGCTGGGCCATGCGGCGAAAACTCGTGATGCTCGCGCTGCGCTATCCAAATCTTTCACTCCTGCTGCTCCGGCGAACGCTGCCGGAACTGAACGAGAACCACGTGCGGCCGCTGCAATCGGAATTATCAGGGCTTGTTGAATACAGCCAAACGCAACGCGTATTTACGTTTCCGAACGGCAGCCGCATCAAGCTCGGTTACTGCGACAACGAAAAGGACGTCTACCAGTATCAGGGCCAGGAATACGACGTGGTCGGACTGGAGGAAGCCACCAGCTTTACCGAAAGCCAGATGCAGTTCATTTCGACCTGCAACCGCACGGTGCGGCGCGACTTTTCACCGCGGATGTACTACACGTGCAATCCCGGCGGAGTCGGCCACGGCTGGGTCAAGCGGCTCTTCATCGACCGGCGGTACCGCGCAAGCGAAACTGCCGAAGACTACGTTTTTATTCCGGCGCGCGTGACGGACAACCCGTACCTGATGCACGACACGACGTACCTCACAACGCTTCAAAACTTGCCGGAGCCGCTACGGCGCGCCCATCTCGACGGCGACTGGGACGTGCTGGCGGGGCAGTACTTCGGCGAGTTTTCGAGGCAGCGGCATGTAGTAACGCCGTTTTCAATCCCGAAATCGTGGCGGAGATTCCGCGCGATGGACTGGGGTTACAACGACCCGTGCTGTGTGCTGTGGTTCGCCGTTTCGCCTGGAAACCGCGTGTATGCCTACCGTGAGTATTACGAAACGCACGTGCTTTCCAGCGAGACGGCAAAGCGCGTCCGCGCGCTGAGCGGCGACGAGACGATTGCGTACACCGCCGCTTCGCCGGATGCGTGGCAGTGCCGCGGCATGAACGCGAGCGGCGATTTGCCCGGCATGAGCATTGCGGAGGTGTTTGCCCACGGCGGCGTGCCGCTGATTAAGGCGGACAACACCCGCATACCCGGCTGGCAGCGCGTGCGCGAATATCTTGCCGACGCGGACGACGGCCTGCCGCGGCTTTTGATCTTTGAAAGCTGCACAAACCTGATACGCACGCTGCCGATGCTGACGTTTGACGAGAACCATGCCGAAGACGTTGCCGGCAACTGCGAGGACCATGCGCCGGAGGCGCTGCGCTACGGGCTGATGTCGCGTCCCGTCGGCGCACGCGATCAGGAAAAGCCGAAGGCGCGCGCTTACGACCCGTTTTCGACCGAATCGCCGCTTGCGGACGGTTTTACGGCGCTATAAGACGGGGCGATCCCATAGGAGGAAGACGATGAAGGACAAACAAAAAAAGGACCAATCGGAGGAGAAGCGGCAGCTTTGCGAGCGGGCATACGGGCTGTTTTCCGAATTCCGCAGCGCGTATGCGGCGGAGTGGCGGCGGCTTGAAGACTGCGAGCGGATGTATCGCGGCGACCACTGGCACGACGTGCCGATTGCCGACCGGAGCGAACCGCGCCCGGTCACGCCGGTGATCCAGAGCACGATTGAGAACATGAAGGCGGAACTGCTCGACCGCATACCGGAGGCCGTGATTGCGCCGGAAAGCCCGGCGGACGGCGAGGTTGCAAGCGTGATTGAAGCCATTATCAAACAAAACCACGATGTGGACGGCTATGCCAAGGAATACCGAAAGCTCGTGCACGACCTGCTGGTCGGCGGCTATTGCGTGCAGGAGACGGGCTATGACAACGCCCTCAACGGCGGTCTCGGCGGCGCGTTCATCCGGCACGTGGACGCGCGGAGCATCCTCTTTGACCCGCTGGCGTCGAGCTTGCAGGAGAGCCGCGGCGTGTTCAAGATTTCGCTGAAAACGCGGGAGTACATCCACACGCACTTCCCACAGTCCGCGCCGTTTTTGTCGGCGGACACGTTCGGTACGCCGGACGCGGTGGAAGACGGCATACTCCACGGCGACCGGACCAACGCCATGCTCTTTATCGAGTACTGGTGGCGCGATTACGACGTTGAAAGCGACCGCTACAGCGTCCACATGGCGCAGATTGCGGGCAATCGCGTGCTCACCGACAGCCGGGACGAAAAGCCCGACGGGCTGTTTGAAAACGGACTGTATCCGTTTGTGATGACTACGCTGTATGAGCGCAAAGGCTCCTGCCTGGGACTCGGCGTTGTGGACATGTTTGAAACGCAGCAGAAGTACGCCGACAA
This sequence comes from Christensenellaceae bacterium, assembly GCA_963667795.1. Classification (GTDB taxonomy): domain Bacteria; phylum Bacillota; class Clostridia; order Christensenellales; family CAG-138; genus UBA7703. Next base: position 1,021,234 of record OY764017.1, on the reverse strand, counting down.
GCTCGACCAGATCGTGTTGAAAAACGCGCTGATGGCCAGCCACAACAAGTTACTCGTCACCGAGGCGAGCGGGTTTGACCTGGACGACCTTCGCGACTGGTCGAAGGAAGTGCACCGCGGCGAAAGCCTGAACGGCGTGACGTGGTTTTCCACACCGCCGCTGCCGGCGTACATCATCGGCTACATCAACAGCATCCGCGAGAGCATCAAGAAAGAGAGCGGTGCGGACGAATTTTCGCGCGGGTCGGCAAACGGCGGGATCACCGCGGCTTCGGCCATTGCGGCCATGCAGGAGATGAGCAACAAGCGCACGCGCATGGTTGCAAGGATGCTGCACGAGTCGTTTCGCGACGCGGTGCGGCAGGAGATTGAGATCGAGCGCGAGTTCAATTTCTTTTCGCGCATGGTCAATGTAACGATTGGCGGCGCGCTGAAAGAGATGACGTTTGAAAGCGCAATGCTCATGCGGCGCGCACCGGGCAATGTGTTTTTGCCGGTCGAGTTCTGCATTTCGGTCAAGGCGCAGCAGGAGACCAAATACAGCGCCATGAGCCAGAACGAACTCGCCATGAAGATGCTGCAATCCGGCATGATGAAGCCGGAGCAGGCGGTGGAAATGATGGTGTTCGAGGGCAAGGACCAACTGCTCAAACAGCTCAAGGAGCAAAAAGAGCAGGAGCAGGCGCAGCAACAGCAACAGTCGGCACAGAAACCACAGCAATCGCAATCGGGAGTGCCCAAATGGAAGCTTTCGCCGTATGCGAAGTAAGCAAATTTCAGCAAACATTCGTGCTGTGCGGTGAGAAAAATTGCAGCATGGCGCGGGTGAATAAAAACGGAGGTTTTTAGAATGAGACAGAACAGGACAAAGATCGAACAGGCGCTTTCCGGCGGGATTCCGCAGGGCGCAGGCGGGTATCCCGCGCGGCAGGGCGCAACGCAGGACGCGGCGTTTGACGCAGTGGTGCAGGAACTGACCGCCATGTACCAAAACGGGCAGATGCCGGAGGGATTCGACCTTCAGCAATCGGCGGGCGATCCCGCGCTGATGGAGTTGATTCAGGATTACGGCGCGGAGGCGGGCGTTCGCATCTACGCCGCGGAACAGCGGGCAAACAAGGCAGAGCAGGCCGCAATGCAGCGCGTGAGCGCGCAGGTTCGTTCCAGAAACGCACTTCCGCGGAGTTCGCGCGGCGGCAGCACGACGGCAAGCGCCCCAAATTACAGGGATATGAGCAGCGAGTCGTTCCGCAGTCTGCTTCAGCAGATGAAAAAGACTGCAAGGGACGGCGGCAGGACGCGCCTGTAACGCAAAAGCCGTCCTGAGAGAGTGTTTTTTTGATCGTTTCTTTTGTGAAACTATCGGGAGGCATGAGCAGCGAGTCGTTCCGCAGTCTGCTTCAGCAGATGAAAAAGACTGCAAGGGATGGCGGCAGGACACGCCTGTAACGCAAAAGCCGTCTTGAGAGAGTGTTTTTTTGATAGTTTTTTGTAAAACTATCGGGAGGCATGAGCAGCGAGTCGTTTCGCAGTCTGCTTCAGCAGATGAAAAAGACTGCCAAAGACGGCGGCAGGACGCGCCTGTAACGCAAAAGCCGTCTTGAGAGTGTGTTTTTTGATAGTTTTTTTTGTAAAACTATCGGGAGACGCAAGGGACGGCGGACGCACAAGACTGTAAACACCCCAAGAAGCATTATCAGAGCAATTATCTTACGTAATGTTTGTGGTTTTTTGTAAAAACCAAAAGTCACACCCCAAAACTCTTACAAGAAGGAGAACACATGAGCAATATCAATACGACCGTCAACACGGCGGCATCCACCTACACCAACAAGGAATTCTATGACCGCAACCTGCTTGAGATCGCAAGAACGCGACTCGTCCACGCAGGCTACGGCCAGAAACGCAGCATCCCCCGAAACTCCGGCAAGCGCGTGGAATTCCGCCGCTACGAACTCTTTACGCCGGACACCAACGCACTCATCCTCGAAGAAGGCGTGACCCCCGAAGGCCAGAGCCTGTCCCAGAGCAAGGTTGAAGCCGAAGTCAAACAGTACGGCGCATATGTCGAAGTCAGCGACATGCTCGATCTCACGGGATTCGATCCCGTTCTCAGCGAAAGCACGGAACTGCTCGGCGAACAGCTGGGCACCGTTGTCGAATGGATCACCCGCGACGCGATGTGCAGCGGAACCAACGTGCAGTATGCCGACGGCAAAACCACGCGCCTTTCACTGGAAAGCGGCGACAAGCTGACGGTCACGGAGATCCGCAAGGCCGTCCGCTCCCTCAAAAAAGCCAAGGCGCGCATGTTCAACGCAACCGCCGACGGTCAGGTGCGCAAGCCGCACTTTGTGTGCATCTGTTCGCCGGACGCGACCTTCGACCTCCAGAGCGACGCGCTTTGGCAGGACGTATCCAAGTATTCCGATGTGGAGCAGATCTATTCCGGCGAGATCGGCCGACTCTTCGGCGTGGTCTTCGTTGAAAGCACGGAGGCAAAGGTCTTTTCGCAGAGCGTTTTGAGTGCAGTTACCGCCCATGAAGCGGGCAGCGCGGTGGTCACCGTCAACGCGATTTCCGACACTGCGGCGCTGTACCTCGTGTCCGGCGCAAAGATCAAGATCGGAACAACCGAATACACCGTCGCCTCCTGCGACAAGGCAGCAAAGACGATCACGCTGAGCGAAACCGTCGCCTCGGCAATTTCCGCGGGCACGGCCGTTTACAGCGAGGACGCGGGCGCGCTGGACGAAAACAAAAAAGGACTGGACGTCCACGCGACGCTGGTCTTTGGCGCGGATTCCTACGGGGTCATCGACGTCGACGGCGAAGGCTGTCTGCAGACCATCGTAAAGCCCACCGGCAGCGGCGGCGCAAGCGACCCGCTCGACCAGCGCGCCACGGTCGGCGCAAAGGTCGCGGCCTACACCGCAAAGATTCTGAACAATCTTTGGATCGTTCGCATCGAGCACACCGTCTCTCTGTAGCGACTGAAAACTGACGTTTTCAGTCGGGTAACCGCTCTTTGCCTCGCGCCGTAGGCGCGCGGGCGGCAAAGAGCACAGGGAAACCGCCCTAAAGGGCGATCCGTTGCGCCGGATGAACCGGCGCAGCCGGAATAAAACACCCACCGGGAGGGATGAAACACTCCCTCCCCCAAATAAAAAACACGAAGGAGAAACACCATGCAGTACATCACGGAAAACGAGATCGACGGCATCACGTCCAAAACCGGGAAAGATTTGGCAAAGGAACCCAAGGTGACCATCACCATCCAACCCGAAAGCGGCGAGGAATACTGGGAAGGCGGCATCAACGGGCATTTCTTCCGCATCCGCACAAACGAACCCGTCGCCGTGCCGAAAAGCCTTGCAACGTTGATTGCGCATAGCGCGGCAATCAAGGTGCAAAGCGAAGCGCGCGTGAAAGCATACCGCAAAAGCGGCGGCAAAAAAGTGTCGTGAGGAGGAGAATAAATGACACTCAAGGAACTGCTCACCGGCGCGCTGCTGCAACTCGGCCGCGGCACGGACGCGCAGACGCTGGAATCCTGGCGGGACAAGCTCACACGGTATCTCAACGACGCGATGATCGACCTCACCAGCGACCTTCAGCCGCGGCGCACGGACACGCTGACGCTGAGAGACGGCACGCTGATTACAAGCGAACTGCCGCGCGCGGCAATCAAGATACTCGCTCTCACGCGCGGCGACGTGCGGCTGCCGTTTTACTACGGGCTCGCGAGCGATCGGCTGCGCGTGCCCTGTGTGGAAGACGGCGAGATCGACGTGACCTACCGCTATATGCCGGAATCGCTGAAGGTGGACACCGACGTACCGGATTTGCCGGAGTGGTGCCACGGCGCGCTGATCAGCTATGCGGTCGGCCGGGAACGCGCGGCGGGCGACGGCGCGAGCATTGCGGCCGCGCGGGCGTGCTTCGAACTCTACAACGCAAGCAAGCGCGTGATGCGCGCGCACCGCGGCGAGCTGGACGCATACGCGATTCAAAACCGGTTTTAAGGGAGGGCGTGGATCATGGCGCTTAGGCAATATCGCATCCCAATGTTTTACGGCATCCATCAGGGATTGCAGGAAGACCGCATCAATGACGGCGAAAGCCCGGACGCATGCAACATGGACACCTCCGGCGGACGGCTGACGGTTGCAAGCGGCTATGCCCGGCAAAGCAGCGTGGCGTTCAATGCGCCCGCACAAGCAAAGCGGCTGTTCGTTTGGAACCGCGCCGACGGCAAAAAATATCTGCTGGCGACGGACAGCGAGCTCTACACACTGGACGAAACGGCGGGCGAGTGGAAACGTTTGTACACCTTTGGCGCGAGCGCGGCGGCGACGCAGTATGACTTTCAGATCGTCAAAATCGCCAGCACGGAATACCTCATCGTGGCCAGCGGCGTTTCGCAGATGGCGAAATGGGACGGCGAAAGCGAAGCGGCGGAAGCCTTCGGCAGCGCGGAAGCGCTCAGCGACACGGCGGTGAACTTTGTGGAATTGTATTACGCCCGCCTGTTTGCCGCGGGCGACGCACAAAACCCCAGCCGCCTGTATTACAGTCAGGCCCCGGGCGACGAAAGAACCATTGAAAACTGGACGAGCGCGGAGGAGAGCGTAAACGTCGGCGGCGGCACGGTGGAGATCGGCACGGATTCCGACCCGGTGACGGGCGTGTTCGCGCTGAGCAACCAGCTGCTCGTGTTCAAGCGGGACTCACTCTATCGCCTGCTGGGCGACCGGCCGAGCAACTTTCGCATACAGCCGGTCGGCGGTTCGCTGCTCCAGCCCGTGCACACGGCGTGCACGCGCGTTGGCGACGTGCTGTTTTTTCTCACACAGGGCGGCATGTACTTTTTTGACGGACAGAATGTGCAAAGGAAGTCCGACGCGGACAAGGTGCAGGATTTCCTTGCGGGCGCAGACCTTTCGGCGTGCATCGCCGCGGCCTGCCGGGACAAATTGTATTTTGCACTCAAGGAAGACGCAACCGCAAGCGGCAACGACGCGATTTTGGTTTACGACCTTGCGCGCGGCACGTATATGGTGCGCCGGGGGTTTATCGTCCACGGTATGTGCGCCGCGGGCAACACGCTGTACATCCTCGACGGAAACGGGCGCGTTTGCCGCTTTAACGAAGGCGAAACCTACGACGGCGCGCGCATTGAGGCATACTGGAAAACGCCGATGACCGACCTTGACTCTAAGGCCGTAAGCAAGCACCTCGAAGAGCTGTTTTTGCGCGGAAGCGGCGGTATTTTGTCCGTTGAAGCGGTGACCGAGAGCGGCACGGTCTATGACGAGCGGCTGATGCCGGGCGCGGACGAAAGCATTCTGGAATTGCGCTTGAGCGGCGAAGGACGCGCATTTCGGCTGGTGTTTCAAAACGTCAACGGGTCGCATTTCACCATCGACGGCGGCGTGGAGCTTCTGCTGGACGCGCAGCGCCGCGTTTTATAAGAACAAACCGGGAGGAAAAACGAAATCATGGCATATGAAGGCACAGGCATGCAGGCGCTGTTTCCGGTGTATTTTTCGCGGATGGCGCAAAAGCACGCTTCCCGCGAGGATTACGATATTTCGGCGGCGCAGAACGAGGGCAACCTGAACCAAAACCTCGAAACGCTCTACAAGAAGATCGGCGAGATTGAGGAATATCTTTCCGCACAGGAATCATAGAGGAGGACACATGGCGATCAACATTGGGAAAAAGACAAACACGACAAGCCTTCGCGACCTCGGCGTCGGCAAGGTCACCTTTGGCTTCGACAAACCGAAATCCTCCGGCGGCGGTTCGTCGTCCGGCGCTTCGGCAAGAACGGGTCCGAGCGACGCGGACGTGCTGAGCGCATACGTTTCAGACATGTACGACCGCTTCAAACCGGAAGAGATTGAATACGACGCAAGGAGCGAGGACGAGATCAGCGCGTCCATTGCGGAGTGGCTGCGGCCGAGCTACGACCAGGCGATAGCCAACCGCAAGGAGCAGACGAACTATTACAAGGCGGAGCTGGACGCGGACGCGATTGCCCGCGGCATGGGCGCGAGCACGTATGTGACCGACGTGAAAAACCGCCAGCAGAACGCCGAGGCGAGCGACATCCTTTCACTGGAGTCGGATTACGGTTCCACACTGGCAAAATATGTCGGTGAAGGCCTGGACAAGGAGACCGACCGCTTGCTGGAGGTGCAATCGCAAAACGCGCAGATGCGGCAGGACGCATACGAGATGGCATATTCCGCCGCGCTCAAGCTCTTCGGTTATTACAAGGAAAGTGCAGGCCGTTCGTCCGGCGGGTCGGGCAAGAAGACGACCGCCGTGACCGCGACCTCGACTGAAAACTGCGACCGGTTTTTGAGCCTTTTGAACAAGGACGAGCGCGCGGAGGTGTACACAGCCTCAAGCGCCGCGGGACAGCAGTATCGCGACGAACTCCTCGCCTCGGTCGGGTACACGGGGTACATTCGGCTGCAGGGCAAGTACCCGAGCACGCCGTAATTCATACTTTTCTGAAAAGAAAAGTAAGCAAAAGAACGTATATAAAAAACGTATAGAAAAACAGAGAGCGTTATTTTGCGCTCTCTGTGTTTTGCTTTCTAAGTTCTATAGCGATTGGAAGAAAATCAAATCTTGTTGCGAATTTCGATCACGCCGGAGCAGGAAGAGAACGGGTGGAAGTTCAGCCGGCAGATGAGCGAAAGCCGTTTTTGAATCTCGGAAAACACAAAATAGAATTCCTCGTCGTCCCAGTCGTCGCCGCAGGATTCTTTGCAGGCAAGCATATCGCCCCGCGTGGCAAACGCAACGTCCCCGATTAAAATTGCGCCGTTCGGCTTCAGCAGGTTCAGCAGCGATGAAAGGAAACTGACCTTCGCGTCGTCCGTCAGGTGATGCAGCGCGTAGGTGGAGACGATGAAGTCAAACGTCTGCTCACGCACTGCGGGCGGTACGCCGAGCGTAAAATCCCACTGTAGCAGGGTTGCATTCGGCATCTTCTGCGCCGCGGTTTTGAGCATTTCTTCCGAAAAGTCGATTCCCGTGATCGTGTTGCCGCCTTCATAGAGCTTTGCGGTCAACACTGCGGTGCCGAACCCCACGTCCAGCACGTTTGCGGGCGCGGCGTTCATGATGGTCGCGTAGACCGCGTTCATCAGCGCGCTATACCCGGCGAACGGATATTGATTGCTTTCGTCCGCCTGTTTGACGGAGTCGTCGTAATGATCGGCCCAAAGGTCGAACCCCTGATTGTTGAGCATACGAGAAAATATCCTTTCGCCGGTCATTATAACGCTGTAACAAAAACATCCCTAAGGGGAGGATACGTGGAATGCGCGAAAAAAGCAAGCGCAAAAAAATCTTTGACTATCCCGTTTTTTTATGGCACATTACTTTTTTTTCTTTATTACATAAAGAATATCATTGTTGCAAAGCACTTATATTCACTGTAAAATGTCAATTAAGCGGGAGGAAAACTATGATAGCTTTTATCGATGTTTCTGGGAATCCTTATGAACAGCCGGATAAATCACCTTGGACTGCAATTAGCACAATTTGCATTAGGAAAAGATCAATTTATGAAATAACAGCAACTTTGCATCGTCTTAAAAAAGATATTTTGCTAAACGAGTATATTGAGATGAAATCAACAGATTTAGTCAACTCAAGTACTTTGAATAACCCTCTTCGAAAGACAACATTTTTAAATGAAACAATCAGCCGATGTGTTGACCATCCTGATTGTAAGTTTGCTGCTCTTGTATTTATGAACTCGGGCAAGAATCAAAAAAAGTGATGAGCGACACTTGCCAAAGCATTACGTTGATTCATTGTGGCGCATAGAAGCGATAGCTCGGGAGTGGAGGGCTAAAGACATAATTGTAGTGATTGATAATAATGCTCGAAGAACAGATAGGAATCTTGCATTTGCGTTTAATAATTACATATACCGTTCAAATGGTGGCGATAACTTAGTTCATATTTTACCTGTCCCTATATTCGCTGATTCCGAAACAACTGCTGGTCTTCAACTTGCAGACATTTCTGCTGGGGTATTAAGAAACTATTTTTCACGAGGACTGAATGAAAATCCAGCTAAATCAGTATTTGATGAAAAACTAGTTGAGTACTTTGACATAATAGAAAAACGTTCAATAAATAGACGAATTTGCAATTTTAGCGTTAATGGTATATTTTGCCCACCAGATCCGTATATTGTATAATTCAGCTTTTGCTTGACTAAATCAATAACACATCGTATAGTATAGATAGCTAAGGGAAACATTCTTGTTTCCTATAAGCACCTTCTCAGTGCTCTTAGCGGGTTTGTTAAATAGAAGGATCGTAGAAAACTTTCTACGATCCTTCTTTCTAATCTGTGTAGGATATAAAATCACTTAAGCTAGTGATAAATCTCTTCTCTAACTTTTAAACACAATAAGAATTTATGGACAAAAGTGACTCCACCTGTCTTGACTGTTTCGTCACATCAAGCATACAGGTTTTTTTGTGTCGCCCCATTTGCGTTGCACTTACATTGTAAACTTAGGTTAAGAAAAGGACGGCTCTATATGCGTTTTGATCAAACCGATCCGGTCGTTCACGGCGGGCGCGTATGTCGCGGCGATGGCGACGACCAGATTGCGGCTGCCGTTGACGTAGATGACGTTCCCGCCGTCGCCCAGCGCGGCAAAGCAGCGCTCCGCTTCGTCGATCACCCACCAGAGGTACCCGTAGCCGAGGTCGCCAAAGCGGCTTTGCACCGCCGTGCTTTGCGTTAGCCAATGTTCGGGTACGATCTGCTTGCCGTCCCAAACGCCGCCATCAAGGTAGAGCCGCCCGATCTTCGCCATCTCCCGCGGGGTCAAAAACAAACCCCAGCTCGCGGTGTTGCGTCCCTGCGGATCGACCGCCCAGCCGCGCGTGCGTTTGTCGCTCATCAAGCGCATGTGCTCCTCCGCGCTGCGCAAAACGATGCTGCCCGGCACGTCGATGCCGAGCGGACCGAACAAATGCTTTTCTGCAAAATCCAATACGGGCATGCCGACGGCCCGCGTCAATATGGCGGAGAGGATGTGCGTGCCGCCGATGGCGGAGTAGTTGAACGCTCCGATCGGCTTGTCGCCGCCGAGGTAGTTCAGCGCGTCTTTTACCGGGTCTTCACTCGCAAAAAACTGTTGATACGGCTCCACGTCGTATTTGTATGGCGCGGTCATGGTCAAAAGGTGCGCAATGGTGACGCGCTGCGCGGCTGTTTCGCCCGCGGGGAGCGCAAATTCCGGAAAGAAGCTTAAAACGGGCTCGTGTACGCTCCGGATTAGTCCCGCATCGACGGCAATGCCGATGAGCGCGGAAAACACGCTCTTGGTCACGGAAAATACGTGCAGCGCGTCGGCTGCGGCATAGCCGTTTCGATAGGTTTCATAGCGAATTTCCCCGTTTTGGGCGACGACCAGCCCTGCGATATTGGCGTGTTCGCGGCCGATGGTTTCTTCCAGCGTATGTGTTTGTGATGCATTCATGTGGTGTTTACCCCTTTCGTTCGTGTGGAAAGGACGTCCTTCTACTGAAAGCATAAATTGATTAAAAATTGATTGCAAGCGTTATTTTCTTTGAAAAGAAAGCAAGACAAAGAAACGCATAATTATATAGAGAGTGCTGTTTGAAAGCACTCTCCAAATATTATTTGCGCGAAAGTTGCGCCCGGTATAAACGTAAGTTCTTTTATCTTACTTTTCTTTTAAGAAAAGGACGGAGAAAAGCAAGGAACCTTGAAGCATGTGCGCAAATGCTTTATACTGACTTTAAGCCAGTTTTACAAAAGGATACGGAGGAATTTGACAATGGTGTCGGAGCTGCATTTGGTCTGGAATCCGGTTGCAGGCAACGGAGCGGCGATGGATGCGTATGAACGCGTCACGCGCGAGCTTGCAAACCGCGGCATCCCGTTTTCATCGGCAAAGAGCGAATACCCCGGGCACGCGGCGGAGCTTGCAAAGGCGGCCGTTGAGGCGGGCGCAAAGAAAATTGTCGCCCTCGGAGGAGACGGGACCATACGCGAGGTCGCAACCGCCGTAATCAACACGGACGCGACGCTCGGCATGATTTCCTGCGGCACGGGCAACGACATCATCCGCCCGCTGCATATTCCGAACGACCCGATACAGGCGCTGGAGGTCGCGCTCACCGGCGAACGCCGGCAGATGGACGCGGCGATGGCGAACGACCAGCTGTATTTCAACGTTGCGGGCTTCGGTTTCGACGTGGACGTGCTGCACTATGTGGAAATCTACAAAAAGAAGATGAAAAACGGCTCGCTTGCATACCTGCGCGGGCTGATTGCCGCAATTGCGAACCTGAAGAGCCGCAAAACGAAGATCACCTGGCCGGAGGGCAGCATGGAAGACGACGTGCTGATCATTGCCGCGGGCAACGGCACGCACTTTGGCGGCGGCATGATGGTCACGCCGCGGGCGGACCCGTTCGACGGGCTGCTCGATATCTGCATTATGCACGGTGTGAAAAAGCGCGACGCGCTGACACTCTTACCCAAGTTTTTAAAGGGAAAACACCTCGGCACGAAGTTTGTAACGTATTTTCGCACCACTGAACTGACCGCGGAATGCGAACCTTCGTCACTGCTGGACATCGATGGCGACGTGCTGCCGAAAACGCCCGTCACCTTCCGCATTTTGCCGAAGTCGATCTGGGTCGCCGTGCCGCAATAAGCGGCGAGTACACAGAAAGTTTGCTTTACAGCATCGGCGATGGCTGATAGACTGTTGCATAAATTAAGGGGAAGTAATAGTAACCGCATGGCAATACAACAACGCGCATCGCGACCGTATCCTTCCAACGGCGGAAGTTACGGCGGCGGACAGCGCAGACGAAAGAAAAAAAAGAACAATACGCTTCTGTTTTCGATTTTGATGCTGGCTGCGATGGGCGCGGCGCTCATTATCTACCAGATCATCTTCAACAAGCAGGAAGCGACCGTTACCATGGACTTAACGCCGATTGCGACGACGGACACCTACATCAACACCGGCGACGGACTGCTCTATCAAACCGACGGGCAGATCCATTTTTATCATTTGAACGACAGCAAAAAGAACTACACCTACGGCACGGGCGCGTCCAACATCCGCATGTCGGGCAGCAAATCCATGACGGTCGTGTTTAACGAGGCGCAATTGCAGGTCGTCGGCGACAAAACGCCGCTGACGTTTACCGGGTATATTCAGGAAGTCGAGTGCGGCGTGAACCACCTTGCGGTGCTGCGCCGGGCGGAGGACGGAACCGAGAGCGTGCTCATCATCACAAAGGACGGCGAACAGATCGCCGATCTTCCGTTTGCCGACCAGTATATCCTCGACTTCGGGTTCTACACCTATGAAAACGAGAAGCTCTGGGTCGAGGTGCTCAACGTCAACACGGGTACGCCGATCACCACGATTTCCACCTATGATTTCGTGCAAAACGAGATCATAGGCATGATGCGCGTGCAAAGCCAGCTGGTGAATCAGGTTTATATTACGGGAAACAGTTTCTTCGTGGTCGGCACAAACCAGATCATCCGATATGTCCATGCGGGCAACAAGGAAATCTACCGCTCGATGATCTATGGATACGAGGCGGTCGACTTTTCGAACGCGTCGGACGATCCGACGTTCCTTCTGACCACACGCGGCGGAGATTTCCACACCGTTAAGATTTTATCGCTGGAGGAAGGCACGGACGCAAACGCGGTGGAAACCACGCTGCAGCTGCCGACCGAGGGCGTTGCGGCGTTCATCATGAACGGCAGGCTGATCGTTGTTTCCCGCGAGCAGGTGTATACGTACTCGCTCAAGGGCAAGCTGCTGGCGACGGCGAACTTCGAGCAGCCGGTTGACGAGGCGTTTAAGCTGACCGAAAAGAAACTGCTGGTTTCCAGCAGCGGCATGTATTATACGGCGGACGCAGGCTAATTCGCTGAAAAACATTTGTTTTTCAGCGAGACAACCACGCTTCGCCTCGCGTTTAAAAACGCGCGGGCGGCGAAGCGCACAGAGTAACCGCCCACAGGGCGATCCGTTGCGCCGAATGAATCGGCGCAGCCGGAACTAGCCAAAATGGGAAGCAAGTTTTTATACTATTCTTTTTAAAAAAAGAGTAGCGAGGAGCTGGCGCAGCCGGAAGCAGCCAAAATGGGAAGCAAGTTTTCATACTATTCTTTTTAGAAAAGAGTAGTGAGGAGCTGGCGCAGCCGGAAGATACGGGGATAAGGGCTGCGGCCCTTAACAATACCAAAGTGTTGCCCCGGATAAATTCTTTTGTTGCTTTTCTTTCAAGAAAAAGCAAAGCGTAACGTTTTTTTATTGCTTTCTTTTTTAAGAAAAGCAAGAGGTACTTCAAGATGAATTTTGTAGACATTGCAATTTTGCTCGTGCTGGCAATCACAATCCTCGGCGGTCTTTACCGGGGCTTTATCAGCACGGTCTATAACATCGGCGCGACCGCGCTGTCGATCCTTATCGCGCGCGTGTGCATACCGGTCGTATCCGGCATTGTTAAGGGCAGCGAAAAGCTGTTCAACATGCTGCTGTATTACACGGAAGGTTCGGAGTATGTCGCCGTGACGGACGTGGAACTCACCCGCGCGTCGATTGCGAACATCTCGTCCGAACAGCTGCATGTCGTGTTGGAAAACGCGGACATGCCGATCCCGATGGACCGATGCGTCATCAAAAACATCGCGTCGGAAGCGTTCCGCGACAGCGGCGTCACGACGCTGGGCGATTATTTTAACCAGACCATCGTCTGCGTGGTCATCAATATCCTTGTATTGCTGCTGGTGTTCGTCGTCGTGCGGTTGCTGATCGGCTTTTTGATCCGCGGAGCGGAATACGGGCGCGGCGGTTTTCCGGTGCTTGCCCATGGCGACGGGGTCATTGGCGCAGGGCTTGGGCTGATTCACGGCGTTTTGATGATGTTCATCATCTTCATGCTCGTGCCGGTGGCGCTGACCGTTTTGCCGCAGCTGTACACCTATTTGAGCGGGTCGTTCTTCGGCGAGTTTTTCTATCAGGCGAACTTCCTGCTGTCAATCATACCGGCAACGTAATCCAATCAAAAGTGTACTTTTGATTAGGGCAACCGCGCTTTTCCTCTCGTCCTGACGGACTCCCGGGCGGCAAAGCGCACAGGGAAACCGCCCTAACGGGCGATCCGTTGCGCCGGATGAACCGGCGCAGCCGGAATATAACTTCTGTTTTTTCGTTTGTTTAACATAACAACCCCTACATGTTGCTTTTTTTCATAAGAGAAGTATGTTCTTTTGTATGCTTTTCTTTCAGAAAAAGCATAGACGAACCCGAAAGGCAGGCAGGTTTTGGTGCAATTTTTACGGAAATGGCTGGTACCGATTTTGGCCGCGCTGATGATTTTATGCATCGCGCTGGCATTTGTACCGCTTACCGAGCGTGAGGAAGCGGCGGCAAAGGCCGAACTGAGTGAAATGCTGGACACGGCGTTTGCCCGAATCGAAGCCGGACAATCGGCGGCCGATCCGGTCGTGGTCGCGGAAAAAGAGAGCCAGCTCAACAAAACGCGCGCAGTCGTGCGTTTTTTAGCGCATGACGACAATCTGCTGGCGACCGAAGCGCTGATCACGCTTTGCGATCAGCTCGGCACCGATCAAATCGATGTTGCAAACGGAGACGGCGTGCTGATCGCCTCGTCCGACGCAGCGCGTATCGGCGTCGATCTTGGCGCAGAGGACGCGTTCATCTGGACGCTGGGCGCGATAGACGACCCGCAAGCCGAGCTTGTGCAGACCGAACCCGGCGACGAAAGCATGATCTACTGCTGTGTCGCCCGCTCGGATATCGAAGGCTTCGTGCTGCTCACGCGGGACGATCCGTTTGTGGACAGCGCGGTGGAGCAGAGCAGCCCGGATGCGCTTGTGCGTGACGTTGCCTATGGCAACGATGTGCTGTTTGTTGCGGTCAATTCCGAAGGTGCGAACGGGTATTTTTATGATGCGGGCAACCTTTGCCTGCGCATATCACAGGGTGATGTTACGCTGATTGCCGCGCGCGATGTTTCAGACGTGTTTGCCGCGCGAAACGCCGCGCTCGTTGCGCTGGCGATCGGGCTCATCTGCGTCGTTGTCTGCGGAATTGCGTCCTATCTGCTCCGGCTGGAGCCGGTGGTGCTGGTGGACGAGGACGGGCGGCAGCTGGAAGCGGGCGAAGAACGCGCCTCGCTCAATCCCGGCGAATCGGAGAAGAAGGAAACAGCGGAAGCGCCGCAACCGAAAGAACAGCGCCGCAGAAAACCGCGTCCGCAGCCGAAACGACCGGAAGAACACAGGGACGGACCGAAAGCGAAAAGAAAGCCCGCCGAAGCAAAAACGGAACAGGGCTCGACACGCAGACCGCGCAAAAAGCGGCCGCCGGAGCAGGGGACAACGGAAGATCCGTTTGACAAAATTTTGGACTGACGCGAATGCGCTGATCGTTTTTGCTTTTGAATGTTTCAGATGCAAAGGCTGGAGCTGCGTTTGACGATATAAGAGACGAAAGCACAAAGCAGCAACGGCCTTGCGCTTTTGTGCCCGCACTGCGGGTGAAACGGTAGGATTGATTCGATGTTCTGGTTCTGCTTGCGCAGTCTTTTTACGGAATACGGCCGCCTGTTTCTACGGCACGTCGCGCTGGTGCACCCCGTGAAAACCATACGGGCAATGCGTCGCTCGCGCGGAAAACGTGAGGGCGATTTTGTTGCGCAGTCCGCAACCTGCACCCCGGATTTTCTGGATTCGGGCAAGAGCATCGTCGGGCTGGGGTTTTGCATGAAGCCGAAACACACGCCCTGCCCTTCGGGGCGCGACTTGCACGGCTGTCACTATCTGGAGCGCTGCGCCGAAGACCCCGGCGCGCAGATTCCGCCCGCCTGCCGGGATTGCTACATCCGAAAAACCGGCCTCGCAGCACTGCGCCGCGGGTCGGCGTTTTATGTTATGACCTCCGCAAAGGATATCCTCTTCGATGTGTTCAAGCCGTCCATTGAAACCGGAACATTCGAAACCGGCGTGTTCACGCTCTGCCGCTATTCGTTCCGGCCCTTTTTTACGGGCATGTACCTTTCCGGCATCCGCGGGTTTTTGTTCCCGTTTTGTGAAGGCGACTGCCGGGATTACAAAACATGGACGCGCGCCGACCGCGGCGAAAAAGACGAGCAGACGTTTTTAACGCAGGATGCGCAGGGCATGATTGAAACCCTGCTCGGCGGCGAGCAAACGGACGGACAGACCGTTTCGTTTGAAAAGCGCGGCAACATCTTTTATCCGGCCTCGTTTAATTCATAATTCAAATCATAATTCAAACGAATGCGCAACAAAAAAACTGCCCTTAGCGGGCAGTTTTTTATATTTCGGATGATACTTGATAAAAACGCTAGTCCTGCAACTCGATTGCAACCACATACTCCGGCGCAAGCGACTGCACAATCGGCTCAAAGAGCGACTGCACCTGAGAAACCGCGTGAACGTCCGCCTTTTCCATCATTTCTTCGGATTCCAGCTGTATGCGCATTGCTTCGTCTACGCTCTGTTCCAGCAAATTGAGCTGTTCGTTGGTCAGCTTGATTTCGCCAAAGGCAAACAGCGCCTTTTCCGTCTCCTCATATTCCGTATTCTCGATGTCGACGGTCACATACATAAGCTTTGCGTGCGGAATGGACACCGTGACCACCTGCAGCGTTTCGTCCACGGTTACGTCGTCCTCGCCAAGCGTGGAAAGATCGACCGTGTAAACCCCCGTGCCGTAGGAACGGATGATCTGATATTTTTCAAACAGCGCAAGGTTTGCAAGCGCCTGGGATACGCGCGTGGTCACGCTCACGTCCTGCTCCAGCACGACAAAGTCGCTTTTCTCGCGCGATTCGCCGAGGATGGCGTTGGAAAAGTCGATGCGGTTGTATCCCATCTCTTCGTCGGGCAGCAAGTCGGAGAGCGATTCCGGTACACTGATACTGACGTTCGGCGTCAGCAGTTCGCGCACGCGCGGAATCAAAAACAGCACCGCAAGCACCACGACGAGCACCGCCGCAATGCGCAGTATCCATTTGACCCTGCGCCACGTGAGCGGTCTGCGCCGCCTGCGTTCGCGATGGTCGCCGTCGCAATCGTCGGCATAGTCCCTGTGGCTGCGTTCGGCTTCGGCACGCACTTTCGCGCTGCGCTCGTCGTCCTTCAGACGTTCGGCGTCCGGTCTTTTTTGTTCCGTCATGTGGTTGCGTCCCCCTCTCCTGCAAAAGCGGCGGAATATGCCGCGTGAATCTCATAAATCCAGTATAAAGAGAATTCCGAACGCCTGTCAACAATGCGCCGAAATGTGCACGTCTTGTTTGCGCTGTGGTCACGATTGCGCCGCTTGTGAGTTTACATTATTACATTGTGCATACATAAAAAGTCATAAGTGTGCTACTGAAATTACTCAGTGAAATCTAATCCCATCGGCTTAGCAGAATTTATAATAATTTCTTCAGCGATGCCACGAATAAGGGGTAGTTCTTTTGCAAGTTGCTTATCGTGTTTGAATGGTTCATAGCGTAACTTATTTCCCTCCTTGCTATGAACTATGGCATTTCTTACAGCATAAACTCTATCGCGCATATGCTCATAAATAGTCGATATATCAGCATCAAAATCAATGGTCTTGCCGTCATCTGCAAATGCAACCGTCGTATTTTTATAATAATCAATGGAAGCAGAATCAATAGCTAAAATAGTATTTTTTAAAGAGAGAATATCAGGTACATACTTTTTCAAACATAGAAGCAAACCAACATTCTCTTTCCAAACACCATCGTCGCGTTGATTAAGCATTCTTTTTCGAATCATAGTATAAAAACATTTTACATCATCCTTTTTGTATGGTGAAAAGGATGGGCGGGTGATAAAGGCTTCAATCTCTTGAAATGCTTCCTGTTCTGATATTGTTTGGAAGAAGAACTCGGCAACATGAAAAAAAGCTAAGTATTGGGTAAAAGGAATATCGGTTGTAATTGCTTGATGATAGTATTTTGTTAGTTCTTGTTTATAAGTTTTATATGGAAATAGTTGGCCAGTGCGACGAATTCTTCGCCTAAAAGCACGTTTGCTTTCAGAAAAATTGTAAACAGAGAATGTTGCATTAATCATATATGCTACATTAAAAAGATAAGAGTTTAGCATATGATTGAAGGATGCAATAGTATGGTGCGTGGGACTTGATATTTTTACGGTAACTAATTTGAACGCATTGAAGAAATGCTCAAGCGAAGTAATTTCTTCAGACGGTTGAAGCCGGACAAACCCCCAATCAAAATCGCACTCGGCGTTTTTCGCAAAATGGCAAAATGTTGAAAAAAAATATTCTACACTTGCCCTTGATAATGTAAAAAAGTAATGATGATCAGATGTCTCATATGGATTTTGATCTCTGAAAGCAGAAGGAAATGAAGATTTGTTATTAGACTGGACTGCTATTTCATAGGTTTTATCTGTTGAGAGTATGGCGTTTTCATATTTATATTCATTGCTTAGTTTTTCACAAAGACTTAAGATTTCTTCTAATGGTACTTCGCCTACGCGAATTTGTTCCTCTTCGTCATCAAGCAGCGCGTATCCGATCCTTGACAATATGATACTAAACTCTGTTTGTTCAACGGATAACTTAGTAGAATTTGTAATGCCTTTAATGAAGTTATTAACAGTAAACATATTATTTTAACCCCCTTTTTATAAACATTGTACCATGATGAACTGTAATGGATGACGAAATATTTTTAATTCTTTGCAGTGAATTTTGATTTCGACATGCACCGGGAAACTATACGAAAATTTTGCATGAAGTTGCAAAAAAGCTGACCAAATCACCTTGACAGAGTGAATGAACGGCTGATATAATGAACGCTAAATTGAATTGTATACAAGCATGCAAGCATGCGTGCGGACATTATCGAACGCTAAGACGTAAAGCGTGAAAAGGACAACGAACGCATGAAAGAGGAGGGAACAATGAGCAAGATCGTATTTGACGACCACACGAACCTGCTGCGCGAGAACTATTACGAATATGAGGTACAGGATGTACCGGAAGCAAACCTGTTCCCGGAAATTTTCACGTTCGATGAAGTACCGAAGGTTGCGTTTAACCATCGACTGGTGCCGATGCATATGCCGAAGGAAATCTGGATTACGGACACCACGTTCCGTGACGGACAGCAATCGCGTGAGCCGTTTACGAGCGCACAGATTCTGCGCCTGTACGACCTGATGCACGATCTCGGCGGCCCGCACGGATTGATCCGCCAGAGCGAGTTTTTCGTGTACAGCCAGCAGGACCGCCAGGCGCTGGAGATGTGCCGTTCACGCGGCTATCGTTTCCCGGAGATCACGGCGTGGATTCGCGCGACCGAATCGGACTTTAACCTCGTAAAAGAGATGAAGATTCGCGAAACGGGTATCCTTGTCTCCTGTTCGGACTATCACATTTTCAAAAAGATGAACATGACCCGCAAGCAGGCGATGGATAAATACCTCAAGATCGTCAAGATGGCGCTGGACCGCGGCATTCGCCCGCGCTGCCACTTTGAAGACCTCACCCGTGCGGACTTCTACGGATTTGTTGTCCCGTTTGCAAACGCGTTGCAGCGGCTCTCCGAAGAGAGCGGTATCCCGATCAAGATTCGTGTTTGCGATACGCTCGGCCTTGGCGTCAACTATCCCGGCGCGAGTCTGCCGCGCAGCGTGCCCGGCATCATCTACGGCCTGCGGCACTATGCAAACGTGCCGAGTTCGCTCATCGAGTGGCACGGTCACAACGACTTTTACAAGGCGGTTTCCAACGCTACCGCCGCGTGGCTCTACGGCGCAAGCGCCGTCAACTGCTCACTTCTGGGCATTGGCGAGCGCACGGGCAACTGCCCGATCGAAGGCATGATCATGGAATATTGCTCGCTGCGCGGGCGCACCGACGGCATGAACCTTGCCGCGCTGACGGAGATTGCCGAGTATTTCGAAAAGGACATCGGCTACGAAATTCCGCCGCAGACGCCGTTTATGGGCAAAAACTTCAACATGACCCGCGCGGGCATCCATGCCGACGGGCTGATGAAGGACGAGCGCATCTACAGCATCTTTGACACGGGCGCGATTTTGAACCGGCCTTCGCACGTGATGATCAACGCGCACAGCGGCGCCGCGGGCATCGCCTTCTGGGTCAACGCGCACATGGGCACGGATTTCGACAAGAAGGACCCCGTGATTGCGGCGATCAAGGAACGTGTGGACATGCAGTATGAAGCCTGCCGCACGACCGCTATGAGCGACGAAGAACTGGGAGCGATCGTGAAAGAAGAGATGGCCAGCGCGGACACGAAGTAAGTTTTATATATTTCCTTCTTGGGGAAATATGGGTTTGCGATCGTGAAAGAAGAGAAGACCAACTCAGACAAGAAGTAAGAGTTATTATATTTTTCCATTTTGAAAAATATAGATTGCTATCGTGAAAGAAGAGATGGCAAACGCCGGCGGCGACAAAGGCGATAAGTAAGTTCTTTTGTTTTCCTTTTCTTTTAAGAAAAGGAAATTACCCAGTGTATAATCTTTGCCTCCAGGCGAAGATACCCAACAAAACAAAGCGCTCCGTTTGACTGCGGAGCGTTTTGTGTTGTATCCCTAAATTCGTTTTTGTGTGTTACGGACTGACTGATCGCTTCGATATCTTTTACCGCGCGGAAGGCAAATGATCCGTACCGCAACGACTTACTCTAGTGCATAACCGCCGCCGCTGTACACGACGATGCAGGTGCGCTCAATATCCTGCGCGGACGTGTCGCCCGTCCAATAGTAGATGACCTTGGAGTGTACGTCCCAAAGCGGGGACTTCTTGTCGGGCGTTTTTCGTATGTGGCGACCGTTTCCGACGCGTCCCAAACGCCGCCCGCGTTTTCGCCGTGCAGCATCATGGAGCGGACGGCTTCGTCAACACCCGGCAGCCGCCAGATGTTCTGCTCGGTCTCCATAATCGTCAGGCCGTCTTCCGAAAGGTATTTGCAGATCTCCTGCGCTTCGTCCCAGGTCACGCCGTCGTCGGCCCAGCCGGGACCGCGCGGCGCCCAGGCGAGCGAAACGCCGTTTCCCTGAACGGTTTGCATGCCGAAATCGCCGTGTCGACCCGCTTTGCAACCTTGATTCCCTGCGGAACGGAGATGGCGAGCACGACGAGCAGCGGCACGAAGACGATCAGCCGGTAAGTCCACTTAATCGGTTGCGGCCTGCCGAAATAGTAAACGAGACCGAGCGCCGCAAACGGAATCACGATCAGCAGCCACAGCACGCTGAAATTTGCCCCGGAAAAGAACCAAACGCAGAAAGCGCCAGCAAGCAGGTGGAGAATGAGACCGACTTTTTTTCACTTTAGGATGACAAGCGCAAGCACGATGAACACGATGGCAAAGAGCAGGTACTGGCAGACGAACATGAAGACATTTTCCCAAAACGAAGTGGAATACCAGCCTTCGTGAAAGTTTTCAAACGCACTCCAATATGCCCAGAAGCCGGAAATCAGCACGGTGATGGATACGCCGACCCAGCCGAGGATTCGTTCGCGCTTCATGTTCGGCACCTTCCGTTCTTTCATTGCAGATCGCAAAATAGATCATGTGCAGACTATAACGAATATATCATAGAACACGCGTTTGCAAAAGAAAATCGCCTTCACCCAAAGTGTGGGTGAAAGCGATTTGTGTTTCATACACTTATGTGCTAGCTAATACGCCGTATCATTTGAATCATCGGCCGGTCACCGTCGCCGATGTGTGTGAACGTCTCGAAATCGTTCGCTTCGTAAAATTGCACCAACTTTGGGTCTTCTTTGCATTCAATAAGTGCTATTCTTCCACCGACGGCTTCCTGTGCCAAGGCAATATAGCTCAACGCATCTTTCAATAATTCAGTTCCGGGCAGGGCGTCTTTTTCGACAGAAGAGCAGCGCGCAAGTTGTCCAATTAAGAAACAAGGGATATTTTCTATGGGCTTACCGTTTCGTTTCGAGCCAAAACCATCCAAATTCTTGCGTTTGTTGTTGGAGCAATCTTGGGGCAATTTTAATGTTTGCATCGCAAGAGAAAAATAACCAATAACATTGACAGCGCCATTGCTCTCCAATGCGTCTAAATCTATTTTTAAATATGTTCGGGATTTCGCGAGCTTCTCAAATTCAACTGATTTTTCTTTCAGAAAATTTTCTATATCGGGGTCTTTTTTGCACAAAAAAGAAGACAAAACACGATTAATACGCGTTTCGTCTTCTCCAATTCCGTCAATCAGTCCTTTAAGCGGGAGCAGACCTGATTTAATAGCTGCTCACTCCTCTCAACTTCCTTAGAAGAAGGTTTTGAGATTCTTTGAACCGGCTTGTCGGACGAAAGAAGATCAAGCAACTTTTTTTGAGCGGCTGACTCTTTTATGACAAAATTCTTGCTAAACGTGCTGGTTGCCATCGCAATACCTCCTTTCTCTTACAATTGTCTCCTAAAATTATATTGTTAAATTACTTTTTTGTCAATGACAATACAGGACATCCGATGCTGTTGGTCATACTCAGTCTCCGCCGCCGAATACATTGGTAAAGAACGTCCCGACGGAGGAGAAAAAGCCCTTTACACTGTCGACGACTTCGCCTACGGTTTCGCCCGCTTTGTTGACGGTCTCGGCGGCTTTGGCGATGCCGACCAGCTTGTCTTGCAGTTCGTCCGCGTCAAGCCCTTCGAGGCTGCGCACGAGTTTGAGCACCTGATCCACCTGTGCGTCCGTCAGCGAAATGTTGTACATGTCCGCAAGGTTTTCAATTTCATCACGCACCTGCGCGTCGGTCATGTCCACGGTGAGGTCGAGCATGCCCTTTAATTCGTTGATCAGCTCGGTCGCGTCGTCACTGCCGATGTATTCGGCAAGTTCGCCGGTGACGACCAGCTCTTCCGCGCCGACGGATTTGGCAATATCGGAAAGCGAAACGCCGGTGATGTCCTCATAGGCCTTGTATGCGCCGGTGAGCGCGCCCGTGCCGGAGACCGGGAACGGAGCACTGACGATGACCGCCGCGTCGGCAAGACCGGCCGTGGTCAGCGCGCTTTTATACATGCTTTCGGTGCAGTAGTTGATGTTGTGCAGTTCAATCGTGAGGCCGGACCCTTCCGGAAGCGTCTTGATATAGATGCACGACAGCGCGACGCTGCCGATCTTTCCGTCCGGCACGAGATCTTCGAGGTAAACGCGTTCTTCAGCGTTGGTCACGCTCAGCTCGGTCACGCTGCCTTCTTCGATTCCGAAGTCGGCATACACCGCTTTCCGCTGGGTTTCAGTTAAATCAGCGCCCATGGTGACGCGTTCTTCGCTTTCACCCTCGGCAAGTGCCGCGTGAAGCGGAATGGATAAGCAGGCCGCCAATGCAAGCGCCGCTGCAAACAGTCGTTTCATGGAATCAAATCCCTCCTTGGTAACGTGGCGAGTATAGCATACCGATCTATACGCGTCGACGGGTATACGACATTCTTTACTGCTTCGACATTATTTGTTTTATATTTTCACAAATGGAGGGAAAGCGCGTCTTTTTTATGAAACCGTGCCATAATCGGCAAATTCTACACCGCAAAAAAAAGAAGGAGGAGAGCGAATCTTGTTTCGCTCTCCTTATTTCGTAAAGTGCCACTGCGTGCAATTGATAAAGAAAGCACGCTGTCACTCACAGAGCGCGACGATTTGCTCGTTGATGCGCTCCGTTCGTTCAGGGTTGGCGCCATCCTTCAGGCTGTGTCCAACGCCATTGATGATGCAGTAGCGGATGTTCCAGTCGCTGCAGAACCCCGCAATCGCTTCGCTTGTTAAAAAACGGTCCTGTGTGCCAAGTACCATGGCAATCACGTTTGAGTCCGGCTTCATTTCCGTAAGGGTAAATGATACCGGGGTCAGAAACAGCTGCCGCGGGGGCTTTTTCTGCTCCTTTTCCGCAATTGCCGCACAGATGGTTCCAAGACTCTTGGAAATCCATACGACATCGGAATACGAGGTGAAATCCACATCGCCAAGTTGCCGCCTTACGGCGCGCATGGCGACTGCAACAGCTTCTTCAAGCGTTTCGATTTCCTTGAACGGGATGTGCGAAAAATCCAGCTTAACGACGTCATATCCGCGCTTTACATAGCTGTCTGCGCAGAGTGTGAAAAGCCGTTCTCTACATGTAAAACCCGTTCCCGGAAAGCAAACGACGATTCCCGTTTTCACGTTGCGATCATCCCTTTCTATGTCATTACGTTTTCTCCTTCTCTCCGCTTATCTGTTTTCATATTAGCATGGTTTTGACTCCGGGCAAAGCATACGTTTTTAGATTCAATATTGCGATGATTCCGATGCTGAAAAGAAATAATTGACCGATTTACGTGAAATTTAATGTTGTTGTTGTTTATAAGTAATAAATAATGTATACTTAATATAACGAAAGAGGTGATTCGATGAGAAGGCCAAACTATTTGGAGCAGATAAAAGAACAAATCGACCGGGCAAAGCCGGGGACGGTTTTCATTCCATCCGACTTTTTTAATATTACTGAAATGACAAATGTAAATGTTTGTTTGAATCGGCTCATAAAGAGCGGAACGCTAACGCGCGTTATGCGCGGCATGTATGCCAAACTGCGATACAGCGTGACTTTGGAGCAAAACATTCCACCCCGTTCGGAAGATATTGCGAAGGCTATTGCTCGCAACTATGGCTGGACGGTCGTTCCAAGCGGAGATAGGGCGCTCAATATGCTAGGTCTATCAACGCAAGAACCTGCCACTTTATCTTACGTTAGTGATGGACCGTATAAGACATATAAAGCCGAAGGTGTCACAATGCATTTTTTGCACACAGATAACAAGAATGAGATTATTGATATTTCTGAACGGACGGCGCTTGTGATTCAGGCGATCAAAGCGCTTGGCAAAGATAACATCACAGAGCGCGACATAAAAAAGCTATCAAAACAGTTTAGCTGTGATGAGAAGCGGAAGATAGAACAGGAAAGCCGCCGTGCCACTGCGTGGGTGCACCGCTATATCAAAAAAATCTGCGTGGAGGATCTGCATGCGGCATGTTGCTAACCTGAGCCAAGATGAGCGGGAAGCGCTTTTTATCGTTACAGCAAGGGAAACGAATCTGCCGGAGGCGATGATAGAAAAAGACTTCTGGGTCTGTTGGGCGCTGGATTATCTGTTTCACGACTGCACGTGGGCGGATAATCTGGCGTTTAAGGGCGGAACAAGTTTGTCGAAGTGCTTCAAATTGATACAACGCTTTTCTGAGGACATCGACATCATTCTTGACTGGCGAGTTTTAGGTTATAAAGAGAACGAGCCATGGAATGAGCGAAGCCGAACAAAGCAGGACAAGTTCAATAGAGACGCGAATGCCAGAACCGAAGCATTTTTAGTCAACAAATTTCTGCCACAATTGAAAGCTGATTTTTCTCATCTGCTAAAGAACGAATTTTCGCTTTACATCGACTGTGACGACCCACAGACAGTGTGCTTTGCTTATCCGCGCATTTTCTCAGAGGATGCACTAATCAGCGTCGTTCGTTTGGAAATTGGGGCACTCGCTGCATGGACACCGGTGCAAAACGTACAAGTTGAATCGTATGCAGCACAGCGGTATTCAAGCATATTCAAAACGCAGTCCACACAGATTCGAACAGTCTCACCAGAACGGACATTTTGGGAGAAAGCTACCATCCTTCACAAGGAAGCATTTCGTAATAACGGCGTAATCCCGCCAAGGTATTCAAGGCATTATTACGATCTGTATTGCATGGACAAATCTTTTGTAAAGGAGCGCGCATTTGCAGATATGGAGCTGCTTGAACGTGTAGTTTGCTTTAAAGACCGTTTTTATCATACAGGATCCGCTCATTATGATCTGGCCAGACCGGGAACAATGCAGCTCATGCCCCCTGCAGACGCCTTGCCAAAGCTGAAGAAAGATTACACGCACATGAAGAATATGATTTTCGGGACGCAGCCTGGTTTCCAGGAAATTATGAACTGCATACAAGCGTTGGAACAAAAGATAAACAGAACTGCCCGGTAATCGCGCCTCAACACCCGGTGGTTGATGTGTTTAAAAACAAACCCGATAATGCACCCCAGGTGGGCATACAACACAATATTTTGTGGCCAAATGGCATATGTTTACAATATAACAACATTCTTGTTGACATCGGATGCTATAATAAAAAAGATTGTTGAAACAATGATTGTAATTTTTCCAAAGAGCGGGGGCGCTCTTTTCACCTGGAGGCGATGGGCATGGATTCAAACTACCCGAACCGGAACTATCCGAGCAACCGGAACCGTCCGAGTTCAAACCGAAATTATTCCGGCAGCAGCAGAAAGAGAAAGAAGAAGCGGCGTTATCGCGTACGCATCCAGCCGCGGTTCTATTTCCTGCTCGCCATTTTTATTGTCGTTGTCGCGCTGATGGTCGTGGTCATCAAGGCCCTGTCCTCGACGGGCGACGACGTGCAGAGCGTGCAGGACACGCAGAGCGAACAGAAATCCGGCGGATTCATTGCGGAACTGTTTAAAACGGCAACGCCGTCCCCGACGCCGACGCCGACACCTACGCCGACGCCGACGCCAACCCCGCCATATGACCAACCACATGCGGTGGACGGCACGCGGCCGGGCGATTTTGGCCTGACGACCGCGGTGGAAGCCAACGGCACTACTGTGGACAGCTATACGCGCAAAGACCCGATCGAATTCTTGCCGGACGAAGCGTATACCGACGTAAACGGTATTATCACCTTCCGCGGCAGCAATTATCGCGACAGCGCGTTTTACGGCATCGCCAGCGTATTGAACCGTAAGCTCGTCAGCGGCTGGTCGGTCGACTCCGGCGAACTCATGCGCAGCGACGTCGGCGGTGTGAGCGACCGCACATGGACCGGAAGCGGCTGGGTCGGGCAGCCGTTGATTGTGCAGTGGCCGGACAGCATGAAGCAGATCATGAACATGTACGACTGGGCCAAGCAGAAGGAAGGCCTTGTCGAAGTCATCCTCGGCACCATGGACGGCAACATCTATTTCCTCGACCTTGAAACCGGACAGGCCACGCGCGACAAGCTTAACGTCGGCATGCCGTTTAAGGGCGCGGGCGCGCTCGATCCGCGCGGTTATCCGCTGCTTTACATCGGTTCGGGGGATATGTATACCTCCGACAGCATGAAATCCCGCGCGATGATCTATTCGCTCATCGACGGCACACGGCTCTATGAATTCGGCAAGCAAAACGACGCGTTTGCACTGCGTGATTGGCATGCCTACGACAGCTCCCCGCTGGTCGACGCAGAGACGGACACCTTGATCTATCCGGGCGAAAACGGCATCCTCTACACAATCAAGCTCAATACGCAGTTTGACGAGGCCGCCGGAACGATTTCCGTCAACCCGACCGAAGTCGTCAAGATGCGCTATGTCGCGTCACGCTCCACCTACCCGGCGAGCTCGTCCAACCTCTTCTGGCTTGGATATGAAACGAGCATCGCAACCCTCGGCGGCTATGGCTACCTTGGCACGAACGATGGATTTTTGCAGTGCATCGACCTGAACACGATGTCCGTCGTCTGGGTGCAGGACGTGAAGGACGACACGAACGGTTCGCCCGTGCTGGAGACGGATTTTGCCAACCGCGCGGCGTATATCTACATCGGCTCCTCGCTGCACTTCACAAAGGACAGCGAAAGCATGGGTACCGTTTACCTCTATAAAATCAATGCCATCACAGGCGAGATCGTTTGGAAGTACGGACAGGATGTACACACCAAGTCCGGCGTGTCCGGCGGCATTCAGGCCACCGCGCTGCTCGGCGAAAAGAGCATCGACAATCTCGTGATCGTTCCGTTTGCGCGCACGCCGAACGAGGACAGTGGTGTGCTCGTCGCGCTGAACAAGAATGACGGCTCCGTCGCCTGGAAGTTCGACATGGAGAAATACACATGGTCGTCGCCGGTTGCGGTTTATGACGATTCCGGCAAGGCCTATATCGTCGTCTGCGAAGGCAGCGACACCGGCGGCAAGGTGTTCCTGCTGGACGGGCAGACCGGGACGCTGTTGAGCACGTTTGACGCTGAGAAGAATATTGAAGCTTCGCCCGCGGTCTACGGCAACATGATCGTCTTCGGCACGCGCGGCATGAAAATCTGGGGCGTCAAGATCAGCTAGCGGTTGAATGAAGTGCAAAACAACGATTGTGCTTTGGTGTGCATGGCGGAAGCCCCGCTGTGCACACCCTTACTTTCTTAAAAAGAAAGCTAAGATAAAGAACTTGCATCGTCTTTTAAAAAAGAAGCAAACCTTTACTTTTCTTAAAAAGAAAGTAAGACAAACAAACGTATCGCTTCTTTTTACGTTGCAGATGCAAAATAACAAAAACGCATTTGTACCGAATTGAATTATGTCATTTATTTGAACTTACAGAACCGTTATTTGAACCGCGCGGGAAAATTGTTTACAATAGGGTAGACAGACAAACGGTTTGCACAAAATAAAACACCTGACGCGGCTGGCGCGCCGTGTCAGGCGAATCATAGAAGGAGGGAGAACGATGGCGAGACGACGCAAAAAACGTATCCGCATGCAGCCGCGATTCTTTCTCGTACTCGTTACGATACTCGGGGTTGTCATCATCGCACTGCTACTGATCAAAAAGGTAAGCAACGACAGTGAGGCGGCGCTCGAAGCGACGCCGGTGCCGACTGCGACGCTTGCACCGACTGCGACGCCCGATCCCGCATTGTCGGAGGATGTGACCGTCACAAGAAGTGACAGCGCAAACCCGAACAGCTATGGAATGGAGGGCACCATTTCCGCAAACGGAAGCGACACCTCCAGCTATTCGCGGGAAAACAAGGTTTCGTTCGACCGGAATATCAACTATTCCGATCTGCCGGGCATTCTCACATTCGGCGGAAACAGCTACCGCGATACCTTTGCCTATGGCACGGCGAGCATCAGCGAAAAGCGCATCCGTCAGCAGTGGAGCAAGACCATCGGCGCACTCGGCAATTGGTCGGGTACGGGCTGGACCGGGCAGCCGCTGATTGTGCAGTGGCCCGCTGAAACGGTCGCGGTCATGAATGTGAAGGACGCCTATAAAACCGGCGAACCGCTGACCGAGGTCATCTATCCGGCGATGGACGGCAACATCTATTTCCTCGATCTTGAAACCGGCAATGCAACGCGGGACGTGATCAACACCGGCATCGTACAAAAGGGAACGGGCTGCATCGATCCGCGCGGTTATCCGCTGCTGTATGTCGGCCAGGGCATTCCCGTTGAAAACGAGCAGGGCAACAACGCCGCATATGTGCGCGTCTATTCGCTGATCAGCGGCGAGGAGATCGATCGCTTTGGCGGGTTCGACTGGTTCAGCCGCCGCACCTGGCAGGCGTACGATTCCAGCCCGATCATTTCGAACGACACGATCGTCTATGCCGGGGAGAACGGTGTGCTCTACACCTCCAAACTCAACGCCGTGTTCGACATTGAGGCGGGAACGGTCAGCCTTGATCCCGAACGGCTGGTTAAAATGCGTTATGAAGGCAGCGGCTATTCGCGCAGCGACGCGACCGGCAGCCGCTGGTACGGGGTGGAAAGCTCGGTTGCGGCGTTCCGCAATTATGCGTTCTTTACCGATAACGGCGGCCGGCTGCAGTGCGTGGACCTCAACACCATGAAGCTAAAGTATGTTGTGGACGTAACGGACGATACGGACGCAAGCGTGGTCATTGAGGAAAGTTACGACAATAACACGATCTATCTGTATACCGGCTCCGAGGTGAAAACCGCCAACGGCGGACTCGGCGATGGATACGGCTACAGCTATCAGCGAAAGATCAACGGCCTGACGGGCGAAGTGATCTGGGAACAGAACTGGATTTGCTCTATCGGCGACGAAACGACCAGCGGCGGCATCGTTGCAACGCCGCACGTCGGTAAGTATCAAATATCCGATCTGGTGATCTATTCGTTCAGCTTTGCCGCGCAGTCGAACGGGACGGTCACGAACGACACGGCGGACGGTGATGCGGACGCGGACGACACGGAGGGTGCGGCGCAGAGTGTCGCGGCGCCGGTACCGGATGAAAACGGGAATTATACCGTCGGCGGGCGCATTGTCGCGCTGGACAAGTCGACAGGCACGGTCGTGTGGTCGATCGAACAGGATAACGACTACTGGTCCAGCCCGGTCGTTGTGTACGACGAGCAGGGCAGGGGATATCTGCTCCAGTGCGATCGCGGCGGGTATATCACCTTGTACGACGCGCAGTATGGCACGGAGCTGAATCAGCTCGACCTCGGCAGCCGGATCGATTCGACACCCGCGGTGTTCAACAACATGCTGGTCGTCGGCACCCGCGGCAAAGGCGGATCAGGCGCCGCCCCGAAGATCTACTGCATCAAAATCAGCTAGCAAACATAATACCAAAACGCCCGCGCAAGCGGGCGTTTTTATGCTTTTCAATTCAATTTCTTATAAACGAATAAGCGAAGTTTTTCAATTTTTCTTTCAAGAAAAGTATAAGTTTGCTTCTTTTTCTAAAAGAAGATGCAAGTTCTTTTGCTTACTTTTCTTTTAAGAAAAGTAACGGAGAAGCCCCTACAGCCGATCAAAGCGGTGCTTGACGTCGCTGATTGCGGAATGCTCCAGATCTTCGAGAATTTTCTGCGTGCTGATGACGTGCTTTCTGCCGCACTCCTCGCAGACAAACTCCAGCTGCGTGTTGCATTTGCAGTCGTCGAGCGTGTAATCATGCTGCATTTCGCAGCCGCATTCGGGACAGGTGACCGTGATTTTTTTCGCCATGGTACGTTCCTCCTTTGAAATAATGCGGTTTTGGTCGATATGCGGATTGATTTGTGCGTTATGCGTTTGCCATGTTGGGGTCAAGGAAGGCGACGGCTTTGCCGAGAATGCGCATGTTGCCGCCGGTGTGTAAAACAACCGGCGCATAGCTTGGGTTTTCCGCCATGAGCACGATCTGCGTGTCGTTTTTGTATACGCGGCGCAGCGTCACCGTGCCGTCGAGCACGACGACCGCAACCTCGTGACTGCGCACGTCTTCCATCATGCGCACGTAAACGATGTCGCCGTCATTGATGTTGAGTTTTTCCATGCTGTCTCCGGCAAAGCGGAACGTAAAGTCACAGCGGATATTCTGCGGCACCTCGTCGTAACAGGCGATGTTCTGTTCGTCCAAAAGCGGGACGCCCTTGATGGCGCGATACAGACGCGGCTTGACAACGGAGTTGGGCAGCGACGTGATTTGATTCGGCTGCGGCGAGGTGGAGGGGTAGGCGCGGCGTGTCTCTTCGTCAATGACGAGATAGTCGACCGTCACGTCAAAAAACTGCGAAAGTTTCACAAGCGTGGAACGTTTCGTATTCTCCGTACCTTTTTCATAAAAATTGACAATGGTCATATAGGGAATGCCGGACAGGCGCGCCAGCTGTGAACGGTTGATACCGCGCTCTTCCATCAGAACGTCGAGCTTCTCCGTCATTGTCATGA
Organism: Christensenellaceae bacterium; assembly: GCA_963667795.1. GTDB lineage: Bacteria > Bacillota > Clostridia > Christensenellales > CAG-138 > UBA7703. Next base: position 990,579 of record OY764017.1, on the reverse strand, counting down.
AACCACCTCGAAAATTATAGATAAGACCAGATCACGCACATAAATTGTGCATCATAAAGCAATCATACCCACCCGGAACGAAAAAATCAAGAACAATTTACCATACAGCGTAATTTTTTTCAAAAGTGCGGCGCAAATGCGCTTTGCAGGGCCAAAGCATCCCAAATGATTACTTTGTGCGGAGTGTTTTGCGCACTGCGAAGACAAAAACATCCCATATGGGAACAATGGAGTGAACCCAAAATACAAAAAGGTGTGACGCATGGCGAATTTGAACGAAAGCAATCAAAACACTGAACCGGAGCGAGTTTATGTTCGGTTCATATAGCTGTGGCATGCTTGCAATCAAGCCGTAAAAATGGTATTGTAACAAAAAACGGAGGCTGTTATTTTATGGGCAAATTTGTTATCAAAGCTGGCAAAACCGGACCGTATTTCGTACTGAAAGCGGGCAATGGTGAAATCATCGGCAAGTCGGAAATTTACTCCTCGAAATCCGCCTGTAAAAACGGCATTGCGAGCGTAAAGAAGAACGCGCCGGACGGCGACTTTGAGGTCTATCAGGACAAAGCCGGCGAATATCGCTTTCGCCTGCGCGCCAAGAATGGCGAGCCGATTCTCGCTTCCGAAGGCTACACGTCGAAAGCCTCCTGCGAAAACGGGATCGACAGCGTAAAGCGCAACGCAGACTCCGAAATCGTAGAAGAATAAGCGGATCGTTTGCGCGCGGAGCAAAAAGAATCTGCGGCGCCCAATGAATCCAAGATGAAAATTGGATGCGGCGGCATACGTTTGATATGCCGCCGCATTTATCAGCGGACGGCGGCGCCTTTGTATCTTACGGAGGAAATATGATCTCGCTGCTTTCAAAATGGTTCATCCACGACAACAAAAATTATACTTCGCCGGACGTGCGCATCGGCTACGGCGTGCTTTGCGGCGCGGTCGGCATCGGCTTCAACATCCTGCTGTTTGTTGGAAAGCTCATCGCCGGCGCGCTTTCCGGCAGCATCGGCGTAACCGCGGACGCGTTTAACAACCTCTCCGACGCGGGCAGTTCCGTCATCTCCATGATCGGCTTCCGCCTGTCCAGGAGCAAGGCGGACAAGGAGCACCCCTTTGGGCACGGGCGGTTCGAGTATATCGCCGGACTGGTCGTGTCGTTTGCGATTCTTTTTATGGGATTCGAGTTGGCAAAAAGCTCGATCGGCAAGATTCTTTCCCCCGAGCCGGTCACGTTTTCCATGCTGACGGTGGTCATCCTTGCCGTTTCCATACTTGTTAAAATTTACATGTATTTTTATAACACCGCAATCAGCAAAAAAATCGACTCCGCGACCATGCGCGCAACCGCGCTGGACAGCCTGTCGGACGTGGTTGCGACGAGTGCGGTTCTGCTGACCACAATCGTTTCGCGCTGGACGGATTTGCCGCTGGACGGCTGGGCGGGCCTTGCGGTCGCGCTGTTCATTCTGTATTCCGGCGTTATGGCGGCAAGGGAGACGATCAGCCCGCTGCTGGGTCAGCCGCCGAACGAAGCGTTTGTGCAGAAGGTCATCGGGCTTGTGCTGGAGGACGATGAAATCGTCGGCGTGCACGATTTGGTCGTGCATGATTACGGTCCGGGCAGGCTGATGGTTTCGCTGCACGCTGAGGTTCCGGCGGACGGCGACATGCTGCTGCTGCACGACACTGTGGACAATATCGAGCGGAAACTGCAGCGCGAGTGCGGCTGCGAAGCGGTCATTCATATGGACCCGGTCGTGTTAAACGACGCGGAGACAAACCGACTGCGCGCCGAGGTGGAAGAGACTGTCATGGAACTGGATAAGAGGCTGAGCGTGCACGATTTTCGGACTGTGCCGGGCAAGACGCACACAAACCTTGTTTTCGACGTGGTCGTTCCGTATGAGTTTGAGATGACGGACGAGCAGGTGCGAAAGGAAGTGCAGTCCCGCGTGCAAAAAAAAGAGGACGGCTGTTTCGCCGTCGTGCAAATTGACAAATCCCTGATTCAATAAAAACATTGCAATGTTATGATAATGAAGCAGCCAATGGCGAGGAGGAACGACATGCGAACCAAATGGGGCAAAACAATCGACCCGAACGAAGTACTGGCGGAATATCCGCGTCCGCAGTTTCAGCGGCAGAGCTATTATAACCTCAACGGGCATTGGGAGTATGCCTTTGCGCCCGTCGGCGCACAGACGCCGCCGTTACAGTTTGAGGGGACGATCCTTGTGCCCTTTTCGCCGGAAAGCGAACTCTCCGGCGTCGGCAAAACGCTTTCTGCGGAACATTGCCTCTGGTATCGCCGCTATATTGAATCGCCAGCGGGGTACGACCCGAACACGGAGGATCTGATCCTGCATTTCGGCGCGGTCGACCAGTTTGCCGAGGTGCGCGTCAACGGCATGTCCGTGGCAAATCACGCGGGCGGCTATCTGCCGTTTTCCGCGGAGATTACGGAATATTTCATGCCCGGCGGCGCAAACGAGCTGCTGGTTCGCGTGCGCGACGAAACGGACGCGTCCTGCTGGTCGCGCGGAAAGCAGAGCAGTAAGCCCGGCGGCATCTGGTATACGCCGCAAAGCGGAATCTGGCAGACGGTTTGGATGGAGCGCGTGCCGAAGCGCCGCATAGAAGCCCTGCGCATCACGCCGCTGTTCGACACGGCGGAGGTGGAGATCGTCGCCTGGACAAACTGCAACGGCACAGGTAAAATCACGCTCAACAGCACGGAAACCGAGTTTTCGGACGGCGTGCCGGTGCGGCTCAATATGGCGGGGTTCACGCCGTGGTCGCCGGAGGAGCCGAAGCTCTATCGTTTCTCACTTTCGATGGAGAAAGACCGCGTGGAGAGCTATTTTGCCATGCGAAAGGTCGCAATTGCCGCGGACGAAGCAGGCAAGCCGCGCATCTTTTTGAATAACAAGCCATATTTTCAAACCGGCGTGCTCGACCAGGGCTACTGGCCGGACGGGCTTTACACCGCGCCGAGCGACGAGGCCATGATCTATGACATTGAGCTTATGAAATCCATGGGGTTCAACATGCTCAGAAAACACATTAAGGTCGAACCGATGCGCTGGTATCACCACTGCGACCGGCTCGGCATGCTGGTCTGGCAGGATATGATCAACGGCGGCGGCAAATACAAAAAGTCGACAATCACAGCGCCGCTGATCTTCGGCAATTCGCATTCCGACAGCGATTATGCGTATTTTGCGCGCGAGGACGTGCGCGGGCGGGAAGCCTATGCGCGCGAACTGCAAACCATGGTGCACTTGCTTTACAACACGCCGTGCATCGTGGCGTGGGTTCCGTTTAACGAAGGCTGGGGACAGTTCGACGCAAACCGCGCCGTGGAGATGGTACGCGACATCGACAACACGCGGGTCATCGACCACGCCAGCGGCTGGCACGATCAGCAGGGCGGCGATTTTAAGAGCCTGCATGTGTACTTTAAACCGTACCGCTTCCAGCCGGACAAGAATGGCCGCGCGGTCGTGCTTTCGGAATTCGGCGGTTACGGACACCGCGTGGAGGAGCACTGCTGGTCGGAACTGGAGTTTGGCTACAAGCGCTGCAAAACGACGGAGGCGCTCAACAAGGCGTTTGAAAAGCTCTATGCGTACGAGGTGATCCCCGCAAAGCAAAAGGGACTCTGCGCCTGTGTTTACACGCAGCTATCGGACGTGGAGCAGGAGACGAACGGCTTCGTCACCTACGACCGCGAGGTGGTCAAGTTTGATGTGGAGCGCGTGCGCGCCGTCAACGCAAAGCTGATGGAAGAACCGGCAAACGAGCCTGCGGACGAAACGCCCGAAGAAGCGTAGGGTACGCTTGCTTGACTTCCTTTCTTTTCTTAAAAAAAAGGAAGACAAAAGACCGTACTTTCCTTGAAAGGAAAGCAGGCAAAGGAACTTTACGCTTTTGTAAGAACGACACGTTTGTTGAATAATCGGATTTTTAAGAGAATGTTCCATTAAACGGAGGGTTTGGAGGCAGCGCCTCCATAAAACGATATGAGCGAAGACAAAAAAACCAAGGTGACCGATCCGGATTGCATCGTGATTCCGCCGGAGGACGAAGCGCAGCCGGAAAACACGCCGGAGCAAAAAAACGGAGAAAAGCAGGGCTTTCGCAACATCGTCCTGCTGGGCTTAACGAGCCTGTTTGCGGATATGTCCACCGAGATGGTCTATCCGCTCATCCCGCTGTATCTCGTTTCAGCATTTGGCGCAACGCCCGCGCTGGTCGGCGTGATAGAAGGCATTGCGGAAAGCCTGGCGAGCCTGCTAAAAGTCGTCTCCGGACACATTTCCGATCGTTATAAACACAAAAAGGCGCTGACCATCGGCGGCTACAGCACCGCGCTGCTCTACAAGATCATGCTGATTTTATCCACGTCGTGGGTCGGCGTGCTGGCTGCGCGCGTCATCGACCGCTTTGGCAAAGGCGTGCGCGTTGCCCCGCGGGACGTGCTCGTCTCCGAAAACGCGGTCGCCGCAAAGCAGGGCACGGCGTTTGGACTGCACAAGGCGCTGGACATGGCGGGCAGCGCAATCGGCATTTTGATTGCGTTCCTCATCATGAACGCGACCGGCGGCATTGTTGCCTTTAAGGAGATTTTCTTTTACTCGATGATCCCCGCCGTGCTGGGCGTTCTCGTGCTCGGCATGGTACGCGAAAAAAAACAGCTTCGTGAGCCTGCGAAAAAGCTGGAGCTGCGTTCCGCGTGGGGCAAACTGGACGCCCGTCTCAAGCTGTTTTTAATCACGGCGTTCGTCTTCAACCTCGGCAATTCGTCCAACACGTTTTTGCTGTTGCGCGCGTATGACGTCGGCTTCGACGCGGTGAACGTCATCCTTTTGTATTTACTTTACAATGTCGTCAGCTCGCTGCTTGCGCTGCCACTTGGCAGGCTCTCCGACCGGACGGGTAAAAAACGATTGCTCGTTGTCGGATACGGTGTGTTTTCCGTCGTGTACCTCGGCTTTGCGTTTGCAAAGAGCGGCCTTGCGTTTGCGCTGCTGTTCGCGCTGTACGGCGTTTATACCGCGGCGACGGCGGGTGTGGAACGCGCGCTGATCGCGCGGCTTTCGCCTGCGGAACACAAAGGCGCGGTGCTGGGCCTGCACGGTATGCTCACGGGCGTTGCGCTGCTGCCCGCGTCGATCATTGCGGGACTGCTGTGGGACAACGTGTCCGCTTCCGCGCCGTTTTTACTCGGCAGCGTGCTCTCCCTTGCCGCGGCGGTGTCGATTGCGCTGATATTCCGGCGTGGCTGTGAAAATGCGGCCTGAAACTGTCGCTTACGTGCGCTAACTGGGTTTGCGCGACTTGCGGCGTATCAAGGCGCTATTGTATAATAGTAGCGTCGAAATTTGTTGAAATGGAATAATCGCTATGGAACAAGTATTGAGACGGCATCGTAACACTTGGTTTATTTTGAAGGGCGCGCTTGGCGGAATCATCAAGCACATCTATCAGTTCGAGGGCGAAAAGGTTGACCCTGGCGACGGGCCGTACCTGATTCTTGCAAACCACAACACAGACCTGGACCCGGCGCTGCTGGCGATGAGCTTTTCGGACCACATGTATTTTGTGGCGAGTGAGCATATCTTCAGAAAAGGCTTTACGTCCTGGCTGCTGAAATACTTCTTTGCACCGATTTCGCGCATGAAGGGCACGACGGACGCGACGGCCGCGCTCAGCGTGATCCGCGCGATCCGCAAAAAGAACAACGTCTGTCTCTTTGCGGAAGGAAACCGCTCGTTCAATGGCGTGACAGGCCCAATCTTCCCGGCGACGGGCAAGCTGGCCAAGGCTACCGGCGCAAAGCTGGTCACCTATCGCTTTGAGGGCGGCTATCTGACCATGCCGCGTTGGGGCCGCTCCATCCGAAAAGGCCGCATGCTCGGCTACTGCGTCAACGTCTATACGCCGGAAGAGCTGAAAAAGATGACGCCGGAAGAAGTCAACAAACATATCTGCGAGGATATTTACGAGGACGCGTTTGAGCGCCAGCGCATGGAGCCATACCGTTATAAAGGCAGGGCGCTTGCCGAAGGACTTGAGAACGCGATTTATTTTTGCCCGAAGTGCGGTCGGCACAGCACGCTGCACAGCAAGGGTGACCGGTTTTACTGCGACTGCGGCATGAGCGTGCGCTTCAGCGACACGGGCTTTTTCGAAGGCGAGGACTTGCCGTTTACCACCGTTCGCGACTGGGACAAATGGCAGGATCAACGCCTGAAGGAGTATGCCGACTCCCTCAAGGACGACGACATTGCGTTTTCGGACGAAAACGTGCGTCTCATCGGCGTCGGCCTTCGGCACAAAAGCCGCATTCTCGACCAGGGAGTGCTGTCGGTTTCCAAAAAGGAACTCAGGGTGGGCAACACGGCGTTCCCGATGGGAAAGATCTCCAGCATGGGCGTGATGGGCACATACAAAATCATGTTCTCCGTGGACGGCGTTTCCTATGAACTGCGTTCGGCAAAGGACATGTACTGTGGCAGGAAATATTTTACCTTCCATCAAATGCTGCACGGGTAAGCGTAACATATATCGGTCGGCAGGCTGCTTTCAACCTGCCGACCGCGTGATAATCCGCGGGAATCATTCAAACGCTTTTTAAAGGATCGATCTTCAAAAACAATCCTAAACAGGAATCTTATATATTACGACACGATCTAAACCAAAATGAGAGAGGTGAATTCGCATGGATTTTTCGGCCGCTAACCAATCCCTTTGGAACATTGTTATTCAGTTCGGTATCATTGCCGCGGCAATTCTCGTCGCAAACCTGTTTCGCAGAAAAATATCGTTTATTCGCAAAAGTCTCGTGCCGACAGCAGTGCTCGCAGGCTTTTTACTTTTATTTTTGCGCAGTGTAGGGATACTGAATCTGGACGTTGGCATGCTGACAACGATGACCTATCACGGCATCGCAATCGGCTTCATCGCGCTGTCACTTCGCATCCCCAAAACGAAAAGTGAAGACAAAGGCAACATGACCGCCGTGAAATCCGGCGCACTGATCGTCAGCAGTTACCTCATGCAGGCGCTGGTCGGGTTTGCAATTATCGTCCCGCTTTCCTATACGATCATGCCCGGCCTGTTCCGGGCGGCGGGCATCCTGCTTCCGATGGGATACGGTCAGGGCCCCGGACAGGCAAACAACGTCGGCGCAACATATGAAGCGCTGGGGTTTGCCGGCGGGCGTTCGTTTGGCCTTGCGCTTGCCGCGGCGGGCTATCTTTGCGCCTGTATCGTCGGCGTGGTATACATCAATATTCTTGCGCGCAGGCGTAAACTGGAGAAGGTTAGCCACGGCGAAATCTCCGGCTCGGTCAATGTGGATGCGTTTGAAGACCGAAATGAGATTCCGGTCGCGGAGTCGATCGACCGTTTTTCCATGCAGGTCGCGCTGGTCATCATCGTCTACCTTGCAACCTATCTGGTCACCTGGGGCGTAACGTCCGGCCTTGCGGCAATCAGCCCGGGACTTTCGGATTCGTTGTCGTCCATCCTCTGGGGATTCAACTTCATCATCGGCTCCGCGCTTGCAATGCTGCTGCGCTTCATCATGAAGAAACTGCGCAATGTCAAGCTCATGACCCGACAGTATCAAAACAACTATTTGCTCAGCCGCATCTCCGGCGTAGCGTTCGATATGATGATCGTCGCGGGCATCGCGTCCATTGAAATCGGCGATCTTTCCGGCCTCTGGCTTCCGTTCATCCTGATGGCGGTTGCGGGCGGTGTTGCAACGCTATTCTATCTGCGCTGGCTTTGCAGAAGACTCTACCCGAATTATTACTATGAAGGGCTGACCTCCATGTACGGCATGATGACCGGCACCATCAGTTCCGGCATCCTGCTGCTGCGGGAAATTGACCCGATGTTTGAGACGCCCGCTGCGAACAACCTGATCACCGGCAGCGGCACGGGCATCGTCTTCGGCATTCCCATGCTGATTTTCATCAGCATGGCGGCCAAGTCGGATTTGATGTTCTATGTCACCTGCGGCATCGTGTTTTTATATTGGCTTGCGCTGGTGCTCTTCATCACCAAAGTCAAACCGAAACGGAGCCTGAAATAGCCTGCCTGTGTTCAAGCAGAGCAAACAAACGGCTTGCAGCTTCTTTTGTTTGAAAAACATTTAAAGAAGAATATGCGTATCAAACAGAGAGCGGGACAAACACCGCTCTCTTTTTTGTACAAACATTAACGCGTGATCCAGCATGGCAATTATTTGAAAAACATTTAAAGAAGAACATGCGTATCAAACAGAGAGCGGGAAAAATCCGCTCTCTGTTTTGTACAAACGTTAACGCGTGATCCAGCATGGCAATAAATGAAAAAATGGCGGGAACTTCCTGTGAACAGCCTTGACGAAACAGCGCAATAATGCATTCTTGATCTACCGCATACATGGGTGTATACTGCCGGAGATACATGTGATAGCCGGTCGCTCCGGCAATACACACATGCCTGGATTTAGGGGGAAAAGGAATGAAAAAACGAATCTTTATTGCCGCCACTGCGATGTTTGCGGCATTTTGCCTGACAGCCTGTGCCACCGCAACCGGGACGGCGAATGTACAGCCGGCTGAGACTACGGAAGCTGTCGGCGACGTGATTGTATTCAACGACGACGTGCTTGAAGACTTTGTGCGCGAGGCGATTGAGAAACCCGAGGGTGATATCTTTGTTTCGGACGCACTTGCGGTGACAGAGCTGGATTTTCAGATTTACAACCCGGAACCCGACAGGCGGACGATCCACAATCTGGACGCACTGCAATATTTTACGAATCTGACGTATCTTGGGCTTGGTTCTGCCGTTACCAACGAAGCCGACCCGAACGCAGCGGTCGACCTCTCCGCATTGTCCGGCCTGACCAAGCTGGAGTCGCTTCAGATTGGCGGTGTTGTGCTGGACGATGTATCCGCGCTGTCGGCGCTCACAAAGCTCAAGAGCCTGACAATTTGGGGCGACGGATTGCTTTCGGATATTTCGCCGCTTGCGAATCTTACGAATCTGGAGGCGCTGACGCTGTGCGATAATCTGGTTACGGATGTGTCGCCGCTGTCCGGTCTGATGAAACTGGGCTATCTGGATTTGGAGAACAACCAAATCGTGGATGTTTCGCCGCTTGCCAGCCTAACGGGTCTGACACGGCTGTTCCTTGCTGAGAATCCGGTGGAAGACTATTCACCGATTGCGGATATTCGCGAAAACCTGGACGAGTGGGACTTTGATATCGTCACCCAGCCGTAATAAAATCGGTAAGTAAAAGTTGCGTTTCAAAACAAGAGGGCGGGCCAAATCCCGCTCTCTTGTTTTGCCTGCAAAAAGATTGTTTAAGCAACATAAGTTGCCTAAACGATCGATTGCGATGCAATAATGTCCGAAATGTCAATATTCTATCAAGAAAAGATGAAATTTATTTCATAAATGCCTTTCTGTGTAGCACTATCTCTGATAAAATGATATCCGTGATAATTTGTGGGATAGGGTGTAGATATGACGATTTTTAACGTGTTGTCACTTTTCGGAGGGCTGGCGCTGTTCTTGTACGGCATGCACATCATGAGTCAGGGCCTCGAAAGCATGTCCGGCGGGATGCTGGAGCGCACGCTGGAGCGTACAACGAATAATCGCATAAAAGCGGTGCTCCTCGGCGCCGGGGTTACGGCGATCATCCAGAGTTCGTCTGCGACGACCGTCATGGCCGTCGGTTTTGTGAATGGCGGCCTTATGTCGCTGACGCAGGCCACGGGCGTGGTCATGGGCGCCAACATCGGAACGACCGTCACGGCGTGGGTATTGAGCTTGACCGGACTGGAAGGCAGTTCGCTGATCGTGCAGCTGCTCAAGCCGACGTCGTTCTCGCCTGTGCTGGCGGCAGTCGGCGTCGCCATGATTCTGTTTGCAAAAAAAGAAAGAAAACGTACAATCGGCTCGATTCTTGCGGGCTTTGCCGTTTTGATGTACGGCATGCACATGATGTCCAGCGCGGTTTCGCCGCTTCGGGACATGCCGGAATTCGTCAGCTTCATGACGGCATTTACAAATCCGTTGCTCGGCGTGCTCGCGGGCGCGCTGATCACCGGCATCATTCAAAGTTCGTCGGCTTCCGTCGGTATTTTGCAGGCGCTGTCGCTCACTGGCGGCATCACCTACGGCATGGCGATCCCGATCATTATGGGACAGAATATCGGCACGTGCATCACGGCGCTGATCTCCTGCATCGGCGCGTCGAAAAATGCGAAGCGCACCGCGATGGTCCATCTGTATTTCAACTTGATCGGTACGCTGCTGTTTTTAGCAGGATTCTATATCACCAATGCATTTGTGCATTTTTCGTTCCTCGATTCGCCGCTGGACCCGGCGCATATCGCAATCATTCATACGTCGTTCAACGTCGCTTCAACGGCAATTTTGCTGCCCGCTTCGTCTCTGCTGGTGAAGTTTGCAAAGATGACCGTTCACGACAAGGCCGCACCGCAGGAAGAATGGCCGCTGGACGAACGTTTCCTCGATATGCCTGCGTTCGCGCTTGAACAGTGTAAAAACGTGATCGACCGTATGGCGGTGCTCTCCAAGGAGACGATATTGATGGCGCTCAGCACGATTTCGCATTACGATGAAAAGGTCGTCGCAACCGTCATTGAAAACGAGGACATCATCGACCGTTACGAAGACCGCCTCGGCTCCTACCTTGTTCAGTTGAGCACGCGCAAACTCCTGCCGAAGGACAGCCACGAAATCGGCATGTTCCTGCATATGATCGGTGATTTTGAGCGCATCAGCGACCACGCCGTCAACCTGACCGAGGTTGCGCAGGAGATGCACGACAAGCAGATCGGTTTCTCGGACGAAGCGAAGTCGGACATCAAGGTCTTCTCGGCGGCGCTGACGAAAATCCTCGATATCTCCGTGGACGCATTCCTAAATGAGGACTTGCTGGAGGCCAAACAGGTTGAGCCGCTGGAGGAAGTCATCGACGCGCTGCAGGCGGAGATTCGTGCGCGGCACATTTCGCGCTTGCAGGAAGGCACCTGTACCATCGAGCTGGGCTTCGTGCTTTCCGACCTTTTGACCAATTTGGAGCGCGTGTCCGACCACTGTTCGAACATCGCCGCAACGCTGATTCAAACCAAGAACGACGCGTTCGATATGCATAGTTATCTCGAGTCCGTCAAGGCTGCAGGCGGGGATCAGGAATTCACAGCGCGCGTCAAGATGTATTCCGAACAGTACAAGCTCTAGCAGATACAGAGTGAATCGATACGATACCGCCGCTGTAATAAGCGGCGGTTTTTTTGCTTTTTTATCATCTGTACATATTAAAAAAGCCATAAAATTGCGTCGCACATGTGTTATGCGTGGTACAATAGCTTCAATACGGTTTTGCAATAACGCAAACCACAATCGAAAAGGAAAGCGGAGAACATGTCCATTCAAAAGGTTAAGGAATTTTTTGCCGCGCGCGGCATGGAAGAGCGCGTGTGGGAGTTTGCAACTTCGTCGGCAACCGTGGAGCTTGCGGCGCAGACGCTGTGTGTGCGTCCGGCGCGCATTGCAAAGACGCTGTCGTTCAAGGTTGGTGACGGTTGCGTGCTGATACTCGCCGCGGGCGACGCGCGCATCGACAACCCGAAGTACAAGGCGTTTTTCGGAACAAAGGCGAAAATGCTCGCCTTTGACGAGGTGGAAACATATACCGGCAGCGCGGTCGGCGGCGTTTGTCCGTTCGCTTTGCCGGAGGGCGTACCGGTCTATCTCGACCGCTCGCTGCGGCGCTTTTCGACGGTTTTTCCCGCCTGCGGCAGCGGCAACAGCGCAATTGAATTTACCTGCGACGAATTGTTCCGTCACAGCGGCGCAAAGGAATGGATCGACGTATGCAAGGACTGGGAAGAAGGCGATGATCCCGTAATCGACAGCGAGCCGAAAGAGGACCTTGCTATGCCGGACGACGGAGAAATCACGCTGGCGATCGAGCGCATTGCACAGGCGGACGAGAAGACGGGATATGTGCCCGCCTATCACTTTGCCATCGAGCGCAAAAGCGACGGTACGCACGTCGGCACCATCGATTTACGGATTGGTTACGTGCGCAATACCTATTATGGCGGCAACATCGGCTATTCTGTGCATGAACCGTATCGCGGACATGCTTATGCGCAAAAAGCCGTGCGGCTGGTCTTTGAAGTTGCACGGACGCACAAGATGCCGTATTTGATCGTGTCGTGTTCCGAAACGAACGACGCTTCGCGAAAGACGCTGGAACATTTGGGTGGCGAGTTGCTGGAAATCGGCGAGCCGCCGTCCTACACGGGGCTTTACAAAGAAGGCCTGCGCGATCCACACTGTATCTTTCGCTTTGAACTGAACTAAAGCCGTGGACACAAAAAGAGCCGCAATTTTGCGGCTCTTTTGTCTATCAAAAGCATTTTTTGTCGATTGCAAAAACTAAAACGTACGCATCTCAACGACGCCGCTGATTTGCTCCTCTCGCGCACAGATGCTCAGCCGATAACCCGGAAACACGTCGATCCGGCGAAAATGGTAGCTTGTGGTGCCGGAGAGCACGGCCGTTTCGCCGCCGCATGGCAAAACCGAAAAACTCGCAGGCGAAACGGAAAAACCCTGACCTTCCGCTTTGAGATATGCTTCCTTCAGCGTCCAAATGGTAAAAAACGTTGCACGCGGGTCGTCCGCCTTTGCTAAGAATGCCTGTTCGTCCGGATGGTAAAAGCGTTGGGAAACCTTTTCCCAGTCGATATCGCGTATACGCTCAATGTCCACGCCGACCGCATCGCCAGCCAACGCAAGCACGGCGTAATCGCCCGCATGGGTAAGGTTGAACGGGCGTCGGTCGGGCAGGTGCGGCTTGCCGCGCTTGCCGTGGACAAACGTTGCGTTGCGCGCGTTTTCGCCGAACGCGTCGTACAAAAGCAACCCGGCGGCAAGGCTTCGCAGCGCGTCGTCGGACGCGCTGAGCCGACGGACGCGGGCCTGGCGTTCTTCGTCAAGCAGGTGGATCAGTTGATCCGCACGGGGCTGGATCTGCCGGATATCGGCGGCAAACAATTCAACCAAGCGGTGTTTCTCCTTTGGATTCAGCGGTTCAGCGTATCACGATCTTCGTTTGCCACTTTCCGCGCAGATACCGCGGAATGAAGAACGAGAGCCGGCCGACCCAGTCGATAAACATACTATACCACACCCCGGCGACGCCGAGGTTGAAATACCGGATAAAAACATAACAAAGCCCAACGCGGAGCGTCCACATTGAGATGGACGAGACGATCATGGTAAAGCGCGCGTCGCCCGCGGCGCGCAGTGCGTTCGGCAAAGCGAATGAATACGGCCAGATGGTCATGAGAAGGATCGACAGCACCGGCAGCACTTCCAGACAAATAGCGGCGGCGTCCGCGCTCAGCGGGAACAAGCCGACCACCCATTGATTCAAAAACAGCAGCGGCACGTTCACCGCAATCAAGACCAGATGCGTCAGCATCATCATCTTTTTCACGTAATATTTGGTCTGTGCATAATCGCCTGCGCCGACGCACTGGCCAACGACGGTAATCATCGCAAGGCCCATCGACATGCCGGGCACGAAGACGATACCGGAGATGCTGCCGAGGATCGCGTTTGCGGCGATGGCGGCGGTGCCGAGTGTGGAAACCATGGACTGCACGATGAGCTTGCCAAAGTTGAACAGTCCGTTTTCAAATCCGTTTGGAACGCCGATGGAGAGGATGCTCCTGATGAGCGTGGTATTCAGGCGCACTTTCCAAACCTTGTGCAGGTGGATGACGTTGGCGGGATTTGCAATCAACACGAGCATAATGACCGCCGCAGCCGCGCGGGACACCAACGTGGCAGTGCCAGCGCCCGCAACACCCCAGCCGCAGCCGTAGATAAGCAGCGCGTTGCCGCCGATATTGACGACGTTCATGATGACCGAGGCAAACAGCGACACGCGGGAATTGCCCATGGAGCGGAAGAGCGCCGCGCAGGCATTGTACACCGCAAGGAACGGGAACGACAGCGACGTTAACAGCAGGTACCTCGAAGCGTTTGTGTGTACGTCCGCCTCGATTTCACCGAAGAGCACGCGAATGAAAAAGTTGCGCGAGCTGAGCAGCACCGCGCTGACGATAACGGTGAAGATCAGCGCAACATAGACAAGCTGCTTTGCCGAACTCCGCGCGTTCAAAAAATCCTGTCTGCCGAGATACTGCGCGCAAACAACAGCGCCGCCCGTGCAGAGCGCCGCAAGGATACTGATGATAAGGTTGTTGAGCGAATCTACAAGCGAAATACCGGACACCGCGGCCTCACCCACGGAGGCGATCATAACGGTGTCTGCCATGCCGACCGTCATGGCCAGCATTTGTTCGATAATCAGTGGGATAATCAGTTGCCTGAGCGACGCGGGCGTAAACATCGGCCGCTCGAAGGCCGGGGTCTGTTTCATAATATCAATGCGTTTCTAAAAAATTATGGGAGCCAAGGCTCCCGGTTAAGATGTTCAGGTTCATGAAGCTTAGAATTTGAATGAATTCTCAACTTCTAATTCAAACACAGTAGCGCCTCCAACGGTTGCATCATCGGCATAACTCCTTAAAACTTAAAGGAGTTTTCCACCTCAAGAACAAACACGGTAGCTCCACCAACGGTGACGGTCATAGGCATTGCAACACTGTCAATGTTGTGTGGAATGCCCGTTGCGGGCACCGTTACGATGTGGCGGCGGCTGGACTGTTTTTTGATGATCTCCAACGCTTCTTCCAGCTTGCCTTCCTCCACGCCGATCATCAGTGTGGAGTTTCCTCCGCGAAGAAAACCGCCCGTGCTGGCAATGCGCGTAACGCTGATGCTGCGTTCGATCAGTGCGTTTGTCAGCGCCTTTTGATCATCGTTTTGTACGATTGCGAACAGCAGTTTCATATTGTTCCCTCCGTTACGGTCTCTGCAAAAAAGTTTGCAGGATTCTATGGATAGTATACCATATTACATCATAAAACGGAACCGCTCACATGCAGGTAACCGCGTTTCACACGCAAAAAAAATGACTTATCCGAAGTACAAAAACTCAATGTGCGTCAGTTCATCGTCCATCCAAAAGAAGCCGGAAACCGACTGTCCCGAATAGACGCATATCACGGTCAGCTTATAGCCGCCGTCCATTATCGTGCCGTAAAGTGTGTTGGCCGACACCGAGCCGTCGCTGCCGACAAAGGCGGAAACGGTAATCTCGTCCGGAGAGAAAAATCCCTGATCGATGCTGATCGTGCCGTCGCCGTTTGCATCCACGTTGAGTGTAATCGTCCCGTCGAACCGCTCGCCCAACAGCTCTCCCGCGGACTGCTGCGTATCGGGGTCGTCCGTGTCAACTTCCGACAGGAAGACGACGATCGGATAATCACCGTTTACGCCATTGAATGCACCGTCCGCACCGGGCGTTGGCGTGACGGCCGGTTCCGCGGTCGTTTCCGGCGTCGGGGAGACGGCTTGCGGTGTAACGGTCGGATCCGGTTCAGGCGTGAACGTTGGCGTTGACTCCGGCGCAAGTGTCGGCTCGGGTGTGAGCGTCGGCGTTGACTCCGGCGCAAGTGTCGGCTCGGGTGTGAGCGTCGGCGTTGGCTCCGGTGTTTCAAGCGGGGTCGGCACGGGCGTTTCCAAAACCTGCGGCGCCTGCGTGGCGGACGCATACCAGAAAATCTCCGGCGAAAACAAAATCACACCGAATGTGACAGCCCCGAAGAGCAGTGCGGCGATCAGGAAAAAGCGCTGTGCTTTACCGGCAAAAGTACGTCGCGTTTTCGTTGCGCCCGCTTCATACCGCTCGACCGTTTTGCCTTTTCGCGTAAAAACGTTACCGCAGAAGATGCAGGTATTCGAATCTTTCGATATGATATTGCGGCAATTTGGACAGACCATGCTTTCATTCCTTCCGGTTGTTTGCTCCATTCTATCACACCCGCATAGGCAGAACAAAGAAAACGCGTAAATTTACATCCACTGTCCGGTTGAGTAAATATCAACCGCCGCGCATCGATTGCAACCGGCGGGCTATTGCTTAACCGGTTGAAAAATGGTAAGATACCAGCAGTTTCACAGGAAGGTTTTTATTGGACGTATGCGTATCCGTTAACGCCGATTCGGCATTTGCAGTTTGCACAGGCAAGGCAGGCTCTGCCCGCCGCGTTCGCCGCGGTGGACGCGGCTTCTTGTGCAAGGGCGAAACGGACGACCACATGCGCCGCGCTATAGGACTATGCCGCGGAGAAACTGTGCGTGTGCCGTTTCCAACGGCCTTTTTTTGTGGCGAAAACGCCGCGCAACCTTGAATGGAGCACTGAATGAAACAAATCTTTCCGTTTATTAAGGCATACAAAAGAAAACTCATCGCCGACGGCGGGTTGTACCTGATCGCAACGCTGTGTTCGCTGTTCATGCCGTATTTGATGAGCGACATCGTCAATGTCGGCATTCGAAACGGCGATATGGACTATATTGTGCGGCAGGGGATCATCATGCTTGGCCTCGCCGTGGCCATGCTTGTCAGCGGTATATTTTCAACCAAGATCAACTCCAAAATCGCAAGTGGGTTTACGGCCGATTTGCAGCGCGGGGTGTTTCAAAAGATCAACTCCCTGACGTTTGAAGAATACGAAACCATCGGCACCTCAAGCCTTTTAACCCGCTCGACCGACGACATCTTCAGCCTGCAGGAAGCGGCAACCGCAATCGTCTACGCAATCGTAACGGTGCCGGTGCTGTTTTTCGGCGGCACGGTGCTTGCGTTTATGAGTGACTGGCTGCTTGCGCTGATATTGCTCATCCTTGCGCCGCTGGTGCTGTTGATCGTGTGGGTTGTAACCAAAAACATCGGTCCGCTATGGGTCAACGCGGATAAATACATCGATCTCCAGAACAAGGTCGTGCGTGAACGGCTCGGCGGCATCCGCGTCATCCGCTCGTTCGACAAGGAGGACTATGAGCACGAGCGTGCTGCGGACGCAACCCGCGAGATGGCGAAAAACATCATCCGCTCGAACGTGCTGACCAACATGATCAACCCGCTGTCGCTGCTTCTGCTCAATCTTTCGACGGTGGCGATGCTTTATATCGGCGCTATTCGCCTGCAAACGGAACCCATGCTGCGCGCGGGCGACGTGATCGCGACCATTCAGTATGTCGCACTGATCATGAACGGCCTGCTTGTGCTGAGCTGGACGTTTGCGTTCCTGCCGCACCTGAAGGTCTGCGTTCAGCGCATATCCGAGGTGCTCGCGCTCAGCGGTGTGGAAACGCGCGCATCGGAGAACATCAAGCTAAACGGTGAAATCGAATTTCACGACGTATCCTTCCGCTACGAAAACGCGGACGCACCCGCGCTCTCGCATATCGGTCTGCGCATTCAAAACGGGCAGGTCGCGGCGGTCATCGGCGGTACGGGCAGCGGAAAATCCACGCTGGCAAAGCTGCTGCTGCGCTTTCACGAACCGACCGAAGGATCCATTTCGCTTGGCGGGCGGGACTGTGCAAGCATTGCGCGGGAGACCGTGCGTGACAATATTTCCATCGCCCTGCAAAAGCCCGGCATCTTCCATGGGACGATTTCGGAGAACCTGAAGATGGGCAAACCTGCAGCGACGCAGGAAGAGATGGATAACGCCTGCGAAATTTCGCAGATACTCGACTTTGTGCGCGGCAACGAAAAAGGATTCGACTACGAACTCACACAGGCGGGCGCAAACATCAGCGGCGGGCAAAAACAGCGCATTTCCATTGCACGCACAATCCTTAAAGACGCCTGTGCCTATGTGTTTGACGACAGCTTTTCCGCGCTGGACTACCTGACCGAAAGCAAACTGCGGCGCGCGCTCAACGTGTATCTGCGCGGCAAAACGCAGCTGATCATCACCCAGCGCGCGGCGACCGCAATGCGCTGTGACGTGATCTATGTGCTCGACCGCGGGCAACTCGTCGGCAGCGGCACGCATAATGAGTTGATGGGAAGCTGCCCGATCTACCGCGAAATCTATGTGTCCCAGCTCGGCGAGCCTTCGGACGGAAACGGAGGTCTGTAAGCATATGGAACAGCAAACCAAACAACAAAAAGCAAAGAAGACGAAAGAAGAACGCGCAATCGAGCGTGCGAAGAGCAGAAAGACGCTGAAACGCATCTTTTCCGAGGCAAGGCCGATCCGCGGATGGCTCCTGCTTGCGTCGAGTATCAGCATGCTGTCGGTCGCAATGGTATTGATCGGGCCTGAATTGCTCGGCAGTCAAACGGACATCCTTTATAATTACTGGGCGTACGGCACCGCAATCGACATGCCGCCGTTCATCCGCCGCTGCGTCGTGCTTGTGGGCGTGTATCTCGTTGCGGGCGTTTGCAGCCTCGCGACCATGTTTGTGATGAACAACGTCGTTTCCAAGTTGTTCACCTGTGAACTGCGCATCCGCATCAGCGATAAAATCAAGCGCCTGCCGGTCAAGTTTGTGGACGACACACCCAAGGGCGAGGTCATTTCCCGCATGACGAACGACGTTTCCGTGCTGGGCAACACCGTACACACCGTGCTCGACCTCACGATCTCCGGCATATTGAAACTCATCGGCATCACCGTGATCCTGTTTGTGATTCAGCCGGTCATGGCGCTTGCGGTCGTCATTTTGCTGCCGCTTTCGCTGACCATGGCGTCGCGGATATCACAACGGAGCCAGAAGCACTTTGCCGAAGCGCGCAAATCCATCGGTAACATTTATGCGCTCAACGAAGAGGACTTCACCGGCTTTGCAACCGTCAAGGCGTTTCATCTGGAAGACCGTCAGCGCCGCGCGCATGAAGCCGTGACCGACGAAGCACGCGCGCGATTGCAAAAGGGTTTTTATCTCTCCGGGATCGTGTCGCCGATCGTCACGCTGACCAACAACGTCGCCTATATCGCAATCTGCATCCTCGGCGGAGCGCTGGCGATTGCGGGCACAATCAACGTCGGCGACGTGGTCGCATTCGTACTGTACGCAAAGCTGTTTGCGGGCCCTCTGGAGAGCATTGCGCAGGGGCTTTCGACTATGCAGCATACGCTTGCTTCCGCCGGGCGCGTGTACGAAATGCTGGACCGCGACGAAATGGAGCAACCCTCCGGCCAGCCGGTGCCGCGCGGCACCGGACATATCCGCTTTGAACATGTGGACTTTTCCTATGTACCGGAAAAACCGTTGATTCAGGATCTGGATATCGACGTGCTGCCCGGGCAAAAGGTCGCAATCGTCGGGCCGACCGGCGGCGGCAAAACAACCATCGTCAATCTGTTGATGCGCTTTTACGATGTGGACGCGGGACGCATTACGATCGACGGCGTGGACACAAAAACCATGGAACGCGCCGATCTTCGCGCAATGTTTTCAATGGTTTTACAGGATACATGGTTGTTTTCCGGCTCAATTTATGAGAATATAGCCTATGGGAAAGCCGACGCCACCCGTGAAGAGGTCATGGAAGCGGCGCGGCGCGCGCATATCGACTTTTTTGTGGACACCATGCCGGACGGGTATGAAACGCAGATCAACGAAGAGTCGACCAACGTCAGCAGCGGGCAGAAGCAACTGCTCACCATTGCGCGGGCATATCTTGCCAACCGCAGCATCCTGATACTGGACGAAGCCACGAGCAATGTGGACACGCGCACGGAAATCCTCATCCAGCAGACGATGGACGAGCTGATGCAAAGCCGCACAAGTTTCGTCATTGCGCACCGGCTTTCGACAATCGTCAATGCGGACACGATCCTCGTCGTTAACGAAGGCAAGATTGTGGAGCAGGGGACACACGAAGAATTATTGAAGAAAAACGGCTTTTACGCCGAAATTTACAATAGCCAGTACGCCCTGCTTTCCTAAAACCGGCGTATCGGCGCGGGACAAGGAAACGGGAGAAGAAAAATGACACAGGGTATCGAACGATTTTTAGATGAAGAAGGAAAGCTCAAGCAATTGCCGCGCAAACAGGCGCCGCGCGAGGAAGCGTATGCGTATCTTGCGGGCAAGTTTGAACTTGATCACGACTATAGCGAACACGACGTGAACGGTATTCTGTCCAGCTGGCACACGTTCAACGACTATTTCATACTGCGGCGCGGGCTGATCGAGGCGGGCTGGCTCAAACGTCTGCCGGACGGCAGCAAGTACTGGAAAAACCCGGATAAGAAGCAGGAGGACGCATGACGACGCTCCCTGAAGGGTATCGTGAGATACGAAAAATCGACCTGATGCGCAACAAAAGAGAAGCGGTCATCGTCAATGTGCTTTCATTTGGTATCACGCTGTTGATGCTGGCGCTCGGGTTTTTCATCTGTCCGCCGTTTACAAGTTTTTCGTTCGGCGTCAATTCGCTGGTTACAATGCTGCTGCTGGTGGCGAGTATCGTCGTATACATGATTCTGCACGAGATGGTACACGGCATCTTCATGAAGGGATTTTCCGGTGTAAAGCCGCGCTATGGTTACTCCGGATTGTATGCTTACGCGGGAAGCGACGCGCTGTTTGACCGCAGGCAATATCTCGTTATCGCGTTTGCGCCGGTCGTCATCCTCGGGTTGATCCTTTTGGTTCTCAACGTTGCATTTTATGAAACGGATTTCTGGCTGATCTATATCATACAGGTGGTCAACATTTCCGGCGCGGCGGGCGATTTTTACGTTGGCGCGCAGATTGGTAGAACGCGCGGCGAACTGCTTGTGCGCGACACCGGAACGGACATGACGCTGTTTGCACTGGATTGATTCACGCCAAAGTACACTTCCCGACAATCAAAAGCGCCCGCGAAAGCGGGCGCTTTGTGTTGTGTTCTTTTGTACGCGTTTCTTGAAAAGAAAAGTAGGGGTACTATTTCTTTGCCGGAGCCTTTGCGGGCGCCGCGGGTTCTGCCGCGGTCGCACCTGCGCCTGCCAGCGCGGCGGCTGCGGCCTTGCGCTTGGCATCCTGTTCGGCTGCGGCTCTCTTGCGCTCTTCATCGAAGATGGCGCGGAGTTCCTTCTCCAGCTTCTGTGTCAGTTCCGGGTTGTCCTTTAAGAACTGGCGTGTGTTTTCGCGGCCCTGCGCAATGCGCATGTCGCCATAGCCGTACCACGCGCCGGACTTGCTGACCAGCTTTTTATCGACGGCCATGTCGAGCAGCGAACCTTCGCGCGAGATGCCTTCGCCGTAAATCATGTCGAATTCCGCAATCTTAAACGGCGGTGCAACCTTGTTTTTGACGACTTTGACACGCGTGCGGTTGCCGACGATCTCGGTGCCGTTTTTCAGCGCGTCGATGCGTCGCACGTCCAAACGAATGGATGCGTAGAACTTCAGCGCTTTGCCGCCGGTCGTTGTTTCGGGGTTGCCGAACATGACGCCGACTTTTTCGCGCAGCTGGTTGATAAAGATGACGATCGTGTTGGACTTGTTGATCGCGCCGGTGAGTTTACGCAGCGCCTGGCTCATCAAACGCGCCTGAAGCCCAACGTGCGCATCGCCCATGTCGCCTTCAATTTCCGCCTTGGGTACCAGCGCGGCAACGGAGTCCACGACTACAACGTCAATCGCGCCGCTGCGAACGAGCGCTTCCGTAATTTCAAGCGCCTGCTCGCCGGTGTCCGGCTGGGAAACGTACAAATCGTCCACCTGTACGCCGAGCGCTTCGGCATAGACCGGATCGAGCGCATGCTCCGCGTCGATAAACGCAGCGGTTCCGCCGATCTTCTGTGCTTCCGCAACGATGTGCAGCGCAATGGTGGTTTTACCGGAAGATTCCGGCCCGTAAATCTCAACGACTCTGCCGCGCGGAATTCCGCCGACGCCAAGCGCGTAGTCGAGCGGCAGGCAGCCGGTCGATATGGTTGCAACGGCAACGCGCGCGCCCGCATCGCCGAGCTTCATAATGGCGCCCTTGCCGAACTGTTTTTCAATTTGACTGAGGGCGATCTCCAATGCTTTTTCTTTTTCGACCATCACTGTAATCCTTTCGTCTGTTCAGTCTATTTTAAGTGCAAATTGTTCTGTTGCATAGTGGATACGGCATTAACACAAAACAGCGGATGGAAACAAATGATCGCATCCACTCGAATCATTATAGCACGGCAAGTCGACATAAGTACAGCGCTTTCTTTGCGGAAAATCTTCAAAAAATCCGACGGTTATTCGCAGAGCGTGCGGCGCAGCATATCGAACGCGTGCAGCGCGGCAATCTCGCGGATACGCGCGCGTTCACCATGCAAATTCAGCCGCTTGACCTGCGTATTTCCAGCATATGCCAACGCAATGTAAACCGTGCCGACGGGTTTTTCTTCCGTCCCGCCGTCCGGACCGGCAATGCCGGTCGTCGCAAGCGCATAGTCCGCGCCGGACGTTTCCCGCAAGCCTTCCGCCATTTCGCGGGCGCATTCTTCGCTGACCGCGCCGAATGTTTCCAGCGTGTCCATTTTTACGCCAAGGCGGTTCATCTTTGCTTCGTTGGAATAGGTGACGCAACCTTCCTTAAAGAAGTTCGAGCAACCGGGAATATCGACGATCTGGCTTGTGACAAGCCCGCCGGTACAGCTCTCCGCAACGGCAAGCGTTTTTTCGTCGTCTGTGAGCATGCGTGTGCATGTCTCCGGCAGCGATTCGCCCATGGTGGAATACACGATGTCGCCAAGGCGGGAGACGATCTCGTCGATCATGGGCTGTGCCATCGCGGCGCCTTCGTCTTCATCCTTGCAAAGCGCGGTGACGCGCAGCGTGACTTCGCCTGTTTTCACATATGGCGCGACGGTCGGGTTCGTCTGGTTTTCAATAATGTCGCGCAGCTGGTAGGTCACGCTGGATTCGCCCATGCCGAAAATGCGCAGTTCGCGGGAATACAGCTGATTACCACTCATGCGTTCAAGATACGGCATGACGTGGTTTTGAAACATGGGGAAGAGCTCCCGCGGCGGTCCCGGCAGAAGAATCGCCGTTTTGTCTTCTGCGCTCATGATGCAGCCCGGCGCCGTGCCGAAGTCGTTCTTGAGTATGATGGAACCCTTTGGAAAACTCGCCTGTTTATAATTGTTCGGCGTCATGGTATAGCCGCGTGATTCAAAGTAACGCGTGATACGTTCGGCCTCTTCCGGGATTAGCTCCACGGTCAGCCCGAGCGCGGAGGCGACGGTCTCTTTGGTCAGATCGTCGTCGGTGGGGCCGAGCCCGCCGGTGAATACGACCACGTCGGAGCGTTCCACCGCCTGGTGGACAACGGCGGTCAGGCGCTTGACGTTGTCGCCGACCGTTGTGTGATAATAAACCTGAAAACCGAGCGGCGCAAGGCGCTGCGCGATAAAATGTGCGTCGGTATTGACGACCTGTCCCATGAGGAGTTCCGTTCCAACTGATACGATTTCCGCTATCATGTGTTCTGCACTTCCTTCGTAATCTTTCCTATTTCTTTTCCCGAAGGAAAAGAACAGGAAAGGACTTCATATTTCTTATACGCTTCCTAAAAGAATAATACGCAAATGAATTTATCACATACTTGGTAAAAGCATGTAAAAGGCGATACTCAATCCCAGCTGATGGAGTTGCGATTGGCGATGATGTAATCCACGGCAGACCAGATCGTGAACACCGCTGCCGTGCACATCACGCCAAAGTCAAACGCAAAGTTCCAGCGCGAGAAAATCGGGTTGCCAAGCAGCGTCCAGAGGATCGCGATCACCTGCAGTGCGGACTTGAGCTTGCCGAGCCAGTTTGCCGCGATCACCTTGCCGCCGGACGCGGTGACGAGCCGGAAACCGGAAACGATGATTTCCCGCCCGACAAAGATGATGCATAGAATCGGGTTGAGCATGCCGTTCCACGTCATCATGATAAACGCCGAGCAAAACAGCAGTTTGTCCGCAATGGGGTCCATCAACTTACCGAAGTTTGTGACCAAATTGCGTTTGCGCGCGATGTAACCGTCCACAATGTCCGTCATGTCCGCCACAAAGAAGATGCCCGCGGCAAGATAATTCCACCAAGGCAGCCAATGGTCGAATGAGAACGCCGCAACCATCAGCGGCACGAGTATCATGCGGAAGATGGTCAGCCGGTTCGGCAGGTTGATAACACTTTTTTTCTGATTAGATTCACTCATTTTACGGTACTCCGATCATGTCGTATTCAAGCGCGCCGGTGAGTTTCACGCGGATATAGCTTCCAACCGGGAGGGCGGTGCCGGTTTCCAGGTAAACCCGCCCGTCCACGTCCGGTGCTTCCGCATAGGAGCGCCCGAACGCACGTCCATTTTCATATCCTTCAATCAGCACCTCGACGGTAGAGCCGACACGCCGTTGGTTTCGTTGTTTCGATATCGCCTGTTGTGTCTCCATGAGCGCTTTCAAACGATGAAGCTTCACGCTTTCGTCCACCTGATCCGGCATGTCCGCGGCTTTCGTTCCGTCCTCCGGCGAAAAAGCGAACGTACCGATGCGGTCGAACGGGTGATCGACGATAAACTGACGCATGTTTTCAAACTGTTCGTCCGTTTCTCCGGGGAAGCCGACCATCAGCGTCGTGCGGAGCATAAACTCTGGCGCGTGCTTTTCAACATAGTCCAACACGTTGACAATGTGTTTTTGATCGCCACGGCGGTTCATGCGTCTGAGCATTTCGTCTTCGGTGTGTTGTAGAGGCATGTCGAGATACGGCACGATTTTGTCGCTTTGTAAAAACCGGTCGATCAACTTCGGTGTGACCGTGTCCGGATAGGTATAAAGAACGCGGAGCCAGTGCAGCGCGTCGATTTTTTCCAGTTGCGCAAGCAGCTCCGAAAGCATCGGCTTGCCGTAGCGGTCGACACCGTAACCGGATGTGTCCTGCGCAATCAGCGTCAGTTCGCTCACGCCGCTGTCGGCGAGGCGCTTTGCTTCGTCCACGAGCGCCTCCATGGGCTCGCTGACGAGATTGCCGCGAATCAGCGGGATTGCACAATAGGTACAGCGATTGTTGCAGCCGTCGGCAATGCGCAGATACGCGCTGTAATCCGGCGTGGTCAATATTCGCGTGGACTGCGGCCCGCACGTCGGGGCGTCGGTTTCTCTGTCGCCAAGCAGCCGGGGGAGCGTCTCGTATTCGCGCACACCGAGCAGGATATCGATCTCCGGCAGCGCACCCTTGAGCTCTTCACGATAACGCTCGGACAGGCAGCCGGTGACCACGAGCTGCCTGCATTTTCCGGACTTCTTATATTGTGCCATTTCCAAAATGGCGTCTATGGACTCCTGCTTGGCGGGTGCAATAAAGCCGCAGGTGTTGACAATGAGGATATCGGCCTCTGCTGGGTCGCCGGTCAGTGTGTGACCGGCGCTTGTGAGAAGGCCGAGCATACGTTCCGTGTCTACCTGATTTTTTGCGCATCCAAGCGAGATGACGCCGACGTTCGACATAGGGTTTCGTTGTCTCCGTTTCTTATTAAGGATCATTGTGAGGCGGGGAATAACTCCGCCGTTAATTTTCGTCCATATAGAATTTGGACATCGGGTTCGGCTCGCGTTCCGGCGGGTCGGCCACCGGCGCTTCGTCACCGAAGAGTTCCATATATTGCGATTTTTTGATCAGCACATCGCGCGGTTTGCTTCCGTTAAAACCGGAAACATAGCCTTTTTGCTCCATCATGTCGATCAGGCGGGACGCGCGTGCATAACCCACGCGGAGCCGCCGCTGGAGCATACTCGTGCTGGCCTGCCCGTGTTCAAGCACGACCTTGACCGCCTCGCCGAGCAGGTCGTCCTCCTGTTTGCCTTCGCCGAAGGCGCCGCCGGTCGGGCCGCTCTTTTCAAATTTTGAAACATCGTCGAGAATCTGTTCATCAAAGCTCGGGTGTTGCGTTTGTGCACGGAAATGCGCAACGATGCGCTCCACCTCGTCATCCGAAATGTAGGCGCACTGCAAACGCGTGGGCTTGGCAGACCCGTCGGGATGGAAGAGCATGTCGCCGTGGCCAAGCAGCTTCTCTGCACCGCCCATGTCTAGGATGATGCGGCTGTTGGTCGCGCTGCTGACGGCGAACGCCGCGCGCGACGGGATGTTTGCCTTGATCAGCCCTGTAATGACCGTTGCGTCCGGGCGCTGAGTCGCAAGGATCAGATGGATGCCCGCAGCACGGCCAAGCTGCGCAATGCGGCGGATGCTTTCCTCAACCTCGTCCGGTGCAACCATCATCAAATCGGACAATTCGTCGATGATGATGACGATGCGCGGCATACGGTCGACTTCATTTTTCACGCGCTCGTTGTAGCGGTCGAGGTGTTTTGCACCCTCGTCGGAAAAAATCTTGTAACGCCGCGTCATTTCGTTGACCGCCCAGCGCATAGCGCTTGCGGCTTTCTTGGGTTCCGTCACAACGGGGATCAGAAGGTGCGGCAGCGAACTGTACATGCTCATTTCAACCATTTTCGGGTCGATCAGCATAAACTTCACGTCCGCGGGTGAACTTTTATAGACCATCGAAACAATAATGTCGTTGATGCAAACACTTTTACCGGAACCGGTCGCGCCTGCAATGAGCATATGCGGCATGCGAACGAGGTCGGCGACGATAATTTTGCCGCTGGCTTCACGGCCGAGTGCCATTGTCACCGGAGAGGCGCTGTTTTTAAACTCCTTGCTTTCAATGATGTCGCGCAGCAGCACCAGCGAGGATTTTTTGTTCGGAATTTCAATGCCGATGGCCTTTTTGCCGGGTATCGGCGCTTCCATGCGCAGCCGTGGTGCGGCAAGCGCCATGGTGATATCGTTGGTTAGCGCCGTAATGCGCGAAATGCGCACGCCCGGCGCGGGCTGGATTTCAAAGCGAGTCAGTGCGGGACCGACGGCAATATGCGTAATCGTTGCCGAAATACGGAAGCTTTCCAGCGTTTCAATCAGAATGCGCGCCTTCTCTTCCGGTGAGTCGGTTTCGTCGTCCTTGGAGTGGTCGGCCTTGTCAAGCAGGTCGATTGACGGAGCTTGATAGTTTGCGTTCGGTAAAACGACTTCCGGCTGGGATTTGGACTTGGCAGAGGATGTCGCCGTTTTTGCCTTGGCTGCGCCTTTCGGTGCGGTCTTTACGCCGGGCTGGCGTGCCGGGCCCGCGTGCTTTTCGGATTGATCGGGCTTTACCGGCTGCGCACCGAACAGCGGCGTCGGATCAGGCAGGTCGGCCACGGTCTTCTTGGGCGTGCTCTTTTTCGGAGGATCGACAACCAACGGCACGTCGTCACCCGGTTCAAAGTCCAGATCGTCCCAAATATCCGTCTTCACCGGCTCCGGTGCTTTCGGCTTCACGCGTCCACCGGACTTGGTTTGAAAATCACCGGAAAACGACTGAAGCTCTGCGTCCTTGACCTTCGGTTTCGGCTTTTCACGTTTTGCCTTTTTCGGGGATTCCACCTCAGCCAGCGTGACGGCAGGCAGCCGCCTTTGCCGTACGGGCGGTTCTTCTTCCTCCGCAGCATCAAGATCAATTGTAAACATCTGTTCTCTGGCGGCCTGGCGCTTTTCCTGCGAGTTTTCGACGGCCGTGATGATCGTGTCCGACATTTTTTCGCCGAAATCGCGCACGGAGAACCCTGTGAGAGCGATGAGACATACGACGATCAGCGTGAGTGTGAGAATGTATGCAAGCGTCTTGCCGCCAAGCAGCAAAATCGGGTAACCGATCACCGCGCCGAGTAAACCGCCGCCAAGATGTGCGTTTTGTCCGACATGGAGCGCTTCGTTAATAAAATCCATATACAGCACGCCTTCATAAGTGGACGTGCGAATGGTTTGCAGCAGGGTGACAAGCGCAAAGATGCCGAGCATCATCCACCAGCCGGAGTTGTTCAGCCGCGCGTTGGAACTGCCGCGCATGTAGACGACGCCGACGCCGATCAAAATGACCGGCAGCGCGTATGCAATCACGCCGATCAGCCCGAACAGCGCCTTGCCGAGCACTTCGCCAAGGTAACCGGTCGCGGAGAAAATCAGATACGCCGCGGCAAGGATACCCGCGGCGACAAGCAGTACGCCGGTCGCTTCCGACGCCAGCTTCTCCTTTGCAGCATTTTTTGCGCGTGTTTCGGCGGCCTTTTGTGCGCCGGTTTTTCTACCGCTCGTTTTGGAAGCCAAAGAATGAATCAACCCTTTCGTTTGTCATGTCTTAATAAATGGGAAAGAACGCATGTTGCGCACTCAAAACTGATAGAACGCATAATCCGCCTATTACCCCAAATATATCAATTCATTATACAACATGTTGCGGTCATTCGCAATGAAAGGCACGACGTGGACGGTTTGGCGCGCGCCGCTTGTCATGCCTGTTTGATTGCGATATACTTTTTCTAATAACCCGGCACACAGGAGAACGAAATGGAAATTGTTGTACTGGACGCGTATTCGTTTAACCCCGGTGATATCGACTGGGAACCGATTGCGCGCTACGGACATTTAACGATTTACGACTATACCGAACAGGAACAGGTAACCGGGCGGCTGAAGGACGCGGACATTGCGTTTACAAACCGCACACGCCTTAGCGAGGTGGAGTTTGCCGCGGCACCGAAGCTGCGCTTTCTGGGATTGCTGGCAACAGGCTATGACAAGATCGACATGGCGGCGGCGCGCAAGCACAACGTTGTGGTTTGCAATGTGCCCGGCTATGCGACGGACGCGGTGGCGCAGCATGCAATTGCGTTGATGCTGACGCTGTGCAACAGCGCACGGTTGTTCGACGAACAGATTCGCGCCGGTCGCTGGACGCAGCAACCCGGCGATTGCGTATGGGATTATCCCATCATAGGCGTTACCGGCAAGGTGTTTGGCGTGCTCGGCACCGGTACGATCGGTTGTGCAACGGCAAAGATGGCGCAAGGCCTCGGCATGCAGGTCATCGGCAGCAGCCGCACTGTGCGCAGGGAGTTCGTCGGCGAGTATGTGCCGCAGGACGAATTGTTCCGCAGGAGCGATGTGCTTTCACTGCATTGCGCGGCAACCGTTCAGACGACGGGGCTGATCGACCGCATCGCAATAGACAAGATGAAGAAAAGCGCAATCCTCATCAACACCGCGCGCGGCGCAATCGTCAATACATCGGACCTTGTGGAGGCGCTCAACAGCAATCGCATCTATGCCGCTGGACTGGACGTTACGGAAGGCGAACCGATCGGAAGGGACGACCGGCTGCTGCGTGCAAAGAACTGTATTGTAACGCCGCATATCGGCTGGGCGCCGCTTTCCGCGCGCGAAGAGCTGATGCGGCTTTCATCGGAGAATCTCAAAGCGTTCCTGGACGGGGCGCCGATCCATCGTGTGGATTTGGAGGGGGCATAAATTGGTGAAACGCAGAATTTTCAACTGGAAGACGGCGGCATGCCTTTGCGCGGCGCTCTTGTTTGCGTTCGGCTCACTGGCCTGTAAAGCCGAGGACGACATCAACCCCGGACCGACCGCAAAACCGGACCAGCCGGACGTTATCGTCAACAACGAAGCGGCGCCGGCGGAACACACCATCATGGTCAGCGGAGACGGGGAAGTCATCGCTGCGCCGGACTTTTCGACGATTACCATCGTTGTGCAGGGTTCAAGCGAGACGTCCGAAGAAGCGGTGCTTAAGTGCGAAAACCTGACCGAACAGGTGCAGGAAATTGCAGCTGCGCAGGGTGTGCTGGCAAGAAACCTGACCACCGCGGGTGTAACGCTGAGCACGCACCAACGTGAAAGCGACGGCGCGATCACAGGATATGTTGCTACCGATACGATTACGATCATTGTCGGCGTAGTCAGCAAGGTCAACGCGATCCTTTCGCCGATCATCGATGCGCGCATCACGGAGTCATATGAAGTGACCTACAGCCTGACGGACGCAAGCGCCGCCTATAACGAAGCGCTTGCCGCGGCAATGGCCGACGCATACGAAAAAGCGAGCGCAATTGCAAACGCGGGCGACGTCGCCATCGACACCATCGTCTCCGTTGAGGAAACGCCGGGCGAAGACCAGCTGGTCGGCGTGGCGTTTGAAAGCAGTGCCATCGCCGTAAACGCAAAAGTGACCGTGACCTATCTGATCACGGAAGCGTCGAATCCGTGACCGTACTTTTCTTAAAAAGAAAAGCAGGTAAAAGAACTTACAATTGATCAAAATTGCTAATCTTAATAAAACAAAAACAGCAGGCAAACGCCTGCTGTTTGATGTTATTTGGGTTTTAATACGGTTCCATCACGCGCACAAGTTCGCGCGGCTGTGGCTTGGAAGCATAATGTGCCTGAAAATCTTCCAGCGAGTAAATCTCCGTCTCCGCGTCCGAAATGCCGATGACCGCCTGTGTTGCAAAGCTGAATGCTCGGTTGCCGCCGACGATCAGGTGGTCGTACAGCTGCACCCCGACGCTTTCCAGCGCGGTGCGCACCGCGTCGGTCGCGTTTGCATCCGCTTCGGAAGGCGACGGGTCGCCGGACGGATGGTTATGTACAAGCAAAATGCCGTGCGCGCGCCGCAAAAGCGCGGTTTCGGCGATATTGCGCGGATAAATCTGCGCTTCTGTCAAAGAGCCGCTCTGCATAGATTCGCAGGCGGTCACGACTTTTTTTGCGTTCAGACAAACCGCAACAACGGTTTCGTAGCCGTTGAGCGAAAGCAGCGCGATTGCATAGCGCGCTGCGGCGACGGGGGTGTTCAGCCGCGTGTTGCCGCGCGTGTCTTCTGTGCGACGCAGCATCAGCCGGCGAAACAGGTCGCCCTGCATGCGTAAAAAGACAGCCGTGCTTTCGCCAACGCCGTCAACCATCGTCAGCTGCGCAATTTCCGCAGTGACCACTTTTTCCAGCGTACCGAAACGCTCCAGCAGCGCGTGCGCAAGCGCGTTTGTGTCCCTGCGCGGGATTGCGTAGGTCAAAAGCAGCTCCAGGAACTGATGGTCCAGAAATGACTCCGCTCCGCTGCGTATATATTGTTCGCGAATCCTCTCGCGATGACCGGAATGAACCGAATCCGCCATAGATCGTCTCCTCAGTTGCTTTATCAGTATAGAGGATACACAAAATCATGTCAAAATATACCGTAAGGTGAATTGTTTGCAACACTGCGCGGTATTTTTATTGGAACTCTTGTAAAAAAAGCTTGATGCGGGTAGAATAGCACTATATTTCATCATGGCGACCTATGCGGTATATTAACCCGCAATGTCTGCGAACGGAATGGAAACGGCAATCTGCGAAACAAAGCGGCAAACGGACAGGGGCGGCGAAAAATGGGACAAAAACGTCTTGTGACAATGGAAACGCTCACTGCCTGCGGCCTGAATGAAACAAGCCGCGTGCTCGTCGCTTTTTCCGGTGGAGCGGACTCTACCGCACTGCTGACGGCGATGCAGGAAATGCAGCAATGCGGCGCGATTGAAGCGATGTTTGCCGCGCACCTCAACCACGGTATCCGCGGCGAGACGGCGGAGCGCGACATGCGCTTTTGCGAATCGCTTTGCAATGCGCTTGGCGTCAAGCTCTTCACAGAGTGCGCGGACATTCCCGCCTTTGCCAAAGAAACCGGCATGACGCTGGAGCAGGCGGCGCGTGAATACCGGTATGCGTTTTTAGAGCGTGTACGGCAAACGTGCGGTGCGGACTGCATCGCAACCGCGCACCACAAAGGCGACCAGGCGGAGACGGTGCTCATGCATCTGCTGCGCGGCAGCGGAACCAGAGGGCTGTCCGGCATGCAAATGCGAAGCGGCACGATCATTCGTCCGCTGCTGAACACGGGTCGGGCGGAACTCCTCACGTATCTGACCGAACGCGGACAGGATTACTGCGAGGATGAGACGAATTTTGTCAACGACGCGTTTCGCAACCGCGTACGCAACGAGTTGATTCCTTATTTAAAGGAGTACAACCCGAACGTTGTGGAGGCGCTGAATAAGACCGCAATGTTTTGCGGCGAAGACGAAGCGCTGCTATCGAAACTGGCCGACGACGCCGGGGCGCACATGTTCCGCGGCGACGGAATGGACAGGCGAAAACTCGGCGCTCAGCCGCCGCCGCTGAAAGCACGCATCGTGAAAAAGCGGTTGATGGAGCTCTGCGGAGACGTTTCGGAATCGGACGTAAGGCGCGTTCTGGCGCTCTGCGACGCCAGAACGGGAACATGCATCGAGCTCAACCACGGCTTGAATGCATGGACGGACGCATGGACACTTTATATCGGCGGCTATCCCGACCAAAAGGCGTTTGAAGTACCGTTTGAACCGAACGGACGGACGATTACGCCCGCGGGGACGCTTGTTAGCAAGCAAACGACGATTTACCGCCCGACACAAAGCGGACTGGAAGCGTATCTGGATGCGGATGCCCTGCCGCAAGGGCTCGTCGTACGCACGCGGCGCAATGGTGACCGTTTTTTTCCGATCGGCGCGCCGGGCGCAAAAAAGCTCAAGGACGTGCTGATCGACAAAAAGATCCCAAGGCACCTGCGGGACATGCCGCTGCTGTGCGCGGAAAATGAAGTTTACTATGCGGTTGGCCTGACCGTTTCCGAACGGGTTAAGGTGCGGCCGAATACAAAAACGATACTGCATATTACATTTACAGGGGGTACGGACGGTTGAGAGGGACATCCATGCGGGACGACATTGCAAAGGTGCTGATTTCCGAAGAGGAGATTCAGCAGCGGGTGAAGGAACTCGGCGAACAGCTTGCCAAAGATTACGCCGGGTGCGAAGAGGATATCGTGCTGCTTTGCATCCTGAAAGGCGCGGTCGTGTTCTTTGCCGATCTTGCGCGCGCCATGAACTTCCCGGTTCAAATGGAGTTTATGGGCATCAGCAGTTACGGCAACGAGCAAAAGACATCCGGCATCGTGCGCATCACAAAGGATATTGACACGTCCATCACCGGCAAGCATGTGATCATTGCCGAGGACATCATGGACAGCGGGCTGACGCTATCGCACCTGACAAAGCTGCTGATGAGCCGCAACCCCGCATCATTGAAGGTCTGCTGCCTGCTGGACAAGCCCGATCGCCGGGAGTGCGAGATTTCGCCGGATTATTGCGGATTCATCATCCCCAACGAATTCGTTGTCGGCTACGGGCTGGACTTCCTGGGATTTTATCGCAACCTGCCGTTCGTCGGCGTTCTGAAAGCCTCGGTTTATTCCGAATAAAGGCGCGGCGGGACAGCGTGATACAACGCCGGAGACTTTCCGGCAAGGTGAAGCAATGCGCGGCGGGGTAATAAACGTAACCGTCGCAGATGGAGGACAATTGTTTGAATAAGAAGGTCATGACAGCCGTCATTTGGGTGATGCTCTTTGCGGCGATCATTTTTATGGTATCGGGTCTGAATCCGGGCGAAAGCCAAACCGACGAGCTGGATTACAACACGGACTTTTTACAGCTGGTCCGTAATACGGAAGACGGCGGCACTGCGCCCGCCGAAACCATCAAGGCGATTCTTGTGGACGAGCGTGAAGTTTACGGACTCTACGGCGACAGTGAGTATGACCTGGAAGACCTGCCGAAGCGTGTGGAATTCTATGTCGTCATCCCGTCGGAATCCACGTTCCGCACCGATATGGCGGCGATCGTTTACAACGCGCATTCGGATTCGTTCGCCAGTGTGGACGAGGTTTCCAGCGCGGACTATTCGTTTGCCTATGAATCGATGATCGTTCAGGAGTCGATTTGGTCAATCATTTTGCCGTACATCCTCATTTTCGGGGCGTTCGGCGTATTCTATTATTTCCTGATCCGTGCACAAAGCGGCGGCAAGCAGATGTCCAACTTCGGCAAATCCCGCGCAAAGCTGCAGACCGGCGACAAGCTGAACGTCACCTTTGCCGATGTTGCAGGTGCGGATGAGGAGAAGGAAGAACTCAAAGAAGTCGTCGACTTCATGCGCAACCCCGCGCGATTCAACGCCATCGGCGCGCGCATTCCAAAGGGCGTTTTGCTCGTGGGTCCTCCGGGCACCGGTAAAACCCTGCTGGCAAAGGCTGTTGCGGGCGAAGCCAAGGTACCGTTCTTCTCGATTTCAGGTTCCGACTTTGTCGAAATGTTCGTCGGCGTCGGCGCATCGCGTGTGCGCGACCTGTTTACAACCGCCAAGCGCGCGACCCCCGCGGTCGTGTTCATCGATGAAATTGATGCGGTCGGTCGTCATCGCGGTGCAGGTATGGGCGGCGGACACGACGAGCGCGAGCAAACGCTCAACCAGCTGCTCGTTGAAATGGACGGCTTTGCGCCGAACGAAGGCATCATTGTCATCGCGGCAACCAACCGTCCGGACATCCTCGATCCCGCGCTGCTGCGTCCCGGCCGTTTCGACCGCCGCATCACAGTAAACTATCCGGACGTAAAGGGCCGCGAGGCGATCCTTCAGGTACATGCGCGCAACAAACCGCTTGCCAAGGAAGTCGACCTTGGCGTGATGGCAAAGCGTACGCCGGGTTTCACGGGTGCAGACCTTGAAAACGTGCTCAACGAGGCGGCGATTTTGACCGCGCGCTCCAACAAGAAGACCATTGGCATGGACGAGCTGGAAGAAGCCATCACGCGCGTGCAGATGGGTCCCGAAAAGCGTAGCCGCGTCATTACCGAGAGCGACAAGCTGATCACGGCTTATCACGAGGCGGGGCATGCAATCGTCGCACTTACACTCGTAGGATGCGACCCGGTGCATGAAGTGTCGATCGTGCCGCGCGGTATGGCGGCGGGCTACACGATGTCCCTGCCGAAAGAGGACATGATGCACGTGACCAAGAACAAGCTGCTCGATCGCGTCGCAATGGCACTCGGCGGCCGTGTTGCGGAACAGATCAAGTTTGACGATGTTTCGACCGGCGCGTACAACGACCTCCAGCGTTCCAGCGAGATCGCGCACAAGATGGTCACGGAATACGGCATGAGCGATTCCGTCGGGCCGATGTTCCTCGGCGGTCAGGAAGAAGTCTTCATCGCCAAGGACTGGGGTCACCAGCGGAACTATTCCGAGTCGCTTGCCGCAACGGTGGACGATGAAGTGCGCAAGATTCTCGATGAGCAGTACGACCGCGCGAAAGCGGCAATCAATGCCGACATCGACGCGCTCGACCGTGTTGCGCAGATGCTCATCGAGCATGAGCGCGTTTCCGGTGAGGAGTTTGCTGCGGTTTATCAGGGCGCCGATCCAAAGGACGTTCTCGGCAAATTCAAGAAAAAGGCGCCGGAGCCGACGCCGCCGCAAGCGGAAGAGACCGACACCGGCCTGCCGCACAACGACCTGCCGGGAAGCGAGCAGGCGGACGATCCGCTTGGTGCAACCGAGGGGTAAATCGCTTTTTGAAAGAAAAATAAAAGAAGCATTGAAATCAAACAGTATGGGGCGGCGGGGCCGCCCCGTTTTCAGGCAAAAAAGGAAACGATGCAAGAAACCATGATAACACGGCATATTGAAACAAAAATCCACCAGCCGTTCGACCTGCACATGCATAGCATCTGCTCGGACGGCGGAGAAACGCCGACCCGCGTAATCGAAACTGCGGCGGCGCAGGGCGTGACGCTCGCGGCACTAACCGACCACGACGGCGTTACGGGCGTAAAGGAAGCGGTTGCGGCGGGAAAACAAAACGGCGTGCGCGTGCTTCCGTCGATCGAGATGGACACGGACTGGCCGCATGAGCTGCATATTCTCGGACTGGATCTGGACGTTGACGAAACGAACCTGAAAAACGCGTTGGAGACGGCGCGCAGGCGCAGGGTGGAGCGCAACGCGGAGATCATCCGGCGGCTGGAAGCCGCGGGCTACGATGTTGCGCGGCATATGTCCCGCAAGGTGGAGGTCGCTACGCGCCTGCACATCGCACTGGCGTTGATCAGGGGCGGTTACGCCGATAACCTGCACGGCGCTTTCAAGGCGTACCTGCGGTACGGCAAACCGGGCTACTACACCGTGGAGCGGTTTACGCCGCAGGAAGTGATTTCGCTCATCCGCGGTGCAGGCGGCGTCCCGGTATGGGCGCACCCGACGCACGGCAACCCGAACCTGCATGCGCTTGCGGAGCAACTTGGCGCCATGGGGCTTATGGGGCTGGAAGCATACCACCCATCCATCAGTGGAGGCGACGCCGACACGCTGGTCAGCATTGCGCGGCAAAACGGGCTGATCGTCACCTGCGGAAGCGACTATCACGGCGCAAACCGGCCGGAAGTTATGATCGGGCAAACATGGCGTGACGTGCCCGCGCTGAACGATTGCCGCGCTTTTTTTGAAGCACGACCTGTTCGCGACTAAACGCCAAAAAACCGCATAAAACGGATATTGCAGGTTATTTTGCAAACGTTGACTATAGCGCTATGCCAATTTTATATAGGATAAATGACAAAAGGGCGGTTTTTCCGCCCTTTTTCATGCTATAATATGTGCCGGACAAAAGTTGACCGGAGTACCCTGGCGCGGTTCGAGCTCCACCATCTTCCAAATCATGTAAGGGAACTTGCTGATAAGCACATATTGTGTTGAGAAGAATGCCACCGTCTGCTATAATGTGGTTGCGAGGGTTTGGTCGACAATACGGAGCGAAAAGGGGAGAAAAGATGTACACCGGTTCGGGGATTATCAAGATATTCGCCGGCGAAACGGGGGTCCCGTTTGCCAAGCGAATGTGCGCTTACCTTGGTACGCAGCTTGGCGATGCGACAACCATTCGATTCAGCGAGGGAAACATTTTCGTTCGTGTGAACGAATCCATTCGAGACAAGGACGTTTACATCGTTCAACCAATCGGCCGGTCGCCGAACGACGAGTTTGTGGAACTGCTGTTCTGGATCGACGCGTTTAAACGCGCGAGTGCAAACTCCGTAACCGCAATTATTCCGTACTTTTCTTACGCAAAAGGCGATAAAAAAGACGAACCCCGTGTGTCGATCCGTGCGCGCGTTTGTGCCGACTGCATCGAAGCCGCGGGCGTCGACCGCCTGATTACTATGGATCTTCACGCACCGCAGGTACAGGGGTTCTTCAAGAAACCGGTCGACCATCTCTATGCAAAGTCACTGTTGTGCGAATACGTTCGCAGACAGGGCATTGTGGACGACGATCTGGTCGTTGTTTCTCCTGACGCAGGCTCCGCCAAACGATGCAGAGAATTTGCAACCGAACTGAACTGCCCCGTGGCCATCGGCGACAAGATGCGTCTGGGTCACGACGAAAACGCCAAGGTGCTGGAGATCATCGGCGACGTAAAAGGCAAGAATTGTCTGGTGATCGATGACTTCTCAATCTCCGGCGGCACGCTTATCAACGTCAGTTATGCGCTGATGGACAAGGGCGCAAAGCACGTATACGCCGCATTGTCGCACAACGTGCTTAGCGAAGAAGGCATCAAAAAGATTGACGAAAGTCCGATCGAGTTTCTGGTTTCGACCGACACGCTGGAGTGTCCCAACGCTTGCCTTTCACCGAAGATTCGCTTCATCTCCGCCGCGCCAATGTTTGCGCAGGCAGTCAAGATCGTCCACGACCGTGCGCCGATGAGCACGATGTTTGAGCAGCGCGTGAGCAAACGTCTGCTGGATATGAGCTTTGCCGAGCAGCAATCCCTGCTTCCGTCGGAACGTCCGGAAGAGAAGTAAACCGGCTTAAAAACATTTTTGACAAATTCTGAAAACGGCGGGAACCTTTCATGGTTTCCGCTTTTTTATAAGCAGTCTTTGCATAATATTCATCACGCAAAAGGCATGAAAAATTGTTCCGCAAAAGGATTTGAAGAGCAAGAAAAATTTTTATTGACAGCGTGGTTGCATTGTGATATGATTGCAATTTTTGTTGACATTCCGCGACCAGTGATGCTATTATAGAATAAGCTTTTATGTGAAAGGAGACTCACCAGTGTTTCAAATTGGCGACATGGTCTGCTACCCGATGCACGGTGTCGGCGTAGTAGAGTCCATCGAAGAACAAAGCGTTCTGGGCGAAACTGCGAAATACTATATGTTGCGGTTCGTTATGGGGCGCATGACTGCGATGGTTCCTGTCAAAACTGCGGAGACGGTGGGCCTCAGAAAGCTCGTCTGTGAAGACGATTGCACAAAGGTTGTTGCGTTTCTGAAGCAGGACGGCTGCTCGGACGAAAGCGAAAACTGGAACCAGCGCTACCGCGACAATCTCAACAAACTCCGCGAAGGCGATATTTTCGGCGTTGCGGACGTTGTGAAGTGCCTGATCCACAGAGACCAGGAAAAAGGTCTCTCGGCAGGCGAACGCAAGATGTATTTAACGGCAAGGCAAGTGCTCGTTGCGGAATTAGTCGCGTCGAGCGGGAAGGAGGAGAGCGAATTCCTGCCCCTTGTCGGGGGATAAACTGAATAGGAAAACGCCAATCATTGCATGCGGAAGGTACTTAGAGTTTTGCTTGCATTGGTCGGTATAGGCATCGGGTGCGGTATTGTTGCTTGGGTGTTATATTCCTTTAAATGTCCCGGGTACGATTATGTGATGCGCTATACCACAATGCCCGTCGTAATGGCCGCTTTATATGTGATTGTGGGCATATCATTCGGAATCATTTTTTTTATTATCTCTCCACGAATCATAGACGGCGTCCACGGGTTCTTTAAAAATCTTGAAAGCCGGCTGACCCAAATGCCTGCGCTGGACATTCTGTTCGGCGTGCTGGGCATTATGATCGGTCTGTTGTTTGCTTTTCTTCTCAGCCTGATCGTTCAGACAATTGACATTCCTGTGTTGCCAGAGATCATCACCATACTGCTGTTTGTCATCTGCGGATACTACGGCGGTTATGTTGGGGTGACCCGCCGGACGGAATTGATGGAAGGCGCCGCCGCTCGTAAGAGCCGGCTTGCCGGAGGAATCGTACCGGACGGCGCACGCCCAAAGGTGCTGGATACCAGTGTCATTATCGACGGACGCATCTACGACATCTGTAAAACCGGCTTTGTCGAAGGAAAGATCGTCGTACCCTCGTTCGTTTTAAAGGAGCTTCGGCATATTGCAGACAGTTCGGACGCAATCAAACGTACGCGTGGACGCAGAGGGCTGGACATCCTGCACGCCATGCAGTGTGAGCTTGACCAGGAGGTTGAGGTTGAGGAGCGCGACTACGACGATGTGGATGAGGTGGACCTCAAGCTGCTGCGCCTTGCGGGCGATCTTGGCGGCATCCTCGTGACCAACGATTACAACCTCAACAAAGTCGCCGCCGTGCAGAACATGCCCGTGCTCAACATCAACGAGCTGGCGAACGCCCTGCGCAGCGTGTTGCTGCCGGGCGAGGAACTTGCACTGGCAATCGTGAAAGAGGGCAAGGAGACCGGTCAGGGGATTGGATATCTGCCGGACGGGACTATGGTCATCGTTGAAAACGGGAAGAAGCGAATCGGCGAGACGGTTGATCTTGTGGTGACCAGCGCGCTGCAGACGTCCGCCGGGCGGCTCGTGTTTGCGAAACTGCGCTGACAAAGCATTGGACGGCGAAGAAAAACTCCTTGACACGGCTTGACGCTGTCTACTATAATACATAAGGTTCATATCATGCGGGCGCATGTCCGTATGTGCGATTTTTGCAGGGAAACCTGCCTGATTTAGTATGAAAGAGGTGGATTCGAGTGGTAAGGACCTATCAGCCGAAAAAACGTCAGCGGAGCAAGGTGCATGGATTCCGCAAACGCATGAAGACGGCAAACGGCCGCAACGTCATCAAACGCAGACGCGCCAAAGGCCGCAAAGTTCTGAGCGCGTAACCTGTAAAGCAGTGTTTTCAGAACAAAAAACGAATGCACAAGCGCTTGCGGCAGGCATTTGCTTGCCGCATGTTTGCATTTTCAGTTTGATTTTTTAAGGAAGCGGCAAAGTGAGACACATTGATTCCCTGCGGCGGAAAAAGGAATTTCGATACACATACCGCGCCGGGAAAACATGCGGGGGGCGGCTGCTTTCGCTGGTGTATGCAAAAAACCGCGACACGAAGCCGAAGATCGGCTTCTCCGTTAGCAAAAAGATCGGCAACAGCGTTATGAGAAACCGCGTTAAGCGGCGCATGCGCGAGGCTGTTACACCGCTGATTCCTGAAATCAAAGGCGGTATAAACGTCATTTTTGTTGCAAGGGACGCCATTAAGGAAGCGCCCTTTCTCAGCATTCACGAAACAATGCGCGCACAACTTGAACGCGCAGGGCTTTTAAAGCAACAGGACACGTAAGCATGAAACGCTTTTTTATCGCAGTTATCCGCGGATACCAAAACTATATCTCTCCATTACACGGGCCGACTTGCCGCTTTCAGCCGACTTGCTCGCAGTATGCGATTGAGGCGATTGAAAAACACGGCGTGTTCAAGGGCGGCGGAATGGCAATTTGGCGCATTCTCCGCTGTAATCCGTTTGGCAAAGGCGGGTATGATCCCGTCAAGTAAAGTTTTCCGGGCGCCTATTTATCGAAACTCCTTTACCGTCTTTTCGGCGGGCACTTCTCTTTCTTTCGATAACACTCGCCCCTGTTTGACAAACTGAACCATAATCACAAAGTTTTATTTGGAACCATGTTCAATCATGGGTCCCGTTCCCGTATTATTTCGGCTACGCCGGCAAAATCGGTCCGGCGTTGCCTCGCGTTTTATCCGGAACACGTATGTTCTCAAAACGAGAGGAGGGAAATCCTTGCAAGGTGATTTCTTTTTAACACAATGGGCATTCCTGGGAATGCGCTGGCTCTTTGAGTCGCTGACAGGCGAAAGTATTGTATTAACCATTATTATCGCAACGTTGATTATTCGCGGACTGACGGTATTTGGCGACATTCGTTCCAGAAAGTCGTCCATGAAGATGCAGGCTGTCCAGCCGGAGATCGACAAACTCAAGAAAAAGTACGAAAAAGACCCGCAGAGGCTGAACACGGAGCAGCAAAAACTCATGCGCGAACGCGGCGTGAGTATGTTTGGCGGATGTCTGCCGATGCTGATTACGATGCCGCTGTTCTTCATCTTTATCGCTGCGTTCCGTCAATGGGGCAACGAGATGATGGTGCGGTTGATTCTTACACTTCAGGACAATACCGACCAGGGCGTCGCAATGTTCCAGGGCTTCAAGTTCTTCTGGGTACACAATTTGTGGATGCCGGACAACGGATTTTCGCCGGTCATTCAAACAGCGGAAAAGTTCTTCAGCACAGTGAATGCAAAGTTGCCGCAGTTGCTGTACTTCCAGGAACATCCGGAAGCACTCCAGCAATTTGTGGACATGGGCTTCTTTGTAAAGGACGGCAGCAGCTATGCGCTTGCTACAGTAACGGACGAACTGACTGCGAATTACAACGCTCTGGTTCAGCCGTGCGCAGACCTTTACAGCGGAATGAACAATGGTTGGTTCATCTTCCCGGTTCTTGCGGGCGGTACGACGTACCTCTCTACATGGATCATGCAAAAGAATCAGCCGCAGAACAATACGGCGGCGGGTGGTTCCGGAAAGATCATGCAGCTGCTCATGCCGGTTATGTCATTTGTATTCTGCTTGCAGTACAATGCAAGTTTCGCGGTATATTGGACATTTAGCAACATCTTCTCGCTTGGCACGAGTTTGCTGATTAACCGCTCGTTTGCAAAGCAGAGGCTGGCGCTTGAGGAGGCACAAGATAAATGAGAAGTATGGAGTTTTCGGGCAATAGCGTTGACGAGGCCATCTTTGTCGGGCTTAACGAGATGGGTGTTACGATCGACGAAGTGGAAATCGAGACGATTCAATCCGAAAGCAAAGGTCTGTTTGGAATCGGCGCAAAGGCGGCGGTCGTTCGCCTGACCGAGCGCGAGGTTCCGTTGGTCATGGAGATGGAGCAGGTTTACCGCAAGGAGACCGAGGCGGCATCGCAGCGGCACGATTCACATCGCAGCCGCGGCCCGCGTGAGCGGAGCGACCGTGGCGGACGCCCTCCCCGCGGGGATCACAGCGATCGCGATGTGCGACCGAGAGAGCGCACAATGGAAGCGGTTGAAGAAGAACACTTTGACTACAGCGCAGAGCTTGCCAAAGAAACGCCGTGCGCGGTGTTTTTGAGCGAGATGCTGGAGAAAATGAACGTTCCCGCGCCGGTGCTTGCGGCACAGACGGAGAATGGTCTTCGAATTTGCATCGAAGCCGAAACCATGGGACTTTTGATCGGTCGCCGCGGTGAAACGCTGGATGCGATGCAGTACCTTGTTTCTCTGGTTGCCAACAAAAACCGCAAGGAAGAAGGGTACACCCGTATCACGCTGGATACGGAAGGTTACCGTTCCCGCCGTGAAGAGACGCTCAAGCGTCTTGCCCGCAAAAACGCAACACGCGTACGCCAGACCGGGCGCGCGGTAACGATGGAACCGATGAATCCTTACGAACGGCGCATTCTCCACAGCGCGCTGCAGGGATTTTCCGGTGTGACCACCCATAGCGAAGGCGAAGAGCCGAACCGGCACGTCGTCATTGCGCCGGATCATTAAGTGACCGGCAATCCACTACGCGGGCTCGTGCTGCATAGTGGAAATTGAAACGTAACAAGTTTGCCGCCGCGATAAAGCGGCGGCATCGTTCCTTTTTGGGGAGGCACGCGTATGGAGCAGTATACGGAAGACACCATCTTCGCACCATCTTCGGCAATCGGCGGAGCAATCGCGGTGATCCGCGTCTCCGGAGGCGAGGCGAAGCGCACGAAAAAGATACTCAGCGTCGATCCGGCGAAAACGCCGCGTCAGCTGCGTCATGTCGAAATCCGGCAAAACGATGAGCTGATTGACGACGGAATGGCGGTGTATTTTGCGGCGCCGAAAAGCTATACCGGCGAGGATATGGTGGAAATCAACTGCCACGGCGGCATGCAGACGGTGCAAAAAGTGCTTGGAGCACTCGGTTCGCTCGGTTTTCGCCCGGCGGAACCGGGTGAGTTTA
The DNA here is from genome assembly GCA_963667795.1 of Christensenellaceae bacterium. Taxonomy (GTDB): domain Bacteria; phylum Bacillota; class Clostridia; order Christensenellales; family CAG-138; genus UBA7703. The sequence goes on along the minus strand of OY764017.1, from coordinate 947,630 downwards.
CGAAGCGTGCGTTTCTCAACGGAAAGATGGACCTTTCCGCCGCGGAGGCGGTCATGGATGTGATCAACGCCACGGCGGAGCAAAGCCTGAAAGCCGCGCTGCTTCAACTACAGGGCAGCGTCAAGCGAGAGATCGATTCGATCGAGTCGCTGCTGTTAGACGCGCTGTCCGGCATCGACGCCGCAATCGACTATCCTGACGAAGCGGAAGCCGACACGGTGGAAGCGCTGCCTGCATCGCTTGCCGGGGCGGAAGAACGCGTAAAAGCACTGTTGTTCGACTCTTTTCGCGGACGCGTATTGCGGGACGGCTTGCGCGTCGCCATTGTCGGGCGGCCGAACGTCGGCAAATCGTCGCTCATGAATGCGCTGCTTGGCAGGAACCGGGCGATCGTAACAGCTCAGGCGGGAACGACGCGCGACGTGATCGATGAAAAGCTGAGCATGCGTGGCGTGCCGGTGCGGTTGATCGACACGGCAGGCATCCGTAGCGCATCCGACGAAGCGGAGCGCATCGGCGTCGACCGCGCGCGCAGCGAACTCGGTACGGCGGACGTTGTTTGCGTGATGCTGGACGCATCGAGTGCGTTGACGGCGGAGGATGAGATGCTGTTGGAGGAAACGAAAGACCGGATGCGCATCATCCTGCTGAACAAGCGCGACCTGCCGCAGGCTATGGAGAATCGCTTTGACGGCGCAATCTCCATCAGCGCAAAGACCGGCACGGGGCTGGACGAACTGCGGGACGCAATACTCAAGCTGGCTGCACCGGAACGCAGCGACGGCGCATATATCACCAACATTCGACATATCGACGCGCTGGAACATACGCTGGTTTCATTGATGGAGGCAAAGCAGGCGACCGAGTTGGACTGCGCAGCGACGGACATTAAAAACGCGCTGCACTACCTTGGCTCGATTACGGGCACGGATGTGGACGCAAGCGTGATCGACCGCATCTTCGAAAACTTTTGCGTTGGGAAGTGAGTTGCTTTCCTTCTTCTTTCCTTGAATGAGGAGAAGCAAGAGGACTTCCATATAATTCATAAGAAGCGAACATATTAAGGCAATCAAAAAGAGAGCGTTTATTCGCTCTCTTTTAATGTGAAATTCGTTTGCATACTTTTCTTTAAGAAAAGCAAAGATTAACCGAAGATACCGCGCTTTGGGATGAATGCGGAATCGAAATGCTCCATCACGCCGCCGTACGTCTCAGCCAGATAGATGACCTTGGTGGTCAGTTCGTTGATCCGCTCCTTATCCAAAGGGCTCACGACGTGCAGAACGATGTAATACGACGGTTCACGTTCCGGAATATAGTCCGTCTCGCCAATCGCATAGCCCATTGACTTTGCATTTTCACCGAAGAGTGCGCGTCCGTTTGCACTGGGAAAATAAAAGTGCAGGTTGACGCGCCGGAAGGCACTGTTGTCGTCCCCGCGGGTACGCAAAGAATCGATGTATCGCTTGTTATCGACGGACTGACGCTTCGCGCTGTCCGGCACGAGCAGTCTGTAATATGTCTGGCGATTGAGTTCTTCCGCCTTGAAGCATTCGAGCCGGAGTCCGTCCTCTTCATCACAATATGCTTTCAGCGGAACGAGCAAACGCGCATCGGACGTGTAGAAATAATAGCGGCGCTGGGCGGCGATATCGATCCAGCCGACAAAGGCACATTGATCGCCAAGTATTTTCAGGCACTCCTTGCCGACGTCGTCAAGCATCCGCTGCTCACGCGAAGAAAACGACTGCGACTCCTGCTTTTTCGGATAACAGGACACATACAATAGCGTTGTAAAATCGCCAAGCGAGTCGAACTGCTCCACGTATTTCAGGTCAACGTGGAACTGCGCGGCAAGCCCCTGTAATTCCCAATCGTAGACATACCAATCAGTCATGAATCAAAACCGCCTTGATGCGGCGAACGCCCGCGCTCGACGCCTGCTCCTTTTTGATTTTAAATTTGCCGAGCTCGCCGGTGTGTGTCGCGTGCGGGCCGCCGCAGATTTCGCAGCTGACGCCGTTTACAGTGTACACCTTGACCTTGGAGCCATACTTGTCGTCAAACAACCCGATCGCGCCGCCGGCTTTTGCTTCGTCGACGGTCATCTCGTCACAGGTAACGGGGATGTCGTTCACGATGGCGTCGTTGACATAAGACTCAACGGCACTCAGCTCTTCCGGGGTCAGCTTACGCGGGAAGCTGAAATCGAAACGGAGCCGTTCGGCCGTGATGTTGCTGCCCTTTTGGGCGACGTTCTCATCCTGAAGAACATGACGCAGTGCCGCCTGGAGAAGGTGCGTCGCGGTATGCAGTCGCGCGGTCTCCTCGGTATGGTCGGCAAGACCGCCCTGGAAACGCTGTTCGGCGCCTGCATGCGAAAGTTCCTGATGCGCCTTGAACGCCTCGGCAAACCCGTCTAAATCGACACTCAAGTTGCGTTCCTTGGCAAGCTCCTCGGTCAATTCGATCGGGAAGCCGTAGGTGTCGTAAAGATGGAATGCGCTGGCGCCGTCGATAACGTCGCCGGAAAGCGTTGCAAGCAGTTCTTCGAACTTGCGCATACCCTTTTTGAGCGTGCGTTCGAAGCGCTCCTCTTCCTGTGTCAGTTCATTCATGATCTTTTCACG
>OY764017.1:0-940000 GCA_963667795.1 Christensenellaceae bacterium | reverse complement strand
GGACTGTATTGGAGAGAGAATGCCGGCATGAGTAGCGAGAGCAAAGTGAGAATCTTTGCCGTCGAAAGCCTAAGGTTTCCTGAGGAAGGTTCGTCCTCTCAGGGTAAGTCGGGGCCTAAGCCGAGGACAAAAGTCGTAGGCGATGGACAACAGGTTGATATTCCTGTACCACGACAATTCGTTTGACTGACGCAGTGACACAGAAGGATAGACAGAGCGGGGCGATGGTAGACCCCGTCCAAGCGGTGAGGCTGGTGCGTAGTGAAGTACGCGTACTAAGGCTGGGCCGTAATGGGGACCGAAAATAAGTAGGGAAGCTGTTGAATTCACGCTGGCGAGAAAAGCTGCTAAGGAGAATTGTTGTGCCCGTACCGCAAACCGACACAGGTGGGCGAGGAGAGAATCCTAAGACGAGCGGGAGAACCCTTGTTAAGGAACTCGGCAAAATGACCCCGTAACTTCGGGATAAGGGGAGCCTCGAAAGAGGCCGCAGAGAATAGGCCCAAGCGACTGTTTAGCAAAAACACAGGTCTGTGCGAAGTAGAGATACGACGTATACGGGCTGACGCCTGCCCAGTGCCGGAAGGTTAAGGGGAAGTGTTAGGGCAACCGAAGCACGGAACTTAAGCCCCGGTGAACGGCGGCCGTAACTATAACGGTCCTAAGGTAGCGAAATTCCTTGTCGGGTAAGTTCCGACCCGCACGAATGGCGTAACGACTTGGGCACTGTCTCAACAAGGGACCCGGCGAAATTGTAGTATGTGTGAAGATGCACATTACCCGCGACTGGACGGAAAGACCCCGTAGAGCTTTACTGTAGCTTGGCATTGGATTTTGGTAACATATGCACAGAATAGGTGGGAGGCTTTGAAGCAGTGACCCTGGTCATTGTGGAGCCATCTTTGGGATACCACTCTTGTGTTACTGGGGTTCTAACGAGCGGCCGTGATCCGGCGTTCGGACAGTGCCAGGTGGGCAGTTTGACTGGGGCGGTCGCCTCCGAAAGAGTAACGGAGGCGTTCAAAGGTTCCCTCAGAATGGTTGGAAACCATTCGCAGAGTGCAAAGGCAGAAGGGAGCCTGACTGCGAGACCGACAGGTCGAGCAGATACGAAAGTAGGACTTAGTGATCCGGCGGTATGAGAGTGGAATTGCCGTCGCTCAACGGATAAAAGCTACCTCGGGGATAACAGGCTTATCTCCCCCAAGAGTCCACATCGACGGGGAGGTTTGGCACCTCGATGTCGGCTCGTCGCATCCTGGGGCTGGAGTAGGTCCCAAGGGTTTGGCTGTTCGCCAATTAAAGCGGCACGCGAGCTGGGTTCAGAACGTCGTGAGACAGTTCGGTCCCTATCCATCGTGGGCGCAGGAGATTTGAGAGGAGCTGTCCTTAGTACGAGAGGACCGGGATGGACGCACCAAGGGTGAATCAGTTGTCGTGCCAACGGCATAGCTGGGTAGCCACGTGCGGATCGGATAAACGCTGAAGGCATCTAAGCGTGAAGCCGACCTCAAGATAAGATCTCCCATTCGGTTAACGAAGTAAGACCCCTTGTAGACTACAAGGTTGATAGGTCGGAGGTGGAAGCGCAGTAATGTGTGAAGCTGACCGATACTAATAGGTCGAGGGCTTGATCAAAGTGAATTACTATCTATGCAGTTTTCAAGGTGTTTACACAACACCATAACTTTCCGGTGGTTTAGCTGAAGGGATCCACCTGTTCCCATTCCGAACACAGCAGTTAAGCCTTCATACGCCGATGGTACTTGGCTGGAGACGGCCCGGGAGAGTAGGTAGCCGCCGGGATCCAACAAAAACAGAACATCCGCAATAGCGGGTGTTCTGTTTTTGTCAGGTTCTGGCGAAGACTAATTCTTCTGAGCCTAAATTCAGCCGGCGCTCAATGTAAGTGGCTTATTGCCTGATGTTTCAGAGCGCTGGCTTGAGACATGACGGAGCCGAGCGCCCGCAGTGCGGGAGCAAGCGAGGCGGAGGAACGGCAAGCAAGGAAGTTTTAGGAAGCCGCTTCAGCGGCGACGCAAAACGACCATTGCGCAGTCGCCGGGAGAGTAGGCTTGCAGCATGCCATTCGATTTGGTACTCTTTGTAAAGATGAAGCTTGGTTACACCCGTAAGAATTTGAAAGGAACTTCGGCATGATTCAACTCGTAAATATCGATGAAAAAAACTGGCAAGAAGTTACCCGTCTATCCGTAAGTAAAGAACAGCAGGCTTTTCTTGACAGGCCGATCGGTATTCTTGCAAGGGGTTATGTATATCGAGATTGCAACGCCCGTGTGCTTGCCATTTCAAACAAAGAGGAGATTGTAGGCATTGTTTTCGTGCGAGACCTCGATGAAGAGCCTGTCTGTTACGATTTACAGCAATTTATGATCGACCAGCGTTTTCAAAATAACGGATATGGCACAAAAGCACTTCAACTTGTCATCGAAGCATTACGCAAGGAAGGGAAATACCCTTGCATTGAAGTTTGCGTGAACAAACGGGACTGTACCGCACTGCATCTTTACCAAAAGGTAGGTTTTGTCGATACCGGCTACATTGACGACAATGTCCCGGAATGCGCTAACCTCATGTATTACTTTAATAAATAGCAACAAATTCCGTTTGTGTGAGGCAGAGGTTTTTGCCTGCGTTTACATCTTTTTCAGGTAAAAGAGCTTTACAGTTGCGCTGGCGAACATCTGGAACAAAGCGACCGCGATTAACACCGTAAATACGGTCGTGTTGAAATATCCGGCGACCATACCGGCAAGAATCAAAAATAGCGACAATATAATCACCATCGGAAATCCGGATTTTCCGCGTATTGCCTTTACGCGTTCGTCATTTTCCTGATTATAATTTACGCGCAGTTTTGTTTCATCCGCCAAAATTCGGCGATATTTGATCAGTAATAATCCAAGCATGAACGCGCCGGATGCTGCAAGGCCGCATTGAAATGCGAACACAGCATTGTTTTTTAATGATTCCGACGCCCAGAATTGATTGTACACAAGTAAGCCGACGCAAATCAATATGGCCACAGTAAACAGCGCAATTCTTCTTTTTACGATTTTTCTATAATGATCCACAGTTGTCAATCCATCCTTTCGTTGTCAATTTCCGAAAAGTCAAAAACGTCCTCGATTGTAAGATTAAAGTAGTGTGCAATTTTATACGCAAGCGCAAGGGAAGCCGTATATTTGCCGACTTCAATCGATGTAATCGTCTGTCTCGTTGTGCCTACCGCATAGGCAAGCTGCTCCTGTGAAAGTTTGCGTTCCTTTCGCAGTTCACGTATGCGTGTTTTAATATAAAACACCTCCAAATGAAATTGATGCAAAGCTAACTTTGCAATAATAGTAGCAATATTACACAATAATGTCAAGCATGCTTTGCAAAAATCTGCTGTTTAGGCTTGAATTGAAATCGATATTCCATATGAACGCCGTTTGGAAACACCGTGCCAACCTTGCGTTTTTTGGGTGAATACCCTATACTAGTTGTAATTAACAACGGGTAAATATGCTGTGGCACAGTTTATTTTTCGTATTTAAACGATATGAGGCATGGATAAAATGAAGCTGTTACGAGTTAATCTGGACCGACTTGCGCGTATCATCGTTTTGGTTGTCGCTGACTTGGTTCTGATTCTGCTTGCAAATATCATTGCGCTCTGGCTGCCGTTTTCCGGCGAGACCAGCAAATACATGTTTCCGTTTTATGTCAACGGAACAATCGCGTACTCATACCTGCAACTGATCCTATACGCGCTGATTTATATTCTATGTTTCGCCGTTTTTCGTATGTACGGCAAGTCGTGGACACAAGGGACGGCCACGGAGAATATCTATCTGCTCGCGGCCGTCGGCGTCGGAACGGGTTTCATCTTGGGTGCAAACGTCTTTTTTGGCAATGAATACAAGTTATCGCTGTTTCTTGCCGGCATTTTACTGATACCGCTACTGTTTGTGGAACGGTATATGTTACGCGCGCTCAGTCTGACCCGGAGGATGATTCGAAATCGGAACAATAGTGGCAAGTCGCCGTTGCTGATTGTCGGTGCAGGATTTTTCGGCCAATACGTACAGGCACAGATTATGAACGGTATTGAGAAAGGCACAAGCTATGTTGCGGCGTTTGTGGATGATGACCCGAAGAAGCTCGGCACGCGAATTCGCGGCGTCAAGGTCGTCGGAACGACTGCAGAGATTCCACAGCTAGTCAACCGGCTGGGTATCCGCGAGATTATTCTTGCGATTCCGTCCATCGCCGAAGCGCGACAGACAGAACTCGTTGCGCTCTGCAAATCCACAAAAAGTCGTGTTCGCATGGTATCACCACTGCGCGATCTGGATTCCCAACCAACCATGCGCGATATTCGTGAAATCAGCATCGATGATATTTTATTCCGCCCGGAAGTCAACCTGGACAAGGAGAGCATCTCAGAGTACATCCAGCATAAAACCGTCCTTGTAACGGGCGGTGGCGGTTCTATCGGATCGGAAATTTCCCGTCAGACGGCGATGTTTTACCCGAGCAAACTCGTTATTTTCGATATCTACGAAAACAACGCGTATGAGCTCCAGATGGAGTTTAAGCGTAAATTCCCGTGGCTGGACGTTTGTATCCGCATCGGTTCTGTCCGTGACAAGAGGCGTATTGACAACGTGATGAAGGAATTCTCGCCGGACCTCGTTGTGCACTGTGCGGCGCACAAGCACGTGCCGCTCATGGAGGACAGTCCTGCGGAAGCGATCAAGAATAACGTTATCGGCACTTATAATGTCATCCACAGCGCGGGAGAACACGGCGTAAAGCGATTTGTGCAGCTTTCGACCGATAAAGCCGTCAATCCGACCAATATTATGGGCGCCAGCAAGCGTTTGACTGAGCTGATTGTACAGGATTACGCAAAGCATAACGGCATGCAGTGTATGACGGTACGCTTCGGCAACGTCCTTGGCAGTTACGGCAGTGTAATTCCGTTGTTTGAAAGCCAGATTCGAAGCGGCGGCCCCGTGCAGGTGACCGATCCGGAGATCACGCGCTATTTCATGACCATACCGGAAGCAGCGCAGTTGGTTTTACAGGCGGGCTCCCTTGGTGAGAGCGGCGCGATCTACGTTTTGGATATGGGTTTACCGGTGAAGATTATGGACCTTGCGGAGAAGCTGATCCGCTATTATGGCTACACGCCGAACGAAGATATGCCGATCGAAATCATCGGTCTCCGGCCAGGCGAAAAGATGTACGAAGAGCTGACGCTGGACGAGGAAGAACAGAGCATGATGGAGACGTCGCATAACCGCATCTTCCGTACGCAACCGCTGCCGATCGACGATACAGCGTTCCCGAGCAAACTTGAAGCGCTGATGGAAGCGGCCAAGATGAACGATCCAAATATGCTGGACATGGTTTGCGAACTGGTTCCAAACTATTGTCGTTTAAAGAAGCAGGATAACGCAAACGAGTAATTGTGTACACAAAAGAAGCGCCTGAAAAGGCGCTTCTTTTGTGTTGTTCCTGTCGATTACGGGCGCTTTGCGCCGCAGGATGCGCAGAACTGGTCGTCTTGGGCCATCGCCGTCCCGCAGGTTGCGCAAATCCAGCCGTCGGCTTCTGCGGTTTCCTCGTCTGTCTCCACGGGTTCTTCCTTGGGCTGCTGTGTGCCGCAGTGTGGGCAGAAAGCTGCCTTGCGGGAAATTGACTCGCCGCAGTTTTTGCATTTGCGCAGACCACGCTGGCGCAGTACTTCTTCTTCCAGATCGGAAATCTCGGTAGCCATTTCGAATGCCTGCTTGCAAAGGTCCGGGAATTCGTTGTCAGCTTCCTGTGCGTGCTTGCTGCAGTACTGACGTCCAATCTCTGCATAAACCGTGCGCAGTTCGCGGGATTTGGAAGCGATCTCCGCGTTTTTGCCGATTACGCCAAATGTATCCGTTGTCTTTTTCCAAACGTCCTGACCAAAACGTTCTACCTTTTTACCAAAGTCTTCCGCCATAATTATGTAGCCCCTTTCAAAAATCGTACGGGTTGAAATGTAAGTACATGATTTTATCAACTTCAGTATAGCATTTGGCGGATAAATTGTATGTGAATTCCTATATTTTTTACGAAAACATTGCATTCTTGTTGAGATTTCAGTATAATAATCCTCACGCGAGCATTCATGGAGGGTTGTCAGAGTGGTCGATCGTGCGGCACTCGAAATGCCGTGTCCCTAGCGGGACCCTGGGTTCGAATCCCAGGCCCTCCGCCAAAATCCCCTGGAAATGCAGCATTTTCAGGGGATTTCTCTATCTTGTCGTGCTGCCGGAATTTAAATTTCGCAGCTTTGTGATGCCCAATGATGCCCGGATTTTGATGCCCATTGGCTTTCGGCATTTTCGACTTTATAAAAAGTATACAGATAAAATGTATAGCGTGATGCCCGTTTGATGCCCACATTCCCTAAATAACTATAAAAAGTAGCGCGGAGCTATAAAAACTTACGTCGTTTACAGCTCCATTTCGCTGCTTTTCATTTTATTCTGCTTCGCCAGTTTAGCGGGCTTCTCCGGCTCTTTCTGCGGATGCAACGCCTTGTGGTAGATATCCAGTACTGTCTTTTTCCTGTCCAGCCGGACATCGACATATTGTGCCGTTACCGCTTCAAGGTTGGTGGAGATACCGAGAGAAATGCCGATGCCTTTGAGCGTATGCCCCAATATTTCGCCAACAGTATAAAAGTCGCCGGTGAGCTGGTGCATGTTCGTCGCTGCCGTGTGTCTCAAATCGTGAAAGCGGATGTGTGGCATTTCGAGGTGCCGGATAAGCTGTCCAAAGGCAGTTGATACGGCGTCGCGCCGATAAGGTGCGCCGTCAGGCTTGGACACCACCAAATCGTTGCTGTAGTAAGCCGCGCCCACCGCTGCGGTTAATCCCTTGCGTCGCTCCTGCATGGCAAGCTGCCGTTCAAAATAGGGCTTCGTCAAATCCGTAATTGGTAGGACACGGTCGTTGGATTTCGTCGGTGCCATTTCCGTGACGTTTTTTGTCCCGGCAGGCAGATTGAATGGTAGCTGCTCCACAACGCCGAAGGTATTATTTTGCAGATCGACATTTTGCCAGCGCAGGCCAAGGATTTCACTTAAACGCAGACCGTACATACCGGCAAGCATTACCGTCATTTCCCATTCGGTGCCGATAACCTTGCCCATAAACGCCTGCATCTGCTCGATAATATATGGATCAGGTGTCTTGCCCTGTTTTCCAAACTTGGTGATGATGTCGCGGGCAGGGTTGGTTTCAATATAGTGATACTTCCGGGCGGCCTCCATCGACACGCTCAAAATGCGCTGTGCATATCGGACTGTGCTGTTGGAAAGCCCCTTATCGAAAAGTTTCTGAAACATATTGTCAATCATAGCCGGAGAAAGCTGCCTGAGCTGTACATGCCCGATATAAGGGATGATATGGTTTTTGATGTGGCTCTTATATCCCGCAAAAGTACTTGGCCGCAGATTGGCCTTGCCGTGGTTTTCAACCCATTCCTCCAAATACTCTTTGACGGTCAGCTTTCCTTGCGGGGCTGTCACTGGTGTATAAGTTGGATTAAGCAGCTTGGTTTTCATCTCGGCCTCATGCTGCGTGGCCTCTTTTTTCGTAGCGAAGCCGCGCTTCATGTAGCTTTTTTTGCCCTCCGGGGAATTGTACTTGATATTGACGTCGTATACAGTACCCGGCTTTCCTGTCAGAACGCCGTTGCCGTCGCGTTTATTCTTTACCTGTCTGGATGATACGGCCATACGTTACCCCTCACTTTCCGCAGAGGGGGACGCTGCTACTTTGGCTTTCTCGTACCATTTCCAGATCGCGGCGTCGGCCATCAAGCGCCGGTTGCCGTTCTGTATGTATTCCAACTCGCCGCGCTCCATCAGCTCACGCAGCTTGTTTTCTCCAATGCCTGAAATGCGGCTCATTTGCTCAACCGTTTTCAGCATGGGAAGCGCAGGCGCGGCGGCGCTGGCAGTTTCCTTTTTTGCCATAGGAATACCCCCTTTCATGGTAATGGCTAAAAGGTGGATATTTCAGAAGGGCTTTGATCGGACGGCTGCTGGCGCAGCCTCACGGGAGTTTCACCCCTGCGCGGTTCTCACGCGGCCCTACCCATTGCCTGCGACGCTCTGAACGCTCGGACTGTGGCTGTAAGGGAGTATCATTGTTTCGGCTTATGTGTCTTCGCCCACAAGCCGCCACGCTTGCATTACGGCGTGGTGTTGGTCGCTCACTCTGAAAACAGAGGTCGTGGCGCACCCGCCGCCCGGCTCGGCATAAACCGAACGTATCCGATTTGCCCTATACTGCGTCGGCGTTATCTTCCGTCGCTTTCTTTGTCAAGGTTCAGTTTCAGGATCGTAACCGGGCCGTGGAAAGGGGTTCACAGCCGGTTACTAAGCCCTGAAAGAAAGGACAGCCCGCATGAGCTTTGACCGTAAGCGGTCGCGTATGTCGCCGTCTATGCCCCAATAGGTATTGCCGCACTCGTCGCGCAGCTTCCGCATGGAAAGGTCGGCTATGTAGCTCTCGTAACGCTTCATGACAACCGTCATAGCGTCCGGGTCGCCTTTTGTCGCGGCTACGATGACCGGGTATGGCAACAAGCCGCGCTCGTCCCGTTCGGTGTTACCAATCGTCCCATTCATCTGCGTGTTCCTCCAAATAGCGTTTTAATAGCTCAAAAGAGCTTGTCCGGCGATACTGTACCGTGCTGCGGGGAATATCCAGCAGTTGCCCGATTTCCACGTCGCTCTTTTCAAAAAAGTAGTACAGCAAAAACGGCCTTGCGCTTGTCTTCCGGCAAGCTGTGCAACGCGTCGGCAATCAGCTTCGGCGTGATTTTCATTCCCCCCACTTGAAAGGCTTTTGCGTCTTCATTCTCGAAATAGTTATCGAGCGAATAAAGCTGGTTTTCTTCCTGTGGCGTGAGGTCTGAAAACGTCACGTTCCTTTTCTGCTGCCGTTTAAGCTGCTCGTGGGCGTTGATCGCTTCATGCTTCAACGTCCGCTTGCAAAATCCATTAAACGCGCAACGTATCTGCCATTGGGAACGAGCGGGTTCGTCCATGTGTTCACCCCCTTTCGCGTCCGCAAAGGCGGGTGATGGTTTCCCCTTTCGTAATCCCTCAACAACGGAATTTTGGATATGCCAAAGATTTGAGGCAAATTTGTAAAAATATTTTTATGATAAAGCGCAAAAAAGCCCGGCTGAACGAATGTCAGCCGGGCGAGTAGGTAAATACTTCCTGCTATGTATTGTGTATAGATATATAATTGACCATAAAGTGCCGGTAGCGTATAATAGCTTTTTTTAACAGATTACCTATAAAAGAATTACAAAAGGACACAGCAGCACTCTCCTTATGCCGCTGTGTCCTTAAAATGGGTAACTTTAACACACCTCCCTAAACCCTTTTTTTAAAAAGGAAAACGGCGGCTTTGATTGTTATTTCAAAACCGCCGTTTTACCTATAGGTTTATAAATAGACATACGTTATCTGCTGTCCAACTGCGGTTTTTTTATTACCTTCAGTTGGTCAGTTGTTTGGTTCAACGCTTAATGACGCACTAATTTTGAACAGCAGGAAGGATGTATTTTTCTATAAGCGGCCATCTGTCACGCGGTCGGCTGATTATCCTTGATGCAATTGCTATTACCAAATCCTTTTCCGGTATACAGCAAATCATGTTACCGCCTGAACCCATTGCCATATATGCAAATACATCATCTTCTTGACGCAACCACCATAGATATCCGTATTTGTTCTTATTCATCGTTATTGATTCATTTATCCACGCCTTAGAAATGATCTGCCGGTTATCCCAAACGCCTTCGTTCAGATACAAAAAGCCAAACCGGGCCATATCGCGTAGTGTTAATGCGAGGCCCATCCCGCTAGCGGTGTTGCCGTTTGGGTCATGAATCCAGCCCTTTACTCCCTTTCCAAACACATTTTCGAAATCACAGGACTGCGTATCGTCGTATGGGATTTCCTTCATGCCAATAGGCTTGAATAGGATTTCATTAGCAAAATCGCAAGCACATTTCCCTGTTGTACGAGTAAGAATAGCCGAAAGCAGATGTGCGCCTGCCGTAGAATACTTAAATGTACCAATTCGCCCGCCTTGACCCAGCATATCAAGTGCATATTTAACCCAATCCGATTGCCTTCTCATTCTGTCCAGCGGTTCATGCCAATTAGCAAACGGATATGGAGCCGTCATTGTAAGCAGATGCCTTATTGTAATCTCTTGTTTTCGCTTATCATTTGTATCGCATACATACTCCGGGAAGTATTCAAGTACTCGCGTATCCGCGCTTTTGATATATCCTTTATCAATGGCAATACCAATCAGCGCGGATGTGATACTTTTCGCTACGGAAGCTACATTGTGTGTATCGGTTGGTTTTTTTCGGTGATAGTACTTTTCATGGATGATATAGCCTTTTCTTACAATGATGATGCCATTCAGATTTTCGTATCGGGAGCGAATCACAGCATCAATTGGAACGAGCCTCTCTGAATCCATTCCTACGGTATCCGGCATCGCAGTTTGCCACTCTGTTGTCGGCCAATAATCCCTTTGCATTAAAGATACCTCCCTGTAACGGAATTCGGATTCTCTTTAATCGCTGCGGGAGGCCCCTTCGCAATAATGTTGCCACCATTTACGCCGCCGCCTGGCTCCAGTTCAATTATCCAGTCACAAGCGGTCAGAACAGCCGGATCATGTTCTATGACAATAACAGAGTTGCCGCTTGCTACCAGCTCGTCCAACAGTTCAATTAAACGGGCTGTGTCATACAAACTAAGGCCGGTAGTAGGTTCGTCAAGCACATAAAGAATATTGCCTTTCCGCTTCTTACCGAGCTCTTTAGCCAACTTGATTCTCTGCGCTTCACCGCCGCTCAGCGTAGGGGTAGGCTGCCCAAGCTTGATATATCCCATGCCAATCCGTTCCATTATCTTAATGGCTGAAGCGATTCCGTTATTATCTTCAAAAAAGCAGGCCGCTTCCGAAACGCTCATTTCCAGAACATCGTAAATGTTCTTTCCTTTATATTTCACGGATAAGGCATCATCGTTGAATCTTTTTCCGTGGCATTCGCTGCATATCCTGTCAATCTTCAAATCCCCGCCAAGCCAAGTTGTTTCATAACCGCTGCCGCCGCATGTACCGCAAGCACCTTTTGAGTTAAACGAAAAATGTCCCGCAGACAGGTTTTCCTTGATAGCCGTCGACTGTTTGGCATACAAGCTACGTATTTTATCCCATATACCGACATAGGACGCAGGGGTTGAGTTCTTGTTTTTTCCGATAGGGGACTGTGATATTTCGGCGTAACCGGAAATGTATTCTATGCCCTCAAGTTTGTCCGCAACAGTCAGGGCTGTTATCGGTTCGTCGTCGCTATCAAAATCTAATTCCTCTGTTTCCGATGTGCTATCGTGAAAGGAGTTTTTCAAAAGGGAGAGCAGTGTGTCGGAAACAAGCGAGCTTTTCCCGCTTCCCGATACGCCAGCAATGCCGACCATCACTCCTAAAGGGAAAGATACGGTTATATCTTTGAGATTATTTGTTTTTGCATGGCACATAGTAAGGTACGATGCAGTATCGGGAATTGAATGAACCGTTCTCGCGGGCATAGCTTTTTTCCCTGATAGATATTGTCCGGTTAATGATTCCTCACAACTAAGCAGACCAGCCAAGTCCCCCCTGGTATATGATTTGCCCTCCCTCTACACCGGCTTTCGGGCCAATATCAATGATATGCTCTGCTGCTTGAATTGTATTTTTATCATGCTCTACGACAATTACCGTATTACCCAGCGCTTGTAACTCCCGGATAGATTCTAATAATTCTCGCTTTTCCGATTCGTGCAAGCCCGCCGTTGGCTCGTCAAGAACATAAATTAGAGAATCCATATTGGAATCCAAATGAGCGTTTAGGAACAGGCGTTGTATTTCTCCCCCGCTTAGAGTGGGCATTTCTCGATAAAGGGACAGATGTCCTAAATGGGATTTTTGCAGGTTGTTTGTTTTACGTAATATTTCTTGTAGCAGGTTCTTTGAAAATGAAGTTTGCGATTTCTGGTATAATTTTTCGAGAAACACATGTAGTTCTGATACAGTCATATTACCGAGTTCACCAATATGCTTACCATCTATAACTGTTCGTTGGGCTTCATCTCCAACACGAAAACCGTAGCAGACGGGACATGTGGTTTTAGCATATATGCCGCCCAAATCTTCGCCCCTACGGAGACGACCTTGAAAGATCCTTGTCAGGCAATAACTACGCTTCCCCGAGTTGCCGTCAGTATAGTGACCGAAAATTGCTTCCTCTTTTATATCTCCGGAAGGTCAAAAAAACGCTGCTTTAAATGCCCTTGATATTTCTTCTGTAATAAGCGCAAATAACCGGGCGTTGCTCCCGCTTTTTCAAAAACCTGTTCAAGCGTCATACTGCTGTCCGGTATAAGATCATTAAAATTGATTTTATATAATGCCCCCCGACCGGAACATTCCATACACATCCCATCAGCCGCGTTATAGAGAAAGTAGTTCGGCGGCAGATGTTCTCCCAAGCTCATACTTTCTGAAGAAAAGAGCAATGCCAGCAAATTTAATATTTTTGTTCTTGACCCGACCGTGGAAAGCGGATTGCTTTGACGGACGTTATTCTGTCGGACTGCGACAGTGGGCCCGATACCGGATATGCTGTCAAATTTATCTTCGTCATCCAGACCGACAAGGATTCCCAACGATTGAAGATATTGTTTGCGCCCTTCCTCAAATACAAGATCAAACATCAGGCTTGATTTGCCCGACCCGCTCACTCCTGTTGCAACAATCAGTTTGTTTTTGGGGATGGAAACGTCAATATTTTTGAGATTGTGTACCCGTGCGCCTTTTATGGTTATGTATTTCATTAATTTATCTCCTATAACCTCCCGAGAGGTTCAATCGGAATGTAAATGTCAAGCAGGTATTTCCCTTGTGGATGGGTACGGGGATCATTAATATATAGTTCAAAAGGAAAGGTATCCCGTGGTTGGTAGCCACTGTTTGGTAGCCATTCGCTGTACATATATCCCCAGGCAGCGGCAAATTCACTTCCAAATATCTCAAAGTGTCCTACCGCATATTCACCGGAAGATATAATCATGCTGCCTATGTCACCATCATCAGAAATATCAGGAGTATTGGGGATGGTAACACACAAGCTTGTTCTAAGTTGGCTTTCATCCGTAATTTCATGATTGTCATGATATATGGTCAATAGCTTTGAATTCCCTTGTTCAGCAAGACCGCGTTTCAGAATAAATCCATATAGTTTCTCCATCATACGCGGAAAGGCAATAGCTAAATCTCCGTATGTCCCGGTGTATCTCACATAGACTACACACATTTCATCTATGGTTGTTATTTCGATATTAGGCTTAATATTCATTTCCGTGCCCACCCATTCGGTATTAGATACATTTTCATTATATTGCGGGATTCCACTTTGGTCTTTGCGATTCTTGCGATTCTTAAATTCTGTTGGGCTAACATCATAATAGTTTTTGAAAGCGCGGGAAAAAACAGCAGAATCGGAAAAGCCACAGTGATAGGCAATATCAGTTACTGTCATTTCCGAACGATGAAGGAGAAACGAAGCAGCCCTTTCCACTTTAAGGCGGTTTACATACTGAAGCAAAGACTCATTCACAATTCCGCTAAAAATTCTATGAAAGTGAAATTTTGAAAAACCTGCAACTGACGCAAGATCATCAAGTAAGAGTGTGCGATACAGATTGGATTCAATATAATCCTGTACTTTATGGATACGTCGCATATATTCCACGTGGCTTTGCTCATTGGTCATAAATCATCACTCCTATCCTTGTTGGATTCCTGCTTATATCTACCATCGATAGGTTTTTCCGCTTCGCAGGGAACATGCCACAGGTTTCCTTTTTTAATCGCACCCGGTATTCTTCCGGTGACACAATAATAAGTTACCATCCTGCCTGTAATGCCCCACCTTTTCCCGGCTTCTTTAACAGTTAAAAAATCCATATAATCGCCATCCTTTTGCTGTTAGTATATTTCAAAGGTTTGAAATATACAAGTATATACGACATTAAAAATACCTTATGTAATCTCACGAATCGTTTTGCTTGTGTATGGCGAATTGTAAAATAACATAGGGGGATATAATTATGCGTAACGCAGATGATCGATATGACTTTAAAGCTTTTGGACGAGCTATTAAGAAAGCTCGTGAAGATAGAGGATGGACACGGGAAGTTCTGGCTGAAATGATGGATTTGGCACCCCGATATATAATGTCCATAGAAAACAAGGGCCAGCATCCCAGCTTTCAAGTTTTCTATGAGTTGATTACCCTTTTTGATATATCGGTAGACCAATTTTTCTTCCCTCAAAGGAACGCTGAAAAGTCCACGGAACGCAGACAGCTTGAAGCGATGCTTGATGGGATTGATGATAAGGATCTTATCATTGTAACAGATACCGTCAGAGGAATACAGAAAGCCAGAGAAGCCAAAGAGGCGGGGGAATAAGGACTCCTGTTTTATAGCCCAATAAATGTGAAACGTCGCAAAACTGCGACGTTTTCTTTTTATGCGGATTGTTTGGCATTTTCGGTTCTCCCGTTGTAGTAGGTAGTGAAAAGATACCGCAGCAAGCATAGGGAGTGTAGCCACACTCCCGAAAAGCAGCCCGCTCCGCCGTAATGCCGAGCCGGGGCCGTTTGCTTGTTGGGATAGTCCCAAACCCTATTGAAAGGCGGTGAAGTATGGCGAACAGGAAGCGGAATATCGTCTTGCGCGTCCCCGTGACGGCAGAGGAACGGACGCTGATTGAACAAAAGATGAAGCTGCTGCACACGGGCAACTTTTCGGCCTACGCCCGGAAGATGCTTATTGACGGCAATATCATCAATGTTGACTATTCCGACATCAAAGCGCAGACCGCCGAGATACAAAAGATCGGCGTCAACGTTAATCAGATAGCGAAGCGGGTAAACGCCACAGGGACGGTGTACGCGCAGGACATCGAGGACATAAAGGGGGCGCTTAACGAGATATGGCGATTACAAAGATCAAGCCTATTAAAAGCACCGTAAAGAAAGCCCTTGACTACATCCAAAATCCGGTCAAGACGGACGACAAGCTGCTTGTGTCCTCTTTCGGCTGCTCTTATGAAACAGCGGATATTGAGTTTGAAATGACGCTCAAACAGGCCATGCAGAAAGGCAACAATATTGCCCATCACCTGATACAGTCATTCGAGCCGGGCGAAGCTACCCCAGAGCTGACGCATGAGATCGGGCGGCAGTTTGCCGACGACGTTTTGTGCGGCAAGTATGAATATGTCCTGACCACTCATACAGACAAGGGACACATCCATAATCACATCATCTTTTGCGCTGTGGATATGGTCGAACATAAGAAGTACATTTCCAACAAACAAAGCTATGCCTATATCCGGTGCACCAGCGACAGGCTTTGCCGGGAAAACAGCCTGTCCGTCGTGAAGCCGGGCCGGAACAAAGGCAAGAGCTATGCCGAGTATCAGGCAGACAAAGCAGGGGCAAGCTGGAAAGCAAAACTGAAAATCGCTATCGACGCGCTCATCCCCTTATCCACTGACTTTAACGATTTCCTGCGCCGGATGGAAGCGGCGGGCTATGAAATCAAGCGTGGTAAATACATATCGTTCCGCGCCCCCGGACAGGAACGTTTTACCCGCTGTAAGACCTTGGGCGAGAATTACAATGAGGACGCGATCACGGAGCGTATCAAGGGCAAGCGTCCAGTCCGTACCCCGAAGCCGGAGCGCAAGGGTATTTCGTTGTTGATCGACATTGAAAACAGCATCAAGGCGCAGCAATCGGCTGGCTATGAACGGTGGGCGAAAATCGAAAATCTGAAACGCGCCGCAAAGACGATGAACTTTCTCACTGAACATGGTATTACGGAATATGCCGGGCTGGAAACGAAAGTCGCAGAGCTGGTTGCCACCAGCGACGGGGCTGCCGCCGCCCTCAAGGGCGTGGAAAAGCGGCTTGCGGATATGGCTGTGATGATAAAACACATCACCACCTACAAGCAGACAAAGCCGGTGGCCGACAACTACCGCCGCACGATGGACAAGCCCCGGTATCGACGGGAGCATGAAAGCGCCCTTATTCTCTATGAAGCGGCGGCGCGGGCGTTAAAAGAAAATGGCGTAACGAAACTGCCCGATCTCCCTGCCATTAAAGCGGAATATGACGGATGGCCGATGAAAAAGAACGGCTGTACGCGCAGTACGGCGAAGCGAAAAAGGCCATGAAAGAATACGGTATTATCAAGCAGAATGTGGACGGCATCTTGAAACAGCCAGAAGCGTACAAAGCCCAAGACAGGGAGACAGTACTATAGTTCATCTCTGCTATACTTATAATCGAGTATAAGATATAATACTTTCAACCGTTTCTGTACAAAAAAGGGAGAAATAGAGATATGTACAAATACGATGGTTTTTTATTTGGTAATGGCATGACCTTAAATCTTTTAAGCCAACTAAAGACAGCTATCCCGTTAGAAAAGCAATACTTGATTGGCATTGACGATTTCCTAAAATCATTAATAGAAAACAAATTGAGTAAAAGAGAAGAAAGACAGATATTTCATTTGTTTTATAGAAAAAACGACATAGAAAACCATAAGAATTTTGAAAGACTCAAGGATACGGTTGCTCAATATTATAAGGCTCATGACGCAAATATCGAATATTATCTTGGCGTTGATTTATTTCAGGAAGATACATGCGGATATGATTATACACTGATAAAATCAATTTTCCCTTTTCTATATAACATTTGGCATGAACTTTTAATTGAGTATTTGTACTATTTAGGCTTAGATAAAAACATAGAAATCTTTATGAACACAGTAAACGAATATCTTAATGATAAAAGATATATCTTTACAACCAATTTTGATAGATTTGCAGATAGCTTAAACCCGGCGCATTTACATGGAAAATTTGTAACACCCTTTAAAAAGTGCAGCGATTTGGTTCTCAAACACATAGATGAGAGCCATTTCATTTACAAGTGTATTTGGGGATGGAACGGTATAGGCAAACTGAATTTTATCGATCAATACAAAAAAATAATAGGGTATGACAACTTCTTTAATTTCAATTTTTTCTATGATAGCAATGCTCATGTGAAGCACTTATTAATTTATGGCATAGGATTTCAGATATCAGGTTATATAGAAGCATTATCTACAGTCAAGCCTGAATATAAAAAACCAACTATGGGAGGGGTCGTTGACGAGCATATCCTTATCAGATTACAAGGTCTACAGACACAGCATCAATTAGAGCATATCACTTTTACATATTACGCTGATTCTGAATTACAGCATTTACAAGAGCTTGTGGAGTTATATGGTATCAAAAATGTTATGTACAAAAAGTCATCGGCGTTTTTATTCTCAATTACATAATCAATAAATTAGAGCGTTGCCATATGGCAAAATTCTTATATGCTTGAAAAGAGTTGGTGAAAAAATGAGTAAAATCAAAGCATTATTAGTAGCTGTATGTGAATATCCGGTAACCAAGTCAGAACCACTTCCTTTATGTAAAAACGATTTATATGCAATTAAGAAAGCTTTGATAAATGGCTTGAAAGTGTCTGTCGAAGATATTTGTTTATGTAATGAATCGGGATTTGTGTCATCAAAGGACTTAATACAGTCCATGCAGACAATTTTACAGTCTACTACTGATGAAGATACTTTCATTTTCTATTTTACAGGGCATGGTGGAAAAAACTGTTTAGCTTTAAGTGACGGGCTAATATCACTACAAGAACTGGTAGATGTTATCGAAAAAATCCCTACCAAAAATAAGGTAATAATATTAGATAGCTGTCATTCCGGTGGGTTTTCTATAGGAGAAGCCCCACAAATAGACATCTCGGAAACAGTAGAGAATTTTGCTGGTTATGGGTATGCCGTTCTGGCTTCTTGCGGAGCAGAGGAATATTCTGGCTTTAATCGTGAAAGAAACATCAGTTTATACACAAGTTTTTTGTGTGATGCTTTATCGTCACGCTTTCTCATAAGGAAGGGTAGAAAAACGTTGGAAGCTGTAAATAGCGCGGTTTTTCATTATGCCTCTGCATGGAACCGTAAGAAACATGGGAATGTACAGCAGCCGATATTCCGTTCAAATATTGGTGGTACGATTTTTTTTGAAGTCGAAGAATACAATCCATATCAAGTCGCACAAATATATGAGGAAACAGATAACTATATTATTTATGCAGTGGAGCCTGTTCATCATGGACTGGCAAAACGATTATCTGTTAAGGTAATTTTGCGTTTTGAAAGCTCAATGGAACAAATTGCGGCTATTTCTACTGAAATTAAGGAAAAGGTAATGTGTTATGAAGTGCATCAAAATGAAATAGCAGAATCAAGGCATAAAGGTAAGCCAGCAAATATCGTGTGGTGCTATTTTGGGTACGATGAAAATGATATGGTTGATCCAAACTATATTTGCCATACAACATGGGTTGATGATAGTCAGGATAAAGAATGGTGGTATCGTAAATCAAAAAATTCTTTATCAGTTAATGGAGTACATATTGATATTCATCCATCTTATGAAATGTTGAAAAAAATTATGCACGATAGCCCTGTTGATAAAGATGTGCTTATACAAACTACAAGAGAATACACAACTGCACTAATTTCACAGGCAGAACAATATATACGAGTTTACAGAGAATTTTTGAACAACACCATTACCGAAGGGGAATTGATTGAAGCTGTGGCTCCAATTAACACCGAAATCAGTAATTTGTTTTTTAAGCAAAGTGATTTGCCCGTTCCGCCAAAAGAACTCCACGACTGGGCTCATGCACATACTTGTATTGCCGGTACAATTCATAATTTTTCGTTGTTTTATGATAAAAAATATTTAGCAAAGTGGAAGCCCGAAAATAGAAAGTATCTTATGGATTCATCAATAGTGCAGTATGAAACGGAGCTTGAAGAACTAAAAGAAATTGACAAAATATAAAAACAGGGGCGTGACAACCGATAAAAGCTGTCGCGCCCCTGCTATAATAATTAAAAATGCGCTCCCAAATGTCACAATACACGGGTTACACCGGGCAAGGCATGTAAGATTACAGTCGTTCCTCAAAACCCATGCAGGTGACTTTTTCAACAAAAAAAGCACCTTTTTTATACAGTTATTCGCTTGCTCTCGTATCTCGGACATTCAACAACTAAAGCACGAAAAGACTGCTTACACTCACGACAGCATCTGCGGCAAAGCTCATTATACTGCCGCCGCTCGTTATCTCCGATGAAAAAGCTCCATTCCAGCTTTGCTTTTTTGCCCAGCCTCGGCATAGTCAATCATCCCCGGCAGGATAAAAACCTTGCGCCGCAAACTCTGCGTCGCTCATGGCACGGAGCTTATCAAGGGCGCGGTCGGCCAGTGTCCGCATTTCCTCGTCCATGAAAGTCAGCGCCTCGGCAATTTCCTTTATCAGTTCTGCGCGGGTGTTCGCTATGTAGATGCAGATAAGGTTTGTTTCCTCAACGGTAAAACGTTCCATGTTCATACCTCTCTTTCCTGTTCCTGCGATTTTTCCCGTGACGCTTTCTGTCTCGCCTGCGCGTTTTTATCGGCTTTGAGCTGCGCCCGGATGGACGGCTTTTTCTGTGACTTGCCGTGTTCAATTTTGCTCTCGTTCTTGACGGCGTCGGCAAGATCGGAAAGCGAGATTGTTTCTCGGCCTTGACCTTGGCTTCCAGCTCTCCCACGGACGGTGTATTATTGATGCGCCCGTCTATCATGTTTTCGTTTTGCTCGGTGGGAAGCTCGGCGGTTTTCAAAGGATTTTCCTGCTGCCGCTGCCGTTCCTGTAAAAACTGCGGCACTTCACGGAAACCGTAACTGTCGCAGTAATGGGCGGTCTGCCTGTCGCCGTGACGGAGTATCACAACGTCGGACACGGAAAGCGAATGTCCCGTAAAGTCCTTCGGATGGTCGTTATTAAAGCGGCGGTAGATGTCTTCCAGCGTTTCGATGTCGGAGAGCGGCGCGGTATAGACTAAATCGTAGTTGCCCTTGTTTACGGACAGCCCGGCCATTTCCAGCTGGTCGAGCGGTTCAAAACGGTACGGGCGCGTTTCCTCGCCGCCTTTGAGCTGATAGATGGAAAAAGTGTTGTTCAGTTCCTTGTAATTGTCTATGCGCAGCATGAGATCGTCGGCACGGGCGCGGAAGGATGTGGGGGTGGTCTCGTCCTGGCTGATGTAAATTAACGTCCCCTCAATGGGTATCGTGTTGCCGTTCTGAATGTCGTGCAGCGTGGCCGTGATTTGTTCATCCCGCCGGTCGGCGTACTTCTGCATAAACTCCGGGTCAAAGTCCCGCATGAGGTCAAAAACGTCGGCGGCGATCACATCCGGCGTGTCGATCAGAGGCGCGGCCCGCCCCTTTACAAGCTGGCCGTCTTGGTAGGCGTAACCCTGCGTGGCGATAGCGGCAAGGGTTCCCTGTGTAAGCTGGCCGTGGGTTTTCATGTCGGTGTCAACGAACATTTGCAGCGTTTGACGCACCTCATTTTCAAGCGCCTGCCGCTGCTCCGGGCTGGCCTTGTCCATAACGGGCGTTGCGGCCTCACGCTGCTGCTGAAGCTCTGCGAAATGGCCGTCGATCCCGGTTATCAATTCACTGGCGGCTGTGCGGATCGTTGAAAGGGACGCTTTCAGTTCCGCGATTTCCTTGTCGCTGCTCCATCCGGCGATATAGCCGAAAGAATAGTCCGACGTGTCCAGCATTCAATCCGGTCTTTAAGATTGGCAATCAAATGATTGAGACGTTGAGAACGCATCTTAGCATCTCCAAGCGAGAGGCTTATGCGTTGGCGGTTTCGCACCTGCAAAAGATGAATTTACCGAGAGCTGAAGAACTTATGAACAGCTACCCCCACACTCTCAGCGGCGGTATGCTGCAGCGGGTTATGATTGCGATTGCTCTTATGATGTCGCCGGATTTGATTATTGCTGACGAAGCTACTACAGCATTGGATATCAGTACGCAGGGGATTGTTTTGAGGGAATTCAGAAAAATTCGAACTGCAGGGATTTCCATGCTCGTTGTATCCCATGATTTTGGTGTTGTTACCCGTCTTGCGGCCAAAATCATCGTTATGAAGGCGGGAGAAATTATTGAACATGGAACCACGCGTAATATCCTGCTTAATCCGGAACAGGCATACACCAAAGAACTTATAAATGCCGGGATGCTCAAGAAAGGCAGGGTGATTGAATGCTGAAAGCGATGCACATATGCAAGGAGTATAGAGCAAAAAGCAAAAACGGGCGATCAAGAAAAATGGTAGTGGTCAATGATGTTTCCCTGTCTTTTGAATACGGGAAGAGCTATGCTTTGGTAGGCGAAAGTGGTTCGGGTAAAAGCACGTTGGCCAGGATTCTGATCGGGCTTGAGAAGCCGTCACAGGGCCAAATTCTTTATCAGGGCGCTGATATCGCCTGTTTTAAAAAGAAAGAACAGATAGAACTGCGCCGGAATTGCAAATTGGTTTTTCAAGACAGTGAAAGTGCGCTGAATCCCCGGTGGTCCGTTTGTGACAGCATCGCGGAGCCTTTGGTCAACCGTCGTGTCTTGGATAAAAAACAGCGGTTTAGGCAGGTCGGCCATTATCTGGATCTGGTTCATCTATCGCAAAGTTATCTGAATAAACGTCCGCATGAATTAAGCGGAGGTGAACAGACTCGGGTTTGCATTGCCCGCGCATTGATTGCAGAGCCGAAGTTCTTAATATTAGACGAGTCGGTGAGCGGCCTCGACGCCACGATCAAAAAGCAAATCCTTGAACTGATTCTTCATCTTCGTTCGGAAATCCAGTGTGCCTATTTATTTATCACCCATGATATTGAAGATGCACTGTATATTTCAGATAATATTGCCGTAATGAAAATGGTGAAATTGTTGAGTGCGCAGAAAACATCCAGTCTCTTAACGACCTGCATGCTGATTATTCGCGGATATTAGTAGATTCACTTCCAAATATTGAACAGATACTTGCCGGACATTAAGAGAGCAAAATCAAAAGACTTGGCAATCGGCGGCGGGCATCGGACACGTGCCCGCCGCGCCGCCGATCGTGCAGCCGAATCCGCAAAGCATGGGCATGACGGATTTTCCGAAATGGGATAAAAAAACATTGACATGGGTGAGTCCGGGGGCTATAATCATAACACTGTTATGGAACGGCGTTATGAAAGGCGGTTTTGTGCGTATGGCAAAACAGATCGAGGGCGTATATGATAGATTGATCGAATGCGCAAAAGCCGAGTTCCTCGACAAGGGCTTCAAAGATGCGTCGCTCCGGGTGATCGCGGAACGGGCGGACACCAGCACCGGTTCTATTTACACACGCTTTGGAGACAAGCAGGGACTGTTTCATGCGATCGTTCAGCCGGTCGTTGAAAATTTCGAGAAGAATTGTTACGAAGAACTGGAAACATTCAACCGTGTGCGCAGCGACATGCCATACAAGGAAATGATGCGCTATAAGGCGGAACGGCTGAATCTGCTTGTCGACAGCATATATAGGGATTTTGATGCGTTTAAGCTGCTGATTTGCGATGCGGAGGGAACGGAGTATGGCGATTTTCTGCATCGGCTTGCGGAGATGGAAGTGCAGCAGACAATTCGGTATATCGACGCAATCGGGAACGATGCGCTTCGTTCCGGCAGGCTTTCGCCCGCGCTTTTACATATGCTTGTCAGCGCATACTGGGCGGGCGTTTTCCAAACGGTGGAGCATGATATGAGCCGAGAAGAGGCCGTTCGATACATCGATCAGTTGAAGCGATTTTACCGCAAAGGGTGGAGCGACATTTTTTCTCCAGAGGAAGAGTCCTGAAGAAATGGAATGAAGCGAGAACTTATGATTCCGGCGGCGGGCGGCCGCCTTAAAAAATGTACAATAGTTAGAACCATCTAACAACGAAGGGGGAATATAAGTAAATATGGAACAAACGGTAGACACAAGAACAAAGTTGCTGACGGGGAACCCGTTCCGGGTTATGTTGTCGCTCAGCTTGCCCGCGATTATCGGAATGGTGGTAATCGGCCTGTATAATTTTATGGACGCGTTGTTCGTTGGGCAGATGGTAGGGCCGAGCGCAATGGGTGCAGTTACGGTATCCTATCCGTTTACGCTGATCAACAGCGGCGTTTCTACGCTCATCGGTATCGGCTCGGCCTCCGTCCTGTCCAGAGCCGTCGGGCGAAAGGACCAGGCGACAATCGACCGGATCATGGGAAACCTGATCGCGGCGATTGCGCTGCTTTCCGTGATCATTACGGTGGTTGGCATGATCTTTACCCGGCAGATCTTAACGCTCTCCGGCGCGGAAGGAGAGATTCTGGAACAGGCCGTGCGGTATTTGCGCATTGTCTTTACAGGCTCGCTGTTCGTTAATTTTGCGCAGGCGGCCAATATGGTCATGCGCGGAGAGGGACTTCTAAAACGCGCTATGTTAATCATGGGTGCCGGCGCGCTGCTGAACATCGCGCTCGACCCTCTGATGATCGCAATTGTGAAATCAAACGGCGGAGGCGTTGAGGGTGCGGCGTATGCGACGGTGATTTCGCAGGTTGTGCAGGCGGTCGTCACGGTTTGGTATTTTTTGAAAAAGAGTAAAAATGTGCGGATCCACAAAGTCCGTATCGACGGTAAGCTGATGCCGGAAGTGCTGGGCGTTGGCGTTTCCGCAATGCTGATGCAGGTTATGCAGCTCATTCAGCAGACGCTGATGTACAATACGGCGGCCCGGTACGGCGGAGACGAATGGCAGATCATACTGGGCGCATCCCTGCGGCTGCAGGCGTTTGCGTTCATCCCGCTCTGGGGCGTCAGTCAGGGGTTCCAACCCGCCGCGGGGACCAATTACGGCGCGGGAGAATACGGTCGCGTGAAAAAGTTCATGCGCGTGTTCACGCTGAGTGCAACGGCGCTCGCCGCGGTGTTTTATGTGCCGGTCATGCTTGCGCCCAAAGCCATGCTGTCCATGTTTATCACCGATTCGTCGATCGTGGCGCTTGGCACCGACAGCTTGCGGCTGCTGTTTTCAACGTACATTACGCTCGGCTTTATGATTATGGTGATCACGCTGTTTCAGGCGCTGGGCGAAGGCGGAAAGGCAGGGCTGCTTTCGGTTCTTCGGCAGATCGCATTGTTCATTCCGCTGGTTCTGCTGCTTCCGCGGATCGCAGGAATCGGCGTACAGGGCGTGTTCCTTGCACCTGTGATTACAGATCTCGGCGTATTGGTTCTTTGCGTCGTTATGGTGGCGCTGACGTTCGGAAGAATGACGAAAAAGCAGAACGAGTTACATGTCAAAGGTGTAAGAATTTAGTAGCAAAACGGGTTTATTCACCCCGAAAGAAGTGCCGTACGCCCAAGCATTGCGCTTAGGCGGACGGCGTTTTATGCAAGAAATATTTTTAAACCTATACAAAGCCGGGCGTGCAAACAAGACCGCAAACTATTTGACGCCGTACAAAACGGTCGACCCTTCGAGAAGCATGCGTTTTGCTTCCTTTGGGCTCATGAACATGCCGTTTGTAGTATCGATCAACGCCACTTTTTTAAAGCCCTGTATTTTCAGTGTTTCAACAAACGCGTGCATGTCGCCGTATCTTGCGGGAGACATCAGATCGTGGATTACAAAAACACCGCCCTTTTTCAAAACACGTAGCGTTTCGAGCAGAAGTATTTGCTTGTTTTTTCCGGGAATATTGTGATATACGTAGTTGCTTGTGACGGCATCGAAACTTTCGTCGGGGAAAGCGAGTTTGGTCGCGTCGCCCTTTACAAAGCATGCGTTTCCGACACCTTCCGCTTTTGCGTTGGCCTCGCAGCGCTGCTTTGTGAAAAAGGCATAGTCCTTTCCCCAGCGGTCCAGGCCCGTTACAGTACCGCCCGGATTTCTTTTTGCGCAGGCGATCGTCAATGCGCCGCTTCCGCAGCCGACATCCAGCACTTTTCCTCCCGCGGGGACGGATACATACGCGGCGACGCCTTCGACGATTTGACTGGAAAGACGCCGTTTACCGCGATAGGAAAACGCGTGGTATGCTCCGGCACACCAAATGGAGAAATAAAGGCAGAGAATAAACGCGACCGTAAAAACGATGGACAGAATAAGTCTACATGCAACGTCTGCGACAAGACCAGTCAGAGCAAAGACGAGCGCTCCCGCGAGTAAAAGGGCGGAAGCGGCAAAGAAACCAATCAGCATTCCGTTGGGAATCCAGTTTCCGTAGTTCGGTTTCAAAACGTTAAAAATCCTTTCTGTATATATTTCATGTTGCTTGTACCACTGCCTCAACAGCTATGAGACTGCCAGTGGCTCTGTGCGCGACAAAAGCATAAAAAACGTATGCGCTCAAGCGGTTAGAAGCTTTTAACCGAATCATATCACCCGGTTTGAACAGCGTCAAGATACCGGCCGACAAACTTGTTGACAAAGCGGATATAAGGCACTATACTGATAATCGCGTTATCGGTAAATGGAATATCGATTGCGAAATTGATTGGGGAGGGGTTTGAATGTCGACGCCGGATCGTACCATCGATCCAAGGATCATTGAGAGCGCAAAGCGGGAATTTTTAGCGTATGGCTTTGAAAAAGCGTCACTGAAAGCGGTGTGCGAAAAAGCCGGTGTTACCACGGGTGCACTTTATCGACGTTACAAGGGGAAAGAAGCGCTGTTTTCTGCGGTGGTTGCGGATACGATTGCCGATCTTAACGAATATGTGACCGAGAAGAAGAAGCTGTTGCCTCAAATGCTGTCTGATCATGATTTAGTGAATCTATGGGGGATGGATGAGGAAGGCATGATGTGGTGGTTCCGATTTCTTTATGAGCGGCACGACGGATTTGTCTTGCTTTTGAAATGCTCGGAGGGCACGCGGTATTCCAACTTCCAGCATGAATTGGTGGAGATGGTAACCGACTATACCTACCTCTTTTTTGAGGAAGCGTACAGGCGAAAGCTTGCAAAAGCGGTCGTTTCAAAAGAGGAGCTGCATATATTGCAGGCCGCTTATTGGGAGACGATTTTCGAGCCGTTTATCCATGGCTTTACATGGGAACAGATCGAGACGCACTGCAAACGCGTTTGCAGGTTTTTAAACTGGAAGGATGCTTTGGGACTTGTTGAACCCGAAGTCATTTAGTAATAGCAAACAGCAAGGTTTATATAGCAAATAATCCCTCGAAGAGAGGGATATATTTAAAACAAGGAGTTAGAAGGTTCTAACTTGAGAAGGGAGACAAACATTGTATAAAAAGGTGCTGGGATATGCCGGTAAATACCGGAAATACACATATGGAGCAATGGCAACGATGGTGGCGGGCGTGCTGCTGAACGTTCTGCCGTTTCTGTTCGTCTATCAGTTGATAAAACCGCTGCTGATGCATGAAGCGCTTTCGGCGGGGGCGGTGATATGGCGCGTCTGCGCGATTGCGGCGTGCACGGCGCTGTATGCCGTGTTTTACATCTGGGGACTTAGCTTATCGCACGAGTCCGCGTATCACACGCTGAAAAACCTGCGGGTATCGTTGCAGGGGAAAATGGAAAAATTACCGCTGGGAACCATTCAGGAGAAGGGCGTCGGCGCAATCAAGAAGATGTTCATCGACGATATCGAGAGCATCGAACTCCTTCTTGCGCATGCGCTGCCGGAAGGGTTTGCAAACTTTGCAGTCCCCATCGTCGTTTTCATCGCGATGTTCTTTGTCGACTGGAAACTTGCGCTGCTCTCGCTTTGCGCGCTGCCGCTGGGCATTTTTGCGATGGGCGGGATGTTCAAGATTGGCAAAAGCAGAATGGACGAATACTATTCGGCGGCTCGCAGGATGAATAACACGATCGTCGAGTATATCAACGGAATGGAGGTCGTAAAGGTTTTCAACCGGGACGGCGAATCCTATAAACGGTTCGAAAAGGACGTTCGAAGCTACCGCGATTTTACGCTCGCATGGTACAAACTGTGCTGGCCGTGGATGGCGCTGTACAACAGCATCATGCCCTGCGTGGCGCTTTTCACGCTTCCGATTGGTGCATATTTCGTACTTGCGGGCTATTCGACGCTGCCGCACCTTGCGCTCGTGCTTTGCATGTCCTTCGGAGTCGGGGCGCCACTGCTGCGGGGGCTGAGCTTCATGGCACTGATGCCGCAGCTCAACTACAAGATAGAAGCGCTCGAACAAATGATGAGCGCGCCGGCGTTGGTTCAGGCGGACGCGCCGTTTCGGGGCGTGGATTACGGCGTTTCATTTGAAGACGTGCACTTTACTTACTGCGAGGACGAGGTTCTCCACGGCGTTTCCCTGCGTGTTCCAGAAGGGAGCCTTACTGCGCTGGTGGGCGAATCCGGAAGCGGGAAATCGACGCTGGCAAAACTGCTGGTGCATTATTACGACGTTTCGGGCGGGAGCGTAAAGATCGGCGGTCAGGACATCCAGGAAATGAGCGTCGAATCGCTGAACGACGAAATCTCGTTTGTGGCGCAGGAGCAGTTCCTTTTTAACATCAGCCTGCTTGAAAACATACGCCTTGGCAGACCGGACGCAACCGACGAAGAAGTTCTGGCGGCGGCGGAAAAAGCGCAGTGCGGAGAATTCCTGGCGCGGCTTGAAAAAGGCGTTTACACAATGGCTGGAGACGGCGGCAAGCAGCTCTCCGGCGGGGAACGACAGAGAATTTCGCTTGCACGTGCAATCCTGAAGAACGCGCCGATTATCGTGCTCGACGAAGCCACGGCGTTTCTGGATCCTGAAAACGAAGAGAAGATGAACGAGGCGATTGCGGAAGTGATACGTGGGAAGACCGTTATCGTTATTGCGCACAGGCTGCAGTCCATCATGAACGCCGACCAAATCTGCGTTCTGAAAGACGGTCGGCTTGCGGCGGCGGGAAAACACGAGGAGTTGTTATCCGGCTGCGGAGAATATCAAAAGCTCTGGACGGCGGCGCAGGAAAGCGCACGGTGGAAAATCGGCGCGGAAGAAGGAGGCGACAACGCATGATTGCATTAATGAAACGCATTCTCAAAGCATCGGGAAAGTACAAAAGCAAGATCAAGCGCGCGTTTGTATTTTCATTTTTCAAGTCACTGCTTTCAAAGGCGCCGGTCATTATCGGGTTTATGACACTCGCCGCGTTTTATCATTCTGAGATGAGTGTCCGAAGTTGTGTCTGGGTCGGCGTGGCGATGGTCGGTTGCCTGCTTTTGCAGATCGTATTTCATCACGTTTCGGACAGACTGCAGTCCGCGGCGGGGTACATGGCGTTTTCGGACATGCGCATGGAACTCGGCGCGCATCTACGGAAAATGCCAATGGGGTATTTCACGGAAGGGAATATCGGCAAGATCAGTTCAGTATTGTCCACCGATATGGTGTTCATCGAGGAAAACTGCATGATGACGCTTGCAGACATGATGAGCTATATCCTTTCCGAAGCGATCATGATCGGTTTTCTGCTGCTTTTCAACGTATGGATCGGGCTTACGGCCTTCATGGTCTGGCTGATTGTGCTATGGCTGGCAAAAGGGATGAAAAAAGCGGGGCAAGAGCATTCCGATATCCGGCAGGCACAGAGCGAAAACCTCACAGAAGCGGTGCTGGATTTTACCGAGGGCATCGGGATCATAAAAACCTATAACCTGCTTGGCGAAAAGTCCAGGGAGCTGACGGACAACTTTGAAAAAACCTGTGTTACGAGCATACAGTTTGAAAAGGACTATTCGCCTTATCAGCGCAGGCTGAATATTGTTTATGGACTGGGATGCGCGGCGGTCGCGGCCGTTTCCCTGTATCTCAACCGCATCGGCCTGCTCGACGTTACTTTTCTTGTGGGTATCATGTTGTTTGTGCTCGAGCTATTCGGGCCGCTGAAGGCGCTGTATGGGCAGTCGTCCCGGCTGACCGTTATGAACAGCTGCCTCGACCGGGTTGAAGCGGTGTTTGACGAAACGGAACTGCCGGACGACGGGAAAGAGACGATACCGGAAAGTGGAGAAGCGCCCGAGATCGAATTTCAGAACGTGTGTTTTTCGTACGGCGAAAAAGAGGTTCTGCACAACGTGTCTTTCCGCGTCGAAAAGAACCGGATGGTTGCGCTGGCTGGGCCTTCCGGCGGCGGAAAGTCGACGATTACAAACCTGCTCGCGCGCTTCTGGGACGTCGACAGCGGGCGAGTGTTGATTCGGGGAAAAGACGTGAGAAGCGTGAAACTCAGCGATCTGATGAACCATATCAGCATGGTGTTCCAACGCGTCTACCTGTTTCAGGACAGTATTTATAACAATATTGTTATGGGGCGTCCGGACGCCGGATACGAAGAGGTCGTCGAAGCGGCGAAAAAGGCGCGCTGCTATGATTTCATCATGGCGCTGCCGAACGGCTTCGACACCGTAATCGGCGAAGGCGGCGAGACCCTTTCCGGCGGAGAGAAGCAGCGAATTTCCATTGCGCGCTGCATTCTGAAGGATGCGCCTATCGTCGTTCTGGACGAAGCGACGGCAAGCGTCGATGCGGACAACGAGCGCTATATTCAGGAAGCGATCAGCGAACTCTGCCGCGGCAAAACGTTGATTGTGATCGCGCACAGGCTCAATACGATCGAAAACGCAGATCAAATCCTGATTGTAGCAGACACCAAAATCGTACAGACCGGGACGCACGAGACGCTTATGCGCGAAGGCGGCATCTACCGCGGCTTTGTGACGGCCCGCAGCAACAGCAAAGGATGGAACAACCGTCCGGCGGCAAAAGTGCACAGCAGCGAAGGTTGACGGAGAAAGTTCATGCGAAAATCCTATCTTGATCCGAGGACGAAACTGCTGACGCTGCTGCTTGTTATTCTGTTTACGGTGTTCTCACCCGGCCTTTGGGAAGAGATTCTGATGATCGGGCTGATTGCAGGGCTTGCGATACTGCACGGCGCGTATCAACGAAGCTTTCTTTTCCTCACGGTATATGCGCTTTTGCGCGTGATTCTGTATCTATGCGCCTATATGCCGAACATCGCGGGAGGGATCCTCACAATCGTCTGCGCTGTGCTTTGCAAGATGCTGCCGGCGGTCATGTTTGCGCTGTGCATCCTGCTGAACACGAAGATCAGCTCACTGATCACGGCGATGCAGTATATGAAAGTTCCGCAGAAAATCACGATCACTCTGGCGGCTGCGCTGCGTTTTATTCCAACTGCACTGGAAGAAAACAGAAATATCACGGACGCCGCAAAACTGCGCGGGATACAGCTTTGCCTGAGGAACTTAATAATCCGTCCGGGACTGGTCTTCGAAGGGGCGGTCGTTCCGCTTATGCTCAGGAGCGCCGTGATCGCGGAGGAACTGTCCGCGTCGTCCATAACGAGAGGGCTGGACGGCGATCGAAAACGCACCAGCGTCGAGTCGCTTCGGTTCGGCGTGCGGGACTGGACCTGTTTGGCTGTGTTCATGCTGCCGACGGTATTGCATTTGACGGGGTGGTTATGGGCATGATTACGTTTAACGACGTTTCGTTTCAGTATGCGGACGGCCGCGGCGTTTCCAATTTGAACTTTCATATCGCAAAGGGCGAATGTGTTGTGTTTACAGGGGCGAGCGGCTGCGGGAAAACGACCGTTACAAGACTGATCAACGGGCTTGCACCATACTTTTATCCGGGAGAGCGTTCCGGCTCCATAAACATTATGGGACGGACGGGCGAACGGCTGCGGCCAGAGGAACTGGCGGGGTGCGTGGGTTCCGTGTTTCAGAATCCGCGGAGTCAGTTTTTCAATCTGGACACCGACAGCGAAGTTGCGTTTACGGCGGAGAATCTCGCCATGCCGCCGGAAAAAATCAAGCACGGCATGGCGCATACGATAGAGTCTTTGGGGATCGAACGCCTGATGGGCAGGGATATTCTCACCCTTTCCGGCGGAGAAAAGCAACTGGTTGCGATTGCATCCGTCATGACGCCCGAACCGGAGATTTTCGTGCTGGACGAACCCTCCGCGAACCTGGATATCGATTCGATCAAAGAGCTGAAGAAGGCGATCGGACGGCTTAAACGAATGGGGAAGACGGTTGTTGTCGCGGAGCACCGGCTTTACTATCTGGCGGACGTCGCGGATCGGTTCATACGGATGGAAAAAGGTAAGATCACGCATCGGTGGTCCGCCGGCGAGTTTGCGGCGCTTCCACAGGAGGGGCTGCAGGAACTGGGACTGCGGACTCCGCATTTGGAACGGCTGCGGCCGGTCTGCTGTGGACAGGCCGCCGGAGCGGATCATGCCCTCAAGATCGAAAAGCTGACGTTTTCCTACAGAAAAGAAAAACCGGTCATCGATGGAGTAAACGGAACGCTTCGCGCAGGAGAAATTGTCGGGCTGATTGGTAGAAACGGACAGGGCAAATCGACCCTTGCCCGGCTATTGTGCGGGCTCGAACGCCAGAAATCCGGAACGATCGAATGGAACGGAAAGCGGCTTTCGGCAAGACAGCGGCGATCCTGCGCGTACCTCGTGATGCAGGAACCGGGGTATCAGCTGTTTTCGGAGAGCGTGGAGCAGGAAATGCGCATGACGGCCGCCCTTCCGACGGACGAACGAGTCGGCAGAACGCTGGCCTTCCTTCAGCTGGGCGAGTCGGCGGAAAAACACCCGATGAGTCTGTCCGGCGGCGAAAAGCAGAGGCTGTCCATCGGCGTGGCGATGATGCAAGACCGGGACGTACTGCTGATGGACGAGCCGACCAGTGGGCTGGATTACGCGAACATGCAGCGGGTAGGCGAGTTGACCGAAACCCTGCGCAGGCAGGGGAAACTCATCGTCATCATATCCCATGATTATGCGTTTCTTTTACAGACCTGCACGAGAATCCTGCAGATGGAAAGCGGAAGGATTTTCCGCGACTATGCGCTCAACGATACAAATCTACATTTTCTGCGGGACTACTTTGTCCCTGGAGAGGAGAAAACATGAATACTACAGAAAACGAGAAATTGACAACAAGGGACCTCATCACGCTGGCCGTGTTTACCGTGGTCTTTACTTTAATTACGATGGTGATCAATTTTATCGGCGCGATTCCGGTTCTGCATCCGTTTGCCGCCGGTATCGGCATGATTCCGTGCGGAATCGTGTGGATGTATTTACGGGTAAAGGTGCCGAAAAAGGGCAGCGTCTTCATTCAGATTATCGTTATGCTGCTGATTTTTCTTTTGCTGGGCAGTAACTGGTGGCAATTGCTAATTATGGCCGTGGCGAGCGTTGTTGTGGAGTGGATCACGCAACCGTGCGAGAAAGATGTGAAACGGATGACGCTGGGATATATCGTGTTCGGCCTTTTCTTCACGGCGGTTGCAAACCTGCCGCCGCTGATTGCACGCGATTATTACTACGCGAGCTGCATAACGAGTATGGACCCCGAATTGGTAAACAGCATTATCGAGTTCATGACCGTGCCCGTCGTGATCGCCAGCCTGATCGTTTCCGTGTTTTGCTGCCTTCTGGGGGCTTATCTGGGAAGAAAAATGCTCAAGAAACATTTCGAACGAGCCGGTATCGGCTAAGACGATATCCGGTGCCTGCAGGGCCGTTTCGAAAAGACTGTTAGCAGCATAAAACGGAGAAAAGCGTGTGCCGCTTATTTCAGAAGGGCGGCATGCGCCTTTATTTCGCCCCAAGGCGCAAAGCGCGGATTTTGCGATTTCCCTGAAAAACGATGCCTGCAATTTTAAGCTGTACGTTGACAGATCGAATGATCGGGTTTATAATTGGCGAAGTTAGCATATGCTAACTTAATGAACAAACGATTTTACAAGGGGGAAAGATGAAACGATTACTTATAATTGCCATGACGGTTATCCTGTCTTTTGCGTTGATCGCCTGCGCACAGGCATCTGACGTTCAGCAAGAGCAAACGGCCGCCGAAGCGACTACCGAGCCGACCGCTGATGCGAGCGCGACAGAAGATTCCAATCAAAACGAAGACTCCGTGGAAACCGCGGCCGAAACGGCGGAGCTGGCCGACGAAACGGGCGCGAAGATCACCGTTTACCTCTCCGGTCCGGAGCAGATGCTCAACAAGCTGGAGGAAGCTTTTGAAGAAACCAACGGTGACGTTTGCGATTTCGTTATCATGAGCTGTGGCGAACTGCGGAGCAAGGTGTGGACGGAGAGCGAAGCGGGCGATATTCAGGCCGACGTCGTCTGGGGATCCGATCCGCTGGTTTACAATCTGCTGGACGAAGCAAACCTACTCGAACCGCTCGAACTCAGCGAAGCAGACAGCATTCGCGAAAATTTCATTGTGAGCGACAAAAACTACGCGCTGGTAAACGAGCGTTACATCACCATCATCTACAACACCAACCTTCTCGAAGGCGACGCACCGACCAGCTTTGCGGACCTGACCAATGAGAAGTGCAATGGGCTGGTCACCATGGCGGACGCCACGCAGTCTTCGACCGCGTTTGCAATTGCCTGTGCGCTTTATGAACTGGAGGGCAACAGTTCCGATTACTTCCAGGCGCTTCACGATAACGGTGTTTTGCTGGCTAAATCGAACGGGCTCGTTCCTTCCACGATCATGGAAGGACAGTTCACCGTCGGAATCGCCCCGCACGACGCGGTGATCCGGATGCGGAATAAAGGCGAAAAGGAAGGGTACGACGTACCGCTGGAGATTGTCTGGCCGAGCGAGGGCGTCATCGCCATTCAGCGACCCGTCGCGATTCCCGCGAGTGATTCGAGGAGCGAAGAGGAAGAAGCCATTGCCAAGAAATTCGTGAACTTCCTGTTTTCGAAGAAAGCGCAGACGATTACCACCAACTTTGGATTCGTCAGCGTCCGAAACGACATTGAAAACGCCTATCTGCCGGAGGGCGTGAACGTCTACTCGGTTGACTGGAATCAGGCCACTGCAAACGAAGATTTGATTAAAGGAGAATATGAAGCGATCTTCTATTAATCATTCAGGTTCTTCGCTGGCGCCGGATTCGGCGGGGCGGGGGAAAAGCAAAGCGGGATTGCATGCCGGTCGTGCAATCCCGTTTGTTCTGCTTTTTATCGCTGTCGTATTTATTCTCTATCCGGTCGCAATGCTGGCGATCGGGAGTTTTCGGGTCGACGGAGCGTTCAGCGTCGCGGGTTACGTTACGGCCTTTACGTCCGCCGTTACATATAAAGCGCTGCTGAATACCCTTCAGATGGTGCTCGGCATCCTGCTCGGCACGTGGATTATCGGTGGTTTTCTCGCGTTTGTCCGGCACAAGACGGATTATAAGTATAAAAAGCTTCTGGACGCCGGCGTGTTTTTTTCGTTTACGATCCCGGCGTATATCCTGTCTATATCCTGGATTGAACTGGTCTGCCGGGGTGGATATATCCACCGGCTTCTGCAAACGGTGTTTCCGAATATGAGTTATTCGATTAACGGTTATTCCGTCGGCGCGTCCGTGTTTATTTTGACGCTGCATCTGTATCCGCTTGTCTATTACGGCGTAGGCAACGCGTTGCGCTTGGTAAGCGGCGTGTTTGAACAGAGCGCAAGGGTTTGCGGCGGAAAAAAAGTTCGCATCGTTTTTACCGTTATACTGCCGCTGGTCGCGCCGTCCTTTGTTTCGACGGGCCTTCTGGTAGTCAGCCGGGGGATGGCAAATTTCGGCGTGCCTGCACAGCTTTCATCGGTTGCCGGAAAGGCCGTGCTGACCACGCGCGTTTTCAGCGCCATGTCCGATCTGAATCTGCCGGTCGTGGCTGTGCTTTCGCTGCTGCTGATCGTAATATCTCTGGCGTTGTATCTGCTTTCTGAGCGTGCACTGAAGGCACGCAGGTTCAATATGCCTGCAGCAGGACAGACCGACGCGCACGCCGAAATCGGTCTGGGCCGATGGAAAAACACGCTGAACGCGGGCATCGTCGTTTTTTTCACGCTGTCGGTGGCGATTCCATTTGCCACGATTCTTACCTCGTCGTTTTTCAAGCGTTGGGGGCTTGAGTTCAGCGCAGCAAATCTCACCTTTGGCAATTATGTACGGCTGTTCACCGGAGAGAATCTTCTGACGCGGCCGTTGCTGAACAGCCTGTTTTTCGGAACCGCCGCTTCGGCCACCGCCGCGTTTTTTGCGAGCCTGACCGTGTATTTTCATCAATACAGGCAAAGCTTGGTTACCCGGTGCCTGATGCACGTTGCCCAGCTGCCCATCGCGGTCCCAAACATGATTCTCGCGGTCGCTGCGATGTTTGCGTGGATCAACGAGCCGCTTAAGCTGTACGGTACCGGTGCGATCATTATCGTTACTTATACGGTGCTGTTTACTCCGATCTGTATCAAGCAGATGCTCGGGGCGGCGAAGAACATGGATGTTTCCATGGACCTTGCCGCGCGGACGATGGGCGCGGGATGGGCCTTGCGGTATTTTCGGCTGTTCCTTCCGCTGATGAAAAACAGCCTTTTCTCCGGCCTGATCGTCTGCTTTCTGATCTCGCTGAAGGAGATCCCGATATCGCTTCTGCTCTATACGACCGGAACACAGACGCTGGGCGTTCTGATGTTCACGATACAGTCGAACTCGTACGGCCTCGAAATGACGTCCGCCGTTTCCGTGGTGGTGATCGCGTTAAGCGTGTGCGGGAACCTGCTGTTGAGAAAACTTCGCTCGAAAGGATACCATTCGTATGAATGATCTGTTGATTGAAAAACTAGGTGTATCTTACGGAAAAACACCGGTGCTGCGTCGCTTTGACTTGCATGTCCGCGGCGGCGAGCTTGCGGTCGTTCTCGGCCCGAGCGGCTGCGGCAAAAGCACGCTGCTGACCGCAATCAGCGGACTGATCACGCCGGACGGCGGACGGATCGCCTTTGGCGACAGCTGTTTCTACAGCAAAAAAGAACGGATCGACATCCCCGCAGAGCAGCGCAATATTGGGTTCGTATTTCAGTCCTATGCGCTCTGGCCGCATATGAGCGTCTACGAAAACATCGCTTTTCCGCTGAAAGCGCGGCATATCCCGGCAGATAAAATCCGCAAAAGCGTGTCGGAAATGCTGGATATCGTGCATATGCGAGGCTGCGAGAAGCGTTCTCCCGGCGAGCTTTCCGGCGGCGAAAAACAGCGCATCGCGCTGGCGCGTTCGCTTGTCTATCGTCCTTCGGTGCTGCTGCTCGACGAGCCGCTCGCCAATCTCGACGCATACCTGAAAACGTCGCTGATTGGCGAGATCCAAAGCATTCAAAGGCGGCTCGGCGTGACCATGATCTATGTGACGCACGATCAAAACGAGGCGTTTGAAATTGCGGACCGTATCGTGATTATGAAAGACGGGCAGATCATGCAGCAGGGAACGCCGCAGGAAGTGTATAACGGAAGCGAAAATTTATTTGTCGCTGGATTCATCGGGAAAAACAATATCTTCAGGCCATGCGGCCGGCGCTGTCCGGGATTTTTAAGCCGATTTCACACGGAAAAGACCGTTACGATTCGGCCCGAGGACGTCGAGATCAAAGCGGACGGACCCTATCGTGGCGTAGTGAAAGCCGCCCTGTACAAGGGCGACCATATCGAATACACGATTGAATCCGACGGCGCCGAACTGCTGTCGTGTTCGCCGGATCAGGGCGGCCTGCAAAAGGGCGACGCTGTGTCCTTCGACATCCGGCGCGGACACCTGATTTAGCGCGCGGTTTTCAGTTTTTCCGAACCGGGTACACGCCGTCTTCAAGAATTTGCTTAAGGTATGCGTTGTCCTCCGCCATGTCGTCCTTGATCAACTGCCAGTTCGCGCGTTTCTTTGCAAGCACTTCGAATAAAATCCAATTGAAGATTTTGCCAAAAAACGTATCCGGTTTTCCGAATTCCTCAACATGCGTAAACCGGCAGCCGCTTTCGGTTTTTTCGCCGATAAAGTAAATATGCGCCAGGCCGGACATCGTTTCAAACATGATGCGGAATCCGTCTTCCGTTTTTTCACGAAGCCGGATTACACCGCTGATATCGTACGGAACGCCCATAACGAGCTCCTTGAACCGGACTTGATCGCCGACTTCGAATCCGCCCGTGAGTTTTGTGAAGTATTCGTGATATGGACTCCACCGCACGAAGTTCTTGTCAAGTTCGAGAAACCACCGATACAGCTCATCCAGAGATGCGGAGAGGTCGATTGAATCCGTCAATTTTATCATGCTGTTTTCTCCTTGTATTCCTTTTGCTTGAGAAGCTATAAACCGTTTGCAAGCGAACAGATTTTTCCAAAGCGGTAAGCTTCTTTGTTCAACTTAATGTATTGCCGGTCTGAATTTCAAGCTTTCCTGCATCCATCCGCAGCACGGCGTCATAAAATTCCGTCAGGCTTTTATTCGGTTTGTGTGAAACGTGGATCACCGTTACACCATCCAGCATCAGGATCATTTTTTCAATCTCGTAGGCGGTCTGTGGGTCAAGTGCGGAAGTTACTTCGTCAAGCAGCAGCACGCCGGGTTC
Source organism: Christensenellaceae bacterium (assembly GCA_963667795.1). Taxonomy (GTDB): domain Bacteria; phylum Bacillota; class Clostridia; order Christensenellales; family CAG-138; genus UBA7703. The sequence goes on along the minus strand of OY764017.1, from coordinate 902,336 downwards.
CGCGCATAACGCGCGAGCCAGTCCGATGCGCGCCTTCTGTCCGCCGGAAAGTTGGACGATTTCTTCGTCTACCTGTGTTTCCAGCCGTTGCGGCAGATCCGCGATAAATGGTTTCAACATACATTTTTCCACGCACGCCCAAACCGTTGCGTCGTCATGGATTCCGCGCAGATCGATATTGTCTTTTACGGAGCATGAAAATAGATAAGGCCGTTGTCCGACTAGAATCACATGGCCGTTTCTGGAATCTTTTTTGTAGTCGCTGCACGCTCTGCCGGCATAAAAAACGCCTTCTGAGAAGCAACTGCCGGCCAGTAGTTTCAATAGCGTTGATTTGCCGCAGCCGGATTCGCCCAGAATCAAATATTTACCGCCGGATTCGAAGCGGAAGTTAACGTTCTGCACAACTGGCAATTCTTTCTGATAGGCAAACGATACGTTTTTCAACTCCAGCACGTTATCGCCTGTGCTTTCTGGAATCCGGTTGCGGAAAGAATACGCTTTCAGGAAGGCTTCCAGCTTGCTGCGTATTTCAGCGGATGAGCGGACCAATGTAATGTGGCTTGCAAAATCCATTACCGGCATGGAAAACCGGTTTGCCAGATAATAAACTGCAAACAGCGTTCCCACGGTCATACGGCCGCTGATGACGAAATAGCCGGATAATAGTATCGAACTTAGGACCATTGTCCACGCAATTAGTAAATTTGTGCACCGCATGATTCTTTGCAGCGTTGAAGTTTTCTTTTTTGCGTGCGTTAGTCCGTTATTTCCAGCTGTGAATTCATCCTCTGCGCGATCCCCTGCGGAAAATGTACGCAAAACAGAAAAGCCTAGCAGCAGCTCTTTCATTTTCGAAGTAAACCGGCTGTTCTGCTGTGATTGTCTGGCGGTTGCACGGTTGATGCTTTTGCCAAACAGGCTAGGCACAAAGTATTGGACGGCCGACATAATGATCAGAAGTCCCGCGATCAAAGGGTCCAGGCAGACGGCGTACACGATACAGGCAATGATCTGAACAATAAACGACAGCATCTCCGGCAACAACAAAAAATATTGATCGTAGATGATCTGGACGTCGCCTGTCAAGCGGTTCATATACTCGCCGCTGTCGATGCGCGAAAAGGAAGCTTCGTCCATCGAGAGCACAGATCGAAAAATGTCGTTTCGCAGTCTTGCCGCGGCATCGTTCGCATACCGGAAGCGAAGCACTTCGGCAAGCATTCGTGAAAACACAAAAGAGAGAGTAACCGCGGCCGCAAAGAGACAAACACGCGTTAGCTCGGACATGGTTTTTGCCGTGCTGACTGAATCTACGACTTCGCTTAATACAGCCGCCATCACGATAGCTAAAACTCCGTATGCTGCTTGAAGGAACAAACAAATTGCTAATTTTATTTTATTATGGAACAAATACGGCTTCATATACAGTCCTCCGACATTCTCATATTGCACGGTTCTAAAGGCACGAACAAATTGGATATTACTTAAGTTGAATGCAACAAATGTCATGCGCGCCCGATGCATGACATAAAGCTGCGTTGCATATGTGAGCTTGCTGTTGCTTGCGGTGAACGATTGGCCGTATTGCACGATTTCAGCACCGATGGTAAAATATATGATACTTAGTTAGGAGCTGACAGTATGGGAATTCATGAGTCCGGCGAGGATTATTTGGAAACGATCCTAATTCTGAAAAATCAAAACAATTCCGTGCGGTCCATCGATATCGCACGCTACTTGTCTTTTTCCAAGCCCAGCGTCAGCCGCGCAATGTCGATTCTGAAGAGTAGTGGGTACATTACGATCGATGGCCAGGGCTATATCGAACTTACGGACTCCGGAGCTCAGGTCGCGGACGAAATCTACCGCCGCCATACCGTTATTGCAAATTGGCTGGCTCAAATCGGCGTCGATCCCGACACCGCCGACCGGGACGCATGCAGAATGGAGCACGTAATCAGCCGCGAAACATTTAATAAGCTACACGAACATATCGAGAAAGAAAAATAACCGGGTGTGCTGTTTACAGCATGCCTGATTTTATGAATCACCAAACTTGGAGAGTAGAGCAAGCGCCTGCCGGGTTCAAAAGAACGCGTCGCTGTGTTCTTCCACAAAGCGTTTGATTGCCGAAAAGCTTTTCACACTCAGGTCGTGTTCCATGCGGCAGGCATCGTATTCCGCAGTTTGGCGGTCAACGCCGAGCGACGTCAGCCAACGCGTCAGGAACTGGTGTCGCTCATACATAATACCGGCGAGCGCCTTGCCTTTTGAGGTCAGTTCGATTTCCTTATCGGCGTTCATCGTGATATAGCCCTCGAAAAGAAGCGCTTTCGTGGCAAAGCTAACGCTTGCTTTGGAAACGCCCATCTTTTCGGCAATATCGATCGAACGCACGACTCCGTTGCTGTTTTTCAGCATCAGGATCGCTTCCAGATAGTCCTGCCCGGCTTTATGAATGCCCAAGATCAATGCTCCTTTTTAGGTGTTTACGCAAAACGCGAGCGTCCGGTGCGCCGGGCATGCTGCACGGCGCAAACACTAAGCGAGTGCTTTGCCGAGCGCGCGGCAGGCGAAGGCCCCTTCGTCGTCCGGCGCTTCGTTGCAGACGACGCCTCTGAATACCAGTGTTATTCCGCAGTCGGCGCAGTCCTGCTCCCAGGCGCGCATCCATTCGCCGTCACCCCAGCCGTAAGAGCCGAAGAGCGCGACATTCCTGCTGGGAAGCAGAGGCTTGACCGAGTTGAACATCGGCTCGAATTCGGTGTCCTCGAGCTGCTCGGCGCCCATGGAGGGGCAGCCAAACGCGACGGCGCCAAAGTTCACGAGCATGTCTTTTGAAAACGCATGTGCGGTAAAAAGCTTTACGTCCGCGCCCGCGGCCCGCGCGCCTTCCGCGACGAAATTTGCCATCGCCTCCGTGTTTCCCGTCCCGCTCCAATAAACGATCGCTATGCTGTTCATACGTGTAAGATCCTTTCTGTTATTCGTTTTATCCGTTCTTAAGTTACAAAGCCACAGTAAGCCGGTCGATGCCGGTTCCTTCGGCATACTTTCTGCAGTAGAGCTGCGTACATTTTTTGTATTTTATAAACGTCTTTTTTGCCGCCTGTTCGTTGGAATATGCCTTCCAGCGGCCCGTGCATTTACAGTTTGCACCGCCGTTGGCGATGAACGCCTTGATATTGCCGAGCGGGTAACCAAGGAATGCGCCGATTTCGTGCGGAAAATTCTCATGGTCCGCAAGCCTCTGTGAAAGGCATGCGAGACATTCCTCCGGATGAGCGGAAGGATATCCGTTTTCCGCTAAAAATGTGGCGATTTTCGCATTGGAGAGCGCTTCTTTAAGCCGGCTGACCCGGTATGTATAGATCAGCGCTCTACCGCTTCGTGTGCGGAGCACGGTAAAGTGAATTCCTTTTTTACCAAGACGCGTGTTCCACTGCGTAATGTCGCGACGCAAACCGGCCTCGCTTTCGTAACTGCAAAGGAACAGGCTGCCGGTTTTTATCCCGGCTAACGTGGGCGAGCAGTGCCGGACGATTTCTTTTTCCGGCATGGGAATGATCCTTTCGTCTGTTCCTGAAGTGCAACTGAATTTACTCGCGATAGTTAGAAGCTTCTAACTATTATGCTTTTTATAAGCGCTTCTCGTAAGAAGCGCTGGGACTGCAATACCTGCCGGAGTGAATGCCGGTTGCTTTACGGCTCCGTTTGTTTAATAGCCTCAATGTACGTCAGGGGAAACGAGGCCTTGAGCACGCTGGAGAACCGGACGCAGAAGCAGTGATCGTCGATAAAAGCGATATACTCCTGCGGCGACCACGAAAAGAACACGCCGAAGTCGAATCGCTTCATGACGGCGGATTTGATCCGGCTGAAAAGCGAAAGCCCCTTGTGGGTGAAGTTTGGTGCAATCAGCACGCCGCCGTCGCGCAGCACGCGTTTTCATGCCGGACCGTTTCCCGAATGCACGCGGAGGGACCCGTTGCGCATTCGGGAATGGCCTTGGGATGGATGAGTTAAACGCATCTAACTCTATGCAGTATAACGCACGGTTGAAAAGCTGTCAAGCGGGCAATATGCCGATTTATTGAACCGCGTCAAAGCCAAGATCGTCCAGTTCCGCGATTGCCGTTCTTACGTGATCCGCGCTTCCGTCGATCGTTACGGTCTTGTTTTCCAGCGAAACCTGGAATGATAATCCTGCCGCGCAGTTCCTTGTTAAAGGCGTTGAGTGCCGCCTGAATCGCGGAGACCTGTATGAGGATATCGACACAGTAGGCGTCGTCTTCTACCATTCTTTTCACGCCGCGGACCTGCCCCTCAATGCGACTCAGACGGTTGGTCAGGGACTTAAGCTCTGTTTCTCCGCGATGCTTTGTTTTGTTTGTCATAGTTTTGTTTAATCAACCCGTGTTTCGACGGCTCCCGGCAGAACGAATTGATAAAAAGCGATACGAAAATGAACCATAGTTCCGGCAGGATGATTTCGTTAAGAAATAAAGGCGCACAGAATCTTGCGGATGAATCGATTGATGCTATAATGAGTTAGATGCTTTTAACTACGACTGGGGAGAGCATGCGCAAAGAGAAATTTCATGTGGAAGGCGCAATTTTTAGAACCGCCGCAGTATTTTTAAATTGATTCAGGGGGAATACGACATGGAACAACAACTGCCGAGCCCGGCGAAAATTCGCGGTGCATACCGCTCTGTTGCGGACGCTTCACGCTTTTATGACGGCATGATTACCTGCTCGACACCGATAGGCAAGGTCGTTTGCCGTTTGGTTTGGGCGATGGGGTGGCGGGAAAACGAGATCTATCTGAACGAAGCGCTACGCGGGATACCGAGCGGCTTTTCCGGACACATGCTGGAGGTGCCCGTCGGAACAGGCGTGATTACGATGCCCGTCTATCAGCAAATGCCAAATGCCGAGGTGCAATGCCTGGACTATTCGGCGGATATGCTTTCCTTTGCCAAACGGCGTGCCACCAAGCACGGCTTGAAGAACGTATCTTTTACGCAGGGGGACGTCGGTGCGCTGCCGTTTGCGGACGATTCGTTCGATCTGGTGCTCAGTCTGAATGGATTCCATGCGTTCCCCGATAAGGAAAGCGCATATCGCGAAGTCTATCGCGTGCTGAAGCCCGGCGGCGTATTTTGCGGATGCTTCTATATTGCGGGGGAATGTGCGCGCACCGACTGGATGATACGCCGCTTCTATGTGCCCAAAGGGTACTTTACACCGCCGTTTGAGACACTGGAGTCTCTAAAAGCGCGGCTGATGGGTTCGTATGTGGACGGAACGATTAGTTCCGTCAAATCGATGGCGTGCTTCTGCTGCCATAAGCCGAAGCCGGTATGATGGATGTCGCATGTTAAAGCAGCATGTCCATGCGCAGTTCCTGCCTGAATTTTCCGGGCGCTGTTCCAAATAGCAGAGCAAAAGCTTTTTGAAAGTGCCCGTCTCCGTGATATCCAACTTCTTTTGCGATCTGCGACACCGTCAACTCAGTATCCCGTAATAATTCCGACGCCTTTTCCATTCGAATCCGTCGGAGATATCCATATACGGAAGTTCCGGTGATCTGCTTAAATCCGGTCATCAGCTTCTGTTGGTTTACCCCGATGAGTCCGGCCAATGCCTTTATTGACGGTGGGTTTTTAATGTCCTTATGTAATATTTCCTGCGCTTCCTTCAAAGCGGTTCTGTCTGCAGAGGAAAGTCTAACTACGGCCTTCTGCTTGTGTTTGTATATGTAATCCAGTATGAACGACAAAGATTCCAGGCCCTTTGCCCGGATATACATATTTAATTCCATTCCTGTCAGTCGGCAGGTTTTTATTTGTTCACAAATTTGAAATAGCTGCGGGATGTTTACCATGTTGGGATTTAATACCTCTGCTGCAGATTCCCAGAAATCGGCGGGGATATCAAACTGCAATTCAGAAAAGAACTTTTCCCGCATAATCAGGCCGTTGCAGACGAGCCTTTGCTGCGCTTTCATTCGCGTATATCCGACAAACGCCGGCAAGTTCGTATAAACATTCATTCCGTGGTCGTATAATGAGGAGTCGTTACGCACCTTGTAGAACGATGCGTCGCCCATAATGTAATCACCAAAGGTCAGAAAATGCTCGTTGACCGATTCGAGGGTAACGATATCTTTTTTAAGTACGATATCCCCCAAGGAAGCATAACATGAAGAAACATCGCCTATGATGGTAAATCCGCCATCCCCGAGACTGGCGGGGGCGGTGTAGTAGATACCGCATGGCGTTTCATGCTTAGTGAAGCCATATTTAATATATTCTTCAAAACACATTTCGACAGTTTTCATTGCGTCGACCTTTCCATTGTCAAGTATTTCCTTTCTCCAGTAAAGCGAAGTTGTCAGTGGAGGGCGTAAAAAAAGCCCTCTATCAAGCGTTTATTCGAAAACATCCCCTCGGCATGGTCATTCTGAAACAATGCGGCATCGTATTGACCGCACGGGAAAAATTTTGTTAATATACCGTAGTTAGATGCAACTAACTGTATTGTACCGACGTTTGATTTGAATGTCAAAACAGTTTTTTAAAGGTTTGCTGGAAGAGGAGATTAGATGAATAAAGAACAAAAAGGATCCGTGCTGACCAGATTGTTTCATGTTGCAAGAGAAGGAAAATGGCAGTTGTCGATTAGCTGTGCCTCCGCCGTGATCGGTATGCTGGCTGGCATACTACCATATTTGTCAGTCTATTTTATTGCAAGAGCGATGCTTATGCCCGCTTCCGAAAATGTGCAGGGCACCATAAATTTTTGGATCGTTATTGCCGGCATAGGAATCGTAGGCAATATGTTGTTTTCGTTCCTGGGTAGTTTTGGAGCACATAAAGTTGCATTCAAAATACTATATAACTTCCGTATTCGTGTAATGGAGCACATGGGGCGTTTGTCGATTGGTTTTTTTGCCAAAAACACTACCGGAAGCATTCAAAAAACGATGGACGGAAACATTGAGAAGCTGGAAGGCTTTATTGCGCATATGCTGCCGGACATTCTAGGTTCGGCGGCTGTTTTGGCCGTTTTGTTCGGAGGGCTGTTTATGCTGAACGGATGGCTTGCGGTTACGGTGTTGGTTGCAATTATCGGATCTATGGCGTTGCAGTTTACAATGTTCGGCGGGAAGAAAGGGAAGACACTATGGAGTGAAGTCGCCGGAGCTGCCAAAGATATGACCGGCGCGTTTTCGGAATATGTTAAGGGAATTGCCGAAGTGAAGCTATTTGGGTTGACTGGGACGATCACAAAAGGTCTGAACGACAACATCAGGAAATATGAGAAATGGGAACTCCGTCAATATAAAAGAAGCGCGCCCGCATATACGGCTTATAAAACGATCGTGATATCGCTGCTCAGCTTTGTACTCCCTGTCGGCGTATTGCTTATTTCCATGCACCCAGGGGATAAGCAGTTGATGCTATCGTTGCTGATGGCGCTTATCGTTACACCTGCTGTGTATGATCCGCTGATGACCTGCATCAGCTATGGGGCGCAAATGGGACAGCTTTCAGTGGGGCTGGACAGCATTGACAAAATTATGGAAACGAAGCCAATTTCAAAAGCGCGATACCCTAAGGTTCCGGATCAATACGATGTAGAATTCAAAGACGTGAGTTTTTCTTATAAGGAAGCATCCGACCCTCTTCGCAGCATGGCTCTTGCAGGGCTGTCTTTTCATGCGAAACAAAACAGTATTACGGCGCTTGTCGGCCCGTCCGGGGGTGGTAAATCCACCGTTGGACAGCTGCTTTCCCGCTTCTGGGATGTGGAAAGCGGTGAAATTTACATAGGAGGGATCAACATTCAGCAGATCGATCCGGCATGCTTGATGGATATTGTCGCAGTTGTTTTTCAAGATACATACATTTTTTCGGATACTGTGCTGAACAACATCACGATGAATCACCCCTGCAGCAAAGAGCAGGTTGAGCTGGCTGCAAAAGCCGCACAATGCCACGATTTTATCCGTCAATTACCCGATGGTTACAATACGCATATCGGTTCCGGGGGTATGGGGCTTTCAGGTGGCGAGGCACAGCGAATTTCCATAGCGCGAGCAATTCTGAAAAATTCTCCTATTATTGTGCTTGACGAGGCGTTGGCGTACTCCGACGCGGAAAATGAAAATCTCATCCAGCGGGCGATTTGGAAGTTGATTGAAAACAAGACGGTCATTGTGGTTGCGCACCGCCTGCAAAGCATAAAGGATGCGAATTGTATACATCTGCTGAACAAGGGCAAAATCATAGAAAGCGGGACGCATGACAATCTTGTTGCGCGCGATACAGAATATCGTGAATTATGGCGGCTGCAACATGAAGCCGACGCATGGTCGATTAAAGCTGGAGGGGAACGGGTATGAAAAGAATTATATCGAAATTTACCATGGGCAAGCCGAAACAGATGCTTCGGCCGACAGCGTGGCTTTTCTGGGAAAACATCTTTATGACGGCGCCTGCGGTTGCGATTTACTTTGCAATCAACATACTGGCGGCAGCTTTTGAACAACCCGAAGCCGTCGATATCGGCGGCTTATGGAAGATCGCCGCCGTTTTGCTCGGCATCCTTTCCATTCAGTATTTACTAAGCCTTGGCGCTTACCTGAATACGTTTCTTCCGGCGACAAGGAATTCCGCCGAAAACAAGAGTGATTTCGTAAAGAAACTGCGATCGCTGCCGCTCGGATATTTTTTAAAAAAGAAGTCGGGGGAGCTCATCAATACCTTCACCGGGGATTTCCTGGCGATCGAACAGTCGATGGTCGGTATGTTTACCGGAATGTTCAGCGTTATATTAGGCTGTGTGCTGACATCGGTTTTCATGTTTATTTTCAATCCTGTAATGGCGCTTGCGCTGTATGCTTCAATTCCGGTCGCCGTTGTGATTGTAATAATCTCCATGAAACTGATGGCGCGCTGTGCCAGAAAAAACCTTGAGGCCAAAGACAATGCGGCTACTTATCTTAACGAGTATCTGCTTGGCATGAAAACGTTGAAAGGATATAACCAGACCGGCGAAAGCTTTGGAAAGCTAAAGGAAGCATATAAACGCCTGATGGAGGCAAATATAAAAGCAGAAAGTGTCGGCGGCAGTTTGATTAATTTTACCGTTTCGCTTGTTCATATGGGGCTGCCTTTAATGTGTTTTGCGGGCGCCTATCTCATCCTGGGCGGAACGCTGAATGTTGTCGACTATTTAGCCCTGATTATTATCGGCACGAAGATACTCTCGCCCCTGATCACCTGGGTGCGGTATATGGTCGTTCTGCGAATTCACTATGTTTCGGCTACACGTATTTCCAATGTCATGGAACAGCCGGGAATGCCTGGGAGCGGAACTGTAGAAGAATACGGAGACATAAACTTTGATCATGTGCATTTTACGTATGACGGTAAGAATGAACCGGCGTTGGAGGACGTTACGATTTCTATTCCAAAAGATAAACTGACGGCCATTGTCGGCCCGTCGGGAAGCGGAAAAACCACCGTGCTGCGCCTCGTTGCCAGATTCTGGGACGTGAGCGGGGGCAATATTACCTGTGCGGGAAAAGCGCTGTCCGAACTCGATGCGGACGCATGGATGGAAAATATTTCAATGGTGTTTCAAGATGTATATCTGTTCCATGAAACGATTCGGGAAAACATCATGTTTGGCAGAAAGGACGCTACGGAAGCGGAAATGGTGGACGCCGCAAAACGGGCCGGGTGTCATGATTTTATTATGGAGCTGCCGGAACAATACGATACCCTAGTAGGCGAAGGGGGCTGCACGCTATCCGGCGGAGAGAAGCAACGGATTTCGATTGCTCGCGCCATATTGAAGGATGCCCCGATACTGCTATTGGACGAACCGACCGCATCGCTGGATGCGCGTAACGAGGTGACCATTCAACACGCAATCAGCGAGCTAGTGGAAGGACGGACGGTGATTATGATAGCACACAGGCTCAAAACGATACAAAATGCGCATCAAATCATTGTTCTTGAAGACGGAAAAGTAAAGGAATGCGGGACACACCGCGCGCTTCTTGCAAAAAAAGGCTTATACGAATATCTCTGGTCGATGCAGAATCAGGCAAGAGACTGGAATATCCGAAAATAGAAAATCAAGGAGAAAAATAATGGAAAAGACACAAAGATTTGTTGGTTTGAAGGACATCATACTAGTAACGCTGTTGACTGCTATATGTATTGTGATTTGTACGGTTGCGGTGCTTCCGTTTGCCGCACATTTACTGCTGGTGCTGCTCTTGGTTCCACTGATAGAGATGCTGTTATGCGGCCCGATTTATATGCTTGCCGTTGCAAAAGCCCCACGCATCGGCACGCATTTCCTGTTCGCGTTTTTGTTTTCAATCTACTATCTGCTTACCAATGGCATGCCGCTGATTATGGTGATTATTTTGGGGATTGGCATCGTATCAGAACTGTTGCTTCTGGGTGGAGGATATCGAAAAACGATACGACTCGTCATTGCATATTCGCTGTTTGGGGTGAGCGTTATGATGGCGCCGGTTACGCTCATGCTTATCAACCATACATCGCTGGAAGCAACGATGCTTGCAAGCGGATTATCGCAGGAATACATTAACAACGTGTTTGCCGTATATTCCGCTTCCAATATTTGCATCGGTGCGTTGCTTGCTGTTGTTGGGGCGATTGCCGGCTGTCTGATTGGCCGCAGGCTTCTGAAAAAGCATTTTATGCCCGCGGGTATTGTTGACAAGGCATGAGTGGTTTCTCTGATTGTATTAAAAGAGCAGATTTACGGGTAAATCTGCTCTTGCTTGCAGCAAGTACCGCCGCAATTTCAGTTTGCAGAAGCGAACAGTGCTTTGCGGCTTTGCTACTTGCCAGCGTTTTGTGGCTGCTTATGTGCGGACGGATAAAAAAGGGATTCCTGTTTATTGCGGCTTACGTCATTCTTTTCGGCATTTCCCGCCTGACGATCGGTAAAGAGGCGTGGACGACGATCTGGCTTTTTTCGGCCATTGCAAGACACATGCTGATTCCTATTGCCTTTATTAGCGATATTATGGATCGCCCGACCGGAAGTTTTCTGGCGGTGTTCAGCAAGCTGCATATACCGAAGGGAATGGGGATTGCAACTGTGGTTTTGTTGCGGTTTTTTCCCGCGATACGAAATGAGTTTCATGCAATACGCAGTGCGCTGAAATTCCGCGGAATCGGGGTAACCGTTTGGAATGTCTTAGTGCATCCGCTAAAGACCTTTGAATACATCCTGATACCAATGTTGATTCGAACGACCCGTATTGCCGAGGAACTGTCCGCCGCGGCAATCGTGCGGGGCGTTCGCCTCGACAACGATATTATTAGCTTTGAACCGATTTCTTTTTCCTGGAAAGATGTCGGTATCGCCAGTGCTTTCGGAATGATTATGGTGTTGATTTGCCTTGCGGACGTTTTTTTATTTTGTGGAGCAAACATATGATAGAACTCAAAAATATATCGTTTCGTTATCCCGGATCAAAAGACGAAAGCCTTGATGGGATTGAACTAAGTGCTGCAAAAGGGGAATGTGTTTTAATTACCGGGCAAAGCGGCTGCGGGAAAACAACGCTCACCCGCATTTTAAACGGACTTTGTCCGAAGTTCTACGGAGGAGAACTGGCTGGTACGTATCGTTTGAATGGGCGAGATGTTGCCGGCATGCGTCTTGACGAAATAGGTCTTGAGCTTGGCAGCGTCTTTCAGGACCCGCGCAGTCAATTTTTTGCAAAACGTGTCAGGGACGAAATCGTTTTGGCGATGGAAAATCATTGCGTTTGTCGGCAGACAATGCGCGAGCGGTTCGAAGAGGTATGCGACCTTTTAGGGATAGCTTACTTGCTGGAGCGCAGCATGGGTAATCTTTCTAGCGGTGAAAAGCAAAAAGTGGCGATTGCTTCTGCTTTTGCGATGTGCCCCGATGGATTGGTACTGGACGAACCGTCCGCCAATTTGGACGACGTATCGAGCATGCAGCTTGCGCGGTTCCTCTGCAAGCTAAAAGAAAAAGGCCACGCAATCGTCATATCGGAGCACCGCATTCATTATCTGAAGGATGTGTTCGATCGACTGATTATCATGCAAGAGGGCAGGATTGTCGCCGAATATACCCGGGCAGAGGCGCTTTCCTTATCCGATGAAGAGTTGATCGGCATGGGCTTAAGGCGGTTATCCGTCTGTAAGCCGACGATAAACGGCCGGATCGGAAACCATGAAGACGGTATTGTTCGCTGCGAAGGAATCAGCTTTAGAGCAGATGCACATCAAATTCTTAATTCGGTAAACCTAGGTCTGTCGCCGGGAGAGATCATCGCGGTTACCGGGAGCAATGGTTCAGGAAAAACGACGCTATGCAGGATTTTGTCCGGAATCGCGAAAGAGAGCGGCGGGGTCGTATTTGCAAAAACCGATGTCGCCCGACCCAAAACGCGGATTAGGAATACCTTCCTGGTACAGCAGGATGTGGACTATCAGCTATATACACCTTCGGTCACGGAAGAAATCCTTTTGGGCACAAAAATGTCCGTAGATGAAAGCAATTTTATCGACCTTACAACAGCGCTTGGCATGGATGTTCTATTGAATCGTCATCCTAACACGCTTTCCGGCGGACAGAAACAACGGGTTCTTTTGGCTGCAGCAGCGATACGAAATGTGCCTGCAATTATATTGGACGAGCCGACCAGCGGATTAGACGGTCATCATATGCGAATTACCGCGAAAATACTACAAATGCTCGCTGAAACCGGCAAGGGGATTTTACTTGTCACGCATGATGTGGAATTTATCAATCTAGTTGCAACCAGCATAGCATATATACATGAGGGGGAAGTAAAATATCATAACGCCGTTAAAAATAAAGATGCGACATAAACACACAAACTTGAACCCTGAATGATTCCTAATATACCGAGCAACGCGTCAAAAATGATTTTTACTACTTTATACTTAATCTTTGCGAACCGGTAAAATGGTCAGGCCATTCAAGAATTTTCGCTAAAAGACCTACGCTCTAACTTTAGCGTGTATTTTCAGTCGATGCCAAATTATTGTTTTTCTTTAAAAGACAATTTTACAATTGCAGATCATACGCACGCAAATGAAGATGATGCAATCATTTCTGCTTTGGCAGCAAGCTGTTGTAATGATATTTGGGGTAAAGCAAGAGAAAATCTCGATACAAGTTTAACCAGGCTCTTTGATCCCGACGGTATCGAATTGTCCGGCGGCCAGCACCAGAAGTTGGCTCTGGCTCGTGCCTTGTTCCGAAGCCATACGGCTTTAATTCTGGATGAACCCTCGTCCAGCCTGGACCCAAAAGCGGAACATGATATTTTTGAGTCGCCCCGAACCATTTCCGCCAATGCGCTTACGATTTTTACATCTCACAGGCTTTCAAATGTATCCCTTGCAGATAGAATTATTGTGCTTGAAAATGGTCGAATGGGTCTTCAACTATTTTATAGACAATTTGTTAAGCTACCTTCGCCAGCCGGTTTGTTTGTAATGATCTGAGATATTCCCTCGGCGACATGTAGCCGAGCCGTTTCTGGATTCTTGTCACATTGTAAAAGCAATAGATGTATTCAAACACTGCCGCCCGGACGGCTTCTTTCGCCTCGTAGTGCGTCCAGTGTATCAGCTCTTTTTTCATGGTCGCGAAGAAGCTTTCCGACCATGCATTGTCTCCCGGCATCCCGACTCGCGAGAAGCTCTGCCGCAGTCCATACTGCTGCAACAAACCCATCACGTCTTTTGAAGTGTACTGGCTGCCTCTGTCGCTGTGAAAGATACACCCCTTGGCAAGTTCGTGCCGCGCTCGCATTGCCTTGATCGCGTTGAGCACGAGTTCCTTCGTCATCCGGTCCGCCATGTGATCTCCCAGCACGTCGCCTGTTACGATATCCCGGATGACACAGTGATACATGAATCCCTCGGCTGTCCGAAGATATGTGATATCGCTTGTCAGCCCCATTCGTGCTGCGATCGGGAACTCCTGATCCCTGAGGATATTTAGATATCCATCGCCTCGCGCTCTTTTGCTGTTTGTCAAACTCTTGGATTTATGCCTGTTGTGGCATGAAGTCAGGGACATCTCTTGCATCAGATCTCTGCATTTCACCCGTCCGAGCCGTTCGCCTCTTTTTCGAAGCTCAACAATGATTCTGTCTGGTCCGTAGGTGCCTCTGCTTCCTATGAATTCTTCTTTGATTCGCTTCTTTAGATGTTCTTTTCGTTTTTCAGAAACTTCCCGATTCTGGAGCCAGGCATAATAACTCGTTCGCCCTACCAGCAATATCCCGGCCCACTTCGCTACAGGGTGCTCAGGATGCCCCTGTATAAATCGATATCTTACTTCTGGTGACTCGCGAAGTAGGCCGCTGCTTTTTTTAGCATGTCACGCTCCATTCTGGTCTCCGCGAGTTCCCTGCGCAATGCTCGATTCTCTTCCTCCAGCGTCGCATACTTCGTCTTGTCGCCATCCGACGTGTATTTTCGTCGCCAGTTGTATAGCAGATTTTCATGGATCCCTAAATCTTCTGCTATTTCTCTCACAGCCTTTGGACTTGCATGCGATAACTTGACCGCGTTTTTCTTGAAGTCCTCGTCGTATTTCTGCCTGATCTCTCCCATTTCCTGCCTCCGATTTCTGGATCTCTTTTTTGTTCCTTCCATCTTAGCAGATTGTCTTTTATTTTAGCAGGCTCCCACTTTTCGCTGGTTGAAGCGACGAATGAATTCCTTGTTCGTCTTTGCGCGCTGACAAAAGAAATGGCACGATTCAAAGAGGATCTGTTTGAAATCTGTGCATATGTGCTGGACAGAGAATCGGAGCAATTCAACCAAAAACCGATTGAGCGTTACTATAGTATGCAAGCAGATTCGTATCAACCATTCATACGTGTGCAGCAAGCAGCAGGATTACCGCTCGTGGAGCAACGCGTTATCCGAGAGGATGATCTGGAGTCGGGTAAAGACAATTGCGTGCTAATTGCACACAGCTTTTTTACGGCTGTCGATATCCGCACATTAATCTTTGCCGAATTCCAATGTATGTGCGCAAACAATCATGTAATCAGCAAATGCCAGTATTGTAACCGATATTTTCGCCCGCATTCCAAAGCCTCGATCTATTGCGACCGGTTGGCGGACGAAGCCAGCGGCAAAGCGTGCAAAGAGTTTGCTTCGGCGGATAAGTACCTTCGGCAAGTCAGCACAAACGAAGCAAAAGTCCTGTACGGGCGTTATCGGAACAGCTATCAGATGCGCGTGCGTCGCAACCCGGATGATTTTCCGTATTCAGAATATGCAGCCTGGATGAATCGCGCGACGTTGTTGCTGAAAGAAGTGAAAGCCGGTCGCATGAGCATTGAGGAATTCGATCAGCAAATCGCATTACCCAGTACAAAAGAAGCAAGAAACAGCTAGGCGCCCGCATTGCGTTTAACGAACAATTCGGGTATTAATAATAAAACGGGTTAGAAGTAAACGGCATGACTTTGCTTGATCCGAATATGCAAGTCGGGAAGCGACTGAAGGCGCTCCGCGCAACAACGACGCTGTCGCAGCGCGCGCTTGGAGAACTGGCCGGGTCCAATCAGTCCTGCATTGATCGATATGAGCATGGCAAAACGGTCGTGCCGTATCAGGTCTTAATTTGGTATGCGGAGTATTTCGAAGTCTCGCTCGACTACATCTGTGGACGTACGGACGATCCGCATGGCATGTATTACAATGCCGCTCCCGAACATGCGCAAGCGCAGTTTACAAGCAAATTACAATGGAATGATTTTGTTGAATACTGCTTTGAAGAAGGATCACCTATGAATAAGCGATTAAAGGCAATGTTATTCAGTTTGGCTGACGAAAAGGAGGACGGAAAATGAACGGAGTGATCTACGCTCGCTATTCCTCCGATAACCAGCGAGAAGAATCGATCGAAGGGCAGCTGCGCGAGTGCACGGAATATGCAGAGCGGCAAGGCATTACCGTCATTGGTAACTATATTGACCGCGCCTTATCTGCAAAACAGATGAACGTCCGAGTTTTCAGAAAATGATAAAGGACAGTGCAAAACGTGTTTTTGATGTAGTTATTGTATGGAAACTTGATCGGTTTGCGCGCAACCGCTATGATTCAGCACACTATAAAATGATTCTTCGCAAAAATTCTGTTAGGGTTTTGTCTGCGACTGAAGCGATTTCCACTGGCTCGGAAGGAATTATTCTTGAGTCCGTATTGGAAGGAATGGCGGAATATTATTCCGTGGAACTGTCCGAAAAAGTGAAACGCGGACAAAAAGAAAACGCACTGAAGTGTAAACATAATGGAGGTAAAATTCCACTGGGGTATACCGTTGATGAAGATCGACACTACAGTATCGATCCTGATGAAGCGCCACTTGTAAAGGAGATATTTACACGCTATGCAGATGGCGAAAGCGTAGCCGCCATCATACGGGACTTAACCTTGCGAGGCGTTCGTGGCAAAGAATGTGACCACATTTCGTACAACACGGTTCGCAATGTTTTGAGCAACAAAAAATAGATTTAACGACTAAACGACAACTGATCGACTACTTTTTAAATGCAGTTTACTTATATGACGATAGAATTGTGCTGATATAAAATTACAAAGGTGGAACCCAAACCGTGCTGATTTCCGAGATCGAGAAGACCCTCGGAAGGAAACATGAGGGTTCGGATTTGTTGCATATAGCTCCGCCAAAATAAAAGAACACCGTTTGGTGTTCTTTTATTTTGTTATGCATGGAGGGTACGAAGGGCGGAACGGCAAAAGTGTGTTTCTAAAATCACAAAAGCGCATTTCTGCTGCCTCAACTTGTATATTTTTGTTGAAAAACCTCGCTGCAGCAACACTTCTATGGCCGTGAATATCACATAGTTGTATGTATACTCCGGGCTGCTATACCAATACTCGTATATATGCAATTTGACTTCCTACATTGCTATATATTGTTCGATAGAGTAAACTAACACAGATAATTCGCTCTTTGAAAAGGATTTATCGTTACTATTTTAAAAGCCAACAAAAACGACGATGTTGCAGCATCTGAATCATATTGAGCTATTGGAGGTTCTATGGATACCGTGGAAATTAAAGCCATATTTGACTTGATAAAAAACAAGGAGCCACGAGGTTTTGAACTTTTATATGAGCATTATTTTCGCATGATGTATAGCGTTGCATATTCGGTTACAAGCAGCGACGCGTTGAGTAAGGATGCCGTCCAAAATGCGCTTATTAAACTCTTTGGACTTAACCAACAAAAATTTCCAAAGGCGCATGAACTGTCGTGGCTCTATGTTGTGGTTAAAAACGAAGCGCTTATGATGCTTCGCAAGGAAAAACCGTCTGCAGATATCAGCGCACTCGAAAATAAGCTCCCTGTTATGGACAAAGAAATCGAAGATTTCGTTGACATGGAAAACTACTACACACTCATATCGTCGCTAAATGAAACACAAAAACAAATTGTCACATTGAAGGTGTTGGGCGGATTCAGCCATAAGGAAATATCCAATATGCTGCAAAAGCCGATTGGAACAATACAGTGGATATATAATACCTCCATTAAAAAGCTGTGCGTTGCACTGTATGCCATGGCAGCGTTTGTGACAATGCTTGGTACGGGCTTCATCTCTAGGATGATTCATGTGTTCGATATGACGCACATCGAAATCCCCGAAATGGAGATGGAAACGCCTGCTGAAATTCCAATTGCACCGCGGGTTGATGCATGGCTTATCACACTCGGCATATGTTTTGTATTGTCAATTATTATATTGATTGTATTTTTTAAAAAATCTGATAAACTGCCAACAAAACGTAAAGCTGACCGCATCTAAAAGAGAGAAGCAAAAAAAACAATGCTTCAAAAAAGTAACAAGGAGCTTATCAAATGAAGAAAATATGGACAGTGATGATCTTAATAATTACAGCTATTATGTGCCTCAGCCTCGCTGCTTGCGGCAATGAAGACAACGTTTATACAGACGGTGACATGCCGGAAACGAATGACCAGAGCGCCGACGATATTATGGAGCCCGCTGCTGCACCTGAAATGGAACAATTTGTTGGAGTAATCGACAGCATTGACGGCGATGAGGCGATCGTAACCCCTGATGAAGGTGAAGACATTCGTAGCTCCGGCGATGCCGTTTTCGTTTGCATTGCCGATTACAGCAAGCCGCTCAAGGTCGGCGATGTCGTTACGGTCTATTTTGACGGAACGATCATGGAAAGTTATCCGCTGCAGATTAACGTGCTGGGCATCAACGATGAAATGTTCGAAATCGAAGTGCCGGCCGATTGCGAAAACCCGGATGCGGCGGACGCGCAAGATTAATAATCAATGTAACCGGCATCCAAAAACGATTGCATGATTGATTGAGGCTTCATGTACCAATATTGAATTTGGGTATTCGTACAGCCGATCTACTACAATAAAAGAACACCAAACGGTGTTCTTTTATTGTGCTTCGTTGGTTTCTCCGGCTTTTTTGCGGATGCAGCGCCTTATGGTAGGTTTCCAGCATGGGTTTTTTCCTCATTAGTAGAGGAATCATTCCATGCTCGCCAATATTTGGAGCCATCTCGTTCCCGGCTCAAAAGACCGTTATCCACAAGCTCCCGTCGCAGCAGAAAGTAATCCCCGAACGTATGCCACCGATCGCATATCTCATTGATCTGTCGTTCAGAATATATACAATCCAGCGCGAATTTCTCGGCAAGGTATTCAAGAACCGCTAGTTTTGTATTCTGCTTGCTTGGCAGCTGCGTTATTTTTCCTGTGCCATCAAGAAATTGTGTGATCTTTACTTGCTGTTTCATATGGAGTCCCCTTCATTCCAAATCCTCTTGCGCATTCTTCTCAAGCCATATTTCATAGAGCGTATTAATATCGTCAGCGAATTCATTTGCTGTTTGAGTTTCCTTTTTTTCAAGTTCTTCCAAGACAACAAAGGAAAATGACTCTATTCCGTATTCGGTACACTCGCGGAGCATTGCTGGCTCAGGACAATTCTTACTTTGAACTGCAAACATAAATCTGCTTTTTGCGCCCGCCATATCGATTGTTGATCTGATCCACTTGCGTTGATTCCCGCTGCATTGAACGCAATAGACTCCACCTATAACTGTTCGGCTTTTGTAAGAATTTATTAGTTCTTTCCTTTTATCTTTATTCATAAAATTCACCCTTTCCCAAATATTACTTGTTGCAAGGCCTTTCCCAAAGTTATTATTCAAAACGGTTTGCTTTTCTCGATTTATTCGTTGCCAGGCGTCGTTAACTCTTTCAGAACCTCATCAATATATGCTTTGACGACAATCTCATCGCAGGGAATGCTTAATGCCTGAAGATTGTAAACGCAAAATGCGTAACCATCATTTGTTAGCGGAACACTGCCATCGGATGCCAGCCAATCATTGACGAGACAGTGATATGAACCGGCATAAATAAGCGCGGCTATCCTTTCATCTGGAATATTGACTCCATGATGCAGCTTAAAGCGTCTAAACCAATCAGCCATAATCATTGAAGAATTTTTTATTCTGTCCTCTTCCAGCTTTTGAAACGCTGGATTGGCAGTCGCAGCTTCCAGCAGAATAATGCGTGCTATCTCACGTTTTTGTTCGTACATCCATAGGGTAGCCATCAT
This sequence comes from Christensenellaceae bacterium, assembly GCA_963667795.1. Lineage (GTDB taxonomy): Bacteria > Bacillota > Clostridia > Christensenellales > CAG-138 > UBA7703. The sequence goes on along the minus strand of OY764017.1, from coordinate 882,589 downwards.
CACACGGACAAAGTTTTTCAGCATCGGAAAGTTTTCCACATCCAAAACACTTGTTGTAACTTCATCAAATTCTTTTACTATGCTTTTATACAGTTCGGCAAACAGTTCATCCTTGCTGCTGAAATAAAAGTAAAAACTGCCCACTGAAACAGCAGCTTCCTCAACAATATCTTTAACCGTAGTATTGTGATATCCCTTGGAGGAAAACACTTTTGCAGCCGTATCAAGAATCATCTGCCTTTTTTTATCCTTGCGCCTTTGTGTAGTCTCCTTTGTCCGGTACATTCGCAATCCCTCCAAGCATAGAATGAACGTTCGTTCTAAGTTTGTATGATAGCACATGCGTAAAAATCTGTCAACGAATATTGTGAAGGAGCCATTAATTAATATATAAAGCATGCTTCATGCTCAGCCGATTGACAAATAAAAAACAGTGTGGTATATCTATCTTATAGACCGCGTGGTCTATAAGATAGATATAGGAAAGGATGCACGCAAAATGGATAAAAAAATATGTGTCATAACAGGCGCGAATTCAGGCATTGGCAAACAGGCGGCCATGCAGATTGCGCAGCGTGGATATCACGTTATAATCGGATGCAGGAGCCGGGAACGCGGCGAGGCAGCCCTCAAGGAAATAATCGAAAAAAGCGGCGGCTCTGTGGAACTGATTTTGGTGGATATGAGTCTTAAATATTCGGTACAAGCATTTGCGGAGGAAATCACGAAAAAACATAAAACGGTTGATGTGCTCATCCATAATGCCGCCGTATTCGACATAGCGCAAAAGGAGCGTAAGATTACATCCGAAGGCGTAGAGTCCGTGTGGATGACAAACCACATCGGCCCCGTATACCTGACCCGCCTCTTGCTGCCCGCCCTCAAAAGAAGCGAGGATGGACGTATATTGACGGTTTCTTCAAAGGGACTCCTTGCCATGCCCGGACTTAAAGTGGATTTGGCCGACCCTGAATTTAAAAACCGCAAGTTCAGCATTACAAAAGCATACTATCAGTCAAAACGTGCGCAGGTGATGTATACTTACTGGCTGGCGGATCAGCTGAAAGGCACAAACGTTACGGCAAACTCTATACGCGTGACCGCGGTGAAAATCGACATAAACCGCCATCCGGATATATTGGCCTTTCAAAAATGGGTCTATCGGCAGAAGAGCAAAAACTCCATATCTGCCGGGCAAATGGCCGAAACCTATACATACCTCGCGACCAGTCCGGAAGTTCGCAATGTCAACGGAAAATATTTTGACGAGAACAACAAACTGGTGAAATCCAATCCGTATACCTGTGATAAGCAGAATATAGACGCGGTTATGGCGCTTACAGAACGCTATCTGAAATAAAGAGGAGCACGTGTGTAATATGAAGACAAAGGCACTGACCACGACAAAAATACTTACTATCGTTTTTGCGCTTTTATCCGTCGCATTTATTGCGGCGATGGCCCTGAGCCCCGACTTTTTCAACTGGACGTTTGCCAGACATCACAATGTTTTAAGCTGGTACATTCGTCCACTGTTCATCCTTCCATTCTGCTTTTTTGCATATAAGCGCAGCGGCTTAGGGATATCCATAACGGTTTTTCTGATGCTTACCAGTATGTTTTGGTTTCCCGCACCGGTATCCGTAAACGACAAGGTTCAGGGCTTTTTGGATATGGAAAAAGAGTATCTAACCTCTGGTTGGACGTTTGCTAAAGTCATCTTTGCAATCGTCGTTGCCGGTTCTTTGTCTCTTTTGTCCCTGGCATTTTGGAAAAGAAGCATCAAAATTGGAGTAGGCATCATCGTGGCTATCGCTTTGGGAAAGGTTGTCTGGAGCGTGGTCGAAGGCGGGGAATACGGAATGGCAGTCATACTCCCTGCGGCGATAGGTCTTGTGATATGCGTCACCTTGGTATATTATTTTATACGGCGTAACAAACGGAAAAACAAGAAAGAACAGTCGGAGTAAGGTGATATCGTATCAAAGAAAAGAAATTTGAGAGCAAAGAGGCGGTATTGGCGGCAGCGCTCGCCGAGTTCAGTGAAAAAAGCTTTGAGGACGCCTCGCTAAACAGAATATTGAAAAACGCCGGAATAAGCAAAGGGACGTTTTATTATCACTTTAAAAATAAGGAAGACATATATTTCTTTCTGCTGAAAACAGGCTTTGAGGAAAAATGGCGGTTTATCAACGAACACACGGGAAAAGAGGCCGCAGATTTTGCTAATTCAGATATATTCGATAAATTTCTGATGCAGGCGAAGTTGGGCGTACTGTTTGCCAAAACATATCCCCAATACCATATGCTGGGCAGGATGCTGCTGAAAGAAAAAGACACAGACGTATATGACAGGGCCGTCGAATACCTAAATGCTGACGGCAACGCTGTTTTGGCCGACATGATTGGCGAGGCTTACGAAAAAGGCGAATTCGGCAAAGCGTACAGCGAGGAATTTGTAAAGAAAATGCTTAGCCACCTCTTTACCGTGTTCGACGACTTATTCGACCGCGGTGAAGGCACGGAGAAAGTCCTTTCAAGCCTTGAAGAATATATGCAATTTATGAAACACGGACTGAAACCGACAAAATAAAGAGCACCAAACGGTGCTCTTTTTGCAATCAACGAAGGAATTCGAGAGGAAAGAACTTCTCACCGGCCGAATGATGCCCTCGGCAAACAGCGTATCAAACGTGTTCACCGCGCCGCCGTGTTCGGTGATCTTTCCGTCAACGACCTTATCGATATCCACACCGGTAAACGATAATATTTTGCCCGTCGGCTTCATGCCAAGCCACTCACCGGCATGCGTGCCTTCCATGATGAATTCTGATATGACGAAATCACCGTCTTCAAACTGTCGTGTGATGATGATCTTGTAATCGGGATAGGTGCTGCGCACTTCAACAAGGTGTTGAATCATGCCGTCCAGTCCGACGCGGACGACGGTTTCGCCGGAGCGAACCGTGCAGTCCTCCGAAATGTATGCGCCGACTTCATCCAACAGATGGTTGGAAACGACGTTCTCATAAAAGCATTTGACACGAGCCTTGTGATCCATACCTTTGTACCTCCTTCGGTCAGCGGATGTACGCAATTTTCTTTTATCATAGCAAAAAACGGACCAAAAGACACATTTCTTGTGTGAACACGTTATAATGGAATGAATTCAAACAGGAGGCGTTCCATTGAGTCAAACACACAATATGACATTTGAATCCATAGGCGCATCGGACGACGTGATATCGATACGCGCTCTGACTGCGGCCGATTATGACGCTTTTATAACGGGTTATAAAAACCAACTTTCGAGACAAAACGAATTTGACGAAGGAAGGATCGATACGTCGTTTATGTCGCGTGAATGGTACGGCAATCTGTTGGGACGGCGCAGCCAATGGGCGCAGGACGACGTATCCTATATGCTCAATATCTTTCGTGTTTCTGACGGCGCGTCGGTCGGCTTTTGCGATATAACGACGCACATGCGCGAAGAGTTTCAGTATGCGCGTATCGGCTATACGATCTTCAACCAATACTGGCAAAGCGGTTATGCAAAACATATGATCCGGCTGCTGATCGCAATCGGGTTCGAACAGTTAAATTTCCAACGCCTGGAAGCGTACATAGACCCGAAAAACGAGCTATCCAAACGCGTTGCCATGCACGGCGGTATGCAATTGGAATCCACAAGAAAAGAATTTGAATATATCGACGGGGTCTGGCGTGACAGGGACGTATATGTTAAGCGTCAGAAAAACTGGAAGACCTATGAAGGGTGACGCTTACCTTGCGGGTTCAAACCGTGCCGCACAGACACAAAGCGCATAGACGCGACTTGCGCCCGCCTGCTTTAGCGCATCGGCGCATGCGCTCAGCGTGCTGTGTGTGGTGGTCACGTCGTCAATCAACAGCACGGCGCGACCCTTTGCGGACGAATTGGCAGAGAATGCACCAACAACGTTCACGTGCCGGTTTGCGGCGTCGAGCTGCGCCTGCGAGCGCGTGTTTTTCGTGCGGATCAGCAAATCCGTATTAACAGGAACGCCGCATCGAACGGATAGGAAATTTGCAATCAGCTCGCTTTGGTTGAATCCGCGCTTCCAGTATTTTTTCGGGTGAAGCGGCACGGGCACAATGCAATCCGGCGACCAGCCCTGCGGAACCTCCATCCTATCGGCAAAATACCGCGCGACGTATCGGCGGTTTTTATACTTCAGTCTGTGAATGCCACCGATGACGCTGCCGTCATAAGCAAACGCCGCGGACAGTCCGTCCAGCGGCTCTTTGGCTTCCAGCGGCGGACAGCGTTTCAGCGTCGTGCGGCAATCGTCGCAGATGCCGTCCGCGCCGACAAGCGCTTCCTGATTGCAAAGCGCACAGGCGACGTTTTGCGGGAAAAGCGCATCTACAACGGCTTTCCAAATGGAATGGAATAGAGTGGCCGCCTGTTTCATACGCGCAGATCGCTCCATTCCTGCAACCGTTCGCGCAGCGCAGTATAGCGCCGGTCGGTGCGGTTGTTATTGACCATGGCCATCATTGCGTCCCGACGGCCGATGGAGACGACCTGCCGTTTTGCACGTGTCACCGCCGTGTAGAGCAGGTTGCGTGTGAGCATGGGCGACGCACTGCCGAACATTGGCAGTATGACGATGGGGAATTCACTTCCCTGACTTTTGTGGATGGAGATGCAGTATGCGAGGTCAAGCTCGTCCATATGTGTAAAGTCAAACACCGCAAGCCGTTCGTCGTCAAACAAAACGCTGATGGTACGGTCAAGCTCGCTCAGCCGGTAGATGGTGCCGAGGTCGCCGTTGAATGCGCCCGTGCCTTCTTCGGTGCCGCCACCGGGCAGGCGCTTTTTCCACTCGACCTTATAGTTGTTTTTCATTTGCATCACGCGGTCGCCTTCACGGAAGGTCACGTCTCCGCTGATGTGTTCTTGTTTGCCGTTTTCCGGCGGATTGAGCGCTGCCTGCAGCTTTTCGTTGATGTTCCAAACGCCGAGTACGCCCTTTTTCATGGGCGCCAGCACCTGCACGTCCATCAGCGGGTCGCTGGTCAACAGCACCTTGCTTTTTTGCGTACAGACGTCAATAATGCGCTCAAGAATGCGATCCTGACTCGGCACATCCTCAAACAAAAAGTCCGAATGATCCGTGTCGAGATAGGGCGCAAACCCTTCGTTGATGCGGTGCGCATTGGTGACGATCATACTCTCCTGCGCCTGACGAAAGATTTCGTCCAGCCGGACGACGCGCACGGTCTTGCTTGCAATCACGTCCCGCAGAACTTCGCCCGCGCCGACGGACGGGAGCTGGTCGCTGTCGCCGACCATGATGAGCCGCGTTCCCACGGGAATCGCCTTCAGCAGCGCGTGCATGAGCGGCACGTCCACCATGGACGTCTCGTCCACAATGACCATGTCGCAGTAGAGCGGGTCGTCGGTGTTGCGCAAGAAACCTTCGCCGGGGATGTATTCCAGCAGGCGGTGAATCGTCTTTGCGTCGTGTCCCGTTGCATCGGACATACGCTTGGCGGCGCGTCCGGTCGGTGCAGTGAGTGCAACCTCAAGGCCGATTTCTTCCATGATGGCGGTGATGAAGCGGATGATGGTCGTTTTGCCCGTGCCGGGGCCGCCGGTAATCACCAGCGCGCCTTCGTCCAGCGCGGCAAGCACCGCGCCGCGTTGCTGGTTGGAAAGCTCCAGCTTCTGCGCGGACTGGATGGCCGCAAAATCAAAAAACGGGTTGTCTACCGGCTTCTCGGAAAGTCTTAGCAATTTTTGTGCGATGGCGTTTTCCATGTTGTTGAGGTAAGGCAAAAACACGCCTTCCGTCTCGCCGACGTATTGCTGTATAGCTTCGCCACGCTCAATCAGCATATCCAGCGTTTCGACGATACGCCCGATCGGCACGCCGAGGAGTTTGCCCGCGTAGTTGACGAGTGATTCTTTCGGTAGATAGGTGTGTCCGTATTCGTTGCTTGCGCTCTGCAGTGCGTACAAAATGCCTGCGCGCAGACGCGACTCCGAATCGAATGCAAAACCGGATACGTTCTGGGCAATTTTATCCGCCGTGACAAAGCCGATACCGTCCACATCCTTTATGATCTGGTACGGGTCTTCTTCCACACGGCTGAGACAGAGTTCGCCGTAAATCTTGTAGAGCTTGTACGCCTGATTGACGGTCACGCCGTAAGGTTCCAATGCAAGCAGAATATCGCGCATCATCCGATTTTCCGTATAGCTGGCGATGATCATGTCCCGCCGTTTTGGGCCGATGCCGGATATTTCGGAGATGCGCAGCGGATCGTTGTCCAGAACGGAGAGCGTGTCCATGCCGAAATGTTCCACGATAGCGCGCGCCGTCGCCGGCCCTACGCCCTTGATCAGTCCGCTGCCGAGATAGCTTTCTACTGCGCTCAGCGTCGCAGGCGCAAGCGTTTTGTAGCTTGTTGCCTTAAACTGGCTGCCGTATTTCGGGTGCGAGGCATGATTGCCGCTCAATTCCACGCGCTCACCGACCGATGCAAGCGGAAGAACGCCGACGGCCGTGAGCTTTTCGCCTTCGTCGAGGGTAAGCTCAAGAACCGTCCAGCCGTTTTCACTGTTGCGGTAGATGATGGAATTGACGACGCCGCTGATTTCTGCCATTTTTGATTGATCCTGACTGTTTGATGTGAGAAACGTCCATCCCGAATGAGAAAGACGTGGCGGAGCCATTTTGAAAAATAAACTCCGCCGCTTAACACGTGCCCCCGCTGAATGATGCGGGGGCATTTATTTGTGAATTAGAATTCGAGCCGCGCTTCGATGTATGCGGAAAGCTCGTCGATGGGCAGGCGAACCTGTTCCATCGTGTCGCGGTCGCGCACGGTCGCGCAGCCGTCGTTTTCGGTATCGAAATCGATGGTTACACAGTACGGCGTACCGATTTCGTCCTCACGGCGATAACGCTTCCCGATCGAGCCGGTCTCGTCATAGTCTACCATGAAGCGATTGGAGAGCGCCGTGTAGACCGCCTGTGCCTGCGCGCTGAGCTTCTTGCTAAGCGGCAGCACTGCACACTTGTACGGTGCGAGCGCGGGATGCAGGTGCAACACCGTGCGTTTGTCTCCGCCGTCTAGTTCCTGCTCGTCATACGCGTTGCAGAGGAATGCCAGCGCAATGCGGTCCGCGCCGAGCGACGGCTCAACACAGTAAGGAATGAACTTTTCGTTCGTAAACGGGTCCATATACTCAAAGTTTTCGCCGCTATGGTCGGCGTGGCTCTTGAGATCGAAGTCTGTACGGTCGGCAATGCCCCAAAGCTCGCCCCAGCCAAACGGGAACATGAATTCGATGTCCGTCGTGCCTTTGCTGTAGTGAGAGAGCTCCTCCTGTTCATGTTCGCGCAGGCGAACGCTGTCATCCTTCATGCCCAGAGAAAGCAGGAAGTTGTGGCAATATTCTTTCCAGTAGGCATACCATTCAAGATCGGTGCCCGGCGCGCAGAAGAACTCCAGTTCCATCTGCTCAAACTCGCGGATACGGAAGATGAAGTTGCCCGGCGTGATCTCGTTGCGGAACGATTTACCGATCTGCGCGATGCCGAACGGGAGTTTCCGCCGTGTAGTGCGCAGCACGTTTTTAAAGTTAACAAAGATCCCCTGCGCGGTTTCGGGACGCAGGTAGAGTTCCGATGCGGAATCTTCGGTCACACCCTGGAAGGTTTTAAACATGAGGTTAAACTTACGGATGCCGGTAAAGTTGGATCCGCCGCATTCCGGGCATACGATGCCTTTTTCCTTGATGTAAGCTTCCATGTCGGCATTCGACCAGCCGTCAGGATGGATGTCCGTCAGGCCGTTTTCCTGCGCGTAATCTTCAATGAGCTTGTCCGCGCGGAATCGCGCACGGCAGGACTTGCAGTCCATCAACGGGTCGGAAAATCCACCAACGTGGCCGCTGGCCACCCAGGTTTCAGGGTTCATGAGGATCGCCGCGTCCATACCGACGTTGTAGGGCGATTCCTGCACAAATTTGCGCCACCATGCGCGTTTGATGTTATTTTTGAATTCCACGCCGAGCGGACCGTAGTCCCAGGAATTTGCGAGTCCGCCATAGATCTCGCTGCCGGGGTAAACAAAGCCGCGCCCTTTGCAGAGGGATACGATTTGATCCATTGTGTACCATTCAGGTTTTGCTGAATCCGTTGCCATTATTCAATAAGCTCCTTATTCGTCAATCACCGCATATTATCGCAGGAATACGGCGCTTTTGTCAAGGCGGCGCGGGCGCTGTCGAACGTCGTAGGACTTGGTTTTTTAAAACGGAAGGTCTTGCGCAAAAAAGAGAGAACCGATACAATAAATACACAAACGAAACAGGGAGAACTGTGACAAAGTCATCGAGTGCTGAACTTTCTTTATGATACACTCTCACCAACATCTAAAAGGGGGCTTAACAGGTTATGACAACTTACGAACTGACGGTTGAAGGTATGGGCTGCTCCAGCTGCGTTGAAAAGGTAGATAAGATCCTTAAGGAAGCCGGATTCAAAGTGCTTGCCTGCGATCTTGGCAATGCAACGATTCAATCAAGCATGCAGGCGGACGCGCTGAAAAAGACGCTGGACACCATTATGCAGGACGTCGGGTATATGCTGGTCAATCTGAAAGCGGTCTGACACAAGCATGCGCAGCACATGCGCGGCAAAACGGTGTTCCCATCGTTAATTCTTAGTGTACGAGGCAATGAATTGGAATGAACGAGCTGCACACAGGGCACGTCGTAGTCGGCATGTCCGGCGGTGTTGACAGCGCGGTCGCGGCATATCTGCTAAAGCAGCAGGGACGCGACGTCGTGGGCGTCTTCATGAAAAACTGGGAAGAGGAAGACGAAAACGGCGTTTGCACCGCGGCAAGCGATTATGAGGACGTAAAGAGCGTCTGCAACACCATCGGCATGCCGTATTATACGGTGAACTTTGCAAAGGAGTATCGCGACCGCGTCTTTTCGTATTTCCTCTCGGAATACAAGCGTGGACGCACGCCGAATCCGGACGTGCTCTGCAATTGCGAAATCAAATTTCGCGCATTTTTAGATTTTGCCGTTTCGACCGGTGCGGGCGCGCTCGCAACCGGTCATTATGCGCGCCTTGACAAGCGCGACGGCGTGAAACTTATCCGCGCAGTCGACGCAGGCAAGGACCAGACGTATTTTCTTGCGGGATTGACACAAGCGCAGCTGAAGGATGCGATTTTTCCGATCGGTGAACTGAACAAGAGCGAAGTGCGCCGCATTGCGCGTGAGCAGGGTTTTTCCAACGCGGCGAAAAAGGATTCCACCGGCATCTGCTTTATCGGAGAGCGCAACTTTAAGCAGTTTTTGATGCAGTATCTGCCTGCGCAGCCGGGTGAAATGGTCGACGAAACCGGCAAAATCATCGGTCGGCACGACGGACTGATGTATTACACCCTCGGTCAGCGCAAAGGTCTTGGCATCGGTGGCCGCAGCGATGGAACCGGCGAAAGTTGGTTCGTTATCGGCAAGGATTTGAAACGAAACCTGCTGATTGTTCAGCAGGGTGAGCATGATGAACTGTTTTCGCTTTCGCTCGACGCGGAGCGCATCAACTGGATTGCGGGCGCGCCGCCAGCGGGTGAGTTTGCCTGCACGGCGAAGTTCCGCTATCGCCAACCGGACCAGGGCGTTGGTGTCAGCGTAAACGGCCAGGGGATTCATGTGACCTTCGACAAACCGCAGCGCGCGGTCACACCCGGTCAGTGGGTCGTTTTATATGATGGGGACGTATGTTTGGGCGGTGGACCGATCGATGTGGTTGCGTCAAAGAAGCCCGTGCTTTTCTTGAAAGAAAAGTAGGATAAAAGGACTCATGTTTTTCTGGCGTAAGAAGTTTTGCTGCAAAAGATACTTGTAAAAAAGTTATGGCGGAGCACAGCGGAAAGCGTCGCAAAAACGTCACAAGCATGTAACGGCGCGTTTGGAAAGCGGTTTGCTTTTTAGACGCGTTTTTTCTATAATATTTACATATGCATAAAACAATGCTTTCGATTCATCCGCGAGAACGGCTGGCTTGCGCCATGGAGATGCTCCGCGGCGCAAAAACGGTTGCCGATATCGGCTGTGACCATGGGCGGCTTAGTTGCGCGCTTGTGCAGCAGGGCGATGTCGAACGGTGCATTGCTGTCGATATCAGCGCGCCGTCGCTGAAAAAAGCGGAACAGCTTGCCGCGCGTGTCGGCGTGGCCGACCGCGTGGAAACCCGCCTTGGCGACGGCTTGCAGCCGGTTCTGCCTGGCGAAGCGGACGCAATTGCAATCCTTGGCGTCGGCGGAACGCTGATGGTGCGCATGCTCGAAGCGGTGGAAACTCCACTGAACGGTGCAAAGCTGTGCGTTCTGCAACCCATGCGCGCGGTTGACGATATTCGAAAATGGCTGTTCGAGCAGAACTATCCCATATTGAACGATCGTGTCGTCTTTGAAGGCGGGCGGTATTATCAGGTTTTTTCCATTGCGCCGCCGCAGAGCGTGCGGCAGACACTGCCGGATGACTGGCCGGAAGATTGTTTCTTCCTCGGTTACAAATCGTTTGAGGAACATGATCCGTTGCTAAAACCCATGGCAAAACACATGTTGTCTTCCGTTAACAGACGGCTGAAAACACAGCGAGCCGAAGAGCTGATTCGACAGACGGCACAACTGGAACAGATATTGAATCATTTGGAGAAACGGCAATGAAGCTGAACGATTTTTTAGCGGTGATGGAGCAGATTGCGCCAAAGGAACTGGCGCTGGATTTTGATAACCCCGGACTGCTTGTGGAACCGGACCATGATGAGATCAGGCGAGTGCTTGTCGCGCTGGACTGCACACCTTCGGTTGTAAAAGAAGCCATCGAAATGCAAGCCGATCTGATACTCACTCATCATCCGCTGTTTTTCTATCCCGTGAAGAGCATGCGCTACAGCGACCCGGAAACGACGGCGGCCTGCATGCTTTTGCGAAACGGTATCGGCATGTTTGCCGCGCATACGAACCTGGACGCGGCGTTCGGCGGCGTGAACGATACGCTTTGCGATGTATTCGAAATTGACGAGACGGAGCCGATCGACGAAGGCGTCGGGCGGGTCGGCACGCTGAAACGGCCGATGCCGATGCCTGCGTTTTTACACGAGGTTGAAACAAAGCTAAACGCAGCCGTCCGGTTCGCGGGCGACCCAGATGCGATGGTGAAACGCGTCGCCGTGCTCGGCGGCAGCGGTGCAAGCGCAATCCGCGAAGCCGCGGAACAAAAAGCGGACGTACTATTGACCGGCGAAGTGAAACACTCGGACGCGATCGACGCACGGACGCTTGGACTAAACCTAGTTGTGGCGGGGCATTATGAAACCGAGTGCGTTGTGCTGGAGCCGCTGATTCGACGTTTACAGAACGAATGTTTTGATGTACAATATAAGTTATCGCGCGCGGACGCTAGCCCGTTTGCGCGCCTTGAGGAGGGAACGCCGTGAGAAAAATGGATGCCTTATGGGCGTATCAGGAGGCGGAGATTGCGAAGGCCGAGGTTGAATCGGAAATTCGCAGCACGCCGGCAAGACAAAAACTCAATAAACTGCATAAGCAGTTAAAAACACAGCAGGCCGTAGTTACCAAGCTGACGGAGGATATCGAGTCCTACAATCAGCAGCTTGCCAAAATGACCGATCAGGTTGAAAAGCTTGAGGAGCGGCTGGATGTCGAGAGCAGCGAGCTTGTGACCATTCAGAAGGACGAGGAGAGCACGGCGGAAGAGATGACCGAGCTCAAGGGCGATATCGAACGGCTGAGCCGCGAGATTTCGCAGGGTGTGCGGGAAACGAAAAACCTGCTTTCCGAAATCGAGAAAGCGATGGATGACTACCAGAGCACCATGCTTAACGCGGCAAAAGCAAAGAAAGAATACGACGCACTGCGCGAAGAATGTGAAAAGGAACGCAACGAAAGGGCGGATGAGCTGAAACGGCACGACGATACGATTGCACAGCTTTCGAAAACAGTCGATCCGGCGCTGCTCAAGCGGTACAAACAGGTGCAAAAACATCATTCCGTACCGATTGCCCGTGTGATCAGTTCCAAATGCGGCGGGTGCAACATGTCGCTGCCGATGGTGATGCTCAAGAAAATTGCCACGACGGACGGCATTGTGGAGTGCGAAAACTGCGGGAGGATTTTATACTCCGGCAACGAATGACGAGCGGAACGGGAATAAAGAATTTGAACCTTTGAAAATTTGAGTAAGGAAGGCGACTGCGCCCGTCTATATGGCGGGTGAGGAAAGTCCGAGCACCACAGGACAGGGTGCCGGGTAACACCCGGCGGAGGCGACTCCAGGGAAAGTGCAACAGAAAGAAACCGCCCGTTTTCGGGTAAGGATGGAAAGGCGAGGTAAGAGCTCACCCGCGTCCCGGCGACGGAGACGCGCTGTAAACCCCACCTGGTGCAAGATTGGAATGGGAGCATTTAATAGCGGTCCGCTACGCTCTCGGGAATCGCACGAGCCTCTCGGCAACGATTGGCCTTAGATAGATGGTCGCACTTTGACAGAACTCGGCTTATTCCTTGCTCAAAGCATTTTAAAACAGGCGCGCCTGAAATTACGGGCGCGTTTGCATAAACAAAATATTTTTGCGGGCATTACCGCAAGCCACGGGAGAAGCGGGGAAAAATGGAAACGAAGGACAACACGAAAAAGACGGTGCTCAGCGGCATTCAGCCGACCAGCGTACTGACCATAGGCAACTACCTTGGCGCGCTGAGAAATTTCGTCGCCATGCAGGAAGAGTTTGACGCGTACTACATGGTCGCAAACCTGCATGCGCAGACCGTGCGGCAGAATGCAAGCGAGCTGCGGCGGCGCAGTGTGGAAACGTTTGCGCTGTTTTTAGCCTGCGGCATCGACCCGGACCGCTCCGTAGTGTTCGTGCAGTCGCACGTGCCGGAGCACACGCAGCTCACCTGGGCGCTGATGTGCAACGCGTATATGGGCGAACTTTCCCGCATGACGCAGTTTAAAGAAAAGAGCGCAAAGCATGCGGACAACATCAACGCCGGGCTGTTTACATATCCTGTGCTGATGGCGGCGGACATCCTGATCTATCAGGCGCACTTCATTCCCGTCGGAGCGGATCAAAAGCAGCATGTCGAGCTCACACGCGACCTTGCGATTCGCTTTAACAACACCTATGGCGAAACGTTCATCGTGCCGGAGCCGTACATTCCGAAAGTCGGCGCACGCATCATGAGCCTGCAGGAACCGACGAGCAAGATGAGTAAGTCCGACCCGAATCCGAACGGCTATATCCGCATCCTCGACGATCCGGATACCGTTGTAAGAAAGCTCAAACGCGCGGTGACGGACAGTGAAGCCGAGATTACAAACAATCCCGAGCGCGCGGGTGTATACAACCTGCTGTCGATCTATTCGGCCTGCCGCGGCGGCACGATCGACGAAGCGGTAGAAGCGTTCGATGGCAAGGGCTACGGCGACCTCAAAGCCGGCGTTGCGGAGGCGGTCAATGAGACGCTGCGCCCGATTCAAACGGAGTACAATCGTTTACTGGCTGATAAAGCATATTTGACCGAAACGATGAAGACCGGCGCGGAGCGCGCGTCCGCGACGGCGCGAAAAACCGTGCGGAAAGTTTACCATAAGATGGGATTCGATTCGTTCAAGGCATAAACAAAAACAACGGCGGCTGGAGAAAAATCTTGCCGCCGTTTCTTATCAGAAAGAAGAAGTGACTATGATTGATCAAGCAAAATTTCACGCGTTAAAAGAAAAAGCATTGACGTTTCGGTATTCTTCGTTCGAGTGGCTGGAATATGAATCTGTTGCGGAGTATTCGATTCTCGAAGATTCGCGGGAACGAATCATTCTGCGCGGAAACAAAAAGCTGGCGGAAATCAACGAGTTTCACTGGGCGGCGAACGAACCGGACGGTGTTATAGCCGCGGTCAAAGCGCAGGGTGTTGAAACGCTGGTTACGTTCATTCCGGAGGAGTGGAAGACGCTGTTTCTCGAAAACGGGTTTTCGGAGTTCGGCCTCCTGCGGGAGTATTGGCTGGAGCCGCTGCAGCAGGCGTATACGCCCAAAATGGCCTGCCTGCCGATTGCACCGGATGAATGCGCGGAAGCGGCGGCGGTGACCCAAAGCTGCCGCATGCAAAGCCGCGAGTTTTACGGTGAAACGGAAGAGAGCCTGCGCGCATGGATTTCGGGTGAAGACCCGGACGCTAACGCAGGCGGTGCAAAGCACGCGGCCGTGCTTGCCTGCCACGTGGACGGAAAAATCGCAGGCGTCATCTGTACCGCGGTTTATGGTTATGAGGGCAAAAACGGGCCGATCGCCTGGGTGCGGGAGGTTGCGGTATCGCCGGAATTTCAGGGGCGTGGAATCGGTCGTGCACTGATTGAAAGCACACTGCAATACGGTGTCGAACGCGGCGCCGTCCGTTCGTTTTTGATGGCGGACGACTGTAACGCTGGCGCAATCGCGCTTTACAAAAAGATTGGCTTCGAACCGAACGACGAGGTGCAGATCGACCTTTACTTTTCTTAAAAGAAAAGCAAGCAAAAGAACTTTACGGTTTAATCGATATTGGTTTAGAAATAAAAAGAGTATGGCCTGTTAAAAAGCCATACTCTTTGTTTTGTTGAAAGTTTACGCCTCCAGCAGCTTTTCCAGCGCCGCAATCTTGAGGCAGGTGCAGAACACCACCATCGCCGGCTCAACCTCTTTGAGCGGCGGATAGGACGGCGCTATGCGCAGGTTTGTGTCCTGTGGATCGACGCCGCCGGGATAGGTTGCGCCCGCGGCGGTCATTGCAACGCCCGCTTCCTTGCAAAGCTCGATGGTGCGTTTTGCCGTGCCCGGCATGGCGTTCAGGCTTACGAAATATCCGCCCTTGGGGCGGTTCCAACTTGCGATGCCCAGCGGATCGATGTCGGTTTCCAGCATGTCGCACACACGGTCGAACTTCGGCTTCATGATTGCCGCGTGCTTTTCCATGTGCTTCAGCGTGGTCGCGCGGTCTTTGAGGAAGCGCACATGCATGAGCTCGTTGACTTTGTTCGGTCCAATGGTCTGGAACTTCATCAGCGACAGGACATACTTGATATTGTCCTCGCTGGAAGCCATGCAGGAAACACCCGCGCCTGCGAAGGTCACCTTGCTGGTCGACGCAAATTCGTATACAAGATCGGGATGACCCGCTTCACGGCAAAGACCGATGATGTCCGGAAAAACAGGATCGTCGCCTTCAAACGTGTGGATGACATATGCATTGTCCCACATGAGCGCGAAGTCCGGCGCGGCGGGAGAGAGCGCGGCGATGCGCTTGCATGTTTCCAGCGGGTAGATGTATCCGTCGGGATTGCTATATTTCGGCACGCACCACATACCCTTGACCGCGGGGTCTTTGACCAGCTCTTCCACCATGTCCATATCCGGACCGTCTTCATGAACGGGAACGGGGACGAGTTCCATGCCAAACGACTTGGAAACGTTGAAATGACGATCGTATCCGGGGAACGGGCAGAGGAACTTGACGGTCCCTTCTTTCGACCAGGGCTGCTTGGAGTTTTTAAGTCCGTGCGTATACGCTTTGGCCATCAGGTCGTACATGAGGTTTAGACTCGCGTTGTTGCCGCAGATAACTTCTTCCGGCTTGCAGAAGAGGATGTCCGCAAACAGCGCGCGGCAGGCAGGCAAACCGGCGAGTTCACCGTAATTGCGCGCATCGATGCCGTCGGACATGAAATCCCCGTCGTCAACCGTTTTCAACATCTCGTCGGAGAGTGCAAGCTGTGCGGTTTCGGGTTTACCGCGGGTGAGGTTGAGTTTGAGATTTTTTGCACAGAGAGCTTCGTATTCAGCGCGTATGCGGGTTAACTCCGCCTGCAGCGCCGCCTTGTCCATATCCTGATAGCGCATAGAGAAAATTCCTTTCCGTTGGTGAGAAACCGCCGCAAACCGGAACGATCGCGATCTTCGGCGGAACCGATGATTTGCTTTTTATCGTACTTCAACCGGCGCAAGAATGCAATCCTTTTTCATAAAAATGCAGCATTTTTCGGTTGAAAATACACGCCTGCAAACAAACAGCGTGGTCTTTATTCGAAAACCACGCTGTTTGCACAAAGGATCATTATTCGTGACTGTGAAATTCTTTTACCCGTTTTTCATTTACGAAAAGCAGGTTATGCTTTGCCAAGCCGTTGCTTCATTGTCTTTTCGACGGCGTTGAGGATGTTTTCATATCCGGTGCAACGGCAAAGATGTCCGGAGAGCAGTTTTCTCAGTTCGTCTCGTGTGTATTCCTGACCGCTTTCAAGGATTTCCACTGCGGTCATGATGAAGCCCGGCGTGCAGAAGCCGCATTGCACGGCTGCTTCGTCCACAAACGCCTGCTGAATGTCACTCAGCTCACCGTTCGGGCCGATCAGGCTCTCCAGAGTGCGGATGTGCTTGCCGTCCGCCCAAACCGCCATATAGATGCAGGAGTTAAACGCTTCGCCGTCGATGAGCACCGTGCAGGCGCCGCATTCACCGACCTCGCAGCCTTTTTTGACGGAGGTCAGGCGATAGTCGTTTCTCAGCATGTCAGTCAGCGATGCACGAACGTCCACATACGTTTCAACGTCCTTGCCGTTGATGTTGCAGCGTACCAGTTGTTTTTGCATTAGAAAGCACCTCCTGCGCGTTCAATGGCGGACTTGAGTCCGCGGCGCGCGGTCTCGCCGATGATCTGCCGGCGGAAGCCTTCGCTTGCACGCCAGCTTGTGCGCGGGCGGACGTCGTTTTGCACGGCGGTTGCGATGAGATCGAGCGTCTCTTCGGTTATCGGTTTACCTTTCAGAGCTTCTTCGGCGCTGCGCGCACGGAGCGGTACCGGCCCGGCGACGCCGTACCCGATTCGCACCCGTTCCAGCGTCTTTTTGTCGGGCGAGAGCACGACGTTGACGGAGCAGCCGATGGTTGCGATATCCAGCGCGTTGCGCATAGCATATTTCGTGTAGTAGCCAAAACAGTTTTCATAGCTCTCTTTTGGAATCAGGATTGCCGTGAGCAGTTCCGCGGGTTCAAGGGCGACCCGACCGGGTCCCTTGTAAAAGTCGTGGATACTCAGCGTGCGTGTTCCGTTCGGACCGGTGATTTCAAGCATCGCGTCGTATGCTACCTGTGTCGAGCCGGAATCCGCGCTGGTCACACCATTGCAGATGTTGCCGCCGATGGTGCCAATGTTTCTCAGCTGCGGACCGCCAACCTGGTCGACAGCCTCGCCAAGCACTAAATAGTGTCTTTGAATCAGCGGATGCTGCGTGATGTGCGAAAAGCTAGTCAACGGGAGAATGCGGAGTGTTCCGTCGTCGTCCATGGATACGCCGCGCAGTTCGTCCAGCTTGTAGATGCTGATCAGCTCGACGCCTGCGAGCTTGCCTTCGCGAATTTTGATGAGCACGTCGCTGCCGCCTGCGATAAGGGTCGCCTCGGGATGGGCTTGCATCAATTCCACTGCGTTTTGAACGCTTGTCGCTTCATACAAAGCGGAAATGTCATACATGTTTATTCAGCTCCTTTCCTTAAAGCAGGCCTTCGTCTTTGAATCGTTCAAAGAGGACATGCGGTGTGATCGGCGTTTCATTTACAGCAACGCCGGTTGCGTTGAGGATTGCATTGCGGATTGCCGGCGCGCCGGGGCATGTCGGCGGCTCGCCGAGTGCCTTTGTGCCAAACGGGCTGGTCGGCTCCGCGTTTTCAACAAACTGCGCTTCCAGATGCGGATGATCCATGATTGTGCTCAGTTTGTAATCGAGCAGGTTGTTGTTGAGCGGGCGGCCGGTCTTCGGGTCGAAGAGCAGTTTTTCACTTAGCCCGTAGCCAATGGCCATGCTCATGCCGCCGTGTACCTGTGCGGCGGCAAGCTGCGGGTTGATCAGCGTTCCGCAGTCGTGGACGTTGATCATGTTCAACAGCTTGACTTTGCACATAGGGATGTCCACCTCGACCTCGGCAAAGCCGCATCCGAACGAATAGGCGTTGCTCTTGATCTGCGCCGTGCCTTCAGCGCTGAAGTGCTCCGCCTTGTCCGTGGAGTACAGCGCGGTGGTTGCAAGTTCGTCCAGCGGCATAATCGCGTCGCCGGTTTCGTTGTCGATGATGATTCCGTCCACAAGGTCAAGACCCTCCGCGGGACGTTTGAGCAGGTATTCCGCATAGGCGAGGATTTTTGCCTTGAGCTTGCGCCCGATGTCGTGGATGGCGAATCCTGCGACGTAGGTCTGGCGGGAGGCATATGCGCCCGTGCCGAACGGCGTTAAGTCCGTATCCTGTGTAGAGATGACGTGCACCTTGTCAAACGGGATGCCGACCGTGTCTGCAACCATCTGCGCAAACGCGGTGTCCGCGCCCTGTCCGATTTCGGTTTCACCGATCTGGAACTGCAGCGAACCGTCCTGATTCATGACCATACGGCAACTGGAAGCCTCCAGCGATATCGGCCAGACCGCGGTGTTGTACCAGAAGATCGCCATGCCGACGCCGCGACGGACCGAACCGGTCTGCTTGGCATATTCGGCGTGCTTTTTCTCATAGTCGATATACGCCTTGCCTTTATTGATGCACTGGTTGAGCGTGTCGAAATAGTTGACGTTACCGGAGAACGCGTCCTTATAGCCCACCGGCATCATGTTCATTCGGCGCAGTTCCAGTGAATCGATGCCGAGCACCTGCGCCGCGTCTTCGACGCTGCTTTCAATTGCAAACGATACCTGCGGGATGCCGTATGCGCGCATTGCGCCCGAAGCGGGCGTGTTGGTAAACACCGTGTACGCGTCGCACTTGGTGGCGGCGGCGTCCACATAGATTTGCTTAAACGCTCCCGCGCCTTTGGCGACGATGCCGTGACCGTGGGAAGCGTAGCCGCCCTGGTTAGAGAAGGCTTCCATCTGCCGCGCGACGAATCGGCCGTCCTTTCGGGCATAGGTCGTAATGTGGTAGCGGATCGCGTGTCGAACGCGATTGCTGACGAAAGTTTCTTCGCGGCTGACGTCCAGCTTGACGAGCCGGCCTCCGACCTGCTGTGCGCAATACGCACAAAGCGGCTCGTACAGTGCATCCTGCTTGTTGCCGAATCCACCACCGATATACGGTTTGACGAGACGGATCTTGCCCCAGGGCAAACCGAGCGCCTGCGCCACGACGCGGCGGACGATATGCGGAATCTGTGTGCTGCTGGTAACGACGATCTTGCCGCTCTGTTCCTCTGCAAAGCAGATGTGGTTTTCAATATGGCAGTGCTGAACGGTCGGGGTGTTGTACCAACCCTCGATCTTGATCAGCCCTGGCTCTTTGATCGCTTCTGCGAAATCGCCCTGCTCATAGCCGGTGTGAGCAAGGATATTGTTTGGAAAGCGCTCATGCAGCTGCGGCGCGTCGTCCTTCATAGCTTCCTGCGGGTCGAGCACGAAGGGGTATTCGTCATATTCAACCTTGAGCGCCCGCACACCCTGCGCGGCGGCAACTTCGTCCTCGGCGATGACAACGGCGACGTCGTCCCCGTAATAACGGACGTGCTTGTTGAGCAGCAGCCTGTCGGCTACGTCCTGATGATGCGGGTCGGTCGACCAGGGGTGTCCGGCTGTGGGGAAGGGGATGTCCGGCACGTCGAAGCATGTGATCACCCTGACGACGCCGGGGATTTTCTCCGCTTCGGACGTGTCCACCTTTGTGACCATGCCGTGGGCGATGGTGGAGTGATAGATTTTTACGATGAGCGCGCTTTTGTCGGCAAGATCGTCCGTATACCGGGCGCGACCCGTTACCTTGTCGACTGCGTCTACGCGTTTGACGCTTTTTCCTACGACCATAGTACCCTCCTGATTTCGTTAAGCCATTGATCTTATGTGGTGCGGTCCACATAGGAAAGGCGGTTGCAAGTGTGTTGGTATTCGTTTTTCTAAACGAATGGGTTGATAGATGATGCTATCAGTAACCATTCTTATTTTAGCAAATTACTGGTATAAATCGTATGGTTTCGCAAAAAAGTACACCATAATATCACAATGGCGCTATGCGCGGTTTCGGCAGGTTCAATTGAACTGTTGTTTCATGTCGGTCAAGGTGTTTATTGGTTGTCTTTGTCGTAAAACTCCATATTCACTACGTCGAAAAGCCCCATGTCTGTTAGGCGCACGGCGGGGATGACGGGCAGCGCGATGAACGAGAGGGTGATGAACGGATCGGAATCCGTGTGCACGCCAATTTTTGCAGCTGCGGCGAGCAGCTCACGTTGATGCTTGAGGATGACCTCCAGCGGTGCGTCGGACATCAGTCCGGCGACGGATAGGACGAGCTTGGCGAGGACTTCACCTTTGCTGACGACGACATAACCGCCGCCGCATTCTTCCAGCGTGTCGATGGCAAGCATCATGTCCGCGTCGTTGTCGCCTGCGACGATGAGGTTGTGTGAATCGTGCCCGACGGTGGTCGCAATCGCGCCGTCCTTAATATCGAGACCGCGCAGGATACCGAGGCCTACGCGTCCGGATGCATGGTGCCGCTCCAGCACGGCCAGCTTGATCAGCCCGTTGTCCGGGACAAAGCAGCCGTCTTTTGTGGTCACTTCCTCCTCGTCCAGCGCGGTGACGAGCTCCTTCGGGATCAGACGCAGGATGCGTGCCTTGCCGGAGACCGGCATTTTGAAGATGTCAGGTTTTCGCGGCGCAAGGTGGACGCTGTTGTAAATCTTCGGGTCGGGTTTGATGTGTGTATCGACGCTCGGTTCAAATAGTTTACCGTCGGTAATGACAAACTGGGGGTTAAAGTCCTTGAGATTGTCGAACAAAACGAGGTCTGCGCGGTATCCGGGCGCAACCGCGCCATAATGCCGGATTCCGTATGTGTTTGCGGTGTTGATAGTTGCCATTTGAATGGCGTGCATCGGTGAAATGCCGTTTGCAACCGCGCGGCGGATAATGTAGTTGATGTGGCCTTCTTCACGGATATCGGCAAGGTGCTTGTCGTCCGTGCAGAATGACATCCTGCGCGTCGGCACATTATTGGCCGCAATTTGCTTCATGATTTCTTCTACGCCGCGGTTGGCGGAGCCGAGTCGCAGATGGATGCGCAATCCTTTGCGCATTTTTTCAACCACTTCATCATAGGTGATGCATTCGTGGTCGGTGTGCGGCCCCGCAACGCAGTATGCGTTGAGCGCGTCTCCCGTCAAAGTCGGCGCGTGACCGTCAATCGGATGGTGCCGGAAAAGATGCAGTTTGTCGAGCATCTCGCCTTCACCTTCCACTGTTGCAACATAGTCCATCACTTCGCCAAGTCCGAGCACGCGCGGATGGTTCATGAATGCTTCAAGATCACGCGCGGTCAGTTTTGCGCCGCTGGTTTCAAACGCGGTGCTTGGCACACAGGACGGAACCATAATAAAAACGGAAAGGGGAAGCCATTCCGTTTGATCGAGCATGTATTGAATTCCGTCGGAACCGCACACGTTCGCAATCTCATGCGGATCGGCAATAATAGAGGTCGTACCTTTTTCAAGAATGACGTTTGCAAAGCGGGAAGGATGCGACATCGAAGACTCGATGTGCACATGTCCGTCGATCAGGCCGGGGCAAAGATACCCGCCTTTCGCGTCGATTTCCGCCTTTCCGGAATACGAACCGACACCGATGATGATGCCGTCACGAATCGCAACGTCTCCTTCGACGATTTCTTCGGTAAATACGTTTACAATTTTGGCATTTTTGATGACAAGTGCCGCATTTCGACATGCCGCATTGAGAATAGCGGCGCGCAGACGTGACTTTTGCATAGTGCTCACCCACCTTTTTGTTAGTATAGCATAAAATTCGTTAGGTGCAAACACTTTCCATAAACTTTTTACTGTGCTAAAATAAAATCAGAAACGAAAGAAAAGGTCACATTTTCAGCGAAAACATACATTATATTGAAGGAGGCGGGGACCCTTGCGCACACTCATTCAAAACGGAACGGTCGTACGGAGCGAAGGCATTCAGAGAGCGGACATCCTCATTGAAAACGGCTTTATCAAGCGCGTTGCAACGAGCATAACCCAGCCGGCGGACGAGATCATCGACGCGGAGGGCAAGCTTGTATTCGCCGGATTCATCGATACGCATACGCACTTTGACCTCGACCTCGGTGTGACGATCACGGCGGACAACTTCGTGACCGGCACGCGCGCGGCGGTACTTGGCGGAACGACAACCGTGCTGGATTTTGCAACGCAGGACCGCGGCATGAGTATGCAGGATGCGCTTGAACTCTGGCACAAAAAGGCAGAGGGCTCCAGCTGCAACTACGGGTTCCACATGGCGATTTCCGAATGGAACGGGGAACGCGCCGCAGAGGTCGAGCATATGGTCGCGCAGGGCGTAACGTCCTTTAAGATGTATATGGTATACGACGCAATGCGTTTAGACGACGGTGAAATCTACGCCGCGCTCAAACATATGAACGCACTCAACTGTGTGGCAGGTGTGCATTGCGAGAACTATGACGTCCTCAACGAGCGTATCCACGAGCTCAACAGCGAAGGCAGACGTTCGCCTGCATCGCACCCGATTTCAAGGCCGAACGAGGTGGAGGCTGAAGGCATCGCAAGACTGATGCGTATTTCACAGCTGGCGCAAACGCCTGTTTGGGTCGTTCATCTTTCCACAAAAGAGGGGCTGGAGGAAGCGCGTCGCGCAAGAGGGCGCGGACAGGAAGTTTATCTGGAAACGTGCCCGCAGTACCTCGTGCTGGACGACACTTGCTACAGCCAGTCGGATGCAGAAAAGTTCATCATGTCGCCGCCGCTGAGAAAACCTGCGGACGAAGACCAACTGCTTTCCGCGATGGGCAACAATGAAATCGACTTTATCGGCACGGACCACTGCTCGTTTATGATGAGCCAGAAGGCGCTCGGCGACGGGGAATTTTCCAAAACGCCGAACGGGTGCGCGGGCGTGCAAAACCGTGCACAGTTGATCTACACCTATGGCGTGAAAACCGGACGCATTACCCTGCCGCAGATGGCGGCGCAGATGAGTGAGAATGCCGCGAGGATTTTTGGCATGTATCCGCACAAAGGCGCGCTGCTGGAAGGTGCGGACGCGGATGTGACCATCTACGATCCTGAAGGACAGGATGTGATCTCCTACAAGACCAATGCGCATCACTGCGACAATTCACCGTATGAAGGCATGAAGGTCAGCGGACGAATTTCGGATGTACTGGTCGGCGGGAAAACCGTCGTAAAGGATGGTAAACTCGTCAAGGAAGGCACAGGCCGGTTTGTCTTCCGCAAGGCAAGCCAGCGGTACCGCGCGTGAATATCGGCTGCGTGCTGCTCGCCGCGGGCAGCGGCAGGCGATTCGGCGGCGACAAACTGCTGCATGAGGTAGACGGCGTACCAATGATTGAGCATGCGCTCAAACTCTTCGGCGGCCAACCGTTTTGCGTGCGCGTTTGCGTAACGAAACCAAACGCGGCGGACTTTCACGAAAAAGCAAAAGCACACGGATTTGTTCCAGTCGTCAATCCTGATGCAGAGCGCGGCATGGGCACCAGCGCGGCGGTCGGCACCGTTGCGGCGGAGCGGCTTTGTCCTGAACTGGACGGCATTCTGTATGCCGTTTGCGATCAGCCGTATTTAACGGAACTGAGTGTGGGGCGGATGTTAACCGCATTTCGCTATGCGCCGGACGACATCCTTGCGCTGTCCTACTGCGGCATCCGTGGCAATCCTGTGATTTTTCCACGGGAGTTTTTTCCGGAGTTACGCGCGCTGGAGGGAGACGTCGGCGGTGGTGCGGTGATCCGCAGGCACCCGGACAGGCTCGTTCTGGAAGAGTGCGAGTATGAAAACGAGGTAGACGACATCGACACCCGCGAATAATAGGCAATCGAAATCAACAAACAGAAACGACAAAACTACACGAGTGACGCTCGATTTTAAAAGAATTTTGGTATTACAAACATGATTGAACTGATCAAAGGCAATATCGTTGAAGCAAAACGTTTCGGCGAGCCAAATATTATTGAAGACGGTTATATCGCAACCGACGACGGCGTGATTGTAGGTGTGTTTTCCAAACTGCCGGAGCAGTACAAAAATGCTCCGCTGATCGACTACAACGGAAAGCTGATTTTGCAGGGTTTTTGCGATATGCATCTGCACGGCCCGCAGTATCCTATGCTCGGCATGGGTATGGACCTGCCGCTGCTGGACTGGTTGAAGACGTACACTTTTAAAACGGAAGCGCGTTTTGCCGACGAAGACTATGCGCGTCGAACATATCGCGCGCTGGCGCAGGAGCTCGTTGCAAACGGCACGACACGGGTTTGCATGTTTTCATCCCTGCACGCAAATGCAACGCTGATTTTGATGAAAGAACTTGAAAAAGCTGGTGTGAGCGGCTATGTCGGCAAGGTCAATATGGACCGTGACAGCGGCGAGTGTCAGGAATGCACGCAGGACTCCATCGATGAAACCGTCCGTTGGCTGGAAGCGTGCGACGGCTTTCAGAATATCCGACCGATCCTGACCCCGCGGTTTACGCCGTCCTGCACAAACGAACTCATGGCCTGGCTTGGCGAGCAGGCGGAGAAGCGTGGGCTGTATGTACAATCCCACCTGTCCGAAAACCTGCGCGAAATCGAGTTGGTGAAAAAACTCCACCCCGACTGTTCACAGTACTGGGAGAGTTACGACCGCTTCGGTTTGTGGCGGGATCACACGATCATGGCGCACTGCGTGTATTCCGACGAGCGCGAGCAGGACGCGATGATAGCAAGCAACGTGCTCTGCGTGCACTGCGCGGATTCCAACATCAACATATGCAGTGGTTTTGCGCCCGTACGCAAAATGAAGCAGCGCGGCGTTTGGGTTGCGCTTGGTTCGGACATCGCAGGCGGCGCTCAGCTGCCGATGATGCAGGTGATGACCGCAAGCATCCGCACATCCAAGGCGCGTGCGATCATAACAAACGGCGAGGACTCGTTTTTAACCGTGGGCGAGGCGTACTACCTTGCAACCAGCGCAGGCGCACGTTACTTTGGCGACGCGGACGGGTTTGCGCCGGGCAACCGCCTTCACGCCGTCGTGCTGGACGATTCCGTCCTGCCGGAGAGCGCAAAGCCGCTTTCGGTTAAGGAACGCTTCGAGCGTGCGGTGTATCTGACCGACAGCAGCGCAATCAAGGCCGTCTACGCAAACGGAACAAAAATTCGTTAAAAAAAGATAATTGCAAAAACGTGAAAAAGCCGCATCAATCGGGCGGATTTTGAGAAAGATCAAATCCGCGTTTGAATTTTGTGAAAATTCAATCCATTTCGTTCACATTTTTGGCAGGGAATTTACAACTTAATATCGAATAATACTAAAAGGCAGTAACGATGAAGATGCTGCCGGCAAAGGAGTGGTATCATGCGTATTTCAATTACTGGGAAGAACCTCGAGATCTCCGACTACCTCACAGACCTTGTTGAAAAGAAGGTTGGCAAACTGGACCGCTACTTTTCACAGGACACCGAGGCACAGGTAACCCTCTCCGTGGAAAAGAACCGCCACATCGTTGAAGTAACGATTCCCTATGATGGTGGCGTGATTCGCGGCGAAGAGATCACCGGGGACATGTACGCCTCCATCGACAACGTGCTGGACAAACTGGAAAAGCAGATCATCCGGCACCGCACCAAACTCGAAAAGAACCTCCGTTCCGACGCATTCAAGCACAAGGAAACACTTTACGGCGGCCCGTACGATGAAGCCGATGAAGAGGAGGGCCCGAGTATCGTTCGCGTCAAGCGCTTCGCCATCAAGCCGATGAGCGAGGAAGAAGCGATGCTGCAAATTGAAATGGTCGGCCATTCGTTCTATGTGTTCATCAATTCGGATACGAACCTGATGAACGTGCTTTACAAGCGCAAGGACGGGAACTACGGTTTGATCGAGCCGGAACAATAAGCAATGGCATATAATTCGTTGCGTATGTAACAAGCCTCGAATGACATGCTGAATCAATGGAATATTGTATAACAAAAAGAACCGCGGCAATCTGCCGCGGTTCTTTCTTGGTTATTCGTTCGGCTGAATTAAAGGTTGAAGTAAAACGTGAACCCAAACAATACCATTCCAACCAGCGACATTACAAGGTCTTTTACCCGCCCTGCTTTGATATAGTACAGCACCGCGAACACTACGCTGATCGCGAACGGAATCATAAGACCGAGGTACTTTGACATGGTCGTTCCCGCCGTGCCGCTTGCCGGGATTTGCATAACGATCGTATCCGGCAGAATGATGAGCCCCAGAATGAGGAGCCCGGCTGCCAAAACCGATATCGCCGTGGAGATAAAAAACCTGGTTTGTTTGGTCAATTGCGTTCTCCTTTTGTTTGTGTAAAACGTTGTGCCATGTCGCCCGATTCAGAGGCACCGAACGTATTATATAACAAGACCGCAATTCGTGACAATCCTATTACAAAAAATCGTTTTGTCGGAAACGGTGCCGCGCGCCTTTCCGCGCGAGGCTGGGAACGCTGTTACTTCAAGTTTTCCGGATTCAGGCAGTCCAGTTCCGGCAGCACAAAGCGTCCGTCCTTGCGGATCAGCACGTCGTCGAACCAGATTTCGCCGCCACCGTATTCCGGTGTTTGGATGAGCACGATGTCCCAGTGTTGCGAACTCTTGTTGCCGTTGTTGCAGTCGTCATAGCAGGAACCGGGTGTGAAGTGGATGCTGCCTGCGATTTTCTCGTCAAACAGCGTGTCCTTCATGGGGGATGTGATGTACGGATTTACGCCGATTGCGAACTCGCCGACATAGCGCGCGCCTTCGTCGATATCGAGCTGCTTGTTGATGCGCTCAACGTCGTTAGCGCTTGCGTCAATAATCTTGCCGTCTTTAAACGTAAACTTGATGTCCGTGTAGGTGAACCCGCCTTCAAGCGACGGCGTGTTGTAGGCGATGGTGCCATTTACGCTGTCCTTGACCGGTGCGGTATAGATTTCTCCGTCGGGGATGTTCATATGTCCCGCGCACTTAATGGCGGGCAGGTTTTTGATGGAGAAACGAAGGTCGGTTCCCGGCGCAACGAGGCGCACCTTGTCCGTACGCTCCATGAGCGCCTTGAGGGAATCCATAGCCTTGTCCATCTTGCCGTAGTCAAGCGTACACACGTTGAAGAAATAATCTTCAAATGCTTCCGTGCTCATGTCGGCCAACTGTGCCATGCCCGGAGACGGATAGCGTAAAATGACCCACTTGGTCTTCGGAACACGGATTTTGCCGTGCACCGGCGTCCAGTAATACTTCATGTAGTCGTTGAGTTTCTCACTCGGAACATCGGACATTTCACTTGCGTTCGGGCCGCCGCGCACGCCAATATATGCCTGCATTTTGGACATGAGCGCCGCGTCGACTTCCGCACGTGTTTCAAGCTGCTCTTTGGAGCAGTGCATGACGATTTCGCGGTCAAGCGATTTGTCACCGAGCCATAAATACGGCTTGGCGTCCGCCTTGTAAACGGCCTTGACCAGTGCGCGGGCGAGGTCGTCGTTACCGCCAATGCTTTCAATGAGTACGTTTTCGCCCGGCTGGACGGAGCAGGAGAAGTTCACCAGCCCGTCGGCCAGTTTCAAAATTCTGGGATCAAACATAGTTACGCCTCCGGTGTCATTATTTTGCATCGATGTAAAAATAGATTGTTCGACGATGATCATATTATTGCACAATCGGATAAAAAACGCCAGATCAATCCGGCGTTGTATCGATTTTCTACTATATTAACACGTTTTGCTATACGTTGACGTTGTAAATTTTCTTCACATGTTCCCGGTTCGGCGCCATGATAAAGAACACGCCAAGCAGGTTTAGGACGACTGCTCCAACGATGATGCCGCGAATGGGCAAAACCTCACCGAGTGCACCGGCAATCAACTGTCCGATGATGGTACCGAGGATGACAAGCATCTGGAAAATACCATTGAACCGTCCACGCATCGTATCCGGGACGTAATTTTGTGTGCTGGAGATGCGGATGTTATAGCTGGTAACACCAAGTATGCCGTCGGTAAACATAAAGATCAGCATCGCCCAGAACGGGAAGAACAGAAATGATCCGTCCACAAAACATAGCGTTATATAGACCATAAGTGCGATTGCAAACTTTTTTTCTGCCGGATAACGGTAAAAATAATGGACACCGCCACCGAAAAGTCGGCCGATTGTATTTGCACCCATGACGAATGTGTACTGCATGACGCCGTCAACGTTTGGCAGCGCTTTAAAATATGGAAGTGTAAGCGTCATGAGCACTGAATTGGCCAGCATCGTAACAAAGAAGTACTTTGTGATGGTGCTCAGTCCGCGTTCCTGTTTTAGATATTGGATACCTTCCTTTAGATCTGTAACAAATCGCTTGTTGTCAAAACGCTCATTCCCGCGCAGCTGCGTGTGTGTCTCCGGCGTGCGAATCTGTGTTTCAGCGATTGCGGCAATCAAAAAAGTTGCAGCGTTAAACAAAAACATTGGTGCAAGACCGATAGTTTTATAGCAAATCCCTGCGATTGGAACCATAATAGCGTTGCTCAGCGGATAAATCAGGCTAGAGATAGAATATGCGCGTGTATAGTTGCCTTCGCTGATTAACAGGGGATAAAAACTGTCGTAAGCGACGCTGTAAACGCTGTCGATCGAACCGATCAGCATTGAGAGCAACAAATAGGAAATATAATTGAAAAATCCTTTTGCAATCAGGAAAAAGAATATCAAATAAAGAACAAAAGAAAAAAAGTCCAGCGAATAGATCATTCGCTTTCTCGAAAATCGGTCAAGCAACGGCCCTGCAAACATGGGGAGCACGATGCGTGGCAGACTATAGCAGACCATAAACAGCGCGTAAAGGAAGATTGACTCGGTATAATCGAGCACCATCAGGCCAATGGCAAAGCCGGCTACCGCGTTGCCGAACATGGAAACCACGGTGCCTAGTGTAATGATGGTAAAATCACGAGTCCAGAGCTTGTTTTTGACCGTTTCCATGACGTGTAATATATCATGTTACGGTATTTGTTGTAAAGATGTGAAAGATATTATTTTGATCGATATGGAACACTTTTATGCATTTTTACCGGATAATTAAAGGAAAAATTAAAAAATCAGTTTATCCAGCAACGATGCGGAAAAATGAATCTAAAATAGGCGGAATGTGTGTCTTTGCCGTGATGCATATTTGCGCATTTTGTCCAAAAATGAATTTTGACAGAAGAAAGTCATGAGCGTTAAAATGTTGACACTGTAGTTTGCATGAATTACAATTATCTCGACAATGTATACAAAGATTGCCGGGGAATTGCCGGATAGCATGTTGATTTAAATTGATTCCTGCGGCGAAAAGGGATGGCGTGATGAAGAAAGCGAAGCTGACGAAGGTTGCTGTTGTTTTTTGTTTGGTAGCTGTGAGCGTATTTTGCAGTGCTTGTGGGAAAACAGGGCAATCGGCCGATCCGGGAGCATGGGGTTACGATTGCAAGGTTACATATGATGCTTTAGGCGGTATGGTCAACGCACGCGAGATACGAAAGACCTATTATCTTGAGAATTCTTATGTGTTCGAACCGTCCGGTTCGAGCAACATGCTTGTCGAACCGACACGGGACGGATATATCCTCGCCGGTTGGTACACTGCAAAAACGGATGAACCCACCGAGTACGGCGAAGATTATACGTTTAGCGCCGCTGATCGATGGGATTTTTATCTTGAACGCGTACAGGATGACATGACACTGTATGCCCGCTGGCTGCCGCGTGGCAAGGTCGAGTATATCAATGCGAGCACCGGTGAAGTCATCTTCAGCAAGAATATTACGGCCGATTCGCCCGTTCAGGAGCTCTCCGATGCGGTTGTGGATTTCCGCAAACCGGCAAACACGACGTTGTTCGGGTATTATTCGGATCCGGAATGCACCCAGGCGTATGATTTCAGTTCCTATGTACATTCGGAACCGCAACCGTCCCAGGCGGAGCTTTACGCCGTGCTCTATGAGATGTTCCCGCAGTACCTCGAACAGATCGAATATGTCGAACCGGACGAAGACGATGTGGAGGCAACGACAGACACTTCCTACGTATTTTTAAACAAACTTGGCTATCAGCTGACGACTATGGATGAAGCCGCGCTTGCGGAATTACGCGAGGCTAAAGACAATCTTGTGGAAACGTCCATTGAAAACTATCTGATCAATACGGCGGGCAAGATCGTCTACATGCAGTTTGTCGACGGCAACTTCATTCGGGTCAATTCCGCTGGCGATTTGAAGATCGGCGGAAAGTACGGCTTCTTCGATGTTGACGCCTCGGGCAACAAGATTGACGGCTATGTCATTGAGAGCGACATCGACCTTTCCGGCGTGAAGCTCGTGATGACGGACAACTACAGCGGCGTGATTTATGGCAACGGGCACACGATTTCGAATATTGAGCTTTCGACCTACAGCGGCAAGATTGATAACGACAAAGAAAAAACGATTGCGCTGTTCAACACGCTCACTGATGTCGAAATAACAGATCTTACGTTTAAAAACGCAACGCTCACGCTGAGCCTGAACGACGGCGTTAACGCGAGGGCAGCATTGCTCGCGCTTGAAGCAAGCAATGTTACAATGACCAACTGCCATATCAACGGACTGACGATCAATTCCGGCAAGGGCGACACCGGCTCATCTGCATATCAGATTGGAGACCTGTTTGTTCGGTCGAACAAGGTTACGTTAAACGATTGCACGGGCGATGGGCTCGTTGCAAATGTTGTTAACCCGGCACGATTGAAGCTGGATCTCATGGAACTTCCTGTGGCGGAAGAAACGACCGACGATACTGCCGTCGCTCCATAACAAATAAAAAGCTGCGGCTAACAACTGCGGCACCAAAACGAACCAAGGCTTGACGGTTGCCGGGAAATGTCTGTCCGGTAATTTTCTAAAACCCGTGGAAACTGCGGCGTACAGCCGCGACGTCCGAACCAACTACGTTTGATAATTACCGGAGGAGGATATCCGTCCGGTGATTTTCAAAATATAAAAATGGAGGTATAAGAATGAAAAAGAACAGAATTGCCCAACTCGTAGCACTCTTGCTTTCGGCAATGATGCTGCTTGCGCTGGTTGGCTGCAAAACCGCAGAACCGTCCGCGACAACGGATGAACCCGCTGCGACAACGGCGACAGAAGAGCCGGCGGTTGTTCTGCCTGACGTACCGGCAGATCGTTATGACGCGACGGTAACACCGAGAACGGGTAACAATGCGACCATGCCGCTGGTTATCAGCTCTCAGACGCTCGACGGCAAGTTCAGCCCGATCTTCTATACATCAGGTTATGATTTTGACGTTGAAAGCCTGACACAGCTTGGTCTGATCTATCTGGATAAGAAAGGCGCACCGCAGGCCGGCGTCGAGTTCCCGTGTCTCGCATACTCCTATACGCAGGAAGTCAGCGATGATCAGGCGACCTCGACCTACACGTTCCTTCTGAAAAATGGCATCACCTTTAGTGATGGCGTACCCGTAACGGCGAAGGACGTGCTGTTCAACATTTATGTCCTCTGCGATCCGATGTATGACGGCTCCAGCACCTTCTATTCGATGGGTGTCCAGGGTTTGAGCGAATATCGCCTCCAGACCAGTGCTGAAACGCTGACCGTCGCCGATGCGATCGTCGCCGCGGGCATCTACTCTGCGGAAGACGGTTCTCTGGCATATCCGGCGGCCGATGGCGCAACTGCTGAACAGCAGGCGGCGTTCTGGTCGTATCTGGATCAGGCCGGCGAAATGTTTGCACAGGAAATCGTCGACTATGTTATGCTTAACTACGGCATTGACGATTATGTACAGGCGTACTTCTCGCCTGACCTGACCGCCGAAGAGATCAAAGCGAGTGATTTCCTGACGGTTGCTTACGGCATGGGCATGTGGGGCTACGGCTCGTATGCGGATGGCGTCTTCACCGATGCTTTCGGCAACACGTATGACGAGACCACAGGCTTGACTGTGGCTGATTACTGGTCGAACATCCTTACGAACTTTGGTTATGACCTCTCCGACGGCGGCATCAACTATGAGATGGCCGGCGAAACACGTATTGAGGACTATGTCCGCGATCTGTATATCTCCAACGAAGGTGCGGTTGAAGGCGGCGTTGCCAGCATCAGCGGCATCACCAGTGGCACCATGACCGGCGACGACGGTGTAGAGCGTGAATACGTTCAGATCATCGTCAACGGCGTAGACCCGACCGCCATCTTCAAGATGGGCATCGAAGTTGCTCCGTTCCATTATTATACGGAAGGCTTTGCCGGTGAATTGAACGAATACGGCGTGGCCCTGAATGATCCGTCCTTCATGGAACTGCTTAAATCCAAGAATGATGCGCCTCTGGGTGCAGGCCCATACGTGTTCAATGAATACAAGGACAATGTCGTTTATTTCACGGCCAACGACAGCTATCTGATGGGTTCCCCGAAAATTGAGAACCTCCGTATTCAGGAAATCGCAAGCGGTTCTGAACTCGATTCCGTGCTGACGGGCGTTGTGCATTACACCGATCCGTCCGCTTCCACAACCATCATCAACGACATCACTGCCGCGCAGGGCGATTATGCCAAATTGGCCTATACGCTGGTCGATAACGATGGTTATGGTTACATCGGCATCAACGCGCAGTTCTTCCCCGAGTGGGAAGTCCGTAAAGCAATCTCGTCCACGTTTAACACCGAACTGTGCATCAGCGACTTCTACGGCGAGCTGGCTACGGTCAACTACCGCACGATGACGAAGATCCAGTGGGCGTATCCGGAAAATCCGGAAAACCTCTTCCCGTATGATGAAACCGGCGAAACCGCCAAAGCGCTGTTCCTCGAAGCCGGCTACACCTACGATGAGGCCGCCAACATGATGTACTATCCGGAAGGCAACGAAAAAGCCGGACAGCAGGTCACCATCAAGGCGACGCTGCCTTCGGACGCTGCCGATCATCCGGCAGGCACCGTTCTGATCAACTCGCAGAAAGTGTTTGAAACAATCGGCGTGAAGATGGACATCGAAGTCGATGAGAGCCTGCTTAACAAGCTGAGCACTGCCTATGACTCCGGCATCGAAGTTTGGGCGGCTGCATGGGGTGCTGGCGGACAGGATCCGGATATGTTCCAGGTCTGGTATTCCGACCCCGAAGTCAACCAGGCGACCTCGCCTGCCGCGAAAGGCCTCTTCTGGCTGTATGCAAACGGCAGCGACGACCAGATGGCCGCGCTCAAGCAGCTCAACGAGCTGATCATTGCCGGACGTTCCACGCTGGATGTTGAAGAGCGCAAGACGATCTACGACGAAGCGCTTGAAATCTCCACCAGCCTGGCGACCGAAATCCCGACGTATCAGAGAAAGAATATGTTTGTGTTCAACAAGGACGTCATCAACGCGGACACCCTGTTCAGCGGCGACGACGCAACTCCGTTCCAGGATCCGAATTCCTTCATTTGGAACGTAGAACTCAACGGTTAGTTTCAATCTTGAAATATAGCTGCAACATGACTTTCGACACACAAGGCTTGGCGTAAGCCAAGCCTTGTGTTGGTTCGGAAATTTTGGGTAAGGGCTTGGTGCTGGATTATGTGGAAATACATTCGTAAAAGACTCATTCTAGGCGTTATCATATTGCTCGGCGTGTCGATGCTGATTTACATGCTGTCCATGCTGATGCCGACAGACTATATCGACCGGCAAACTGCGGCCGCCGTTCAAAACGGATCGATGACGCAGGCCGACGTTACGCGGCTAAAGGAGCTGTACGGTCTTGCCGACAAGAGCTTCTTCGGTATCATAAAGAGCTACTCGACGTGGCTCTACGGCGCTTTCACCGGCGACCTCGGGTTCTCGTTCCTGTATGGGAAGCCGGTATCGAGCGTGATCAGTGAGTATATGTGGACGTCGTTCACACTCGCCTTTATCGCGTTTATTCTGGAAATTATCATATCAATTCCGATGGGAATACGGGCTGCGGTCAACCAGTACAGCGGATACGACTATACCGTATCGGTACTGGCAATGATTGGAACGGCGCTGCCGTCGTTCTTCCTTGCGGCCTTACTTATGAACGTCTTCTGCATTCAACTCGGGTGGTTCCCCCTGCAGGGGCTGACGACCGCGACGAAAATTTTTGCAGCGGATGCACATTTAGAAATTTTCTTAGATAAGGCCTGGCATTTGGTCTTACCAATTACGGTCCTTGTTTTACTGGGCGTAGGCGGACTCATGCGCTTTACGAGGACGAATATGCTTGAAGTTATGAATTCGGACTATATCCGTACTGCGCGGGCAAAAGGCTTGACCGAGCATACGGTGGTTTATAAACATGCGTTCCGAAACACGTTGATCCCGCTGGTCACGACGCTGAGCGGCGCACTGCCCGGTCTATTCGGCGGCGCAATGATCACGGAGACGGTGTTTGCGGTACCCGGCATCGGCTATATCGCGCTGCGCGCAACGATGCAGGGCGATATCCCATTCATCATGGGATACAATATGTTTCTTGCGATCCTAACGGTCGTAGGCATGCTGATTTCCGACCTGATGTATATGGTCGTTGATCCGCGCGTAAAACTGAAATAAGGGAGGTGCGTGTAATATGAAAGAAAATCGCAAAGAAAGCGGCACGAGCCCCCGCACGGACAAGAAGAGTCAGGGTTCCAAATATACGGACGTATCCGGCGCGGAGATCATTCAGGACGAAAACTTCCATGTTATGTCGCCGTGGCGCATGGTTGCAAAGCGGTTTTTCCGCAGCAAACTGTCGGTCGTTGGCCTTACAATGATCATCTTCGTATTTGTGTTTTCGTTTTTTGGCCCGCTTGTCGTGAATGCGACGTGGAACTACGGCGAAACACAGGTCTTTAAGGTAGAGCGTATCTCCAGTATGGTGACCACCGCGGAGTTCGATGCTGCCGACGGAAAAACATATAATTATTACGACGAATCTCAGTCTCATATTTACTTCAAGGCTCCGCTGTCCTGGGACCATTGGCTTGGCACGGATACGAGCGGGTTTGATATCTTTGTACGTTTGATGTACGGCGGCAGGATTTCACTGACGATTTCCTTCCTCGTCATCTTCCTTGAAACGGCGATGGGCGTTCTTTTCGGTGGTGTTGCCGGCTACTTCGGCAAGTGGGTCGATCAGTTGATCATGCGTATCGTCGATATTTTCTTCTGCCTGCCCGGCCTGCCGATCCTGCTGATCCTGTCGGCGACGATTGCGTCGATCGAGGCGATTCCGGCAGAACACCGCATCTATTACCTCATGGGCTGTCTAACGCTGATCGGCTGGTCCGGTACGGCGCGGCTTGTGCGCGGCCAGATTTTGATGTTGCGTGAGCAGGAGTACATGATGGCGGCTGAAACGACCGGCATTCCCGCAAGAAAGAAGATATTCAAACATTTGATTCCAAATGTTATGCCGCAGCTTATCGTTTCGATGACGCTCGGCTTGGGTGGTATCATCCTTTATGAGTCCACGCTGTCCTACCTCGGTCTCGGTGTTCCGTTCCCGCGTGCCGCTTGGGGCTCAATGATCGCGTTGGCGGACCCGTCTAAAGGACAGGAGATTCTGGCGAACTATCCAAACATGTGGGTGCCGGCCGGTGTCCTCATCATCATAACGGTGCTGGGATTCAGCTTTATCGGCGATGGTCTCAGGGACGCGTTTGACCCGAGAATGAAGAGGTGACGGACGATGGCAAAGAAACTATTTAAAAAGAAGCAAATAAAAGGCGTAGACGACGTAGTTTATCTGACCGTGAAAGAAGAGCGCCAAATCGAGCGCGACAACGCGAAGATCATGCGCGATTACGAAAGGAAGATGAACCGTAAAAACGTTGAACCTTCCGAGTATGCTGCCACGATGAAAAACCCTAATAACGTCGTGGAGTTCGATAACCTGCATACGTTTTTCTATACCGATATCGGCACGGTGAAAGCCGTGAACGGCGTGAGTTTCGATGTGCCGCGCGGAAAGACCGTCGGTGTTGTTGGAGAGTCCGGCTGCGGCAAATCAGTCACGAGTCTCTCGCTTATGCAACTCGTGCAATCTCCGCAGGGACAGATTGTTGAAGGCGAAATCCGTTTCGCGTCAAGCGACGGGAGATGCTATAACATTGAAAAGATGCCACGTTCCGAGATGCTGCATATCCGTGGACGTGAAATTTCCATGATCTTCCAAGAGCCGATGACGAGCCTGAACCCGGTGTTTACCATCGGTGAACAGATGGATGAAGTCATCCTGCTCCATGAACCGGACATGACGGCGGAGAAAGCAAAAGCGCATTCGCTCAAAATGCTCGATTTGGTCGGCATCGCAATGAGTGACAAGGTATACGCCAATTATCCGCATGAACTCTCCGGTGGTATGCGTCAGCGTGTCATGATTGCAATGGCGCTCTCATGCAACCCGGGCTTGGTCATTGCGGACGAGCCGACGACGGCGCTGGACGTGACGATTCAGGCACAGATACTCGACCTGCTGCGCGATATCAAGCAGAAGATCAACGGCAGCATTATGTTGATCACGCACGACCTTGGCGTCATTGCCGAGATGGCGGACTATGTAGTTGTTATGTACGCGGGCAGGATTGTTGAAAAGGGAACCGTTTACGAGATATTCGATAATCCGAAGCATCCTTATACGGTAGGATTGATGCGCAGCAAGCCGAGTGTAAACAAAAAGGTCGAGCGGTTGTACAGCATTCCCGGACAGGTTCCGAACCCGATCAACATGCCGAACCACTGCTATTTCAAAAACCGCTGCGAGCATTGTCTGGAGCGTTGTGATGGCGAGTATCCACCTATGGTTCAGTTTAGCGACACGCATTTTGCCGCCTGCTATCTATACGAGGACGACCCGAAGGCCGAAATCTTCTCGTCGCTGACAAATATTGGGAACGCGTGAGGAGGAAACATGGAAAAAGATAACATTTTGGTTGTAAAAGACCTTAAAAAATATTATCCAATCAATTCGTCCGTGTTCGGCAAGGCGAAGGTCTTTGTAAAAGCGGTCGACGGTGTGTCATTTGAAATTGAACGCGGAACGACGATGGGGCTCGTTGGCGAGTCCGGCTGCGGCAAAACCACAGTTGGGCGGACGATTTTGCGTCTGCATGATGTGACCGGCGGAACTGTGCTTTTTAACGGCGACGATCTTTCCAAAGTAAAAAGGGAACAACTCCGCCGTATGCGCCCGAAGATGCAAATGATCTTCCAGGACCCGTATTCGAGTCTTTCGCCACGTATGCCGGTTGGCGAGATCATCGGCGAAGCGGTGCGCGAACATAAAATCGTCCCGAAAGGACAGTATCGAAACTACATCATGAAGGTCATGCGGGACTGTGGACTGCAGCCTCAGTATTTCTATCGCTACCCACACGAGTTTTCCGGCGGTCAGCGGCAGAGGATTTGTATCGCGCGTGCGGTTGCGCTCAACCCGGAACTCATCATTTGCGACGAACCGGTCAGCGCGCTTGATGTTTCCATTCAGGCACAGATCATCAACCTTATGGTGGACCTGCAAAATGAATTCGGCTACACGTATCTGTTCATTTCGCACGATTTGTCGGTCGTTGAGCATATATCGAAGACCATTGGCGTTATGTATCTCGGTTCCATGGTCGAGATGGGCGACAAGGATCAGATTTTTGATAATCCGATGCATCCGTATACGCAGGCGCTGCTTAGCGCGGTGCCGATGCCGGATCCATCCTACAAGATGAACCGTATCATACTCAAAGGCGACATTCCGAGTCCGGCAAACCCGCCGTCCGGCTGCAAATTCCGTACACGCTGCGCAAAGTGCATGGACATTTGCTCAAAAAAAACGCCGGTATTCAAGGAATACGAACCCGGACACAAGGTCGCCTGCCACTTATACAATCAGGATTGACGGGAGTGTACGAAAACCGTGGGTAAGAAGAAGCGCGACGAGTGGGTGGACGATGGACGCGTCGTCGCCAATATGGACGTGGATGGCATGCCGTATACGTTTCGCCGCGGCGCGCGCAGGAACCGGGATGCTTTCGGGCGAAAAAAACGCAAAGGCGAACAGATTGAACTGACCAAAAAGGAAAAACGTTCGATTTCCTGGGGAACCGCTTCTGCATACCTCTTGGTGATGGCTGTTTTTGTGATAGGGTTTGGATTGTTTTTACTGTTTGCCAGCAAAGTTTGGCTGAAATAATCAGGTTACGACGCAGCAAAAAGCCGTTTCCGAAAGAAACGGCTTTTGTATCCCGCGAAGATGGTGTTACAAAAGATTATCACCGCTTTAGTTGCGGCTGCAAGAGCAATGCAAGTTCACGAATTACTTTTCTTCTAGAAAAGATTGTTAAGTTTGTAAAAGGAGGAGTGCGACTTTGATAAACGAATCAACTGCACGCGCCGTATTGAGCGAGGCGCAGAAAAGCGGCGCGGATTATGCCGAGTTGTTCCTTGAGGACAAGGAGACAAACCAGGCTGAAATGCTGGATGGCAAGGTTGAGTCGGCCAACTACACGCGCGCCTGCGGCGCTGGCGTGCGCGTGCTCAAGGGTACGTTGAGCGCTTATGCTTACTCCGCTGACACCAGCGAACAGGCGCTGCTGGAAACCGCGCGTGCCGCTGCGGCCGCGCTTGGAGAAGCGAAGTTTGCTCCGAATGGATCGGTTGCATTTGCGGTAAAACGTTACAATACGAAGGTTGAGCGCGCGTTTGACACAATCGGAAATGCAGACCGCGTCAAACTCATGCGGGAAGCCGCACTCGCCGCGAGCAGTGTTTCCGACGAGGTGACACAGATACACGTGCGCTATGGCGACACCGTGCAGCGCGTTACGATCATTTCCACGGACGGTGTTTATGCATATGATGAGCGTCCACGCACGCGCATGTTTATTCGAGCGGTTGCAATGAAAAACGGGGAGGCGCAAACCGGCTTTGAAGGTCCGGGTTGCTGCCGCGGGTTTGAAGCGTATCGTGATGTGATCAACGTTGCAGAAGCGGGAAAAACTGCGGCGGATATGGCGGTCACCATGCTGCACGCGCCGAATTGTCCGGCCGGTTATCTGCCGGTCGTGATCGACGGCGGTTTCGGTGGCGTCATTTTCCACGAGGCCTGCGGACACTCCCTTGAAGCTACGAGCGTTGGCCGCAACAATTCGGTGTTCTGTGGGAAGCTAAATACGAAGATTGCCGCGGACTGCGTAAACGCCGTGGACGACGGTACGATGCCCGGTGAATGGGGCTCGATCAACATCGACGACGAGGGAACGCCCGGACAGCGCAACGTGTTGATTGAAAACGGTATCCTGAAAGGATATCTGATTGACAAACTCGGTTCGCGCCGCATGAACATGCCGATTACGGGGTCTTCACGACGGCAGGGGTATATGTTTGCGCCAACATCGCGTATGACGAATACGTTTATCTGTGAAGGCAAGGATAATGAAGAAGAGATGATCGCTTCCATGGGAGAAGGGCTTTTTGCCCGAAAGATGGGCGGCGGCTCTGTCAACCCGCCGACAGGTGAGTTTAATTTCAGCGTGGCCGAAGGTTACTGGGTGAAAAACGGCAAGATCGTTTCTCCTGTGCGCGGCGCAACGCTGGTCGGAAAGGGCAGCGAAGTGCTCAAGCTGATTGACCGCGTAGGACCAAAAATGTGGATGTCGCAGGGTATGTGCGGTTCGCTTTCCGGCTCCGTTCCAACAAACGTCGGCCAGCCGCGCATCCGCGTGTCCGGCATGACAATCGGCGGCAAGGGAGGTGCGATCGAATGACGAATTCTGAGTTTTCAAAACTGGCCACGGCATATGCACAGCAATCGGGCTGTGAAAACTGCGAAACCTTTTATGCCAACGGAGAATCGTTTGAAGTAAACGCAAACGGCGGCGAAATCGACCGCTACAGCGTCAGCCGCGCGGCGGGCGTGTCCGTCCGCGTTTCGTTCAAGGGACGTAACGGCTATGCATATACGGAATTGATCGAAGATCCGGAGAAGCTTGTAGACCACGCAATCGACAACGCAAAGTGCATTGAAACCGACGACTTAAACCCGATGCAGGTGAAGAGCGAATACCGAAAAATCGAACGTGCGCCGTCTGCACTGGCAAGCCTGAGTGAGCAGGAACGCATCGCACTTGCAAAGCGTATGGAAGAAGTGGCTCTCGCCGAAGACCCGCGCGTCAAGCGCGTTGTGTACTGCACCGCCGCATATGAGGCGGGAAGTGTCGTCATCGAAAACACCTGCGGCCTGCATGCCGAAAAGCGATCTGACATTTCATTCACGTATGTCATGCCGTCCGTTCAGGAAGGCGAAGAGGTGCAAACCGGTTTTGCGTTTCGCATGGGTGTGGACGCGACAGACGTCGAAGGCTGTGCAAAAGAAGCGGTTGCCGACGCGCTGACCAAGCTGGGCGCAAAACCCGTTGAATCCGGCGAGTACCGCGTGCTGCTGAAACCATATGCAATCTGTGACCTGCTTACGGCATTTGCGCCAATGTTTTCGGCGGACGAAGCGCAAAAAGGTTGCTCTCTACTGGCCGGAAAGGAAGGCCAAAGCATTGCAAGCAAGCTGGTCACCATTACGGACGATCCGTTCGATGAGATAGCCCCGCGCGCGTTCGACGGCGAGGGGACGCCCTGCGTGAGAAAATCGGTCGTTGAGCAAGGCGTTCTAAAGACACTGCTGCATAATCTCAAAACCGCTGCAAAAGCGGGCGTTGAGAGCACGGGCAACGCAAGCCGCGGCAGCGCGGCGCCAACGGTCGGCGTAGCGCCGACTGTGTTCCGCATAGAACCGGGCGACAAAGCACTGGAAGCGCTCGTTACGGAAATGAGGGACGGATTGATCATCGTCGAACTCGAAGGGCTGCACGCGGGTGTAGATACCATCTCCGGCGATTTCTCGCTGAAGGCGGCGGGATTGCTTGTAAAGGATGGAGAGGTCGTCCGGCCTGTTTCCGGCATCACCGTTGCGGGGAATTTCATCAGCTTGATGAAGGATGTCGTCACGGTTGGGAGCGACCTAAAATACGCGCTTCCGGCCAACGGGTATTTCGCATCGCCGAGTTTGCTTGTGGCTAAACTTTCGGTGGCGGGAAGCTAAGGAGAAAACAACAATTTTTTCTGAAAAAAACAGCGAAAATACAAACATTTTGTTGACAGAACCCCTTTGCTATGGTATCGTTTCTAGGTGCCCCGCAAAGGGGCTCACTTTATGATGTTTAGACCTAATTAATGGAGGGTTTTCAACAATGGCAGCAGATGCACGCGTAAAAGTAACACTGGCATGCACGGAGTGCAAGCAGAGAAACTACAACACTTTTAAGAACAAAAAGAACGACCCGGACCGGCTGGAAATGAAGAAATACTGCCGTTTCTGCCGCAAGCATACCGTACATCGCGAATCCAAGTAACGCACTGACGAAAGAGGAACGATATGGCACAAAATAACAACAAGGTCCAGAAGGATTCAAAAGGTACAATCGCTAAAAAATCATCCGGACGAAAGACTCTCTGGAGCAAGATCAGCAAGAAACTGCTGCTACCCGCGAGCATTTTGTTCGTTGCGGGCGGGTTGTTCCTGGCCGTTTACAATGTCATGCAGATGAGACAGTATTCCGCAGGCGCGGAATCCGCAATGTCGTCCGGCATGATGGTTTCAAGCGCAATCCTCGGACTGCTCTTCGTCATTGCCGGTGTACTCGGCATCATGAAGAAATCCAGACGCGCACTTATGACGCTCGGCGTTCTGGGTCTGATCTATGCGATCATCGTCCTGACCGCAACGGCTAAAGCAGGCGCAATCGCAATTGCATCCGGCATTGTTGCGATCGTATTGTCCGCATTCTTCGTACTCGCAGTGGACGGCATGTTCGAAATGGGACTGACCCGTTTCTTCCGCGAGATGAACGGCGAAGTGAAAAAGCTTACGTGGCTTTCTCGCAAAGAATTGTTTTCACATACGCTTGCCGTTGTGACCTTTGTTCTTGCGATGGCCGCAATCATCTACCTGCTGGACCTCGCGTTCTCGTCCGGATTTGGCGCAATCAGCAACATCAACATCGGATAAGGAGATTTGAGCGTGCAGGAAGCAAAATGGTACGTGGTACATACCTATTCTGGGTATGAAAACAAGGTAAAAGAAGACCTTGAAAAATCTGTGGAAAACGCAGGCCTTCAGGATATCATCCTAGAGGTCAAATATCCCACGGAGGAAACCATCGAAATTTTGCCCAACGGAAAGCGCAAAGTCACGCAAAGGAAGGTTTTTCCGGGTTACGTCATGGTCAAAATGGTCGTTGACGTAGTGGAAAAAGAGCGCCCCGCGGAAAAGGGCGGCGGCAAGTCCGTCGATCTTGTTATGAACCCGCGGGCATGGTACGTCGTCCGAAACACACGCGGTGTGACCGGCTTTGTCGGTCCGGGGAGCAAACCCGTACCGCTGTCGGACGAAGAAGTTACCGCGATGGGCGTTGAGCGCATACCGATCGTGCTCAATATCGAAGTCGGCGAAACCGTCCGCGTCGTGTCTGGCCCGCTGGAGAACTTCACCGGGCGTGTGGAAGCGCTGGATCCGGAAAGGCAAAAGATCAAACTGACTGTGTCCATGTTTGGACGCGAAACACCTGTGGAACTGGATTTTGTCCAGGTTCAGAGGATCTGACCAATCGTCTGTTATCTATAAATCGATCCTTCATCGGAACGGTTTGTAGTCGATAGAACCGTGGGAGGGGGAGGCACCCCGCACCACAACATATTTAACGGAGGGAACTGCAATGGCAAAGAAAATCCAAGGCTACATCAAGCTGCAAATTCCTGCGGGCAAGGCTACGCCCGCGCCGCCGGTCGGCCCAGCACTGGGTCAGCACGGCGTAAACATCATGGGGTTCTGCAAAGAGTTCAATGAGCGTACGCAGAAGTCCGCGGGACTCATCATCCCGGTCGTCATCACCGTATATCAGGATCACTCGTTCTCTTTCATAACCAAGACGCCGCCTGCGGCTGTTTTGATTAAGAAAGCCTGCGGACTCGAGCACGCTTCCGGCGAGCCGAACCGTAACAAGGTCGCAACCATCACAAAGGCGCAGGTGCAGGAGATTGCCGAGCTGAAAATGCCGGATCTCAACGCTGCGAATCTCGAAACGGCCATGTCCATGATCGCCGGAACGGCGCGCAGCATGGGCATCATCGTCGGGGACTGAGGGAGGAACGAGCAATGAAACACGGTAAGAAGTATCAAGAAAGCAGCAAGAGCATCGAAAGCCAAAAATATTATGATGTTCATGAAGGACTCGAACTCGTTCTGACCACCGCGAAAGCAAAGTTTGACGAGACGATCGAAGCATCTGTCCGCCTGGGTGTCGACCCGCGCCATGCTGACCAGCAGGTCCGCGGTGCCGTCGTTCTGCCGCACGGCACGGGCAAGAAAGTCCGCGTCCTCGTTTTTGCAAAGGCCGACAAAGCGCGTGAAGCGCAGGAAGCCGGCGCGGATTACGTTGGCGATGAGGATCTTGTAAAGAAAATCCAGACCGAAAACTGGTTTGATTTCGACGTTTGCGTCGCGACCCCGGACATGATGGGTGTCGTCGGCCGTATCGGTCGCGTCCTCGGACCGAAAGGTCTCATGCCGAACCCGAAGTCCGGCACGGTCACCATGGACGTTGCGAAAGCCATTTCCGATATCAAAGCCGGTAAGGTCGAGTACCGCGTCGACAAGACCAGCATCATTCACTGCCCGATCGGAAAAGCTTCGTTCGGCGTGGATAAGCTGGAAGAGAATCTCACCACGCTGATGGACGCGATTGTCAAGGCGAAGCCGTCCGCGGCAAAGGGCACCTACCTCAAGAGCGTCGTGCTGAGCGCGACGATGGGTCCCGGCGTGAAATTCAACACGATGAAATTCTAAAAACGAATTCCGAAAGGCCGTTTTATTCGGCCTTTCGGAACGCTTCATTTTACCGGAAAACATATCTTTCTGAAAAGCGATGTTGACAATTGCAACTCGCTCATGATATGATTCTTCGCGGTAAAGATCGCCAAAGACAGCCGGCAGCGGGAAACCGCATAAGACCTGCCGAGGTGACGTATACAGAATGTTTGTATGCTGTCCTCCCGACTGTTTTTTGGCGGGAGGATTTTTATGTTTCCCATAGATTTATTGCAAGGAGGTGAAACAACTGTATGGCAAACGCTAATAACATTGAACGCAAAGCGGAACAGGTAAACATCGTT
This sequence comes from Christensenellaceae bacterium, assembly GCA_963667795.1. GTDB lineage: Bacteria > Bacillota > Clostridia > Christensenellales > CAG-138 > UBA7703. The sequence continues at coordinate 838,213 of OY764017.1, read as the reverse complement.
GCGGAAAAGGTTCAGAAGGCGCAGAGCGTCGTGATTTTTGATTATCGCGGAATCTCCGTGGCTGAGGATACCGCACTTCGCGCTGAAATGCGCAAAGAAAACGTGGAATATGTGGTCATCAAAAATCACATCGTGGCACGTGCTTGTGAAGCAAGCGGAATCGATTCGAAAATTGCCGAAATGCTGAAGGGGCCGAGCGCTTTCGCATTTGGGTATGAAGATCTGGCGGCACCCGCGCGCATCCTTAAAAGCTTCGTTAAGAAGAGCAAGAAGTGCGAAATCAAGGGTGGTATCGTCGAAAACGACGTTTTGGACGCAAAGGGAATGGAAGCGATCGCAGATATGCCGAGCCGCGAGGTGCTGATTGCACGTATGCTGGGCTCCATGATGTCCCCAATCTCCAAGTTCGCAATCGTACTCGATCAGATCGCAAAGAAACAGGACGGCGCGCAAGCGCAGGCGGAATAACCCGCAGGAACAAACAAAAAATATGCGGGGTAACCGCAATATGAAATTTATTGGAGGATATTATGGATAAGGAAAAATTAATCGCTGACATTAAAGCGATGTCCGTTTTAGAGCTGTACGATATCGTTAAGGCTCTCGAAGAAGAGTTTGGCGTATCTGCCGCGGCGACTGCCGTTGCGGTTGCTGGCCCCGCTGCAGCAGCAGAGGAAGCCGAAGAGAAGACCGAATTTGATGTAATTCTCACCGAAATCGGCGCAGAAAAGATCAAGGTTATCAAGGTCGTTCGCGAGCTGACCGGTCTTGGCCTCAAAGAAGCCAAGGAAGTCGTCGACAACGCACCCGGCAAAGTTAAGGAAGGCATCAGCAAGGAAGACGCCGAGAAGATCGTTGCTTCTTTCAAAGAAGTTGGCGCAACCTGCGAAATCAAATAAGACCGGAAACGGTTACAGCATTGAACGGCACGGAATTTTATGGTTCCGCGCCGTTCCTTTTTGCTTCATACTGTAAAGGCGATATCAAAGTGAAGTTATGCTCTGTTGGATGCAAGTAACGCGATTGTAAAACCAACGGAATCATGGTACACTGACACAAATAAAAGCGCACAAAAGCAATACGGTATCGGTGAATGTTTATCGACTGTTTACATGCGCTAAATACGGTTCAGGGGTGAACGGGGTATGATCATCGTAGGAATTTGCGGTGCCAGCGGAAGCGGAAAAAGCACGCTGGCAAAACGCATCAGGGATTCGTTGGCTTGCAGCTGCGTCATCATCGGGCAGGATTGCTATTACAGAAGTTTCCCGGAACTGCCGTTTGAGAAGCGCGTCAAGCTCAATTATGACGAACCGGCCATCTTTAACTTTGACGAGCTTTGCGAAGACGTTCAAAAGATGGAGCGTGGGGAAGCGATCACGACCAAAGGTTACGATTATACGAATCACTTGCGCGCAGACTCGCCGGACATTATTATCCAGCCGCCGGAAGTTCTCATTTTAGAGGGCATCCACATGTTTTATGACAAGCGGCTTTGCGATTTAATGTCGTTGAAGGTCTATCTGCATGTGGACGTGGATATCTGCCTGCTGCGCCGCATCAAGCGCGATATCAAAGCGCGCGGCCGCACGATCGATAACATTGCCATGCAGTACATGGAGACCGTGAAGCCGATGTATGAAAAGTACATTGCAAACTATATCAATGACGCGGATTTTGCCGTCATGCGTGGTGGTAAAAACAAGATGGCGATCGACGCGATCTCCGCTTATCTGACGACAAAGGTTTTAGCGGAGCGCTTTGAGGAAGACGGACGACAGTATTCCTGCGCAATACCGACCGAGCCGACCGGAGCGCAGGAGTAACGCCTTTCAAAGAGGCTCCTGATCATGAAGGAAAAAAGGAGGGAATGCCAATGGAACACCAGGGTGAGCTTTACCCGAATGAACCAGGCGAACCATGCCCGACGCACGAAACGGACGGACCGAGACCGCCGCATCCGCGGCACGGACCGCATGGCGGGCCACCGCCGGAGCACCGGCACGGGGCTGGACGCGTAGCCGTCTACTTCGTTCTTTTGATCGTGCTCAACGTCCTGCTTGCCGTCTTCGCGCTTTATATGCTTGGCTTTGCGCTGATGTTCGACTGGACTTCTCTGAGCACGGGCAGCCTGAACGGTATTCTGGAAACGGTCCTGCAGTTGTTGCTTCTGTTCTCGCCTGTGATTTTAACGATCATCATCAATCGTTTGTTGTATCGCGTTTTTCGTGGACACGGACGATTCCCAAGGGGAACTTGGTTGTTTGCGGTGCTTGTCATCGTCGTCATTCAGGCGGCGGCAATCGTTGCGATTTTCGGTTACGGGTTTGTGGACGGAACAAATGGGTTCAACATCGAATCGATCTCCCAGCTTCCCGTGGACTGATCAACGGCGAAAACAGTAATTATATACAAACTGGACAATGATGTGCAGGGGAAGCGGATTTTTCCTGCACATTCTTCTCGCTATGGCATTCATAAGCGAGTTGTGATACAATAACTTTACATATATTTGACGGAGTTCCTGCATGAAACTATTATTAAGCAATGATGACGGCGTGTTCGCAAGCGGTATCAAAGCCCTGGCACAAGAGCTTGTAAAGACGCATGAAATATACGTATCCGCGCCGGATGCCGAGCGCAGCGCGGTTAGCCGGTCCATGACACTGTTCAACCCGCTTCGCGCGAGAGAGACAAGAATAGAAGGTTTACCGGATGTACCGGCCTATGCCGTCAGCGGCACGCCGGTCGATTGTGTGCGTCTTGCGCTCGGCAATCTGTTTCCCGAACCGGATATCGTTGTATCGGGCATCAACCTCGGGCCAAACCTCGGTACGGACGTATTGTACAGCGGAACGGTAGCTGCCGCGCACGAAGCGGCGCTGCTTGGCTACCAGTCGATCGCAGTATCCTGTGCGTCCTATAGCGGACAGCACCTGGAGACCGCGGCGCGCATTGCGGCGATGGCCGTAGACTATGTGCGGCAGCATCCGTTGGAATTCGGCACGTTGCTGAATGTCAACGTGCCCGGCGTCCCGTTTGAAGAACTTAAGGGTGTGAAGATTGCACCCGCTTGCGTGGAGCAATACACGCTTAAATATGTTGAACGCGAAGACCCGATTGGCCAGAAGTATTACTGGGCGCCACGCGGAAAGACCTCCTGCTCAGACGGAATGGACGTGGATGACCGCTGGTCGCGGGAAGGATACGTTACACTGACGCCACTGACCTATGATTTAACAAACTTTAAGCGAATGGAAGAGATGGAGCAAACGAAACTGGACTGGGTAAAGCGCGCCTGAGTACGCGTTCGACGAAACAAAAGCCGGAAGGGGATCAACGGAATGGACGCTTTGTTTTCGCTGATGGAGAAGCAGTATCAAACGTTTTCAAAGGGACAGAAGCGAATTGCGGACTACATTTTTAATTCATATGATGATGCGGCGTTTATGACGGCCGCAAAACTTGGCGAACGTGTCGGCGTTTCTGAATCGACCGTCGTTCGTTTTGCTTATATGCTCGGTCTGGACGGCTATCCCGCACTGCAGGAAGCGCTGCAGGATTTGATCCGCCACCGGCTCACCAGCGTACAGAGAATTCGTCTTGCGGCGAACATTCCGCAGCAGGACGTATTAAAAACCGTTTTAACGTCTGACATGAATAATATCCGCGCCACGATCGATATGATCGACAACGAAAGCTTCGAAGGCGCAATCAACGCGACCCTGCGCGCACGCCGCATCTATGTACTCGGCATCCGCAGCGCAATGTCGCTTGCACAGTTTTTAACCTACTATTTGGACTATGTTTGCGACAACGTCATGTTCGTCAACGGCGCCGTTCAGGATATTCACGAGCGTATGCTCCGTATCGGCCCGCAGGATGTATGCTACGGCATCAGTTTTCCACGATACAGCGCACGTACGGTAGACGCGATGAAGTATGCAAAGTCCAAGGGGGCAAAACTGATTGCGCTGACCGACATGCCGACTTCTCCGCTGGCGGTGATTTCCGATTATGCGCTTTGTGCGCGCAGCGATATGGCTTCGTTTGCGGATTCGCTCGTTGCGCCGCTGTCGTTGATCAACGCGATCATCGTCGCCGTCGGACACGCGCGGAAGGATGAAGCCTGTCAGCATCTCACGCAGCTTGAGGATATTTGGCATGACGAGGGTGTTTATCTCTCCGAAACGGTCAAAGAGGAGCGCGGCAGATGATTGTTTTCGTTATCGGCGGTGGTCCCGCGGGCATGATGGCCGCGGCAAATGCGGCAAATGCCGGTCACCGGGTTACGCTGTTCGAGAAAAACGAAAAACTCGGCAAAAAGCTTTATATAACAGGCAAAGGCCGCTGCAACGTGACAAATGTTGCCGACCGTGATTTGTTTTTTTCGCATGTGCTGAAAAATCCACGCTTTTTATTCAGTGCATTTTCACATTTTGACAACCGCGCTCTGATGACGCGGCTGGAGAACGCGGGTGTTCCACTGAAGACCGAGCGTGGCGGACGCGTGTTTCCGGTTTCGGACAAGTCAAACGACATCCTCCGCGCAATGGAGTGCATTGTGCGCGAAAGCGGTGTGGAAGTGCGGTTAAATGCACGTGTGGACGAGGTGCTGTCCCGCGACGGAAGCGTATACGGATTAAAAGTCGACGGACGCGAGTTGACGTGCGACGCGGTCGTGATTGCGACCGGCGGTGTATCCTATCCGCAAACGGGCTCCACTGGCGATGGCTATTCGTTTGCTAAAGCGCTCGGCCACACGATTGAACAGCCTGTGGCGTCTCTCGTTCCTCTAACGACGAATGAAACATGGCCGCACGAGCTTTCCGGCCTGACGCTGAAAAACGTGACGCTGACGGCAAAATGCGGCAAGAAGGTCGTGTTCTCAGAACTCGGCGAAATGTTGTTTACGCACTTTGGCGTAAGCGGGCCGCTGGTGTTGTCGCTCTCCGGCGCGGTTGCAAGCAAACCGGCCGGAACGAGACTGTTTATCGATTTAAAACCCGCGTTGTCGAATGAGAAGCTCGATGCGCGTATTTTGCGTGACTTACAGCAAAACGCACGTCAGCAAGTGAAAACCGCGCTGCATGCGTTGCTGCCGGCCCGGCTGCTGAGCGTTGTGCTGGAGATTGCAGAGATTCCGGAAACGCTGGCTGTCGGCGAACTGACAAAACAAATGCGCGCTCGATTGGTAGAGACACTGAAAGGCCTGCCGCTGACTGTTTCCGGCGCACGTGGGCTTGAGGAAGCCGTTATAACACGCGGCGGCGTAAACGTAAAGGAAGTCAACGCATCCACGATGGAATCCAGACTGGTGAGAGGACTGTATTTTGCCGGAGAGGTTTTGGACGTGGACGCGACCACCGGTGGGTATAATCTTCAGATCGCGTGGTCGACCGGCGCGCTTGCCGGTGACAGTATTAACGAATAAATGGAGACGATTATGGGTGAGCATCTGAATATCGCAATCGACGGACCGGCTGGCGCGGGCAAATCCACGCTTGCAAAAGGCATCGCAAAGCGGCTGAACATACGGTATCTCGACACAGGATCCATGTACCGTGCCATGGCGATGTATACCAAAAGAAACGGTTTGACGTTTGCCGATGAAGCTGGCATTGAGAAGATCATAGACGGTGCAGACATCCGGGTCGTGTATGGCGAACGCGGACAACGCGTATTTCTCGGCGAAGAGGATGTTACCGACAACCTGCGCACCGAAGAGCTCTCGATGGGCGCGTCCACCGTCAGCAAACATCCCTGCGTGCGAAAAAAGCTCGCCGAGCTTCAGCGAGAAGTCGGACGACAGTATGACGTGGTCATGGACGGGCGTGATATTACGACGAACGTTCTGCCGCATACGAAGCATAAATTTTACGTGACCGCCTCCCCGGAAGAGCGGGCAAACCGCAGGCTGAAAGAACTGCGTGCACGCGGTGACGAAACCGAAACTTATGAGCATGTACTCGAAGAATTAAAAAAACGCGACCATCAGGACAGCACACGCGCCTATATGCCTCTGCGAAAGGCGGACGACGCGATGCTGGTCGACACGACGATGCTGAACGCCGAACAGGCGATTGAGCTGGTGATGAAGGCTATCATCGAGAAAGAAGCGCGCTGAGACATGATCTATATCCTTTTCAAATATCTGCTGACGCCTTTTTTTTGGCTGATCTATCGCCCGAAGATTAAGAACCTTGGCAATCTGTTTTTCAGAGGCCGCGGGATTTTAATCTCCAACCATTTTTCATTGGGCGATCCAATTCGGCTTGCGATGGTCGTGCCGCGTCCGGTGCATTTTATGGCAAAGCAGGAGCTTTTCAATTCGCCGCTGAAACGATTCTTTTTAAAGCAGCTGCTTGCATTCCCCGTATATCGCAAACATGCGGACATGGCGTCCCTCAAGCAGGCTATGACAGTTTTAGATCGTGGCCGACTCTTCGGCATCTTTCCCGAAGGACGACGCTCGATCACGGGGGAACTGGATACCTTTGAAAAAGGCGCCGCCTTCCTGGCTCTTCGCTGCAATGCGCGTATCGTCCCTGTCTTTGCTGATCCGGACTGGAAAAAGCACGGCCACAAGGTACGCATGATCGTCGGTGAACCGATGGATCCGAACAAAATTGCAAAAGAGCACGCAGGCCGCACGGTGGATGCAGTGACCGAAGCGATCCGTGATCGCATGCAGATGCTGAAAAACGAGATGGAGCTGGAATTCTGACATGCGCATATTACTGGCAAAAAACAGCGGTTTCTGCTTTGGCGTAAGACGCGCGGTCGACATGGCAAAGTCGTGCGCGAAAGACCGCGGCAAGGTTTATACCTATGGACACATCATTCATAATGAATCGGTCGTGTCCGAGTTGGAACAAAGCGGCGTATTCGCGGTAAGTGAATTGGATGCGCTAGACGAAGGCGACACGTTGATTATCCGTGCGCATGGTGCGCCGCCTCCGGTATATGAGGCCAGCAAAGCGAACGAGCTGGAGTTGATCGATGCGACCTGTCCGTTTGTGAAACGAATTCACACTATCGTGCGCAAAGCGGCGGAGGATGGGCGGACGGTGTTTATCGCTGGCAAGGCGCTCCATCCGGAGATCGTCGGCATTTGCGGGTGGGCAGGTGACTGTGCGGCCGTTTTGGAAACCGAGGAGGATGCGCAAAACGCACCGGTAACCGAGCGTGCTGCATTGGTTGCGCAAACTACGCTGCCGGAGGAGACGTTCTTCTGCATTCGCGCGGCGTTGGAGAGCCGATGCGGCGATCTTGACGTGTATAATACAATCTGTGACACAACGCGAGCACGCCAGCAGGAGGCAATAGACATTGCAAAACAGAGCTCGCGAATGATTGTACTCGGGTCCAAAATGAGCGCAAACACGCAGAAGTTGTATGAATTATGTAAAAAACACTGCGATTTTACTGAAAACGTAGAGTCAATTGATAAACTTTTTCTTGATAAATTACTATCCGATGATATAATAGGTATTGTTGCGGGCGCATCGACGCCGGACCGGATGATTAGGGAGGTACTACAAGTAATGAGCGAACAGGAAAAAACGACGATCGAAACCATTGAAGCGGCAGCTCCCGCTGAGGACGTCGTCGTGTCCCAGGCACCCCAGATGACCGAGGAGACCGCGGCAGCGGAAGCACCCGCTGAGGCGGCGACTGTGGAAGCGCCCGAAGCCACAGAGGACGAAGAGGCAAAAACGGAAGCCAGTCCCGCCCAGGCGGAAGAAACAATGTCGGAAGATTCTGAGCAAGAAGAGAGTTCCGAATTCGCAAAGGCTTTTGAAAAGACAATGACCCGCATTCATAACGGTCAGGTGATTGAGGGAACCGTGATTTCGGTTGTGGACGGAGAAGTCTTCGTCAACATCGGCTACAAATCCGACGGTATCGTTCCGGCTGGAGAATTCTCCAGAAATCCGGAAGACAAGCCGGATGACCTTTACAAAGAAGGCGACGCCATCGAAGTCGAGGTTATGAAGGTGAACGACGGCGAGGGCAACGTGTTGCTTTCTCGCAAGAATGCCGAGAGCAAGAAACTCTGGGACGAGATGATGACGCCGGAGAACATCGAAGAAGAGGTGTTCGAAGCAGTCGGTAAGGAAGTCGTCAAGGGCGGCATCATTGCAGACATCAGCGGAATCCGCGCGTTTGTTCCCGCTTCTCATGTTTCTACTAAATATATTGAGAACTTGGGCGAGTTCATCGGCAAGCCGATGCGCCTCAAGGTTCTGGAAGTCGACCGTCAGCGTAAGCGCATTGTCGCTTCGCAGAAGCAGGTTCTTCTTGCTGAAGCGGAAGCTGAAAAGCACGCCAAGTGGGAATCGCTTGTTGTCGGCAGCAAAGTGCAGGGCATCGTCCGTAGAATCGCAGATTTCGGCGCATTCGTCGATATCGGCGGAATCGACGGTTTGGTGCATGTCACCGATGCAGCTTGGGGTCGTGTGAAGCACCCGAGTGATGTGTTCAGTATCAATCAGGAGATCGAAGTCCTGATTCTTAATGTCGACCTCGAAAAGGAGCGGGTATCTCTGGGATACAAGCAGCTCCAGCCGAAGCCTTGGACGCTTGCCGGTGAAAAATATCCGGTCGGTTCCATTGTGGAAGGCAAAGTCGTACGTATCGTACCGTTTGGTGCATTCGTTTCTCTCGAAAGCACGATCGACGGTTTGATCCATATCTCCCAGATCGCGACCCATCGCATTGCGAAGGTCGAAGACGAGCTGAAGGTTGGCGAAATGGTTCGCTGTAAGATTCTGGAAGTTAATCCGGAAGCAAAGCGCATCAGTCTGAGCCGCAAAGAAGCCCTTCTGGAAGAAGATCCGGAACTGGCAGAGAAGGTTCGTGCGGAGCGCGAAGAGCGTGACCGTCAGTATGCAGAGCGGCAGGAACAGCGCACGCAGCAGCGCCAGCAGCGTTCCACCACGGCGTCCAAGGACAGCGGTGGACGCACTCCGCGTTTCTCGAGCAGCGACGATCGTCGTGATCGTGGCGGTGACCGCCGCCGTCGCAATGAGGATGGCGATTATGAACTCCCGCCGGTGCAGGAGACGACCACATCGCTGGCTTCCCTGTTCGAAGGCCTGAAGGTCGACGACAAATAAGCAAAGACACCAGAAGAGCCGTCCAGTATTGGACGGCTCTTTTTCTACCACAGTTTAATGTTTTCATACGGTATCAGTTCGTTTACTTTGCCGTTTGCGTTGTGCTATACTCTTGCGTATGGGTAAATTATTACACAACATTGGCGATGTTCGAGAGGACACACGTTTGCCGTTTCAGGCGCTGCGCTACGGCGTGGCGGCGTTCTCCGGCTTTGCTGCGGATTACTTGACGCTGCTGCTGCTCAAGGAGATTCTAGGGCTGCATTATCTTGCAGCGGTACCGATTGCGTTTGCAATTGGTGTTGCGGTGAATTATCTGATCGGCGTGTTGTTCGTGTTTCGTCGCGGGAACCGCACCATGCGCTTGGAGCTGTCTATCTTTGTTATCATCTCGTTGTCTGCGCTTGCAGTAACCGAGTTGAGCATGTACTTACTGACGGACCTACTTCATTTTGATTACAGGATATCGAGAATTTTTTCCGGCGTCATCACCTATCTTTTTAATTTTTTTTCAAGACGCTGGATACTTTATCGCGGGAACGGGAAGCAGAGCAAATAAACAAATACAAAAAGAGCGGGAACGACCAGTCGTTCTCGCTCTTTTGTTGCTTAACGCTATGTGTGTTATGGTAGGTCGTCGGCCACGGGCGTCGGCGTGGTTTCAATGAGCGGCGTCGGTGTAGCCTTGGTTCCGACGCGGATTTTCTGCGGGTTGCCCGGGTAGGTGTCCGTATGATCCCAAATGGATTCTTGAAGAACACCATCGAGATAACGATCGATAAACACATCGACTACATATTTGGAACGAGCAGTGGCAATAATTTCTTGCTCACCGACAAAGAGGGAACTGCTTTCGACAATAACATCCTCAGCCGGAGGAGTCTCCTCAACGAGTACAGTGCGCGTCCTATATTCAACGCCCGCAGGCAAAGCGTCTCCATAAATCCGCACGGTGATGTCCCGCTTCCGGCTGGTATATTTGCTATTTTTCGAAACATAAGCAAATACATAAACCGGATACTCTGATTTATTCGTGAACTTAAAGTCGATATGGTTGGTATCTACGGTGGCATCCAGTCCAATGTCAACATATGTGGAAGGGAAGGAATGTTCACGACGGGAGAAATCAAAATATGGATAAGCGCCCAACAGCGCGTTATAAAGCGTTGTACTAACCTGGCAGACACCGCCGCCATATTGCCGTGTCAATGTATCGCCGCCAAAGATGCCGTTCGCTTCCTTCCAACCGTTATTTTCTGTCCGGTCGCCGACGGTGTTGTTAAAACTCCAGCTTTTGCCAGGCTTCACAACTTGTCCGTTGATCAGCGCGGCAGCTTTTTCAACGTTGAACGCACGGTTGGGGATCAATGTCTCCCGGGCTTCTTCAGAGTCGTCCGCGGTTCCTTTAAAGGAGTACGTCGTCGTGAAGCTGCCGATGAGCGACATATGTGCCTGCACATCCGCAACCGTAAGGGAAGGCTGGACAGTTGTCAGTGCCGGTTCTATTGTCGCCTGAAACTGACCGGACTCGACCGTTTCCTTTACAAGCTGAGTTGTAGAATCCACATCAAGCCCGTAGCCGGGAACGCCTTCGATATAACGGAATGTCGGTTTGCTGCTGTCCGAGGTTTCAATTTCAACCGTCGCGTCCGTAGGTGGCGTGGTCATGTTTTCGTTAATCTGTTCAATACGTGAAGCAAGTGCTTCCTCGTCGATCGCAACCGTCGTGTAATAAACCTGATTTGAGCCGCCGGAAAGCGCCTGCTGAATAATTTCATCGAGGTTGGAAGTCGCGTTCATGTCCGTTCCCGTGACGGTAGCGGAAAAATCCGCTCCCTGTAGGGTGACGACAATATTGCTGAGCGCATACGACTCGTTGGATTTGAGCTGGTCAATAACCTCGTCCGCAGTCTTCCCGGAGACATTTGTGCCGTTGATATAAACTTCGTTGCGGAAACGGCCATCCGCCGTTGTGACGATTTCCGTAGCACTGCAGCTGCGCGCAAGCACGACGACTGCCGTAACGATCAATACAAGGAAGAGCACAGTCATCATCAGCAGGATCAGCCGCCGTTTGCGATATTTCGCTTGTTGGTTGCTGCGGCGTCCACCTGACGAGCCGCCGCCACGATTTGGGTTGTAATAGTATTCCATTTCCTCGTTATTTCCTTCATAATTAGCATCACGCACAGGCTTGGAATTTCTCCCTTTGTGTGCGCCTTGCGGTGCCGATTTTGTTGTATCGGGTAAGCCCGAGTATTTTTCGTACATATAGATCCTTTGCAGATGATAATCGCAAATTGTTGCGTTTGCGTGTAAATTGCACGCAAACCATATTATACAACGACAATGCTGTGATCGCAACCTTTCAAAGGGCGAATCATACGTGAACTCTATCGAATTTTATTCAAAAAATTCAGACATTATGCCGAAAAAACATAAACCTATTGAAAAGATATGAAAACATTGCGTGATTTCGGATCAATTTTATCAAAAGTATTGACGCATACAAGCAATCGGGATATCATCATAAATGAACACGTTCATTTAATAAGGACAGGTATTGAGTGAGAAAGAAAGACGAGCACACGCGTGCGCTGCTTTTAAGCTGTGCACGGGACATTGCAAACGAGCAGGGAATCGTGGCGATCAGTATGCGACGGTTAGCCAAGCGTGCGGGCGTGGCCACGGGTACAGTGTATAACTATTTTTCCGATAAAAATGATGTTTTGCTTGCACTGACGGAGGATGACTGGACCCGCGCACTGCAGAAACTCAGGCAGTCCGCACAAACGGACCGTTTTTCAGAGCGAGTCTGGGAGACGTATGCGTTTCTACATGAGTACATCCAAGCCTTCGCCGGCGGCATGATGACCGCGCTGATCAACATTCGACAAACAGGATGTACGCGGATGGAAGCGATGCAAACCGCGCTTCGTGACATCCTGCTGGAGCAGTTACGGCAAGACGGCAATGTGAAAAATAACGTTTGGAGTGAAACATTTACACAGCAGCAGCTCGCGGAATTTGTGCTGGATAATCTGTTGCTTCTTTTGCGGAGCAACGCACAGGACGCTCGTTTTCTTACTGAAGTTGTAGAGCAAATATTATATTGAGGGGTAGAATGATGCAAGCAATTATGGAAACAACTTTTGATATAGCATATCTTGTAACGGTATTGACGCTGGGGTTATTGCTGATCAAAAAAAGCGAAAAAGGAACGCTAACTAAAAAATTCGGCATAATGGCGGTTGTACTCGGTGGCGGCGATGCATTCCATCTTGTGCCACGAATGATTGCGCTGTGGACCGACGGCATGGAAGCAAACGCAGCCGCGCTTGGCGTCGGCAAACTGATTACTTCCATTACAATGACGGCATTTTATGTGATTTTGTACTATATCTGGCGTGAACGTTATCACGTGACGGACAGAAAACGCTTCACAATTGCAATATGGGTACTTGCGGCGCTGCGCGTCGGCTTGTGCATGCTGCCGCAGAATCAATGGCTCAGCTATCATCCGCCGCTGCTGTTCGGCGTGCTGCGCAACATTCCGTTTGCGCTGATGGGGATTCTTATCATCGTATTGTTTGCCTCGGAGGCAGCGGAATCGAACGACCGCATCTTTCGAAATATGTGGCTTGCCATATCGCTGTCGTTTGCGTTCTACATTCCCGTTGTACTGTTTTCCGCATCATTCCCTGCAGTCGGCGCGTTGATGATTCCAAAAACGCTTGCATATGTTTGGATTGTTTTCATGGGTTGGAATCTTTTCCGTAAAGAACGTGCCGGGGATTAAGCGATTACATATTATTAGGAACACGCTTATGCAAGAGGATTAAAACCAGCATAAGTAACGCGCAGGGCACCCACACGGCGGGTTCTCCTACGGAGCGGGTGACGAACATGCCGACGATTGCACCGCTAATGAAAAACAGGATAATACTGTAATATTTCAGGCTGGAGATCAGCAGCGTGCGGTTTTTATCTTTTAAATACCGAAACAACAGCTCGGTGCCGCTGCGCAAATTTCCGGTGCACATTGTTGTGGCATAGGTAAGTCCGTGCATGGTACGAAAGCTTTCCACTTGGAGCGCGCAGACGAATGATACGGTAATATTGACATAAGGATTGAGCGGCCCGTCCGAGACAAACCCGATACTAAAGAGCAGAATCAATTCCAAACTGATGATGATCTGACGCCAGTGGACGATACGGTTTGACTTCATAAACGACTGCACAAGTTCTGCGAGCAAAACGCCCGCGGCGAATGCGATGATCGGAAAAAGGAAATACATGGCCTCGTCCCAGCGTCCTGCGGAAAGACGCAGACCAAGTAAAACCATGTTGCCGGTCTGTGCGTTGGCAAAAACACCGCCGCGTGAAAAATAGGTGTAAGCGTCCAGAAAGCCGCCGACAAGTGCGAGCAGCGCGCCGACGGAGAGCGACTCCGAGCGCTGGATACCGGCTGTTTTATCGTGTGGTTTCATATAAGAACGCTCCTTTCTTTGCGGACAATCTTATCATAATGCGCGACAAAATGAAATCCACCGAAAAAAAACGGCGGCCTACGGATAAACCGGTTAGGCTGCCGATTTCTATCGGGGATTTTAAAACAACCACTTTTAGGCAGTTTATGGTGAAGAGACCGCGCAATGGCTTTATATGGCTACCATATATGGTTAATCATCCGATAATACATACCATATGTGGGAAATCGACTCTTATAATCGCAGATTTTCGATTTATAATACGAGAAATTAGCCTATTAGATATGTTCCAACGCTGGCCGAGTCAGACGAAGTATAGTTTTAATTACTTTTGAAAGAAATATACGATTTGAATAGAAATCAATGATTGCGTTGAACAAAATTGCAAAATAAAATCACATTGTAATAAAATCGTGAAAAACACTGGAAATTTACAATTAGATAGTGTATACTCGTGTGGAGCGTATGTTATAGCGCGATTCTATGTGTCTACAAAAGCACAGTTAGAGTTTGAAAAAGCCACTTATAGCTTGATTTATTCCATTCCAACTCTGCACGGTCAGAGGAAAGGTTTTTGTATTCCGGTGACGTTTTCGACATCTAAAAAGCAAATAAAGCTAGCATTGAGAGCTCTTTTGATAGTGCTCATCGTGCTAGCTGTTTTTGGCGGAATGCAGACCCGAGCGTTTGCAGAGGATGACGATGGCAGCAGCGACGTTACGTCGACGGTGCCACTGGTTGCGCCAGACGGCGAGGCAACGATTGCGGAACATACTGAAGACGGCGCGACCGGCAACCAGCTTGACGACATCGACGCGGACGAGGCAAACAGAACGTTTGAAAACGATCTGCCTTCCGTAACCACCACAACGACAGAGACGCTGGACACGAGCGGAGCGGTGGTCGACACGACGGTAACAAACACATTGACGGAAACCGGCGAAGCTGTTGAGCCCGAGACCCCGACAACTGTAACAGGCGACAACACGATCGTATCGGACAACGGTGACACCCGCACGACGGTTACGGTCAGCGAATCGGACAATGCCATTCAAAAGGCGGTCGACAAGGTTCTTTCTTCTATTACAACCGACAGTACGTCGGCAACCATCAGCGTCACATCCGGCACCTATAACGGTGACATCAATATTGTTTCCAATACCAATGTATCCGATAACTTCATATTATATATACTGGCGGACGATTCGTATGAAACACCTGCCGAAAGTGAACTGATCGACACAACGACGATCGGCACACAGGCGGACGGGACGGTCGACGTCAACGGTAATATCTGCATTGACGGCATAAACGTCGTTTTGGCCGGTTTGTATCTTTCGCTTGAAAAGGTCGTCTCCGCAAAAGGTTCCGACGTTACAGTGAACGGCACGAGCGCGGACGACAACATTAATGTTAGTTTAGAAGGCGACTCTTCCGCCGTGATCAACAGCGGCGATGGAAACGACACCATAAGCGTGACCGGAACCGGGGGCGCAACCGACGACGCAAGCCGCGGGACCGTCACGGTCGATTGCGGCGACGGCGATGACCTGGTCACCGTAGACACCGCGCTGGCAGAGAATGCTTCGCAGGCTACCGTCAGCGGTGGTGACGGTGTGGACCGGCTGAATCTCAGCGGCACACTCAAGGAGGACGGAAGCAGCTCGGCTTCGATTGACGAGACGAGCGGCGTTCCGATCATCAGCCTTCAGGACGAATCGGATTCGATTCTTGCATTTGCGATCGATACGGTCGAACAGTATACCGACGAACTGAAGAACAAAGCCCGCGTGGAAATTACGGCGGCCGAGATCGTGGGTGGCACGTATACGGCGAGTCAGCCGTTCACGGATTACGCGCTTGCGGCGGCGGACCTGCCGACGGATGTTACGGACATTACTATTGAAGGTAACGGCTTCCTTGCCAATCTGCTGATCAACGGCGATACGTTCACCATCCACAATCTTAACGCTGCGGGACTCAATGTTACGCTTAACGGCAAGCACATCACGGTGGATGGAAACCTGCAGGCGGCGAACATCCTGATCAACACGCAGGATGACGATACGACGATCAGCATTCCGGTAGACGACATGATCCCCGAGTCCGACACACTGGACACGCTTCCGATTGATGATGAGACGACCGTAGATATCAGCATCATGGATGTTGTCTCCACTGCGTCGGTCACAATTGCCGAAGGCGCAAGCCTGCGGGCCTCCGGTTCGGTATCAATCAGCGCGATCACATCGCAGTCCAATCCGCTGATCCCGATCCTCGGCACCGGCTTTAACATGGTCAACGTAAAGGTCGGCATTGCGACCATCACAATTCTCGGCACAATCGTTTCCGGCGGCAACGTCGACATCACCGCCAAGACAACGATTACGGCCGAAGCATCCAACTCTTCCCTGGCAAAGTTTTTCGTTCCGCTGGCCGTCGGCGTCATCGTTGCAAACGCACAGGTGACAATCGGCGAAAACGCATCCATCACGGCGGTCGGTTCGGTTACCATTCTTTCGCAAACAAAAACCTCGTTGATCGTCCGCTCCACTGCGGGCAAGCTTCCAATCTCGCTTGCGGTTTCGGTCATGGTTGCCGACTGCACGGTTGACGTGCTCGGCGATATTACTTCGCAAACCGGCAGCATCTCAATCAAAGCGGCGGGCAGTACGACGGTGCAGACCATCGCCTGCAACAAGGCGCCGCAAACGAAGAATACGACAACCAATACCGGAACGAACACAACAGGCGGCACCGGCGGGACGACGTCCTCCGGAAATTTGTTCGGCGGGTTCTTCGCCATCTCGGTCGTATTGCAAAATGTGCAGGCGTCGGTTGGCGGAGCTGCAACGCTGAACGCCTTCAAAAACATTTCTATCGAGTCGGAAGCGCTGGAGCAGGTAACGACCCGCGCAACATCGGCCGACCCGATCACGGCGGGCGCCGCGAGTGCATCGTCCTCCAACGGCAGCATGAAGCAAGTGCTCACCATCGTCAAACAGCTCTTTGCAAAAGTGAAAGCAAAGCTCACCGGTCAGTCTGCTGACGCGTTGGGTAAAGGTGCGGACAGCCTCAACGGTGTGGACGGATATACAATTACCGCCGAGACGAACGCACACGCAACGATCACGACGCCTGCGAAAGTCAAAGCCGGCGAAACGGCGACGGTCAAGATCGCGCCGGACGAAGGGTATATATTAGAAGCGTTGACCTACACTTACCTTCCGGCTGGTCAACAGGCTTACGTAACAAAGACCATTGATATAACCGGCGGAACCGGCAGCTATACATTTGTCATGCCTGAAGCGGCGGTTAAACTCGTTACTGTCGTGCGGGAGCGCACGGCGGGCGATCCGGACGACGACACACTCACCGGTAACCTGTTTGATGAAGAAGATGACAACGGTTCCGGCGTGGAAGATGTGTTTGACAACGGCACCGCGGGTTCGGAAGAAGAAAAGATTGAAACACCGGAAGACCCGGGAGACGCTTACGCCATCGCGATTTCGCCGGACCTCACAAACGGCGCACTGGTCATCAGCACACAGCGTGCGGATGCAGGCATTCAAATTGTGATCACGGTGAACCCGAGCACAAATTATCAACTGAAGGCGGACACACTGAAAGCCTCTGCACAACTCGACGGACGCACAAGCGTTCAAACGATCGTTGCCAATTCGGCAGGGCAGTATGTGCTTACGATGCCGGCCGGCGACGTAACGCTTTCCGCCGAGTTTGAGGAAGCGCCCGCGGACACGACGCCGACCACGGGCAGCACCAGCAAATCTGCGGCGCAGGTTTCCGGCGCTCTGGCGGTTTCCGTTTCTTCCAATACAAATAAAGCATACATCGATACGACAGGTTCCATCACTGCGGGAGGCACGCTCTCCATCAATGCTGCGGCAACCACGCAGAGTTCCTTGTTGGCGGATGGTTCTCCGGTCGGCACCGGAGCTTCGAGTGATCTCGATCCATTAGACCCAGCCAATTCGGCGGCGGGCGAAACGGATGAGGTGACAATTGAGCAGACCAAGGAAACGGCCGACGGCAGACAGATTGTCATCGCCATGACGCTCAACGGAACGGTATCGTTCGTTTCCTTTAATACGACCGAAAACAAAGCGGCATTCCAATTGGCGATCCGTCAGGGATACAAACTGACCGACGGCAGTTTCCAGTATAGCTACACCGATCCCGAAACCGGAACTCCCGTAATCGGGAATGTGACCGCGGGTTCCGGCGATAGCTACTATATCACGATTCCCGTAACGCTGGCGGTCAACGTTCCGATCAATATTACCGCGGCGTTCGAGGCGGAGCGTTATAACATCACGCTTCCGGCTTCCGGCGTCACCGGGCCGGCAAGCGCAAAGAAGAACGACGAGGTTACCCTTGAAGTCGTGCAGCAGGAAGGCAAGACTGCAAACGTGACGGTTACCGGTGCAACGCTCTCCATCGTTGACGGCGCGTATTCCTTCATCATGCCTGCGCAGGATGTCACGGTTGCTATTATATATGTCGATAAAGCGAGCCTGCTGGAACTCACCGGCGACGCTCTTACCTATTTAAATGCATCCGACACCAGAGTCGACAGCGGAGAGACAGTCGCGTTTGAACTCAACGCGGACGCAGTCGCTTCAGGCAAGAATTTTACAATCACCGTAAAACTCTTCAAACTGGATTCCACCAGCGGCGATTATGTGGAAGACACCAGCGTGACCATCAGCGTGACGGACAACAAGTTTACCGCTCCCGACGGACTGGATGCAAACAGCAAGCTGGTCGTTAGCGCAAGCACACTGAACAAAGCATATCAGGTGACCACCGCAACCGTTGAAAACGGAACCATCAGTGCACCGGCGTATGCCGATGCGGGCGAGACGATCACCATTACGGTCACGCCGAGTGCCGGATATAAAATCAAGGAAAACTCCCTGAAAGCAAAAGCGGTCGAAACAGCAAGCGAAGTCATCGTTACGGTCACGCAGAACGCAAACGGTGTGTATACCTATACAGTACCGACACCGACCGGCGGTGCTTCCGCAAGCATGAGCATCCAGCTTTCAGCCGAGTTTGTAGCCGATCCGGATTATACGGGTGAAACGACAACGACGACTACGACGAAGAAAAAGACATTTGCGCTGGGCGTCGGCGTTGCGGTTTCGATTGCGATCCATAAAAACTATGCGTACATCAAGAACGGAACGATTACGGTGAACAGTATTGAGATCACTGCAACGTCCGGAAGCGATACAAGCAAGCTGATCTTCAATGCGGATTCCAAAGCCGGATATTCGCAGGGGGATTTCGGAATTGGCGGCGCAATCACCGTCCTGGTCGCCAGCGCGAAAACAAAAGTGCTAATCGGCAAAGATGCGGTCATTACGCTTGGCGAAGATGGAACGCTTGCGCTTACGAGTTCGTCCTGCCAAACGTCGTCCGTTAGCGCGCAGTCGGTCAGCACCGGCACGGCGTCGCGCGTCGGTGTCGGCGCGGGCATCGCGGTTGCCGTTATCGGCATCGACGTGATTTCCGTTGTGGCGGATGAAACGAATATTACGGTGGCAAGCGACGCATTGCTCAAGAATATCGCCATTTCGGCTGACAGCGACAACAGCGAAACGATGAAAGCCGAAGCCGGTTCCGCAGGTGGCATTTCCATCACTCCGGTTCTAGCGTTGCTGATCTCCGGCGTGCATGTCGAATCTGCGCTCGGTCAGTCGGCACAACTTTTGAAAGCAAGCGAAGACGTCGCCGTTTCGTCGAACAGCGTAAATGCACGCGAGCTGGCGGCAAACGCCGCGGCGGCGGGCGGCAAGGTAGGCGTCGGCGCATCCTTTGCGATCTCCATCTTGAACGACAGCTCCACTGCCGCGCTGAAGCGCAGCGTGTATGCCAGAAATGTAAAGATCAAGGCCGTTGGCAGGAGTTCTCTGAAATCTACGTCCCGCGCGGGTTCGCAGGGCGCGTCCAGCCGTTCAAGCAGTTCAACGTCTTCGTCTACAACGACACAAGATGGCACGTCCGGGGAGGACGACAAAGGAGAGGCGGATAAACAAGCCGACAAAGGTGTCGGCGGCGCCGCAAAACTTGCAGCCATTACCGGCAGTTCCAATGTAAGCACGAGCTCGGTCAACAACCAAAACATGAATCGTCAGCCGTCGCAGACCAGCGAAGGCAGCATTCAGGTTGCCGCCGGCTTCAACCTCAATATTCAGACAAACTATACGGAAGCATATATTGCAGGCGGCTGCGTGGTCACAGCATATATTCCGGTCGATAATCCGGCGGACACGGAAGCCGGAACGATCAGCGTGGAGACCTACAGCGATACGGACGCGGCAATCTATGCCAATGCCAGCGCAACAAAAGCAAAGATCGGCGTGGGCGTTGCCGTTGCAATCAACATCGTATCTTATGACACCCTTTCGCATATCGACGACGCGACGATACAGGCTGAAACGCTTCGTATCATCGCGCACATGTACGAATCGGCGAAGAAGGAAACGACGGACGCTTCGGACAGCGGCTCCTCCAGCGGCAATATCGTTGAACAGCTCGTTGAGCAAGCCATTACGGAGATTATCCATGAGTTGGCCGATTTGATGGGGCTGTCCGACCTGCTGGATGAAACCACGCTGGATGATACGCTGACCGACTTGATTTCGAGCATCGCCGGATCGGCTGTGGACACGTTGCTCTCCGGTACCGGGCTGGAAGGTTTGGTCAGCTCCGATATTGAAACGAAAATTACAAGCAAACTTGCAACACTCGGCACTGACCTGACGGACGTGCTGCGCGGACAGGTTGCCTCTTCCATACTGACTCTGATTCTCAACAAAATACAGGAAACGGTCACCCCGGGTTCAACGACACCGGAGACTTTGTCGTATGGCGATCAGATCAATAAAATGATCAGCAACATCGCAAACGAATTGTTTGCCGATATCGTCGATATCGACCAGATGAAGACATTCTTCAAGGGCGATATCGCCACCCAGCTGAAAACCAAGATGACGCAGATCCTCAAGGATGCGGGCAAGGCGCTTACGACGACCGCGCTGGACGCGCTGTCCGGCTGGCTGGATTTGCCGATTGAGGAAACCGACCTTGGGCCGGGACACGAATTTGTTACGCAGGCAGTTGCGGGCGCGGGTGCTTCGAGCGTCGGTGTTGCCGGCAGCGGTGCAATCGCGATCATCATCGGCAACACACAGGCATATCTGGCAGGCGTGACCGACGCAGGGACATACTCCGTAACGGTCAACGGTGATACAGAGATCGACGCATATGCGCGCCAGAAAGTATCCTCCGTGGCATCCTCGGCAGTCGGCAGCGACGGCATGGCTGATCAAAACCTGACCGCCGGCGGCAGCTCTGATACGGGCGACGGCAGCAGTGCGGGCACACAATATGATACGAAGACCGAAGGCAAGTTCGTCATCGGTTCCATGCAAAACGGGCAGGTTTCAGTCAACGGAAATACGCTGAGTGTGACGCCGGACAGCGGATACAAACTCAACGGAATACTGACGGCGGTCCGCAGCGATACGGGCAAAAACATCACCTTAACGGATAATGGAGACGGAACGTATACGTTCGTCGAACCGACCGGTTCGGATGCGCTGGCCGAAGGTGCAACCATCAGCATCAGCGCCATATTTGAAGAAGACCTCAAAACGATTACGGTAACGACACCGACAAACGGCGCGGCGAGTGTTACCGATGCGACGAAAACCGCGGCAACGAGCGCGAAGGTTGGCGATCGCTTGTTGGTCAAGGTCACGCCTGTCGACGGATATACGCTGGATCATCTGGAATATACCTATACGCCGGAAGGCGGCACGGCGACGACCAAACAGATCGTAACGGTCGACGACAAAGCCAATAACATCTATGCGTTCTATATGCCGGACGAGAACATTCAGATCAACGCCGTATTCCGTGCACTGGCTGCAGGCGAAACGATAACAACGACTCCGACCAACACGACAAGCAAGGGAAAGACCGTCGGCGTTGGCGCATCGTTCACTTTGAACATCGCGACATTCAAAGTAGAAGCGGGCGTTGGCGACAATCGCAGCCTTACATCCGGAACGATCTATATCAACGCGGAAGGACGGCACGACCTCAAGACGGTGTCCGTCTCGGGAACCGATCCACTTTCCGGAACGGACAACACCACAGGATCGACCACCGGAACATCCACCACTCCAAAAGATATTTCAATCGACGCTTCCGTGGCGGTCGGGCTCGTGTACAACACGATACGTGCGTATGTCGGCAGCGGTGCTAACATCGTGACGACCGGACTGGACACGATCAATCTTGATAAGACCGAATATGAGGAAGGCGATCCGGCGGCGGAAGAAAACGCCGACTATGTCAACTTCTATCTCGGTTCAAGTTACACCTGTACGACCCTGACGAAAGCCAGCGGCTTCTCCGTGGGTTCGGGCACGGCGGTTGGCGCGGCGGTTGCAGTCAACATCTCTTATTCGGATGTCGACACGGAGTTTTATGGGAACGGCACCGTCAACGGAACGGCACGAATCGTTTCCTATGTATATAGCGCCGATGAGAGCCAGGCAATTGCAACGGCGATGGGCTCCGATATGGAGCGCATGCTTTCCAAGTTCAGGAAGGCAGCGGACGGTACTGAAAAAACGGCAAACGATATTGCGCAGGGCAATTATGCGGATGACGACGTTCAGGGCGATAACACAAACAATCAAACCGCCGGAAAGATCAACGGCGAACTGGATAAAAACAACGATACGCAAGAAGAAGGCGGAACAAACACAACACAGGCCAATAACAACCTGCCGCTTTCGAGCAACGCGATGCGCAGTCAGAACACGACCACAACGGGTACGCCCGATAGCACGACCAATCAAGCCAACACGACCACAAACGATAACACAAACGGCCTGACCGGAACGAATAATCAAACGCAATCCACAAAGGTTCAGGTTGCTGCGGCGGTTGCGGTCAACATCACGCACCATTACGCTGAAGTCGATATTTCCGGTAATTTGTCGGCGAAGACGTTCGGCATCCTCTCCGATAACGACGGTAACTTCAGAAGCCTCGGCACCGGCGTTGCAATGAGTCTTGCTTCCAGCAGCAACTCGATTGCTGTCGGCGTTGCCGTGTCGGTCAACGCAAACAAAGCGTCCGTTTCAATCGCCGGTAATCTGACGGCGACAGATGGAGACCTGAAAGCGGAAGCACAGCTCACCCAAAACATGGATGGGGAATACAGAGGACTGCTCGGCGCCCAGGCGCTTGCCGGTTCGGTAGCGGGCAGCGACAGCAACCTTTGCATCTCCGGCGCGCTGGCAATCATCGTTTCCAGGGCGGAGACACTGGTAAGCATTGCTGATTATGCGCAACTGACCGCCACAAACGGACAGGTTAAATTATCGTCCCAAGACCAAAGCAAGCTTGCGGTTCGCGCGGGTGGAATCAGCATTTCCAAGGGGTCGAAAGTCGGCCTCGGCGCATCGTTCGCGCTGGTCTTTGCGCGTAACATCGTAAAATCCACAATTGGTGAATACGTTCAGATCAATGCGGCGTCCTTCCTGCTCCGCGCGGCCAAACAGCGCGTGGACTTCTCGGATTACGAATCAACGTTCGACATGAGCCTGCTGTTGACGGATTCCACCAATGCAAGCCCCGATGCGGACAAGGGTATCATTGATATCAAGAAAGGTTCAAGTGACAAAGACGGATATTCCATTTCGATCAACGTCAGCACGGACACCGTGCTCGATGCAATCGACTTGCTCAACTTCCTTTCTTCTAATAATTATTACGCCGAATCGATTGCGGGCGCGGTCAGCGGCGGCTCCGGTGGTACCGCATCGGTAGCCGGATCGATGGCGTGCGTATTCTTCTTTAACACGACCGAAGCGTCGATTGGCAATCATTCAACCATCAATGTCACCGGCGACGCGGAAGTGACGGCGACGGCGGACACCAACGCGCGCATCATTTCCGGAGCCATTTCCGCTAGCTCGTCGAAGGTGGGCGTTGGATTGACGGTTGCTGCGCTTGCAAATTCCGATTATGTAAACGCAGTTGTCGGCGAATATGTTGTAATCAACGCGGGCGGGAATTACGCCCAGAGCGCGGTTTCCGATTCCGATTATATGGCAATCACAATTGCCGCAAGCGTGTCGACCTCCGGCTCAGGCGTTGGCGGCGTTATCGACGTCATCGTTATGGACAACCATGTGTCGTCCACTGTCGGCCAGTATACAACGATCACCGCGGGCACCGACCTGAGCGTTTCTGCAGAATCCTCGGCGGAACTGCTCCTCATTGCGCTGTCTATTGCGGGCGCGGGCGGAAAGTGCGCCGTTGGCGGTACGATTGCGGTCGTAGTCACGAACACGGTCACGCTTGCTGAGATTGCAAACGATGCAAGCCTTGTCAGCACGGGCGGTTCTGTGAGTGTGCGTGCGGCGTCCTACGATCAACTCATCAATGTCCTTGCGGCGGCTTCGGCATCAACGGGCGGCACGGCGATTGCCGGTACGCTCGGTGTGCTGATCGCCTTGAATCATACGACCGCTAGGGTTGGCAGTGATGCCGTCCTTTCAGGTCTGAACGATGTATCGGTCACGGCGACGGGTAAAACCTGGATGCTGGTGATTGGAATGTCACTCAGCGCATCCAGCCAGACTGCGGCGGGTGCGACCATCAGCGTTAACGTTTTGCAGCGCACCATACAAACGTTGATTGGCGAAGGTGCGGCGCTTACGTCGACCGGCGGCAATGTTGTTGTGCAGGCAACCGGTGAAAACTTTACACTGATGCTGACGCTGGCTGTAGGCGCTTCTGGTTCCACAGCACTGTCCGGCACGATTCCGGTGCTGGTCGGCCTCGATACGGTTAGAACAGAAATTGGACAGAGCGCACGGTTGACGGCACATGACTCGGTCGGCGTTATTTCCAATCTGGACAATCATACTTATATCGTCAGCGGTGGTCTGGCAGCATCCGGAAGCAATGCTGTAGGCGCAACGATCTCTACGGCGGTTTATACGAACACTGTTGAGACGATCATAGGACAGAGCGCGGTCATTCTTTCCGGTGGTATAGGCTCCGGCATCATGGTGCCGAATCGTTCCGCCAGACGGCGCGGCGTGATCATCAGCGCAACCGCTTCTGAAGACCTGGTGCTGGTTTCGATCGGAGCAGCAGCTTCGAGCAGTGCTGCGGTGAATGGCGTTATCAACACACTGGTCATGAGAAATATCGTCCGCGCACAGGTGCAGCCTTCGGCAAGCATCACTGCGACGGGTACGGATACCTATACGGTCGCCGAAAGCGGCGGAACCGAAGAGCTCTGCAGCGGCGACGTTGTGGTTGAGGCAGACGATGATTCCATAATAATTAATCTCGCAGGCTCACTGTCTGCGAGCGGTTCGGTCGGCATTGGCGCAACGGTGGTTACGCTGGTGTTCATGAAGAACGTTACGGCGGATGTAAGTGCACTGGCAACCATCAACGCAGGTGGAAGCATCCGTGTGCTGGCAAGTTCCAATGATAAACTCTTCCTGTTGGCAATCGCATTCGGCGCGGCCGGTTCAACTGGCATTGCGGGTGGCGTAAACGCTCTGGTCTTTAGAAATGTTGTTACCGCGGCATTGGGCGGCACGGCAAATGCACAACGCAACGTGCTCGTTCAGGCAAAGACGGATTCGTTGCTTGTTAACGCAGCATTTGCGGTTGGCGGCGGTGGTACGGCGGGTGTAACCGCAATTGCCGTTGTTACGTATTTCTACAACCAAACGCTTGCATATGCACATGCAAACGCACAGATTGCCGCGATTTCCGGCAACATCGCGATCAATGCATATTCCGAAGAATTTGTCACGGCGGATGCCGCGGGCGCTGCGGTCGGCGGATCGGCGGGCGTTGGCGGTACGCTGGACGTCATTATCACGCAAGTCATTACAAAGGCATATACGGAATCGGCCGTTACGCTGAACGCAGGTGGGGATATTGACATCGTCGCCTGTGACGAGTACGGTTTGCTTGCCGTTGTTGCAACCATCGGCGGAGGCACTGCGGGCGTTGGGATCACGATTCTGGCAAGCGTGAGCTTTAATACGATAGAAGCTTCCGTTGGCGCGGACAGCATCCTAACGGCAAACGGTGATATTTCAGTAACCGCCGGATCGAATCGCGACATCCTTTCGATTGTTATGGCGTTTGGTGCAGGCGCGGCAGGCGTTGCTGTTTCGCTCAGCGTTGTTGTGTCCGGCAATAAGATGAGCCAGGATGCACACGATGCAATCTATTCTTCTGAAGTTCAGGAAATCTATACACACAACGATAAAGATTATTACGTCTATCTCGATGATAACCAAAAGCGTCTCTACGAATATGTAAAAGACGGCGTTTCAACGTTCTATTATCTGGAAGGCGATTCCATGGTTTCAACAAACTACTCCGGCGAGAAGACGGCGGTTATGGTTGAAGCCGAAACGATGGACCCGCAGACCCAGGTTGACGAGGCATTTAGCCAGGCCAACCCGCATGCGGCGGACGGCAAGCCGACCGACAGCCTGAACGACCTGCTCGCAGGTGACGGCCAAAAGGCTGAAGACCTCGACCCGGGCAGCAGTGATTACGGGCAAAGCGACGACGGTTCCGACAGCGAAATGAATGACGACACCTATGACGGCACAGTCGACAATTCGGTCGTGCACTCGTCCCGTATCGGCAGTTTGCGGGATTCAACGTCTGCGGTCGTGCGCGCGGGAGCCCAGCTTACCTCAAACAACGGCGATATCAATGTTCTGGCGAACGACCATATCAATGCGAACATGATCTCCGGTACGTTTGGTGTCGGCGTTTACGCAGGCGTAGGCGTTGGACTTACGGTTGCTGTGCTGTTCAGCAATGTTAACGCAATGGTTGAAAGCGACGCGGTGCTGCGCGCACCGAACGGTGATATCAGCGTAAAGGCGGCGTCGGGGTCCGAATCCGAAGCAATTGAAGAAATCAACGAAGACACACAGAAGGTCAATGAACAGGTTGCCGATCTGATTTCAGACAGTAACACGTCCACGATCCGGCTCATATCGGTTTGCGGCGGCGGCGGCCTTGCGGGCGTTGGCGTTACGATTGCCGTGTTGACTGTGTTTACAGAAGTGTATAGTTGTCTTGCGGGCGATGTTGCCGCGGCAAAGAATGTATATGTCAATGCGGACGTAAACTTTGGACAGGTACTCACCGGTACGCTGGCAATTGGCGCAGGCTATGTCGGCGTCGGTGTTTCCGCCGCTGCCGTGTATTATCAGGCAAAGGCAACGTCTGCCATCGCCGGTGACGCAAATCTCTCCAATATTACGCACGCCATAGATGTTACGACGACCGGTTCAACCTGTGCAATTGCGGTGGCCTCGGCCATCAGCGCGGGTGTGGTTGCGGTCAATGCGGGCATGGCAATCTCCATCAACCGCACGCGTATCGATACGTTTATCGGTCAGGGCGTTACGATTGATGCTCCATCTGCGCAGGTCGGTGTGAAAACGGACTTCACAGCCAATGCAATCGCCTTTACAATCGGCTTGTCCGTCGGCGGCGTGGCGGTCGGCGCAACCGTGGCAATCGTCATCAACCTGCTGGATTCTTACACGTACATCGGCATAACGCCGGTCGGCACAGCTGTCGACGGCTCGTCCGCCGCAATTAAAGGGAAGATCACCGCAGGTAGCATCAACGTTACAAGCGACGTTACGGGCGTAACGACCGTGTATGGCTTTGGCGTGCGCGGCGGCATTGTCGCCGTCAACGGCATCGTTGCGCTCGGCTTCAACCGCGCGACCGGCTATGCGGCGATCAGCGGCGCAAATCTGGAAGCGGGCACCATTACGGTAACCGCCGTGCTGACGGGCGATACAACGGTGACCACCACCGGTCTGATCGCGGGCGGTGTTGCGGTTGGCGCAACGGTCGCGCTTGCACAGATCAAATCGAAGAATGTCGCGCTGGTCGACCTTACCGGTGCAACCATCACGGCAAGCACGCTGAATGTAAACGCCGGAACGTCGACGGCCCCGTATAATTCGCAGGCGATCGTTACGGTCGTTACCGGAACGGCGGGCGCAATCGCGGTTGCGCTGAACTTTGCTATCGCGATCAACGCCTCTGAAAACAATGCAAAAGTCATCGGCACGTCCGGCACGCTCAACGCCGGAAACCTCAATATTTACGCGGAAGGCAATACGCGGGCATATGCAATCATTGCAAACGTCAGCGTTGCGGCGCTCTCTGTCAACATTTCGGTATCCAGCGCAACGCTGGTCAGCACGCAGACTGCAGAATTGAATGCAAGCTCCGCTATAACATTGACCGGTGCGCTGAACGTAACGTCCAAACAGAATTATACGCTGAACACCTATTCGAGCTTCCTGCTCCAGATTACCGATCGCCTGACCGATACCATCAGCGGCAGGTTCTCTACGATGGCGCAGGCATACATCTTTGCGGCTTCCGCTGCGGCAACGTCGGTTTCGGCCAATGTGACAACGGCGATTGCCAGCGCAACGGGACGCGCAAAAGTAAAAGCATCGAATTTGACCGTGAACGGCGCAATCAATGTCTACAGCTACAGCAGATCGACGGCACAAGCAAAGGTGGATAATATAACGTTTGCATATGCGGCCGTAGGAATTATGACTGGATTTGCATATGCTTCGGGTACGTTTGAGGCAATCATCGTCAGCAACGGTTCAATTACGGCGGGCAGCATCAATGTCATCAATAGTTTTACGTCCGACGCAACGTCTGATCTGTCGCCCGCGGCGGCAGGCGTTCAGGCTGCGGCGTACAGTGGCAGCGTAAACATCAGCTACGCAGAAGCAAACACTGCCGCAAAAGCATATATCAGCGGAACCGGATCGATTACCGCTGGCGCAGTTGCCGTCCGCTCCATCGGAACGGTTACGGCATATGCAGTTGTGCGTGGTGTTGCGGTTTCGGTCAATTTTGCAAAAGTAGCGCTCAACGAGTGCTATGCAAAAGTAACGGCCTCACAGAACGCGTACATCGAAAACGTAACGCTTTCGGCAAGTAGTTTGGATATATATACACGACTGAACAACAGTGATGAGACTGGCGCAGTTGCCGAGGTCGGAAGCAGCGGCGCATCGTCGAAGAGCGTATCCATCTCCTTCCTTGACGGAACAATCAGCCTTGCGCAGGCAATCTTTACCGCAAGTTCGCATGCATACATCAGTGGCGCTTCCATGGCCGTGAGTGGATCGGTATCGGTCAATACGCAGGCGCGCTCCTACGCAAATGCAGATATACTTACATCACAGTACAGCATCTCGGTCATCAGCGTATCGCTGCTGTCGACCTATGCGAAGGCTGAGGGCGACTTCTCTGCGTATATCGACAGCACCGGCGCAAGCATCCTTGCGGGCACCATCACTGTTAATACGGAATATTACGCCATTGCATATGCGGCGACCGGCGCAGCCGGCGGGCTTGGTGTTTCGGTCGCGAGTGCATCGTCGAACCTGGCCTTTGCATCCAACCACGTGACGGTTTCCAGTTATATCTGTGGCAGCGGGAGTATCACCTCGACGGGCGGCGTCAACATCCTGACGGAAGGCTATGCAAAATCCACGGCAATCGGCAGAACGCATTCGTTCTCCGTCAGCGCTCTGGAAGTCGCCGTCAATGTCATTGAAGCCAAACTCAATATCGATCAGTCGGCCTATGTGAACACGACAGGAACGATCGAAATCGTCAACGGCTCACTAAATGTACAAAGCGAAATTTTCCGCACCGGTGATTTCGGCATGGCGTCGGCAAGCGTCGGCGGGTCCGGCGCGGGATTAAGCATTGCACTGATCGGCGCGACCGTCAACCAAGCAAGCGCGATTGCAACGAGCGTCAATAAGGCTTATATCAGCGGCGCTGGTTCCATCACCGCCAATTCGGTGACGGTCAAGGCAAAAACGATTACGGAAGCGAATGCACAGGCGAAGAAGAGCCTGACGGTCGGTTTACTGACGGTCGGCAGCCTCTATGCAGTCGCTGAAACCGGCGATTCGGTGCAGGCGTATATTTCGGCAACGCAGATTGAAACACATAGCGGCGATGTTACTGTGTCGGCAATCGGCAACACCACGGCATATGCACTCTGCGAAGAAGCCGGCGGCGTTGGCATGGGTATCGATTCGTCGACAAAGGCGGAAACATATGTCGGGACGAACAGCAGCAAACAATCGGTTACCGCGGGCGTTAAGGGCGACGCCGACATCACGTGCGCGGGCAACGTAACGATCCGCGCCTATAACTCGGGCTCCGCAAGATCGGTCGTCGAACGCGGTATGACCGCTGCGCTGGTTGCCGTTTCCGAATCTGAACTGCCGACGAATTCCTATTACTATACAAGTGCTTACGTAACGGACAATTCGTCCATCACGGCAGATGGCAGCATAAGCATAATAAGTGAAGACTTTACGGCGGCAGTTTCCAATGCAACCGCAACGCAGATTGGCTTTGGCATCAACGCGGGTTGTACGCGTGGAAGAAACTACATGGACGTTACCAACCTAGCCAACGTCACGGCCCGGTTGTTTGCAGGCGGCAGCCTGAGCGTGCTGGCAAAGTCCAATGCAGACATGTATGCTAAGACTTACGCTGACGGCGGTGGATTCTTCTCCGGCGATCTGATGAAAGCAATCAACTCGCTGTACCGTACAACAACGATCAATATTGGAACGAATTCTGTTCTGACGGCGGACTTCGGGGATCTGCTGATCAAAGCGTCCGCGGGTGAAAACGACGATATTTACACCTACGCAAAAATTTCCTCCGGCGGCGTCGTCGCGCTTGGCAAGGCAGAGATATCGACAACCGTGAACTCGAACGTAACCGTGAACGTATCGGCAGGCGTGAGCATGCAAGACCGGTTCAACACCGTCAGCATTTATGCCGATTCGTCGATGGACAGCCTCTCTGCCATTGCATATGTCAATACAAGCGGACTGGGTGTGCGTCCGTTTGCCAAGGCAACGACGAATGTTACGCTAAGCAGTAAAGTCAACATTTCCGGGTCGGACAGTAACGCTGTGACGATTGAAGGCCGCTATGTGAATGTTTCTTCGCTGGTCAGCCAACTCTACGTGTACACATATACATACGCCAACGGCAAAGCGCTCGGCGCAGACGTGGACGCGGACACCAACATGACTGTCAATATCACGTCGGCGACGAAGCTGACCTACGTCAGCATCACCGGACATGATGAAACATACATCGCGGCGTCTTCGAAACCGGCATATCATTCGCACAACATTTACGGCGTTGCGACAGCAAGGCTGAATGCAATCGGTGAAGCGGTTGCCGCGGTCGATATCGGCGGCACGATCTCTGCAACGACTTCGATCAACACCGGCGTTGTGTTCATCGGTGCATATGTCACTGTTACAAAGGTCAAGTATAATGAGGACCGCACGGACGACGACCGTAATACGTCCGGCTTCATTGTAAAGCGTAAGACCGGCAGCAATGACTTGGATTCCGAAGGCAGCGCAACCGTTGCCGCAGGAACGCAGCTGCACCTTGGCGACGCCGCGGGTGGCATTTACATCGATATCTCCGGCACACTGAATAATTACACCGTGCGCCAGGTTGGCCTGAAAAATGAAAGCCAGATTTGGACGATCAGCGGTGATTCCATCACCTTCCGACAGATTTCGAACGCACTGCCCGGAACGGCGATCCTCAAGGCTTCTTATAGTTCGCTGCTTGTGTACGATCAGTCGTACATTCCGTCCGTAACGATCACGAACAGCACGGCGTTGGATATCGTGTTACTCGGCATTACGGTGCAGAACACGAACTTCATCCGGCCTACGATTCGAAATAGTTGGGGACTACCGATTTCAATGCCGTCAAGTTATGGCACGAGCGGTAACATTAACCTGAACAAGAGCGTGGTAACGACGCCGACGATTACAATCACAAACGAGCAGGACGGCTCAGTTGCAATTAACGGCATGATCGCCAACAGCACGGGCGACGTCAACATCATCTGGACGGGTGAGACCGGCGGCGCATTGACCGCTGTTCAGAAAGTCACGTCTATTTCGGCAGCCGTCAACGTTGCACCCGTTTGGGCGAGCAGCCTGACGATCACAAATGCCGGGAGCATCGGTGCCGCTTCTTACATGGTTGGTGAGACGGTAGTAACCCAGAGCTTTAACGCATATCTGTTCAATATCAGCGGAAGTGCATCCTGCGTCAACGTTTCGGCGAGCGGCGGCATCTACATGCAGCTGACGGCTGCGGAACTGCTGCTTCTGAATGCAACCCAGTGGGCAACGAAGCCCTGGGAAGACGGAAGCGCAACGACCGACGCAAACATTGATATGCGGATGCAATCGATCGTTTCTACGACCGGCGATATTGACATCGACCTGCCGCAGGGCATCCGTGCATACCAGCTGATGAATACCAATACGCTGACCATGCCGGTCCCCGGAACGTTGGAGTACGTCACCGACGCACTGACAACGCTTTCCCAGAATGTTACAATCGCGGGGATGGACGCGCTTGAATATTACCTGACCAGTTATGACCCGCTGAAGGACGTCTATTGCTTCCTGCTGCCGAACGACACATACCTGTATACGGATTCGCTTGGCAATGTTATGCGTATCACCGAAGGCGGCGTCGATTTTGCCGTCAGCGACTTTGAATTTACGACCGACGGAAGCGGAACGGTCACGAACATCACGCTCGCAGCTGGCGTATCGATCGACCTTACGACCGGTAAACTGACTGTTGAAGACAACGGCAGCTACGAATTGTTGCTGTCTGCAGTCAGCGGCACTTGGCTTGTCAACAACATTCGGCAGAGCGCTGGCAGCATTGATCTTGTGTTATCCACGACGACGGCGGAAATCGTGGACGGCGTTCCGGTTTACACATCGCAGGACAACGTCGTATCGCTTTCATATTGGTGGAGCTACGGTACGCTGACTTACTACTATATCAGCGGCCTGTATCCGCATGTCGACACGGACGGAACATATTACCTGATTGCGTATGATTCCAGCGACGATACATTCGCACCGTACCTAATGGAAGGCGCGATTTCCATCACGTCGGGTTCAAGCAGTGACAGCCTGATAACATACCATCTGATGACCGACGACGGCGAACCGCACACCGTTACCATGAGCAGCGGTACGGTTTATTACGAGCTCAAAAAGGAATACTATAACGGAAGCGTCATTAGCGAAGCCGTGTCACGCGCGTCCAAGATCTTCAATGTAAACGGTCTTGCGTCGGTGGGGATAAAATACGATTATAATGCTGGCAAGTGGTATTACAACAGCACCGAATTGAATATCAAGAAGATCAACGGCATGTACTATGTGCCTGACAACTACACGAATTCCAATAGCACGCTCAACGGCATATACGAATCCCTCAAAGGCCGATATTGGACGGTCAGTCTGCAGACCGACACGCGTTCGGATTACAGCAGCTGGTCGGCGCAGGGTGACAACAAATTTTATTTCGCGGTCTTTGCATACAAAGAAGATGATACGAATCATTACTGGGTCAACAAGACGTCGCTTTATACGTATTCGCTGAATATCAACTGTACGACGATTGTCCCGCTGTCGCTGATGCTCACGGCCAACGAAAACAAAGGCGACGGAACAAGCAGTACGCAACCCAGCAAGGATTATACGCTGACCTTTGGAACGCCCGTTGGCGAGACGACGTACACGGCGACGTATACGACCTCCGTTTACAACGACGTGACCTCTACTTGGGAACTTCAGGAAACAACCGTTGAAGAACAGGGATACGCACAGGCGATTCTGAACATTCAAGGGCTTGTTAAGAATATTCCGATCAAGGCTGTTGCGGCAATCCCTGATAACAACATGGTTGGCTCTGTCTCCGGTTATCGCGTGACCGAAACGCTGTATGTGACCACAAGCGGCCTTGCGGTCATGATCAACGAAAACAACATGATCAACGGTAAGTGCTTCGCGGCGAAGTTCGACGGCACGGAGTATCATTCGGATTATCTGAACGCGATGGAGCTTGGTGAAACCTCCAAGTACAGCACGCTTGAGGTCGACGAAGACGGCAATGTTATCTATACGGACGAGAACGGCTATATCTACCGGCTAGAAGGCAGTTCGTTTGTGTACACCGGCATGAAGACCGGTGTGGAAGACATTACCGGACAAAGTGCGATTGAAATCATTCAGAACGGATTCTTCCTGGATGCGATCACCGACGGAGACGGGAATATTACAGGTTATCGCACGGCGCTTGGCGTTGAATTGTCGGAAGACGAAGCCCTGCAGGTGTTCAGCCTCAACGGCACCGGTGCGTTTAAAGATGCGGCGGGGAACATCTACTTCTTTGAGAGCGGAGCGATCATTTGCAAGCAAAGCGGTGTTTCCAACATCTCCGGCGCGGTAACGAAACAATGGCTGCTGGATCATGCGGATTATGTATACACGGCAGACAATGGCGAAGTTTATGTGTTTGACCGCAACCTGACAGAATTGGATGCGCTCTATCTTGTTTATGGCGTAGACACGGCAAATCCGAACTATACGGATGAAAACGGGAACGTCTATCTGCTTGTTGGGAACGATCTGGTCTATCAGGGCGCTCCATCCGATATAACGATTACGGGAACCGAAGCGTTGACGGATTTGAACGGCATGGTCGTGGGTTACACGGTAAACGGCAAGGTCTACCTGATGACGGAAGGCGAGCTTGGCGGCAGCGACGCGGCGTACCTGCTGTATACGACGGTAAACGACGCAACCTACGGCTTCTACTTTAAGATTGACGAAACGGCCAACCGTTACACGCTGGACGGAGATGGCAACCTTGTTTACGACGGCACTGTTCTGCCGAGTGGTATGAGCAACGATTATTCCGAAGAAACGCTTCCATCCGGAACGACGACACTGACGACGGACGGCGAAGGAAAAGCCCTGACCGTCAGCGTAAGCGGTTATATATACAACGTACACTACGCCTACATCACTGAGGATGAAGTGACGACCACGGTGGTTACCTATACATATAGCGGAATGATGACGGGCATTGCAGATATCACAGCATCCACGATGATTGACGAAGTCGAAAACAATGCTGACCGCCTGTATGATTCGGAAGACTTGAGCAAAACCTTTGCCGCTACGATCACCGGCGTGGAAGCACTCGCACTGCTCTACCCGACAATCGCGAACCTCTACACCGACGCGGACGGATACATCTATGAATTGATCAGCGATAGTCTTGTGTATACGGGCGAACGGACGGGCGTCACCCCGACCATTGCAGGTGCCGATGTACGTGCGACGCTCATCAATGGACGCGATGGATATTATTATAACGGCGTATATTTTACCTCTATCGTAACCGAATCGTCAGCATTGAAGATTCGTTACGAGATCGTTGACGGCGCCTATAATTCCGGTTCCCACGTCTACGAACTTGACGGTTCGAATCTCGTATACCTCGGTACACCGGTCACGATTGTCGCCGCGGACACCAGCGCATACAAAGCGCTGCAAGTGTTGAAGGATATTGATGGAAACATCATTGGATACACACATAAAGGCATTGCCGTTGGGCAAGAAACCGCACTGAAACTCTTCAAGCTCATTGGTGAGGGAACGTTTAAAGACACCGACGGAAACCTCTATAGCTTTGTTGAAGGACAGATCGTACGTACCGAAGCGGGCGGGACGCTGCAAACCATCACGGGTGAAAGCGCAATCGAGTGGCTGATGAGCCATACGACCGGCTACTACTACGTGCGCGGTGGCATTGCGTACACGTTTGACGACAGCATTACACCGGAAGAAGCGCTGCGTATCCGTTACGAACTGACGCAGGGCGAGGACGGGTATTGGTATTACACGCACGAGAACGGCAGCGTGTATCGCCTGGAAGGCGACAATCTGGTTTACTATAATACGCCTGCAGATCTGCCGGACATCACGTCCGCAGACGCGCTTATCACGCTAAATGGCATGATCATCGGCTACACAAATGGCGAAAAGATTGTTTTTCTGGATGCCACGGGTGAAATTACAAACGTAGGTGCGGCCGGATTCCAGTTTGATAAAGACCTTGACGGATACTATGTCGACGCGGACGGCAACCGCTACGCATTGGAGATGATCACACCGGCGGAAGGCGACGCTTATTACGCGCTTACGTATGTCGACACGCCGGAAGACATTGCTGACAAAGCGAACGCGGATGGACTCACGCCTATCTCGATTGATGGAGATACCAGAACGCTCTATGTAGACGCGGACGGCAGATTGTTCGAAAAGATTTCGGATACGCAGTATGTCTATACCGGCGAACGGTATGCCGAGGACGACACGTACATTACAATTGAATATCTGATTTCGGATATTATTTCACAGATTGTGTCGTATGCCGACCGTGTGTATGACAACAACGGTGTAGTGAAGACGTTTGCGGCGGAGGCACACACGGAAGGCAACGCGCTTTACCTTGTGTATGGCGTGGATGCTTCGAATAGAACCTACACTGACGGCACCGGTTATATTTACCAGCTGAACGACGCCCTCGATGCACTGGTCTACACCGGTGAGATAAGCTCGACACCGGCGTGCATATACGGATCGGACACGGCAGACTGGCTGCTGAACAATTATGACGGTTGGGTATCACTCGGTAGATTATTTGAGGCGTCACCGGTGCTCGATCCTGTAACCGGTGATCCGACCGGCGAATATGAATTTGCCGGCAGTGCGGTGGAAGCGCTGCGTCTTGTGTACGGAATGGGCAACAGCGATTATTACATCGATATCAACGGCAATGTTTATCAAATAATCGGTGATGACCTCGTGCACCTCGGCATGCTCTTTGAAATTGAAGACCTGACCGAAATTGAAGCGCTGCAGTGGATTTATCCGATTGAAAACGGTGTTTATACCGATGATGATGCGAATACCTTCACACTGATCAGCGGAACGCTAATATACGCTGGCACACCGATTGAGCTGGCCGATATCACGGGAGATGCGTTCGACGCGATTTACTATATCTATAAAGCTGTCGAAAACACAGGCGTCGCTTTCGAAATGACGCCGGTGAAGTCGGTCTATCTGGAGCGACTGACCGATACGATCGCAACGGACGTCGAAGGCCATTACTATCATTGGAGCGGCTCTAGCTGGAGTGTGGTCTCAAATGTTGCGCATACGCAAACCACGGGAACGCGCACAACGGACATCCTGGGCGAGGACGGCGTGACGGTGATTGGAACGCTGACGGAAACGATCAAAACCATAACGCATACCGTCACGTATTCCGGCGAAACGACTGTTGTCAAGCGCATCTATGTTTGGGACAACGAGAAATCGACGTGGTTGCGTGACAGCGCTGTGATCGAACTTCCGAATCATACCAAGGTATATTCAGACGGCACAGTAGAGCCTGCATCCGCAGACACGTTAACGCTCCACTTCGTCGAAGCGACCGGCATTATCTACTACATCGGTTATGTAGAGGCGATGCAGGGCAGCATCACCATAACCATGCACGATACGGCAGGAAGCCTGATTGACGGTAACGGACCGGATCTGAACATGAAGGCCGGAAGCGATATCGACTTTTACCTCAGAACGACAGGTACGGTTGGCGAACCGACTAAGCTACTGGACGTTTCCTCTGGTGGATTCGTCACGGTCTATGACATCACAGGCGACCGCGGATTGATTTCGAGCAGTATTTACCTCTTTGTACCGGCGGCGGAAGGCAGCCTGACGCTTGAGGAAAACACGCGCATCATCAACGGAGCAACGTATCATGTTGAAACCGAGAATGGCGATATTCTTGGCAACCGCGTCGAAGTCATCGCCGGAAATCTGATTCTGGATGCGCATTCAAACGGCAGTGATCCGACCATTACGGGAGCGATTAAGATTCAAACGTTGATCGTTCATTACGATGCCGGTCAGGATGCGGCAACCGACGCCGACAAAGTGTATTTCAGCAGCGCAGATCTGGATGCCGAGGGCGACATTGAAATCGGATCGTTTACAGCACAGGATGAGAGCGTTGTGACGATGAACAGCACAGGCGGTGGCTTAACATCCACGACTTGGAGCGTTGACAACAGCACTGTGACTGCCGATGTTTACGGGGACATCGCAATTGAAACGGCCGGCATTGCAAATGGCAGTACGGTTTCACTGACAAGCTCTAACGGCGGACTGGCGTCCACATCTTGGACTGTGAACGACAGCGATGTGACCGCGGACGTATACGGCGACATCTCGATCGGCACAGCCGATATCACAAACGGCAGTACGGTTACGCTGACCAGTTCCAACGGCGGGCTGACTTCCGCAACCTGGACGGTTGAAGACAGCGATGTGACGGCGGATGTTTATGATGATATTTCGATCGACGATTTCAGCGCTACCAACGCAAGCACGATTCAATTGACAAGCTCCAACGGCGGATTCGCATCGGATAAGTGGATCGTCGACAACAGCTATGTTTCCATCGTCGTATACGGCAGCATTGCAATCGCCGAAGCGGAAATCACAAATGGCAGCACTGTTGAACTGACCAGCACAAACGGCGGATTTACGTCCGATTCCTGGGGAGTGTCCGACAGCGAAAACATAGCAAATATCTACGGCGACATTGAAATTGGCGCAAGCGAGCTTACAAACAGCGACGTAACGCTTTACAGCAAGACAGGCGGCCTGAGTATCGGCGGGCTCTATCTGGCCAACAGCACATGGAGTTCTTCCGTATTCAAGACGGCGCGTATTGCACTTGCCGAAACGCACAACAGCAATCTCTCGTTGATGAGCACGGATGAGAGCATTCTTTTCAACACCATTAACGCAGAGAAGAGCAACGTTTCGCTGATGGCTTATCAAAACATCGGGCTTCTGGACGGCACGCTGGATAATCCGTTGATCAGCTTCTCCAAGGACGACACGCCTGCAGAAGCATCGCTTACAATGAGCGCGAAGTACGGCGACATTGGCGCCGCCGATCATCGTCTTTTAATTGATATTCCGGCTGAAATCGTTGTACACATCGACGAGGTTTCCGGTTTCTACATCGGCGCAGTCGATCTGCCTGAAGCCACGAATCCGTTTTACGCGATCTTTGGCGGCTGGGATGGCACCGATGAAACCCGCGTGTATTGGAACGGCGTATACCTGCAATACAGCGATGAACAATTCTTTGAAGTTCTCCTTGCGGCACAAACGCCACAAGAACTTGCACAGTGGATTGCTGGACGTACAGTGGACAGGGCGTATTTCGGCGAGATCGACGCTGTAGCGCTTTGGACGGCGGTGCATGCGGCGGCCACCGGCGAAGCGGATGCGGAAACGCTTGCTGCATTGTTTGGTGAGACACTGGGTGAAACACTGTTCGATGCGATGGACGGCGAGACGCCGACTATCACGACGGATGCAGAATTGTTAAGTGCAATTCTGGATGCGCTGAACGAACAGGAACTGGTTGAAATTGATGGCGTGAGCGTACTGCAATACGTCGTTGGTGACGAAGACGCGCTTGCGGTACTGTCGGCGCTGCTGGGCGAAGACTTGCTGAGTGCGCTTGGCGACATGCTTAGCGAACTTTTAACTGCGGACGATATTGCAGACCTCTTCCAGCGTGCGCTGGAGACGAGCACAACGCCGGAAGATACTTATACGAATACGCCTGTGCGTGCGTTTAACCTGAGCATCGGACGCAGCACGGGTGTGGCGAATCTCACAAACCATGGAGATATTACGATTGAGCAGCAACTTGGCAACTTCACGGTCGGTGAAATCTATTCGGCTCGTGGAAATGTCAACATCAATGCGCTTGCAGGAAGCATTCTTGCAAGCTCCAGCGACAATCTGGTCACCGGCTGGGATATCACGCTGAATGCATATAACGACGTTGGAACTCAGACGCTGCCGATCCATATTAATCAGCAGACCAACTATCCGATTCGACTCGTGAATGTGGATGAAGAGCTATATACGGCTGATCAAACGTCGCGCGACAAGACCGCGTTCAACACCGACTTCGGCGTACGCTTTGATCCGGCGGGTTCGGGCACGTCTGCGCCTCCCGTGATCGTAGCATTTGGTTCAGGTTCCGTTGCGGACGACGTTCCGGTCTATGTGCTTGTGCAGATTGAGCTGCTCAATCCCGACGGTTCACCCATGCTGGATGAAGAGGGTAATCCCGTAACCGGCTGGGCGCTCGACGTTGCGGTGCGTTACGACTGGCTCCGCGTTACCTATACGGGAGCGAGCACTTTGCTGAATGCAAACGCGCAAAACGGCAGCGTATACATCGAAGAACAGTCCGGCGATTTGGGTCTCGGATCGGTCAACGCGGATGGGAACGTTTCGCTGAGTGCACCGGGTTCCATCGTTGACAATCGCACCGAACAGCAGCGACTGGATGACGATCTGAATATCGTTGCAGGAACAGACGTGAATCTGTTGGCGACAGGCGGAACAATCGGCGCATCCTATAACGAGCCAATCCTGCTGAGCTCCGGTGGAACGGTCACAACGACCAGCGCGGGCGCAGCACGTATCAATGCATTCGGCAATTTAACCTTGAACCTGAGCAGTGGAACGAACGAAGTTGCACTGGTTGCTACAGGGTATGTCAACTTCGTAAGCAGCAACGATATGGTGTTGACAGGTTATGTATACGCGAATTACGGTATATCGATTGACGCAGCGGGCGATATCGGCACAAAGGACGTACCGTTCATCATCGATGCCAATCGGGCCGGTGCGGGCACACTCGCACTGTCCGGTGGAAACGTTTATGTCGACGAATTATCCGGCGATGTCTACCTCGAAAAACTCTATGCATCGGGCAACGTTGTACTGTGCGTGGAGGGAAGTATCTACGACGCGAATACGGAAAGCGAACTTGGGCAGATCATTCAGCAGGTTGTTGAAACACAGCTGGAGGTCGACGCACTTCATAATGATGTGGACGCGGCGCAGGCGCGCGTCGACGTGTTGACACAATATCTGGCGAAAAAGGCAATTGAGATTGCAGAGCAGATTATTGGCAGAGATACGGCTCAGACTGCATATGACCTGGCTAACAGCGCATTGCTCATTGCACAGGGCGAACTTGCGACAGTACAGGCGGCTTACGACTTGTTGGTGGCTGATCCTTCCGCGACCGCGGAACAGATTGCGGCCGCACAGACATTGCTGTTAAGCGCACAGCAAAATGCGGCGACTGCACGTGCAACTTTTGACGCGGCAAGCGAGAAGCTGGCCGAGGCCGAGGCACAGGTTGACGCTACACAGGCGCTGATCGATGTTGCAAACGCATTGCTTGCTGCGGAGCAGCTGGCTGAGAAGCAGGCGCTGTTAGCGGTTGCCGAAGCACGGCTTGCGAGACAGAAAGCGCTGCTGAGCCTTCAGATTTCCGTAAATGATGCGGCAATCGCCTTTGACGAAGCGCAGGCAAGTTACGACACAGTGATGGCCGATCCGGCGTCAACGGCGGCGGAACAGGAAGCGGCGGCGCTGGCGCTGCGACGTACGCAGGGCACGCTGGAAGCGACACGCTATCTGCTGAGCGTGCAAACTGCGATCAACGAAGCCAGTGAAGTGCTGGCGGA
The DNA here is from genome assembly GCA_963667795.1 of Christensenellaceae bacterium. Lineage (GTDB taxonomy): Bacteria > Bacillota > Clostridia > Christensenellales > CAG-138 > UBA7703. Next base: position 796,895 of record OY764017.1, on the reverse strand, counting down.
TGGAACAGCGTCCGCGGCGGATAAGCTGGCAGCACAGGATAAATTGGATCAGGCAAATCTTGCATACAGCGAAGCAAGCAGCTTGATTGAAAAATATGAAGACACAACGCTGGACTACGAAGCGCTCGATATTGCGGATGCGCTCCTCAAGGCACAACAGACGCTGACCACGGCACAGGCGGCCTATGAAGCAGATCCGTCCGCCGACAATCTTGTTGCTTTGACTCAGGCACAAAAGACGCTGCAAGCGGCTAAGGACGCGTTGAACGCATTGGATGATTATTGGCAAGTGCGTCAGACGTCCGTGCCCGCAAGAGAGCACAATGACACAATCCAGCAGGCACAACTGGACGCCGACGCGGCGCAGGCCGTTCTGGATGCTTACGCGGTGCTTGCATCGCCGACTGCGACTGAAGCTGAGAAACTTGCTGCGCAGACGGTGATTGATGCGTCCGGCATGACAAAAGCCGAAGCCGAAGCGGCACTTGAAAACGCGGAGCAAACAAAGAACGAAGCAGAAACTGCGCTTGCAACGCTGTTGTCAGAAAACGGCTACGCTACATATTCGGAGGTTATCGACGCGGAAACGGCCGCACAAACTGCACTCGACACGGCGAAAGATACGCTAAAAGCGCATGAAACAACAAACGATGCGCAGACTGAAGTCGACCATGCAGAAAAACGCTTGAGCGACGCAAACACAACCTATGGCACGATCTCCACGCTGATGGACGAACGTGACATTGCCGCAAATGCACTTGCCGCGGCACAACTCTCGATGGACATTGCGTATCAAGCATGGGTAGACGTACGGCTCGTCGCCGGATCGGATGCGGACTCCGAAGTGATTGCAGCGCTGAACGAATACCTGGATGCACAGCAAGCACGTGATGAAAAACAGGCTGCGCTGACGACGATTGATGAACAACTGGCGTTGCTGCCGTCGCTTTCGGAAGCGCAGGATGAAATCGATGCAGCGCAGGCTGAACTCGACGCCGCCGAATTGGACCTAGCAGCAAAACTTGCGGCGCAGCCGAGCGTTACATTGGATAACTTTGGTGCGGATTATGCCGCGGATGCAGAAACCGGTGCAGAAAGAACGACGATTCGCACTGGCGGCGATTTGACGATTACGGCTGGCGGTGACGTTGGCACGCTGCTAAAGCAGATTACAATCGCGGTTAACGGAATTATAACGGTCCAGGCAGGCGAAAGCGGAACGATTGCACTGGCGAGTTCACAGACGATGAACATCGGCGGTATGACGGCTGGAACAGTTCGTATCACGGCATATGGCGACATTTTGGATACGGCGCCAGAGGGCGGGATCATGATCGTGGCGGACGAAGCCACGCTTCAGGCGATCGACGGCAGCATTCATGGCAGCGAGGCCGTTGTTAGCGTCGGTATACTGAGTGCTTTTGCCGATGAAATTTACATCAGGAATATTGGCGCGTTAAAGATTGGTACGATTACTGCTTATGGCACGGGAGTGCTCCTCTCGGCAGGCGGCTCGATCCAACAACTTTCAGGCGGATATGTTCAGAGCCCGTTTGTGAAATTAACGGCAAATGGTGACATCGGCATGGAATCTGCGCCGGTTATCATGAACACACCGGAGCTGACCGCATCGGGCGCAAATATCAATATCACGTATATCGGCCACGCAGATTCGATCAATCTGACCGGCGGCAACATCGTGCTTGATGTTGGCGGAAATTTGGGTGGCGGCAATATCCACGCATCTAACCTAACGATCGATGCATTCGGCAGCATTGGTCAACCGGATGCTCCGCTGAAGGTTTGGGTGTCGAATGGTCTCACGTTGGTGATGCATTACGGCGGGATCTATGTCATCAACCACCTGTATACGGATGCCGTGAGTTACAGTGTCCGGACTACTGCTGCAACATTCCTCGTCGGCATGATGCTTTCGGGAGATAGCGACCAGGCGTTGCCGCTCATGCTGTACATTCTCTTTAGCGTGACGGCGAGCGGTGAACTTCAGATCCGCAGCATCTATATTGCTGAAATCGGCAATATGGCGGTACTGAGTGAAATTGCAAACGGTGTACAGGAAGCCGGATTGTATTCGATCGAAATGGCATTTATCGACGGGTTAAGCGAAGTGTCGGCGGAATTCACAGAAGCAATCGTTGAGATGTTCCCGAATATGCAGATGATGACAGCTTCGTTGTTCTGGATTGCTGCGATGCGCGGTGACATCGACGACGGAGATTGGGCCGCAATGATAGAAGATCTGAAGACGGTCTATGACTCGACGACGGTTGAACAGATGAAAGCCGTTGCGGATAGCTTTACAGAGCGCTGGGAAGCTCTCTATCCGGCGGTAACTGAGCGGCTCAATGCAGAAATGGAGGATGCCGATGCATTGCTTGCGGCAGCCGAGGCGCTACGCAGCGGTGAATTGGAATTTGTAGAAATTATAAACGCACTTGCAGAGCTGTTTGCCGATCCTGCGGAATTCGTTTCGCGTGGGATGGATGAATCCATTCTGCAAACGGGCAATGATGTTGCAAAAAGCGATAGTGCAATGTGTGGTGCTCACTACAATTACCACGGTGTGCAAAGCAGCGCGGCATAAGCAATGCCGCTGGCAATGTTTAGGCGTTTACAAACGATCTAAAAAATACTGGCTTGTTTGGTAACAAGCCGGTTATTTTACAAGAGGGACGTTGCACAATTCTTTATATGCGTGCTATAGTTTTATCAATGGAAAAAAGCGTAAAAACAAATAGTATAGACAAACGGAACGGTTGGGCAAGGACGTGGTGGATGCGCTTGATTGCTGCATTGCTCGCGATTGCTATGGTATCTTCTGGTTTTTTGGCAAACGCGGTACGGATCAAACTTCGTACGGAGAATGCGTCTGCTTCCGAAAGTACACTGGATGAAACGACAGCATATGTGAACAAAGATGCATTTGCGCGTGCGGGCGAAGTGATTGCACAGTTTTTCAGCAATCCGAAGACGCTTGAACAGTATTATCAAAATGCTTCTATCCTGATTGGACGCGCGCAATATGAGGAAGCCCTGGAATGTATATGTGCCTGCATTTCACTGCTGGACGAAGAAGGCGAGGATGTTGCGAACGAGCTTTGGCTCAAGCGTGGTTGCCTGGAGACGCTGACGGAGCGGTATGACGAAGCGTTGGACAGTTTTACCCATATCACAGGCGGTGCTTATGAAGCGGAGCAGCTGCTGATTCAGGCGCAGATATACGATGCGCAAGGAGACATTGAAAAGTCCGCCCAATCGCTTGAAACATATGTGCAAGCGTATCCGGACGACATTGATACGCGCCTGACATTGGCGGGCGTTTATCTCAACCTTGGCGAATATGACGCCGCTATCGGCCAATACGACGCCATTCTGGAAGCCGGTGACCCGGATGGATCAATCCACATGCAGCGCGCATCCGTTTATATGATAGCCGGGGATTACGACGCGTCGATTGCAGACTATCTGAGCGCTTTGGATGCAGGGTATGCCGACCCGAGTGCGTGTTATGCGCAATGTGCACTTGCAAGTTATCTCAAACAGGATCATGAAAGCGTTGTGACCTATGGAGAGCAGGCGGTGTCTATCGGATCGGAAAATTTTTCGTATGAGACGCTATATTATTATATGGGGCTGTCACAGATCAATCTTGGTGATTACAGCGAAGCGATGGAGCTGCTGAACAGTGCCGTCGACCTTGGCGTTACAATGGACGACGTGTATTATTACCGTGGCGTTTGCAATATGGTAACCGGCAATATGGAGCAGGCGATTGCAGACTTTACCGTTGCAATCGATCGTAATGTCGAGTCTTTGCTTTCCAATAGCTATTTTAACCGTGGCGTCTGTGCGGCAGATCAAAAAGATTATGCCCAGGCGAAGAGTGATTTTGAAATGGTCATACAGCTGGAGAGCGAAGGGGAGCTCTACGATTCGGCGAAGGCAATGTTGGATTTGCTCTAGAAAAACATGCGTCAAATAAATGATGTCAATATACAAAAAGCAGGGTTTCAATCGGCACCCTGTTTTTTGTCGTAGATATTTTGATGTTTGCTGAGACGTGCTACTACATTCAAATGTACTCAAATGTTAAAAGGGGCAATCATTATTGACGTATCGTCGGATAAATTAATTGGAATATCAGGAAATTTGCATAATGCGCGTACATTTCAAAATGTACAACAAATTGTCGTATTTCATATTGTAAACAAGTGAAATGTAGGATAATATGAATTTATATACGACGCAAGCGATTGCAACGTTTTAATCCGGGACCAACTGATGCGGGGGAAAAGATCATGGATAAGGAGCAAATGCAACTTGTTATCGACATTGCGCGTTCTTATTCTGTTGATCTTATTGTCTATGATGAGGTTTTCCTGCGCAACTCAATCGCAAGAAGATGTAGTTCCATCGGCATAGAAAATTCTGCCGACTATTGTGAATGCTTAAAGGAGAACCGGGAGGAAGCCGAAAATTTCTTTCGATCCCTGCACATTACATACAGTCGCTTTTTTCGTGATCCGATGGGGTTTGCGCTGTTTGAACAGTGGATTATCCCGGATATATTGCGCCGCGCCCCTATGGGCGGTGAAATTCGCGTCTGGTCGGCGGGATGCTCCTGCGGACAGGAGGCATATTCACTGGCGATACTGCTGGATGAGCAGCTAAAATCGTCGGGCAAAGACTTGCGGTATCGTATTTTTGCGACCGATGTTTCGGACACGGCGCTTGCGACTGCGCGAGCAGGCGTTTACACTGCGTCCGACGTAAAGAACGTTCAGCTCAAATATATACAAGCTTATTTCATCCAGAGCGACGGAAAATATGTCGTTTCGCCTCAACTGAAACAACACATCGCTTTTTTACATTACGACCTGCTGGACGCCACATCTGCAAGCCCGCCAGAAAGCATCTTCGGGTGCTTTGATATCGTATGCTGCAGCAATCTGATGATGTACTATAAAAAAGAAACGCGTCTTTTCATACTCAAAAAAATCGAACAAGCTATATCAAAAACAGGCTTTTTAGCCGTAGGGGAAGCGGAACGCGCTTTTGTGAAAAGCAACAGCGGCTTTCAGCCGATATCCGCTCCCGTCGCCATCTTCCACATGCCCGGCTATTCGCAAACCACCAGGAAAAGCTTTACAACTTAAGAAGCTTTCGCTGGCAAAGGGCTCACAACCGTTCTATAAGCGTTGGGGGGAATCATCGTGAAGAAGAGAAGTATGACAATAAGCGCGCAATTGCTGATCGGCTTTTCGCTGGTGCTGGCATTTGTCATTGTGTTGGGTGTGGTTTCGTCCATACAGACAAGTCAACTTTACCAGAAAGAAAAAACGATGTATGAACACCCGATCCAGGTAAGGGAAGCGATTGATGAAATTCAAATCGACATTCTGGAATCGCGCGTAGGCGTGCGAAATTTTCTTCTGTTCGAAGACGAAAGCAAACAGCAGGCCGCCTTGCAGATGATCGAATCTTCGTTCAGCGATATAGAAAAGCAATTTGATATACTCTATGAATTATACCTTGGTTCTGTAATGGATCTGGACAGGGCTTTCGATTCCTTTATCGACTGGAAAGTAGCAACGGAGAACCGGATTGAATCAGCAAAAGCAGGGAACGTGGAGGGGGCTATTGCTAGCCTTGGCGATCAGGGAGACGTCGGCAGTTACAGAATCATTTTAACGTCCAACATCAAAGTAATGGACGACTTTGCCAGAAACAAGGCAGATGAACTGAACGCGGCGTTCGTCGACTATTATCAATCGTTGACAGTAGGCCGCATTGTACTTGTTGGTGCAATACTGCTCCTGTCGGCCGGAGCGAGCGTTTATCTGATACAGTCAATTCGAAGACCGCTTGCTGAAATCACCAGAGAAGTTGGGCGTTTTCGAGAAGGAGAATTGACCGCCAGATGTCATTATGCAAAAGGTAATGAGTTCGGCGAATTGTCCGTTTCATTTAATACCATGGCGGACGCAATTCAGAGGAATCTTGAAGTAAAGGGAAAATCGTCGTCACTCACTGAAACGATGCTGCGACAGGAGGATGCAAAGGCATTCTTCCGTTCCACACTAGAGGAAATGGCAGAACACCTCGGCGCAAACACCGCCGCGGTTTACTTACTGAGCGACGATAAAAAATCGTTTGTTTATTTTGACTCGATTGGTCTGGACGAGAAGGCGAGAGCATCGTTTGATGCGCACACACTAGAAGGCGAATTCGGCATGGCACTGTTTACGCACAAGGTTCAGTATATTCGGGAAATACCGGAAGATACTCGCTTTCGCTTCATTGTTTCCAGCGGCGAATTAATCCCGCGAGAGATTATTACGATTCCAATCGTTTCCGACGGCGAGGTCATTGCTGTGCTTTCGCTGACAAGTGTCAATCGGTTCTACGAACATTCGATGCGTCTTATTGAAACCGTACTTGCAACGATGAGCACGCGAATAGTGGGTATCCTTGCGTTCCAAACGATAAAAGACATGCTTGCAACGCTGGAACAGCAAAACAAGGAACTTGATGCACATAAGAATGAGCTGATGACACAAGCAGACGAACTAATGCAGCAAAACGCGGAGCTGGACGTACAGAGCAATCAACTTGCGGAAGCGAGCCGGTTAAAAACCACGTTCCTTTCCAACATGAGCCATGAACTCCGTACGCCGCTCAATTCCATCATTGCGCTTTCCGGAGTTCTGACACGGCGGCTTGCTAAAGATATTCCGGAGGAGGAGCTTAGCTATCTGGAGATTGTTGAGCGCAACGGGCGGCATTTGCTTGCACTGATTAATGACATTCTCGATATCTCGCGTATCGAGGCCGGTCGTGAAGAAATCGAGGTAACAAAGTTTGGTGTAGGCGAAATACTGGCGGATATTATGGCGATGCTTGAGCCGCTTGCCGCGGAGAAAGGAATCGACCTCGTTCAGCAAGTGGACGACACGGACGTCTATCTGCAAAGCGATGAACGCAAGTGCCGACATATCCTTCAAAACATCATCAGTAACGCGGTGAAATTCACGGAAACCGGGTCGGTAAAAGTTATTACAAAAACGAACGACGATTTCGTGCAAATAATGGTGGCGGACACCGGCATCGGTATTGCAAAAGAAAACCTTGTCAGTATTTTCGACGAATTTCAACAAGCCGACGGCACTACATCTCGCAAATACGGTGGTACGGGGCTTGGCCTTGCAATTGCGAAGAAGTATGCTGAGCTGCTCGGCGGCACTATTTCAGTTACAAGTATACCGGGTAAAGGTTCCGAATTTACGATCATATTGCCGCTTTCCTGCGGTGCAGTATGTGATGATGAGAAGAATCATGCAAAGACGGCACACGCTACGACAGCGGACTTTAGCAACAAACCATGTACAGATGTAACCGATAAAACAATACTGCTTGTTGAGGACAGCGAGCCGGCAATCATACAGATCAAGGATTTGATGGAGCAAAGCGGACATCAGGTGTTGGTCGCACGATCCGCACACGCGGCCTATAATCTTATGGAGGAGACCGTCCCGGATGCAATCATACTCGATCTTATGATGCCTGAAATCGACGGATTCGAAACGCTGAACACACTGCGCGCCTCCGAAAGGACGGCAAACGTCCCCGTCCTGATATTGAGTGCAAAGCACATCACAAAAGAGGAACTCGGCTTACTGAAAAAGAATCACGTGTTCCAAATCATCCAGAAGGGCGGAATCAATCGCAAAGATCTTCTTTCAGCCGTATCAAACATGTTCCAGTCGGACGTTATGAAACCTGCGGAAACCAAGCAAGCGCATGAAGAACAAACCGAATTGTCGCAAAACTTTGGGAGCGAAGAAAAACCGCTTGTGCTGGTTGTCGAAGACAACGAGGACAATCGCACGACCGTAAGGGCACTCTTGCAGGACGCATTTCTCGTTATTGAGTCTGAGGACGGCGAGCAGGGCATAGCTATGGCAAAGAAGCGCATGCCCGACTTGATCTTAATGGACATCGCACTGCCGGGAATCAGCGGTATCGACGCATTCCGTGCAATCCGCAATGCCCCTGCAACCTGTCGCATTCCAATCATTGCGCTGACTGCAAGCGCAATGATACAGGAGCGCTCCAGCATTCTGGCGCACGGTTTTGAGGCATTTGTGGCGAAACCCATACAGATTGACGAACTGTTCAAAGTGATCGGAGAGGTGCTCTATGGCCGATAAGAACGTCGTAATATTGGCAATCGACGATAATCCGGACAATTTGGTTACGATCAAAGCCCTGATACGGGAGTCGTTTCCAAAGGCCGCTGTGCTGACGTCTTTGACGGGGCGTCAAGGGATTGATTTAGCCGTGGAGCATGATCCGGACGTCATTCTACTGGACATTGTGATGCCCGGCATGAGCGGGTTTGAAGTGTGCAGGGCGCTAAAATCAAACAACCGATACAGCGATATACCAATCGTCTTCATCACTGCTTTAAAGGGTGACAAAGAAAGCCGTATTCGCGCACTGGAGTGTGGTGCGGAAGCATTCCTTGCAAAGCCCATCGATGAATGTGAACTGGTTGCGCAAATTCGCGCGATGGTGAAGATTAAGAATGCGAACCTTGCCAAACGAAACGAAAAGCAAAGGCTCGCCGCCCTTGTAGAAGAGCGCACACTCGAACTTCGTAAAGAACATCTGAAGGCAATCGCGCTCGTTAAGGCTCTGGAAGCGGAAAACACAATCAGAAAGCAGAGCGAGGCAGCACTGCGTCAGGCGAAGGATTATTTTGAGCTCGTGTTTAATACAAGTCCGGATGCGGCGTATGTGGTTCGCCTGGACGATGGGACCGTCATCAATGTGAACGAAGGATTTTCACGGCTGTTCGGGTATTCAAAAGAAGAAGCGATTGATAAGAAATGTGATGATCTTGCGATATTTAGAAATGAATCCGATCGAAAAAGCATTGAGCGAGACTTGACACAGAATGGTTTTTGCGACGCGGTTGAGGTCAGACTTGTACAAAAAGATGGGGGCGCGTTTATCGGGTTGCTTTCGGCCAAACTTATCGTAATCGACGGTAAAGCACACATGTCTGCCAATATCCATAACATTACGGAACGCAAGAAGATGGAGGACAATCTCTTCTATCTGAGCTATCATGACTTCCTTACGGGGTTGAACAACCGCAGATGCTTTGAGCAGGCACTGGCGAATATGGATGCGGAAGAGAAGCTCCCGCTGTCGGTCATTGTAGGGGATATTAACGGTGTGAAATTGATCAACGACGCGTTTGGACATATACAGGGCGATCAATTGATCATCGATACTGCAAAGGCGATGATGGCAGGCTGCCGGGAAGGCGACGTGCTTGCGAGGACCGGCGGCGACGAGTTTATGCTGCTTATGCCGAAAACCGACGGAGATATGGCACTGGCTATCATGCAGTCGATTCAGTTTGCTTGTCACCACATCAATCAGACGATCGCCAATGAAGCCTTCCATATCAGCGTTGCGCTTGGATCCGGAACAAGACTGAAACGCGATCAGCCGATTGAATCGCTGGTTAAAATTGCGGAAAAAGATATGTACCAGCGCAAGGTGCTGGAGAGCAAAAGCAGACACAGTGCTGTGCTCGCCTCCATAAAAGTTACGCTGTATGAGAAAAATGAGGAGACTGAGGAGCATTGCGAAAGGCTGATCAAGCTATCCGCATCGCTTGGAAAAAAACTAAATTTGTCGCAAAAGGAGCTGGACCAGCTACAATTGCTTTCAACCCTGCACGACATCGGTAAAATCGGCATACCGGAACGCATACTCAACAAACCGGGCAAACTCGACGCGGAAGAATGGGTTGAAATGAAAAAGCATCCGCAGATTGGTTATCGAATTGCCAATGCTTCGCTGGAGCTTGCACCGATTGCAGAATATATCCTTTGCCATCATGAGCGATGGGACGGTATGGGGTACCCACAGCAGCTCGCAGGGTTAAAAATACCACTGCTGTCCCGCATCCTTTCCGTTGTCGATGCCTATGATGCGATGACGCAGGACAGACCGTATCGAAAAAAACTGGAACAGGAAACGGCGGTAAAAGAACTCCGGCAGAATGCCGGGACACAGTTTGACCCGAATATCGTCAAGATATTCTTGAACGAAGTGCTTACCGAAGGAATCAGTGCATAGCAACGAAGAAGTAAGCGCATTCGGCTTGAATCAGGCGAGGGTGTAAGCAAACAGCATCAATCATAAGAAAAGGAAGCAACAAAGAGCCGTCATCTGGACGACTCTTTTATAGAGTGTGTTTCTAAGATCTGAAAGATGCAGCTTTGCTGAATCTGCTTTCAGATTGAGACGGAAAAACGCAGGCGCAGTGGTGCTGCAGCGAGAATTTTCAACAAAAACATGCAAGTCGAGGCAGCGGTAATGCGCTTTTGTGATTTTAGAAGCACACTCTGGATAGAATCACTCCTGCAAGGCAAAAAAAGAATGCTCCTAATATGAAATTTACAAAAATCAAACGCAAATTTTACCCGCGCCAGATACTATTAAATCGTATTTGCAATCGATGTGCCCTGTATTATTGGTTGCAAAACGCAAAGTATAGCGGCATTCTGCTTAACCGGATTGACAAAAAAATGCATGCACAATACTATTAAAATATAGGATTCATATTGAAAAGCAAGTATTGCACCGATCCAGAGGAGATGCGGGGTGCCGGATTGAATATCTTAAGGAGTTTTTTATTATGAGCACGATGTCGCCATATATCAATAGAGAGCTCAGCTGGCTTGATTTTAACGGAAGGGTATTGGAAGAAGCGCAGAGTCAGGAGAATCCACTTTTGGAGCGTCTAAAATTCCTATCTATTTTCTGTTCGAATCTGGATGAATTTTTTATGGTTCGGGTCGGCGGTTTGTTTGACCAGTCGCTCGCAGGGCTCGACAGCGAAGATAACATAACCAACCTGTCGCCGCAGAAGCAGCTTGACCAGATATTTAAAAAAACCGCTGGAATGATCGACCTGTATAACGAGACGCAAAAGACGTTATTTGATGCGCTCGATCAAATTGGTGTACGTCGATTGGAACCCGATCAGCTTCCTATGCATCAACTGGAAGCGCTCCACAGGGAATTCAACAAAACCATTCGTCCGATCCTGTCAACAATTATTGTAGACGGCAAACATCCGTTCCCATATCTTCCAAACAAAGCTGTGTTTGTCGCCGTTCGCCTGAAGCGCAAAAGTGGCGAGAAACTGGGTCTGATACTTCTGCCGGAGACGGCGAATAAAATCACATTCCTCGATTCAGACAAAGTGGTCTATTATCTTGTCGAGGACGTTATTAGAGCGTTTGCACACGAAATGTTTCCCAAAATGGAAGTTCTTGAAATTGGCAAATTTCGTGTTACGCGTAACGCGGATTTGGAGCTGGACGATGAAATTGCCGGAAGTGAAGAAGACTATCGTGAGGCGATGCAGCACATTTTGGAAAAAAGACGCCGCTTAATGCCCGTGCGTCTTGAGACAAATTTACCAGTGACAAGTGAGCTCTCAAAGGAACTGACCCACCGTTTAGGGCTTACACAAAAACAGGTTTTTATGCGGAATCTGCCGCTTGACATGAGTCTGATGTGGACCGTGGTCGACGCGGCGAAAGCAAAAAAGTACACAGACTACTTTTTCACAGACATAAAAAGCGTTTATGTCCCCGGTCTTGAGCAGGGTGAAAGCATTTACCGCCAAATTCAGTTGAAGGACTATCTTGTTTTTCATCCATATATCAACTTTGAAGCCGTGCTGGATTTGCTTCGCGAAGCCGTTTTTGACGATTCGGTCATTGCAATCCGCCAGACATTGTATCGCGTGTCAAATAATTCGGAAGTCGTTAAATATCTGGTCGCGGCGGCCGAAAGAGGCAAAGAAGTTACCGTTCTTGTGGAACTGAAAGCGCGTTTCGACGAAGAAAATAATATTGAGTGGGCGGCAAAACTGGAAGATGCGGGCTGCCATGTTATTTATGGGCGTGACTTTATGAAGGTGCATGCAAAGCTCCTGCTGATCACGCGCAGGTCGCCAAAGGGCATTCAGCATACGGCGCACGTTGCAACCGGCAACTATAATGAAAAAACAGCCAATTTGTATACCGACGTCGGTATTTTAACGTCGAGCGAAGACATTGCAAGTGATATCGTCCTGTTCTTTCGCGAACTCAGCATGGACTATACGGGCGAAGATTACCGCGTATTCAATGTATCGCCCGACGGGATACGGAAGAAATTCTATGAGTTAATCGATAATGAAATACAGTGTATGGAAATGTACGGTCGTGGCGGCCATATTGTGGCAAAGATGAATTCGCTTGCCGATAAAGATATGATCGATAAGCTCATAAAGGCTTCTCAGGCGGGCGTAAAGATCGATTTAATTGTACGGGGCATCTGCTGCCTGAAGGCCGGGATTCCCGGCCTGACGGAGAACATACGCGTAATTAGCATTGTCGGCAGATTTTTGGAACATTCGCGCGTCTATTGGTTCCTTGGCGGCGGCGATGAAAAGCTGTTTATTTCGTCGGCCGATATGATGACTCGAAATCTTGATCGACGTATGGAAGTTCTCTGCCCGGTAAAGGATAAGGAGATAGCAAAGCGTATGAGAAGCACACTGCTTTTGCTGATGGAGGATGTCGAGAAAGGGCGCGTTATGCAACCCGACGGCAGTTATACGCGGCTGGAATCACCAAACGGTTGCAAAAATGCGCAAATGGTCGAATATCATAAATGCCTTGACGATTATAAGGCGCAGCTACCCCACAAAAAGAAATTTTCAATGCGAAATGTACGCCGCACACTTGGCAGCGCGCTGATATGGCTTGGCAGACACATTTCGCCGTCACTGTACGTTGAATAATCGCGTTAGTAAAACAAATTATCGAATGGGCCGCTTGCGGTTCGTTGCATTATGGGAACATTTGTCAGTAAAAATTTATTTGCGGGAGAGGGATAGACAATGAAAGTTGGATTATTAACAAGCGGGGGAGATTGTCAGGGACTCAATGCGGTGCTGCGAGGCGTTGCAAAAACTCTTTATGGATGCATACCGGACCTTGAATTGATCGGGATTATTGATGGTTATCGCGGTTTAATAGAAGGCGAATGGCGAAAGATGGGCCCGGGCGAATTCTCCGGTATATTGCGTCAGGGCGGAACGATATTGGGCACATCACGGCAGCCGTTCAAAGAAATGCAAACTTTGAACGAAAACAACACAAACAAGCTGGACATGATGCTGAAGAATTATAAAAAGCATGACTTTGACGCGCTGGTAATCATCGGTGGCAACGGCACCCATAAAACGGCGCATTTGCTCAGCCAAAATGGAGCGAATGTAGTGACAATACCCAAGACGATCGACAACGACGTATACGGCACCGATCTTACGTTTGGCTTTGATAGCGCCGTGGAAAAAGCAACCTATGTCATCGACGCAATCCATACGACGGCGGCATCCCACGGGCGTGTCTTTGTAATTGAGCTCATGGGCCATAAGGTCGGTTGGATCACGCTTTGCGCAGGCATCGCGGGGGGTGCGGACGTGATATTGATTCCTGAGATTCCATATGATCTCGATCATGTAATAGAGGCGATTGAACACCGAAACAGGCAGGGAAAAAATTTCTCGATCATAGCAATTGCGGAGGGCGCATTGACAAGGGACGAAGCTGCGCTTTCCAAAAAAGAGCGAAACAATCTGTTCCTTTCGCCCGGACACAGACTGACGAACGTACTCACTGAGCGTCTTGACCAAGACGTCCGAACCATTATTCCAGGCCATTTTCAACGGGGTGGAGATCCTACGTCGACAGACCGCCTACTGTGCTCCCGTTTCGGCGCCATAGCGGGTGAGCTGGTGAAGAAGAAAATGTTCGGCAACATGGTAGCGCTCAGGGGCACCGAAATTGTAGCGGTACCGTTGAGCGAAGTTGCGGGCAAACTGAAGAACATTCCCGCAGATTCGCAGTTTTTGCGCCAGGCGGAGTTGCTTGGAATTTCAATGGGCGTGTAGAAATTTCGCTGTCTGGGGAAAGAAGGCAAAACAGGAAAACAGAGCCGTCGACACGATGGCTCTGTTTTTGGTGTGTGGACTGTTATAGGTTAAACGAAAAAAGCCCTAAACAAAACACTTTTTGGCATTAGGAAGTAGTATTTACCGATAGCATGTAATAAAGTTCGCAATTGCAAGAAGGCTACAAGCGGCTGTCCACCGGGAATCGCCGGCGTTTCGTGCAATGGATCGAGTGCAGTCCTAATATATCCATGAAAAGGCGTACCTTTTAAAAGCTGTCAGGGAATCCTTGCTTTCTGAACCTTCGACATATATGACTCGTGCCATATGTCCATTCTCCCGACATGTATACGCGCCGAATCCGCACAGCATACTCGCACTTGCGCTTTTCTTACTGAACCCGCGTTCGTTTCCAATGGCAATCTCCATTTCGCAACACGTTCATTTGCACGGACCAGTTTGTTTCAGGCATTTCGATTTTCTTATAACAAACCAGGCAAGGCTGCGGACGATTAGCCCTTTTCGTCAGGCAAATCATACGAAGGGCTTTTTAGCTGATTGATACGCCTGATATAATCGGCAACAGAAGACGGTGCATCAATCACGGGCGATTTATAGTGTTGCTTGCGATATTCGGCAGGTGTGCTGCCGGTGCTTTTTCTAAACATGCTTGTAAAGTAACTCTGGCTGCAGAAGTTCAGATATGTGCTGATTTCAGAAAAATGAATATTGGTATACGTAAGAAGACTTTTTGCCTCCCGAATCCGTTCGTTTAGTATATAGGCGGTGATGGACTGGCCTGTTTCTTTTTTAAATGCCGTCGTCAATTGCTTAAGCCCGACGCGGAGCGTATTGGCAACGTCTTCGACCAGAATTTTTTCATGCAGATGTTTTTGCAGGTATTCAATGCAATGCACTACATACTCACTGTAGTCGGAACGTTTTTTAAGTTCGGCTACGGCGTGCGTATATTCCGATGCAGCTCTGAAACAGACGTTGAAAACATCCTTTTGACAAGTACAAGCTTCAATTTCCTGCATATAGGCGTCGCTCATGGCATACGCGACCTCATCGGACAATCCACCCTGAATTGCCGGCCGCGCAATGATAGTGATCGTTATAATACCAAGGTCCTTGGCGTTTCGGAGCGGGTCCGGATGAATCGTTCCCGGAATTCCCTGGCCTGCGAATCTCGCTCCCTCGGAAAGCTTTTCAATCTGTCCGTTTCGGATAATATCACATATTTGCAGTTCGCCGAGGTATGTGTGGTGGTAAATGGAAGACTCCCGACGCATAAACAAAATTTGATCAACGGTTCGGGTGTTATCCAGAACCGTATTGCAGTCAAAAAACTGATCTACGGTCAGTTCAACTTTACTAATGTTGTAATAAAGTAACTGCAGAAGGCTAAAAAAATCAAAAGGGTTTACGAAAGGGAGGACGGAAAAGATCGTTTCAAATGACGAAAGTGGCAATTCGCCAAAGAGCATTGATCGATTGTGATACGAAACAGAATCCGCTGTTCTGCTCAACAATGCGGGGCCGACAAAGATATAATAACCACCATCTTTATCAACCGGGAGCAATGAATAGATCACAGAATTATCGTCAATATTATAAAAAGGCATTGTTTCTGCCGATTTTAGCAGGGAGGGAATAGCCGTTGGAGAAAGCTGGAAGGGAATGCTGCAATCCTGAAAAGGAAAGGCACGCAAAAAGTGACCGTCCCGATCCATGACCGAAAGCGGAATTTGTGACAGCCTGTTGAGCAGCCTGAGCTGATAGGCGATGGAGTCGATCGGAGCAATCATTTTGAACCTCTGAACATATTTGATTTTTGTTCACGGCTTCCGTATCCGAATGGGTAGGAAGCCTTTTTCATAGTTCTTTCAATAATATGGATGACGGTCTAATTCGCGATACAGATCGTCGTTTTTTGATATACGTACATGATTCGATTGTGTAACATCAGAACGTAATAATTATTACATAGCCGGAAACACAATTCAACTTGGGATATAGCCCCACTCTATAGTGGGCGTTCTTTGCTGCATCTATCAATAAAAGGAGAGACGAATATGGAGTCAAAAAACAAATGGTATAAGCTGACAAGCTCAAAAAACGCAGTCACATGGATTGCCATGATTATGATCGCTATGTTTTCAACAATGGGATCAACGATGGAGAACAACTGGTTTAATACGTTTGTGTACAACGAAATTACACCTGATACACAGGCGGTTGCGTGGATGGTGTCAATCAGCGCAATAACAGCCGCTCTTGGCGCAATTGTGTTTGGTGCTGTTAGCGATCGCTGTCAAAGCCGTTGGGGAAAACGCAAGCCGTTCATCTTGTTTGGATTGATGACCGCCGGCGTTCTTACAATTGCGTTCTCGTTTGCGGACCGCATCGGCTCAAAAGCAATTGCCGTCCCGTACATCGTTATTGTCGACAGCATCATGATGATCGGCTTTGGTGCCGCTTATGACGGAGCGTTTGGCGGATATGTCACGGATACTACAACAGTCGGAAACAGGGCGCGCGTGCAAAGCATCGTGCAATTGGTCGTCGGGATCGGAACGGTGCTGACGAGCGCGATAGCGGGGGTGATCATTGACGATTTCGGATATTCCGTGTTCTTTATTCTGACAGGAATTCTGTTGATCTTTGCCGGAATCAGCGGTGCGCTGATGCTTCAGGACCAGCCGATGAGTGAAGAAGAGAGAAAGGAAAAGCGCAAACCGTTGTTTGCAGAGATTTTGGACAACTTCCGTTGGAGCAGCATTGTAAAGAACAAGAATCTCTTTTTGCTGTTGGTGGCCGTGTTGATTTGGGGCTGCGGATGGTATGCGGTGATCGTATATCTGCTGATTTATTTGATGCAATATCTGGGGTTAACGACGGCGCAGGCAGGAATTGCGAATGCCATCCCAACATTGATTTCAATGTTAGTGGCGCTGCCGATAGGTGCATTAAGCGACAAGTGGGGCCGTAAAAAAGCAACGATCGTTCTTCTTGTTTTTATGGCGATCAGCGCAGTGATTTTCACATTTGTAAAGCCGGGAATCAGCATGCCGTTGTTAATGGTGTTTTTAACAATCCTGATGCTACCGTTGGCTGGTTTCGGCGTATGCGGAAACGCATGGGCAAAGGACCTGTTTCCGAAAGGAAAAACAGCACAATTTGCTGGATTATCGCTTGTTTTTATCGTCACCGTGCCAATGATTATCGGATCAAACCTGGGTTCGTTCATCATAGCGCATTTTGGTATGCCGATCATGATGAACGGACAAGCGGGCACTGCTCCGACGCCTCTGCTATTCTGGGCGGCCGCTGTCACCACGATTTTGAGTTTGATACCGATTTTCTTTATCAAACAAGATAAAAGTGCCGATCGCGCAATGGAAGAATGAATTATCTGGAGGAAAACATGAAAGAATTTAAAATAAATAGTGGATGGAACATTTTGCAGGACGTAAAGGATTGCGGGGAGGAATTGGCAATCTATAGCAACGAGTGGGGACCGGTATCAGCGGCGGGACAGGGATTCTCCGAGTGGGAACCGATAGACAGGCTGACGCACCTCCAACTACTTTTTGCAAAGCAACCGTATTTCGGGCGCGAATTGAGAAGCTTTAACAATGCGCCGTGGTGGTATAAAAACGAATTTGTCGTTCCACAGGAGCTGGATGCTCCTTATGCTGTGCTGCGCTTTGAAGGTGTGGATTATTATTGCAAGGTCTGGCTGAATGGAGAATACCTCGGTGAGCACGAAGGATATTTTGCACCCTTTGAGTTTCAGGTCGGCAGCTTGCTGAAAAGAGGAGAACCCAACAATCTTGTTGTGAAAGTATGGTCGCCGTGGGATAAAACGACAGCGGTTTACAAAATGCAAGGCGGAGACTTTAGGATGACCGTGCACGATATGATGAAAGGAACGTATGAACACTCGGATGGGTTCATCCAGCGGGACGTAAACCCGGTTGGCATTTGGGAGAGCGTGAAACTGCTATCATATTCCGGTGTGAAGATAGAAGGAGAGCCGCTTGTCAAAACGCAGCTTTCACTGGATGCGTCGTCGGCGGACATCCAGGTTGATGTACCGCTATCGGCACAGGCGGATGACTTTGAAGTTACGGTGTGCTGTGAAATTTTTGATGAGGAAATCGGTCTGAAGCAAGCAGGAACACAGCAAGTGAAGACTCTGGCAAGCGGTACTTCGAAAGTGGGACTTTCACTCTCTGTTGAGAACCCTAAAATATGGAATACTTGGGACAGGGGGGCTCCACACCTTTATCGCGTGCAGATCAGCATTTATTACAAAGGCGTATGCACCCAGAAATACACCTGCAAGTTCGGTATTCGCACCATCGAAATCAACAGAACGGCAGAGGAAACGACGTTTATTCTGAATGGCAAAAAGATTTACCTGCGGGGTACGTCGTATTTTCCGGATATCTATATTTCAAAGTTGAATAAGGATCGCTACAGCCGGGATTTGAAGGCGATGATAGCGCTTGGATGCAATATCGTCAGGGTTCATGTCCATGTAGCCAAGCCGTCGTTTTACGAGCTTTGCGATGAACTGGGCATACTGGTCATGCAGGATTCGGACTTAAACTGGTTGCATCCGGATACGGAGGAGTTTAAGGACCGGGCGGTTCATATCTTTGAAGATATGGTCAAAGGGCTTCGGAATCATCCCTCTATTGCCTGCTGGGTCTGCATGAATGAACCGGATATCTGGGCGCTGGCAATTCAGATGGGCATGATGGAGACGACGGAATCATTGCCGACGTCTATGATGCATGTAACGCCCGGACCGCAACTGGTAGAAGCGCTGAAAAAACTAGACCCTACGCGCCCGTACATCAAAGGATCGATTCAACATTTCGACCTGGAAAGCGGAGACATGCATAACTATTTCGGTTCGCTGATTGGAGAACAGACGCACTATACCGATATCTGCGATATGCCGGAAAAACTGAATACCGAGTTTGGCTTTGACGCGCCTGCTTGCGCAGAGAATCTACGCTCTATACCGGAGGTTTACAGTCGCTTAAGGCGAATGATCGACAAAAAGGATGGAATTGAAGAACTTCAATATTATCAGTATCGACTGCTCAAATTTTTTATTGAGCATTACCGCATCATGAAATACCGTCCATGTTCGGGTTATGTTCAATTTCTATTTTCCGACATTTGCCCGCAAAGTTTTTACGGTGTTTATGATTGGTGGGGCATTCCCAAAAAGGGCGTAAATGCAATGGAGGAAAGCAATCTTCCCGTTGGAATCTTTATGGAATACAAGAACAACCCGGTTGCGATTTGGATTGTAAACGATCTTCTGGAAGAATTCACCGACTGTACAGCAGAATGGATTGTGACGGATCAAGAAGGCAAAAAGTTGTTTTCCGGATCCCAGAAGGTCGATATCGGAGAAGATAGCGCAATCCGGCTTTGTGATTTCACATTTCCGGTGGCTAAGGATATTCACTATGACGTACGGTTGTTTGTCAAAGATGCATGCGGACACATGCTTACCAAGAATGTGTATCATGATGCGTTCCAGCACCCGGCTCATCCCAAAGGACATCCGGCGGATTTAAGTCACGAATTGGGAATGAGGGTATTTGGATACTAAAGCATGGCTATCAGGCTGCATAATAAATCAGCACCGCCGAGTTCGACGGTGCTGATTTTTGCTGCGAGTACTGAAATCAGAATCCTATATGCGCTTTGCGCCTAGATCTTTTTCTTAACAAAACGCATACAAGCGCAAGCAGGATGACACTGCAAAGCGCAATAATCAACCATGAAGAGACCGCATTGTGAACGCTGACGATCTGGAAGCGACTGAAGGAACAGATTTGGAATTCAATCGCTATTGGAACGCCGTCAGCGTAGACGATTTTACCTTCAACCAATTCGGTGGTGCCGTCGTCATGCTCCACATAAACGCGCAGGGTTGACAGGAAGTCCGGGTCGTTCAGCTGCCGCTCTGAGATGCCGACCAGCGGAAAACGAACCGTCGTTTCACAACCTTGTGTATTTGTCTGAATAATACGCGGTACGCCGAACACTTCACCCGTTGTCATATTCAACAAAGAAAGCACAGTGCGATCGCTGCGGAACGCTTCACCGGCTTCGTCGGATTCGCCCGCGACCGGAACGAGGCGGAAATAGAGCCCGGCATGGTTTTCGCCGGCATGTAAAAGCTCTTCGGCAGACACAGTTACACTGCCTTCGGGTGAATTCAGCGCCACGCCGAGGCCGCGTTCGACCAGCATTGCGACGGCTGCCGGGGACACCTCGAACGCGAATTCGCCAGCCGGACTGGCCTCGTAACGATCGATGGTCACTGAAACGGTTTTGCCGTCGCCGCTTTGCGCAAGCAGACGTTGCAGCGTTTCCGGCGACAGAGAGGCTACGTCAATATTCGTACCGTCGTCAAGCACCGTCCGATAAACAGTATCGGTATCCTGATTATTACCGATTTGCACGGTAACGGCACGCGGCGTCGCTTCGCGCGTTGCCTGTTTAGCCGTGCCTTCGTGCTTGACGATGAGCAGGAATGTTTTCGTAATGGATAAGTCTTCTTTGGAGATGGTTGCGGTAATAATGACGCTGGCGTCTGCGGAATTTGGCCTTGCTACGACACCCTGTACGGTTTCGCCGCCGCCGTCGAGACGAACAACGCTTTCGTCAGACGACGACCAGACAATTTGCGCGCCGTCTTCGTCGGCGTGCAGGATTACAAAATCGCTGGTGACGCATTCCCATGTGTCGC
Organism: Christensenellaceae bacterium; assembly: GCA_963667795.1. Classification (GTDB taxonomy): domain Bacteria; phylum Bacillota; class Clostridia; order Christensenellales; family CAG-138; genus UBA7703. The sequence continues at coordinate 776,046 of OY764017.1, read as the reverse complement.
CTTCAGCGAACCGAAACGCTTTTTCAAGGGTCAGTTCATCCGCTGTGCGATTCAGTAACACGGCGTTTTCGAGCCAACCGGCGTAGACCGTCAGGTCACTCTCCACCTCTGCGGAAAAGTCATATGGTGTTGTTAACGCAGAATCCGTATACCAGCCGTCGAACGTGAATCCGGGCTTTTTCGGGTCTGCGGGTTTGCTTATCGCGGCGTGATATGCCACTGTTTGCGCCGGAACGCTTTCTCCGCCGTTGGTATTGAAATCAATCGTGTAATCATTGACCGTATAGGTTGCGGCGATTGTCATATAGCCGCGAACAAAATTGAAATCCTGATTCCAGCCAGCAAAGGTGTAACCCGGCCTGACAGGGTTCGGCGGTGCGACGGCCTTGTCGCCATAGTCCACCATCCGTACTTTGATGATTGAACCATCCCAGTCACGGAATGTCACCTGATAGCTGTTGATCGTCCATTCGGCGTACAACGTGACGTCGTCGCTGATTGTAATGATATCGTCCTGTGCGTAATGGATGCCGCTTTGATCGGGCTGCGTGTTCCAGCCGCCGTAGGTGTAGCCGGTTTTTTCGAGAGAAGCCTCCTTATCCAAAACGACGGCCCTGCTGCCTTTTCGATAGATGGTGTCGTCGTCGGGTGCGGTGCCGCCCGTTGCTTCGTTTGCCCGGTAGGTAATGGTGTATGTTTTTATTTTGTAAGAAAACGCGGAGACACTGCTGTCGACCAGTCCTGCTTTGGCGGCGATGGCTTTGATCGTTGTATCTCTTTGCAAAACCAAAGGCTCTGTGTAGCGCGCTGAGGCCGTTGTAGGTGTGTCGCCGTTTGTTGTATAGTAGATCTCCGCTTCCGGCGTGAGAGTGCCTAATTGGACGGTGTCGTCATAGTCGAGGTCGCAGGAATCGGGTGCGGCGAACGGAGTGGAGCAAGTGCCGAGCGGAACGATTTTCAGAGTGCGGACGATTGTGGCCGTTTCACCGTTGTTTTTATCGGTCACAAGAATAGTCAAAGTGTAGTTCCCGAACGATTTCGGTGTTCCGGAAAGCACGCCTCCTTCGGAAAGTGTGACGTCTATGGGCAGTGAGCCGCTCGTTAATTTGTAGGTGAAGCTGCCACTGCCGCCGCCTGCGGTGATGGTCGCGCTGTAGTCGGAGCCATATGTTCCCTCGGGCATTGTGCCCGTGGCGTTGATTTCGATCGGAATGACGGTCCACTTGGCAAAAAGCGTCTGATTTCCAGCCGTAATAAAGGCGGTTGTATTCAAAACCTGTGTGCCGCCGCCGTTGATCGCGGTCCACCAGCCGCCGAAGGTATAACCCGCCCTGTCGGGAGTTGGCAAAGCTTCGTCCGTAATTCCGTCGTCGCCCTTGCCATAGGTGCTGTCGAATTGCTTGGTCTGGGTCGCGGGGGAGACCGTGCCGCCGTCCGCGTTGAACGTGACCGTATAGTCGTTGGCTGTCCACTTGGCAAACAACGTGTGATTCGCGGCGGTGGTGACAACGGTCGCATCCGTGATACGTGAACCCGCATAGTCGGACGAAGCATACCAGCCGCTAAACGTGTAACCTGTTCTTGTCGGTGTGGGCAGCGTGGCGGCGGTCGAACCGTCCGAGGCTTTACCGTATGCGCTGTCGAACCGTTTGATCTGGGAATCGGGGAAGACTGCTCCGCCATCCGCGTCGAACGAGACGGAGTACGTATTCGCTGTCCAGACTGCATACAGGTTGAAGATTACGCCGTCGATCGCGGTCAGATTGTTCACGCTCTGTTTATTAGAATATGCCACCGATCCGCCGGAACTCGTCGCCCAGCCTTCATATGTATAGCCCGTGCGCGAAAAGGCGTTGTCCGTCAGAGCTTTCGCTACGTCGTAGGTATGCGTGCCAGACGCCATCGTTCCGGTGCCACCGTTTGAGTTGTATTTCACAGTATACGTGTGCGCCGTCCAAACGGCGTAGAGCTTGATGATTGCGCCGTCGGTCGCGGTCAGGTTTTTTACATTTTGCTTGTCGGAATATATCGTCGATCCGCCGGAACTTGCCGCCCAGCCGGAGAAGGTGTATCCCGTGCGGGGAAACGCGTTGGCGGTCAGCGCTTTTTCCACATCGTAGGTATAAACGCTGTCGGCCATCGTCCCGGTGCCGCCGTTTGCGTAGAATTTTACGGTACATGTGTGTGCCGTCCATTTGGCGTAGAGGGTCACGGTCGCGCCGTCATTCGCCGTCAGGTTTTTCACGCTCGCGCCGTCGGAATACGCAGCGGACCCGGTCGCACTCGTCGCCCAGCCCTCGAAGGTATATCCGGTTCGTGTGAAGTTGTTGGTGGTCAGCGCTTTTGCTGTGTCGTATGTATGCAGCACGGACGTCATGGTTCCGGTTCCGCCGTTGGCATTGTATTGAACGGTGTAGGTATGCGCCGTCCATTTGGCATACAGCTTGATGGTGCCATTGTCGGTCGCGGTCAGGTTTTTTACGCTTTGCTTATCGGAATATACCACAGGGCCGGTCGAACCCGTCGCCCAGCCGGAGAACGTGTAGCCGGTTTTTGTGAAGCTGTTTGCGCTCAGCGTTTTTGCAATGTCATAGGTATGGGCGCTGGAGACCATGGTGCCAGCGCCGGTATTTGCGTAATACTGCACGGTATACGTATGCGCCGACCATTTGGCGTAAAGGGTCAAGGTTGCACCGTTGGCCTCCGTCAGGTTTTTCACGCTCGCCCCGTCGGAATACACGACGGAGCCGGTCGCGCTCGTCGCCCAGCCTGCAAAGGTGTATCCCGTGCGGGTAAAGGTGTTGCTCGTCAGCGCTTTTTCAACGTCGTAGGTGTGGCTGCCGGACGCTGTCGTTCCGGTTCCGCCGTTGGCGTTGTAGGCGACGGTATACGTATGCGCCGTCCAGACCGCGTACAGGTTCACAGTTGCGCCGTGAGTTGCAGTGAGGTTTTTGATGCTCTGTTTATCCGTGTAGGTCGCAGTACCGCTCGTGCTTTCCGACCAGCCCGCAAAGGTATAACCTGTCCGTGTAAAGATATTGGCGGACAACGCTTTTTCAACGTCGTATGTATGGCCGACGGAAGCCATGCTGCCGCTGCCATTGTTTGAATTGTATTTGACGGTATAGGTGTTCGCCGACCATTTGGCGTAGAGGGTCACGGTCGCGCCGTTGGTCGCCGTGAGGTTTTTCACACTTTCCCCGTCGGAATATGCAATGGAACCGCTCGCACTCGTCGCCCAGCCCGCGAAACGGTATCCGGTTCGGGTGAAGCTGTTATTGGTCAGCGTTTTTTCAACATCATATGTATGGCTGACGGAGGATATGCTTCCGCCGCCGTTGTTCGCGTTGTATTGCACGGTGTAGGTGTGCGCCGTCCACTTGGCGTAAAGCGTTGTCGCGCCGCTTACCGTATTGCTGCCGAAATTCCATATGGCGGTCAGTGCGGAATTTGAATACCAGCCGCCGAAGGTGTAGCCCGTTCGCGTCGGATCGGTCGGTTCGGTGACGGTCCCGCCTTCGGTGACATATTTGGACGAGACCGAACTGCCGCCGTTGGAATCAAAGGTCACTTTGCAGAGCCATTTGGCGTACAGCGTCATGTTGGCACTCACCGTGTCGCTGTCAAAGTCCCATGCGTCGCTCAGCGCGGAATCTGTGTACCAGCCACCGAAGGTGAAGCCGCTGCGCGTCGGGTTGGTCGGCTCAACTACCTTTTCGCCCGGAAGAATTTCCTGCGAAGCGACCGCGCTGCCGCCTTTCGAGTTGAACGACACCGTGAAATTATCGGGTACCCACTTGGCGTAGAGTGTAATCGACGCACTCGGCGTATACGGGAACGTGACTTTCTGCGTCAGCGCCGCGTCCTTGTACCAGCCTTCCAGACGAAAGCCTTCTTTTGTGGGAGCGGTTGGAGCAGGTGTCGAGTTTCCCGGCTCAACATCGGCAGAGTTCACCGCAGTTCCGCCATTGCTGTTGTAGCTGACGATATACGTCGGGTGAAAATGGATTCCATTGTCCGCTGCATATGTCTCCAGAGTAGAATCGTCGTATCCATAGATGCCGTATGCTGCCGGAGCGTCCGATTCGATCAGCGGAGTACTTTTAAAAACGTTTGTTCCAATCGTCGTATCCAGGTTGTACAGATATATTTTTTTCAATGTTGAATTGTAGAAAACCGAATTATCAAGTACAGTAACGCTCTTTGGGAGCGTAATTGTAGTCAGTGCTGTCGTACTAAACGCAAGGCTTCCGATCGATGTTAGCTGGTTATTCCCTTCGAATGTGACAGAAGCCAGATGAGTGCATTTGCAGAATGCATTATAACCAATTGTCTGTACGCCTGCCGGTATTTCAAACGACGTCAGCGCCTGACAATTATAAAACGCTCCACTTCCAATCGTTTCCAATTGGCTGTTTTCTTCAATAATGACAGTAGACAAATATACATCATAATAAAAACCCGATAGATTTTTTACGCTTGCCGGTATTGTGACGGAAGTCAGCGGCGAACTCTGAAAGGCACCATCTTCTATTGTTTCCAACTGGCTGTTTGCCGCAAACGTTAAGCTTTCAATATCTTGGCAGCAAGAGAAGGCCTGTTTTCTAATAATTATTACGCTCGCTGGAATGGTGATGTGAATTATATCGTGCATCTCAATATTATCGTTTGACCCATAATAAAAAGCATGTTCAGCGATTTCCGTTACGGCTTTTCCGTTGCAGGAAGACGGTATAACGATGGAAGACGGACAGGATATGGTGGGAACCAGACCTTTGACGGAAAGGGTTCCGTCCGATAGTTCCGTATACACATATGTGCCGTCGTTGTATTCGTCGCCTGTTGCGGCAAGGCCCGTACAGGGCAGCAGCAGAATAAAAACACCGATCAGTATCAAAAGTATGGTGGATTTTTTGTTGCGCATGGTCATCTCCTTTGGCAATATACAACAATAACGAATGGATTGCGTGATTTCGTATGAAGATACAAATTAACTATACCAATCCGTCCTCCCAAAATTCTCCCAAAACATCCCATATGGCCTCTTTTGGCGCATGTCAAAGCAGGTCTGCAAAAATAATTGCAGACCTGCGAAGGTAAACGTCTATTCACATGCGAAAAAACACTAGTCCCGAAAGGATTTTACGAGTTGGCTTACTTTCCGGCCCGGCTTGATTCCAAGTTCTTTTTTAAGTGTCTGAAAGTATTGCTTGTAGTGCACAACCGCCTTTGTTTTTTCACCCGTGCGGGCAAACAAAGACAAAAGCAACACCGTGACGCTCTCCTCGCAGGGGACATGCTGGTACGCTGTGCGCAGCAACGCTTCCGCGTCGTCGAAGCGGCTTTCGTCAATTGCAGCCCTCGCCAGCGTGAGCATCGCCTGCACATATTGTTTTTCCAGCTTTATACGCTCGGGTTCTGCCCAGAGCCACCCGATACCGTCAAGGTAAGCACCTTTGTACAGATCGGGCGGATCCGGTTTGCAGGCTACGTCAGGGCACTGTGTTTGAACGCTTGAACAGAGTTTTTCGAAACGTTCCACATCCGTTTCAACTCCGTTCAGATCGAGCCGGTAACAGCCGCTGACGCACAGTTGCTCGCGCGGGACGCCATAGTCGCTGAGTGTCTTACGTATATAATAGATTGCATTGTGCAATTGATGATCCGCCCGATCGAAGACCGCGTCCGGCCAGATTGCCTCGATTATTTCGTTTTTGCGAACAGTCCGGCCTTTGTTGTGCAGCAAAAAAGCAAACAGTTCGCGCGTTTTTTCCGTTCGCCATTTTATCGGCGTTTCGCCACTCCAACCGATCTCAAATTCGCCGAAGCAGCGAATCGTTAGGTTTTTTACACGCTTGCTACGGCTTTCAGTTTTATTTTTAAGACGATCGATCGTCATTTCAAGGCGTGCCGTGGATATGGGCTTTAAAATATAATCCAGCGCATACAGCTCGAACGCTTCCACGGCGTATCGATCATACGCCGTTACGAAAACGATTCGTGTGTCCGGACAGCGGTCGAGAATCATGGACGCGGCATCCGTACCCATCAACTGCGGCATATGGATATCCAGAAAAACCGCCTGTGGATGCATCTCTATGGCTGCTGCTATTCCCTGCATCGGGTCGGTATACGTTCCGGCAACCTCAACGCTGCTGAATTTACAGAGCAGGTAGGAAAGCTCACGCAGGGCGGGTTTTTCATCGTCAATCAGAATAACGCGTATCATCTCAGCCTCCTTCCGTTTCTTTTATGCCCATCAAGCGGAACGTCCCAGAAAACGGTCGTACCGGCATCGAAGGGGCTGATGATCGTCAGTTTTTTTCGGTAGAGCGCGTATAGACGCTGCGATATATTGGCAAGTCCAACGCCTTCAGTATCGTTTTTTACGACCTGTCGAATCGTTTGGGCGTCCATGCCGACGCCATCGTCACGAACCGAAAAATGCAGCATATTTTCAACACGCTCAATTTTAACGTCGATTCTTCCGCCCTCCGGTTTCGGCAGGATACCGTGGATCACCGCGTTTTCAACGACCGGCTGAAGCATGCATGCAGGGACCAACGCGTCCTGTTGTTCTGGCAAATCAAAATAGATTTGGATTCGATCTTCAAAACGTGCTTTTTCTATATTTATATACGCCTGCGTCAGCTTGATTTCAGCTTTCAAGGTCGTAAGCTGTCCGGTGCCTTTGATATCGAAGCGTTTACGCAGATACTCGCTGAAATCTGCCATCAGGTTCCGCGCCGTGTGCGGGTCATCGCGGGAAATGGAGATAAAAGCGTTCATCGAGTTATATAAGAAATGCGGATTGATCTGCGCGCGCAGGAACTTCAGTTCCGCGTTCACTTTGTTGTCACGGTATGTGCGGGTTCGTTTCGCTTGATAAAGCAACTGTATGAGCAGCACCAAGATTGCACCATACTGTGAAAGCTCGCCGGTATTATAGGAGGCAATATGCGTGTAGTACAGGCTGTCGTGAACGAATGCGGCGACCAGCAACGCGATGCCAAAGAAATTGAGCAAAGCCACACGCTTCATATCGCGCAGACGAACACAGATCATAATCAGTATGCACGCAAATTCCGGGATATAAAGATACATCTGCGGAATCACGTGAAGTGGGCCAAAGCAGGCCGTATAGACCGGGACGGGTGTGACGATGTGCAGGATCTGGAAACCGGCGGTCAACACGAAAAAAACTTTTGTTACAACGGACGAAAACCGCGATCGAAAAATTTCCGCAAAATACGCGACCAATAAAAACGTTGCCCATATGCCGGAAGAATACCAGATAAAAACATATCCACCGATATCCAACGCAGGGAACAGTTTCCATAGATACGTCATGTTCAGTGCATCGAGGAAAAGCACGAGAGAGAAACATAACAATCCGAAGATCAGACTGATCTTCAATTCGCGGAGCAAAAAGTAAACCGAGATACAATACAAAAATACAATCATCAAAATGCCGAACTGTGCAGCCGCGGCGAAGGATTTATGCGTATCGTAAATTCTAATGGAATCGGCATCGCCCAAAATGAGATTGTACCAGACGCCGCCTCTTGCATAATGAAAATTCGACACCTGTATGATGAGATCGAATTCGCTGGCGGGCACTTCAAAATAAACGGCGCGGGAGTCGTATTGCCCGATTTCTTCACGTACATTCGTTGCCACGTGCCCGTTTGAGGACACGAGGTCGCTGTTGACGAAGAGATTGTATGCGCTGGAAAAATTGTTGACCCAAAGCCCCATTTTCGTCCCTGCCGGAAGCGATGTTATCACATGCAGCCGATAGGTTGTAAAACCGAATGCGGGAAGTGTCGCACCATTGAGCGTGTAGTTATTCCATGTATTCGGCACCGAGGCCAGGGAGTCGGGGGATTCGGCGGACAGGTCTGTATATGAAAGCAGTCTGTTCCAGTAGAACTGCCACTCGCCGTCGAGCGTTGTGATTCCGTCCTGATCGAAGTTCCATTCGGACAGATCGATGGTTCCGCCTGAAGCCGCGTTGCGCGTAATATTCGCTGCCGGTGCGCAGCCGGACTGCACAAAGCAAAGAAGCACAAAAAATATAAGCAAAAGTCGTTTTAAATTCTTCAACTGCAGGTCTGTTCCTTCATATCTGAATTTGGCGAATAATTGAATTGCCTTTTTTCAGGAGTGTCATGGCCTAAACGACATCATTACATCAAAAAAACGGCGTTGTGTCAATGAATGTAGCCGAAGAGAACCGGAAGAATAAAAAAGGGCCAAACTCGCAAAAATCGCAAAAACAGAGCCGACAGGCAAGACGGCTCTGTTTCTGGTGCGAATGCTGTTATAAGATCACATCTGGCATCAAAAAGGAGTATTTACATATTAAGAATAAACCATACCTAAACCGATGCAAGCAATCGGTCCAGCTTTAGCGCAATTTGCAACTGCAGGCGAATGTCGTTGTTCTTCAAATCGACACCGAGCAGGTTTTGCACCTTATCGAGCCGGTAGGTAACGGTATTGTAGTGCGTAAACAGCATTTGCGCGGTAAGCATAGCGTTGCCGCCGGTGCTCAGATACGTGTTCAGTGTTTGGAGCAGGTTGCTCTTGTGCTCGCTGTCGTATTGTTTCAACGGTGTGAGGTGACGATTTACGAAGTCGATCACCGTTACGTCCCGTGGGAGCAGGTTCAGTAGCCAAAGCGTGCCGAGGCGCTCGGTGGTCACAATCGTATCCGGAATTTCACAGCGTTCGCAAATGGCGGCAATGTTACGCGCTTGCTCCAGCGCGGCGGGGATGCCGACGAGTGAGGTTGGACCGCTGAGATACACCTGCGCGTCTTCGCTGCCAATGAAGCCTGCGTAAATCTTTAAAAAGCGGGTGATCACAGGCGTCTCGCTGCCGTTGCAAAACATTAACACGATGTTTCCGGCATAGTAAGTGATGATGGCTTCGATGTTGAGATACTCTCTTGCGCCCTGCAAAAAACTTGCGATGTTGAAGTTTGCGGGTGGCCCTCCCTCCGGGACGGTCCGGCTGATAATGGCGATCCTGTATTTCCAGGTTCGGTCAAGATGATAATTATAGGAAGCCGCGGCGGCGACGATGTCGGAATTATTCGTAAATTCTCCGGAAAACAGGTCGTTGATGAGCGTATCTTCCTGTCGACGCTGCACTTTCTCCACGGTGGATGCGTTTTTTACCTCTACTGCAAGGAATTTTCCGATTCTCTTGAGCGCAAGAAAATCAAGTTCTTCGGTTTGTTGGTTCCATTCTACAATACCGAGCAGGAGAGGGTCGTCGCCGGTGATGCTGATTTCGATAAAGTCGAATACGGTTGTCCGACCGCCGATGATGATCGCGGACTCCGATAAACCATTCTGCCGTTGTTGCAAGGATACCCGAAACGCCTCAGCCTGATCCTCTGCTGAGAATAGTGCGCGCGTTTCACGGCTCATATATAGTTTTCCGTTTGTGGCAAACGCGATAACGGGATTACCGATGAATTGTTCAATGTGCAAAAAGCAGTCTTCCAATACGTTTTCACGAAACAGGATTTCAAGCAGGCTTTCGGTTTGTGTTTGCAGCATGCTGAATGTTGTGGCTTTGATGTCGAGTATCTTTTCGGAGATTTCCTGAATGATGGTAGCGAACACGGCTTCCCGGGGGAGCTCGACAACAAGGAGATTCAGCGAGTTTGCCAGAGCGATCAGCTCTGGTGAGAATGGTTTGTTGCGTACGGGCTTGATGCAAAGCGCAACGGCACCTGCCGCATACAGCTCTTGCAGCGCATCATACAGAAGATCCATATGTGTGTGAAAGGGATAGCCGGAGCAAATGACAGCATCACCAGGCTGCGCCCATTTGCCGAGGTTCACATCCTCTACGACGGTTGCGCGAACGATTTCATCGGTCATAGAGCATTGATCGGACAAAATGCGACAGCCTCGCAGCGACGAGAGTTCGACCATGGTTTGGCGAGAGAATTTTTTGATTGCTGATTTCATGTTGATACATCCCCTAAAAAATAATAGTACCACCTTCTTTCTGCGGCGGCAAGCGGACGCAGTCATTTCTGGTGTTTGTCGATCATTAATAAATGCGAATGGAAATTAGTTGCCGTTCGTAGTCTTTTTTCCGAAATAGCGGTTGATTTCTATCAATCGCACAAGAAATAATATATCATTAAAGCATGGTATTGTGAAGTGTTAACAAAAAACACACGGAAATATTGTTTGATTGTTATATTGTGTCCATAAGGCATAGCCGATATAATAAGCACATAAATCAATTAGTACTACTTTTCAAACGGCGTGACGCAACTGGCTCCAAAGGTTGACAGCACGCATGACACCCGGTAGGTCACCGGTATCATATAGATAGACACAAACTGAGCTTTGTCCGGCAAATAGCATTCTACTGGACACGAAACATACCGAATCGAAACGGACGGCATTTAGAAACAGCCAATTATCTACGGTAAACCTCCTGCGTCAAAGACGACGAAAAACGACAGAACGCGAACAGGTCAATTCGGGCTGAATCTAGGCAGTCAATATTTCGGAATACTTCGACGGATGATACCCCAAAGCAAGCAAAGACTCGCTTGTGTGATTACGTAGACGTGATCAGGCTTGTTAGGTGAATTTTTTTGTTGATGTATGCAAAGCAACGATAGATAATCCACAGACAGCAGTGGTTTTACAAATATTTCATTATGAATTACGCTGATAGGGCGTTGAGTAGAAAAGATCAACGTGATCGAAAATGGAAAAATTATCGGTGGAGGAAATGAACAATGAGAAGATTATCCAAACTATTTCGTGAAGACGGCAATATGGTCGTTGTTGCCATGGATCATGGCCTTGGTATGAGCGTGAATCCCGCTCTGGACGATGTCGGCGAAAAACTGCGCGCCATCATCCGCGGCGGAGCGGACGCAATCCTGACCACATACGGCATTGCGCGCAAGTATGAAGATATTCTTAAAGATGTAAACCTGATTTTACGCGTCGACGGCGGCAATTCCTGCCTCAACAGCGACGACTATTGCCAGGATGCAATGTTTGACATTGAAGATGCGCTGCGCGTGGGTGCGGACGCGATCATCTGCATGGGGTTCCCCGGTTCACCCTATGAGCATCAGTCTCTGAAGCAGCTTGCTGACTATTGCCGCAAGGGCGACGCGATGGGCATCCCTGTTATGGCCGAGATGCTGCCGGGCGGATTCTCGCCGGCGATTCCCAATACGATTGAAAACCTTGTCGTTACGGCGCGCACCGGCTGTGAGTGCGGCGCGCATATCATCAAAACGGCATTTGCCGGAGATGCGGAGTCTTATAAGAAAGTAATCGCCGCGTCGTATCAACCGGTTATCGTCCTCGGTGGTGAAGCGGTTAAAGATCTCAGCTCGCTGTATCTGTGTATTGAACAGGCTATGGAAGCAGGCGCGCGCGGCGTCGCGATCGGCCGCAATGTATGGAAGAGCGACGATCCGGAGCGTGTGACCCGTGACCTTGTGCGCCTTGTACATGAAGGGGTAAAAGCAAGCGACATCAAAATGGATTGAGGCGGACTATGATACCAGAAAAAATGAAGGCGATTTTCGTCTACGAACCTTATAAAGCGGAAGTACGTGAAGTGAGTACGCCGGTGCCCGCGGAAGGCGAAATACTTGTGCAACTCGAGCGCTGCCTGATCTGCACATGGGAACAGAGAATCTTCACCGGCGGCGACGTCAAACTGCCGTTTTTGCCCGGCCATGAAGTATCCGGTCGTGTAGCGGCGATTCCCGAGGGAACATTTACCGACCTGAAGGTCGGAGATCCCGTTGTTGTAAAAACATATGACAGCTGCGGTCAGTGCGAACACTGCTATCGTGGCGATGACAACCTCTGTACCGGAAAATCCAAGAAGCGTTTTTACGACGGCATCCCCGGTTCAGGCGGCATGGCGCAATATATCGCCATTTCTTCTACCCGAGTGTTCGCCCTGCCGGATCAGAACGCCGATTTGGACATTTGCGCATTTGCGGAACCCACGGCATGCTGCCTTCGGAGCATGGAGAACGCAGACATCGGATTTGGCGAGGACGTTGTCATCGTCGGTGGCGGCATCATGGGTCAGCTGCACAGCCTGCTTGCGAAAAAGCGCGGCGCGCGCGTCATGCTGGTCGAACCCGACGAGGCACGGCGGGAGACCGCACGCAAACTAGGTGCAGATATTGTGATTAACCCGATGGAGTGCGACGCCATTGCACGCATCAAAGAATTGACAAACGGCAGAGGTGCGCATGTCGTATTCTTCACCGTCAACGTGCTCAAACTTGCAGGTGAATACATTGACGCGCTGGCGAAAAAAGGACGTATCGTGTATTACGGTTCGTTCCATCCCGCCGGTGAGGTGCCCTTTGAACCGAATAAGATCCACTATAGTGAAAAGATGATCACCGGTTCGTTCAGTCCGACGGTTAAGGCGTTCTGGGAAGCGACAAGACTGCTGGGATACAAACTGATCGATGTAGAACCGTTTATCTCCGAACGATATAGCATGGAAGAATGCCAGAAGGCATTCCAGCGCGCGTCCAGCCCGGATACATACCGTGTGCTGATCGACCTGACCAAATAAAACGGAAGAGGGGACGTGTGAATGGTTGAACTAATCTTAGTAAGCCACGGTTCATTTGCAGCCGGACTACGTGAGGCTTCCGAGATGATTCTTGGCGAACAGGAAAAAGTCAGCGTGATCGGCCTGTATCAAGGCGACTCGCCGGACAGCTTTGCCCAGAAGATTGAAACGGTTATCGATGAAGCGGAAGACAGCAAAAATGTCCTTGTTCTGTCGGATTTGCAAACCGGTACACCGTATAACGCAGGAATGGTGATGGCGCTCAAGCGTGGGTCTGCCTGCATCGCCGGAACGAACCTGCCGATGTTACTGGAAATCTTATCGCTTCGCGATGAGATGAGTATGGAAGAATTGTTACAGGTTGCCTGTAAGACAGGCAAGACCGGAATTGTTAATTCAACGGACTTGCTGGCAAATTACAACAGAAAGGAGGAACAAGAATGAGTATAGCGCTTTACCGCATTGACGACCGTCTGGTACATGGTCAGGTTATGACGGCATGGGCGAGAATCTTTGACATCACAAAGATTATCGTTGCCGACGACGCGACCGCAAAGAACACATTTCTATGCGATATTATGAAGATGGCGGTGCCATCCGGGTGTTCCGTTCAGATATTGACGGTAGCCGATGCGGTTCCGGTGATTCAGGCGAGTGGATCGAGTGAAAAGGCAATTGTTCTGGTGAAAACACCCGGAGCATTGCGCGAACTGCACGATCTGGGTGTCGAGATCAAAGAGATCAATGTCGGAAACGTTGGCGCAGGCCCCGGACGCAAAGCGGTAATGCGGAGTACACAGCTGACAAAACAAGAGTACGACACGTTGGTTGGACTTTCGGCCGAAGGAATTCACGTCTATTTCCAGATGCTGCCCGAGGCGAAGTCAATGGAACTTGAAAAAATCAAGTACTAACAAGTAAAACTCAGTTAAAAGCGAAAGGGAGGTAACCCATATGGAATGGTGGCAAGCTATAGTCATAGCTTTCCTGTATTATTTTGCTGATGCGCCTTTTTGGTTCGGCGACGGCTATTACGTACTCCAGCGGCCGGTGGTCGCCGGATTCCTCGTTGGTTTGGTCATGGGCGATCCGGTGCAAGGCACGATCGTCGGTGCTACGATCAACCTGATCTTCCTCGGTCACATGAGCGTCGGCGGATCGATCCCGAGCGACATGGCGCTTGCCGGATATGTTGGCACGGCCTTTGCTCTGGCTATGCACACGACCACGGAAGTTGCGCTCGCAATCGCAGTACCGATCGGCCTGATCGGCACAGTTGTGTGGGTTGGCCGCATGACGATCTCTTCTGTGTTTGCTCACTGGGCAGATGCGTTTGCCAAGAAGGGCAACGTTCGCGGCGTTATGCTGATGAACTGGGTGCCTGCGCAAACAATGCTCTTCCTCTTTAAGATGGTTTTCGTTACGCTGTTCTGCGTGTACGTAAGCGAAGCGGTCGGCAATGTGATCAGTGGTATTGTTGGCAGCCCGATCTTCAACGGCATCGGCGTTGTCGGCGGCATGCTTCCCGCGGTTGGTATTGCACTTAACCTGCGTGCCATCCTCAAAAAGCAGACCTGGCCGTTCCTCATCATCGGTTTTCTGCTTGTTGCGTATTTCAAAATCAGCATCATCGGCGTCGGCATGTTTGGCGTAGCCGCAGCGTTGATTTACATGCTCATGAACACTAAGAAGGAAGGAGCCGCAGAAGATGGAGCGCAAGGGTGATCAGTCAGTTAAACTGACCAAGAAAGATGTAAGCAAATCCTTTTGGCTTTGGCAGCTTTTCTCTCACGCAAACTACAACTATGAGCGTATGCAGGGAACTGCGTTTGCTATGGCGATGGCGCCAATTTTGAAAAAGCTGTACCCCAAAAAGGAAGATCTCGTTGACGGTCTCGAGCGTCACCTCGTATTCTTCAATACCGATCCGAACCTCGGTGCCGTTATTCATGGCGCGACGATCGCGATGGAAGAAAAGAAAGCAAACGGAGCCGACATCAGCGGCGAAGCGATCAACGCCTTCAAAACCGGTCTCATGGGACCGATGGCCGGCGTAGGCGATTCTCTGATTCAGGGTGTTGTCATCCCGCTGTTTGTCGCCCTTGGCATCAGCCTTGCCTTGACCGGCAACCTGATTGGGCCGCTGCTTGTTCTGTTCGGTCTGACCGCAACACTGGTTCTGATTGCCCGTTCTTCCTGGATGAAGGGCTATCAGCTCGGCACAAACGCGATCACCAGCTTGCTTCAGGACGGCAAAATGAAGGTGTGGATTGGAGCTGCCGGTATCCTTGGTACCATGGTTATGGGCGGACTGATTTCGCAGTACGTTAACTTCGGCACCAAGATCGTGTTCAACATTGGACAGGTCCCGTTTGATCTTCAGGCGAACCTCTTCGACGCGATCATGCCGAATCTGCTGCCGCTAGCGTTGACGCTGGTTATCTACTGGCTGTCGACAAAGCGTGTGAAGACCTGGATGATTCTGCTCGGCGTCGCCGTAGTCGGCCTCCTGGGCGGTTCATTGGGCATCTTCTAAACCCGGCTGGAGTAACAGCAAACAAATAAAAGGGTGGCGGGTGCGGGCAACCGCTCCTGCCGCTCTTCTCTGGAGACTGAACATATGCAAAACAATTCGATTGTTGTAAAATGTAAATGCGGCCTGCACGCCAGACCTGCGGCCACCGTCATGAAGACGGCAAAGACCTTTCAATCTGCGATTCGCATCTCAAAAGACGGAAAAAGCGGCAATGCAAAGAGCATTATCGATATTCTTTCGATCAATGTAAACTGCCATGACTGTGTGGAAGTTTCGTGCGACGGAGCTGACGAGGCGGAAGCAATGAGCGCCATCACAGCAGTTTTGGAGAGCGAAATAGACTAAACACCGCCTGATGGAATCAGGAACAGGAGTATTGAGGAATCGGCTGAACGGCAGGGGTATCCGGCCGAAGGTACAATGCAGGGGGTAATAGGATTGCTGAACGGCACGGGGAATTGCATCGGATTTGGACGCGGCAGGGCAAGGATGAAAGCCGGACAAATCCGAAACATACAAAAACATGTGGTAGAAAATTACCAGACGGAGCTTGTACGGTTTGAGGCGGCGTTTGAAGAGACGAAGCACACCGTAGAGGCGCTGCTGGATAAAGAAATCGCAGCCGCCGGAGACGACGGCGAGAAAATATTTGAGTCGCATTTGGCGTTTTTAGAAGACCCCGGTTTTGTGGATGCGATTCGCGAAACCATACAGAGCGAGTCGGTTAACGCAGAGTGGGCAGTGCGCGAGGTTGGCGAACGGATTGCAATGATCCTTGCGCAGGTTGACAGCGAACTAATCAGCGAGCGCAGTGCGGACATACGGGACCTTTACAACAGCATGCTGGACTATCTGGACGGCAAGACCGCGGATGAACCTGCGGCTTCCGAAGATGCGAAAGAACGCTTTATTATCGTGATGGAAGAATTGGTTCCATCCTTTGTCATAGGGCTGAATCAGGATCGCGTTTCGGCGCTGGTATCTGAGAAAGGCAATATTACGGCACATGCGGCGATCTTAGCGAAGCTCAAGGGGATTCCGACCGTTGTAGGCGTTTGCGGCATCTGCTCTGCCGTAACGGAAGGGGATATGCTTGTTGCAGACAGCTTCAGCGGCAGCGTGTACGTGAACCCGGACGAACAAACACTTGACTCGCTAACACGTGCGATGGAGCGCTTTGACGAAGAACAGTGCGCCTGCAATGCGGAGAAGCAGATGGATGCGGTAACGAAGGACGGCATACGTATAATCGTGGAAGCAAACATTGGTACGCCTGACGAGGCCGCGCTGGCAAGCGACGTCTGCGCCGACGGCATCGGCCTGTTCCGCAGTGAGTTTCTCTTTATGGAGCGGAGCACGCTACCGGACGAAGAAGAGCAATTTCGTGCGTATACGCAAGCTGCGAAGACGATGTGCGGCAGAGAAGTTGTGATTCGCACAATGGACATTGGCGGAGACAAAACGGTACCGAGCCTGCAATTGCCGGCAGAACAAAACCCGTTTCTCGGCCTGCGCGCCATCCGTGTGTCGCTCCGGAAAAAAGACCTGTTTTTAACGCAACTGCGCGCCATTCTGCGCGCAAGCGCATACGGCGACATCGCCATCCTGTTTCCAATGATTTCTTCTATGGAAGAGCTTACGGAGGCAAAGGCGATGGTTGATGCGGCAAAGGCTTCGCTTGACCAATCCGGATATACGTACAACGCCGACATCAAAATCGGCATTATGGTCGAAATTCCATCCGTTGCAACGATGAGTGATGTGTTTGCAAAAGAAGTGGACTTCTTCAGCATCGGAACCAACGATTTGATTCAATACACACTCGCAACCGACCGGCTGAACCAGAGCATTGCGGCGTTATATACCCCATATCATCCCGCGGTGTTACGGCAGATCGCGCAGGTTGCACAAAACGGGCATCTGTCCGGTATTGTGACGGCTATCTGCGGCGAAGCGGCAAGTGATCCGCTGCTGCTGCCGGTGTTCATCGGCTTTGGGATCGATCGGCTGTCGATGAGTCCGAACTCCGTTTCGATGACAAAACGCAACGTGAGAAAGTACAGCGAGAAGGAATGTAAGACACTTGCCGAGCGAATACTGGCGCTGCCTTCCGCAACGGCTGTAAAAGAAAGTCTGCTTGCCTTTCAACAGGAATACTGCTGAAAGGTATTCCGAACGACAGAAAGAAGAGGGACAATGAAACGATTTGCGGAGTGTTCATGGAAAAAACTGGACGGGCTTGATCGCGCGCAAACCATCGTTCTGTTTCCAATCGGTTCGCTGGAGCAGCATGGCTGGCATCTGCCGGTCGGTACGGATTTTTTGCTGGCAAAGGCGATCTCAGATCAACTTGCGACAAGAGAGACGCAGGGATTTGAAGCGCTGTTGTTTCCTGAACTGCAGTTTGGGATTAATGCAGAGCACACCGGCTTTTGCGGCACGGTTACGATTCCGGCGCGATTGCTTCTGGAGTTGCTTGAACAACAGGTGCGCGCAGTTTATGACCACGGCTTCCGATTCTTTGCGTTTTTAAACACGCATGGCGGTAATACAAGCCTGCTGGAGGTATTCATTCGAGAATTCAAGGCGGCGCATCCGGACTGTCATTTGACTTCGTTTCAGTATTTTACACACGGTTTTTTTGATGTGTTGCATGACACCGTGGAGAATCCAATCGGGATCGACGTGCATGCGGGCGAGCTGGAAACCTCGATTTTACAATACCTCTCGCCGGATTTAATCGATGAAACGGTGCCGCCACAAATGCTGAAGGAGCGAAACTGCAAGGCGGGGGAACTGCCAAAGTTCTGGCTGACAAAAGAGGTTTCCGTCTCCGGCGTAATCGGCGACGCGACGACCGCGAATGCAGATAAAGGGAAAATATTCTTTGAATATATATGCGACTCCTTGCTGGAAGCCGTTTCGGCTTACATGAAGGACGCAATGACAGGGCCGATGTGCTGAGGCGCTCGGCCTTTTTTTTCAAGATGCCGGGAATCAGTTTTTTGATAAGCAACAAACCGGTTTTTAGCAATCTATAACGAGTTTAAACGAGGCGAAAGCCCGCGATAGAGGAGAGGCGTATGATCGATTGCCTGATCACAAATACTACCATTGTTACAATGAATCCCGCACGCGAGGTGTTGTATCGCGCGGCTGTTGCTGTCGATCAAGGACGAATTCTGGACGTGGGGGACAGTGATGCATTGTCCGCACGCTATCCGGATGCGAAGCGTACCATAGAGGGCGAAGGCAAGGCCATTTTCCCGGGGCTTATTAACACGCATAACCATCTTTTTCAAACGAATCTCAAGGGTATGGGCGACGATAAGGTACTCAAAGACTGGCTGAATGATATGACCTACCCGGTTGGCGGGCAGCTGCAGCCCGAAGATTGTTATTGTGGAGCTTTGATTGGCTGTATCGAGGGAATCCGAAGCGGCGTAACCACGCAGCTGGATTATATGTATCCGCACCCGATGGATGGACTGGATGATGCGGTGATACGCGCCATGCGCGAACTGAAAATTCGCGCGATATTCGGGCGCGGCTATATGGACTGCGGTGAGGAGTTTGGTGTTCGTAGAGAAATCATGCAAACACCAGAGAAGATAGAGGCGGATGTGCGGCAGTTGGTGCTGCAATATCACGGTACGGATAACGGGCGCATCTCGATTTGCCTTGCTCCCGCCATAACTTGGGGTACAAGTCCGAAGTGCCTGCGTATGACACGTCGGCTCAAAGAGGAGCTTGGTCTGCTGCTGACGATTCATACGGCGGAGACACCGTTTGATCGCGAATCGACCATTTCAATACACGGTATTGACGATCTTGAACTATTGGTGCAATACGGCCTGCTTGACGAGAAGACGCTGCTTGTACACTGCGTTCAGCTCAACGACCGCGATATTCGTATGGTCAAATACCACGATGCCAAGGTATCGCACAATCCTGTGAGCAATATGTATCTCAGCAGCGGGATTGCACCGATTCCAAAGATGAACCTGGCGGGAATCGATGTCGCACTCGGCACCGATGGCGCGGCAAGCAACAATTCTAACGATATGCTCGAAGTACTCAAAATCACAGCGTTGCTGCAAAAGGTGGCGCACCGTGATCCAACGATCATGACTGCTGAGAAAGTTCTTGAAATGGCGACGATTGAGGGCGCACGCTGCATCGGAATGCAGAACGAGATTGGATCGATTGAACCCGGCAAGCGTGCAGACCTCTTTGTGTTGAATCCGGAACGGAACATGAAGGCGATACCCATGCATAATCCTGTTTCGACGCTTGTGTACTCCAGCGGGATGGACAACGTGGAGACCGTTTTGGTGGACGGTACAGCGGTGCTGTACGAAGGCGTGCTAACCACAATGGATGAAGATATCGTTATCAAACATTGTCGATTGCAGGCGGATAATCTGGTGGAACGCGCGGGAATAGCGGGCAACAGGCGCAGGCCATGGCGCAGTCTGGCGTACTAACTTGCTATGAGAGGCGGCATTCTTCCTGAAATCTATCGTTGATTCATGCTTGCAGCGAACGGGAGAAATGTAGGACTAACTCTGTATAAAAATGCGAAACGCCCTTGTACTGCCCGGGCATGCATGATAAAATAATTCGATTGCAGACCCTGAAGCAATCGATGATCGATCAATACTACAGTCCGAAGACAGAATGGATGAAGCCTAGTGACAACCGAACCTACAGCGAATGGAGCGCAAGCACTGCTTTCGCAAACCACAAAGCTGGCCATCATTGATATCATAAAGAAACAGGCAAAACCTGGAACGCCCTTTAAGCTGCCGAATGAAAGCGGTCTGGCGGCTACGCTTGGCGTTAGCAGAAACGTTTTACGGGACGCTCTGGCTTCCCTGGAGCAGATGGGAATCATAACCCGCCGTCGCGGACGTGGAACGATTGCAAACCCGGATCTGGTCAGTGCAAAGTGTCGTATCGACATCGATCCGGAGATATTCGTCGCGTTTCGGGAATCCGGCTATCACCCCACGATTCACTCTTGCAATCTGGCTTTTGTACACCAGGAAGACCCTGTGTTTAACTTGAACCATGAAGGCTACCTGCTCAGCGAAAAGATCATCACGGCAAACGGAATCCCCGCGGCCTATGTAAAAGACCGTATTGTCACTGAGGTGCTTCCCGATGATAACAGTACGATTGCAAAACTGCAATCGATGAGCCATTTTGACTTTCTCAATACGTTTTGCAACGAACCGATTATCTACTCGTTGTCGTCAGTGAAAGCAGTTCTCTCGGAAGACTGGTTTAACCGCGCGTTGGAGCTGACCGAGCCGGAACCGATTCTGGTGCTGGATGAAATCGGCTATAGTCACGATTATCGTGTCCTGCTGCATTCGTTCATCTATTACCGCAGTTTACACTTTGATCTACGCTTTGTGCGCAAAAGCTGGCGCTGAGCATAAAAAAGAATTATGAATCAAACCAATACGCCCAACGGCGTATTTTTTCTAGCCAGAAAGCAGAAATGATGCTATAATAGTAGTACTAACTTAACGGGTGAATACATGGATCAGATTAAAATTATACTCAATGGAGAGACAATTGAAGTTGCGGCGGAGCGAAACTGGACGCTTTTGTTTGTTCTGCGTGATGTGCTTGGTTTAACCGGCACAAAGTGCGGCTGTAACACGGGTGATTGCGGTGCATGCAAAGTGATTATAGAAGGCGAAGCAAAGAACGCCTGCCTGATAAAATTCGTGACGCTGCAAGGCAAACGAGTCGATACGATTGAAGGCATTTCCAACGGCACGGTGCTGCATCCGATCCAGCGCGCATTTATTGAATGCGGCGCGATCCAGTGCGGATTTTGCACGCCCGGCATGATCATGTCGGCAAAGGCTTTGTTAGACCGCAATCCCGACCCGACAGAGGACGAGATTCGCGAAGCGTTAGGCAACAATCTTTGTCGCTGCACCGGATATGTCAAGATTGTGGAAGCGATTCGTCAGGCGGCGAGGATGATATCCGACGAGGGAATGTCAAATGGATGAGAAAACCCACAACGAATATCAATACATCGGTAGAAAGACGCCGATTTCTCAGGCAGCGCTGAAAGCGACCGGCCAGTTGATTTATACTGCCGACATGCAGCTGCCGCACATGCTGCACGCCAAGGTACTCTTTAGTCCGAAGCCGCATGCGCGCATCCGTTCAATCGACACGTCTCGCGCAGAGGCATTGCCCGGGGTACACGCCGTCATCAGCCATTTTAACACGCCGGATTGCTACTTTAACAGCTGTGGCGAGGTGCTCGGTGAATATATGACAGAGCAGTTGTTTCCCTCAGTGGTACGCTATGTTGGCGATAAAGTGGCCGCCGTCGCCGCAGACACGGAGAAGATCGCGGCAGCAGCCATCCGTCTGATCGATGTTGAATACGAAGAATTGCCGGTTAACTATGACCCTGTTCATGCGCTGGATGACGACGCATATGTGATACACGACCACGGCGAGCTGGAGCGCGGAAATCTGATTACCACCGTTTCACAAAGCAGTGGAGATGTTGACGCGGCTATGACAAAGGCGGACCGCATATTCTATGGTGAATATGACTGCCCGGCGATACACCACGGCGCAATCGAGCCGCATGCCTCTCTGGCAACCTATGACGCGGAAGGCTTGTTGACGGTTTACACCCCCTCGCAGGATACGTTTGCCATGCGCAGAAATCTCGCGACCATCTTTGACATGCCGATGAGTAAAGTGCGCGTGAGCGTGCCTGCAATCGGTGGTGCGTTCGGCGGCAAGATTGACTTGGTTACAGAGCCGATTACTTCAGCGCTCGCCATGAAAACGGGACGACCGGTCAAGCTGGTTTATACAAGAATGGAGGACATCTGCTCGACGCGCAACCGCCACGCGATGAAGCTGCGTTTGCGCACTGGCATGATGAATGACGGAACAATTGTCGCGGAGGATATGACCGTATACGCCAATGCCGGCGCATACGCGTCCGGTTCGACGAGTGTCGTCTGGGCAATGTGCGGACGATTATTCAAGGTGCATCAGTGCCCCAATATCCGTTTTACAGGCTATCCGGCAATAACGAATACGACCATTAGCGGGCCTATGCGCGGCTTTGGATCGCCACAGCTTTTCTTTGCCCAGCAGCGCCAGATGAATACGATTGCGCAGGCACTGGGGATCGACATGCTGGAGTTACAGCGAATCAATCTGACAAAAAAGGACGGATCAGACCCGCGCAACAATGTTCCGCACGGCAACGCGCGTCCAATCGATTGCCTTAATCGTGCGGTAGAGGCGATGAACTACGAAGGTGCTTTGCAAGAACAGCAGCAGAGCCGCGATGAACGTTACCGCATTGGCATTGGCATCGGTGTCGGTGCGCATGGCAACGGTATGTTTGGTATCAAACCCGACATTACCGGCCTGATGCTCAAGATGAATTGCGATGGAACTTGCGTGCTGTTTACGCCCTCCAATGAGATGGGGAATTCGTCCATCACACTGCAAAAGCAGATTGTGGCGGAAACACTCGGAATGAAACTGAGCGACATCGACTCAGTCGAGGCAGATACGCGATTAACGCCGTATCAACTAGGCGACTATTCCAGCCGGGGTACGTTCGTATCCGGCCATTGCGCACTGAAGATTGCCGAACGCATGCGTACCATTCTCGCGGAAGTGGCGGCAAAGCAACTGCACGCACCCGCCGGGTCTCTTCGGTTTCGTGAAGGCAGGGCGGTTGCTGAGTCCGGAGAGAGCGTTACTCTGGAAGAAATCGTACAGTTTGCACGCGAAAAGGAGCAACGCGAGCTGCTTTGTGCGGACTCGTTTGCATCACAAGCGGGAATTATGTCATATGGCGCGCACATTGCAAAGGTGCAGGTGGACACACAAACAGGCGAGATTCGTGTTCTTGCCTATGCCGCTATTCATGACGTGGGGACTGCAATCAATCCTCTTTCTGTAACAGGGCAGATTGAGGGTGCACTGCAAATGGGCTTTGGCAATGCACTGAGCGAAGACATGAATGTAGACGAAAAAACAGGCGCTGTGAAAAACCGAACGCTAAAACGCTACCGGATGCTATATGCTCCGGATATGCCGAAGGAACTGTATGTAGAAGCACTGGATTCTTATGAACCGGCCGGGCCGTTCGGCGCAAAAAGCATCGGCGAGTGTTCGGTTGTTCCGACACTCTCTGCCATCGGTAATGCTGTGTCAAACGCGCTGGGAATTGAAATGAACCGCCTGCCGATCACGAAAGAATCCGTACTTGCTGCGCTGGAAACCGCACAGCAAGCACGCAGCGAATAGCAATAAAGCAATACAAAAATCAAGCCTATCAAAAAGAACAATGAGAACTTCGTATATCGGAAGTTCTCATTGCTTTTGTCATTACAATATTGGGTTATCAAAATCAGTGCTTTGCCGGTGGTTACAGGGCGGTCAGCGTACGTAGAATCGCCTGATAGCCTTCCACGGCGGTATAGAGTTCATCCAGTGCGATATATTCATCTGTGGTGTGCGCCAGCGATTCGTGCGACGGGCCGTAACCGAGCGTGCGGATGCCCGCCTCACCGGCGTAGTAGCTACCGTTTGTACAGAAGGAATACGTCGAAAGTGCAGTGTTCCGGTTCACGGCGCGTAGTGCGTCCAGCACAGCGGTCACATAGTCTGTATCATGCGATTCCTCCCAACCGGGGAAGAATCGTTTTGCTGTAATGTGCTCGCCGGTATAACAGGCGATACTATCGGTACGGATATAGGTTGTCGCGTGAAACGAAGCGTCTTTTGCCGTTAATTTATCAATGCAAGCCTGAAGCGGAGCCAACACGTCCGTCTCCGTTTCGCCCGGCAGCAATCTGCGGTCAAACGTTGCAATGCAAAGTTTCGGCAGCACAGAAGAACCGGGATATGGTTTTGAAATCAGATCGGTCAACACAAGGATACCATCGCCCAGCGTAACGGAATGCGGCGGCGCTATACCGTCGATTTCATCCAATAGTTTTCGCATGGATGTTACGGCGTTTACACCCTTTTGCGGATTAGCGGAGTGGGCGGGTACGCCGGTTGTTTCTACAACGACCTCCGCACGGCCGCGCTGTCCGATTTTCAGGTTCTGTTCGGATGCTTCGCCGATGATCACATAGTCCGGCTGCGTCAGTTCGCAAACCGAACGCGCGGCAACCCCTTCAAACAATTCTTCACACACGACGGCGGCAATATAAATTCGTCCCGCAAAGTCACCGTTGCAAGCCAGCGCGAAATCGGCGGCGGCAATCGTCATTGCCGCAAGAGAACCTTTCATGTCGCTCGTACCGCGCCCATATAACTTTCCCTGCGCAATTTCGCCGGCAAATGGCGGATGCGACCACTCGGCTTCGTTCTGGACCGGCACGGTGTCGATATGTGCATCCAGAACGATCGAAGGACCGGGTCTGCTGCCCGCGATGCAGGCAACCAAACTGCCGTAACGGTCGATTTCAACGGAATCGAATCCGATCGACTCCATCGCATCCCGCAGGTGCGAAACAGCATCGTGTTCTTCACCGGAGAGACTTTGCGCGCGGACGAGTCCGCTGCAAAGCTCCGTTACGGCACGTTTACTCGATTCACAAATCATTGCGCATCACCCTCCTGATTGAGTGTTTGCACGTGCGAGTAAAACGCCGCGGATTCGTCCGCAAGTGACTTGTGACACGAATCCTGTGGGAGGATAACAGCGCTTAACGCGTCGCGCGGACAAAGATCTGCACAAATGCCGCAACCGCGGCAGAGAGCGGGGTCAACGCGCATCTGCGGGTATTCCAAAATCCTTGCCGAATATGGACATGCGCGTACGCAGCGTTCACAGCGGCTGCACTTTTGTGCATCAAAATCAAAACCAAGCTCGGTGACCAACTCCTTGTTGGGAAAATTGCCCAGCGCAGAGCCGATGACTTCTTCTACAGAGGAGAAGCCCAATTGCGGAAGAAGCGTCTGAAGCTCACCAACCATTTTTTGGATGTAGGGAAGACCCTTTAAAATCGCGACCGAGCAAATGCCGACGGCGCGGCATCCGATCATCAGATATTCAATCGCATCGCGCGCGTTGAGTACACCGCCAATTCCATAAACCGGTTTTTTCACACGCGGATTCTGCGAAATCTGCGCGTTGATGCGCAGAGAAATGGGTTTAATCGCACTGCCGGTCATCCAACCGAAGCCGTCCTCGCTGAACATGCGCGGCCGCCTATTTTCGATGTCGATGGACAGAGTCGGGCCAATGGAGTCGATGGCGGCAAACCCGTCCGCACCACGCTCGGCGCACTTTGCGGCAGTCTCGGCGGCATTGGACCAGTTTCCGCTGAGCTTACAGAGCACAGGTATGTTCACATGTGATTTTGTGTACTCAAGCATCGGCAAGAGGGTATCTTCCGTATAAGAAACCAGCTCGATCATCTGCGCCCCTGCGCGCTCAACATCAGCTACAATCGCTTTTGCTTCACCAAGCGTATGACCGACACTGCCGATCACGACAGCCCCTGCGGCAACCGCCTCCGGAATCTCTTTTTCATACCAGACAAGCCGGTCGCTGTCCGCCCACTTTTCCGCGTTGATCAGCGTGGTATCGTTGATTTTTCCGATGTGGCAAACCGGGTTGACCGCGCGTTGAATGCGGATGGTCTTGGTAACAACCGCCCCGCTACCCAGCTGCGTTGCGCGGATCATACCCTCGCTGCCATAGGCAGAAGGGCCGGAGGAGAGGATAAACGGGCTCTGCAGCGGTATGCCGCAAAAGTCGATGCCAAGCGGCGTGGCCACTTTGTTTTGTTCTGTCATGCTTTTTCCTTTTCTACATAGCGTTCTGCGGCGTCTGCAACCGCTTCTATAACTTGTTGATAGCCTGTGCAGCGGCAAAGATTGCCGGACAGCGCTTCTTTAATTTCTTCCGTGGTCGGATTTGGGTTGGAATCTAGAAGCGCCTTTGCACTCATCACGATACCTGGCGTACAAAAACCGCACTGCAGTGCGTGATGATCGAGAATTGCCTGCTGAATTGCATCCAGTTCTCCGTTTTTGGATAGACCTTCGATTGTGATTACATTTGCGCCGCCGAGACTTGCGGCAAGTGTGATACAGGAACAGACAGCCTTACCGTTGACGATGACGGTGCATGCGCCGCATTCGCCGACGCCGCAGCCCTCTTTCGTGCCGGTCAAACCCAGCGTATCCCGAAGCAGGTCGATCAGGCGGATACTGTCTTCAATTTCAAGGGACAGCGGTTCCCCGTTAAGTGTAAAATCAAGTGTTGTCATAAAGCGTTACGCCTCCGTGTTCAAACCCGCCGCACGCATGAGGCCGCGCTCGGTCAGCGCTTCCAGAACGGGTTTTTTATATTCGGTCGACCAACGCACGCCTGTGCGTTCGATCATTTGCTGCGCTGCCAGGCGACCGGCCTGAGCAAACAATTCCTTGTCCGGCTTCTGTCCGATGACGCACTGCTCTGCGGCAGAGACGCGACCGGGTGTTCGAAACACGCAGCCCGGTGCGATGTGCGCCTGCATGATGATGCCGTCTTGAATCTCCAGCGCGCACGCAAGGTTCATGCGGGAGATGGCGAGAGCCTTTCTGCGACCCAGTTTCAAAAAAGCAGTGTTCCAAGCGGCGTAGGAAGGGAAGACGAACTCCGTTACGATTTCACCTGGTTCCAGTGTCATACCTTTTTTGCCGTAGAGCGCTTCCACGGCGACAAATCGTTCACCGTCGGCACGCATGACATGGGCAGTTGCCTCCATCGCAACCAGCGGTGTTACCGTGTCCGCCGCGGGGGAGCCGTTGCAAACGTTGCCGCCGATTGTACCGGTGTTGCGAATTTGCAGGGAACCGACCGTCTGTGCCGCCGTGCTGAGAAAAGGTGCGTGCACTGCCAACAGGTTGGAGCGCGCTGTCTCCGCGTGCGTCGTCATTGCACCGAGGTGCACGTGGTTCGTTTCGTCAAGCGAAATCCCGGTCAGCTCCGCTAAACCGGAGAGATCCACCAGCAGGCGAACCGAGCGCATGGCTTCCACCCGCTCGCGCAGGTGGATCATGACGTCAGTTCCGCCCGCATAGGGCATACCGGAAGAGCCCGCCTGACGCAGTGTCAGCAGGCAGTCTTCCAGTGATGATGGTTTATAATACTGGGGACGCTGCATGAAAAAAATCTCCCGTGGGCGGCTTTATACCGCAGAAATGTAGTGCTGTCGTTGCCAAATACGTGCGTATGGTCAGCGGAGTTTTTTGCCGAGAAGAACTCTCTCAAGTGAGGCCGGGTTTTCACGGATACGCCGCCCTGTTGCGTTTGCAACCGCGTTTGCAATTGCCGCTGCAATTGCCTCCGTTGCAGGTTCACCAACGCTCTTTGCGCCGTATGTTCCGGCAGGGTCGTCACACTCAAAGAGATTGATCTGCATCTGCGGGATATCCATTGCCGTTGGGATGATATATCCGTCCAGATTCTTGTTGACGCAGATTCCCTTTACTGGCTCCATGTCTTCAAACACGCCGAATCCCTGACCCATAACGATTCCGCCATAGATCTGTCCACGGATGAGTTCCGGGTTGACGGCTGTTCCGACATCATGTGAAGATGTTACATGAATAACGTCCACATAACCGGTGCGCATATCAACACGTACTTCGGCTACGACGCAGCCGTACGCATAGGTCGGCGCGGCGGTACCCTGTCCGGTTTCATGATCTTGAATGCAGGGTGGTGGTGTAAACCACTCAAACGCACTCAGTTGTTTTCCGCTCCACAGTCCGGCGTTTGTTACGCTGGAAAACGGAACGCGGTAAGCCGGATAGTCCGGCAGATAAAATTCACTATCACGCAGAATGAGTTGATCCGGCGACGTGACGCTCATGCCGGCAAGACTTCCGGCAGAGAGGCCACAGGCCGACTCGATTTTACCCATATCATTGAAGAAACCGAGATCAATCGCGTTTTGCCGCATAATTGCGTTGAGCTTTAACCCGGCAAGACGGACGGACTGCGCACCCATCACTGTGCCGCGGGACGCGACCGTCATGCCGCAGTCGGGAATCGTATGCGTATTTGTGCCGTAAAAACTAACGGACTCAAATGTGACACCAAGCGACTCCGCAACAATCATTGCATATGCGGTTTTTAATCCCTGTCCATTTTCAGCTAGCCCCGTGTTTAGATAAACGGATCCGTCTTCGTTTGCTATCAGCATTGCACCGGAAGCATCCGGTGCCTCCGCGCCGAAACCGCAGCTACGGTGGCAAATCGCTATACCGATACCATTTCGATATTCAGTATCGCTTTGATTTTCGTAAGCTTCGCGCTTGGTTTCATAGTTGGTCTGATCGATTGTATAATCCATCACTTCCGCGAGGGTAACCTGGTGCAGTTCTGTTCCCGTTGCGTTTGTGGTGCCGTCTTTCAGGCAGTTGAGGCGGCGAAAATCGGTTTTGCGCATGCCAGCCGCTTCGGCGAGCTCGTCGATAAACTGTTCCTGTGCATAGATCAGCTGCGGGGAGCTATAACCTCGGAACGCACCGCCATGAATGTTGTTGGTAAAAACGCCGTATGTTTCAGTTTCGATGTTGTCTATTGCATATGCACCGGCGCTGTGCGCGTTGGCGCGCCAGTTCATAAACTGCGTTTGATTGTTGTATGCGCCGCAGTTATCGATCTGCGTGCCTTTCCAGGCGATGATACGACCATCCTTCGTCATACCCGCCTTGTAGCGGAGGATAAACGGATGTCGCTTTGCACTCTCCAGAAGAGATTCTTCACGGGAAAAGACGATCTTGACCGGCCGCTTTGTCAGCTGCGCCAGATAAGCCGCGCGGGCCGCTGCAAGGCCGACGCCCTCTTCCTTGCCGCCGAATGTGCCGCCCAGTGTCTGCTGAATCACTTGCACGCGGTTCATCGACGTGCCGAGAATGTCCGCAACATAGCGCCGTGTAAAGAACGGATTTTGCGAACTGGACAGCACGGTCATACACCCTTCGTTCGGGTTCTCAAAAGCCAGAACGGCTTCGGGTTCGATATAAGCGTGCTCGGCAAACTGCGTTTCGTATTCGCGTTCTACGATGATGTCCGCGCGGGCAAAGGCGGCGTCAACGTCGCCTTTTTTGATATGATAAACAGAGGGTGTAAAAATATTGTCCGGATATGCTTCGTGCACCGCATGCGCGCCGGGCTTCAGCGCACTGCGAACATCAAAAACCGCATCGAGCGGTTCATATTCTACCTCAATAGCATCCAGCGCGTCCAATACCAGATCACGCGATTCTGCCGCGACAAGCGCGACGGTATCGCCCTGGTAGCGCACAACGTCTGTAACATACATATAGCTTGCCCAGCTTTTCGGGTTCTTCATGTCCGCCGCGATTACAACGGCATGTACGCCCGGAATGGCTTT
Source organism: Christensenellaceae bacterium (assembly GCA_963667795.1). GTDB lineage: Bacteria > Bacillota > Clostridia > Christensenellales > CAG-138 > UBA7703. The sequence continues at coordinate 746,472 of OY764017.1, read as the reverse complement.
TGCCACGCTGGTGTCGATGGATTTCACGCGTGCGCTGGCAAGACCGCTGCGCAGCATGCCACCGTAAAGCATGCCGGGCAGACGCTGGTCCGCTGCGTATCGTGCGCGGCCTGTAACCTTCTCCACGCCGTCAATACGCGGCTTGGATTGGTTGATGATGTGAAATTCTTTTTTTTGACCAAATAATGGCATTCGATTTCTCCGGTTTATAAATCTTGCGCGACACAGGCAGATGCAAAAATCATGTCAATGTCGGGGTGTTAATGAATGACCGACCAGAAGCGCTGGCAGGCGGCGCGAAGCTCTTTGCCGATGTGGGATTGATCCAGTCGGGTAAGGCGGCCGTTTTCCTTTAACTGTTCGCCGCCGACAAATACGTTTTGTACGTCGTCGGGGTTGCGAAACAGTACGAGCTGGTCGTAGATGTTTTCCTCGGTAACAGGGGTGTGTACATCCGCAAGCACCGTGATGATATCCGCCGGACAACCCTCTGCGAGACGACCGAGATCGGGTCTGCCAATCGCCTGTGCGCCGAGTGAGGTTGCCATTTGATAAACGGTTTTTGCAGGCATCGCCTGCGGGTCGAGCCGATGCGCCTTATGAATCAAAAACGCGCCGCGCATCACTTCAAAGAAATTGTCAATGTAACCATCGCTGCCGAGACCGACACGAACGCCCGCATTCAGCAGTTCGGTTACCGGCGCAACACCGCCGCCGACTTCACAGTTGGAGAGCGGCATGCTGACCGCCGCGCTGCCCGCCCTGGCAAACCGTTCGATTTCCGATTCGGAAACCTGAACCATCTGTGAGGCAAGAATGTTGCTGTTCAGGCAACCGAATGACTCATACAACTCGACCGGACGTTTACCGTAGTGCTCCATGCACCAGTTTGGCTCATAAACGCTCTCTGAGAGGTGCATGTGAAGCAGCGAACCGCTTTGCTCTGCCATGCGGGTGGCTTTTGTTACAAAGGCTTGGGAGCAGGTGAAGAGTGTATGGATGGACATCATGCCATGCACCAGCGGGTCCAAAGCATGTGCCCGTGCAAAGGTGTCGTTCTCCAGCAATGCCGCTTCGGCGGCTTGCGCGTTTACGCGCTCGCTGGCCTCTACAGAAAGATAACCCCGAAGCCCCGCTTTGTCAACCGCGGCGGCGATTCGCTCCAATCCGCCGGGGACGGCATAGGGGGCTTCGAGAATATCGACAAAACAGGTTACTCCGCTGGCTGTCATTACCGAGCAGGCCCATTTGGCGGTGAGTTCCGCCAGATCCTGATCGATTCTGTCTTCCAGATACGGCCACCAGTATGCATTGAGAAAGCTGTTGAAGTCCGTGACCGCCGCACTGGACGGTATTCCGTGGGACAATACGCCGTACATGTGCGTATGCCCGTTGACAAATCCGGGTAAAATCAGCTGGTCTGTCAATTCCAGCTTGCGACCGGACAGATTTCTCAATGCTGTATTCGGGGCGACCCGCTGAACAACACCGTCTTGGAATACGACGCCATGGTCGAAGAGAAGGCCGTCTTCCGATAATACGGCCCGTCCGAGTAGGATGACATCATTTGCTGCGAGAGTTGGTTTGTTCATGCGAATCGCTCCTGCATTTTTATTATTAGCGCCTTGCGGACGTGTTGCCCATGGTCAGTGCCATAAGCGCCTTGATGGTGTGCATGCGATTTTCAGCTTCATCATAGATAACGGACTGCGGACCGTCCATAACTTCGCTTGTAACCTCGATGTCGCGGTCGGCGGGCATGCAGTGCATATAGATAGCGGAATCTTTTGCCAGAGACATCCGGCGTGAATCTACGATCCAGCCCGGGTTCTGGTTGATCATCTCAACGCCGCGCACTTCGTCGTCGCCAACGGTCATGATCGGGCCCCAACCTTTTGCATATACAACGTCCGCATCCTTGCAGGCTTCGTCCATGTCATTGACAACTTCGAATTTGGAACCGTACTTCTCGGCGTTGCTGCGCGCCATATCCATCATCTCAGGCATCAATTCGAATCCTTTCGGGTGGGCAAGCGTTACGTCCAGACCGAAACGGGGCATCAAAGTAACGAGCGAATGTGCCATGGAGAGGGGGCGCATATATTTGCCTGCGCTTGTCCAGCTGATGACGAACTTGCGGCCCTTGAGGTCATTGTTGAATTTTTCTTTGATTGTGAAAAGATCGGCCAGCGCCTGTGTCGGATGCCACAGGTCGCACTGCATGTTATAGACGGGGATCTTGGAGTATTTTGCAAGCTCCGTCATCCATTTGTTGCCACCGACGAGTGTGTTGCGAACGCCGATGCCGTGTCCCATGCGGGAGAGCACTTCGATCGTATCTTTCGGCGTTTCGCCGTGGTCAATCTGCGTTGCCTTGGGTGTGAGATAGTTCGCGTGTCCGCCGAGCTGCGTGACGCCGCATTCAAAGGCGTTGCGCGTGCGGGTTGATTCTTCGAAAAAGAGCATGAACAGCGATTTGTTCTTGAGCCATTCGGTGTCGAGGTCGAGCGCATAGCGCATCTTCAGTTCGCTCGCCACTGCAAACAGTGTTTCAAGCTCTTCGTTTGTCCAGTCCTGCTCACAAAGCAAGTGTTTTCCCTTAAGTCCGGTCTGCATGAAAATTCTCCTCCGTCGTTTCCTTATTAATTAGTAGAATTGGTAATAAAACAGGGCGAAATTGGTTAATTTTCAGGATTTGCGAATTTTCATTTGCGCTTCCTGATCTTGATGCTATAATAACATAGTACTACTAACTTTTCAAGTACTACTAATTGATCAAGTGGAGGAAAAATATGACGGATCAGAAAGCGGCGATTGCGTCTTTGCGCGCATATGTGGATGCTCATGAAAGTGAAATTATTGCGTTTTTGAAAGAGTTTATTGCGATTCGAAGCGTAACATATGAAGAAGGTGCGGCGGTTTCCTTTTTTGCCGGTAAATTAAAGGAGTTTGGCTTTGACGAGGTACGTGTAGACCCGGTGGGAAACGTGCTTGGACGTATTGGCAGTGGCAAAACAACGCTGCTGTACGATGCGCATATCGACACCGTTGAACCCGGCAATCCTGAAGCGTGGGGTATGGATCCGTTGAAGGCCGAAGTCAAGGACGGCGTTTTGCGCGGACGCGGCGCTGTGGACGACAAAGGCTGTCTCACGGCGATAGCTTTTGCAGGGCGTGCGCTGAAAGAACTGAATCTGGATGAGGATTTCACTCTCTGGGTCTCCGGTTCGATTTCGGAAGAAGATGTGGAAGGCTCCTGCGTCGATGCGATGATGAAGGAATCGCCGGACATCAAGCCGGACTTTATTCTAGTTGCGGAGTCCAGCGGGAACCGGATCGTACGCGGACACAAAGGCCGCGCACTGATTAAAATCGACGTTCCGGGAAAGTGCGCGCATGCCAGCTCTGCATGGCGCGGAGAGAACGCGCTGATCAAGGCGATACCGATCATACAGCGTATTGATCAGTACAACGATTTTGAGGAAGATGTTTTTCTTGGGCGCGGCACGATTGAAGTAACAAAGGTAGAGTGTGAAACACCGTCGCTGAACACGATTCCCGGCGGCGCGGTCATCACGTGCGATCGCAGAATCAGCTGCGGCGAGAGCATAGACGATCTGCTCGACGAAATCAAGCCGATGATGGAAGGCATATCCGGCGCAAGTGCGCGCATAGATAAGGAAGAAGTTACGACATACACGGGTTATCAAATTGAGTGCGTGGACTATTTTCCGTCATGGGTGCTGCCGGAGGAACATCCGCTGATTCAATCCGGCATGCAGGCATACAGGGAGATGTTTGAACGTGAGCCGGTTGTCGGTAGATGGGACTTCTGTACAAATGCCACGCATCTCTGCGGGCGCATGGGTATACCGGCGATTGGTTACGGCCCCGGAGATGAATCCCTCTGCCATTCGACGGATGACAAAGTCCCGGTGAACGAACTGCTGGATGCGATTTGCTTCTATGCCACGTTGCCGCTGTTTATTCCCCAGAAATAAGACGGTACCTATGTTCGTTTGTCACGTGGTTTCATATTGATTTGCGATCTGTCCGTGGAACCCCGGACGAGGCTCCACACAGCCCAAAGAATAACATACTCACGTAAACCAATCAGCAAGGAGTCTCCAACGGAACTCCTTGCTGTTGTGCTGTTATAAGGGTAAATGAAAAAGTTCTATTCGAAAAGATTTTCTAATATCAGGAATCAGTATTTACAAAGCGTATACAAGCTTTTTGTTTAAAAATTCATGTTCAAAGTGAGTTTTCAATATTGTTTTCCGTTCGTAAACTCCAAACATCAATCGCCCGGATAATTGAGTTTTGTGGTGAAATGTGGTAAAAAGGTAGCGAACGATTGGTTTAAATGAGAAAGTTGAACGACTGAGCGCAGCATCATTTGGGTGGTAATGCAAATAAATGATATTGGGGAAAATAGATGCGACTATTACTGGTTGAAGACGACGTAGATTTATATAATGCGCTCAAAAAGCGTTTGTCACGGGAAGGATATGACTGTGACGTATGCGAAAACGGCTCGGATTTATATTGTATAAATTGCACTTAAGAATACGCAAGGAAACGCAGCAGCACCATCGAATCCGACGGTGCTGATTTTGGTGTGAGTGTGCTTATAGGATTCTGGCAAAAAAACGCATAACTACTGCGTTTTGGGCAGTTAGAAGCAGTGTTGCAATCAAATATAAAGTCTTGCTGTGTTCCTACGGAGCATGATACTATGAACTGATAACAAAACATATCACGGGGGGATACGATGAAGAAGCTACTTGCAATCCTACTGCTGGTCTTATTGCTTTGTGGATGCGCCGTACCCAATGATGTAAGCACAACGCAAAACACACAAACACAAGAGATCATTGCGGAGACGGAAACACCCGTACCCGACCCAACGCCAATACCGGACCTTACTGATATAGAACTGCTCGTTGATATACCCTTAAATACACGGGTTCTTATGGAAACGGAAGAAGACGGCGTATATTCCGTTGCACTCCATGAGGATGAGCCATATTGGCCTACCGTGCCGATTTATTGCTGGTATATCAACGGCACTCAAGCAGACACTATTGACGAGGTCGTAATAGAATTTGACGTGCTTGATACGGTTTGGCCGTTGGACGGCCAATACTATGGATACGATCAGGCCTTCTATATCATTCTCCATAATTTTGATACGATCCCTGCTATGCCGCCTTGGCCTGATAGTTACATTTCCTTTAGAAGGGGCGATATTGATAGGAATATTATGATTAGAACGCCTGAAATCGGTGTAGATTTAAGGAAATATGCACAGTGGGATGGCGAGCATGTTCAAGTCAGAATTCCATATTCAGAATTTCAGAATGCCTCGAAAGATTTAACGTTGCTATTCCTACCAGGAACGACCTTTGGGAACCTGAGCATCTCCATTCGGGGAGAAGATGGATTATATGCGGATGCTGCCGCTGAAATCTCTCAACGGATCGAATACCCGGAGCGCGATCTGATGAACGAAGTGATCGAGCCTCTGTTTACAGGCGGCATGGAACCGTTTCCGATTGTTTCAAATCCGGCGTCTGAGTTAAATAGTCGGATTCACGGTGGGTCGTACAAGATAAACGTAATGGAAAAGGGGCTTGTTGTGAACCCGGACGGCTCCGTCAATATGCCTGTATCCTTTTATGACCTCGGAGAATACGCAGATGAGGTGCAGGGCAAATATGCCGTCATACCGGAAGGCATCGTTCCCGCTATGGCCAATTTGAAGGTGTGCGACGGCTTCACCGAGGAACAGATGCGTCAAGTTGTCAATTTTGTGATTAGAGAAATGATGAACGAAGACGGACAGTTCTACGGCGTCTATGATATTGAGCAGCAAAAGCTGGTTGCACTGGATCGCAAGGCCACGGCGCTGCCCATCTTAGCGGAGCTGGAAAGCTTTAGAAATCTTAATAGAGGTCCCGACACATACTATAGGATTGTATCGGATGACGTCGTTGACTTAATCGCGAACTCGATCATTGCAGACGAGATTGTGCGCGTCGGAGACACGCTTTATTATGCGCCATATGGGGTCAGCGAAGATGGCGTTATGGATTTGAAGCTGTCAGATTTTGCAATAAGCGGTTCACTGCTCGGCCTTATGAATGAGTATTCACAGGACGGACGCAGGCTAGAGGAAGAATACGGCTGTGCAATGCTGCTGGAGGGCGTCGCGAACTCACTGAAATTGATACTGGAAGGACAGGAGCAAAACGCCACGCGCCTGCCCTCCACCGAGCTGAGGGTTGTCTTCTCCGGCGACGGAGAAAGCTACAAACTACAGCCTTCCGACACGTTCGATATCAACAATTCGTACTTCTCCACTGGGCTGATGAGTTATCCGGGGTTTTACAACACGATCAATGAATTCGCTTGGTATAAAACTGGTTTTAATGAATCAGTGGATCATGTTTTTATACGACTCAGGAACGTAAAAGACGCCGCCTACACTCCAAATCAAGTGCGGGAGATACGCGAAGTAGAGGCGCGCTATGCAGAAATGACGAACGCGTACCAAATCTGCGACATACTATATGAATCATGGCTGGATGTCTATAACTTTTTAAAGGTACAGACCAGCGATACAATCTATGCCAACGCATACAATGTGCACACTGGCGAATGCGTCGAGGCAACAACCGAAATCAGGTATGACAGCTTTGAATGGATTACTCCTTTTGTAAAACGTTTTGGAACGCCCGCTACTTCCGTGAATTACTTTTTGCTGATCGGGATTTTTAATGATGAAGCGATGGCACTGGAGTCCGGGCATCTGGCATTGGTCAATTTTGATTTACATATTGCATTGTTTAGCCCGTTTTCAGCCATAAATCCTGACACTTATGCGGATAACGGGTTCAATATCTGGGGGTATGATTCACTGCGCTATGCAATTAACAACAACATGCCGATAACGATGGAAACATACCCATTATTCGGCGGTTCCGGATACAATATGAACCGCGAAAACTGGCGGGTCTTCGCGATGCGTAAGATGAACCAATTCATGTCGGAAGGAGTGGAACGCCTCACGCCGGACGATGCGTTCCCGACGTTTTACGATCATATTCCCGCGGTTGAAATCATAAATTGATCGCTTTCACGCGTTTGACCTCCTGAACTAAAATTCCAAGTATTGTATTCAGCTTGCCCAAGTAGAAAGTAAGAAGAACCCCGTCAGGAGTTCTTCTTGGTTTTGGTCTGGGTGCTGTTATAGAATCAGACGAAAAAAGCCCTAAACGAAAGGATTTTCTGGCAGCGGGAAGCAGTATTTGCTATAAACACATAATCATGATACCCGAATCTACTGTCGCACATTGCATGCTCGACGGAGATCTGCTTGAAATTTACAGTGTCGCATTCACGGTAAGACTGGCGACCATTATGCGTGTTAAAAAAATGGTACTCGTACGAGCCGTCGAATTCGACGGCTCTGTTTTTTACAAATGTTTTTGTCGACCGGCCGCAGTTATGTCCGTTTTTAATCTGCGGTTTGTGTTCGGAGGTCGGTTTTTTTTAGAAGAAGCATTCTTTTCGTTCGTAATTTTTACACGTTCTTTCAGGAATGCTCCATTCTCCACGGCGACACAACAATAGCGGGCTGTCGTTGCCATTTGCTTATTGTTCGGGATTTACCGGCTCATCAGCTGCATCGGGCGGGTTCTCTTCGGATTCCGTATCGCTCCACAAAGGATGATCGGCATACACGACATAATTGGACAAAGGGATAAAATAATCGGTTTTATTGTCGTACAGTACTAGGGTTTCTGCCAGGCATCCGTCCTGGCTGATGAAATACATTCTTACAATTTCATATGAAACACCTAGGTATGAAACATGCCTGCTGGCATAATCCGCGAAAGAAACATATGTATTATCACTCTGGATGGTATTGATCCGAAATTGTTCATCCGAAATTGTTTCAGCATTCTCCAAATCGATTGACGTTCGAGTAGGGATATCCGATCTGAAATCCAAAGAAATGTAATCGTAGTAGGATAAATCAACATATCCCTCGTTCAACATCTTTGCATCCGGATTCATGTAGCTTGCCTGCTGATACCAAATTACAGACTCCAGATATTCATAGTAATCAGAAAAAGAATCAAAAGCCATAGGCTTGATATCGGCCGTTTCGTAATCCAATTGAACAAATTCACAGTAGTAAGAAGGCGCATACAGACGATCTTCCCGCTGCATGGGAACAGGCGCATCATAAAATTTAGAAAGTTCCTCTCCGTTTTCAGCCGCCAAGTGCCGGATCAAGTAATATATGGAGTTCATATCATCTTTATCCTCTTTGATATTTTCTTCCATAATTTCCACCGGCGATTTGAGTTCGCCCAATTCATATAATCGATCTGATTCTGCCAGTGCCTGTTCGATATAGGGAGCATACACCTCCTCAAACGTTTTAGGTTCAGCGATATCTTTTGAGAAATACACCCCTTTGCAATAGAGTGCATCCAATTCGCCGGTATCCCTGTTTAATTTCAAATCGATTGACGCCAGTTCTTTTTCTCCACTGCCTAATAATTTAATTTCTTCCGACGATAGATCGTTTTTATATGCAACCGTATAAGATTTGTCACCGATGGCCTGCGTGGTCAAAGTAAACTTACCGTCTTCAAAGTTGATTACTGCATAACCGTTCGTTTCATACCAGGTTCCCTGATCTTCGACACAAACAAAGGCTTTTTCAATTTTGCGACTTTGTATTTTGTCTCCAATTTGTTTCGCTGCGGTTGACAACTGACCAATCAGCCCTGTTATTACAAAAAATCCCACAATTACAGCGAGCGTAATATATATTTTCTTTTGTTTTTTTTGTGCTTGCGCTTGTTTATGTTCGTTGCTGATTCTCTTTGTTTCAGCGGCCATCACATTCATCGCATAGTCGATTGATTGCTCTTTTGTCCTTGTACGTCCTGCATTTTCGGTGTTGGGTGCACTAAAAGATGCAGACAGTGCGGTAACGTCCGCTTTTTTTTGATCAGCCGGCTTATAGGATACAGGCAGCATTTGCCAGATGCTCATTTGTGCTTCCAGTATTCCCAGCGTTATGCGGCACAAATTTTGGTCGGAGCTAAGATGGATAAATTGTTCCCACTCTTGCGACATAGACTTGGAGCACGCTATCAGTTCCTGCGTGTATGCAACGTTTTCCAGTAGCATATCACGCATGATGATTTCTCCCAAAGTATATGCAGCTTCCTTTGGTGTTAGATGAACCGTTGGAACAAAATGATAAAATTCGACGTTCTCTTTTCCGGCGCGGCGCTTTATTGCGGCATTCATAGTATCCAGCGGCCACGTTTCTCCCTTTTTCGCATAGTCGTTTAAAGTGCCGATTGCAATAATAACTTGCATAACATCATAGCTTAGCAATTTTTCCAGCAACTCATTTTGTTTATTCATTCTCTCGACATGCCTTTCTGCAGTATTTAAGTGATATCTGTGTTATTAGATCGATCGACGCCTTTTCAGCCGCAAAATCATTGTTATTAGTGAAACTGCAAAGGGCTGGTTTCAGCCCTTTGCATAGCTATGTTTAGTTGCCTGCTACGGTTGGCATATGATCGGTAAAGCTGTCAAACGTATATACCGCATAATCATAGATGTTCAGCTGTCCAAAGCCGTCCTCGCCGATTCCAAAAAAGATGTTCATCTTCCAGTTGCTTTCGTAGAGGTCGTCCCTTCCCTGATAAAGGGAAGTCTCAAAATACGCCTGATTGTTATAGTCTTCATCATTCCAGATCATAACCCGAAGATTCATATCAGCGTCGGTTGCAAACAGAATATTATAGAGCGCGCCCCCGTCGAGAATGACATCGTTCGGCATGTATTCCGAAAAAGCAGTCTTGCTGGCGTTGCCAACATCCACAAACCACCATTCGCCTTCTTCAAACGTAACCGAATAGTCCCACATGCCGATAAAATCAAATCTTAAATAATCTGCGCTTTCCGGCTGGAATTTCACCATGACCGCCTGCTGTGGAAGACTGTCGTTTCCATAATCGCGCAGCCTCGTTTCAAACGGTATCTCCGCCGTGCCTTCATTGCCTGTATATATCTCCATGCGTTCATCATCGCATCTGTTTTCATATGCAATGCCGCCAATGTGTCCGCCGTCGTTCTGCGATATTTTTCCGATATCCCCCAGATAAAGCTGCTGAGGATTGGTAAGCATCGCATTTACCATCTCTTCTCTGCTTTCCGGCATAACCATATCAGCGTCTTGCTCGTGCTGTTCGACGTTCTCCGTTTCTTCCGGTGCGCTCGGCGGCTCCGTCTCATCCGCCGTGTCCGGCGTCGCGGTCACGTCCGCTGCAACGTTTGGCTGCTCCGTCACGGTCGCTTTGACTTCCTGTCCGCTGCATGCCGCCAACAACACCAGCATAAGCAACGCCAGCACCAGCGCGATCATCGTTTGTTTTTTCATTGTTATCTCCTTAAATACGTTTATTGATCAATCCCGTTTAGGGGTTGAGTCCAGAATCTCAAACAACCGGCAGACCGAGTCCGCCGTGTGGCTATCGCATGTAATCTCATCCATGATCCATGCTTCCACCCGCACCTGGCGATCGAGCACATCGATGAGGACGCATAGGATTCCGCTCTCGATTCTTTTATGAAAGCAATAGGCATGATTGTTTTCATCCATCAGATGCAGATTCTCCGGGTTGCCCTCCAAAAAAACATTTGCATCCGCCCATCGCCGAATCAACCTGTCTATCGGCGACTTAATCTGATATTGCCGGATGAGTTTTATTTGTCCATTCTCCATGCCTTGTCTTCAACACGATTCCTTTATATTTACGCCTGCCGTTTCTCATTCCGTCGGCGCAGAGCGGTACGCAATTGTTACCTGCTGTTCTTTTATTAAACCTATTTTACCAGTAATGAGTTCAACAAAAAAAGTGAGCCCAAAGCTCACCTTTTTAAAAAAGTCTTGCCGTTAATAACCGTGCGGAGTGTAGTCGTCCTTCGGGATTAGGGAGAGAGGGGTTTCCAGAAATTGCTCAGTCTCCGCCCGCCGGTTCACATAGGCCGGAATAAAATCGTTTAAATAGGCACTGAGAGAGCCGCTGGCCCAGCGGATGAAATCCATCTCGATGGTAACGTCGCTCCAGCCGTATTCGCTGTAATTATCAAAGAAAAAATCGGATTCGAGGTCATAACTATATCCAAGCCATTCGTCCGGAATGCGCACGCCGCCATAAGCCAGCTTTTGATCGTTATCGAGCTCAGCAATAAAATAACGGATTTCTTCCCCGGAATCCGAAAACCAGAGCACAATATCTACCCATACGTCCCGCACAAGGATCGCCATGCCTTCCGCGCTGCTATAATAATATCCAAACGACTGGCGCAGTTCGGATGCGTAATTCATATGGTTGTTGCAATGAATATTGTATGCGCGCTCTCCGGACGTGTATATCTGTGGAAGCAGGGAAAGGATAAAAACAGTGCCGTCACCGGGAAGATCACCCGGCTTGATCCGGATATGAACCAGCATACCCGCTTCTAATGAAGGTCTGAAGCGGGTTTCATACGACATATAGTAGATACCGTTTGATACCATTTCGTGAATATCCAAATTTGCGTCGGTCTCCGGCAGACTTATGTCGAGCCCCAGCAGATTCAGCCAATCCGAATCATCCGCATCGTCAAATTGCAGATCCAGAATTTCCTGATAGGTCTCCGATGCTTCGGCTGCGGCGGATTCGCTTTTCAAGATATAGCCATACCGGTATATCCCAAATGCGGTGAAACCGACCGCCAGGACGCCTGCTGCAATGATAATCAACCGCTGGTTCCGCTTCTTTCGATACAGCGTTTTCGGCTTGTTCAATGCCTGCGTGAACGCTTCTATTGTGCTAAACCGCGTCACCGCACTCATGCCCGTTGCTTTTTCAATCAGAATATCCAGCCAGGACGGCAGGCGCTTATCACTCTCCGCCACAGGACGAATCTGATACGGCGGTTTTAGAAGATTTTTCCCGGTAATCATCTCATAAAAGACCAGCCCCGTCGAATACACGTCGCTACGGGCGTCGCTCTGCATCCCGGCCATAATTTCCGGAGCGGTATAGCCTTCCGTGCCGATTACAACCGTATCCCGGATGGACTCCTGCTTATAATACCGAACGATGCCAAAGTCGATAATAAACACCTTGCCGTCGGGTGCAATAATGATGTTATCCGGTTTTAAATCGCGATAAATAATTGGATGCGGTTTGACATGATGAAAGGCATCCAGCGTTTCGCAGATCGCCAGAATCGCCGCCTTAGCACGATCCAGCGACAAAGGACCCTTGTTCTCGATTTCTTCCAACAGGGTGTTGCCCGAAATGTATTCACGAATAATGATGGTCTCGGTATCCGTATTGATGAGCTTGATGATTTTGGGTGTGTTTGGAATATTCAATGTGGATATATGTTCCATCAGCCTGAATGCTTCTTCGCTTAACCTGGGGAAGATCTTTGCAACAAAAATATCACCCGATTTGACTATCAGGTGTACCGTGCCTTGCCCTCCGGTCGAGAGATGTTTTAGGTAAGAATACCCTTCATTCTCCAGCGCCTTCAAAACCCAAATTTTCCAATCCTATATTATTCAGCATCGTATTACAAGCATCAACAGACAACTTATGATTGATGCAGTAGATAATAACGGCATCCCGTTTGTTTCGCGCATACAGCTGCGGATAATCGGTTGCCCTTAAATACCACTGGACGTCGTTGAAATCTAATTGTAACGCTAAAAAAATGCGGATGATATATCTGCGATTCGGGCTTTTCTTTCCGGACAGGATATCGAAAAAAAAGCGTTTGTTAATACCGCTCGCTTTGATGATTTTTGCTTTTGTAAAATTTTTGCGGGTTATTTCCGCGCTGATATGTTCACCGATGCTCATATTCGAAAACATAGCTTTATTCTCATCGAATATCTCGGTCAGCGATTTCCTGTTTTTTAATTTTTCCAGTATGTCTGCCGTTTCCGTGCCCTTGCGGCCAATTTCATTCATTGTCGCTTCGGAGGCTATGCAATTTTTAATGTTTTTTACGACATTTTTAGGGGTGTCTTTCATTGACTTTTCCCCGCAAGCATTTATGCGAATTATAGCATTCTTTTCCGCGACACGCAAATTGCAGGGTGGTTTTATCCGGGTATTCGATCGGAAAAGACAGCGTTGCGATTTTACGCTATTACATTTTTCAGTGAACACGGCGCTCACTATTTCGCGGGTTGTTTTATCGTTATAATCGAATTGATGAAAGGAAAGCGAAAGAATATGAGCAAGAATTTAGCAAGAATCGGTACTTGTGAGCTGGCGCTAAAAACCAAGAACAGCGCACTTGATTTGCCGCCCAAGCCGGCCCATTCGAACTGGATCAATATGCTGGATAAAAGTGTCTACGACGCGGATTCAGAATATGCCGTCATATACGGAACCGAAGGGCCGCCAAATGAGCTTTATGATATGCGTACGGGGGAACGCCTGATAACGCTGAAACAAAATAAATGCTATAACCTCACACTTATCAAAATCGATGAGAACACACTGTTGGCGAGCTCAGTTAACTCATTGGAGATATATGATTTGACAAGCAAAACTTGCGTTAAAGAGATAATGGTGGATCCGAAATTCGGCTGGGTGCATGCAAAAAGATACGATGGTAAGAGCCGGGTATACTGCGTTGGCAACGTCTCGACCAATTCACTGCAGTATATATTTTACGTTGATATCCATGCATGCAAGGTGATCCCCCTTAAAAGATTAGAGGGAGAAAACGCCACGCTGATGGATCTCGTATGCATGCCCGATGGCGGACATATTATCGCAATGACTAAAAATGGATATGTCATGAAAATCGATGTGCTGACGGGTTGTTGCAGTAGCAAATTGCATGTTCAAGCATGCGATGAAGTGACCGACATCGCGTTGATTCCTGAAACGAATGAAGTTGCATTTTGGGATAAACAAGGTGGACGCATCAGCATCTTGGATGCAGAACGAAAGGCAATCAGGCAACAGATTTATATCGTCAGTATTCACAGCGAGATGTATCAGCGGAAATATGTTGATGAGAAAATCTTTTGTGTAGTTTTCAGTGACAACGCGGAATATGTATGTATCGTTTATACGACTGGTAACTATACCGGGATGCACTTTGATGAAGATGCGTATGCAACGGTTGTGGAGATGGAAAAGAAAACAGCTGTTGCCGGACTGTCCGGTGATAATCGGGTCGAGCTGTCCGGCGAGTTTGCCGGTCAGCTCAAGAAATTTGGCTTTTCAGAAAAGGCGCTGGATGAAATCGGCAAACAGTTTAAGTTTGCATCGATTCTGGCATATGAGGAACACGGCAGTTCTGAATTGTGCACATATGCCGACAAGCTGTTATTCGGTCGGTGGCGTGGAGACGAACTCTGCCTGATTGACCTGAAAAAGATGGAGATAGAAACCGCAGTTTATTCCGATAAACGCATCCGTCAGTTTTCGATTCATGAGAATAACATATTGATGGATGCGAAGGAAGGATATGATTATCCGAGACAGTTTCCGGCTATAAAGAGTATTCATAATGATGGAAAGACATATCTGTTTAAGCATGATGGCGAATGCCTTCACTGTCGATATGCAAGCGCCGTTTTCACTAGAAAGGATTATTATCGAAAATATAAAAGGCCTTATGAATATTGTATTAACTATACTGCCGTAAACGAAAGCGGCCGGATTGAGCAGTTTTTAAATGCTTCCGCGGCCAGCGATATCAATGAAACCTACTTTCTCGCTGAATCAAGCAATGGGTGGCAAGTCCGTGTCCAAAACCGAAAGACAGGTGCAAAATGGTTTGCTGTCATAAGAGGGCATAAAATCGAATCAATCAAAGCGACAACTGAAGCGAACATTTTTTTCATTACCGACCGTGAGCATACAGTTTGGAAGTATGAAATTTCGGATAAACAAGAGATTGTACAAACCTGCTTGAAATGGAAATTGCATTCCGAAAAAGATTGTTTGTTTGTAAAAGGCGATGATGGACGCGAATACGTCATAAGGCTGAGCAACGCTGAAAA
The DNA here is from genome assembly GCA_963667795.1 of Christensenellaceae bacterium. GTDB lineage: Bacteria > Bacillota > Clostridia > Christensenellales > CAG-138 > UBA7703. The sequence continues at coordinate 731,342 of OY764017.1, read as the reverse complement.
GACGATCTGCGTGATGGATGCAGAGACCGGGAAAAGATTGTGCGTCAGACATACCGACTGGGGAGCGCGGGCATATCTTCTTGGCGCTGAGCGTAACGGAAAGTATGTGCTGGTATTTATTGCAGGGGTCAGCGGATACCAATATCTGTTTCTAAGCATTAAAACGCTGGATATCATTGCTAAAATGTATATGCTTTCAAAACAGCGGTTTTTAATTGAAACTCCGCCGGATGATGGTGCGCCGCACGGCTGGTTTTACACAAACGCCACTGAGCTGGTGAATGTATTTTTGGAATCAAAGGATGGTCGTGCCGAACTTCTAAAGGCGGATGACACACGCAGAAAGCGATATATCAATACGTATAACCGAAAGGATATGGTGATCAACCGATTGTTCAAGCCGGAGAAGTATACTTGCAACATGGAGCAGTTAAAGGAAGGAAAGGAGATACAGCAGGCGCAACACTTGCTGCAGCAGCTGCTGCTTTTGGGCAGTGGCGGCAAAGACGGACAGGACGGGCAAACGAACGAATCCGCGTAGAATCGGCAGTGTCTTTCATTTAAAAGAGCTATAAAACATATAAGGGGGACCGCGCAATGAAGTTGGTGCACGAAGAAATCTCAGATCTGTTGTCCGGCTGGAAGAATAACCTTGACGTAACCCCGGCGCAGCGGATGGTGTACGGAACCGAAAAAAGTCTGACACGCAGAATGCTTGGCAATGAAAAATTGGATGACGGCCGGGACTGCCTCCGCCTGCTTCGTCAGGACGGCTGGGACGGCGATTATGTGGGCAGTGTTTCTTCGGAAACGGCGCGGCAGTACTTTTTTGACGATGCGGTTTGGCCAGGCGATCGCGACCTGTTTCGAATCGGGATGTTTTTCCACATTGGGCTTTGCCGAACGCTGGCGCTGATCATTAAAGGGAGATGGGAACAATATTTGGTCCGGCAATCGAAACAGAATGAAGCAGAAACCGAAGCAAACGCCATCACCCTAATTGAAACCTGCGAGGGCGATGAAAAATACCGGGAGACGTTTGACCGGAAGCTGCTGGATAAGGCTGACAAAACGGTTTTGGATGTTGATGCACTGTATGATATGATCCAATCCCACGGGGAATACCTTCACAATAAAGGTTACGATAAAACCACTTTTATCGGGCTGATTCGTTCAATGGCTGCGGCACGACTGTATACGGCGGACATAAACGGCAAAACGATGGACGAGTTTATCAAACTGCTTGATAAAGAACAGTCGGCGTTTTCAAAGGCAGATGACGCCATAAAACGAAAATATGTCCAGCTGAAAACAAGTTGGTACGCGCAAATCCACCAGATTGATGAATTTATAAAAAAGCAGCAGGATATCCGGCAGGATAATTCACAGATCAAGGCAGAATGGGCGGCTGAGTTTAGCGAAAAACAGGCACGTATTTTGAAGCTTAAGGCCGATATTTATGAGCGTTCGATCGAACTGGAGATCAAAGAACTGAACAAAGCGTTTACCCGCGAAGAAGTAAAACAGGCGGCGCAGGAGAACATCGAAAATCAGCGTCAAAAGTTGGAGGAAGATCTGAAAGCGCTGTCGAGTTATGCGATTATGCACAAAATGATGCGGCGGGGGATGCGGGCTGTGAGCCATATGTCGATGGATGGATTTGAAAAGTCGGCGGTGGAATTGCAGCTGGAAAAAACCCGAATCATACGCAAAATATATAAAAGCACGCATACCGACTGGACCAAGCATCATGACTTTAACAAAGAACAGAGCGATGAGCTGTTAGGGATATTTCAAAATCTGACGCAGATCATGGACTTGCAGATGGTGGAACTGCCGGTTCTGGAAGGCATTCTAAAACGAGCGGAACGAATATGGCGGCAACAGGGTTTGGATGCGGCCCTGGTCGAAGTGTTTCCGGAAGGGGACACCATGGAAGCGATGGTAAAAGAAGCCGTTGAACGGCTTAAGGATCTTGAAGAGGAAGAGACGGGGCTCAGAAACGAGCTGCATCTGCTGATGGAGGATGAAGAAGTCAATATAAAAGCGATGGATATATATGATGCGGCCAGCATCGAAAAAAAGCATCGCACGCTGGATCAACAGATTGAAAGCCTCAGCGATGAAAAAGACAGGTTGGATGCGGAGTACGACGCATGTTTTGAGGCGGGTAAAAACGCATGACTTTGGCAGACTTGCGCAAACGCGCCCGGCTTTATTTTGAAAAAGATGATATTGATATAATCGAGCTGATGGTTTGCTGGTGCGATGCCGCACCGCATGACGAGAAAAACCGGATTCTGTTTGCATGCGGGATTACTGCGGCGGAGTTTAAACAGGCGCTACAAATGTATCAGCAGAAGGAAGCGCGTCTGACACAGCGACTGCTGACAGAAGAAGTCCGCACCAAATCGTCCGGATCATTTTTGGCGGCGGATATGATTTCATTTGCATTGCGGCAGTCTGAATGGCCGCTGACTCGCTTTTTAAGGCGCAGCGGGATGGATGTCGGCGCGGTGATCACAAACATTGAGGACGTGGAAGATTCGCCGCCGAATACAATGGATCGGGTAAATCCGCAGGAATGGTTTGCCCATCCGGCGGTTAATAATTTGACCGAGTGCGCCTTGAGCGGTGCGTACGACGGGCTGAGCGGAAGAGAAGACGATATTGAACGCGTGCTGAACGTACTGCTGCGCAGAGACAAAGCCAATGTCATTCTCACCGGCGCCGCGGGAGTCGGAAAAACAGCGCTGGTGGAACTGATGGTGAGAAGGGGAGCCAAGGCGGAACACGACGACTTGAAGGCGTTTCAATTTGTCGAGCTGTGTTTGGATTCGGTTTTGGAAGGCACGATGTTTCGCGGGGAACTGGAGCGCAGACTAAAAGGCGTTATACATAAAGCGACAGCGACGCAGAATGTGGTAGTGTTTATTGATGAGATCCATCGCATCACAGACACACAGGCGGGTGGGAATGATACCGGGTCGATTGCAGATATTCTAAAACCATATCTTGGGAAAAGTAGTTTACGGGTAATCGGTGCCACAACGACGGCGGAATATCAGCGCTGTATTGCGAAAAACAGCGCGTTGGCCAGGCGGTTTACCGAAATAGCGATCAGCGAACCGACGGGGGCGGCGCTGCTTAACATGCTGCGAAACTACGCAGATCAGCTGCAGCGTCACCACTGTATTGTGATAACGGATGATATAATAACATACGCTGGGCAAATGACAGATCGGTATATGACAAACCGAACCCAGCCCGATAAAACTTGCGGGGTGCTGGATTCCGCGGCGGTAATCACGAAAAAAGCCCGATTGACTACGCTGCGAAAAAGCGATATCAACGCCGTGATTAGCGCGACTACCCGAATTCCAGACACAGTGATTGCAAAAGAAATGTTGGCGGAAAGAGAAATATCCGCACGTCTGAAACAGCGGATTTTTGGGCAGGATGAAGCGATTCATACGGTATCCGAAACACTGATGGTAAAAATGTTTGGTATGAGACAAGCACAATCGCCAATTGCCGTATTTATGTTTGCGGGCGACAGCGGAGTAGGTAAAACGGCGCTGGCTAAATCGATCGCGGACGTTGTGCTGGGCGATCCAAAACGAATCACGGTGATCGACATGGCGGAGTTTTCCGAGCGCCATTCGGTCAGCAAACTCATCGGACCGCCGCCGGGTTATGTGGGCAGCGAGAAGGAAGGAATTTTACCACTGGCACTCAGCGAAAACGCATACCGGGTAATTCTGTTTGATGAAATCGAAAAAGCCGCGCCGGAGGTGATCCGGCTGCTATTGGGCGTCATGGATACCGGAAGCGTTACAAGCGGAATTGGTGTATCATATGACGCCACGAATACGATTTTAGTGATGACCACCAACGCGGTGACCAGCCGAAACGCGGCAAAAAGGACCATCGGTTTTGATAACCGAACCGACACACAGCAGGCCGCAACCGACGCGCTGCAAGGAGTATTCCCATTGGAGTTTTTGGGGAGGATTGATGATGTAATTATGTTTCATCCGCTGAGTGAATACGCGATCAAACAGATTATAGAGGCGAAAATGGAACGGGCGCTGAATATGCTGTCGGCGGTTGACGTCCATGTGAAACACGACATGAAGCGGACGGCTGCGTTTGTGATAAGCCGGATGAAATCCAAGCGGCTGGGCGCGCGGGAAATTGAGAGCATCGTTAAAAACTATATTCTGCGGCCGCTGATGCGACAAGCGGCAGAAGGAGCGGACACTGTGGATTTGGATCTGCTTTTGTCCGAACAGTACAAGCAGGAACAGCGGCAAGCATAGAATATAGAGGAGTTGATAAAAGTGAAAAACGATTACTTTGGCAGACGCTATTCTGTCTTATCGCCATTTAAATGCACTTATTATCCGGACAGGATGAAGATGATCGAAGCGGGTGAATTTGATCAAATTGCGCCGGTTACCGCACATCTTGTTCCCACATTAAGATGCAATCATCGGTGCTTTTTTTGTACGTATGGCAAGCTAAAAGATGCGGATGACAAGGCCGGAAAAATCACGATGGAAGCAGAGAAAGTGATTTCGGCGATTGATAATCTGAAAAATGCCGGCGTAAGAGGCGTGATCTTTACCGGTGGCGGTGAGCCGACCTGCTATCCGCATTTAATCGAAGCCATGTTGTATGCCAAGCAGAGCGGATTGGAAATTGCGATCAATACGAACGGGGTGATGAAGGAAAGTTTGATCACCGACTTGATTCGGGTTGAACCGACCTATATCAGAATAAGCCTGAATGCCGGATCACGCATTGTGCAAAAGCTGACCACCGGCGCGGATGATTATGAAATCGTATTAAGAAATATCGAAACGATGGTGACGTTAAAAAACCAGCTTCATACTCGAACCGACATCAGCATCGGTTATGTTGTCAATGTGCTGAACGTAAACGACTTAATGAATTTAGCCGAAACGCTTTTAGAAATGGAGCGGCGGTTTGAGCAAAGAGGTATCGTGAACGGCCTGTTCAGCCTGCAGATCAGGCCGGTTTCCAATTATGAAAACAGCAAGCATATGAAGCCGGGGACAATCGAAGGGCCGGCGAATTATCTGGAGCATCATGTGGGCATGGAAGAAAAAATGGAGTTTTTGGATTTCATGCAAAACGGGGCCCAGTGTTCGGCAAAAACGCTTCAAAAGGCATTAGAGATTATTGAAGGAAAATTGGTACCCATGTTCGATCGGCAGTCAAAGATTAAAATCGTATATCCAAGACAAAAATACCTAGACCTGATGCATAAGACCGGCCGACGCTATGAGCGGTGTTTAAGCTGCCCGTGGTTTCTGTTCATCTGGCCGGACGGGAATGTCTATCATTGTGTAGAATGGGCGGGGACTAAGGGATTTGAAATCGGCAACTTAAACGAAGCGTCGATCGAAACGATTTTATCCAGCGAAAGACGCAAGCAGGTTCTGGACAAAATAAACCGCAGTGTGATACAAACGAAGTGTGCGCCGGTTTGTGCGCATCATGAGATGAATATCTTTTTAAACAGTGTCAATGCGTCCGGAGGCGCCGGATATCCTGACGGGAGTATTGAAATACCAAAGCACGGGTGCTTTTTATAAACAAAACCGGTCATGCATTGTTCTTCTGCCAGATATGATTTAAGCTGAGTATAGTTTGTTTGACAATGGGATAACAACCGTGGAATAGGATGCCATTGTGTTTGTGATGAGGAAAGAAAAATGAGTCTTGATATTGAAAAGCACATTGAGGAACTGATTCAACAAAAAGATATTGGCGCGCTGGCAGACATGCTGGAAAAGGATGCATGCGATTCGACGAACATTACCTATCTGGTTCGGGTGCCAAAAGCGCTGAGTAAAATAGGCGGGGAAGCGGCTGTGGCAGCACTGGAAGCGGTTGTGCGGCAGGGTAAAACGGCGTACTGGGTGATTGATGACGCTGTGACCGAACTCGGCAATCTTGGCATGGAGCGGAGCGTGCCAGTGATATGCAAGGCACTGGAAAAAGACCATACCGGCCAGTTTGATTGGTCCATATGCGCCATTGCATTAGGAAAAATCGGCGGACCGGCGGCTTTGGACGGCTTGATTCAATCACTCCAGCAACCGCGGCATGCGAAAGCATACGTGGCGACCATGAAGTCTCTGGGTAAAATCGGTGGCCAGCGCGCGGCGGAAGCGGTGGTCGCACAGTTAAAACATGAGGAAAAGAACGTTCGCAACACGGCGGTGAGCGAGATATACAATATTGGTCATGAGGCTCCCACCCGAATGCTGACGGATGCGCTGAACAATGCTTCCGAAGCCGCGATATGCGCGATTGCCTGTGCATTGGAAAAACAGAGGGATAAAAGCGCCGTACCATCGCTCAAGCAAAAACTGGTGCACACCAAACGGACGCGAAAGCAGGTGGCGCACTCGCTTGCCGAGCTGGGCGAGCCGAAATATGAGGCGGTTATTCGCGGAGACTCGGGGGATTTGGATCGGCTGATCGAAACAGAAGGCCGGGAGGCATTGGTTGGATGGATTCGGGCGGAACAGCGTATCATCGAAGCTGCGCTTTCCCGCTGGTTTGATGAAGAAGTGATGCTTGCAACGGAGCTGATGATGGTGAGTCCGGCGAAAGGAAGATCTGCAATGCTGCGGTTTTTTGCGAAAGCTGAAGGCGAATTGCGAAAGGATGCTGTGGACAGACTGAAGGCGGTGGGCGAGACGATATGGTGTGAAATTTTTCTGGGAGACGAGCATGATTTTGCGCGGTTTGCCCGTGCCCAGGCAAAAGGGGGGATTTCAAAGGCCGACCTGATTTTTATATTCAATCTCTCTGAATACCGCATCCGGCATCAATTAGCCGCGTCCCTGTTGGCGGAAGGGTCGTCCGATGTAAAGGGAGCGCTGAGAAAAGCAAAGGTTCCTATTTTGTATTTTGACGATCATTATGATGACGACGAGGAAGACACTTTTTCCGACTTAAGAGAAAGCGACTTTAGCAGCGGATATTAATTTTGCAGACAAAACTGCACGGGATATCGCTCCGGTGCAGGTGGAACTCATTTCTTCGGCTCAATACGGACGGTTTTCCTTTGCCGCCACGGCTCCGACCATGATAAATTGCATCGCGGTCTTTATTTTCATGCTGCGCATGGTTATGCGTTTTTCATTTCTTCCATTTTTCTTCGGATGCCCTCCGGCCTGATCCAGCCCAAATCGCATGACTGCAAAAGATTGATTAAGCTCTCAAACTGGCCGTCGGTGTAGTCCGGATAGAATTTGATAAAACTCTTAACGACACCATCGATTTGAATATCCCAGTCCTTCCAACCTGGAAACTCATAATTCCAGGCAATCCGAACCTGCTCGATGTTCTGCGTTGTTACTTTCGGATCGATAAAAATGATATCATTATAATCGGTGGAAGCATCCAGCGTGCCCACGGCTTTTTTCGTATCAAGATGATAGGCGCGCAGTAACTTGTCGGTCGTGATCATAAATATATGTTTTCTGCTTTCGGATATCCATGCTCTTCGAATTTGGGTATTCGGGGGTGTAATAAACGTTTGAATTTTATGCTTGGTAGAAACATGATAAACATCAACGCTGGTGCCGTTCACTTCCTGACCCACCAGATGGTTTCGGCATAACAGGTGCTCTTCTCCCAGATACATGGATGTCATCGGAATATGGCTGGGGACTATAAGCGTGCCGATCCATTTTCCGGCAAACAATTCATGGATCGCACAGTTGGTGAGACTTCGCATGGCGATTTTTGTACAGTCCGCGTTGATCAAAAAGTCTTTGCCGCCGGAATTGGCTATCTGAAAATATTTCGCACTGTCTTCTGCGCGCAGACATAAGACAGAATCACGGGTAACAAGAATTATCCGTTGGCTGTCCGGTGAGAATTTCAATCCCAAAACAGGTGTTTCGACTGTAAAAGCCCTGATGATTTTTCCTGTGCGCGCATCCCAAAGCCGGATCATGTAACTGGTCGTTTCTTTTTTGGTTGCGGGATCGATTCGTCTGGTTTCAATGCCGGCGATGAAACGGCTGCCGTCGCCGCTGAAAGCCGCGGTAATCAGAAATTCCGAATCCTGGCAAAGGTTTTGAATCACTGTTTTTTCAGCTTTTGCATCGTACAACTGCGGATTCAGCCAGCTCATAATCAGCGTACCATCCCTGCTGACTAGTATCTTGCTTTTTGTGAACGGGTTTTTGTATTTCGGTTTTCCGTTGCGTAACAGCTTATATGACTGCATATCTTTTCGTATGCAGTATTTACCGACTTCATGATTCAGCGCATAAAACGCTTCCGTTTCAATAAATTCCGGCATATCGGAAATACTGTTCAACTCAGATAGTGCATCGGCGGCCTCTTTTTTTTCAAGCAGATCTCGAATTGTCTTTTCTTTGGATTGGTATCGGTCGTTGGCAGCTTTACTTGATACATAGGCCTTGAGCGGAGCAAACGAATACTCGGCCTCATAATCGAGTTTGGGATAAACAAACGTCTGTAACATGCCCAAAAACTTGAAACTTGTACCTTCTGGTGAAAATATTATCTTTGGTTCTTCCAGTTTTTTGTTGGCTGTAAAAAGTAGAGAACTCAAACAGCGATAGGTTTTAACATCGAATAGAGATATTCCCATCAGGACACCGTTAGCGGATTGGGTTTCACTTGCATAAAGCGCAATGATGTATTTTTCATCCGGACTGAACCATGCATCGACAAACTGCATGTTGTTTGCCTGACAATACAGACTTTTTTTAACATGGTTGCTTTCATGATCGGCGATAACGATGCTGTTGACACGCAGAACGGGCTGGGGTCCGCCAGGGGTGTACATGACTTTGGGATTGTAAGAAAGCGTATTGAACTGAAGCCTGGTTTTCTTGTCTCGACTGACATAGTAATGGCCGATTTTTTGCCCGTTATAGATCAAATCCTCTTTTTTATGATCATCAGCGTTTAAGATATGGATGCGATTATCGCTTGGGAGCAGCCATCCGGAATTGCGTTTTTCAGCGAACTGCATCAGCGTTTGATAGTATTCCGCTTTGGGGGGGTGTTTGACGATCAACTGCTTTAGCAGTTCCATCGCTTCATAATCGTTACCGCGTTCCAACTGGAGTTGCACCAGATTCTCCAAAAACGCGTCGTTTTTTGTGCTCTCGGCCTGAATGCGCAGTTTTTCAACCGCGGTAAAATCATGGACGTCGCCAAGGCGGATATCCAGCCGCGAATAGGGATAGTTGGCTTCAGTGCGCCATAAAAGCAGCAAGTAATTGTAGTTGGCTTCTGCGTGGCTCGGGCTGGCTTTTATCGCCTGCCTCAACAGTTCTCTGGCGCGCGCAGTTTGTCCGGTATATAAATAGGAGAGCGCCTGGTTGTTTAGAATATCCGCGGTGTCGTTTTGCATTTTCTGTGGTTTTTCGGGATATGTGCTGCCGGTCTCCTGCTGATAGACTTTCAGCAGGCGGGATTCGATTTCGTCAAAACCGCTCGGCCTCTCATCCGGTTCCAGCATAAAACAATGCTTAAGCAGTGTTACGATTCCTTCCGGCACATCGACTCTCGGCTTTGGAATTCCACTGCCAGCGTCCCCGAAGATATAACCGTCAAGCTCGGTATCAAATATACTTCCCGATATCCACTGTGCATGCCCGGTGAACATTTCCACCAAGGAGACGGCAAAACTCCAGATATCGGTTTTTGCTGTCTCCTGACCGGACAGCTGTTCCGGAGACGCGTACCTTGTGGTACAGACCACTCCGTTTTTCGTGACGGTCGTTTGATTTGAATGCTGCGCATTCATGCGTTTTACATCAAATGCTTTGGCAAGCCCAAGATCGGTGACTTTCGCGTTACCCGTCCGATCAAGCAGAAGATTGCCCGGTTTTACATCGCGATGAATCTCTTTATTTTGATGGACAAACTTCAGCCCCCTTGCGAACTGAATAGAGATGTCGAGGATGCGCTTCAAAATTTCCTGCTGTGTGCCCGCATACAGCGATTGATTTAAGATGATATCCTTGAGGCTTCCACCGTCCATCCACTCGAAGAAGATTGATAACTGACCGTTAACCGGCCTGACATAATAACAGGTGACGACATTGGGATGGAACCCGAGGTTGATCCATCTCATGCATTCATCAAAAAACGGCGCTTCCGCGTAGTAATCGGCATACGGTCGCTTGACGGCGACGACGGTATCATGCTGAAGATGATAGAATTTTTGCACGGCGCCGAATCCGCCTTCAATCGGGTCTCCGAGCGGTTTAAACAGTGCGCTGAGCAGCGCATCGTCAAAGTCAAAAATCTGGGTTGACTTTGCAGAATGGTTTTTCATATCGCCGCCTTGTATCAGCTCGGTTGCCTCACTGTTTTGGGATGCGGGCGTAGGGTGCTGCGCAACGGTTCGATCGTCTATCGGCGTGTTTTTTAGCTGAAATGCCGTGGCGCTTTGATCTGTGGACGGCTGTGGTTCTTGTATGAATGCGGTCGCGCTGTCGCTTGGCTGATGTAAAGCAGTCACCCCGGAGCATTTGTCCAAAGCCGCCTGAATCACCGGCGTCGGGTTTTCTAAAACGTAATCAATAAATGTAACCGCCGTTACATGATTCGGCAGTGCATTTAACATGTTCTCGTAATGCTTTTTCGCCGTCTTTAAGGCGTTCGCCGCGTTCGGACTATTTTTGAAGGCGGCTTCCATCTGTTCTTGCAGCTCAAGTTTTAACTGAGACGGATCGATTGCATGATTTTTGAACAAACCGATCATTTCATCAAATTCTTTCTCAATGCTGGGGTTAAGCTCGTATGGTCTAAAAATAAATGTCAAGCGATCGGTTGCAATAGAAAGACAGGCTGACAGAAGATTCTCAATGTAGATTTTGTCCGTGAAGTTCTCTTCAAGTAGTGTTGTGGCGATGAAAACAAATTTTCTATAAAGCGTTGAATTGGACATGCGTTTCTCCTTCAAGCGTTGATTTTGATATAAACTGCTGCGATATTATCGTTCCCGCCGTTGGTGTTTGCTGTGTCAATCAACCGCTTGCAGATGCGCCTGGCACTTGTGGACGACCGCATTATACGTCTGATTTGCAGCTCGTCAATCATGCCGTAAAGACCGTCGCTGCACAGCAGAATCCGGTCGCCGCGGTTAACCTTGACGGTATAAGCCTGCGGTTCCGCCGGAGCGGGCATGCCCAAAAAATGCGTCAGTTGAGAACTGGTTGGATGATTGACCGCTTCGGCTTTGGTTAGCTCGCCGTCGGCGACCAAAATTGCAGCGATGTTGTGATCTTCCGATATCTGCCGTAATACATGTTTATACCTTGGCAGATAGTACGCGCGGCTGTCGCCGATGTTAACAAAATAGGCGGTGCCATGGATAATCCATACGCCGCAAAGCGTGGAGCCGAATAGAATGGATTCCGTGTTGGCCGTGTTGAAAATCTGATCACTGATCATGCCGATCGTGGCTTTCAGCGTCTTTGTTATGATTCCGTGAGAACATAAATCCGTCAGCTGCTTGTACGATTCCGCAATCATCTTCGGCAATACAGTCGCGATCATTTTGGAGGTATCGCCGCCGCCGGGCAATCCGCCCATCCCGTCGCAAACCGCAAAAAAGCCATATTCCGGGCAGCAGATCACTTGATCTTGATTGTGCTCGCGCCGCATCCCGATATCGGTCTGCGCATAAAATTGAATATTATACGATGTATCGTTCATTATAGTGCGTCTTCAATCATGTTTTTTAGGGTGGCTGCGGATGAAATGACGATCGCAGGATTGTCGATTAACGCGGCATCGATCACTTCCGCCAGTTTGGCCGGAATACTCGAGTTGCGCTTTCGAATCGGAATCGCGCTGTTGTTGAGCGCGCACTGAATACGATGCGCCATGTGGTTGCTTTGAACATACGGGAAGTCTTTGGCAAAACAACCGGTCAGCATGTAATAGTAACTGGCCGCCGCCGCCCAAACATCCACTTCCGGCCTGGAAAAACGTAGATTCTTAATTTGCTGCCTTGGCTGGAATTCGAAAGAACCCGCCATAGAACCTTCCTGAGTGAATCCCGAAAGCCCGGAAAGTTCATATGCTTTGGCAAGCCCGAAATCAGCGATTTTTGCTATGGGGTTGTTGCTGTCGTCGGATAAAAATATGTTTGAAGGTTTAAAATCCCGATGCACAACGCCGATTTTTTTGACCGTAAGTCCTTGTTCCGTCATGACTTCCACTTCGGCGTTGTGGGTGTATGTAAACCCGTCGAGAATTTGCAGCATGATTTGGGTGGCAAGATCAATGTCGAGTTTGCCACCTTTTTTTCTGATCAGATTGTCCGCGTCGCCGCCCTGACAGTATTCCATTAAAACGAATTTTGCGCCCCGGGAGCTTCCGTATTCGTATTGTCGGACAACATTTTGATGATGGAGCTGACCGGAGATCAGCGCTTCGCGCTCGAACAGTAAATGATTGATCGCGGAGTTTGCCTTTTGGGGCAGTATTTGCTTGAGCGCATATTGTTTCTTGGTTTTTTCGTCTTCTACCAATAACACATAACCCATACCGCCGCATCCGAGCTCTTTGATTTTTCGGTACCCATGGATTTTTACGGCTTCATTTTTCAGTTCGGGAGCCGCATCTGCCAAATTAACGGCGTTCACGGCGTCCTGCAGCAGCATATCCAGCAGCTTTCTCGGGTCATTGATACAGTCCTGACAGATACTGCCGCCGCCCCTTGGCATCACTTTGCCGCATACTGTGCATTTTTTCTGATTTTGCCGGGCGCGCACCTGAGCGGCACGTTCGATAGCGGCTTTTCGTTCGGCTTCTTCCTTTTCCCGCTGGAGTTGTTCGGCCTGCTGTTTGGCCGCAAGCGCAGCCGCTTCCTCTTCCGCAAGTTTTCGCGCCTTTTCCGCGGTTTCTTTTTCGGCCTTTTCCTTTGCCGCCTGCTCTTTTTGCGCCAGCTTCGCCGCTTTTTGTTCGGCGAGACGCTTGGCCGCCTCTTCTTCCTTGCGCTTTTCCTGTTCTGCTTTTTCCCGCGCAGCGGCTTCTTTGGCTTCGTTTTCTTTTATCTTGTGACAATTGCCGCAGATGTATGTATTGGCGCCAACCGGATGTTTTTCGTCGGTTTCAGGATCCAGCTCTACGGAACAATCCGCGCAGAAAATCGGCTGGATGATGGTGAGAGATAAGCTGCAGTCGCTGCCTAGTCCCAATTCATCGCCGTTACTTAGCGGAAACTCGCTTGCTTTTTGTTCTCTGGCCTGCTCTGGCGAGATGTTGGCTTCCCGTTGCCCGATGATTTTTCCGTTGAGAAAGGTACCGTTCAGGCTTCCAAAGTCATACACCAATACGGAAGGTGGGTTAACTTTGATCACACAATGATATCTGGAAACGGTTTTTTCTGGCAGGACGATACTGCAGTCGCCCTTTCTTCCGATGACGAGCGAATCAATCTGGTCAAATACGTATGTTTCACCCTGTTTTTGTCCTTTTGAAACCGTAAGTTTAACCTTTGCTGGCATAAAAACACGCTCCTGAAAATATGATAGTCATTCAAAACGACACCAGATTTATTGTACCAAACTCTATCTGACTGTAAAAGAACCTATTTAGAATGGTTAGCGGTTGGCGGGCGGTATACACTGGATGGCCGCTGTATATTTTTTTTGTTTGGATTCTTTCGATTTAATCATATCTTACCGGTTTTATTCTGGCTAGTGAGCTTGCAGCTCACTATTAGTTTCTATACAATAGGCTATAGTATTGACAATAAATAAACACAAGATGCGGGGTGCAAGATGGACGATAAAGGAAAATCAAGCGAAAGTTTTGATAAGCAAAACCAGTCGAACGACGAAGCAGAGAAAAACGCGCAGCCGCCCCAAGCCAGCATTGGAGCTTATAATACGGATATGCTGATCAGACAAATGAAAAGCGGCGAATCGATCTCGTCCGTTATCCAAAAAAATGAAGCCAGTTTTATCGAAGGCGAATTGCACGAATACCTGGAAAAGGAAATAAAGAAAAGAAAAGAAGCCGAGCAAAAGAAACAGGATGATGGGGAAGTAATCGCTGAAAAAAAGAAAAGCGTTCAGGAACAGCTAATCGAAGACACGGGAATCAACCGTCGATTTTTCTTTCAGATCATGAAGGGCGAACGACATCCCCATCGTGATAATGTAATCCGATTTATCCTGGCGCTTCATATGCCGCTCGAACGTGCCCAGCGGCTGCTTCGGGTGGCTGGGTATGCGGAATTGTTTGCCCGCAGAAAACGAGATGCGATCATTATTAAAAGCATCATTGAGCAAAAAAGCGTGGACGCATGCATTAAAGAGTTGCACAAGCACGGCGAGCAGGGATTGTAACGCATGTGCGGTGCTGCTTTCGGTAATATCGGGAAATACTGGTTGATTTCTTGGTCGGGTATTGTTTGCGTCCAACAAGGTAAAAATAAAAGAATTTGCCCGCACACCCCTGAAAATGAAGCGCTCATTGCTAAAAGTCTTTCATTTATCTTCTATTAAGGATTTGTTGTTTCTTGTTATAGTGATAAGTCGATTCCCATTTTCAAATCGCTTATCATTAGCAAATAAGCCATTAGTGTGTTTTCAAGTTCCCCGATTTCATTTTCCAGGGCTATGGTTTCCGTGGCTCTCAGGAAATCATCGGATTCAAGTTCCACTAAACTCAGCCTTGTTGAAAGCAAAATCAGTTGGAGTTGATAAACGGCGAATTCTTTAGGATCGGTTTCTTTACCGGAAAAACAAATTTGGGTTCCCTCGAGATTATAGTTGATGGAGTCAATTGATTTGCCACTATCGCTGAGGGTTACTTCAAATTCCGTAGTATTATCGGTCTCGTCGGTCAAAAGCAAGATCCCGTCGGAATATTCATACGCATATTCCTTTATTTTTGGATCGATGCCGGATTCTGCATAACAATAAACGGTACATTTTTCCGAGAACACCATTTTTTGCATTCCCATTTCTTCGTACCAGCTGCCTTCCAGCATTGCGTGTGCACCAAGCCCGCCGCACGCGGTCATACCCAATAGCATAATTGCCGTAACTATTAATAATATCCGTTTTTTCATATTGCACCTCCTGTAAAATTCATTCGTTTTGCCTGCTGACTGGATCTCGAGTATGCTTTATTATGGAATTCATTTTTGTGGCCGTCTAGTGAGCCTCGAGTTCACCGTTTTTTCTCAATGGATTTTTACAGACAACCTCACTCCACATCGGCAAAGCGTAAAAAGGATGTGAGCAAAATTGTTGGATATCCATTCAATTTAAAGGAGTGCCCGGCGTAAGCCGGAGAATTTAACCTTCATGCAAACAAAAAGGCAAGGTGCCCATAACAGGACACCTCGCTTTTTGGTGCGAGTGCTGTTATAGAATCAGACGAAAAAAGCCCTAAACGAAAGGGTTTTTGGCAGCGGGAAGCAGTATTTACTATAAAAAAAGCAAAAAAACAAGGATTGCTACAGTACAAAATGTATTCGAGAATCCTTGTTTCATTATGAGAAAAAGAAATCGAAACGTGTAGTATAATCGCTTGTACCAACCAGAAAGTTGGCACTGGGAAAACAACAACCGAAGCCAATCTTGGCATTACCGTAAACCAATTAGTTAAAGTAAATAATATCGCCGGATTCGCGTCCGCCTTTGTACGGCTGATTGATCACGTTGCCTTGAAAAATCATGATTGCGGTCGCGCCGCCGTCGAGGTTGTATGCCTGCTTGCAGCCAAGGCCTTCGAACAGTGCGGAAAGTTCCGTTAACCGCATGCCGACGGAGTAGCTGGCCTGGCGGCCGTCAACTACAACAAAGCAGTAATGCCCCGGCACATAATAGCCGATTGCGCCGCGCGGATGCCGGTCGGTTAGCGTGGAGTCAAACGCTGTTAGTTTGCAGCCGTTTTCGTCAAGCAGTGGCGGCCCGAACGACCACGCCTGCCAAACGCCGCGTGCAACGGCATCGGTCAAATTGAATTCTTCAGTTCGATAGGTTTTCATTTCGCCGTCGTTATAGAGCACACACACGTCGCTGTTGACAACGTCCCGGTAGAGTGTGCCGTTGCGGATGACGATTCCTTTGCTGCGCGCGCTGTAATAATCGCCGGTTACGGCGAATACAGCGTTGTTGTCCGCGGCGGTTTTTGTCGGGAATGTATAGATGCTTTTGCCGTACGTACCTTTTGCAAACGCTGTTTTGAATGCGTCGATGTTTTTTACATATACGTCCGCGACAAAATACGTCACGTCGTTTTCCTGCACGCGGTCGATCGCGATGCGCACGGTATCCGTCTGGTAGCTGTAGAGTGCGTTTGTGCCCGTATCGTATGATGGAAAGGTTACAGAGAAGTCGCCCGGCTCGGGCGTTGCCGTCGGTTCCGGCGTGGCGGTCGTATCGATTGCAACGTCGGCCGAAACAATCGTGTCTGCATTCGGCATTGGCGTCGGAGTTGCCATAGCAGTGGCATAAAGCGAGGCGTCGACAGGCTGAAGCTTGCGCGGTATCACATGATGGAACAGGGCAAAGACGTTCAGCGCAACGCCAAGAAGGATGAAATCCCGCAAAATGACTTTGAAAGCGCTGGTTCTCTTCTTTTTCGCTGCGTGCTTCCCTCTGTGTTCCATATTGATCCTCCACAAAACAATCTTTGTGTAGGATAGCACCGCAAAATGAGAATCGACGGGGAAGAACATGAGAACCAAATGAGAAAACGATTTTAGGCAAATCAAAAGGCACGCGCACTAGTGAATACCTTTTGTAATGCTGCAATGTTATTTCGGAAGCGTCACGGAGATGGACGCGCCTTTGTTCGGTTCACTTTCAACCGATGCGTAACCGCCGTGTGCCTGCGCAATTGCATAGACGATCGAGAGCCCAAGCCCCATGCCGCCGGTTGAGCGCGCCCGCGCCTGATCGACACGATAAAAACGCTCGAATATGTGTTCATAATGCTCGGCGTCCATGCCGACGCCGTCGTCGGAAACCGACAGCGTCACACTGACCTGATCGGCAGAGCATACAAGACGAATCGTACCGCCGGACGGCGTGTATTTTACGCTGTTATCGATCAGTGCGCGCAGCAATTGCTTGATCATCGTCCGGTCGGCGATCAAGTGATCGACTTCGCCTAAATATTCGACTAAATAGGTGTGCTCCGTATCGATCAATGATTGCTCTTCAATCATTTCATCAAAGAGTTCGTCGACGGCGAATCCGGAAAGGTTCAACTGGGACTGCATGTTGTCGAACCGCGCAAGAAACAGCAGATTTTCGACCAATTGATTCATGTATTCCGTCTGTTTTTGCAGCGCCTGAATGCTGTCTTTGAGTACAGCCTTATCCTCGCTGCCCCAGCGGGAAAGTAAATCCACATTGCCCTGCATAACGGCAAGCGGCGTGCGCAGTTCGTGGGAAACGTCCGCAACAAAGCGCCCCTGTTGACGATAGGCCGTCGAAACGCGTTCCAACATACTGTTGATTGTCAGCGCAAGACTTTTGAGTTCGTCGTTGGGCTCCGGTACATCTAGGCGCGCGTCCAGATTGCTGCCGCCGATCTGGTTTGTCGCCGTAATCATTTGACTGATCGGGGATAGCATTCTCCGGCTCGTCGTGCGCCCGACAAGCAGTGCCGCCAGCGCGCCGACCAGGTTCGCACCGATGAGTAAAATTCCAAGCAGCTTTAAAAACGACGATTCACTTTGAAGATTTTGAACAATATAGATCGTGCCGTATACCTTGCTGTGCTCCTGAATATTATGGGAGGCGCAAAGCAGCAGTTTACCTTCGTCGAAGACCAAAACCGGCGACTTACCCGCACTTGGCAATGCTTCTTCGTTCAGGTGAAAATTGAGCATGCGGTTGATCATGTTGCCCGATGTATCGTAGATGAATATGGAAAGATACGGATCGTTGTTTTGCTCTTCCAATATTTCCTGATTGGAAAGCGGCTCGCCTTCCTCAATTTCTTCGACCAGATGATCGCTGATCAGTTCCATTGTAATGACAAGATTGGAAGATTGTTTCGTAATCAAAAATTGAAACGCGGAAAAGAACACCCCGATGGTCAGAAAAAACAACATGATTGCAAATAGCAGGGCATAGACCGCAGTCAGTCTGTCCGACAGTTTATTCTTTGCGCGTTTTGTCCCGAATGACATATCCAATCCCCCGTACCGTTTCAATGATCCTGTTTTCGTCCGTGTCGTGAATGCGGTTTCGCACATATCGCACGTAAACGTCCACAACGTTGCTGTTGCCCGCGTATTCATAGCCCCAAACTTGACTGAGCATCTGATCACGCGTGAGTACGATATCGCGATTTCTTAACAGATATTCCAAAAGGTCGTACTGCGTTTTTGTCAGCTCAATGATTTCTCCGCCACGCGTGACCTGCCGGGATGAAGTTGTGAGCACAAGGTCGCCGATGGACAGCGTGTCCGCGGGCGTTGCCTGCGTGGAAGAATCCGCTGTGCGGAGTACCATGCGAATGCGTGCGAGCAGTTCCTCTATGTGGAACGGCTTTGTAATGTAGTCGTTAGCGCCGGTGTCCAGCCCGTTGACTTTTTCCATGATCGCGTCCCGTGCCGTAACCATGATGACCGGGACCGCGCTTTCCTTGCGCAGCCGCCGGAGAACCTCGATACCGTTGAGTTCGGGCAGCATCACGTCCAGGAGGATCAGGTCAAACGTTCCGGACAGCGCTTTTTCAAGGCCGCCGCGTCCGTCGGCACAGCTGTCGACCGCGTAGCCTTCGTGTTGCAGCTCCAACGTCAGAAACCGCACAATCTCCGCTTCGTCCTCAACGATCAGTATCTGCATAGAGCCGTTTTCCTCCTCCCGTACCTTTAATACCACCATATCGTTTCTGCAAAAGAAAATCAATCTTCTACTATTATATCGGAAGTGGAACGTCACTAAATGAGGATTACATGAGAATTTCTTAATAATTCGTTGAAATGGGGAATTTCATCCAATTCTCATGATGCGTTCGCGGTATTCTCATCAGCCTTATGTAGGATGATACAGACAGGAGGGGACGCAGAGATGGAATGGATGCAGCCCGAAAGCAAACATACGGAATGGTCCGGTCCGCTCGTTATCATACGAGACGTGCTGATTTTTCTCATGTTCCTGTTGGCTTTTGCGCTGATCTATATGGTTTCACCGGAGTTGCTGAGCGGTGGTGCGTCCGCGAAAGCAACTGCACAGACAAGTACAGCTGTACTTGCGGAAAGCAACGATCCAACCACCAAGCCGACGAGCACGCCGCAGGCAAATGCCGTGCTGGTGGCAAGCACGGCGGTGAGTACGCAAACACCGTCTTTGACACCGGAACCGACGCCTTCACCAACGCCCGATCCCGCTGATAACGGTGATTTTTCAGCAATGTTTCCAGCGTATGATACGGGCGTGAACGCGCTCTACAGCTATCAGACGGACGCGGTAAAAATCGCAATCGACAAAGTGCAGTCGGACGGCGTGATGTATTTTGTTGCGGACGTTTATGTAAAAAGCATCGATGCATTCAAAACCGCATTTGCAAAGGATTCTTACGGGCGTGGTCTGCACGAAATGCCGCTGAAGGTCGCAACCGATAACAACGCGGTGTTTGCCGTTTCCGGCGACTATTACGGCGCGCGGGAGCAGGGCGTCGTGGTGCGTAACGGCATTCTCTATCGGGACGTGATGGGCGACGACGTTTGCATTCTGGGAAAGGACGGCAAGCTGAGCGTTTATCAAAAGAGCTCGTTTTCGCCGCTCGATATGCTGGACGAGACCGTTTGGCAGGCGTGGGCGTTCGGCCCGGCGCTTGTGCAGGACGGCGCAGCCTGCGACACGTCCTCTAGCCGGATCAAGGTGAAAAATCCGCGCAGTGCGATCGGGTACTACGAGTCCGGGCATTACTGCTTCATTGTCGTCGACGGTCGGCAGAACGGATATTCCACTGGTATGACGCTGGACGAACTGGCAAACACGTTCGTTTCTCTTGGCTGCGTCACGGCCTACAATCTCGACGGCGGCGCGACCGCTATGATGGTATTTAATGGTGCGGTCATCAGTCAACCGACAAACGGCGGACGTTCGTCCAGCGACATCATTTACTTTTAATTTGTTTTAGGAGGGTCTGCTTCAATGAACAAACAGCGTTTCTGGGGATTTCTTGCACATACCAGTATCATCATCGGCATGATGCTTGTGATCTTTTTTGTAATCGACCGGTTCAACCCGGCGATGGAGTTTTTAAGCAGTAATATCAGCAAATGGCTCATTTTGCTGTTTGCGTTGTGTTCGATTCTGAACGGGCTGTTTTCCGCGGTCTTTTTGTTTCAAAAGCAAAAGCGGCATGAGGAAAAGCGAGGAAACTCATTACCCAGAACAAATCCGAATCAAATTCATTCTGCACAGCAGAGATTCGTTCAACCACAGTATGATTCGCGTGGAAACATGCAACGGCAAAGAACGCCGCAAGTCCGTGGATACGAAAATGAATACCCAACGCAGCAACGCCAAACAGAACAGAGGCAGTATCGGTACTCTGCACCCGCTTTGACGCGGCCTAGTACGGAAGCAGAATATTTAAACCCGCGCGCCAGGCAATAGCGCTGATACGACCTGAAACAAAGATAAGATTTTGTGCAGGAGCAGAGCATGTAAGACGCGTTTTACAAATAGGGAGATGAGTGTTCTTATAGGACTACTTTTCAAAAAAGCTAGTATTAACGAGCATAACGGAGAAAGCAAGAGAAAAACGAATCAGCACCATCGAATCCGACGGTGCTGATTTTGGTGCGAGTGCTGTTATAGGATCAGATGAAAAAAGCCCTAAACTAAAGGGTTTTCTGGCAACGGGAAGCAGTATTTACTATAAGAAAAGCAAAAAAATAAGGATTGCTACAGTACAAAATGTATTCGAGAATCCTTGTTTCATTATGAGAAAGAGGAATTTAAATGTCTAGTATAATAGCTTGTTCCAACCAGAAAGGTGGTACTGGGAAAACAACAACCGTAGCCAATCTTGGTATTGGATTGGCACAGGCGGGGAAGAGGGTGCTTGTAGTTGACGCAGATCCTCAGGGTTCTCTCTCAATTAGCTTAGGATACACACAACCGGATGAGTTGCCCGTAACGCTTAACGATATTATGGAAAAGGTCATAAACGAACGCATGTTATATCCAGGCGAGGGTATTTTGCATCACCCAGAGGGAATTAATCTTCTACCTGCAAATATCACTCTTTCTGGCACAGAGGTTACGCTTGTAAACACGATGAGCAGAGAAAGAGTACTAAAGCAATATCTTGATACAGTAAAGCATCAATATGATTACGTGTTAATTGATTGCATGCCGTCGCTCGGCATGTTGACCATCAATGCGCTGGTCGCCGCCGATAGTGTCATCATCCCTGTGCAGGCGCAGTACCTTTCGGCAAAGGGACTGGAGCAATTGCTCAGGACCATTCAGCGTGTCAAGCGTCAAATCAACCCAAAGCTGAAAATCGACGGCATTTTGTTTACCATGGTCGATCATCGAACGAACTATGCAAAAGAGATCAGCGCACTTGTTCGTGGTACTTACGATGGAAAAATCAAAGTGTTTTCGACCGACATACCCTTATCCGTGCGTGCTGCGGAAATTAGCGCCGAAGGAAAGAGCATCTATGCATATGACCCCAACGGAAAAGCGGCGGATGCATACCGAAAGCTAACAAAGGAGGTGATCGGTATTGGCAAGCAAAGACAGAAAACTCAGTCTAACCTCCTACGATGATATTTTCAAGGACGATACAACGCGTGCGGAGGAACAAAAAGAACGTGTGGTAGAATTGTCGCTGGAGGAACTGCACCCATTTCGGAATCATCCCTTTCACGTCCGCGATGATGAAGCCATGGCGCGCACTGTGGAAAGCGTAAAGGAATACGGCGTGTTGACGCCGGGTATTGCGCGACCGCTGGCAGACGGTGGCTACGAAGTTGTTTCGGGACACAGGCGAAAACGTGCGTGCGAACTGGCAGGGCTTGCAACCATGCCGTTCATTGTGCGCGAGATGGACGACGATGCAGCTACCATCCTGATGTGCGATAGCAACTTGCAACGCGAAACGATTCTTCCGAGCGAACGGGCGTTTGCATACAAAATGAAGTTGGAAGCAATGAAAAGGCAAGGACAACGTACAGATTTAACTTCCGCCCAAGTTGGGCGGAAGTTAGCAGGGAAAGAATCGCGAGAAATATTAGCTGAACAAATGGGAGAAAGCAAAAATCAGGTTTCACGATTCATTCGCTTAACCGAACTAATTCCTGCGCTGTTGGAAATGGTTGACGACCGAAAAATCGCGTTCAATCCTGCTGTAGAATTGTCGTATTTACAGCCGGGCGAACAAACACAAGTGTTGGACGCGATGACGGCGCAGGAAGCAACGCCCTCGCTTTCCCAAGCGCAACGCCTGAAAAAATTCAGTCAGGAAGGTAAACTATCCGAGGATGTTGTGGCGGCAATCATGTCCGAAGAAAAGAAGGAGGTCGATCGCATCACGCTGAGCAGCGATAAGCTCCAGCGATACTTCCCGAAGAGCTATACGCCGCGGCAGATGGAGGAAACGATCCTGAGTTTGCTGGCGCAATGGCAGAAAAAGCGGCAGCGGGAGCTGGAACGGTAACATGTTTGAATCGAGCAAGAAGGCGTTCTTCGGAACGTCTTTTTGCTATCACGGAGGATAAAGCAATGGCAGTATTCCGCGTTGAAAAGACGTGCGACTATACCGTTATGGCGAATCATCATCTGAAAAACCGCAGTCTGACGCTCAAAGCAAAAGGTTTGTTGTCAATGATTCTTTCTTTGCCGGACGAATGGAACTACACAACGCGCGGTCTGGCTGCGATTTGCAGAGAAGGCGTGGATAGCATCGGCGGAGCGCTGCGAGAATTGGAACGGGAAGGTTATATCGTTCGCAATCAATTGCGGGATGAAAAGGGGCGTATCACAGACACGGAGTACGTGATCTACGAGCAGCCCCGTCTGCCGGATACGGCTTCGCCATATGCGGACAATCCAGATACGGAAAACCCGTATATGGATAAACCGGATACGAAAAATCCCGCGCAATTAAATACATATAGAGAAAGAACGAAAAGAGTAAACACACAAAGATCAATCCATAATCAATCCAATCCTAAATCACGAAAACAGCAGGAATTGGGAAGGGATGGGACCGGACGGGATGAGCTGGTGGTATATCGAGAGTTGATCAAAGAGAACATCGATTATGACGGGCTGCTTACAGACAATCCGAATTGGCGCGAACGATTGGATGAAATCGTCGAGTTGATGGCGGAAACGCTCTGCTCAAAGCGAAATGTTCTAACCGTCGCCGGAGATGATTTTCCCGCTGCGGCAGTAAAAAGCAAGCTGCTGAAGATCGGCAGTCAGCACATGGAGTACATTTTCGAGTGCCTGAATAGAAACACGACTGACGTGCGCAATATTAAAAAATATATGCTGACGGTTCTATTCAATGCCCCCAGCACTATGACCAGCTTCTACAAAACACAATTCAACCACGACATGGAAAAAGGATGAGCGCTTTGCCGCTACGAGCGATCAAATTTCCGCATACTGAGAAAGGAATAAAAAACGAAATGAAACGACCGCTTGCGTATGTGACCGCCGCTTGGAGCGGCAATGTCGGGAAAGACACAAAACTTGCGGCTGATTACTGACGCGCCGTATATGAGGTTGGCTTTTCGCCCATCTGTCCAGCGCTGTATCTGCCGCTGTTTACCAACAACGATGTTCCGCAGGAACATAAGGACAGCATTGATATGAGCCGAGAATTGCTTCGCAGATCGCATGTGCTTGTCGTTTGCGGAGAGCGTATCAGCGAAACCATGAAAAGCGATATCGCAATCGCAAAACGGCTGAAGATCACGGCTACGACGCTAACCGGTCTTTTGACCGTAAAAAACTGTGGGCATACAAAGGCTTTGTAGGACTGGAGGCACAAAATCATGCAGGAAGAAATAGAAAACCGTTCCATAACGCTTGTAATCACTACGAGCAAGCTGACCGCACGTGTGCTGCGAGACGCTATGCGCAGATACCTTGAAACGAAAAAGTACCGGAATAGAACTTCTTCAGGAAAAGATACGGTGAAGCATGGCAAACAAACGGTAAAGCAACTGGTTGGGCAAGAAAAAGGCGTAACGAATGTTGAGGTGACGGACAGCAACATCAAAGCATTTGAGCGGGTGGCGAACAAATATGGCGTGGACTTTGCCGTCAAACGAGATGCGAGCCAGCGTCCGCCGAAGTATCTGGTGTTCTTCAAAGCGCCGGATACCGACGCAATGACCGCCGCGTTTCGCGAGTTCACGGCAAAGACGGTCAAGCGCGAAAACAAGCCCTCCATCCTTGCACAACTTCATAAGTTTCAGCAGCTTGTGCGAAACAGGACGTCCGCAAAAGAGCGCAATCGGGAACAGGAGAAAAGCCTATGAAGCAGGATGCTAAACGAATCATCACCCGGGCGTTGCCATATGTTCTGCTGTTTCTGCTTTGCACCAAGGTCGGGCAGGGATTTCGTCTTGCCCCGGGCCCTGACATCAGCGAAAAGGTGCTTGGGTTACCGGCTGGATTTGCCGCCGCGTTCTCTTGTTGGATACCAAGTTTTCATCCGAACGATCTGCTGATTGGGTTGATTGGAGCCGCCGCAGTTTGGCTTGCGGTGTATGTGAAAGGCAGGAACGCACGCAAATATCGAAAAGGCGAAGAATACGGCAGCGCGCGATGGGGCGGTCGTGCGGATATCAAGCCGTTCATCAACAGCGATTTTTCCAAGAACATTGTTTTAACGCAGACCGAGCAACTTACGCTGGGGCAGATTGCCGATCCCGAAAAACGCAACGTCAACCTTAACGTGCTGGTAATCGGCAGCTCTGGTTCCGGCAAAACCAGATACCACGTCAAGCCGAACCTCATGCAGATGAATGCGAGCTATATTGTGACCGATCCCAAGGGCACCGTTCTTTCGGAATGCGGCAAAATGCTGGTGGGATACGGGTATATCATCCGCGTGCTCAACACCATACGTTTTTTTGAATCCATGCATTACAATCCGTTTGCCTATGTCCGATCGGAAACGGACGTGTTACGACTTGTGACCGTGATTATGCAGAACACCAAGGAAGAAGACACGCGAGGCGGTGAAGAATTTTGGACAAAAGCGGAGGCATTATTCTACCAGGCGCTGATCGGCTATATCGCCTTTGAAGCGCCGGAAGAAGAGAGAAATTTCCTGACACTGTTGGAGTTGATCAACAGCAGCGAAGTACGCGAGGACGACGAGGACTACCGATCTCCGGTGGATTTACTGTTTGAGCAACTTGCGCTTGAGAAACCCGATCACTTTGCGGTACGACAATATAAGAAATTCAAATTGGCGGCAGGAAAGACTATGAAGAGCATTTTGGTATCCTGCGGCGCAAGGCTTGCCCCGTTCGACATTGAAGAAGTGCGGCGTCTTTTATCCTATGATGAAATGGCGCTCGACAAAATCGGCGACAGAAAAACCGCGCTGTTTTGCATTGTGTCGGACACCGATCTGACGTTCAATTTCATCTCCGCCATGTTGTATTCGCAGATGTTCAATACGCTGTGCGATAAGGCGCTCTCCTGCGGCGGGCGGCTGCCGGTGCATGTGACATGCCTACTTGATGAATTTGCCAACCAAAAGATACCGAACTTCCAGCACTTGATCGCCGTCATTCGCAGTCGCAACATTTCCGCGCATATTATTGTGCAGACGCAAAGCCAACTAAAAGCGGTCTATAAAGAGCACGCCGAAACCATCATTGGCAACTGCTCATCGATATTATTCTTAGGCGGCAAAGAACCGAGCACGCTCAAGAGCATATCCGAATCGTTGGGCAAAGAGACCATCGACACCTACAACGAATCGGATACACGGGGCAATCAACGCAGTCATGGCTTGAATTATACAAAGCTCGGGAAACCGCTCATGACACCGGACGAACTCGCCGTCATGCCAGGCAATCGATGCATTTTGCAGATACAAGGCGTACATCCGTTTTATTCGAGAAAGTACGACATAACAAAGCATCCGATGTATTTGCTGCTCACGGATGCGGACGAACGAAACGCGTTTGATGTGGGAAAGTATTTGAAAAGGCGATTGCGGCTGCTGCCTAATGATGACTATAATGAATTCGAGGGTTAGAGTACTTTGCAAAGGGGGGATGTTCGTGTCTATAGTTGAAGATTTTGATGAAATAAACAGATATGCCCATTTTTGGAATTGGTTACCAGACTGGAATGTTGTAAAAGAATTATATGAAGAGTTCCCAAATTCCTATTCTGTACTAACTCCTTTTGCATATACATACTTAGAAGAAATGATTCGTACAACAACATCCGATTATGGATTACCTTTGTTTGATCGTAACGAACAACCGGTTCGGGTACGGGTCGGAATGGGTCTTATCAATCTTGCATTAGAAGAAAACCAAGATAATCCAGAGTATATAAAGCTTCTTGAAAATACAAAAAAACATTTCAAATTTACACATGCATGCAATGATGAAAATAGTCGAAATTTTGTCCTGCATGGTCATGTTCATCCGCGTTTTTGGAGCAAAGAATCTTTTGAAGAACTAATTCACGAAATAGCAGAACTCTCAAAATTTTCAAAATTCTGATATTTTATCTATTTGCAACAAGTGCTTCAAAATAACCAATTTTTGATGTCTCTTAAAACCCACACTAAATCAAACTTGCCCGGAGTGTCATCCTTAACGGATGGCACTTTTCTGTATCACAAAATTAAAAAACGGAGGTACAACTATGGAATTCTTCAACAGCGCAATCGACGTATTGCAAACCCTCGTCATCGCCATCGGCGCAGGCCTTGCCGTATGGGGCGCCATCAACCTGCTCGAAGGCTACGGCAACGACAACCCCGGCGCGAAAAGCCAGGGCATCAAGCAGCTCATGGCGGGCGGCGGCATCGCGCTGGTTGGGATGGTGCTAGTGCCGCTCCTCTCCGGCCTGTTCAGTTGATCGGATGATGGCGCTGTATGGATACCATCATCCAAAAGATTACGGAGTGGCTCAAAGAACTGCTCATCAGAGGGATCACGGATAATCTCGCCGGCATGTTCGACACGGTCAATCAGAAGGTCGGAGAAATTGCGACGCAGGTGGGAACGACGCCGTCGGCTTGGAACGGCGGCGTCTTCTCCATGATCAAAACGCTGTCCGAAACGGTCATCATCCCTATCGCGGGCGTGGTGCTCACGTTCATCATGTGCTATGAACTGATCCAGATGGTCATCGACAAAAACAACCTGCACGACGTGGACACTTGGATGTTCTTTCGCTGGATCTTCAAGACGTTTGTCGCGGTCCTGATCGTGACCAACACCTTCAACATCGTCATGGGAATCTTCGATGTGTCACAGAGCGTCGTCAATCGCGCCGCCGGCGTGATTTCGACCAACACGAACATCGACATTTCCAGTACAATCGGCAGCCTTACCACCAAGCTGGAAGCCATGGAGCTTGGGCAGCTGATCGGCCTGTATTTCCAAAGCATGATCGTTGGGCTGTCCATGAGCATCCTGTCCGTCTGCATTTTCGTCGTGATCTACGGGCGCATGGTAGAAATCTATCTCACAGTGTCGCTTGGCCCGATCCCGCTGGCTACGATGGCAAATCACGAATGGGGCAACGTCGGCCAGAACTATCTTAAGTCGCTGCTTGCGCTGGGCTTTCAGGCATTCCTCATCATGGTTTGCGTCGGCATCTACGCGGTGTTGGTGCAAAGTATCACCATAGACGAGGATATCATGAAGGTGGTCTGGACGTGTATGGGCTACACGGTGCTGCTGTGCTTCACGCTGTTCAAGACGGGGAGTTTGAGTAAGAGTATTTTTAGTGCGCATTAATTTGATTGGCATCGCTGCATTTCTCAGTAAATCAAGGTATAGTATTGATAGTATGAAAGCTGGCAAAGTGAGAAATGTAATAATGAGTAATTGCGACGATGAGAAAATTCGGGCGATGGATCGTTTGATGCACGAAATTGCTAAGGGGAGAAAATCCGGCGACGAGAACGGCTGGCATTCTCTAGAAGAAGCCAAAGCCAAATTGAGCTCTGAAAATGAGGCCTACTTCAAGCTCCGCAAAGTGGAAGCCGAAGCCCACTCGACTGACCAACGGTTTTCTCACAAGGAAGTTATGTCGGAGCTTCACGTGCAACTTTCAGAAAGGACATCGTCTGATTAGCGCTCACCATCTTTATTCAAGATGGAATCTTCAAAAGCTCTACCCAAACTACACATAACAAGGAGGGTAACGTTTATGATCGTTTACTGTAGTCAATGTGGGCAAGAATTCAATTCGGAAGAAGCATGTTGTCCTCGGTGTGGATCGTGTAATAGAACTGCTTATATCAGCGATGAAATTCGAATTAAACTGGATCGAAGTTGGGTAAAAAGTAAAGCACTTATTGGGCGTAGAAAACGACTATGCCACGAAGCCATCTTTGGAGACAGCTTCTGTGTTGATCGTAGAAAATTCGTTGATAGAGTAATGGTATTTGATCGTGTTAATGACAGCTATCACGAAACTGTTAAAGATAAACAAAGCGGTGAAATCATATATGAGAGTAAAGTTAAACTTAGCGAAAAGTTCGGAAGAAAGGCAGTAAAAGGAAATAGCAATTAACTAGAGTGCTAGAACCACGATTATGGCAATAAGTAGAATCCCGATAAAATTACCATGGAAAACTGCAACGATCGCAGCAATTACGATAACGGCAGCAACTATTCCTACAAGAATCATTGCTAAATTTGCAAAACCTTTGAATGGATCCATATAGCCTCCCACTTCTTTGAATAGATAATTCCCATTAGCGGCCATGATGAAACGAGTCTTTATTCGTGAATAAAACCCCTTCAAGTGGTTGTTCACTGCCAGTATATCAAGTATTACAGATTGAAAATAGTCTTCGCTGAAATATTCTATTCTCTGTTGCGCAGCGCTTATTTTCAATTGAAGGAGGTGTCCCCTTGGCCTATGTACCTGTCCCAAAGGACTTAACCAAAATCAAAACGCAGGTCCTGCTCAATCTGACCAAACGACAATTGATCTGCTTTAGTCTCGGCGCACTTGTGGGTGTGCCGATTTTCTTTCTGCTCAAACCGCGCGTCAGCATCAGCGCCGCCGCGATCGTCATGATCGTGGCCATGATGCCGTTCTTCCTCTTCGCCATGTACGAAAAGAACGGCATGCCGTTTGAACAGATCGTCAAAAACATCGTGGAACTGAGTTTCCGCCGTCCGCAGGTGCGGCCATATCAAACCAACAACTTCTACGCCACGCTGCATCGGCAGGCGGTGCTCGACAAGGAGGTCCAAAGCATTGTCCAGAAAAACCACCGCGGTAAAGCTCACCCGCGCAGACAAAAAACAAATCGACGCGGCCGTTAAGCGCGCGCACGGCACGGGCCGGAAGCAGCCGGCAACAGCGCAGGACAGCATCCCCTATCAGCGGATGTGGCCTGACGGCGTTTGCCGCGTCACCGACGCGCTTTACACCAAGACCGTCCGTTTCGAGGACATCAACTATCAGCTTGCCCAGAATGACGACAAAACCGCCATCTTCGAGGGCTGGTGCGACTTTCTGAACTACTTCGACGCGTCGATTCGCTTCCAGTTCTCCTTCCTGAACCTCTATGGCGGGCACGACGCGATGGAGCAAAGCATCCTCGTTCCGCTTCGGGGCGACGCCTTCGACGAGATCCGCGCCGAGTATTCGGAGATGCTCAAAACGCAGCTTGCCAAAGGGAACAACGGCCTGAAAAAGACGCGGTATATCACGTTCGGCATCGAGGCCGACAGCTACCGGATCGCCAAACAGCGGCTGGAACGGATCGAGCTAGACATCCTACACAACTTCAAGCAGCTCGGCGTGGCGGCCGCGTCGCTTTCCGGCAAGGATCGGCTCCGGCTCATGCACGCGATCTTCCTCATGGGCAGTCAGGAGGAAGCGTTCCGTTTCGACTGGAAACAGCTGCCCGCAACCGGCCTGTCCACCAAGGATTTCATCGCGCCGTCGTCGTTCGAATTCCGAAACGGACGCTGGTTTCGCATGGGCAAACGTTTCGGCGCGGTTTCGTTTCTAAGCATCCTCGCGCCCGAACTGAACGACCGCATGCTGGCGGACTTTCTGGACATGCAGAGCAGTCTGATCGTCAGTATGCACATCCGGTCTGTCGACCAGAACGAGGCCATCAAAACGATCAAGCGCAAGATCACCGACCTCGACAGAATGAAGATTGAGGAACAAAAAAAGGCGGTTCGTTCGGGATACGATATGGACATCATCCCGTCCGACCTCGCGACCTACGGCGGCGAGGCCAAGAGCCTGCTCAAGGAACTGCAAAGCCGGAACGAGCGGATGTTTCTTGTCACGTTCCTGATCGTCAACACCGGCGAAACCAAACAGCAGCTGGAGAACGACGCGTTTCAGGCCGCGGGCATCGCGCAGAAGTACAACTGCGCGCTCGTCCGGCTGGACTTTCAGCAGGAGCAGGGCCTGATGTCGTCCCTGCCGCTTGGCAGCAACCTCGTGCCGATCCAGCGGTCGCTGACGACCAGCTCGACGGCGATCTTCGTGCCATTCATGTCGCAGGAGCTTTGCCAGCGCGGGCCGGAGGCGCTCTATTACGGCGTCAACCCGCTGAGCAACAACCTGATCATGGTTGATCGCAAGCTGCTCAAAAACCCCAACGGGCTGATCCTCGGCACGCCCGGCAGCGGCAAGTCATTCGCGGCCAAGCGGGAGATGTTCATCGTGTTCATCCTCACCAGTGATGACATGATCGTGTGCGATCCCGAGGGCGAATACGCGCCGCTTGTGACGGAACTGCACGGCCAGGTGATCCGCATTTCGCCGACCAGTACCGAATACGTCAACCCAATGGACATCCATTCCAACTACTGCGACGGCGACAATCCGATCCCGCTCAAGGTCAACTTCCTCATGTCCATGTTCGAGATTATCGTCAGCCCCGGCGTGCTCACCTTCGGCCAAAAGTCCGTAATCGAAAAAGCGGCGCGCATGGTGTACACCCGCTACTTCGAAGACCCGCGTCCGGACAGCATGCCGACTCTTTCGGAACTGTACGCCGCCCTGATCGAGATTCGGGACGCGACCGCAGGCCATCGGGATGAGGACGCGGACAACATGACAAAGGCTATCGACCCGTACGTGCACGGCACGTTCAATCTGTTCAACCACCGCACGAACGTGGACGTTCGTAACAGGCTGGTCTGCTTCGACACCAAGGAGGCTGGTTCGCAGCTCAAGACGCTGGCCATGCACGTGATTCAGGATCATGTCTGGGGGCGCGTGTCCGCCAACCGCGCGCGAAAGAAGTCGACGCGGTACTATATCGACGAATTCCATCTGCTGCTCAAGGACGAGATCACAGCGTCCTACAGTGCGGAGATTTGGAAGCGGTTTCGTAAGTGGAGCGGCATCCCGACGGCGATCACGCAGAACGTGAAAGACCTGCTCAACTCGAAGCAGGCCGAGAACATCTTTGAAAACAGCGACTTCATTCTGCTGTTGAATCAGGCTCCGGGCGACCGCGCGATCCTCGCAAAGCTGCTCAATATCTCGCCGCATCAGCTCTCGTACGTGACGCATTCCGGCGAAGGCGAAGGGTTGATCGTGTATGGCGACACCATCCTCCCGTTCCTCGATCATTTCAACAAGGAGTCGCGGTTGTATCAGGTGATGACGACGAAACCGGGGGAATGGTTTAGATAATTCCACGCGTACTAATACAATAAATAGCCAACATGATATAATAAAGTGAATGTGTACAGTTTGTTTTCAACATGCTTATAAATGAGCCCATAAATGCAACCGCTGTAACATAGAACAGATCGTTTGAGGAGAACACATAGCTTTATGCAAGAACGAGAAACAAGTGGTAAAACACCTCAAAGACTTACTGATGAAATTATTCACCTATGCAACAATAATGGGATATGTGACTTATCTTACATTCCAAGAGAACCTAAGGATGATTGTGAAGAAGGAGACTGTTTCAAAAATGTCAAAAAGTATGTGGCTGGATACGGAGGCACTGCTTTAGTAGGTTGGGGAATAACTTCCAGAAGGAACCTCTATTTGGATTGTGAAGCGCACGCAGTATGGCAAAACCCGGACAAGCAAATCATTGATATCACTCCGAACAGTGAGGATTGCAGCCAAACTTTGTTCTCATACCAAAAAGATATGGAAGCGAAACGAACGCCAAGCAGATTTATACCATACACTCAATCTCCATTAGTAAAAGAGTATATCGAATTAAGAAACGAATTTGAACGAATTAGATGCACCGCTGTTGGAGACACCATGGAGATACCAAAACAATTAATGGACAGAATTATCGAAATCGACCAAGTGTTCTTACAGAAGGTCGGGCGGAATGACGCATGCCCGTGCGGATCTGGTTTTAAGTTTAAAAAATGCTGCGGAAGATGATTTGAATTGTTTTTGAGCTGATTGTAATATTGCAATCCAAGGTAATAGCCTTGATCCCGCCTCACCAAGGCGGGTTTTCTTATGCCCGAAAGGAGTTGCTGCCATGTGAGAGATTATTCCTGCCTGCGCTTCTCCGACGAAGACCACGCGTCACCGGAGCTAAAGCCACCTATCCGCAAAGCCGAACACGCCTCAGACAAGGTAAATGAAGCCAAAGCGAAAATCCCAAAACGAAAAATCATAAAATCCGAACGCACCGTCAACGCCGACACCGGCAAAAAGACGGTGCGTTTGCGTTTTGAGGAGGTCGACAAGAAAAAGCCAAGTAAGCTCACACATGTTGCCACGGATGCGATTGCAGCGGAAGTTCACCGCCAGATCGATAAATCGAGCGATGACAACGCAGGCATCGAGGCCGCGCACCGATCGGAAGAAGCTGCCTATCGCGTTGGACGAACAGTCGAGCACGCACAAAAGATGCACCCCTACCACACTGCTGCCCGCGCCGATCGAAAGTCCGACCGCGTGAATCTGCGATTTTTACACGAAAAGACAAAGCTGGAAAACCCACACGAGAACAGCAATCTCCTTTCACGCTGGAAACAAAAGCAGACGATCAAACGACAATATGCTGCCGTGAAAGCCGGACGAAGTGCAGCAAGCGGCGGCGCAACTGCCGCCGGGAAAGCGACGCGTTCCGCGGCGGAGAAAGCCAAAAAGCTAGTAGAAGTATTCACGAAAAACAAGAAAGGCTGGGTGATTGCCGGAATCGTCGGATTGCTGTTGATCATGCTGCTGAACAGTTTTTCGTCCTGCACGGAAATGAGCGTCGGCGAGCTGAACGCGATCCTCGGCACGTCCTATGTGTCCGAAGACGCCGACATGCTCAAGGTCGAAGCGCGCTACTGCGAGCTGGAAAACAGTCTGGATCGCCAAATCGACAGCATCGAAACCGATTATGCCGGATACGATGAGTACAACTATGAAGTCGACGAAATCGGGCACAATCCCTATTCCCTGATGTCGTATCTGACGGCCAAATACGTGTCGTTCACGCTTGCCGACGTGCAAAGCGAGCTGTCTGCGTTGTTCAATCTCCAGTATGCGCTCAGCATCGTGGAAATCGTTGAAATCCGCTATGAAACTGAGCAACAGCTCATTCCGGTATACGACCCGGAAGCCGGTGAAGAGACGCTGGTCTGGGAGGACTTCGAAGTCCAATATGAATACAAGATACTGGACATAACGCTTACCAACAATGGGCTTGCCACAGCAGCGGCGGGCAGCATGGATGCGGAGCAGGCCGAAACCTACGTCGTGCTCATGCAGACGTACGGCAATAAGCCGGAGCTGTTTTCGAGCTCCGACAATCCTTACATCGGCACGCTGGACGTCACGCC
Organism: Christensenellaceae bacterium; assembly: GCA_963667795.1. Classification (GTDB taxonomy): domain Bacteria; phylum Bacillota; class Clostridia; order Christensenellales; family CAG-138; genus UBA7703. The sequence goes on along the minus strand of OY764017.1, from coordinate 697,315 downwards.
GCCGGAAGCGTACGAAATCCCGCCCGAAGCACTGTCCGATCCCGACTTTGCCGCGCTGATCGAAGAGGCCAACAAGTATCTCGGCTATCCATATGTTTGGGGTGGCAGCAAGCCGGGCACCGGGTTCGACTGCTCCGGCTTCGTTTGCTGGGCGCTCAATCACTCGGGTGTTGCAAGCGTCGGCAGGACGAATGCGCGCGGCTTGTACAAGCGATCGACGGTCGTTTCTAAAGGCGAGGCCCAGCCGGGCGATCTGATCTTCTTCACGGGTGCGCGCGCCGCGGAGATCGGCCATCCCGTCACGCACGTCGGCATCTACGTCGGCGACGGCATGATGATCCACTGCGCGGGCAACGGCGTCGAGTACAAAAGCATCAACACGAAATACTACAAATCTCACTTTTTCGCCTTCGGGCGCTTGGACTAGGAGGAACAGCATGAATCCGAGAATCGAGCGGATCGACACCGAGATCGAAAAGCACAAGACGAAAATAAAGAGCCTGCAACGACGTGTGAAACAACTGGAACGGAAACGGGCGGAACTTGAGAATCTGAAAATACAGGGTCGGGTGGACATGATCGACGCGACCCCGGACGAGCTGGCGGCGATCATGCGCTCGCTCACGGAAAAAGGAGGAACATCCCATGAATAGACGAAAAGCAATCGGCGCGCTGGTGCTGCTGACCGTCATGCTTCTGAGCATGGCGGTTTTTTCATCTCCGGCGCTGGCGAACGGCGAACCCTCGGCGACCCCGACGCCGATCGCCACGCCCGCAACCGTCACCAAGACATTGACCCCGGAAGGCAATCTCACTTTGGTGGACGACATCTCCGGCACATCGTCCGAGGACAAGCAGTTCATCACGGTCGTGACCAAGAACGGCAACTATTTCTACATCATCATCGACCGTGCTTCCGAAAGCGAAAACGTCTACTTTCTCAACAAGGTCGACGAAGCCGATCTGATGGAAATTCTGGGCGAAGCCGGATACGAAATCGAGGTCACGCCAACACCGACGCCGACAGCGCGTCCGACGGCAAGTTCCGATGCAACATCGGATGCAGACGATAGCAAATCCAACGCTCCTTTGATTCTGATCACGCTGCTGATTGCCAGCGGAATCGGTGCGTTCGTCTTCTTCAAAAAGAAAAAAGCGTCGGCAAAGACCGCACCACGCATGGAAGATTTCGACTACGAATATGACGACGAGGACGAAGAAGAAATCGAAGAGAAAAAGCCGCCGGTCTGTAACGAAGCCGTGCAGAAAAAAGGAAAATGGGATGGTGTGCTATGACGTATTTTACCGACAGCCCCTACGAACGCATGATGCAGGAGGTGCCGCGTACCAGGCGTGAAAACGAGGTGCCGCCTGTCGCACCTGCCAACAAACCGTGCAAGGAGTGCAGATACAAGCGGCCTGTTTGCATCGGGGTGCTTTGCAAGTACTGGAAAAAGGACTATACGAAAGGAAGCCAGAACAATGAGTGAGAATATAAAATCCGTCGATATCACCTATGCCATCTACCAACTGAAAGACACACCGGAGAGCCGAAAACTTCTCTTTATGCCTCTTCGCAGTTTGAAATCGAAGGAAATATCCGTTCTGCCGGGACGGTACGATTGCGTGTATTCCGGGCAATTGACACCAGCTGCGGATCGTCAGACCGATCAGGAGTTTCTGGACTGGTTGTTTTTCCAGTTCAACATGAATCATCCGCAAGATTTCCGTGGCCATAGCCTGTCGGTGAGCGACGTTGTGACCATCGACCGGGAAGGTCGTGCTCGCGCATACTACGTGGATGTTGTGGGTTTCACGGAAATCCCGTCGTTCTGCGCAAAACGGAATCCGTTACGGACGGCTGAACTGTCTGTGGAACAAAACCTGAATCAGATCGACGGGATCATCAATAATCTGCTGCTCGACAAGCAGGCAAAGCCTCAACCCCCACATTTCGAAAAAGGCAATCAACACGCCGGCCACGATTTTGAACGATAAGGTGATGTGCACAATCTAGCAGACTGGAGGTGATTTCTTGGCCACAAAACTGGAAACCATGAAGGCATTGTCGGAAGCCACCATGATGCGCATTACAAGTTCGCGCGAAAATTGGATGCGCTATCTCGATACCACCGCATGGCTCTATAAATATCCATTCTACGATCAGCTTCTGATCTACGCTCAGCGCTCGGATGCACGTGCCTGCGCACCGATCGAGCTTTGGAACAGCGTGTTCAAGCGCTGGGTCAACAAAGGCGCGAAGGGAATCGCACTGATCGACGATTCCGGCGACCGGTTGCGATTGAAGTATGTGTTCGACGTTTCGGACACGAACACGCGCTCCAACATTCCCGTCCAATTGTGGGAAGTGCAACCGGAAGACCGGCAACAGATCATCGAAGAATTGACAAACCGATTTGGTGAAATCGAGCCGGAGGACAACTTTGCTCAACAGCTTCTCTCCGTGGTTCGCAACGTCGTGACCGACAATATCGGAGATTATGCCGACGTTTTGCCACTGATCATGGACGGTAGCGAACTATCCGGGCTGACCGGTGAAGCGCTCCAGGGGAGATTTTACCATACCGTCTATGGCGGCGTGGCATACGGCGTTCTCACGCGTGTCGGCATCGACCCGCGAATGGTGCTGGCCGCAAGCAACTTCATTGACGTGCAGTACTTCGATACGCCGCTGGTGATCTCGCAACTCGGCTGCGCCACCGGCGATATTTCACAGATGATCCTGCGGCAGATCGAACGAAGCGTCCGTTCCATCGAACGGCAGACGCGCGACAACATTGCAACCGAGACGAAAGAAAGGGACAATGATGCTGAGGGTGATCAATCTGAATCTGAAAGGAGCGACGAACATGGAACTGACATATCGGCAGAACGGGGATTATTGGATGCCGAACCTGACGCTGGAGGAACAGCCGAGCGAAGCGCCGGGCAAATACGCGAGGATGCGGAGGCGCTTCCTCAAGGAGCATCGCAAGGGCCAGTACAGTGCGCTTCTGCTGTCGGGCAGGCTGACGGCGCACCTGGCAGAGATCGACCGGCAGGCCCGGGAGCAGGTCGACGCGACGCTGGCGCGAATGGCCGCCGCGGAGGGCGTGAACGAGCAACTGAAGGCGACCGACCAGATGGAGTGGGCGCGCCGGATGAACAACCTCAAGGCAGCAGCCGAAGAAGCGGTCCTGCGGGAACTGATCTACAACTAATCCCGGAATCCGAACAGCTGAGTCTGCTGGAAGCGGAAGCGCACGACGCCTCCGCTTCTTTTTTATCCCAACAGGATATCGACGACGAGCTCTGTCGCGGCAGCGGGTTCGCGCACGGGAAATCCCGCGTCTTTGAATTCTATCAAAACAGCCCGGACACAAAAGCAGCCGCTGAATTTCTGAAACAGGAATACGGCACAGGCGGCCACTCCGTCGCCTATCAAAACGGCGCTTCCGGCCTGATCGATTACAACGCCAAAGGTCTGCATTTTCGGCAATGGGGCGATACACCGGGCATTACGCTGACTTGGACGCAGGTTCACAGGCGCATTGGTGAATTGATCCAATCCGATCGGTACCTTACCGATGAGGAAAAAACTGGTCTGCATGAAGAACGATTGGAACCGGAAGCAACCGAACTCGTACAGGAAAGTGAAACGGCCCCCGAGCCGATTATTCCGGCAAAGAACTTCCGCATTACCGACGATACGCTTGGCGTTGGCGGCCCCAAGACAAAATACGCTATGAATATTGCCGCCATCCGTACCCTAAGGCAGATAGAATCCGAACAACGGCAAGCCACGTCACAGGAGCAGGAAATCCTGTCCCGTTACGTCGGCTGGGGCGGACTGACGGACGCGTTCGATGAAACGAAATCCGGCTGGCAAAACGAATACCGCGAGCTGCAAAACCTGCTCACGGATGAAGAATACGTTTCCGCGCGCGAATCCGTTTTGAATGCGCACTACACCAGCCCAACCGTGATCAAGGCGATCTATGCGGCGTTGGAACGTATGGGGTTTTCCACGGGAAATGTGCTCGAGCCAGCCTGCGGCATTGGCAACTTCTTCGGTTTGGTGCCGGAAGGCATGGCGGACAGCCACTTCTATGGCGTAGAACTCGACAGCATTACCGGCAGAATTGCCAAATTGCTATATCCCGAAAACGACATCAGAATACAGGGCTTTGAGGAAGCCGACCTGCCGGACAGTTTTTTCGACGCAGCTGTCGGCAACGTGCCGTTCGGCGACTACGGCATTGCGGACAAGCGATACGACCGGCACCATTTTCTTATCCACGATTACTTTTTTGCCAAGGCGCTCGATAAGGTGCGTCCGGGCGGGATCGTCGCGTTCATTACGTCCAGCGGCACCATGGACAAAAAGAATCCGTCTGTGCGCAGGCATCTTGCGCAGCGGGGCGACCTGATCGGTGCGGTGCGGCTGCCGAACAACGCGTTTTTTGCCAACGCTGGTACCACGGTCGTGACTGATATCCTGTTCTTGCAAAAGCGTGACCGGCCAATCGAAATCGAACCGGACTGGGTGCACCTCGGCACAACGCCCGATGGCCTTACGGTCAATCAATATTTCGTGGACAATCCGGATATGATTCTGGGCGCGCTGACCACCGAAAGTACGCAGTACGGCAGACAGGAATGCACGGTAAAGCCCGTCGATGGCGCGGTGCTTGCCGACCAGCTTCATGACGCATTGTCCGGCCTCCATGCAGAACTTACGGAATTCACACCGGTAGACGATCTGGAGGAAGCCGACAGCGACTCGATTCCGGCTGATCCAAACGTGCGAAATTTCAGCTTCACGATCGTCGACGGCGAGCTCTACTATCGCGAGAACAGCCGCATGAGCAAAGTGGATGCGTCCGTGACGGCGGGCAGCCGCATTCGCGGTATGATCGAGCTGCGGGATTGCACCCACCGATTGATCGAACTTCAGCTGAACGGGCATCCTGACACAGAGATTGTCGCGGAGCAAGCACGCCTGAACGAGCTGTATGATGCGTTTGCAAAGAAATACGGCCTGATCAACAGCCGCGGCAACAACATGGCGTTTTCGGACGATTCGTCCTATTGCCTGCTCTGTTCCTTGGAGGTGTTGGACGAGGAAGGCAACCTTGCGGGCAAGGCCGACATGTTCACCAAGCGCACAATCCGGCAGCAGATCGACATCACGCACGTGGATACGCCCAGCGAGGCGCTGGCGGTTTCGCTGGGCGAAAAGGCGCGCGTGGATCTTCCGTACATGGCCGAGCTGACTGGTATGAGCGAGGAGCAGATCGTCGCCGGCCTGACCGGCGTGATCTTTCGCGATTACGGTGAGCTTGTCCCGGCAAACATCGCATGGGCGTTTTTCGATCCGGCTCAGTTCCCGATGGTAACGGCGGACGAGTATCTTTCCGGCAACGTACGCGAAAAGCTCCGGCAGGTACGCCAGCTTCGCGAAATGTTGTCCGGTCATGGCGTGGATGCGTCCGTGCTTTCCCAGGTCGATAGCAACATCGCCGCACTTGAAAAGGCGCAGCCTGCCGAGCTGACAGCCAGCGAGATCGACGTGCGGCTGGGTTCTACGTGGGTTCCGCCGGAGATCGTTGAGGAATTCATGTACGAGCTGTTCCAGACCGGCGGCTGGGCGCGTTCGCGAATGCACGTCCAGTTTTCCGGCTACACCGCGAACTGGACGGTGACGAACAAATCCTCCGACTATGGCAGCGTCCCGGCAACCGTAACATACGGCACATCGCGTGCAAGCGGCTACAGGATTCTGGAAGATACGCTGAACCTGCGCGACGTCCGTATCTTCGATACCGTGCGCGATGCGGAAGGCAAGGAACAACGCGTGCTGAACAAAAAAGAGACAGTTCTTGCACAGCAAAAACAACAGCTTATCAAAGATGTGTTCACGCAGTGGATCTGGAAAGACGCGGCGCGACGTGAGCAGTTGACGGCGCTATACAACGAGCGCTTCAACAGCACCCGCCCGCGCGAGTACGACGGCAGCCATATCCGATTCGTCGGCATGAACCCGGAGATCACGTTGCGCCCACATCAGGAGGACTCCGTCGCACGCATGCTCTACGGCGGCAATGCGCTGCTGGCGCACGTCGTCGGCGCAGGCAAAACATTCGCAATGGCCGCCGCGGCAATGGAGCTAAAGCGGCTCGGCCTTTGCCAAAAATCGCTGTTCGTTGTACCGAACCATCTCACAGAGCAGTGGGCGGCGGAGTTTTTGCAACTCTATCCTTCCTCCAACATTCTAGTTACGACCCGTCGCGATTTTGAGAAGACGCGTCGCAGGACATTCTGCAGCCGGATCGCAACCGGCGATTATGACGCGGTCATCATCGGGCATTCGCAGTTCGAGAAGATTCCGATGTCCCTCGAACGCCAGCGCGCACATCTGCAGGAACAGCTGGACGAAGTGCTCGACGGTATTTCCGAAGCCAAGAGCGCACGGGCGGAACGCTTCACGATCAAGCAAATGGAGCGCGCGCGAAAATCGATTAAGCTCAAGCTGGACAAGCTCAACAGCACCGAGCGTAAGGACGACGTGATCACCTTTGAGGAACTTGGCGTGGATCGACTGTTCGTCGACGAGGCGCACAGCTTTAAGAATCTCGCAGTCTTTACGAAGATGCGAAACGTCGCCGGCATCTCGCAGACCGAGGCGCAGAAGTCCGCCGACCTGTTCATGAAATGCCGCTACATGGACGAGCTCATGGGCGGGCGCGGCGTGGTGTTCGCAACCGGCACGCCGGTGAGCAATTCCATGACAGAGCTATACACCATGCAGCGCTATCTGCAATACGGTACGCTACGCCGAAACGGATTGCAGCATTTCGACGCATGGGCTTCAACGTTCGGCGAAACGGTGACGAGCATCGAGCTCGCACCGGAAGGCACGGGCTATCGGGCGAGGACGCGCTTTGCGCGTTTTTTCAACTTACCGGAACTGATCGCCATGTTCAAGGAAGTGGCGGACATCAAGACCGCGGACATGCTTCGCCTTCCGGTGCCGGAGGTCGAGTATCACAACATCCGACTCGAACCGAGCGAGATTCAAAGGGAGCTCGTCGCGGGGCTGGCCAAGCGTGCGGAGCACGTGCGAAATCAAATGATCGACCCCTCCGTGGACAATATGCTGACGATCACGAACGACGGGCGAAAGCTCGCGCTCGATCAGCGGCTACTGAATCCTGCGCTGCCGGACGATCCGAACGGCAAGGTCGGCGTGTGCCTCGGCAATGTATTCCGCCTCTGGAGCGAATCGCAGGCGGAGCGGTTCACGCAGCTTGTCTTCTGCGACCTGGCGACGCCGAAGGGCGATCGTGAATTCAGCGTATACGACGATCTGAAAAAGAAGCTGATCGAGCTCGGTGTTCCGACAGAGGAAATCGCATTTATCCATGACGCGAACACCGAGACGAAAAAGGCCGAGCTGTTTGCAAAAGTGCGCTCCGGGCAGGTGCGCATCCTGCTCGGATCGACGGCCAAGATGGGTAGCGGAACGAACGTGCAGCGGCTTCTGTACGCCGAGCACCATCTGGATATTCCGTGGCGACCTGCCGATCTGGAACGTGCGCCCGTAGAGGCCGTATAACAAACCTACCTTTAGCAAGGTAGCAGGCAAGTGTCTAAACACCGAGAAAGGAGGAGAAAACGGTGTGCCTGTCATCAACCGACTGACCTGTGAGGGAAACCAAACATCAGGGAACAAAGCACGTCGGTAAAGCCATGAGTCAGCCAGCTATCAGGCTGCGACTGAATGGGGAGATGAAAAGATAGATATGAGGATAAAACCCTTACTGGTTGAACGATAGTCTGAGTGGTCTGTGTCGGGACTATGACGTAAGATGGCTAAAATCGTCATACTGCAACACCGTTTTACCGCTGTTCAGGTAAAACGGCAGAGACAAGTTGCGGCACATATGCAATAAGCATAAAAGGACGGAAGTCGTATCCGACAATCTATCGTGCTAAGTTGTTATGCAGCTAAACGGGGATTACCTAAACTGGAACGTCAGCAATGGCTATAGGGCGTAGACCCTTGAATATCCGGCATGGTAACGGAGCTTCCGTAGTAGTCCGAGCAAGGGAAAGCCTTGTACATGGCGAAGGGAAGCAGCTAATATTCATTAACATAATTTTAGGAAGGTGTGTGAGACACTTGAGAAATCCCGAAAAAGTGTTAAAAAGTTTATCAAACCATAGTAAAGACTTATCGTATCACTACGAACGGTTGTATAGGGTTCTTTTTAATCGGGAAATGTATGCGGTAGCTTATCAAAAAATCTATGCAAATGAAGGGAACATGACGAAAGGTTCAGATGAACAGACCATTGATGGTATGAGTCTGAAACGTATCGAAACCCTGATTGAAGCATTAAAAAACGAAAGTTACCAACCTATGCCATCCAGAAGGGTATATATCCCTAAAAAGAATGGTAAGAAGAGACCACTGGGTATACCATCTTTCAACGACAAACTTGTACAGGAAGTGCTTCGAATGATTTTAGAAGCAATTTATGAAGGTTCATTTGAAAACACTTCACATGGGTTCCGACCTAATAAAAGTTGTCATACTGCACTAATTCAGGTAAAGAACAATTTTACTGGCGTTAAGTGGTTTGTCGAGGGCGACATAAAAGGATTCTTTGATAACATCAATCATGATGTTATGATTCGAATACTTGAAAAACGCATCTCTGATAATCGTTTTCTAAGGCTTATACGTAAATTTCTGAATGCAGGATATTTGGAAGATTGGCAGTACCACAAAACATACAGCGGCACACCACAAGGTGGGATTATTAGCCCGATACTAGCAAACATCTATTTGGACGAGTTCGATAAATTTATGCAAAAGTATAAGGACAAGTTCAATAAAGGTAAGGAGCGAAAAAGGAATTCCGAATACCGTAAACTTGAAGTCCAGCGTGGCAATTTGGTTAAAAAGCTGAATGCCTGTGTGGATGAGGTTGTAAAAGAGCAAATAGTTGAGCAAATAAGGGAAATTGAAAAAACCAGAAACAACGTCCCATATGGCGTTGCTATGGATGAGGATTATCGGCGGCTTCAATATGTTCGATATGCCGATGATTTTCTTGTTGGCATCATTGGGAATAAATATGATTGCAAGCGGGCGAAGGAGGATATCAAGAGTTTTATGGCTGAGACTCTTTTGCTTGAATTGTCAGGCGAAAAAACGTTAATAACAAACGCTCAAAAGCCTGCAAAATTCCTTGGTTATGACATTCATGTTCGAAAGTCCAATCTCAGCAAACGTGACAACATGGGACGACTCAAGAGAGACTATGTAGGACGAGTTGTGTTAAAGGTAACTAGCCAAACCATCCGCAAAAAACTGTTGGAACTAAAAGCCATTAAATTGATGTATGTAGATGGAAAGGAAATCTGGAAACCTACAGCACGGTACAGCATGAAGGACAGTGATGATCTTGAGATTTTAGACAAGTATAATTCTGAAATTCGTGGGTTCTACAATTATTACTCTATTGCCAACAACAGCTCAATAATTAACAGCTTCAAATACATGATGGGATACAGCATGTACAAAACTTATTGCACAAAATACCGCACCTACATTCCGAAATTGCTTAAAAAATACCGTATCGGAAAAGATTTTGGCGTTCGATTTAAAGGTAAAGACGGCAAGGAAAGGGTTCGTTTGTTCTACAATGAAGGCTTCAAGCGTAAAACTACAGCCAGAACAGCTAGATGTGATACGCTCCCAAATGACCTTAAATATCTTAGCGGTACCAGTTTATTGGACAGGCTTAAAGCCAAAAGGTGTGAAATCTGCGGTGCAGAAAATGTGCCATTAGAAATGCACCATGTTCGAAAGCTAAAAGACTTGCAAGGTAAGAAATATTGGGAAAGGCTTATGATAGCACGGCGGCGAAAAACTATTGCAGTCTGTCATGAGTGTCATCGAAAAATACACTATGGTAAGTTAGATTGATAATGTTAGTGGAGAGCCGTATACAGCGAGAGTTGTATGTACGGTTCGGGGGCGAGTGCTTGCAAACCTACCACAGCAATGTGGCAAGGCGGTGGGTACTTAGCCTACAGCGCGAAGGCCGCGCGATCCGGCAGGGCAACACCTGTTCCGCCGTGCACATTTACCGGTACGTGACTGAGGGAACCTTCGACGCGTATATGTGGGCGACGCTGGAAAACAAGCAGAAGTTCATCGGCCAGATCATGACCAGCAAAAGTCCAGTGCGTTCCTGTGAGGACGTCGACGAAACAGCGCTGACATACGCCGAGGTCAAAGCGCTGGCCACCGGCGATGAGCGGATCAAAGAGAAGATGGATCTGGAAGTTGACGTTGCCAAGCTCAAGCTCGTGCGCGCCAACTACCTGACGCAGAAATACGCGTTGGAGGACGCGCTGCTCAAACGTTTCCCGCAGGAGATTAGGCGTGCTCAGGATCGAATCACTGGGTATCTGTCCGACATAGAGCGATTCGCAGTACACGCTGGCAACGAATTCTCCGGAATTGAGCTAAGCGGGGTTGCCTATGCCGAAAAGAAAGACGCAGGTGCGACGCTGCTTGCGGCGTGCAAAGCGCAGACCTCCCCGGAATCAAAACAGATCGGAGCCTATTGCGGTTTCGATCTTTTTTTATCCTTCGACGCATTATTAAAATCGTTTCGTCTTACGCTCAAAGGCACGCTTTCGCACACTGTGGAACTCGGCGACGATCTGTTCGGCAATATCCAGAGGATCGACAATACGCTGCGCGCTATTCCGGAGCGGTTGGAAAACGTCAAGCAAACGCTCGCCGACCTCGAACAGCAACGGCAGGCGGCCGAAAAAGAAGTCAAGCAGCCGTTTCCACAGGAGCAGGAACTCAGCGAAAAATCAGTTCGTCTTGCTGAACTGGATGTGTTGCTGAACATCGACAAGGGGCGCGGTGATAGCGATAGCGTGCTGGATGATTCCGCACAAGAAAAAACATCCGAAAAGGAGTTGGAAGACGATATCGAAGATGAAAAACCGCCCATCAAGGACAATCTCCGCGCTTTTTCAAAAATGCAGGAGCATATCCCTGTGTATGGGCGGAACCGCTGCGCCGGATTGGAGGAACGTTGATGAAAGAAAAACGCACACGCAATATTGCAATGCTATTTCGCGTCACGGCGCGTGAACAGGAGTTGATTTTACAAAAGATGGAACAGCTTGGCATACGGAATCAGGAAGCGTACTTTCGCAAAATGGCGATCGACGGATATTCGGTGCGGCTCGATCTTCCTGAGATTCGCGAGCTGATTGTGCAGCTGAGAAAGTACGGAACGAACCTGAATCAACTCGCGAAACGCGCGAATCAGGGCGGCAGCATTTACGCGAAAGATGTTGATATGCTGAAGGCTAATCACGAACAGCTGTTTACGCTCGCATCCGAGATGCTCAAACGGCTGGCGGCGCTTTAAGCTGCCATATCCTTGCGGTGAAAAAGCAGGCTTACTATGATAAAACCATCGGAGGTGATTGCAGATGAAAACCGTCTTGAAAATCCTGTTGGCTCCTGTTATCTTTGCCTTACGGTTGATGGTTTTGGTCTGTAAGATATGCATTCAATGTGCCGCATGGGTCATAGGGATCGTTACGTTTCTGTCGGGCGCTTTCACGTCGATGCTGTTACTAACGGGCGATACCAAGAACGGACTGATCATGCTGGCTGTTACATTCCTGATAAGCCCCTTTGGCTTGCCGGGAATGCAACACTTTTTCGGACAGAATGCTAAGCAACAGATTCTTGAATGCCTTGATTCCAGCACATTAGCCATTGCATAGGACTTAAGTACCCAAGACGTTTTTGCACTCGTCTGGTATTGTAGAATCCTTCGATATAGGCAAATAACTTTTGCTTGGCGTCATCCCGCGTCCGGAAATGGGTCCAGTGAACCGCTTCCTTCTTCAGGTTTGCAAAGAAGCTTTCACTCCAGCTGTTATCGCCCGGCATGCCTACGCGTGAAAAGCTTTGCCGAAGGCCTTCGTTAGTAAGCAAGTTCATTACGCTCTCCGATGTGTACTGGCTCCCGCGATCACTGTGAAAAATACATCCCGTTGGAATATCCCAACGTTGTAACGCTTTCCGAATCGTTTTCACGACCAGCTCTGCTTTCATGTGTTCAGACATACTCTCCGCCAGGACAATCCCGCTCTTCACGTCTTTGATCTGGCACAGATAGTCGAATCCTTCCCCCGTGCGTATATAGCTGATATCGCTTGAGAGAACCTGAAAAGGTGCATCTATCCGAAGGTTTCTCGTCAGATTTGCATATCCATCGCCACGCGCTTTCCGGCTGTCTGTCAGGGATCGCCGGCGCTTTTTGCGATGGATCGAGCGCAGCCCTTGCATCTCCATGGAATCGCGCACCTTGTAAAAACTGCAAGAGAATCCTTCCGTTCTGAGTCTCCCGCAGATACGACTCGCGCCATATGTCCATTCTCCCGCCATGAATACGCGTCGAACCCGTTCGGCATACTCGCATTTGCGCTTCTCTCGCTGAGCCCGCGTTCGTTTCCAATGGTAATACCCGCTTCGCGACACCTTCATTTGCGCGGCCCACTTTGCTTTCGGGTATTCGGGATGTTCAAAGATAAATCTGTATTTCACTTCTGGAGCTTCGCAAAGTAGGCCGCTGCTTTTTTTAGCATGTCGCGCTCCATTTTCAATTCTGCGTTTTCCAGCCGGAGCGCCTTGAGTTCTTCCTCCATTGTGGCCATTGGCGTTTTTTCGCCTGACGCCGTATATTTCTTGCGCCAGTTGTACAGCAGGTTTACTGCTATGCCCAGATCGTCTGCGACGGCTCGTACCGGCTTTGGACTTGCATAACTTAGTTTGACCGCATTTTTCTTGAATTCATCATCGTATTGGGTTCGTTGTTTCAGCATGGTTTCGTCCTCCTAATCCCTATTATAATCTCTTACCATGCTGTCCGATATTTTAGCACACTCCCATATCTAGCGTTGACGAAAACGGACAAGTTCAGCGGCGATGCTCTCGAAAACGTCGGCTTCAAGCTGCTCGATAGTTCCGGCTCCGCGCTCCGCTTCACACTGCAGGAGGATGGTCAATACAAGGTCACGGCCACTGGAAGCGATACGTTTCAAACGAATGAAAACGGCAAAGCGCTGATTTCGCACATCCCGATGGGAACCTATCAGCTCGTAGAGCAGGCCTATGACGGTTACGGTATACACGATCCGGTTGCTGTGACGATTGGCAGCATCAACACGGAAGAAAACCCTGCTGTCATATCGGTTGAAAACTGTCCTACGGAATTGATTCTGACCAAGATTAATGCAGATACAGACGCTGCAATCGCCGGAGTTACATTCACGCTCAAGGATTCGGACGGTGAGACTGTCTCGCTGGCATATATGCAGGATGGAACTTATCGGCCCGCTTCAGCTGTCACCGATGACGAAAGCGTGGAACAATACACCGATTGTTTGATTGCGGATTCGTCTGGCCAAATCAGGATTCAGTATTTGCCACAGGGTTCCTACACGTTGGACGAGCAGCAGCTTTTCGGCTACGCGCCGCTTGCAAGAATTGCGTTTGAAATTACGTCGGCGCACTCCACTGAATCGCCACTGACTTTGACGGTCGAAAACATTCCTGCGTCTCTCGTCATCTCGAAGACTAACGCTGTTACTCAAGCAGCTTTGCCGGGAACCCGATTTCAATTACTGGCCGAAGACGGTGTGATTATCAGTCTCGTACTCGAAGAGGATGGAACCTATCGCCCGGCTGGCGATGTGGAAAATTCGGTAGATGAATTGACCATAGCAGAAGACGGCACCGCAACAGTTCGATATATCGCCGGCAAGGTGACCATCCATGAGAGCTACGCGTTGCCGGGATTCGCATATGCCGAAGATCAGCTTGTGGAAATCGGCATGACGGCAATTGCGGCAACAGACGGCGATCCATCGCTTGCCATAACAAACGTAGAAATTAACGACTTACCCCTGACTCTGGAAATCAGTAAAATCCATGCGAAGACGTTAAAGCCGCTCAACGGTGCGGCGTTTCAAATCGTGCCCGACTCGGCAGAGACGCCTTTCACCTTCTTTTTGTTGGACAGAGTGTATTGGTACAGCGATGCGGGAACTATCACGACGATCACGATGAACAGTAACGCACAGGCGTATGTCTGTGGTCTGCCCGCGGGCAAATACCGTCTGGTCGAGTCCGTCACGCCCAGCGGCTTCTTCCCGGCTCCCGCGCAGGATTTCACGCTGCAGCTCACCGACACCGCCGACGATCCGCTGGAGCTCGTCGTTACCAATACGCCGGAAGTGAAGCTGGGGTTGGACAGCGATAAATGGGATGACGTGCTACTGATCGGCGGCGGTATCCTGTTTGCGGCGGGTGCGGTTGTTTTTGTTCTTATCCGCAGAAAAAAGCGTAAATCTGTCAGATGAACCACATTGATAGACGGGAGGCAGTTGCCTCCCGTCTATCTTCACAAAGGAGTTATATGCGAAAATTCATGTTTGTTCTTATGATGGCTTTCGGAGTTGCTGCGGGTATATATCTCGGACTGAAATATCCACTTGATATCGCTTGTGGAAATTCCAGTAAGCAAGCAGAGCCTCTGGCAGAACCCACGGTGTTCGAATCATTCTCGCCCAATACGCTGGCCACTACGCCAACCCCAGCAGAGATAAACGAAGAACAATTTTATTCTGATTCTACACCTGATCCTTCCACAACCATCACAACTACTCCGACGCCTTCAAGCAGCGATGTAAAAAGTGGCTCGAATGATATTCTTGGGCAACTGATAATCGGGGCGGAAAGCATCACCGTGCGGAATAACGTGGACGAAGCAACGCTTCGTCAAAGTCCCGGATGGATGCCGGACAGCGCGTTGCCCGGCGAAGATGGTATGTGTGTAATTTTAGGCCACCGAAATCGGAATCATCTGAAGGTGCTGGAAAATGTAGAGATTGGCGACGAGATCATCTTTTGGTATGTTGATAATCGAACGGCAACTTATACCGTAAAAGAAATCCAAGTTTTCGAGAAAACGGCAGATTGGACATTGCCACAATCGGATGAAAATTTGTTCGTAATCGTCACGTGCTATCCATTCCGATATTCAGGCAGCGCGCCGGGGAAGATTCAGGTGGTGTGTGGCGAATTTTTTGATTTGCACTATAAAGAGTAACCTACCCGGAAACCGAAAGAAAATTAAGTTTTCAATGCACCTAAAAAAGAGACATTTGGCGATGGCAGACGAATGCTTAACGTAAGGCCTTCGCGTCTGATCAATTATACAATAAAAAAAGTTTCAGATATTAGCGGAACTTCGACACTGCTGGCCGTAGGCGAGGAATTGACAACAGAACATATGTGCCTGTAGCTCAACTGGATAGAGCATCAGACTCCGACTCCAAAGGCCAGAGGTTCGAATCCTCCCGGGCACGCGATAACGTACAATAAGTTGCGCAAATTAAAAAAGGACATATAGAGGCCAAATGATAGAATAGGTTTGCAAGAACCATTCACACAAAGGAGGCTAACCATATGTCCAAGAAAATCATACAGTTAAATGAAGGCGCAATCAAGGACGAATTGAAAGAACTGGTGCGCGGCAGCGTGGAAGAAACGCTGAACGACCTGCTGGAAAAGGAAGCACAGGAGCTGACCCAGGCAGCCAAATATGAGCGAACCGAAGCCCGGCAGGGATATCGGAGCGGACACTACAACCGGAATCTGACCACAACCAGCGGGGACGTGACGCTGAAAATGCCGCGGCTGAAGGGAATCCCGTTTGAAACAGCGATCATCGAACGGTATCGCCGACGGGAAAGCAGCGTTGAGGAAGCTCTGATTGAAATGTATCTGGCCGGAGTGTCGGTGCGCCGGGTTGAGGATATTATCGAAGCCTTATGGGGTACCAAAGTATCTCCCGCCACCATCAGCGAGCTAAACAAGAAAGCTTACGTTCACATTGAAGCATGGCGCAACAGGCCTTTGCACGGCGGAACATATCCGTATGTCTACGTGGACGGGATCTACCTGAGGCGGAATTGGGGCGGCGAGTTTGAGAACGTGAGTATTCTTGTTGCATTAGGCGTCAACGAGGATGGATACCGCGAGGTGATCGGCGCCGCCGAGGGAATGAAGGAAGACAAAGCCAGCTGGACGGCGTTCCTGCAATGGCTCAAAGGGCGCGGGCTGGACGGCGTGCGCCTGATCGTCGGCGATAAATGTCTCGGTATGCTGGAAGCCGCCGCAGAGGTGTTCCCGCAAGCAAAGTACCAGCGTTGCACCGTCCACTTCTATCGCAATGTATTCTCGGCCACACCGCGCAGCAAGATGAAGCTGGTGGCCAGAATGCTCAAAGCGATTCATGCACAGGAGAGCAAAACTGCCACCCGTGAGAAGGCTGTTCAAGTTGTAGAAGCTCTGCGGGCTATGAAGCTCAAAGAAGCGGCTAAAAAGGTGGAAAACGGCATTGAGGAGACTTTGACCTATATGGAATTCCCATACGAGCACTGGCTGCGCATCCGCACCAACAACGTGATCGAACGGTTGAACCGGGAGATTCGTCGCAGAACGCGGGTGGTCGGTACATTTCCGGACGGCAATTCAGCACTCATGCTGGTTTGCGCACGCCTGCGACATGTCGCAGGCACGCAATGGGGGAACAAGAAGTACATGAACATGAAGCATCTGGAAATTCAGGCAGACGTCGAATCTGCCGTCAGCTGAACGTCAACCCTACGGCCTCGTTCCTTTTTGCGCATAATTCTTGGCAGTACCGGGCACGCCACCCCCCCCTAAGTAGGCGACTTTTTAGGGGGTTCAACTTTAGCTCGTTTTAGAGTTCGTGCGACAATGCGACAAATCACGAAAAAGCGTTATTCAGGGTAGATAGAGAAAGACCTGCGAGGCAGTAAGCTCGCAGGTCGATTTTGATTTTTGTCGCATTTTTGACGCACGAGGGGGTCAAAAATTTATTCTATTGAGAGCGCTCCGCAAAGCATTGCCTTTTGTCGACGATTGACTAAGAGATCCTACGACCTCCGGGTTATGAGTGCGTACTTGTGCGAAATATAGTTGTGATTATACGACGATAATTGAAGATAATCGCCGATCTTTGCGGATAATTCAAAATGTATTTTTGATGATTATGAACGATTATAAGCCGTTATTGATGGCAATAAACATCAAATAAACATCAGGTAGTAGGTTTGAACCAATTCTGAACTGATATTCGGTCCTCAAGTCAGACATCGGTGAGACGAATCTCTATACTCTTGTTTCTCCAAGAACCCCTACGGTAAACAGCCGAACGATATCTGGATCAAACTGCGCGCCTTCGCATGCGTGAATCTCTGCAAGCGCTTCCTGGGCGTTGAGCGCAGGGTGGTAGGTTCTATCGCTGGTCATCGCATCATACGCATCTGCAATAGCGAGAATTCGAGCTTCCAGGCAGATTTCGTTACCCTTCAATCCGCGCGGGTATCCGGTACCATCCCAGCGCTCGTGATGCTCCAGAATGCACACGGCAATCTCCGAAAATTCACTAACCGAACTTAAGATGCGATATCCGATTTCTGGATGTCGCTGCATCTCCTCCCGTTCGAAGTCCGTCAGTCGTGAGGGCTTGTTGAGTATAGCTTCGTCAATGCCGATTTTTCCGATGTCGTGCATTGATCCGGCGGTTTTCATGTTTCGAACGTCCTCCTCGCTCAGACCCAATTTGACTGCGATGAGTTCAGCTATCTCGCCAACACGCTTGGAGTGCATCATTTCCCGTTGATTCTTTTCAAAAAGTGTATTCAGAACGAGATTGATCGTTTGACTTCGCATACTCAGGCTTTCGTAAAGCTTGTGTCGGTAGAGATGATCTTCCGCATTTTTAAAGATTTCCTGCATGTTTTCGTCTGCCTGCTTCTTGATTTCGTATCCAAAAGAAACGGAAAGATCGATTGCTCCAACCTTTTCAATATTCAGTAAATCCTTGATACGCTGAATCGCGGATTCTGCACCTTTTGCATCGGTCTGGGGAAGAATGATCACAAACTCGTCGCCGCCAAGCCGCGCCAGAATATCATCTGTCCGGCAACCCTTTTGCATAACAGAGGCGACTTTCATGAGCAATTCATCTCCGGCAAGATGACCGAAGGAATCATTGACCAACTTGAGTCCGTTGACATCGCCCATGACGATGGCGAGCGGTAGATTCCGCTTTGTGTCCAGCCGTTTGAGCTCCTCTTCATAGAAGCGACGGTTGTAAAGCCCGGTGAGCTGATCGTGATAGCTGAGGAATTCGATTTTCTTCTCTTCACGGCGCTTATCTGAAAAATCGCGAAATACGAGCACACTGCCAACCACGGCTCCGTTGTCCTCGATGATTGGCGCTACGGTGTATTCCACCGAACGCTCAATGCCGTATTTGGAGATGAGCAAGATATGGCGTCCCTGTTGAAAAACATTCTCGTTTTTAATCGCATCATCAATGATGTTTTGGCTCACCCTGCGAGAGAACTCGTCGACGATGGTAAACACTTTTTCCAGCGTTTCATTTCTCGCTTCATCAAGCGTCCATTCCGTAAGCAGCTCGGCAGCTCTGTTGAGAAAGATGATACGGCCTTTGTTGTCACAGGAAATCACACCATCGCCCACGGAGATCAGAGTAATTTCGAACATGCGCTTTTCTTTTTCGAGCGCTTCCTCCAGCAACTTTCGCTCCGTGATGTCGCGGATATTGCATTGAATCACCTTTCGATTGCCAACCAGATATACGTTGCTGACAAACTCAACGTGGACGTTGCGCCCATCGGCTGTTTCCAATGGAAGGTTTTCGTAGCGGATATACTCCTTGCTTTGCAACTCCAAAAAATTTTCCCGGTTTGCAAGGATATCTTTAAATACCCCTAAGTCCCAGATGCATTTTTTAAGAAACTCCTCTTCACTATATCCCAACAGGTTGATTAAGAACGGATTCACGCTTGTGATCTCGCCGGTTTCCGCGTCCAAAATCAGAATGCCGTCCTTTGCCGCTTCAAACAAGCGCCTATAATTTTTTTCGGAAACAACCAAGGCTTCATCAGATTGCTTGCGATTGGATATATCTCGAAGATAGATGCAAATATGCTTACTGCCCCAAAGAAAAAGCGCTTTGGCAGAGATAAGTCCGTCAAATGTACGCCCGTTTTTATGGCGGATGGAAACTTCCATATTGTCTAGCTTGTCGATATCGATGACTTGCTCAGGCTCGCCGCTGGTCGCGTTCGAGCGTGTAAACAGTCCTAGATCGGCGATGCTTTTACCGACTAATTCTTTGCGCGAGAATCGCGAAAGGGAAAGAAAACTAGAATTGACTTCTACAATACAACCATCGCTCTTACGCACGATAATGGCTGCGTCGAATCCTGCGTTAAACAACTGCATGAATCGTTCGTTTGCGTTCTTGAGTGCTTGTGGCGCTTTGTTTTGCTCTGTTCGATCGGAGAATATTGCGGTGATCGATTTTGGGTCACTGGAAAAAGTGAACACGCTGAACAGGTGTTGAATCTTACCGCAATACTGTTCCAGTTCGGCGCTACCCTCGCGGATCACTTGTTCAATCAAAAATGGTAATTGGCTATCCTTCAGATTTGTCACTGGAGGAAGAACCTCGCTTAGTGTTTTACCGATAACGTCCATGCGCTTGAGCGAGAAAAGCGTTTCAAACGCCGGATTCACCTGCGTGAAAACACAATCACACGGCTGACCCGCATCATTATATAGCACGGAGAATCGTGCAAACCCTATCAGGTTTTCGGGCCTTCCCGCTTGATCAACCATTTTACGCATATTTTCATCCGTCCGTTATCAAAAGAGTAATTAGAAATTGAGTCAGTAGGCTGAAGGGAATCATGTTTATCATTGTGCTGTGAAGTTGCAAAGGCTTGTTTGTTCGGTTGCATCCTGACGCGGTAGGCGGGCGAGTCGAGTTTACGCTCACACACAGTTTCGGGTTGCGTACGCTGCGGAAAGACACTCTCATATTTAGCATACTTCATTGGAACGAATAATACTAGTAAAACACAAACAATTGTTACAACAATAATAGGCATATAAGTACGATAATTATCATTAAGAACAGCAAATAGATCGTTTGCGACCCTAGATTGAAGGAATCGATTTATTTTCAGCGCGGAGAGTGAATTGTACAAATGTGTAGTATAATGGAATAACCAATCATAAGTGACGAATTATTTATTGCATAAATATTATGATGATTTGAACAAATTGAAACAAGAGGGGAACTACAAGCAAAAATATAACAAGTATCGCGGTGCAACTTGGCCAGGCTCCGGTTAACAGATCGCAGAGCGCTCAACAGCGGGATCGATCTGTTCGATGCTCCATTGTGGCAGAGAATGTCATAAGGTATGCCAGCAACAATTCCTTGTTTGGGATATAGGTTTGGAAGGAGCTTGGAATACGTGAATACGTTACTCATCGGCATCTTAGTATTAGCAGGTGCCTTTTTATTTTTTTTCATGATCATATTGATTTTTGCGCGGGAACGAGTCGGAAGCAAACGCGTCGCGGCGCTTTCCATAGAAGACCCGCATACCTACGCGCGGCAGGCGACTATTGCGCATCTGGCGTCAAAAAAAAGAAGCTCGCTTGACTGGCCGCTTTCGCGGCTGAAGAGCAATTTTAAATGCATTCAAACGGCTTGTGAAGACCTCAACGAAAACCTGATGAGTAAGATCGACGTGCCGGCTTCGGCGGAGTGGTTGCTCGATAATTTCTATATCATCGACTCACAGTATCGTGTGCTGCGGACGGAATTAAAAAGAAAGGACTATCTACGCCTGCCTGTGCTGCAATCTGGCCCTTACAAAGGGTATGCGCGGGTTTATGTGATGGCGGTCGAGCTGATTGCGGGAAGTAGCAACACGCTGGATGAAGCTGCGCTCACATCCTATTTTTCTGCCTATCAGGCAAAGAATATTCTGCTTGAACGGGAAGTACGAGCCCTGCCGATTGTACTGCGCCTCGTGAATCTGGAAGATATTCGCTGCCTTTGTGAAGACATCATTGCCGAGGTAAAAAGCCGCAAGAGAGCAGACGCGGTTTTTGACGTGTTTATGAAGGAAACTTCTAAAACGTTGGCAAAATTTCATGCGCAGCTTGCGTCAAGCATTTTAACAGGTGCCGGGGTCGATCTCACCTTTGCCGAGCATCTCTGTTTTCGACTGCGGCGCGCGGAGCGAAACCCTTCGGGCGCGATTGCGATTTTGGAAGCAGTTCTATCAAAACATGGAACGTCTGCGGATGAAGTGACGCAGATGGAGCACAGCGCGCAATCTCTCGCGACGGTCGCTATGGAGAACAGCGTGAAGCGGCTTCACTATTTTTCATCGCTGGATTGGAGCGCGTTGTTACCCGCCGCAAGCAGGATTGAACAAGTCCTTCGAACAGGGGGCGATCAGGTCTATCAAGCGATGGATTTACCGACGAGAGATTTCTACAAACAACAGATCTCGTGCATCGCGGTAGACTGCCGTTGCTCTGAAGTACATGTGGCGTGGGAAGCGCTGAAACTGGCTGCGGACGCGTTCGGCAAAGGACTGGATTCTGAACGGACGGGCCATGTTGGATATTACCTCATAGACGAAGGTGTGAGCCAGTTAAAGAGCCAGTTGACGGGGAAAAAGCGAAGAAGTGCCGAAAGCGATCACAGAAAGACACGCTGGCTATTGTACCTTCTTGCAATTTCGGTGATCTCCACTGCGATTGTTCTTCTTGGCACGATCTATGGCGCACATGCCGCGTCAAGCGGGAAAGTATTCTATGGCTTTCTTTGTACGCTTGTGTTGTTGATACCGGCTTCGGAGATAGCGGTTTATCTTGTGAACCGCATGGTCGGTCGAATCACGAAACCGAAGCTTCTTCCAAAGCTGGAGTTGAAGGATGGAATACCGGATGAATTGAGTACGATGGTCATCATTCCAACCTTGCTGCCAAGTGAAGACCGCGTTGCGGAGGTTTTGCAGACCATGGAGGAGCATTATCTTCGAAACCGCGAGCGAAATCTGTATTTTGCCATCATTGGAGCATTTGGTGATGCATGCAGAGCGCATTTGCCCGCGGACGAGAGCATTACGGCATCCGCGCTGGCGGGGATCAAAGCGCTCAATGATAGGTATGCCGGAGGAAAGGAGATATTCTTCTTCTTCCATCGGGAACGACAATATAACGCGAGTAACGATATCTGGATCGGTTGGGAACGCAAGCGCGGAGCGATTATGGAGTTCAACGATCTTATTCAGGGCTCTCCGGATACGAGCTTCGTCTGCGCATCGTCCAAAACACCGCCATTCGGAAAGATTCGTTACGTGATTACACTGGACAGTGAGACGATTTTGCCGATCGGGATGGCGAAACGCCTGATTGGTACCATGGCGCACCCGTTGAACCGTCCGTTTGTTGACGAAACACGCCGTGTCGTTACAAAAGGATACGGCTTGATTCAGCCACATATCGACATTGAATGCGCGAGCGGGACACTGTTTTCGCGCATTTTCACCAATCAGGATGCAATCGATCCTTATTCCGGTGCGCTGTCGGATGTGTATCAGGATATGTTCGGCGAAGGGATCTTCACGGGAAAAGGGATCTATGATCTTGCAGTATTTCAAACGGTACTTAAGGGGACCATTCCGGAGAATACGGTGCTTAGTCACGATTTATTGGAAGGCTCCTACCTCAGAACAGGACTCGCCTCTGACCTGACCCTAGTGGACGGGTTTCCTGCGCAATATCAAGCCTATGCCGCGAGACAGCGGCGCTGGGTACGCGGGGACTGGCAGTTGCTTTCCTACGTGCTGCCAATGGTGCGAAGTGCTGACGGCAGCTGGATCAAGAATCCGCTTTCGGCTCTTTCCCGCTGGAAAATCTACGATAATCTCAGGCGCAGCCTGCGCACTCCCGCCCTGATGCTGCTTTTGCTGTTGGCGATGACCGTGCTGCCGGGGAGTATATTGGTTTGGCTTGGATTTCTGCTGTTGACGATCATGATGCCGTTGATTGGCACGCTTTTGAGCAGTGTGTTATCGGTGTTTCAGCGAAATGCACGCACCAAGCGGTATATACCGGTGGTTGATTCGCTGAAGTCCGCCTTGCTGGAAGGGCTGCTGGATATCACGTTCCTGCCCTATCAGGCGTGGCTGGCGGTCAGCGCAATTTTCCTGACGCTGATGCGCGTATGGGTGACGAAAAAGAACCTATTGGAGTGGGTGACATCAGCCGATTCGGAGGCGAAGCCGCTTGCCACGCCTGCCGGATATGTGCGCTTTATGCAGGCGCCGATCTGGCAGTCGCTCGCGTGCATCGCTGCCGTGGCATCCATGGGCGCATGGGATCGAGTGTTGATGTTGCTTCCGCTGATTCTCCTCTGGGTGGTATCTCCTGTGATTGCGTTTGCAATCAGCAAGGAAACGATCGTTACGAGCGGACTGAATCTCGCGGACAAGGCTGAACTCGAGAATACCGCAAGGAAGACATGGCGGTACTTTGAGGAGTTCAGCGCGGAGGATACACACTTCCTGGCGCCGGACAACTATCAGCTGGAGCCATACAAAGGCGTTGCCGCGCGCACCTCGCCGACCAACATCGGCTTTGGACTGCTCGCGGCGCTGACGGCGCGAGATATGGGATTCATCGGCACCATCGAGTTGATCGGGTTGGTGGAGAACACGATTGCAACCATCGAAGGACTGCCCAAATGGAACGGGCATTTATTTAACTGGTATGATACCGTAACACTCAAACCGCTGAACCCGGTTTATGTCTCGACGGTTGACAGCGGGAACCTCACGGGGTATCTCATGACGCTCGCGCAAGGGCTGCAGGAATATCTGGATCGACCCCTGATTGACATTGGTTTCTTTGACGGTCTTGCCGTGACCGTTTCTTGCGGGGAAAAAGAGCGCTACATCGCCTGGCGTACGCGCATACTGCAGGCGAAAGAAACAGTCGCTTCGTTGGGTGCAGGCTCCATCTCCGGCATGCGCGTAATGCATGACGCACTGGTCGACTGGCTCGAAGAACTGGGCGCCGCGAGCCTTGAGGGTGACGTTTGGCTTGAAAAGGCTAGACTACAGATGCAAGGGCAATTGACCGTGCTAGCAGATTATTTCTCTTCGGCGCTGCTGCCGCGCGCTCTGCCGGAGGCGGCCGATACGCCGGAAGACCTCGGCAGATTATTGGATTTACTGGGAGGTAATTGCGCATTTGGCGAACTGCCGGTGCGCCAGCGGGCAGCATCTGCGCTTGCGGGACGCATGCGTGACCCGAAAATTGGCGCCGAAGTGCAACCTAGCCCGGAGGTTACGCCTTGGTTGAGCGGAGTTCAGATTGCGTTGTCGCAATCAGCCGAGCGATCGCTTCGCGAGGTATTACGATGCACGGCGTTGATCGACCGAATTCGGACGATCAACGCCGCTGTCCAATTCCGCCCGCTCTACAACGAAAAGAAGAAACTGTTCTCCATTGGGTACAATCTGGAGGACAATAAATTAACGAATTCCTACTATGATTTGCTTGCTTCGGAGGCGCGGCTGGCAAGCTATATTGCGATTGCAAACGGGGAGATTCCTGCGTCGCATTGGTTCAGCATGGGGCGCACGCTTACCGTACAAGGTCGATACAAGGGGTTGGTATCTTGGACGGGTACTATGTTTGAATACCTGATGCCGCTGCTCATTATGAAAAGCTATAGCAATACTTTGCTCGATGAAGCCTGTTCGTTTGCGGTGCGAAGCCAGATGAAATTCGCAAAAAAGCGCAGCATGCCATGGGGCATGTCGGAGTCTGCGTATAACTCGCTCGACAAGCGAAACGACTATCAATACAAAGCCATCGGCATTCCGTGGCTCGGATTAAAGCGCGGGTTAAATGAGGATTCGGTCGTTGCGCCGTATGCGACTTTTCTGGCATTGCTCGTTCAACCGGACGAAGCGCTCAAAAACATAGCTCGCCTCAAAGAAGAGCATATGGATGGCGCATATGGGTTCTATGAAGCGGCGGATTTTACAAAAGATCGGCTGTACTTTGAACCGCGGCGCGTCATCATCAAGAGCTTTATGGCGCATCATCAGGGGATGAGCCTGCTTGTGATCAACGAGTATCTGAATCATAACCGTATGCAGGAGCGGTTTGCGAAGAACCCGGCGGTTCGAGCCTATCGTCATTTATTGCAGGAGAAGGTTCCGGCCAATATCGTAATGACAAAGGCGGTTAGCGAGAAGGTTTCGCTGCCATCGTTTAAATTCTCCAAGCAGGAATTGCCCGTTCGCATGTTTAGGCGTCCGAATACGGGTTTGCCACGCGTACATATGCTCTCCAACGGGAACTATTCTGTGATGCTGACAGATGCGGGCACGGGATACAGCAAGAACAAGGTTGTGGCCATAACGCGTTGGCAGGAGGACAGTACGCTCGATCGTTTTGGAACGTTTCTCTATCTGCGCGATATGGAGAGCGGAAAACAATGGTCTTCCGCCTACGCGCCGCTGAATCAGATGCCGGACAGTTACGAGGTGGAGTTTGCAGACGACAAAGCGATCTATCGGCGAACGGATGGCGAAGTTGACTCGAAAACCGAGGTATTTGTCGCAACAAACGACAACGTCGAGATTCGCAAAGTGACACTGGAAAATCATTCTGACGCGACAAAGACGATTGAGATCACCAGCTATTGCGAGGTTGTGCTCGCGCCGCGCGCGGCAGATCAGGCGCATATGGCTTTTAGCAACCTCTTTGTGGAAACGGACTTTCATGCGCAAAGTGGGATGATCACCGCAAAGCGACGCCCGAGATCAGATAAGGAGATGGAGGTCTGTCTTGGGGCGCATTTGGTCAGAAATTCAGATCAAAATGAGGAGATCGAGTTTGAAACGGATCGCGCGCAGTTTATTGGCCGAGGAAACGATGCGAGTTGTCCTCAGGCGCTCCGGTCGAGTCAACCGCTGAGCGGCACCGTTGGCGCGGTGCTGGATCCGATCATCAGCCTTCGAACGCGAGTTGTGATTGAGCCGGGGAAAACGGCAGCACTCGCGCTTGTCATGATCACAGCGGGGGATAAGGAAGCGCTGCTTGCAATAGCGAAACGGTATGAGACGATGCGAGATATTGAGTTAAGCGCGCATCATGCCTATGAACGAAGCCGAATTGAAACCAAGTATCGGGACTTCAAAGCATCCGAAATCACGCTGTATCTGAATATGCTCTCCCATCTGCTGTTTTTGAGCCCCGCTCGTCGGATCAACAGCGATAGAATTTCGCAAAATCATCGCGGACAGTCCGCACTTTGGCGCTATGGCATTTCGGGCGATCTGCCCATCCTGCTGGTTGCGCTCACCGCGGAAACTCAGATTCCGCTGCTGCATGAGGCGATTAAAGCCTACGAATACTGGGGTGTGATGGATATCAGTGCGGATATGATCGTCATTGTCAGCGAAGAGGCCGCCTACACATCCCCTTTGCGCGATTTGGCGGTGGGGATTATGGAGTCCTACAAGCGATACAACACAATGCTTCGACCGGATGAAATCGTGTTGTTGAATCGAAAAGATATTACCCAGGAGGACTATGCGCTCCTGATCTCCGCTTCGCGGATATTTCTGCAAGGCGGTAACGGTACGATGGAGGCGCAGCTATCCGGCATAGCCAAACGGTACTTGCCGGAGCAAACGTTGTTTTCCAAGGAAACCGCAGTTTATCCCCCGGACATCCTGCAACATCAGGAACTCCTATACGACAATGGCATCGGCGGGTTTCGTCCCGACGGCAAAGAATACTGCATTCGTTTGGAGCACGAACATACGCCTGCGCCATGGATCAACGTGATCGCAAACCCAAACTTCGGTTTTATCGTGTCGGAATCAGGCTCGGGCTATACCTGGCGCGAAAACAGTCATGAGTTTCGACTCACACCGTGGTCAAACGATGCCGTCTCCGATCCGCCCGGCGAGGTACTCTATCTGTGCGACAAAGACACAGGTAAAATCTTTACGCCCACGGCGCTGCCGATACGAGATGAAGGAATCTATCATATCCGGCACGGGTTTGGTTACTCGGTATTTTCGCATAGCTGCCTTGGCATCTCGCAGACGCTGACCCAGTTTGTACCGGAAAAGGATGCGTTGAAAATTAGCCTGCTTGTATTGAAAAACGAGACAAATGAGATCAGGCGGCTCAGCGCGACATATTATGTACGCCCGGTGCTGGGCGTAAGCGACCAGATTACCGCGATGCACATTCAAACTTCCATGAGCGAGTCCGGTGCTTTATTGATGCGGAATCCATATAATGAAGATTTTCCCGGAAGAATCTGTTACATGAATTGCTCGGTTGAGGAACACACCGTGACGGGAGATCGTAAGGAGTTTTTCGGAACGGGCGGGTTGAAATCACCGGATTGTCTCAAGCGGGATTGTCTTTCGGGTGAGCTGGGGATCGGCCTTGATCCTTGCGGAGCAATGCAGATCAATTTGGAACTCCAACCGGGTGAAGAAAGAACGGTTGTATTTTTACTGGGCGCTGCGGATGGCGAGGGTGAAATTGCTCGCGCATGCGATGCATATCTTGACGCGCAGAGGGTGCAGGATACGCTGCAGGCGGTTGCCGATAGCTGGGATGCTGCGCTTAGCAAGGTGCGTGTCATAACGCCGGACGCTGCACTGAACCTATTGCAGAACGGCTGGCTCTTATATCAGGTGATCGCATGCCGCTTATGGGCGCGAACCGGCTTTTACCAGTCCGGCGGCGCATTTGGTTTTCGCGATCAGTTGCAGGATATCCTCGCCGTTGCGGCGACTAACCCGGCGCTCGCGAGAGGGCAGATATTGCGGCACGCAAAGCATCAGTTTGTCGAAGGCGATGTGCAGCATTGGTGGCATGAGCCGATGGGCAGCGGCGTGCGCACGCGCTTTTCGGATGATTTCCTCTGGTTGCCGTATGTGACGGCGGAGTATACGCGCATCAGCGGAGACGACTCAATCCTGCTGGAAATGGTTCCGTTCCTACAGGGGAACCAGCTAACCGAACAGGAGCACGAGCGCTATGAGCGCGCAACGACATCGACAGAAGAGGCGACGCTTTACGAGCATTGCCTCCGAGCAATCCGGCGAGGGTTATCGTTCGGTGTACACGGGCTTCCGTTGATGGGCGGTGGAGACTGGAATGACGGCATGAATGCCGTTGGCGAGAAGGGTTTGGGAGAGAGCGTTTGGCTCGGCTGGTTTCTTTCCGACGTGCTTGGTGAGTTTTCATCGGTTTGCGACGCTTGGGGCGATCATACATTGGCAAGCACCCTGCGAGAAACCCGAAAAACCTTACTGAAAGCCGTAGAAGAACACGCCTGGGACGGCGGCTGGTATCGCCGCGCGTATTTTGACGACGGTACGGCGCTGGGTTCGATTCGCAATGTCGATTGCAAGATCGATTCGATTGCGCAATCCTGGTCGGTGCTATCCGGCGGCGGAGAAGCCGAGCGAACGCGCAAGGCGATGCAATCGCTAGAGGACTATCTGGTCAATCGTGATGAAGGGCTGATAAAGCTGATGACTCCGCCGTTTGACAAAGGCAAAAGCGAACCGGGGTATATCAAAGGCTATGTGCCGGGAGTTCGCGAAAACGGCGGGCAATACACCCATGCTGCCGCCTGGGCGATCATCGCTTTTGCAAAACTCGGCGGGGGCGACAAGGCGCTGGCGCTCTATGACCTGATCAATCCGATTCATCATACGAGCAGTTATCGCGGTTATGCGAAGTATAAAACGGAACCATACGCGCTCCCGGCGGATGTTTACGCGGCTTGGCCGCATATGGGACGTGGGGGATGGTCCTGGTATACCGGCGCTGCGGGGTGGCTCTATCGCGCGGGGCTGGAGAGTATTCTCGGCATCCAAAAGGAAGGTGATTACCTCATCATCAATCCGGGCATTCCGGCCGGATGGCAGTCTTACAGCGTGGAATATCACTTTGATAGCGCAACATATCATATCACTGTCCAGAATCCCAACAGAGTGCAGACAGGTGTCGTGAGCATGACGATGGACGGAGAGAACTTGACCGGCGCAGTTGCACTGAAAGACGACGCAAGAGAACACTGGATCGACGTTTTAATGGGATAAACAAATCAAAAAAACACGGGGGCAGATCATCTGCTCCCGTATTGGTTGAAAGTGATCGTTCGATGTACGCCCTTGAATGCCGGGCATCAGCCATTCTTTGCAAGAACGGCGGGGAGTGCCTCTATGAAGGCGGTACTTTCTGATTCATCGAGTGATTCGATATACTCGATTAATTCGGAAAGTTTCTCATACTCTGCGGCTGAGATCAACACAGCGTCTGGTTGATTGTTTTTTAAAATGAAGATCTTTCCATGTGCCTCAGCTTTTTCTCTGCAAGACTTGTAACTCTTGATCATATCTGAGTTTGAAACAATCGCTTTGGTCGATATCTTCATGCCTTTAGCCCAACCCTTTTCTTTTCGCTCATGTAAATTCTATATGGATGGAGACGATATGTCAAACAATTCGTGCTGCTTTTTCTCATTTGATTTTAGAAACAGATATAAGCAAAAAAGTTGAAAAGTGAGGCAGAATCGCCTCCCTCATCGATGCCTCCTGCGAGCGAAAATCGCACAAACTCCGGTGAGATGAAACCGCGGGGGTTTTATCGTACTCAGACGATTTTTTCAGGTGGATCGGTCCACTGCCAACATGAGCACTGCTGTAAATGACAGTGCTCATCAAAGATCTGGTATGTTGTTGGCGGCCGATTCATGACAGGATTAAATTACGTTGACGACTTTCAGAATCAGCAACACTGCCGCGACGACGACAAGGATATGAACCCAGCTTCCTAATCTTGGAGCATTGGGGATATATCGCGTGCCGAATGCACCAAGCAGCCAGAGCACAAACAGAATGATGATAATGGTCCACATAATGATCACGTTCCTTTCCAGAGATTATTTGTAGTGAAACCGCGCTTATGACTCGTTTACGACGAATGAAACTTTCACATTCACGCGGTAGCTGACGATTTTACCATTCTCAACGAATGCCTTCATGTCCTTGACATAAACATTCTTGATGTGCTGAATCGTCTTCGAAGCTTCGGTAACGGCAGCCTGCGTTGCCGTTTCCCAACTTACGGGTGATTCGGCCAGAAGTTCAATGATTTTTACAACGGACATAAGATGCCTCTTTCTGTGCCACTTTGGGCAAAATATTTATGATAAGATGCCTCTTTCTGTGCCACTTTGGGCAAAATATTTATGAAATGATGTGTGCTGCGCGTTAACGTCGCTTCCGAAGCCAGTTGAAAACCAGCAGCAGAACAACCGCACCACCGATGGCGATGATGAACGTTGTGAAGTTAAAGCCAAATACTGCAATGCTGCCGCCGCTGAACAAGCTGATCAGGAAGTTGCCGGCGAATGCGCCAACAATGCCGACGAGAATATTCCCGATGAGTCCCATTTTTGCATTGTTCTTGGTGATCATGCTGGCGATCCATCCGGCAACGCCGCCTAAAATAATCCATGCGATCCAACCCATTGTGTGTGCCTCCTATATCATTTTGTTAATTGAATTTGAGTTCGGGGTTTTGTTTGAGTGACCGGGATGCGCTTATCTCGACTTTTTTTCGGCGCGTTCGTCGAGCGAATCATTGATTTTTTTCGCGACGGACTGTTGCGCACCATTCACCCTGTGCACAAAGTTGGCTTTTTCATGGTCAGCGGACTTTTTGATCTGATGAATGGCTTCGTCCACGTCCGTCTTCTTCTGAAGATCTGCCTGGGAGGATTGCATTCTCCCTTTGAGTTCCAGAACTTCGTCGCCGGTGACTTTCCCGGCGGTCTGCTTCATGAGACCCGATACCTTGTTTTTTGCACGGTTGATTTTTCGTTCAAAACTGTTCATGTGATGACCTCCATGTTTTATTTCTTTTGAATTCGCGTGTGGTACTGGGTTAGGAATGGTCCTTGATCAGAACCACGAGAAGGGATGCACCTCGTTTGCCAAGCATTGCGCTGAGCACAACGCCGACCAACCCAAGCGCAAGAATGGTAATTTTTCCAAGAACGGAGAAGGCCTCGTAATTGATCAGTATAGCGGATATGCCCGAAACGACCAGGAAGAGCGTGCCCAATTGGATCTTCTGTTTCTGGAGTCTGCCGATCGCATCTTTTAAGCGTGCCTTTGCATCATATAAACCTGTTACCATAGCCGCGATGATGGTGAACGGCAGAAGGATGGAGATGATCTTCTCGATCAGAATCCACGCGCTGTTTGCACCATTCTTCATCGAAAAAGCGATGATAAGAATAATGAAAGATAGAACCGCGATGCTGACCGGAAAATGCGTTAGAACCGGATGGAGATGCAGATTCAGATTGGAGAGCCGTTTCTCGTTGATTCCATACTCGTAATGCTCAAAACTTAAAAAAGGAGCATTGCAAGCCGGGCAGACTTGCTTGATCTTGCCCTCTTCACCTATGTATCCGCATACATTACACTTTGAATAACTTCTCATATAACCTCGTTTTCTATTGTGAGTGGCTCTAATCGGATTCGGTTGATAAAAACATCATATAATAATAATAAAAATAATACAATAAAAAATAAAAATATTTATACAAATGATTTAGAAAGTGCTATCATTATATTAGAGCTGTATGAATGAAACAATGATGTCATAAATAAATCCAGATGGGTACGGCGGCTCGCCAACGCGATTTATCAACAAGTACTACAGGAGGGTCAACATCATGTATAGAACAGCGAAAGATTTCCCGGACGATATCGTTTTTTCAGAGGCGAAAACATGCATCTCTCTGTATCAACCAACGCATCGATTTGCCCCGGAAAACCAGAAGGACGCTATTGTTTTCAAGCAATTGCTTCAGCAGATAGAAGATTCGCTTGAACCAAGCCTGTCAAAAGAAGACGTGAAATCGATTATGGAACCGCTGCATACGCTGAAAGAAGACGTCCCGTTTTGGCAAAACACCATGGACGGATTAGCAGTTCTTGTCACCCAAGATGATTGCGTCGTTTATTTACTCAACACCCCGGTTGAAAGCGCTGCGATTGTTGCCGAGAGTTTTCACTTAAAACCGTTGATTCGTTATTTTCAGTCTGCGCATCCCTGTCACCTACTGGGACTAAGCAGCACCCATTTCTCTTTATACGAAGGAAATCGTTACGGTATAAAAGAACTGGAGATTGACGCTGATATTCCCAGAAGCATGGAAGAAGTGCTTGGGGAAGAACACCCGGAGGGATTTTTGACCCATGGGCGTTACGGCGGAAGTGATGGCGTTGCAACATTTCATGGACACGGTGGAAGAAAAGATGCGATTGATAAGGATATTGAAAAGTTCTTCCGGTATGTTGACCATACCGTTCTTGAACATTATTCAAGACCGATGAAGCTGCCATTGATTCTTGTATCATTAACCGAACATCAAAGCATGTTTCGGAAGGTAAGCAGCAACTCATACTTGGTTGCAGATGGAATCGAGTCTTCCTGTGAATCGATTGACTTGATTCAACTGGCAGATCAAGCGTGGAAACTGATGGAGCCAATTTATCAAGAAAAAGAATTGGAAAGCATAGATCGGTATCAGAACGCGAAATCGAACCACACAGCATCCGACAGACGGATCGATGTGGCACGCGCCGCGTTTGAAGGCAGGATCGCAACCTTGCTTGTCGAAGCAGATAAAAGCATACCGGGCAAGTTTAACACCGAATCGGGCAAACTCGAATTTGGGAGCACAGACAATCCTGAACGCGGAGATTTAATCGATCAAATCGTAAATACTGTCTGGAAGCATAAGGGAGAGGTAATCGTGCTACCAATGGATCGGATGCCGACCGAAACGGGTCTTGCGGCGATCTTCCGATTTTAGGTGTTTGATTTTGCAACTAGAACTGAAGAAGGGAGGAATTTTGAATGGCAAAAGCAACAAGCGTGATTCTAGGGTTGGTGTTTCTGGCAATGGGAATATTGGGCATTACGAATATCGTTCCCATGTTTACCAACTATCCGAGCTTCATCAACGTGGGAGAAATCGTACTCGGGGGTGTTGGCTTGCTCGTCGGTGTGTTTTCCCGCAGTTGATTTAATTAGATCGAAAAGGAGATTATAACCATGACAAAACTAGCGAATGTGTTGATGGGGTTGGCGCTCATCTTTATTGGTGTCCTTGGGATAACGGGAATGGTGCCAATGTTTCAGAGTAATCCCGTCTACTGGAATATCGGGGAGATCGTTCTTGGTATACTGGGCTTGATTGTCGGGATCTACGCAAAGAGAACCAGCAAGCAAGAGCGCGAAGCAAAGGATTTGGCAAAGCAGACGAAAGCAAATAACACACGGCAAAAACAGGATTATGACCAGCTCAAAAAAGAGAGCGACCAGGGAAAGCAAGAGAATGCGGATCGACAGAGGCAGGAAAACGAGCAACTGAAGAAACAGAACGAGAGGCAGAAACTGGAAAACGAGCAACAGAAACTGAAAAACGCGCAGCAGAAGCAAGAAATCGAACAGCAAAAACAGAGTTCGAATAGCTGAATAGCAGATTGCTTCTGAGGTAAATTATTTTACCTGCGGCCATTCGAACACGATTTATTACGCAGTCGACACCTCAAAATCAGATTAAATTTTCAGGAGGCAACTATTATGCAGTTACATTTATCGAGACCCAAGAACATTACCTTTTTTATCGCGCTCATCATTGCGGTTATGGCCTTACTCATGGTGGCGGTTCCATTCAGCTTCCTGTTTGCGCCGGTGTGGTGGGCGCTGATTGCTTTTGCGATCCTGGCGCTCGGGAACCTGCTCAAAGGAATGTAAACCAAGCTGAATCGAGTGTAGAAGTTTAGCATTATCGTAATATCACAAAGCGCTGGGCGGACGAAACTATGTGTAGTTCCTCTGCCAGCGCTCTACTTTGTCTCGGGCATCCTCCAGAGACATGAACCAGTTCATGTTTAGGCATTCGTCCCGGAAACAGCCATTAAACGATTTTATATGGGTGGGAGTGTATGTCAGCGTTCTTGGCGAGGAGTTGTTGAGGCTGTAACGCTTCAGAAGTCACCTGCTTTTGACGCATTTTTTGACACATATGACCGCAAGAGGTTGCGATAGATTGCCGAGATCACGTAATTTGTCGCACATTACAACAAATTCAAGTAACCGATTATACGCGATTAAAGTCGACTATTTGAGATCACGGACGATTATGACAAAATAATCAGATGGCTCCGACACTGCTGGCCGCAGGCGAGAAATTGACAACAAAATACATGTGCCCGTAGCTCAGCTGGATAGAGCGTTGGACTCCGACTCTGAGGGTCGAAGGTTCGAATCCTTTCGGGCACGCCAAAACCCCCTAATTAGGTGACTTTTAGGGGGTTCCATTTTAGCTCATTTTCCAAAACGTGCGACAATACGACAAATCCGTAACAAGCGTTATTCAGGGTAGATAGAGAAAGACCTACGAGGCTGTGAACTCGCAGATCGATTTTGATTTTTGCCGCATTTTTGACGCATAAGGGGGTTAGAAATTTATGCTGTTGAGAGTACTACACAAAGCATTGCCTGTTGTCGACGATTGGCCAAGAAGACAATCCTACGGCCTCCGGGTTATGAGTGCGTATTTATGCGTAATATAGTTATGATTATACGACGATAATTGAAGATAATCGCCGATCCTTGCGGATAATTCAAAATGTGTTTTTGATGATTATGAACAATTATAAGCCATTATTGATGGCGATAAACATCAAATAAACATCAGGTAGTAGGTTTTGAACCAATTCTGAACTCGTGACTTGCATGGTAACGAGATACAGTTGCTTGAGCAGAGCGTCATCGCTGACAAACGCACTTTTCGTTTTTGTGACCTTGCGAAGCTGGCGGTTGAAATTTTCGATTGCGTTGGTCGTGTAGATCATCCGCCGAATCTGCTCGGGATATTTGTACATGGTGGAAAGCTCGTCCCAGTGATCCCGCCAGGATTTCACGCCGGCCGGATATTTCGCGCCCCAGACGCGCTCCAGTTCATCCAGCGCAAGCAGTGCGGCTTCCTCGGTCGGTGCTTTGTAGATGGGCTTGAGTGCAGCCGTGAACGCCTTAACGTCCTTCTAAGAGACATATCGCGTGGAACTGCGGATTTGATGGATGATGCAGCGTTGGATTTCCGTCTTCGGATAGGCGGCCGCGATGGCTTCCAAAAAGCCGTTCAGTCCATCGACCGATATCAGCAAAATGTCCGAAACGCCGCGGTTTTTCAGGCCGTTCAGCACGCCCAGCCAGTATTTCGAACTTTCCGTTGCGCCGATCCACAGGCCCAGAACATCCTTTTGTCCTTGAAGGTCGGTCCCGATGGCGATATAGACGGCTTTCTTGACGACGACGCCTTCTTCGCGGACTTTGTAGTGTATCGCGTCCAGCATCACCATGGCGTATATGCTCTCCAGCGGCCGGTTCTGCCATTCGCGAATGACCGGCAGAATCTTGTCCGTAATCTTGGACACCCGAGTCGCATCTACCTCGATCCCGTACAGCTCCTGCATCGTGCGTTCGATATCCCGCGTCGACGTTCCCTGCGAATACAGGAAAATAATCTTGTCCTCGATGTCCGAGATGTCCATCTGGTGCTTCTTTACGATCTGCGGTTCATATTCGCCGTTTCGGTCGCGCGGCACCGGCAGTTCCACATCGCCCTGGCTGCTGGCAACAGTTTTCTTGTAGCTGCCGTTCCGGCTGTTGTCCGTTTGTTTATTCCGGTAGTCGTACTTGCTGTACCCGAGGTCGCTTTCAAGCTCCGCGTCCATGCATTCCTGAATCAGATCAGCGGTCAGTTCCTTCACCAGCGCCTGCACGCCGGCTACATCCTTGATCCCTCGCTCGTCGATCAGCTGTCGCATGAGGCTCTTTTCTTTCCTTGCCATATAGGAAAACCTCCATTGTCGTTATTTTATCTGACAATCGAGGTTTACACAATTTTCGATACGCTCTCGACGGAACTCGTTGTAGTCCTTTCGCCAGCGCTCTATTTTGTCTCTGGCATCCTCCAGCGACATGAACCAGTTCATATTCAGGCATTCATCCCGAAAGCTGCCGTTGAATGATTCGATGTGTGGATTGTCCGTCGGCGTGCCGGGTCGGGAATAGTCCAGCTTGACTTTGTTGAAGTATGCCCATGCATCCAGTGCCCGTGATATGAATTCGGGCCCGTTATCGACCTTGATCCTTTGAGGCAGCCCGCGGGCTGCCTTGATTTTTTGCAACGCCTCGCAGACCTGTTCACCCTTGATCGATTTGCCCACGTAGATGGCTAAGCTTTCCCTGCTGAACGTATCCAGCACTGTCAGCGCCTTGAATCGTTTCCCATTGTACAATTGATCCGACACGAAGTCCATACACCAGCATTCATTCACGACTGTTGCAAGGCCTTTCACGGGCGCTCTGGACACGCTGATTTTCTTACGGCCAGTCGATTTCCTCAGGTTTAATCCTTCTTCCTTGTACAGCCTGTAAACCCGTTTATGGTTGATTTTCCAACCTTCACGCAGTAACAGGACATGGATCCTTCGGTATCCATATCGTTTCCGCACGGAGGCTATTTCCCTGATTCGCATTCGTAAAAAGGCCTGCTCGTCCCGGGTCGGCTGCCTCCGGTGCCATCCCCGGTTGATCCGCAATACCATACAGCTTCTGCGTTCGCTTGCTTCAAAACGTTCCTGCAGGTATCGCACGGCTTCCCGCTTCTCGGCAGGCCCTAGAATTTTTTTGTCAGTACATCCTGCAGCATCAGCTTATCCAAGCTCAGATCCGCTATCAGCTTTTTCAGTTTGGCATTCTCTTCCTCAAGCTGCTTGAGGCGCTTCATATCGCTTGGCAGCATCCCGCCATATTTATTCTTCCAGCGGTAAAACGTCTGCTCTGCTATCCCGAGCTTTCGGCACACTTCCGATATCGGCGTGCCCAATTCTGCCTGCTTCAATGCAAAGGCTATCTGCGCCTCTGTGTATCGGCTCTTCTTCATTTCTTCGTCCACTCCTTTTTTTTGATTTTACTATCTTTTTTTCTTTTTGAGTGGACTACTTTTTGGGGGAGCAGGTCAGTTGAAAAGATATTGTGATAATTCGCTATTTATATACTTCCCATTATAAAGACCTGTTAATGCAAGATGAATTGCCTCTAAAACAGTAGATTTCCCAGTTTCATTATTACCAACTAGTATATTGAGACCTTGGTTTAGCTCTAATTTAAAAGTTCCCTTGAAACCCTTGAAATTGCATATTGTAATTTTTGAAATAGCCATAGTCTTTCACTCCTTTACTGGATGTGCATGAATCATACATGCCGTTAGCTATTCGAAAGAGAGCAATGGCATCATCATATTTCGGCATTTTGCAATTTGGCAGATTCCCTCAAGTGCTGCGACTACGCGCTTTTGTTTGGCAGGGAATGATTATTTCTCAACACATCAAAGTAGTTGTGAGTTTTATATCATTAGCAGTATGATATTGATCGGACTGGGAAGAGGCAAGATATACTTTAGATTCTTTACCGATAATTATAACATAAATGATTTCACATACAACATTAAGTAGTTAAAACTCGCTAATGTGTTCGAACAGCAACATCAGAAAAAACAAAAAATGCTCGGCTATAGCAAGCATCCTGAATATCCACCTGAATTCTGGGCTCCTTTTGACCAAGCGTTAGAACGGAAAAACGATCTATAATGCAACTAATAGGCTATAATAGTCAAGCTACAACTAAATGATTTATTGCCTATTACTCAAGAATCGTACTGTGAAAGTCAAAAGGGTGTTTTAGCTTTGTTTTATCAAAAGGGACGCGCAGCATTTGCTGCACGTCCTTTGCATGCTACTCGCCCTCACAGATAATGTTGGGACTAAGATGAGTTCGTTAGTCACAGCTTTCGCAGACAATCCCCACATCTTAAGTTGCCCATGGTTAATTGCTTGCGACGGTAGCACTTATATAACAATCGTAAACAAATAAAGCTAGAATGTCAATATTAACCTATTGAATTTAAGCATGAAAGTGAAATTTCGCAATTTGCAGCAAAATCAAAACTATAAGGATAATTGAAGAATTGCATGTTTTCAATATATAGTGTACCCTAACTTGGAAACCTAATACATATTTTGAATAGATTATCTAGAATAGGCACTGAAAGCAATATTGCTCGGGAGAGGTTCATGGCCAAAGAATTTGATATCGAGAAGTTTCTAGAAGAAAATTATTATGATTTAAAAAAGATAGCAACAATGATTACGGGTGATACTCGAATTGCAGAGGAGGTATTGCATAATACAGCAGTCGCTCTACTTCGAAGACGCGATTTATTGCGGGATGTGAACGAACCGATGGCTTATATAGCTGTTTGCCTCAGACGGGCAACAATAAATTATTTGCGAGATGGAGCAAATTTTCGAAAAGTTATCCTTTTGGATTCAACGGAACATCTGGCTGATTCAAAGAGCTCTAAGCCATACTGTTATGCAGAATGGATTATATTTCTAGATAGAGCATTGGAAGCATATCCGGACGCAGATCGTGAAGCATTTAAGAAGCATTATTTGGAGGACATTCCAATCGAAGATCTAGCGCCAGGTCTTGGCTTATCTCCAAACGCCTTATCAAAAAGATTTGCTAAAATGAGAAAATCTATTGCCGCGAAGAATCCTAGTCTACTGCAGCAAATTGAAGTTCTAGTGTTACTGTAGGAGGGACTTGAATTGAAAATGAATTGGACAAAACTAAAGCAGATAGTTTTGGATCACCCGTATTTTGATATAAATGGGACGGCTCTGACCAGTGCCGAGGCAGACATGCTTCTAAAATCCTCAACCAATGATGCGTCGGCCTTTATGAAAAGAGTGTTAAACGATCTCGAAGCGAATTCTGATCCGCTAAGACTTTCTTTGTATACAGAACGTATTGCAGCTCAATTTGCAAACAGAGTGTACGCATTGCAGGTCAAGCGTAAAATGCGCCCCATAATTCGACGCGTTGGGATAGTTGCGACTGTTATACTTGTGCTCTTGGGATTCTCCTTGTTTACTAACAAAGGAAAAGCATTAGCAAGCTCGATTTATCAAACTGTAATTGAGATTATTGATGGGGTCTTCCAATCGCAACAGCAAGGATCAACCATCTCTGAAATTGATTTTTCTGAGCTGCCATTATCGTTTGACAATGTAGATGATGCTGAGAGCTGGCTAGGGCTACCTATCGCCTATATTCAAGCAGAGAAGGCAGAACTTGAAAGTATAAATGTAATAAGCGTGGAAGACGCGTCATTACTTATTAGATCTAAGTACAGTTATAGCAACGATGCATCTATATTAGTAGAGCAAAAGTACCGAACGGTGAGCGAATCATCGGGAACAGCGACGAGTATAGAGGACGGCACTTTTGGAGAATTCGAAACAACTGAAGGCACAGAATACTATATCGGAGCGATGGAAGACGGGACCGCTTTTGCCAGGACTTTTACCGACAACAGCGAGATATTCATTTCTAGTTTTGAGATGTCTCAGAATACACTGGTAGAATTGTTGAAGTTCATTACAATTTCGTAATAAAAACGGGACTGTCACTGCGTCGATTTGCAGGGCAGTCCCGCAATCATTTTTTCTAGTTTGCAATCCATCTTTCAGAAGTTTGAGAAGTGACCGTTCTACCAACACCGTTCTTTAGTGAGTAATGTGTTGCTACGACTTTATAATAATGGCCACCGGTAACAGTTTTAGATCTCCCAGCAGAAACAAAGTCTGCATCGTTAAGACTATTATATGCTGCTGATCCAACTTGATACCAAGTAGACCCACGCTTCTCCATGAGTTTCACTTTAACGGAAATGGTGTCTTCAGTTTGAACTGATGAAGAGTATCCGGAATAAGAAACGCTTTTTCCAGAAACACTCATCGAACAGCTTCCCGCTGCCTGTCGCGTTGCGGCTAACGCTGATCCGGAAACGCTCAAGCAAATCATTAGCGCGAGCATACAACATAGGATTTTTCTTTTCATAATTTCTGCCTTTCTAAAACAATATTTGGCTTACACCAATATATATGACACTTGCTTTCAGAAAATTCGGCCTAAAAAAGCAAAAATATATTATTTACTTATTTTTGTAAATCCAGGCCGAATTTTCCACTTTATAGTGTCTTAAATAATAGAACGCACTAATTCCGCATCCAATTCTTTGTATGGCGTTTAAACGTCATAGAAGTGAACTGCGCGTAATTGATAAGAGGTGTTGTTCTGAAATTGCGAGAGTAGGCCCGTACGTATTTACTGGGAAGAATATACACGCTTTCGGGTCACTTGCAGACTTTTCACTTATAGGAGTCCCACTTTGCCCGCGCCTCATTCCGATCGCAATCGCGCATTATCCAAAGCACTCGTATTAATAACACTTGGCATGATGCCTTTTGTGCTGTTTGGCACGTTTGGGGTTAACCTCGCAGTGCGAGAAAATTTCAAAAGAACGTCCCATTTTTCACTGAAAAATCGTTTATATAGTAGAGGGTAACGAGAATTTTCTAATTTGATGTCACATTTTGACTGGTGTAAAACGTCTTATATAGAGAGGGGCAACTCAAATCGAATTGGAGCGAACATTTGCACTGGCAAACAAAAGCGAACAAGCTTTGCTGCGCTCAAAGAGCGCAATATGAACAATCATGATGTTAGGGGGGATGCCTATGATTGTGCCAAAGAAAATGTCCTTGTAAACAATGAGCGGGTCAGCCCACATCACGAATGTGATGGCGTTCACAAGGACAATACTATTATATTTCGATTCAAACTTGGGTTCAAGCCATATTATACTTGGCACTTCTAATTCGAAAGGAGATATTCGTAATGAAAAAACGCATCCTTGCGACTATTCTCGTATTTGTACTGGTATTTTCTTTTGCTTCTGTTGCGCTTGCTTACTCTACTTATGATGCAAAAATCAATATAATAGCTTATGTAGACAGTTCCTATAGATTTAAGCCATATACGAATTATTCATCGCAAATGCTGTATTTTACAGTGAACGCTCAAGTGTATCCAACAAAACACTCCACATCACCTTTAGTGGGAAGTCAATACGCACAATTGCTCCAGATTCGAGCAACGGATCAGGGAATGCAACACTTTTTCGGACAGAATGCTAAGCAACAGATTCTTGAATGCCTTGATTCCAGCACATTAGCCATTGCATAGGACTTAAGTACCCAAGACGTTTTTGCACTCGTCTGGTATTGTAGAATCCTTCGATATAGGCAAATAACTTTTGCTTGGCGTCATCCCGCGTCCGGAAATGGGTCCAGTGAACCGCTTCCTTCTTCAGGTTTGCAAAGAAGCTTTCACTCCAGCTGTTATCGCCCGGCATGCCTACGCGTGAAAAGCTTTGCCGAAGGCCTTCGTTAGTAAGCAAGTTCATTACGCTCTCCGATGTGTACTGGCTCCCGCGATCACTGTGAAAAATACATCCCGTTGGAATATCCCAACGTTGTAACGCTTTCCGAATCGTTTTCACGACCAGCTCTGCTTTCATGTGTTCAGACATACTCTCCGCCAGGACAATCCCGCTCTTCACGTCTTTGATCTGGCACAGATAGTCGAATCCTTCCCCCGTGCGTATATAGCTGATATCGCTTGAGAGAACCTGAAAAGGTGCATCTATCCGAAGGTTTCTCGTCAGATTTGCATATCCATCGCCACGCGCTTTCCGGCTGTCTGTCAGGGATCGCCGGCGCTTTTTGCGATGGATCGAGCGCAGCCCTTGCATCTCCATGGAATCGCGCACCTTGTAAAAACTGCAAGAGAATCCTTCCGTTCTGAGTCTCCCGCAGATACGACTCGCGCCATATGTCCATTCTCCCGCCATGAATACGCGTCGAACCCGTTCGGCATACTCGCATTTGCGCTTCTCTCGCTGAGCCCGCGTTCGTTTCCAATGGTAATACCCGCTTCGCGACACCTTCATTTGCGCGGCCCACTTTGCTTTCGGGTATTCGGGATGTTCAAAGATAAATCTGTATTTCACTTCTGGAGCTTCGCAAAGTAGGCCGCTGCTTTTTTTAGCATGTCGCGCTCCATTTTCAATTCTGCGTTTTCCAGCCGGAGCGCCTTGAGTTCTTCCTCCATTGTGGCCATTGGCGTTTTTTCGCCTGACGCCGTATATTTCTTGCGCCAGTTGTACAGCAGGTTTACTGCTATGCCCAGATCGTCTGCGACGGCTCGTACCGGCTTTGGACTTGCATAACTTAGTTTGACCGCATTTTTCTTGAATTCATCATCGTATTGGGTTCGTTGTTTCAGCATGGTTTCGTCCTCCTAATCCCTATTATAATCTCTTACCATGCTGTCCGATATTTTAGCACACTCCCTCAAAGCATTAGATCGATGCAAAGAAAATATATATGGAATGGTGATAGTACAAACTATAATACGCTAGATGCAAA
Organism: Christensenellaceae bacterium; assembly: GCA_963667795.1. Taxonomy (GTDB): domain Bacteria; phylum Bacillota; class Clostridia; order Christensenellales; family CAG-138; genus UBA7703. Next base: position 654,706 of record OY764017.1, on the reverse strand, counting down.
TACTTACTATAGGGTTAGATTCCGGAATTATGATGCGGACTACTATATTCATGGAAATGTTGAAATCCGGCATGGCGGCTATACAACAAGCTGATGATTTTTCTTCTAATTTTGTTCTGTGCACCAGCGTTAACGCTGGTGCACAGAACAAAGCAACATTCGTCATATATAGTGCCGAAAGGAAATCAGTAATATGAAAAAAATCTTAATCTTCATTACTGTTATAGTACTGCTGGGTGTATTGGGAGCTTGCCAGCCAACGCCCGGAATGGAAGCACAACCGTCAGAATCTTATGAAACAGAAGAAGAAAATGGGTATATCCAATACAAGAAATGCGTTGCGCTTGATGATGGCATTCAACTTGTAATATCAGCTTCCGTTGTTGAACCAAACGGAGAATTCCTACAGGGAAACATTACATGGCAATCGGTTGACGCTTCTTTTGTCGATAACGTCGCCTACGCCTTTTCAAACAATCATACCTTTTACAAAGCTTGTGAGACCTGGCCCGAACTCACTTCACATATCCAAACTTACACCAACCAATTGGATTCGGTACGTGATAAGTTGTCAGCCGATAATATACAAATGCTCGAAGGCATTATTGCAAATATGCAGGATGCGCTTGGTTCAGCACCCGAAACGGAACCTGCCATTTCTATCGACGAAGTAATGACGGAACAGGAGGCTAAAATCCAAACCGGGTGCAAGAACAAAGCCGTGCTCGTAATAGGAGGTGGTAATAGAAAAAACTTTATACGTATTAGCAACTACAGGTGGAAGGATATCATGCAAGGACAACCCACCCCTCGCCCGATATCTGAAGAAGATGCCTTGCAGCGGGCAGAGAACATTCTGAAAAAGTTAGAATTGGCCGATGACTTTACGCTGAGTGCAATAAGATATACTTCTGCTGAGTATACACTAGTGGCAAGCACAGCAAATCAAACGGGAATATCGGATTACCCAGTTGATGAAAGAATAGAACTTATCTATATGAGAAATATCGGCGGGCAAAAGCAGGTTTTCAGTCAACAAATTGAGGGTGGAACGGCCGGAAGGGAGTATGCTGAAACCGTATTCTGGGAAATGATAAAAATGTATTTTGACAACGATGGATTAGTTGAGTTTGTTTGGCAGCAACCCTGTTCTATAGTAATTGAAACGGATGCATGTCAAATCATCAGCGTGGACGAAGCTTTAAATGCCATGAGCCAATTTATGTCGGTTTCACAGAATCGATATACTTATTCGTCACTTAATATCGACCCAAAGAGAATAACAGTTCGTATTGACAGTGTCGAACTGGGCATGTCTTGTATCGTTGGATCCAATAATGCAATTTTGGCGGTACCGGTTTGGGAATTCTATGGGAATATAGAATATATCGACGATAATGGTGACGTAAAGTATATTGCAATGTCAAATGTATATGGGAATCAGATGCAAGATGAATCTATTGCATATAACAGCTTATGCACCATTAATGCTTTGACCGGAAAACGTATTGATAGAATGTTGGGTTATTGAACATGCTTTACTTTTATATTGTTAAAATTAATCTCTGATACTTAACCCTGAGCAAAATAACTAAGCAAACAATTGAAATTGCTTCAGAGGAGACCCACCTTTATTTGCTATTAATGCAATTGACGGAACAATAATCGATCCAACAATGGGATATTAGGAGAAAAAATATGAGAAAAATCATCAGTAGTGTGCTTATAATCGCTTTGATACTTGGCTGCTGTGCATGCACAAAACAAAACACCGCACAAGAGGAAGAGATCACAAATGCATCTCTTGCTACGTTTGCGCCGCAGATTGACCAAATCAATTGGGAGGATTTGCCTGATCTCCCGAAAAAAGAAGTTGTGGCTACCAACGAAGCCTTAAACCGCCAGTATTCGTTTTATTATCAGGATTACTGTACGGATTCTGATGAAGAAGCGATGAACCTTGCAACGATAACGCCTGAAGATGCCGCGCAATGTGCCGCCCAGGAACTTCTTCGGCAGATAGGAACGGATATCGGCCTGTTAACCGTTACAATCACATTGAACAACCAAAATCCAGTCTACGTGATATTAGCGCCTGATGCTGATGGTACGGTCCCTAAATATCAATGCAACGTTGACGCGAAGACCGGTCAAATGCTCGAATTGTTAAACTTGACATATAGGAACGCGATAATTGACGGGCAACCCATTGACCGTGATGACGCAAGCGTCGTACAAGAAGAAGAAACCGTACTTGAAGCTGCAATGATACGTTTTTCCGAGGACTTGTCCAGCGATCAGGAGGTGATGGGCGATACGTTTATAAGTGACACTATATCCTTCCAATATGAAGACTATCAATTTATCTGCTTTTGTAAAGTCCACATTAATAGTGGCGCCTGCTACACGATATCGATTCCCTGCCCATCGATCGATGGCGACATCTACCAAATAAAATATTATCCAGACGGATGGGAATCTTGCATTAATGACAAACCATATTTATATGTTGGCGAAAACTAAAAAGCTATTAATGGAAGTATCGTCAATCCTGTACTCGGTTATTGACAACATGGTTTGGTATAGCACAAGTAAAAAGGAGGCCTCACCTTGCCCGAACTATACTCCGATCTCAACCGAGCTTTATCCAAAGCATTCGTGCTGAGCGTACTTGGCACGATGCTTTGCGTGCTGTTCGGCGCGTTTTCGGGTTTACAATTTCAAAAGAATGTCCCTTTTTTGCTGAAAAGTTGTTTATATAGTAGGGCACAACGAAAATTTTTCGATTTTAATGTCACATTTTAGCGGGTGTAAAACGTCTTATATATAGAGAGCCGATTCAGGCTGGATTCGAGCGAACTTTTATGTTGGTGAGATTGAAGCAATACAAGCTTTGCTGCGCTCATAGGGCGCAATATGAACGATCACGATCTAGGGGGGATGCCTATGATTGGTCCAAAGAAAAAGTCCTTGTAAACATTGAGCCGGACAGCCCCCATCACCAAAGTGATGGCGTTCACAAGGACAATACAAATTGTACCTTTTCAAAAACAATAACACAATATATAAAGGAGAAACGCATGAAAAAAATCATAGCGACAATACTATGCTTTGTTCTGGTTTTTAGTTTCGTAGCAGATGTATATGCACTTGGTAGTTTCCCCAGTACTACAGGAAGCTTGCCATACGACACGGGTACGGCGGGCCCTATCAAACAATTCTATTATACTGGCAAAAAGTGGTATCCTACCAGCACTAAGAAAATAAAAGTTACATTCTATGGGAGTAGCGGCACAAATTATATCAACTATGATATTGGCCTTGCGACTGCCCTAAATACTTTTGTCTCTTCGATGCTAACTTATATGCCCAATGCTAGCGGAAATGTAAGTACTACATACACGTGGTCTGGACTTAACCAAAATACATACTATGCCGGATATATGGGGTTAAATGCAGGATCACAGGGAACAGGGATTACCGCATATGTTCGCGGTAAATACGCAGCAGGTTAACTTCAGAAACGGTTGCTCTGCGGAATATGCCGCAGAGCAACCGTATATGAACTGCTCGAAATAGTTGTTATAATCAAATAATAGATCGGGGAGAAATCAAGATGCTTAAAAAAACTGCACTAATAATAGTTGCTATCTCGCTGATTTTTAGCCTTGTTGGCTGTAAAGAAACACCTGAAACCAACATTGTAGAAGCAAAGAATCTTAATAATATGTTGAAAATCGCGAAAGAACCAACAAAATTAGCCGTTGAAACATTACCCGCAAATTTCGAGTGTGATATTAGTAATAAGAGTATCCATGTTAATGCAAATGCTCGTATTCATGTATTAGGTGTCAATTTCCCGATTTATAGAGTAAAAGCAATAGATTTTTCTCAAAACATGATCGATAAAGTAGCGAATGTGTTCCTTAAGGATGCAGTGTTGTATGATCAACAAAGTTATGAAATGTCTAAAGATGAAGTTGCGTATGAAATTAGTTTACTCAAGCAACTTGAGACAGCTTATGATCAGAACGATATGCATGATGATTATGTTAGCAGTTTAGCGCAGTTGCAATCACAATATAATTCAGCACCTGAAGTAGTGATCCACAAGACGGCATCGACTGCGCTGGTTGACTATAAAGCGAATTATGGTGGGTCCGAATACAGCTATACCGGAGTGGACGTTGGAGAAAGCAGCCCTTCATTAAACAATGGGCGCTGTCTATATGTCCGAAACAATTGGTCGTCATCATCGGTTAAAGGCGCAGAATTTATGTATTGCGATAATCGCAGGATCAAGGCTCCCGACAGGGGAGAGATCATTTTGAAAGATGTAACAGACATGAACTCGATTGATGCAATGGCTGTAAATAAATTGAGTTACACACCTCAAGAAGCGCAAGCCAGAGCAGAATCCTTGCTTGATCAGCTTTCGCTTCCTTACAGTGTTTTTGACGTACTACTTGTTGCGGATAGTATAAAAGAAAGCGATGGTTCTTACCCTAATACGCCTTCAGAATATTCGTATAGAGTAAGGTGCTCTAGGGATGTACATGGTACAGGGACTGTTCTTTTTTCGGTACTTTCATTAGTTTCAAACGATGATTACACTGGTTCATGGGCATATGAACAACTGAACATTACAATGGATAATAATGGAGTTTATAGAATAGATTGGGTATCTCCATATGAAGAACAAGAGATGCTAATAAAAAACGCGTCGTTGTTGCCATATGAGGATATTTTCAAAATTTTTAGTCGCGCAATTACGTACTATCAGCTTCCTGTTGATGGAGCCGCCGACGTTACTAACATTGATATAGAAATTACCGATGTATATTTAGGTGAGCAGCGGATTCTGGAACAAGAATCAATAGATTCAGGGCTTTTAGTCCCTGTGTGGTGTTTCTTTGGAACGGTACAATATGTGGCATCTGATGGTTCAGTTCAAACATTCAATACTAAAGTTCAAGCTAACCCGCTCGTAGTCATCAATGCGATCGATGGAACGATCATCGATCCTACAAAAGGATACTAGCGCCATTATTCGCAAGTGTTTTGTGTTGTTATGCGCAGGTGAACTAACGTTTCGCATAAAGGAGCCCCATCTTGCCCGAACTACGATCCGACCTCAATCGAGCGTTATCCAAAGCATTCGTGCTAAGCGTACTTGGCACGATGCTTTGCGTGCTGCTAAGCGCGTTTTCGGACGTACTCTCGATCTACATGCTTGAAAAGCCGGCGGCGGCGCTGTTTGCGCACCGGCGCATCACGATCAGCGCGCTGTCCGGCAATGCAATCCTGTTTGCCGCGCCGATTTTGGCGACGATCCCATATGCCGGCGCGTTCGTGGACGATTTCAAAAGCGGCTACCTCAAGCAATTTTTACCGCGAACGACGGTCACGCGTTATATCCTCGGTAAAGAGCTTTCCTGCGCGATCTCGGGCTTTCTGACGCTTACGCTTGGCATTCTCGGCGGATACGTCCTCGTTTCGCTGGTCGTCATGCCGGTAGAGACGTTCGGGGAGACGGCGGTGCAATCACAGCTGCCGGAACTGATCGGCAAGATCGTCCTGTTTGGCTTTGCAGGCGCGCTTTGGGCGATGCTCGGTATGTTGCTTTCGACCGTGACCATGAACGCCTACATGGCGTATTCCGCCCCGTTCATCCTCTATTATGTGCTGATTATTCTGCAGGAGCGCTACGCGCGCGACGTCTTCATGCTCAACCCGCAGAACTACCTGACGCTGGAAGGTACGTGGCCGTTCGGTGGCTGGAGCGCAGGCATCACAATGGTCGTCCTGCTGGCGGGTTGTATGCTCGGCTTCTATCTGATCGCACAGGACCATCTGCGCGACGACAACGCAAGGAAGTCCATTCGCACGCTGTTTCCACAAAGAAAAGTCCGTCTGGACAGACCGTTCCGCCCTGCGCGAAAGCTTCGCCTGTTCGGCGAACTGCGACAGGTGCGATCGGTCGTGCGCTATAACTTCCGCATGTGGCGCGGCAACGCGCGCGTGCTGCTGACGTTCGCACTCGCGTTCATCCTCTGCTTTCTCCTCTCGGACAAGGCGGCATCGTTTGCATACGACATGGGCACGACCATGCAGGCGTTCGAACCGTTCGTCTGGACGTTCGGGGACGCGAACTCCGTGCTTTTGATCTCGCTGCTGCTGGTGCTGCTGTTCGTCGACATGCCGTTTCTCGGCGCAGGTGTGCCGTACTATCTTATCCGCATGAAGCGGCGCACATGGCTCATGGGGCAGGCGGTCTACGTATCGGTCGCGACGGTGCTGTACATCCTTTTCATCTTTGCCGCGACGACGATCATCTGCATGGGCAACAGCTTTATCGGCAACATGTGGTCGGAAACGGCGGCGATCCTCGGCTATTCCGGCGCGGGCAAGGCGGTCGCGCTTCCGGCGCTGGTCAAAACGCTTGAACTCAGCAGGCCGTATGAATGTGCTTCGACAATATTGCTGCTCATGCTCCTTTACACGCTGGTGATGGTCTTTCTCATGCTGTTCGTCAACATCCGGCGCGGCAAATCCGCGGGAATTGCAACGGCGTTCGCGTTCAGCCTGTTTGGTTTCTTGCTGAATCCGCAACTGTTCAAACAGATTTTCGAACTGCCGGACGAATTGCTTTACAAGGCTAACGTGGCAGTCGGGTGGCTTTCGCCGCTGAATCAGGCGACGTATCACATGCACAACTTCGGTTACGACCTGTTGCCGCGGCTCTGGCAAACATTCATCATCTTTGGCGCAGCAATCGTTTTACTGTACGTACTCACGTTGTTGGCGCTGCGGACGTATAGCTTCCACTTTACGGGAGGAGATCAATGAGCAAACCCACCATTCAACTCCAAAACCTCATCAAAACCTTCGGGCAGGACACGGTGCTCAAAGGCATCACCCACGATTTTGAGCGCGGGAAAATCCACGGCATCGTTGGCAACAACGGCTCCGGAAAGACGGTCATGTTCAAGTGCATCTGTGGCTTTTTGCAGCCGACCGAAGGCAAGGTGCTGGTCGACGGCAAGCAGATCGGGCGGGACGTCGACTTTCCGGACGATATCGGAATCATCATCGAATCACCCGGGTTTTTGCCGCAGTTTTCGGGGTTGAAAAACCTTGAGATCCTTGCCGGGTTGAAACGCAAGATTGGCCTAAAGCAGGTTGCGGACACGATCCGGCGCGTCGGGCTCGATCCCATGATGTCCAAGCCGGTCGGCAAGTATTCGCTCGGCATGCGGCAGCGCCTCGGCATTGCACAGGCGATCATGGAGGAACCGAGTTTAATGATCCTCGACGAGCCGCTGAACGGGCTGGACAAACACGGCGTTGCGGAGATGCGCGAACTGTTCAAATCGCTTGCAAAGGGCGGGCGGACGATCCTGCTAGCCAGCCATAATATTCAGGATATCGAAGAATTGTGCGACACCGTTTGCGAGATGGACGCGGGTGTGCTGACGGTGGTTCGGGAACACAAGATGAAAGAAGGCGATCGATCGTGAAACGTTGGATGCTCGGTATCCTAACTCTGCTTCTTATCGTCCCGGCCGCCGCGCTGGCCGATACTTCCTCGGTCATCCTCGGCATTGACGACGCAAACCTCTACGACGGGATGGCGATGACGTACAGTCAGGGATATTCCCCGACCGTGGCGAACAATGTCGCTACGATCGTCCTGCCACTGGTCACGACCGGCAGTATTTCCGGGAGCACGATTACGGCCACGCCGAATCTCGGCAGTACCGAAACCGCGCCGTTCGTATTCGGCAACTACCAGAAATCCGTGCCGCTGAGCACGCAGTCGGTCAACAACGGCACCGGCACGAAAGAGTGTTACTATATCCGCTTCGACCTTGCGCTGTCCACCGACCGGAAAAACGGTGTCTATCCGGTCGTCATCACGGTGGAAGGGCTCGATTTGAGCGGAAATACGATCTTTCAGAATTTTACAATGTATGTGACGATCACGGACGGCAAATCGACCGATACGAGTTCGCCCACAGAAAGTCCTTCCTCCTCCGGAAGCAGCGGCGGCGTGACCTCGTCCAAGCCGGTCTTGGTGGTGACCGACTGCGTGGTCGCGCCGGACACGCTGGAAAGCGGAGACACACTGCACGTCGATATGACGGTGAAAAACGTCGGCCGGCGGACGGCGCATAACATCCGCGTCGCCGTTACGAGCGACGACGAAAACATCATTCTGTTGAACGAGTACAGCGCGCCGTATCTGCTTGGGCTCGCGCGTACCAAGGAAGCGGAGTTCTCGTTCGACATGCAGGCACTGCCGATGGCGCTCGGCGGACTGCACACCATGACTGCCACGATCTCCTACGAAAGTTCGAGCAACGTTGCATTCACGGAAACCGCGGCGTTTCGTGTGACCGTCGATCAACCGATTTTGTTCTCGCACGATAAGGTGGAGTTGCCGGAAAAGATCACTTCCGGCGAATCATTCACTCTGCCGGTCAACGTGTACAACACGGGGCTCACGACGATCTACAATGTGAAATGCACATTAGACGTTCCGGGTCTGATCGCGGCCTCTGCGTATCTGGGCAATCTCGAACCGGAACAGTCATCCGACAAAACGATGTCGATCTTTGCCACGACGATCGACAGCACGACCAAATACGGAACGACTTACGGCTCCTGCGAGTTCACCTACGAAGACGCGGACGGCGAACAGTTTCAGGAGAATGTGGAGCTTAAAATAGAGATTCTGGAACCCGTCAAAGAAACGGACGAAGAAAAAGAAAAGGCCGAAAAAGAGGCCGAAGAACAAAAGACACTTTCGCAGTGGTGGGTCTCGCTGCTGTTCGGACTTGCGATCATTGCGATTCTAACGTCGATCATTATCATTGGCAAATTCTCCAGAATGATGAAGATGCGGTAATTCCCGCGGAGCCGGACGTGTAGAAAACGTTCGCCAACTTCATACGAAGCGCCGCAAACGGATTTTACCCCGCTTGCGGCGTTTTATTTGGTTGCCCGGAAATTAGAATCCGCTCTCCTCCAACCTCCTTCCAGTCGGCACAGCACACCAGAACTGGAAAGGAGCAAAAAATGAAACGGATCAATTTAAGACATTATTACCCCTACTACACATCCGACTGTTTCGTCGAAGTCCCGGACCACATTGCAGCACAAATGCATACCTTCAAGAATCAAGAAGCTGCGTACCGATTGCGCACCTATCGGTACAAGGCTTATTTTTCACTGGATCGAGACGACGGTATTGAAAACGACATACTACTGCTTGCGCCTTCCGCAGAAGAGCTGGTAGAGCACCGCTTACGGCAGGAACGGCTTCTCTGTGCAATCAAGAAACTGCCGGAAATACAAGCTCGCCGTATCTATTCGCTCTACTTTCTCGGGATAAGCAAGCACAGAATCGCTCAAATCGAAGGCGTAAACGAAAACAATGTCCGCAAGTCCATCGTTCGCGGGCTGATACGTCTGAAAAAAATGTTGGAAAATTTTTAAGAAAGGGGGGCGGTTTTGCCTCCAAAATGAAATGGTAGATAGAGAGGCTTTTTCTCCAACAGCACTTTGACAACTTCATATACGGCGTTTCAGGTACGAACCCGTACGACGAGCGAAACAAGGCACGATATACATTGTAATCGCGTTTTCCTTGAGCACGATTTGGCAAATCGTGCGCCATGATGCGTACGGCGATCATGATACTTCCTCACGGCCACCTATAGACTTGGGTGGAACCCTGTTGTATGCGATAGCCTTGGCAAAGCATCGGTACAGGCAGAGTTATGACGCGGCTGCCAACCGTGGCCTGAAACGTCCCCTAACTCGTGAGGGCGCGTGGCAAATTTGACGAGTGCTAAAACGGAATTTAAACCCGACGCAAGATATTGATTATTCACTCTTGCGTCGGGTTACAAAAAAAGATTGATCCACTATGGAGAAAATATGGATACGGAGAAGAATAATTCTACTAAACCAACACTTGGACAATCTCTTGCAGCGCAGCAAATCAAGTATCAGCTTAAAGGGCGGATTTTTCTTGTTCAACCGGTTTTCCTAGAGACTGGCCCCGAAACGGTTACAAGCGTTTTGACCCGGCTTGTGCAAGCTGACTTAATGAACTTGTAGATTTTGCAAACGTGACAATGGTAGTCGCTCGTGTTATATATTGAGGCGTAAATACTGCTTCTTTGACTGCCGGAAAGGAGGAATTGATGAAACAGTCAACAAGCAGGAAAAACAGGGACCAAACCGCGTTTTTATACGTACGCCTCTCCCGGGATGACAATTTGGAAGGCGAAAGCTATAGCATCAGTAATCAAAAGAAACTTCTTACCAAAGTGGCTAAGGAAAAGGGCTATACGAATTTAGTCGTATTCTGTGATGATGGTGTTTCGGGCGTAACGATGAACCGACCGGGTTTCAACGCTATGGTTGAAGAACTAGAAAAGGGGCATGCGACCGCCGTGTTTGTGAAGGACATGTCCCGACTAGGCCGGAATTACATTGAGGTTGGAAGGTTAACAGAAGAGTACTTTCCAGAACATGAAATCAGGCTGGTGGCTATATCGGATGGTGTCGATAGCGACGAAGGTGAGAATGAACTAACTCCAATTCGGAATTTGTTTAATGAATGGTATGCAAGAGATATCAGCAAGAAGCGCCGGATCAGCAATCGCATCAAAGGAAATGCCGGTGAACCATTAGGACAGCCGCCGTACGGATACATGAAAGACCCGGACAAACCTAAACACTGGATTATCGATGCGGAAGCGGCAAAAGTCGTTCGCAGAATATTCAGTATGGCTTTGGAAGGGCAGGGGTCGGAGCAAATCGCAGCAGCACTTGCAAAAGATCGCGTTTTGACGCCAATGCACTATTGGCGAAGCATTGGGTTAATTCGACCTGGAAAACCTCCTTGCGACGTACCGTACCGGTGGCAAAGCTCTACTATCATTAAGATTCTCTCCAAACAGGAGTATTGTGGCGATATCGTCAACTTCAAGACGTACAGCAAGTCGTTCAAAAACAAGACACGGTACGGCAGCAATCCGGAAGACCTCGTAATTTTTAAGGATGTGCACGAACCGATTATTGACCGGACGAGCTGGGAACGAGTACAACAAAAGCGTGACAAAATCCGCAAGCGAAAAAACATGGACGGAGAACACAATATGTTCTCAGGAATACTGGCATGTGCTGAGTGCGGCCATAATCTGAATTTTCACTTCAGTCAGAGCAATCCTGAAATCAAGTACTTTAACTGTAAGAACTATTTCGGGAATCGTGGCACTTGCTCATCCACACACTATATTCGTGTTGATTTTTTAGAGCAGGTGGTACTTGCGGAAATTCGGCGATTGGCGCGTTTTGCATGCCGGTATGAAACAGAGTTTGTTCGTGCTGTGATGGGGCAATCCTGCCAAATGATCGAGCAGGAACGTCAGCTTAAGAAGAAGGAGATGCGGTCATTAAAGACGCGCGATCAGGAATTGGACTCGATTTTTGAGCATCTGTACGAAGACAACGTTTCAGGGAAGATCGACGATGAGAGGTTCCGACGTATGTCTCGTCGATATGAAGATGAGCAGGTAGACATCAAAACAAAGCTCAATGCATTGCAAAAAGAAATCGAACGAGACATTGATATATCTGCGTCAACGGATCTGTTCCTTTCCGCGGTTCACAAATATACGCGTGCAAGAAAACTCACGGCACGCATGGTAAACGAATTGATCCATCACATCGACGTTTATCAGGCGGAGAAGACAGACGGCGTCTATGTGCAGAAGCTGACCATCCATTATAACTTCGTCGGAGTTATCGATATTCCGGATGTTCCATCACTTGCCGCTTCTGAAGTGACGATTCAGACACGTAAGGGTGTGGCCGTCAGCAACGCCATAGGTAGTAAGGAAGTCAACATAGCGAATCCATGTGAGACAGCGTAAGGTCGGCCAATGTTCGCAACGCACTTTTTTGCAAGCAGGACATTGAGCGCTTTAAGCTCAATGAAAAATGAGCTTATAGGATTCTGAAATCCTATAAGCCCACTCGCAATGGTCTGGGTGAGAGGATTTGAACCTCCGGCCTCTTGAACCCCATTCAAGCACGCTACCAAACTGCGCTACACCCAGAAATATGCAATTGTTTTCCATTTGGAAACCTTGCCTATCATAGCATTTGGGAGGTAAAAAGTCAACACTCGCATACAAGGATACACGATGCTTTTTTGCATTCTGAGCAACACTTGAACGATTGCAAGAGCCGCCTGAAAAAAGACGACTCATGCAGTATATATGATTGCGTTTATAGGGTGCACTATGTGCGCTAAAGTAGCAGCGTTTTATCTTCGCCCATGCCAAACATGCCGTCCAGTATGTAGGCTTTGCCGGCTTCGTCCCGAACATAACCTTCCAGATGCCCAAACGAAATGAAATAATCAATATTGACGATGCCGGTGTGTAAAATCATTGCGTGCTGGGCGTCCACAAGAAAACGTACATTGACCATGTCGTGTTCGTCGTGTACAGTCCATTCTGCCTGACCGTTAAAATCTTTGCTCGCGCGGTCACGGGCAAAGGTAACAGGCGGAAGCAGGCTTGTTTCATTTTCCAGCCAAATGAGATTCTCATTATAGTCGTCCTGATTTACACTTTGATTGCGAGTCAGGTTAAAGGCAAAGAAACGTTGATTTCCATCCGTTTCGTTGATCCCCATGGTCGTAACCCAGTCATAATGCGCGTGCCTGGGATAGTAACCGCGGTGATCGTCGATAATCGCGACGGAGTGTTCGTTGCTTTGCAAAGTTTTTCCATTCATCGTGAGTTCGCCTGTTACGTGGAAAAAGTCCTTCTGACTATAGAGCGGGCGGTTGGGTCCGAATGGAATGCTGACGACGCTGGGCTTGCTGATTCGCGAAAGCTCCAGACTATATTCAATTGTTTCGGCTTTGGAAACATGACGTCCGGTAAGTTTGCAAGTACCCTCGTCAAAGTGGTTTTGATAGTGCACGGAGCAATCCTTTGTCTCTGCAAGAGCGACACTGCCGCCGACGAGATTCGGTGCAATCGTCACCATCTTGGAGGGTAGATTGGCCTCCCAGTGAGTGAGTTTTTTTGTGCGCTTGTCATAATAGAGATGCATGACCTTTCCAAACAATGCCATGTCGCAAAGTGCGATGAGAAGTACGCCTTCATCGAAATGGACTTCCGTCGCCTGCCAGCACGTCAACTTCAGACGGTTGAATACCTGAGGAGCCTCGGTAGGACGTTTGGCACGGATGAAGTCCATCTTTTGAAACTCCCGATCAAACGTGCCGAACGCGCAGATTCCGTCCTTGTCGACGATGTTTTCCGGTGGATAAACAGCCCGCCGCTTCTCTGAAATATAACTACTGAAGTTACCCATGCAATCTCCTTCGCTCTATTATTACGTTTTTATTAGATACTTTAAGAATGACGAAATGATAATAAACAGGAATCTATAAAATAACACATGTCAATATAAATAATAAACCATTTGGCAGCAAGAATCTATAGAATAATTAAAACAAGCCCAGCGGAATTCGCCGGGCTTGTCGATCTACATCTATGCTTTTGGTCATGTAAGCTTAAATAGTTTCATCCGGTTCTTCAGGTAGCGGGTGCACCTGCACAAGAAGACGCATTACCCGTAGCTTATGGCGCTTTTTAATCGTCACAGTCAGATTACGGTAGTCAAACCGGTCGCCGACACGCGGGTACCGCCCGATTTGTTCAATCGCCCAACCGCCGAGCGTGGTATTGTCGTCGTCAAAGTCACGATCGTCGATATCGAGTTCTTCGAAAAAATCCTCGATGCGCATGTCTGCATCAACGTCATACCGATTGCCGCCAAGCGAAACGATCTCTTCATCAACTTCGTCGGATTCGTCCCAAATATCGCCAACCAACTGTTCCAACACGTCTTCCATGGAGAGAATGCCCATCGTGCCGCCATATTCATCGGTTACGACAACCAAATGGCTCTTGCGGACCTTCATCGTTTTGAGCACTTCCGGCAGCACCATGGTCTTGTGAACGAACGTGGCGGGCATCATCAACTGTCCAATATGGATTTCGGTGTTGTCGGCAAGTGCTTTAAACACCCGGTTAAGATGCAGCACGCCGATGATATTGTCAATCGTATCTCGATAGATCGGAATACGAGAGTACGGCGAAGAAAAGATCGTTTTGAGAATTTCGTCCATATCGTCGTCGATGTCGATCGAGATCATATCCACGCGTGGTGTCAGGATTTCGTAGGCGAGCACCTCGTCAAAATCCAGTGCGCTTTGCAGCAAGTCCGCGCGGTCTTCATCGATTACACCTTCGTCTTCTACGGTGTCTAGAATGGTTTCAAGATCATCCTCGGTCACGCTTGGGCTGGAGCCGGCTTTTCTTTGTGTCATGCGGTCGAATCCGCGCAGCAGGAATGTTAAAAACCACACGAGAGGGAAGAGCACCGTCATCAATACGCGCAGCGGAATCGACACGGCTTTTGCAAAGTCCTCCGGAACCTGCGTTGCGATGATCTTCGGTATGATTTCGCCGATCGTGATGATTAAAACCGTCATGATGAGCGTCGCGATCCACGCACCGCTATCTCCCATGAGCGCAACGGCGATCACTGTTGCTACGGATGACGCAGCGATGTTGACGAGATTATTGCCGATCAATATCGTGATCAGCGCGTTGTCGTATGACTGGAAGATGAAATATGCTACTTTTGCAAGTTTTTTGCCGTCCTCCGTTGCGGCGCGCAGGCGAAGACGGTTTGCTTTGGCATATGCAATCTCACTTCCAGAGAAGAATGCGGAAAGTAACAGCAGTCCGACAATGGCGAGATATGGCCAGATAATACTGTCGGTCATTTTGCGTCACCCCCGATCGAGAGGTCGTCGGTGTCGTCTTCATCATAGATTTCACCGACCAACTCTTCAAGGATGTCCTCGACCGTAACAACACCAAGAACTTTGTTGTCGTCGCTCGTGACGATGGCAATCTGCGTGCGTTGCGTGCTCATAAGCGGGAGAAGGTCGTCAATTGCGGTGTTCGCGCTGACAAACCTTGGCTCGTCCATCACCTTTGCAAGGTGAACGGAACCTTTGAGATATGCCTTCAGGTATTTTCGGATTTGAAGCATGCCGATCGGCATATCGTGTACGTCGACGACCGGAAGACGGGAGTGGATGTTCGTCTTGATGACGTTTAAAATCTCTTCCTCGGTCATGGTCATACGAATTTTTACGACTTTGCTCCACGGTGTTAAAATGTCGAACGCCGCAGTGTCTGAAAATTCCAGCGCACTCTGTACAAGTTCTGTTTTTTCTTCATCGATCACGCCTTCCGTTGCAACGGTCTCTATAATGTCATAGAGTTCGTCTTCGGTGACAGTCGGTTCTTCAACCTGCTTTTTAAACGGCCGACCGACCAGCCGCGCAAGCGCGGAAAACACCTTTGCAACCGGCGAAAGCAACTTCATAAAGAAGATAAGGCTGCCGGATATGGCGAGAGCATACGGCTCGGAAACCGCTTTGGCGAAGCGCTTCGGCAACATTTCGGCAAACATAAACACCACCAGCGTCGTAACGAACGTGGCGGCGGTCACAGCCGAAACACCCCAAAGCTTACTTGCAAACAGCGTAGCAGCCGAGGCGCAGGCGATATGCGTAATGTTGTTTCCGATGAGGATGGTGGTCAACGCTTGATCGAAGTGATCAAGAATGTATAGCACGCGCTTTGCGCGTTTATCGCCGTTTTCGCTCAAACTCTTCATGCGGATCTGATTCACGGTTGCCATCGCTGTTTCGGATGACGAAAAATACCCGCTGGCGAGAATGAGAGACACAATCAGAACGATGAATCCTATAGGACTACCGTCGTCCATGGACGAAATCACACTCCTTAAATTACAATTCGACTCCTATTATACGGGAACGCTTTGGCGAATGCAAGCGAGTTGAGACAGTTTATCGGGTAAAACCGCCCGTCTTCCGCGGTTTTTTGCGTTTGCTATGCATATGCCGCCGGATCCTCACGGCGAAAAACAAAAAAAACGCCCGCCAATTTGTCGGACGCTTAAGAGCGAAAGAATGTCGGTTCCGCTACATCTCAAGAAGCTGTTCAACCGTCTTTTCAAGATGCATCCCGCGGGAAGCCTTGACGAGGATGGTGTCGCCCTTGTGCAACAACAGCGGCAGGATGGCCAACAAGTTTTTCTGCGTTTCAAAATAGCGCGAGCGGCGCGGGGCAATGCCGTGTGCGCCTAAAAACATCGCCTCGGACAACGGGCCGACACAGATGATCAAGTCGATCTTGTGCAGCGCGGCGTACATACCGACGACCTCGTGATGCTCTTCGGATTCTTTGCCGAGTTCCAGCATATCGCCAAGAATGCACACACGGCGTCCAACGACCTTTTCAAGCACGTCGATGGCAGCGATCATGGAGACTGTGTTTGCGTTATAGGTGTCGTCCAGTATCGTAAAGCGATCTGTCCGTTTCACGTTCATTCGACCAGATAGGGAAGAAAATGCTTCGATGCCCGCGGCAAGCTCGGTCAACGACATGCCGAGCGTTAAGCCAACTGCGATGGCAGCAAGCGCATTGCTGACGGAGTGGATGCCCGGAGAGGGAACGTGTATGCGCACGCATTCACCTTTATAGCAAGTTGTAAAGCGCATTCCGTCCAAGCCTTCATCCTGGACTTCAGTCGCACGAACGTCGCAACTTTCGGAAAACCCGAATAGCACGGCGCTTTGCACGGTCAAGAGCATATCGTCGTCACCGTTGGCGAGAATTTTTCCACCGGGACGCATATGCGCGAGCATCTCGGTTTTACCCTGAAGGATGCCTTCGCGGGAACCGAAATTTTCAATATGCGCAACGCCGATGTTGGTAAACAGGCAGATGTCGGGCTGTACCATGGCGGAAAGCCGTCCAATTTCACCGAAATGGTTGGTGCCCATCTCGATAACGGCGACCTCGTGTTCTTCCTCCAGACGGAACAGCGTCAGAGGGACGCCGGTTTCGTTATTGAGGTTACCGCTGGTTTTCAATACGTTGAATTTACCGGATAAAACGGAGGCAATCATTTCCTTTGTAGACGTTTTGCCGACACTCCCGGTCAGCCCGATGACGGGGATCGTAAACTTGTTGCGATACGCAGCGGCTATTGCGCCAAGCGCAGAGAGCGTGTCGTCAACGAGGATGTAAGGTTCCGTGTTCAGTTTTTGGGTGCTCAACACGAGTGCGGCGCCATTTTGCCGCGCGGAATCGATAAACGCATGACCGTCATGACGTTCGCCGATGATCGGTACATACAGGCAGCCGGGTGCGGCGCAGCGGCTGTCGATGACGATATCCGAAGCTGGACGCTTTAACAGCGTTGAATCGCCGAAATATATTCCGCCGCAAGCGGCGAGGATTTCTTCAAATAGATACGTTTTCATTGTACCTCATAGCGGCGCAGTGAATGCGAAACAATCAATTCGCAAAGCGTAGCATAGTCAAGACCCGCCTTGTCGGCCTCCTGCGGAAGCAAGCTGGTCGGTGTCATGCCGGGCAGCGTGTTTGCCTCCAGGCAGTAGGGCTGACCGTCGGCTGTAAGTAAAAAGTCGATACGCGCGTAGACGTCTAATTTCAGCGCCCGGAAAGATGCAAGTGCAAGTGCCTGTATCTGTTCAGTCAGTTCCGCGGAGATGCGTGCTGGCACGATTTCGTCCGTCCAGCCTTTCTGATATTTATGCCGGTAATCATAGAATCCGTGTTTGGGAACGATTTCGATCAGCGGGAGCGCTGAAAGATCATCTTTGCAGCCGATAACGCCCGCAGAGAGCTCCATGCCGGAAACATATTCTTCTATAATCAGTTCGTCCTCGAACCGGAAACCATCGTCTATGGCGGAAGCAAGTGATTCGGTATCGTGCACAATCGTGACACCGATGCTGGAACCGCCGCAGTTGGGTTTAACCACGCAGGGGACGGGGAAGGATTCCACATCAAAGCGTTCACCGGCGCGCGCAACTGCCCAATCGGGGGTCAGGATGCCTTCACTTCGCAAAAGTGATTTTGACACGCATTTATCCATCGCCAGAGCACAGCCGATAGAAGAGCTTGCAGTGTAGCGAATATCGCACAAGTCAAAGAATGCCTGAAGAGTACCGTTTTCACCGATGCCGCCGTGAAGTGCAAGAAACGTGATGTCCGCGGCGCGGCAAAGTTCAAGAACGCCGAACCCGATTTGTTCTGAAAAGCCGGACTTGCGCGATACGGAAATTGCCTCAAGGTCCGGTTCCTTTTCCGGTACCGCAAATTGCGGAAGCATGCCGTCGACAACAAACGCATCCTTCAGGTTCGCAGGAAGCGTATCGACGCCAAAAAACAGATCGACCAAAATGGCGTGATGTCCTTTGGAGCGAAGCGCGTTGGTAACCATTGTGCCGGTTGAGAACGATACGTCACGTTCGGGAGAGAGTCCGCCGGCCAAAACGACTATGTTCATTTTCGATTTCCTTTCCGAAAGATCGAGCAACGTCGATGTGTGTTACGGACAAATCCTTTAAAAAAAGGGGCGTCCGTAAAGCCATTCCTAAAGTTTATATCACGAATGATATTACAATTCAATAAAACTTTTTACTATGGAAACGCTATTTTGTATTATAACAGACATTTTGCCAACAAAAAACAGACTATCGCGTGCAAACAAATTAAAGGGCGCAGATAAAGATTTGGCTATATTTTCCGAATGATCCGTAGTATACTAATATTATGAAAAAGAATGTAACAAAATTATTACTTTGGATTTTAATAACGGTGCTCTCGGCAACAGTTTGTTTTGCTTGCGATGAGGCACCGGACACCGTGCGATCTTCGGTTGGAGAAACTCCTCAAAACGTTACATCAAATTCGGAATATGACAGAAAATCAAATCGCGATGATGTAACATTTACGGAAATGACCTATGAGCGACCGGATATCGACGGTATGCGCGCTCAGATGGATGATCTGCGCGACGGAATTGACCGTGGAAAACCGGCAGACGAGATGATTGCAGCATATGAAACGCTGCGCGCGGAGTACGCGCATGCGGACTCCATGCTTTCACTGGCCTATCTTTTATATGCGTTCGACGTAACCGAACCGTATTATAGGAATGAATACAGCTATCTGCAAACGGAGTTAAGCATTCTGGATGCAGATATGGAAAGTGTCTCTATTGAGTTGTTCGAATCGTCTGGTGAAGCCGAACAGCTTGCGAGAGAGTCGTTTGGCGAAGGCTATGTGGAAACAATATTGAGCGACGACTTCGGTAGTGAAGAATCGGTACAAGAACTTCTAGATGCGGAAGAGCAAAAGACGTTGCAGTATGACGAACTGAATGCGACCTATACTCTGCTGGATAATGGAACGCGCTGGACGCTCGATGCAATTTTCAACGATCCGTCTCTGGATTACGATGAATATTACCGTTTGTACAATGCGTACTGCGCGGGACTGAATGAAAGCGCGGGCAAAATCTTTCTGGAGCAGTTGAAAATTCGCGAACAGATTGCAAGAAGGCTTGGTTATGACAATTATGCCGCGTATTGCTACGATGCGTACGGGCGGGACTATTCGCTTGCCGATGCAGTGTCTCTGCAGCAAGCTGTGAAGCGCTATATCGTACCCGTGTTTGTTGAGGCAAACTATCGCAACGACACCTATGACCTTGCGGATGCGGAATTTGACGAACAGGAATTCCTTTCAAAACTGGAGACCGCTGCCGCCGACTTCTCGCCCATGCTTGACGAATCGCTGCAATATATGCTGCGCAACAATCTATATGATTTTTCGGTAAGCACAAACAAGATGGACACGAGCTTCACGACCCATATTTCGGATTATAACGCGCCGTTTATTTTTTCAGAATGGGGCGGGCATTCGGACGACATTCTAACCACGCTGCATGAGCTTGGGCATTTTACCAATTATTATCACAATGCGGAGGTTGGATATTCCGCAAGCGACAATCTCGACCTTGCTGAGATCGATTCGCAGGCGCTCGTACTGCTCATGATCGATTATTACGATTCGTTTTTTGGTAAACTTTCGGACGAAGCCGTGGCGGATGTGCTGATCGACGCGATGTACTCGCTGATTTCCGGCTGTATGGAAGATGAGTTCCAGCAGACAATTTATAAGAACCCCGATATGACGCTGAGTGAAATCAATGCCCTGTACCAGGAGCTGGCCGTTGAATACGGACTTGACGAGGTATACGGCTACGAAGGGACGGAGTGGGTGTTGATTTCACATACGTTCCAAACGCCGATGTACTATATTAGCTATGCGGTGAGCATGGTACCCGCGTTGGAGCTGTTTGAAGAATCGCAGAGTGATCCGGTGGCTGCACGTGCAGCGTATTTTGCCATTCTTAACCGGGACCAATATGCGCAGTTACAAAGCGTATTGTTGGAGAACGGCCTTGCACCGGTGTTTTCGGAGGCAACAATTAAACGAATTGCAACGCTGCTTGAGCAACGCACATGATGCAATAATCGAGAAATAATCATCAAAAGCGACGCGTTTGCGTCGCTTTTGTGCTGCAATCAGCAGTATTTTTATGCAAAATCATAATTTTGCGAATTGATTCTTTTATGACGAAAGAGCAAGCGGTTGCGCACCTTTTTCGACTGAAATGCGGTTCAAATGACAAATTGAATTGTGCATGAAAAACGCATGAATTTTCATACTGGATTGGAAACGTTACCGAAACTTGCTACAATAGTAAAAAAGAACCGGAATATGCCCGCGTTATGCGGGAAATTGGTTTCCTACTATGGGCTTTTCATCGGCGCAAAAATATGCTATACTGTGACCCGATGCGAAAAAAGAGAGGTTTTGATTTGTGAAAATTAGCAACATCATGGAGAGCATTGAGCTGGAGTTGAAACAGAACCATCAGGTGTCCCTGATGGATGCGACGACCGCGCAGCTGCATGATGCGTTATCCGACGTAGTAATGGCGGAGATTGCGGACCGGTGGTATGAAAGCCGGCATGCACATGAGCGCACGCGCTCAGCCTATTATTTCAGCGCGGAATATTTGGTCGGCCGAATGGTTTATAACAACCTGTTCGTGCTAGATATTTTAACCGAAGTAAAAAACGCATTTGAAGAGCAGGGGCTCGATATTACTATATTTGAGGATATTGAGGATGCGGCGCTCGGCAACGGTGGTCTGGGCCGTCTTGCGGCGTGCTTCCTTGACTCGGCGGCGACGTTGAACCTTCCGATGGACGGTTACGGCATCCGCTATAAATACGGCCTGTTCAAACAGTCCTTTTGCGACGGGTTTCAGGTGGAATCCGCAGACGACTGGCAGCGCCAGGGCGATCCGTGGAGCCGCCGCCGCGACACGCACGAAGTTCTCGTTCACTTTGCGGATATGAGTGTGCGTGCCGTTGCATACGATATGCCGGTCATTGGCTATGAAACTGAAAACATCGGCACGCTGCGTCTTTGGCAGAGCGAAGCCGTGCAGGACTTTGACTTTAAACTGTTTAACGATCAGGAATATGCGCTGGCGGTATTGGAGAAAAATGCTGTCGAAGACATTACGCGCGTACTGTATCCGAACGACACGACCGAGGCCGGCAAGAAACTGCGCCTAAAGCAGCAATATTTCCTCTCCAGCGCGTCGTTGCAGGATATTATTTTCCGTTTCAAGCGTGAAAATCGCCCGATCGACTCGTTTGCTGATCATGTCGCTATCCAGCTGAACGACACGCATCCGACGGTGAGTATACCGGAACTGATTCGCCTGCTGATGAAGGAAGGTATTTCGTTCAACCGTGCGTTTGATATCACTTGCAAAACGTTTTCTTACACGAACCATACCGTCATGGCGGAAGCGCTTGAAAAATGGGACGTCAGCCTGTTTAAATCCGTATTGCCGGAAATTTTCGATATCATCTATCAGATCAACGCAAAACTTTGTGGGGAGCTGATGGCAAACAAATTGGACTGCGGCAAGATGGCGATTATTCAGGGTAAGATGATCCATATGGCAAACCTCGCGGTCTATTGCTCACACTATGTCAACGGCGTTGCCGCGCTCCATACGGAGATACTGAAAAACGACGTACTCAAAGACTGGTATGGACTCTATCCGGAGCGTTTCCAGAACAAAACGAACGGCATTACACAGCGCAGATGGCTTGGGCTTTGCAATCCGGAACTTTGCGACTTTCTGGATGCACGCATCGGCAAAGGCTATTTGCTTGATCTTGATAAGCTAAGCGCGCTGAAGGAGCATGTTTCCGATGAGGACGTAACGATCTTTAATGAGATTAAGCGCCAGAAGAAGGAACAGCTTTCCAAGTATATTAAAAAGCACGAAGGCGTTACGCTGCCGCCGGACTTCATTTTCGATGTACAGGTCAAACGTATGCATGAGTATAAGCGCCAACTGCTGAACGCATTCGGTATTCTCGATACGTATTTTGGCATCAAGGACGGCCGCATCAAAGATTTTACGCCGACGGCCTATATCTTCGGCGCGAAAGCCGCGCCGGGTTATATCCGTGCAAAGGCGATCATCAAGTACATCAACGAGCTTGCAAAGCTGGTCAATAACGATCCCGACGTCAATGATAAAATGCGCGTCGTGTTTGTGCAAAACTATAATTGCTCCTATGCCGAGCATATCATTCCTGCGGCGGACGTTTCCGAACAGATTTCACCTGCGGGGACCGAGGCCAGCGGCACGGGCAACATGAAGCTCATGCTCAATGGTGCAGTGACACTCGGCACCTATGACGGCGCGAATGTAGAAATCGTTGAACAGGCGGGTGCGGAGAACAACTATATCTTCGGCGAGAGCGTGCAGGCGCTGAACGAACTTCGCCCGAAGTACGCACCGAAGACGATCTATGATTATGAACCGCGCGTACGCCGCGTGGTCGACTCTTTGATCGACGGCACGCTGAGCGACGACAATAGCGGCGCGTTTGCAGACCTGCATCGTGCGCTGCTCTTCGGCTCCGACTGGCAAAAACCGGACTATTACTTCGTGCTGCACGAACTGCTCGTCTACTGTGATCGTCGTGCGGACGTCAACTGCGAGTACAAGGATCGAATTGCGTTCGGACGCAAGTGCATGATCAATATTGCTTCGAGTGGGAAATTCTCCTCGGATCGCACGATCAAGCAGTACGCGCAGGACATTTGGCATATTGAGCCGCTGCCGCCGCTTGAAAGTGGCACGCTGTTCTAAAAACATAATACGCATCAAACAAAAAAAGCACGGGTAACCGTGCTTTTTGTTTTGTAATTATAGCCGGGTTAAGAGTCTAAGCGTTATTTTTTGATGGCATACGCTTTACCGATAATCAGGCACTTTGATGTATTGCGATGGCCGACGTCCTCTGTTTTGGCGATTGGAAAATTCCAGCCGTCCGCAACACGCGTAACCAGTTCGACGATGTCCGGATGCTCCTGCTTTTCTTCCATTCGTGTAAAGGTGCCCAGCAACAGTCCTGAGATTTTGTCGAATACACCCAGCTGCTTTATTTGGTTGAGGTACGACATCATACGTGCAGCGCCGCCGCTGTAACTTTCCAGAAACAGTATTTTATCCTGAAAGTCCGGCATAAAACCGGTTCCTGACAGCTTCAGCAGGCAACGGATATTTCCGCCGACTACGATGCCCTCCATATGCGATCCCCGAATGAAGTCCCAGTGGATTTGATACAGGTCGTCTTTTCCATAAAAAAGGCTGTTCTCAAAATTTGCCGTCTGTTGTAATTTGTCTTCCCAAACGAGGCAACGCACTTGATATAAATAGGATTGCATTTGCGTTTTTGTGTAGAGCGCATCGATGATCGTGGTCAGGTCGCTGTATCCAAAGAACGGCTTTGGTTTGCGCTGCACAAGATCAAAGTCGATTTTATCGAGCAACTCGTTTGCAAGGTCGCCTCCGGAGACGTCGAAAATCGCCTTGATCGAATCGTTCTCATAAAATGAATTCAGCGCGTCGGCACGCTGCTTTCCGCTGCCGCTAAACACTGAGTTTTCAGCAAAAATATAAGGACTCAATACCGGGATCAATCCAAACCCGGACAGCACGTTTACAAGTTGCGAAATTTCATCTTTGTCTTTGAGTGGGAGTGCGTTTGAACAGGCTACGATTCCTACTCGATCTCCACGCTTCAGCATTTCGGTAATTCTCCTGAGTCCGTTTTTTCTACAAGCAGACGCTCTGTGTTTGCTTTGCAAACACGTACTCCGGCTTCGTTACCAAGCCGCGCACATTCTTCCGTAGGCAGGTTTTTTACGCAGCCATCGATCATGGCCGCGCTCATGGCGTCGCCCGCGCCGTGTGTGTCCGGCACATTTTTACAGTCCGCGGGAAGAACGCCGCAGCCGTTCTCGTCTGCCCAATATACGCCTTCTTCGCCAAGCGAGATAAACACGCGCTTTACACCCTGCTCGATAAACCAGTCCGATGCACGATAGATGCCACGGATGGTATCACAGGATTTTCCGGAAAGGAAACCGGCTTCAAAACGATTCGGCTTGATGGCGTAACACTTGCCGATGTGACCGCCGATGCGTTTGGCCTTTGAGCAGCTGACCGGATCATAGAAGAGCGGAATGCTGACGCTTCGGCAAAGATAGGCAAGCGCCTCCGGAGAAAGGTTGCCGTCGACGACGCACAAATCGGACTCGTTGATCTGCGGTAAAATTCCAGACAGGTAGTCCGGTGTGATACGGTCGAGCACGGACATATCGCTGATGCCGACAAGCATATCACCGTCCTCGTCGAACACGCCGATATAGGTGCCGGTATGTTCGCTTGAAGCAAGCGTATTGCGGAGGGAAACACCGGATTGCTCGCAACTTTCGCGTACCATGTTGGCGTGATAACCGGAGCCGAGCGCGGTCACAAGTTCCACCTGATAATTATAACGCGAAAGATGACAGGCAATGTTGTGGCCAACGCCGCCGACGCGGATGCGCACTTTGCCTGGGTTGCTGTCACGCTCGCGACAGATGCTGTCCGGTTTGCCGGTGATGTCGATGGCGGCGCCGCCGATGACGAAGATGCTGCTCATGCGCAAGATTCCTCCTGTTTTATAGTTACAGACAAGACTTATAGGGAATAACTGGTTAAGTCGATCGACTGACCGCCAATATAGATGCTCTTGATTCCGCTGCAAAGGCTCGTTCCGTCCCGATACGTTGCCGTATCGACGAACTTGTCGAGATCAAGCAACAATACATCCGCATCGTAACCGTCCTGTATATGGCCTTTGCCGGTGAGCTGTAAAAAATCAGCAGTCTGACCGGAGAGTTTACGTATCATCTCTTCCGGCGTCAGTAGTTTCTTTTTGCGCACAAGCAAATCGTAGGCGTGCGCGCTCGTTCCGTGCGTGCGGGGGTGTGGATTTTCGGACGGAAGCCCGATCAGTCCGTCTGTGCCAATCACGCAGAGCGGATGCGTCAGAATTTCAACAACGTCGTCCTCGCTCATGTGGAAGTAAATTCCAAGTCCGAGACCTTTGTTCTTTATTAGAATATCACAATATGCGTCGAATGGGTCCATGCCGTTTTTTTCAGCGTACTCCGTAACGAACATACCTTCCGCGCTGTGATCGACCGGGCAGCTTGAGATGAACACGCCGTCGAACCCGCCGCAATTATAGATAAAGTTTTCATAGTCGGACCGCTTGCTTAATTCCGTGCGGATGCTTTCGCGCTCCGCCTTGTCGGAAAGCGCCGCAACCAATCCCTGCATGCCGTCCGTGAAGTAGCGGGGCGGTATGGAGACGTTCAGCGATGTGCAGCCGGCGGTGTAGGGATAACTATCGATCAATAGACGCTGACCGTCCTGCGCAGCCTCGTCAATCATCCGAAGGACGTTGTGCGGCTTGCCCCAATTGTCGCGTCCTGCGGCTTTCATGTGTGACACGCAAAGCGGGACGCCCGCTTGCTTTGCCAGTTGAATGGACTCTGCGCGCGCCTGTTCGACATTGTCCGCTTCGTTGCGCGGATGCATGGCAAAATAGCCGCCTTCTTCTTTTACCACGTGCAGCAGCGCGAGAAGCTCTTCATTATTTGCATAACATCCCGGCGCATATACCATGCCGACCGAGAGACCGAGCGCACCTTCGCGCATGCACCGGCGCAGCATGCCCTGCATGCGTTTTAGCTCCATATTGTCCGGCTTACGGTTTTCATAACCCATCGTCCAAAGGCGGAGTGTTCCCTGACCGACAAGCGACTTTGTGACGATCGGGTTGTCGATTGATTTCAACCAACCGAAATATCCGGCGGCGCTGTTGAGTCGGGAAAAATCGTCGGGAAAATCGGGATGCGGCGCGATGCCGGAGATGTACTGGGAAAACAGTTCGCTGCGATTTTGGGAGACGGGGAACATGGACGCACCGCATTGCCCGGCAATTTGCATCGTAAAGCCCTGTGAAATCTTGGAGCGGGTTGCAAAGTGACTGACTATGGTCAAATCGCCGTGGGAATGCGCATCGATAAAGCCGGGCACAAGCGTTAAGCCGCTGGCATCGATTGTTTGCTCTGCCTGTGGCAATTCACTGCCATGAAAAATACAAAGCTTACCGGAATTGAAACCGACGCTGCCCGTGTAAGCGGGCGCGCCGGTTCCGTCAATAATCGTACAGTTTTTAATAAGGATTTCCATTTCAATCAACCTTCTTTTTCAAGAAGGATCTGCGACTCCTTTCATTTTGCGCCGTGATCCGCCGCGTGTCGCAGCAGATTGTGGCAAACAAGGATTTTACTCCTTAATAAACTGGATGCCGCCGATAACGGGAAGGTCTTTTTTCTCTTTGTTGGCGACATTGATGATGCCGATGATGGAGAGGATGAGTCCAGCAACAGAAACGAGCCAGCCAAGGATGGAGCCGATGATAGGAAGGCCTGCGCTAAGGATGCTGCACGCAACGCCCGCGATGAGTTCGAGCAGGAAGAGGTTCATGCCGCGCACTGCATGATAGCGCACAAACGAGGACTGATCCTTTACAAAATAGGGAATCAACGCGAGAATACCGAGATAAGCGAGGATGCCCATCAGCGTGTCGTTGGAGTTGTTCATGACCACAGGTTCGCTGGATGCACCGTTGACCGATGCGCCGCACTGTGGGCAGGTAGTCGTGTTATCTTCTATTGGGGAACCACACTTGGAACAGAATGCCATAGTTCTATATACCTCCAATTTAAATTATGTGTTTATGCAATGCGGCGCCGCATTTCGGCGGACGACCGGAGTTGCCTTAGAGATTCCAGAGATCATGATAGATCGGCAGGACGGTGCCGTATACCGTGAGGGTGTAAATGACGAAAGCCACATATATTGCGGTCGCGATTGCAATCGTTAGCAGATAACCGCGCGCAAGGTTTCGACGATTGTGATTGATGGTGCCGCCTGCTGCCCAAACGATCATGATGATGAATCCGGCGATTGGGATCGATATCAGCAAAAAGGAACCGACGAATCCCCACGAACTCAGCACCGCGTATGGAGATCCCTTTGGCGGCTCGGCGCTTTGCGGCATAACCGGCGCTGTATAAGGCGTAGCGGCTGGGGCAGGGGCAGGGGCGTTGGTGCGGGTGTTTCGAACGGGAGCTCCGCAGTTTTTACAGGCGTAGTCCAGTTCTCCTACAGGTGATCCGCAATTTTCACAAAACGGCATGGGTTACCTCCTTCATCAGTGACGATACCTATATAAAGTATAATATAAACGCCAGCACTGTGCAACAAAGCAACGCCGCTGAAACAGCGGCGTTGCAGGTATTTTACAGATACGTGAATTTCTTTGAATCAAACGCTCAAGCGCGCAGTGGCGCGCCGTTTTTTTTCAGGGAATCGATGATTGTATCCATCGCTTTTTTAATCTCTTCGTCGGAGAGCGTGTGATCCTCGGCACGCAGCGCGAATGAGAATGCAAGGCTCTTTTTACCTGGCTGAACACCAACGCCGCTGTAGGTGTCGAATAGTTTCACGTCGGAAACGATCACACCCGCGTCCGCGGACTCGATCACTTGCTTGAGTGACTCGGACTCCACAGCGGAATCGACGACCACCGCGAGGTCGCGCTCGGCGGCGGGGAAACGCGGCAGCGGAACGAACCGCTTCTGCGTATCGCGGCATTTGGCGATATTGTTGAAGCTGAGCTCCGCAATATAGACGCGTCCGTCGGCTTTCCAGCTGTCCGCCACGTCGGGATGGAGTTCGCCAAGCGTGCCGAGGAGCGTGCCGTCGCTTGCGAGGATGTCTGCCGCGCGACCCGGCTGCAGATAGCTTGCCGTGCTCTTTTGGTAACGCGCGTTCTGGATGCCGACGACACGGAACAGTTCTTCAATCATGCCCTTGAGTGAATAGAAATCCTCATTTTCACCGGACACGACGATGCCGATGATCTTGTGCTCTTCCGGTAGATCACCGCCGTTGTCGATGTGTACGTTGCCTACTTCAAAGAAGCGGCTGTGCCCGCTTTTGCGGTTCGCGTTGCGAACGAGTGAATCCAGCATGCCGGGAATCAGCGTTGTGCGCATCAGACTCTGGTCTTCACCGAACGGATTGAGGATCTTTACTGCTTTGCGCAGTTCGCTGTCTTCCGGAAGGAGCAGCGCACTGTAGACCGATGGACTCATGAAGTTGTAGTTGTACATTTCATACAGTCCAAGCGAAACCAACGTATCTTTTACGGTGTCGTCAAGCGCAAACAGTTCGTCGATCTTTCCGCGGAACGTATCTCCACTCATCAGTGTCGGCTTAATGTTGTAATAGCCATAGATGCGCGCGATTTCTTCGGCAACGTCCCAGTCAGCCTCGATGCCGGTTTCAATATCCGTGCGGAAATGCGGAATAGTAACGTGCAGGCCGTCGAGATGCGGTTTGGCGTGGATGTTGATCGTTCCGAGCATATCCGCCATTTGCTTTGCCGAAAGGTCGAGCGCAAGCAGCGCATTGATGTGCTTGACGCTGACGGTCACGGTCTGCTCAACCGGCTTTTCTTTGCGGACGTCGATCATGGTTCCGACGACTGTGCCTGCGCCGAACTCTTCAACCAACTCGATTGCGCGTTCCAGCGCCAGTTCGGCGCTGACGGGTTCCACACCCTTGATGAACCGGCTCGCCGCGTCTGTGACATGGCGCAGTTTGCGTGCGGTACCGCGGATGTTGCTGCCCTTGAACACGGCGGACTCAAACAGCACGGCTTTTGTTGACTCCGTAATTTCGGAGTTCAGTCCGCCCATAACGCCCGCGATGCCCACGCCGCGGTTTTCGTCGGCGATAAGCAGCATATCCGGCGTAACGGGACGGTCTTTTTTGTCCAGCGTGGTGACGACCTCGTCTTCATGTGCGTTACGCACGATGATGTGGCTGCCTTCTATGCAGGCAAGATCGAAGGCGTGCATTGGATGGCCGTATTCGACCAGTACGTAGTTCGTGATATCGACGATGTTGTTGATCGGGCGCATGCCGACGCTCTTGAGTTTTCGCTGCATCCATTTGGGCGACGGCTCAATTTTAATGTCTTTAACCACACGCGCGGTGTAACGCGGACAGAGCTCGTAGTTTTCAATCGAAACACGCGCATAGTCCGCTGCGTTGCCGACGCCCGCAACCTGCTTAATCGTCGGTTCGACAAACTTCTGCCCGAGCGCGGCAGCAGCCTCACGACACATGCCGATGATGCTGATACAATCGGGGCGGTTCGGCGTGAGTTCAAATTCGAAAATCACGTCGTCGTAGCCAAGTGCAGTTTCAATTGCCTGACCGAGCGGATAGTTCTCTTTGAGAATCAGGATGCCGTGTACTTCACTGCCGGGATAGTCCGCGTCGGACAGGCCGAGTTCTTCACCTGAGCAGAGCATGCCGTAGCTCATCACGCCACGCATTTTGACAGCGGACATCTCATGCCCGCCGAGCTTGGAACCAACCACAGCGACGGGGACCAGCGCGCCGTCGAAGACGTTGTCCGCGCCGGTGACGATGGTGAGCGCTTCCGAACCGACGTCCACCTGGCAGATGTGCAGATGGTCGCTGTTTTCGTGATCGACAACGGAGAGCACGCGGCCGACAACCACGCCCTCCACGCCGGAGAGTTCTTTTTCAACGCACGCGAGCTCAAAGCCGCGCCACATCATCTTTTCGATGAATTCCTCGTCGGTGACATTGAAGTCGACATATTCACAAAGCCATTTCTTTGGCAGTTTCATGTTTGTTACCCTCCCTTAGAACTGGCGCAGGAAGCGCGCGTCGTTTTCGTACTCAAGCCGGATATCATTGATACCGAACTTGAGGCTTGTCATGCGGTCGACGCCCAGGCCGAACGCAAGACCCGTCCACTCGTGCGGATCATAACCGCAGTTTTCTATCTCGTGCGGATTGGTCACGCCGCAGCCGAGAATTTCGATCCAGCCCGTACCCTTGCACACACGGCAGCCTTTGCCGCCGCAGATGGAGCAGGAGATGTCCAGTTCGGCGGACGGTTCCGTGAATGGGAAGTAGCTCGGCCGGAGGCGCGTCTTCACATCAGAACCAAACACGGTATGCACGAACGAATCCAAAATGCCTTTGAGGTCACCCAGTGTGAGCCCCTTGTCCACGACGAAGCCTTCGATCTGGAAGAACACAGGGGAGTGACTCGCGTCCACTTCGTCAACGCGGAACACACGGCCCGGCATCATCAGCCGGAA
Organism: Christensenellaceae bacterium; assembly: GCA_963667795.1. Lineage (GTDB taxonomy): Bacteria > Bacillota > Clostridia > Christensenellales > CAG-138 > UBA7703. The sequence continues at coordinate 623,960 of OY764017.1, read as the reverse complement.
CGGTGGCTTCAGCGTCGTCAGTGCACGGACTTCACAAGGCGATGTGTGCGTGCGCAGTACGACGTTGTCGTTGATATAAAATGTATCCTGCATGTCACGTGCGGGGTGGTCTTTTGGCAGATTCAGCAGGGTAAAGTTGTTTTCGTCAAGCTCGATCTCCGGTCCGTCGAACATGGAAAAGCCCATGCCGACAAGCGCGTTGCGGATTTCGCGGTAAGTCTGCGTCATCGGATGCAGGCGACCCATCGGCTGAACAAGAGCGCCGGGCGCGGTGACGTCGATTGCTTCCTTTTCAAAGCGTTTCTGCTTGGCAATTGCGTTCAGCGCGGCGCGTTTTTCGGCCACAACCGTTTCCAGCGCGGCTTTCACGCGGTTTGCATATGCGCCGACGGACGCGCGCTCGTCTTTTCCGAGCTTGCCCATCGTCCGCAGGATTGCGGTGAGTTTGCCGCTGCGCCCAAGGATTTCGACCAGCGATTGCTCAAGTTCCTCCGGTGTGTCACATTTTTTCAGCCGTGCTTCTGCTTCCTCGTGCAGCTGCGCGAGTGATTCCATCATTCCCATTTGCGAACGTTCCTCCTCATCAATGCCGAAATTACTTCCGTTTCATATGTTATTTCAATCAAATACGCGCTCCATCCAAAGGGACGAAGCGCGTCGTGGTACCACCCTCGTTTGCTCTATGTAACCAATTCAGCCACACAAAACCTCGAATCCGCTGTATCGGGCGGGCCCGTCACCAACTACTGAACATCCGTAGGATGCGTTCACCGGCGAGGCTCCGGGGCGAACTTCTATGTTTCCGTTTGCGCGTACCGCTTTCAGCCGGTGGCGGCGCTCTCTTTTATCCGCAGGGCGAAAACAATTTTCCCCATCAAGGCCTGTATTGAAATTAGCGTCATTGTATCACTTTCGCATTTATTCCGTCAAGAAGGAGCGTGATTGTTCCATCCATATCGGTTCGATAAACTTGAATTCCGTATGCCTGTAATCGCAACAGAAGCTCTTCGTGCGGGTGGCCGTATGCGTTGTCCAGCCCGCAGCTGATGATTGCAATGTCTGGATCGACCGCGTCAAGGAATCTAAACGACGTGCTGGTGTTTGAGCCGTGATGCCCGACTTTAAGTACATTCGCCTGGAAATATTCGTTTGGCAAGGCCTTAAGTGCAAGCGTTTCCGCCAGTTCCGTCGCATCGCCGGCAAGCAGCACGGACGTGTCGCCATAGGTAACGTTCAGAATATAGCTCGTATCGTTAAAATCCTTGTAGATCGTTTGGTAAGGTGAAAGGATGCGCACTGTCACGTCGTCGTCCCAGTCGATGAATGCATTCTTGGAAGCAAGTGGGGAATAGACCGCGGCTTCACTTTCATTCAGTGCATCGAGCAGGTCATAATAGGTTTCACTGTCCGCGTCGAACGGCGGGTAGTAAAACGCGCCGACGGGATACACGTCGACCACCTGAATCAACCCGCCGATATGGTCGGAATGCAAATGCGATGCAACGACGACGTCCAGTCCGATCACATCATGCGCGTCCAGATAGGCAGAAACCGTGTCGAACGCGCTCTTTTCTCCGCCGTCGACCAACATGGTCTTCCCAGAGGGAGACTGCAGAAAGATGCTGTCGCCTTGACCAACGTCTAAAAACGCAACCGTCAGCCCCCCGTCAATTTCCGTTTGTTCGGCAGTCAATGTCGGTTGCTGCGCCGTTTCAACTACCGAAGCAGCCGTCTCTGCAACGCCGGACGATACATCCGGTGGGACTCTATTTATGAAAATAACAAACAGCGCAACGGCCGTAAGCGCGAACAACAGGATTGCAATAAGCAATATACGGTTGTTCCGCTTTTTTATCCGTTCCGCTTCAGATTCTTTGTTAAATCTATTCCAATCATATTCCATGTGCGCAATCATAGCATACCATTACTTGCTTTAACAGAGGGATAACATGGCTTTTTTTACATTTGAGGGAAAATCGTGCTTGAAAATGCCTGATATAGGCGTAAAATGAAGGAAATGCGACAAAATTCGCAGTTCTGTTATTTTTCTATTGACAGGAAGGAACATACACGGTAAGATATGAGTGTACTATAACAGATAGTACACTAAATCGGGAAGGGGGCAGCGCAATGATTCAAATCGACCGGTTCGGACGTACGCCGATCTATGAACAGATTATCGATCAAATACAGCGGCTGATTATTACGGGCGTACTGAAGGCGGGCGACCAATTGCCATCCGTGCGCACACTGTCTCAGGAACTATCGATCAACCCGAATACGCTGCAAAAAGCATACTCGGAACTGGAACGAAGCGGCGTGTGTATCAGCGTCCCTGGAAACGGCAGATTCGTAACTGAAAGCGCCGTTGCCGTCATAGGAGAAAGTATGGAAGAGCAAATCGAAGAGATGAAACGTATCGGCAAAGAGCTGTGTGTGGCTGGAATCCCAATCGAGCGGGTGCTCAAAGCGATACAATCCGCATACGGAAAGGAATCAAAGGTGTAAGCTTATGATAAAAGCAAGACAGTTGACTAAGCGCTTTGGCGAAGTGGAAGCGCTCGTCAATCTCAACTGCAACATTCCGCAGGGATGCATCTACGGTATGGTCGGCGCAAACGGCGCCGGGAAGTCCACCTTCCTGCGACTCTGCAACGGCGTTTACCAGCCGGACGAAGGCAGCGTCAGCGTCAACGGCGGAGAAGTTTTCGACAACCCGTCCGTCAAGGAACATTGTGTGTTTGTGCCGGACGAGCTGTATTTTTTGCCGCAGAGTAATATGCTGCGTATGGCAAAGCTTTATGAAGCCATGTACCCGCGTTTTTCCTGGAAACGTTTCAACGAGTTGACGGAAACCTTCCGGCTGGACAAGACCCGTGCGCTGAACATGTTTTCAAAAGGCATGCGCAGACAAGCGGCGACGATTCTTGCATTGTCAGCCATGACAGATTATGTATTTTTCGACGAAACATTCGACGGGCTGGACCCCGTGATGCGAAATCTGGTGAAAAGTACCCTGTATGACGATGTGTTGGAGCGTGGATGCACAGCGGTTATCACAAGCCACAGTTTACGAGAGCTGGAAGATACATGCGACCAGCTGGCTCTTTTATATCAGGGCGGTATCGTCTTTGAAAGCGACGTACAAAACCTGAAAACGTCGTTGTTCAAGGTGCAGGTGGCGTTTTCTGACGAATATGACGCATCCAGCTTCGGCGAATTGGACATCCTGTCGTTCGTCAAGCAGGGAAGCGTTGCAAACATGATCGTCCGCGGCGAGCGGAACAAGAGCAGGGAAATGATTGCAAAAATGGACCCGTTGCTTTTGGAGGTTCTGCCGCTGACGCTTGAGGAAGTGTTTTTATATGAAATGGAATCACTGGGCTACTACTTTGAAGAGCCGAAAGCGAAAGGGGGCGAGAACGAATGAAACCATATCTTGAGTCGACAAGGAGACTTTCGCGTCTCGGCCTGATCCTTTTAGTCTTGACCGCTGTCGGCAGCATTGTTGTCGCGATTCAATTTTGTACAGCGGCATATCAAAACAGTATACCGGGTCTTGCGGATATGTTTATGCCGCTTACGATTTATACGTTTTTCGGCGGAATCGTGCTTGCGTTCGACGGGTTTTCGTTCTTGACCAAGCGTGCCGACAGCGACTATTATCACAGCCTGCCGGTATCCAGACGGGGGCTGTTTTGGTCAATCACACTTGCCGCTTTAACTTGGGTTGCGGCAACCGTGCTGACCAGCGTAATTTTTACAACGTTGATCTTCACAATATCCAAGACGGCGTTTGTTCCGCTGTACCCGCTGGTAGCGGTGCCGTTTTTTGTAATCTCGACGATGCTGGTGTTTGCGGCGGGGGCGATTGCCTGCAGCCTGACAGGAACGTTGATTACCGACATTGCACTGACGCTGATCGTCCTGTTTTTACCGCGATTTGTACAGTTTGTCCTTGCACGCGGCATTGTTGCGCAGGCACAGATCGTCAGCTGGATCGACTTACCGTGGTACTTAAAGCCCGAAACCAACATTGCAACCGGGCAGATTGTCGTGCTCTCGCGTACACTCCTGCAAAATCAAATGTATCATTGGGGTAATTTCGTATACTCATTGATTCTCACTGCTGCAGAACTGTTCGCAGGATGCTTGCTCTTTAAGCGCAGACATTCGGAAATTGCAGAGCACGGGGCAAAGAACGCGAAGATGCAGACGCTGTTTGCCTGCCTACTTGTCCTTCCGATCCTGTTGATTCTGGTTTCCGGTGCGGTCAACCTGACGCGGCAGAATATACTGCTGATTGTGGTCATCGCAATCGGGTGCTATGCAATCTATCAGATCGTTGTGATGCGCAGGATGAAGAAAGTGCTTCTTTCGCTGCCGTGGTTTTTAGTTCCCGGTCTTTTGACCGTCTGCTTATACTTTGGAGTGCAGACCGTGGGTGACACAATGCGAAACGAAGTGCCTTTACAGCAGGATGTAGCGTATATTGAGTTTCCCGGGTCGGACCGTGCGTCGGATACGGTAAGTTACGCATCCTACCTTGTTGCGCAAGCTGATTTTGATGACGAGGACCTGATCGAATATGTCCTTTCAACGCTGCGCGACAATGTGGATTCGTATAACCAATACGGCTACTACAGCTACGATTATGACTACGACAGCACCGAGAATTACTATACTTCGATAGAACCGGTCAATATTGTGCTGAAGAGTGGTCGAAAAGTCGGGCGACTGATCACCTTTATCAACGGAGCTTATCTGGACTCCTTGCGTAGCGAAAACAGCGCATTTGCAGAGGCGATTTGCTCACTGCCACCGGAGGATTCGATCCGGTATTGCCAAGGCAAGGATATTTACGACGAGAATTACAGTGGCGGCGAAACCATTCGACAGACACTGTATAAAGAGGTCGCAGCAACAAATTATGTTCCTTACAGTGAATATAATAAAACAGATTATAGTTACGAACGCTACGGCAAAGACGAGTTGCAGACATTTGGTTCTTTGCGGCTGCATGGATATGTCGGTATGGTTCGCTATCACGATTACTATACGATCCGCCTTGCACTGCCCGAAACATGTTCCACATGGATGCAGGTGCAAAACGCAATCAGCTCAGACGAGCACCTGGATTTGCTGCAAGAGATCTGTGCTGTTTCTGACAGCTTTATCAATGACGACGACATGATGGACGTCACGTTCTCTTTCTATAACATACCGATGAAGGACGGCAGTAAACAGTCCAATTCGTTCTACTACAGCCGGTATGCATACAGTGACAATTCGTCAAACGTCGATTTTTCCGATTTGGTTGCCGAGTTGATTGAGATTCTCAATCGAAGCACGCCGACGACTGACCCGAATGCATTCTGTGTCTACACAACGTGGAGCGGGCGCGCGATGGGCGAGGATGGTAACTATATCGGAGCAGACGCGATGATCTTACCGAATGTGGCGACCGGAAGCAATCTGTATGCATCCTATGGTGACGTTGTATACACAAGCGACGGATCGACCATCTATGTTGGCCGCAACGGTTCGATTTACTCTTATAATCCGAGTTACCGCTCATTCACCGTGGCCGATCAGGCGCGTGTGATTCAGATACTCAACGAGTGGCAGGAGCGTCAGAAAAACTGGAACTATTCCTACAGCGAAGAAACGGACGATAGTGACATCATTGACGGAAACGGTCTTGATTCGTTCGAAGTTCCCATGGCAACACCTACGCCGATGCCGACCGCTGTTGGATAAGCACTCAAACACACAAGCAACACCACCGCACAAAATTGGTGCGGTGGTGTTTTGTTTTGCGCATACGCTATGATATAATCGAACGCAGACGCAAAAGTTTTCGTATTGACACGTTTGAAATGGAGAATACAGCATGAATCAAAAAACACGATGCAGCTGGGTCAATGAGAACTCGGAACTCTACTGCGCCTATCATGATGAGGAGTGGGGAACGCCACTGCACGACGAACAGGCCATGTATGAACTGTTTTTGCTGGAAGCGTTTCAAGCGGGACTCTCTTGGATTACCATACTGAAAAAGCGGGAAAACTTCCGCAAAGCATTCGACGGATTTGATGTTGAGAAAATTGCGTATTATGATGAGGACAAAGTGCAATCGCTTTTGCAGGATGCAGGCATCATTCGCAGTCGCGGCAAGATAGCGGGCGCAATCCAGAATGCAAAGGTCGTCTTGAATTTGCAAAAGGAATTCGGCTCGTTTTGCAACTATCTGTGGAGCTTTTCGGATGGAAAAGTCGTGTTTTCCAAGGACGGCGCATACAAAACCACATCACCGCTGTCCGACAAGATGTCCGCTGATATGAAAAAGCGCGGCATGCGATATGTCGGCTCGGTCACAATCTATTCGTTTTTGCAGGCGGCGGGCATTGTGAACGACCATGATAAAACATGTTTTCGCTATGCGGAGTTGCGCTCTCAAATCGGTGAAGACGCCTTGATAGAAGAATAACATACACATTCAGATTTCGATTATTCGAATAAAAACAAATATCATTATCGGCAATGGCGCCGTTAAAACAGGGAGAAATGAAGCATTGGGTGGTTTTCAGTGGACAGACGCGTCGATTCAGTGGATGCAGAACGCGTCGAAAAGGAGCAACTATTATCAGGTAATAGCGGCGCAGATTGCTGCTTATCTTCCGCCGTCGTCGCGCGTGTTTGACGCGGGCGGCGGGCTCGGCGACCTTGCAATTTGGCTTTCGCACTATGTGGAGCATGTTACGGTGATTGAGCGGAATGTAAAAGCCGTTGCAGCGTTTCGCGCACGTTGTCCACAGAATGTAACGGCAATGCTTGGCGACGTGTTTACGTATGTTCCGGACGCGCTTTACGACGCACTCGTGCTCTGCTTCTTCGGCAAACCGGATCAACTCTTGCCGCTTTCGCGTGAGCTTACGTGCGGTAAAACATTTGTTGTTCAGTCCTGCGATACGTCGCGCGGTTTCTCTCTGATTGAGACGGCCAAGCGCTCGATCACGATCTTTGATTTGGAAGAAGCAGTCCAGCAGGCGGACATTCCATATTCGCTGGAACAATTTGAGGTGGAACATGGTCAGCCGTTTACTTCGCTTGACGACGCAGTCGCGTTTTTTTCGTATTATGATCAAATAACGTATTTGCCGGAGCAGGTGCGTCCGCATCTGAAAGAAACTGGTGATCCTGCGTTTCCATTTTACTACTCGAAAACCAGGCGGCTTGGATTAATGATCTATGAGGCGGGATGCACGAATCGAGTTTAGTCAAGGCGAGAGGTACTTTGAATGAAGCAACTGCTGGAAACGATACGCAATATCATTAATGCCGGAAAATCCGCCATGTTATTGACCATCATAGAACGAGACGGTTCAGCACCGCGCGGCGTAGGTACGTCCATGGTGCTTTCGTCGGACGGCGAACAAACCGGAACAATCGGCGGAGGTGCGGTGGAATACCAGGCGCGGACGGATGCGCTCGACGGATGCAAGTCCGGAGCGCGTGAATATTTGCTGTATGCGGACGAGGCCAACGGCGTCGGCATGGTCTGCGGCGGCAGAGTCCGTGTGCTGCTTCGTTGCTTTTCCGGTGTGGACGGGTTGGCTGTCGTTGATCGTGCATTATGCATGCTTGCTGACGGCGAGGAAGCATATCTCGCAACGGCAATCTGTGGAGAGAACGTTAATAAGACGGAAGTGCTTACTAAAAAGCAGGCGGGACAAAGACCGGAAATTTCAGAACATCTCGGAGAAAAACCGGTGCTGACCGAGGACGATACACAGTTGTTCATAGAGCCTCTGCACGGCGCACCGCGTGTGGTCGTGTTCGGCGGCGGGCATGTTTCCCAAAAGATGGTCCCGCTGCTGTCTTTTATTGATTATCGTGTCTGGGTGCTGGAAGACCGCGAAGAGTTTGCAAAGAAAGCGCTGTTTCCAACGGCAGAGCGCGTGCTGCACATCCCGTTTGACAAAGCGGAAGCAGAACTCGGCATCACATCCCGCGATCATGTGATCGTATTGACGCGTGGGCACCAGTCCGACTTCAAGATACTACGCTGGATTCTGCATACAAAGGCTGACTATATCGGTTGCATCGGCAGCAAGACAAAAGTGAAACTCACGCGAGAGAAGCTACTTTCGGAAGGTTTTACGCAAGCGGAGCTGAACCGACTGCATTCACCGATTGGCCTGCAAATCGGCGCGGAAACACCCGCGGAGATCGCGATCAGCGTCGCGGCGGAGTTGATACAATACACTGCCGAAAAACGCTGAACAATCAAATAAAAATTTTAACTTTGATATGTGCCGGATCGTTTGAAAGCAACGTCCGGCGCTGGTTTTGTTCCGGGTAAAAAGATTCGTAAGCAAATGACTGCTCTTGTTTGAAGGATGCGTTCATGGTATATTGTAGGAGCGTAAAGATGCATATTGACATCTATACAAACGATTTTATGCAAAATTAATTAAAACGAAAACGGAGAACGACATGCAACTTTATGACCTGCACACGCACACGAATATGTCCGACGCGGAATTTCCGCTGGAGGATTTGGTAAAAGTTGAACAGCAGCAGGGTCATATTCTTGGTGTGTCCGATCACTTTTTTTGTTGTGGTATCTACACGCTTAGAGATGTTGCAACCTACCTTGAAGCGCTCAAACCGTACAACGTGTATCGTGGTGCGGAGGTCAACATGGAACACCGCTCCGACCTGCCGGATATCCTTGACGAACAGCTGGACTACGTGATTGCAAGCGTACACAGCATGCCGGACGGCCGCGGCGGATTTGTTCCACTGAATCAATATTTCACAAAACGCTCCGGTTATACGGAATCGTATTATAAAAACTATTCTCCCGATATGAATCGATATTATCTTGCCTATATCATCCAAATGATGGAAAAAACGTTCACCACGCAGCGCGTCGACATTCTCGGCCATGCTACGGTCCTTCCGCCGTGTGACGAATTGCACGGAACGCGCTTTTTGCGCCAGTGGGAAGATATGGTCATCAACCTGTGTGCGGCAAACGGCATTGCCCTGGAAATCTCCGGGCTTTGGCGCGCGCCGAATATGGAAATGATCATCCGCGCAAAGGAGGCGGGACTGAAATTTTCCATGGGCAGCGACTGCCACCGCCGGTTGCAGATCGGTGTGCTGGACTATGTAGAGCAGGCGATTGAAGAAGCAGGATTGAACGAAGACGATTTCTTTGTACCGAGACGGGAATTACAGCAGACTTTTTAACAAACATTCATTACAAAATCATATAAACAGATCAATGGCGATCGGAGGAACGGTATGCGAAAAATTCGTGTTGCGTTGTGGGGGTTCGGCGCTATGGGTGGCGGAATCGCCAAGGTATTGCTGCGTAAACAGGGCGTGGAAATCACCGGTGTGTGTGATTTGCATCCAAACCGTGTTGGAAAGAGCATCTTCGGTTTGCTTGGCGTTGAGCGAGGTAACCATGCGGATGTTATCGTTGACGACGAAATCGATCGTGCGCTGCCAGACTATGGTGCGGATGTTTGCATCGTTGCAACGGATTCATTCATGCGGGACGTTTATCCAAAACTCGTCCGCGTTCTTGAAAAAGGCGTTAACGTGATCAGCACCGCCGAAGAGATGAGCTTTCCCGCGGCAAAAGAACCGGAACTTGCACAGAAGATTGATAATATTGCAAAAGCGCATGGTGTAACGGCTCTGGGGACTGGCATCAATCCTGGATTGATGATGGATTTGCTGGCAATTTGCCTGTCGGGCTGCATGACGGACGTTGAAACCGTCACGTGCAGGCGCGTCAATTCGCTTTCTCCCTTCGGGCCGCTCGTTATGCAGGAGCAGGGCGTCGGTCTTACGCCGGAAGAGTTCGACAATGGTGTAAATAGTGGTACGCTGGCAGGGCACGTCGGCTTTGCCGAAAGCGTAGGAATGATTGCAAAGGCGATCGGTTGGAAAATTGACGACTTTAGCCAGCAAATGGAAGCGATTTTGACGGACGTCGATCGTAAATCGTCCTACGGCTTTGCAGCGAAAGGAAACGTTGCGGGCGTGAACATGACGGGGCAGGGTAAGCAAAACGGAAGCGTGCGAATCGATATGGTACACCCGCAGCAGATCGAGCCGGAGCTCGGCGGAACACAGACGGGAGACTACATCACACTGGAAGGCAGTCCGCGTGTAGATATGGCCATCCGGCCCGAGGTGGACGGTGGAATCGGCACTATCGCCATGTGCGTCAACATGATTCCACACGTGATCAACGCGCGACCGGGACTAAAAACAATGATTGATCTGCCCGTTCCACACGCGATCATGGGCGATATGCGAGAACAAATTGAAGACGGGATTCTGAATTAAACATTTCAAAGAGATAGATGAACCGAAGGACAAACGAAAAAAGAGGTGTTTTCCATGGCCAAACAAGGTGACTGGGTACGGATTCACAGTGTTGTTCTATCCGCGAGCGAGCGCGCCGCGGCCGTGCCGGACGATACAAAGTGTGTGCCGCTGGAACTATGGACAAAAGGATATCTGCGGCGAGATGCAAATCTTGGCGAAGAAGTGAGCATCATCACGCGTACCGGGCGAATCGAATACGGTACGCTGACTGACGAAATGCCGCACTATGCGCACAGCTTTGGCGATTTCGTACCGGAATTGCAGCGCGCGGGCGATGATGCGTTTGCGTTCTTATTCGGGGGTGAATCCTGATGCCGAAGGACAACAGTTTTAACGCAGTCATGGCGCGCAAAAGCGAAATCATCAAATCTGCAGTTGGTGTAGATTATAAACAGTTTGAAAGCGGATCGATTGCGTTCGATTACGAGCGCATGATGCGCTCGACGGGTTATTCGCTCAAGGACGTAATGGAAATTCAGCGCGGCTATGCAATCGGCAATACGCCGCTGATCGAGCTGAAAAACGTTACCGCGCTCGTGCGAAAACTGTCGAAAGACGGATACGGCGCGCGTATCTTTATCAAGGACGAGGCGGCAAACCCGAGCGGAAGCTTTAAGGTGCGGCGCGCTGCAACAAGTATTCATCACGCAAAGCGCGCGGGTTATCCCGGCGCGATTGCCGCAACCAGCGGCAACTACGGCGCGGCGGTCGCAAGCTGCTGCGCAAAGAGCGGACTGAAATGTATCGTCGTGCAGGAGTGCTACGATTCACGCGGTGTCGGACAGCCGGAAATCATTGAGAAAGCCCGTAAATGCGAGGCGCTCGGCGCGGAGGTTGTTCAGCTGACGGTCGGGCCGGAACTGTTTTACACGGTTTTGCGCATGCTGGAAGACACAGGGTATTTTAATGCGTCGCTTTACAGCGCGTTCGGCGTAATCGGCATTGAAACGCTCGGCTGGGAAGTTGCGCATCAGTGCAGGGATCAGATTGGAAAGGATCCCGACATGGTCGTATGCACAAACGCGGGCGGCGGAAACCTGACGGGAACGGCGCGGGGGTTACGCAAGGCGGGGAGTCAGACGCAGGTCGTCGCCGCCAGTGTCAACCTCAAAGGGCTGCACATGGCGAGCGACACCCAATTTAATAAAAAATCGTTTACGACCGGACACACTGGATTCGGCATGCCGTTTTCCACCTGGCCGGATCGAAGCGACGTCCCACGCAGCGCGGCAAGACCGCTTCGATACATGGACCGCTATGTTACGGTCAATCAGGGTGAAGTGTTTTATACGACGGAACTGCTTGCGCGGTTGGAAGGAATCGAGCGTGGACCCGCAGGGAACACATCGCTTGCGGCGGCAATTTCACTTGCGCAACAACTGCATGAAGACGCGGTTATCGTTGTACAGGAGACGGAATATACCGGCGCAGGTAAGCACGGCTGTGCGCAGCTGTCGTTTGCGCGACAAAATGGAATCAACGTTATGTTTGGCGACCCGAAGGATGAAGTGCCCGGCGAAAGCATCGTACTGCCATTGCATCCGGGCCTGCTTCAGGCAAGGGACGCAGACCTCGACCATATGCGAAGATCGCTGATACGCCACGCGGCGTTGAGCGTTGACAACGCACCGACAAACGAGGACGTTGCGTTCCTCTCGGCGGAGACGAAGACAAGCGAAACATTTGTGCTGCAAGCACTCGAATCATAGATTTTTACACAGGAGATGCGGTATGAAGCGTGAAGATGATTTTTTGGCTCGGCGCGAACCCCTGAAGACGCTGAGCGACGAGCAACTGAAAAACCGGTTCTGGTTGCTGACGGAGCAACTCGTTGAGCCGTTGCTCGCGCTTGGTAAAGAGAACACAACGCCGGCGATTGAGCGGAGCGTTTTGCTGCGCATGGGATTTTCTTCACTGGAAGCAAAGGCGATTGTCGACGGTTGTATGGAGCGAAACCTGCTTGGTCATGGCGCGGGCAACGTTGTCTACCGCTATGCAAGGCAAAACAACCTTGCTATTCGACAGGCGGGGATAGCGTTACTTCAACCGAGCGCTATGGACGAAGCAGCAGTGTTGTTCGGAGGTGCGAAATGAGCGAATATCGTTTGCCACCGGATGAAAACATCGACGTTTCAAAGATTCTGGAAGATTTGGAGCATTATCGCCCGAGGCGACGCGGATGGACATGGCGCGAACCTGCGCCGAACCTGTCCATGGGACCGTTTACCTATCGCGATTGCAGCAAGCCGCTCAAGGACGGCGTGCCGTTGCCTCCTGCGCACAATTTTGAGGACGTCGACCCGCAGCCGATGCCCGTGATCACAACAGAGATCGCAAGCGGGCGTTTTGAAGACGACATCCGGCGCATGCGTATGGCGGCGCACCACGGCGCGGATCATATCATGGTCATCCGCACATCCGGCCAGAGCCATTTCGACGGGCTGATCGAAGGCACGCCGCAGGGAATCGGCGGGGTTCCGATTTCACGTAAGCAGGTGCGCGCACAGCGAAAGGCGCTTGATCTAATCGAAGACGAAGTGGGCCGGCCGATTAATTATCACAGCTATGTCAGCGGGGTAGCCGGCCCGGACATCGCGGTCATGTTTGCCGAGGAAGGCGTCAACGGCTGCCATCAGGATCCGCAGTACAATGTCATTTACCGTAACATTAACATGGTGCGCTCATTCGTCGATGCTTGTGAGAGCAAAAGACTCATCGCCTGGGCTGGCATGGCGCAGATTGACGGTGCACACAATGCAAACGCCACCGCGCGCGACGCGTGGAAAGTCATGCCGGAATTGATGGTGCAGCACGCGATCAACGCGCTGTTTTCAAGCAAAGCCGGCATTCCAAAAGAAAACATCTGTCTGTCAACGGTTCCGCCGACAGCGACACCGGGTCCGTGCGTGTATATGGATCTTCCATACGCGGTCGCTCTGCGGCGATTGTTTAGCGGATATCGCATGCGTGCGCAGATGAACACAAAGTACATCGAATCAAGCACGCGTGAGGCGACGGTGACGCATGTACTCAACATGCTTATCAGTAAACTCACCAGCGCGGACATACAGTCCACAATCACACCGGACGAAGGCCGCAACGTGCCCTGGCACATCTACAATATCGAAGCCTGCGACACGGCGAAACAGACGCTTGTCGGCCTCGACGGGCTGATGGAGATGGTGGAGCTGAAAGATGACGGCTATCTGGAAGACAAAGCGCGTGAACTGACAGAACGCGCGATATTGTTTTTGGAAGAGATGGTCGGGCAGGGCGGCTACTTCGCGGCGGTTGAAAACGGCATGTTTGTTGACAGCGGATTGTTCCCGGAGCGTAACGGCGACGGTATTGCGCGAAAGATCGACGGCGGCGTGGGTTCGGGAACGGTCATCAAGCGCGAAAGCGATTATTTTGCGCCGGTGACCGCGCACTTTGGCTACAACAATGTTGCGCAGTACGGTGGCGATCCGGAAAACCCCGCGGCTTTGATCGGCGGTTGCACACTGGAAGCGCCGGAGAAAATTCAGTATATCGACGAACTGGACGAAAGCGACAACGTCTATTTGCGTATGGAGCAGGTGGAGAAGTTCCGACAGCCACATGCAAAGAAAATCAAACCGGAGATGGAATGGCTTGCCGATGGAACGGTGCTGCTGACGCTTTGTTTCCCGGCGGAAAAGAAGATTGCCGAAGCCGCGGCAATCGAATGCGCAAAGCGCATGGGGTTAAGCGAAATTGCGGTGATTTCACGAGAGGTACTCCATCGCGCGGAAGGAACACGGATCGAACTGAAAGGCAAGGTTGGTTTTGAGATCGACGTGGATTCGCTTGTGATCCCGAAAGAACCGGATGTGATGAACGATGAAGAACTGCGTGCGGCGATTGCGAACAAACCGATGCGCATCGTCTGCGGTACCATTGGTGAGGACGAGCATTCCGTCGGACTGCGCGAAATTATCGACATTAAACACGGCGGCATTGAGAAATACGGCATCGAGGTGCATTATCTCGGCACATCTGTGCCGCCTGAGAAACTCGTCGGTGCAGCAATTGAACTCAACGCGGACGCAATGTTAGCGTCCGTCATAATTTCGCACGACGACATCCACTATAAAAACATTGCCCGTATTGATCGCATTGCACGCGAGATGGGCGTTCGCGACAAGTTGGTGTTCCTTGCGGGAGGCACGCAGGTAGACAATGACAGCGCAAGAAAAGCAGGCGCGGACGCAGGATTTGGCAGAGGAACACACGGGAATCATGTGGCGACGTTTTTAGTAAAAGAGCGCGACAGAAGAGAGAATTTGACTTTTTAGAATATATTTTTAGCAAATATATTCGGTGCGACATTTTTTTGTAATAAAACAGGAACAGCGTGAGGGAGAATAAACAATGTATGTCGACGTACTGATTGCGGAAATCGGCTCGACAACCACGCTTGTCAATGCGTTTGACGATCTGGACGGCGCGCCGCATTTTTCGGGTCAGGGTCAGGCAGCGACGACCGTACTGGAAGGCGACGTGTGCATCGGGTTGACGAATGCAATCGACGATCTTAAACGGAACATTGGCGTAAATGTGCTGGATTACGGCAAATTATTGGCTTCCTCCAGTGCGGCGGGCGGACTGAAGATGTGCGTACACGGGCTCGTATACGACATGACGGTCAACGCGGCGCGCGCGGCGGCGCTGGGAGCGGGTGCGATCGTGCGGCAGACGACCGCGGGAAAGCTAACGGAACGTGACTTGAAGGAACAACGCACCATCCGGCCGAACCTGATTTTGCTTGCGGGCGGCACGGACTATGGCGAGCGTGAAACCGCACTTTATAACGCCGAGTTACTTGCTAAATTTGGTACGGGTGCACCGGTGTTGTATGCGGGCAATGTTCAAAACCGGTCGGCCATAAAGGAGATTTTCGAATCGGCGGGCGTTCCCGTTTATCTTGCGGAAAACGTGTATCCAAGACTGGACGCGCTGGATATTGAGCCGACGCGCAAGGTCATACATGAAGCGTTTGAACGGCACATCGTTTCCGCGCCGGGCATGGAACATATCCGCGACCTTGTGACGGGGGCGATCATGCCGACACCGGGCGCGGTTATGGAAGCGGCGATGCTGCTGTATGCGGAGATCGGTGATCTTGCTGTGCTCGATATCGGCGGCGCGACGACGGACGTGCACTCCGTAACGAACGGTTCAGACGAGATTGCGGCGCTTTTAACCGCACCGGAGCCGTTCAACAAGCGTACGGTGGAAGGCGATCTTGGCCTTTTTGTGAATGCGCATCACTTGGTCGATCAAATTGAAAAAGCGAAATTAGAGCACGAACTTAATATGGATATTGACACCGTAATGAAAAAATATAAGCCGATACCACAAACACGGGAGCAGTTGAAACTAACAAACCGTTTGTGTCTGGAAGCGGGGTTGACCGCGATCAGTCGACATGCGGGCAAACTGCGCCACTATTACACGCCGCAGGGACGTTCGACTGCCGCCGAGGGAAAAGATCTGACACAAATTAAGACGTTAATCGGCACCGGCGGCGCGCTGACACGCCTGCCGGAACATGAGCGTATTCTGCGAGAGCTGGCCGATTGCAATACGAGTAACACCATGCTGTACCCAAAACCCGGGGCGGTAAACATTGCGTTTGACGAGCAGTATGTGATGGCGTCGCTCGGTGTGCTGGCAAAGTCGCGGCCCGAAGCGGCGAAAGTGCTTTTAATGAAAACATTGCGTTTTGCGTAGAAATTTTGTTTAAGAGTTGTTGCTTTAAATATTATGTAAGTTCTTTTGCCTTACTTTTCTTTTTAGGAAAGTAAAGGAAGGAAAGCCAATAATAAATGTTTCTTGAAAGGCAAGCGTATGGGCGAGTATCCAAGAATTTGCGCCGACCTTGGTAAAATCAAGCACAATATCGACACGTTAACAGCGCTTTGCCGTCAACATGGCATCACTGTCGCCGCGGTGACGAAAGCCGTATGCGCGGATGAAACCATTGCACGCGTATTTGAGCAAAGCGACGTTTCCATGCTTGCCGACGCGCGCGTGGAAAACCTGGATCGGCTGCGCACGAAAAAGCCAAAACTGCTTCTGCGTTCACCTGCGCCCTGCGAAGCAGACGAAACGATTGCGGCAGCGGACGTTTCGCTTATATCGGAAATTGATACCATCCATGCATTGGGTAAGGCGGCGATGCGCGCGCAGAAAAAGCACGCTGTCATACTCATGATCGACCTTGGCGATCTGCGAGAAGGTATACTCTTCCGCAACCGAAAGACAATCTACCGTGCGACACAGGCGGTTGCAGACGAATCCGCGCTGGAGCTTCTTGGCGTTGGCACAAACCTGACCTGTTACGGTGCGATTTCGCCGGATGAAACGAACCTTGGCGAACTATGTCGAATTGCGGAGGAAGTGCGAAACAAAACAGGCCTGCCTGTTCCGCTCGTTTCCGGCGGAAATTCCAGCACGGTTGGTCTGCTGCAAAAAAATCGTGTTCCAAGGGGAATCAACCACCTGCGTCTTGGTGAATCGATTTTACTTGGCAACGACACGGCGATCAAGCGCGTGATCAAGGGACTATACGGGGATACGTTCACAGTATCCGCACAGTTGATTGAAATACAGAAAAAACCGTCGATTCCGATCGGCACAAGCGGAGTAAACGCGTTTGGAGAACGCCCGGTGTTTTCGGATAATGGTGAACAGACACGCGGTATTCTCAAGATCGGCCGGCAAGATACCACTGCGGATGGGTTGACTCCACATGATGGAAACGTGCAGAGCATCGGCGCAAGTTCCGACCATTTGATCGTCGATCTATCGCGCGCAAAGCCATACCGCGTCGGCGATGTACTCGACTTTACGCCGGACTATGGCGCCTTGCTTCGGGCGTTTACCAGCGAATATGTGAAAAAGACGTATATAGAATAAAAAAGGATGGCCTAGGCCATCCTTTTTTTGTTTTTGGATTTTTAATAGGCTTGTAGTGCATTACATATACGCGTAAGGCCTTCTTTCAGCACGCTTCGGGGACATGCGACGTTGACGCGCATATGGCAATCTCCGTTGTCGACAAAGTCTTTGCCAAACTGAACGAACACACCTGCGCGGGAGACGATTTCATTCAGCCGCTCTTCCGGAAGGCCAAGCGCACTCAGATCGACCCAGCCGAGATACGTGCCTTGCGGAATTTGAAAGATGGCTTTGGGTAGTTGCTCGGCAAGCATTGCCTTCATCATTTCAAAATTGCCGTCCAGATACATGCGCAATTCTTCCAGCCAGTCCTCGGCTTCATTATAGGCTGCAATCGCCGCATCGATGCCAACCGATGCTGGCAGACCGCAATAATGATTCTTCGTCCATGCTTTGGCGATTTCTTCGTCCGGGATGATCAGGTGCGAGTGATTGTTCCCTGCGATGTTGAACGACTTGCTCGGGCTCGTGCAGGTGATGATGCGCTTTTCGTTTGGATACAGCGCCGCAATTGGAATGTGTCTCAACCCGATACGCGTAAGGTCGGCGTGAATTTCGTCACTGACGATAAACACGTCGTTCGAAAGGCAGATGTCGCCGATCCGCGTCAGTTCCTCGCGTGTGAACACGCGTCCGCTTGGGTTCTGCGGATTGCAAAGGAAGAACATCGTGCAATTTTTACGCTGCGCCTGCTGCTCAAAATCGCAAAAGTCGATTTCGTATTTACCATCCTGTCCCTGGATCATCCGGTTGTAGAGCGGCGTGCGCCCAAAGCGTTTGATCGCATCATCAAAAGGATGGTATGCGGGCGTCATCAAAAGCACTGCGTCGTCGGGCTTTGTCAGGTGTTCGATTGCGGCGTACAGCGCGGTGACAACGCCGCTGGAAAACACGATCTGCTGTGGTAAAACCGACCAACCGAACCGTCGACGCATCCACGCAACAACGGCGCTTTTGCTGTCATCGCCAAGCATGCTGTAGCCTAGGATTCGCTTATCCAAACGCTTGTGCATCGCATCCAGAATCTGTGGTGCGCAGGCGAAGTCCATATCCGCGACCCAAAGCGGCAGATAGTCGTCTGGCAGGTATGGATTGATACGGCTTCCCGCGTCGTATTTCATGCTGTGCGTTCCGCTGCGGTCGATTACTTCATCAAAATTATACGTCATAAATGAAAGTTGCTCCCTACTCAAATAAACGATAAGACATTACGAATTCAGTATAGTGAAAACGTGAAAGAATTGCAAAATCGTATGCAAAGTTATTAATTGCGCTTGCAAAGTTTAAAGAAGTAGGTATAATAAAATTAACGAACCGTGAGGTGATGAAATTTATGAATAAAAGCGTGTATTCACTGGTTTTATCGGACGAAATCGTGCGTGAAATCGACCGGCTGGCATTTGACGCCGGAACGAGCCGTTCGGGTATGACCAACCAGATTTTAGCGGATTATTTGCGCTATACCACGCCGGAAAAACGAATACGGGAGGTGTTCGAAGCAATCGAGCAAATGCTCATGGGCAGTGTGTTTGAGCCACAGCTTCAGCCATCGGACTCCATGTTCTCGCTGAGAAGCGCACTGGATTACAAATATAATCCGAGCGTGCGGTACAGTGTGGAGCTCTATAAAAACGCGCGCCCGCTGCTTGGCGAACTCCGTGTGAGCGTACGCAGTCAAAACAGCGCGCTTGTGTTGGCAATGCTGCAGTTCTTCAAGCTGTGGACACGGATTGAAACGACGTATGTCGGCCGTGTGGAGTGCGCAATGGAGGACGGACGCTATATTCGAAAACTTCGCCTCACCGACAGCACGCTGGACAATGAACAAATCGGCGAAGGCATCGCCGCATACATTCGTTTGTTCGATCGCGCGTTGAAGATATATTTTGAGTATTTAAACGAACCTGCCGCGGCGGTAGCCGGTGTGGAGAAACTCTATGTTTCCCATATTCATAACGGCGGCATGATATTGTAGAGGGGGATTGAGATTTATGAATGTCAATCAGTTAACACAAAAAAGCATCGAGGCTGTGCAAGCAGCCCAGCAGATGGCAAGCGAGCATAGCAATACGGAAGTTTCGCAGCTACACTTGCTGTATGCGCTGATGGTGCAGCCGAACGGCTTGATCGGCAGTATTTTGTCCGCGACGGGCACGGACACGGACGCCATGCTTTTGGATATCGAGCGTGAGCTTGGCTCGCTGCCGACCTACAGCGGTGGCAGCGCACCGGAACAGGTTTATGTATCCGGCAGCCTGAACAATGCCTTGAACGAGGCAGAGAAGCGCGCAAAGAGCATGGACGACCAGTATGTCTCTGTAGAGCATCTGTTTCTCGGCCTTCTGAAAAAGCCTACCGAGTCGGTCAAGCGGATTTTCAGCAAGTTCGACGTCAACGAAAAGACGTTTTCCGAGCAGCTAAAGGTTGTCCGTGGCAACCGCAAGGTAAACTCCGACAATCCCGAAGGTACCTATGATGTGATGAAGAAATATGGGCAGGATTTGGTGGAGCTTGCACGCAATCAAAAGCTCGATCCCGTGATCGGACGCGACGACGAGATCCGCAGTGTGATCCGCATTCTGTCCCGTAAAACAAAGAATAACCCGGTGCTGATCGGTGAACCGGGCGTTGGCAAGACGGCCATAGCCGAGGGACTTGCGCTGCGTATAGTGCGCGGCGACGTGCCGGACAACCTCAAAGACCGCAAGGTTTTCGCGCTGGATATGGGCGCGCTGGTTGCGGGCGCCAAATTCCGCGGTGAGTTTGAAGAACGCCTAAAAGCCGTACTCAATGAAGTCAAGGAGAGCGACGGACGCGTCATTTTGTTCATCGACGAGCTGCATAACATCGTTGGCGCGGGTAAAACCGAAGGCGCGATGGACGCGGGCAATTTGTTAAAGCCTATGCTTGCGCATGGCGAACTGCACTGTATTGGCGCGACAACGCTGGACGAATATCGCCAGTATATCGAAAAAGACGCAGCGCTCGAACGCCGGTTCCAGCCGGTCATGGTAGAAGAACCGACCGTTGAGGACACGATTTCGATTCTGCGTGGACTCAAGGAACGCTATGAAGTGTTCCATGGCGTCAAGATTCAGGACTCCGCGCTGATTGCGGCGGCGACGCTAAGCAACCGCTACATCTCCGACCGTTTTTTGCCGGACAAGGCGATCGACCTCGTGGACGAAGCCTGTGCGTTGATCAAGACGGAGCTGGATTCCATGCCGACGGAGATGGACACCATCAGCCGCAAGATCATGCAGCTTGAAATTGAGGAAGCCGCGCTCAAAAAAGAGACGGACAAGCTCTCCAAGGAGCATCTGGACGATATCCAAAAGGAACTCGCCGAACTGCGCGGTACCTTTAATGAGATGAAGGCCAAATGGGAAAACGAAAAGCAGGCCATCGGCAAAGTACAGCAACTGCGTGAAGAGATCGAACGTACGAATGGTGAAATCGCTCGCGCGGAAAGCGACTATAACCTCAATAAAGCCGCCGAGTTGAAATACGGTAAGCTGCCCCAACTCACGGAAGAGCTTGAGAAGGAAGAGAAGCTCGCGGAGAATCGTCCGCATGAGACCAGCTATCTTCACGATCGCGTAACGGACGAAGAGATCGCACGAATCGTTGCGCGCTGGACGGGGATTCCCGTATCTCGCCTGATGGAAGGCGAGCGTGAAAAGTTATTGCGCTTGCCGGAGATCCTGCATAAGCGTGTCATCGGGCAAGATGAGGCGGTCGACCGCGTCAGCGACGCGATTTTACGCTCGCGCGCGGGCATTCAGGACCCGAACAGGCCGATCGGTTCGTTCTTGTTTCTCGGCCCCACGGGCGTTGGCAAGACGGAACTGGCAAAAGCACTTGCACAGGCGCTGTTTGACGACGAAAAGAATATGGTACGTATCGACATGTCGGAGTACATGGAGAAATACAGCGTGTCGCGGCTTATCGGAGCACCTCCGGGTTACGTCGGTTACGACGAAGGTGGTCAACTCACGGAAGCCGTTCGCAGGAAGCCGTATGCGGTGGTGCTGTTCGACGAGGTTGAAAAAGCACATCCCGACGTGCTGAACGTGATGTTGCAGGTGCTTGACGACGGACGCATTACCGACGGACAGGGCAGAACGGTGGATTTTAAGAACACCATCATCATACTGACCAGCAACCTTGGCTCCGAGGTGATTCTTGAAGGCATCGACCGCGAAGGCAATATCTCCGACGATGCACGCAACACCGTTATGCAGATGCTAAAGGGAGCGTTCCGTCCGGAGTTTATGAACCGGTTGGACGAGATCGTGTTCTATCGTCCGCTGACCAAAGCAGATCTGATCGGCATCGTCGATCTGTTGATTACCGATCTTGGCAAGCGCCTTGCCGCAAGGCAGCTGAAGGTCGATGTGACTAAGGCGGCCAAGGAATATATCGTCGATTCCGGGAGTGACGCTATGTACGGCGCGCGTCCGCTGAAACGTTATATCCAGAGTAAGGTTGAAACTCTGCTGGCAAAGAAGATCATCTCCGACGATATTGCGCCGGATACGACGCTAGTCATCGACAGAAACGAAAACGGACTTTACGTCCGCTAAACAGCAATGAAACAAGCGGCGCTCCTTCAAAGAGCGCCGCTTTGGTATGCAACAATAATTTCGTGACTCTAAAACGTATCCGGCAGTTCCACTTCGGAATACAACAGGCTAATGGTAAAATCTTCGAAAATTTGAAATTCGTAGTATGCAACTCCGGAGGCACTGGAGCGATAGCCGTCCCACTCGTCGGGATTGACATAGTACAACCGCACGATGGCGATACCGGGTGCTATGCCGGTAAACGCGTTTTCCAACACGCCAGACGCGCCGAGTAGTTCATAGGTGTCGTCATCGCGATATGTCTGCATCAGATTGACTTCGCCAGTGCTGCCACGTACAAGTTTTGCAACCCAGGTATAACCGTCCGCCGCGTCGCACGGGAGTGTATCGACATAGGAAATCTCCGGTGTTTTGGAACATGCACAAAGCGATACGGCGATGGCGGCAAACACCACAAGCATCAGCCGTTTAAACCTGCTGATTCTTTTTTTAGCACGCGTATTCTCTTTTGGAAACCAATCTATCGCCATTTACCTATATACCATCCTAATTACAAGTGTATTATCTCATATCACACACTTTGTTTCAATCTTTACGGAACGATTTTATAAAATCGTAAAATATCGGGAGCAAAATTGTAACACAATGGTGCCGTATTGCATGAGAAAATCTGCGGAAATATACTTGACAGTGAAAATAATATAATATATAATCTCCTGCATAAGCTGTGATGCGGAGATAACGGACGTATACGACCTTTCAGAGAGCGGGGGAACGATGAAATCTCCGCAGGAAACGGGCGTTCAAATGGACCGCAGAGCGTGCGGGGGAATTTTATACAGTATCCCGCAACGGGTCGCGACCGTTATATCGTGGGAAATGTGTTGGCATTTCTAAATGAGAGCCCGATTTTTTCGGGAAACAAGGTGGCACCGCGAGAACATCGTCCTTGTTTCGGCATAATTGCCGAAACAAGGACGTTTTTTCTTTGTCAAAAAACAAACAACGAAAGGACAACGCCCGAGGCCAACGGCGGGCGAGGGAAACATTATGATGACGTATAAAGATTTTACGAACTATGTCAAGCAGTACCCCACGGAGGACGGCCGCTTTGGCGAATACGGCGGCGCGTTCCTGCCGCCGCAACTCGTGCCCGTATTTCAGGAGATTGACGACGCATACGAAACCATCTGCCACAGCGCGCAGTTCATCAGCGAATTGCGTCGTATCCGTAAGGAGTTTCAGGGTCGCCCGACACCGGTCTACCACTGCGAACGGCTTTCGAGAAAACTTGGAAAGTGCCAGATTTATTTGAAGCGCGAAGACCTTAACCACACCGGTGCGCACAAATTAAACCACTGTATGGGTGAGGGTTTGCTTGCAAAATTCCTTGGCAAAAAGAAACTGATCGCCGAAACCGGAGCGGGCCAACACGGTGTCGCGCTTGCGACCGCAGCTGCGTATTTCGGGCTGGAATGCGATATTTATATGGGTGAGGTTGACATCAAGAAGCAGGCACCGAACGTCATCCGCATGAAGATGCTCGGTGCGCGCGTCATTCCCGTTTCAAGTGGGCTCAAGACGCTCAAGGAAGCCGTAGACGCCGCGTTTGAGGCGTACATGCAGGAATATAACGACGCAATCTATTGCATCGGTTCAGCCGTCGGTCCACATCCGTTCCCGAAGATGGTGCGTGACTTCCAGATGGTCGTTGGCATAGAGGCCAAGGACCAGTTTGTTGAAATGACAGGCCTGCTGCCGGATATCGTCTGCGCCTGCGTCGGTGGCGGTTCTAACGCGGCGGGACTGATGATTCCGTTTTTGAACGAACCTGTGAACATCGTCGGCGTGGAGCCGATGGGCCGGGGTGAAGCGGTCGGCGACAACGCCGCTTCCATCACCTTTGGTAAAAAAGGTGTTCTGCACGGATTTGAAAGCATCATGCTGCAGGACGAAAACGGTGCGCCACAGCCCGTGTATAGTATTGCAAGCGGCCTCGATTATCCGTCCGTCGGACCGGAACATGCGTTTTTACACGATGTTGGACGCGTACAATACACCAGCGTGACGGATGAAGAGGCGATGGAAGCGTTCTTCATGCTCAGCCGTTATGAAGGAATCATCCCGGCAATCGAAAGTTCGCACGCGTTGGCGTATGCAATACGCTATGCGCGCGAAAATAACAAGGGGTCGCTGCTGGTCAACCTTTCCGGCCGCGGTGACAAGGACATCGACTATGTCTATGAAAACTACGGCAGCGGCGAACGCTTCTTTGAGGAGAAATAAATTCAAACGTTCTGTAGAACGGTTCAAGTTGTCTTTGTAGATATACAACAGACAGGCTTGATTTGATGTAAACAGCATATTATGTATCCAACATAACAAGGCGGCGCAAGGTATTGTGCCGCCTTGTTTAAAATTTACTTGACGTTCTATCAGGCAATTTTGTATAATGACCAAAGGATTTTTCGTCCGATAATGGGTGGGCGGTTGGCGGCTTATTATCGGACTCTTCATTTTTGGCAAACCTTAACAAGGGGGAATTTCTGCTATATGTGTGGTATCGTTGGTTACACCGGTGATCGAAACTGCGTTCCAGTCCTGATGGACGGCTTAACGGCGTTGGCATATCGCGGGTATGATTCCGCGGGCGTTGCCGTTTGGGAAGGCAGCGAACTTTCTTTGCGTAAGGCAAAAGGCCGCATCGAAAATCTGCAAAACTTACTGCATCAATCACCCGTATCCGGCAAGTGCGGCATTGGCCACACGCGCTGGGCGACCCATGGAGAACCGTCCGACATCAATTCGCATCCGCATACGGACACAAGCAAGACACTTGCGCTTGTCCACAACGGAATTATCGAAAATTATCTGAAACTAAAAGAAATGCTGCAAAAACAGGGCTGCGTGTTCGCCTCGGAGACGGACACGGAAGTCGTTGCACAGTTGCTTGGGTATCTTTATCGCGGGAACCCGCTGTCTGCACTCAAACAGGCTGTGGCGTTGATTGAAGGCTCGTTTGCACTGGCAATCATTTTCGCGGACGATCCGGAAACCATCTACTGCACCTGTAAGGACAGCCCGATGGTGCTTGGCCACGGCAACAGCGAGAGCGTCGTTGCGTCCGACATTCCGGCTATTTTAGAATACACGCGCGACGTATGCTTTATGCAGGACTGTCAGATTGCCGCAATGAAAAAAGACGGCATCTCCTATTATGATGAATTCGGTGTTTCTATTGAAAAAGAAACGACACATGTCGACTGGGATGTAGAATCGGCGAAAAAAG
Organism: Christensenellaceae bacterium; assembly: GCA_963667795.1. Taxonomy (GTDB): domain Bacteria; phylum Bacillota; class Clostridia; order Christensenellales; family CAG-138; genus UBA7703. Next base: position 598,685 of record OY764017.1, on the reverse strand, counting down.
GCAATTACGAACACTTTATGATGAAGGAAATCTGCGAAGAACCCGAAGCGTTCAAAAAGACATTTGAGCAATATGTTTCGGTCAAAGACTATTCGCTGAAATCTGAAAAATTCCCATGGAACGCCGCACGGGCAAAAGAACTCGAGAAACTGACCATCGTCAGCTGCGGGACGGCCTATCACGCGGGCATGCTCGGCAAAAAATTTATGGAACATCTTGCAAAATTGCCGGTGAATGTCGATATTGCAAGCGAATTCCGCTATAGCGACACGTTGCTGAAAAAAGGCGAACCGTTTATGGTCATCAGCCAATCGGGCGAGACGGCGGACACCATCGCGGCAATGCGCCGCGCAAAGCAACTCGGTTGCCAAACGCTTGCCGTTTGCAATGTGACCGGCAGCACGATTTCCAGAGAGGCCGATTTTGTGATGTACACATATGCCGGACCGGAAATTGCCGTTGCTGCGACAAAGACATATCTAACGCAGATGATCGTCATGTATCTATCCGCGCTGGATCTTGCCGAAAAACGCGGCGAAATGACGCACGCTCAGGTTGCAGAACGACTCAAGGAAATGCAAAAAATCCCCGTTTCGATGCAAAAAATACTCGACAGCAGGGAAAACATACAGTTTTTTGCAAGCCGCGCGTTTGCGGTGAAGCATGTGTTCTTTATCGGTCGCGGCATTGATTATGCGCTGGCGATGGAAGCCGCGTTGAAACTCAAGGAGATTTCATATATCCATTCGGAAGCGTATGCTGCCGGTGAACTCAAGCACGGCACCATCGCACTGATTGAAGACGGTTCGCTTGTCGTGGCGTTGGCTACACAGCCCGATCTCCAGACGAAAACCGCAAGCAACATGGAGGAAGTGCGCGTTCGCGGCGCACATGTGCTCGCCGTGACCAACGGGCATTGGGAGGGGGCAAAGGGACATTCGCACGAACAATGGGAGATCGATCAAATGGATGAGACGCTCGCACCGCTTTGCGCGATTGTTCCCATGCAGCTGCTGGCGTATTATCTCGCGGTGCAGAAAGGTTGTCCTGTCGATCAACCCCGAAATTTGGCAAAAAGCGTAACGGTGGAGTAACCACCGAATTGAGCGCCCCCCAAAAAGGAGGGCGTTTATTTTGTTTTTACTTTACAACAAGTTTGAAATATACTGATTGAGAGACGGAGGGGATTATTTTCTATGGCAAAGTATATTTTTGTAACGGGAGGCGTTGTTTCCGGATTGGGCAAAGGAATCACGGCTGCTTCACTCGGGCGGTTGCTGAAAGCGCGCGGGTTGAAGGTTGCCGCGCAAAAACTCGATCCGTACATCAATGTCGACCCGGGAACGATGAGCCCGTTCCAGCACGGCGAAGTGTTCGTTACCGACGACGGCGCGGAGACCGACCTGGACCTTGGGCACTACGAACGGTTTATCGACGAGGATTTGAATCGCTTTTCCAATCTGACGACGGGTAAAGTATACTGGAACATCCTGCATAACGAGCGAGAAGGCGCTTACCTCGGCGAAACGGTGCAGGTAATTCCGCACGTGACGAATGAAATCAAACGCTTTATCTACAGTGTTGCCGATGCGACGACAGCGGACGTGGTCATTACCGAAATCGGCGGCACAATTGGCGACATTGAGAGCCAACCCTTTTTGGAGGCGATTCGTCAGGTCGGTCACGAAGTCGGCAAGGGTAGCTGTCTGTTCATTCATGTAACGCTGGTGCCGTATCTCTCCGGTTCCGACGAGCATAAATCGAAACCAACACAGCACTCCGTCAAGGAACTCCAATCCTCCGGTATCACACCGGACGTGATTGTTATGCGTGTCGATCAGCCGGTCGATGAGTCGATCAAACGCAAAATCGCCCTGTTCTGTAATGTAAAGCAGGATTGCGTCATTGAAAACATGACGGTGGACACGCTCTATGAGGCGCCGATCATGCTGGAAAAGAATAATTTTTCCGAGGTCGTGTGCCGTGAGTTGCAGCTCGATCTACCCGAACCGAACCTGACAGAGTGGAACGAAATGCTTGAACGCGTCAAGGGTTGCAAGCATGACGTGAAAATCGGACTGGTCGGTAAGTATGTAAAACTACATGACGCTTATCTCTCCGTTGCGGAGGCACTGCGCCATGCGGGGTATGAAAACAGCGCTACGGTCGACATCGAGTGGATCGACTCCGAACAGATCGACGCAAAGAATGTTGAAGAAAAACTATCGGGACTCGATGCAATCGTTCTTCCCGGTGGGTTTGGCGTCCGTGGTGTAGAAGGCATGATTCAAACGGCAAAATTTGCGCGTGAACGAAAAATACCGTATCTTGGTCTTTGCCTCGGCATGCAGATTGCGGTGATTGAATTTGCACGCAACGCTGCCGGATTATTCGGTGCAAACTCCGGCGAGTTTGACGAAGGCAGCCCGCACAAGGTCATCGATTTTATGCCTGATCAATACGCAGGCATCCAGATGGGCGGCACAATGCGTCTTGGCAGTTATCCCTGCAAGGTGGTAGAGGACTCGCTGCTATATCATTGCTATCAAAAAGACTTGATCAACGAGCGACACCGTCATCGTTATGAGTTTAACAACGATTACCGTGAACGTCTGACGGACGCTGGACTGATTCTTTCCGGCACGTCGCCGGACAGCCGCATCGTTGAAACGATCGAACTCAAGCCGGAAGATCATCCGTTCTACATCGGCGTACAATTCCATCCGGAATTCAAAAGCCGTCCGAACCGTGCGCACCCGCTGTTCAAGGGATTTGTTGCGGCGGCGGTCGAGAAGTCTAAAGAATCATAAATCGAATCAAACCGTATCCGATTCGTCGGATGCGGTTTTTGCATGTGATCTTGTTACTGCAAACCGAAGAGGATTGATTTATAATAAGCAATATTGGATCGTTATAATCAATCTACTCGAGGTGAACATCATGCAAAACAAGCTTGGCAAAAAGCTGTATTCCATACCGGAAGCGTACAAAATGATGCTGAACGCGTTTCGTTCAATTCCATATTTGAAGCGCGCAAGAAAATCCGGTGAAATGAATGCACAATTTATGGAACGCATCATGCTGGCGGTAACGGAAGTCAACGGATGCCCTATGTGTTCTTACTATCATACGAAGGTTGCGCTGGAGTCGGGAATGACGAGTGAAGAGATCAAAGGCATGCTCTGTGGAGATTGCGCCGACGCACCGGAGGATGAGCTGCAGGCGATCCTGTTTGCACAGCATTATGCGGATACACGTGGGAACCCTTCAAAGGATGCTTGGGACCGCATCGTGGGAACCTATGGCGAATGCGGGGCAGACGGCGTTTTGGCTGCGATTCGGATGATCATGATGGGAAACGTTCTTGGCATCGCATGGGGTTCGTTTTTAAACCGGTTCCGCGGCAAACCGGATCAACGCAGCAATCTGCTGTACGAGCTGGGCATCATGCTTTCCAGCATCCTCTTCGTCCCAATCGGGCTTGCCCATGCCGGATTGTTACGGTTGCTGAAAACAAAATTTATTTGATTTTCTTGATAATAGCGGAAATAAAAAGGAACGGTGCAAATGCACCGTTCCTTTTTAAAAATTGATGATTAATCTTTTTTTATTCCGCAAACGGGACAGTTTTCACGCTTGCGAACAGGAATTTTTTCAATGGTGAGCAATGCACCGTCAAACAGAAGCATCGTGCCGCTGGAGGGATTTGGGTTTTTCAGCAGCACGTTTGCGGTGGCCTGCGCTTCCATAGCGGAGACAATGGAAACGACCGGCGCAAAACTGGGGATCGCCTCTCCAGATGGGGACGTGTCGCCGAACAGACAATGCAGGCAGGCGGTTTTACCGGGTGTGACGGTGAAAAGCGTACCATGCATGCCGTATACACCGCCGTCAATCAAAGGTTTCTGTTTGGTTATACAGGCGCGATTCACGATAAGCCTTGCCGGGATAGAATCCACCGCCAGCACGACGACGTCATATTCGGCAACAATATCTTCGGCATTTTCATCGGTTAGATAAAACGGCAGAGGTTCCAGCGTCAGTTCTGGCGCGAACGCTTTCAGTTTTTCGTAAGCGGACTGTGTTTTTTTGCGGCCGATGTCGCGCGGCGTGTGCAAAAACTGTCGATTTAGATTGCTGCGAGAAACAATGTCCCCGTCACAAAAACCGATTCGTCCGACGCCCATGCCGCAAAGGCAGTATAAGAGCGTGGAACCAAGCCCACCGCAGCCGACGACGAGCGCGGAAGAACGCAAAAGCGTCTTCTGGCCACTTTCACCGATTTCCGGTAGGATTATTTGCTGCGAAAAGCGCTCGTTCAGCATTGAAACGTTACGCGCGGATGCGCGCAATCGTCCGCTCGAATTCCGGCTCATGCCAGAGCTCAGGGACGGGGTAGATGGGGTTTGCTTCCTTCATAGCCCATTTGATCATCTGAGGAATGTCCTTATCCTGAATAAAATCAAACTTATCTTGAATGTTCATGTCCTTGTTCATGCGGCGGATTTCGCGGATGAATGCTTTTGCTTTCTCTTCGTCGTCCTTGCCGTTGATGCCTGCGACTTCCGCAAGCCGTGCGAGTTTGTAATAGACGGCCGGACCGAAGTCTTCCATGACGTACGGCAGAATGACAGCGTTGGCAAGTCCGTGCGGCGTACCGTACAGTCCACCAAGCGTGTGCGCAATGCCATGCACATATCCAACACATGCGCGTGTAAATGCAGCGCCGGCATAAAACGAAGCAAGCTGCATATTGTAGCGCGCTTCGATATCGGTTCCATCCTTATAGACCTTTTCAAGATTATCAAAAATAAGCCGGACGGCCTTGACGGCGAGTTCATCAGTGCTTTTGGGCGCGAGCTTGTTGGTATACGCTTCTACGGCGTGCGTCAGCGCATCCATGCCGGTCGTGCTCGTGATGTGCGGCGGTAGGCCGATGGTCAGTTCCGGGTCAAGCACAGCGTATTTCGGAATCAGGCACAGATCCTGAATTGCGTATTTGTGGTGCGTTTTGCGGTCGGTCACAACGGCGGCAATGGTCGTTTCCGACCCGGTCCCGGCGGTTGTCGGGACGGCGAACAGCGGTGGGATTTTTTTTAGTACACGCAGAGTGCCGCCCATCTGACTGATGCTCTGGCGGGGTTTTACGATGCGCGCGCCTGCGGCCTTTGCGCAGTCCATAGAGGAACCACCACCGAATGCAATGATCCCCTGACAATTGTTTTCAACATAGAGCTTTCTAGCATTTTCTATGTTTTCAATGGACGGGTTAGGTTCTGCCCCGTCAAACAGCGTATATTGCAGGCCTGCTTCCTCGCAGGCGTCAAACAACGTGTTTAGCAGTCCAATGCGGTGCAATACGGCGTCCGTAACAATCAATACGTTGTCGATTCCTTTTGATCGGATAAAGGCTGGCAATTTTTTAATACTGCCGGGTCCATCCAATCGCTCCGGCTGCCGCCACGGCATAAGATATTCAGCCGAGGTAAGGAAAAATTGAAAAATACGGTACCATATTTTTTTCAGTGTCCACATAAGCAAACTGCCTCCACTATGAAGTTTTTTGTTGCGAAATTAATACAAAAAGAGAGGAATGTATTCAATTTATTTTAGCATGAATATGAACTCAAATCAACGTTTGCCTGCAAGATTTCCAACGCCGTGTTGATTATTAGGATATGTTTTTTAAAAAGAAGACTCAATAAAATACAATAAAAAATTGTATTTCAACAATGTATATAAAAACGTTCTTGTAACAAAAAATATACATTTTGTCTACTAATCGTCAGAAAGAATGAAACTGTCAAACTCGAAAATAGTCGAATAAACGCGAAAAATGTAGATAAAACTCGAAGAAGAGCGGAACCATTGAAAATTCGCATTTTGTAGATTAATGTCTGATTTAGGGGTTAAATTCGACAAGGGAGGATAGATTTGTGAGATCGAAAATCGAACAAGAACTGTTGAGACTGGGCGCTCCGACCGGACGGCTCGGATACGTACAAATGGCAATCACTCTCGAATTGATTATGCAAAAGGAACAGGTAACCAGTACGACCCGCGTACTGTATCCGATGGTAGCGGAACGTTGTGATACGAAACCCGCAAGAATTGAACGCAACGTCCGTGAGGAAATTAAGGCAATTTGGAACTTTGGCAACCAAAAACGACTTGATCAACTCTTTATCAACCGCGGGAAGTACCCGCCGGGAAACAAGGAGTTTTTATATACCGTTGCGCGGTACCTGCAACAGGAAAGCTAGAGGATAGCAAAGCGTGTGTCTGCAAATAAAACGGGAAGGCATTGCCTTCCCGTTTTTGCTGTACAATCACTCGAATGAGCGAACAGGTTCAATGGTCTCACTTCTCGGATAAACATATGCCATCTTAGGCGGCATTGAGTTATAAACGCGTTCGATATTCAGTTCTCCGCGAGAAAAGATACCTTTGACCAAGACAGACTCCATTTTAAGGGTCAAACACAGAATAGAAACTTTTGCACCTTCGGGAATCGACTTCAGAGTCTTTCCAAATGGGATACCACTGAATACAATCCGATCCGATCCGGCTGCTGTTGCTTGAACGACAGGGATAATAACGGCATGCCCACTCTCATTGTAGTACGAAAGAAACTTTAAAGAATCAAGCTGGGAAAAGAGTGTTTTTGCGGCATAAGGAAGCGCGTTGTTTTCGCTTTTTGCGCTAAACAGTGCCTTAATGCGGGATAAAACAGCGCCGAGTACGATTGCGCCCATCGGAAGTTTTTTTAGTTTTGCAATGCGGTTTAAATTCAGATAAAAAATACGATAGAATCCCATATAGGAATTATAGCGAAAGAGTGGTTTGTTGTTGTAGAGGTCAAATTCCGGTCCGGTGTTTGCGCTGTGCGTATATGTCGCCGTGCCGGAAAGGTATCGCTTATCTGCGCTGAGCACAAGGAAACCGACGTCCGGGCGGTCAATGATAAACTGCTTGCTCAACCCGGCGGAGAACTGTCCGAACGTGAGCCGATCATCGCCAAATGCCTGAATGGACGAAATGAAACTCAGGTGAGGATATCCGCTTTCATCTTTTGTTGCAAGTACGCCAACTTTGCTGTCGTTGTCCATCATTGCAATGGAAGCGTCGTCGATTTTGGAAAAAAATTGCTGTTTCATGCTCCTCTTATTCCTCCTCGCGCAGTGCGCCGGTCATACGAATGTCCTCGCAGGCGTGCGTCGACTGCGCGACTGCGAGCAGTTCTTCCATATGTCGCCGTTTGATCAGCGGCGTGTCCTTAAAAGTCCAGTCGATATCCAGCCGCTTGTATTTGTCGGTACAAAGGTTGTTGAATGCGCAAAGCTCCCAGCGTTCCGCTCCGCCGATTGCAGCGATACGTCTGCCGATTGAACGGATGTTCTCTTCGGAATCCGTTGCGTCGGGGATAATCGGCGTTCGAATCCAAAGCCTGCCGCTGCCTTTTGCCCAGAGCGCCGCTACACCAAGATTTCGCAGGATCATAGCATTGCTGCGCCCCGTCCAGCGCTGATGGTCTGCATCGTTCATGATTTTGAGATCGTAGAGCAGGATATCCGTATACGGCAACGCCATCTGCAATTGTTCGGTAAATACCATGCCGCAGGTGTCGACGGCCGTCTGTATGCCTTCCGCCTTTAGCAGCTTGAGCAGTTCGACCGCGCCGTCCTGAAGCAAGGCTTCGCCGCCGGAGAGCGTCACACCGCCATCACGTCCAAAATACGCGCGGTCCTTGACAAGCTCGCGACAGAGCTCTTCCGGTTCCGCGTCCGCGCCCTTTCCTTCCAGAGCGCGTGTAGGACAGGCGTCAACACAGGTGTAGCAACCCGTGCAGAGCCGCCGGTCAATCACGACATCGTCTACGGTATAGGATAGTGCTCCGTTGGGACAGATGCTTCGGCATGTGCCACAACCAATACAGCGTGCATTGAGCCAATGCACCTGAAACTTCTTTGCGATGCTCTCGGGGTTATGGCACCATGCGCAGGCAAGAGAGCAGCCCTTAAAGAAGATAGTCGTACGCAGTCCAGGACCGTCCTCGCTGGACATGCGTTGGATATCGAGATAGCGGATTTTCGTCATATTAATACCGGTTGTGGCTCTCCCTTGCTATGATTTCGTTTTGCAATTCGCGGCCGATGCTCGTGAAATATGCGTTGTATCCCGTAATGCGAACAAGCAGGTTTCGATAGTTTTCCGGGTGCTTCTGTGCGTCTTTGAGAATCTCCGCGTCGAGGATGTTGATCTGCAGCGCGGTACCACCGTTGTGGATGTATCCCTTTAAAAACGCCTTGAGTTTTTCACGATGTTCGCTGTCGCGCATCAGCGAAGGAGACAGCGTGATGGTGTGGCTTGCGCCGTTTGGCAGCATGTTTTGCATGACGCCGATTTCGTTGCGTCCACCGAGTGCTTTGCCGACCGAGTTTGCGTTACCGGTCGGGCCGTTGGTGTCTGCGCCGTTAACGGGGCAAATTGCGTTTGAAAGGAACTGTCCGTGCTCACGTCCGTCCGGCGTAGCGGGAAGGATGAAACCAGAGCCGATCCAGTAGTTCCAGCTTAACATACCCGGCCTGAATTGCGCGTTGGTCGATTGCGTTTTGTGACGCCAAACCTCGTCTGACCAATCTTTCATGAGGCGGGCGGCAAGCGCGTCCGCTTCGTCATCGTCGCGTCCATACTTCGGCGCGCGATTCTTTGCCTGCGCCTGAAGCACTTCGTAGCCTTTCCAGTTGGCCTTCAATGCGGTGATGAGCGTATCCATTGTGCAAAGTTTTTGATCAAATACAAGATGCTTGATGGCTAAAAGCGAATCGACCGTCGTAGCGAAGGTGACGCCTTCGACGGTGACGAACGAAAGCTCCGCGCCGCCTTGTGTGCAGTCGAGTCCCTGATCGGCACAGCCGCGCACGAGGCAGCTCAAATACGGCGTCGGCGCGTACTGCGCGCGAACCGCGGTGGAGCGCTCGTAAAGCGCGACCATCCGGCGAATGACATAACCAAGTTGAATGACAAACGCGCCATAGAATTCTTCAAACGTTGTGAACGTCCGCGGATCACCGGTTTGCGGTGCATCCGATTCCGCACCGTAAGGCTTGCCCCAAAGCGCATCGGTATATGTGATCAGGTCCCGACCGTTGCCAAGCACGAGTTCGACGGCCTTGACAAGATTCGGGTTACAGTCCACGGTTGCGGAGCGGTCGTTGCCGCACATGGTGTTTTCAAGGCATCCGACGGATGCGTAATCGAATACGTTGTCTTCGTTGATCAGGTGTTCTACGTTAGCCTGATGCGCTTCTTCCAACATGCCCGCCATAGAGCGTTCGTCAAAGTTCAGCAAAAACGGCGCGCCCTGGCTGGATGAAATCATATCTACGACCGTGTCGAGCAGCTTTTCAGGCGAATGCTCGTGCAGGCGTACATTCGGCTTGGGTTCAAGAATCGGACTCATTTCGTCAATGACTTCAAGGAAGACATACGTCAGTTCGTTTGTCATGTCCACGCCGTCTTTTCCTATGCCGGAGATGTTGAAGAGCTGCCCGTATCCGGCGGTGATACCTTGATTACCGGTCTGTATCATTGCATCGTAAGCATAATTGCAATGTATCCAGAAGCACTTGAGTATCTCTTTGCCGAACTCGCGGTTCATGCCGTTTTTGATCGATTCCTGCCAGTAGGGCAGCAAATACTGATCGATTCGTCCGAAGGAAACGCCCGCGCCGGGATAATTTTCGTCAGTAAGCACCAGCATATGCGTCAACCAGAGCGACTGCATCGCCTCATAAAAATCGCGTGCGGGTTCGTTCGGCACACGCAATAGATTTTTGCGCATTGCGGTCAGTTCTGCTTTGCGAACTTCGTCTGTTTCTTCACTGGCCATGCGATCGCAAAGCGCCGCATATTTTGCCGCTAGCTCGACGGGTGTATCACAGCTCGCGATCATGGCGCGCAGCTGTGCGCCTTTTGCGCCGTGCTTTTCTTCTTCGTTAAGCGCATCGAGTTTGCTTTGAATGTCGGCTTTGATCGCGGCAAATCCTTCGCGCAGCACACGCGGATAATCCGGTATCAGGTGCCCGCTCGTTGCGCCGCAGTTGCCGTAGCCTTTGTCGCGAAACTCAAACGTGCTTGCACGCACGCCGTTTTTTTCAAACATCAGTGCGTTACGGCTTTCCGCCTCCTGTTTTGACCAGCAGCGCGAAGCCATCAGGTTGAACCGCCCGCCGGCAATCAAATCGCCCGGCAATATTTCCCGCGGGATACGATTGACAATCGCTTCTTTTACGAACCAAGCACGCCGTTCGGCAATGCTCAGCTCAAAGAAGTTTTCCGGCGGTTCAATTGTACGCGCGGCCATACGAAACGACTCTCGGAATGTCTGGAAAAACGAGTAGACTTCCGGAACGATCAAAAAGCTTGTTTCGTCGAATACCTCGTCCCATGGCGTGCCGGTTGAAAACGCGGCAAACTCATTGTTCCATGCGCGTTTGTCGCCCCTAAAATAGTAGTCCCGGAGCCATTGGATTCGCTTGGATAGATTATATGGTTCCTTTACGCCGTTTTGCTTCACAGCTTCCATTTTGACATGCGCTCCTTTCGAATGTATGACGGATGAGAATCTATATGTGTCGTTTCGATATGCGTTACTTACAGTCTTCACTATTATATAACAGGATTGATCGTATGAGCAATTGCTTGCCGTAAATCCGTATGGTAAAATACTCGGTATGAAGATCGTACAGGTCAATTCCGTATGTTCCGGCAGCACGGGGAGAATATCCGCGGGCGTTGCTCACGTACTCGCAAAAGACGGCGGAAAAAGCCTTTTGCTTTACGGACGCGGCAGCGCTGACGACAGGATCGACTGCGAACGCATCGAGAGCACTACGGAGTTTTATATGCATACCATGTATGCGCGTTTGTCCGACCGGCAGGGGTTTGCTTCAAGTGCTGCGACGCGGCGGCTGGTTGAACGAATAAAGGAATATGACCCGGATGTGATTCAGCTGCACAACCTGCACGGATACTATCTGGATTACCGCATATTGTTTTCTTATCTCAAGAGTGTGGAAACACCCGTCGTCTGGACGCTTCACGATTGCCATGCGTTCACAGGGCACTGTGCGCACTTCGATGCAATCGGCTGTGATCGCTGGCTTGAAGGCTGCGGTAAATGTCCGCAGCAAGGCGACTATCCCAAAAGCATTTTGTTTGATCAATCCGCACGAAATCTCGCCGAGAAGCGGGCGCTGTGCACAGGATTGCCGAATCTTACGATCATTACGCCCTCGAAATGGCTTGCCGCACTTGCGCAAAAATCTTTTCTTGGAGAATATCCGGTCGTCACAATACATAACGGCGTGGACCGGAACGTATTTCGCCCGACGCAGAGCGACCTGCGCACGCGTTACGGCATCGGCAATAAAAAACTGATTCTCGGCGTTTCGATATACTGGGAACCACGTAAGGGCTTTGACGACTTTATCGCACTCTCCGAACGATTGGCGGAAGACGAGGTGATCGTGCTCGTCGGTTTGCCGAAGAAACGGATAACGAATCTTCCGAAAGGGATCGTCGGCATTGAACGCACGGAAAGCGTGCAGGAGCTCGCCGCATGGTATACGGCGGCGGACGTTTTCGTCAATCCCGCACACGAAGACAATTTTCCAACCACGCAACTCGAAGCGCTCGCCTGCGCTACGCCGGTCGTTTGCTACGATACGGGCGGCTGTCCGGAGGCACTGGACGTAACTTCCGGCGTCGTCGTTCCGAAGGGCGACATAGAAAAACTGGCGGACGGTATCAGAATGGCGTATGCTCTAAAAAAGGAAGACTGTCTGAAGCGAGCAACATGCTTTGATCAAACCGATCGGTTTACCGAATATGTTGCGCTGTACAAGGAATTATCTGGAAAGGCGATGCAATGAGACCGGTTCGAGTATTGTTCGTTAGCGGCGGTTCGCTCGATCACGGCGGCATTGCCAGCTGGATGCTCAATTTCGCATCCCGTTTTGACCGGGAATATGTCGCCGTCGATTTTTTGGTGCACGGGATGGAACCCGGCGCAAGGGAACAGGAAGCCGTTTCGCTTGGCGCAAAAGTTTATCATGTTCCGTATCGTAGAAACAATCCGGTGGTCAACCGGCGCGGATTGAAACAGGCGATCTCCGCTGGATATGACGTTTTGCATGCACACATGGACGGCATGAACGCCTATCCGCTCGGCATTGCAAAGCGTTGCGGCTTTGGTGTACGGATATCGCACAGCCACAATACCGAATTTTTAACGACAAATCCGGTGCGGCGTGCGTTTCATATGATTGCGCGGGCGAATATTCCGCGTGTTGCGACACACTTGTTTGCCTGTTCCGAAGCGGCGGGGCGGTTTCTCTACGGCGAAGAGCGCATGCAGAGTGAAGATGTAACCATCATTCGCAATGCAATCGATATTGAACGCTATCAGTTTCAGACCGAAGCACGCATTCGTGTGCGCAAGGAACTTGGACTGAACGGCGCATATGCTGTCGGTCATATCGGACGGTTTGACCTGTGGCAGAAGAACCAACTGTTTTTACTGGATGCTTTTTTCGAGGCGAAGAAACGCCGTCCGGATCTGAAACTGGTACTGGTCGGGGACGGGAACGACCGACCTGCGATAGAGAAGCGTATCAGTGATCTAAAGCTGGGTAATGACGTGATATTGACTGGCTTTCGTGATGATATACCGGAACTTTTATGCGCAATGGATATGTTTGCATTGCCGTCGCACTTTGAAGGGTTGGGCATCGTGCTCATTGAAGCACAGGCAAACGGTCTGCCGTGCGTGGCTTCCAATGAGGTCCCGCGCGATACGCTCGTTACGGATTGCACGTACATCTCACTTGCGGACAAGGATGGTTGGGTACGCGCTTTAGCCGATGCAGTCGAGAAGTCGAATCGCTCACTGAAACAGGATACGTTTGCTGCACATGGATACGACATCCGGCTGGCAGCGAGCAAATTGTCGGATTTTTATCTGGAGGTTGCGCATAAATGAAAAAAGTACTGTTTATCAGCAACGTTCCCGCTCCGTATCGAATCGACTTTTTCAACGAGCTTGGAAAAGAAGTCGACCTTACAGTGCTGTTTGAAGCCAAGACGACGCCGTTTACGGTGTTTAACTATAACATGGGCGATATCAAGCATTTTAAAGCGGTCTTTCTTAAGGAAGGCGATATTGAGGAACGTAAAGTCGACTGGAGCATCCTGCGGTACCTAAAGCGCAACACATATGACAAAGTGGTTGTAACGAACTATGCTTATTACACGGAAGCAATTGCAATTCTTGCGTTGAAGTTTTGGGGGATTCCATACGAGATGGAGCTTGACGGCGGCGTGCTGCGAAAGGAAAGAAAACTGGTACGTGCGGTCAAACAGCTACTGATTCGCGGGGCAACGCGTTACTGGAGCACGGGCGATCAGACGGATCGTTTCTTTCATAGTTATGGTGTGAAACAGGAAAAGATTGTCCGTTATCCGTTTTCGTCCATATCGGACAAAGACCTTGTCGAACGGCCGCTGAACAAGGCTGAGAAGCTGGAAGCAAAAGAACGGTTAGGCATTCCGTATGAAAAAGTCGTTTTAAGCGTAGGACAGCCGCTTCATCGCAAAGGATTCGACCTGTTGATTCGCGCTTCAGCACTGTTGCAGGACAATGTCGGCGTATACATCGTCGGCGGAAAACCACGCAAGGACTGCACGGAACTGGTGCGGAATCTCGGCATCAAACGGCTGCACTTTGTGGAGTTTTGCTGCAAGGAAGTCGTGGACGATTATTTCCGCGCGGCGGACGTGTTTGCGCTTGCCACGCGTGAGGACGTTTGGGGACTTGTTGTGAACGAAGCGATGGCAAAAGGCCTTCCGGTGATTACGACCGACGGGTGCGTTGCTGGGTGCGAAATCATACGAAATGGAGAGAACGGCTATCTGATTCCGTGCGAGGCGTTCGCGCCGTTAGCAGATCGCATTCGGCTTTTGATCGACGACGACGAACAGCGCGCAAGAATTGCGCAGGCAGGGCTGGACGCAGTGCGTGGCTACACGGTGGAAGCCATGGCGCACGCGCATGTGGAAGCGTTTTTGAAAGAATAGACAATGTAAGATGAAAAGCTCCTCAAATGAGGAGCTTTTTGTACACTAAAGATTTCGCAGCAACTTAATTTCTTCGCCATGGCCTTCCGGTTCGTTTGGCGTTTCCAGAATCATCGGCAATCCGGAAAAGGCATCATGATGCGCGATTCTTCGAAGAGCTTCCAAACCAATGAATCCCTCACCAATACGCGCGTGACGATCCTTGTGGCTGCCAAGGTCGAACAGGCTGTCGTTGAGATGCAGCGCTTTCAGCCACTTCAGTCCGATAATGCGATCAAATTCTGCAATCACGCCGTTCAGATCGTTTCGAATGTCGTATCCGGCGGAAAACACATGACAGGTGTCCAGACAAACGCCGATTTTTTCTTTGCATTCAATGCGAGAGATCAGTTCTGCAATTTGCTCGAACGTGCCGCCGATCTCCGAACCGTGCCCGGACATGGTTTCCAGCAGCAGCGTGGTCGATTGTTCCTTTGTCATCACGTCGTTGAGCAACTCCGCCGTCTGTGAAATTCCGGTTTCAACGCCCTGGCCAACATGACTGCCGGGGTGGATGTTGTAGACCTGATTTGGGAAATTCTCCATGCGCACAAGGTCTTCGGCAAGACAACGGTAGGCAAAGTCGCGAACACGTGCGTCCGACGAACTTGGGTTGAGCGTGTACGGCGCGTGCGCGACCAGCGTACCGAAATGATTGTCCCGGCAGAGACGGATTAACGCGGCAGCGTCGTTCGGGTCAATTGCTTTTGCGTTTCCGCCGCGGGGATTGCGCGTGAAAAACTGAAACGTATTCGCGCCGATGGAGAAGGCGACGTTTCCTGCGGCTTTATATCCTTTTGCGTTGGAAAGATGGCAGCCAAGATAGAGTGTTCGGATTGTCATGCGGGGATTCCTTTCGTATACCGGCGGCAAGCGCGATGTGCGTTGCGTGACGGAATGTAATTTGCTAGAATGAGCGTATGAAGCATACGGTTTTAGTCACGGGTTCGTCCCGCGGTATCGGCGCAGGCATTGCAAAGGCGTTTGCCCTTGAGGGACATCGTGTTGCAATTCATTATCATACACATGAAGAGGAAGCGCAGAAGCTGTTTGACGAGCTGAAGTCGAACGGCTGCAGCGTCGTTTTGACGCACGGCGACGTTTCGAACGAAGCGCAGGTGCACGACATGGTGTGCGCCGTGCAGGATGCGTTCGGCTTCGTGGACGTGCTGGTCAACAATGCCGGTATAGCACTGCCACCGCAGCTCGTTACCGATGCGTGCCTGAACGATTGGTCGCGCATTTTTGGTGTGAATGTAAACGGCATGTTTCTTGTGACCAATGCTGTCTTGCCGCAGATGGTTTCAAACAAACGTGGTGCAATCGTGAATATTTCGTCTATGTGGGGCGTTTCCGGCGGCTCCTGCGAGGTGCCGTATTCGGCATCCAAGGCGGCGGTAATCGGCTTTACAAAATCGCTTGCAAAAGAGGTTGCGCCAAGCAGCATCCGCGTAAACTGCGTAGCGCCCGGTTTTGTTTTGACCGATATGAACGCTGCACTGGACGAAGAGACTGTCGAGTCGATTCGCGAAGGGACGCCGCTGATGCAACTTGGAACACCGCAGGATATTGCAAACGCGGTACTGTTTCTTGCTTCCGAAAAGGCATCGTTCATCACGGGGCAGACGCTGAGCGTCGACGGAGGTCAATGCATATAACGCTTTTTTACGGTGTCGGTGCATCTTTTGTATATGGATTATTTTAACATAGATCGACACTGATCGAAAACTGTGTGCGAATGGATGAAAAGCATTCGTTTGAATTCGGAAAAGGACTTGACAATCGAATGCCTTACGGCTAGAATAAGAAAGCACGTTAAAAGTGTATGCGCTTGTAGCTCAGTGGATAGAGTGCCCGGCTACGAACCGGTAGGTCGCAGGTTCGAATCCTGCCAGGCGCGCCAGAAAAAGAAAGCTCTCGTTAATCGGGAGCTTTTTTTCGTACTTTTTATGTGTTCAGTCTGATATAATTTTTATTAACGAGCATACGAAAATTGAATGCATGAATGATTTGATTTCAAAAGGGGGGACGTCTTTTGGAGAAAACATTTTCCGAAATTAAACTTTTCCAGGTAAAGCCGGAAAAATATGAACAGTTTGAAGGGGCGATTGGTGCGATTGCTGCTGAGCAAATGAAACAGCCCGGATGCAGCATGGTCAAGTATATGAAGCGATTCTATACGATAGACGGCGTTGAACTCGGTGAACCACCGAGGGAACTGACCAGAATCGTAAAATGTGTTAAGTATTATTCGTTTTGGGAGTTCGACAACAAGGAAAACTATGGAAAAGCAACGAAATGGTTCTTTGAGAATTACTTAAAAGAAATTCAAAAAATGCTGATCGCGCCTTTTGACATCAGCTGCGGCAATTCGCTATGAAATTGGCGAAATTAGATGAAGAACCTCAACATTTTTTAAAAGCGGATATGAACGATAAAAGAAAACTCTTTCTTAGTAAAAATCCATACAAAATCAAAGACGAGGGCGCTTTCTTGCGTGCCGTACGGGGGAATGTGCGCTTTCATGCGGAGCATAATCCGAAATATGCGGAGATTTTGCAGCATTCTCATTTCAGTGTTGATGAATTACAAAGCGAAACGGATCTGTATAAAATTCCCGTTTTACCAACGCTCTATTTCAAGCGTAACAAACTGTTTACCATGTCCAAAGAGAAACACGTATTGAATGCGACGTCCTCCGGCACAAAGGGACAAAAGAGCATGGTAGGATTTGATCGACATAGCATGCTGTACGGCGTTGGAATGGTCGCACGATTTTTTGCGTTTCACAATGTGATTTCGGTACTTCCGACGAATTATATCGTTCTTGGATTCGAGCCGGATGCCCGCTTTGACCTCGGCGCAGCAAAAACGGCGTATGGCGTCACGAAATTTGCGCCCGCTATGCATCGAACCTATGCGCTGAAAAAAAACGAGTACGGTCACGGTCACGCGGAAAACAAACAGGGCGTACTGGATGCATTATTGCGCTATGAAAAGCAGGGCTTGCCCGTCCGGCTTGTCGGCTTTCCGGCATATCTGCATTTTCTTGTACGCGAATTAAAGCAAAGGAATATTTCTCTGCATCTGCACAAACGCTCCATGGTGATCCTCGGTGGCGGATGGAAACAGTTTTCCGGGCAGAAGATGGATAGCGACACGCTGTTTGCGCTTGTGCACGAAACGATCGGCATACCACGCAAAAATTGCCTGGAGTTTTTCAGTGCTGTCGAGCATCCGCTGCCGTACTGCAAATGCAAAAACGGGCATTTTCATGTTCCTGCTTACAGCCGCGTGATCATCCGGGACGTGGATTCGTTGCTACCGGTGCCGAACGGAACGCCGGGCCTTCTCAGTTTTGTTTCTCCGCTGGTGACCAGCATGCCGCTTGTCAGCGTGATGACGGACGATCTTGCCGTTCTGCACGATGGCGAAACCTGCGGCTGCGGGATTCAAACACCGTATTTTGATTTGCTTGGACGTGCAAACGTGCGTGGCATTCATACCTGTGCTGCGAGCGCGGCGGAATTGGCGGGAGGGAAGAAATCATGAACCTGATCTGCGGAAAAATGATGGATTCAGAACAGGCGAAGCAGCAACTCGCACTCATCGACGAAATCGTTCTTCATGCACTTGCCTCCGGCAAGTTAGCGCGAGACCATGTAATTACCGCCTGCGACACTCTTTCGAAAAAACTGAATGAGCAGGAGCATCTGCCGTTGCTTGTCGCCCTCGGTATGGAAAATCGAAAGGCAAAAGACGAACTGGGAACCGTTCGACGCATGCTCTCACGGGAATCTCTTGAAGAAAGAATTAATCGCGAATTTGGCGATTGGACAGAGCGTTCGTTTCAGCCGTTGGGTGACAAACGTACTGTTCGACAGGCTTGGGAGCCGCTTGGTGCTTTGTTGCATATTGCGGCGGGAAATGCAGACGCTTTGCCGGTATTCAGCGTGATTGAAGGACTGTTGACGGAGAACGTCAACATACTGAAACTACCCGGCGACGGGGATGAACTGTCAATTCGCATTTTGATGGAATTGATTGCAATTGAACCGCGCATTGCGGAAAAAGTAATTGTGTTCGATCTGCCGTCGAGTGACATTTCCGCCATGAAACAACTCGCCGATGTGGCGGACGCAATCGTCGTTTGGGGCGGCGATGCGGCTGTGCACGCGGTTCGGCAAATGGCGAAACCGAATACGCGTATCATTGAATGGGGACACAAAATCAGCTTTGCCTATGTATCCGGAGATGAAGTGTCAGATGCCGATCTGCAAGAGCTGGCACAGCACATCTGCGAAACGAATCAGCTATTTTGCAGTTCTTGCCAGGGCATCTATGTAGATACGAATTCGTTTGATCAAGTGGCAACTTTCGCAAATCGTTTTTTGGGGATACTGGAACAGGCAGCGGGGCGCGACCCGTTGCCGGATGATCCGTTTCGCAATGCGCAGACGACGCTTGCAGTGTATACGGAAGAGTTGGAATCGATCCACGCGGAGAAACGTGTTTTTCGGGGGGAGCATTGCAGTGTTGTCGCCTATAACGATAACGAGCTGGTGCCGTCTTATATGTTCCGCAATGCTTGGGTTAAACCTTTGTCGCGAGAGAATATTTTGAAGGTGTTGAAGCCCTATAAAAACTACTTGCAGTCAGTGGCGTTGATTTGCGAACAAGAACGAAGACAAACATTAGAAGAAACGCTCGTGACGGCAGGCATTGTCCGCGTAACGTGTGGAGAAAATTTGTCTGCTCACTATTGCGGCATGCCGCACGACGGCGAATTTGAACTCCGGCGTTATATAAAAATCGTTTCATTTGAGCGATAACTGCGCGGATGTATACAAAAACACAATGCTGAGGGGAAGGATGAGAAAATGCCATACAATATGGATTTGGCGAGAATTTCATTATTGGAATACAAAGAAATACTGAAACGACAGACGCTGTTGCCTGGTCGCAGAATTTTGCATGATAACATAGACATCAATTTCGAGCGCATGAAACAGCATGGCGTCCGGACGATTGCAGAATTAAAAAAGAATCTTTCCACGCCGAAAAAGTTATCCGCTTTTTCAGAAGAAACAGGCCTTGCAAGCGATTATCTTGCAATTTTGAAACGCGAACTCGGAAGTATGGAACAAAAGCCCGTTCCACTCGCTGACTTTCCGGGCGTAGATGAAAATTTGATTGTAAAGCTAAACGATAGCGGTATAAAAACGTCCAAAGACTATTATGAGCAAGCAGGTACAAAGGACGACGAATTGTCTGCGCTTTGCGATCTGGTTCGTATCAATGGTGTGGGTGCGGTCGCGGCACGCATGTTTTTTGAGGGTGGGTATGGTTCGGTTGAAGCTGTTGCGTCTGCTGACGCAGTCGCCATGCTTGCGTCGATTACGGCGATCAATGAAGAAAAGCAATACTACAAAGCAAAGCTTGGTGAAAAGGATATGCAGTTTTGCATCGACTTTGCGAAATTGCTGATTCGGTATGGCGGGTGAGTCGCCGGAACTATATCAAAACGGCGGAGTCGAGCCGAGATGCCTTGTCAGAGGAGAAAATGTTACCGGTCACAAAGAACGTCTTCGATTCTGACGACGGTAGAAGCACCGGACACGCTTTTAAAAATGTATACGGTTTTCAGATCCTGCCGCTGTGAATCGGAGAGTTCGGTTGTCTTGCAGATGATGGAGTAATACATGCCGTTTTGTTCTTTTGATGCGACATACAAAACTGGCTTGAACTGCATGCTGACAAAACCTTCAATGGCCTCGCTGAACGCGTCGGCAACATCTTTGGGAAGTTCGCAGCATCCTGCCTGATCGGTATGCATGGTCCAATTGTTGAGTATACTCTTTCGCATTGATAAATCCTGCCTTTCTGTTTGATGATTTGGAACCTTTACGTATGCTTGTAAATAATCGATGTTAGTATGATTTTGCAAGGACTTAAGAAATTAAATACAATCGATTGTTTGCAAGAAGCTGAAACCTATTAGAGTAGAGAGTTTTTACAAAGGTGACAATGGCTACCTTTACAACGGATCGTGTTGCCGAAAAGATTCGTGATTTGATTTCAAAACTCTTGGTAAGCGTACCGCAAATGACGGCATGATTCAAGAGGAGCCAGAAAATATTCAAGATCATGATAATGTTATATAAAAATCATTGTCTTATGACTGATTCGTTCATAGCGATTGTTTTAATCGGTTAAGATGTTGCGCTAAAAACAGCCTGTTTTTGATACTGCTCGCCTTGCAATTCACACGAAACGTGATACACTGAACGAAGCAGACAATTTGCATACAATTCAAAACACACAGTCTTTTCGGAAAGGAATCAAAGCCTTATGAAACCCGTACGGATGATTTGTCTTGGCGCGGGTGCGCGCGGAATGGACGCCTATGCGCCGTATGCGCTGGCGGCACCCGACATGCTGCAGTTTGTTGCGGTTGCAGACCCGATCGAACGCCGCAGAAACGCGTTTGCCGCGCGTTACGGCGTTCCGCAGGACGCTGTCTTTTCCGACTGGAGAGACGCGCTGAACGCGGGAATCGAGGCGGACGCGGTTCTGGTCGCCACGCAGGACAATCACCACGTCGAACCAGCGTGCGTTGCAATGGAAAAAGGCTACGATACGTTGCTTGAAAAACCGATTGCGAAAACGGAAGAAGAATGCATGCGCTTGTATGAAACGTCAAAACGCACGAAAAAGCGCGCGGTCGTTTGTCATGTGCTTCGTTACACGCGGTTTTTCAATACGCTTAAGTCTATAATCGACAGTGATGAAATTGGCGACGTGATCAATATTTCGCACAGCGAGAACATCGGCTATTGGCACATGGCGCATAGCTTCGTGCGCGGCAACTGGCGGCAGGAGGATGATACAAGCCCGATGATCCTGGCGAAAAGCTGCCATGATACGGATATCCTGCTGTATCTCGTCGGCAAAGACTGTAAACGTGTCGCATCGTTCGGCAATCTAAAACATTTTTCGCCAGAAAACGCACCGGAGGGCAGCGCGGAACGTTGTCTGGATTGTTCTGTTGCTGCAACGTGCCCGTATAACGCTGCAAGGCTGTATCTAATCCCGTTTCTCACGGGTTGGCCGGTATCGGTCATCACGGACGATCTCAGTCAGGAAGGCCGCATCAAGGCGCTGCGTGAAGGCCCTTACGGACGCTGTGTTTATCATTGTGACAACGACGTTGTTGATCATCAGTCGACCATTCTGGAATTCGACGGCGGCGTAACGGCGACCATGACGGTGTCGGCGTTTACCGACTTCCGTCACGGTCGCACGATTCACATCATGGGATCGCACGGTGAGATTCGCGCCAAGATGTCCGATGAAACCATTGAAGTGACAAACTTCCGCGACGGCTCCGTCCGCACAACGGAAAATCCACTTCCCGGCGGCATGGGCGACGGGCACGGCGGCGGCGACATGGGGCTGATCGACGCGTTTGTTCGTATGGAACTCGGTGACGAGAACGCTGTGTGCAGCTCGATCGAAAAATCGATTCAAAGCCACTTGATCTGCATTGCAGCGGAACAATCCCGGCATGAATATACAGTTGTAGACGTTAAGAGCGAATACTGAAGAAACGACTTGGAGGAATGACACATGAAGATAAGAAACGCGAAAATTTGGACGGAAAAGGACGGATTTGTTGCCGGGGGTGTTGCATTTGACGAACGGATTCAATCGGTTGGTGATGTAGACGGTACGGATGCGGTTGACGCAAAGGGAATGTATCTGATTCCCGGGTTTGTGGACGTACACATCCACGGCGGACTGAAACATGATTTTTCTGATGTGGACGCCAAAGGCGACGATGTGATTGCCCGTGGACTGGTCAAGCATGGCGTTACATCGCATCTTGCGACAACGATGACCATGCCGGAAGATACGCTCGTTCATGCGGCTGCACAACAAGATTTTGGCACGAGTGACCCGCAACGCTCCTGCTGTGTTGGCATTCATCTCGAAGGGCCGTTTTTTTCCTATCGCAAGCGCGGCGCACAGATTGCGGAATATCTGCACAAAGCGGATTTAGGCATGTTTCATCGCATCAACGAAGCGTGCGGCAACCGCGTAAAGTTGATTGCCGTTGCGCCGGAAACGGAAGGTGCGCTCGATTTTATCGAACAGGCCAGCAAGGAAACCATTGTGTCTGTTGCGCATACCTGTGCGGAATATGACACCGCGATGGAAGCGTTCCGGCGTGGCGCAAGCCACGTGACGCATCTGTTCAACGGCATGGATCCATTTTTACATCGTGCACCCGGCGTTGTCGGCGCTGCTATGGATTCAAATGCATATGTCGAACTCATATGCGACGGGCTGCACATCCATCCGTCTGTGATTCGTGCAGCGTTCAGGATGTTCCCGGGACGAGTGGTGATGATCAGCGATGCAATCCGCAGCGCGGGACTGCCGGAAGGAAGCTATAATATGAACGGACAGGATATTACCATGCAGAACGGCAAAACGACGCTGCCCGACGGAACGCTTGCCGGTTCCAATATCACGTTGCACGACGCGCTTGTCAACGTCGTTCGCTTTGGTATCCCGCTGGAAGAAGCCGTTGCGGCGACGACGCTCCGGCCTGCACAGTCGGTCAAGGTGGATGATGAGGTTGGTTCAATCGAACCGGGCAAGCGTGCCGACTTTGTGTTAATGGATCAAGATTTGGCCATCCAAGCCGTATATCATTACGGAAAAATGGTCGATCGGAACGTATAAAAAGACAACCATCTAGAAAGGGAAGAATAGTATGGAATCAGGAACCCGTTCGCGCATCGATACTTTTTTTAAGATCGTTTGCTGGATCTATTTGATCATCGCTGTGGTGATGATCGGTCTTGCGCTATATGGACTGACCAACGAGAACGTCAAACTTACACTCGGCGGCGTAACAGACGCCGTATTCGCCATCATCGGTGGCGTACTCGGTGCGGGAGCAGGCTTGCTGGGACTGATTGGGAAAAACATAAAGCGTTGCAGGCTGGCGGGTCTGGTGCTGCTCGTGATCGCCGCCATTCCTTTGGCTATCAACCTTTTGGCAGGCCAGGTATTTTCTGTTTATTGGAAAAACATTGCAATCATGATCGTACCTGCCGTTTATCTGGCAGCCGCGCTGCTAAAACGCAGTCCGAAACAGAAAGAATCGACTCCAGTATAAAGACAGTTTTGCAATAGCATAGATGCAGAGCGCTTTTCACCGTAACAATACGGATGGAAAGCGTTTTTTTGTTTGATCTCGCGCGGCGATAGGATAGGCTTGACAGAAAATCAAACCAGAAGTATAATAAACGAAACAACAGTATGAATCGTGAGAGGAGAAATATTTTGAAGAGAGAGGCACTGGCTGAATTTCATCGCGGTCGAATCCTTGCAACGGCTAAAGAATTGTTTGCCCAAAATGGAGTGGACGCAACGGGAATGGACGAAATTGCGGCGAAAGCCGATTACAGCAAGTCCACAATATACGTTTATTTTTCCGGAAAAGAAGATATTTTTTACAATATAGTACTGGAGGACATGAAGCAGCTTCGTTACGGTATACAAGGCTGTCTCGAGAAAAGCAATACATTAGACGAGCGCTATCATGCAATTTGCGAACTGTTGACCGCGTTTGACAACAGCGATCCAACATTCTTTGCTTATGTTTTCGGCAAAATCAGTGTAAGTGAGGCAGACTTTGCACGATTGCCGGTGTTAAAATCGATCTATGAAGCAGGTGAGGAAATCAACGTGCTTTCAAGACGATTGTTCAGCGAGGCTGTTACAAACGGCGAAGCGAGCAAGAGCGTTCGTCCTGTCGAAACAGGTTTAATTTACTGGAATAGCATTGGCAGCCTGATTGCGTTTTCGGCCAATAAAGAATCGTACTTTCAGGAAAAACTTGGGTTTAGTCGCGAAGAATTTTTGCAGTACGCGTTCAAATTGCTGCTTGGCGCTGTGAAAACGGGTGAATGATAATGATTATAGGGATTACTTGCACTGTTGTATTCGTTTTTGTTTCGGCGTCGATATTTACACCGCACATGCGGGACGGGCTGTGGATCAAGCGCGTGATAAACAAGCTCCACAAACCGTTCGGTAATCTTTTAGCGGTGTTGATTCTGTTACACCTTGTGCTTTCGCTAAAGCTTTTTTATCAGCGTCCATTTGTCGTCTATGTGCTCGGTTTTCTGATGTTTATTTGTGCTGCGTTAGCCAAGTCGACAAAAGCGTTTTTTAAAGATGCAAACAAAGGCATGTTAATACATAAACTTTCTGCGCTTGCAATGGCATTGCTGTTGGTTGCTCACGTTACGATCTGTATTGCAAGTTTCAATCAATACAAAGCGAACGTTGCGGCAATATCGATTGAAACGCTTGATGTAACAAGCATGCCGGACGGCGATTATTCAGGTGAATGCGACGTTGGGTACATCTACGCAAAGGTTGATGTGAGTGTGTCCGACGGCATAATTGAAAATATAGAATTAATCGAACACAGAAATGAACGAGGAGCAGCGGGCGAAGGCGTAATTGATGAAATCCTGGCAAAGCAAAGTGTTGAAGTCGACGCGATTTCGGGTGCGACAAATTCCGGCCGGGTGATCATGAAAGCGGTTGAAAACGCACTCAGCGGCGGCTGATAGCATACATCTATATTGAATAAGATTATTGAAAGGTGTTCGTCATGAAAAAAGCGATACTATTTTATTATTCCGTTCATCACGGAAACACAGAAAAGATTGTGAAAGCACTTGAGACGCGCTTCGACGTAACGATGGTAAGAGTGCCGTGCGATGCGTTACCTTCACTTGACGAATTTGAACTTATCGGGTTTGCTTCTGGTGTATACATGTCGGAATTCGGTAAGCCGCTGATTGCATTGGCAAACCAACTGCAACTGAAAGGCAAGGATTGCTTCACAATCTATACCTGCGGCGCCGTCTCGGGGAAGTACGACGAAAGCTTTACCGATATGCTGAAAACGAACGATGCAAACGTCGTTGGGCGGTTTCATTGCCGCGGGTATGATACGTTCGGTCCGTTCAAGCTGGTTGGCGGTATAGCAAAAGGACATCCGAACGATGCAGACGTCGATGCAGTCATCCGATTTTTTGAAACACTCTAGCTGTGCTTGACCGGCCAAGCCGAGGTTGTGCATGAAATCTGGATTGGTGCTATAATCGCGTGCGCGGGGTAACCCATAATATAGTATGAACACACGGTGTGCAAAAAAGAGAGAATCGGTTTTGCAGAATCATTCGGCTCATATCTGCGTTTATCTGTATCAAAAATGCGAATCGATATAACGTAATGAAAACTTTGTACAGTTTTTTGCCTGCAACGGGAAGATTACATGGATTTTTAATCGTTTCTCGAGCAAAATCACTCTATCAACTATAAAAATTAAATAATTATTGAAAAAAAGAAGCCACACTTTTGTGCATTTGTGGTATATTAAGCATGAAATACTACAAATGATGGTGAAACGATAAGCCAGTATGGCCTTGTGTACAATCGAAATTTCTATCGTTTGCCATAGGGCGATTAGCCCTGCGAAAGGGGATTTCTGAATGGGACGCGGCGTATCAAATAAATGTTACAAATGCGGCTGCAATGCACATCACTTTTTTACATTTGCAAGGTTAAGTGACAAAGAGGCCTTTCTGGGCGTCATTAATCGTAATGTTTGCAATGATTGCCTTTCCCATTACATTGACGATATTAAAAAAGGTAAAAAGGGAAAATATGAGTTTTTAATCTGGCTGCCGGTTTTGTTACCGTTCGGCGTGTTGCTTGCCACGCTTTCGGAAAATGTCACATTGCGTGTCGTCGGTTGGATTATGATTCTTTTTGGATTGATTCTTCCGGTAACAACGTATATGGCACACAGGCATGAAATGTTACGTGCGCAGGCGGCAAGTTTTGAAGAAAATGCGGAACGTTACGGCAGACGGATGTGCATTGAAGATGCGATGAAGACCAACGGACAATCTAAACTTGTCGAAGTCAAGAGCCGTTATGCGTTAAGCGACTATACAGCAGAGCGCATTGCG
Source organism: Christensenellaceae bacterium (assembly GCA_963667795.1). Lineage (GTDB taxonomy): Bacteria > Bacillota > Clostridia > Christensenellales > CAG-138 > UBA7703. The sequence continues at coordinate 572,439 of OY764017.1, read as the reverse complement.
GAGGACGCTGGCGTGACGCTCCAAACGGCGATGACAATCAAATCCGTAATTGAAAAACTGGCGGAGCCGCCATTCGACGAATGAATCATGTTTGGTCATGCGGTGTTTATAATATAATCTGCTTGTGATGCGCTATAAACTGTGTAATAAGCAACAATTCGGATGATTCGGATGCATTTTGCTTCCGACTATTCCCGTTCGTAAACAAACCCGCTATAATAAGGACGACGCGGATATGAAAAAAAGGTTTATGCGTATCCGCAAAAACGAATATCAGGAAAAAGTGTCTCCGAGCCGCCGCAGGCTTATGGTTGCGTCGGCCATTGGGTACAAACGGAAACGTGTGTGCCTGCCGTTATTAGCAAAGGGGACGGGCTCATACCATGTTATGTCTTCTTTTGCGTGCATTCTGGATGAAAGGCGCATTTTCCTGAAATAAAAAAGGAGAACATAGACAATGGGTAAAAAAGCTCTGCTGGTCCTGCTTGCGCTGATGTTGGCACTGAGTGTCCTGGGTTGCGCTCAAACCGAGACAACGGAGGAAGAGACCGTAGTGTCAAGCGATCCGGTTACGATCGAGGCGCCGGAAGCAACGCCGTATGAAACAATGTCTCCGGATTATGCCGATAAACTCGGGATCACGATCCTGTATGAGCAGGATGATGCAATGCTCAACAACTATACGTTGCTTGCGGTCAATGAGAACGCCCCGTTCGAAGACCTCGACGGCAATGCGGTAGCGGATGTTGCAATCAACACCATTGGTGCAAAGGCGTTGATCGACTGGATGCTGGGCGACGAAGCAACAGAACTGATTGGCAACTACGGTTTCGAGCAGTATGGGGAGTACCTTTTCTACAACAAAGAAGACAGGCCGGTCGGCTCGGCGGACATTCCACAGGCAACCGACGAAACGAAAACGATTCGGCTATCAACGACGACCTCCGTCAACGACAGCGGCCTGATGGGTTATTTGCTGCCGGTGTTCGAAGAAGAGTACGGCTACGAAGTTGAAGTGCTCTCAGCCGGAACAGGCAAGGCGATTGCCGCGGCGATGATGGGGAATGCGGACTTGATTCTCGTACACAGCAAAACGCAGGAAGAACCGTTTGTGGAAGCGGGTTTTTCCAAAGTGCTTGATGGTTACGACAGTGAGCGGCTGACGTTTATGTATAATTACTTCGTGTTGATCGGCCCGAAAGACGACCCCGCGCAGTGTGCTGAGGCTATGGACGTGAAAGAAGCGTTTCAGCGTATTTCTGATGGCAAATATCCGTTCGTATCCCGTGGAGATTTGAGCGGAACGCACACCAAAGAAGTTTCGCTCTGGCCGGAAGAGCTTGGCATCACGACGGACCCGACAAGCGTTGCCGATTACAGCGAATGGTATCTTGCCAGCAATGCGGGGATGGGCGTCTGTCTGACCATGGCAAACGAAATGGACGCATACATCCTTTCTGATAAAGCAACCTTCCTGACGTTCCGCGCCAACGGCGGCGTGGTCGGATAAGGAGCCGATGGGCAGCGCGCTCAAAAAGGCGTTTGAATTGCTGTTTTCAGGCGATGGTCAACTTTGGGACATCGTTTCCGTTACTATGCGAATGACATTGACAAGTTCCGTCGCGGCACTCCTTATCGGAGTGCCGCTCGGTGTTTTTTACGCAACGTCGCGCTTTCCCGGCAGGAAGGCGCTCATCATCATCAACCGCACGCTCATGGGTTTACCGCCTGTGGTCTGCGGGCTGCTGTGCTACATGCTGTTTTCCGGCGTTGGGCCGTTGCGCCAGCTGAAGCTGCTTTTCACTGTCACGGGCATGATTATTGCACAGGTGATTCTGTTGACCCCGATTGTTGCGGGGAATATGGAGACGTATTTAAGTGGAATTGTCTGTGAAATTCAGGAAACAGCGCACGGACTTCGTTTAACGCGCGGTCGGTCTTTTTTGCTTACGTTAAACGAAAGCAAATATGCGTTGGTTTCAACCTATCTTTTCGGGTTTGGCCGCGCAATGGCGGAAGTTGGCGCGGTATCCATGGTTGGCGGAGCGATTGCCTACAAGACGAACGTTATGACCACGGCGATCATGATGTACACAAACATGGGAGACTTCACACTCGGCCTTGCGCTTGGCGTTTTGCTGCTGGGCATTTCCTTGATCGTCAATATCACGGCGCATCTTCTGCAGGGGAGGCGCAAATGATCGAAATAACGAACTTGCAGAAACGCTATGGTAACCGTCTCGCGCTGGACATACCGGAATTAACGTTAAGCGCGTGCGAGCGTTGCGCGCTGATTGGCCCGAATGGAAGTGGCAAAACGACGTTGCTGCGTATTCTGGCGGGAACGCTGAAGCAGGATACAGGTCTAGTGCGCTTTGGTGATTTGAAGAAAAGTGAGATTGGATATCTGCCGCAAAAGCCGTATGCGTTTGACTTAAGTGTTTTAAAAAACGTAATGCTCCCGTTTCACAATGAGCCGAACGCAAAAGAGCGTGCCTTACTTGCGCTTGAACGCGTTGGGTTGACGCACCTGAAGCGGGCGCACGGCAGTCGCCTTTCCGGCGGCGAAGCGCAGCGTATGGCGCTTGCCCGATTGATTGTTAAACCGCATAAACTGTTACTGCTGGATGAACCGACGGCGTCCGCAGACATTTCTGCCAACGATAAAATGGAGCGCGCGTTGCTCGACTATGCTGAGGAAAACGGCTGCGTTTTGCTGTTTTCATCCCATGCGCCGTCGCAGGCGCTTCGCCTTGGCACGCGTGTAGTCGTTCTCTGCGATGGAAGGGTTGGCGAGACCGGTTCCGCGGAAGATGTTTTAAAAACACCGCAGACGGAAAGCACAAAGGCGTTTTTAGCACACTGGCGTATCTAAGTCGCGTTCATCTTTATGTTGGATGAAGCAGAGGAGAAAGCCCCCTTCCACAAGCTGATAGGCTTGCGGAAGGGGGCTGTTGCAAAGGCGGATTACATTCGCAATAACGAAAATGAATATTGTACAAATGTATACACGCATGCCGGAATAGCGACAACAAATTGCGAATCATCCCATGCAATATTTGAAATACAGCTAAAAATAAAGAAAAAGTGAAGGGGAGTAACGTATAGATTTCATAAAAGGGGTCGCCGTATGGCTTAAGAATTTCTGTTTAAAAGGAGATTTAATGTAATAGAAAGAAAAAATACTTAATAATAAAGAAAATTAGAAAATAATAATGGCATAATGAGAAAAGTATTGTATAATTTATTGCATAATACTAATATAAAGACAAGAATTACGGAGGAAGACATGGATAAAATCGATCTCGCGATTCTACGGGTACTGCGCAAGGAAGCGCGCGCGTCTCTTTCTGAAATCGGGCAAAAGGTGAACCTTTCCGTATCGGCGGTAGGGGAGCGCGTAAAGAAACTGGAAGCGTCCGGCGTAATCAGCCGGTATGTGGCTATCATCGACGGCAGTTCCTTTCACAAAGACTTGACTACTTTTATGTTTATCAGCCTCGAAAACCCACGGTTTATCGAAGGATTTTTAGAGTTTGTCGCCAATGAAAACGATATCTTGGAATGCCATTATATCGCGGGTAATTTTGACTATATTTTAAAAATCGTGACGAACAACCCATCCACGCTGGAAATGCTGCTCAATAAAATCAAAAGCGTCCCCGGCGTTGTTAAGACGTTTACTAACGTTGTTCTGACCACCTGCAAAAACAATGAATCGGTCTATCCGGAGTAGCATATAATAAACTATTTTAAAGGAGTTGCATGACTGTGGTAATTGGTGTGATCAGGGAAATCAAAAATAATGAGTTCAGAGTTGGGTTGACACCCGGCGGTGCGCATGTATTGACGGCTGAAGGGCATACTGTGTTGGTAGAAACCGGCGCGGGAACCGGAAGCGGATTTTCAGACGAGGAGTATACCGAAGCGGGTGCCGTAATCAGAACGGACAAGAAAGACGTTTTCGACAGGGCGGATATTATTGTGAAGGTCAAAGAACCGCTTGAGAGCGAATACGCGCTGTTCCATGCGGGTCAAACTCTGTATACTTACCTGCACCTCGCGCCGAATCCCAAACTTACAAAGGCGCTGTTGGAACAAAAAGTCACGGGTATTGCATTTGAAACGGTACAGAAAAACGGAACACTGCCGTTGCTGGCTCCTATGAGTGAAGTTGCCGGGAGGATGTCCATCCAAATCGGCGCAAATTTGTTGCAAAAACCAAACGGCGGTCTTGGCGTGCTGCTTGGCGGGGTTGCGGGTGTGTTGCCAGCCAAGGTCGTTATCATTGGCGGCGGGACCGTTGGCACAAGCGCCGCAAAGATGGCTATGGGTCTTGGTGCCGACGTTACGATTTTGGATATCAGCCTGCCGCGTCTGCGGTATCTCGACGATTTGTTTGGAAGCCGAATCAAAACGCTTGTATGCAACGCCTATAATGTTGCCCAGTCGGTAAAGGAGGCGGAGTTGCTTGTCGGCGCCGTTCTGATTCCGGGGAAAGCCGCACCAAAGATTGTTACGACGAATATGGTAAAAACCATGAAACAAGGCGCCGTCATCGTTGACGTTGCAATCGACCAGGGCGGATCGATTGAAACAATCGATCACGCCACTACGCACGACAATCCCACATACGATCGCTTCGGCGTGATCCATTATTCGGTGGCAAATATGCCCGGCGCCGTCCCGCGGACGTCCACGCTGGCGCTGGAATCCGCCACGATGCCGTACCTCGTGGATTTGGCGAACAAGGGTGTTTCCCGTGCGCTGATGGAAGATGAAGCGCTTATGAAGGGTCTCAATACCGCGGATGGTTTCATTACCTGTAAAAACGCAGCCGACAGTCTCGGCCTTGCGTATCAAGACCCGCACACGCTTTCGGCGTCACTGTAAAATCACGTTCTTTTTCATAGGAGTGTGCACCTCCACACCTCCACCCAGGGGATTCGTCCCCTGGGTACTCCTCTATAAAGGAGTACTTACTGTATAAGGGGTGAGCTGAAAGCGCAATTATAGTATCAGCTCCTTTTCAGTGATTGAAAAGGAGCTGATTAATATGGTTCAAAATCTTGGTTTTATAAAAGGTATGGACCACGCGTATGATTTCACGCTATGCGACATTTCATTATGAGAAGGGGACAAGGGAGAGCAGAAACCACGCGGCGAAAATTACGACAGTACTGACCGTAAACAACATCATGTAAGATGCAACTTGCGCGGGTTTTGTTCTGCGGAAACGACGGAAGATGGCGGCGCGGATTTTACGCTGCGCTGAAATCAACAAAAAACCGGATGCGGCACCGAATATTGCGGCCTCGATCAGTGCGAATACGACATGCCATATACTCGGTTTGCCCTCAATTAAAAGCACCGCAAAAAAAACGCCGGCAAGCAGAAACGTCAATGAAAATTGGTTCCATGCCCGCTCATATTCCACAACTTTTTTATAGTGTGTAATCTGCGCTTTCAGTTCGTGCTTTCGTTCCTGAAGCGCAAGGACATGGTCGATTAATTCATTCCGGCTTTCCTGGGTGAGCCGCAACATTGCCTGCTCGCGCGCGCGGCGTTTGTCTTCGTCGAACACGGCGGCGTCCCGCCCGTGATAAACATCCTGTTTCATATACGAACTCCCCCGCAGATCAAACAACAAGTAAAAGCCATACAGTTCGCATTAATTATAGCAAAAGTATATCAGCTTTTTTACTTTGCGGCAATTGCAGTTTGATGACTTTTAGGATTGATTGAGTCGAAAACTGAACATATGAAAATGGAAACTCGGAAAAGAAAAAGCCGCTTGAAGCGGCTTTCAGTTTATTTTGACTGTATGCGCTTGAAGAGCTTCTTAAAGCCGGGTATCGCGCGGATGATGGTTTCGTGATTGACACAGTAGGAGATGCGCACGAATTCGGGACATCCGAAACTGCGGCCGGAGACGATTAAGATGTCTTCTTGCATGGCCAGTTCGGAAAACGTGTCGCCGTTGCCGTTTGGTGCTTCTACAAAGAGGTAAAACGCACCGTCGGGAGGAATACAGCGATAGCCGATATCGGAAAGCGCGTTGTAGAGTGCATCGCGGTTCTTCTTGTAAATTGTCAAGTCCGGCGCAACGTCCTTGTCGGAACAGCGCTGAACGACCCGCTGAAGAATCGCCGGAGCGCAGACATAACCTTGCACACGTGCGCTGCCCGCAATTGCGTCAAACACGTCTTCAAAGTCCGGCATATTGTTGCCCAGCAACACATAGCCGATGCGGTCACCCGGAAGAGATAAGCTCTTGGAATAGGAATAACATACGATTGCACAGTCGTACACGTCCGTAATAAACGGAATCTGCTCATCAAGATAACGCAACTCCCGATACGGTTCGTCTGCAATCAGGTAGATCGGGTGTCCGTATTCCGTGCTCTTTGTGCGAAGCATGTCGGCGAGCTTGTTCAGTGTCTCTCCTGAATAGATTACACCGGACGGATTGTTAGGCGAGTTGATGATTACGCCTTGGGTATGCGAATTGATCGAGTGTTCCAGCTGATCGAAATCGATTTGAAAATGCTGCGTGTCGGCTTCCACAACACGGAACTTGGCGCCAGCGGTCGCGGCAAAAAAGGCATACTCCGGAAAATATGGGGCGAACGCGACAAACTCCGTCTGATCATCGATCGTCAGCGCGCGGAAGGTGGAAGTCAAGGCCGCTGCCGCTCCACAGGTGAGATAGAGGTTTTTGCGCGAAAACTGTGTGCCGAATCGACGGTTAAGCGAACCGGCAATTGCATCGCGCGTCAGGTTGTCGCCCGATGCGCTCGTATAGCCGTGGATCGCCATCGGGTCGCTCGTGCTGAGCAAATCAATGAACGCATCGGTCACATCCTGCGGTGGTGGAACGGACGGATTGCCGAGAGAAAAATCAAATACGTTTTCTTCGCCGACTTCCTGAGCACGACGACGCCCGTATTCAAAAAGCTCGCGAATTGTGGAACGAACGCGCCCCGCCCCCAGCATTTCGTGTGAAACCATAGATCATCCTCCGTAATGAAACCCGGCCTCAAACGCGTTGAGGTTGAGTTTTAATATTTTTGACGGCAGCGCTTGTGCCAATGCCGCTTTCCAGTCGATGTTGCCAAGATCGAGTGCGTTTACGAGGGTACCGAGTAAAACGATGTTTGTGCAGCGGATATTACCGAGTTCTTCGGCGAGCTTAGATGCTGGAATAACGCGCACTTGAAACGCCGTCTGCATAGCCTCTAATACGTTGCCCGGATAACCAGCCATGCCAGAGGCAACGGGGAGCGGCATGATCTCCGCATCGTTGATCACTACCGTGCCGGTCGGCTTCAAAAATTCTGAATAGCGCACAGCTTCCATCTTTTCAAACGCGACAAGGACGTCCGCTCTGCCACGACCGATGATCGGCGAATATACCTTTTCGCCGTAGCGCACCTGCGTGGATACCGACCCGCCACGCTGCGCCATGCCGTGCACTTCGCTCATCTTAACGTCGTAACCCGCATGGACGAGTCCCGCAGTGAAAACCTTACTCATCAGTATGGTGCCTTGACCGCCAACGCCTGCCAGTAGAATGCTTTTTGTTTCGCTCATTGTCATTCTCCTTTCCGCGCTGCCGCCGGTTCTTCGCGTGTAATCGCGCCAAAGGGACAGGCCTGCGCGCAGACAGTGCAGCCGACACAAAGTGTGCGGTCGATCTCCGCTTTGCCGTCCCTTACGTGAACGGCAGGACAGGCGACCTTGAGACATATCTTGCAGCCGCGGCATTTGTCACGGTCGACAACACATTTGCCGATGTCGTGCTTGATCCGCTTGATCAGCAGGCATGGCCTGCGCACAACAAGTGCGGCGGGCACTTTACTCTCCAACGCGTCATCAACGGCCTTCTGCATTGCCTTCAAATCCTGCGGATCGACGATGATGACGTTTTTGTATCCATAGGAAGTGAGAACGTCCTCAGCGGGGATGCGCGCTGCGATTTCGCCGGAAAGCGCGAAGCCGGTGCCGGGGTTGTCCTGATGACCGGTCATGCCGGTAATGGAGTTATCCAGCACGCAGGGAATGACATTACCATTATTATATATGATTTCCACCGCTCCTGTCATGCCGCTGTGAAAAAAAGTTGAATCACCGACGACGCCAAACACTTTTTTGCCCGTTTGCCCGGACACCGCGAACGCTTTTGCAAGGCCCATTGCGACCGAAAAACCACCGCCCATGCAGACGCAGGAATCCATCGCTGAAAGCGGCGCTGCACAGCCGAGCGTATAGCAGCCGATATCGCCGCCGATGACAAAGTCCTTGCGTTTGCTCATGATGTAGAAAAAGCCTCTGTGCGGACAGCCGGGGCAGAGTGCGGGCGGACGTGCAACGACGGCGCAGTCCACGTTTGTCGTTTCCGGTTCTTCGCCAAAGACAGCCTGGCGCACGATTTCAGGATTGAGCTCAAACATGTGTGGAATGACTTCCTTGCCGATGCAGCTGATCCCTGCGGCTTTGATCTGTTCTTCCATAAACGGGTCGAGTTCTTCGATGACGTAGAGCTTTTTTACGCGGGACGCAAAATCGCGAATCAAATCCATCGGCAGCGGCCAGGTAAAACCGAGCTTTAGAAACGAAGTATCGTCCGGGAAGACTTCCTTTGCATACTGATAAGCGATGGATGCCGTTATAACGCCGACTTCGCTGCCTTTGCTCTCCATTGCGTTCAGCGGGCTTTCATTGGCATAAGCTTCCATCTGTTTCAATTTCTCGTCCAATACAGGGCGGTTTCGTTTTGCGTTGGCAGGTGTGCAGACGTATTTTGAAATGTTGCGCGCATACGGTTCAACCGGATATTCTGTGCGTTCATGGAACGTGACCAGACTTTTGCTGTGGCAGACGCGCGTCGTCATGCGAAACAGCACCGGCATTTCAAACCGCTCGGAAATCATATACGCTTCTTTGATAAATTCTTTGCATTCCTGCGAATCGCTCGGTTCGACCAGCGGAATTTTTGCAAAGCGCGCATACTGGCGGTTGTCCTGCTCGTTTTGTGAAGAATGCATGCTCGGGTCGTCCGCACTGACGATGACGAAACCTGCACCGACGCCGTTGTATGCGGCGGTAAAAATCGGGTCGGCGGCAACGTTGACGCCGACATGCTTCATTGCAGTAAGCGAACGAACGTTACCGATCGAAGCACCATATGCAACCTCGACGGCGACCTTTTCGTTCGGCGCCCATTCGGCGTAAAGCGAGTCTTTGTATTGTACAAGGTTTTCAAATATTTCGGTGCTCGGTGTGCCGGGGTAGGCCGAGCAGACTTTAACGCCTGCTTCATATGCGCCGCGCGCAACCGCTTCGTTACCGGTCAGCAGGTGTTTTTTTTCGGATTCCATTTATTTGTTTCCTCCTTTGGATGCGATTGCGCCGAGCGCGAGGGATGTTAATTTTGTTTGCGCGGAGTCCGCACGTGAAACCAATACGATCGGGCAGCGTGCGCCGACGACCAGCCCGGCGGAGTTTGCACCGGCAAAATACGTCAACGCCTTGCCAAAGCAATTGCCTGCTTCCATGTTCGGCATGAGCAGGATGTCTGCCTGCCCGCAACCGGACGCAGAGTAATGCTTGTGCTCACAAGCATCCGGGCTGATCGCAAGATCGACTCCGACCGGCCCGAAGACCGTCATGCTGTATTTGGACCAGTCCGATTCGGAGAGACGTTTTGCATCGACAGAGGAAGGAATTTTTTCGGTTACGGTTTCGCTGCCGCTGACACACGCGGCAATGATTTTTTCGTATCCAAGCAGCTTTAGAAGTCGGGCGGCGTTTTCAAGGATGCCTCTTTTATGCTCAAAATCAGGCGCGGGGTTCATGCCACCGTCTGTATCGAATAAAAGCCGCTCATAACCGGGTGCTTCGTATAGCATGACATGCGAAAGGAGCGCGCCTGTCATAAGTTCGGAACGCACAACAACACGCAGAAGGTCCGATGTGCTCAAGATACCTTTCATCAGGAAATCGGCTTTGTCATCGATCACCGCCTGTACCGCAGCCTTTGCACAGCCGACGTCGCTTGCGTCGTCAGGTTCGATGATGGTAAAGGCGCTTACGTTCGCACCGATATCGCGCAGGATTTCACGGATGCGTTTTTCATCACCAAACAGCAGAGAGGAGCAAATGCGCTCGTCCACCGCCATGACGACGGCTCGCAGCACGGCCTCGTCGTGCGCCGCCGCAACCGCAACACGGCGGTTCAGTCCTGTTGCGCGTTTTGTAATATCCAACAATGTTTTCATCATGTATCGATCAACGCTCCTTTGCCTTACAGATTCGGAACTATATTTAGTAAAGGGGAAACCTAAATGTACTTATAGGGTGCCGGGATATTCTTTTGCGGGTTCGCCGTGCAGCACGCGCAGAGCGCCTAATGCAAGAGAGCGCATCTCCTCTTCACCGGGGAAGCGTAGGATCGGTGCAATTTTTTTAACGTATTGCGTAATTTCTGCGCAGAACCGGTCGGAATAAGCGATGCCGCCTGTAAAGACGATTGCATCTACGTTATACTTCAGTACGGCGGCAAGCGCACCGATGTCCTTTGCATGTTGATACGCAATCGCTTCGAAAATCAGCTTTGCCGTTTCGTCGCCATCCTGCATGCGGCGTTCAACATCTCGAAAATCACGTGTCCCAAGATAGGAAAACACGCCGGCTTCCATGCCGAGCATCCGCTTGATTTCTTGCTTGCTTTTGCCTGAAAAGCAGAGGTTGATGACCGCATTGACAGGCAGCGCTCCACCGCGGTCCATGGAAAAGCTGCCGTCGTCCTTTACGTTGAACAGATCGATCACGCGTCCCGTTTCGTGTGCCGCAACAGAGACACCGCCGCCCATGTGTACAATGATCAGGTTCAAGTTTTCGTAAGGTTTGCCAAGCGAGGCGGCGGCTTTGCGCGCAACCGCCTTTTGGTTCAGCGCGTGGAAAAAACTTTCTCGCTCCATTCCGTTAAAACCTGAAACGCGCGCAAGCGGCATCATCTCGTCCACGCTGACGGGGTCAACCAAAAAAGCAGGGACGCCCGCGAGGTCCGCAAGCGTCTTTGCAATTACGGGGCCGAGCGACGAGGCATGCTCGCCGTAGGGCGGATTATAGATATCGAAGATGACCGCATCGTTGATGCGATAGGTGCCGGACGGAACATGGCGAAGGAGTCCACCGCGACTGCAGACAGCGTCAAAACGATCCCGCGTATAGCCGTGATCCTTAAGTGTCTGCATCACAAGGGCAGTACGGAAATCTAGCTGGTCGATGATCCGTGTAAAACCGCCCAGCTCCTCTTGCGAGTGATGAATGGTTTCCAAAAACACTTCCGTTTCATTATCGTAAACGGCAATTTTGGTGGAGGTAGCGCCGGGGTTGATGATCAATAGTAGCATTTGCGGCCTCCTGACGTAATTCTTTTCCAATTATTATCGTAGACTCCACAAAAGACGCGTGTCAATGATTCACAAGTAAATATATAGTATATTTATTCAAATGCACAGTCGCATAGATACTGGGGATTTTTAAATATTATATATAAAAAATCATTTTGCGTGCATAAAAATATGTGCGAGAAGTATAATTTCAAAGGAGACTTGCCAAGAAAAGCACAATGGTGTATGATACGGCTAATACAATAATACAAACGGTAAGCAAATATAATCTGAAAGGATAGAAATAGTCCTGCATGTATAGAATTTTCATTGTTGAAGACGACGCGGTTATCGCGCGCGTCGTAGCAGACGCACTGCAAAAATGGGGATTTGACGCTTTGATTGCAGAAAACTTTGCGGATATCGCCGGAGAGTTTGAATCGTGTGCGCCACAGCTTATTATTATGGATATTTCACTGCCGTATTTCAACGGTTATTACTGGTGCGAAAAAATCCGACACAATTCCAGCGTACCGATCATCTTTTTGTCATCGCGCGCGGACACAGCGGACGTGGTCATGGCGGTCAACATGGGTGGGGATGATTATATCTTTAAACCCATCGATATGGAACTCTTGATTGCAAAAGTACAAGCCGTGCTGCGGCGCACATATGACTATGAGCCGCAAAACGGCATACAGATCGGCGATATGAAATTCGACACGGGTGCTTCATGCTTGCTGTCCGACGGCGTGCGGATAGAGCTGACCAAAAACGAAAGCCGTATCCTCGATATATTGCTGAAAAAACGAGGAAGGATTGTCAGTCGCGAAGAATTAATGCTGAAACTTTGGGACAGCGACGAGTTTGTGGACGACAACACACTGACGGTCAATATCAATCGGTTACGAAAGACGCTGACCGAGGCGGGAATAGCCGATTATATCAAAACGCACAAAGGCCAGGGGTATTCCATCGATGCGTAGGGTTTTGCAATATTTTGTGTCCAGACGGGCAATTTTTATGCTGTTTGTGTTTACAATCATCATCGTGCGCGTACTCGGCTATCTGGCCGAACAGGACATGGTGTATGTAAAGTATGAAACGGCGCTGATTTCATTTACATTCGTCTGTATCCTTCTGACGGACGGCGCACGCTATGAAAAAAAACGCCGCAGTTTAGAGCAAATACAAGAACGGATCGAAATGATTCCGCGCGAATTGCCGGAGGCGCTCGATGCGTTGTGTGCGGATTACGATGCGTTGATCCGCACACTTTCCGAGGATGGAAGACGCCTGCGCGCAAACCAGCAAGCAGAAAGTGAAGAGCAGCGTGAATACTATACGCTTTGGATACATCAAATTAAGACACCGATTTCCGCCATGCGATTGTTGCTTGCCGAGCAGGACAATGCGCAGGCGGCGCTTTTACGCATGGAGCTCTTTAAGGTGGAACAGTATGCCGACCTTGCGCTCAAGTTTATCAAGCTGAGTGACATTGCAAGCGACCTGGTGATTGAGCAGTGCGATTTAAATGAGATCGCGCATGCGTCTGTTAAAAAAAATTCCCTTTTGTTCGTCTATCAAAAGCTTTCGGTCAAAATTGAGCCGCTTGCCAAGAGTGTTCCTTCAGATTCCATGTGGCTGGGTTTCATCCTTGGGCAGTTGCTTTCAAATGCCGTGAAATACACTCGGACGGGCGGTGTGCGTATCTATATGGACGGGAGTGCGCTCGTCGTCGAGGATACCGGCATCGGCATCCGCAAGGAAGACTTGCCGCGAATATTTGAGAAAGGTTACACCGGTTACAACGGACGCATGGACAATCGCGCCAGCGGCATAGGACTATATCTTGTCAAAAGGACGGCGGATGCACTGAATATCCAAATTCACGTCGAGTCGGAGCTCGGAAACGGCACACGCGTAAGAATGACGTTTCCCAAGCATGACGAATTCATGCAGATGTGACGAAAGCGTAAGATAAAGACGCTCTCTTGTAAGATCAATCGATGGAAAGCACGGTCGCTTCTTTTGTACAATAGCTGCATCATGAAAACATATGGAGGAAAATCCATGGCTTTATTACAAGTAAAGGGACTTGGAAAGGTCTATAATACAAAACTCGGCATGCGGCAATGCGTTGCATTGAAGAATGTGAACTTCGAAGTGATCGAGGGCGAATTTGTCGCCATCATGGGTGCAAGCGGAAGCGGTAAAACAACGATGCTCAATATTCTTGCATCACTGGACAAACCGACGTCCGGAGACGTCTTACTGGACGGAAAAAGTTTTTCTTCGATTCCCGACCGGGAACTCTCCCAGTTCCGGCGGCGGCACCTTGGTTTTGTGTTTCAGGATTTCAATCTGCTGGACACATTCTCGCTGAAAGACAACATTTTGTTGCCGCTTGTGTTGATGCAGACGCCCGTCCGTGAGATGGAATCGCGCATCATGCCGATTGCACGGCAACTCAGCATCACGTCGCTATTGAACAAATATCCCTATGAAGTTTCCGGTGGTGAAAAGCAGCGCGCAGCCATTGCGCGCGCAGTAATCACCGATCCGCGCATCATCCTTGCGGACGAACCCACGGGTGCGCTAGACAGCAAAGCTTCCGCAAACCTTCTAGGACAATTTTCCGACCTCAATGCAATCGGAAAGACGATCTTGATGGTGACGCATAGTGCAATGGCGGCAAGCTATGCCACGCGCGTACTGTTCATTTCTGACGGCGCGCTGTTTTCGCAGCTTTATCGCGGCGACGAAACAAACCGCGAATTTTTCGAGCGGATCGTGTCCAACCTTTCGGTGCTCGGGGGTGCGGACATTGCGTAAATTCTTTTATTTTCGGCTTGCGTGGAACAACGTTAAACGCAGCCGCATAACGTATTTGCCGTATCTTGTAGCAACGGCGGTCATGAGCGGCGTATTTTTGCTGATTGCGGGTCTGCTGTTTTCCGACGGTCTAACCAATACGCCGTCTGGCAGAACGGCGACGATGCTGTTCGGCTTCGGGTTGGTGGTTTACGCGATATTTACGTTTATGTTCATGTTTTACATTAACAACTTTCTCATTAAGCGCAGAAAGAAAGAGTTCGGACTATACGGCATTTTAGGGCTCGACAAGCGCAACATTGGACGCGTACTGCTTTGGGAAAATCTGTTCGTCATCGGCGGCGGTATCCTGTGTGGAATTGCGATTGCGCTTGTGTTCGGACGACTGCTATTCCTCGCGCTGACCAAGCTGATTCACGCCGTGCCGGGCAGCAGTTTTTCAATTGCGCCGATTGCATATTTGCTCATGCTTGGACTGTTCTTTGCGGTGTATATAGTAACGTCCATCATAAATTTGATTCGCATTCATACCGCCAGCCCGATTGTTCTACTCTCCAGCGAAAAGCGTGGCGAAACTGACAAGAAGGGAATTTTTCCGCTCTCTTTGTTGGGGCTTGCGTTGCTCATTGGTGCGTATTACTTTGCGTGGTCGATCGATATCCCCGGCATGGCGCTGGGCGTGTTCTTTCCGCTGGCAATTGTGGTTATCATCGCGACCTATCTGCTCTTTCTGTGCGGAAGCATTGTTATATTGCGATTGCTGCGCTTAAAAAAGAGCCTGTACTATCAACCCGATCACTTTGTGACGATTTCCGGTATGTTCCATCGTATGCGGCAGAATGCAAGAGGACTTGCGACGATCTGTATTCTCTCGACTATGTTGGTCGTAACTATTTCCGGGACACTCTCGCTCTACTTGGGACGCGAGGAGATGATGCAGGGGATGTATCCGTTTAGCGCCGTGGTCTATGTGCCGGACGATGCGACAACGGAACAAATCGTGACGTATGACGCGACATTGCAGGCGATCGCGGCAGAAAACAACGTTACGATTGGCGCGGACGAATCAAAACTCGTTTACGAGCTTGAAGGCGACGAGGAATATGCACGGAACAATTACGTATGGCCGGACAGCGTGTTTGTCGATGTGCCAACGCTGATTTTTTATGACCGTTCTTTCCGCATGGATGTAACCGGCACGGAAGACGATTGCCTGAGCTTCGTGCAGGCGATTCGCGACCAATACAGTGGATCATTTGATGAAACGCCGAACTTGATTGTTTCGGACATCTTTACGGCCCGTATTGATGGATACGGGTTATACGGAGGCTTGCTATTCCTTGGATCCTTCTTTACGGTGCTGTTCCTTGCCGTCGCCGTACTGATCCTATACTTCAAGCAGGTAACGGAAGGCTATGAAGACAAGGCACGGTTTTTAATTTTGCAGCAGGTTGGCATGGACGACCAGCAGGTAAAAAAGACAATCAATCGACAAGTGCTTTGGGTGTTCTTTCTTCCTCTGGGGGCGACGGCGCTGCACATGGTTTTTGCGTCACGCATCATGGCGCGCATGCTCCGCAGCTTCATGCTCTATGACTGGAACTTGGTGCTCATAACTATCGCCGCATCGCTTGCAGTGTTTGCATTGCTTTACTTTGGCATTTACAAGATCACTGCGCGTACGTACTACCGTATAGTTCATAAGTAAGCTACAGCAGTACGATTCAAAAGGAGAGCGATGAGGCTCTCCTTTTTTAGCGGATGATAGTTACTTATAAACGGACTACGGCGTATAGCTGATGATAGTTACTTATAAACGGACTACGGCGTATAGCGGCCTGGATATTCCGCGCGCGCAAGTTCGGTGATGTTTCGAATGAACATGCCTTTTGCGTTCGTGTAACCATCGCGGTCATGTTCGTATTGCTTCAGCAGTGCTTGCTTGAGCGCTTCATATTCGCTTGCTATTTCAGGATGCTCGATCAGATAGTCGCGAAAATACAACTCACCCCAATCACCATTGTTTCGAACATGTATATGGAACGCTTGACCGGCGAATCCCTGCGGCGTATATCCCTTGAGATAGAGGATGTGGTCGCCCGGTGGTGTGTTGACGACATAGCCTGCGTCCAAAAGTGTTTCCGAAAACGGCTCAAGAATGGTGTTTTCGCCAACTTCCAGTAGGATATCGATGGTAGGTTTCGCCAAAAGCTCTGGCACGGCGGTACTGCCGATGTGGTTGATGCGAACGAGTGAATCGCCAAACACTTCGGTTAGATAAGACCTTTCCTCCTCATAACGTGTTTTGCTTGCTGGATCATGCGGTGCAAGAATGACAGGGAAGAGCCGGGAAAGCCTCTGCGCGGAAAAACCGGAAAAATCATGACGCATATGAATCGTTGCCTCCGAATTCAAACGAATGGATGAGTGCTATTGTAACAGCTCGACATCGTGAAAGACAAGTTTGCACGGGTCGCTATTGTTTCATTATGATGCATCAGGTATAATTGTAGCCATGGAACAAAAGAAAGAAAATCGATTTCTGACTATACTCAAAGAGCTTTGGCAAACCGCGCTCGGTTTTGGCAAGGCGCAGCTGATTTTGTTTGGCGTCAATTTCGCCGTGATCACAATCGGCATGCTGATTGTCGGGCTCAAGTGGTGGTCGCTGCTGATTGCGCTGGTCGTAAGTCTTTTGGATTTGCTTCCGGTCATCGGTTCCGGCATCGTCTTTGTGCCGTGGGCGATCATTGCGCTGATTTTCAAAAATCCGCACATGGCGATCACGGTTGGCGCCACCTATATCGCAATGGTTGTACTGCGCATGGTGCTCGACCCTATCATTACCGGAAAAAACATCGGCCTTTCACCGATTATTACACTGCTGGCTTCCGTTGGCGGACTGGTTGCCTTCGGCGGCGCGGGTGTCATCATTGGACCTGCAATTGCGGCGGTTGCAAACGTGATCTATCGTGTGATTTTCAAGAAAAAACAACAAATGCAAGCGGACAAACCGGCTGAAAAAGATAAAAAATAAGATAAAACGTCGAGGGAAAAATAACGACGACTCGAATGTTTATTGATCAAGCGAAAGGAGATTGTTAAATGGGTTTCTGGACGATTATTGGCTGGCTGTTTGTCGGTGCGCTGATCGGCTGGCTGGCAAACAAAATCATGCATGGCAGAGGCGGCCTCGTGCGCAACATTATCATCGGTATCGCGGGCAGCTTTCTCGGCGGATGGCTTGCGAGCTGGCTCGGCATCGGTAACAGTGGCACAAGCACACTCGGCGGGTTCTTAATCGCTGTCGGCGGTGCTTGCGTGCTGATTTTTATCAGCCGCTTAATCGCAGGCAAGCGATAACGCATCATTAACAAAACAGCGTCCAATTGGACGCTGTTTTGTTATGTAAATTTTTTTCGATTAGGTTTGATCAACTTTGTCCAGGTTCGAAAGGGTCGTTGAGACCTTTTCCGGCAAGCATGCGTGGAACGCATTTTTCAATTCTTGCTTCGCGTGTTTTCGTCTGCTTTGCATCGGAGAAGTAGAGCGCATACTCTCTGCGTCTGCCGGGCGTCAGTGCTTCAAACGCGGTATTCAACGCAGGTTGTTCGTTTAATCGATTTACAAGCTCTACTGGCAGTCTGATTTCAGACGGTTTTTTAAAGGGGACTTCACGACCGGAAATTTCAATTTCGATTGCCTGACGGATGCAGTCGCGCAGCACGCTCTCCGCGGCCTTGATCTGATCAACACTGGTGAACTTTGCCATTCGCATTGCCTGTGAATTCTCGCCGGGTTTGGTCAGGATACCATCTTTGTCGTCCAACAGACTTCCTTTAAAAAAGCCAATTGCACTGGTGTCCTTAAACGCATAGAGAATGGCTACATTGCCGCAGGGGAGCGAGTAACATGGTTTGCCCCACTTGATGTCTTCGTTGAGTGGTGCTTCCAGCAACAGTCCACGCAGCGTTTCCAGTTCCCGTTTCCAGGCTTTCAAATTGTTCAGATATACGTCGACCTTGTAATTTTTTGGTTCTATCGGCATAAAAAATCCCTCCCGATTTGTATTCGTTCATTGTTAAGAAAGTTTACTTTCACGTGGTTCGATACTTTCGGGTAGCTCTTCTGCCATATTTTATATTTCCATCATATTACTTGACTATCAAAGAAACAAGGGACTGCATTTCATCCCGGTGTTCGTCCATCTCCTTTAACAATTGAAACTGTGTGCGCGCGCGGTCGAGGTTGTGCCCTTCACGAGAGATATGGAAGTATACGTCGCCCGCGATGTGGTCGGCTAAAAAACGAGAACCCAATTCAAGTGCCATCATCATAGCGCCAACCGGCAGCATTTCGATCTCGGCTTTTGATAAACTTTCACCACAGGTGGAAAGATATCCGCGCACATACGCTTCGTAAAGTTTCATATCGAAATGCACAAGGTCAAGGTTTTGTTCGTCTTCACTGGCGGTGGATGCACCGGAGCGAACGGCATCTCCAAAATCGTGAACGCTGAGGCCGGGCATGACTGTATCGAGATCGATGACACAAAGAGATTTTTTCGTCTGCGCGTCAAAAAGAACATTGTTGATCTTGGTGTCGTTGTGTGTTACCCGCAATGGGAGGTCACCAGAGGATTGCAAATCAAAAAGCGTGTGTGAAAACGATTCGTAAGAAAGCACAAAATCAATCTCGGACCGAACGTCCTTTACGAGATTGGCGGCATCGGCTTTGACGGCATTGCGAAAGGCGGCAAAGCGGGAGGGCGTATCATGAAAGTGCGGAATGGTCTCCGCAAGCTGTTTTGCATCAAAATCAGAAAGCTGGTTTTGAAATCTGCTGAACGCAACGGCGCACTCATAGAACAACGCTTCATCCGCTTTTTCAAAACATACGCTGTTTTGCACCAGCTCGTAAACGCGCCAGTATTCGCCGTTTCGAACCGTATAGCTCGTGCCATCCAATGTGGGTACGAGTGTTAGAACCGAGCGCGGATCGGCATTCTTTTTTCGAAGGTGCGCGGTGACCAGTTCGATGTTGCGCATCAGCGAAACAGGCTCGTGAAATACGGACGTATTGATCTGCTGCAACACATAACGCGAACCGTCACGGCAAGTGACCAATTGCGTGCCGTTGATGTGGCCGCTGCCGTAAGGCGCAACGGAAACAGGCTCGCTTGAAAGTGCGAAACAGGATAAGATGGACAGCATGACGTAACGTAACCTCCGGTTGGTAAGAATTGTGTACTTTACTATATTAAAGTGATTGCTCTTTGGTTGAGCTGGTGTTTAGCGTTGGAGTATATGCTTCAGCCCGGCAAAGAATCGATGATTGACCATCATAACAATGCCTTCGACGTGTTTCGGACCAAAGCCAGTGTCGCTCGATGCCAGCATGCGCAGTGGAGATTCATAGAGTAGCATTTCGTCCTCGCTGCCGCCGATATCGCCGTCTGCCTTCCTGCGTGCAATTTCTTTTTTTCCGATGCCGGCAAGAATGCGTGCAATCAATGTGTGCTGTGCTTCACGCAATGTGGAGTTTTGCGTAAATGGATCACCGGGTTCACGCGCACGTTTTGGAAGCGGAAAACCAAGCAACGTGACAAATGCCTCGTCAGGAACGTTGATCCCGTCGGACAGGTCATAATAGCATGGTGCGCTCTCCCGAAAGTCCGGTACGCGCTGATCGCTGTCAGGCTCCGCCGTGATGGTTTCGCGCAAACGTACATTCCGGCTGGACGACGAAACACGGATTTCATATGTGCCGCCTTCAACGCGCCAATCGGATGCTTCCGCATTATAGTAACTTAAATCGCGTCGCGTCAGCGTAAAGCGAACGGTCGTTGTTTCATTAGGCTGCAAAACTATCTTTTCGAAATCTTTTAACTCTTGCTCCGCGCAGAATATTATATCCGAATGGTGCGAAATATAAAGCTGAACAACCTCGCTTCCGGCGCGTTTTCCGGTATTCGTCACGTCGCAGGAAACGACAAGCGTTTCGCCGTCATCGAGAGCGTCGCTGCTGAGCGTCAGATTTTCATAGGAAAAAGAAGTATAGGAAAGACCGTAGCCAAACGGGTAACGCACGGGGCGCTTTGCCGTGTCGTAGTAACGATAGCCGACGAAGATGCTTTCGCGGTATTCGACCGTGTGCGGATAGCCGGGGAAGTATGCGTAGCTCGGGTTATCCTCAAGTTTCATCGGCCAGCTTTCCGCCAGTCTTCCTCCGGGGTTAACGTTGCCTGTCAACACGTCCGCAATTGCGCCGCCAACCGCTTCGCCGCCGAGATAGGCGAGGAGGATGGATTTTGCGCCGGATTCCCAATCCATATCAATCACCGATCCACCCATCAGCACGACAACAACATTCGGATTGACCTGCTGCACGCGGCGGATCAGCTCGATGTGGCTCTTCGGCATGTTGAGTGCTTCGCGGTCAAAACCTTCGGATTCATAACGGTCCGGTAAACCGACAAATAGTACAGCAGAGTCGCATTTTGTTGCTAAACGGCTGGCTTCGGAAAGTAAGGCTTCGTCCGGCTCGTCACGTTCCGGGTCATAACCGGGTACATAATCTGCGGTAACGCCAAGTTTAACAAGCTCGTCAAACGGGCAATCCAACTTTGCGGGGACGACTTTGGAACTGCCCGCGCCCTGATAGCGCGGCGTTTTTGCAAACGTACCGATGACGGCAACGGATTTGTCTTTTTTTAACGGCAACAGGAGTTCTTCGTTTTTTAGTAAAACCATTGATTGCGCCGCAATCTCACGTGCAAAGGCATGGTGTTCCTCGAATTTATGCTCAAGTGGTTTGCGGTTTTTGGCCCGCAAGGCCAATGCACATACACGCTCGGCGCAGTGATCGACGTCACTTTCGTTAAGTGTGCCGTCAACCACGGCCCGCTCAATCATTTGGTCACGATAATCGTCGACATATGGCATCTCAAGGTCGAGTCCGGCCGCAACACCCTTTACGCGATCGTTCACAGCGCCCCAATCGGACATGACAAGTCCTTGGAAGCCCCATCGGTTACGCAGTACATCGGTAAGAAGCCAGTGGTTTTCGCTTGCATGCTCGCCTTTTACGCGATTATACGAACACATGACTGTCCACGGATGCGATTTTTTAATGACTCGTTCAAATGCGGACAGGTAAAGTTCGAAAATTGCACGGTCGTCCGCGACGGAATCGACGATTAATCGACGCAGCTCCTGATTATTGAGCGCAAAGTGTTTGACACATGCACCGACGCCTTGACTCTGCACGCCATCCACATATGCGCTTGCAAGCTCTCCGGATACGACGGGGTCTTCGCTGAAGTATTCGAAGTTTCGTCCGCAAAGTGGGCTGCGCTTACAGTTCAAACCTGGACCGAGAATGACTGCGACGTCTTCCGCGCGACATTCTTCGGCGATTACAGTACCGAGTTTTTTCAGAAGTGCGCGGTCAAACGAGCAGGCGGAAGCCGCGGCGGTTGGGAAGCATGTCGCAGGAACGGTCTGTTTGCTGGACTTCGGGGTGGTCAACACTTCTTTGCGTAGACCGTGCGGCCCGTCGGCAACCATCGCGCTGTCAAGATCGAGGCGTTCGAGCGGTTTTGTGTTCCAGTCGTCTGCTCCACTTAAAAGGCTTGCTTTTTCGTGCAGCGTCATCTGCGAAACAAGTGCGCGGGCCTTTTCATAAATATGGTCTGTTTCTTTGTTGTAATCGAATGATTGATCAGTCTGAAAAGCGGAAGAATCCGAATTCTTATGCAAGTTCATACAGCACCTCCCATTAGTGGGATTATACCATGCATATGCAGCGTATGAAAACGATCTATTTTGAATGAAACGCAAATCGGACGGAAGGTACAGTTCTGCTGATACATCATATGGATGTATGTTACATAATCACGTTCACGGCGAATTTTGTTAGAGGATAAGCGATTTTTCGCAACACAGTAAAAAGTGATGGATAACGCAAACGATCAAAATCACTGTGGATTTGACAAATCTACATAAAATCGGGTGAAATCATTACATATACGCTACATTTGAATAAAAATATATGAATATATTGTAACAAATTGCTTGACATACTCAAATGCGTATGATAAATTATGCCTAGGTTTAGGAGTATCTCCCACGAAAAGGCAAAACCTGTGAAAACAGGCGACGCAAAGCTAAAGGGCCTAAGAACGCGTGCTGAATCAGAAAGCGTTTATGGTAGCCAGTTGCCGATTGAGTGTCCAACCGCAACGTTTACGCAACGCGGCATACGCTATTTGGCAGCTTGGCAATTCAAAAAGCAGGCTGCTTTTTTCATTGTCTAAATGCGGTTGCTCCTGATCCCAAACCATAAACCACAAAAAATTCGGAGGAACTGAAAATGAGCAGAAAGATTTTAAGTATCCTGATCAGCGTTATGTTGGTGGTTTTGTTGCTGCCGGGTATCGCAAGCGCAAAAGGCAACGGTCCGGAATTGGTTCTGGTTGCCAACGGGAGCGATAAATGCTCCGAAATCCAACTTAAAAAGCTTGAAAACATGGTAGACAAGGCAAACAAAGAAATCGACAAGGCTGTCGCAAAAGCACAGCATACGCCTGAGGATGATGTTGCCGAGTTGCTTGTAAAGATTGACGCAATCGTTGCGGAAGTGACTGCTTATGCAGAATCAATCGGCTGCACGGTTGCCTGTGATTATACCGAGTACTACATTGACGGACAGTATGTGCTGATCGATCCGCTCCGCGTAATTCCGCTGTAAACTCCGAAACGAAGGATGACTACGGCCGGAAGGATGGTGCGTGAATGCTACAGGTCTACAGAGATTTTTCGCAAGTGCTCAACAAGCATGCGACATTTATGAGTGAATGCTGCACGAAAATTTCCGCTTTGCCTGACGTTCATAAAATTGTGTTGTTCGGTTCGTATGCAAAGGGTATCGCAGAACCGGAAAGCGATATTGACCTTGCTGTGTTCTTTGACACGGAAGACGACTGTCTGCTAAGGCAGTACCATGAGTTGGCGCGGATCTGTGCCAATACGCAGGTAGACATACAGGTTCAGCCGTTTCATGCCTATGAATTGCTTCAACCTTGTGGTATCATAGAAGAAGTGGTTACCTACGGGATTGAACTGCGCGTTTCATGAGATCCATTCGCCGTGAAGCGCGTGTGGATGGGTGTGTAAATGGAAGGAATCGTATTTAACCGTCGGGGTGTTAATCAAAGCGAACAGGGCGGAAATGAAGCGATTACGGCTCTCCTTGCCAAACAGGGAGACCTTGAGATTATGTCGCAAACGATCGGCGGTGAGTCCGTTGTATGGCTGACACCTGCTGCCGACCCTCGCGCAATTGAGTTCTTCTTTATCCATGAGGGTGGAGTTGAACTTGCGTTGGACGACGACGTTGTGGCGCTTGGTTCGGGTGAATCGTTTATGGTGTCTGGACTAGCGCGGGACATCCCTGTAAAAATGCAGGGAGATACCAAGATTGTTTACGTAACGAATTGCCCGGCTTTCGAATCCGTTTCTCAGTTTGAAGAAAGCCTGATTGCACTATTAGTTCGCATCAACGAAAAGGATAATTATACTTACCGGCACAGTGCGGCTGTATTGAAGTACTCCTTGAGTGTGTTTGACTCGATGGATGCGGAGATTGAGCATGTTTCGAGAGACGATCTCGCTGTTGCGGCGCTGTTCCACGACGTTGGCAAATGTTTCGTTCCGGTTGAAATCCTGCAAAAAGCAGGCAAACTGGAGCCTTCGGAGCTCCGGTATATCTTCCGGCATCCGGTTGACAGCGGCAGAATGTTGCGATCGGAATTTGGTGAACATGTTGCAGAGATTGCCATGAACCATCATGAACGACTTGATGGAAGCGGCTACCCGCGTGGCCTTATGTCCGAAGATATCAGCCTTGCGGCAAAAATCGTCGCCGTAGCGGATGCATTTGACGCAATGACGAGCGACCGGGGTTATAATACAGTCAAATCGTTCGAAGAATCCGCCAAAGAACTTGCTTCACTCGACCATCAGTTTGACACAAAGGTTACAAGCGTGCTAAAAGAACTGGTAACGAATGGCATGCTTTGCAAAGAGGAGTAAAATCCGAATGAACAAAATGGAGAAATGCGGTTATTGGCTCATGCTCTCGGATTATGATCTGGGAACGATAGATGCGCTGATTACGGGTAAACGTTGGGTTTATGTTGCGTTTCTTTGCCAACAGGCGACGGAACGACAGCTAAAGGCAATGTATGTGTATTTTATCAAAGCCGAACCGCCGAAAACGCACAACGTAAACTTTCTGTTTTCAAAGATTGTAGACAGCGAACCGTTTAAGAAGGAAGCGGATCTGGAAAGATTCATTTCACGCAGAAACGAATGTGAAGATTATCTTATGGACATCATGTTCTACTATATGTCCGATTATCCGTTTTCGTACAAAAACATTAAGAGTCGGTTCGTAAACAAAGAGCTAGCGCTGGAGCTGCATCAAAAGGCACAGGACTTCGTGTTCTGGTTGCGCAGTTTCCTTCCGGAGATCGAAATTCCGGAAATTCCGGAGTAGATGTAGAGAAATTTCTTTTTACTTCTTTATCTTCGAAAAGAAAAAGAAGCTACAACTGAATATCAAAGAAATGGTTCTTCCCATGTTAAGAGCACACCCCGTGAAAGCGGTAGTCGCAAAGCTATAGGGCCTAAAGACGTTTTTTACGTCCATGGCAGCCAGTTGCCGAATGAAGAACGCTTTGAAAGAATAGGAAGCAAATCGTAACGGCCCGGTTCAAAAGAATTGGGTACGACGAACGTTTCTGAAAAACACTATCAGTTTATAGATAGTTCAAGCGGTTCGGGTATATTGATATCCGAGCCGCTTTTGATTTCGCGAAAACATGCAAGGATCGCGAAACGCTAATGTGATCACTACCCGCTCGGAAGGAGGGTACGAAAAATGCTGAACACGTTCCTACTGATTCTCGCCGGCATGGCCGCCGGTTCCGCGTTGTTTTTTCCGGCGCAATTCCTCTGCGCCTTTCTGCTCAGACAACGCGGACTGGATCCGGCGATGGAGCGCAAACAGCAATGGGTACTGCTCGGATGCATGGCGGCAGCGGGCGGGTTTATCACATGGCGTGCAGGCGTCTCTTTGCGGACTTTGTATTTGATGCTTGTGCTCATTGTGGCCGCGAGCGTTTCATACATCGACGCGAAACACCGCGTGATTCCGAACGAGCTGGTTCTGGCGGTCATCGCCCTTTCCGCTGTGTTCGGACTCACGGGTGTCATATCGTTTCAAATCTGGTCATCGTTGCTGGGATTTGTCGCTTGTTTCATCACCTTCCTGGTACCTTGTGTTTGGAAACAAAAGATCGGTGCTGGCGACGTGAAGCTAGCTGCGGCGATGGGATTTGCACTCGGGTTTTCCGGCAGTTTGTACGCTATCGTCTGCATGGGCGGGTTTGTTCTGATTTATCTACTCATTGAGCAGCGCTTACCGGTAGCGGAACGACTAAAGACCATGATACCGATGGGACCTTTTTTAGCGGCGGCGCTAGTTATTGTGTCGGCAATTTAGAGGTGACGGGCGATTGGCTTTTTGCAACGACTGTTTGGAAGTACGGACATAGATGGTTTGTCCGTAAAAGAACATCATAACCTAACAAAAGTCTCCCATGGGACGATGAGCGTCCTGAACCAAAGGCGAAAGCCGAACCAAAAAATAATTCAATAGGAGGATGGAATGATGAAAAAATTCTGGAAGAATGAAAGTGGACAGGGCATGGTGGAATATGGTCTGATCATCGCACTGGTAGCGGTCGTCGTTATCGTCGGCCTCACAGCACTGGGTGGCAAGGCAAACACGCTCTTCAGCGGTATCAGTGACAAGCTGACACTCGGCACGACCGCGGGCTGACGACCAAACGTCTGAAAGAGGACCTGCGGGTCGTGAAGCATTCCAGACCCGCAGGAAAATAAATTGATTGAAGGCTATAAGGAGACGAATATCATGAAAAACTTTTTAGAAAACGAAAGTGGACAGGGCATGGTGGAATATGGCCTGATCATCGCATTGGTAGCGGTTGTTGTTATCGTCGGTCTCACGGCGTTGGGCGGCAAGGCAAACACACTCTTCAGTGGCATCGGCGACAAGCTGACACTTGGCTCCTGACAAACGCAGCTGTCAATAAAACTGCATGAAATCCCATGCAGAGAACAAAAGTGTATTTAAGCTATATGGAGGTTAAAAAAATGAAAAACTTCTGGAAAAATGAAAGTGGACAGGGCATGGTGGAATACGGCCTGATCATCGCGTTGGTAGCGGTCGTTGTCATCGTCGGTCTCACGGCGTTGGGCGGCAAAGCAAACACGCTCTTCAGTGGCATTAGCGACAAGCTGACACTTGGCACTACCGCGGGCTGACATGAGTAAGTGCAAAGGCGGTTTGCTGAAATGATGCACTTGTTGATGAATGAAAGCGGGCAGGGCATGGTGGAATACGGCTTGATTATCGCTTTGGTGGCGACTGTTGTCATCATTGGCCTGTCTGCAGTCGGTGGTAAAACGACCAGCCTGTTTTCCGGCGTTGGTGACAAGCTGACGCTTGGGCAGTGAAGAAAACAAACTTCGGAGGGAGCGACGGAAAATGCAAAAGAGATTGAAAAGGCGCCGCGAAAGCGGACAGTCGATAGTCGAGTTAGCGCTGACGCTCCCTCTGCTTTTACTTTTAATCTGCGGTATGATTGAGCTCGGATGGCTGGCTTCTACGCGATTGGTACTGGACAATATTACGCGGGAGGGTGTCCGCGCGGGAATCGTAGCAACCAGCACGGCGGCCAATACCGCCGACGTGGTTACGCGTATCAACAGCATGAAGCCGGATTACATGACAAACGAACTGGGTATTACCGTTACATATTCAGATTCTTCCAATTTTCGTGAAGGCGACATTACGGTTGTTACGACCTACGACCTGCCGACGATTACGCCTCTGACAGGATTTTTAGCTTCGGACGGCGTGTTCCACCTGCAGGCGGAGTGTACGATGAAGATGAGTTAGCGACTCATCGAGACGATTCAATTTTTTGTGCTCCCGAGGCGGCGCGATCCGCCGTGAGTCCATAAGGAGGGACGCTGCAATGAAAGTTTTTTTTCGGAATTTACTCCGGCGATTAAAAAAAGAAGAACGCGGCGATTCGATCATCATCGTTGCGCTTGCCATGACCGCGCTTCTCGGCATGACGGCAACTGTGACCGACCTTGGCACGGCTTATGTAAAGACGGCACAAACGCAAACGGCTGTTGACGCGGCTGTTATGGCTGCGGGATTAAAACTACCGCTCGAAAGCAGCGATACTACGGCGGTTGCCCAGGCGACGGCGGTTGCCCGCGATTACCTGGGGAAAAACGGTGTGGCCGATCCGGAAAACGCGTCGGTTGTATTTGGAGAATTGAATGGCGGCAAGTACCATTCAATCGATGTTACGATGGCGGCGACGAGTGAAACGTATTTTGCAAAAATTTTCGGCGTTGAAGAGATCTCATTCAGCAGAGCCGCGCAGGCACGCGTCGTGCCATGCGCCGCGATGTCCGATCTTGTACCGCTCTCCATTGAAGAAAGCACGCTTTCATCCATGATTGCAGCCGGTACGACACAGCATGTAATACTGAAGTATGGATCAAATGAAGAAGAGGTTGAAAACGGTGCTTTTGGTGCTGTCGATCTGGACGGTGTAAAAGGCGGCGGCGCTAACGACTATACGAGTTGGCTGGCAAACGGGTATCAGGCCAAGCTGACAATCGGGACGGTTCTTCCCGTAGAGGGTGGCAACATGACCGGTCCAACGGCGGCGGGTATTGCCGCGCGGTATAATTCCTGCACACATTATCCGTCACTGGGAGGCTGCAACATTAATCAATATGACGATGAATGTCCGCGTGTTATGAAAGTGCCGGTAATAACATATACTGACAGCCAGCATAAATACGTAAAAGTAGTTGGCTTTGCGGCGTTCGTGCTGGAAGATTATTCGACTTATGTGGACGAAGGCTGTGTCATTGGCAGCTATGTAGATATGGTGAACATTGGTGCGGCGGACGGAGATTTAACTGGAACCGCGCCAAGCTTCGGCGTATACAGCCTGGTTTTGAGCAAATGATTGAAACAAAGCGGGCGGCGATAAAAGCCGTCCGAAGTTCATTATAACTAGAGTTTTTATTTACGGCAACGGGCGCTGCCCTTTGCCAAACGAACGGAATGGAGGGAATGCGGATGAAAAAGGTCATCTTTTTTGCGCTGATTATGGCAATTGTCGCAGGCGCACTGCTCTACTTTTATCTCGACAATCTAGAACAGGACACGGTGGTCGAGGTCGTGTATGAGGATGTGCTGGTGGCGGCTGCCGATATTCCCGCATATTCTGTCATCACGGCGGACATGTTGACATTGACACAAGTACCGGAAGGCACCTCGCACCCGCTCGCAGCGCGTACGGCCGCAGAGGTCGTGGATAACGTGACCGAGAGCCTCATCGTCGCGGGGGAAGAGATCATACCCACCAAGCTGAAAAAGCAGGGCGAGGTGGACAGCGGCATGAGCTATGTAGTGCCGGAGGGAATGCGCGCAGTGACCGTTGCTGTGGACGAAATCTCCGGTGTGGCTGGATTCATCCAGCGCGGGGACTATGTGGACGTCATCGCGTTTATTGATATTAATTATTTACAAGGCGTCGTTGACGAAACGGGAGAGGCTGTGACCGAAGAGTCCACGGAAATACAAACCAGCTTATTTGTTGTGCAGAATGTGTGTGTAGCGGCGGTCGGCACGACGATGCAAAGCGGCACCGCTGAAGCGGGTGCTGAACTCTATGGGAGCGTTACGCTGTTACTCACACCAGAGGAAGCTCTCCGCGTAAATCTCTGTGCCAAAGGCGGTATTCTGACCGTCGCGCTGCGTAGTTCCGGTGATCATGAAATCATCGATAGCATGCCGATTACTGCCGACGGCCTTAAAGGCATGCTCTATTAAGGGGGGAGAACGGATGGATAGCGTACGGATCATGCTTGCGGCGTTTGCCGCGGACGATAAAAGAACAGCGGCAGGTTTATTACAGGATGAAGCACTCCGCATCGTCTGTTCCCTGAAACCGGACAAGGACGGCCTGAAAAAAGCGGGCACACAGCCTGCTGACGTGCTGCTATTGTGCACAACGGCTATTCCGGAAGTCGAATTCGACTTTGCAGAACGCATGTACACCAGTCGCAGCGATGTGACGATCCTGCTTATGACGCCGAAACCTTCGCCGGAAGACGTTATGCAGGCGATGGAATGCGGAATAGCGCGCGTAATCGACATGAACAGCCCGGTCGACGAAATCAAAACCGCCATCATCACTTCCGCCAGCCGTGATCAGTATCGTCGCAGCAGCATTGCAAAGATCGCTACCTACGATTCTCGCATCATCCAGTTTTTCTCGGCAAAAGGCGGCGTCGGCAAGACGACGCTTGCGGTCAACATGGCCTGCGCACTTGCCGCGCAAAACAAAAAGGTGGCTTTGATCGACCTGAACCTCCAGTTTGGTGATATTGGTGTTTTCCTTGATATACCAAAGGGCGATACGCTTGCGGATATGGTTGAAGAGAGCAATTTTGAACTGGCAACGCTAAAGACATATTTAATACGGCATTACAGCGGCGTTATGGTGCTCCTTGCAAGCAGTTCACCTGAATATGCCGAGCTGGTTAAACCGGAGCATATAGAGACGATACTTTCAACGCTTCGCACGGAGTTTGACTATATTGTCCTTGACATGGGTGTAACGCTCAACGATTGTTCGGTCGCCGCCTTTGAAATGACGGACACGATTTATTTCGTTGTGAATGAAGACATTGCGACCCTGCATGATGCAAAGCGCAGCATGAAGATACTGGAGGCACTAAACCTTGGCGACAAGATAAAAGTTATCGTCAATCGTGACGGGATGAGCAACATCAAGATCAAGGACGTTACAAATCTTTTGGACTGTTCACCGGCACTGGTGATCCCAAACGATCCGAAAGCGGTCGTGACCGCAATCAATCGCGGAATTCCTATGATTTCTTGCGCGCCGCGGTCAAAGGCGTCGGGCGCAATTTTAAAATTTGCAAAATTTTTAACAAGGAGGGCGTAACGCGTGGGACTGCTGGAGCGGCTTGACAAAAAAACACCGACGGCAGCAACTGCGGCGGCCTCGGCAGAGATCGATGAACTTTCTGCACTTCGTGACAGGGTACATCTTGCCGCCGTCGAAATGCTCAACAAGCGCGAAGAGAAGCACGGCAGCGTTGCGAATGAAGCAGATACGCGTGCTATTATCGAAGCCGTATTAGAGACACAAGCGGCGAATATGGCTCGCCCGGAGCGCATGCGTATCGCAGGCGAGATATATGATTCAATCCGCGGTTTGGGTCCGCTGGAACGGCTGCTTATGGACGATTCCATCAGTGAGATTATGGTCAACGGCGCAAAGCAAGTGTTTATTGAGCGCAAAGGCAAAATCGTTTTGAGCGACGTAACGTTTTTTGACGACGAACAGCTGCTCAACGTCATTGACCGGATTGTATCCCCGCTTGGCCGACACATTGATGAAGCGAACCCAATGGTGGACGCGCGTCTTGCCGACGGCTCACGTGTCAACGCGGTGATTCCGCCGCTGTCGCTCAAAGGGCCGTTGCTGACGATACGTAAATTTTCAAAGAGCCCGTTGACCGTTGAAAACCTGATCAGTTTTGGCAGCTTGACTTTTAAAATGGCTTCTTTTCTTGAGGCCTGCGTAAAGGGGCGGTTGAACGTCGTTATCTCCGGTGGTACCGGCAGTGGTAAAACGACACTTCTGAATGTGCTCTCAGCATATATCCCGCATAACGAGCGCATCATTACCATTGAGGACGCTGCTGAAATTCAACTTCAGCAGCAGCACGTGTTAACACTGGAGTCTCGCCCGGCGAATCTTGAAGGAACGGGGCAGATCGCGATCCGCGATCTTGTGCGAAATGCTTTGCGTATGCGGCCCGACCGTATTGTCGTCGGGGAGGTTCGCGGTGGCGAGGCGCTGGATATGCTGCAAGCAATGAACACCGGACATGACGGTTCCATGACAACGGGCCATGCAAACTCCACACGCGACATGCTCTCCCGTCTGGAAACCATGGTGCTCATGGCGGGCATGAATCTGCCGATCCCGGCGATCCGCCAACAAATTGCCTCCGCAATCGACATCATTGTTCAGCAGTCACGTATGCGTGACGGCACACGTAAGGTGACCAGCATCAGCGAAGTGCTCGGAATGGAAGGCGACGTAATCGTTACACAGGAGATCTTCAAATACGATCTTGGCGACGGCCGTACGCAGGGGCGCTTTAGGCCGACCGGAATCAAACCACACTGCTGTGATAAACTTTCTGCGGGCGGCGCCGGTGTCAAGGATGAATGGTTTGTTTAACCAGGCGAATCAAAAGTTATTACAATATGGAAGACAGGAAAGGAGGCGGGGATTCAAATGATCAGAACGATTGTAATCATTGTATTTGCGTGTGCGACATATTTTATGTTCTATATCGTCGCAATGCTTTACACGAAGCGAGAGCGTGCTTTAGAAAAAAGAGTGCGATCGTTTTTTGACACCGGCTTGGAAAACACCAGAACGCGTAGAAGCCGTACTAAAAAGAATCGATCCCGCCTGCACAGGCTGGATCAGATTGCGGATGAGCTCTATGTTGCGGGCATCGCACTCCGTGCAGAAGAATTTATTACCATCTGGGTGGTTACAAGCTCGATCATTCCTGCTTCCGCGTTATTCCTCGGCGCCCCGATGAGTCTTTCCATCGGCCTTGTCATCGTTGGCGCGGCAGCGCCGATCGGATATGTGGTCATCAAGCGCAACCGCCGACTGGGCGTGTTAGGTAAGCAGTTGTCCGATGCGATGAACATCATCTGCAACGCATTGCGCGCCGGTCTTTCATTCCAAACAGCGTTGAAGAATGTGGCAGAGGAGATGGAGGAACCGATTTCACGTGAATTTATGCGCGTGTATCGCGAGACGCAACTCGGCATGCCGCTGGAACAAAGCTTGAATCGTCTTGTTGAACGAACAAAAAATCAGGACTTAGATTTGATGTGTTCCGCTGTTATTATTCAGCGGCAGATTGGCGGTAACCTTGCAATTATTCTGGAGAATATCTCCGATACGATCAATCAGCGCATTCAATTACGTGGTGAGGTGAAAACCCTAACTGCCGCAGGAATGCTCAGCGGATATATTGTCGGTGCACTGCCGATTTTCATTATCGTACTGTTGATGTTTATTAACCCCGGTTATATCGATATGTTTTTTACGACACAAGAAGGCCGCATCATGCTGATCATTTCGGTCGTGCTTGAAACCATCGGGTTCTTGCTTGTCCGCAAGATCGTGAATATAAAAATGTAGCGTGTTTGCCTGCACTGCAAGCAAACGGTGGAATAAAAAAAGGTGGAAAGCCCGGAGAATGCAGGGCAACAGAATGGGTAAGGAGTGTTTTCGATGCGGCTGGTAGTGCTTGCGTGTACCGTAGCGGTATTTTTTATCTTCATTGCATTGCTGAACGGTCTTGGCCGCAAAGGCGACGCAATGCAGCGCCGCTATGCGCAAGTAAAGAACACGGAACGCTCGTATGGCGATGATGAACTGAAAAAACCGTTTTCGGAACGCGTTCTGCGGCCTGCTGTTAAAAAAGTATCAGAGCGTGTTAAACGACTTGCCGGCCAGAGCCGATCTCCCGGGCCTAGCAAATCAAACGTGAAACTCGGAAAGCAGCTAAGAAGCGCCGGAGTCAATTTAAGCGTTCAAGAGTTTTCTTTTATCAAAAGCATGCTCGCTTTGATTTTCCTCGCCGGTGCGGCCATTCTTTATTTCGTACTGCCGATAGATCCAATATACAAAGCTCTAATCATAATTGTAATGGTCTGTATTCCGGTCTTTGGCGCAACCTATTATTTAAGGGGGCGAGTCAAACGCAGAAAGGGAATGATAGTGCGGGACTTGCCGGACGTGATGGATTTACTGGTAGTCAGCGTAGAAGCCGGTTTGGGTCTTGACGCTGCTATTGTCAGACAGTACTCTAAAAATAAATCCGTCGTTTTAGCGGAACTCAACAGTGCGATTAAGGAAGTACAGATGGGCGTCCCGCGAAAGATTGCGTTGAAGGAAATGGCGGACCGATGCGATGTTAAACAGCTTTCGGCATTCGTTACAGCTTTACTGCAGGCGGAGCAACTTGGTGTATCGGTTAAGAGTGTACTCAGCACACAATCCGAACGGCTGCGTATCGAGCGCAAACAGCGTATTCAGGCAAAGGCCGCAAAAGCACCGATTAAAATCATGCTTCCGACGGTTATGTTCATATTCCCGGTGATCTTCATCATTCTGCTGGGACCTGCTGCGGTAAACCTGATAGCTACGTTTAAGTAACATGTGGAATAAAAGTAGAAATGATAAGTAATCGGACGGGAAATTAGGAAAATGAACACGGTCGCAATCAAAAAGGATGGAGAAACACTCGCAAGGGCAATGAATGCTAATCGCTATTTTCTACGGTTACGCGGATTGCTCGGGCGGGAGCTGCAGGAAGACGAAGGGCTGATTTTGACACCTTGCAACAGCATTCACACATTCGGGATGGCGTATGCGATCGACGCAATCTATCTGGATAAAGCGGGAAATGTGCTGCGCGTGGACGAAGCGTTGCCGCGAGGGAAAGCCTGGCCCGGACAGCGGGGCGCAAGGAGTGTACTGGAGCTACAAGCGGGAGCCGCAAATAAAAAGGGCATACATAAAGGAGACCGACTGGAGGTAGTGTAATGGGCAGCGAACGGGATAACCGAAATAGAGGCGTGGACGCGCTGCGCAGCCGCATGGATGCGGATGCGCGCTTCCATCGCGTGCTGCACGGCTACGACCCGGATGAAGTGCGTGAATGCCTGGATGAAATGAAGATGGCTTCCGCCCAGCAGACGAAGGCGGCAAGACAGGAGCAGGAAGCACTGTTTGATCAAATAGAATCCATAAAAAGTGAAGTTGAAGCACGCAACTGCGCAGTGAACACACTCAAGGAAACGATTTCTCAGAAGGAAACCGAACTGAGCGCGGCAAGCGAAAGAATTGCTACGCTGCTTGCGCATATAAAAAAGTACGAGAGCGAGCGGCAAGGCTATGAGCGACTGCGTGGTGCGGTGGACGGCGTGCGCATGGCAAACGAACGTGTGCAAACGCTTGAGCGCGAGGTAAAACAACTCAGAAACGCGCTGTCTCAGGCGGCAAGCGTCGGAGAGACGTGGAAAAAGGAGCGCACGCATCTTGTGGACGAAAACACACATATGCGCGAAGAGATCAGCCGACTGCGCGCGGAAAGCACACGACTGACCGCCGAACGCGATGAGGCGAGAAACTACGCATATATGGCGACGGTAGAAGGCCGCGCTGAAAGCGATCATGCACCGGCACGAGAGACGTATGTACGGCAACAGCCGCAGGAACAGCCGCAGCAGGCAAGTATACCGCCGCAGATAGCGGACCGCCTTGCAGACACGTTTGCAGAAGCATATGCACTGATCAATCAATTGCGCCATGGCGATGACCCTAAGAATGAAGCATTGCAACACGAAAGCCGTCCGCATATGCAGGTACTTCGCCCGACAAATGACCGCGGTCGAAGATAATTTATGACGAATCGGCGGCTTAATAATAATTCTAGACGCCTTTGCGTCTTCTTTGCATATCCAAAACAACGGCAAAAATCATATCGATTTTTTTGATGAAAAGTCCTTGCATTTTGATAGGGCTTGTTGTATCATAATCAAGCGGCTTGGGGCATTAGCACAGTTGGTAGCGCGCAACGTTCGCAATGTTGAGGTCGGGGGTTCGAATCCCCCATGCTCCACCAGGCTCTGACAATTGTCAGAGCCTTTTTTTATATAGACTATTTGTGAATTGGACATTTGACTTCAATGTGCTTCGTATTAGAATAATAACATGGAGGCTAATCACCAAAAGATAATGGTGTTACATTTGGGTGTAAATGCTTCCACATATACCGTAAAAACTTGATTGTTAAAATATCGTCGACCTTTGCCTTTGATTGTGTGAAGGTATTCTTATTCTCTCCCGTTGATCTTCATCTAGTCCGGAAAAACAGGCCAGCTAAAATGTTAATACAATGTAAGAGGGCTAACAAAAGAGTTGGTCCGGTTTTCAAGACAAATCAGTAACCAGATGTTATGGTGAAGCTATAGAGACTTTGCGGTTGAAGGAAGCTCGATATTTGAAAATGTATGCAAGCTGCACACCTTTTCCGTTACTAAACTCGATAGTATAATCATAAGCAAGTTGTTCTTCTGATAATTTCCTATAATTGCGATATTTCGACCAATACATTGAAATCGTTGCAGGCAAAAAACGTCTATTCTTCTGTCGAACGTTATGAAATGCATATGCAATAAATGGAGGAGGCATTATGAAAAAGACACTGTGTTTGATGATGGCGGTCATGTTTGTGGTTGTGCTGGCTGCATGCGGTAATCCCACCGCGACGGAAACGGCAACAACGTCCGAGTCCGTACAGGAATCGCCGGGGATTGTTGTATTTGCCGATCCGGTTCTGGAAGCGCGTGTGCGCGAGGCAATGAACAAACCGGAGGAAGACATCACCATTTCTGAAGCGGAAGCTGTGACGGAACTACAGCTGAGCACGGATTACACGCCGAGCGAACCGGAAGAAGGAACGATCATCACGGACCTCAGCGGGCTAGAGTATTTTACAAACCTTGAGAACCTTGAACTGCATTTTCATGCTGTCACCGACATAACGCCGCTTGCAGGGCTTACAAAACTCCACTCCCTCAGTCTCGGTGGAAATCCAGTTGCGGACATAACGCCTCTGTCGGGATTAACAAATCTTGAATGGCTGACACTGTTTAACTGCCAGGCGCAGGACTATACACCTCTTGCAAACCTGACCATGTTGGGTGGACTTTTGTTGGAGTATTCAACGATCAGCGACGTGAGTATGCTTTCCGGCTTAACCCAACTATGGTGGCTTGGCTTGTCAAACACTCCGGTGAGCGACGTTTCGCCGCTTGCGGGCTTGGTTAACCTCACAAAACTGCAACTGGAAGGATGTCCGATTACCGATTATTCGCCGCTTGCAAATATATATCTGAATCTCGAAGAGGCCGACTTCACAATCGTGTCGTCGCTTCGCGAGTTGGGATTTACTCCGATTGACAACGAGCCGCGGGTGGAAAGTTACAAATCCGACGAAATAATCGTACAGGTGAATCATGCGGAATGGGGAGAACTGGAGAATCGTGATGATGTAAACGCGGTCAAACTGTGCAAGAATTATGGGACCGAAAACGAGATTATAATCCTTTACTATCCGGAAAGCAGGAGCTATCTCGTAACCAGCAACACGCAGGACTTCCGCTACACATATGACACCCAAAACGAACAGATAGATATGGAGTATAGCGGAGGAGATGTTGATGCGTTTATGGGCGTAGCGTATGACGAGGTTGATCCGTATCCTGTGCTGACGCCGATCAAAGATTTCAGTAAAGTTTTAACGGATACCTTCGGCGTTTCGGCGGGCATACTATATAATTTGCCAAGGGAAAAGGCCAACACATCGGCGTCGTCGCTTGCGGAACTGGGATTTGTGATGGACGATAACGCGCATATGGCCAATTATGGGGACGACACGATGTCCATTGCAATTAATCACGCTGCGTGGGGCGAAACACCGCAAGGGCTTGAATTGGAGGCAAACGCCATAACGATATATTGGCTGACGGACAGCGGCAACCGATTGATTGCGGGCTATTACCCCGACAGCCAGACATATGCGTTCGGTATAAGCAGGGACGCCGAAATTTTAGCGAACTATTTTTATGATCAGGCAAGCGGTGCGTTTACGTTTGAAACAGGAGACAGACAAGACGTGGAGTCCGCAGTAAACGCCACGCTTGGAGAAACGAATTCGGAGGACGTGCTTCTTGCGCCGGTCGCTCTGTATAACGATGCTCTGGCAAACATTTTCGGCATGACCGCAGATGAAATTTTTGCGCTGTCCATGGAAGCGAACGAAGTCGACAAATCCTCATTGACCGGGTTGGGATTTTGGGCCGACGAGAGTACGGCATCTTACTTGTATGAATCACTTTCAGAACAGTATTATTCCATCCAGGTTTATAATCCGGAATGGGGAGACTGGGATGAAGGCGGCGACGTCAGATTTTTTACGCCTTTTAGTGACGAGTACCGTGTCGTTGTGACTTACTACAATGACGAAGGAAAGTTCTTTGTAAAGGCGGACGGCAACGACGGAAGCGGCGCTTCGTATGAGTACTTTGTTGATACTAGCGAGCATATCGACGGCTGGTGCAGCAACGGTGAACTCACTGTAGAAGAATACTTTACCATCGCTATCAATAATCCTGACATTACGGATATATACCTATACCCGGTAGATCTGATGGTCAAATTTACCGAGAAATCCTTTGGCATGAGTGTTGCCGATGTTTACAGCTTGCCTTTTGAAAGCTAAATTACGAGATATGGCGGCGGTGCGGATATGTGCGAATATTGGGGGGATCAATTATGAACGATCACAGTAGGAACACAGAACAACTATTGAAACAACTGCATACCGGTACGCTGGACAGTTACATGAAAAAGGACGTACCGCCGCCGCCATTCCACGAATATATCGTACAGATGTGCGCTGAACGGAACGAAACGCGGGCACATGTCATCAAGCGTGCGGAAATCAACCGCACGTATGGACACCAGCTTTTTAACGGAACGCGTATGCCGTCTAGAGACAAAGTCATCCAGCTTGCTTTTGGCTTTGGTCTCGATTTGGATCAAACGCAGAAACTGCTGGATGTGTCGCGCAAGGGCCGACTTGCCCCACAGGTTCGACGGGACGCCGCCATTCTTTATGCTGTTTTACATAATTTCGACATTGAACAGGCACAAGGACTGCTTGAAAGCTTTGGAATGCAAACGCTGGGGAGGTGAGCGTGGCCGGCGGCGATGAAATTTGTGATCAACCCGCTTGTCAGCGCTGGAACTGCCTTGTCTCTTTTAAAAAAGACACTTATAATGATAGTAATCTTTCAGACAAAGGAGACACAGGGGAGTGGCACAAATCAAAACAGACCGCATAACCGCAACGCTTCAGCGGCGGTTATTTAAAGCACCCAGCGTCGAAGATTTTGTAAATGAAAACGCCGACTTGTTTGTTTCAACGCAGATCAACGAATATCTCACCGAGCTGCGCCGCGCTTCCGGACTTTCTCCGGCGGAAATTGTGACGCGCTGTAACATAGACCGCACGTATCTACATCAGATTTTTAACGGAACGCGCAAACCCTCGCGCGATAAGCTCCTGCAGCTTTCGTTCGGATTCGGACTGGACGATGAGGAAACGCAGGAGCTGCTTAAGGTTGCAAGGATGAGCCCGCTTTATCCGCGCATTGTTAGGGACGCCGCAATTCTGCGATGTCTGCATGATCGAAAGCCTTTTGATGAAACACAGGATCTGCTACATCGAATGGGGTTAACGTCGCTTGGCGGAGAGGACGCATGATGGACGACGCATACATTGAAAGCATTTTAGCTGAAAGCGACAGCGAACAGTACCCCGATGGTTTTATCAACGAGTATGAAGCGCTTGAATGCTTGACGCCGGAGCGGACGGATGTAACCCTCCTTGTGAAAAACAGGATTACGAACGAGCGTTTTATTGCGAAGTGTTATACCGATAAGACAATGCTTTCGCATGCAACGGAAGCGGATATTCTAAAAAATCTAAACCACCCTGGATTGCCGCGGTATGAAGGGCGATTTGAAAATGATCGCATGCTGTGCGTCGTGCGAGAATATGTGAAAGGTACGCCGCTTGATCGCTATGCAGCAAAGCACCCGCTGAGCGAGCAACAGGCCGTTTGCTTTGCAGTGAAGCTATGCGATATTCTCGCATACCTGCATGGGCAGACGCCGCCGGTCATCCATCGCGATATCAAACCGCAAAACCTCATTGTGGATGACAAGGGCGGGCTGCACCTTATTGATTTCGGAATTTCACGCACGTATGACAAGGATGCGGATGGAGATACGGTCTGTTTCGGCACAAAGGACTTCGCGCCGCCGGAACAGTATGGCTTTGCCCAGACCGATGCGACGGCGGATATTTTTTCGCTGGGTGTGTTAATCGGGTGGATGCTGACAAGCAGCTTTGAACGTAAAAACATCTGTGAAAACATTAGAAATCGCCGTCTGAAACGGATTGTCAAAAAATGCACGGCTTTTGCCCCGGACAAACGTTACCGTTCGGTTGCGCAGGTAAAAAAGGAACTCCTCAACGCGGATGGTCACAAACAAAAACTTGCCGTACGTTTGGCTTGCGGCGCTTGCGCCTGTGTCACATGCCTTTGCGCCGGTTTTGTGGTCGGACGTTATACGAACGTGTCGCTGCCATACGCAAAAGACGACGTGCGTTTTCAAGAACCGCTGATTGAGCAGGCGGTTCGCCTGTCACTGGACAAGGATGGGAACGAAGCAATTACCGAATTGGACTTACTCAATGTGACGGAACTCTATATATACGGCGATCAGGCGGTGGCGGACTCACCTTCCTTTGATGAGCTGGGAACACACATGGCGCTGAACGATGGTGTTCTCAAGAACGGCGGGCTGTCGTCTCTTGACGATCTTGCACAATTGAAAAATCTGAGAACGGTACGTATCGTGCTGCAAGATTTAACGGACATTTCAGCGCTTTCCGGGCTCCACTCCCTGGGAACAGTCGATCTTCGGCACAACCCGCTGGAAGATATTTCGCCATTGGCGCCACTTCCTGCTTTGAAATCACTTTCTTTGTTTGAGACACATGTTTCGGATTTGTCCGCACTTTCTGCCTGCAAAATGCTGGAAAACGTGAACATCGGCAAAACCTGGGTTACATCTTTGCAGGCGCTGGATGGACTGAATAGTATACGTGAGCTTTATATGCGCGAAACGCCGCTGCAAACGCTCGCCGGGATTGAGACATTTGGGCGTTTGAAAGTCATTGAACTTTCAAATGTTGCGGACGGCGATCTTGCCCCGCTTTTGGCATTGCCGCAGCTGAAAGAAGCGCGTCTGGATGAAACACTCCAGGATGCGGCGGAGACTACACTGGCAGATACGGTGTTTACGATACGGTATACATCATAATTTAACAATAGTACGTGATTTTCAAACAGACTATTGAGTAGCAACTTTTATTTTGTGTGAAATTTCAGCATTTTTCACAAACATAGATTAAAGACACAGTCTATTATCGAAGAATGTGTTTGTTCTATAGTGAATTTTTATAGGATGCACCGCTCAGTGGTATTGATATGATGCGATTTATACGATACGATGAAAAAACAAACTTGTTTCATGGAGACCGGCATATGGAGATTAGAAAACTAACGATAGACGATTACGAACAGATCTACCAACTTTGGATGTCGACGCCCGGAATGGGACTCAACAACATTGACGATTCGAGGGATGGAATCCAAAGATACTTGTTCAGAAACCCGAACACTTGTTTTATAGCTGTCATGGGCGGAAAAGTCGTTGGAGCCATTTTGGCAGGACACGACGGACGGCGCGGTTATATTTATCATACGGCGGTGGTACTCGACAGACAAAAATGCGGCATTGGCTCTGCACTGGTCGACGCCGCGATCCAAGCCTTACAGAACGAGGGTATCCATAAAACAGCGCTTGTTGTTTTTAACAGAAACAATGGCGGAAATGCATTTTGGGAGCGCAGAGGGTTCTCAATGAGAACGGATTTGAATTATCGAAATAAGGCGCTAACGGAGATAAAAAGAATCGACACTTAACTTTGAATCGTATATGAATGTGCTATGATGGCAAATAGTTGCCGGGCGACCGGTAAATGGTACTTTGGAGAAACAAATTGGAAATTGGCGTAAGAAGCACGGTAAAATTGATTGTTGTAAACGATGGTAAGGTGTTACTCAACCGCTGTCATGACAGGCTGAATGGCGATTACTATTCTCTGCCGGGCGGTGGGCAGGAAAAGTACGAAACGCTCGATCAGGCAATCCGTAGGGAGTGTTTGGAAGAAACAGGCTACTCCGTCATGCCGGAGCGGTTTGTGGCGCTATTTGAGGAGATAAACGAAAGCCCGAAATTCCGTGATGAATATCCGCAGTACGCGCACAAGATGCTGCATATTTTCCTGTGTAAACTCGCTTCAAACGACGCGGTGGAACCGAGCGAAACGGACGATTTGCAGATCGCCAGTGAATGGATCGAACTTTCGGACGTAGCAAACCTGAACCTTCTCCCGAAAATTGTAAAAGAGAGGTTCTATGATCTTTTGGAATCGGAAGGAGCAGTCTTTTTAGGTTCGGACCACTTACAGTTCAATCACGGTTAATGAGGAACCCTTTTTGGAGTCATACAGGCTTGTCAAGCCGGACAAATCGATGTCCACGGAGATTGGGTTGTATCCGAGCAGCTTACATTTGTTCGCGAGAATGATGATAGAATTTTCGGCATGATCCAATTATGACATTCCTTTAACGACTTTTGCGGCAGTTCGGAGGAAACATCGGCTATTCGGTACGTCCGAGTGCACGCAGAAAGGGATACGCGAAGAAAATGCTCATGGCGTGCATGGACGTTTGCAGGGATTTCGGGCTCGATCGGATGCTAATGACATGCACGGTTGAAAACGAAGGCAGTCGACGGACGATTTTATCCTGCGGCGGCGTTTGTGAAAACACAGTGTATTATAAAAAAGCGGACGATACGCTGGAGCGGTATTATATAACGCTGCAAACAAACGAAAATAAGATAAGTATCCCGAGCAAAAGCTTGGGATTTTTATTATGGGATGGCGAGAGATATGAAAAGATAAATATTGTTGCTTTTGTTATTGACATATGACGGAAACCGTGTATAATGAAATTGTAAGCGACATATGTCAATAATTACAAGGAGGTGAAAACACAATGCCTTTCAGAAACGGAACAGGACCTACGGGTGCAGGAGCAGGAACCGGAAGAGGAATGGGTGGATGCATTGGCACAAACCCTACCACGTATAGCGCGCCACTGGGTTTAGGAATGCGCCGGGGACGTGGCTGCAACCGTGGCTGCGGACGTGGTTATGGTTACCGCAATTTTACCGCACAGCCGGGCGCACAAACGCGTCGCGCAATGCTCGCTGACCAGAAGCAGATGCTTGAGCAGCAACTTGCTGCAGTCAACAAGAGTCTGGAAAGTGAAAACGAATAAGAAATGTAACGGAAGCCGCAGGGGGACGCTCCTGTAGCTTCCGCTGTATAAAAAAAGAGGTGAAACGAATGCCGAGACCAAGGAAATGGAGAAAAGTCTGCTGTCTTCCCGGTAACGCGATGTTTGGGCCGCTCGGTGGCCCGGTGGGCGATCAGGAAGCCGTCATTATGAGCGTAGACGAATATGAAACCATCCGCCTGATCGATCTGCAGGGTTTCACGCAGGAAGAATGCGCCGCGCAGATGAACGTCGCACGGACAACTGTGCAGGGCATCTATAATGACGCTCGTCAAAAACTTGCGGACGTACTGGTCAATGGACGACGTCTTCTGATTCAAGGCGGGGATTACGTGCTCTGCGATGGTGAAGAAGACAGCTGCGGATGCGGCGGATGCAGACGACACCGGCACGGACCAAGATACGGACAAGACGAAGAATAACAAGGAGAAATCAAAATGTTTATTGGAATTTCAAGTACAAACAGCAGTGCAACGGCGGCGGTCGATCCGCGTTTTGGACGCTGCGAATCGTTCGCAATTATCGATACGGATACCAACGCTATCCGGTTTTTGGACAATGCGGCAAAGGCCGCTTCGGG
This sequence comes from Christensenellaceae bacterium, assembly GCA_963667795.1. Classification (GTDB taxonomy): domain Bacteria; phylum Bacillota; class Clostridia; order Christensenellales; family CAG-138; genus UBA7703. The sequence continues at coordinate 529,236 of OY764017.1, read as the reverse complement.
CGGCGCAGGCATTGCGGCCGCACAGCAACTGCTGGACGAGGGCGTCGAAGCGGTTTGCACCGGCAATCTTGGACCGAATGCGTTCCGCGTGCTCAACGAGGCAGGCATCAGAGCATACCGTGTCGGCGAAATGCCGCTGATGGACGCGGCCAAGCAGTTAAAAGAAGGAAAACTTGAAGAAATCAACCAGGCAGGGCAGGCGCACGCCGGCATGAACAGAGGAACAAACCGGTGAACATTTGTATTCTCAGCGGCAAAGGCGGCACAGGTAAAACGACGGTATCCGTCAACCTCGCCGCACTGCTGAAAATTGACTACATCGACTGTGATGTGGAAGAACCGAACGGCTTTCTGTTCCTAAAACCGGAGCAGATTTCGCGGGAAGATGTTCCGGTCGATTATCCGATTTTTGACAAGGAGAAATGCACGCTTTGCGGAAATTGCGCAAGTGCGTGCGAATTCCATGCGTTGGCAAACACGAAAAAAAGCATCCTGCTTTTCCCAGAACTGTGCCACGGCTGTCATGCGTGCGAATTGGTTTGTGCGCCAAATGCGATTTCATATCAACAACGCATAGTCGGCGTCATTGAGCGCGGCGAAGCGAAAGGTATCCACTGTGCACGCGGCGTGTTGAACATAGGCGAAAATATGGCCGTTCCGGTCATTCGCAAACTGCTGGACAATCTGAAGCCTGCGAAGCACCGTATTTTGGACAGCTCGCCGGGCACATCATGCAATGTTACAACAACGTTGAAACATGCTGACGCTGCACTCGTCATTACAGAGCCGACTGTATTCGGACTGCACGACATGGGCCTTGCGGTAGAACTTTTACAAAAGCGTAGTATCCCGTTTGGCGTGGTCATCAACAAAAGCGGCGATACGGATCAACTGATCGAGAGCTATTGTCAGGCGCATTCGATTCCATTGTTCGGTCGTATTCCGTTTTCACGAAGTGCGGCACAAGCCTACTCAAAGGGAGAATTGATCAGCGAACTGCCGGAAATGGAACCCGCATTCGAACAGATTGCGCAGAACATGAAGGAGGCGTTTGCATGGAGTTAACGATTATCAGCGGTAAAGGCGGCACGGGTAAAACGACGGTCGCCGTTGCGCTTGCAGACCTCAATCAAAATGCTGTAAAAACCGACTGCGATGTAGACGCGCCGAACCTTTATCTATATTATAAAGGTGAAGATGTTGAAAGCGAACCATTCTCCGGGCTAAAAATGGCGGTTGTCAACGAACAGCTATGTGTGGATTGCGGCATATGTGAATCCATCTGCCGATTCGATGCGATAGAGGGTCATACGATCGATTCGTTCTCATGCGAAGGCTGTGGTGCATGCGCACTCGCATGTCCGCAAAAGGCGATTTCGATGGTTCGACAACATGACGCGGACGTCATTTTGACAAAAACAAACGCTGGAATGCTCTCTCGTGCGGAAATGGAAGTCGGCAGCGAAGGCTCCGGAAAGCTCATTACTCTGCTGCGTAAGAACGCAAGAAGAATAGTCGAAACGGATCAGTGGATCATTGCGGACGGTTCGCCCGGCATCGGATGTGCGGTGATTTCATCTGTCACTGCGGCTGACCTTGTTTTGATCGTAACCGAACCGACGCTGTCCGGGTTAGAAGATTTTAAGCGTGTCGTCGAGCTAAGCGAACATTTTGGCATTCCTGCCGCTGTTTGCGTCAACAAATTTGACTTGAATCCCGATGTGACGAAGCAAATTTATGCGTATAGCAGCGAACATGACATACCGGTCGTCGGCAAGATCCCCTTTGACGAGGCCGTGCCGCGTTCAATCAACGAATTAAAGCCGATTACACACTATAAGGACAGCGCGGCGGCAAAAGCAATAGTATCGATGTGGAACGAGTTGAATGCGTTGATTGCTTTACTGCGGAACAAAAACGAGAATGCGAAGGGAGCAAACTGAGGTTATGCTGATCAAGGCGCTTGTTGAAGACACCACGCTTTCAGGAAATATTGCTTCCGAGCATGGATTGAGCCTGTACGTGGAATTGAACGGCAGGAAGTTGCTCTTTGATATGGGGAAGACCGACTTGTTCCTCAAGAACGCAAAAGTGATGGACGTTGACCTTTCCAAAGTTGAATTCGCGGTGGTTTCCCATGGGCATTATGATCATGGCGGCGGCCTGTATGCATTTTTGCGCGAAAATCAAAAAGCGATGGTTTACGTACGAAGACAGGCGTTTGAGAAGCACCTTGCGTTGCGGTCGAATGGCAAAAAGGACGATATAGGTCTTGATCTGACGTATTTGCAAAGTGGCAGACTGATTTGGACAGGAGAATATGAACGCATTGCAAGCGGAGTGGAACTCTTTTCCAATGTGATGGAACGCGAACTATACTCGGAGTCTAACCGGGTGCTGTTGACCGAACGGAACGGCATTACGTTTGAGGACGATTTCGTTCACGAACAAAACATGATTCTCACAGAAAATGGAAAGCATGTTCTGCTTGCGGGTTGTGCGCACTGCGGCATTGTCAATATCGTCCGCCGTGCACGTGAATTGACAGGAAAGCCGATGAACATTGTGATCAGCGGTTTCCACCTGCACAACCCGACGTCAAAAAAAAGCGAGTCGCCGGAGCACGTTTTAAAGGTTGGCGAAGCGCTGAAGAAAACGGGCGCGGTCTTTTACACAGGACATTGCACTGGACCCGGACCGTACCGGATATTAAAAGAAATCATGGGGGATCGGCTACAGCCTCTGATGAGCGGTAGCGTAGTGAACCTGTAGATTTATATTTAGCAAACAATCCATAGAAAACTGAAAGGTGGAAACTAACATGAGAAAAATAGCGGTAGCAAGCGAACGGAAGATGGTGACCGGCCACTTTGGCCATTGTGAAAACTTTATGATCTTCGATACGGAAGATGGAAAAATCATAAAGAGCGAGTCGGTGCCGAATCCCGGACATCGTCCCGGCTTTTTGCCGGTATTCTTGAGTGACCTCGGTGTAAATGTCATTATTTCCGGTGGCATGGGCGGCGGAGCAATCGATATTTTCAACAGCAAGAATATTGAAGTCATTACCGGAGCGAGCGGAAGTGCTGAAGATGCCGCGAAGAGCTATATCGCAGGCGAGCTTGAGTCGACCGGTTCGGTTTGCCATGAGCACCAGCACCATGACGAGTGCGGACACTAAGATCAAAAAGATAAGATATAAAAAGAGTGCCATCCGATGAAGGACGGCACTCTTTTTGGGGTCAATACGTGAAGTGTGGTTGCACTTTATACGTTGTCGTCATCAAGTTCGTCTATATCAGCTTCTCCAGCGCTCGCAATTTCATATTTTTCAGATTCAGTTGCGTTTAGCATTAGATCGGCATCGTACTGATCCAATTGCTCGACGGAGCGAAGCTTGCGGGAAATGGCCCGCGTTCGCGTGCCGATGAGTTGTTCAAGATCTTTGTCCGCCTGACGGAGATGTTGCCTCGATTTCGTAAGCACTTTTTCAAAGTTGTTGAATTCTGTTTTAACCGCACCGAGCACGCGCCAAACTTCGCTACTGCGTTTTTGGATGGCAAACGAGCGGTAAGCAAGCTGCACTGTGTTCAACAGCGCGGCCATGTTGGAAGGTCCTGCCAGGATGACATGACAGGAACGCTGGAGCTCTTCGGATATGCCGCGGCTGGTAACTTCGGCATACAGTCCTTCGAAGGGCAGGAACATAAAAGCATAGTCTGTCGTGTGTGGCGGATCAATGTATTTATCCCTGATTTTGGCGGCTTCAAGCTTTATACGCGAAATGAGTGTGTTGGAGGCGCTGCGGATAGCGTCCTTTGATCCGGACTCGTATGCATCCTGAAGATTCGCATAAAGGTCTGCCGGGAACTTGGAATCGATCGGCAAGTACAGTGTTTCGCCGTCATCAGTCGGGATTTTGATGGCATATTCAACCACGTCCTTGCTTTCGGGCCTCACACAGACGTCGCGGTCATACTGCTCAGGCGCAAGAATTTCTTCGAGAATAGCACCAAGCTGGATTTCGCCCAGCATGCCGCGCGTTTTTACGTTGGACAGGACCTTTTTCAGATCGCCGACGCCATTAGCAAGCGTCTGCATTTCGCCAAGGCCTTTATAGACCTGCTCCAACCGTTCATTGACAAGTTTGAACGACTGCGCAACTTTAGATTCCAACGTTTTCTGTAGTTTTTCATCGACGATTTCGCGCATTTCGTCGAGTTTTTTTGTGTTTTCGTTTTGAAGCGCGACGATACGCCGTTCGATGGTTTGACGAATCGCCTCAAGCTTTTGTTCGTTTGTGACCTCAAATGTCTTGAAGCGCGTTTCGCTTTGCGCGTTTGCGGTGCGCTGTTGTTCCAAAATCATGCGACTGAGGTTTGTTACGGTGGACTGCATACTTTCCACCAAATCGCGGCGCAATTCGGAAAGCGAATGTGAAAGCTCGTCCCGAAGTTCGCGCTGAAACGACTGCTGACTGCGCGCAAGCCACACTAAAACGACAAGCACCAGTATGAATGTGCAAATCGATACGATGAGTGTAATGGTTTCCATTTTACCTCCTTCAGCTTAGCGTAAACGCCAGGGTAAGCAGCGTTTGCGCGGCAATGTAGGTTCCCATAACGATAATGTGGCGGTGCGACACCGGCTTTTTAAAGGTGTCGATTGAAAGAACGGAATCCGAGACAACAAACAGCACACCGCCGAATGCCGCAAGCGGAGCAAAAACGGAAAGACCGGAGAAAGCGAACAAGAACGTACAGCAAGTCATAAATGAAATATCAAGCATATAGAATATGCACGGCGCACGAAGCACCGGCGGCAGTCCGTCCCAGAGATAACGAAGCGCAATTAACGACAGCATACAGCAAATCAACGCGAGTAAAACGAGCATATACCATGTTGGTGCGTCAGGCAAAGTGCCGATCATGTGGATGATATATAGCACGTGACCAACGGAAAAAGCGCCAAGTCCCGCACCGAACGACCAGTTCCATCTTGGCGCGAGCAAGAACGCATCTCCGAAGAAACTAAAGATCAACGCAACGAACACGAAGATGGAGAAATTGACCGCAAACAGACGGTAACAGAGCGCCAGAAGCGGCATCAAAAGACATTTGGTAATCTTTCTGAGCGTGTGCTGTCCTGTGCGGACGCAGGTGTAAAGATGTACGGCGACAACGATCAGATAGAGCGCCAAAAAATAGTACCGCAATATAAAGTACCCCCAAACGAAAACTGCTCTATCAGTATATCATAAGAGAAGAGCCGCCGGTAAATGGAAAACCGGCGACTCTGGTAATATATTCAACATTAAAGACGAAAAAACTCTATTTATCGCCAAATATTTTTTTTATTGTCGTCATGTACCCCTTCCAATCCTTGAAAGCAAAAAGTTGCCCCAAGAGCTGGGCGGTGGCCTCGTTGCGCTCTAAATCGTTTGCATGCGGCAGATTAAAATGAGAATAAAACTTTCTTCCGGGTACGTGTTTTTTATCGCTCACAACAATTGCAGTGATTGGGATATCGCGACCAAATTTCTTTCTGACACTGCCGCTGTGAACAACGCAGGGGACGCTATATTCAAAACGAATGGATTCTTTTAGGAGGATACCGAGAAAATCGTCGATCATCAGAGCTGTAAATTTTTGCGATGAATCTTTTAGATCGAATGCCTTGTTTAATTCCGTTGCCAAAACACCGTAGGTAATCAGCGGACATGACTTTTCTTCGATAATCGAACGGATTGCAGCATCTGCATCCATATCTGCCGGAAGTGAAAAGTTCTTTAAACGTCCAACAAGAATTTTGGCTATCTTTAGGACAACTTTTCTGTCGGATATTCGCTTTTTACTCACCATCCCAACCTCCATAAATAATATATACTATCTATATCATAAGCTTGCAGCAAATGCAAATATTGCAGGAACGATGGATAATAAGTACTGAAAAAAGCAAGATATTCCTTATTGAAACTTGAAATAGCCGGTGTTATACTATAGCGTGAAACAATTTGGAATCTGTTAATAAATGAAGGAGGAATTCCACATATGCAATATTCACCAGAAGTGGAAGAGATGGTATGCGTCTGTAAGGGCGCCAAGCATGATCCCGCTCCGATTCCTGAAGAGGGCGCATGGGTCAAAGCGAAACAAATCACCGATATCAGCGGTATGACGCATGGCGTCGGCTGGTGTGCACCGCAGCAGGGCGCGTGCAAGCTTACGCTGAATATTAAAGAAGGTATTATCGAGGAAGCTCTCGTTGAAACGCTGGGCTGCAGCGGTATGACACACTCCGCGGCCATGGCGTCTGAAATTCTGCCGGGCAAGACGATCCTCGAAGCGCTCAACACGGACCTCGTGTGCGACGCGATCAATACCGCAATGCGCGAGCTGTTTTTACAGATTGCCTACGGACGTTCGCAGAGCGCGTTCTCCGAAGGCGGACTTCCCATCGGCGCCGGCCTCGAAGACCTTGGAAAGGGCCTGCGTTCCCAGATTGGAACCATGTACGGCACGAAACTGAAAGGCGCACGTTATCTGGAGATGGCTGAAGGTTATGTTATCGAAATTGGCCTGGACGACAACAGCGAAATCATTGGATACAAGTTCGTCAGCCTTGGCAAGATGATGGACGCCATCAAAAAAGGCGTCGATCCCAAGGATGCATACGAACAGAACATCGGCACCTATGGACGCTTTGATCAGGCGGCCAAGGTGATCGACCCGCGTAAGGCGTAAGGAGGCGGCTATGGCTACTTTTGAAGGATACGAAAGACGGATTGACAAGATCAACAAAGAGCTTGCCAACTACGGCATCAAAGATATTGACGAAGCGAAGTCGATTTGCGAGAGCAAAGGCATCGACGTATTCGGCATCGTCCGCGGCATCCAGCCCATTGCGTTTGAAAACGCCTGCTGGGCATATACCATCGGCGCCGCAATCGCAATCAAAAAGGGCGTGAAGACCGCTGCAGAAGCCGCTGAGGCAATCGGCATCGGCCTGCAGTCGTTCTGCATCCCCGGCAGCGTCGCAGACCAGCGCAACGTTGGCCGCGGTCACGGCAACCTCGGCGCCATGCTCCTGCGTGAAGAAACCTCCTGCTTCTGCTTCCTCGCAGGACATGAGAGCTTTGCTGCCGCAGAAGGCGCAATCGGCATTGCAAAGACCGCCAATAAAGTCCGCACGAAACCATTGCAGGTCATCCTCAACGGACTTGGCAAGGATGCGGCGTACATCATTTCCCGTATCAATGGCTTTACCGGCGTTGAAACGGACTATGATTACAAGACCGGCGAACTCAAGATCGTCTCCACACGCGCATTCTCGGACGGCGACCGCGCAAAGGTTCGCTGCTATGGTGCGGACGATGTGAACGAAGGCGTCGCCATCATGCGTCACGAGAACGTGGATGTTTCCATCACCGGTAACTCCACGAACCCGACGCGCTTCCAGCATCCCGTTGCGGGCACATATAAAAAATGGTGCAACGAGAACGGAAAGAAGTATTTTTCCGTTGCAAGCGGCGGCGGCACAGGCAGAACACTGCATCCGGACAACATGGCTGCAGGCCCTGCTTCCTACGGCATGACCGACACCATGGGCCGTATGCATTCTGACGCACAGTTTGCGGGTTCCTCTTCGGTTCCGGCACACGTTGAAATGATGGGCCTCATCGGCATGGGTAACAACCCAATGGTCGGTGCAACGGTTGCCGTTGCAGTCGCAATTGAACAGGCAAAATAAAACCTGAACGGGTTTTGAACGGCTCGTGTAAAGCGAGCCGTTCTTTTTTGGATGAGCATGCGAACAGTAAGGGTGACAAATTTCTGATTTATTGTATTTTCTTAGGTGAACGATACCACAAGACGCATTTGAGTTGGAAATTTTGACACTTACGCATATAATGTTCATAAAGTCACAAACGATTCACCGGCAAGCGTTGCTCACACGATCGCATGCCATTATGAAGAAGCACGGAGGCAACCTTAAAAATGCACGATAGCATGAATCATTCAGTTCGGAGACTGACGACCGCGGGTGTTCTTGCGGCGGCAATCGTACTGCTGACGACACTGGTGTCGATCCCAATGCCTGGCGGCCTAGGATACATTAACCTAGGCGATGCAGGTGTGCTGATTGCAGGCGCACTGCTTGGCGGCGGCTGGGGGGCACTGTGCGCAGGTGTGGCGTCCGCCCTATCGGACGTATTGCTCGGCTGGGGCGTTTATGCGCCCGCAACCTTTTTGATCAAAGGCGCTGTCGCACTCTTCGCAGGATTCTTGTTTTCCAAGACTGAAAAAGGAATTCGATATCTCTTTTTCTATATTGCCGCGCTCATCGTACCGCTTGGATACTTCCTCTATGAAACGGTGCTTTATGGCTATGCGGCTGCCATCCCGAACGTTGTATTCAATGCAATACAGTGCATCATTGGCGCGGTCGTTGCGCATACTTTGACGATTATGCTGAAAAAGACAAAACTCTTTTCTGCAGAAAACGCTTTACTGCCCGTTTGTGCCGAGATTCTGCGCGAGCCGAAGAACGGACCGGACGTGGTTTTGGTTGCAAAACGCGAACAGTCCGACATTCTGGTAAAGGCGGGCGACATGCTGTCTGTACAGGGGACGACGGCGCGACTGGTCGTCATTGATGATGTAATGGCGTTTGCGCGGTTGAACGCTACGCAGATGGAACGGTTTGTGCCGAGCGATAAACCATATGTACGCGTAGACAACACCGAAGCTACACCCAAAACGATTATGCAGGCGGCATTGGAGACGACGAAACTATGATTTACGATTCTGCAACAGATTTAATTGGGAATACGCCGCTGATGTATGCAAAGCGCTTTTGCGATGACGCGGGAACGGACGCTGAAATCATTGTGAAGCTCGAAAGCCGGAATCCCGGCGGCAGCGCGAAGGACCGCATTGCGCTGAACATGATCGTTGAAGCGGAAAAACGCGGACAAATCAAGCCCGGTGACACTTTGATTGAAGCAACGAGTGGGAACACGGGCGTTGGGCTTGGCGTTGTCGCCGCCGCGCGAGGCTATCATGTTGTGTTGACAATGCCGGAAACGATGAGCGTCGAGCGCAGGAAAATTTTAAAGGCGCTCGGTATCGAGATCATCCTAACCGACGGAAGCACAGGGATGGCAGGTGCAAACGAACGAGCGGAAGAATTGCTGAGCGAATATCCGAACAGTATTCGAATGATGCAGTTTGAAAATCCGGACAATCCCGCCGCGCATGAGAAGACTACAGGACCGGAGATATGGTCTGACACAAATGGAAAGCTGGACGCGGTGATTGCAGGTGTTGGCACCGGCGGGACGATATGTGGTACCGGCCGTTATTTAAAGCAAAAGGATGCGGCAATTCAGGTGATCGCTGTACAGCCGGATGAGTCTCCGGTGTTGACCGGCGGTGGCGCGGGAGCGCACGGAATTCAGGGAATCGGTACGAATTTTGTGCCGAAGAACTACAATCCTGCTGTGGTCGATCTTGTCGTATCCGTATCGACGGAGGAATCGATCAAAACTGCCAAACAGTTTATGCGAACGGAAGGTATTCTCTGCGGTATTTCGGGTGGAGCGGCGCTTTGCGGAGCACTGAAATATGCAAAAACAAGCAGAGAAAGCGGACTTCGAATCGTCGTAATCCTGCTGGATACCGGGGAACGGTACCTATCTACGGATCTGTTTTCATAAGCAATTCAGTCCTTTGTGAAGAAGGTTTGAAATAGAGTTCACAATTCAAGGCGGGACCGGTATCAAACCGGTTCCCTTTAGTACTACATATAGTGGTAATCGCTTTAAATCTTGAACATTGTATTACAATATTTAGATTCCTATTGCAAAAGCGATTCGAATTCCGTAGAATTTTAAATCGGGAGACCGCTATGGATTATTATGATATTAGACGGTTTTTTAAAAGACTGAAACATAAATTTGTCATGTGGCTGAAACGCGTCTTACGCTCCATGTACTTCATGGGCAAAACGACGTGCTTGTTTATTGTGTTTTCAACCATCTTTGTATTGATTGGTGTCATCCTGATCTTCTCAATTCCAAAGACGCGAACAAAAAAAGCTGAGGCAATGGCTGCAGAGGTTGCCGCAATGGCAACAGCCACACCGACGGTTTACATTACGCCGTCTCCGACGCCGATTCCAAGCCCAACACCGACGATCTGGATTGAGAAAGGCGAGGAGGGCGAAGATGTTTTACAGCTGCAAAAGCGTCTAATGGAGTTCGGTTATCTCGCAATCGACGAACCGACAAGCTATTACGGCAAAGCTACACAATATGCCGTTGAATTATTCCAACGGCAGCATGAGCTTCAACAAGACGGCATTTGCGGAGAACAGACGATGGCACTGCTGTACTCGGAAGATGCCAAACCGTACGTTATGACGGAAGGCGCCGAAGGCGACGACATTGAATCCTTCCAAAGACAGCTTGTCGAGCTTGGCTATCTTGATGACAATCAAGTAACTGGCTATTATGGGACGGACACCGTCAGCGCCGTTACAAAATTTCAAAACAGAAACCATCTGACGAAGGACGGAAAGGCGGGCGAGAAAACGCTCGAAGCCATCAACTCCGCCGACGCCCGTGTCTCCTACACGAAAGAGCAGGAGATAGCGGAAGAAAAGAAGAAAGAGGCCGCCGCAGCAAAGGCGTCATCCGCTTCGGGTCGAATCGAAAAGATGATCAAGATTGCCAAACAGCAGATCGGCGATCCATATGTACTTGGCAAGAGCGGTCCGGACTCGTTCGACTGTTCCGGCCTTGTGTACTACTGCCTGCGTCAGGTCAATGTGTATACGCGAAGACTGAATGCTTCAGGGCTTTCAAAAACCAGCAGCTGGACAAAAGTTTCAAGCCTTGGCAGCGTGAAAGCGGGAGACTTACTGTTCTTTAAATCCGATGACAGCAGTAGAGTCGGTCACGTCGGTATTTATATCGGCGGCGGCGAAATGATCGACGCTTCATCGGCAAACGGGAAGGTCGTTCGCAGAAGTGCGAAGTCGTCCTATTGGCGCCGAAACTTCGTTGTGGCGCGACGTCCGATTGAATAGTTAAACGCATACGAAGCGGCGGTGCGAATCAGCATCGCCGCTTTTTATCGTGAGTGATTTTACGGCACATGGTTTGTGTTGCAATCCGTTTAAGGATACAGTATGATGTAACCCGAATGTGGGAGGGATTTTGCATGGCATACCCGAATGAATTAATACGAAATTTTTCTATTATTGCGCATATAGACCACGGTAAATCAACTGTGGCGGATCGCATGATGGAACTGACCGATACCGTTAAAGAAAGAGATATGGAAGCGCAGCTGCTCGATTCGATGGACATCGAACGCGAGCGCGGCATTACGATCAAGTCGTCCGCAGTTCGTATGTTTTTTGATCATACTGACGGGAAACGCTACATGTTTAATTTGATCGACACACCGGGACATGTTGACTTCAATTATGAAGTCAGCCGCGCACTCGCGGCCTGTGAAGGCGCTGTGCTTGTTGTTGATGCGACACAAGGAATTGAGGCGCAGACGCTGGCAAACGTCTACCTTGCCGTTGACAACGGTCTGGAGGTTGTTCCAGTTATCAACAAGATCGACTTGCCGAGCGCCGAACCGGAACGGACCGCCCAGGAGATTGAGGACGTCATCGGCATTGAGGCAATGAATGCACCGAGGATTTCCGCAAAGCTGGGCACCAATATTTCAGAGGTGCTGGGTACAATTGTGGAACAGATTCCTCCGCCGGAAGGCGACGCGGAAAAGCCGCTGACCGCGCTTGTGTTCGACTGTATCTACGATAACTACAAAGGCGCGCTTTCTTACGTGCGTGTGTTTGACGGAACGGTAAAAGAAGGCATGCGTATTCGCTCCATGGCGACTAAACACGAATTTGAGGTGACGGAGGTTGGCGTGTTTACACCAGCACTGCATGCAACCGACGAGCTGACGGCTGGTGAGGTCGGCTATATCGCCGCGTCGATCAAGAGCGTTGCGGAGACAAAGGTCGGTGATACGATTACATCCGCAGAGCGTCCGGCGGCCAAGCCGCTGCCGGGTTACAAGCAGGTTAATCCGATGGTCTTCTGCGGTATCTATCCCGCGGACGGCGCGAATTATGACGATCTGCGCGATGCACTGGAAAAGCTGAAACTCAATGACGCGTCGCTTTCTTATGAGCAGGAAACGTCCATTGCACTTGGCTATGGCTTCCGCTGCGGCTTCCTTGGATTGCTGCATATGGAGATTATTTCGGAACGATTGGAGCGGGAATTTGATCTTGATTTGGTTACGACCGCACCGAGCGTTATCTATAAGGTTGTTACGACTTCCGGTGAGGAATGTATGATCGACAACCCGTCGAACATGCCGTCTGTCACCGAAATCGACTGGATTGAAGAGCCGGTCGTGAATGCAACAATCATGGCACCGTCCGAATATGTTGGTTCTATCATGGAAATCTGTCAGGAGCGACGCGGCGTATTTCTGGATATGAATTACATTGAAGCGACGCGAGTCAGCTTGCATTACGTACTTCCTTTGAACGAGATCATCTATGATTTCTTTGACCAACTCAAGTCAAGAAGCCGTGGATATGCGTCCTTCGACTACGAACTTAAAGGCTATCAAAAATCGGACCTGGTCAAACTGGACTTCCTGCTCAATGGCGATCCATGCGATGCGTTGAGCACAATCGTTCATAAGGAACGCGCATACGCAAAGGGCCGCGCGGTCGCCGAGAAATTGCGGGACGTTATCCCGCGTCAACAGTTTGAGATTCCGATTCAGGCTGCCATCGGTGGAAAGATCATTGCGCGTGAAACGGTGAGAGCTGTGCGTAAGGACGTCCTTGCAAAATGTTATGGCGGCGACATTACGCGCAAGAAGAAACTGCTTGAAAAACAGAAGGAAGGAAAGAAGCGCATGCGTCAGGTCGGCACCGTGGCATTACCGAGCGACGCGTTTATGAGCGTGCTTCGTATCAATTAGTAAAATCATGGCGGGACTCTATCTGCACATTCCATATTGCATCAAAAAGTGCGACTATTGTGATTTCGTTTCGTTTCCTGACGATGGCGCAATCGGTGACTATGTCGATCTGCTGATACGTGAAATTGAACTGACTGCACGGGCGGAGCTCTGCAAGTGCACGTTCGATACCGTGTTTTTTGGCGGCGGCACACCGTCGCTCTTAGATGGCGAACAGATGCAACGGATTATGAATGCACTGCGCGAAGCGTTCCCGATTGCGGACGACGCGGAGTGCTCCATGGAATGCAATCCCGGTACAGCGACACCGCAGAATCTGCGCGCATATCGTATGGCAGGCATCAATCGGCTTTCAATCGGCTTGCAGACGTCCCATGATTCGCTGCTGGCTGCAATCGGACGGATACACACCTATTTGCAGTTCAAAGACACGCTGCGCGCCGCGCGGGATGCAGGCTTTGACAACATCAGCATAGACGTGATGCACGGCCTGCCGGGGCAGACGCAGAGGGCGTATCTGGAAACACTGAAAGACGTTTGTGATGAGAATGTACAGCATATCTCCTCCTATGCACTGACGCTTGCGGAAAATACGCCGCTTTGCGTGCGCGTGCAGGAAGGAAAGGAAAAACTGCCGGACGCGGACACCGTTGCGGACATACAGGACGCGGGTATCGAATATTTGGAATCACGTGGTTACCATCGATATGAAATCAGCAACTTTGCGCAGTCCGGATGCGAATGCCGCCACAACCTGAACTACTGGCATAATGGGGAATACCTCGGTTTGGGTGTTGCGGCGCATTCTGCCGTACGCCTGCACGAGTGGACACGCTATGCGAACGTAGATACGATTAAGGAATACGCTAGGCTTGTTCGTCGCGGTAAACGCCCGGTGCGTGAAATCATCCGTTTGTTCCAGGCTGACGAGATGTTTGAATGTGTCATGCTTGGCCTTAGACTGATCGACGGCGTAAACCGCACGACGTTTGCTGAACGTTTTGGCGTAGACGTGGCAGACGCATACCCGAGCGCGATGGAGCGGCTTAGAAGCCGTAATTGGGTCGTTGAAACAGAAAAGTCGATTGCACTGAATAAGACTGGACTTGACCTGCAAAATGAAGCGCTGGGTTATTTTATGTAGTGAAGCACAATAGAATACAGCAAAAACGAAGGGAACCGTCCTCGGACGAACCGTATTTAAACGACCGAAAATAGTAAAAAGTTGAATTCACCGGAATGTCACATTCTTGCTACAGCACTTACTTGACAGAATGGCTCGTGAGTGCTAAATTTTTGGTAATGATTAGCACTCGATGAATAGGAGTGCTAATAAAAGTTCAAGTGAAGGTTCAAAGGCTTGGAAAGGAGATGATCGGCATGGAACTCGACGCAAGAAAGCTCGGCATCCTGAAAGCGATCATCGACGAATATATCCTTTCCGCGTCGCCGGTCGGCTCTCGTGCAATCAGCAAGCACAATGGATTTAATCTATCAAGCGCGACCATTCGAAATGAGATGGCCGATCTGGAAGAGTTTGGATACCTTGAGCAGCCGCACACGTCTGCGGGTCGCATTCCGTCGGACAAAGCGTATCGCCTGTATGTCAATCAGATGATGCAGAAGGCGTCGATTAGCAAAGATGAGGTCAAACTGATTCGCGCGCATATGACGGCAAAGTTGGACGAAGTGGAAACGGTCATGAAGCAAACGGCGCAGGCGCTGTCCGCGGTAACCCATTACACGGCCATGATCATGCCGCCGATGCTTTCGGCAAACCGGCTGCGGCATATTCAGCTTGTTCCATTGCGCGAAGGGCGTGCGCTGGTTGTCGTCGTAACGTCGGCGGGGTTTGCAAGGGACGCGGTTATCCGTGTACCGGAGGACATGGACGCCGCTGAGCTGGAGCGTATTTCACGCATTATGACGGAACGTTTCCGTGACTGCCGTATGGACCACATCGGTGAGCGGGTATCACAAGAGATCTCCGGCGAA
Organism: Christensenellaceae bacterium; assembly: GCA_963667795.1. Classification (GTDB taxonomy): domain Bacteria; phylum Bacillota; class Clostridia; order Christensenellales; family CAG-138; genus UBA7703. The sequence continues at coordinate 514,213 of OY764017.1, read as the reverse complement.
TTGTATGAGCGACGTGTTTTCCTAAACTCCATGGTGGAGACGATTGAACGCAAGATTGCCCCGGAAAATCCCAATGTACAGCTCTCCGGCGCAACAAATATGCTACACTACCCGGAATATAGCGACGTTAATAAGGCGAAGATGTTTTTAACCGCTGTGGAGGGACGAAATACTCTCTACGAACTGTTGAAAAGAGCCAGCAAGCTGGAGTTTTCAATCACAATTGGCGATGAAAACGAAAATGAAATGCTCAAGGACTGCAGCATTGTCACGGCAACGTATCAAATCGGCGATGAGCCGTTGGGATCGTTTGGTATTATCGGGCCGACGCGCATGCATTACAACAAGGTCATTACAGTGATTGATTACATGCGAAGATGCCTGAGTGAAATGCTGACGGAAGAGATAGACGACGATTCAGCCGATCGTTGAATGAACTGAAGAGGAGAACCGTTGAATTGGACAAGAAGAAAAAACCAATCGAACCGGTCGCCGTCGAGGAGGAACTCGAAAAAGGCGACACCGCTGAAGCGGAAACAAAACGGCATGTAGCGGACGCACAGACAGTCAAAGCGGCGGATGTGAAAGATGCCGAACCGGATTCCTACACGCTGACGGCGGAAGAATTTGAGGCGGCGAAGTCGCACATTGAAGCCTTGAAGAAGGAAAAGGATGAAACCGTTCAGCTGATGCAGCGGATTCAGGCAGATTTTGACAATTTTCGCAGACGTAACGCAAGCATCCGAAAGGACAGCTACGAAGAAGGCAAAAGGGACAGCATAAAGGAATTGCTTCCCGTTCTGGATAGCTTTGAGCGTGCGGTTGAGAGTGCAAGCGCCGACGACAAGAGCATGCAGGAAGGTATTGCACTTGTACAGAGACAGTTGCTCGACGCGTTGAAAAAACTTGGCCTTTGCGTTATTGAAGCGGAAGGACAATTTGATCCAAACGAACACGAGGCGGTTATGAGCGAAAAGGCCGATGGAAAAGAAAGCGGTGAAGTTTTGCAGGTGATGCAAAAAGGATACCGCGTCGGCGACAAAATCATTCGCCACTGCATGGTGAAAGTTGCGGAATAAGGTTCCAAGAAGTTGGAAACAGTTTAAATAGAATTATTAGAATAGTTGGAGGATACTACTTATGGGTAAAATTATTGGCATCGACCTTGGCACGACAAATTCCTGCGTCGCATTCCTTGAAGGCGGCGAACCGGTCGTCATCCCGAATTCCGAGGGAGCACGCACCACGCCGTCCGTCGTAGCATTTAAAGACGGCGAGCGCATGGTAGGAAACATTGCAAAACGTCAGGCAATCACAAATCCGGAGCGCACAGTCGCATCGATCAAACGTGACATGGGCTCCTCGCGGAAAGTCCATATCGAAGGCAAGGACTACACGCCGCAGGAGATCTCCGCGATGATCCTGCAAAAACTCAAGCAGGACGCGGAATCGTATCTTGGTGAAACCATCTCGCAGGCGGTCATCACCGTTCCTGCGTATTTCACAGACTCCCAGCGTCAGGCGACAAAGGACGCTGGCCGTATTGCGGGACTTGAAGTTCTCCGCATTATCAACGAGCCGACGGCGGCTGCGCTGGCATACGGTATGGATAAAGAAAACAACCAGAAGATTCTGGTTTACGACCTTGGTGGCGGCACGTTTGACGTTTCCATTATGGAAATCGGCGACGGTGTTTTCCAGGTGCTTGCAACAGCCGGCAACAACCGACTCGGCGGCGACGACTTTGACCAGTTGATTATGGACTACATTGCCGATGACTTCAAGCGCAACAACGGCATCGACCTCCGTCAGGACAAGATGGCATTGCAGCGTTTGAAAGAAGCGGCCGAAAAGGCGAAGATTGAGCTTTCCGGCGTCGCCCAGACGACGATCAACCTGCCGTTCATCACGATGGACAAGTCCGGCCCGAAGCATCTGGACATCACGATCACCCGTGCGAAGTTCAACGAACTGATCTCGGATCTCATCGACCAGACACAAAAGCTCGTTCAGAAATGCCTGAGCGACGCGGGTCTTTCCGCTTCCAAGGTGGATAAGGTCATCCTCGTCGGCGGTTCTTCGAGAATTCCGCTGGTACAGGAGATGGTAAAGAAAATTACTGGCAAAGATCCCTTCAAGGGCATCAATCCGGACGAGTGTGTTGCCATCGGTGCGGCCATTCAGGGCGGCGTTCTCGGCGGCGAGGTCAAGGACATCCTGCTTCTCGACGTTACTCCGCTTTCGCTGGGTATCGAGACGGTCGGCGGTGTATTCACAAAGTTGATTGACCGTAACACCACGATCCCGACGAAAAAGAGCCAGATTTTTTCCACTGCTGCGGACGGACAGACCAGTGTTGAAGTCCACGTATTGCAGGGTGAACGCGGAATGTCCAGAGACAATAAGACGCTTGGGCGCTTCCAGTTGACCGGCATTGCGCCCGCGCCGCGCGGCGTACCGCAGATTGAGGTTTCATTCGACATCGACGCGAACGGTATTGTTCACGTGTCCGCAAAAGATCTTGGAACGGGCAATGAACAGCAGGTGACCATCACCGCATCGAGCAACTTGACGGAAGACGAAATCAAGCGTGCCGTCGACGATGCTGAAAAGTTCGCCGATGAAGATAAGAAACACAAGGACGAAGTTGAGGTTCGCAACCAAGCCGACCAGATGGTCTACACCACCGAAAAGTCTCTGCGTGAGATGGGGGATAAGCTGGAAGCGAACGACAAGGAAGAAGTTGAAAAAGCTGTTGCCGATCTGAAGAAGACGCTCGAAGGCGGCGACACCGACATGATCAAGACCGCGACGGAACATCTCACCGAGGTCAGCTACCGCGTGTTTGGCAAGGTCTACGAACAGGCCGCACAGCAGCAACAGCAGCAGTATGAAGGCGGCGAAGCGCAGCAAGACGCCGGCGCACAGAGCGAACCGCAAGACGACGTTGTCGATGCCGACTATGAAGTAGTGGACGACGACAAATAAAACCGGTTTTAGCATTCAAGAAAAACGGAGGCGCAGCCAAATGCGCCTCCTTGTTGAGAGGTAAGGGAATTGGCAGACAAACGCGATTATTACGAGGTGCTGGGTGTAAGCAAAACCGCCACGGAAGACGAGATCAAGAGCGCATTCCGTAAAAAGGCGAAGGAATGCCACCCTGATCTGCATCCGGGCGATAAAGAAGCCGAAGCACAATTTAAAGAGTTAAATGAAGCGGCCGAAGTGCTTGTCGATGCGGAAAAGCGCGCCAAATACGACCAGTTTGGCCACGCCGCGTTTGATCCGTCCATGGGCGGACAGGATCCGTTTGCCGGAGGCGGATTCGGCGGATTCGGCGACCTTGGCGATATTCTCGGCCAAATGTTTGGCGGCGGATTCGGAGGCGGATTTGGAGGACAGACGCGCAATGGCCCGATTCCCGGCGACGATCTGCGCTACAACATGACGATCACCTTTGAAGAAGCCGCTTTCGGTGCCGAGAAGGAGATTACGATCCCCAGGGAAGAAGTATGCTCAACCTGCGGCGGGACGGGAGCAAAACCGGGAACGCAGCCGGAAACCTGCAAAACGTGTAACGGCACGGGACAGGTTCGGACACAGCAGAACACGATTCTTGGCTCGTTTACGTCGACGAGACCCTGTGCGACATGTCGCGGGACAGGCAAGGTGATCAAAGACCCCTGTCAGGATTGTCACGGAAACGGACGAGTTCGCAAGAATATTAAGAAGAAGGTCAAAATTCCCGCCGGAATCGATAATGGCCAGACACTCTGTCTGCGCGGGCTTGGCAATGCAGGCCATAGAGGCGGGCCGAACGGTGACCTGTATGTGACGATCAACGTTAAGAATCACAAGCAGTTTAAGCGCAAGGGATTCGACCTGTATCTGAACATACCGATCTCGTACACGATGGCGGCGCTCGGTGGCAGCATTACGGTGCCGACGCTGAAGGAGAGCGTGAAATACAGCGTTCCCGCCGGCACACAGACCGGTTCGACATTCCGTTTGCGTGACCAGGGCATAAAGCACTTGAACGCAAACGGCAAGGGAGACCTTCTTGTAACGGTGAATGTTGAGGTACCGAAGCGCTTGACGGATGAGCAGAAATCGCTTCTGGAAAAATATGCCGAGACACTGGGCGAAAGCAACGAAGGACGCGGAAAGCGGAGTGTCTTTGGCCGCTCAGGCGGGAAAAAGTAACAAACGATCAAGCAAAAAAAACAGGGCTTCTCCGTATGGAGAGCCCTGTTTTGTATAATAGACTATTCTACAGTGTTGGATTCTTCGAGCGTAACAATGACTTCCGATACATCGTTTGCCGCGGGAAGTGCACGTCTGTGCGAAAGCACCAGCTGCATGACGAGTGAGATGATGCCGCTGACAAGCAGGATCACATAGAAACTGACGAGCCGTGAAAGCAGCATGGCAGGGACTATGAGAGCACTTTGGAATACGACGCGGAAGATAGACAGGAATGCACTTTCCGTGGCACCCGCCGCGCCAGGCAGCGGCAGAAAGCACACTGCGATATAGAGCACCGACTGCAGTGCGAGGAAATCAAGCACGCCGTATTCATGCAAACCGAATGCGCGATAGATGAAATACGGTATGACGAATTGCAGGCACATTTGCAGAACGTAGATAAACAGCTCTCCGACAAACAGCAGGGGATGACTGCGGAACACACGCGCGCCATGTCGATACCGACGGACATAGGTTTCCATGCGTGCGTATGCCGCCTCTGGTTTTTTAATGATACGTATTTTGGCCAACACACGAATGACCCAATCGGCTGCTTTGCCGACAAACGTCTTGGAAAAAACAGCAAGCCCCAGAAAGAAGATCAACAGCAGACTTACAATAACGCCAAAGAGTAAAAACCAACGAAACGGGCCGACATTGTTGAGAACCAGATTCGCCCGAAAAGGGAACAGCGCTGCGGGCACCAATAGGACGACGAGCTGATAAGCTATGTTGACCAGCAGCAGGGAAAGGGAGGCATAGCTGATGTCAACACCGTATGCGCACATATAATACAGCTGCATAGGCTGTCCGCCGGAAGACGACGGTGTGATGGAGCTGTAATACTGACCGATAAAACCAAAGCCGATACTGCGAAAGATTGAAATCGGCTCCTTGTGCAGCGTCATTAGCGAAACATGCAGCGCCACGCCAAGCATTACAATGGATAACAGCGATGCGGCGAGCGCCAAACTCAGCCAAACGGGATTGACGGAGCGTACGTCGTTCCAGACGTCAGCAATGGAAGTATCGCTGAATATAATGATCATGGTGACCACAATCAGCGCGACCATTAACAGCGTGCTGAGCAGCCGCCAGTGTTTTTTCTTATGACTTTGGGAGGCGGTTGCGTTTGTATCCTCTACAACAGTCGCAGCTGCTTCCGAATCCTCTTGTTTTCGTAGTTTTCCCATGTGTCGTATCATACTAAATTTTAGCAATAAAAACCAGATGCAGGGCGTCGAGCAATCGTGAAAATAATATGAACGTAAAGCAAAAGACGGTGTTTAATCAACACCATCGGCAGTAAACGTGTGTTATTTGCCAAGTATTGCGGTCTGTGACATTTTTGTTAGGCTTTCAAACGTTGTTTCATATGCATTGTCCAGCATGGCGCGTGTAACATCGTCGCCAACATCACTGTCCAGAAACAACGAGCTCCAGTGCGTTTTGTTAGAATAGTATCCCGGGATTACATCGCCCGGGTACTGCGCGCGCAGCAGATCGGAAAAGGCAGGTTCCAGCTTAACCGTCATTAACGGCCTGCCGTCCTTGAATTCTCCGAGCATAAGGAAAATTTTTCCTCCTACACGGCAAAGATTTGCGTTCCACGCCGCTTTAAATTCCAATTCTACGCCGGGTTTTTGCATGCAGTAATCAATGATCCAGTCTCGCATAAATCCTCTTTCTATATCTTGCTTCATTCTGAAGCTGATTTTTAGATTTCGTCTATAGTAAAGAACGCCTGCCTGCCGACCAAATCGACAATTTGTACGGCGGGTCGTTCAACATCGTCGAGTGTAAAGCGAAGCGGCAGTGTCGGGTGGCAATCTGTATGGACCGGCAAAAAACGTTTGCCTTCCACGGTGCCGAGCGCGGCGTACATAAGCGGATGCTTGCCATCAAACGTCGCTTTGTCGACAATCAGCATGTTTCGGTCGTTTTGAGTAGCGATATGCGACTTAAACTGTGCTGGTGAACGGTCTTCCGGATACGAAAGCAGCATCTCATGATCGCCTTCTAAAAGCGAATGAGCGCTGGCGTTATGAAGCTGCCGCGCGCGGAGCGTGTAAAGCGCGATTGGCGACGCGTCCGAGGTGAGGAACCGCCTGCCTAGCTTACTTGCTGAGGACGCGGTCGTCCCGCTGCCAGAGAACAGGTCGCAGACCAGATCGCCGGGTTTTGAGGAAGCCAGAACCACCCGGTTGAGCAGCGCCTCCGGCTTTTGCGTTGCATAACCGACGCGTTCTGTATCCTTTTGCTGGAGATGCTCTATGTCATCCCAGACGTCGCTTGGATAGACCGGCGTGTCCTCGTAATACGTATAGACCTTTCCGGCCGAACGTATCGAAAAACAGATTCGGCCTTCCGCGTCGATATAGCGCTTCATGTGGTTGCGCTTCTCCGGCCCGCGCGGGTGGCCAACGGCTTTGATGTTGAAATAAACTTTCGGGCTTTTGCGATAAAAGAGGATGGTGTCGTGTTTGCGTGGATAATAGCGCGTGCTGCGCCCGCCGGATTTATAGCACCAGATGATTTCATTCATGAAATTTGACGAGCCGAAAAGATCGTCCATCATCAGGCGGAGTTTTGCGCTCATACGAAAATCAATGTGTAAATAAAGGGAACCTGTTTCGTTCAGCGCTTTGTGCGCGCCATGCAAAACGGATTCCATCCATTTCAGATATTCAGTTTCGGACATCTTGTCGGAAAAAACGGGCAGGGAGATTCGTTTCTTACCGGATTGTAGCTTGATATGAAACGTATCCCCAGTTCCGAACGGAGGATCGAGATAAATCAGCTGTACTTCGCCCGCATGTGCGGATAGAAGCGCGTTGAACGAGTCTTCGGCGCGAGACAAAACGAACTGTCCGGGACCGCCGTTTTTATGAAGCTCTTCCGTGCAAAAAATGCGCATAACAATCCCTTCCCGTTTGTAAGTTAAGCGGACGACGGGAAATACGCGCAAACGTTATTCGTGCGTTGAATATCCGGCCGCACCCGCGACATGTGATTCCATATATTCTTTTGCAGCGGTCGCATTATGCGTTTCGATAGCGTTATAAATCATGATGTGTTCGGAAAGAGAGTGGGGCGCTCGATCAGGCAGGTTCAGTGAGCTTTGCCGCGCTTTTCGTATATTGTGATGCAGAGAAGCAAGAATGTGACGAATCGTCCTGCTTCCGCTTGCTTCGTAGATAAGCTCGTGAAAACGTGTGTCCAGACGTACCAGCTGTTCAACGTTGTTTTTCTGCGTGTAAAACTCCATGAGTTCCACGACTTCCTTCAGCTCGGCAAGCAACTCCGGTGTAACACGTTCTGCCGCCCAATATGCCGCCTGACCCTCCAGAAGATGGCGAATGGTTGAAACATCACGCAAATCCTCGCTGGAAAAGCCTTTGACGACAACGCCGCGGTTAGGATGAGATACGACAAGGTCTTCAAGCTCAAGCTGCTTGAGTGCTTCGCGAACCGGCGTACGGCTGACGCCTAGCTCCTCGGCGATTTTCATTTCCACAAGACAGTCGCCTGTTTGATAGAGGCCTTCGGCAATTCCATCCCGAAGGTTGCGATAGACTTTTTCGGAAAGAGACGCGTAGTCTTTTGAATCATAGATACCGGTCATGAAACCTCACTTCCTCAGACATAGTGTAACGCGAATGGACGTGAAATACAAGCACTGGTATACAAATATACATATATAATTTTTGTGTACAATCCAGTGTAATAAAGCATATCAAAAATGACATGAATTTTGAAAAACATCGATAAATAGAGGGGTTGACGCAAAGATGCCCCATTCATTTCACGTCGAAGTAACATGCCCGCGGGTTTATGTATTTACAGAAACGCCGCCGACTGATATAATTTTTTCAAACAAGAATGGAGGTGTGCATATGTCCGAAGAGAAAAAGACCGGCACCGAAGTGTCTACCGAGATAGCTGACGGTGGTCGTATTATATTTGCGGACGACGTCGTAGCGACCATCGCAGCGCTTGCCGTTGCAGATGTAGAAGGCGTTTCGGCCATGAGTAGTGGAATGGTGGACGGCATCAGTGAAATGCTCGGCAAGAAGAACATCACCAAAGGCGTGAAGGTTGAAGTAGGCACGGAAGAAACGGCCGTTGACATTTCTGTCAACATCAAATACGGTTATAAGATCAAAGATGTCTGTGAAAAAATTCAGACGTCTGTAAAGAATGCGATCGAGACAATGACCGGCCTGAAAGTCGTAGAAATCAACGTGTTCGTACAAAGCATTACGTTTGAGCAGGCTCAACCAGAACCGTCCCGCGCAGAAAAACGTAAGGCGGCCAAGGAAAAGGAAAAAGAGGAAAAAGAACTGGCGGAAGAAACAGAAAAAGTGGAAGCTCCTGAACCGGAACCACCGCGCGTGAAATAATATATAAAAACCTGCATACGAAACGCGGGCGGATTGCTCTCCGCCCGTTTTCCAAGGAGCGGGATTGATACATCATCTTACAATTCATTGCGGCGACCGGACGGGTAATTTCGGAAAGCCGTACTAGAGAAGGGGTCATACTATTATGAAACTGAAAGTGTTCGACCGCATTTTGTTGGGCATTCTTCTCATCGTTGCGATTATAGCCGCGTTTGTGCTCTTCGGCATGGCGGCAAACATCATTACGGAGAATATGGTAACCAGCTTTATCGCGCTGTTCTATATGTTTGGGGAGAACGCGATGATCCTTGCCGGTTGCGGCCTTGTCATTTTGCTGATTTCAATCAAACTGCTGTTTGCCGGAAAAAGCAAAAAAGCCGATGTCCGTCCCGTATCCGCGCTGATGAAGCAGAACGAATTCGGCGGAACGTTTATCTCCCTTGAAGCACTTGATACTATGGTACAAAAGCATTGCCGAGCTCAGCAGCGTATTCGCGATTGCCATACGACATTGCAATCTTCGGAAGAAGGCGTTACGATCGGCATCCGCCTGTCTGTTTTGCCTGATACGGACGTAGCCACGCTGACAAGCGAACTGCAACAGTCACTGAAGGCATATGTTGAAGGCTTGACCGGAATCAGTGTAAAGGAAATTGGGATTTTGATTGAAAACGCTACGGCGCCCGCTACTGCCGCGGTTGCGAAGGTTGACTGAGGAGGTAAAAGATGGACAACGGGTTTTGGGCGTTTGTCAAGGCACACAAATTTACAGCTATTCTGCTGGTCATTGGTTGTGTCCTTACAATTTTGTTTTTCACGATTGGATTCTGGCGCACGCTTTTGCTCACGCTGATTCTTGCAATTTGCTTCTTTCTGGGCTACCTGCTCGACAAGGGCGGCCTGGAAGGCGTGAAGGATTTCTTTAAAAAACTCTTTACCAAGGATGCGAAGAAATGAGCAGAACAACCGCGCGTGAAGTCGCGATGATGATGCAGTTTTCCAATATGCTCGGCGGCGAAGATACGCCTGCCAACGTTTGTGAAAAGACGGGTGACGTAGGCATCAAAGCGCTGGACAAGGAAGACGAGGCATATGTCGAGCAAATCATTTCGGGTGTAAACGCGCATCAGAATGAAATTGACGAACTGGTTTCGAAGCATGCCAAGGACTGGTCGATAGAGCGGATTGCGCGCGTCGACCTGAGCATTTTGCGTGTCGCAATATTTGAGATGCTGTACCGCAATGCGGACGTGCCGACCGGCGCGGCGATCAACGAAGCCGTAGAGCTTGCAAAGCGTTACGGTGGCGAACGGTCGTATGCTTTCATCAACGGCATTCTTGGTAGCGTTGCAAAAGAGATTTCAGCTACATGAAACAGTATTTTATCGGCGTTGACACCAGTTGCTACACAACGTCGGTTTCCTGCATTTCCGAAGAAGGCATCGTTTTCGAAAAGAGAACGATGCTTTCTGTACCGTTAGGCGTACGCGGACTGCGACAGTCCGATGCGTTATTCCAGCACGTAAAAAACTTACCCGAACTGACACGTGCGTTGTTTGAAAATGTTGAACGTGAGCGGATTGCTGCTGTTGCAGTCAGCGCGAAACCGGCGGCGGACGAAGATTCCTATATGCCTGTGTTTTTGGCGGGGAAGCTAAACGCGACCGCAATCGCGTCCTCGCTAAATGTACCGCTATATGAAACCACACATCAGGCGGGTCACGTGCGTGCGGCAATGTTTGCAAATGAAACGGCCTTGATCGACAATCCGTTTCTAGCCATGCATATTTCGGGTGGCACCACGGACTTGCTGATTGTCGAAAGTTCCGATGGAAGTGTAGGAAAGATTACAAAAATCGGCGGCTGCGACGATTTGCATGCGGGCCAATTTGTTGACCGTGTCGGTGTGAAGATTGGACTGCCGTTTCCAAGCGGCATTGAACTGGAAAAGCTTGCGCAGCGGGCAACCGTTCGTGCGATACGAATTCCTTCCACCGTGAAAGGCCTTACTTGCTCGTTTTCCGGACAGGAAACACACGCAAATCGGCTTCTGGACGGCGGCGAACAAAAAGAAGAAGTCGCATACGCTGTTTACGACTGCATGGCGCGCACGTTTGCCAAGATGCTGATCAACGCAATGGAAACGTATGCGTGTCCCACAGCTTTAATTTCCGGTGGTGTGTCCGGCAGCAAACTGCTGCGAGAGCTTTTGTATATGCGAACGAAAAAGCAACTGTTGTTTGCACAGGACGGATTGTCTTCCGACAATGCCGTCGGCGCGGCGCTGCTTGCAAAGGATCAATTTTTAAAAGGATGGTGAGCGGAAAATGGAACAGGTCTTAAAGCCTGTATTTAGCGTAAGCGAGCTGAATGAATACGTCGGCGCGCTGCTTTCCGCCGACACCAATTTAAGCGAAATACGTGTTTCCGGTGAAATAAGCGGCTTTAAGCGACATTCGTCCGGTCACCTGTATTTTTCGCTAAAAGACGAAAATGCTCTGGTACGCTGTGTGATGTTTCGGCAGCAGGCAATTCGTCTGAACTTTGCGCCGGAAGACGGCATGCAGGTTGTACTATATGGCAGGGCTTCGCTTTATCAAAAGGACGGTTCGTTCCAACTTTATGCCAACTATCTGAAAAAAAGCGGCGAAGGCGAACTGTTTAAACGGTTTTTAGCGCTCAAGGACGAGCTTGAGAAAAAAGGATATTTCGATCAGGCACGCAAACGCCCGGTTCCGTTTCTGCCGCGTCGTGTCGGCGTTGTAACGAGCGGCACAGGTGCTGCTGTGCAGGACATTCTGAATATAATCGGCAGGCGATTTGAACGTATGCCGATCGTGCTGGCTTCCGTTCGCGTGCTGGGACAAGGCGCGGCGGAGGAGATCGCCCGTGCAATCGACGCAATGAATGCAGCGAACGCAGCGGACGTACTGATTGTCGGGCGCGGCGGCGGAAGTATGGAAGACCTCTGGGCGTTCAACGAATTGATTGTTGCGGACGCAATCGTAAAAAGCCGAATTCCGGTGATCAGCGCTGTTGGGCATGAAACGGACTTTACAATTGCGGATTTTGCGGCGGATTTGCGCGCGCCGACACCGTCGGCTGCTGCGGAACTTGCCGTGCCGGAGATGGACGCCTGTTATGATGTGGTTTCATCCCTGGCAGAGCGTATGTTACGATCACTCAATGCAAGAGTTGATAAAATGCGTGGCAATGTAAAATTGTTCGCTTCTTCAAACGCGTTCCGATTGATGGAGCGGAGAGTTCAGGATTCCCGAATGACAATTGATTTGATACGGGAAGAAGCGCTGCGTGCTGCCCGTGAGCGAGTGAAGCAGGAGCGCACACTGCTAAGCCAGATACAAGGCAAGCTGACCGTCCTTGATCCTGGCTCGGTGCTGGAGCGCGGATATGCTATATTAACAGACGGAGACCGGCGGACTATAAGCGGCGTTGATTCGATAAAGCCAAAAGATCACGTTAATATACGTATGTATGATGGAGAAGCGACAGCGACGGTTGAAAGCATAAGAAAAAACGCATAGAGTATATGTGACTGTTTTTGAATGACTCAGGAGAGGATAGTGGAGGGTAACGGATTATGGCAGATAAACTGCGGTTTGAGGAAGCGATGCAAAAGCTTTCCGAAATCGTTGAAAAACTAGAAAGCGGCGAAGGTTCGCTTGACGAGATGATCCACCTGTATGAAGACGGCATGGGGTTGGTTAAATCCTGCGAAAAGCAGCTGGACGCTTATGAAGCGACCATCACAAAGCTGAACGAAAAAGCAGGAGGGCGAAACGATGCTGAATGAACGGCTTTCCGCCTATTCCGAATTGACCGACAGAAAACTCGGCGAGCTGCTTTCCAATGAGTCGATACCGCCAATATTGGCGGAGAGTATGGCATACAGCGTTTTTCCGGGCGGAAAGCGCCTGCGTCCGTCGCTTTGCCTGGCGGCTTGTGAGCTCTGCGGTGGCAAAATGGAGAATGCGCTCCTGCCAGCCTGCGCAATCGAACTGATTCATACATACTCGTTGATACACGATGATTTGCCAGCTATGGATGACGATGACATGCGCCGTGGCAAACCCAGCAATCATATTGCGTTTGGCGAAGCAAATGCCATTTTGGCTGGAGATGGGCTGCAGTCACTTGCGTTTATGGCGCTTGCCGACTGCACGGATACCGATGCGATTCGCGCGATTGCGCAGGGTGCGTTTGAGATGGTTATGGGGCAGAGCATGGATTGCAACACATGCGGCGGAGCGGACTCACTGACGACTTTGCAGGATTACAAAACAGGTGCGCTGTTTCGCGCGGCCGTCGGCGCGGGCGCTGCCTGTGCGCACGCAAGCGCGCAGAAGAAACAGGCGTTGATCGAATTTGCAAATGCATACGGCATGCTGTTTCAAATTACGGACGATATTTTGGATTTTGAAGGCAACGCCGAAACGCTTGGCAAGACCGTCGGGAAAGACGCGGCGTCCGGTAAAACGACGTTTGTTACGGTTTACGGACTGGATGGTGCAAAGATGCACGCGCAGAATTATGCGCGGCAGGCAAGACGGGCAATATCGAGCATCAGTAAGGAAGCGTCCCTTTTTACCGAATTGATCGACTTTACGCTTTCGCGGAAAGTCTGAGGGCAATATTTTACAAACAGAAACTAGGACAAACTTTACCCGGTCGCATTGATGAACGATGCAACCGGGTCATTGGAGACAGATTAAGAAAACATGGATCGATACCCGATACTGGATACAATTAACTCAATAGATGACTTTCGGGAAATACCGGATGCAAAACTGCCCGCTCTTGCGGCGCAGATGCGGCAGTATTTGGTCGAAAACGTTTCGCGCTGCGGTGGGCATCTCGCCTCCAGCCTCGGTGCTGTGGAACTGACCATTGCCATGCACCGTGCTTTCAACAGCCCGGTCGACAAGATTATTTTCGACGTTGGTCACCAATCCTATGCGCACAAAATACTGACCGGGCGCAGGGAAGCGTTTTGCACGTTACGTCAGGAAAACGGCATTAGCGGTTTTCCGAGGCGCGATGAGAGTGAGCACGATCCCTTTAACACCGGACACGCATCCACGGCGATTTCCGCGGCGCTTGGGATGGCGCGCGCAAAACGGCTGCTTGGCGAGGACGGCGTTGCAGTCGCGCTGGTCGGCGATGGTGCTTTGACGGGCGGGATGGCGTTTGAAGGACTCAATGACGCGGGACAGGCGGACGTGCCGCTCGTTGTCATCATCAATGACAACGAGATGTCGATTTCGCCGAACGTCGGGGCGCTGCACCGCATGCTCGTCAATATGCGAGTAAGTCCGGGGTATGTTCGATTCAAGCGTTTTCTTGTTCGTACCTTGGATACCGGCATGATTGGACGCTGGCTGTCACGAAACATGGAAAACTTTAAAAACCGTATAAAGAGCTTTTTAATGCCGAATCGTCTGTTTGAGGATATGGGATTTTTGTATCTTGGCCCGATCGATGGGCACGATATTCAGGAGCTTATACGGATGTTTCGCATAGCCAAACAACTGCGTGTACCCGTCATTGTGCATTGCGTGACACAAAAGGGAAAAGGCTACGCCTATTCCGAACATAATCCTGAGAAATTTCACGGCATCGCACCGTTTTCCATCGACACGGGAAATGTTGAACTGCACACAAAAAAGAGCAATTCCAGCGTTTTTGGCGATGCAATGATCGAATTGGCGCAAAAAGATCCTCACATTGTCGCTGTGTCGGCGGCGATGCCGATTGGTACGGGATTGACGGAGTTTGCGGGGCGCTATCCGGAACGGTTTTTCGACGTAGGCATTGCGGAAGAACATGCTTTGACGATGGCGGCGGGTATGGCGGCTTGTGGCATGAAGCCCGTGGTTGCGCTCTATTCGACATTTTTGCAGCGTGGTTACGATCAGGTCCTGCACGATATCTGCCTGCAAAAGTTACCGGTTGTGATCGCGGTTGATCGCGCAGGATTTGTAGGTGACGACGGCGAAACACATCAGGGCGTTTATGATGCCGCGTTTCTTTCCACGATGCCGAACATGACAATCTATTCGCCGGCGACGCAGCAAGAGATCGTACATATGCTCAATCTTGCGATTAAACGCGGTGAACCGGCGGCGATTCGCTATCCGCGCGGCTCGCTGATGCAGGCGGTCTCGTCAACTCCGGTGGAAAAGGGTAAGTGGGAGGTTCTGGAGCCTATTGCCGAGCAAACGATCGTTGCTGCCGGTACGATGGTTTCGGTTGCGCTTCCGGTTGCACGCAAGATGAAAGCAGGGCTGATCAGCGCCAGGACGATACGTCCGATGGACGACGAGCTGCTTTCTGAGCTTAAGCGGAACGCAAAGCGCGTGATCGTTATGGAAGAAAGTATAGATACGCTCGGTTTAAGAATCACTGCCGCGCTGTCGCCGGTTCCCGTCGTTCGCATGTGCGTGCCGGATAATCCGGTTTTGCACGCTTGTGTTGGAAGACAGCGGGATTGCTGCGGATTGAATGCGGAAACGCTGGAACGGCATTTGCGGGAGTATGAAAAATGAAAAAGAGGCTGGACGTCGCTCTGTTTGAGCAGGGGCTTGCAAAGAGCCGCGAAGAGGCAAAGGCGCTTGTTATGGCGGGTCAGGTGTACCTCGGCGAAGTCAAGGCGGAAAAACCGGGTCAATTTGTAACGGACGAAACTGAACTGACCGTGCGCGGGCCGACTTGCCCGTTTGTCAGCCGAGGCGGATATAAGCTGCAAAAGGCGATGGATGTATTTCCGATTTCGTTGGACAACGTTGTGGCCGCGGACATCGGTGCTTCGACAGGCGGTTTTACAGACTGTATGCTGCAGCACGGCGCAAAGCAAGTCTATGCAATTGACGTCGGCTATGGGCAACTTGATTGGAAATTGCGAAATGATCCGCGCGTAACGGTTCTGGAGCGCACAAACGCGCGTTATATGGAGCCCGACTGGTTCGAAACAACACTTGATTTCGCGTCAATCGACGTATCGTTTATTTCGCTTGATAAAATCCTGCCCGCGCTGTGGAAGTGTCTATCGGATGGAGGATTAGTCGTTGCGCTAATCAAACCGCAGTTTGAAGCAGGACGAAACAAGGTCGGTAAGCACGGCGTTGTTTCACAAAAGGAAACACACGTTGAAGTGATCGACAGAATTATTTCAGTTGCGGAAGAAATCGGGTTTGACGCAAACGGACTTTCGTATTCTCCGATCCGTGGGCCGAAGGGAAACATTGAATTTTTGATTTTGCTGCAAAAATGCATATATAAAACAACTGGTGTTGCACAAATCAACCATAACACGGCGGTTTCTGTCGTGGATGAAGCGCATGGATGATGTATATTAAACGCAAATATTCATAAATTTACTTGTATTTTTATGAGCGAGGACGTATAATACGAGTATCATTTTAAATCCGGGGTATTGGATATGAGAATCGGCTTTGCCGGAAATCTTGAAAAGCAAGGCATCGCCGAATACCGTGCCGAATTAATGAAACTGGCCGAATCGGCGGGACATGATTGCAAAGCGTATTACAGCAGCGAAGAAATCAAGCATGAAGCGCACGCGCCGGAGTTGCTTGTCGTCGTTGGTGGAGACGGGTCATTGTTGCGGTTCGCGTCGGTTGCGGCGGAACGTAATGTCCCGATATTGGGTGTAAACCTTGGGCGGATTGGCTTTTTAAGCGAAATTGCTCTCGAAGATTTTACAAAGGCGCTGGAGCGCATTTTAGCTGGCGATTACTCTCTTGAAGAGCGCATGATGCTGTGCTGCTGTGTCAACGGCTTCGAATGTGCACACTGCCTGAACGACGTCTTGGTATTCAAACAATCATTCTCCGGCACGATACAGGTTAGCCTTTCGTGCGACGGCAAAGACGTTGGGAACGTATTTTGCGATGGGATCATCGCATCCACGCCGACGGGTTCTACGGCCTATAACCTTTCGGCGGGTGGGCCTGTCGTTGTGCAGAGCCTCGAGGCAATAGCGGTTACACCGGTTTGTTCACACACACTGCATGTGCGACCGGTCGTAACTTCGGCGGACGCCGTCTGGACGTTACGTGTGAATGAAACAGGATTTGTCGCCGGAGACGGCATCAAACTGCAATCGGTCGGCCCTGAGGACTCCATCACTGTAACAAGATCTGAACGCAGGGTAAAGTTCATTCGATTTAGCGAACAAAACGTTTTCGAACTCATCCATCGCAAGCTTTCGTAAGAGCAGATCGAAAGTTTTTGAAAAGAAAACGCATACCGTTTCTTTGTTATAAGGACGGTAAGCGGATTTGGTATCCAAGAAAACCGAGGAATTCGTTGTGTCAAAACAAACACGACGGCGGACGGAAATGGATGTAGCATCTAGCACTATCGTAAGAATCAGTACGATAGGATGAACGTATCTCGTTGGAACCAGCAGTGCCAAATGTAAACGGGCAGCTATGGCTGCGAAAAAGCAACGAACTTGCACTCATCATTATTTTGTATTGGGGATTACGAAATGAAAGCAAAAAGACATGATATGATTTCCAAGCTGATTGCTTCGGAAAACATCGAAACACAAGAAGAGCTTGCGGGGAAATTACGTGACCACGGATTTTCCGTTACACAGGCAACTGTATCGCGCGACATCAAGGAACTCAGGTTGATCAAGGTTCTTACGCCGGAAGGACGCTATCGCTATGCAACGGTGGAAAAAGCGGAAGCCGATCTTCAGGAACGCTTTATCCGCATGTTCAGTAACTGCGTGCTTTCCGTAACGGCAGCCGGGACACTGATCGTCATCAAAACGATTGCAGGCAGCGCGCCGGCGGCTGCGGAGGCGGTTGATTCGCTTAAGTGGCCGGACGTCCTTGGTACGATTGCGGGCGACAACACGATCTTTATCGCTGTGCGCGACATTAGGTCCGTTGGCGACACGATTAAAAAATTCCAGAAGATGCTCAAATAGGAGGGCGTCATTCTTGCTCAAACAACTTACAATCAACAATGTTGCGCTGATTGATCAGCAATTTATTGAATTTTTCAATGGATTTTCCGTGATGACGGGCGAAACCGGTGCCGGAAAATCCATTATTATTGAAGCGCTAAACTTCGTACTCGGAGAACGCGCAAGCAGGGAACTCGTAAAATCCGGCGAGCAGAAAGCGGCTGTCGAAGCCGTTTTTACCGTTGTGGAGAACGAGCCTGTAGTCGATACACTACGCGAACAGGAAATTGAATGTTCGGATGGAGAGCTAACGATTTATCGCGAATTTTCGGTAAGTGGCAAAACAGTGTGCCGCGCGAACGGAATGCTGATCAACACCGGAACGCTGAAACTCATTGGCGACGCGCTGGTCGACATCCATGGGCAGCATGCGCATCAGTCGTTGCTTAATCCAAAGCGACATATTGTGCTATTGGACCGTTTTGCGGGCAACGATGCATTAGAACTGAAAGCGCAGGTTACGCAGGCTTATAAAAAGGCGACGACCGCAAAAAAAGAACTTGCCACCGCGCAGTTTAACGAACAGGAACGTGTACGCAGATGCGATCTGTTGAAATACCAAATTAATGAAATAGAAAGCGCAAA
Organism: Christensenellaceae bacterium; assembly: GCA_963667795.1. Taxonomy (GTDB): domain Bacteria; phylum Bacillota; class Clostridia; order Christensenellales; family CAG-138; genus UBA7703. The sequence goes on along the minus strand of OY764017.1, from coordinate 495,961 downwards.
CCTGACCGACGGCGAAGAAGAGGCGCTGGAAGAACAACGCAAACTTCTTCAAAATGCACAGGCGGTCATGGAAGGCTTAGAAGGCGCAAGCGAAGCGCTCAACGGTGACGAAGACGACAACGGCGGCGCACTTGACGCGTTCAGCGTCGCGTTGCGTATGCTGGACGGAATAGCTCAATTTCGCAGTGATTATGCTCAGCTCGCTGAAAAACTGCATACACTTTATTACGATCTGGAGGATGCGAGCTTCACACTGCGTGACTATCGGAACGATTTTACTTTTGAACCCGGAATGCTGGATGAGATTGAATCCCGACTGGAATTGGTCTCGACACTCAAGAGAAAATATGGTGCGAACATCGTTGAAATCCTGAATTATAGAGAAGAAAGCATAGCGGAACTGGAACGCATTGAAAACGCCGAAGAGCACAGGGAACAGCTTGTGGCGGAGTATGCTGCGGCGAAGACGGCTTACGAGCAACTCTCGGATGAACTGACGGCGCTTCGCAAAGAAGCCGCAGAGCAATTGTCCGGCAGTCTGCTGCCGGAACTTGCCGACCTCGGCATGCCGCATGCGGCGTTTGAGGTTGCGTTTGAACGGCTTGGCGGTGAGATTCCGTCCGCGTCCGGCGTGGACGGAATAGAATTCTTACTCTCAACCAACCGCGGCGAGCCGGTGAAACCTCTGTCAAAGGTCGCGTCCGGCGGCGAATTGTCACGCATCATGCTTTCGTTTAAAAGTGTGCTGGCTGATTTGGATGGAATACCCACAATGGTGTTTGATGAAATCGACAGTGGCATTAGCGGACAAATCGGCACGGCGGTTGCTGTTAAAATGCGCCAGATCGCAAAAAATCATCAGGTGCTCTGCATCACGCATTTACCACAGATTGCCGCATACGCAAACTACCAATACCTTGTTTACAAGGAAGAGTCGGGTGAAAAGACGCGTTCGACAGCACGAATTCTGCAGCAAAACGAGCGAGCCGCGGAGATTGCGCGTATTATGGGCAGCGGCGGCACCGACCCGGTTGCGCTGGAACATGCGCAAAGTTTGATTGACGCAGCAAATACAAACAGAGTATTTTAACAGGGACTGTGACCGCCGGCTTGTTGATTGAGCCGAACAAAATGCGGATAGCTCCCGAAAATAGCGCCGTTTGGCATCTAAACGGAATGTATGAATTGTAACCAAAAACGCCGTTGGAGCAACAATGAAGAAGAACCTATTGATAGCAAGTAACAATACCAGCGATGCAACAGGCATTCAGGAAGCCTTCCGAGAAATTGAAGACATGCAACCGCTTCCCAGTGTTTTTACAGGACGCGATGCAATTGAAACGATTCTTTCACACGACGTCGACATTCTGATACTTGATTTGTTTTTGCATGATCTAGATGGCATCAGTGTGTTGGACTTTATCGGCAAACTTAGCGAGGACAGAAGACCGCTTGTATTTGTGACCACGGCGCTTGCGGATGACAGGCTGCTCCAGGTAATCAAAGACCGCGTGATCTATTGCTTTACAAAACCCCTGAAATACGAAATCGTTCAACTTCGCGTGCTGGAGTTTATGCGCTTATACGAACGTGAAACAGAGGCGGCGGGCGAAGATGTCGATATTCTGGAAAGTCAGATTGCGTCCGGCATTCGCGCAATCGGCGTGCCTGCGCATCTAAAGGGATATTATTACCTGCGGGATGCAATTCGCATTTACGCCATGAGTGAATCGCCGGTCGATTTGAGTATTACCAACGACATTTATCCGACCGTAGCGAAAATTTACAATACGCGACCGCCACTTGTTGAGCACGCCGTGCGAAACGCGATTGAAATCGCCTGGACCCGTGGAAACCACGATACGATACGGGAATACTTCGGGTATACAGCAAATGATTTCAAGGGAAAACCCAGCAATCTGGAGTTTGTTGCAATGATGGCGCAGCGTGCATTGACTTACGTAAAAAAATAATAAGTGAGCAACAACCCGTACGGAAAAGTCTGTGCGGGTTTGCTATTCGAGGCACAGAGTTCACAAAAAAATCATTTTGGTTCATTGACGATCATTTCAATTCATCGTAAACTGGAAATACGAGGTGATAATATGAATCAGCAAATAAATGAGAAAAAGCGCGCGATCGTCATCGTGCTCGACAGCGTCGGAATCGGCGAACAACCTGACGCGGCGGAATTTGGGGACGTTGGCTCGCATACGCTGGGTAATATCCGCAAAGTGCGCGGCAAGCTAGACTTGCCGAATATGACAGCATTGGGTCTTGCAGAGATTGAAAACAGCCGCCTTGAAAAATCCGACAAATCGCCGGCTGGCTGCTATGGCCGCTGTGCGGAGTTGACTAAGGCAAAAGACACGACCTGCGGCCATTGGGAAATGGCTGGCCTTCCCCTGAAGCAGGCGTTCAAAACATATCCGGACGGGTTTCCGCAGGAGTTTCTGGACGAATTTGAAAAGAAGATCGGTCGCGGGACGCTCGGCAATACTGTTGCAAGCGGCACCGTGATCATCAACGAACTGGGCGACGAACACGTGAAAAGCGGTAATCCCATCGTCTATACGTCCGCAGATAGCGTGTTCCAGATTGCGGCACACGAAGAGGTTATTCCACTCAAAGAACTCTACCGCATCTGCGAAGTTGCACGCGAACTGCTTAACGACGATAACTATCTTGTCGGTCGCGTTATTGCAAGACCGTTTGTCGGCGAAAGCGGAAAATACACGCGTACCGAAAACCGCAAGGATTATGCTGTGGAGCCGTTTTCGGATACAATTCTGGATGCACTGGACAAGCGCGGCCTGCCTGTCGTCGGCATTGGCAAAATTGAAGATATCTTCTGCCACCGCGGCGTTACGATTGTAGACCATACGAAAAACAATCATACTGGAACGGAGTCGACCGTTCGCTTTCTTGAGGATGGCATCGGAAGCTTCATTTTCACGAACCTTGTAGACTTCGACATGCTCTATGGACACCGCAACAATGTGGAAGGGTATGCCGAAGCGCTGGAAACGTTTGATGCGGCGCTGCCGCGTATCCTGAACGCTATGAAGGACGACGACATCTTGATGATCACCGCTGATCACGGGTGCGACCCGACGACGGCGAGCACGGACCATTCACGCGAATATATCCCGCTTTTGGTTGCAGGCAAACATGTGAAAGAAAATGTAGATCTTGGCACACGCAAGAGCTTTGCCGACATCGGGGCAACGGTATTTGAATATCTGACCGGCGAAAAATGGAACGTTGGTGAATCGTTCCTCAAAGAGATAATAGAGGGATAACATGCACAATGCGATTGAAACTGCTGTAGAAAAACTGAAACCATTGTGCAAAGACGGCTGCGACGTCGGCCTGATTCTTGGCTCCGGTCTCGGCGATTATGCCGAGAAGATAGAGAATCCGCGCATGTTGGATTATGCTGAAATCATTGGTTTCCCGCAGTCCCATGTGCCGGGACACAAAGGACGTTTTGTTATCGGCGAGCTATACGGAAAAACCGTGATCTGTATGCAGGGACGCGTTCACTACTATGAGGGCTATCCGCAGTCGGAAATCGTATCCGGTGTACGCGTCATGAAGCGCCTCGGCGTCAAAAAACTGCTGCTGACCAACGCCTGCGGCGGCGTAAATCTGGCGTTTAAACCGGGTGATTTGATGTTGATTACCGATCATATCAATTTCTCCGGCTCTAACCCGCTGATGGGTCCCAACGACGATACACTTGGCCCGCGGTTTCCTGATATGAGTAACGTTTATGATCGGGACTTGCGTGAAAAAGTCAAAAAAACAGCTTTCGAGTTAAACATTCCCTTACAGGAAGGCGCCTATATGATGTTTTCTGGTCCGTGCTTCGAATCGCCCGCTGAAATTGTTATGGCGCGGACGCTCGGTGCATCCGCCGCGGGGATGTCGACTGTGCCGGAGGCGATTGCCGCGCGGCACTGTGGAATAAAAACGATTGGCATTTCGTTGGTAACAAACATGGCTGCCGGTGTGCTGGATCAAACGCTGACACATGAAGAAGTGCAGGAAGCAGCGGCAAACGCAGCCGAGCGGTTTGGACGACTGGTCGACGGTATCATCAAAACGATATTTTAAGCGTAAATTAAGAATGTTTTGCGGGCAGCGTTCGCAATAAACGGGTGCTGTCCTTCTATTCGATCCGGTTCGAAACATGCGCAAAAACAGAAAAAAATTTGTATGCAATTTGACAAAACCTGCCTTCTGTATGAATCTTGTCGGATTTGCTTGCGCGCAAGCACGCGGCAGGCTTATAATGAAAAAAAGCAACAAGGAGGACTACGATTTTGATTGGAGTCATATTCGGCGAAAAAGGCACGGGCAAAACCAAGCAAATTCTCGAAATGGCGAATAAATCCGTCCTGAGCGCCAAGGGCAACATCATCTTCATCGACGACGACAACAGCTACATGTACGACCTCTCCACGAAAGCTCGCTTCATTAACGCGGCGGAATACAGCATTACTACACCGAAAATGCTTTATGGCTTCCTCTGCGGTCTTGTAGCGAGTGATTTTGATTTAGAGACGATTTATATCGACGGTCTTTTAAGCATTATTCACCACTCGCTTGATACTCTGGATGGGCTGTTTAACGAGTTGAAAGCGTTTTCGGAAGAACGTTCGATCAACATCATCATGAGCATTACCGGAAACAAGCAGACAGTGCCTGAGTATTTGAAGGCTTACGTCCTGTAAAGGACCGGATTTCTATAAAACAAAGAACATCAAAGACTGCCTGCGCAGCGCTTTCGTTGCGCAGGCAGTTGAAAATAAGGAATAGAATACTATGCGTTACCTGAGCACCAGAGGCGGTGAACCTGTCGGCGCGGCGCAAGCTATTGTACGCGGCATCAGCCCCTCGGGCGGACTATACGTCCCCGAAAGTAATCCCAAAATTGAGGTGGATTCAAGCGCGCGCGGCAGCTATCAAAGCACCGCGCTTCGCATCATGCGCGCTTATCTGCCTGAAGTGAACGAAAACAAACTGCGCGAGATGATCGACGCGGCATACGCAAGCTTTGATGCGTCCGAAGTGACGCCGCTCGTTAAACTGAACGACACGGAATCCGTGCTGGAACTTTGGCACGGACCGACGATGGCGTTTAAAGACGTTGCGCTCCAGATGCTGCCGCATCTGATGCGCGAATCCCTTCGGCTGACCGGAGAGGACAAGAATGTTTACATCCTTGTTGCAACATCCGGTGACACCGGCAAGGCCGCGCTGGAAGGGTTTAAAGATGTTGAAGGCACACGCGTGCTTGTGTTTTATCCGCACGGCGGTGTGTCCCAGGCACAGAGGCTGCAGATGATTACGCAGGAAGGCGGCAATGTCGACGTTTGCGCAGTTCACGGCAATTTTGACGATGCGCAGACCGGCGTTAAAAAGATATTTGCTTCCGGAGAGGTCGCGGATGAACTGGCCGGGGCCGGCTGGCGCCTTTCCAGCGCGAACTCGATCAATTTCGGGCGTCTCCTTCCACAGATCGTCTACTACTTCACCAGCTATGAAACGCTGCTTTGCCGTGGAGACATTCAACCGGGCGAAGCGGTCAATTTTTGTGTGCCGACGGGAAACTTCGGCGATATCCTCGCGGGCGAATATGCTCGCCGGATGGGGTTGCCGATTCATAAACTTATTTGTGCGTCAAACCGCAACAATGTGTTGACGGACTTCTTTGAATCCGGCGTTTACGACGACAACCGTCCATTCTTTAAGAGCATGAGCTGTTCGATCGACATTTTAATTTCATCCAACCTTGAGCGTCTGCTCTTTGAACTTGCGGGCAGGAACGAACAGACCATTCGCGAATGGATGGACGCGCTAAAAGAAAAAGGCATGTATGCGCTGCCGCAAGAAGCGTTGAACGAATTGAAAAAGACGTTTGCGGCGGGTTGGTGTACCGAGGAAGATACACTGGAAACCATCAAACGTACCTATGAAAAGACAAACTATTTGATGGATCCACATACTGCTGTAGCGCAATGCGTTTATGAACGTTATGTGGCGCAAACGGGCGATCAAACCAAAACGGTTCTGCTTTCAACGGCGAACCCGTATAAGTTTGCTACACATGTTTTAAGCGCGTTTGAGCAGACCGGCGAGGACGACTTTATCAACGCCGAACGCCTGCATGCAATGACAGGCATGCAAATCCCAACAGGAATCAGCGGGTTGCTTGGCAAACCCGAAGTGCATATGGACGTATGCAAACTGGAAGATATGGCAAAGCGTGTAACTTCGCCTGTAAAAGGCGACTGAGCATAAAAAGCTCCAATGGGCGCACTGCCTGGAGAAATGAATTTCGTGCGCAAAAAGGAAGCGACCAAATTATTATGAGAAGACCCGATTCATCGATCATATCCATTATCATATGCATTGTGATCATTGCGGTTTTATCCGCGTCGCTGATGTTTGTCATTGGCGAACGCAATGCGGTGCAGTCCGTTGACGTAACCGCATTGCAGGAACTTGCCGACGTGATTCAATCCGAATTCTATTTCTACGAGGACAACGAACTCGACGGTGAAGCACTTGTCGACGGCGCAATGCGCGGCATGATCGGCACACTGGACGACCCATATGCTGAATATTTTACCGAAGAAGAATACAACGACCTGCTGAATGCAAATTCCGGCGATTATGTCGGCATCGGCATCAGCGTTCAAGTGCCGGATGAAAACGGAAGTTCGGTTATCAGCGTGTATGCAGGCGGACCGGCGGATCTTGCGGGTATTCAACCCGGGGACGTCGTTATAAACGTAAACGGTACGGACGTCGCCAACTTAAATATGAACGACTATCTTGGCTGCTTTTCGAGTGAAGACGGCGTAGCGGATGAAATAACCTTTGTTCGTGACGGCGTTGAAATGACGGTTTCCGTTTTGCGCGCCGCGGTGCACGTGAATCGCGTGACGTCGACTATTTACAACGATACGATCGGTTACATCCATATTACGGAATTTAACGGCAGCGTTGCGGACGATTTCTGGAGTGCGGCAACTGGTTTACAGGCGAAGGGAATAGAGAATCTGATCATCGATCTGCGAGACAATCCCGGCGGTGGATTGGGCGAGGTTCTTGATGTTTCGGGTCATTTTGTTCCGGAAGGCGAAACGATTGTTACCATCAAAGCCAAGAGCGGCAGCGAACGTGTCTATACCAGTGAAGGCGACGAACAGCTGGATATGAATCTTGTGGTACTGGTCAACGGCAACTCCGCTTCTGCAAGTGAACTGCTGACCGGTGCGCTGAAGGATTACGGCCTGGCTACGATTGTTGGAACGCAGACCTATGGTAAAGGCATTGTACAGAGCTTTTTCCGCATTTCTAAAACAGGCGGCTGGGCAAAGATGACTACGGACGCGTATTTTACGCCGAACGACGTTTGCATCCAGGGGGTCGGCATTAGGCCGGACATCATTGTTGAGTTACCGGAGGAGCTGCAGGATATGACAATTGAATTGCTGGATCCTGTCGAAGATACACAGCTTCAGGCGGCAATTGCAATTTTTTCTCAACAAACACAGTCAACTGAAACAGCTTACCGATAAGCAAGTAAAGGAGATAGTCATGCACCGCATAAAGGATATTGCGCTCGCCCCGTTAGGCGAACAAAAAATCGAATGGGTACGGCGGAACATGCCGATCTTAAACGGCATTCGTGAAACGTTCGAACAGGATCAGCCGTTCAAAGGACTTAAAATCGCGCTGTCGATTCATCTTGAGGCAAAGACGGCGTATCTTTGCCGCGTACTTGCCGCCGGTGGCGCGGAAATGTACGTTACCGGAAGCAACCCGCTCTCCACGCAAGATGATATCGCCGCGGCGCTTGCCGCAGGCGGGCTGAATGTGTTTGCACTGCACGGTTGCTCGATGGAAGAATATGAAGGCTGCATCGAGAGTGTGCTTTCATGCGAACCGGACATTGTGATCGATGACGGTGGTGATATCCTGCACGCTGTGCACACGAAACATCCTGAACTTGAAAAGAAGATACTTGGCGGATGCGAAGAAACGACGACCGGCATCGTCCGCCTGATTGCAATGGAAAAAGCAGGGGAATTGAAATTCCCGATGTTCGCGGTCAACAACGCGGACTGTAAGCATCTGTTCGACAACCGCTATGGCACGGGGCAAAGTGTATTTGATGGAATCGACCGGACGACGAACCTTGTGGTAGCGGGTAAAACCGTAGTTGTCGCCGGATACGGCTGGTGCGGGAAAGGCGTTGCGATGCGCGCAAAAGGACTGGGCGCGCATGTTGTCGTAACGGAAGTAGACCCGATTTGTGCAATTGAGGCTGTTATGGACGGATTTCTCGTTATGCCGATGCGCGAAGCTGCTCCGCTTGGCGATCTGTTTATCACTGTTACCGGAGATATCAAGGTTGTCGATGAAGAAGATTTTCTTTTGATGAAGGATGGCGCAGTGCTCTGCAATGCGGGACATTTTGATGTGGAAGTTAACGTAAAACGTCTTGGAGAGATTGCGGTTGAAAAGCGCGAAATGCGAAAGAATATTATGGGATTCTGCCTCGAAAACGGCAAATGGCTACATGTGCTTGGCGAAGGCCGCCTTGTCAATTTAGCCGCGGGCGACGGACATCCGGTGGAGATCATGGACATGAGCTTTGGTATTCAGGCGCTTTGTGCACGGTATGTCGCGGACAACCGTGGTCAGCTGGAGGCAAAATTGCATGCAGTACCTGCTGAAATCGACCGGGAAGTGGCAGAGCGGAAGCTTGCCGCGCTGAACGTTCGGATCGACGTATTGAGTGAAGAGCAGAAAGCGTATCTCGACAGCTGGGACGTCTAAAAGAAGTGGTTTACAAGGCTTTTTCAAACTGATACAATAACATTTGGCACGGGATTTGGCAAAAGTTGCATAAATCCTGCCCGTCTTCTCAGTTTCGAATCAGCATCTTTCCTGAATTTTGTCCGTTTCTTACGGCATAAGATAAACTAAAAGCATATAAAACAGTACAGGGGGAACCGAAATGAAGGAATACACCGCGAAAGATATTCGCAATATTGGCGTCTTCGGACATGGCGGAGAGGGCAAAACGACGCTGACCGAAGCAATGCTGTTCAACGCCGGACTGATTGACCGTTTAGGTAAAATTGAAAACGGTTCGACGACGACTGATTTTGATCCCGAAGAGATCTCTCGCGGCATCTCTATTAATATGGCGCTTGCACCGTTTGAGTGGAAAGACACAAAGATCAACGTCGTTGATGCGCCCGGATTCTTTGATTTTTACGGTGAAGTTACCGCCGCGATGACGCTTGCAGACAGCGCGTTGATCGTCGTAAGCGCGGTTTCCGGCCCCGTTGTTGGCGCTGAAAAAGCCATGGCGATGTGCGAAGCGGTCAATAAACCGCGTATGATCGTCATCAATCAACTTGACCGTGACAATGCAAACTTCGATAAAGTCATGGGCGAAATCAATGAAAAGTTTGGCTCAAGTGCCGTCCCGATACAGCTGCCGATCATCGAAGGCGGAACATTCAAAGGATTTGTCGACATCGTTCACATGACGGGTAAACTCTTCGACAAGAAGGGGACCAAAGACGCGGATATTCCCGCAGGTCTGGCAGACAGAGCACAGGAACTCTACGAGCAGCTTTGTGAAGCCGCCGCTGAAGCCAGCGACGAACTCATGGAGAAATATCTCGAAACGTTTGAATTGACGCAGGAAGAGCTGATCACAGGCCTTTCACTCGGCGTGAAAGAAGGCGTGGTTACACCCGTCTGCTGCGTTTCTGCAGCGCAGAACATCGGCGTTTATACCCTGATGGACAACGTCATTCATTATTTCCCGTCAGCCGATCAGGCAAAAGCGCCGAAGGCAACAAACGCGAAAACCGGCGACGAAGTCGTCGTTTCACAGGATGGCAAATTTGCGGCGCAGGTCATCAAGACAACATTTGATCAGTTTGGCAAGTTCTCCATTATCAAGGTATATCGTGGTTCTCTGGATGTTTCCGTTTCACTGTACAATTCAAACGCCGAGAAATCCGAGAAATCGACCGCGCCGGTTATTCTGCGCGGCAAGAAAAGCTATTCCGTCGACAAGCTCAACGCGGGCGATATCGGTGCGATTCCCAAGTTGCAGTACACGGCAACAGGCGACACGCTCTGCGATTCGAACGATCCGGTCGTTTTTGAAGCGATCGATTTCCCGAAACCCGCCATTTCACTGGCTGTTACGGCAAAGAAACAGGGTGAGGACGACAAGGTCATCTCCGGCTTGAATCGTATTATGGAAGAAGACCCGACCATTCTGATCGAAAAAGATTCCGAAACGGGCGATGTTTTGATTCGTGGCCTTGGCGAAATGCACATCGACGTTGTTTGCAAAAAACTCAAGAACAAAAACAACGTGGAAGCGCAGATTTCCGATCCGCGCATTCCGTACCGCGAGACGATTCATACAATGGCGGAAGCCGAAGGTAAACATAAGAAGCAATCCGGCGGAAGCGGTCAGTACGGTGTTGTACAGATGCGCTTTGAACCGGCGGACGAAGGTGTTGAGTATGAATTTGTCAACGCGATCGTCGGCGGTGTTGTTCCCAGAGAATTCATTCCTGCCGTTGAGAAAGGGCTGAAGGAAGCGCTCAAACGCGGTGTTCTCGCCGGTTATCCGATGGTCGGCATAAAAGCAACGCTGTACGATGGCAAATATCATCCCGTCGATTCGAAGGAAGTTGCATTCAAATCCGCTGCGCGTCTTTCCTACAAGGCGGCTTGCGTAAAGGCAAACCCGACGCTGATCGAGCCAATTTATCATTTCGATATCTTCGTGCCAAACGATTATGTCGGCGCCATCAGTGGAGACCTATCTTCTCGTCGCGGACGCATGCTCGGCATGAATCCTGTCACAGGCGGAACCGTTGTTGTTGCGGAAGCGCCGCTCTCCGAAATGTTCAAGTACGCAACAGACCTGCGCAGCATGACGCAGGCACGCGGATCGTTTACGAGCGAATTTGTCCGTTATGAAGATGTTCCGGCGAACATCGCCAAGAAGATCATTGAGCAGGCGAAGAAAGAAGAAGAGGACGAAGATTAATCAACAGCACAAACGGAGGGCGGGACACGCCCTCCGTTTTGATGTCCTGCCATTATTGTGTTTTACGACGGAATAGCAAAACCTGGAGGAATTCCTTATGGAAACGACCAAAACATATAAAATCAAATCCAGAGTGGACAGGCAGGCGACAAGCCTGTTGGACATTACATTCTGGAGCAATATCGTTGTTATCGCCGTTGTGATTGGCATCAACATCGTCAATATCATGCGGGAAGACTCGGGCGGCGAACAGTTGATTGCGTTTGCATCTCCTGAATTCGTTATGATTATCAGCACCGCTCTTTGCATTTGGATGCTGGTACGTGCAATTTCCGCACTGGTTACAAAAAACAAACTTAAGGGCGTTTTCATTGCTGTTTTGGATGATGTGATTGAGGGCGTTTCCATGCCGGAACCAATGACGACCAAACAGGCGAAGCACTTTTCTGTTGCATTTGACCAAGTTTGTGAAGCGCGAACCGTGGAGGTCGCCATAACAAAAAAGCACGATGTGCCTTCGTTAAAAATCGGTACAGCGGATGAATCCTTTACCATACCGGCGCCGGAGCATTTGCGTGAGATTCTCAACCTGATTATAGAACGAATGCCAAAAGATTAAGTTAAATAAACCGCGGGATTAACTCTCGCGGTTTTTTATATGCGTGTTTATGATTAAGTTTGAGTTTCTGTGGGATTCGCGCCGTCTTCATCCTCCGGCCCTTCCTTGTGAAAATATCGGTAGATCGCGTCCGCCGTGCGTGAATCGATGCCGCGAACGGCAAGCAGTTCCTCTTTTGTTGCTGTTTTGATTGCGCTCAATGTTAAAAACGAATCAAACAAAGCGCGTTTTCGCTTATCGCCAACGCCTTCAATTTCATCCAGAATGGAATACAGTGCGTTGCGGTTATGTACATTGCGATGATAGCTGATGGCAAAACGATGCGCTTCGTCGCGCAGACGCTCGATCAAATGCTGCGGCGCGGAATTGCGCGGCAGGGCAATCGGTTCTTCCAATCCGGGTTGATAGATCATTTCGCTCAATTCGGCAAGTCCAATGGTGGGAATAAAATCAAGAGAGAATTCTTCCAACACATCAAGTGCAACCTGAAGCTGTGTTGGACCGCCATCCATTACAAGTAAATCGGGCAGTGGCAGGAATCCGGCGGCGTTGTCGACCGCTTTTTGAAAACGGCGCGTCAATGCTTCACGCATGGCGATTAAGTCATTGCCGCCGGCATCTGCGCGAATGCGAAATCTGCGGTACGCGCTTTTATTCGGCTGCCCATCTGTGAATACAACCATGGAAGAAACCGTATCGCGACCCTGAATATGTGAATTGTCGAAACACTCAATTCGCTTCGGTACCGTTTCAAGACCCAAGATAGCACTCAGCTGCACAAGAGCGCCTTCGCCGCGTTCCCAGGCGCGCTTTTGTAGAGATGCGTCTTTTTCCAGTGCATCAAGACAGTTGCGGTATGCAATCTCGGTCAGTCTACGTTTTTCACCGCGCTGTGGACGGTGTACGTTGACTTTACGGCCCGCAAGACCGCTGAGCCATTCCGAAACGGATTCCATGTCGGAAGCATCCTGATACAATAGCACTTCCGGTACGAACGAAGCGGACTCTCCATAGTATTGCGATAGAAAAGCAGAAAGCACATCCGCATCGGACTCTTCCGTGTCGGCGTCCATACGGAATTTCTCGGTTCCAATCACCTTTCCGTTGCGTACGAATAATGCAAAAACAAGCGTTGCGCAATCCAACCGACCAAGCGCAAACACGTCCAGCATCATATTGGTTGCTGCTATCACGGCCTGTTTTTCATTCAAGCTTTCGATTGCGTGGATGCGGTCTCGTAAAACGGCGGCACGTTCGAAATCCATTTTTTCAGAAGCCTGTTCCATTTGCGCGGTCAAATCGCGTACAATATCATCCGTTTTCCCCGCGAGGAACGCAAGCACCTCTCCGATCAGCTGGTGATATTCTTCACGAGAAATTTTCCCCGTGCATGGCGCACAGCATTTGCCGATATGATACATCAGGCAAGGACGTTCCCGCCGTGCGATCATACGTGCGATGTCTTTTTTGCACTGACGGATTGGATAGTGATCGCGAATGATGGACAAACTGTCCCGAAGGAGCAGTCCGGACAAAAACGGGCCGAGATACTTTGCACCGTCATTTTTCACCTTGCGAACCATGTCCAGCCGGGGGAAATCCTGCTTTAAATCGATGCGTAGATATGGGAAATGCTTATCATCCTTCAAAAGGATGTTATATTTCGGTTTAAATTCCTTAATCAGATTCGATTCAAGAGAAAAGGCTTCGGTTTCGTTGGTGACGCGAATATACTCGAAATCCACAATCTGCCGGACCATAGCCTGCACCTTTGGCGGATGGTTTTTAGACGACTGGAAGTATTGCCGGACACGATTTTTTAGCGAAATCGCTTTTCCAACGTAAATGACCTCGCCCTCAGCGTTGAACATCTTGTAAACGCCAGGCGAGGATGGAAGCAGCTTCAGTTTTTCTTCAATAATCGTATTCATAAGGAAATTAGAATCCGCAGATTAACCGATGCGAATTTCACCCGCTTCGATCAACATTTGGTACAGCGTCGGTAGCGGAAGACCGATCACGTTGAAGTAATTGCCGTTCACGCGCTCCACGTAAACGCCGCCCGGCCCTTGCACGCCGTATGCGCCCGCTTTGTCAAGTGGCTCGCCAGTTGCGACATATGTATCGATTTCCAAATCTGTCATCGGCATAAAGGTCACGTCCGTTTCGCAATGACGGACGTCGACTTGCCCGTTTTTCAGTACAGCAAGACCGGTGAAAACGGTATGCGTCTTTCCCTGCATACGACGAAGATATTGTTTTGCCACGTCCGGCGTATGCGGCTTACCAAGGATGTCGCCTTCCAAAAGAACGACGGTGTCCGCACCGATAACGCAATCGCTCACATGCAAGGCGGCGATAGGCTGCGCCTTTTGCAGAGCAAGCGTTTTTACATACTCCGCGGGCTGCAATCCAACAGGTTGAATCTCCTCTTCACCGGACGTTTCAATGACAAAATCTAAACCGATCATTTTCATAAGCTCCCGGCGACGCGGGGAAGAAGATGCCAATATAATCATAAATGCTCCGTATACTAAAATTGAATTCGTAATTGTCCAGCCTAAGCCATGCCCGGGATACATTCTTATAGTTCGTCTGCGTTGATCTGGACGGGACAATGGTCGCTGCCCATTACGTCGCTCAAAATCAAACTGTCGTGCACCTTGTCGATCAACCGTTCGGACACAAGGAAATAGTCGATACGCCAGCCTGCGTTTCGACTGCGCGCACCGCCGATGTAACTCCACCAGCTGTATGCGCCGGTCGTGTCCGGATAAAAGTGGCGGAAGGTATCGACAAAACCATTTTCCAACAAACGTGTCATACACGCCCGTTCTTCGTCTGAAAAGCCTGCGTTGAGATGATTTGTCTTCGGGTTTTTCAGGTCGATTTCTTTGTGTGCAACGTTCAGATCGCCGCAGATGACGACCGGCTTGAGTGCATCGAGCTTCTTTAGATAGTCGAGAAACGCATCCTCCCACTGCATGCGGTATGGCAAGCGCTTGAGTTCGTTTTGCGAATTCGGCGTATAGACCGTTACAAAGAAGAAATTGGGATACTCCAGGGTAATGATGCGGCCTTCGTTGTCGTGCTCCGGAATTCCGATTCCGTAGGTGACGTTTTCAGGTTGGTTCTTCACAAAAATTGCAGTGCCGGAATAACCTTTCTTTTCCGCACTGTTCCAGTAAATAGTATATTCGCCCGCATCCGCTTCAAACTGGGATGGATGCATCTTCGTCTCCTGCAGCGCGATAATATCGGGAGACGCTTCGTTGACAAAGTCGAAAAAACCTTTTTTGATACAGGCGCGCAGCCCGTTGACATTCCAAGATATCAGTTTCACGATGAAATCTCCTTTGTGCTGCAATCAGTTTGTAAATTCTTTATCAATATAGCATAACTATGATCGTATGACAAACATATCTGCCGGAATATGCGTATATACAGGCACAAGATAGATGCTTAAAAAGAATCAGTAACGAAATACTGAAAAAACCATTGACTTCTACACGTATCGCTATATAATGTAACATATGAAACAAAATCAGGAGTGATTGAAATGAGCCGGTCGACCAACCCAACCGCATATGCAGCGCTTGTTTCGCAAACGTTTTTGTTTCACGACCTACCGGAACCCGACATCGCGGGGTTGCTAAGCGGCAAAGAAATTTGCGTTTTGCACTATGACAAAGATCAGGTAATTTTTGACCGGGATCAGAATGACCGAACATTGGCGATCATACTGTATGGAAGCTGCGTCGTTACAAAGGAAAACGACGGTTCGAAAATGCCGATGAGCGTGCTGAAGCAATGTGATCTATTCGGTGCAGCGGCGCTGTTTCATCATGATGAACACTACGTTGCGCGCGTAGCAGCCGCGGAAAGCACATGGGTTTTACTAATATCGGAAGAAGCGCTTCGCGTTATGATGCAAAAAAACTTTCGTGTTACGGAAAACTATCTGTCCTATTTGACCGCGCGGATTCAGTTTTTGAGCGAGCGGCTGGATGGATTCCTACCGCAGTCGGTCGAAGAACGCGTGCTTAATCACATTAAAGCGCATGCGGAAAACGGACTATACCGCTCGGAATGGAGTGTCAGCGCGCTTGCGGAGACGCTTTGCATCAGCAGGACGACGCTATACCGTGCGATGGACAAACTGGTTTTGAATGGAAAAATTGAACGTCATGGGCGGGCGTTTCGCCTGCCGGAGGGAGATAAAAAATGAAAAAGCTATTTGCGGCCTTGCTGGCCGTCACGATGTTGCTGGCACTTGGCTGCGCAAAGGCACCCGCGGAGCCAATGCAAATTGCCGCGCTGAAGGGCCCGACGGGCATGGGGATTTCCTATCTGATGAATGAAGATGTGGAAAACTACAATGTTGAACTCTACGACGCGCCGGATACGGTCGTTGGAAAATTCGTCAGCGGTGAAATCGACGTTGCCGCCGTGCCTATCAACCTTGCATCCATGCTATACAAGAAGACCGAGGGCAACGTAGTCGTGCTTTGCATCGATACGCTCGGCGTTCTGTATGTGGTGGAAAATGGCGACACTGTCAATTCGCTGAGCGATCTTGCAGGGAAAACCATATATGCCACCGGCGAAAGCAGCACCCCGCAGTTTGTTATCGATTACCTGCTTTCTGAAAACGGGCTGACCAACGAGGTCACTGTAGACTATGTTGGCGAACATACCGCGCTGGCTACGATGCTTGCCTCCGGTGAAGCGGATATCGGTATGCTGCCGGAACCGTTTGTTTCGTCTGTAACGCTGAAGAGCACGGATGCACGCATTGCACTTGACCTGAATGAAGCCTGGGAAGAAACCTCCGGTACAAAGCTGGTACAAGGTGTGTACATTGCGCGTCGTGACTATTATGATGCAAACAAGGATACAATTGAAACGTTCCTGACCGATTATGCCAATTCTGTTGACCGTGTCAACACGCAGGATGACGCGGCTAGTGTTGTTGCTTCTCTCGGTATCGTTGCATCGGAAGGAATTGCGGCCGCTGCAATTCCGCGCAGCCGCATCGTCTGCATCACGGGCGATGAAATGGTTGCTTCCTGCAACGCGATGTTAAATGTTTTATTTACGGCCAATCCGGTCTCCGTTGGGGGCGAACTGCCCGGCGAAGATTTCTATGTTGACTAAGCATGATTGGATAAAAAAAGCCCTGATTGTGCTGATCTATATGACTGTGTGGGAAGCGGCGAGTTTGCTGGTCGGCAGCGAACTCCTGCTTCCTTCGCCGTTTTCTACGATCCAAAGGTTCTTCGAACTGATTGTCGTTGCTGAAAGTTGGAAATTTGCCGGACTGACGCTGCTACGCATTATGGGTGGATATGTACTTGGTGCGTTGGCAGGAATCCTGTTTGCGATCGCAACTGCGCGATCTGATTTTATGGAAAACTTGCTTTCCCCGCTACGCGGTGTTATCAAAGCAACGCCAATCATGTCGTTTATCCTACTTGCAGTGCTTTGGCTAAATTCTAATTTGGTACCGCTGTTTATTGCGGTGCTGATCGTACTACCAACGGTTTGGACGGTGACGGCGGATGCAATTTTACATACCGATGTACGCCTGATAGAGATGGGGCAGACGTTTGGACTGACAAAAGCGAAAATCATATGGAAAATTTATGTCCCATCCGTTCTGCCACAGTTTCTTGCGGCTTGTACAACGTCACTCGGCTTTGCCTGGAAATCCGGCGTGGCAGCGGAGGTAATCGCACTGCCCAAGCAGTCGATCGGCTATCAGCTCTACGAATCAAAGCTCCGAATCGAAACTGTCGACCTGTTTGCATGGACGCTGTTGGTGATCATCCTTTCAATGCTGCTGGAACGGCTGCTGATACAGAGCATGAGGAGGATTCGTCGTGATTGAAATTAAGAATGTCAATCTTTCATTTGATGACAATGTAGTTTTTCACAACTTTTCTACGGAAATCCCGTTCGACGGCGTAACCGCTGTGCGTGGACCTTCAGGAGAAGGGAAGACCTCCTTGTTTCGTATGCTGCTCGGCTTGCAAAAACCGGACAGTGGAACGATCAGCGGGCTGGAAGGCAAGAAAGCTTCGGTCGTATTTCAGGAAGACCGGCTTTTACCGTGGGCAAGTGCGCTTGAAAATGTTGCGCTTGTGTCCGATCTTGTTACAGCGGAAGCGGCGCTCACTGCGCTGGGATTGAAGGACAGCCTCCATTTATTGCCGAAAGAACTTTCCGGCGGCATGCGCCGCCGCGTTGCGATCGCGCGCGCACTTGCATACGGCGGTGACGTACTGTTTCTGGATGAACCGTTTACCGGACTGGACGAGGACAATAAGCGGCTTGTCGCGGATGAGGTATTGAAGACAGGAGTCCCGGTCTTGGTTATTACACATGAGGATTCCGAGGCGGGGCTGTTTGGCAACTTTCGCGAAATCACGGTATGATCGAAAAAGTATGAACTGGAGATGCCTGTCATGCAAATAGAGTTTGAAACGGTTCGTTGCATTGTCCGCACATTTCGCGAAGATGATATCGATACTTTCATGGATTACCGAAACAACGACGAATGGATGAAATATCAAGGCTTCAAAGGTCTTTCAAAGCAGGTGTATCGTGAAGCCCTGTTGTGCCCTTGCGACATAACACACGGTGTGCAACTTGCTATTATCAACAAGCAAACAGACGCTTTGATTGGAGATATTTACTTGAAACAGCAGGGAAATGCATGCTGGATGGGTTATACGATTCATCCGAAACATGTCCGAAGAGGCTATATGTATGAAGTTGTCTCCGCCGCAATGAAGATGATGGCTAATCAGGGGATCGAAGAAGTGAAGGCCGGCGTTTTGCCGAAAAATCATCGGTCTGTCGAACTGCTAAAAAAGTTGAATTTTGTTTTAATTGGCACGGAAGGAGACGAACAGATTTTTCGTTACCGCCTTGCTTAAACCAGGTTTGCGTATGCAATAGAATATGCTTTTGGCGAGCAAATTACCACTTTAGTAAATTGTATCGATTGGTAATAATAGGTAAATATCAATTCGATTATTGAGTATTCCGCCGGATGGTGGTATACTTTTTTATTATCATCGGGGAGGTATGGAATATGAAATTTACTCTGCGCGAAAGACGGTTTCCCTCCGCGACAGGCCTTTGCGATATTCGCTATCGCATGTGGATACCAGAAGAACCGCACGCGGCGCTGCAAATCACGCACGGTATGGCGGAACACATAGACCGGTATAACGACTTTGCGTCGTTTCTTGCAGAAAACGGTGTGCTCGTTTACGGTAACGACATCGCAAGCCACGGCAAAAGCATTAAAAACGGCGTGCCGAAAGGATACTTCGGCGAACAAAACGGTTGGGACGCCGTTGTTCAGGATATGCGCACGTTGCGTGATGCGGTAAAGGCGGATTATCCAGGCATCCCGTTCATCCTTTTTGGGCATTCGATGGGCTCGTTCCTTGCGCGCACCTATGCGGGACGCGACGGCACGGAATTTGACGCGTTTATCTTTTCCGGCACGGCGGGAAGCAACCCCGTGCTTGGAATCGGCAAATGGATTGCAAAGCGCGAGATCAAAAAGACCGGCGGCAAACAACCAAGCATTACGCTGTTCAATATGAGCTTTGGTTCTTACAACAAAGCGTTTAAACCGAACCGCACGGAAAACGACTGGTTATCGAGAGATAACGACAAGGTCGATGCATATGTTGCAGACGAGAACTGTGGGTTTCCGTTTACAGCACATGCCATGTATGATGTTTTTACAGGACTTACCGAGATTTCGAATGCCAAGTGGGCCACGCGCGTTCCAAGGCGTCCGATTTTGATGATGTCCGGCGCTTGCGACCCGGTTGGCAACAACGGAAAAGGGGTAAAGCAGGTTTACGGCTGGCTGACCAAGACGGGGCACAAAACTGAACTGAAATTATACGAAGGCGGACGACACGAAATGCTCAATGAAATCAACCGCACGGACGTCTACAACGACGTTTTGTTGTTCATCAATGCGGTGGAAGCCATGGGAGAGCTGAAATGAGTGTACTGGTCTATCGCGACAGTGACACGCTAAGTCAGGCGGTCGCTACGCTTCTTGCGGGATGTATTATTGAAAAACCTGCGTCTGTGCTTGGACTTGATTGTGCTGCTGCGCTTGCTTCGGCATATCGCAAGGTCGCGGGAATGACGAGCGACGGTCTGCTTGACTGGACGACCGTTCGCGCGTTTAGTTTGTATGAACATGTAAAGACCGACTCGACAAAGCATGACGAAAAAAAACTGCATTCCATGCTCTATGACCGGGTCAACATTCTTCCGGAAAACATTTTTACACCGAATACAAAGACCAACGACTGGAGTGTCGTTTGCAACGATTATGAGAACGCGATTCTCGACATCGGCGGACTTGACACCGTTGTTTGCGCAATTGATTCGGATGGACGCATTGCGTGCAACCTACCAAACAGCGAACTGGCGCCGGTGACACATGTCGAGCGGACGGATACCGGACGCGCGGTGACGGTTGGTATTTCGACCATCATGTCTGCTAAGCGGGTGATCGCCGTGCTGTCCGGATACGAACTTTCACCGATTGCAGGCCTTGTCATTAGCGGGCCGGTCGTACCTAATATGCCTGCAAGTTATCTGCAGCTGCATCCAAATGTGATTTTTATGCTGGATGAAGAAGCCGCGGAAAAGATTTAAGCATTCCTGAAAACGGGAGGAACGAATGCCGGAAGCGAGCTGGGAAACGATTGAGAGCGAGATAGAAAACTGCCGTCGGTGCGGCCTATGCCAAAGGCGAAATAACATTGTTCTCGGCGAAGGAAATCGAGACGCGGACATCATGCTCGTTGGCGAAGGACCGGGCGGAGACGAGGACAGAATCGGTCGACCGTTCGTTGGAAAGGCCGGTCAACTTCTGGATAAAATGCTTGCATCCATTGACATGCGGCGCGAAGACCTGTATATTACCAACGTTGTCAAATGTCGGCCACCGGGCAACCGTACACCACTGGAGGAAGAGGCGGAAGCCTGCTTGCCGCTGCTGAGAATGCAGTATGCACTGATTCGTCCGAAGATTATTGTATGCCTAGGAGCAACCGCGACCAGGCATGTTTACGACCCTGAAGCGCGTATTACAAAAGTACGCGGTTTTTGGAAACAAAAAGGCGGCGTTTGGATGCTGCCAACGTATCATCCGGCTGCACTGCTGCGTGACGAAACAAAAAAACGCGACGTATGGAACGACCTGCAGTCGCTATCGAAAAAATATAAAGAGTTGATTCAGCAAGAGAAGGGAAACTAGGAGGATTTATGTCTGGACATTCCAAATGGGCAAATATTAAAAATAAAAAGGAGAAGACGGATTCTCAGCGTGGTCGAATTTTTACCAAAATTGGAAGAGAGATTGCAATCGCGGTGAAAGAGGGTGGGCCTGATCCGGTTAACAACAGCAAGCTGCGCGACGTTATCGCCAAGGCGAAGGCCAACAACATGCCGAACGACAACATCTCGCGTTCCATTAAAAAGGCCGCAGGTGAAGGCAACTCCGTCAACTATGAAGAAATCACCTATGAAGGCTACGGTCCTGGCAACATGGCTGTTATCGTCTCTGTGCTGACGGACAACCGTAACCGCATTGCGGCGGAGATGCGCCACATCTTCGACAAGAGCGGCGGAAATCTTGGAAATTCCGGTTGCGTCGGCTGGATGTTTGATAAAAAAGGGCTGATTGTCATTGAGCGTACGGCTGAAATGGACGAAGACGACGTTATGATGCAGGCTTTGGACGCCGGCGCGGAAGATTTCGTTGCTCAGGACGACGCGTTTGAAGTCTACACTGAACCGACGGAATTTTCAAAAGTGCGTGAAGCTCTGGAAGCAGGCGGATTTGAATTCATCTCTGCAGAAGTACAGATGATACCGCAGAATACGGTGTCTATTGAGGACGAAGAGACTGCTGATAAAGTATCACGCTTCTTGGAGCGGCTGGACGAAAACGACGACGTTCAGGAAGTTTATCACAACGGTATCCTGCCCGAGGATGCGTAACAACATACTGCGCGACGTTGCAGTATGTTCACAAACTGGTTACAACAACGCCTTGCGTTTGCCCGCAGGAGAATGGTTACGTGGTTGCGGGCAAAAAATGCTTGGTATAAAATAGAATCAATCGAAAAAGGAGGCGTAACTTATGGCAGCGGAAATGTCTACGACACTTGGAAAGATCACGATTGCGGACGACCTGATTGCGAGCATCGCCGGATTTGCAGCCGTTGAGAACTACGGAATTGTCGGTATGAATTCAAAAAAGGCGTCCGACTCGTTTGTTGAATTATTCGGCAAAGATAATATACGCCGCGGCGTCAAGGTTACGGTTGTTTCACCCGGTGTAATTGATGTTGATTTATTCGTGACGCTCGTTTACGGCGTGTCTCTACCTGCGGTAGCGCAAAACGCCAAGAGCAACGTGAAGTATCGGGTGGAGGAGATGACGGGAGTGACGGTTCGTGCCGTTAACGTTCATGTCGAGAACATTCGCGTATAACGCAGTTCGGCTTGGGGTCCGAACATTCGGAGGGAAAATTGGATAGTAACATGAAGATCGGCGGTGCTCAGCTGCGCGATATGATTATCGCAGGCGCTGCGCTGCTTGAAAAAAACAAAGCGACTATCGACGCTTTGAATGTATTCCCTGTGCCGGACGGCGACACAGGTACGAATATGTCTATGACGATGCAAAGTGCGGTACACGAAATCCGTGCGCTGCCGGAAAGCGCAAACGCATCGCAGGTTGCGGATGCGCTGAGCATGGGTGCGCTCAAAGGCGCACGCGGCAACTCCGGCGTTATTCTTTCGCAGCTGTTTCGCGGGTTTTCCCGCGCGTTTAAGGGTGCGGAATATGTGGACGCGGAATTGCTTTCAGCGGCACTGGTAAAGGGCAGTCAGGCCGCCTACAAGGCGGTTATGAAGCCGAAAGAAGGTACCATACTGACTGTTTCGCGCGTGATTGCCGAGCAGGTTGAAATTCATCAAAAGCAGGGCGCAAACGTGTACCGGCTGATGGACGAAATTCTGGAGAGCGGCGAGCGTGCGCTTGCGGAGACGCCGAATCAATTGCCTGTGCTCAAAGAGGCGGGTGTTGTGGATTCCGGCGGCAAGGGGCTTTTGACCATTTACAGGGGCTTTAAGCTTTCGCTTGACGGAGAAGAAATTGAGAGCTATGAAATGCTCGTGCCGGAAAAACCTGTAGAAACCACGGTTGAAGATAGCTTTTCCGGTGAAAACATCGTTTACGGCTATTGCACGGAATTTTTCATTATTCATTTATCGCCGGAAACCGATGAAAACGAGATTGAAAGCTTCAGAAAGCATCTCAACCGTCTCGGCGATTCCGTTGTCGTTGCAAACGACGCGGATATGATTAAAGTGCATGTACATACCAATGCGCCGGGCAAAGTGCTGCAAATGGCGCTCCGTCTTGGCGAACTGGAAGGTCCTAAGATCGAGAATATGCGTGAGCAGAACAGAAAGTTCACGGAAGAGCGCAAACGCAATGAAGTGGAATTCGGTCTGCTGTCTGTCAGCGCGGGCGAAGGCCTTGACGAACTGTTCCGCGCGCTTGCGGTCGATGCACTGATCTCCGGCGGTCAGACCATGAATCCGAGTATCGACTCGATTGCGTCGGCGATCAATAAGATCAACGCGCGCAACGTGTTCGTCTTACCGAACAATTCCAACATCATCCTCGCTGCGCAACAGGCGAGCGAGCTGACGGAAAAAGGCGTTGTGCTGATACCGACCAAAACCATTCCGCAGGGCATTGCGGCCTGCATGGCATATTCCAAGGACGCGACTGTGGAAGAAAATGAAGAAGCCATGAAGGCGGCGATCAAGGAAGTTGTCAGCGGCGCCGTTACATACGCCGTGCGCGACACAAAGATCGAAGGCACAAAGATCAAAAAGGGCGACATGATCGGCTTACTCAACAACCATATGGCGACCGACGGCAGCAGCATTGAAACGGCGACAAGCGAGCTCGTCAAAAAGATGATTGCGGAAAGGGACGATTCTTTCTGTACCGTTACGCTGTATTATGGCGAAGGGCAAACGGAAGGCGACGCGCAGAAGATTGTCGATGCGTTGCAGACAGAGTATCCGGATGCGGAATTTGTCATCCTGAAAGGCGGACAGCCGCTGTACTATTATTATATCGCCGTACAGTAAGAGAGAATCATCTCGCTGTTAGGGCGAGACGGTAAGCACTTTGGGCCGACGACGGAATGTGCCGCTCGAATCAAGTTGTTCGACGGGTGGATACCGTCGTCGGTCTTTTTTATTATGGACGTATCTGAATGCAGAATCTATCCCTGACAAGCGTAAAAGGAATCGGCCCGAAACGCGCGGAGCAATTTGAGTCGCTCGGCGTGTGTTCGGTGCAGGAACTGCTCTATAGGCTTCCGCGA
Source organism: Christensenellaceae bacterium (assembly GCA_963667795.1). Lineage (GTDB taxonomy): Bacteria > Bacillota > Clostridia > Christensenellales > CAG-138 > UBA7703. The sequence continues at coordinate 471,762 of OY764017.1, read as the reverse complement.
GACTATTTGGACTATTCGACCGTAACGCCTGTTGTACAGCTTGCAAACGGTGTGAGCGCGGCGGTACATGTGCGCATCGGATCCACACCGCGCTTTTTTCGCGCGAAGGGGATGACGATAACCTCTGTCACCGCACAGGACGAAACAGGAAACGTTACACTTAAGTGGTTCAATCAACCATATAGAAGTGCGCAGGTAAAAGCAGGCGATACCGTTTATGCCTGCGGTCGCGTGATACGCAAAAAAAGCGTCTCCATCGTCAACCCGATGATTGCAGATGCGCTGCCGGGCATTCTGCCGGTTTATTCCACGATCAAAGGTCTGAACCAACGAACCTGGCGCGATGCCATACGTGCGGCGCTTGAGGCGGTTTGGGATGATATTCCTGATACGCTTCCAGCGGCAATACGGGAACATTATGAACTGGCTCCGCTTGCACTGGCACTGCGGCATGCGCATTTCCCGATCAGCAGGGAAGCACTTGCAATCGCAAGAAAGCGGCTTGATTTTGAAAACGCGTTGCTGTATTTCACTGCCATGGAAATGCAAAAGGCGGATCGAGCGCGCCAGAACGGCTTTGCATTCGACACACGCGGCGTGTTTGAAAAGTTTCGTGCAAAACTGTCCTATGAACTGACCAATGCGCAGAAACGCTCGATTGATGAAATTGCGCTAGATATGCAGAAACCGATTCCGATGAACCGTCTATTGCAGGGGGACGTTGGCTCCGGCAAAACTGCAGTTGCCATGTATGCGCTGTGTGTAGCCGCCGCAAACGGAAAGCAGGGTGTGTTGCTTGCACCTACGGAAATACTGGCGGAACAGCATTTTTCCAGCATGCAGGATATTTTTGGCTCATCTGTGGTGCTATTGACCGGCGGCATGAAAAAGTCGGAACGCGACGCTGTGTTGAAACGTGTTGCGGACGGTACGGCACTTTGCGTCGTCGGTACACATGCACTGCTGTCCGGAGACGTACGTTTTAATGATCTCGGCTGTGTTGTGACCGACGAGCAGCATCGCTTCGGTGTGCGTCAACGGGCGGCTATGATGGAAAAAGGGATTCGCCCGGACATGCTCGTTATGAGTGCGACGCCGATTCCAAGGACGCTCGCACTGATTCTATACGGTGATCTTGACATATCGGTGATCGATGAGCTTCCGCCGGGACGTAAGGAGATTAAAACCAGTATCGTTCCGCAGAAGAAACGCGCGGACATGTACCGCTATATTGCCGAGCAGGCCGAGAAAAAAGTGCAGACGTATGTCGTTTGTCCGTTGATAGAGGAAAGTGAAAGCATCGATTGTCCAAGCATGGATGAAATCTATACTGAAATAAAAGAGGCGCTTCCACAAACACGCATCGGAAAACTTCACGGACAAATACGCGAGCAGGAGAAAAAACGCGTGATGCGCGCTTTCCGGGACGGTAAAATTGACGTATTGGTTGCAACGACTGTTATAGAGGTTGGCGTACATGTTCCGAACGCGTGTATTATGGTGGTTGAAGGTGCTGAGCGCTTCGGCCTTTCGCAGCTACATCAATTGCGCGGCCGTGTCGGCAGGAGTAGCGCACAGTCCTATTGTTTTTTACTATATGGTTCGCAAAACGAAGAGGAAAACCAGCGCATGAAGGCGATGACACAGACCAACGACGGATTTGAAATTGCGCAAAAGGACTTACTGTTACGTGGGCCGGGGGACTTTATCGGCGTGCGTCAGCATGGCGACGGCGCGATCTCTGCGCTTGTCGGCACAATGGATGTACGGATGCTGGAGCAAGCGGGAAAAGCAGCGAAAGAGATTGTTTTCACGCCAACGGACGAAAACGAACGTGTCATTTGCCATGCAATGGAACGATTTGACAGCATGGCGGATATAGCAATGAACTGAATATAATATATTATTCCCTATAAACATTACTTTCTATAAGAATTTATTTTATTGGAGAACTTTGAAAATTATAGCTTTTCCCGAGCAAAAATGATTTAAAACAGAAAGAATTACTGCGAAAACGTGATTATCCAAAAAAATACGCCTATCAAAAAGTTTCAACGAGTCACTTGCAAATCGTTTGACGTGCCTAGACACTCATGTTATGATAGGACTACTTTTTGTTTAAGGACGTGTTTATGGACTACCAGAATTTGGTTTCGGATTGCGTAAAACGCATTCCGCCTTCGGGCATTCGCAAATATTTTGATCTTCTAGATGACCAGCATATCAGTCTCGGTGTTGGAGAACCTGATTTCCCGACACCGGAACGGATTCGAGCATATGTTGCAAAAAAATTGCAGAATGAGCGCGTGGCATACACGTCAAACTCGGGAGACCCGCATCTTCGCGAACTCATCCTCCGCTATCTGGAGGATCGGTATTCCATCTCGGGATACGAATCTATCGAAAACGTGCTGATCACCGTTGGCGCAAGCCAGGCGATCGACCTTGCGATGCGTGCAATACTAAACCCCGGCGATGAGGTGATCGTTCATGAGCCGGTCTATGTTTCGTATCGCCCCGCCATAGAACTTGCACATGGTAAGGCCGTTACAGTCGTAACGCACAGTGAAGACCGCTTCCGTCTGCGTGCGGAGGCGATCAAGGCTGCAATCACACCGAAAACGAGAGCGATTCTGCTTGCATTCCCGACCAACCCGACCGGCGCCATCATGGAGAAGGCTGAGTTGGAGGCGATAGCGAACGCCGTACGCGGTACGGACATCATCGTCATCACGGATGAAATCTATGCAGAGCTGACGTTTAACGGGAAACGGCATCATTCATTTGCCGCGCTGCCCGGCATGCGCGAGCATACAATCGTACTGAACGGTTTCTCGAAGGCGTTTTCTATGACAGGCTGGCGTCTCGGCTATGCCGCGGGTCCGCAGGAACTCATTGACGCCATGCGGAAGGTGCACCAGCTGACCATGCTCTGCGCACCGACAACGGCGCAGTGGGCGGGGATCGCCGCACTTGAATATGGTTTTGAGGACAATTTTGCAGACACGCGCGCAATGATTGACGAGTACGCCGTTCGCAGGCGTTTCATCATCGATGCGTTTGATTCCCTGGGTTTGGAATGCAATGAACCCGAGGGCGCGTTTTATGTGTTTCCTTCAATCCGTTCGACTGGATTAAAGAGCGAAGAGTTCTGCGATAAATTGCTTGCTAGCAAAAAAGTGGTTACTGTTCCCGGCAGCGCGTTCGGTGAAGCCGGAGAGGGGCATATTCGGTGCTGTTACGCAACCTCGATGGAAGACATTCAGGAAGCGATGCAGCGTATTGAGGCGTTTTTAAAAGAAATTCGTTGAACCGAAATAGAACTTGCCCCGTCACGATGATTCGGACGGGGCTTTTACATGTTTTTTAGGGAGAAAACATCATGATACAAAACAAAACATTTTCCACGTTGGAATATGATAAAATTCTTACGATTTTAAAACAGCACCTTGCCTGCGAAGTCGGGCGGGAGTATGCGGACATGCTGCGTCCTGCGGAAAACCTCAAGGATGCTGAAACATTACAGGAGCAGACAGACGAGGCGGAGGGTATCTATTCGCGCACCGGCAGAACACCGATCACCGGATTTCCGGACGTGCGTGAACTGGTAGGCCGTATGCATGCCGCGCTGTTTCTAAGCACACGGGAGCTGCTTGCGATTGCCCAAGCGATGCGTGCGTCCCGCGAAGCAAAGGAAGTACTGCAGGCAGGCGATGCAGACGGATTGCTTTGTAATATGGCAAACAGACTAACATCGCACCGATCAGCAGAAGAAGAGGTTGATCGATGCATCCTTGCCGAAGACGAGATTTCTGACAATGCATCCAGCGAGTTGAACCGTATACGCAGACAGATGAAGATTGTGAATGAGCGTGTGCGCGAAAAACTCAACGGCATGCTCAAGAGCCCGACTACGCAGAAATATCTGCAGGAACCGATCATCACGATCCGAAACGGCAGGTATGCACTACCGGTCAAAGCAGAGTATCGCTCGCAGGTGCCCGGCCTTGTACATGACCAGAGCAGCAGTGGAGCAACGCTGTTTGTAGAGCCGTCCGCTGTTGTGGAACTCGGCAACGAGTACAAGCGCTTGCTTTCGGAAGAAAAGAACGAAATCGAACGCATCCTTTCCGGTCTGACGGCGATGATCTCACCGTTTGCAGACGAAATTCACAACAGTATCGCCATGATGGGCACGCTGGACGTCATTTTTGCCCGCGCGGTAATGGCGCGCGATTTTCGCGCCGTGCGACCACAGCTTAATGAAGAGGGACGCATTCGTATTCAAAAAGGACGTCACCCGTTGATTCCGCGTGAAAACGTTGTGCCGGTCGACATCTGGCTGGGCGAAACGTTCCGAACACTGATCATCACCGGACCGAATACCGGCGGCAAAACCGTAACGTTAAAAACTGTCGGACTGTTTACACTCATGGCTATGAGCGGCATGTTTGTTCCCGCGGAGTTCGGAACCGAACTTTCCACGTTTGACAACGTGTTTGCCGACATTGGGGACGAACAGTCCATCGAACAGTCGCTCTCAACATTTTCGTCGCACATGAAAAATAACGTACACATCCTCGAGGAAGCGGACGAACGTTCACTAGTGCTGCTGGACGAACTTGGCGCAGGAACCGACCCGATCGAAGGCGCGGCACTTGCGCAGGCAATACTGGAAGATCTTTACGAACGGAACACGCTGACCGTCGCAACGACGCATTACAGCGAAATCAAGGCGTTTGCGCTGATGCATCCGGGCATGCAAAATGCTTCTATGGAGTTCGATATTGACAAACTTTGCCCCACATACCGACTGTTCATCGGCATTCCTGGGCGTTCGAACGCGTTTGAAATCTCACGCCGACTTGGGTTGAACGATGATGTTATTACGCGAGCACAGGCGTTTCTACAAAAGAAAGATGTTGCCTTTGAAAACGTATTGACCGAGGCGGAGCAAGCGCGTAGAAACGCGGAAAACGACCGTGATGCGGCACAAAAGTCACGATGGGAAGCAGAAAAAATACAAAAAGATCTGGAAGCAAAACAGCAGAAACTGGAAGACGAAAAGGCACAACTCCGTGCAAAGGCACGCGAAGACGCGCGACGCATGGTGCAGCAGACACGGCAGGAGATGGAACATCTGATTGTCGAACTGCGTGCAATCAAGAATATCGATCAAAAACAACTGGAGCGCGCCGTGCAGAAAAATCGCGACAAGATGCGCGAAACGGAAGACAAGCTCTACGAGCAGGCTGTGCAGCGTGACGCGGCGGGCGAAGCCCCCCGGACAGTCAAGCCGGGTGACCGCGTTCTTTTGATCACACTCGGTCAGGAAGCGACCGTGCTGAAAGCACCGGACGGCAAGGGTGATGTGCAGGTACAGGCGGGCATTATCAAAATGAGCATTCCGCTACGTGATCTGCGGCCTGTTAAGCAAGAAAAGAAAGTAAAACAGACTTCGGCGAAGGTGACGCTTTCCGAAGAGCGCGGGGATGCGATGCAGATCGATTTGCGCGGCAAAACGATCGACGAGGCCTGCATGGAACTGGACCGGTTTATCGACAATGCCGCGATGACGGGCGTATCAACTTTTTATGCCGTGCATGGAAAAGGCACCGGAGCACTCCGCACGGGCGTGCAGGCATATCTGAAATCGCTACCGCAGGTAAAATCGTTTCGCATCGGCGCATATGGCGAAGGCGATGCGGGTGTAACAGTTGTGACACTGAAAAAGTAACTGCAACAACAGATAACCGGACTTTACAAAACGAGCAAAATGAAGAATTGAGCAATGCGATCGCCGCGCTGTGTTGATGGTGCGGCGATTGTGTGACAAACTTTTGCAACGTTGGACAAACGAAAAAAACTCTGCTATACTCTATCCAAATGTGAGATCCTGATTTAATCCCATCAATAACGGAGGTGATCGGATGGAGAGTAATACCATTCTGGTCATTGATGACGACAGAAATATTCTTGCCATCATCGAGCTGTATTTAAAAAAAGCTGGGTATCAGGTTTATACCTGTGCCGACGGAACCTCTGCAATGGCGGCGTTCCATGAAACAAAACCGTCACTGGTCGTGCTGGATATCATGCTGCCCGGTCGTGATGGTTGGGCGGTTTTACACGACATCCGTATGGAGAGTGAAACCCCCGTCATTATGTTGACAGCAAAAGGCGACACGGGCGACCGCGTGCAGGGGCTGGAACTCGGCGCGGACGACTACATCAGCAAACCTTTTGATGCAAAGGAACTCATCGCCAGAATCAAAGCGGTGCTGCGGCGCAGCACGCCGGTTGAACCGGAACGTACGATTGCGTTGCCGGGGCTGACTGTTTCTCTGGAAAACTATGCTGTAACCCTGGATGGACGGCAGCTTGAAATGCCGCCGAAAGAAATAGAATTATTGTATTTTCTTGCTTCCCATACCGGCAAGGTTTTTACACGTGAGCAACTGCTGGAACAGGTTTGGGGGTTTGACTTCTTTGGCGATTCGCGCACGGTCGACGTGCATGTGAAACGAATCCGTGAGAAGCTGGGGGACAACCACGAGTGGGAACTCCGCACCGTGTGGGGAGTTGGCTATAAATTCGAGCAAAAGTGATGCACTGATATGCGCAAAGACTTTCTCAGAACGCTTTTTTCCCGTATGCTGACGGCGTATATAACCGTTACCGTCGGTTTGTTGTTGCTTTCGGGAATCGTAGTCGGATCATTGATGTCCGGATTCATCCTGCGCGAAGAGAAGCAGTCAATTGCCAATGAAATCAGCGTCGTTACAGAGCTGTATTTCAACACGACTGCCTCCACCGCTGGTGCAAACGCGGCGATTCTGGAGCTCAATACAATAGCGCGGCATTATGACGGTCTAATTCAAATTGTGTCCGTCGACGGTGCAATGGCGCAGTATTCTTCCGGTTCTAAGTGGGATGCAGTCATGAGCGTCCGGTATACGGAGGACGATATTTCACGCATGCTGAATGCAGTGTCCGATCTGGACGCGGCCAGTGTGCGTTTTACACAGGAAAAAGGTTCGTTCCAGATGTTGATTGGAACGAAGCCTGTTTATGAGGACAGCGTGGCTACGCACGTGATTCGGTTCTATTCCGACATCACAGATGCACGCGGCGCAATCGCAATGGCATATGCGGAGGTTGTCCTTGTTTCACTGATTGCCGTGCTGATCGCCATCATTGTTGTATACTACACAACAATGCGGCTGACGCGTCCGTTTCTGGAGGTCAACGAGATCGTTCAGAAATATTCAAAGGGCGACTATAACGTCCGCATACCGCTCAGCAGTATCGACGAAGCGACGCAGCTTGCCATCAGCTTCAACGCGATGGCGGACCAGCTGAAAGACCTGGAAGCCACACGTCGGAGTTTTGTTGCAAACGTCAGCCATGAACTACGTTCGCCGCTAACGAGTATGAAAGGCTTTTTGGAAGCCATGCAGGATGGGACGATCGGACCGGACGAGTATGAGAAATACATTGACATTGTCCTTTCTGAAACCAAGCGTATGGCGGTTATGGTTAACGACCTTCTCGACCTTGCGCGCATAGAATCCGGCAGGACGGCGATTAAGCTTGAGATATTCGATATCAACGAGCTGATCCGACGCACACTGATCACATTTGAAGCGCGAATTTATGAACACCATATCAATGTAGACGTTAAGTTTGCACAAGAACAGTATTACGTCGAAGCAGACAGCGCCCAGATTTCGCAGGTGCTTAGAAACATCATTGACAATGCGGTTAAATACTCACCGGATGACACCAAGCTGCGCATTGCAACCTATGCGATGCGGCGCGAAATTTACGTCAGCATTCAAGACTCCGGACCGGGTATACCTGAAGCGGATATCCCACATGTGTTTGACCGCTTTTATAAAGTAGAAAAGGCGCATACGCCGACAAAGCAGAGCGGTACAGGACTGGGCTTATCTATTGTGAAGCGTATTATAGACCAGCACAACCAGACCATTACCCTCAAGAGCGGACGTGGAAAAGGATCAACCTTTACATTTACACTGAAACGCGCGCCGGCACCAAAACGTACGCAAATTGACGGAGGTAAAAAGAATGGAACATAATGGATACTATAGTTCGGACGATCATTTTGGTGGAAAGGGTTCCGGCAACGGTGGGCGCGGCGGCAATGCTTTTGCCACAATCGTTATCATCATCGTCATCATTTTGCTGGCACTGATGGTGATCGGGCTGTTGTGGCCGAGCATCCTCGGCGGAGAAAAATTTGTTGTTGAAGCAACTTTTACGCCAACGCAGGCGATCACTCCGACACCGCTTCCAACGGCGACTCCGCAAACGGAGACGACCGCGGCGCCGGAAGTCACCGCAACGCCGTATGTGGAAGAAGACCGTGAAATGCCGGAGTTTGACGGCGTAAGTCCTGCATTGCCTGGAACAATTGAAAATCCGATTCCGGACATTTACGATGCTGTTTCACCAGGCGTCGTCGGGGTCATCAATTACACAAAGGCACTGAGTCTTTCCGGCAAGGAAACGTATGAAATTTACGGAAGTGGAACTGGCTTTGTTGTTTCGAGTGAAGGATATATCCTAACGAATGCGCATGTTGTTGAGGATACTGACAAAGTAACCGTTAAGATCGACGGCGAAGACGAAGAACGTGACGCAACGGTCATTGGCGCCGATACGGAAACGGATATTGCAGTGCTGAAGGTAGACGGTGTACCGCTTCAACCGTTGGTACTGGGCGATTCGGATTCCGTTCGTGTCGGCGAATATGTGCTGGCAATCGGGAATCCACTTTCGACGGATGAACTGGCAAACACTCTTACATTCGGCATTATCAGCGCAACGTCCCGTGAAATCACGATTGACAACTACACAAACAACTACCTCCAGACAGATGCGGCCATCAACTTTGGCAACAGCGGCGGTCCACTAATTAACATGGAGGGACAGGTAATCGGTATCAACAGTGCAAAGACCATAACGGCCGGATACGACGAATACGGTAATGCAGTCAGCGCGGAAGGTATTGGTTTTGCGCTTCCGATTAATCAGGTGAAAAAGATCATGCAGATCCTGATTACGGTTGGTTATGTGGAACGTCCGGGAATCGGTATAACGGTTGGCACCATCACCGAGGATGTAGCCGCGGAGGCCGGAACGCCTGTTGGCGCGTATGTTGAAAGCGTCGTTAAGGACCGTCCTGCAGACCTTGCGGGAATCAAGGCGGGGGACATCATCGTTGAAGCGAACGGAAAGACGATTGCTGATCAGGACGAGTTGGTCGCTATCGTGCTGAGTTGCATGATCGGTGACGAATTGCAGGTTAAAGTGTATCGCGACGGGGAATATTTGGATCTGACAATCGCAATCGGAAATAAGTCCGATATGGATTTTGACGACGTTGTTGGTGGCGATTTGGAAACACCTGCGCCGTAAAACATAATACATAAAAAAGGAACCCGTGCACGGGTTCCTTTTTTATGTAAAAATCTCAATGATGGCGTAACATATGGTAAAGATGCATGGCATAGCCGTCGAGACCGTCACTTAGCGTTGCGCCAATCCGGCTTGCATGTAGCCGTTCCATCAGATACAGAAGGATGACTCCGCCTTGCAAAATAACGTCATGCCTGTCCTTCAACAACGGTATGGTGGAACGTGCTTCGTCTCCCATATTGCTGAGCGATTGCAGTGTCGCGCAAAGATCGAGGAACTGTATCTCCTTTTCACCCTGCCATTCGGAAAAAGTTGTTGCGCCTTCGCAAAGAAGCGCAAGCGTCGTAATGGTTCCACCAACGCCAAGAAGCGCGTTTTTGGAAGAGCGTTTGGAAGCGGAGATGTTCTTTATATCGAGACGCTTGTCGTACTCTGGCGTGCCGAACAAACCGGAGAGAATCGGACGGAGCGCTTCTGCAATGGATTGTAAATCATTATAGGGTGCAAGATCCTTTGCGCGCACGCAGCCGATGGGCCAGCTTTCACGCGAATCGGTGCGCACAATTTGCGTGCTGCCGCCGCCAATATCGAGAATGGTTCGTTTTCCGGTCGGGTCGGCACCGCGCTGTGCAAACTCCGCCTCTTCGGCACCGGATAAAACGCGAACGCGATCGATCCCGATAATTTCTTCCATATTGCGAACGAAATCACTCTTATTGCTCGCATCGCGTACCGCGCTGGTGGCATACGCATAACAATCGAAACCATGCGCGACAGCCTCCTGACAGATCGAACGGATCACTAAAAGTGATTGACGTATGCGCGCTTGCGAAAGGGCGCCGCTTTCCGCAAGCCCCTCTGCAAGACGCGTAGTATAAACATGTTTGCTTTTTACTGTTAACTCCAGACCATCTTCGTCGGAAAGTTTTGCGGTCCGTATGGAATTGCTGCCGATATCAAAGACTAGTAATTTCATGGTTCGAATGTAACGATCGGTACGTCGCCAGTGTCGGGTGTCGCGGTTGGCTTCGGTGTCGGCGTTGGCGTTGGACTTGGACTTGGCGTCGGATCACCGACGGGTAAATCGCCTGCATCCTGCGCAGTTATAACGTTTTGCGTTTCGGATTCAACCTCGTAGAACTTCCAGTCATCGCTGAAAACATATCCGAGTTTTTCACGCGCATATTGAATCAGATAGTCGGTGGTCTGCATGTATTCAAGCATTCGCTCAAGACGCTCTTCTTTAACATTCAGGTCGTCAAGATCAGACTGCAACTGCACTTTTTCTTCGGCGATGCTTTTTAACTGCGTTTGCTGCGACAGGTAAACACCGCCCAGTACGAAGAACGTAAGGATGAAAAACAGAATGATATAACGCGGACGGATTCTTATGCCGCTTTGGGGTTTATCATATGGTCTCTTTGCCATGCTGTGTATCATAGCATAACAGCGCTAAAAAGGAAAGAGAACGTCAAAATGGTTTTCAAAAAGGTTACAGTAATATAATGTGAACGATATGATATGAAAACAATTGCATGATAAAATATAAAAAACTGTGGTAAAATATCACAATTGTGATTATAATACACAGAAGTATATTATGAGAAAGAGAAATGGAGACGGAGAGATGTTCATGCATAAATCAATACATTGCATGAATGGAATCAACGATTTGATTTAAATAGAAGAAAGATGAGATGCGCGTTTGCTTGGTAGAAACCGTTACATCCAGCGCAATATACGATGAATCGTAGGATTGTTGTGAAAAAAAAGCAACACGTATTGACAAATATGTCGCCCAAGGATATGATTTTTTCATCCAAGAAGTCACATCCTTACATCTTCTTGATTTCGTTGATAGGTAACGTTTCTTACCGTAGAGAGGAGTTTACAGTTGAACAGGGATCAGTTGGAGGCTAAGAGCCTTGGAGATTTGCGCGAAATCGCAAAGCTGCAAGGTGTTAAATCTGTTACTAAATACAGAAAAAGCGAACTGGTGGATATCATAATGTCGGGAGGGTCATCTCCTTCCGATTCAGAGAAGTCCGGCGATCAGAAGAACGAAGATTATTTGGAGGCGCAAGCTGAAAAAGAATCGAACGAGCGGCACCCTTCGACACCGGATTATTCTGGAGAACGGGCACCGCAAGCCCCACAGGACGGCGGTTACCGTCGCTCCAGCTATTCGCCGCGCCCGGCATACCAAAACAGACAATATTACGACAATCGCTCACAGGGCGGCGGTTATCAGCGCCGTCAATATTCGCCCCAACAGGGCGGCTATCAAGGGAACTATCAACGCGGCTATCAACAGCAAGGCAACTATCATCAGAGCGGATATCAGCAACAGGGCGGATATCAGCAGCAGAGTGGTTACCAGGGAAACTCCTATTCTGCGTCACAAAATAATTTTGGCGGTGAACAGGGCGGATTTGACGACGATCGTCATTATCGCCAACGCAACAATGAAGGATATTACAATAAAGATTACGGCACCAGCAATCCCGCCGTACCTGAGATTTTACAAACTGGTGACTGCGGGGACGCGGAAGGCGTGCTTGAAGTCTTGCCGGACGGCTACGGCTTCCTGCGGAGCGAAAACTATCTCTCCGGACAGAACGACGTGTATGTCTCCATCGCGCAGATTCGTCGATTCAGCTTGCGCACCGGCGATATGGTCACTGGTAAAACGCGGCCTTCTAAAGAAGGTGAACGTTTCCTTGCGCTGCTGTATATCACCGCGGTCAATGGAGAATCGCCGGAAGCGATTGTCGACAGGACCCCGTTTGAGCAACTCGTCCCAATATTCCCTGATGAACGGTATACGCTTGAGTGCAAAGGAACGAACAGTCTGGCTATCCGCCTCATCGACCTGATTGCACCGGTTGGAAAAGGCCAGCGCGCAATGATCGTTTCACAGCCAAAGGCAGGTAAAACCACACTGTTGAAGAACATTGCCAGGGGCATTGCGACAAATTATCCCGATTCGCACCTGATTGTCCTGTTGATCGACGAGCGTCCCGAGGAAGTAACAGACATGCAGCGCTCGATCAAAGGTGAAGTACTATATTCAACGTTTGACGAACTGCCGGAGCATCATACCCGCGTTGCGGAAATGGTTCAGGAACGTGCGATGCGTCTCGTAGAGATGGGTAAGGACGTCGTCATTCTCCTCGATAGTTTAACGAGACTTGCGCGCGCATACAACCTGACAATCCCGCCGACGGGACGTACGCTTTCCGGCGGTATGGACCCAGGCGCACTGCATAAGCCGAAGCGGTTCTTTGGTGCAGCCCGAAATATCGAAGGCGGCGGAAGCCTGACTGTGATCGCAACGGCGCTGACCGAGACGGGCAGCCGCATGGATGATATGGTTTACGAAGAATTCAAGGGCACGGGTAACATGGAAATCCATCTTGACCGCAAGCTCAGCGAAAAGCGCATCTTCCCGGCCATCGACATCTATAAGTCCGGTACGCGCAGGGAAGACTTATTGCTTTCCGAAGAGGAGCTCGAAGCGGTACGGACCATTCACCGTGTGCTTGCGGGTGGAAATACCGCGGAAGTAACGGAACACCTGATTGCTATGCTGGAAAAAACATCTACAAATGAAGAGTTTTTACAGCGTTTGAAGGACTGGATCAATATCTATGAAAAAGACGGCTATACGACAATGTCGACCAGCCGGTTTGGTAAATAATTGCATTATCGGCTTAACAAATGGGAATCGATACCCGATTTGCACATAAAAGCGGCATTATTTCAAAATAATTCGAAAAACAGTTGATTTTTTGAGCGCCGCTCGTTATAATAGCCGATGGTAGTGTTTTAAAGGAGTGAACAAGCATGAAGAAAGGCATCCATCCGAAATATGGCGAAGCTACGGTGCGTTGCGCCTGTGGCGAAACCTTTACGACCGGCTCGACCAAGGAAGAGCTGACCGTGGAAATTTGCAGCAAGTGCCATCCGTTTTTCACCGGCAAACAGAAGCTCGTGGACAGCGGTGGACGTGTAGATCGTTTCAAAAAGCGTTACGGTCTGTAAGTTAGGAACGAAAACCTTCCCAACCCGGGGAGGTTTTTTCTTGCCCGGAACCACCCCGTATGGTAAAATAATCCAAATTGACTGCGCGTCAAAGCAAATGGACAAATCGATGCGCACCGGAAAAATGAGGACAATAAAGAATGAAAAAATGCTCGATTGGCGGCCAGGCTGTTATGGAAGGCGTCATGATGCGTACACCGGAAGGCGACGTTGCGCTTGCAGTAAGAAAGGCCGACGGCACAATCGAAACGGAATATACACCAAGGAAAAAGAAAAGTGAAAATCCCGTTCTGAAATGGCCTGTTGTCCGAGGCGTTGTCGCTTTTGTCGACGCGCTTGCAACTGGAATGAAAATGACGACACGTTCCGCCGAACTTTACGGCGAAGAAATTGAAGAAGAGCCCAGTCGCTTTGAAAAGTGGATTGCTCAAAAAACTGGAAAAAGCGCGATGGACGTTGCCATCATTGTTGCCGTCGTCCTTGCAATTGGGCTTGCAATTGCGCTGTTCGTCTTTTTACCTTCACTGGCAACGCAGCTCATCCCTTGGAAAGACGCCGCGCCACGCATTTGGAAAAGCCTGACGGAAGGTTTTGTGCGGCTGTTGATTTTTCTTCTGTATATTTCGTCTATTTCGCTGATGAAAGATATTCGACGCGTTTATATGTACCACGGTGCGGAACACAAAACGATTGCCTGCTATGAGCATGAAGCGCAACTTACGCCGGAGAATGCCATGAAGTATTCAAGGCTGCATCCGCGCTGCGGAACGAATTATTTATTCCTCGTTATGGCGGTATCCATCCTGTTTTTCGCGGTGCTGCCGTATACGGAGAATTTACTGCTCAGACTGCTGTCACGGCTTGTATTTTTGCCACTGGTTGCTGGTTTGGCTTATGAAGTGCTAAAACTGGCCGCGGCTTCCGATAAGCTTTGGGCACGCATCATTCGCGCTCCCGGACTTGGTTTGCAGTATTTGACCACACGTGAACCGGAGCCGGAAATGATTGAAGTTGCGATCCGGGCGTTCAATCTTGCCATGAATGGCGGAAAATCAGTACAGGATGGCGAGCAAACAACATCTGAAGAGGCTGATTCGGAATTGAGCGAATCCGATGATAAAAAGGAACTTGAGACAGAGTGACTATGTCGGTTTCCGAAACCGTGCGAATGACCAAGCAGCGGCTGGAACCGGTAGCCAATGAAGAAAGCCTGCAACAGGCGAAACTTCTCGTTGCCGCAGTCGTCGGTGCGGATGTGTCCGCGTTGTCGGTTCATTCCTGGATGGAAATCAGCGATGAACAATTGCGCATTCTCGGCGAACTGATTGAACGACGCGTAAAAGGCGAACCGCTGCAATATATCCTCGGCGAATGGGAATTTATGGGCTTGCCGTTTGTTGTAGATCGACGTGTACTGATCCCCAGACAGGATACAGAATTGCTCTGTGAAATTGCACTGGAGCGCATTCGCAATTACGCCTACCGCGACGTTTTGGACCTTTGCACAGGAAGCGGATGTGTGGCAATCGCGTTGCAAAAACTTGCGGGCGTCATTGTAACCGCGAGCGATATCAGCAGTGCCGCATTGGACGTTGCAAAAGAGAACGCGAAGATAAGTGATGTGAGAATCGCGCTGGTCAAAAGCAATCTGTTTGGCAGTATAGAAGGCGACTTTGACTTGATTACGTGTAATCCACCGTATTTGTCCCGAATGGATATGGAGCAACTGCAAAGAGAAGTTACGTTTGAACCGGCGTCGGCATTATTTGGCGGAGACGACGGACTAGACTTTTACAAGAGAATCGCGCAGGAATACAAAGCGTATTTGAGGCCGGGCGGCACATTGCTGCTTGAAATTGGAAACACACAGAAAGAAAGCGTTTCCGCTCTCTTTCCGAAAAATGCACGGGTGCTAAACGACCTGAGCGGTAACCCACGCGTTTTGATCGTAGAAAACTTTGAACTATAATATAGATAAAGGGTCTTGTTTATATAAAAATTGAAACAGACCCGGCAAACCGGTCGCAATGCAAACGGTTTGCGACGGAGGAACCATGCTGGATAAACTTAAAGGAATCAAAGAACGTTACGACCTGATTTCGGAGAAGCTGGCCGATCCCGGCGTTATGGCGGACAAAGACGCTTGGCGGGATATGGTGAAAGAGCGCGCTTCTCTGGAGGAGATTGTTGTTGCATTTGATGAATATCAGAAAACACAGGAATCACTGGACGAATGTAAAACAATGCTTGGTGAGCACCTTGACGGTGACATGAAGGAACTTGTCCATACTGAGATTGCCGAGTTGGAACAAAAATTATCCGATTTGGAAGCAGAATTACACTTGTTGCTGATTCCGAAAGATCCGAACGATGAACGGGACGTCATCTTGGAAATCCGTGCGGGAACCGGTGGCGATGAAGCGTCGCTGTTTGGCGCGGACTTGTTGCGTATGTACCTGCGTTACGCGGAGCGCAACAGTTACAAAGTAGAATATCTTTCAAGCAATTTGACCGATATGGGCGGTGTGAAAGAAGTTGTACTATCGATCGGTAAAAAGCGCGGCGCGTTCAGCCGCCTGAAATATGAAAGTGGCGTGCATCGCGTACAGCGTGTTCCAGAGACGGAATCACAGGGACGCATCCACACCAGCGCGGCGACGGTCGCGGTGTTACCGGAAGTCGATGACGTACAGATTGACATCAAGGACAGTGACCTTCGTATCGACACCTACAGAAGCAGCGGCGCGGGTGGCCAGCACGTCAACAAGACGGAATCTGCAATCCGTATCACGCATCTTCCGACCGGTATGGTGGTATCCTGCCAAGATGAAAAATCCCAGCTGAAAAACAAAGAGCAGGCAATGCGCGTTTTAAAGAGCCGCCTGTATGATTTCTACCGTTCACAGCAGGATGCTGAACGGGCGGGTGAGCGCAAGAGCCAGATTGGCTCCGGCGACCGCAGCGAACGTATCCGCACCTATAATTTCCCACAGGGGCGCGTGACCGACCATCGCATAGGACTGACACTCTATAAACTGGAGGCGTTTCTGGACGGAGACATGGACGAATTGATCGATGCGTTGATTCTTGCGGAGCGCAGTGCGATGCTCTCTAAGGAAGCGAACTGAGAATGAGGCGCAAAGAAACCGAAACACCTGTATATCAAACGCAGGTAATAAACGTGGAACGACAGGAAGAAGCGGGAACGGCACAGGCGGCCAAGCTTATTCAAAACGGCGAGATTGTTGCGTTTCCGACGGAAACGGTATATGGCCTCGGCGCAAACGGACTCTGCGGAGAAGCGGTTAAGAAAATTTTCGTCGCTAAGGGAAGACCGGCCGACAATCCTTTGATCGAACATGTCAGCAAAAAAAGTGAAGTCCGGCGTCTTTGGATGCGCACACCAAAATTTGCGCAGATATTAATGGACACTTTCTGGCCGGGCCCTCTGACGCTGATTGCTCAAAAGAGCGATTGTGTACCGGATGAAGTGACCGCAGGGCTGAATACTGTTGCCGTGCGCATGCCGCTGAATAAAACGGCTCGCGCGCTCATTGCAAAAGCTGGCGTACCGATTGCCGCACCTAGCGCAAACTGCTCCGGGCGACCGAGCCCGACGACGGCACAGCATGTTCTGGACGATATGGGCGGACGAATCCCGCTGATTCTTGACGGCGGGCCTTGCAAATATGGTGTTGAGTCCACGGTACTATCGCTTGTAGGTGCGCCGACAATCCTGCGACCGGGTGCGATTACCCGCGAAATGCTGGAAGCCGTGATCGGCGAAGTGCGCGTTGCAAACAGCATACTCAACCCGATGCGGGACGGCGAAATTGCCGCGTCACCGGGTATGAAATATAAGCACTATGCTCCGAATGCCGAGGTTGTCGTGGTCAACGGTGAACCGGAACGTGTTGCACGTGTCATCAATGCGCTGTACCGTCAATCGGAAGCGGAAGGCATCGACTGTGAAATCGCAGCAACCGAGCAGACAAGGCATTTCTATAGAGGGAAAAAGTATGTTATACTCGGCGACAGAGAAGCCCCGGGAACGCTCTGCGCAAACCTGTTTACAGCCCTGCGGGAGATGGACAAGCGTGCCGACAGAATCTACGCGGAGGGTATCCCGTCGGATCAGGAGGGACTTGCCTATATGAACCGGCTGCTGCGTGCCGCCGGGTTTAAAATGATAGAAGCAGAATAACGAAGCGACTGGAAAGGGAGAAGCGATTATGAAGATTGCGATTGCGTGCGATCACGGCGGGTTTGATTTAAAAGAAACGATGGCGGAATATTTGACTTCGCTGGGCTATGAAGTGAAGGACTTTGGTTGCTACGACAAAAAAAGTATCGACTATCCGGATTTCATTTTTCCCGCTGCGGAAGCGGTGGCAAACGGTGAATGTGACAAGGGCGTCGTCATCTGTACGACCGGCATCGGAGTGAGCATTTGCGCAAATAAAGTGAAGGGTATTCGCTGTGCGCTGTGCACGGACGGCTACACCGCGCGCATGACACGCGAACACAACGATACGAACGTCCTTGCGCTCGGGGCAAACGTAACGACACCCGTACGCGCAAAAGAAATTGCAAAAATCTGGCTTGAGACAGAATTTTCACATGGCGAACGTCATCAGAGGCGAATCGATAAAATAGCAGAGTACGAAAACCAGCATTAACCGATACATGCTAACGCAGGATACTGCCACTACTACATTTTTTAAGCAACAGGCTAAGGAGGCTCACAATGTCAAAACTAATTCCGATTGATCATCCGCTTGTACAGCATAAGCTTTCGCTTCTGCGCGACAAAGAGACCGGATGCAAAGCGTTCCGCGAACTCGTCTACGAACTGGCCATGCTCATGGCATACGAAGTAACGCGAGACCTGGAGCTCAAGGAAGTCGAAATCGAAACTCCGATCTGCAAGACAAAGGTAAAAACACTGGCGAACGAGAAAATCGCCGTAATTCCGATCCTTCGCGCCGGACTCGGCATGGCGGACGGCATTATGAGCCTGATTCCGAACGCAAAGATGGGACACATCGGTCTCTATCGCAATCCAGACACACTGATGCCGACCGGATATTACTGCAAGCTTCCGCAGGATATTGAAGAACGCGAAACTATCATCGTCGATCCGATGCTTGCGACGGGCAACTCCGGCATCGAAGCGATCAAGATCATCAAAGAGTCCGGCGTAAAAAGCATCCGCTTTGTTTGCCTGATTGCGGCTCCGGAAGGAATTGAAGCCATGCAAAAGGCGCATCCCGATGTTGATATCTATGTTGGGCATGTAGACGAGAAACTAAACGACCATGGTTACATTGTGCCGGGTCTCGGCGATGCTGGCGACCGCCTGTTTGGAACGAAATAAGTGGAATCAACGTTTAGCAGCTCTGGTCACTAAACGCTGATTGCGTATAAGACGTTACGCCACAAGACAGCTGGAAATTCAGAAACGTTTTGTGATGCAAAAGAAAAGTGCATTTCCACGCGCCGAAAAAAATACTAAATTTTAGCGGTTTTTTCTGCTAAATTATGTTATTATAGACAGGTGCGAAAATACATTTTCAATTTTATTTGGCCTGCTGTCGGTTTTGCAGCTTATTTCAAAACCGCTTACGGGCTACGTGACGGCTGATCAAACGGTCGGTATCTTACGGAGGTAGAACATGCGATCGATTATAGATGAAATCGCAACGGCGGAAGAACAAGCGGAAGAAATTCGAAACAAGGCCGTTTCAGAAGCACGCGAGTTAACGACAAAAGCGCGTGAAGAAGCGGAAAAAACGATCGAAAGCGTTGATGCGCAGGAGCGCGAAAAGACGGAATCCGCTTTGAAAGAAGCACAGGCGAAGGGTGAAGAGCTTTCCGCAAAGATGCTTGCAAAGATGGAAAACGAAGCGGAAGAAGTCTGTGCGCGCGCAAACGCAAAGATTGACGACGCAGTACGGTATTTGGTTAACAAGGTGCAAAATCAGGCATGATTGTTCAGATGAAACGCATGACGCTCGTTGCGCATAAAGCGGACGAAGCGGATATTCTTCAGGCGATACAGGCGACGCAGGCGGTTGAAGTACTCGAAAGCGGCGAAGATACTACCGAGCAGACGGCGCTTGATCAAGCGGAAGAAAAGGTACAAAAGCTTAGCGACGCACTCAAGACTTTGCGGCCTTTCGGCGAAAAGCAGAGTTTACTTGCCGCCAGACCGGAGGCAAGCATTGCGGATGTTGCAAAACAATTGCCGAAGGCACTGGAGTTTTCTGATCGATTGGAAGACATCGCAAGAGAGCTTGCTTCAACGCGTTCTGAAATTGATAAAAACGAAACGATTATTGAATCGCTTCGTCCATGGGAACATTTTCCTGCGGACATGCAGACGTTTCAGAATGTGCGCGGCGTCAAATATTTTACAGGATTGATCGCCGCTCCTGATGTAGAAAAACTAGAAGATATCGACGCATGTGCGGAGTACCAGCTCTTCAACGAGGGCGTGGTGCGCACGTGCGTTGTTGCTTGTCCGGAAGACGACACAAAGGCGGTTGCAAACTTTTTAAAGTCGATTGACTGGACGGATTATGTGTTTCCGAAGATGGGTGGAAAACCTGCGGAAGCGATTCGCCGGCTTACGGAACGCAACCATGACTTGAGGTCAAAAAAAGAAGATTTGAAGATTGCGCTGGCAAAGGAAGCCAGTGGCAGCGCCAAGATTGTCGAAAGCGCGCTGGACGCGGCTGTAATAGAACGCGACCGCGTGAAAGCCGCCACCGAGATTGCACGCACGAACGCCACCTTCCAGTTGGAAGGATGGGTTCCAGACGATAAAGTTGAAATGGTTGAGAAAGCAATTCAGTCCGTTACGGATGCATATTATTTCTCAACACGCGAACCGAATGAAGGCGAAGTGCCGCCGTCGGTCGTAGAAAACAGCAAGTTTGCTACGCCGTTTGAGCAGGTAACGAACCTGTATGCGCGCCCCGATCCTCACGGCATCGACCCGACACCCTATATGGCGCCATTTTATGTGCTGCTGTTTGGTCTGATGCTCAGTGACACAGGCTATGGTCTGGTGCTCGCAATCCTTTGCGCACTATATGTTAAACTTAAGAAGCCGACCGGAGCTTCCGGTGGGTTTGCACGCGTACTGTTCTGGGGCGGATTGTCCACCATGGTTTGGGGGATACTGGTCGGTACAGTGTTCGGCATGGATTTTGATACATTGCTTGGAACAAACAATGTATTCCCACTGTTTGTGGATCCCATGGACAACCCGATCAATATGCTGATTCTTTGCTTTGGTCTGGGTGTAATCCATATTCTATTCGGCGTAGGCCTTAAAATGAAACTTGCGTTTTCCCGCAGGGACTGGAAGACTGCGATTTTTGACAATTTCTCATGGATACTCATTATCTCCGGAGTGATTGTCTTTGCGGTGCCTTCGAGCGTTGAAGGTATGCCGGCAGTCGTCGGAACCGTTGGGCTCGGCATGGCGGGACTTGGCGCACTGATGATATTGCTGTTCAAAGGGCGGGCAAACAAAAATCCGATCATGCGGACGATTTCCGGTCTTGGAGAACTGTACCAGGTTACAGGCTTTTTGTCGGATATCCTGTCTTATGCACGTCTGTTCGCGCTTGGCATTGCAACGGGGGTTATCGCGTCGGTCTTTAATGAGCTATGCAGCATGCTGATGGGATCGCCTATATTGATTCTCAAGATTCTTGGCATTGTTGTTGCGTGCGCGCTGCTAGTCGCGCTGCACGCGTTCAACATCGCAATCAACACGCTTGGTGCGTTCGTGCACTGCGCAAGACTGCAGTATGTTGAATTTTACGGCAAATTCTACGAGGCGGGCGGCAGAGCTTTCCAGCCTCTGGGATATAAAACAAAACACGTTCGAATTTTGGATGAAAAATCATCCGTAAGCGATTAACGAAGGAGGATTCTCACTATGGAACTTCAGTGGGGAACGATTTTTGCAGCGGCTGGCGCCGCTATGGCAGCGGTTTTGGCAGGTATTGGCAGCGCGCTTGGCGTAGGCATGGCCGGTCAGGCGGGCGCGGGTGTTGTGTCCGAAGATCCGGACCGTTTTGGCTCCTGCTTACTGCTTCAGCTTCTTCCCGGTACACAGGGCATCTACGGTCTTCTGATTGCGTTTGTTATCGCAACGAAAGCCGGTCTGCTCAGCGGCGGTTCCGCGATCACTGCGACTGCCGGATTAACGTTGTTTCTTGCGTCGATTCCGATTGCATTCGGTGGTTTGCTCTCTGGCATGGCGCAGGGTAAGGTCGCTGTTTCAGGAATCAACATGATTGCAAAGAAACCGGAAGAACAAGGCAAAGCGATGCTGATGACCGTTATGGTTGAAACCTATGCGGTTCTGGCGCTGCTCATTTCCTTCCTGCTCGTCAACGGCGTACAGGTTGGTTAAGATTTGAAGTTTTTGGTACGATAAGGAGCAGTCAATGGCAACCATATCCATATCCGGAACGAACAAACTCGCCGAGCGTATTATTGGCGAGGCCGAAGCGGACGCACGAAAAACGCGCGAAACCGCGGAGGAAACGATTCGTTCGATCCGAGCGGAAAGCGAAAAAGCTGTTTCCGACAAACGAGGCGATCTCGAAAGCAAGCGCGAAGCCGAAAAGCAAAGTTTGCTGGACGGGTTTAAGACGCGCACCGAACTGGACGGCAGAAAGAATGCGCTTTCAAAAAAACGTGCCGTGATTGACAACGTGTTTTCGCGCGCGTATCAGGCCGTTCTTGTGCTGGACGAAACGTCGCGGACAAAAATCTGCGAGACGATGCTGCGCAATGAAGCCGAAGGCGGTGAAACCGTTCTGCCGGCAAAAAAAGACCGCAAAGGCATCGCGTCCATTCTTGCAAACATAAGTGATCGTAAGTTGACGCTGTCCGATAAGGACGCGGACATTGAGGGCGGCTTCCTGCTTGTTAGCGAAAGCTATGAGAAGGATTGTTCATTCCGTTCGCTGATGGACACTGTTCGTTCCGATGAGGAAACGAACATCGCCAAGATGCTGTTCGACTGACCGGAGGGAGGGTTTCATGCCACAGCCAAGTTATTCCTTTGCATGCGCGCGTATCAGCGCGCTGGAAAAAGGGTTGTTCAGCAGCCAAACCATCCGGCGTATGGCGGACGGCACAATCGACGATGCAATGCGGCAATTGCTTGATGCGCACTACGGCAACATGCCGGAAGCGACCAGCGAAGACTGTGAGCGTATGATTGAAAACGTACGCGTGCAGACGGCGGAGACGATTCGCGAACTTTCACCTGAACCGAAACTGACCGATTTACTCTTGCTGCAGGCGGACGTTCACAATTTGAAGGTGTTGATTAAAGCACGACTTCTGCAGACGAGCGACGCGCTTTGGTTAGAGAGTGGCTTATACGCCCGTGAAAAGCTGACCGCCATGGTGAGCGAACAAAAGTATGACGACCTGCCGAAAGCCATGTGCGAATCGTTGGAAAAGCTAGAGCGCAAGCTCAAAATTCAGTCGGAACCGCAGATGGTCAGCATATTGGTCGATTTTGGCTATCTCAAACATTGTCTCGAAGAGACGAAAGACTGCAAGGAACAGTTTGCAAAACAATATTTTGAAGCGCTTTGCGATTTTGACAATGTGATCACGTTCCTCCGTATGCGTGCTATGGGAGCGCAAAAGGAGGATCTTTGGGACGTTTTGCTGCCGTGCGGCGGCATCAGCTCAGATGTTTTGATCAATGCGTATCAGCTTTCTTCGGAAACGCTGACAAAGGCGCTATCCGGCAGCGTGGCAAAAGGTGCCATGCACGAGGGGCTTTCGCAGATGCTGATCAGCGGAAACATCTCCATGGTCGAAAAAGCGCGTGATAACTATCTGCTTTCGCTTGTGAACGAACACCGTCACGATGTGATGACGATCTTTCCGATCGTTGGATACTATCTTGCGCGGGAACGCGAAGCAAAAGCGATCCGCTTGATTTTGACCGTTAAACGCAACGGACTTGACGACAGCGTGATTTCGGAAAGATTGAGGGAACTATATGGCTAAAATCGGCGTAATTGGAGACCGCGACTCCGTATTGCTGTTTAAAGCGGTCGGATTGGATGTCTTTTTTGAAGACGAAGGCGAAAGCGCAAACCGCACACTGCACAAACTGGCAAGAAGCGGTTATGCGATCGTGTTCGTCACGGAAAAGTTATATCCCGCATGTGAAGAAACGATAGCAGAATTTGCCGGCAGCGCATATCCCGCAATTATTCCGATTCCGGACAACCAGGGTTCGCAAGGCGTTGGTGCGGAGGCGTTGAAGCAAAACGTTGAAAAGGCCGTCGGTATGGACATACTGGCAAACTCTTAAACAGGCAACAAACTGAATGCACCGGGCAGTGATCCCGCTGTACGGCAAAGGATTTAGATTACGAAAGGGCAAAGAACATGCAAGGAACGATCATCAAGGTATCGGGGCCGCTCATCGTCGCCAGCGGAATGGCTGACGTACAGATGTACGACGTTGTGCGCGTATCCGAAAAGCACTTGATCGGCGAGGTCATCGAACTGCGCGGCGATAAGGCCTCTATTCAAGTTTATGAGGAAACGGGTGGTATTGGACCGGGCGAACCTGTCGTTACGACTGGCGCGCCGCTTTCAGTCGAGCTCGCGCCGGGACTGATTGAGTCGATTTACGACGGCATTCAGCGCCCGCTGAACGTAGTGCGCGAACGCGCAGGCGATCGCATTACGCGCGGCATCATGGTCGACGCGCTGGATCATGAAAAACTCTGGGCATTCAAGCCAACGGTAAAGGTCGGCGACGAGCTGATCGGTGGCGACGTGCTTGGCACCGTGCAGGAAACGGAAGCGGTTTTGCACCGCGTGATGGTTCCGCCGACGCTGGCCGGAAAGCTGACATGGATTTTTGAAGGCGAAGCGAACATCGTGACGCCGATTGCCAAGATTGAAAAGAGCGACGGAACGATCGTTGAGATTCCGATGCTGCAAAAATGGCCGGTTCGCAAGGGCCGCCCATATGGGGAAAAGGTCGCGCCACAGGAACCGATGATCACCGGACAACGTGTCATTGATACGCTGTTCCCGGTTGCAAAGGGTGGTACGGCGGCTGTGCCGGGTCCGTTCGGCAGCGGCAAAACGGTCGTCCAGCATCAGCTGGCAAAGTGGGCGGATGCGGACATCATTGTTTACGTTGGCTGCGGTGAGCGCGGCAATGAGATGACGGACGTCCTGATGGAGTTCCCGGAACTCAACGACCCACGCACTGGTCTGTCGCTGATGAAGCGTACCGTGCTGATTGCCAACACTTCCGACATGCCGGTTGCGGCGCGTGAAGCATCTATATATACAGGTATTACGATTGCGGAATATTTCCGCGATATGGGTTATAAAGTCGCTATTATGGCGGATTCCACATCCCGCTGGGCGGAGGCGCTGCGCGAAATGAGCGGCCGTCTCGAAGAGATGCCCGGTGAGGAAGGATACCCGGCCTATCTTTCCAGCCGTCTTGCGGAGTTCTATGAGCGCGCGGGCGCGGTCGTTGCCCTCGGCAGCGACAAACGCGAAGGCGCTGTCTCCGCAATCGGCGCAGTGTCACCTCCGGGCGGCGATATTTCGGAGCCGGTCTCGCAGGCAACGCTGCGTATCGTCAAGGTCTTCTGGGGATTGTCCAGCAAGCTTGCGTATGCACGTCATTTCCCGGCGATCGACTGGCTGCAGAGCTATTCGCTGTATCTCGGCCGTCTCGAAAACTGGTTTAACAAGAATGTTTCGAGTGAATGGACGACGCTTGTGCAAAAGACAATGTCACTGCTTCAGGAAGAAAGCGAATTGGACGAAATCGTCCGACTCGTTGGTATCGACGCGCTGTCGCATAAAGACCGCTTAACGCTGGAATGCACACGTTCCATCCGTGAAGACTATCTGCATCAAAATGCGTTTCACGAAGTCGATACGTATTCTTCGCCGAAGAAGCAGTACCTGTTGCTCAAGTCAATCCTGTCTTATTATGACAAGAGCCTGATTGCACTGCAGGAAGATGCTTCATTTAAGAAGTTGTCCGCATTGCCAGTTCGTGAGAAGATCGGCAGACTGAAATATGTGCCGGAAGAAGACGTACAGGCGCAATACGATGTGATCATGAAAGAACTTAACGATCAGATTCGTGCACTGACGGAGGGAGGCGAGCAGGATGCGTAAGGAATACAGAACGATCACAGAAGTCGTCGGCCCGCTGATGCTCGTTGAGCAGGTTTCGGGTGTAAAATACGACGAGCTTGTTGAAATCGAACAGGCGGACGGCGGTATTCGTCGTGGGCGTGTGCTCGAAATCAATCAGGATAAGGCGTTGCTCCAGCTGTTCGAAGGTTCCCAGGGGTTGCAGATTAGCTCCTCAAAAGCACGCTTCCTCGGCAAGTCCATCGAACTTGACGTTGCGCCCGATATGCTCGGCCGTATCTTCGACGGCATGGGAAAACCAATTGATAACGGTCCTGCGTTGATTCCGGACAAACATCTGGACATCAACGGCACACCGATGAACCCGACCGCACGAGACTACCCGAGCGAATTCATTCAAACGGGTATTTCCGCAATCGACGGCTTAAACACATTGGTTCGTGGACAGAAACTGCCGGTGTTCTCCGGTTCCGGTCTGCCGCATGCAAACCTCGCCGCGCAGATTGCAAGGCAGGCGAAGGTACTTGGTTCCGACGAAAAATTCGCTGTCGTGTTTGCCGCAGTCGGCATCACGTTTGAAGAAGCGGATTTCTTCATCAGCGACTTTAGGAAGACAGGCGCGATCGAGCGAACCGTAACGTTCATTAACCTTGCAAACGATCCGGCGATCGAGCGAATTGCGACCCCGCGCATGGCGATCACTGCTGCGGAATATCTTGCTTACGAACTCGGCATGCACGTGCTGGTTATCATTACGGATATCACAAATTATGCCGATGCATTGCGTGAGGTTTCCGCGGCACGAAAGGAAGTCCCCGGTCGCCGTGGTTACCCCGGCTATCTGTATACCGATCTTGCGACGATGTATGAACGAGCTGGCAGAATCCGCGACAATGCAGGTTCCATTACGATGATCCCGATTTTGTCCATGCCGGAAGACGACGTCACGCATCCGATTCCAGACCTGACTGGGTACATTACTGAGGGACAGATTATCCTCTCGCGTGAATTATATCGTAAAGGGCTGACGCCGCCGATCAATGTTCTGCCGTCGCTGTCGCGTCTGAAAGACAAGGGCATTGGCAAAGGCAAAACACGTGAAGATCATGCAGACTCCATGAACCAGCTGTTCTCGGCTTATTCGCGTGGTAAGGACGCAAAGGAGCTTGCTGTCATCCTTGGCGACGCAGCGCTGTCGGACGTTGATAAACTTTACGCAAAGTTTTCTGATGCGTTTGAAGAACAATATGTATCGCAGGGGTATTACACGAACCGCACGATCGAAGAGACACTCGATATCGGCTGGAAGCTGCTTGGCATCCTGCCGAAGTCGGAACTCAAGCGTATCCGCGATGAGTTTATCGAGAAATACTATCCCAAGGAGGCGTAGCCTATGGCCGCCATACAGGTAAAACCGACCCGTATGGAACTGAGCAACCTGAAGAAACGCAAGAAGGTTGCCGTTCGTGGTCACAAAATGATGAAGGACAAGAGGGACGAGCTCGTTCGCCGCTTCATCATTTATGCACGACAAAATAAAGCACTCCGCGCCGAAGTAGAAGAAAAGCTTTCGCGTGCGATGAAGAGCTTTGTGCTTGCGCGCGCTTCTATGAGTAACGCAGAGATTGAAGAGGCGCTGATGTATCCTGCGCGGGCGGCGGAAGTTGCCGCAGGAATTCAGCATGTGCTTTCCATTCAGGTGCCGAGCCTCTCGATTGAAACGCAGGAGGGCTTTACGTATCCATACGGTTTTGCAACGACAAGCGCCGACCTCGACACGGCGGTTCAGTTGCTGGCGGAGGTCTTGCCGCTGCTTGTACAGCTTGCGGAAATCGAGAAAGCATGCAGCAGGCTCGCCGACGAGATTGAGAAGACGCGCAGACGTGTAAACGCGCTTGAATACGTTATGATTCCGCAGTTTACGGAAGCGATTCGAACAATCCAGATGAAACTGGACGAAAACGAGCGCGGCAATCTCACGCGACTGATGAAAACGAAAGAGATGCTGCAGGAACAGGGTCGATGAACATCGTTTCTCTGGCAAAAGAGTTCGGCTTTGCGGAATGTTATGTCTTCCCGACCGATCCATTTGAGCAATATAAGCGCCGTCTAACAGACGGCGCTTTGCATCAAGATGCTTTGAAGCTGATTTGCGATATGAAATCCGAATTTGACTGGGCAAACGCAATCGTCGCGTTGATTTCACCGTACAAACCGTATGCGGGATCCATTCCGATTTCGGGTTATTATCCATCCAGCAATGCGGGGTATCATGCGGCAAATAAAGTACTGAAGTCGCTAGAAAATCAGGGCATACGCGCTGAACGTGCATATGTGCCTGTACATGAGATGCTTTCCCGAAGTGGAATCGGCGTCCCGCTGAAAAACGGGCTTACGGCTATCCCTCCGTACGGAACACGGTTTTCTGTTCAAACGTTGATTGCATGTTTACCGGACGCTTGTTATACGCCTTTTCAATCGCGGCAAGAATCGCGCTGCAAGGATTGCCATGCGTGTGAACGAATTTGTCCATCGCACGCGATTGACAGCGCCGGATATTCCTGTAAAAAATGTGCGCGCGCTTATATGTGTGGAGAACCGATGGAAGATTGGGTGATGGATGCGCTCACGAGTATACTGGGTTGCGAGCTATGCCAAAGCGTGTGTCCGTACAATAGGAAGATAGAATCGATTTACGAAATGCCGGAAGCTTTCCAGCTTGAAAAACTGTTGAGCGGAGACATTAACCCAGCATTAAAGATTGTTGGAACGAACCTGAAGAAGAACGGACGGCTCCAACAGCACGCGTGCGTCGTTGCCGCAAAGCAGGGAAGGACAGACCTGATTCCGCTGATTGAGACATTGTTAAATGACCCACGCGAGGCTGTTCGGGTTGCGGCGGAGTATGCATTAAGTCGATTGAAAAGCATAGAAAATTGAACGCCAAACAGAATAGCTGCGTTTGTTGCAATCTTTTCAAACGCATGCCTTAAAATCTGTTTTACAATCACATGTGAACCATGTTACAATAGCATTTATCAACCAGTTTGCCGCGCTAAGCGGGGAGTTAGCGGTGCCCTCTACCTGCAATCCGCTACAGCAGGGCAGAAATCCCATTCCCCGGCAAGCGTCTGTGGGGTCAGATCCCGATAAGGGGCGTTGAGCGTCGGGTCCCGTGCAATTGCGGACCGTGAACCATGTCAGGTCCTGACGGAAGCAGCATTCAGCGGACACTGCAATGTGCCGCGGAGCAGCCTGAAAGGAGCAACCTGTCGGAGCGTCGCCCGGAGATGTGTTTGTCAAAGAACGGGTGCGCGGCAAAATTTTCAAAACGGCGCATCGTCTAAACGATGCGCTCGTTGTTTTTTTCGGAAGATTTCCGGAGAGGTGTTTTATGGAAGATTTTTCGGTATTTGATATTATCGGCCCACGCATGACGGGGCCTTCCAGCTCGCATACAGCTGGAGCGGTGCGCCTTGCTAACACCGCGCGAAAAATCGCCGAAGACGATGTTGCAGAGGCGCGTTTTACGCTCTACGGCTCTTTTGCCGAAACCGGTAAGGGACACGGTACGGACAAAGCGCTGATCGCCGGCGCGCTCGGCATGGAACCGGATGACGCGCGTATCAAGGATGCATACCGGATTGCACGCGAGCAGGATGTGTTTGTATCCGTGGAATACTCCGATGAACCGACAGACCATCCGAACACAGCCCGCATTATCATAACAGGCTCCGGTGGACAAAACACCGAAGTGATCGGTGAATCGGTCGGTGGCGGCAACATCCTTATCACTTCGATTAATGGTCTTGCGGTCGAATTTTCCGGCGAATATCCGACCCTGGTCATTCAGCACAATGATAAGCCCGGTGTGATTGCGGAAGTTTCACATGTGCTTGCGCAGCTCGGTGTAAACATCGCGTTCATGCGTGTGTTCCGGCATGGCAAAGGCGAGGATGCATACATGACAATAGAAACTGACCAACCGGTGACGAACGATATGCTAAAGATGATTTTGAAACTTTGTAACGGCATCAACAAGCTTTTTGCGGTTTAAAGGAGGGAGAACGTATATGCAGCTAACAGAAGCATTTGAAAACGGAGAGTCCCTTCGCCGCTATTGCCTGACTAATGGGATACCGATCTATGAAGCGATGATGCGCCGGGAGGAAAAGCATTCCGACAGTACGCGCGAAGAAGTTCTTGCAGAGATGCAAAAGAATCTGGACGTCATGCGTGAGTCGGTCGAACGCGGACTAAACGAAAAAGTGGAGTCCGTCAGCGGGTTGTCCGGCGGGGAAGCAAGAAGATTGTTCAAGTACGGCAAACACAATCCGTTTTCGGGATATACTGCTTGCCGTGCAGCCGCATCGGCAATGGCGGTTGTGGAAGTGAACGCTGCGATGGGACGAATCGTTGCCGCTCCTACGGCCGGTGCAAGCGGAATTCTTGCCGGTGCGCTGATTGAAAGCGCGCGGCAACGTGGATGGTCGGATGAAACACTGGTCGAAGGGCTGTTTACCGCGGGAGCCGTCGGATTGCTGTTCGCAAAAAATGCAACCATCAGTGGCGCGGGCGGCGGATGTCAGGCCGAGACCGGCGTTGCCGCATCCATGACAGCAGCAGCACTCGTTGAAATTAGTGGCGGTGCGGCGGTGCAGGCACTCGATGCTGCGGCGATGGCGATGAAAAATGTTCTTGGATTGATTTGCGACCCGGTAGCCGGGCTTGTTGAGTGCCCGTGCATCAAGCGTAACGCACTTGGCGCGGTGAACGCCATGCTCTGTGCGGATATGGCGCTTGCAGGTGTAACGAGTCTAATCCCGTTTGATGAGGTAGTGGCGGCAATGTACGCCGTGGGCAAGGATATTCGCCCCGAATATCGGGAAACCGCGAAAGGTGGACTCGCCACCACGCCGACGGGCAAGGCGGTTGCACAGCGTGTTCGCCGCATGCAGGGGAATTCATAGCGGCAGGTTTATTATGAAAGCAGAATCCTATCAGTTTGCGATGTCGGTTGACGTCGATCACAAGCTGAACAATTGTGCCAAATGGCAGACCACGCCGACGATTGCAATTAATGATGGCATTGTCGTTGACGAGATGCCGAGGCATCAGGAAGGACTGTTGCGTTACGAATTGGAGCACAGGGTATACGGCTATGACATAAAAGGCCGAAAGATCTTATCGAACAGGTTAACAAGCAAACGATTGAAGAAAAAACAAAAAGAGCCGGAAATACCCGGCTCTTTTTGCTTGGTTTACTTATTTGAAGAGAATCGAAACGGATTTGTAGAAATCCCAGTCGACTTCCTTACGCTCCGTAACAGCCTTGTCGAGGTCGGCTTTGACGATCGACGTACCTTGAAGAGCGACCATGTTGCCGTAATCTTCAGCTACGACCAGTTCGCCGGCTTTGAAGCCAAGACGCGTACCGAGCACGCGGTCGAAGCAGGACGGGGAACCGCCACGCTGAATGTGACCGAGGACAACGGAGCGGCACTCGAAATACTTGCGCTTTTCGTCGAGAGACTTGTCTTCACGCATGGCTTGTTCGATACGATCGGACAGCGTCTTTGCGATCTCTTTTTCAAGCAGCAGTTTGTTGCCGAATGCGTCGAGCCCGACGTTTTCATCGTCTTCACCTTTCAGCTCGAAACCTTCCGCTACGGCGATGATTGTGTGGCGTTCGCCCTTGATGTAACGGCTGCGGATAACCTGCATGATCTCGTCGAAGGTCTTCGGGAATTCCGGAATCAGAATCAGATGCGCATCCGCGGCGAGGCCCGCTTGAACGGCGATCCAGCCAGTGTGGCGACCCATGCACTCGACGACGATGCAACGCGCGTGCGAAGCAGCGGTCGTGTGAAGACGGTCCATGCACTCCATTGCGATGTTGCTGGCAGTATCGAAGCCAAACGTGTAGTCGGTGGAGGAGAGATCGTTGTCGATGGTCTTTGGAACACCGATCATCTTCATACCCATCTTGCTGAGCTTGTTTGCAACGCCAAGAGTGTCGTCGCCGCCGATGGCGACAAGGCCTTCGAGGCCGAGGCCTTCGAGGGTCTTGCGAACACGCTCGGGGCCGTTTTCTTCCTTCATGACGTTCGTGCGGGAGCTTTCAAGGATCGTACCGCCCTTTGTCTGAAGTCCTTCCACATCCTTGAGCGACAGCCAATGACCCTCGCCGGTCAGCGCACCGCGCCAGCCTGCAGAGAAGCCGTATACTTCAATTCCGTTTGCCGCACATTCTTCTACAACACCGCGAATAACCGCGTTGAGCCCCGGGCAGTCGCCGCCGCCGGTCAAAATACCAATTTTTCTCATATTGTTGCTACCTCCTAAATAATATCTTCAAGCACCTGATCGACAAGCGTTCCGATCGATTCAATGCTTTTTAGACTGTTTTGTTCCATGCAGGGAATGATAAAAATGTTGTCCATACGTTCGGAATATTCGAGGTATTTCAGTCGTGCGCGCTGCTGGATGCCTGGAATTGCTTCATAAACGTCGGCCTTGTCACCAACATAGTCACGATAACCCTTTTTGCCAACGTTTTCCGATGCCGCCTCCGTGTTTACATCCAATACGATGTGCGCGTCGGCACGCGGAATCCTGAAATGCTCATGCTCAAGTTCCAATACGAAGTCAAGCAAATCCGGCTTTCCAAGGTCACGGTCCCGAACCGACTGATAAACGGCGTTGCTTAGAACATAACGATTGATCAAAAGCACGTCAGCATTCTTGTAATCATAATTGCGAAATGCTTCGAACCGATCGAGTGCATACCAGAGCGCCATAGACATACCATCGACGTCACTGGCCTTTACGCCGTCGCTGCCGGAAAGCAGCCGACCAACCTGCGCGCCGAAAAACGTATTGTACATCGGGAAAGAAAGCGTCTGAATGTTCAGATCGCGCTGCTGCGTCAGCCGTTCGAACTGTCGCTGCATCTGGACGGTTTTGCCCGTGCCGTCAATGCCTTCAAACGCAATGATCTTCGTCATACCGATCCCTTTTGGATGCGCTCCATCGCTTTGATTGTGCTTTCACGGGTTGCAAACGCCGTCATGCGAAAGAAGCCTTCGCCCGCAGCGCCGAACCCTTCGCCGGGAGTGCCGATGATATGATAATGCGAAAGCAGTTCGTCGTAGAACTTCCAACTGTCGCCGTGCGGAACCTTTAGCCAAATGTAGGGGGCGTTTACGCCGCCGAAAACAGTGTAGCCTGCCTTTTGAAGTCCGTCACGAATGATGCGCGCGTTTTCCATATAGTCCGATACGACGTTCAAAATCTGTGCGTTGCCTTCTTTACTGTAGGCCGCGGCCGCCGCGCGCTGGATGATATATGCAACACCATTGAACTTGGTTGCAACGCGGCGCGACCAGAGGTCGTGCAGATGAACAAGATTACCCAAGGAGTCTTTCGCCGTCAGCTCTTTGGGGACGACGGTGTAAGCGCAGCGCGTTCCGGTAAAACCGGCCGTTTTGGACATGGAGCGGAATTCAATTGCGCATTCTTTTGCGCCTTCCACTTCGTAGATGCTGTGCGGTTTGTCCGGTTCAGAAATGTAGCTTTCGTAAGCGGAGTCATACAGGATCAATGCTTCGTTTTCACGCGCATAATCCACAAAACGCTTGAGTTGCTTTTTCGTCAGCGTAACGCCGGTCGGATTATTCGGAAAGCAAAGATACATAACGTCCACGCGTTCCTTCGGAAGATCGGCAACAAATCCGTTTTCTTCGTTGCCCGCCATATAGACGATCTTTTCATAACCGCCCTTCTGTTCATCAAAAGCGCCGCCGCGCCCGGACATCACGTTTGTATCTACATAAACCGGATAGACGGGATCCATGACCGAGACGATAGTATCCTGAGCAAAGATTTCCTGAATGTTTCCGACATCGCATTTTGCACCGTCGCTGATGAAGATTTCTTCGATATCCATATCAACACCGCGTGCAATATAATCACGGTCTAAAATTGCTTGCCGTAAAAAGTCGTAGCCAAAAGCCGGACCGTAACCATGAAACGTTTCAGCCCGGGACATATCATCGACGGCTTTGTGCAGTGCTTCGATAACAGCGGGTACGAGCGGTCGTGTGACATCGCCGATACCCATGCGGATGAGCTCCGCTTCCGGGTGCGCCTCGGCAAAAGCTGCTGCGCGTTTGCCAACTTCGTAGAAAAGATAGTTGCCATGAAGCTGCGAGTAATATCCGTTTGCTGTAAACAAGTCCAAATCACCCCATTTTCAAAAATCAAGAAATTATATCATATCAATCAGTGCTGGCGCAAGGATTTAAGCCATAGTGATCATGCATGACAAATTATAAAGAAGAAGGCATGGTACAATTACAAAAATTCGATAACTATATATCGATATCTATTATATCACATAGTCAGAGACCTTTTTAAATATATGCTTGGAAAAAGCTTAATTGCATCGGGATAAAACTGTATCGTGATGGTAAAAAGTTTACAAACGCAGGAACGCTTTGAAAGGCGCCGTTTATGGTATTTGATCGACGGTTGTGTTATAATCGCATAAACAAACGAAGCGCTGTATATTGGTATATTTATGACCCAAAGGCGCTTACGAAAAACAGCACAGATGATAAAAGCACACTTCCAGTGCAAAAGGAGAGTATTGATTGACGCAGGATTTGGAGCGTGTCAACGCAATAATACCGCTTGAAAACGTAGACGAATTGCTCGGACTTTTCGGTGTGTTTGACGAGAACATAGGCGTACTGGAAGAAGAAACGGACGCACATATCCGCGCACAGACGGATGGAATCAGCATCACGGGAGAAGCGCAAAGTGTTTCAATTGCGAAAATTGTGATTGAAAAGATGCTGGAGATGCAGCGCCGTGGCGATAAAATCAACAGAAGCCGCATTCGCTACGCGGTCGATCTTGCAAAGGAAGGCAACGCAGACATGATCGAAAAGATCATGGGCGACGTGATTGCTATTACGAATAAAGGCCGACAGATCAAGTGTAAGACGCTTGGTCAAAAGCGCTATGTTCAGGCATTGAAGGAATACGAACTCGTCTTTGGAATCGGCCCAGCCGGAACAGGAAAAACCTATCTTGCCGTTGCAATGGCGGTGCAGGCGTTTAAGAATAAAGAAGTTGAGAAGATCATTTTAACGCGGCCTGCGGTTGAGGCTGGCGAAAAACTCGGGTTTCTTCCGGGCGATTTGCAATCAAAAGTCGACCCGTATCTGCGGCCGCTTTACGACGCACTGCAGGAATACCTCGGCCTGGAAAGCTATCGCGCGTTGACGGAGCGCGGTGCAATCGAAGTCGCGCCGCTTGCCTACATGCGCGGACGTACGCTTAACAACGCGTATATTATTCTGGATGAGGCGCAGAACTGTTCGAGTGAGCAAATGAAGATGTTTTTAACGCGGTTTGGTGAAGGTTCGCGCGTTGTTGTTACCGGCGATATAACACAAATTGACCTGCCGAGAGAGAAGGTCAGCGGATTGGTGCAGGCGGTGAAAGTTCTCGACAATGTTGAAGGGATCAAAATCATTCGCCTGTCACATAAGGACGTTGTACGGCACGAATTGGTGCAGCGCATCATCTGCGCTTATGAGCGCTTTGAAAAACCAAAGCGTTCATAAATAGACACCGGATACACATTGCGATTATCGGAAAAGAGGACGGCATATTTTGGCTGGAACACGCAAAAAAAGTACAACCAAAAAACGGACGGGTAAAAAAAACGCACGCGGAAGCGCATTCGGACTAATTGCGATTGCGATTGCCTTTGCGCTCAGTTGTATTGTTACATTAACGTCGCTTACGCCGAAACGATATGAGGTTTCCGAAGGCAGCGTTGCCAAGGAAACGATTACGGCACCGCGGATGGTGGAAGACACCGTCATGACGGAAGCGCTCCGACAGGCGGCGCGCAACAATGTGTCGTCGATCTATTCTGTTGACACGGACCTGGCTGATACGCTGATTTCCGGCGCGCAGAGCTTCTTTAGCGCACTCAAGAGTTTTAAAAATGCCGCCGAGGACACCAAGGCGGCGTCTGTGCCAACCGTTACCGGCGCAGACGGTGAAACATATGAAACGGAAGACACGCGTGAATGGGCGGATATCATTCCGTCAAACGATCTGCTCGCCATGCTGGTCAAGCTACCGGTGTCCATAACGGATACTTCGCTCGGTTATGCCTTGCTCGAGACGGAAGACGCAGAGATCGACAAACTCCAGGAACTCGTGCTCTCCACACTGGAAACAAAACTGCGCGCAGGTGTTTCAGAAGATGAACTCGACAAGACGTTTTCCGAAATCAACAAGGAACTAAAGATATCCACGCTGTCCGTCTGGCTCAAATCGCTTGGTGAGACATTGTATGAAGCATACCTGATGCCGACGAATGTAATCGACACTGTTGAAACGACCCGCGCGCAGGAAAAAGCCGCGGATGAAGTTGAAACGGTGTATATTGCGCGTGGTTCCGTAATCGTAGAAAAAGGCCAGACCATCACGGACGAACAGATGGACATTCTGTTGTCTCTCGACCTTGTAAAAGGCGCGGAGTCTGCAAGTCATCTGGCAGCGGGCGTGATCGCGTATCTGTTCTGCGTGTATGCAATGCTGTTATTGTATCTGGCCGCGTTTGAACGGGAGACGTTTACTTCTACAAAGAAGATGACGATCCTTGCACTCGTTTTAATTTTTACACTGTTACTGCAATGGCTTTGCTATATCGTCGATCCGCGCGTGTCACCGGCCGTGTTCGGCGTGCTGCTGATATGCCTGCTGCTTTCGCGGCAGGTTGCGGAGATTGTTAACGTTGCGCTCGCACTGTCTATGGCGCTGATTGCAGGGGGCAGCGGTTCAACTTTGTTTGGATCGGATTCTATCATTGCGATGGCTTCCATGCTGTTCACTGGTCAAGCGACGATATTGATTGCCGAACGGAGCGAAAAGCGCGGCGCACTGATCGCTTCCGGAACGATCGGCGGCATCGCGGGTGCTATGGTCGTCGGGGCAAGCGGCATTATCCTTGAATACAGCTGGAACAGCACGTTGATCTACGCAGGTTTGGTTATGGCGGCGGCGTTGATCCTGTCCGTTTTCTGTGTCGGCATGCTCAGCGTTTGGGAAAACATGTTTGATATCGTAACGCCTGCCCGGCTGCATGAGCTGGCTAACACGAACCATCCGCTGCTGAAAAAGATGATGAAGACGGCGCCGGGAACCTATCACCACAGCATGATGACGGCGTCCCTGGCAGAAGGCGCGGCGGAAGTTATCGGTGCGAATGCGCTGCTGGCGCGCACGGGCGCCATGTATCACGATGTAGGAAAGCTGCGCAGACCGCACTATTTCAAAGAAAATCAGAACGGCCAGAACATACATGACACACTGCCACCGGAAGAAAGCGCGGGCTTTATCATTGCACATCAAAAGGATGCGGAAGCATACCTGTCACGTTACCGTATGCCGTCCGCCATAAAAGCAATTGCAAATGAACATCACGGCACGACTCTGGTGGCGTATTTCTACTACAAAGCAAAGCAGCAGCAGGAAGTGGACGGAGAGCCCGTAATCGAGCGGCTGTTCCGCTATCAAGGCAACCTGCCTGGTTCCAAGGAGAGCGCAATCGTAATGCTGGCCGACAGCTGTGAAGCCGCCGTCCGTTCGCTCAACGAACCGTCCCGCGAGGAAATTGCCGACATGGTGCGGCGGATCATTCAAGGCAAGATTGACGACGGGCAACTCAAACAGGCACCGTTGACGCTGGAAGAGCTCGATAAGATAGAGAGGAGCTTCCTGCATACGTTTTCGGGACTGATGCACGAGCGGATTCGATATCCGGGAATGGAGCTTCCGTAATGATAGAGATTCAAACCGAACTGGATCAAGTTCCGGCGACTGCAAACGAACTTGTCCGACGGGCAATCGAAACGACACTGAACAGTGAAAACGTTAAGGGCAGCGTATGTGTTTTGATTACGGACGCAGAGGAGATACAGACGCTGAACAGAACGTACCGCAACATCGACCGTGTGACGGACGTACTGACGTTTCCGGCGTGGGAAGGCGACGCGATTCTTTGTCCGCCGGACGGTTATCTGGGCGATATTGCAATTTGCTATGAGCGAGCCGTCGAGCAGGCGAAAGAATATGGGCATGCATTGGAGCGAGAGCTGGCGTTTCTCGCCGTCCACGGCTCGTTGCATCTTACGGGGTATGACCACATGGAACCGGAAGACGAGAAAAAAATGATACAAAAACAGGAAGAAATTCTACAGGCTATGGGGTTGGCAAGATGAAAAAACTACAAGAATCCGAACGTGAACACATGCTTGATCTTGCGTATGAAGCCATGGAAAAAGCTTACGTACCGTATTCGCATTTTCAGGTGGGTGCTTGTTTAAAAGGCGCATCCGGCAAATACTATCTCGGCTGCAACATAGAAAACGCATCCTACACACCGACCAACTGTGCCGAACGCACGGCGGTCTTTAAGGCGGTTTCGGAAGGAGAACGTTCGTTTACGGCGATTGCAATCGTATGCTCCGGAAAAAATCCTGCGGCCCCCTGCGGCGTGTGCAGGCAGGTCCTGCGTGAATTCTGCGAGGACGACATGCCGATTGTGTTTGCAAACATAAACCGCGAGATGGTTGAATCGACGCTTGGCGAACTTCTGCCAAATTCGTTCGGTCCGGAGGATCTTATATGAGTGCGTATCGTTCCGGGTTTGTCTCCATCATCGGATCGCCGAACGTGGGGAAATCGACATTGCTCAATCGAATCATCGGCCAAAAAATCGCAATCGTCACTGACCGCGCACAGACGACGCGTAACAAGATCACCGGTGTGTTGACGCGAAAGGACTATCAAATTGTATTTCTCGATACACCGGGCGTAACAAATCCGAAAAACCGGCTTGGCGAATACATGCAAAAAGTTGCCTACGACGCAATGAACGAGGTCGAGGCGATTTTGTTTGTTGCGGATGCGACCAACGGCGTGCGCAAGCGCGACGATGTGCTGCTGGATAAGTTAAAGCAGGCAAAAGCACCGGTCATCGCGCTGATCAATAAGGACGACATCGCATCTAAAGAGCAAATGGAGCAAGCGCACGCAAAATTGGAAGCGCACGGCTTTATTCGAAAGATCGTTCATGGTTCTGCAGAAACCGGAGAGGGACTCGAACGACTGGAAAAAGAACTGGAAAGTTGTCTTGTGCCAGGGCCGCAGTATTTTCCGGAAGACATGGTGACCGACCAGCCTGAACGCATCATCTGTGCGGAACTCATTCGGGAGAAAGCCTTGATGCTGCTGCGTGAGGAAGTCCCGCATGGTGTGGGCGTCGGCATCGACAAGATGGAACGACGGGAAGATCGCGACCTGATGGACGTTTACGCAACCATCTATTGTGAACGCGATTCCCACAAAGGCATCATCATTGGCAAAAACGGCTCTATGCTGAAAGAAATAGGAAAACTTGCACGTCATGACATCGAATGGATGCTCGGCTGCCCGGTCAATTTGCAACTTTGGATCAAGATCAAGGAAGACTGGCGCAATCGTCAGGGCATGCTGCACGAACTTGGATACGAATAAGCAGCGAACAAACTCGGGAATTTGAAACGGTGGGATTGATACTATGCCGGTCATTTGTGCGGACGGAATTGTAACGCGATATGTAAACTATCGCGAAAGTGACCGCATACTCAGTATCTTTACAATTGATCACGGGCGTATTGACGCAAAAGCGCGCGGCTGCAGAAAGCCAAAGAGCCCGCTTGTCAATGTGTGCCAGCCGTTTGTGTTCGGGCAGTTTGAAATTTTTTCTGGCAAGGAACGATACACCGTCAATAATTGTGACGTGAAAGAATCATTTTATCCAATTCGGGAAGATTACGAACGTTTTTCCATTGGATCCGTCATGTTGCGGCTTACACACGACGCTGCGATGGAAAACGAACCGAACGAAGCGTTGTTTTCACTTTTGTATCATTCGCTTTCATTTCTTGCCTATGGAAGCGCCGATCCGCGTGATTTGCTTTGCTGTTTTCTTGTACGGTTCCTCAATGCAATCGGGTATCGCCCTGCAATCACGACCTGCGCGCAATGCGGACGCGATATTCGCGGCGACGCGATCGTCCGATTTTCACCGCAGGGCGGCGCCGTATGCAACGCGTGCTCGCAAGGTGGCGAACCGATCAGCAAAACAGCGCTGGAAGGAATGCGCCGCATGCTGGTTATGGATGACGACGAAATGGATAAGGTAAAGCTATCCGACAAAATCAGGAAAGAAATATTTACCCATCTTTCAACTTATACGGCGTCTTCTCTGGAATTCGGTACTCGCGCGCTTGCCATTCTGGACGCGGAATTTCACGCGGCAACAAAGAGTGAAAACGGCGATTCAGAGACAGGCGACAATCGGGATAAATTGTGAACTTTCCAGCGTGAACAACAAACCGCTGTTTGCCTGTGGTACAATACACGCGATTCATCGTGAAAGAGCTATAAACAGCATCAATCAATGATTCGAAATATACATAACAGAGGGAATATTATGATGCAGACAGAACGACACGGCACGAAAATACTGATTTCGGTATTGATCGTGGTTGCCGCTCTATTCGCATTCGGATGCACCGAAACTGCGGCGCAAGTTCAGGCGGAAGCAACGCCTACGCCTGAACCGCAAGTCATCAGCATGGAAGTTGTCGATCTGAATGAAGAAAGCTTCTCCGATATGCCATCGCCGACACCAACACCTGCGCCGACACCGACGCCTGTGCCGTTTTCTGTTTATGCGCCGACGGTCAACATGACTTATGAAGAACTTGTCGGCAGCTTGGACGAC
Organism: Christensenellaceae bacterium; assembly: GCA_963667795.1. Lineage (GTDB taxonomy): Bacteria > Bacillota > Clostridia > Christensenellales > CAG-138 > UBA7703. Next base: position 431,216 of record OY764017.1, on the reverse strand, counting down.
ATGAGCGTGAAGGCCAAGACGCTCTTGAAGGACGGTTTCCCTGATCCGAAAACGTATTATATCATCGTGGATTTACAATGGCAGGTAACCATGGTATTTAAACGTATCGACGATGGAACGAAGTTTGGAAAGCCGAACTACGATGAACCGGTTCGATACATGCTGTGTTCAACGGGTAATCCCAACAGTGAATACGGCCATGAAACAACAAAGGGGATTTTTCAGATTGAAGTACCGAAAGAACGGTTTTATCAGTTTGTCAATCTTGAAGCGGCGCAGTATTTGACGCTGATTCGCAGCCGAACGTATTTCCATTCTGTCCTGTATGACAAGGCGAGGGATTTGAGCACTTTGATACAGGATTCGTATGACAATCTTGGAACAAAAGCATCCCATGCCTGCATTCGGCTGACGGTGCCGGACGCGCGCTGGATTTGGTACAATATCGGTTATGGTACAACGTGCGAAGTTCGTGCCGGCGATCCTCTGGATTCTTTTACCAGTTCGGTTCGTTCTCAACTGGTTTTACCGAAATCCGTCAGTAATATCAGGCTGAAAGCCGGGACGGCTCCATGGACGGACAATTGGACGATTGAAGACGTTGCACATGAACTTGAGTATAAATATGAAGCCGCGCCGAAGCCGGACCTCGGTGACGGTGACGAAGAAGAAGTAACGCCCACGCCTTATACGGGAGAAACAACGCCTGATCCCATGAATTCGGATGCAGGGACTACCACGGATCCTGATACTACTACGGATGCAGGAACCACAGATGAAGGAACTGATGCACCAACCGATCCACCGAGCGCGGATTCTGATCTTGACGACATTTTTCCGTAAAAGGGGCAGGTATGTTTCAATCCTATCAAAAGAGAATGCTAGCTATTCTGCTGTCGATGCTGTTACTCGCATCGACAGCTTCCGTTCGTGGTTCTCTTGCCGACGACGGCGGACAACGCCAGAATGCTACGGACACCGCCATACCGGCTGTGATCCTTGCAACCGCCTGTGACCGGGAGGAAGCCGGAACAGACGCAAGCGCAGCATATGCGGCTGAAATGCTTCGATATGACGCAGGTTTGGTCGCGCAAACATCCCGTGACGGTTCGCTGACGCGAAACCAGAAACTGACAGCATCTTTCGAGGCGGCGAACCGTGTTGTTCGGGATTCGCTGGAGTTTGACGCGGCACAATGGGAGGCGAACCTTCAACCGTTTGATGCAACAATCTATGACAATTACGCGCAAAAGGCGGACAAGTTTATGGAGCTTGCCCGCCAACTGAATGCCGCCATGCAGCAGGCGTCTATCACCTGCATGAGCGTACTCAGCCGGGAAATGCGCGAAATCGACATACCGCTTTATACCGGCGGCGCTTTACAGACGGAGCTGAGCTGGCAGCAATGTGCTGCACTCTATTTCGCGTTTGGGTCGGAAATGGACGATATACTGGCGCAGGCCATCGTTTTATCAAGAGATGGGAACCTGTTTTCCGGTGTAACACCGGTTTGGAGCAACCCGGATTTTGACACTATTGCAGCGTGCGGCACGCGCGAGCAACTGTTTGATGCCAGAATGGCGCTTGCTTACTTGAAAACCGTGTATAACAATGACGGAAGCGTTGCAGAGGTCGAACACTACATATATTCGAAAGAGTATTTGAGCACGGTTGCACACCCACTGCCGGATGGTATCATCAAAAACGGATGGTATGACCCGCGCTCACACAGAACACGTCTGCATGTTGGGACGGACATTCGATCCAGCGCAAGAACACCGATTCTTTCAGCCACGGACGGTACGGTGCTGTACGTCGGCTACATGCCGATCCCCGGCAATTTTGTGATCGTTGTCGATCCTTATGGCTATGAATACCACTACTATCATATGTATGAGATTTCGACTTTTGTGTCTGAAGGCGATGTGGTAAAACAAGGACAACAAATTGGCCGGGTGGGGAGTACGGGTAACAGTGTGGCGTATCATCTGCACATGGGTATCGTCGCGCCGGATGGCCGTTATCTCAATCCGTATGATCTTTTTGTGCAGGCGGAGATCGGCCCGATCCAGCCGGATTGATTTCACGCGGTGGGGAACGGACAGGTTTTTCTTGTGTGAAACGACACGGAGTGTTATACTAAACTAACGTATAATGGATATGTATGCGTGGAGGCATTCGTTTTGAGAATCATCGCCGGGACTGCGCGTGGACGTAAATTCGACGCGCCAAAGGGTATGGATACACGCCCGACGCTGGATAGAGTCAAAGAGTCAATGTTCGGCATGTTGCAGTTTGATCTGCCGGGCAGCCATGTGCTGGATCTTTTTTCCGGATCCGGCAACCTTGGCTTGGAAGCGGCTTCCAGAGGGGCGACGCTTGTTGTTTGCAATGATCGTTCACGCGAGTGCGTGGAGCAGATACGGAAAAACGCTGAACTGCTCAAGTTGGATCATGTTGTCAAAACGACGTCGTTGGATTATGTTGAATGTATTGAAAAATTTCGTCGCGAAGGAAGCAGTTTTCAGTTTGTTTTCATCGATGCACCATATGCGGACGGAACGGCCGCTCTTGCTGCCGAAAAAGTGTTTCAAAGTGAAATTCTTGCCGACGGCGGGCGCGTTTTGATTGAACACGCGATGAACCTTCCACCAAACGTAGCGGACGATAAGGCCAAGGCGACGGACACACGACGCTACGGCACCTGCGCGATCACGATTTACGAAAGGCGATAGCGAACCATGCGGACTTGCGTTTATCCCGGCAGTTTCGATCCGTTTACGGTCGGCCATCAAGACGTTCTTCAACACGCTGCACAACTTTTTGACAAGGTTTTTGTCAGCGTTTTGAACAATTCCACAAAATCGCCGGTTTTTTCAGTTCAGGAACGTGTGGAGCTCATCCAAAAAATGGTCGAAACAGAGCATATGCAAAATGTTGTTGTTACACATTTTGAAGGACTGTTGGTCGACTATGCACATCAAATCGGTGCGGATTATATTATTCGCGGCTTACGTGCAACGATGGACTTCGAATATGAATTCCAGATCAACGCGTTAAACAGGCATTTGGCGCCGGACATTGAGACCGTATATTTCATGGCGAGCCCGGAACATTCATTTTTAAGTTCTAGTGTGATTCGCGAAATCGGCTCAATGGGCGGAAACATTCAGGGACTTGTCCCTGAGAGTATACAGAATATCATTGCAGAAAGGTTAATGAAACCATGAGCAGCGCACAAACTATGAAAATCTTCAGCATCATTAATCGAATGAAACAGGAGCTGGAGGAAAGCCCGCGTTCGAAATTCGGCGGACCGAGCAAACGGGTCGTGGAAGTCGACCGGCTGCTGGACCTTCTGGAAGACCTAAAGGTCGTGATTCCGGAAGATATCCGCCGCGCAACGGGCATTATATCCGAAGCGGACAATACAATGCAAGATGCGAAAGAGACGGCTGAAGAGATCGTAGAGCAGGCACATCAGGAATCTGAAACGATCCTTGCGCAGGCACAATCGGAAGCAGATTCCATCCGTGCAAACGCGCAGTCTGAGTTTGAAAAGCGCGTCTGCGAATCGGAAGTTTATAAGGAAGCATATGACCGCGCAAGTAGCGTTGCCGCCGAAGCTGAAACAAACGCAACGGCGATCTATAACGGTGCGCGCAAGTATGCCGACGATATACTGGTCGATTTGCAGCGCTATCTTGCGGAATATCATCAGATGATCGACAACAACCGCCGTGAACTAGGCGTTATTGACGAACCGCAAACGCCTGCCGCCGCACCGATACCGCAGGTTCAGCAAGCGCCGCAGCCACAGCAATATCAACAAAAGCCGCAGCATGTCGAACCCGCTCCTGCCCCACAGCGCCAGCAAACGGCACGTCAACCACAGGTTTCACAACATGCAGGTGTTGAACGCATGCCGGTGGAGGACGATTTAGCCGCGACGAGACAATTCGCCCGTCCGGACAGAATGAACCTGATGGACGACGATATCGAAGAAGAACCGCGTCGCCGCAATCCGCCGCGCATGGAAGAGCCCCCGCAAAAAAAGAAGGGTTTGTTTAAACGCATTCTGGAAGCGGAAGATGAAGAAGACTTCGAAGATGAGGACTGGCTGGACGAACCTGCGCAGCAAAAAGCGCCCAAAGCGAAAAAGCCACGCAAGCGATTGATTGAATTCATCGAAGAAGACGATGAGGACGACGAGGACTTTTAAGAAACTATACGAGCCGGGGTTGACGCCCGCGGCTCGTTTTCTGTCGGTAATTCCTTTAGAGTTTTAGATAGAATAATCATCGAGGATACAAACGCTATGGCTAAACGAATTGGACTTGCACTTGGTGCGGGAAGCACGAAGGGCTTTGCGCATATCGGCGTTCTGCAACAACTGGAAGAAGAAGGCATTCATGCCGATATGATATCCGGTAGCAGCATGGGCGCGATTATCGGCGCTGTATACTGTGCGGGAACGGACCTTGAAATGCTGGAGCGTTTTGTGTTGACTCTAAACATGCGCGGCTATATGGACCTGCAATTCCCAGTATCGAACGGGTTGCTGCGCGGCGATAAAATTGAGGAACTGATCCGCCTTTTTACGCATGCAAAGACGTTTGCGGAAACAAACATCCCATTCTGTTGTGTGGCGGTGGATGCGGAAACGGGCAAACTGGACGTTCTGGAGGAAGGCCCGCTTTCGTCATCTGTTCGTGCCAGCATGTCGATACCGGCAATTTTTGAACCGGTGCCATTGAACGGAAGGATATATATAGACGGCGGTGTACTGGAACGCGTGCCGTGCAAGTGTTTGCGTGATCATGGTATGGATTTAATCATTGGTGTGGACGTTGGCTACCATGGCGACCCTGTGGAAGTAAACGGGATGAGCGCGTATCAGCTCATGAACCGAACGATCAGCATCATGCAATGGGAGATGACGAAATTCCGTCGTGAAGAAGCGGACATCATGCTGGTTCCTGAAGTGTTGTTTGTAAAAGGGCATTTTCAAACTGAACACGCAGGCGACTGCATTGAAGAAGGTCGCCGCGCCGTGAAAGAAGCGATGCCGAAGATTCGAGCGCTGATAAAAGACTAGATAAAATGCCTCTGATTGAATCAGAGGCATTTTGTATGTTTTCGATCCGCTAGATGATGACCGGGCCGGTCATATCCCGTTTGAGATTCTGGCCCGTAGCATACGAGAGGATGTCTGTGCTCAACATGTCGGTTTCAACGTTGCGCTGCACGATCAACGGACATTCCCGCAAATCATTGTTGCGAACAAACATGGGCATGGACCGTTTTTTTGCAATTTCACCAAGAAGTGGACGGGCGGTTTTCTGGAAGCCGAGCACCCGTAGATAAGAACCTTCACGGCTGGCTAGTGTCGACTTAATCTGTTCTTTATCGATTCCAAGCAGTGCACAGACTGCTATACGTTTGCATCGGGCAAGCGTATAGCGCTTGCTTTTAATCGCTTCAAAGAAATCGGCAAGTTTACGCGTGCTGCGCACGGCTTTGTAAAGAACATTTTCAAAACCTTCAATAACGTCCGGTAATTCCGAAAGCTGCTTTAGCGACATCCGGCGAAACGCGTAAAGCATCATATCGCCAAGCGCCTCCTGAGGAATGATGAACTGGTCGTCATATAACAACGGCCCGCCGACAAACGACGGCATGGTATTAAGGATTTCGTTCTTTCCCTCTGAAATCGCCTTCCGAATTGCGGTCGCGCTGGCAAATTCACCGACAATTTCTTCAGAATGGTAACCGGTGCCGATTCGCGTAACGGGCAGCGGATCGATATTCGGCGCGTACAAACGGATGGCGTTTAGGTATTCAACGGCCAAAATGTTGTTTGGCTGTGCAATCGCACGAAGCATACCGTCCGGCACGCCGTATTCGCGAAGTGCGTCGAATCTTGCGCGCGGGTAAGCTTTGCCGAGCGATAGATGCCGCTTAATTGAGTTCTGTAAAGCGGGCGGTTCGGAAGCGATGATGTCCGATATTTGATAAAGCGTACGCAGGTCCGGCGCTTCGCAACCGAACGCAAGATCGGTTACGACGCCAGTGCCGTTGAGTGTGCGGACACCGCCGACGGCAAAACGTTCAGCCGGGGCAACGGCGTAAACACTTGGCAGCTCCAACACGACATCAGCGCCGCCTTTGAGCGCCCAGAGCGCACGGGTATATTTGTCCGTGCAGGCCGCTTCGCCGCGCTGAACAAAATTACCGGACATCAAGACGATGCAATAATCTGAGCCGGAACGCTCTCGCGCTTTCTCTAAATGATAGATGTGCCCGTTGTGCAAGGGGTTATATTCAGCTATGATGCCGATAACTCGCATAAATCTCCCAAGATACTGCTTAATTTCTGTTAAGTACAGTATACCATTTTCCATGACGATGTGGTATACTCTAGCGGTTGGGTATCAAAAATGAAAGAATTATGAAACAAAACAACACGTAAGTATCAGATGGAGGCGCAAAAACTGTCATGTCGTTGATGGAATCAATCAAGCAGAAAGCAAAATCCGACAGGAAACGTATACTATTGCCGGAGGGAACCGAAGAACGCACCGTACAAGCGGTAGCAAAAATCAAAGAACAATCGATAGCAGACATTACACTTCTTGGAAATGCGGAAGAAATTTACGCAGTCGCCAAGAAGTTTGCTGTTTCGCTGGACGGTGTCGAGATCGTCGACCCGCAGAAGGACAAGGATTTCAAAGAATACGTAGAAGCGTTCTATGAACTCCGCAAGCAAAAAGGTGTTACGCCGGAGAAGGCGGAACAGACCATGAAAAACACACTCTTCTACGCGGCGATGATGATCCTAAAAGGTCGCGGGGACGGAATGGTTGCAGGCGCAATCAGCACGACCGGTGAAACATTGCGTCCGGGGCTGCAGATCATTAAAATGCCAAAGGGCATTTCGGTCGTATCCAGCTGCTTTATCATGGAAGTTCCGAACAAGGCCTATGGCGACGATGGTCTGCTGGTATTTGGCGACTGCGCGGTAAATCCGTGTCCGACGGCGGAACAACTTGCGGCAATCGCCGTTTCATCCGCTGCGACGGCCAAATCCCTTTGCGGGATGGAGCCGCGTGTAGCGATGCTTTCCTTCTCAACCAAGGGCAGCGCAAAGCATGAACTGGTCGACAAGGTTACAGAAGCGACAAGGTTGGTTCATGAGCTTGCGCCGGACCTGAATGTTGACGGCGAATTGCAGGCAGACGCCGCGCTGGTTGAAAAAGTTGCAACGCTCAAGTCGCCGGGAAGCACTGTTGCAGGAAAAGCGAATGTTTTGATTTTCCCGGACTTGCAGGCGGGCAACATCGGTTACAAACTTGTGCAGCGGCTTGCCGGTGCGGAAGCGATCGGCCCGATCTGCCAGGGCTTTAAACATCCCATCAACGATCTCTCCCGCGGTTGCAGCGTGGACGACATCGTATCCGTCGTAGCTATTACCGCCGTCCAGGCGCAGAATTTATAAGGAGAATCGCTTTCATGACGTATATTCTGGTTATCAACGCAGGCAGCTCGTCGCTGAAGTATCAGCTCATCGACATTGAAAAAGAAGATGTCATCGCCAAAGGTATTTGCGAACGCATTGGAATGAAGAATTCCGTGCTTTGTTACACGCCGGACGATGGAGAAAAAATCGAAAAAGAACGTCCCATGAAAACACACGAGGACGCGATCAAGCTGGTGCTGGGAGTGCTCAGCGACAAGGAAATTGGTGTAATTGAAAACATGGACTGCATCGCGGCGGTCGGCCACCGCGTGTTGCACGGCGGAGAAAAATACTCCGAACCCGTGTTGATCGACGACGATGTTCTTGCGGCAATTGAAGAGTGCATCCCGCTTGGGCCGCTGCACAATCCGGCGAATCTGATGGGCATCCGCGGCTGCATGGCGGCTATGCCGGGCGTACCGATGGTTGCCGTGTTCGACACCGCGTGGGGACAAAGCATGCCGAAAAAGGCATATATGTATGCGCTGCCGTACGAAGCCTACACGGAACACAAAGTCCGTCGTTACGGATTTCACGGCACATCGCATCGCTATGTTTCAGGTTGTGCCATAGAAAAACTTATTGCGCTCGGCATGAAAAAAGAAGACACGCGTGTCATTACATGCCACCTGGGTAATGGTTCCAGCCTGTCCGCCGTTAAGGGTGGAAAATGCATGGACACATCCATGGGACTGACCCCGCTGGAAGGCGTGCCGATGGGAACCCGCTGCGGAAGCATCGACCCGGCGATCATGCCGTTCTTGATGGAGCGCACCGGTATGAGCGCAAAAGAGATGGACGCCTACATGAACAAAAAGAGCGGCATGCTCGGCATTTCCGGAATTTCCAGCGATTTCCGCGACCTTGCCAATGCAACCAAGCAGGGCAACGAACGTGCGGCGCTTGCACGCGAAATGTTCTGTTATAAAGTCAAGCAGTATATCGGAACTTATTCCGCAACACTCGGCGGTGTGGATGCAATTGTCTTTACGGCGGGCGTCGGCGAGAACGATCCGTTTATCCGTGAGATGATCATAGAAGGCCTTGCGTATCTCGGCATCGACATGGATTATGACTTTAACAAATCCTGCCCGCGTGCAACGGATGTGGAAATCAGCAAATCAACGAGCAAAGTGCACGTATATGTGATCCCGACGGACGAAGAGATGACGATTGCACACGATACTGCCACACTTGCGCTGTAAACGCGATTCATGTATAATCATTGCGTTAAAACGATTCGGAGGAATGAACCATGAAACACATGCAGACCATTCAGAAACCCTGCATCAAAACAGGTAAAAACACTGCGTGCGGCGAATGTCAGGCGAGCTGTCAGTCGGCGTGCAAAACATCCTGCACGGTAGCAAACCAGAAGTGCGCAAGAGAGAACAACGAAGACAGATAAATTTTGATCAGCCGATCCGCAAAGAAAGGCCATTTTAGGCCTTTCTTTGTCTGTTGGGGCGGTTTTTTATTATCAAATGGAGGAAGTACCTTTGATTCACTCGTTTCAATTTCAAGATAAGTTCATATTAGTCGATGTTGAAAGCGGCGCAATCCACAAGCTTGATCAGTCGGCGTTTCAAGTCGTGCAGGCGATTGAGCACGGTGACGACCCATATGCCGTCGGGGTTGAGTCGAATACGGTTCAGGAAGTGCTCTCAGACCTTGAAGAATTGAAAGAAGACGGCTCTTATGGTGCGCAGACCATGACCGCACCTGAAATTCCGGGTGGAAGCGCGATTAAGTCGATGTGTCTGCATGTTGCGCACGATTGCAACCTGCGCTGCAAATACTGCTTTGCTTCTACGGGTGACTTTCATGGAGCGCGGATGATTATGCCGCTGGACGTCGGTAAACGGGCGATGGATTTCCTGATGGAGAACAGTGGAACGAGAAAGCATCTGGAGGTCGACCTGTTTGGCGGAGAACCGCTGATGAACTGGCCGGTCTGCGTCGGCATCGTCAATTACGGGCGCGAACTTGAGAAAAAATATAACAAGTTGATCAACTTTACAATCACAACGAACTGCGTTGCGCTGAACGACGAGATGATCGCGTTCATCAATCGGGAGATGCACAACGTTGTCATCAGCCTTGATGGACGCAAAGAAGTACACGACGCGCTGCGGCCGACCGTCAATGGAAAAGGTTCGTTCGATGTGATATTGAAAAATGCCAAGAAACTCGTTGCCGGACGTGGGGACAAAGAGTACTACATTCGCGGTACGTTTACGCGCAACAATCTGGATTTTCTGGAGGATGTGAAGGCGATTACCGGCTACGGGTTCGATCAGCTTTCGCTGGAACCGGCAGTTTTGCCGGACGACAGCCCATATAGCCTGCTGCCGGAACATTTGGATCGCATCAATCAGGAATATGACGCACTGGCGGACTATTTTGTCGAGGCGCGAAAGTCATCCGATACCTGGTTCAACTTCTTTCACTTTATGTTCGATCCAACGGGAGGACCCTGTCTGAGAAAACGCATCAACGGCTGCGGTGCGGGAACCGAGTATGTCGCCGTGACGCCGGACGGAGATTTGTATCCATGCCATCAGTTTGTCGGCATGGACGAATGGAAGATCGGTTCACTCGACGATGGTATTCAGCGAGAAGACTTGCAGAATGAATTCCTTGGTTGCAACGTTTGTACGAAAGATACTTGCAAAAACTGCTGGGCGAAATATTATTGCAGCGGCGGCTGCATGGCGAATGCCGTTTTATATGGCGGTGCGCTTGACCATCCGCATGAAATTAGCTGCGAACTGATGCGGAAACGATTCGAATGTGCCATCGGGATCTACCTGACGGAACAGGCTGAACGATGAACAACACGATGATCGCACGGGAACCGGTTGAATGCGACGAGGGTCTCGTTGAAAAAATAGCACAGGCTGAAAAGATTTCGAAACTGACGGCGCGGGCATTGCTGCGCCGCGGTGTAAAAAGCATGGAAGAAGCAAAACTCTTTTTACATCCGAACGAACTGTTGCTGCATGATCCGTATCTATTGCCAGATATGGAAAAAGCCGTTGAACGGATACGATCAGCGATCGAAAACAAAGAGAAAATCTGCGTTTACGGCGACTATGACGCCGACGGTATCTGTTCAACCACCATATTGTCCGGCAGGCTGAGAAAAATGGGTGCGGATGTGGACTATTATATCCCGCTGCGACACAGCGAAGGCTATGGCCTTACGGAAAAAGCGGTCCGGCTTCTGCATGAACGCGGCGTAAATCTGATCATTACGGTAGACAACGGTATTTCAGCGTTCAATGAGATTGCACTGTGCAGTGCGCTTCAAATCGATGTGGTCGTTACCGATCATCACAGCATCGGCGATAGCGTGCCGGAATGCACGGCGGTCGTGGCTGCATCCAGAAAAGATTCGACCTACCCGAACCGATATCTTTGCGGCGCGGGCGTTGCGCTGAAGTTGATTCAAGCACTGAACGACGGCGCGTATTCCGACGAAGAGCTTGCGCTTGCGGCGGTCGCCACCATTGCGGACGTTGTTCCGCTTACGGAAGAAAACAGGATCATATCCGCCTGTGGGATTCGGTGTATAAATACCGTTCCGGGGCTTTCGGCTCTGCTTACGGCTGCGGAGTGGAAGCAACAACGCGTTGACGAACAGACCGTTTCGTTTGTGATTGCACCACGGTTAAATGCCGCAGGGCGGATGTCCACGGCAATGACCGCGGTTGAGCTTTTGCTTGGAACGGAACCGAAGCGTCTGAAAGAGATCGCACAGGAACTCAACAGCGAGAACCAGAAACGCAAGGATGCGGAGAACGATATCTTGGACGAAGCAACACGGCAGATTAAAGAGCTGGGTGAATTCGGACATGTGTTGATTCTGTCACACGAGGATTGGAATGCTGGCGTGATCGGTATCGTAGCCTCGCGTTTGTGCGAGCGGTATCATATCCCGGTAATTTTGTTTGCTGGGCAAGACGGTGCTCTAACCGGATCGGGCAGAAGCATTGACGGCGTCAATCTATTTGAAAATCTCAACTTATTTTCACATCTGTTTATGCGTTTTGGAGGACATGCGCGCGCAGCGGGCGTTACGATCGCCTCTGAAAAGTTTGGTGAATTTAAATGTGAATTTGAAAAACTTATCGAATCGACGTATCGCCCGGAAGACTTTTTCCCATCGTTTGAATACGACGAATCGGCGACGTTTGCGGACATGACGATCGATTCCATTCGAGAACTGCAATTGCTTGCTCCGTTTGGTGAGCGCAATCCGGAACCGGTGTTCCGCTATAATACTGTGCGGTTTTCATCGCTTCGAACGATTGGAAAAGACGACAAGCATTTTTGCGCCAGTGTAATTCAAGGCGATCAGGTGCTGCGCATTGTGGCGTTCGGCAAAAGCGTTTTATTGGAAGCACTGCAAAGCGCATATGACTGGGATTTGATTGCGCGGCCTGCAATCAATCAATTCCGCGGACGCGAATCTGTGGAATTGTTCTGGACTTGCGCAAATGCTTCTGAAGAAAAAAATCAGTTTTTTAATGCTTTTTTCGATCAAAGAATGTATAATGGAAGCTGTTCGAATGATATACTAGCCGAATGGTATTCTTCTACCTGTCATTTGCAGGATGTAAAACTGGATGATGAAACCATGCGGAAGCACTATCGAAAGCTGTCAAGTGTTATTGGTGAAGAACAGCATTCACTTAGACGACTAATTCGAACGCTTACGGGAGAAGAGCTGCTTTCTCTTTGTGTTTTCACTCAGCTTTCGTTCTTTGCGTACGATCCTGGTGAAAAGACAATTGCACGAAACAAGAATTGCGCTCAGCGCTCTCTGGACGAGAGCCCGTTATATGAAATAGCCATTAAGGCACAGGAGGCGTGAACAATGGATCTGAAAGAAAAGATTCGCAGCATTCCGGATTTCCCGATCAAGGGCGTACTGTTCCGTGATATCACGACACTGCTGAAGGATAAGGACGGCTATACCGCCCTGATTAACGAAATCGTAAAATCACTTGAGGGAAAACAGGTCGATCTTGTCATCGGCCCGGAAGCGCGCGGCTTTGTAATCGGCTCTGCGCTTGCTTACGCGCTGCATGCTGGTTTCGTTCTGGCGAGAAAGCCGGGTAAACTTCCCTGCGATACGATTCGTTATGAATACGGTCTTGAATACGGCACGGACGTGCTTGAGATTCACAAGGACGCGATACAGCCCGGCCAGAAGGTTGTTATTGTCGACGATTTGCTTGCAACCGGCGGTACCGCGCTTGCTACGATTAAACTTGTGGAACAAGCCGGCGGCGAAGTTGTCGGCGCTCGATTTGCAATCGAACTGTCTTCCGAATTTGACGGACGCAAACCGCTTGAGGGTTATGATGTAATGTCCGTCATGCAATATTGATATCAAACAAAACAGTTGAAAAATCAACGGCTTGCCGTTGATTTTTTCTACAATCTTAACAAGGTATAAAGGAGAGGAGGTGCGACAATGGAACAGGAAGAGCTGATCAGAGAGTTTGCAAAGCAATACACGCCCGAACAGACAAAGCTTTTTGAAAAGGCAGTCGCCTTTGCGATAAACGCACATGCGTCTCAGCTGCGCGAGTCCGGTGAACCCTACATTGCGCACCCGATCGAGGTTTCCCGCATGGTCATGAAAATGGGCATGGACGCGGACAGCGTAATCGCCGCAATTTTGCACGACGTTGTTGAGGACGGCGACAATATTACGGTTGAGGACATTAAGCGCGAGTTTGGCGACGACGTCGCAAAACTAGTCGACGGCGTGACCAAGCTGACCAAGTCGGGAAAACAGACATATATCACCAAAAAGCAAGAACAATCCGAAAATCTGCGAAAGTTGTTCCTTGCGATCGCGGCGGATGCACGCGTGGTCATCATTAAGCTTGCCGACCGCCTGCACAATATGCGCACGCTTGCATACTGCAATCCGTATAAACGCATGCGCAAGGCGAAAGAGACGCTGGACGTATACGCGCCGCTTGCGCATCGCTTCGGCATGGGCGCAATCAAAGGCGAGATGGAAGACCTCTCGTTTATGTATATGAAGCCGGTGGAATACGCCGACATCAGCCGACAGTTTAAGGAGAAGCAGGAAGAGCGTCAGGAAACGCTTGACGAGGCCATGGAGCTGATCCGTGAGCAGCTGAAAGAAGCGGGGATCGAGGCGGCCATCAGCGGCAGGCCGAAGCATCTTTACAGTGTATATCGCAAAATGCAGCGGCTTAATTCCGGCATCAACGAAGTATACGATCTGATCGCAATTCGTGTTATTGTCGATTCTATCAACGACTGCTATGCCGCACTCGGCGTGATACACGCAAGCTGGAAGCCGATTCCGGGGCGTTTTAAGGATTATATTGCAACGCCGAAACCAAATATGTATCGTTCTTTGCATACCACATTACTTGCACCGAACGGCATACCGTTTGAAGTGCAGATTCGTACTAAAGAAATGCACCGCACTGCGGAATACGGCATCGCGGCACACTGGATGTACAAAGAAGGACGCGTGGTGCAGAGCCTGCTTGACAGGAAGACCAGCTGGCTGCGGCAAGTTCTTGAAGCAAAAGACAATACGGAAGACAGCAAAGAATTCGTCGACAGCATCATGAAGGATTTCCTTGGCGAGTACGTTTTTGTGCTGACGCCCCGCGGCGAAATTATCGACCTACCCAAAGGATCGACGCCGCTGGACTTTGCATACCGCATTCATACAAACATCGGCCATCATTGTCAGGGCGCGCGAATCAATGGCTCGCTGGTGCGTTTGGATTACAAACTGAAAACCAACGATGTGGTGGAAATCATCACATCCAACAGCCAACCAGGCCCGAGCAGGGATTGGCTGAAGATCGTAAAAACGCAGTCTGCGCGGAATAAAATACGCCAATGGTTTAAAAAGGTCAACCGTGAGGAAAACATTGCCCGTGGCCGCGATATGCTCGAAGACGCGGCAAAGCGGCAGGGCGAACCACTCGTCGAGCTCATGAAGCCCGAATTTTACAACGAAATGCTTAAGCGCTACCATATGGGCGGGCTTGAGGACATGTATTCCGCAATTGGGTTTGGCGGCCTTTCCGCAGGACAAGTGCTCCACAGGCTCATGGACGCCAAAAAGAAGAACGACAAAGTGGAAGCACTCGCCGAGAAAATGAGAAAGAGCGAGGCGGAAGAAGCGCCCAGAGGGCATATTCCGGTCAATGGCATCATCGTTAAAGGCGATCCCGGCATGGCCGTGCGTTTCGGCAACTGCTGTAATCCGCTGCCGGGCGACCCGATCATCGGGTATATCACACGCGGGCGTGGCGTGTCTGTGCACCGTATGGACTGTCCGAATGTTTCAAACCTGCTTGTGGAGAAAGACCGTATCATTGATGTGGAATGGGCGATCAACTCCAAGAGTTCATTTAACGCATCCTTGCAGATTGAAGGCGAAAACAAGCCCGGCACGCTTTCACAGATTTCCGCAACACTGTCCGGACTCAACATCAGCATTCAGTCCATCAGCGGCAGACCAATGGCGGACGACCGGTATATCATTGAAATGACGTTTGAGGTGACCAATACTGAGCAGCTCAATGTGATCATAAAGAACCTCAAAAAGCTCAAGTGCGTCGGCGAGGTTCACAGAATGAACCGATGACGCCGCAAACGGGCAAAACGATACACAATTGAAAAGGGGAACAATATTACGCTATGCGAGCGGTCATTCAAAGGACGACGAGTGCGTCGGTGGAAGTGGAAAACATAGTCATCGGCGAGATCAAACATGGTCTCGTCGTGTTTTTAGGTATCGAGGAAGGCGACACGGAGTCCGATCTGAACTATCTTTGCGATAAGGTCGTCGGACTGCGCGTGTTTGAAGATGAAAACGAGATTCCAAATCTGTCCGTTACGGACATTGACGGAAGCGTTTTGCTGATTTCACAGTTCACGCTCTGTGCGGATGCAAGAAAAGGACGGCGACCGAGTTACATCAGGGCAGCGCGCCCCGAAACGGCCATTCCGCTTTATGAAGCGGCGATTGAACGCATTGCAAAAAGTGTCCCGGTTGCAACGGGTCAATTTCAGGCAAACATGCAGGTTCGTCTTGTGAACGACGGACCGCATACGATATTGCTGGATTCAAAGAAGGTGTTTTAATGCGATTGATTCATTTTATAAGCGGCGCGTTCGGCGTCAACACCTACATCATCGGTGCGGACGATTCGACTGACTGCGCGGTGATCGACCCGGGCGGAGCGGAACCTGTGTTGAATGCGCTAAAGCAAAACGGGCTGACCTGCAAGGCAATTTTACTTACGCACGGTCACTTTGACCATATCGGCGGAGTTAAGCAAGTAAAAGATGATACTGGCGCGAAGCTGTATATTCATGAAGAAGACGCGGACAAACTAAGCAGCAATCGCCGCAATCTTGCCGTGCTGGTTGGTGATAAGATTGCGCCCGCAGAACCGGACGTTTTGCTTCACGGCGGCGAAACGCTTGAGATCGCGGGTTTGTCTATCCGCGTGCTGCATACGCCCGGTCACACAAAAGGCGGCGTGTGCTATGTTGTCGAAAGTGAAAAGACAATTTTTGCTGGAGATACGCTTTTTCGAAACAGCGTTGGGCGTACGGATTTCCCCGGCGGGAATCTGGATGAAATCCACCATTCCGTTGTTGATGTGTTGTTTGCTCTGGACGGTGATTACGCGGTGTACTGCGGGCATGAGGAGAGCACGACGCTCGATTATGAGCGTGAGAATAATCCGATTTTACGCTTGTAAGGAATTGATTTTAGTCAAATGATTGCGATCCGCACAAACAGACCAGAATACCGCAATGATATAGCCGAAGAGATTCGGCTTTTTATTGGTTTAGCGGAAATTACATTGCTTGAAGATGCGAACGCGGAAAAGGTGGAGCTGATTTTTGATATTCATCTGGATTGCGTCGCCGGGCAATATAAATTGACTGCAAATGCGGGAGAGGCGACATATTCGGATACGTTCATGATTTCGCAAGGTGCTAGCGCGCTGGAAGTGAAGCGCGTTGAAAAACGCAAAATTAAGCTCGCATGTTATGATTTGCTGAAAAGGCTATATCCCGAAGTTGCAACGCCGTGGGGATCGTTGACGGGAATTCGCCCGACAAAGCTATTTCGTGATCTAACGGGAAAAAACGGAATCGATTTCGCGAGACAGACATTTATAGAAACGTTCGGCGTATCAGGAGAAAAAACCGCGCTTGCCGAGCGCATTTGCGCGGTGCAATCGCCCTGCATCCAAACCGTGGGGGATAATGATGTCGACATATACGTCGGCATTCCATTTTGTAAAACGAAGTGTCTGTATTGTTCGTTTGCAAGCGAAGTGCTAAAAGACTCCGACCGACTGGCACGCTATCTCGATGTGCTGAAACGGGACATCGCCTGCGGTGCGCAGATTTGCAAAGAGCAGGGAATGCATGTGCGCTCGTTTTACATGGGCGGCGGTACGCCGACGGTGCTCTCTGCAAGCCAGTTGGATGAACTGTTATCCTACACACTGGAGCAATATGGTTCGTTCGGAATAGAAAGTACGGTTGAAGCCGGAAGGCCTGACACGATTGATAAGGACAAACTAACTGTGTTGAAACGGCTTGGCGTCACGCGTGTTTCCATCAACCCGCAGACGATGAACGACGCAACGCTTCGACGCGTTGGAAGGACACATACGGCACAAGACATTAAGGAAGCATACGCACTTGCACGTGAAGTCGGATTTGATGCAATCAACATGGATCTGATTGCCGGACTTCCTGGTGAAGCACCTGGTGATATGCAACGAAGTTGTGACGAGATATATAAACTCAAGCCAGACAATTTGACCGTGCATTCGCTTGCAATCAAACGTTCGTCGCGATTGAAACTTGAATTAAGTGAATATGCGTTGGCGGATGCAAAAACAGCAAGCGAGACGACCGACATCGGCGCGGCGTGCGCAGAAGCACTCGGTATGCGGGCATATTATATGTACCGGCAGAAGTACATGAGCGGCAATCTTGAAAACGTCGGTTACGCATTGCCCGGAAAGGAATGCATCTATAACATCGACATGATGGAGGAGACGGCAAGCATCCTTGCACATGGCGCAGGAACAATGACGAAGCGTGTGCATTGCGGGGACAACCGGATTGAACGCCTGCCAAGTCCGAAGGACGTGCCTACATACCTGAACAAGCTCGATCGACTATGCAGCGATAAGCGTTTGTTTTTTGGCCGCTGAGCACAACATTTTGTAGGAACATCTACATAAAAGACTGTATGGATAACGATTGACAGTTCACTATGGGGTCGTTATAATGTGTTGAAAGGTTTTGACCGGGAGAGTAGTCTGAAACGACCGCATCAGAGAGCAGGACATATGGTGCAAGCCCTGCAGCGTAATTTTAGATGAACGGCACCCGTGAACCGCGCGGCCAAAAGACGAAATATCGCCATAAGCTGCGACGCTTCCTGCGTTATCGGAGAATGAAGTGGAATGGACGTATCGAAGATGACGTTTGTTCAATCAGGGTGGCACCGCGGGTTTCCCGTCCCTATCGGATTGGAACCTGCTTTTTTTGTACCGTAATACGGTATATGCGCGGGAATTCACACTATTACGGAGGGTCGATATGGCTGTTTACAAAGCACCGAAAGGGACGAAAGACGTCCTGCCGGAACAGAGCTACCAGTGGCAATATCTGGAAGCGTTGATTCGCGGCATCGTGAGGAAATACGGGTTCTTGGAAGCAAGAACACCGGTGATTGAGCATACCGAATTGTTTTTGCGCGGCGTTGGCGAAACGACTGATATCGTGCAAAAGGAGATGTACACCTTTGAGGATAAAGGCAGTCGTTCCATCACGCTCAAGCCGGAAGGCACAGCGGGTATCGTCCGTATGTTCGTTGAAAACAATCTCTTTGGCGACACGCAGCCGACCAAGGTGTTCTATTTGAACAACCCGGTTTTCCGCTATGAACGGCCGCAGGCAGGCAGACTTAGAGAACATCATCAATTTGGCGTGGAATTCTTCGGCGCGAGCAAAGCCTCGGCGGACGCGGAGTGCATCAGCGTTGCGACGGAGTTGCTCAACCAACTGGGCTGCACGGGCCTGACCGTACACCTTAACAGTATTGGATGCCCCAAATGCCGCCCCAATTATCACGCGGCGCTGAAAGGATACCTAAAGTCGCATTATGATGATCTTTGTGAGACCTGCAAGGTGCGCTATGAGCAAAATCCACTTCGTGTACTCGACTGCAAGGTTGAAAAGTGCAAAGAAATTGCAAAAGATGCGCCTGTAATCGGTGATTATCTGTGCGACGAGTGCAAAGAGCATCAGGCGATGCTGTTAAAGTTGCTCGACGGGATGGACGTCCGTTACGAACTCAATCCAAGGCTTGTGCGCGGACTGGACTACTACACTAAGACAGTGTTTGAAATCACGTCCGACAGTATCGGCTCCCAAAGCGCGGTTTGCGGCGGCGGTCGTTACGATGGCTTGGTTGAAGAAATCGGCGGGCCGCATGTGCCCGCGGTCGGCTTTGGTCTCGGTATGGAGCGACTGCTTCTAGTGCTGGAAAACATCGGCAAAGAGATACCAAAGCCAATACGATATGATGTATACCTTGCATCGATGGGCGATGCGGCGAATGAGCGCGCGTTTCTGCTTGCACATGAGTTCCGCGACCTTGGGTTATGCGTCGAAATCGACCACGTTGGCAGAAGTGTGAAGGCACAGCTTAAGTATGCCGACAAGATTGGCGCAAAGTATGTCATAGTGCTGGGCGACAACGAGCTTGAAAAAGGCGAAGCTATGCTTAAGCGCATGAGCGACGGCGAACAAACGCCGGTTGCGCTGAAGGCGGAAGCTATCAAAGAGAACATTTAATAAATTGATTTTTGAGGGTAAACATATGAGCGAGTTATTGAGCGGATGGAAACGGACAGGATACTGCACGGAATTTACTGCGGCGGACGCGGGCAGGGAAGTCACGTTGATGGGCTGGACGAATGTGCGTCGCGATCTCGGTGCACTGGTGTTTGTGCAGCTGCGCGACCGTACCGGCGTCATGCAGGTCGTGTTCAACTCCGAAACGCTAAGCAAAGAAGACTTCGATCGTGCCTGCACAATTCGTTCGGAATATGTGCTGGCCGTCCGCGGCAAGGTAACGCTTCGCACCGGCAACATGGTAAACTCCAACATGAAGACCGGCGATTTGGAAGTGCTGGTGGAGGAATTCAAGATTCTCAGCACCAGCGAGACGCCGCCGTTCGATATCAGTGACGAGTGCAAGGCAAATGAGCTTCTGCGGTTGAAATACCGCTATCTCGACCTGCGCCGTCCTGCGATGCAGAAGCATCTCATCATGCGTCATAAGATTGCATTTATCGCACGTGAATTCTTTGACAAACAGGGCTTTTTAGAGATTGAAACACCGATACTGACCAAAAGCACGCCGGAGGGCGCACGCGATTATCTTGTACCGAGCAGGGTACACCCGGGCAAGTTTTTCGCGTTGCCGCAGAGTCCGCAGCTGTTCAAACAATTGCTGATGCTTTCCGGTTATGACCGCTATTTCCAGATCGCACGCTGTTTCCGTGATGAGGACTTGCGTGCGGACCGGCAGCCGGACTTTACACAGATAGACCTTGAAATGTCATTCGTCGAAGAAGAAGATGTGCAAGCCGTCAACGAAGAATTCCTGAAAAAACTCTTCAAAGAGACGCTGGACGTTGACATACAGTTGCCGTTGCCGAGACTAAAGTATGAGGAAGCCATGGATCGTTTTGGCTCCGATAAGCCGGACACGCGCTTTGGGCTGGAGCTTTGCGATATTTCGGAAGTGGTCAAACACAGCGAATTCTCCGTGTTCCGCGGGGCGATCGAAAACGGCGGCAGCGTCCGCGCAATCAACGCAAAAGGTGCGAGCGGTTCATTTTCAAGAAAAGAGATTGACGCGCTTGGCGAATATGTAAAGACCTACCGCGCAAAAGGTCTCGCCTGGATGAACTATAAGGAGGATGGGATCGCATCCCCGATCCTTAAGTTCCTCAAAGAGGAAGAAGTGACGGCGATTAAGGAGCTTACCGGTTTCGAACCGGGCGACATTCTGTTCATCATTGCGGACGCGAATAAAACCGTGTATGCATCTCTCGGTGCATTGCGGCTCAAACTTGCCGATAAGCTGAACCTGATTCCGGAGAATCAGTTCAACCTGCTGTGGGTGCGCGAATTCCCGCAGTTTGAGTGGAGTGAGGAAGAAGGCCGCTTTATGGCGATGCACCATCCATTTACCAGCCCGATGGACGAGGATATGGATAAACTGGAATCCGACCCGGGCAGCGTTCGCGCCAAGGCATACGACATTGTTCTCAATGGCGTGGAGATTGGCGGCGGATCGATCCGTATCCATTCGCAGGAACTGCAACAACAGATGTTCCGCGCACTCGGGTTTACGGACGAACAGGCGCAGTACCGTTTCGGCTTCCTGATGGACGCCTTCAAATACGGGCCGCCACCGCACGGTGGGATGGCCTATGGGCTCGACCGACTTGCTATGTTGATTTCCGGCACGTCCAGCATTCGCGACGTTATTGCGTTTCCGAAGGTGCAGAATGCATCCTGCCCAATGACCGGCGCGCCGGACTTTGTTGACGACAAACAACTGGACGAACTGCACATTGCCTGCACCGAAAAGGAAGAGTGAAATTAAAGTGGAAGAGCAAAGCTGTACATTCGGCATTGTAACGCAAGTAAAAGGAAAGACAGCGAAAGTTCGTTTTCAGCGCAGCCCGCAGTGCTCACACTGTGGCGCGTGCTTGACGGCGGGCGAACATGAAATGGAACTGGAACTCAATAATCCGGTTGGCGCAAAGGTTGGCGACAGTGTGCGCGTCAGCCTGTCACCAAAGCGCGTTGTGCAGGCAAGCCTTCTTGCCTATGCGATTCCGCTTGCGCTGTTGATTGCCGGCGTCTGGATCGGCAGCGGTGTTTCGGATTGGTTCGGCCTTGTGCTCGGTATTGCAGCCTGCGGCGTGTCCTACGTGATACTACGTTTTGTTGAAAAACACTCACGCGATAAGAACCGTTTTAAACCGCGTATCGACGCGGTCATCGGCGGTAATGAAAGCGCCGAAGATTAGGCGCAAACAAAATTTGAATCGGCATACGCTCTGGTCGGTAACAGGCATGAGCGCGTTTTGCGGAAATAAACAAGATTGGAAACTGGCATAATGAATTTGAAACCGTCTCACGAATTTATCGCACAGTATGACCCGGAAATTGCAAATTTCATGGGTATGGAACTGAATCGCCAGCGCGACCATATTGAACTGATTGCTTCGGAAAACTTTGTTTCTCCGGCGGTCATGGCGGCGCTTGGCAGTCCCCTGACCAATAAATACGCCGAAGGATATCCCGGAAAACGATACTACGGCGGATGTGAGTATGTCGACATGGTTGAAGATCTCGCACGCGAACGCGCTAAAAAAATGTTTCATGCAGATCATGCAAACGTACAGCCTCACTCGGGTACGCAGGCAAATCTTGCCGTATACTATGCACTGCTGAATGTCGGCGATACCGTGCTTGCAATGAACCTCAACCACGGCGGGCACTTGACGCACGGACACGTAGCGAATGCGTCCGGCAAACTCTATAACTTTGTGCAATATGGCGTTCGCGAAGACACGGGGTATATCGATTATGACGAGCTTGAACGCCTTGCACACGAGCACAAACCGAAATTGATCGTGGCCGGCGCAAGCGCGTATTCCCGTGTGATCGACTTTGAGCGGATCGGCAAGGTTGCAAAGGATGTCGGCGCATATTTTATGGTAGACATGGCGCACATTGCAGGCTTGATCGCTGCTGGCGAGCACCCGAACATGTTTCCGTATGCGGATGTTGCAACGACAACAACGCATAAGACACTGCGCGGTGCGCGCGGCGGGATGATTCTTTGTAAAGAGGAATTTGCTAAGCAAATCGACAAGGCGGTTTTCCCCGGTATGCAGGGTGGCCCGCTGATGCACGTGATTGCGGCAAAGGCCGTCTGTTTCCGCGAAGCAATGCAGCCCACGTTTAAGGAATATCAACACCAGATCGTACTCAACGCCGCGGCACTGTGTGACACATTACAGAAAAATGGATTGCGCGTCGTATCCGGCGGAACAGACACACACCTGATGCTGGTCGACTTGCGTGAGTTCGACGATATCACAGGTTTGCAGGTACAAGTCCTGCTCGACAAGGCGCACATCACTGCCAACAAGAACGCCATCCCGTTTGACACGCGCAATAAACTTCAGACAAGCGGCATGCGATTTGGTACGCCCGCGGTCACAACGCGCGGCATGAAGGAGCCGGAGATGGAAATCATCGGCAGCATGATCGCCCGCATCGTAAAAGAACGCGACGCAGCCGTATCGGAAGTCAAACAGCAGGTGTTGGAGCTTTGCAAAAATTTCCCGCTGTACGAATAAACATATCAAACTCAAAAAGGAGCGGTTCAACCGCTCCTTTTTGTATGTCTTATTTATACACGAACCATAACCTGATCGATCGCCGGTTTCATGTGCATGGTTCCGCCTGCCTGACTGATGATTTTCAGCAACTGCTCGATATCTCTTGGAACACTGCCTGCAAGCAGGGTAACGGGCGTATCTTTAAAGACACCCGCGTACAGCGGCGTAGACGGGCCGACAATGGCAACCTGTCTTGCGTTTTTGCAATGCGAGAGAACGCCGTCGATGGTGTGATTGATAATGCTGGTTGCGGTAACGACCACGACGTCGCATTTCGGCAGGTAATCCGGGATTGCTTCTTCAGGGTACAGGTTGGGGCCTTTTGAGAGGTTTTGTTCAAAAACATAGATGCAGTCGGTGATCTTTTTCATTGCGGCAACGATCGGCTTAAATTCCCCGACCATGCCAAACGTCTCGTCTGACCCGACTTGAAGCGCTTCGATGACGTTTCCGTTGTCGCGGGCGATATCGGGTGCGTTGAGCACTGCGTTGACTGCGGCAAGGCCGACGGATGCGCGCAGAAGATTTTTTTCGGCGAGCAACAGGATGAGTTCAGAAACCGGCTTGCCGGTCATGCGGCCTGCTTCGCTCATGAGGTGACAGCCACAGGCGGAACCGCCCTGAAACGTGAATGCCAGCCCACATGAACCGTTGTCCAGCAGTACGGCGGTGTATCTTAGGCCGATTCGAATATCGGTGACAGTGTGTTGTTCCGCAAGCGAAAGCGCCCGTTCGATCAATGCGTCATAAATCATGATTTGCCCCTTTGATGAGATTCGTTATTCTAATTATAGGAGCATGGAACGAGTGGTGCAAGGGGAGACTTACTTGGAAATTTAACCATGTAAAGACTGCTAATATGTTGATGTAATAAATTATTCAATATTTTACATCCCTCTCGTTTGCGTATATAATGTCCGCAACTGACGAATGCATTTCTAACGGACTTTACGCTAACGCAAGAGGGCAATATGGATTTCGAAAAAGCGTACTTCGAGTACTATGCAAAACTCCATATCGACTACGCCTGCAACTTCAGCCCGCGTTACCTGAAAAAATCGGAACGGCCGGACTTTGTTTCCGCCGAAAACAAACTCGGTCTGGAAGTCACCCGCGCAGTGATAGAAGAATGGGCACGGCAGGAAGCGGTCGTCAAACGGCAGCTTAAAAAGCGGGGGCCGGATTTCAGCGTCATTCGCCAAATCGAAGCGGACGGTGAAAACGACTTTCCCGGCGAACCGCAGGCTGATGTCGGCTCAAATGATACCCACGCTGAACACGTAAAAATTCACACAGATCGAATCATAGAACGGATCAACGAAAAAACGAACATGCTTTCACAATATCAGACGTGTGCGGAACAATGGTTGTACGTGTTCGGTGAAACACTGATTCTAAACCAATCCGATGTTCGAGAAATTAAAGGTTATTACGACAGTATCGAACGAACGATAAAATTTCAGCGTGTTTTCATCCACGTTGGCGAGAACTTGTTTCTGCTTG
The DNA here is from genome assembly GCA_963667795.1 of Christensenellaceae bacterium. Classification (GTDB taxonomy): domain Bacteria; phylum Bacillota; class Clostridia; order Christensenellales; family CAG-138; genus UBA7703. Next base: position 406,637 of record OY764017.1, on the reverse strand, counting down.
AAAAGGGATCAGACGTCCGCAAGATTTCGGCAAAACGGCACACGATACGAAGGCTGAAACTGGAAGCGTCGTTCATCGCCTCTGCAAAAAGAGCACAAAAATAAAAGCAGTTCGAAGGATAAGCCACCGGACTGCCTTGCTTTTAAATAAAGTGCTCTATTCAACACGTTCGCCGTGCACATGTACGCGACCGCCATCAGGACACTCCGCATCGAAACATGCGCAGCGTTGGTTTCCATAATCCAGCGTTGCGCCGTTTTGCAGCGCATAAACCATTGGATAAACGACGTTCCAAAGCTCATGACACATCGGCGGACAGATATCTTCGACTAGGAAAGATTCACCCGCGTGATGATAACCGCACCGGCAATCGCTTTCTGTGATGCTTATCTTTACTTTTGACATTGCCATATACCCCTCAAACCACTTTAGCATAACGGAATCAAAAAAGAAAACGGGATGCTCATTTGCATGAACATCCCAACTGGTGGAGCTTACCGGATTCGAACCGGTGATCTCTACACTGCCAGTGTAGCGCGATAGCCAACTTCGCTAAAGCCCCGAGCCGCATGTGCTATTATAGTAGAAACAGACATGTTTGTAAAGACCTAAATTTCAGAATTGACATACAAAAAACGCGATGCATCATCCGACTTGCATGGTGGCGTCAAAACAGAGAAAATGATCACATTGAACAACGTAAAATCACAGAAAGTATGAACTTTTTGCGGCATTCGAGCAAAGCGTGACATGCATATGCTATAATACCAACGATTTAGTTGAGGTGTTAACACATGGCAAAAAATAATCCGTTCTTTCACGTTGAGACGAAAGACGATCCGAAAATTGATCATGAACAGCACGAGGAGAATCAACCGCTGTTAAAGGAACGTGACAAACCGAGCTCCTTTACGTTGGCTGTTGTTTTTACGTCGCTGAAGCTGTTGGTTTTGGCGTTTATCGTCGTGTGTTTTATTGGCTTCGGTCTCGTGGTTGGCGTTGTGAAAGCGTATGTCGAAACAACGCCAACGCTGGATGTTGCACAGCTGACCATATCGGATTATACGAGTCATCTTTATGACACGAATGGCGATTTGATTACAACCATTGCGGACGTTGAATACCGCGACTGGGTGGACAGCGAAGATATACCGGACATGCTTAAAAACGCATTTATAGCGGTTGAAGACGTGCGCTTTTACAAGCACTCCGGCGTCGACTTTAAGCGCCTGTTTTCAGCCGCGCTGGAAATTCTGGGAAACAGTAACTCGTCCGGTGGCAGTACGATTACCCAACAACTGATTAAAAATAAAATCCTCGGTTCGCAGCGCAACTACAAGCGCAAGATTCAAGAAGCGTATCTGGCGCTGGAGCTGGAACAGCAGATATCAAAAGACGAAATCCTTGAAGCGTATCTAAACGACATCTATCTTGGTGAATCCAACTACGGTGTGAAAACGGCGACAATGGATTATTTCGGCAAGGACCTTTCGGAATTGACGATTCGCGAATGTGCAATGTTAGCGGGATTGACGCAGTCGCCGTATCGTTATAATCCCCGCAAGAACATGTATCAGCGTGACCGGATGGAAGTAACGGATGTACGAACGGATCAGGTGCTCGGCAAGATGTATCAAGCAGGATTCATCACGTACGAACAGTATGAATCCGCATTGACGGAATCAGTGTATGTAGTTGAGGTCAGCGAACAGAAGCAGATGTACGACATGGCGTACTTTGTCGAGTATGCAATCAGCGACGTTGTGACGCATCTGCTTGAAAAGCGCGGATTGAGCGATACGACGGCAAACCGCAATGCGATTGAAAATGAACTGCGCACGAGCGGTTACCATATTTACACGACGGTCGATCCTGACATACAGCACACTGTGCAGGATACACTGAGCCAATGGGACAGCTATCCGTCCCTGGCAGACACATCAAAGTCTTTGCTGGTCGAAACGGATTCAGACGGCAACGTGACGGAAACGGTTGAACCGCAGTCATCGGCAGTCGTGTTTGATTATCACACGGGTGAGCTGCGTGCAATCGTCGGTGGTCGTGACGAACCGACCATCCGCAAAGGACTGAACCGCGCGTCGCAAAGCTACACGGAGGTCGGCTCCGCCATCAAACCGCTTGCGGTATATGGGCCGGCTTTGGACCTAGGGCTTTCACCGGCAAGCATCATTGCAAATATGGACGGCCCGATTGACGGATGGAACACGGAAAAAGGATACCCGTCCGGCGGACTCAGCTCCTACTACGGGCCGGTCACACTTCGTCGCGGGCTTATGAGTTCACTTAACGTTGTCGCCGCACGCTTATTGATGGAGCATGTTACGCCCGCAATCGCGGCGCAGTACATGTATGAACTTGGTGCAAGAGAAGATAAGATCAACGTTGACGGTGCAGGCCTTGCACTCGGCACGTCCGGTTTAACACCGATTCAGATGGCGGCGGCATATGGTACGATTGCGAACGAAGGCGTCTATCAGGAACCGCTTTCCTTTACCAAGGTGCTTGATGCAGCGGGTAACGTGATTCTGGATGCAGACGAAGTACGTGATACACACCGGGTCTATCAAGAGAGCACAGCCTGGCTGTTGATTGATATGCTCGAGGACGCCGTTAAATCCGGCACCGGTACAAAGGCAAAGATTACGGACATGACCGTAGCCGGCAAAACGGGAACGAACTCTGATTATGCAAGCGTCTACTTCGCGGGTATTACGCCGTATTATACGTCAACGATTTGGATTGGACATGATTATCCGGCGAACAAATTGAAGAAAGGCTCTTCCGGCGGAAACGAGGCCGCGCCTTTGTGGCAGGCCTACATGTCCAAGATACACGAAGGTCTTGAGGACAAGGCGATCATCGATACCGACCCGACGTCGCTCGGGTTGGTCAAGCGTACGGTGGACACGGTATCCGGCCTGCTGGCTACCGATGCGAGCAAGGATGACGAGAGCCACAAGGCGGTAACGGATTGGTTTCTTGCTGGAAACGCACCGACAACATACGACGACGTGCATGTAACGTTAAACATCTGTTCGGCGGAGAACGCAATTGCAACCGAGTTTTGTCCGGAAGAGCTGGTTTCGGAAGTTAGCTACGTGCTGATCCGCCCGGACTCGCAATTCTATAAATTTGACGATGAATTCCTTTTAGAGGCGTTCCCGACTGCGATTCGCACTGAAATGACCACCGACGAGTTTATTGCGTCAATGAAGACCTGCACGGTACATTCGGACGGTTCACTGTCAATATTTGAGCTAAAGACTGATGCACAGGATTTGATGCAGCAGGTAACGGACTATCTCAACACAGCAACTGGTGTTCCGGAGGATGCTGGAAACACGCTGAAGGACGATATGGCCGCGTTGGAAGTTGCTCTCACGGGTTACGAATACTCGGAAATTGAACCGCTTTACGAGGCGCTTAGAAATAACTTTTTAACGTTGCAAAGCCAGTTGGCGGGGGAGACGCAGGACAACAACACGCCCGACAACGGAGGTTGACATATTGGCAACGAGTGAGGCGGATGTGATTCGGCGACAGCTGGAAGCAGCGTATGTCAAAGAACGAAAAAGACTTGCAAAGCTGGCAAAATGCGATACACCGCAGGGTGAATATGCTTCACCTGCTTTCGGTGAAGGCGGGATTGCGTCCGGCGTGCTTTTGATTGGCGAAGCGCCCGGCGCGGAGGAAACTAAGCAGGGGAGACCGTTTGTTGGTCGTGCGGGAAAGCAACTGGACGCGTTGTTTGCATCGTTTGGGATTACACGCGATGATGCGTACATTACAAACGTTGTAAAATATCGTCCCGTTGTGCGCTCCGAGCGAAGTCTGCGAAACAGGACGCCGGGTCCGATCGAAGTGGAAGAAGCATTGGCTCTGCTTAAACGTGAGATTGCGTTGATACACCCAAGCGTTGTTCTAACGCTCGGCAACACGCCACTAAAGGCCGTTTTGCATCTTTGCGGTGCGGAGTCCGGCGTGATTGGCGCACATCACGGCAAACGCATACCGCTATCGCTTCAGAGGGTATCGTTTGAGCTGATTCCGCTGTATCATCCTGCCAGCGGCATTTATAACCGTAAACTGATTGCGGTGATGGAGAAAGATGCTGAACTGGTTGGCGAAACACTGCGGGAACTTTCACTAACATAGCGGAAATTCTTATTGTCGCCGAACGTTTTCGGTAAATTGATGTGCTGTACGATTGTGGCACACGTATGGTATACTATAAGATAATTGATGAAAATAAGGAGCAGACTATGGCGCAGAAAATATTGATTGCCGACGACGAACCAGTCGTACACGAGTCGCTTAGTATCTATTTAAAAGCGGAAGGTTTTGAGGTTGTCGACGCATTCGACGGAGAACAGGCATTAAAGAGCATCACGCCGGAAATCGTTTTATGCGTGCTTGACGTCATGATGCCGAAGATGTCCGGTATTGAAGTTTGCCGGGAAATCCGCAAAACCTCACAGTTACCGGTGCTGATGCTGACGGCAAAAGGCGAAGAAATTGACCGAATCGTCGGATTGGAACTCGGCGCGGATGACTACATTGTAAAACCATTCAGTCCGCGAGAGGTTGTTGCCCGCATTAAGGCGGTACTTCGCCGTGCAACGGAACAACCAAAGAGCGATTCGTCTGTTATTTCATACAACGGCTTAACGATCGACCTCAAGAGCTACACTGTGACACTACGCGGCAAGCCGGTCGTGTGCACACCGAAAGAAATTGAAATCTTACATATGCTTGCGTCCAACCCGGGACAGGTATTTACGCGCGAGCAACTTTTGTCCCGTGTGTGGGGGTATGACTTTGCGGGAGAAACCCGAACGGTCGACACGCACATTAAGCGTATCCGTGCAAAACTCGATTCAACAGGACTCGGCTGGAGCATTAAAACCATCTATGGCGTAGGTTATAAATTCGAGACCGAGTAAGGGGAAAAATGCGCAGCGTATTCTACTGGCGAATTTTAATCGTATCCATCATTGCATTGCTGCTGGCAAACGTTGTTTTGCTGGCGGCTTATGCGTATGTAGGGAAAAACACCTATGTCTCCATTGAAATGTCCAATCTTGAGCCGGAAGCGGAAGTTACGCGCCTGATCTACGAAGAGTACAAGAATGGCTATATGACGGAGGAAGCGTTTCAGAGGCTGATCGAAAAGCAGTCGAACTCCAGCGAATCTGCCATTTTGATAGCAGATGCACTTGGCAAACTCCTGATTGTACGCAGCGTCGACAGCACGGTTGAGGTACAGGATTTCGGCGAATATTACCGCGCAGAGATGCAAAATGTTTTAAAGGGCGAAACGGTTGAAAACAACGACTTAAAATTGCTCAACGGTGAATCAGCGGTTTCCGTTGGCATACCGATACGCGATTCGGACGGCAACGTTACCGGCGGCATCTTAATCATCAAACAAATCAAGCGCATACAATCGGCCTTCAACCAGCTGAACAACGTGCTGACCGGAACGATTTTAATCATCCTGCCGGTCGTCATGCTGCTGGTTGCGTTTAGTACAAACCGTGTGTCAAGGCCTATCCATGAAATGTCCAATGCGGCAATTGAAATGTCGAAAGGGCGCTTTGACGTGCGGGCAAACGAAAAGGCGTCCGGAGAAATTGGCATCCTCGCACGCGCGCTCAACACGCTTTGCGACAACTTATCACAAACGATTTACCAACTGCAAAGCGAGAAACGACAGCTGAATCAGTTACTATCAAGCTTTGCCGACGGTATTGCGGCCATCGACAACATCGGTTGCCTGACGCATTATAATCCGGCACTGATGAAGATGTTTGGCGCCGTTGATGTAAAAGTTCCTATGGATCTCATACCGGACGAATCGGTTTGGGAGATGTTCCATGCGGTCTATGAATCACGTGAACCGGTCACGATGCACTACCAGATGCCAAATGACCGGGCACTTTGGGTCAGTATTGTTCCCGTTACGGCGGAGGACGGCGAATGCACGGGTGTTGTCGGCTTATTTAAGGACGTGACCGATCTGGAGCGGCTGGAGAAGACGCGGCGCGATTATGTGGCAAATGTCAGCCATGAGCTGCGCACGCCGCTGACGGCCGTTCGCGGCCTTCTTGAGCCTCTTGCAGACGGCATGATTCAGGACGACGAAACCAGACAGCGTTACTACAGGATCATGCTGAAGGAGGTCGTCCGACTATCGCGTTTGATTACGGACATGTTGGAGCTTTCGAGGTTGCAATCCGGTACGGAACATATGGAAGTCTCCGCCGTAAATTTGGAAGAACTCTTGCAGGATACAAAACAGAGCTATCAAAATGAAGCGGCGCAGCGTGGCATCGCGCTTAAATTGGATGCAAAAGGAGTGCCGTATGCAATGACGGACGAAGACCGCGTGGAGCAGCTGCTGGTTATTTTACTAGACAACGCCATGCACTATACGCCGGAAGGCGGAAGCATTACAATCGGCGCAACTGAAACAAAGGGAGACCGGATTCTCGTTACGGTTTCGGATACCGGATGCGGTATTGCGGAAGCAGACTTGCCGCATGTTTTTGAACGCTTTTATAAAACAGACAAGTCCAGAAAGGAAGGCGGTACGGGACTAGGACTTTCGATTGCAAAACAGATTATCGACAAACTGGGTGAAGAAATATACGTTGAAAGCAAAACGAACGAAGGTACGAGTTTCCACTTCACACTGAAAAAATATATCAGTAACGCCATTGCGCTTGGCCCAAGTTCATCAACAAGCGTTATTCGCGAAGAAACGGTGGACACAAATGTTTACGACGAGCAGCCGTCTCAGGACGCGCCGTATGAAGTGATACCGCCGCGCCAGCGTGACAAAAAGGCGAAGAAAAAAAACTGATGCTAAATGGAAAACGGTCAAAACAGAATCGCTCTGTTTTGGCCGTTTTTAATAAGAGACGGTTTAAATGAAACCTCGAATAAGACAAAGAATCTCAAATTTGACCAAATATAAGAAAGATAAGAGCGATCTTGTACGAATGATGTACAATTTTGACAAGGTATCGAGTACCGTTGAAATGTGGCAGAGCGCATACTATAATTTAAACAAAAGGGGGTGCCGATATGCAGAAAACAGCGCACATATTGATTTGTGACGATCAGCCGATCATTCACGAGTCACTCGGCGTTTATTTAGAGAGCGAAGGCTTTACGCATGCTTCGGCGTATAACGGTGTTCAGGCCGTTCAAATGGCGGAATCCGAGTCGCCCGATCTTATTTTAATGGATTTAATGATGCCGGAAAAATCCGGCACCGACGCATGCCGCGAGATTCGGCAAAAGAGCTCCGTGCCGATCATTATGTTAACGGCAAAAGGTGAAGAAATCGACCGTGTTGTCGGGTTGGAACTCGGCGCGGACGACTATATTGTAAAGCCGTTTTCTTCACGCGAGCTGGTAGCCCGCATCAAGGCTGTGCTGCGGCGCACGACAGCCGAACCGGAAAGCGAAAACAAGACCATCCGCATGGAAGACCTTGAGATCAGCCTCTCAAACTATGAGGTAAAGATCAAGGACAAGCCGGTCGACTTCACGCCAAAAGAAGTTGAGATACTCTACCTGCTGGCATCACATCCGGGACGAGTGTTCGATCGCGAACAGATTTTATCCAAAATTTGGGGTTACGACTACTTTGGTGATACACGTGCCGTGGATACGCAGATTAAGCGCATCCGCCAAAAGATCCCTGATGAAGGATTGTCCTGGGGAATCCGCACGGTTTATGGGGTCGGTTATAAATTTGGCGCGAGCGATTGACGCGTAAGCATATGAAAAACGGGTCAATTTTTCAAAAATTCTTATTTTTTCTCATCGTCGGATGCGTGTTGACTTCTACGCTTGCAGTCGTGGCTTATTTGGTCACGGGTGCAAACGTGCACGCAAAGCGTATAGCCGACGAGATGTTGCCGCGCGCAGAATCTATGGCGCGGCTCGCAACGCGCCTGCAATCGGGTCAGGTTTCTTATGATTCTTTTCTGGATTTCTCACTGAAAGGGCAGCAGGGCACGCGCGTCTATATCTTTGACGAAGAAGCGAATTTAATTGCGTATACGATTGAAGATGTGTTCAACGACGAAGTGGTCAGCGATACAATCCTTGAGTATGGGAAACAAGTGGTCGGCACAGGCGAAGAACTTATATCAACCAAATGGCGCTCGGACGACGGCATTGTGGTTGGAGTAACAATCACGGACAACATGGAGCGCATTATTGGCGCCATTCTGATGTCACGCCCAACATGCGAAGTGTACAGTTCGTTAATGGGCTTTGTTCGGGCGCTTGTGCTGAGCGCTGTGATCGCCGCAGCATGCATGGTGATCCCTGCATACTTCGTTTCAAGACGGATGACCAACCCGATACGCGGTATGATGCGTGCTTCCATCGCAATGGCCGGCGGCGATTTCACCGTTCAGGCGGATGAAAACCGTGAGGATGAAATTGGCCAACTCGGCATAGCGCTCAACCATCTTTCGAATCAGTTGCGGCGCAACATCAGTGATCTGGTTCTGGCCAGAAACCGCCTGCATATGATACTGGACGGACTCCACGAAGGTGTTATTGCGCTTGAATCAAATAACAACGTAATCTACAAAAATCAAGCCGCTTGCCAGATGCTTGGCGTCTGCGATAACTGCGGTCTTTTAAACATTTTGAAACCCGTTCTTCCGCTTTGTGAAAACGTACGTAACGGCGCGCCGGCGCAGTCCATCACGATGGAAGTCGGGGAGAGCAAACTGTTGATGGTCGTTTCTGTTTCGCAGGAGACGAGCGAAGTTGCGCCCGGCACGGTCATCGTTGTCCAGGACGTTACGGCGGCGGAACGTCTTGAACAGACGCGAAGAGACTACGTTGCAAACGTCAGTCATGAGTTACGTACGCCGATTGCTTCCATACGAAGTCTGGCGGAAACACTGAACGATGGCCTTATAAAAACGGAAGACGACCGTTCTCGCTATTATGGCTACATTCTTCGTGAATCACTTCGGCTGACACGGTTGATCAACGACTTGCTAGAACTTTCACGGATTCAGTCCGGTGCAATTGCACTGGAAAAGACACCGTTTGATCTTGGCGGGGTTGTTGATGAAGTTGCTGAACAGATGAAAATGGTTGCTTCCTATAGCGACATTCAGATTCACACGCAGTGGCATTGCGAAAAGGCTCTGAGCGTATTGTCCAATCGTGACCGCATTGAGCAGGTGCTGATCGCGCTGACCGACAACGCTATCAAATACGCAAGCGATGAAGGAACGATCACAATCGACATCCGCAAGTCGGATGACGAAACACGCGCACAGATATCGATCATGAACACGGGCCATATCGATGAATTACATCTTCCGCATCTGTTTGAGCGGTTTTACAAGGCGGATGCTTCGCATTCGGAGGGTGGAACCGGTCTCGGACTGGCAATCGTCCAAGAAGTGCTTACACATCTCGGCGAAACCATTGTCGCGACGAATGAAGGCGAAAATGCTGTTTTCCGCTTTACCGTTGCGTTAAATCAACCCTCTGAACTACCGTCGGCGTTGCCGGAAAGCAAATGATTTCAACACGATTGGGCAAATGAGTTTATGGAGCTGTCAGCACGCATTATTTGCCATGCATGCGCGCTAAAACAAACTGTAGACGATGTGTTAACATTTGAAAAATTCAAAGGCACAGGCAAAGAGAAACAATGCGTCCGCATTGTTTCTTTGTTTATTTCGTGGTATATTGTCAAAGATGTTAAGAGGTTACGGAGGGTAACGAAAATGGAACAAAACGTATACGATGTACTGGAAGAGCGTGGCTTTCTAAAGCAGTGCTCCCATCCGGAAGAGCTGCACGAACTGCTTGGCAAAGAAAAGGTCACGTTTTATATTGGCTTTGACCCTACAGCCGACAGCCTGCACATCGGCCATTACGTTGCGCTTATGACAATGGCGCATATGCAGCGCGCAGGGCATCGCCCAATCGTGCTGCTTGGCACCGGGACGGCGTTTATCGGCGATCCGTCCGGCAAGACAGACATGCGTACGCTGATGTCCAAAGAACAGCTTGCACACAACGCGGCGTGCTTCCAAAAGCAAATGTCGCGTCTGATCGACTTTTCTGAGGGAAAAGCAATCATGGTGCAGAACGGTGACTGGCTGTACGATCTGAACTTTTTGGATTTCATGCGCGATATCGGGGTCTATTTCTCGGTCAATCGCATGCTGACGGCGGAATGCTACAAGCAGCGTATGGAGCGCGGATTGACGTTCTTTGAAATGAGCTACATGCTGATGCAAAGCTATGATTTTCTTGAGTTGAACCGGCGTTATGGTTGCACCCTTGAAATGGGCGGCGACGACCAGTGGAACAACATCCTCGGCGGTGCGGACCTTATCCGCCGCAAGGAACAGAAGCTTGCCTATGCGCTCACAACAGCGTTACTGACGACGAGTGACGGCAAGAAGATGGGCAAAACCGAAAAAGGCGCTGTCTGGCTCGATAAGGAAAAGTGCAGCGTTTATGATTTCTATCAATACTGGCGAAACGTCGGCGATCAGGACGTGGAGAAGTGCCTTGCACTGCTGACATTCTTGCCGATGGACGAAGTGCGCCGCCTTGGCTCGCTTCCCGGTGAGCAGATTAACGAGGCAAAGCGTGTGCTGGCCTTTACGCTGACTAAGCAGGTGCACGGCGAGGAGGAAGCGATCAAGGCACAGACGGCCGCTGAAGCGCTGTTTTCGGGCGGTAAGGACCAAAGCAGCATTCCGACTTGTGAACTGAGCATGGATGATATCGCCGCAAGTGGATTGCGTGTTGTGGACCTGCTTGTCATCAGCAAACTTGCCTCCAGCAAGAGCGATGCACGCAGGCTGATTCAAGGCGGCGGCGTATTCATTGACGATGTGAAAGTTGAATCTGTCAACCAAATGTTGGAGACATCCGAAATTGAAGGTGACGGCATGATTTTCAGAAAAGGAAAGAAAAGCTATTGCAGGGTTCGCAAGGCCTGAAGCCGTATAAAACCGTTGAAGAAACCGGGGGAAGCGAGATTGTGATCAGCAAATCCCGCTTTCTTGGCTATTGTCATCCGGTGAAATCGGAAGAGGAAGCGACGACGCTGCTGGCGGCGATTCGAAAAAAGCACTGGGATGCACGGCATGTGTGTTACGCGTTTCGTATCGTCGACGGTCAAAGTGGAATTTCACGTTCATCCGACGATGGTGAGCCGTCCGGTACGGCGGGCGTGCCGATACTAAACGTGTTATTACAAAACGAAGTTGAAAACGTGTTGTGCGCCGTTGTGCGATATTTCGGCGGCGTCCTGCTTGGTGCCGGCGGATTGGTGCGGGCGTACGGCAAGAGCGCGTCACAAGCATTACAAAATGCTGGCATACGAGACATGTGTATCTGTCAGACGATAGAAGTGAAGGTGTCCTATGCAAGCTATGCGGCGCTGGAACCGCTGCTGCGCAAGATGGAAGTGTCGTTTACCGCGGAATTTGCGGAGGACGTGACGCTGACCTGCACGATACCGGCGGAGCGCGCGGATGGGTTTTCTTCGAACGTGATTGACAAAACGGATGGCAGAGCGAGCATCCGTCTGCTCGGCCAAAGGCTTTGCGCTTTATGAAGGCCGAGAGCGGAAACCCGTATTCGAAAACAAGGAGCGAACAAACCATGAAACGAGTGATTGGCGCGTGCGTAGCGATCCTATGTATGTTTTTCTTTATTCCGCATGCCCATGCGGAGGAAGTCGGGATCGACATTACCGCAACGCCGTCGGAACTGACCGATTCGGGAACGGTCGATTTTACATTTTATATCGATAATCATAATGCAGACTACCCGATGGAGGACGTTACCATTACCTATCTGGACACGGCATACGACGTTCTGGAGGGTGAGGTAATCCCCCCTGATTACCATGCTGAAAATATCGTCCTTCCACTACCGGTTTCTGACTCGCAACTTGGCAATCCGATCGTGTTTACGCTGAATTGGACGCGCAACGGCGAACCGATGAGTCAGGAGGCGACCATCACGGTGGAACGGGCTGAAAATCCGGTAATAGAGGTCACGCGCACAGCCGATAAGGAAAACGCAAAGCCTGGCGAAGAGATCGTACTGACATATACCATTAAAAACGCCACAAAGTTTGACATGACGGACATCACGCTGATCGATGAGAACATCAGTGATAATCCGATTTTGCAGCACGATACACTGCGCGCAAGCAGTTCGTATTCCATTAATTACAGTTACATTATGGGGGGCGAGAGTGTTGAGAGTACGCCGCTTGTCACCTACACCGTCAACGAAAAGACGAAAACATACGCTTCTATCGAACAGCTTACGCTTACTATGGTGTTGATTCAGCTGGACATGGACGTCGACATGGGAACACCGACGCCCGGTGGCGTTACGTTCAGTTTCGACGTAGAAAACACCGGAAGTCAGACTATCAGCGACATACAGATTACGGATGAGCGCGCCAACTTGATCAGCGAGGAATCGTTCACGCTGGAGCCGGGTGAAATTCATACTCTGTCCTATACCGTTGTGCCGCTGATGACAGAGCCGCTTCGGAATGTGCAATTCACTTTGACTGGAACAGACACCTTTGGCGAAGCATATACGCTATCGTCAGACAACGTTTATGAGGTGTATCCGTTTGTGGATGATTCTCAGATCAGCGTGACCGTAGTCGCCGAGACCGTGACCGCATGGACGGCGGATACCGGATCACTAATAGCGCGCGTAATCATTACCAATCACAGCACAGTGGAGCTGACGAGCATCACGGTACTGGAGACCAGCATCGGCGTGGTCAAGTCGTTTGAAACGCTTCCGGCCGGTGAAACGACGTTTGATCAGGAGATTCAGCTTGGTTCGCCAAGAAATCTGACTTTCACTGTGAAAGGATATGACCCGACGGGAACTAATCGAGAGCTGGAAAGCTGCATCTTGCCGGTTGCATACGGCACGGAAGAAGCAACGGCAACGCCAGAAGCAACACCTGCGCCAAACAGCGGCGGTAACATGACGCTGTTTAACGGTCTCAGTTCAGCCATTACAAAGTTACTGATTATTCTCGGCGTTTTGATGGTTATCGCGTTTATCATCCTTGTTGTACTGACTGCGATGGAACAGTCCCGAAAACCGCGCAGGTATGAAGACGACGATGACGATGATCCCGACGGATATGATGCGTTCTTCGATATTCGAGAAGATCCGATTCCCGAACAGCAGACGTATGATAAGGAACCAAATCAGGAAGAGATCAGTTATACAAAGCGTATGCTTGCCCTGAAGGACGAGGGACAGGCGGGAACCGTCAATGACGGTTCAACTGATAACCGCGGCGAATTCGAAACGAGAGAGAGTGACCAACATGCCGCCTATAAACCACCGCGGCAAAAGGCGCGTCCGACCTCGAAAACGCAACGCGTTCCAAAACAGCCGGAAGCTGATGGAGCGGTCGATCGACTGATCGAGACGGCGCGGACGCATTATACGACACAGGACGGTTCCGCAAAATATCGTCCGTCGCAGTCGCGTGAAGAAAAAACAGTGACGCGAACGCGACAGCAGCCGGCAAAAAGCGAGGTTAAAAAGAAACAATCGGCGCCGCGCGTGTATGACCATAAACAACGCGCAAAACCGCAGCCAAAACAAAAACAAACCGTTACCCGCGTGGAGAAATATTCGGGAAAACGAGACAGTTACGACGACTGGGAGTAAAAATAATGTTTCAGGGCTTAACAGAAGATACCTACCAGTTTTTCTGGGATATCGCATTTCAAAACGACGGCGCTTTTTTTGAGGCAAACAGGGAGCGCTATAAAAAGAACGTATACCAGCCGATGAAGGAATTGGCGATCCTGCTGACGCCGACAGCGCTGGAGATTGACCCGGAATTTAACGTTCGTCCGGCTTCTATCGTTTCCCGCATTCGCAGAGACACGCGGTTTTCACACGATAAGACGATGTATCGTGACCATGCGTGGCTAGGTTTCCGTCATCCCGGCAAAATGTTGAGCGAGTGCTTCGTGCTGTTCGCTGAATTTGAGCGGGAAAGTTATGGCTACGGCATGGGCATGTACGGACCCAACGCCACGCTGATGCGCGCATTTCGTGAGCGGATGCTTGCGCGGCCGCAAAAATTTCTTTCGCTGGTGAACGATCCAAAACTGCAGGCTAAGTTTGAAGTAACGGGGGAGCCGTTCAAGCGTCCGCGCTATCACGACGCACCGGAAGATTTGTTTCCGTATTTGAACCGTAAGAATCTTTCGTTCTTCTATTCTTCGCCTAATCTGAAAAAAACGCTTTCGCCTGAAATTGCCGACGAAATCATCGAAGGATTTAACCAGCTCAAACCCGTCTATCGGTTTTTAACCGGTTTGGATTGACACAGAATGCCTGTAAGGAAAAGCAAGATGGGAAAGAAGAAGTTTTTCATCGCAACATTCATGCTGCTTGTTCTCTTGTTTGTTGCGGGAATTATCATCGTGCTGTGCGCGACGGCGATAGGAGAGAACGCGGGATACATTGCAATCACGCGAAACGGTGGAAGTATGGACACAAGTATGTATCAGCTAACCATTCAGAGCTCCATAACAAGTGCGCAGATTGCAGGCGCCATTATTTCCGTGATTTCCGGTCTTGGCGGAATTATGGCAGGCATGCTGCTTTACAAAGAAAAAGGATAACTTGAGATACTAAAATGCCCGTCCGAAGTGCCGGACGGGCATTTTTTTAAGAATCATTCGTTTTTAATTGACTCTGTAGATGATTACCGAATCGTTTTCATGGAAGACGGAAAAACGTTCCTCAAAATAAGCGTAGTCAATATCGTAGTTTGCACGCTCATGCGAACCGATCAACACATAATTGATCCCGTACTTTTTCGCATAAAAATCAAAATACAACGACGGCTGTTCGTATAATAACGGCAGCGACGACTCCTGCTCGGAATAATCTACGCCGTGGAAATAGAGATAAGACCCGGAACCGCAGACGATATTCCGCCCGGTCAGAGCGGCTATACAGTTATTATGATTGTTGCTTGTTAAAAACAAAGCGTCGGATTCGGCGTTTTCTTTCACATATTCGGCAGCAAGTACTTCGTCGCTGCTGATCAATTGATACTCGGAAACATATTCCCGGCCAAGCGTGAGCACACCCGAAAGAAACAGAACGACGCACGTCATGGCGGAAAGCACGGCGGTGCTGATACGGTTACGCGCTGGACCGCGCATAAGCCGGTCTTTTGTGTCGATCAGCCAACTGCCGACAAGGCCGCAGGCAAATGCAAACGTGATGAAAAGCAGTTTGTTATTGTCATATGTGTTTGGCTGAAATTGGACGAACTCTGCAATAGCCCAAATCAAAACGCCGCCGCCGAATACCGCACGGTCTTCCTTTGACGCGGCGATAAACGCAGCCGGTGCAAGAAGCGCAATCAAACCGAAATTCTTGATATAGAACCAGAAATAATTATCCGACTCGTTCGCCCAGTTAAAATGAAAGCGAAGTAAACTGCCGGAAGATTTAAAAGCAAACAGGATCAGCTGTGGCATAGCAAGCACAAGAACGATGGCTAAATATCGCATGTAACCGGAGAATTGTTGCCTGCCTTCACGCTTAATTATTGAACGGAACAGGTAAAATGCGCTAACGATACCGAGCGCGAGGAACGAATGCGTATGGATCAGCGGCAACGCGCTGGCAAAAACGGCAAGCGGTATAAATGAAGATGTATCTCTTCTGATTGCACCGCGATAAAGCAGGAACAAGCTTGGAAACAGCAGCGCCCAACCAAATAGAAGCGCGCGCTGCGGAATCATCATATCAGCAATCGGATTGACCCAACGCAACCCGTTGGAAATGAAATTTGTCGGTGTTTCGTAGAACGCGGTAAAGAGCCGGGTCAAATTATCCGGATTGTCTTTGAGGAGATCAAAGAAATACCAGAAGCCAAATCCACCACCGATGAAAAATAGCAGCATGGAGAACACGGCCTTGCGTTTTTCCTTCAGCCAACCTTCAAAGAAACAGTATACGCCGAGTATGCCCAGAAGGAACGCATACGACGACGTCAGCATAACGGCAAAACGAAGACTTGTACCGAAGAGATAGAACGTTGCGCCGACACTTTCCGAAAGGAATGGATAGCGGACGGGGATGCCAACGCAGATAGAATACGCCGGCGGGAACGCACCCTGTGTTGCAATGCTGGAGATAAAGCCCAAATGCATTGCAAGGTCACCATAAGTTGACTGACCAACGAAAAGCGCGCCGTCGCGCTCTACAATCGTATGAGACGAAAGCAGCACAAGACAGAGAAGAAACAACAGTCCGCCACTGATTAAAACAGGCAATTCCCGCTTCCACGGGGTCAATGTGAGTGACTTTTTACGTGAAAGCAGGAAACAGACGGCGCCGATTGCACAGCCGACGACAAGCCCGAGGATTTGCGAAAGCAGAACGAACCCAAATATAAACGAAAACAGCGCGGGAAACCAAATCAGCATCAGAAGACCGAAAGCCAGGCCGAGCCACACGCGAATCAGCGGTCGGTCACGGTAGAAGACAAGCCTTGAAATACCAAGCCCGGACAACGCGAACAATAGTAAATAGATAAATGAAACAATTATCGGCATGAATAGTGCATATACTCCTTAAAAAACATGAAAAAAGCGGCGATTAACAACGGGCATTGCCTGCCGGTCGAATGAAACGCCGCTATGGAACATTATCTGTAACGGTTAAAAAAGTTTGCGAACGGCTCAACAGAATCGTTTAGATTCTGGATTGCCTCGTTCAACGCATCCACATCGATGTCATTCAACTTTTGAACGCCGCTTTCAAGCTCGGTAATGGCTGAATTTAACGTATCAACGTCCAATTCAGTCAGCACGGAAACCGCATCGCCAACGGAGGTGAATGTTTCGTCGGCCAGTTTTGTAAAGACGTCGACGTCGCTCATCAAAGCTTCCGTGTCGATTTGCTGGACGATTGCAAGTGCTTTATTCGCCTCATTGCCTACACTGACGGCGACCGGTACGATTATGACACAGGATGCAACGATTGCCACCGTTAAAATTGAGAGAAGCGCAACGCTGACCCAAGATAAAATAAGACGCTTATGTTCCGACTTTTTTTGTGCCTCGGAATTAAGAAACAACTCTCGAACATAGTCGATTATTTCAAAGTTTTCTTTATCCTGTATATCGTCGCTTTGTTCCGAAACGACCTCCAGGGCTTCGTCCGAACGCGTTTCTTCCATTGCTCACAATCCCTTCAATATTTTTTGTCAGTATATCACAGATCAGGTATAATAAAAAGATAAGCAGCGACGCAAGCAGGAGGGATCACGACATGAGGAAAAATGTAAAAGATTTGATGGATCAGTATGACGCCATACGACTGTCCACGCCGGTCGGCGAACTGATTATACGGGGAACCGGTAGTGCGATATGCAGGATTGATCTTGCTTCTGTCGATGATGGCGCGGTGCCTGCGTCTCGCCCGGACAATCCTGTTTTGAAAAAGGCGGCAAAGGAACTCAGTGAATATTTTGCCGGCGAGCGAACGGAATTCACGTTTCCTATGGAGCCCAAAGGAACTGCGTTTCAAAAGGATGTTTGGAACGAACTCCTAAAGATTCCTTATGGTGAAACGACGACATATGGAAAAATTGCCATGGCGATTGGAAATCCCAAAGGTGCACGCGCCGTCGGCATGGCCTGCAACAGGAATCCCATCTGGATCGTTGTTCCGTGCCACCGGGTTGTTGGCGCAAGCGGAGCACTGGTGGGTTATGCACTTGGAACCGGAATGAAGCAATCGCTCCTTGAACTTGAGAAGGGGCATAAAGCGTAAACCAAAGAGCCATGCGTTTTATTGAATTCTAGGAGAGTATTCATATGTGAGAAAACGCTTGACAATACTCTACCGAAATGCTATGCTTTTCAAGCAATACAAGTAAAACACTAGGGTATGAGGCGTATGAAACTTTCCACACGAAGCAGGTATGGGTTAAAAGCGGTTGTCGACCTTGCCGTATATTACGGCGAAGGGCCTGTTTCGTTGCCTACACTCGCAGCTGCGCAGGGAATATCGGAAGGATATCTTGAACAACTGCTGCGCGAATTGAAAAAAGGCGGTGTGGTCGATACTGTACGCGGTGCACAGGGCGGCTATGAACTGACGACCGACCCGGCTGAATTATCCGTGCAAAGGGTGCTGAGCTTGCTGGAAGGATCGACAGCGGTTGTGGACTGTGTCGGCACAGAACCATATGGATGCAAAAACGCTTGCACGTGTTCCGCGCGGCCGTTGTTTTTAAAACTACAGTCACGCATCAACGATGTGCTGGAGCAAACATCCATACAAGACCTTGCGGACGATTATATTCAACAGAAACGTCGGATATTAGGAAAAGCTACTCCTTGTGAATAAGGCCGTTGATGATAATGTAACGATAGAAAAGAGGACATAGACTGTATGCAGAGAGTGTATTTGGATAATGCTGCGACAACAATGGTTCGACAGGAAGTTGTAGACGCGATGATTCCCGCGTTTACGACCTATTACGGCAACCCGTCGAGCCTGCATGAATACGCGCGCGAAGCGGGTAAACTGGTAGACGAGGCACGCGAAAAGGTAGCGAAAGTCATCGGCGCAAAACCGGACGAAATCATTTTCACCGGCGGCGGTTCCGAAAGCGATAACATGGTGCTTCGCGGTGTGGCGGCAGCCAAGCAGAAGAAGGGCAAGCACATCATCACATCCGCTGTGGAACACCATGCGGTACTTTATACGCTTCAGGCGATGGAACGCGAGGGTATTGCAGAGCTTACGATCCTCCCCGTGGATGAATATGGGCTTATAACGGCGGATCAGGTGAAACAGGCAATTCGCGAAGACACCGTACTGGTCAGTATCATGTTTGCGAATAACGAAGTTGGTACGATTATGCCGATTGCAGAGATTGGTGAAGTTTGTCACGAAGCGGGCATATGGTTCCATACCGACGCTGTGCAGGCAACGGGACATGTTCCGATCGACGTAAACAAAATGCACATCGACATGCTTTCCATGTCCGCACATAAATTTCATGGACCAAAGGGCGTCGGCGCATTGTATATCCGTAAAGGCATCCGTATCCCGTCCCTGATTATCGGCGGAGGTCAGGAAAAGCGTCGCCGTGCGGGTACGGAGAACGTCCCCGGCATCGTCGGCATGGGCAAGGCGATCGAACTCGCGACCGAACACATGGAAGAAAACGCGAAGCGCATCGGTTCACTGCGTGATAAATTGATCAGAGCCATTCCGGGATTGATTCCGGATGTGAAACTGAACGGACACCCAACCAAACGTTTGCCGAACAATGTGAACTTCAGCATCCGCTATATCGAGGGTGAATCCATCCTGCTGATGCTGGATATCAACGGAATCGCCGCATCCAGTGGATCTGCCTGTACAAGCGGTTCGCTTGATCCGTCTCATGTACTGATCGCCATGGGATTGCCGCACGAGATTGCGCATGGATCGCTGCGGCTTACAATGTCCGAATTTACCACCGAGCAGGAGATCGACTATGTTCTGGATATCCTGCCGCAGATCGTACAGCGCTTACGCGATATGTCGCCGCTGTACCCAAAAAAGAAGTAAGGATCAGACGATCGGTTTGGATTGTCGCTTAGAATAAAGGAGAGAGTAGAATGTACACGGAAAAAGTAATGGATCATTTTCAAAATCCGAGAAATGTCGGCGAAATCGACAACGCAAGCGGTGTCGGTACCGTCGGTAATGCAAAATGCGGGGATATCATGCAGATTTTCCTTGACATCGATGAGAACGAAGTGATACGTGATGTCAAATTTAAAACCTTTGGCTGCGGTGCAGCCGTTGCAACAAGCTCTATGGCGACTGAAATGATCAAGGGGAAGAAGGTTGACGAGGCGTTAAAAATCACCAACGCTGCCGTTGTAGAAGCGCTGGAAGGTTTGCCGCCGCAGAAGATCCACTGTTCCGTACTGGCCGAGGAAGCTGTAAAGGCTGCGATTGAAGACTATATAAAGAAAAGGGACGAAAAGAAGTAAAAAGGTATGCCTTTTTCAAACGGAAGGCAGGCAAGAGTGTCTGTCTTTTTGTGCTTGTGTATCGCATTTTTGACATATTGTTACACTTGACGCAAATTGTCGAATCATATACACTAAATTTAACAAATAGAAGGGAACAGGTTTTTTAGGTATGAGCGCTAGTTTTACTGAAGGCATTTCTAGCTTTTTCAGCAGTTACGGTATTTTAATTGTATTGATGGTCGCGATGTTTGCGATCATGATCATTCCCCAGCGTCGCCGTGACAAGAAAGTTAAGAATATGCTCGCTTCGCTGAAAGCGGGTGACCGTGTACGCACCATCGGGGGCATTTATGGAACGATCGGGACCATCAAGGACGATACCGTCATCTTGCTGGTCGGTCCGGACAAAGTCAAACTTGTTTTTGCACGCGGTGCAATTTCGCAGGTTGAGGACGTTGGCGTAGAAAACGAAATGTCTCAGGAAGTCGTTAAATAAGACGGACGAAAGCAAATACCGTCACCGTAAATTCGGTGACGGTATTTTTTTAATATCAAGATGGAAATCTCAAAATCATGCAGCATAAATAGAACCGGAAACAACCAGACAAGCGAATGGGTATCTCCCGCAACACTCCTCCTAAAAATTATAATAAGGACTTCGTTTGAATTCAGGCTTTGCGGTCGGTTTTGTCAAGCCGTCATCGGTTAAGATCATTTTATTTATTTCAAAAGCAATATGAACGAATGACAAATTCGATCCGTTTTTCGCAAAACGCTTTCCTCCGATAAGCATTTCAGGTATAATCATTTCAGAGGTGAAACTCAATGCAAGAAGATAGAAGAGATACCCAACAATTTGAAATTCCCCGTGATAAACGGAATCCGCGAGAAACGCTGTTGGCTGTATATGCATCCATGCAGGAAAAAGGTTACGATCCGGTCAACCAGATCGTCGGATATCTTTTGTCGGGCGACCCGACGTATATCACCAGCTATAATAACGCGCGTTATTTGATTTCCCGTATGGAACGGGACGAACTGCTCGAAGAGCTTGTTCGCTCCTACGTTGAAAGGACATAAAGCGTGCTGCGTATTTTAGCATTTGATATTGGCGAAAAAAGAATTGGCGTAGCGGTCAGCGACCCCTTGGGGATAACCGCACAAGGGATCGAAACGTATCACCGTACGGACGATCTTGAGAAGGACGTTGCGCATCTGATTTCGATTGCGAACGGGTACAAACCCGTGAAGCTTGTTTTCGGGATGCCGCGCAATATGGACGGAAGCTACGGCATGCAGGCGGAGACCACAAAGGCTTTTGCTGAAGCTGTGTTGGAAAAATGGGACGGCGAACATGCATTTCAGGACGAACGATTGACAACGGCCAGTGCGCGCAGAGTTCTTTTGGAAGCGGATATACGGCGCGACAAGCGTAAAAAAGTAATCGACAAGCTGGCGGCGGTCCTGATTTTGCAGAGCTATTTAGACGCACACGGCAACACGTGATTTCGGCGCGGCGTTTTTTTAAGCGGAAAGGAAGCAGCCATGGAAGAACAGGGCAATATCATTGAATTGATCGACGAAAGCGGGCACGCTGTATCTTTCGATCTTGTGATGTCGTTTGACTATGAAGGCAAGCGCTATGCGGCGCTCCTGCCGCTCGATAAAGTAGACGGCGTAGACGAAGACGAAGTCGTGTTGCTGGAGGTCGTCCGCGGCAAAGGCGCCGAAAGCTTTGTTTCTATCGATAATCCCATCCTTTTGGATGAAGTATTCAATGAGTTCCTTGATCTTTTCGATGAGATGATCGACGAAGACGACGAGGAAGACGAAGACGAGTAAATACGGCGATTTTTACCGTGCGATTGAAACGTGCATTCCCGTGTGGTTCGGCAAAACGCCGTTTTCACTGTTTCCATACGGCTTTTCTGTGAAAAATAGAAAAAATCGACGGTTTTATCTTGCACAGGTAAAAATGCCTGTGCTATAATACGCGAGGTATCACGCACTGGTGTGGATTCTTTGGCTCGTGCCCGCAAAGCGGGTTCCCGAAGAAGCGGAAACACCGGGACGAAAAAAACGAGGAGGTTTATAACCCATGTCTGTGATTTCCATGAAACAATTGTTGGAGGCCGGTGTTCATTTCGGCCATCAGACCCGTCGTTGGAACCCGAAGATGAAAGAATACATCTTTACGGAGCGCAATGGCATCTACATCATCGACCTGCAGAAAACTGTAAAAAAGATCGAAGAAGCTTATAATTTCGTGCGCGATCTTTCCGAAAACAACCAGTCGATCCTGTTTGTCGGTACGAAAAAGCAGGCGCAGGAATCCATTGAAACCGAAGCAAAGCGCTGTGAAATGTTCTATGTCAACCAGCGTTGGCTCGGTGGCATGTTGACCAACTTCAAGACCATTCAGGGCCGCATCGGCCGCCTGCGTCAGATTGAGCAGATGGAAGCCAACGGCGACTTTGAACTGCTCCCCAAGAAGGAAGTCATCAAGCTGCGTGCCGAACAGACAAAACTTGAGAAGAATCTCGGCGGTATCAAGGATATGAAGAAGCTGCCTGCAGCCGTCTATGTCGTTGACCCGCGCAAGGAACACATTGCGATCGCCGAAGCGCGTACGCTCAAAATTCCGATCATCGCCATCATCGATACGAACTGCGATCCGGACGAAGTCGATTATCCGATTCCGGGCAATGACGACGCGATCCGCGCAGTCAAACTGATCACCGGCAAGATGGCCGACGCCGTCTTGGAAGGCAAGCAGGGCGAGCAGATGGAAGACACTGAAGAAGCTGTCACCCAGAAGGATACGGAAGAAGCTTAAGCGTTTTCGGAAGGAGGAAACAAAAATGTTTACCGCAAAAGACGTAATGGCACTGCGTGAGATCACGCAAGCCGGTATGATGGATTGTAAAAAGGCCCTCACTGAGTGTGACGGCGATTTTGAAAAGGCAAAGGACTACCTGCGCGAAAAAGGTCTCGCAGCGGCCGCCAAGAAGGCCGGACG
This sequence comes from Christensenellaceae bacterium, assembly GCA_963667795.1. GTDB lineage: Bacteria > Bacillota > Clostridia > Christensenellales > CAG-138 > UBA7703. Next base: position 383,504 of record OY764017.1, on the reverse strand, counting down.
CATTGCGGCCGAGGGTGTTGTCGGGAGCTATGTTTGCTCCAGCTGCGGCGTGGGTGTCATCATTGAAGTAAACTGCGAAACGGACTTCGTTGCAAAGACCGATAATTTTCAGGGTTTTGTTTCCATGCTGGCCGAGCAGGTTGGCCAAAAGGATCCTGCGGACGTTGACGAATTGGTTAAGCAGGAATCCGCAGCTAATCCCGGTTCCACCGTCAGCGATCTTCTCAATGAGACGGTGGCTAAAATCGGCGAAAAGATCAGCATCCGCCGCTTCACCCGTTATGAAGGCGTTGTAGACACCTACATCCACCTTGGCGGAAAGATCGGCGTTTTGGTGGAAATGGATGCCCCGGACAGCTTGAAAGACAGCGATGAGCTCAAGCAGGTTGCGCACGACATCTGCATGCAGATTGCCGCCGCCAAGCCGGCTTACCTGTCCCGCAACGACGTACCGGAGGAAGAGGTTGAGCACGAGAAGGAAGTCAACCGTGCAATGGCGCTGAACGAGCCGAAGCCGAAACCTGCCGAAGTCATCGAGAAGATGCTCGTCGGTCGCATCAATAAATTCTATAAAGAAAACTGCCTGCTTGAGCAGCAGTTTGTCAAGGATGCCAACCTCTCGATCACCCAGGTGCTCGAGAATGCCTCCAAGGGTCTCGGCGCAAAGATCGGTGTGAAGCAGTTCGTCCGTTATGAAATGGGCGAAGGACTTCAAAAGCGCGAGTGCAACTTCGCCGAAGAGGTTATGAGCCAGACAAAAGCGTAAAACAAAATAAAAGGAACACGGCAACGTGTTCCTTTTTTTCAGTGCAAATATCCGGTTATCCTCACAGACAACCGAAAATGTAAATCCGAAAGGCGGAATGAATCATGTACAAACGCGTGCTCATCAAAGTTAGCGGCGAGGCGCTTTCATCCGAATCTGCCGTGATCAACCGTGAAACTGTATTGTCCACGGCAAACATGCTGAAGACCGTATGGGAAAAGGGCGTTCAAATCGGCGTTGTCGTCGGCGGCGGCAACATTATGCGCGGACGCAGCGCAGAAGGAATGGAGCGTAACCGTGCGGACCATATGGGAATGCTTGCAACCGCGATCAATGCGCTTGCACTGTCCGATGCTCTGGAACAGGCAGGCGTTCCGTGTACTGTGTTATCGGCTGTTGAGATGGAACGCTTTTGCGATACTTTTACATCACGCGCGGCGAAGAGCGCGCTTGACGACGGCAAGATCGTCGTGTTTGCATGTGGCAGCGGCTGTCCGTTTTTCTCGACGGATACCGCGGCGGCGTTGCGTGCGGCGGAAATTGCCGCCGATGCGTTGCTGCTTGCAAAAAACGTTGACGCCGTGTATTCAGCCGATCCAAAGGTCGATCCGACCGCTGTCAAGTACGACCGGATCAGTTACGACCGTGTCGTTGCTGAGAATTTGCAGGCAACGGACCTGACTGCAATTACCCTATGTAAAGAGCAGCGGATTCCGATTCGCGTGTTTGCGCTGGAGCAGATCGAAGATATTTTTGATAATGATTCGATCGGCACGCATATTTTAGGCGAAGAGTAAAAAAATATTTTTTTATGCAGGAACGCTTTGATTATGGTAAAATCAAAGCGTTCCGTGTTTTTTATCAGTCGTCGACAATGCGAATATACGAACTTCACACTTGAATCAAGGATAGTAACTATTGTAGAATAAAATGAAACAGGAGGATTGGAACATGGCAAACGCGACTATTGAACATGTGAGAGAACGGATGCAGAAAACCATTGCCGTGCTCAAGACGGATCTGGGTGGACTGCGCGCAGGACGTGCAAATCCGCAACTTTTGGAACGGATCATGGTGGATTATTATGGTACGCCTACACCAATACAGCAGCTTGGCAACATTTCCACTCCGGAACCGCGCATGCTGATTATTTCGGTTTGGGATCAAAAAGCGATTCCCGATATCGAAAGAGCAATTCAAAAATCGGATCTTGGCATCAACCCGGCAAACGACGGCAAAGTCATTCGCCTGTTGTTTCCGGAATTGAACGAGGAGCGCAGAAAAGAGCTCGTAAAAGTCGTCCATAAAAAAGGCGAGGAGAGCAAAGTTGCTATCCGTGCGATTCGCCGCGATGCGATCGAAAAAGCAAAAAAAGACCGCAAGGACAACTTGCTGACGGAAGACGATCAGAAGGATCTCGAAGATAAAATTCAAAAGCAGACCGACGAACACATCAAGGAGATTGACTCGGTCCTTGCTGCAAAAGAGAAGGAGATTCTCGCAGTTTGACAAATGTGCTTGGGTTCAAGCTTGACGCGGCTGTCGAATTACTGCAAAGGGAAGGATTTTCGGTCGAGCTTTTGCAGGTGCGTTCGCGAAAAGGCGTACCGGACGGGGATGACTCCCGCGTTGTGCAGCAGAAACTGACCGAACCGAAATGCGTTGTACTGTCGTATGCGGTGTTTCGGATGAAACCATGAGAAGCGAATGCTTAAGGTGCAGGGTGCTTTCGCTCTGCACCTTGTGTATTGAAAGGAAACATGCGGACATTTACCGATGAAAAAATTGAATCACTGGGCTTAAAACGCGTGGCGCTGCCCAAACACGTTGCAATCATTATGGACGGCAATGGACGCTGGGCAAAAAGCCATATGTTGCCAAGAAGTGCCGGACATCGTGCAGGCGTCGACCGGCTGCGCGGAATTATTCGATTGTCTTCCGATTTGGGGATCGAGGCGTTGACGCTTTATGCGTTTTCGACCGAAAATTGGAAACGGCCTTCGGATGAAGTGGGCACGCTCATGAGCCTGCTTGTCGAATATTTTGTACGCGAGATTGACGAGCTGCATGAAAACGCGGTCTGCATTCGAATCATCGGTGATTATAAAAAACTCCCGACGCGCGCACGCACCGCTGTTGAACGTGCAATGGAGCGGACAAAAGAAAACGATGGATTAAAGCTGAATATTGCGCTGAACTATGGTAGCCGTGCGGAAATCCTGCACGCGGCAAGCGAGGCGGCAAAAGCGGCGGCTGAACTTGGTGAAACCGAAATCACGTCCGAATTGTTCGAGTCGTATCTTTATACAGCTGGTCTGCCTGAGCCGGATTTGCTGATACGAACCAGCGGTGAACAACGAATATCCAATTTCCTTTTGTATCAACTTTCGTATGCTGAGTTTCTCTTTCCGAAAGAATACTGGCCGGACTTTACGGATGAATATTACCTGGATGCGCTAAGAGAGTTTGGCAAGCGTTCCAGACGATTTGGCGGACTGGGAGGCAACGCATGAAAACACGGATTATTGTTGGCATTTTGCTCGTATTGCTTTTACTCGCGGTCCTATATTTCGGCGGTTTTCTTTTTTTAAGCATTCTATCGCTGTTTTCAATTGCCGCGGTTTATGAAATGGGGTTGACGTTCCGTAAAAAAGGATATAATCCGATCATGATGCCCGCGTACATTTTTGCCGTGTCCTTTAGCTTTGTCTATCACTATTTTGGCCTGTTGGCTATGATTATTTTCTATATAGCAACTGTTATGGCAACCATGATCGTTTCTTTGTTTACGAAAAAACACAGCACGAACGATATTGTTCCGTCGCTGTTTATTATGAATTACCCCACACTGTTTTTGATGTGCATGATGCTGGTGTATACCAGCTTTGATCGATCAATCGCGCTTGTCGCCGCAGGCATGGCATATGCCGCACCGGAGTGCTCCGATACATTTGCTTACTTTGGCGGAACGTTCTTGGGCAAGCACAAACTTTGCCCGACGATCAGCCCTAAGAAAACGGTGGAAGGTGCAGTATTCGCGTTGATCGGCGGCATAGCGTTTGGCGTTGTAATGATCTTTTTACAAAAATCTTGGGGTGCGGACGTTTCTCCCGTCGTGTTGCTTTCGCTGGGACTTGGATGCGGAATTCTTTCACAATTCGGTGATTTGTTTGCGTCCACACTGAAGCGTTGGGCTGGTGTAAAAGACTTTTCCAGCATTTTTCCCGGACACGGCGGCATTATCGACAGAATTGACAGCATATTGTTCTGCTCGCCATTGGTGCTTGGCGCATTTCTGGTTCTGTCAACATTAAACGTCCTATAGCGGAAGGCGATACGAATGTCAAAAGTAATAACGGTGCTTGGAAGCACCGGATCAATTGGAAAACAAACATTGGATGTTGTGTCATCCCATCCGGACGAGACGACGTTATTCGGTATATCCGCACATCGCGATACACATACGCTGATTGAGCAGGCAAATACGTACAAGCCTAAAATTGTTGCTTGCGAAACGCCGTTTGACAAAATGGAATTACCGGAAGGCACGCTTGCATTCATGGGTGAAGGCGCAACGGTAAAGCTCTCCGCCATGTCGGAAGCGGACGTCATTGTAAATGGCATCAGCGGGTTTGCAGCGTTGCCACCTCTAATTGCCGCACTGAAAAACGGAAAACGCGTGGCACTGGCGAACAAGGAAAGCATTGTCTGCGGCAAAGGGTTGATCGACGAAACATTGCGCACATACGGCGGAGAGATACTGCCGGTTGACAGTGAGCAGTCCGCCATTTTCCAATGCCTGCAAAATGGCAAAAAGGATGAAGTTGAAAAACTGATTCTGACTGCGTCAGGCGGCCCGTTCTGGCGGATGGAGCGCGAGCGGCTTGAGGAAGTTACATTGGAGGAAGCACTTGCACACCCGACATGGAACATGGGACGCAAAATTACTATCGATTCCGCAACGCTGTTCAACAAAGGTCTTGAGGTGATCGAGGCAGCGTATTTATTCGATATCGAAGGCGACCGGATTGAAGTATTGATCCATCCGCAGTCGATCGTCCATTCCATGGTGGCGTATAAGGACGGAACCTGCATGGCGAATATGAGCAAACCCGATATGCGGCTTCCAATTCAATACGCGATAACGTATCCGAAGCGTAAATCTTCAGTATGCGCGCCATTGCTGCTGCAAAATGAACAACCACTTACGTTTCATAAGCCTAACATGGAGCGTTTTGGCGCGCTGAAGCTTGCGTTCGAAACACTTCGACTGGGTAAAACGTATCCAATCGTTTATAATGGCGCAAATGAGGCGGCTGTGGAAGCATTTTGCGACGGTCGCATCGGCTTTATGGACATCGAACGGGTGGTAGACTATACTTTAAACCAGCACAACCCAAGCGAAGCGGGAAGTCTTACGGACATTGTTGAGACGGACCGGCTCGTTCGCAAAACTGCGGAAGAGCGGATCGCCGGCATCGCTCTGGAAAGGTAGGAAACGGAATTGTCAACGGTACTTTTGGTTATTTTAGCAATTTTGTTGCTTTCAATTTTGGTTATGATTCACGAACTCGGTCACTATATGGCTGGGCGTGCTCTTGGTTTTGGCATCGTCGAATTTTCAATCGGCATGGGGCCGGTTTTATTCAAGCGAACAAAAAACGGAACACAATATTCCATTCGTGCGTTCCCGGTCGGCGGCATGTGTCGTTTTCTCGGCGAAGATCAGGATATGCAGGACAGCCGGGCGTTCAATTTGCAGAAGGTTTGGAAACGCATCATCGTAGTCGTAGCCGGGCCTGTCATGAACTTGCTGTTTGCATTGATTGTGGCGATCGTGACGTTGTCGATTTTCGGCGACGTTATGCCGTCTGTTTCAGAAATTGCGCAAGATTCGCCGGCGGCCGTTGCGGGTATGCAGCAGGGCGATATCATAATGGCCGTCGACGGCAAAGAGCTGCTGTATTACAATCAAATTTCCGAATTGGTTCAGAAAGCTGACAGCCAAAGTATGCAGCTGACCGTTTTACGTAACGGTGAGCCCGTTGTCCTGAATTTTACGGATATCTACAATGATGAAGCCGGAAGGAATATCATTGGTATATCTATGTCCGGTGATTATGTAAAATTTGGCTTTGGCGAAGTAGTGATGCGCTCAGCATCTTATATCGTAACAACGTTTACGGGTACTATGAGCTTTATTGGGCAGGCGGCGCAAGGTCAGGTTACCGCAGACGATGCCGGTAGTGTGATAAAGATTATCGAGTACCTTACCGAAGCATTGCGCAGCGGCGGCGAATCCGTACTGCGTATGATGATCTTGATTAGCGCTAGCCTCGGCATCATGAACCTGCTGCCGATTCCGGCGCTGGACGGCGGACGACTCGTGTTTATGATCATTGAAGCGATTCGCGGAAAAGCTATTGCACCCGAAAAAGAAGGCATGGTTCATTTTGCTGGATTAATACTGCTGTTCGGATTGATGATCTTTTTAATGTTCAATGACATACAGGGCATCATCAGGGGTGGAGCTTGAGCAACGAAACAAAACAAATCAACGTTGGCGGTGTCATGATTGGCGGCGGCGTACCGGTCACTGTGCAGTCCATGACCAATACCGACACGCGCGACGTGGAAGCGACAGCAAAGCAGATTTCTGCGCTGACGGAAGCCGGGTGCGACATCGTACGCTCTTCTGTCTACGATATGGCATGCGCAAAAGCTCTGCGCGAGATCAAGGACCGCATTACGATCCCCATCGTAGCGGATATCCATTTCGACTATCGGCTGGCGATTGCCGCAATTGAAAACGGCGCGGACAAACTGCGCTTTAACCCTGGCAACATCGGCGACGAATCCCGTGTGAAAGCGCTCGTTGCAAGTGCAAAAATGCACCATGTACCGATTCGTATCGGCGTAAACGCGGGTTCTCTGGAACCGGCGCTGAAAAAGCAATATAGCGGCGACACGGTAAAAGCCATGCTGGAAAGCGCGCTAAAACATGTCCGAATATTGGAACGCGAAGGCTTCGACGACATCGTACTGTCGCTAAAAGCGTCAAACGTGCGCGATACGGTACGCGCATATCGGGAAATTTCCAAACGTGTCGACTATCCGTTGCATATTGGCGTAACTGAAACGGGCGACGTTGAAAATGGCATCGTGAAATCGGCTGTCGGCATCGGTGCGTTGTTATTGGACGGCATCGGTGATACGATTCGCGTTTCGCTGACGGACAATCCCGTGCGCGAAGTTGAAACAGGCTTGCGTATTCTGCGCTCCATCGGTTTGCGCAACGATGATATTGAGCTTGTAAGCTGCCCAACCTGCGGCAGAACGCGCGTGGACTTAATGCACATGGTGGATGTCGTTAACAAGCGGCTTCCGCACAACCGCGGTCATCTGAAGGTTGCCGTGATGGGATGCGCGGTCAATGGCCCGGGTGAAGCCGGCGATGCGGACATTGGCATTGCATTTGGCAACGGAAATGGTGTTTTATTTTGCAAAGGCGAGCAAGTGTTTCATGGGTCGGCCGAAGCGGTCGTGGAAGAACTCATCCGCCGCGCAAATGAAATGCTGGAGGAAATAAACTGCTAGCTTTCGATCAGGGATAATCGGAAGCGGACAATCACAGGGATAAAATTGGGAAGGGATCAACAGACGCCTTGCAGGAAAAATTATCGGCAACGCTACAAAGTGTTGGTATAGATGACGCATCCGTTCAACCGGATCATGTGACGTTGAACCGTGAGCAGAATATGCTGACGGTCTTTTTTCGTTGTGACCAGGAACCGTCGATGGCCAAAACACAGGAGTTGCTCTGCGCGCTGGAAAGCAAACTTGGCAACACGCGTGTGAAACTGGAGTGGTTGGCACAGCACCCGTACAGCGAGCAAATGGAACCGCCCGAAATACAAACGTCATATCTGCCGAATCAACCGGCATCGCCGGGAAAACGCACGAAACCGACACAACAGAAAGAAGCGCCCAATGGAAAACGCGCGTTGTTTGGACGGTATATCGCAACAACCGCAAGAAAACGCATTTGCGACCTGACGTCGAGCGCGAACAAACTGATCATCGAAGGCAATGTCGTTGCAATCAACGAACGCAACGGCTTTACAAACAAACGTCGTCGCGGTGAGACGAGCTTTCCGCTGGACGTTTCCATCACCGACGGAACAGACAGCATCTATTGTTCGATGTTGCTGGATTCGGAAGATGAGCGTACCGAACTTGTTTCGGAACTGAGCAAAGTAAAAAAGTCGGGCGACCGTCTTGTCGTTCAGGGCGTCTGCAGGCTATCTAAAATTGTCGGCGAGCTGACCTTCTACGTCAACGACGTCTGCGTCGTTCCGGGCATTCTGCGTCAGGACAACTGCGAACTCAAACGCGTTGAACTGCACATGCATACGCGCATGTCCTCACAGGACGGCATAACGGACGTTAGCAAGGCGTTTGAGACCGCTAAACGATTCGGCCACAAGGCGCTTGCAATTACCGATCACGGCGTTGTACAGGCGTTTCCCGCGGAAGCAAAGGCCGCGGGTAAATTCGGCGTAAAACCGCTCTTCGGCGTAGAAGGATATCTGCACAGGGAATCGGAACTGATCGATATGGATCAGACGTACGTGGTGTTTGACCTTGAAACGACCGGACTCAAACCGGAACGTTGCGAGATTATCGAAGTGGGCGCGGTCAAATTAAAGAACGGTGAAGTCGTCGACCGCTTTCAAACGTTTGTCGACGACGGCGGTATTGTTCCGCCGAATATTACGGAACTAACCGGAATCACAACCGCAATGCTCGCCGGCGCGCCAAGCTCGCGCGAGGTTCTTGGAGAATTCCATTCGTTCTGTGAAGGTTGCTGCCTTGTTGCGCACAATGCTGAATTCGATATGGGATTCGTTCGCTTTCACAGCGATCGCTTTGGCTTGAAATTCGAAAATAAATACGCAGACACGCTGATGCTTTCGCGATATTTGATGCATGATCTCGAAAACCATAAACTGGACACCCTCTGCGAAGAACTTGGCGTGGTATTAAAAGATCATCACAGGGCTTCGGACGATGCGGAAGCGACGGGTGGAATATTTTTACAGCTGCTCGACATGCTGAAAGCACTTGACCTGGACAAGCTTCCCGTGCGTTCGGAAGCCGTGCGTCCAACCGGTGCAAAAAAGCGAGCAAACACGAACCATATCATCATTCTGGCGCAAACGCAGGAGGGAATGAAGAATCTCTACCGTATCGTGAGCTATGCGCATCTGGATCATTTTTATTATCATCCGGTTATTCCGTTCAGCCTGCTTTCAATCTATCGTGAAGGACTGATTCTTGGCTCTGCCTGTGAGCAAGGCGAACTTTATCAGGCGATTCTAAAGAACAAAAGCGAGCAGGAGATCGACAACATCGCCGGATTCTATGATTTTCTGGAAATTCAACCGCGTGCAAACAATGCGTTTATGGTGCGCGAGGGTATTGCAACCGACGAGCGGATATTGGAAATTAACAAGGAAATTGTTGCGCTTGGCGACAGGCTGAACAAACCTGTTGCAGCGACCGGAGACGTGCATTTTCTCAACCCTGAGGATGCGATTTACCGGGAAGTCATCTTAACCAAGAATGGGTTTAGTGATGCTTCGGAGCAGCCGCCGCTGTACTATAAAACGACGGAAGAAATGCTGGAAGAGTTCGCTTACCTCGGCGAAGAGACGGCGAGACGCGTAGTCGTCGACGTTCCAAATGAGATTGCCGACCGCTGCGACACACTCAAACCGTTTCCGGACGGTACGCATGCGCCGACGATTGAAAACGCCAGCCAGATCCTTGAGGACATGGCGAAAAATTGCGCACACGAGATTTACGGAGAAACGTTGCCTGAGGTCGTACAGGCACGCCTTGACCGTGAATTGAAATCGATCATCGGTAACGGGTTCGCTTCACTGTATTTGATGGCACAGCGCCTCGTATACAAATCCAATTCCGACGGATACCTGGTTGGTTCACGTGGTTCGGTCGGTTCCTCATTTGTTGCGACGATGGCAGGGATTACGGAGGTTAACCCGCTGCAGCCGCACTATGTCTGCCCTAAGTGTAAACACAGCGATTTTGACGTTGACCGAACAAGGTATGCCTGCGGCATCGATATGCCGGACAAGGCTTGCCCGATCTGCGGCACACAATACAAAAAGATGGGATTTGATATTCCCTTTGAAGTTTTTCTGGGGTTCGACGGCGACAAAACGCCTGATATCGACCTGAACTTCTCCGGCGAATATCAGCCGGTCGCACACAAATATGTTGAAGAGATGTTCGGTCGCGGACATGCATTCCGCGCGGGCACGATTTCCGGCGTTGCGGTGCGTACCGCGTTTGAGTATGTTCGGATTTATGAAGAAAATACGGGTAAAGTGCTGAAGAAAGCGGAACGTGAACGCATTGCGGAAGGCTGCCAGGACGTGAAAGTTACGACGGGACAACATCCGGGCGGCATCGTTATTGTTCCAAAGGAGGACGACATCCTCGACTATACGCCGATTCAATACCCGGCGGACAAGAAGAATAAGAATACGATTACGACGCATTTCGATTTCCATGCGATGGACGACCGTCTTGTCAAGCTGGACATCCTAGGTCACGACGACCCGACCGCGTTGCGGATGTTGCAGGATCTGACCGGACTTGACCCGGTAGACATCCCCTTGGACGATCCCGACACGATGCGGATTTACACGTCCAGCGAAACGCTGCATGTTGATCTTTCCGAACTCGGTTGCAAAGTCGGAACACTCGGCACTCCGGAATTCGGCACGGGATTCGTGCGAGGCGTTCTGGAGACGACGAAGCCGACGACCATTGAAGAGCTTGTTCGAATTTCCGGCCTGACGCACGGTACCGACGTTTGGCTCGGAAATGCGGAAACGTTGGTTTCCAACAATATCGCTACGCTGTCAGAAGTCATCTGCACACGCGATGACATCATGAATTACCTCATCATGCACGGCGTCGATGCGTCCAGCTCGTTCAAAATCATGGAGTCGGTACGAAAAGGCAGGGGACTCAAGCCGGAGATGGAGCAAAAGCTTAACGACAACGACATCCCGGAATGGTACATTGAATCCTGTAAGAAAATCAAATACATGTTCCCGCGCGGACATGCTGTCGCATATACGATGATGTCGTTCCGCGTGGCTTACTACAAGGTACACCATCCGTTGCAATTCTACAGCGTATATTATACTGTGCGTGCAGACTTGTTCGATGTTTCTCTGGCTAGCGGTGGTTCGGACACGGTACTGGCAACCATTCGCGAGCTGGACCGTTCGACATCCAAGATGACGGATTCAGAAAAGGGTAGAACGAAGGATATTATCACTATTTTAGAGGTGGTTTACGAGATGAATCTGCGTGGCATTGAACTATTGCCGGTAGACCTGTACAAATCCGACGCTACACACTTTTTAATCGAGGGTGACGCAATTCGTCCGCCGTTTAACGCAATCCCCAGCGTTGGCGACAATGCAGCGGTCAATATGGCAGCCAATAGGGGCACTCATGTTTTTCACACGATAGATGAGTTTCAGAAGATCACAAAGGCCAACAGCGCGGTGATCAGTGCAATGGAGCGCTGCGGCTGCTTTAACGGCATGGCAAAAACGGATCAGATTTCGCTGTTCAGTTTTGATGAAGTTGAGGAAGAAACGAGTGACGACTGATATTGCAGTTTGAATGAAAACTCGAACAAAATCGCAATAAATCGCACTAATTTCGTGTGTTTTTAACATGGAGTCAAATGGATATATCTTGACGTGCAGGAATTGTTGATATATAATTTTTGGGAGTAATCCTGCACTCTTATGGTGTGTTCATAATAAATCGTTTGTTGCATATAACGTAAAGCGGAATGATTCTATGAAGTGACCGTGCAGAGATGTGCGGTTACATTATTTATAGATCGGAGAATTCTTATGTGGTGGTTATACCCCGTGATAGGCATAATCGCTCTGCTATCCGGGTTTTTAATCGGATACGCCTATCGGCGTAATGTAGCGGAAGCGAAGATTGCAAAGGCTGAAGACGCAGTCAAAAAACTCTACGACGACGCACAACGCAAAGCCGAAGAGATTAAAAAAGAAAAAATCCTTGAAGCAAAAGAAGAAGTCTTTAAAATCAGAACCGAGGCGGAACGCGAAAATCGCGAACGCAGAGGCGAGATTCAAAGAAACGAACGGCGCATCTTTCAGCGGGAAGAAAATTTGGACAAAAAGACAGACACGCTGGAAAAACGCGAAGCAGCAATTGCCGGACGCGAAGCGGAGCTCGACTCGACCGAATCATCGATCCGCGCGTTGCATGAACAGCAGCTGCACGAACTGGAAAAAATTTCCGGCATGTCTATGGACGCAGCACGAGAAATGCTGCTTGCGAATGTTGAGCGTGATGCGCGACATGAAGCGGCAATTCTTATTCGCGACATTGAAAGCAAGACCAAAGAAGAAGCGGACAAGCGAGCGCGTAACATCATCTCCCTTGCGATTCAGCGTTGCGCCGCAGACCATGTGGCGGAGACCACCGTTTCCGTCGTGCCGCTTCCGAACGACGATATGAAAGGCCGTATAATCGGACGCGAAGGTCGCAACATTCGTGCGCTGGAAACGGCGACCGGTGTCGACCTGATCATCGACGATACACCGGAAGCGGTCATCCTTTCGGGATTCGACCCGGTGCGCAGAGAGATTGCCAGAATCGCTTTAGAGAAACTCATTCTGGATGGACGTATACATCCGGCGCGCATCGAAGAGATGGTCGAAAAGGCGCGCAAGGAAGTCGATTCGTACATTCGTGAAGCTGGTGAATCCGCTGTTTTGGAAGTCGGCGTAAACGGATTGCATCATGAACTCGTCCGTTATCTTGGACGCATGAAGTACCGCACGAGCTACGGACAGAACGTGCTGAAACATTCGATCGAAGTCGCACATCTGGCTGGCATCATGGCGGCCGAGTTGGGCGCAAACGTGGCGCTGGCGAAGCGTGCCGGATTGTTGCATGACATTGGCAAGTCCATCGACCATGAAGTGGAGGGCCCGCATACGCAGATCGGCGCTGACCTTGCGAAGAAATATCGCGAGAACAACGCCATCATCCACGCGATTGCGGCACATCACGGCGACATCGAACCGCAGACAGTTGAAGCCATCCTCGTTCAGGCTGCCGACGCTATTTCCGCCGCAAGGCCGGGCGCACGCCGCGAAACGTTGGAGAGCTACATCAAGCGGCTTGAAAAACTCGAAGAGATCGCGAACTCGTTCGAAGGCGTGGACACATCCTATGCCATCCAGGCGGGTCGCGAAATCCGTATCATCGTCAAACCGGAACGCGTCAACGACAGCGACGCCGTGATCATGGCAAAGGATATTGCAAAGCGCATTGAAGCGGAGCTGGAATATCCCGGTCAGATCAAGGTTAGCGTTATTCGAGAAACACGAACTGTCGATTACGCAAAGTAAAAAAAAAATGGACGGGGCATGAGCCATTTCATGCCCCGTTTCAAATGGAGTGCAAGCGCGGCGAAAGCCGCTTCTTTCACGTAAAAACATAAATTATAGGAGGAGAGCATGTTTCCTGTTGCGGATGGACATTCCGATTATCTATATGGTGCCGTTCAGTCCGGCTATGATTTGAACAATCCAAAGCGAGAGCAGAGGACCAAGCTTTCCGATATGACGGCAGGTGGCGTGGCTCTGCAGTTTTTCGCATGCTGGATCGATACAACTCTTCGTACACCGCCGCTGCATCAATGTATTGCGATGATTGATGCATACGAGCGTATGCTTGCGGAAACGCCCAGGCTAACAAAACTCACGCGCGATTACACGCCGGAGAGTGGCAAAATTGCAACATTACTCACTATTGAAGGCGGAGAAGCAGTCGACGGCAGCCTTGCGGTGCTGCGCGTTCTGCATGGACTTGGCGTACGCGCGATGACGCTGACCTGGAATGAAAACAATGAACTTTCCGGCGCAGCTTTGGACAGAGGGAACAAAGGTCTCAGCGCTATTGGTAGGGATATCATCGATGAAATGTGCAGAATTGGCGTTGCAATCGATGTGTCGCATCTGAGTGATCGTGGAATCGAACAGATTCTCAGCCGAGCGACACGACCTATTTTTGCATCGCATTCCAATGCAAGAAGTATTTGCAACAATCCCCGCACGCTGAGCGACGAGATGATTCGTGAGATTGCAAATCAAGGGGGCACAGTCGGGGTCAACTTCTATTACCAGCAGCTTTGTAAGCATTCGGATGCGAGTATAGAAGACGTTGTTCGGCATATTATTCATATTGTAGAAGTCGGCGGCATTGAATGCTGCGCGATCGGTTCCGACTTTGATGGGATGCAGCGCTATCCTGATGAACTGCGCACAAGTCGCGATTTTCCAGCGTTGTTCAATGCGCTGTCCAGGGCAGGTTTTCATGATGACGAAATCTATCGGATTGCGTACCAGAACCTGCACGATTATATCGTTCAGTTTGTTTAAACAATATTACAGTAGAATAACAACAATAGCAGTGACCGGACTGAAAACAGCAGTCCGGTTTTGTCTTTCCAGATTTATTTACAGCAGGGAATGCAAATAAACATTGATAGAGTTTATGTTGCCGCAATGTTTTGCCAATACAGCGGGTACATGTTATATTATTAATAGAGGTCAGGATATGTAACCAATTTTGAGGGGAGGGGTTTGAATGGCTATTATTACAATTTCACGTGAATTCGGCAGCAAGGGTTCCGAAGTAAGTCAATTGGTAGCGAAGTCTCTTGGCTACAACTACGTGGATAAAGCAACGATTGAAAAAGTAATGATCCAGTACGGCCTGATCTCGTTCGACCGTTTTTATGATGCGCAATACACGATTTGGGACCGCTTTATAGAAAACAACCAGGAAATCATTTCAATGTTTAGCAAGACAGTACATGAATTCTCTAAGAACGACAAGACGGTCCTTGTTGGCAGAGCAGGCTTCATTTTGCTGACCGGTTTTGAAAATGTGCTGCATGTATTGATTCGTGCTCCGTTCGAAGAGCGTGTACAAAACACCATGCAGACTCTGAACATTACTGATCGTGAACAGGCAAAAGAATTGGTATTAAGGAATGACCAATCGAGACGGACGTTTGTTCAGACGTTTTATCGGGCCGACACGAACAATACGGACTGGTTCAACATGGTACTTGACACTTCCTGTGTCCCTCCCGAAACCGCGGCAAAATGGATCGCCGACACGGCAAAACTGCTGGATAAAAAGGACAAGAGCCCGGAAAAAACAACACTGGCGCTTGAATCAGACGAAGTGCTGAAAGATGTTGTCATGAAACAGCTTGCGGAATCGAAAAGATAACAGTTATTATTCATAACATTCTTTGGAAGATTAGAAAAGAAAAACAGCGCCAATATATTAAGAAACGGCGCTGTTTTTCTTCTGCAAAAGGAGATTTTTGCTTATCAGTTGATAACTTGAGGATTGGTCAAAGTTGTAAAAAGCACTTGCAATTTATTCGAATATCCTTTACAATACAGCTTGCGTGCTTTAAAGGAGACAGGATAAAAAGCACGCAACACACGACATAAAACCGAATAATAGGGGCATGATGTAATGGTAACATAGCGGTCTCCAAAACCGTTCTTCTGGGTTCGAGTCCTAGTGCCCCTGCCAAAACAAACAGTCACCTAAAAGGTGGCTGTTTGTTTTGTTGATATTTGGCAGGATTCAAAGCTGTAAAAAAGCGAGACCGCTATAACGGCCTCGCTTATGCTTTTAGCGATCAATTTAGAACTGGTTGCCGCATTCCGGGCAGAACTTCGGTGTTTCACCCGCGGGGACTTCGTAACCGCACTTTGGACATTTCAAACCTGCCGGTTTCGGCTTTCCGCAATTGGAGCAGAACTTGCCTGTGTTACCGGCCTGTCCGCAGTTTGCGCATGTCCATCCGCCTTCAACAGGCTTCGGTTCGCCGCAGTTGGAGCAGAACTTGCCTGTGTTGCCGGGGTGATTGCACTTTGGACAAACCCATGTATTCATTGCTCCGGACTGCTGTTGCTGCTGACCCATGCCGTATAACGTGCCCGCGTTGGTGCCGCCTGCATTGGCCGCCGCATTCATGCCTGCAAAGGCGACAAACGCGCCTGCGCCTTCATTCTTTGCGGCGTCCTGCATGGCCTGCGCCTGTGCGCTGGTAAGCACTGCCGCCGCCATGGTCGGGTCTTTGAGAGCAGCCGCCTGTTGGAGTTTTTTGATGAGGTCTTCGTCCTCGTCGGAAGCGGAAACGGAGCTAACGCCGAATGATGCAACCGCAAGACCGCGGAGGTCTTTCCATTTTTCGGTCAGCACTTCATTGAGTGCATCTGCGATTTCCTGTGTGTGTCCGGGTAATGCGCTGTAGCGGATGCCCATCTCGCTGATTTTAGCAAAAGCAGGCTGCAGGGCCGTCATCAATTCGGTTTTCAGCTGGGAATCGATTTCGCTGCGCAGGTACTCTTTTTCAACATTGCCACAAACATTGGCATAAAACAACAGCGGATCGACAAACTTATAGGAATATTCACCGAAGCAGCGAATCGCGATATCGATGTCGAGCCCGATGTTTTTATCGACAACGCGGAACGGAACAGGATTAGCCGTGCCATATTTGTTGCCGATGATCTCCTTTTTATTGAAGAAATAAACGCGCTGATCTTTGGCGGTATCGCCGCCAAAGGTAAAACGCTTTGCGATCAGTTTTAGCGAATCAAGAAGACCTTTGCCAAATCCACCGTAGAAAAGGGATGGCTCTGTGGACGTGTCATAAACGAATTCACCGGGTTCGTCAGAGAACTCAACAACCTTGCCTTGCTCAACGATCATCATGAACTGACCTTCGTTAACAGAGATGATCGAACCGTTGGTGATGATGTTGTCGGAAGCTTTTGTGTTGGAACTGCGGCGTTCGTTAACACGCTTTTGTCCCTTGCTGACCAGCACGTCCGAACCGAGCGCTTCGCAGTAGAAATACTCTCTCCATTGATCGGCAAGTACGCCACCGATAGCGCCGCCTGCTGCGGAAATTAAACCCATCGCAATGACCTCCATATTTAATGCAAATATTATACCAAATACGGCCGTTGTTTGTCGAGAGAGACACACTCTGCTTGCCGTAAAGCCGCCGTTTTACAAGGATAGCGTCCTGAATAAAAAGATGGTATAATACCCACCATGGATCACGATATATACATCACGACCATATTATTGAATAAAAGCCAAGCTCGATATTTCTGAAACGAAACTCACAAGAGCTGGAAGGATTTTTATAACATGGCAAAGAGCGAAAAAAAATCTTTTGTCAAAGGAGCGGTCATTCTTGGCATAGCCGGATTGATCTGCAAAGTCATCGGCGCTTTCTTTCGTATACCGCTTTACAATATGCTTGGCGACGGCATGCAGTATTACGAGGCTGTGTATCCGTATTACTCGACATTGCTCGTCATCAGTTCAGCGGGACTTCCTACTGCAATTTCTCGTATGGTCGCTGAGAGGACTGCGCTTGGCGACATAATCGGAGCAAAACGGATCTTTCGAAAGTCGCAGTTGCTTTTACTCGGCATAGGCCTGGTTACAATGGCGCTGATGTATTTCGGCGCGGATTTTCTTGCGCGTACAACGGTTGGCGAAGGCGCGGCTCTATCCTTCCGCGCTATGTCCCCGGCGCTGTTGATCGTTTCGTTGATGTGCGCTTACCGCGGATATTTGCAAGGGCTGCAACAGATGACCGGAACGGCAATGTCCCAGCTCGCCGAACAGGCGGGGAAACTTGCTATCGGATTATATCTTGCCGCCAGGTGGATGCCACGCGGTTTGGAATACGGCGCAATGGGCGCGATTGCGGGCGTTACATTATCAGAGTTGCTGGCGCTGATCGTTGTCGGATTATTTTATTTGTTCCGCAAACGCAACGACATTCCGGTTGATGGCGGCACAGTGCATCCACAAGAGAAGGGCATTATTCGCGGTCTGCTTGCAATAGCAATCCCGGTTACAATAGGCGCGTCCATCATGCCGATCATGGGTATTGCGGACGCAACGCTGATTAAAAGTACGCTTATGAACATTGGCTTTACTGAAGCGGAAGCCTCCATGCGGTATGTCGCCCTGCGCAGCAATGTTACCAACATTGTCAATATGCCCGCGGTGATGACCATTGCACTTGCTATGAGCCTTGTACCCGCAATTTCTGCTGCCAGAACCGCAAAGGATCAAAAGACGATTCATGTCGTTTCCGCCATGGGCATAAAGATTGCGATGTTCATTGGAATTCCGTGTGCGGTCGGGCTCTTTGTGCTGGCCGCGCCCGTCATTGATTTTCTGTATAGTATCGACGCCGAACGTCTTGCCATTGCAAGCAAATTAATGCGCACAATGGCCGTGGCAATCGTGTTCTTATCGCTTGTACAGACGCTGACGGGCATTCTCCAAGGCGTGGGGAAGCAGCATATCCCCGTGATCAACCTTTTTATAGGGGGCATTGTAAAGGTCGTCCTTATGCTGGTACTTGTACGCAACCCGGATATTGAGATCCAAGGAGCTGCGCTTTCAACGGCCGCGTGCTATACAATCACCGGTATACTGGACGCAATTTATCTGATCCGCTATACAAAATTGAAACTTCGCGTACTCGATACATTTATAAAACCGCTAGTTTCCGCCCTGATTATGGGTGGAGTTGCGTATTTTTCGTACAACTTTATTATTTCCAAGATTTCTTCCAACACCCTGGCGACGCTTGGCGCAATCCTGATCGCCGTGATCGTATATCTGTTCCTGGTGCTTTGGATGCAAATGTTCTCGGACGAGGATTTCGCGCTGATACCCGGCGGACACATCCTGAAAAAACTTCAATTTAAAAAACAGACAAACACGCAGGATCGGGATTAACCATATAGCCACTGAAAGGACCTCAACCATGCAACAATTGATTATCATACCGCTCTGTGCGCCTGCGGCGCTGACATTGCGAGGACAAAGCGTCATTGAAAGCGCAAAAGCGCTATTTGTGCAAACAATGCAACATCCCGCAGCCGACACTGTCAAGGCAGTTCGAACGGACGTTCAATCCATGGATGACCTGTTTGAATCGTGTGAAGATTTTGACGAGTTGAATCGAAAGATTGCGGAACGATTGATCGCTGCGGGAGACTGTGTCTATGTTGCAACCGGCAGCATTTTTTCAAGCCAACTGCCGATTATTCGTTCGATGACGGACAAACGAGACATTGAAGTATGCGTTTTGCCGCATATCTCTGCCGGGACGTTAGCGTTTCCTGAACGTCTCGCCGGAACTTGCGTATCCGCGCACGATTTGCCGGAAAGCCTGTACCCAGAGCTGACATACGTAGTGGAAGAGATCGATTCTCAAATTGCTGCGGGAGATGCAAAGCTTGCACTGATGGAGTACTATCCGGACGAATGGCCTGTAACGCTTGCCGCCATCAACAAGGACGGGCAATATGAGCGCCAGAAGATTACGCTTTGCGAGCTCGACCGTCAATCGCTATATGATGCAACGACAATTTTATATGTGCCGGCTTCAACGTTTGAAAAACGCTCCCGCCACGGTTTTGACGATGTGATGCAAGTTGTGCGCAGACTCCGTGCGCCGGGTGGTTGCCCTTGGGATCGCGAACAAACGCATGAATCGCTGAAAAACGCATTGCTGGAAGAATGTTATGAGCTGATCGACGCGATCGACGAAGGCGACGACGACCATATCTGCGAAGAACTGGGCGACGTGCTTTTGCAATTTGCAATGCATGCGGTCATCGCAGAGGAGCAGTGTGTATTTACCGACCGCGACGCCGAGACGGAGCTGGTTGAAAAACTGATCTATCGGCATCCGCATGTATTCGGTTCCGTAAAAGTAAATGACGCCGGCGAAGTACTGAAAAACTGGGACGCGTTGAAAATGAAACAGCGCAGCCAGAATACACAGACGGAAGTACTAAAAAGTGTTCCAAAAGGTTTCCCTGCATTGCTACGAAGCAGGAAGGTGCAAAAGAAAGCTGCCGATGTCGGCTTCGACTGGCCGGACGCAAGGGAAGCCTTCTCAAAGATAATAGAAGAGACAGAAGAACTCAAGGAAGCCATGGATACAAACAGCAATATTCAAGAGGAGATGGGGGATTTGCTGTTCGCCGTTGTAAACGTGGCGAGACTCTTGAAGATGGAGCCGGAATTCCTATTGATGGAAGCCACCGACAAATTTATTGACCGCTTTTCAATTATGGAAGAGCTTGCCCTGCGGCAAAGCACAACACTGCAGGAGCTTACCCTTCAAGAAATGGACGCATTGTGGGAAGAGGCCAAAAAGTCCCGAATCGCGCAATAAATTCACAATTTAAGGCTTGCCAATTGCCCTGAAGATTGATACAATGTTCCAGCAACCAAAAATTCATGGAGGTTTAGAAAATGAATAAAACCGATTTAATTGCGGCAGTCGCGGAAAAGAGCGAATTATCGAAAAAGGATGCTGAAAAGGCCGTTGGCGCTTTGCTGAGCGCAATTGAGGAATCCCTCAAAGCAGGCGAAAAGGTATCCATCGTTGGTTTCGGCACGTTCGAGGCGAAGTCTCGTCCCGCGCGCAAAGGCCACAATCCGCAGACCCGTCAGGAAATCGATATTCCGGCTTCCGTCCTGCCGACATTCAAGGCTGGCAAAGCCCTCAAAGAATCGCTCAACTAAAAACGAGCTGTTTCAATCGCCGCACAGGTTTTCCTGTGCGGCGTTGTGTTTTTGGCGCGATAAACAGTGCGAACATGTGCAAAATTGCAATAGCCTCAAATAGATTTTATAATCTTTCGTTTAAGGGTTGATTAAAACGACATTTTGCGAGATAATGAACGCATTATTTTAGTATAGATGGGAGATGGTGCAGCATGAAGCAGTTCCAGGATCGAATCCGTGCCGAAGGGCGCGTGCTTCCCGGAAACATCATCAAAGTGGACGGCTTTTTGAACCACCGCGTGGATACGGCGCTAATGCGCGACATTGCGAAGGAATTCAAAAGCCGTTTTGATTTGTCGGGGTTAACGGCGGTGCTGACGGTGGAAGCGTCCGGCATTGCACTGGCAACGATTTGTGCCGAGGAGTTCGGCGTACCAATGGTCTTTGCCAAGAAGGCAAAGTCGGATAATATTGAAGGCGGACTGTACAAGAGCGATATCTATTCCTACACATACAAGAAGAAAGTCACGTTGATTGTATCCAGCCAGTGGCTTGGCTCGAACGACAAGGTGATCATCATCGACGATTTCCTTGCAAACGGTGAAGCGCTGCGCGGATTGGTTGAAATCGTTCAGGCGGCAGATGCGGAATTGATCGGCATCGGCGTTGCTATTGAAAAGGGTTTTCAACAAGGCGGACAAAGACTGCGTGATGCAGGCGTGCATCTTGAATCGCTTGCAATCATTGAGAAAGCGGACGAGAGTGGAATCGTCTTTCGGGAGGAGTAAGCCATGCGCGAACGCGTCGTCGTTCTCGATTTCGGTGGACAATACAATCAGCTGATTGCACGCCGCGTGCGTGAAGCTGGCGTTTATAGCGAATTGATTTCGCATGATGCGCCATTGGAACGCATCAAAGGCGATTGTCTTTCCGCGATCATTTTAACGGGCGGTCCGGACAGCGTATATGCCGAGGATGCGAAAGCATGCGACAACGCAATCTTTGATCTCGGCGTTCCGGTGCTCGGCATTTGCTATGGTATGCAGTATATCGCCAAGGTTTTCGGCGGGAGCATATCTTCCGCAACCGTTCGTGAATACGGCCACACAAAGATCAACCTTTCGATCCATCCGCTGTTCAAAGGCCTTGGAAACGTCGTTTGGATGAATCACAACGATTCCGTCACGCACGCTCCTGCAGAATTTGAAGCAATCGCAAAAACGGATGCTTGTCCTGTTGCCGCCTTTGCCGACGAGAAACGTAAACTTTACGGCATACAATTCCACGCGGAAGTGACGCATACGGAAAACGGACAGCAGTTATTTAAGAATTTTTTATGCGATGTCTGCGGTTTAGCGTGTGATTACAGCGCGGCAAATCTGAAGGAAGAGCTGATCGAACAGATCAAAAACCAAGTCGGTACAAGCCGCGTGATCGGCGCGTTGTCCGGTGGGGTGGACTCTTCCGTTGCGTCCGTTCTGGTACATCAGGCGATCGGCGATCAACTAACCTGCATCTTTGTCGATCACGGTCTTCTGCGTGAAAACGAAGCGGAGCAGGTTATGCAAGTGTATCGCGATACGCTGTCGCTGAACATCATCAAGGTTGATGCGCGTGAGCGTTTCCTTGCAAAGCTTGCCGGCGTGACGGAACCTGAAAAGAAGCGTAAGATCATCGGGGAAGAATTCATCCGCGTTTTTGAGGAAGAATCCAAGAAACTCGGCGGCGGGGAATACCTGCTGCAGGGTACAATCTATCCGGACGTAATCGAAAGCGGCACGGGAAGCGCAAGCACAATCAAAAGCCATCATAACGTTGGCGGTCTTCCCAAAGATATAGGCTTTATCGGCCTTGTAGAGCCGCTGAGAATGCTTTTCAAGGACGAAGTACGAGAGCTTGGCGAATCGCTTGGAATCCCGCATGAGCTCGTCTGGCGGCAGCCTTTCCCGGGTCCGGGACTTGCGATTCGCATTCTGGGCGACATTACGGAAGAAAAGCTGCAAATTCTCAGACGAAGCGACGCGATCTTTCGCGAAGAGATCAAAAACGCGGGTTTAGAGGAAGCTATCTGGCAGTACTTCACGGTCTTTACCGGTATGCGCAGCGTCGGCGTCATGGGTGACTTACGTACTTATGATTATGTAATCGGTGTGCGTGCGGTCACGTCTACGGATGCGATGACGGTCGAGTGGGCGGAGATTCCGTATCCGGTATTGCGGCGCATCAGCGAGCGAATTATCGGCGAGGTTTCGCACGTCAACCGTGTTGTCTATGACATCACGAGCAAGCCGCCGGGAACGATTGAGTGGGAATAAGTAAAACCATCCCGGAAGCTCGCTGTTTATGCGGGTTTCCGGGATTTCTTTTTACCTTTTGATAACAGTTTGATAACAGAAGCGTTTGGGGCATTTATTCCGCGTCGCCAGTGGTTTGCGGGTATTTGTCCCTAAACCAATGCTCTATTCACAAAAAAACGGCTTTGCTGATTTGAACGTCGGCAGAGCCGTTTTTTGTCAATGGAACGAAAGCGCAGATACTTGTTAATTTTTACATCCGTTTTTGTCACAAGTTACCTTTTCAGATGTGGTAACCCAGTCTTGGGGGTTATCGTCTATTCTTGCCCCGCAGCCAGTATAGTTGCCGTTTTTTACATGGACTTTGCCTTTTTCTGACTTCTTCGTGTCATTACCAATGTACTTAATATTCAAACTTTTCACCTCCTTTGCCATGTATTGGATTGCTGACGATAAGCTTTCATCCCGTGCTACTTTTTTTTCAGTTCATCGACGAGGCAATCGCTCATTTCCTGAGAAGGAACCTTAGCCCACGGCTGGGAGGTGTCAAACTTGGGATAGTTGTAACGCCATTTATCGTATTCCTCTTTGGTTGTTTCCCTGGCCTCCACCTTTGCGGCTTGCTCATACCAAGCGGTAAGCATCTCGAGCATCTCATCATAGGTTTTACCTTTGGACTTGTTCAGCCGCAGGCAAACCTCACCGTCGATCTCAGCAATTTGCAAACCGCGCAAATCTTCGAGCGCGAACAAAGTGTGCATCAATCCAATATTACTGTCAATGTCGGGAACATCCAGGGCATATGGAGAAACATCCAAGATGGCAGCAAGGGATTTTGTCAAATCGGCCTTTGGCGTTCTCGTGCCGGATTCATATTGCGCCATGCGAACATCAGCGGTCTTTTCGTCAAAGCCGATCGCCATACCCAAATATTTCTGTGTCATACCGCGCAGATTGCGTATAAACCGAATTCTTTCACCAATTGCCATAGCCATTCCCCTATTTTGTTAAATTGAGCTTAACACAAGCATAGCATATATGTTTAATGATGGTCAAGAACAACTTAAATAAAAAAGTTTAGCATTTTACTGTAAACCACTTGACTTAAACAAAAATGATAAGTATTATAAGAGTGAGTTAAACATATATGCTTAGCTTGCACTTTGACAATTGAATACGCAGTCAGCCAGATACCGGGTACGTCCTTCTTGCATAGTTCGCCTCCCCGGAGGGGCGGTGCGAGGATTCGTTCTCGAGAGAACGCGCTTAGGTCAGACAAGGCCGGATGCAGGAACGTGGCTGGGATGAAAGCGAAAAAACGAACTGTCAAGCCTGGAAAATACTCCGGGAAAGGTTTGACACCTCCAAAGTTATAAGGATGTAGTCTGTACAGAAATAGGAGAAGAAAATTTGGCAGATAAGATGTTCATGAGGGTTGATGAGGTTGCACAATCGCTGGATGTGTCAATACCATACGCATACAAACTTATCCGGCAATTCAATGAAGAACTCAAGAAAAAAGGCTGTATCACCATCGCAGGCAGGATTGATCGCAAATATTTCTACGAAAAATTCTATGGTTCACACGCTAAGAACTGAAATGAAGGAGGATGTAATCATTGGCAGCATTCAGGAATGAAAACAATGGAACGTGGTACGTTATGTTCCGCTATACCGACTGGAAGGGGGAACGTAAGCAGAAGTGCAAACGCGGCTTTCCCACACGTGCGAAAGCACTGGGATGGGAGCGTGAGTT
The DNA here is from genome assembly GCA_963667795.1 of Christensenellaceae bacterium. GTDB lineage: Bacteria > Bacillota > Clostridia > Christensenellales > CAG-138 > UBA7703. Next base: position 358,933 of record OY764017.1, on the reverse strand, counting down.
TTTACAGCAAAAGCGGGCAGATGTAGATATGACCTTTGAGAGCTTCGTTGAGCTTTATGCAAAGGACATCCAGCCGCGTCTGAAAGAGAACACTTGGCTCACCAAAGACAGCATTATTCAGAAGAAAATCCTGCCGTACTTCGCTAAAAGAAAGCTATCGGAGATTACGGCAAAAGACATTATCGACTGGCAGAACGAGATGCGCACATTGAAGGATAAGAACGGAAAACTCTATTCCGCCACTTATCTCAAGACCATCCACAACCAACTTAGCGCCATTTTTAACCATGCTGTGCGTTATTACGACCTTCGGCTTAATCCTGCGGCCAAGGCCGGAAATATGGGCGTGGAGGAACGTAAGGAAATGCTGTTCTGGACAAAAGATGAATATCAACAATTCGTTGACGCCATGATGGATAAGCCGATTTCCTTCTACGCCTTTGAAATGCTTTATTGGTGCGGTATTCGTGAAGGTGAGCTGTTGGCGTTGACATCCGCCGATTTCGATTTTGAGAAAGGCACCGTGTCCATCAACAAATCTTACCAGCGGATCAAAGGCAAGGATGTGATTACCACGCCGAAGACGAAGAAAAGCAATCGCGTGATTACGATGCCGGAGTTCCTCTGCGGTGAGATGCAGGACTATATCAAAATGCTCTACGGCGCAAAGCTCACAGACCGTATTTTCCCAATCAGCAAGCATTATCTACACCACGAGATGGATAGGGGAACCAAACAGACAGGAGTGAAACGTATTCGTATTCATGACTTGCGGCATTCACATGTTTCACTTCTGATTGATATGGGATTTTCAGCGTTGGCTATCGCTGATCGCGTGGGGCATGAGAGCATCGACATCACTTATCGCTATGCACATCTGTTTCCATCAAAACAGACTGAGATTGCTAACAAGCTGGATATTGAACGGACAGAAAGGGAGAAATAATTTATGTCGTTGAAAGTTTATGATGGAAAAGGTAGATGGAGAAATAAGACCGTTGCATTTCGAATTTCGCCGGAGGAGGACGAACAGCTTGAAACGGCTGTGGCGCTCTCCGGACTGACTAAGCAGGATTATATTATCAAACGTTTACAGGACAGAGACATTGTCGTTGTTGGGAATCCTCGCGTGTACAAGGCTCTCCGAAATCAATTGGCATCGGTACTTGAAGAACTAAAGCGTATTGAATCCGGGGAACAGACCGATTCTAATCTATTGGAAACGATCCGGCTTATTGTTACCACAATGAAAGGTTTGAAGGAGGAAGGCGAATGAATCAAAGTATGTAAAGGAGAATGGTTGATTACAGTGCTCAATGGGATACAAGAATCCACGGGACACATACTCGAAAAAATGAAAGTGAGGTCAGAACATGATGGTACTTAAACTCGGGATCGACAACGGGAACTACAACACTAAATCTTCAGAGAGAATGCTCTACGCTTCGGGATTTACTATGAGCGACAAGGAGTTCATCACAAACGATATGCAACTGTTCTACGAGGGCGCGTATTACGCCGTCGGCGGAAGACGCATGAGCTTCCAGCAGGACAAGACGAAGGCGAACGACGCATTCATTCTAACGCTTCCGGCCGTCGCCAATTCCATGAGGCTGGCAGGTACATCTGCTGCCGACATCATGCTGGGTGTGGGTTTGCCCATCGATATTTACGGGGCACAAAAGGAAGCATTCCGCCAATACTTCCTGCGGGAGGATATCTGCTTTCGTTTTGAGGATGCGGATTACTATTGCCGGATTGCGGGCTGCAAGGTATTCGCCCAGGGACACGCCGCGCTTTGCAGGTATTTCGAACAACTCAGAGAGTACAACAATATCACGCTTGTGGATATCGGCGGATACACCGTAGATATTATGACGCTGCACGACTTTAAGGTGGACGGAGGAAGCTGCGCTAGCCTGCGCATGGGGACGATCACGCTGTTCAACGACATACGCGGCGAGCTTCAGCAGGAAAATATCATCCTCACCGATACACTCATCGCCGATGCCATGCAGGGGCGCATCCAACATGCTGAAAAAGACAAGATACGTGTGATTACAGAACGCCGTATGCAGCAGTATCTTAAAGAGTTGCTCAACGCCCTGCGCGAACGCGGGCTGGATTTGAAACTACCCGTCGTGTTTGCGGGCGGTGGTGCTGAACTGCTGAATCATCGGCTTCACACTCGTGATATCAATACTGTCGCTATTCTCGACCGCTTTGCAAATGCTGAAGGCTACAAGCTCTTGCTGGGGTAACAGTATGAGGGAAAGGCGGTACCTGACGTTCGATATGGAAAGGCCACGCCATCGCGAGGCCTTCGCTCTTTTCTCGGCCCAGTCTGGAAAGCGGCGTAGTGAATACGTGGTTGACTGTATCCTTCAGGCACAGCAGGAAAGTCATTTGGAGGAAACAATGCGACAGATTATCACGGAAGCATTGAGCAGCGTTCCGGTCGCTGCTCCTGCCGTGAAGAGAACAACGGCAGATTTACAGACAACAGAGAGGCTATCCGATTTGCCGGACGCTCTATTATTCTCGCTGGATGAGATATGAACCATGATGGTGCATGTTTCAACAATGCGTGATATGCATTTGCACCACGATGGTGCATTTTTGTTTTCAGCGCGTTGATTTCCAGCGGGAATTTCGCACAAAGCCGACCGGTTTTCAGCCTCGCAGAGCCCCGCGGGAGCGCCCACGGCACTTTGCAGGCGTTAGCCTGAAAGTGTCATAGTGGGTAATACACTTCCTTCGGAAGTGCCCGTCTCCCAAGCATCGATTTTGTAGGAGGTGACACCGTATTTCTAAGATTGACCGCACTGTTGTAAGAAACCATGCGTATCCGCGTAGCAATTTTTCTATTCGTGAACGCCATAACGAACGCACGAATGAGATTTATTCCAATTCCGATATTGTTCAAGAAAGAAGTCATCTCAATATCAGATTCAAGGGATGCGACGGAACCTATACTCATAAGTTTGATCAACTGCTGGAAGAAGGAACGATCAGCACACGCGGGTTAAAATCAGACGCGGATGTATTTGCGGAAATGGTATTTGATGTGAATACTTCATATTTTGATGAGCACGGCGGATACGATTATGCAAAAGATTTCTTTGCCGAGGCGTACAGGATGGCCGTTAAGGAGGTGGGAAATGAACAATACATCCTATCGGCGGTCATGCACGCTGACGAACGCAACAGAAGCCTGTCGGAGGAATTGGGGCGAGACGTTTATCACTATCATATGCATTTGGTGTATATCCCCGTCGTTGAAAAGGAAATAAGGTGGACAAGGCGCTGCAAGGATAAGGCGTTGGTTGGCACAGTTAAGGAGGTGATTCATCAAGTCAGCCACTCCAAGAAGTGGGCTTCTGTAAAAGCGTTGGATGAGAACGGCGAACTGATACGGACAGAGAACGGAAAAGCCGTGTTAATCCCGTCCTATTCACTCTTACAGGACAGGTTCTTTGAGCACATGAAGAACGCTGGATTCAAGGACTTTGAGCGTGGTGTTCGCGGCAGTACGACGCAGCACCTATCGGTGCTGGATTACAAGATACAACAGGACAATGCGAAGCTGGCACGCATTGAAAAGCAGGTGAATGGCCAACAAAAGGAACTGGCGGCTGTTTCCGATCAGTTGGCGGTGGAGCGGCAGACTAGCAAGACGTTTCATGAGCTCGATGAACTGGGTCAGAAAAAAGTGTTTGGCAAGGTCACGCTGGCCGAGCAGGATTACAAGGAGGTGATATCACTTGCCAAGGAAGGTGTTTTATCGCGTAGCAAAATTCATACGCTAGAACAGCGGTTGCAAAAAGCAGTGGCTAGAGTTTGGGAATTGGACGATAAGTTGACCAAACTATTGATGAGTACTAGAAATTTCACGGAGGCCATGCGGTTAGCACCGCAGCGAGTGGAGGCGGTCTTTGCTGAGATATTCCGTCAGGATCGAGAGGAGCGCGAAGCGCGGCGTAATATGCGTCGTATTAGCAGAAAGCGTGATGAACGCAAGAGATGATTGAATATGGTGGTCGAACTTGGAGTTCGTAATATATGCAACCGGATGCAAGTCACTGAAGCTTGTTTTTGGGGCCAAAGATAAGTCTCGATTACTGGGTTCTTTAGTTGACCTGTAAAACATGCAAATAAAGGTGCACATGTGCTATGTCACATGCTATAATACATGCGAGGTGAGAATAGTGGATTTCCCAGCAATTGTAAAATACGCACGTGAAAAATTAGGCATGAGTCAAGAAGAAATGGCGCATGCCTTAAAAATAAGTTTTGCGACAATTAACCGGTGGGAAAACGGGAAGACTCACCCTAACAAGATGGCAAAGTCAGTATTCTTTGCTTTTTGTGAGCAACATGGGATTCATACTGAAACCATGCTTCAAGAAAAAGTTAGAGGAGAAAAATAAGACTTTATGGCGATTAAGAAGAGCGAAATTTACAGTCAAATATGGGCTGCTTGTGATAAACTGCGTGGAGGCGTGGAGCCCGCACGATATAAAGATTATATTCTGACGTTGTTATTTGTTAAATATGTTTCAGACCGATATAAAAGTAGTGATATGTGGGATATTGAAGTCCCTCCCGGCGGCAGCTTTGATGATATTGTAAAGCTTAAGGGAACAAAGAACATCGGTGAAAATATCAATGTTGTTATTGGCGAGCTTGCCAAGGTCAATCAACTGAAAGGCATTATTGATATCGCTGATTTCAATAGTGACGAACTTGGCACGGGTAAAGAAGCGGTGGATAAGCTTTCCGGACTGGTTGAGATTTTTCAAAAGCCTGAACTTGACTTTTCATATAACCGTGCTGGTGGCGACGATATTCTTGGCGATGCTTATGAATATCTGATGAAAAACTTTGCTGTTGAGTCTGGAAAGAGCAAGGGACAATTTTATACTCCAGGCGAAGTATCCCGCATCATGGCGCAGATTATCGGAATTGATAAGGCGACCGGTTCAGACAAAACCCTATGCGACCCGGCATGCGGATCGGGATCGCTGCTGATTCGCGCGGCGGATGCTGCGCCCAAAAAGGCAGATGGAACTCCCAATGTAGCAATCTTCGGGCAGGAGATAACAAAAGAGACTGCCGGTCTTGCGCGCATGAATTTTGTGCTGCACAACATGGCGTCGGCAGAGGTGGCCGGGAATAAAAGTACACTTGCCAATCCGCAATTTAAAGATGAACGCAACCCGAACTTGCTCAAGACCTTCGATTATATCGTTATGAACCCGCCGTTCTCTTATAAATCATGGATGGACGGCATGAACATAACTATTAAAGGCGATGTCGCCACAGAACCTTATGGTCGCTTCGACGGCTACAAAGTACCTCCGGAGAAGAATGGCGACTATGCTTGGTTTCTTCATGTGCTTCGTTCGTTGAAATCGACGGGCAAGGCCGCTATCATTCTTCCGCACGGGGTGCTGTTTCGAGGCAACTCAGAAGCGGATATACGAAAAGAGATTATTAGCCGAGGCTATATAAAAGGCATTATAGGTTTGCCTGCTAACCTGTTTTTTGGAACGGGTATCCCCGCCTGCATCATCGTAATCGACAAGGAGGATGCAGGGAAACGCCAGGGGATCTTTATGATCGACGCCTCAAAGGGCTTTGTTAAGGATGGGAATAAAAACCGTTTGCGCGAGCAGGATATACATAAAATCGTTTCGACATTCAATACGATGGATACTTCAAACCCGAAATATGCCCGTTTCGTGCCCAACGACGAGATCAAAATAACGAACGAATATAACCTGAATATTCCCCGTTACATTGACAGCAGCGAGCCGGAAGATTTACAAGACATCAACGCTCATTTAAACGGCGGTATTCCGGCAGCAGATGTAGACAGCATGGACGAGTATTGGAAAGTATACCCTTCCATGAAGGCGATGCTTTTCAAGCCGCTCCGCAATGGCTATTTTCAACCGGCAATTAAAAAAGATGATGTTGTCGGTGCGATTACTTCCCACAAAGAGTTTATTCGACACGCCGATATGGTCGACAGTGCCTATACAACTTGGAAAGACAAGGCAACTCCCAAGCTTATGAACCTCAGCCAGGGGGATGACCCCAAAGCGATTATCGGGGAACTGTCTGCGTCGCTTTTGACGGCATTTTCTGCTGTTCCGATGATTGATAAATATGATGTTTATCAAAAGCTGATGGAATACTGGGCGGAAACCATGCAGGACGATGTATACGCTGTCTGCTTTGACGGCTACGATGTTGGGCGTAAAATTGCCTATGAATACGCAGTTAAGAAGAAAAAGGTCAACGGAACGACCGTGGAAGTAAAAACGGATAAGGTCAAAAGTTATAATGGTGAAATCATCCCGAAATCCCTACTGTTTGAACACTTTTATCCCGAGGAATTGAAAGCTCTGCAAAAATATCAGGGTGAGCTTGACGGCATCACGGCACAGCTTGAGGAACTTGTAGAAGAAAACAGCGGTGAAGATGGTTACTTTTCATCTTTGCCAGATATGAAAGCTGCTACGTTCAAAGCCCGTATTAAAGAAATCAAAGTGGACAGAGACAGCGTGGAGGAGCTTAAAGCTTTGGAGAACTATCTGCGTTTATCCGGGATAGAATTGGATGCCAAACAACTGATAAAAGAGTCAACCGCAATGCTGGACATGGCGGCGAGAGAAAAATATGAACAATTAACAATTGAGGAAATCAAGCAGCTATTGGTAGAAGAAAAATGGTTTCGCACTATCTACAACGGCATCGATGCCATCCATTCCGCTGTTTCATATCGACTTTCTTCCCACGTCACCGAGTTGGTGGAGCGATATGAGTTTACTTTGCCTGAATGCGAAGAGAATGTTGAAAAACTGGAGAGCAAGGTCAAATCTCATTTGGAAAGGATGGGGTTTGCTTGGTGATATCGACTGGCTGGAAGTACATATTCTTGGACGAATTGATATGTAAAAAAACAGCATCAGTCCAAACAGGTCCCTTCGGCACGGTGCTGAACGCCTCAGAATATGTCGAATATGGGACTCCGATTATTTCTGTGCGTGAAATCAGGAATGGTTTCATACAAATTTTCAATGAGACTCCGTATGTTTCAGATAATACAATTAAGAAAATACCACAGTATATCTTGAGGCATAACGATTTAGTCTTCGCAAGAAAAGGTAGTGTGGAAAGATGTGCATTAATTCCTAGTAATAATACATATTTTTTAGGTTCAGATGCAATTAGAATTAGGTTTATATCTAATGAAATAGACCCGGTTTTTATGCTTTATTGTTTTCATAGTTTTTACGTTAAGAATTATTTGATACAAAATTCATATGGAACAACAATGGCAGGGCTAAATGAAAAAATACTGTCTCAAGTTCCAGTTCTCTCCCCAATAGACGTTAAAGAACAAATCGCCATTGCCGAAGCCCTCTCTGATACGGATAACCTGATTGCATCACTTGAAAAGCTGATTGCGAAGAAAAAAGCGATCAAACAGGGCGCTATGCAGGAGCTTCTCACAGGCAAAAAGCGCTTATTGGGATTTAAAGATAAGTGGGAAAACTCAACTTTAGGTTGCTGTTTGAGTAAAATCGTTGGTGGAGGGACGCCCTCAAGAGCAAATCCAGATTTTTGGCAAGGAAATATCCCCTGGGCAACAGTAAAGGATTTTGCTACCTTTGATAAGAGAAGAACTCAAGAATACATTACCAAATTAGGCCTAGAGAATAGTGCAACCCACTTAATTCCAAAAGGTGTTCCTATTACTTCAACACGTATGGGCTTAGGGCGGATTGTAATCTACGATATTGATGTATCAATTAACCAAGATTTAAAGGCACTTTTTGTTTCAGATGAATGTGACATAGGATTTATCGTGCAATGGTTTGCATTTAACAATAAGCTTATTGAATCACTTGGAACAGGAAGTACAGTTAAGGGAATCAGAATAGAGCAATTAACAGAACTGCCAATTGTTCTACCTAAAAAGGAAGAGCAAACCACCATAGCCTCCATCCTCTCCGATATGGACACCGAGATTGAGCAGCTTGAGAAAAAGCTGGGAAAATACCGCCTCATTAAGCAAGGCATGATGCAAGAATTGCTTACGGGGCGAATACGGTTGTTGGATGAGCAAAAACCGGCAGCAATGCCTGTGGCAAAAGCAGCAAAAAAATCTCGTAGCGGCCATAGTGAGGGTTATAGGGATGCTGTCATTCTCGTTGCTCTCGTAAATGCATTTGGGACAGAACAACATCCCTTTACCGCTTTTGACTGTCAGAAGTTTCCGTATCTGTTCCACCGGCATTTGGAGGGCGAAGCAAAGGGCTATAAAGAGTTTGCCGCAGGACCATATGACCCGGCAATAAAATATAAGACGGCACGGCCAATAGCGACTAAGAAGAAATATATACAGGAACATACGGGGTGCTATAAGGGCTTTGTTGCTGATGCCAACGTACAGGAAGCCCTAACGTATTTTGATAAGTGGTATGGTGAAGAACCATTAAAATGGATGGAGCAGTTCCGTTATATCCCTAAACGTAAAGATGAGTTGGAATTATTGACTACTGTTGACATGGCAATGGTAAAGTTGCGGAAAAAAAATATTGCAATTACAATGTCTGCCGTAAAAGATTACATCCGGAAAAGCAAAGAATGGCAGAAAAAGCTGAAACGGGAATTGTTTTCAGATGATAATATCAGCCGTGCCATCCAATGGAGTTACAAGCTTTTTGGTAAGGAGGATTAATCATGAGTGTTGGTGAAAAAGAGAAGAAAACACAAGAGCGGGTTATCAAGCTCTTTGTGAATGAGCTGGGGTATACCTATCTCGGAGATTTCACCGACCGTCCGAACAACTCCAATATCGAGCGGAAATATCTGCGTGCTTTTCTACACAAACAGGGTTACTCCGATAATCTGGTCGACAAAGCAATCCGTGAGCTTACTAATAAAGCGGACAATCAGCAGGTTAGCCTATATGACCTGAACAAAGCCACCTACTCCATGCTCCGTTATGGTGTGAAGGTCAGCGAAACCGTTGGGCAACATAAGACGACCGTTCATTTTGTCAATTGGGACAGACCTCTTGAAAATGACTTTTACATAGCCGAGGAAGTAACGTATAACGGCAGACAAACAAAACGTCCGGATTTGGTGCTCTATATTAACGGTATCGCTTTTGGCGTGATCGAATTGAAGCGCAGCACGGTCTCCATGTCGGAAGGGATACGTCAAAATCTGACCAACCAGCGAAAAGAGTTTATTATGCCGTTCTTTGCCACGGTCGGTTTGGTAATGGCGGGCAGTGATTCCGAGGGGCTAAGGTATGGCGTAACCGGCACACCTGAAAAGTATTTTCTTTCATGGCGTGAAGATGAAAATGCCGCGGATGAAGTCTCCGTAGTTGTTCGCAATCGTAATGAAGAATACCCGATTAAGCTGGACAAAAACCTGATTTCTCTTTGCAGTAAAGAACGGTTTATTGAAATATTACATAATTTTATCATCTATGACAGTGGGACAAAAAAGATCTGCCGCCCAAACCAGTTTTTTGGTGTCAAGGCGGCGCAGCGTTATGTCAAGCGGCATGAAGGCGGCATTATCTGGCATACACAAGGTTCCGGGAAGTCACTTACTATGGTTTGGCTTAGTAAGTGGATCAAAGAAAACATACCGGACAGCCGGGTGCTGATTGTCACCGACCGTGACGAACTGGACACGCAGATCGAGCGGGTTTATAAGGGCGTGGATGAAAAGATCGTCCGTACAAAAAGCGGGCGGGATTTGGTGGACAAGATCAATGACACATCGCCGCCATTGATGTGTTCACTGATTCATAAATTTGGACGGCGCGGCGGTGAAGCGTCGGAGCGCGATTACGAAAGCTTTATTGAAGAAGTTAAGCGTGCGCTCCCTCAAAATTTTTTGCCAAAAGGTGATTTTTATGTATTTGTTGATGAGTGTCACCGTACGCAGTCCGGCAGGTTGCATAAGGCAATGAATGTTATTTTGCCGAGCGCCACTTTAATTGGCTTTACAGGTACCCCTTTGATGAAAAAGGATAAACTGACCAGCCTTGAAATTTTTGGACCATTTATTCACAAATATAAATTTGATGAGGCGGTACAGGACAAGGTCGTACTTGATTTGCGCTATGAGGCACGGGAAGTGGAACAGAATGTTGTTTCACAGGAAAAGATTGATGCTTGGTTTGAATCAAAAACCCGTAGCCTGAATGATGTGTCAAAAGCCCGGCTAAAAAAACGCTGGGGTAACCTGCAAAAAGTATTCAGTTCAAAAACACGGCTTGGTGTCATCGCTTCGGACATTATTTTTGATATGGAAACAAAACCGCGCCTGCGTGAGGACGGGCATGGCAACGCTATGCTGGTTGCCGGTAGTATTTATCAGGCGTGCAAATATTATGAAATTTTTCAAAATTGCGGTTTTAAAAAGTGTGCTGTCGTTACATCGTATTCGCCTAATACCGGCGATCTAAGGACTGAAACCGTTAGCGAGGATGGTGAAACTGAGGCCGCCGAACAGTACGAAATCTATCGTAAAATGCTGAATGGTAAGGATGCCGATACATTCGAGGCAGAAGTTAAGAAAAAGTTCGTAGAAGAACCAGACCAGATGAAATTGCTCATTGTAGTGGACAAATTGTTGACCGGCTTTGATGCTCCGTCTGCGTCGTATCTTTATATTGACAAATCCATGAGTGACCATGGCCTGTTTCAAGCAATATGCCGGGTCAATCGGCTGGATGGCGAAGATAAGGATTTCGGTTATATTATCGACTATAAAGATTTATTCCGTTCCCTTGAGAAGGCAGTCGCAGACTATACTTCCGAAGCGTTTGACAACTACGACAAAGATGATGTGTCCGGGTTGCTCAGCAATCGTCTCGATAAAGCGAAAGAGCAGTTGGAGGATGCGCTGGAAGCGTTGCGTGCGCTTTGTGAGCCTGTTGCTGTGCCTAAAGATGAAATCGACTATATCCACTATTTTTGCGGGGAAAATTCCGAGGCATTTGATTTAGATGAACTCGAAGAAAACATGCCGAAGCGGGAGCAGCTTTACGAACTTTCCGTTACTGCTATGCGCTCTTTTTCTGAAGTCTCTGGAGACCTGAAGGAGAAGTATGCTTATACAACCGAGCAAATAAAAACTCTTGACAAAGAAATTCAACATTTTGTAAAAGTGCGTGATGTCGTTCGTGCCGCAAGTGGTGATTATATTGATCTGAAGGGATATGATCCCGACATGCGGCATTTGATAGATACTTACCTTTCTGCCAATCCAAGCAGAGTTTTGTCTTCGTTCGGAGATATCCCGCTTGTTGAGCTCCTAGCTGAACGTGGCCCTGACGCGGTCAAAGATATGCCGGCAAAGACAAAGAAAGAACAGGAAGCCGTTGCAGAGACAATTGAAAATAATGTACAAAAGGAAATCGTTGAAAAAAGGCAGAGCAATCCAAAGTATTATGAAAAAATGTCGGCATTATTACGGGAACTCATTGAACAGCGCAAAAATGAAGTTATAAACTACGAAGAATATCTTAAGCGGATTGTAGACTTGGCCAAGGATATGCGTAAACCGGAAAGTACGTCACGTTATCCTGAACGCATAAGAAACAGTGCAGCAATGCGGGCCCTTTATGACAATCTGGATAGTGATGAAGAACTTGCAATAGCCGTTCATAATGCTGTACTCGATGCCCGCTTGGATGGCTTTAGAGGGAATATTGTAAAGGAGCGAAAAATCAGGCGTGCGATAGAAGCTACTTTGCACGGGGATAAAGTGAAAGCAAAAGAATTGATGAAAATAGTAATCGAACAGAGTGAATATTGATGATGAACTTAACAGTCAGCGGAATAGAAATATCAGCTGAGAAAAAGCAAATTAAAAATATGTATATTCGGGTCATTCCTCCTGACGGCAGAGTGCATATAACCGTTCCTATGTCAGCCACAGAAGATGCTATTAGAATGTTCGCTATATCGCGTATCGCGTGGATAAAAAAGCAGAGACAGAAGTTTGCTGATCAGCCAAGGCAAACGGAGCGCAGGTACGTGAGTGGTGAGAGCTATTATCTATGGGGCAGACGATATCGTCTGGATGTGGTATACAGCAATATCCGAAATGATGTTTCTGTTTCCGGTCAAAAGGTTATCCTTCAGGTACGCCCCGATAGCACGGCTCAGCAACGTGCCAATGTAATGGATGGTTGGTATCGTGAAATATTAAAAAGAGCGATTCCTCCCATATTAGAGAAATGTGAGAAAATCGTTGGAGTTCATGCGAATGAATGGCAAGTGAAAAATATGCGTACCAAATGGGGTACGTGCAACATATCGAAAAAACGTATTTGGCTCAATCTTCAGCTTGCCAGAAAAACTCCTGAATGCCTTGAATATGTTATCGTTCATGAGCTTGTACACTTGCTGGAGAGAAAGCACAATGATGTTTTCAAGGCATATATGGACAGGTTTTATCCCAATTGGAGAATTGTAAAAGTCAACCTGAACGAGCAGATACTTGACTATATGGATGAATAGAATGAGGTGATCTAATGGCGGAATTATTTACAACCAATCCTTAAAAAATATCGGACTTAATCTCTGATATACACAAAAGCAGCATCCAGTTGCCTGACTTTCAAAGAGGTTGGATATGGGATGAGGAACGAATTCAGAAGCTGTTGACAAGGGTCGTCATGATGCTTAATGCAGACGGACAAAATGCGAAATTCTGTTCAGTTTCATTGAAAAATGCATAGCAGCAATCGCTAAAAATGGCCGTTCATTGCAAGATCACACTCACTACAGTACAATTAGTAACCAATCAAGCTAATGGTGATAGCACAACATTGATAGCATTTTGATAACATAAGATCAGCGAACACCGTAGAAGGTGGATGACTGGTATCAAATTGAGTAAAAAGCCGTCACGAAATCTAAACAGAATTGTTTAGGACAAGCTTTGAATTTGCGAGTGGGAATAACAATGTAACCCCTGAACTTTAAAGTATGGTTCAGGGGTTTTGTATTTTATAACTGCAATATGGGAGGGGTTTTAGTGGGAAACATACTATATGGCAACTATTTATTAATCTTTTATTTTTCGACTTTAATATTTCATTCCATAATTGAGTTCATTATTGATTTAAACAAGCGAGAAAAAGATGAATCAACAAAGAAGGTGGATATAAATGAAACGGTTAGGACACCACTTGTACGAAAAATCTTACAAGTGTTAATAACGCTAAGCGTTTTATTTGCTATAGCATATCTTGCCTATAGATATAAAATAAAACCAATAATTGACATTTATAAAATCGTCTGTTATATGTTTTTTATCATAATTTCTTTATATTCACTTTTAGTTTTAATTAAGTTTGTATTTATTAAACCACTTGATTTTAAATTTACACCGATTCGGAAAAGCGCCTTAAAACTTTTAGGTTTTGTTATGCTTTTAGTCTGCGCTGCTGTCTTTAGCAGTACTAATCAAATAAACAGCTTTTTGCTCGATAAAAAACCTATTATTACTGATTTGTTAATTATGACACTTTTAACCTTGTGGTATTTTGCTGTTGTATTTTTTTCTTTGTCATATATGATTCTTGCTTTGGAAGGAATCCATAGTTTTTGTAAAAATTTGAACAAAGGGGAGTGTGCTAAAATATCGGACAGCATGGTAAGAGATTATAATAGGGATTAGGAGGACGAAACCATGCTGAAACAACGAACCCAATACGATGATGAATTCAAGAAAAATGCGGTCAAACTAAGTTATGCAAGTCCAAAGCCGGTACGAGCCGTCGCAGACGATCTGGGCATAGCAGTAAACCTGCTGTACAACTGGCGCAAGAAATATACGGCGTCAGGCGAAAAAACGCCAATGGCCACAATGGAGGAAGAACTCAAGGCGCTCCGGCTGGAAAACGCAGAATTGAAAATGGAGCGCGACATGCTAAAAAAAGCAGCGGCCTACTTTGCGAAGCTCCAGAAGTGAAATACAGATTTATCTTTGAACATCCCGAATACCCGAAAGCAAAGTGGGCCGCGCAAATGAAGGTGTCGCGAAGCGGGTATTACCATTGGAAACGAACGCGGGCTCAGCGAGAGAAGCGCAAATGCGAGTATGCCGAACGGGTTCGACGCGTATTCATGGCGGGAGAATGGACATATGGCGCGAGTCGTATCTGCGGGAGACTCAGAACGGAAGGATTCTCTTGCAGTTTTTACAAGGTGCGCGATTCCATGGAGATGCAAGGGCTGCGCTCGATCCATCGCAAAAAGCGCCGGCGATCCCTGACAGACAGCCGGAAAGCGCGTGGCGATGGATATGCAAATCTGACGAGAAACCTTCGGATAGATGCACCTTTTCAGGTTCTCTCAAGCGATATCAGCTATATACGCACGGGGGAAGGATTCGACTATCTGTGCCAGATCAAAGACGTGAAGAGCGGGATTGTCCTGGCGGAGAGTATGTCTGAACACATGAAAGCAGAGCTGGTCGTGAAAACGATTCGGAAAGCGTTACAACGTTGGGATATTCCAACGGGATGTATTTTTCACAGTGATCGCGGGAGCCAGTACACATCGGAGAGCGTAATGAACTTGCTTACTAACGAAGGCCTTCGGCAAAGCTTTTCACGCGTAGGCATGCCGGGCGATAACAGCTGGAGTGAAAGCTTCTTTGCAAACCTGAAGAAGGAAGCGGTTCACTGGACCCATTTCCGGACGCGGGATGACGCCAAGCAAAAGTTATTTGCCTATATCGAAGGATTCTACAATACCAGACGAGTGCAAAAACGTCTTGGGTACTTAAGTCCTATGCAATGGCTAATGTGCTGGAATCAAGGCATTCAAGAATCTGTTGCTTAGCATTCTGTCCGAAAAAGTGTTGCATTCCCAAGGCAAGCGTTTTAAAATAAATTTTAAAAAGAAAACAACAAGAAATCGGCCTTATTTTTCTGAAGAGCTTAATAAGAAATTAGATGGTATTGAGAAGAGACAAATATTGAAAAAATTCGGTTATTATTTAATTTGGGGTTTAAGTGTCATAGCGGAAGCAATTGTATTGATGTTTATATATTTATTCATCAGAACTGGAGCGTTGTTAATTGTTTTAGGAATAAAGTTCTTCAAGAAACTTTATAAGTGGTTAGACGATATTATAAAAAATCTAGGCAAGTCAATCATCATTGTTTTTAGAGGATCTCTTGTTTGCACTTTGATATTTATTTTTTTTATTGACAAGTATCAGCAAATTCTAACTACAGCTGGAAGCGAGATATATGAATTCATGTGTGGCGTGATCATTATCCCACTAATAATTACTCAGATATTAGAATTAAAAGGGAAACAAACGAATACAAAGCTTGAGCCATAATATAATTCAATAACAAATGGCATGGAAATATTACAAAAAAGCCGCTTCCACATCATCATGGAAGCGGCTTTTTTGTGCATGTTTGTAATACATTACTTAACTGCGCCGAGAATGAAGAAGACGATGCCCGCGGCGCCGATGACGCCCGCCATGACAAGCGACAGCGTGATGGCAGCCTTGTCGGTTGTGTTTTTACCCATCTTCATCTTGACCAGTTTAATGAGGCCGGGTGATTTTTTCAGCGCAAGGCCTCCGACCACCAACATGTAGATGACACAAAGAAGTCCGCCGAGTACCCATCCGTTCATAATGATTCTCCTTTCAAAATAGATCGTTGTATAGTAGCTGACATTCAGTTGTTACGAATGCTCCAATCCCTTGCGAATACGCGGCGCCGTGTAAAGGAACACCAAAGCGGCAAGGAACAGAATAATACCACATGTCCCCAGGAGATTCAGCCACGTCATGCTTCCGTTCAGGATGGAGATGTTTCCCTTGTAAACCCAGTAGAACGGCGACCAGTATAATAACCACTGCCACTTATCCGCCAGAAATTCATACCCTGCCACGGAAGCCGCAAGCGGAAACATGATCATTTTGGTGGATGCAACGGCGGTCATGACGTCGTCGCTGTTGAGCCCTTCCAGGAAGCCGATCATGATACTGGTCAGTGAGGAGACAAACACGAAGATCAGAAGCTGTATAAAGTTGACGTTACTTGCAACTCCCATAATAAGAACCATTGCAACGCAGCCAAGCAGCGCCATCGTAATGCCGAAGAGACTTTTACCGAATATCCAGGTCACTCGTGAAATCGGAGTCACATTGATCGCACTAACGGTGTTGTCCATCTTTTCATCAACGATGTTCAACGAAATCAGCATGCCGGACAAAACAGTAACCAGCAAAATACCAAGGTTGGCCCAGAGCATCTTGACCGGCGGAATCTTGACGCCGAACTCTTTAACGACGGCCGTAGAGTCTTCTATCTGGCGATCGTACTCGAAATAGGTCTTCAACAACTTTGTGAAATCGACGACATCGTCCGGTTCATTTCCCTGTGCGAGAATATATGCATCATCGCCTTTGCCGACAATTCCGACATAGTTGTCACGCTTCATCACGCGGGCTTCTAACGCGTCGTAGTCCCTAAACTCCTGTATGTTCGCATAATCGGAGAGATACGCGACCATTGCGGAGTTTTCGCCTTCAATGACTGCGATATTGACGGTAGTATCTTCAATTCCCGGTGCAAAGAAGTTGACACCGATTGCCAGGACGATTGGAATAAAGATCATCATCAGCGACATGAAATCGCGGGTACTCACCCTGATGTCTCTTCCAAATATAATCAGCATTTTTTTAAACATTTCAGGCCTCCTATAACGAAAGCGTGCGTTTATACCGGGCGTTCGCCCAGCTAAACAGCAGAGTGCCCGCCACGAGATAGCCAAGGGCAATCAGCAGCACAAACCTCATGTCGCCCTTAATGAATATCTCTTTGAACCCGAAAACGATGTAGTAGCTCGGGATGAATTTCAACCAAAGCGGGTCCCAGCTTGGGGTAAAGTATGCCAGAGCGGGAAGCATCATGCCAATCATCAAAAGGTACATCATGCCGAACGATTTCATCATATCATCATAATAACCCGCGACGACAAGACCGAGGCCGGAAGCAAACGTTCCCGTGCAAAGCAAAAACAAGACCAGCATCAGATAGTTCACGCGCAACCCCATTACCGGAACAACGATGATGAGCGATGTGACCAGCATTGTCACCGTCAGCACAAACAGTTTGCTGAGCAGATATTTCCAAACGGGGGAGGGCGTAATGGCATAGGCTTTGATGACGCCTTCCTTTTTGTCCAGAAATACATATGCCGAAATGATAAAGAACCCGAGCAACGCGCCGTTAAAGGCAAGGAAGACGGGGAGGAGGTTCTCCCGGTCGTTTAACGCAGCATGGCTGGAACCAAGCGTTACTACCTGCTGATTGTCCGCCGTATCATAAAGCTGTGCGTCGTCCTGACCATGAATGATCATCACCAGGTTTTTAAGTCGTTGCGTCTCGTTGCCTTGTAAGAAGTATGTATATTGAATCTCGTAATCATCCGCATTCATAACGATTGCGGCGCCGACTTCGTGTTTGTCCTTAGCAAGCAGCACCATATCCGCTTCGGAAGAAAGCACATAGATACGATTATCTTCTGTTTCGTAAAGCAAAGCGGCGATTTCCTGTTTGTCGGCTTTAAGCGTCACCGTTTCAGGTTGCCCGTCAAGGTCTTCAAACGTATCAACGTAGGCTTGCTCTAAGGATTCCGTAGGGAAGTCGAGATACAGGTATTCGTTATCCTTGCTGCTGAAATTTTCAGGAATCACAAACAGCAAAACGACCAGCAGCACAAAAGCCATCACCAGTTCGATGTAAAAATAAAAGCCGCGTGAAGCGATGATGAGCTCCTTAACGAAACTGGACCATAGCTTCATTTACATTAGCCCCCTTCCGGTAACGTTGATGAAGATTTCTTCGAGCGTCGCTTCCTTGGTGTGCATAGTACGGATATTTTTCGTTTTAATCAGCTCGCCAAGTTTCTTTTTATCCTCTTCATCAACCGTTGAGAATGTACGGCTTTGCAGTTTGGAATCTTCGCCGTATTCAACCTTGACCATGCTTTCGCCATACTGCAGCTTCAGATTTTTCGGGCTGTCGATCAACCGAATCTCACCGTCGACAATAAAGGCGACGCGATCGCAGAGTTCATCCGCAATATACATGTTATGTGTCGTTAAAAACACCGTTACGCCTTTTTGGTTTTCTTCACGGATGATATCTTTAATGATAGAGGCGATCGCCGGGTCCAATCCCGTCGTCGGTTCGTCAAGGAACCAAAGCCCTGGATTGTTAATCATTGAACGCGCGAAGGTCAGACGATGTTTCATGCCCTTGGAAAACTCGCCTGCGCGGATGTTGCCTTTACCGGTCAGACCGACCAAGTCCAGAAGTTCTTCGGGACTTCTTGTCGGTGTGTCAAACAACCTTGAATAAAACTTGAGGTTTTCAAGCGCCGTCATTTTACTGTAGACGTTGGACTGCTCAAATGACATCCCAATCTGATTGAACATTTTTCGTTCGAGATGCTTTACATCGTATCCGGCGACGGTCACATGTCCTTTTTGCAGGCGAAGCAATCCCGTTAAAATACCTTGCGTCGTCGATTTCCCGGCGCCGGACGGGCCGAGGAATCCGAACACTTCGCCTTTTGGAATGTTGAAGCTCACGTCCTTAACGGCGTAAACATCGTCCCTTGAATAGGAGTGATAAAGATTTTCGACTGTAATCATGCGTTTCTTCCTCCTGAAGATTTATTCATTGGATGTAGAATGCTTTTTTCATGATATCAACATAACGGGCGAGATCCGCTTCTACCTTGTCAAAATCCAATGCGGCGCTGCCGAGCTGCATCATATTTTCTTCGCCGTATTTTTCGAGCGACCAGCGTACGATGTTAATGGAATCGGCAATTGTTAATTGGTCCCGAAACTTGGAATAGTCGATGTTCTTTGAGAAAATATCGTGGTAAAGCTGCTGAAAATCAAAACCATACTGGTTATAAAGAGCAAGTATTTCTTCAATCTTTCCAGTGCTATTAAAGTAAACAATGTTTTTTACAAAGTTAAACAACTGTGGATAATTTTTCCCGATTGCCATCTTCGCCATTGTTAACTGCATCAGCCGGTCAAACAGATCGGTTTCGTCCCAGTTGATTTTGTTGCCGAATTCTTGAAAAAGGGTGTCAACCGCAAACCGGATCAGCGTTTCGTATAGTTGCTCCTTATTGCCAAAATAATGGAAGAGCAGTCCTTTTGAAATGCCTGCATTTTTCACAATGTTATTCGTGGACGCTTTTTCATATGGGAACGTTGAAAATTCTTCGATCGCCGCGTTGAGTATGCGATCACGTTTGACCGGGTCTATGCTTTGCATAATATCGTTCATATCGTCACTTCTTCCAGTAAATGATGATGAATGACCACGTTGGTCAATATCAACATAACATGCTTGACCACATTGGTCAATATGTTTCGGTTATTTTATTTGACAAACAACGCGTTGTATGTTGAATAATGAAGCGACGCCTTGTTACCATCCATCAATCTGAATACACTAGATGTATTAGCAGTTAACTACGCTGAAACGAAAGGGGTATGCAAAATGGAAAAGGTTTTATTCTATGGAATGACGGGTGAGAAGATGTGCTTTCAACATGTTTTGATGAATGCGTTGGATTTGCACAAAGCCGGATACGAAGTAAAGATCATCTTCGAGGGCGCGTCCGTGAAGTTGGTATCTGCATTTGAAGAGGAAAACAATCCGCTTTATTTATCGGCGAAGCGTACGGGGTTGATCGCTGGGGTTTGCTTTGCCTGCTCAAAGGTTTTGGGCGTTTACGAGCAAAACGAAGCGTCCGGGCTAATGATGCTAAAGGATATGTCCGGCCATGCAGGCATGAAGCGCTATATAGAAGACGGGTATCATGTCGTCAGTATTTAGCGCCATCCAAATATGTTGTTTGTATTAAAAATCTCAAAAACACAGTGTGTGGATTCGGGATTTTTGTTTGACAAATAACTGGAAAGCAATTAGTCTAACAATGTTAGATTCTAGGAAAGAAAGTTGAATTATTGCAGGATTTACCAAACGGAAACGAATCGATGCCAACGCAAAAGGGAGAGCTCGCCAGAGAGCGTTTTGTTAATGCGACAAAACAAATCATACTTGCCAACGGCGTTGAACATGTAACAGCACGTAATGTTGCGAGAATTGCAGGATATTCGTACGCAACGATCTATCATTATTTCAGTGATCTTGATGCAATGCTGCTTGCCGCAAAAGAATCATTGATGCAGGACGTTGCGCAATTCATGGTAGCCGACAGAGCTGCGGCGGTTATTGATGTTAAAGACGTTAAACGCCTGAATCGAGTGTATATACAATATTATCTGAATCATCCGCACGTGTTCCGGTTTTTCTATTTTTATCAATCTGCTGAAGCCGCGACACTTGCTGTAGAACGAGATTTTAAATCTGTTTGGCATGCGACTTATAAGGTGTTTGTTGAAAACGGTACGATCGATGAAGACGAAGTTGAGGCTCTTGCAAAGTCGATCATATACACGTTGCATGGACTTCTGTCGTTGTACTTTTCCGAAAACGGATTGTCGAAAGAATCGCTGTTTAACGATCTGGATCATATTACAGAGTTTTTATTAAAAGACAGGAGAAAATCATGAAAGTTGGATTAATCTTTTATTCGCAAACCGGAAACACGCTTGGTGTTGCAGAAAAAATCCGGGATGCGATTCAAAAAAAAGGACACGAGGTCGCATTGAAACGTGTACAAACGACAGGTGACTCGAACAAGGGTGAGCCCGTGCGTCTTTCAAGCGCGCCGAACCCGAATGAGTACGACGCTGTAATATTCGCATCTCCCGTGCAGGCGTTCAATCTTGCGAAGGGTATGAAACTGTATTTTCAGCAGATGCCAAAATTGGAAGCGGGAAATGTCTGCTGTTTTGTAACACAGCATTTTTCAAAACCCTGGCTGGGCGGCAATAAGGCGATTCGCCAGATGGAGGACTACTGCCGGCAGAAAGGATCTTCAGTTGCAAAAACGGGCGTAGTCAACTGGACGAACAAGCAGCGTGAAGCGCAAATTGACGCGGTCGTCGCGTCGATTAGTAAAGGAATCTGTTCGTGAAAAAAATTCTCCTTTGGATCGGCATCGGTTTGTTTCTGCTGGTTATTTTAGTCTTGGTTGCGGCACAAACACCTGCGTTGGATGCAGTTTCCGGCGCAACGGCGGACAAAAACGCATTTTTAAAAGCGGTTGAAATTGCTCTTGAAAACGGTCTTTCATAGACGGAAAAATTAAAAAGACTAGCGTATCTAAACACAAGCGTCAGGGCTTATCGGCCGGGGACGCTTGTTTGCATTCTGTGCTATAATATCCTCATGGTATTTTCGAGCCTGACATTTTTACTGCTGTTTTTGCCGATCATACTGGCGGTGTATTTTGCCTGCCGGAGTGTGCGCTGGCGCAACGCGGTATTATTGGTCGGCTCGCTTGTTTTTTATGCTTGGGGTGAACCGGTGTATGTTCTCGTCATGCTGTTTGTCGCGTTTGTTGCGTTTAGCGGTACGTTCCTTTTCTCACGGGAACACCACGTTGTCTATCGAAAACTTTTATTCATCCTGACCATTTTATTTACGCTTGCCGCGCTTTTATATTTTAAATATGCTGCTTTCTTTGTCAGTCAGTTTTTACCTGGCCTGGAGAGCGGGATTCCTGCGGCTACCTCGCGATTGCCGATCGGTATTTCATTTTTCACGTTTCAGGCGATTTCTTACATTGTGGACGTATACCGCGGCAACGTAAAAGTGCAAAAAAACTATGCGCTGCTCTTACTGTACGTGTCCTGTTTCCCACAGTTGATTGCGGGGCCGATCGTTCAGTATGCCGACATTGAATACGACCTTGCGTCACGCAGAACGACTCTGGATGACTTCACATCCGGCATGCGACGTTTTGCCATAGGACTTGGCAAAAAGGTGTTGATTGCCAACATCCTTGGCGAAATGCTTTCAATCCTGCCAAACGCTGACGCATCGTTTTCCGCCGCATGGCTGGCGGCGATACTTTTTGCCATGCAAATCTATTTCGACTTTTCCGCATATTCGGACATGGCGATCGGTCTTGGCCGGGTACTCGGGTTCCATTATCGCGAGAATTTCAACTACCCGTATATTTCCAGATCCGTCTCCGAATTTTGGCGCAGATGGCATATTTCACTCGGTCGATTTTTCCGGGAATACGTTTATATTCCATTGGGCGGAAACAGAAAGAGCCGCATGCGCACCACGCTGAACCTGTTGATTGTCTGGTCATTGACCGGATTGTGGCATGGTGCAAGCTGGAACTTCGTGCTTTGGGGCCTGTATTATGGAGTGTTTATCGCGTTGGAGCACGGCGTGTTTCACTATGCGGTAAAACGCATCCCGCGCTTTCTTGGTACTGCGTTGACGCTGCTGATTGTACTATTTGGCTGGGTACTGTTCATGCAGACCGATCTTTCGATGTGCGGGCGACAAATGTTTGCTATGATCGGACTTGCCGCCAATGAGAACGCAGTGTCATTTGTTTCGTTCATGGATGAAACAACGTTGTATGCTTTGCGCAGTTACACGGTGATTCCACTGATCGCCGCGATTTTATGCGTGCCTTTTTTACCAAAGCTAAAGCAAGTGTTCGATCATCGTCTGCGCGCTCGCAGGAGTGCACAGCTAATTGAAACCGTTCTGCTAACGGCGGTAGTATTGTTCAGTATTCTTAATTTAGTTGCGGACAGTTATAATCCGTTTTTGTATTTCCGGTTTTAACTGGTCAAGGAAAGGAGGCGTGGCGCATGAACCGTAAAATGTCGTTTATTTTAACGCTCTGGTGGCTGATTTTATGCGGCACGCTCGGTGCTTGTCTTCTTTTATTCGCCGACCGGGAGGCGATTGTATCAAAAGATGAAAACAGAACGCTCTCTGCATTTCCAAAACTTACAACGCAAGCGATTCAGGACGGCAGCTATGCCGAATCGTTTGAGGATTTTCTTTGCGATAAATTCTTTCTAAGAACACAGATTGTTGACTCCGCATCCGCATTTAAACATGTATTTTCTGCGCTTACAGTAGACGAGTTGCTTAGCGAAGGATCTGACGACGATACGCTGATTATTAATCTTCCAGACGCTGAAGAAGATTCTGAACCAACGGAGTTTGAAACACAAAAGGCAGATTCAACGGAAGTTATAGCAACGGACGAATCGAACACTACAGTTAATGAACCGGAAATAAATGAGAATGTTGCTGCGACGCAGATTTCATCTGATCAGGCGAGCGTATGGCTGCAAAATACTGACGGTACTCAAACCGCGCTTTTGACCTATTCTGCCGAGGAAATTCAAAAAGCGGCGGATGTATTCAATGCATATGCCGCGGCAATACCGGAAGGCGGTACACTCCATATTCTACTTGCGCCTCGTGCGCAAACGGCAAACAAACTGGCGCTGCACACGGATACGGAAAGCGGCTGGTCGAGTGATGTGGAAGCAGCGCTATCATCACGTATAACAGAGAATGTTAACGTACATTCGGTCGTCGATATACTTGAACCGCACATGCTTAACGGAGAATATATTTATTTTCGGACCGACCACCATTGGACGGCACTCGGCGCATATTATGTTGCGAATGCTGTGCTGACAGGTGAAGGATACCGGACGATACCAATCAACGAATACCAAACGAGTGAGATCGACGGATTTCTCGGTTCGATCTATTTGCACCAACGGAGCGCAAAGCTTAAGAGTCTTGCCGATACCGTAATGGTTTATGAGCCACTGCTGCCTGCGGAATCCTATCGCGTATCCAACGCCTATCGAAAAGCCGAACTGCCTGTGATCGATATGACGCAGGACGACTACAAGGTTTATCTCGGAGGAACGCACGGTCCATACCGTGTGCTGGACGGTGGTTACCACACGGGGCGCGTTGCTTTGGTTGTTTGCGATTCGTTCGGCAATGCATTTGCTCCATTTTTAATGCCGTATTACGATAGCGTCTACATGGTTGATTTTCGCGATTCATATTATACGCGTGAAGACGCGCAGGGAAGTGTTACGGATTATATCCGCAGGTGTAATATCTCGGATATCTACGTCGTTTTGTCGGAATCGGACGGAATTGCGACACAGTTTGTCGATCAACTGATGCCGGAGAACCTGAAATGAGTGAGAACAACAAAGAAATAAATCGCATACCGGGCCGATCGCTAAACGCAGGACGGAATACGCCAACGATCGTTTGGCGGAAGCAATCTGCGCCTGTGGGTGGTGTCAGCAGCGCGCGGAGCGATGCAAGGTTCGTTCGCCGTACGTTACTCTGTTCGCTATTGGTTGTGTTATTATTGATTGCGCTCGGATGTTTTGCATATCAAAATATTTCTACGATTCGCCAATTTTATGCGGGCGTATTGATTGACAGGGGCGAATATCAGCAGGCGGAGAAGCTGATACAATCTCTTGACGACGAATCGGCGGTAGCGGAACTTATGAAGCGTAATTACTACGAATGCGCGGTCGCAAACGAAAACAGTGGCAAATTAAGTGAAGCAATCAGCCTTTATTTAGCTGCAGGCGACTATCCGGGCGCGAAACCCGCCTGGCAAAAGGCCGTTTATAAACAGGCAAAGATATATGAAGCAGATGGAGATTTTCAGGAGGCAAGTGACACATACGCAAGTCTTGGTGATTATTCCGATGCGCTGGACAAAAGCGAAGAATGCAGTTATTCCTATGCGTTCGAACGATATGAGTACGGCTATTACGAAGAAGCCATGCGCCTGTTCTATGCGCTTGGCAGCTATCAGGACGCAGCTGAATACGCGAAATTATCCGCCGTCGCGCTGTCGGAAAATAAGGGCGCGGGTGATCTTGTTGCTCTTCTCGTTGGATTGACTGACGAGCAGCTTGACGAGCGCGCCAGGCTAAAGGACGTACGCGAATCGCTTCCGCACAATATCATCGCCACGGGATATCTGCATACAGTTGCGCTGACAGAAGACGGCACCGTGCTTGCCGCAGGGTCGAATCGGTCAGGGCAGGGAAACGTGACGGAGTGGAAAAGTGTCACCGCCGTCGCGGCGGGGGCATACCACACGGTAGGATTGCTAAGCGACGGAACGGTTGTCGCCTGCGGTTCCAATCAATATGGTCAGTGCAATGTAAACGGATGGGATAGCGTTACTGCAATCTATGCGGGTGCGTACAATACGGTGGGAATTCAAAGTGACGGAACCATAATAAATACGGGATATGCATCTTACCAAACGATGAAATGGCACGATGTGATGAACCTGAGCATTGGCGACTATGCGTTGTGCGGTGTCATGGCAAATGGACAACCCCTCACAACAGCGGATGCGTTGATCGACGATACGTATTTTGATCTTGTCGCAATTGACGTTGCAACGGCAACAAGCGCGGGGCTGAAAGCGGACGGAACGGTCGTCGCAATCGGCCTCGATACGAGCAACTTGACCAATATTGTGTCAATCGACTGCACGCCGAACGGCTTGGTTACACTGGATGATACAGGGCATGTTGCATCTTTGTTTTATCGGGAGCGTGACGCATTTGATTTCTCTGGCAGGGATGACGTCGTCGCCATTTCAGCGAGCGCAACGCACATTGTGGCCGTTACAAAGGATGGACTTGTGTTAGCTGAAGGACTGAACAATAGAGGGCAATGCAATACGGACGATTGGGTGTTATTTACCCCAGATCCGGAAATGACCGAACCCGGGGATAGACCGGAGAAGACTCCGGAACCATAAACGCGAGACTTTGTATAACCGAGTCGCATTTAAAAAACCATAAGTGAGATTCTGAATTAATTCTTATATTTATTTAATACTTCTAATATGGAATCCAATGAGTTTTTAAAGGCTTTTACAACCATGGGATCAAACTGTTTCCCGGACTCGTCTAGTATGAGTTGTATCGCCCGTTCCGGTTCCCAGGGTTCTTTATAGGGCCTTTTCGAAGTCAACGCATCAAAGACGTCGGACACCGTCACGATGCGTGCATAAATGCTGGCTTCCTCGCCTTTGAGACCTCCCGGGTACCCCGTACCGTCCCATTTTTCGTGGTGTTGTTTTGCAATCAATGCAGCCACTGCAAATATTTCAGCGTCCTGCTTTTTTAAGATTCGTTCACCTGCTGCGCAATGCGTCTTGATGATTTCGAACTCTTCTTTGGTTAATTTTCCCGGTTTCTTGAGAATGCTGTCTGGAATAGATATTTTACCAAGGTCGTGCATGGGTGCCGTATGCAGAAGCAGCTGGGCCTCTTCCTCTGAAAATCCGTAAGCCTTTGCTATGATATAACAGTAATTACTCATTCGTTCAATGTGTACACCGGTTTCTTCATCTTTAAACTCGGAAGCGATGCCCAACATATTGATTGTTTTCAGTCGGGTTTCGTTAATTTCTTTTGTTTTTTCAAATACCTGTTTTTTCAATTCGCGTTCTTGGTCATATAGCGCAAGATGCGTTTTTATTCTGGCTTTGACAAGGATCGGACTGACCGGCTTTGCAATATAATCCACTGCGCCAAGATTGAATCCCTTTGCTTCATCGGCTTCTTGATCCTTTGCCGTGACAAATATAACGGGTATGTCTTTAAGTACGGGATTTTGTTTCAGCTTTTCACAAACCGTGTATCCGTCCATCTCCGGCATCATGATGTCGAGCAGGATTAGGTCCGGTTTGAATTTTTCCGCGATTTTTATAGCTGTCAACCCGTTTTTTGCCAATTTTACATTATACTCGTCCTTCAGTATACCGGCTAAAACTTCAAGGTTCAGCGGCGTATCATCCACGGCAAGGATCGTTTGTCTTTGTAATTGATAAAGCATAGACTTGAGCCTCCAATTTAGTTGGCAATTTTATCGAGAATCCTGCTGCAAATTTGTAGCGCTTCTTCAAAATCATAATTATTGATAAGTTTGCCAAGCTTTTCAAAATCGGCCTGACGATTTTTGTTTTTCAAGTGCGGAAGAATTTCATCATATAAGGCCGTAGCTTCGGCGTCATAGTTCTCCAAAAGACTCTTCAGTTTGCGCAGGTTTGCTACCAACTGTTCACGGGTCATTTGTTTAACAGCTTTATCTTCGGATTGTGCCTCAATGGTATCAAGCAGGGATCTAATTTGCCCAAAGACAATATTCATCTCATGTATTACCTGATCGATATTGATTTTTATTCCTTCTGCTGTCGCGCCGCCTTTGATGGCCTCTTCAAGTGCTTTGATTAAATAGTTTAGAACTTTTGCGCCGATGTTACCCGAAACACCTTTTAATGTATGAATGATTCTTATAAGACCCGGCATGTCGTTTTCTTTTATCAGCTGAGAAATTTCTTTGTCAAATTCCTGATTGGAGTAATAAAACCTGCTTAATATACTCAGGTATAGTTCGACATTGTCCGACGCATACTTCAGACCTTTTTTCACATCGATATTTTTTAGGTGTCGTACCAAAGCCTCTTCTCTAAATTTGCTGGCGGAATGCTTTTGAACAATGTTTTTTGATCGTTCCATAGGCTGAATCCACTTGACCATCTTTTGGAAGAGTTCATCGGAATTTATGGGTTTGGTTAAGTAATCGTTCATTCCTGCCGCGCGTGCGCTTGATTCGGTTCCACTCATTGCGTCCGCACTTAAAGCAATGATCGGAAGATTGTCCATTTTATATTTTTTCCGGAGCACGTTTGTGGCTTCATATCCGTCAAGAACCGGCATTTGGAGGTCCATAAGAACCAAGTCGTAATGCTTGTTTGTTGCCTTTTCAATTGCGATTTTCCCATTCCTGGCTATATCAACCCAGAATCCTTCCAATTCCAGAATTTCTTTTGCGACTTGCTGGTTGATCTCGTTATCTTCGACAAGTAATATTTGCGCACCGGCAATTCCATCGAAGCCTTTCGGATGTTTATTGTTGGTTTGATCGTTCTTGGATACCAGTTGAACTTTTATAAAAAGCTCAACAAGCGTATCAAAGAGTACGGATTGAGAAATCGGCTTGTATAAAACCTTCCGCATCCCTTCGTCCAGTGCATCATGAATCACATTTTCGTCGACAAAAGCTGAAACGAGCAAACAAATGGGGCGATCTTCTTCTGCGCGTGTTTTTCGGATTTGTCTCCAGGTTTCTACACCGTTTAGCCCCGGCATTCTGTAGTCGATGATAATTAAATCGTAGTCGGTCTTTTCTGCACGGGCAATCGCTTCCTCACCGGAGGCAACTGAATCCGGAGTGAAATGAAAGTCTTCCAGATACGTTTTAAGGACTTCTCTGGAATAAGCATTGTCTTCTACCAGCAATACTTTCAAACTGGAAATATAGGCGGGAATCGCGATTTCCTTCTTGCCTTTCTTGTTGCTTTTTGCCACCGATATGGTGAAGGTAAATTTACTCCCGCGACCGTATTCGCTCTCGGCATGTATGGTTCCGCCCATCAATGACACAAGGTCTTTTGATATGCTGAGGCCAAGGCCTGTGCCGCCGTATTTTCTGGTTGTTGAAATATCTGCCTGCGTAAACGCCTGGAAAAGATACGACACCTGCTCCTGCGTCATGCCGATGCCGGTATCCTCCACGGAAAACTCTAAGATTATCCGATCAGATTCTGCTTTTTTAGCGGTAATCTTAACGATAACTTCACCTTCATCCGTAAACTTGATGGCGTTGTTTACGATGTTTAGCAGTACCTGACCAATTCTGAACGGATCTCCAATAAAATAATTCGGTATATTTTTGTCTTTAATGATTACAAATTCGACACCTTTGTTGTATGCCCTTAAGGATACGATGTTTGACAGATTGTCCAGAACATCGTCCAGACTGAAGTTGATGTTTTCGATGCGCAGTTTTCCGGATTCAATTTTTGAGAAGTCCAATATATCGTTGATGATCTTGAGCAAGCTCTGAGCTGACATTCCAATTTTATCGACATAGTCCCGCTGGTCCGCTTTCAAGTCCGTTCTTGCAAGCAAACTGTTGAGGCCGATGACCGCATTCATCGGGGTTCTGATTTCATGACTCATATTCGCCAAAAAATCACCCTTGACTTTTGTTGCGGTTTCAGCTTCTTCTTTTGCCTTTATCAACTCTTTCATGTTGTTTGAGTTGTTAAGTGCAATGGCTGCCTGTGAAGCAAACGCCATCGCAACAATCGCCATTTCCTGTGTGAAATAATCATTTTCTTTTGAATCTAGCGTTAAAACTCCAACAATTTCATCATTTAAAACAAGCGGTACACCCAGCAGGGAGCGAATCAACTTCCCGTCAGTCAGATCAACGTAATCAGAGTATTCTTTGATATCAGGAATGATCAATGGCTTTTTGCTCTTGCAAATTTCACCCCCGATGCTTCCTTCACGGGCAAAGAAACTTGTTCCAATGATATCTTTGCAGTTTTTATGCCCCATGCAATGAAGGACCGTGAAATGATTGTCTTTATACTCCTGTATGGATGCGGAATAAAAAGGAACTACCTCTTTCAATTTTCCTAAAATAATTTCCAGAACTTTGCCGACGTCCATCGTGTTTCTCAGTGACAGGGAGGTTTCATACAGCGCTTCAACCTTATTTAGCGCCAGCTTTAAATCATCTTCAACTTGTATCCTGTCGGAAATATCTCTTAAACTCGTTCTGGTTCCAAAGAAGTTACCATCCGAATCATACACTGGATTCCAGGAAATGGCGCTCCAGAATACCTCTCCATTTTTCTTGCGGATTCTGAATATTTTGTTGTTTTCTGTGGAACCACCGATTGCTTGCTGAAATAATTCTGTGATTTCGGGCAAATCTTCTTCGAGGAAGAGGATAAATGGAAAATTGTCGCTTTCCATACATTCCGCAACCGTGTATCCCGTCAGTTTAAGACAGGCAGGGCTTGTCCATAACAATCTTCCCTCCGGCGAAAACCATGCTTCCCAATCATAGCTGTAATCGGCAATGATTCTGAATTTTTCTTCAGAACTCTTTAGCTGCTCATTCAACAATCTTTGTTCCGTTATATCTTCCTTTATGGCAATAATGTTTGTTATTTCGCCGTTCTCATCCTTAACCGG
The DNA here is from genome assembly GCA_963667795.1 of Christensenellaceae bacterium. Classification (GTDB taxonomy): domain Bacteria; phylum Bacillota; class Clostridia; order Christensenellales; family CAG-138; genus UBA7703. The sequence continues at coordinate 328,780 of OY764017.1, read as the reverse complement.
CGATATATGAGCCCGCTCCCAAAATAATTCGCCGGACTTCTTTTTATTGCAAAATTCACCCGCCCATTCTTTACCGCTTAAAATAGTGGCCCACAAATCCTTATATACGGACTCGGGCGTCAAACCGGATTTTAATATTCTAGAATTTTGACCGATCGCCTCTTCTTTTGAGTATCCTGTTGTCTTTGTAAACTGGGGATTCACATACTCGATCGTGCCGGTAGCGTCCGTTAGAAAAATTGCTGCCGGGCTTTGCTCGATTCCCATTGAGAATTTAAGCAGTTCTTTTGTCCGGTTCCTGATTCTGTCTTCGAGGAGTGCTTCGTTTTGCCGAAACAGCTTTAAAACTTTTCGTATCAAGAAAAGTAGAATAAAAATAATTGCAAATATATACGCGCCAAGTATTCCAATCAGCACTGTTGCTTTTGTTGAGCTGTCCGAAGCCGCTTTATCCGCTCTTGCTTCAAACGTTTCATAGAATCGACTGATCGGTTCCATGATGCGTTCTTTTGTTTCCATATACGTTTGGTCATTGAGTATACGGATTGCAAATTCCTGATTGGTCTCGTTTGGCAGCATAAGGAGCTTATCGTTTTCCGTCAGCGTGTTTTCTATTGCGCGCATTGCCATCAATTCAGTTTCAACCAGCTTGTTCGATTCATTTTCAGACTGATAAAGCAAATCAATCTCATTGCTGGTAAGTCCGGCTTTCATCATTCTTTCGTTCAGTGAAAGCTTAATTCCGTCTTCCGTTGCACGTTCTCTATCGGGGATCTTCAAGTCCCAATATAGTCCGTTATACTGATACGGTCGCGCGATTTCACCGTTGCGGATATCCAGCACATCAAAAAAAATGTCTTTATAGTAAGAATCTCCGGTAGCTACATATAGACGAACGAAACGAGTTAAATCCTCGGACGATTGATACAAATCGTCTGCAATCAAATGAGAATCATAGCGTTGTTCACTGCTTTGTGTCAGTTCTCTTCGAGTTTGCAAAACAAACACACCCATGCAAATTAAAAACACAATCGAAAATGAAAAAATAATCACGATTGCTTTTACATATCCGGAAACTTGATTTCTGTCTTTCATTTGTGTTCTCCTTTATCAATACCGGTTCCGGCTTTGCATAGTGTAATAATTTGTTGAAGCAGCAAAGGCGCTGATTGGAAAATGAACTCATATGATATTGTCGATCAGAGGGAAGTTGACGAGACTAGGGACGATTTGCCTTAAAACATACAAATTAAAATAGCCTGTAAGCGCAGGAGGTTGAGCAATGAACGGACACCACTAATTATGGTTGATGACTACTAAAGTGTTTATATGTATATAATATCATATTATACTTTCTGACATCTCTTTACAGCGAAATCATTTATATGTGTTCATGATTGCACAAGATAAATCCGCACCCGAGCATCAAAGGAAAAACTTGCAGAAACAGAGGATAATTGCAAATTGATGATCCCGAAAGCAACTCGAGACATGTAGGTTGCGAACATCACTCGTTGACGCAATACAGACATTGCGATTACAATGAAAAAAATCCTTTACGGATCTCATATGAAAGCCATTCGCTGTGAAAATAAACATGCAATCATATAATACGGTATCGCTTTTACACACAATCGTCGGAGGTCTTTATGCAAATCAGCAAAACAGGTGGGTTAATTGCCGCCGCAAGTAAAAAAGCAACGCAGCCGACAATGAAACTCGGCAACATCACCATTGTGCAGCGGATCGTTCTGACATTTCAGCAGGCGGGTGTGTTCCCGATTGCCGTCGTCACTGGTGTGGAGGCGGACGAGGTGAAATACGCTCTGACCGGCAGAGGCGTCGTTTTTCTTTATAATGAAGCATATCAGGACCCGGAGTTGTTTGACTCGGTGCGTATTGGCTTGGATTTTTTAAAGGACACGTGCGAAAAAATCGTATTTACACCTGCTAACGTGCCACTTTTTTCACCGAGTACGCTAGGAACACTGCTTGCGAGCGAAGGGGACATCGTTACGCCGTCGTTTCATCAGAAAGGTGGGCATCCGATCGTGATTTCCAACAATGTTATCCCGGATATCATAGCTTATCATGGTGATGATGGTTTACGTGGCGCAATGGTTCAAATGGGATCAAAGAGACGACGGGTAGAGGTTCCGGACGAAGGCGTATTGCTCAACTTGCATCAGAAAGATTCCCTGAAAGCACACTTGAATCAGCATAAAGTGGATTTTATTCATCCGTATCTACGCTTGAGTATGGAGGACGAAGATGAAATTTTCAGTGCGAGAGCAAAGCTTTTGTTGCTTTTGATTGGCAAAACGCATTCCGTTCGTACGGCCGGAGAGATGATGGCAATGTCTGTGAGCAAGGCGTGGAATATTCTTAACAAGTTGGAAGACGCGCTGGGCTATCCGGTGATTACACGGCGCAGGGGCGGCAGTAAGGGAAGTGGCAGCGACCTGACGCCGGAAGGCGCGGTTTTTTTACAAACATTTCAGCAATATGAAGAAAAAGTGAGAGCTTGTAGTGGCGATCTGTTTGAACGAATATTGCGAAAAAGCGGTGCGTTAAGACCAAATACTAAATAATGAAACAACCAGGATTGTCCTTTGTACTCCGAAGCGAATGTGCTTCGGAGTATTCTTTATATAGTCGGCATCAACAGGTGGCATGTTCCTTCAAAGAAGTATTTGGTACCGCATTTCTCAAGAAGGTATACTATTATTAGCATTATACAATAATGAGAATAACGAATGTATTGAAAAGGAGTGGGTGTTCTTGATCGAATTAACAGTAAACGGAAACCAGGTGAAGTCGGAGAAGGACAAAAAGCTACTAACTTTTTTACGTGAAGATTTGCGCCTGACCGCAGTGAAGAATGGTTGTGACGAAGGCGCCTGCGGTGCGTGCACCGTGTTGGTGAACGGAAAAAAGGTGAAGGCGTGCACCCAAATGCTTTCCAAATTTGCGGGTAAATCCATATTAACGCTCGAGGGTCTGTCAGACCGGGAAAAGGATGTATACATTCACTGCTTTGGGGAAGCAGGTGCCGTACAGTGCGGATTTTGCATCCCCGGCATGGTGATTTCAGCCAAATCTCTGCTGGATCAAAACTTGACTCCGACGCGTGAGGATGTGAAAAAGGCGATCCGCGGAAACATCTGCCGTTGTACGGGATATAAGAAAATCGAAGATGCAATTCTGATGACAGCCGACTTTTTCCGTGAGGAAATTCCCGTTACAAAGCCGGAAGGCAGCACCGGTGTAAACCGCCGCTTCATCCGTCCGGATGTGCGCGAAAAGGTGCTCGGTACCGGCGAATACGTCGACGATATCGTACTGCCAGGCATGTTGTACGCAAAAGCACTGCGTTCGAAATACCCGCGTGCACGCGTGAATAAAATTGACATTTTGCGAGCCGGACAGCACCCGGAATGTGTAAAAATCCTTACTGCAAAAGATGTTCCGTTTAATAAGACCGGGCATATTGTGCCGGACTGGGACGTGATGATCGCCGAAGGCGATATAACGCGATACATCGGAGATGCAATTGCACTTGTATGCACAAAAACAGAGGAAGCGCTTGATGAAGTGTTGTCGTTAATCGACGTGGACTATACCGAGCTTATTCCGGTTACGGCTCCGACGGACGCGCTAAAAGCCGATGCACCACTGATCCACGAAAGCGGCAATGTTTTCAGCCGCGAGTCACTAAAACGTGGCGACGCCTCTGCTGCAATCCGCAAGTCGAAATATGTTGTAACAAAAAAATATTATACGCCGTTCAATGATCATGCGTTTATGGAACCCGAGTGCGCAATTGCCATGCCGGAAGGCGACGATGGAATCCTGCTCTACACAGGTTCGCAGAGCGTATATGATGAAAAGCACGAAATTGCCAGAATGCTGAAGATACCTGAAGAGAAGGTGCACTGCCAAAGCAAATTGGTAGGCGGCGGCTTCGGTGGCAAGGAAGATATGAGCGTACAGCACCACGCAGCGTTGATGGCATGGTTTGTAAGGGCACCGGTCAAAGTGCGCTTTAGTCGGCAGGAGAGTCTGCTGTATCACACCAAGCGCCACCCGATGCATATGGAATTTACCACTGCCTGCGATGAAGATGGCAACCTCACCGCGATGAAAGCGGTGCTGATCGCCGATACAGGCGCATACGCCAGCCTCGGTGGTCCAGTGCTCCAGCGCGCCTGCACACACGCGGCCGGGCCGTATAACTATCAAAATATAGACATATTAGGCATGAGCGTATACACCAACAACGTCGTCGGTGGAGCATACCGCGGATTTGGCGTGACCCAGAGCTGCTTTGCCATGGAGAATAACCTAAATTTGTTGGCGGAGATGGCCGGTATCTCTCCGTGGGAAATACGTTATAAAAACGCAATCCGACCGGGACAGGAGCTACCGAACGGGCAGATTGCAGATGAAGATTGTGGCATTGTGGAATGTCTCGAATCGGTAAAGGACGTTTTCGAATCGTCTCCATATGCAGGCATTGCGTGTGCATTTAAAAACAGCGGCAAAGGCGTCGGACTGTCGGATACCGGGCGCTGCATTCTCTCCATTGAAAACGCAAGGGTGCGAATTCGCACGAGCGCCGCTTGCATGGGGCAGGGAATTGCAACGGTCTGCACACAGATTGTTTGCGAAACGACATGTCTTGATCCACAGCTGATAGACCACGAGCGCCCAGACACGGTCCGCACGCCGGACAGCGGAACAAGCACGGCTTCTCGACAGACGGTTATTACAGGTGAGGCAACGCGTCGTGCCGCAGAGAAGTTGAACACAGCGCTCAAGGCTGGAAAAACGCTTGCTGATCTGGAGGGTAGCGAGTATTATGGCGAATTTGCGCCGAATACAGATCCAATGGGATCGCCAAAGCCGAATCCGGTCAGCCACGTGAGCTATAGTTATGCCGCACAAGTCGTCGTTCTTGATGAAAAAGGAAAAGTAGATAAGGTCGTTGCCGCATATGACGTTGGCACGCCCGTCAACATACAAAGCGTCGAAGGGCAAATTGAAGGCGGCGTTGTGATGGGTCTCGGCTTCGCGTTAACGGAGGACTATCCAACCGAGAACGGGCATCCAAAGGTAAAGTTCGGCACACTTGGGCTGATGCGCTCGACAGATGCGCCGGAGATTGAAGTTCGACTCGTACGCGCGCCGGGGGCAAAACTTCCATATGCATACGGCGCAAAAGGTGTCGGCGAACTCTGCTTGATTCCAACTTCACCTGCGTGTTCGCACGCCTATTACAGGCTTGACGGCAATCTGCGAACCTCACTGCCGCTGCAGAATACTTATTACAAGAAGGCGGAAAAATGAAGCTGAGCGCACTGGTACTGGCTGCGGGACTTTCCAGTAGAATGGGCACGTTTAAGCCGCTGATGCGAATAGACGACAGAACGCTGATTGAGCATACCGTTGGAAGCCTTGTGAATTCTACGCAGAGCGTAACAATCGTCCTCGGTTATCGTGCGGAGGAAATCAAAAAGGTGTTGACCGATACTTTTTCAACGGACTGGATGCACTTTGCGTTGAATCCTGACTACGAAAAAACAGACATGCTCACTTCGATTAAAGTCGGCATTTCATCGTTGGATGAATGCGACGCGTTCTATCTTTTGCCGGGTGATATGCCTGCAATTGAATCGGACACACTGGCCGCGTTGCGCATGGCTTTGGAGACCACAAATGCAAAAGTTGCAATCCCGACGCTTGGCGGTCATCGAAAGCATCCGCCGCTTATTCGATCTTCCTGCGGAAACGATATTTTATCCTATGAAGGTAACGGCGGTCTCCGTGGGATTTGGCGCGCTTATGCGGACGAAATCACAGAAGTGCCCGTTTGCGATAGAGGTTGTTTGCTGGATGCAGACAGAATGAGCGATTTTTTAACACTCTCGAACTACTTGCAACGAACGCGGAGTTTATCGGGCAATGCGCCCGAAGTTTTGAACACTTAATCGGCTGACAAAAAAAGGAGGGATGCCGCAAATGAAACAAATCAGTAAATCCGTGGCAAAGAAAGATCACGGTGTCAAGGTGCGCGGAGACGCCGTCTATGTAGGTGATTTTGCGCAGGAAAACATGCTTTATGGAAAACTTGTTCGTTCTCCATATGCACACGCCAGAATACTCGGTATAAATATTCCGGCGCTGCCAAGCGGGTACTTCACGGTTGGACATCAGGACGTGCCTGGTGAAAACAGAGTGCACATCGTTAAAGATGACACACCCGTATACGCGGAAACAACGGTTGAATACATTGGCGATCCTGTTCTAATGGTTGTAGGACCCGATGAAAAAGAAGTAGGACGCATTGCAGACAAAATCGAGATTGGTTATGAAGAACTGCCCGCCGTGCTGGATGTGCGGAATGCGGATACGGTTTTCTTCGATTACAGCTTTGGTAGCGGCAACGCAGAAAAAGCTTTTACAGAAGCGGACAAAATTTACGAAGAAGAATTTGAAACCGGATATCAGGAACAGGCCTACTTAGAAACGCAAGGTATGATTGCGGATTTCAACAATGGGAAACTGACCATTCATGGAAGCATGCAGTGCCCGTATTATGTACACGGCGCGCTCGTAAAAGCGATGGGGTTGACGCCGGATCGCGTTCGTGTTTTGCAGGACGTGACCGGTGGCGGCTTTGGCGGAAAGGAAGCATATCCGTCCATATTGGCTTGCCAAACAGCGGTGGCGGCCTATAAAGCCGGCGGCAAACCTGTCCGTGTCATTTTCGACAGGCGAGAAGATATGGAGTTCACGTCAAAGCGGCACCCATCACTCTGTCGATATAAATTCGCGGTGAAAAACGGCGTGGTAACGGCTATGGATATCGACGTAACCTTTAACGCAGGCGGCTTTACAACACTCTCTGCAGTCGTGCTTCAAAGAGGACTCATCTCCGCACCGGGCGTTTATGCCGTTAAAAATCTGAATATCCATGGCAAGGCGGTCAAAACAAATACCGTACCAAACGGCGCATATCGCGGATTTGGAGCGCCGCAAACGTTCTTTGCAACAGAGATGATGATGGAACACATTGCAAAAGACCTTGGCGAAGAGCCGCTGGCTTTCAAAAAACGTCACCTGGCAAAGCAGGGCGATGCTACATCCACCGGAGGCAAATACCACTTCCCGGTTCCGCTGCCTACGATGATAGAAGAAGTGACAAGAATGAGTGATTTTGATAAAAAGCGCAAGGAATATGCAAAACCACAGACCGGACGCTATAAAAAAGGGATTGGCATAAGTCTCTGGTTCCACGGAGCGGGCTTTACCGGCAGCGGAGAGCGTGACATCATCAAGGCCGTAACGCGTCTGCATAAATACCCGGACGGACACGTGGAGATCCTCGTCAGTCAAAGCGATATCGGCCAGGGAATCAAAACGACGCTCAGCAAGATAGTCGCCAATGAATTAAACCTGTCGATCGAGAAGGTGATTTATAACAATCCTGATACAGATCGTGTTCCCGATTCCGGTCCGACGGTCGCCTCCCGTAGCCTTATGACGGTTGGAGAACTGCTGCGTCGTGCTTCCATCCGGTTACGCAGCGAATGGAAAGAAGGCGAGGATCAGATCATCGAAGAGCGTTTTAAAGAACCGAATTTCGTAATCCCGTTTGATATTGAAAAGTTTGAGGGTGACGCTTACCCGACCTATGCCTGGGCGGCTTGTGCGGTTGAAGTACGGGTTGACTCGCTTACGGGTGCAAACGAAATCCTTGGCGCATGGGCGAGTTTCGATGTTGGCACACCGATCGATATGAATATCGTAGTCGGGCAGATGGAAGGCGGACTATTGCAGGGGCTCGGCTATGCGAGCATGGAACAGATGGCGGCAAACGCAGGCGGTCGCATCCGCAACAATAGTTTTTCTGATTACTTGATTCCAACAGCCGTGGATGTTCCAATCATGCAGGTTCATATGCATGTGGAAGAATATCCGGACGGACCGTATGGCGCAAAGGGTGCAGGAGAGCTTCCGCTGGTCGGTGCGCCGGGCGCATATATGTCCGCAATGGAACAGGCAATTGGCAAAAAAATCAACCACATACCGTTTGGCGCGGAAGATGCGCTGCAGCTAATGGATGCAAAGGAGGGTAACTGATATGGAGCAGGGTATTATGTTTAAACTAAACGGTGAAGAAACGGTCTATGACGGCAGCGCGACCGACCGTTTGCTGGATGTGCTTCGCGAAAAATATCGACTGACCGGCGTAAAGTGCGGCTGTAAGGAAGGCGAGTGCGGCTCGTGCAGTGTTTTGATCGATGGTAAGCTTGTCAATAGCTGCATGGTCGCTATGGGCAGGGTGCAGGGCAGCAGCGTAGTAACGATTGAAGGCTTCAGTAAGACGGATCGCTTTAAAGTGCTTGACGCCGCTTATGCTTCAGTTTCCGCCGTCCAATGCGGCTATTGCATCCCCGGTATGATACTGGCGAGCAACTGTATTCTTGCTAAAAATCCGAATCCGTCGGAAGAGAATATCCGCGAGGGCATCTCCGGAAACCTCTGCCGCTGTACCGGATACAATGCAATCGTCAAGGCGATTCAGATTGCCGCAAAGGAGGGGGAAGGATTATGGTAAACGGATTTGCTCCAACATCTCTTGCGGAAGCGCTTGAAATCCGCGCGGCAAACCATGTGACGCCCTACGCCGGTGGCACAGACCTGATGATCGGTGATCGTCGGGATGGAGCCTATCTGTTCTTGAACCGCATACCGGAACTTAAGATTGTAAAATGCGATGGCGACATTCTGCGTCTCGGTGCCGGGTGTACGTTCAGCGAATTGATCGACCACCCTGAAACGCCCGATCTGCTGAAAGAAGCACTGCGTCTTATCGCCGCACCCGCAATCCGCAATGAAGGAACGATTGGCGGTAACATTGCCAACGGCAGCGCCAAAGCGGACAGCGCTCTGGTTTTCTTTGTGGCGGACGCAAAACTAAAACTGACAAGCGTTTCCGGCGAACGCATCATTCCGATTAAGACATTTTATCTGGGACGAAAGAAACTCGATTTGCATTCGGACGAACTGATCACGGAAGTATTACTGCCGATAACGTGGCTGGACAGCTACTACTACAAAAAAGTAGGGGCGCGTAAGGCGCTTGCTATCTCACGGCTGTCTTTTGCAGGATTGATGCACATTGATAACGGCATAATCGAGCACTGCGCCACGGCATTCGGTGCGGTGAGCGCCGTCGTCCTCCGGCGGGATGATATCGACGCAATGTTGATTGGAAAGACAGTCGAGCAGGCGAAGAGTATCCGGAATGATTACCTTGCGGCATATAAGGAAGTCATCGATCCCATTAAGGGACGTGTATCCTCGGAATATCGGAAAACGGTTTGCATGAACCTTTTGGAGGATTTTCTACAAACATTCGATATATAACCCAACGGGAACATATATTGCAGCTATAAAATGCTATGAACACACAGTATGTTAGCCGCGGTAATGGAAGTAGAACGCTGAAAAGCCTTTTGTTCAAGGCTTTTCAGTTTTTTTGTGGTATAATTTTATAATATATAATATTTGAAAATGATTGATCCGCGTCACTTGCTGAATAAAACGGATTCAATAGGAAGAGATAACCTATGAAGAAACTTGATGATTATTTGTATTCGGGCGATACAGTATTAAAGATTTTACAGAGATACGCCGAGGACTTAAGATTGTCCGCAAAAGAAACGCACAATCAAATCGATCTCGTTCACTGTAATTTTTTGTTGCAAATCGCAGAACTTTTAAGACATAACGATTTCCTGACGTCACAGTCCCAGCGGATTCGAGATTTTTATAAACTAATGGCCAACGAATATCCGTTTCTTGCATTTACCTTCAAGGGACGAATTAAATCCTTGATACGTGCAGAGGCAAAATTTAACGGTTACATTGTGGAATATATCTACGACTATTACACTGAAAACGGCAAGTACCCGACCATACCCGAACTAAAAAACTATTTGTGCTGTTTCCGGGATTTAATTGCGTACCGAATCGTAATTTCTCTTCCCAAGTGCCACCTGAAAGATGGAGTGAATCACTCGCACGAAGAAATAAAATATCTTTATGATGTTGCCAACAAACTACCCACTTTTCTTGAAGAACGCGGGTTTACCGCAGAGCCATCGTCTTTAGCGGACCAAAAAAAGTCCCCACTATTAAAAGAGAACATAATGCCGTACTACAGAGATTACATTGCGAATTCAAAATCCAATGATTATCGGTCATTGCATATTACGTTTTACGATAGTATTGCCCGTTGTTACGTGGAGGTACAGCTTCGTACAAAAGAAATGGACGACTTTGCCGAGATAGGTCCTGCCAACCATTTTGGCTACGAAAAGCGTCAGGAAAGCGAACGTTCCAGACGCGACGCCATTACCAAGGGCGAAAATAAATATTTTGATGAAGCATACGAAAGAGTTATTTCACTGCAAGAGCTTGAGTTGTCAAAATTGGATGTAAACATGTTTTCAGCTGTAGATAATTCCCTGATTAATGACGGCTGTGGACTCTACCGCGGCAGGCTCATTCTTCCTTATGAGCATCTTTCAAGGTTCCAGAATGATATTGTTGATTAAGCCTTATTAAGTGCTCATAAGGCGAGCAAAGCGACGTATTCAACTGTTTCGGCAGAAAAACAAATTTACTAGAAAGGAGAAGCGGGGCATGGCAAATCAAAAGGTACTGTCTTTTTTTAAGCAAGGAGGAGTTTTCTTCTTTGATGAAAACAATGCGTCAAGCGAAAACACGTACTATGCTATTGAAGATTTGATGGGTGAACCTGAAGGGGAAACAATTTGCCAGACAGAAGTAGATGATGAAGGACTGATTTGCATATTTTACGATGAATCCGTTATGGACGATGAAGAAGCAACGGCAAAATATAACGCCGGTAACTTTGTAAAAGTAATATAGAAATTACATATTGATGCATAACAAATTTAAGAAAGCTTGGCTGTGGTTGCCAAGCTTTTGTAGTATGCGTTCAAGTTTATCACCGGACAATGAGAGCTTTACGCTTTAATGAGTTTTTAGTAAAACCACTTGTGGTGGGATGTTTTTGTCTTTAACATATCAAATCTGTTATTTTGTTATTGCTCGGTTTTCCCCAAAATAATATCACCGTATGTCTCCTGGTGTTTGTCGAACCATGCGTTTGCATAAGAGCAAGAGCCAACTGCTTTAAGCCCGTTTTTTCTCAAATATGCTACGACCGCTTCCATCAACTTTCCGGCAATGCCTTGGCCTCTGTAAGCGGGATTTACATAGGTGCGGTCGATGTCGACCACGTTTTCCTCGATAGAATGATACGTCGCTTCAGCGATTACTTCCTGATTATCGTCAACACTGAATACACGTCCGTTTTCAAATTGAAATTCCATAAGACCATCCAAATTCATAATAAATTCAGCGTCGCGCCATAGTGCACGATTCCGCTTACCGTTATAATGACAAAAATAGCGCCCGCAGTCAATAATCTTTGATAAACTACATAAAGACCCGCCAAAACCTGGCGAGTCTTTATGAATTCACTTATCCGATTATATTTCCGTCCATATCAAAAAGCGGAAGCTCCTGCAAAAAGATGATATCATCTCTATCCTTGGCGTCGCCTTCGGCAAGGATTGCCATGTTGACGACAACGTTGCCGCCGGAAAGTGCAACAAGGTTTTGAATCGCCTGTAAAGATTCGCCGGTGCTGACAACGTCGTCTATCACCAGAACGCGTTTGCCTCGCATGTACTCCATGTCGGCCTTGTCGAGATACAGCCGTTGTTCATTGCTGGTTGTTATGGATGAGACTTGCATGGAACACGGTTCTTCCATATAGACTTTTACGCTTTTTCTTGCAATCAGATATTTTTTCATTCCAAGCTGTCGCGCAATTTCATGAACCAATGGAATTCCTTTTGCTTCGGCGGTAATCATCACATCAAATTGCGGTGCAAGCGCGGCAAGCTCCGCCGCGCAGCGGACAGTGAGCTCAACGTCCCCAAGGATGACAAACGAAGCAATTTGCATATCGTCTGAAATTGGAACGAGTGGAAGTCTGCGTGAAAGTCCGGCAATATTGAGCGTATATGTCTGTTTCATAATTCCTCCAATGGCTGTTATGGCATAAAGCACTCTAAAAAGATTATTTTTTATCATATCATCTATAAAAAGAATATAAAATTCCTTCGGTTAAAAAGTTTTTCGAAATCCTTTCGGATATTAGCTAAAAAAGACTTGACATATTTCTTAATGTTCCGTATTATTACCACATGGGAATAATAAGGAGTGATTGGTAATGAGTGAACAGTATTATACGGTTGAACAGATATCTGAGATGCTAAAGATGCACCCGAAAACAATTCAACGCTATATTCGCGAAGGAAAACTGAATGCGGTGAAAATTGGCAAGGGATGGCGCGTCAGCGGGCATGACTTGAGTACGTTCATGGAGTCGGAAACAGGACAAACAGCGTATCTAGCGCAAACGAGCGACCAACCAAACACGCCGCGCGCGGTAGCATCGTCGGTCGTTGATATATCCGTTCGTGGTAAGGATGAGGCTATCCATATCATGAACGCGTTGACGGCGGCGATGAATTCCAAACCGGCGAATTCCGGTAAGACGTCGCTAAATATGCAATACATCGAGCCTGAGCAAAGTGTGCGTGTAACGCTTTGGGGTAGCGTGTTCGTTGTTGAAACCATGTTGGGCGCGATTGGTTCGCTGATCAATCGAACGGAATAGGAGTAGAAAGATGAATGTGTTTAAAAGTGAAGCGAGCAAGCGACAAATTCGGCAACGATATAATGAAATACTGAGCTGGTTTCCGTTTCAACGTCGATATGTTGACACCGCTTTCGGTAAAACATTTTTACTTGAGGCTGGAGAAAACAATGAGGAAAATGTGATCCTGCTGCATGGCTCTTGCAGCAACAGCGCGTTTTGGTTTGGTGAAATGACTGCGTTGTCGCAAGTTTTTCATGTGTATGCGGTTGATATTCCGGGTGAAGCGGGAAACAGTGATGAAAACCGCCTTGATCTATCGACGCGCGCATACGCCGATTGGTTGCAAGACGTGATAGGAGCACTTGGCATTGCACAAGCTACAATAATCGGAAATTCGTTGGGCGGTTGGATGGCACTGAGATTTGCAGTGACATACCCGGAAAAAGTTAAACGACTCGCATTGATTGCAACCTCCGGTCTTTCAAGGCAAAACCCGGCTACAATGGATGAATCGGATGACGGACAGACTGAACTGGAAAACGAAGTTAAAGCAGAAGCCAAACTTCCGGAAGAAGTTGAAGCATTTATCAATATGATACTGGATGGCTATATTCCGTTGCGGGAAGAACTGCCTGTTTTTTCGGACGAACAACTAAATACGCTGACGATGCCGGTGTTATTCATTGCGGGTGAAAACGACGTTATGACAGACACCAAGATTGCCGCCGACCGCTTGAACGCAATATTACCGCAAACGGAGATACATCTATTGCCGGATACTGGTCACATTGTTTTAAATGCACTTTCCTACTTGATGCCTTTTTTAATGAGAGTATAAGTATAGAGAAAATCGCAGTAAACGAATCATGTATAAAAGAAGGAACACCTATTTCCAGGGTTCCTTCTTTGGTTTATATTCTAAATATGTCAGATATTACAATTTAGAAAACGAAACAAAGAAATCATGATATAATAATATTCTAGTGTGTAACAATATCATATGTCAGTCATTTATTTAAATTGTAGAAGCTAGAACGGCAGACTTGCTGCTAACGCACACAAAATAAGGCCTGGATTGCAATTAACACTAAACGACTGTATCATGATTACATGGTAACCTGATGACGAAAGACGAATTATTACGAGTTATACAATCGGAGACTGGAAAGATGAAAAAGCGAGAACACGATCACATTAGATGGAAGAAAACAACAAAAGACGCATGGATACAGTCCTCGGCCATCACGGCCATTTACGCCCTTTTCGGTTTTCTGTGGATTATGCTCTCCGAGGCGATCGTTGCGAATAATCTGAACGAACCTATTGAAATCTATTACGTAAGCATTACCAAGGGCCTGATCTTTGTTGCGCTGACTTCTATTCTCATTTTCATACTCGTTTTCAAAAATCTGGAAAAAAATATGCGCTCCGGAGAAAACCTGAAAAGAAGTGAAATTGCACTGAACGAAGCACAACGCCTGGCACATGTCGGGAGTTTTGAGTACAGCTTTGATACAAAAAAACTTACCTGTTCGGATGAATGTTTGAACATCGTTGGAATTGAAAAAGAACACTACAAGGGTTCGATTCATCAGATTGCGCGAAAAGTACATCGGGATGATATTGTCGGCGCAATCAAATCTTCAAAACGTGCAATTGCAGAAAATAGAGGCAACGAGTTTGTTTGTCGTGTATTGGGTAATCAAGACGAGCGGTTTGTAAGCGTGTTTGTGATGACAGCCGATAAAGGCAAGGGGAAACCGCGGCATCTTTTTGGAACGGTTCAGGACATTACCGAGCGCAAGCACGCAGAAGATGTGGCGAAAGAAAACGAAAGCATATACAAAACTTTTATCAACTCAAGTTATGATCTGGTTTATCTAAAAGACAGTAATTTAAGGTATCTGGCTGTCAATCAGCGGATGGTTGATTATTACGGCATTCAAGAAAGCGATGCAATTGGGAAGAAAACCGTAGAAATTATGAACGGTGAGCGTTCCGAATTATGGCAGCAAAGAGATACGCAGGTTCTTGAAAACAGCGAAGCCATGCTGATTGAGGAAACGATCGATGATCGCACGTATGAAACGATCATCTTTCCCGTACAACTTGCAAACGGAAAATGGGGTGTGGGGGGTATTTCTCGTGATATCACTCTGCGTCACCTCGCGGAAATGTATATCGAAAAAGAACGTGACCGTGCTGAAACGTATCTGGACATTGCCGCGGTTATTTTTGTTGCTCTGGATTTTGATGGCAATGTAAGCATGATCAACCGGGCGGGTTGTGAAATAATTGGTTTAAAACGAGATGAGATTATCGGTTCCAACTGGATCGACCGTTTTGTCCCAGAAACCAGTAAAGCAACAACGCGAAAAGTATTGGATTCGATTCAATCGGACGACATTTCAGGGTATATTCTGCATGAAAATGCGATTGTTACGGCGAGCGGTGATGAACGGCTGATTGAATGGAAGAACGTTTTATTACATAACGAAGACGGAAAGGTTTACGGCCTTCTTGCCGCAGGGACCGACATTACCGACTTAAGGGCTACAATGGATGCGCTACGTGAAAGCGAGCGCAGCAAGTCGGTGCTGCTTGCCAATCTTCAGGGCATGGCATACAGCTGTCAGTACGAGCCGAAATGGACGATGCAATTCGTATCGCAAGGATGTTATGCGTTAACCGGTTATCACCCGGACGAACTGCTTCATAACAAAAAGCTATCATTTGACGATTTGATATTGGAACAGTATAAGTCCATGATTTGGGAGGAAACAAAGCGGGCAATCAATGAAAAGTGTAGTTGCCGATATGAATATGAAATCGAAACGGCAAGCGGTGAGCGCAAATGGGTTCTGGATATCAATCAGGCCGTATATGGCATTGATAATGATATCATCGCGCTTGAAGGCATCATCATCGATATAACCGAATCAAAAAAACAATTTTTACAAATTCAATATCTCAATGATCATGACCGGCTTACGGGATTATTTAATCGACAGTATTATGAAACGACAAAGAATAAGCTGGACAAGCAGAAAAACTACCCGATGACAATACTGCTTGCAGACATTAACGGTCTGAAGCTGATTAATGATGCATTTGGCTACGATACTGGTGACCTCATCATTATTCAAACAGCTGAAATATTGCAGAAGTGCTGTAAAGATGGCGAAATGCTTGCGCGTGTCGGCGGCGACGAATTTGCAATTTTGATGCCACGAGTTGGTTTTGATGAAGCATATTGCCGGATCGCGAACATTCGGGAAGCGTTTGAGGCATACAATGCATCGCTGAAGGACAAAACAAAGGTTGTCAATCTTTCCATCGGAAGTAGTACAAAAGAAGATGAATCGATTGATATTTCCGAGGTTGAAAAAACTGCCGACGCAAACATGTCTCGCAGAAAGTTGTTTGATCAGAAAAGCCACCATAATGCAATATTGACGTCAATTATGATGACACTTTTCGAACGCAGCTTTGAAACGGAAGAACACGCCCTGCGCATTGCGCAGTTATGCAAGGTGGTCGGCATTAATATGGGGCTTTCGCACGACGATATCGATAAACTGCATCTGTTTTCCATGCTTCACGACATTGGGAAAGTCGGCGTAAGCGACAGAATATTGAAAAAACCGGATAAACTCGATGAAGAAGAATGGCGAGAAATGCGAAAACACCCGGAAATCGGATATCGAATCGCCATGACATCGCCGGATTTCGCGACGGTAGCGGAATATATCCTTGCGCATCATGAACGGTGGGACGGTACCGGCTATCCAAACGGATTGTCCGGCGAGACGATACCGCTTCTTTCACGCATTCTTGCGGTTGCGGATGCATATGACGCAATGACGCAAGATCGCATCTATCATAAGGCAATGGCAAAAGATGACGCGCTGAAAGAGATTCAAAAATATGCGGGTACGCAGTTTGACCCAAAAGTGGTCGAAGTGTTTTTGCGGGTCATCAAAGAAAATGGAGAGATACAGTGAACGAAAAATATAACCGCTGCATTAAACAATGGAACGAAGTTTTTAGTAACGAACCGGCAAAAGCTCCCCGAGAACCCGGATCGGGAAATGAGGCGCTTGATAAAGTACTGGACTGGCTTTGCGCCGGCACGGACAACATGCTTGACTTTGGGTGCGGCAACGGTTCGGTTCTTTTTTTATGCGCGTTACGTGGAACAAAACGACATATAGGCATCGATTTGTCTGAAAAAGCGATTGAGAGTGCGCAAAAGCGGAGCGAGACACTGTCGACGGGCGATTTTTCATTTCTTTGCGGCGGGGTAGACCGACTGGAGCAAATGGGTTCGGCTTCCGTCGATGCAATCGTATTATCCAACATCGTCGACAATCTTTATCCAGACGATGCATTGCTTTTGTTGCGCGAATGCAAACGGGTTTTGAAACGGATGGGGAAAGTGCTGATAAAACTCAACCCGCACCTAACACAGCAGCAGATCAGCGATTGGGACATCCATGTGATTGAGAAAAATTTACTGGACGACGGGCTCTTGCTGTGGAACAACACGACAGAGGAGTGGCGGGAAATATTGGAACGATATTTCCATATTGTGGGATTTAAAGAAATCTACTATCCAGAGCACGAACAGACAAACCGGCTGTTTCGACTCATTAATGAATGAAGGCAAGCACCAGAAAAAGCGGCGATGGCGCCGCTTTAAACTGTTTAAACTGCGTGACATTTCAATTTAGAATCAGCTTTTCACCATAAACAGCACGCCAAGCGTGTTTGGACCACAATGAGAACTGATGGTGCAGCTTGCATCCGTGTCGTGAATTTCTTCAAATGGCTGCAATTCGCGAATGCGTGCAATGACACGCTCGACCAGCTGCGGATTGTCCATGAATGAATGCGTGACAAAAACACGGTCAAGAACGATATCCGTACGTCCTTTCAGTTGGTCATCGACATATTTCATCAGAGAGCCTTCCAACTTTCCAATATACTTTTTACCAACGATCATGCTGCCTTGCCGGTCGTTCTTTACGATTATGGTGGGTTTTAGGTTCAGCATTGCTGCGCTGATCTGTGTGATGCTACTGCAGCGTCCGCCTGCGCGCATAAACTCGAGCGTATCAATGATGAAGCTAGCGCGTGTATTCGGCACAAGCGCCATAACTTCCGCTACAATCTGTTCAATAGGCATACCGTTTTTGACCCGTTCGCCAGCCTCACAAACCAGCAAACCGAATCCTGTGGAAAGCGAACAGGAGTCAATAACAAACACACGACCTTTGTCCGAAAGCATGTCCGCAGCAATTTGCGCGTTCTGATAGCAGGAAGACAGACCGGAACCGAGCGAGATATGAATAACGTCGTTTCCATCCTCTAAAAACGGTGTGAAGTATTCAACATATTCTTCCGGGTTGATTGCGGCCGTCCTGGGCAAAAGCTTGTGATCCCACCAGGCTCTATAGATTTCTCCAGCGGTGATATCCACACCGTCGGTATATTGTTTTCCGTCAAGAATGATATGGAGCGGATACAGAGAGACATGATAGCGTTCTTTTAGTTCGCTGCCAATATCGCAAGGCGTGTCTGCACTCAATAAGATCTTTTTTTCAGGCATATCGTGTGTACTCCTCTTTGATTACGGATGTTATATTCTAGCAAACGAAGTTTCACGCAGTCAATTCACATAAATCTATTATTGGTAAATTGAGCAAAAAGAAACAAGACGTGAAAAGCACGTATGCTTATTAAACAACAGAAGCAGCTGTATAGCAATATGAAAACTATACTTTTTGTGTATTTATTATTTGGACGCACGTTCGATTAAATACAGATTTGAGCCGAAATCGCAAAGCATGCGGATATGTTTTGTGTATCCTGTTCCAATAAACTGATTGGTTAACCGCACGCCCTGCATTAGCGTTTGACCGCTGGCCTCATATGTTTCAACACAGTCGGTCAGTGCATAAAGGCGATCGAGCCAGCGTAATATTGGACCGTTCGGGTTTGCGTCAAACGGCAAAATATGTTTAATAAGCGAACCGAACCGGCGGACAAAGATGCGCTGCGGCTTGGTCTGCAAACGGTAGACCGTTTCTTTGTGTAATCCTGAAAGCGGTAAAACATCATTTCCTTCGGCAGCATGCACCATGGTCTGAAACGAACCGGCAATCGATTCCGACGATTCAGTATTGACGCACTGCCAATAGACTTTATTGTCTTTTTCCGATGCGTGTCGAATCATGCGACCGTACTGCAATAACCGTCGATGCGCCTTGTAAAAAGCGATTTGATCGCGGACTTCTTTCCGCTCCAACCGGGTCAGGTGTTTTAAGTCCAGTTCGTAACCGAGACAACCAAAACTTGCAACGTTGAATCGTGTGGACAGAGGAGCTTCACGCAGTGTTTGCTGGTTCGGGGCGGCGGACACATGTGCACCCATCGTAGAAAGCGGATACAGGTAGCTCAATCCCCCCTGAATGGAGAGGCGCTCGACCGGGTCGGTGTCGTCGCTTGACCAAACTTGTGGTGAAAAGCAGAGCATACCAAGATCGAAACGATTGCCACCGCTGGAACAGGATTCAAAGAGAATGTGCGGCCGAGTACGGAAAATGCGTGTTAAAACGTCGTACAATCCGATGATGTAACGATGGTGAAATTCACCCTGCGTATGCAACAGCGGGGAATACGCATCACTGATGTGGCGGTTCATATCCCACTTGACATAATCAATGTCCGCGTCGTCCAGAACGCGGCCAACATTTTCTACAATATAATCACGAACGGCCGGATTACAAAGATCAAGCACGAGTTGGTTCCGTCCGTACAGTGCATTTCGGCCAGGCGTTGTGACTGCGTATTCAGGGTGCGCGCGGAACAAGTCGCTGTCGGGATTGACCATCTCCGGCTCAAACCAGAGACCAAATTTCATACCGAGCGAATGAATGTCGTTGGCAAAGGATCGCATGCCCCGGGGTAACTTCTTTTTGTTGATTCGATAATCGCCGAGACCGGCTTTGTCGTTGTCTCGATCACCGAACCACCCGTCGTCGAGAACAAAAAGCTCGACACCGAGCCGTCTTGCCTGTCGTGCAAGACGGAGAAGCTTACGCCGGGTAAACCGAAAAAAACAGGATTCCCAATTGTTGATCAAAACAGGGCGCTCCATGCCTTTCCAGTCACTGCGAATGATATGGCGGTTAATAAAATCGTGAAAATGCGCGCTCATTCCGTTGAAGCCGCAGTTGGAGAACGTCATGATTGCTTCCGGCGTCTCAAAGCGATCACCGGCAGCAAGGGACCACTCGAAACAGAATGGATTGATGCCGAGCTGAACTCGAACGAGATCGGTCGGACTTAGTTCGACAAGCCCATAGTGATTGCCGCTATAGACAAGATTGAACCCGTAGACGTTGCCATACGACTCGGTCGTTTCGTTTTCGTACAGCAAGAAGCCGGGGTTATGCCGGTTGCTGGAAGCGCCCGTCGTGGATGAGTTTACAAATTGACCATATTGCAGTTTACGGTCGTGACGATGTGTTTCCTTGATCCACGCTCCATCGAAAGTAACGAGTGAATCGCTGTGGTTTTCAAGGTCAAGCTGCATACTCATAAGTCTTCGGATAACGATCTCTGCCTTGCTGTCGTTTATCAAAACAACGCGTCGCGTAATCACGTCCGTTTCGTAAAAAACAGTGTAATACATCAATAGCCGTATGCCGCCGTCACGATCCTTCAGCGTGATTTCAAGTGTTTCGACGTCATCATCACCGCCATAGGCGGAAGGCAACGTCTCCGGCGCGACACAGCCCTTTACAACACGATGCGAATCATACATAAAGTCTGTTCGAAACGTACCGTCGGCAAGTTTAATCTCTGCAGGCGTTTGCCGGTAGTCACCGCAGCCGACACCGGACCATTCCAGCAGCACGTTGTCGAGTGAATATTCCGGGTCGCGTTCCGCATCGTACAAAACGGCGCTGCCATGCTGAATATTCCGTTTATAGAGCAGTGAATCAATCGGTCCGCGGTCAAGTTTTACTCCATAATACACGTGCTCCAGATGTTGAAAATCATTGACGCGCATGATATAGCCTGTAGACTTCGTTTCCAGATAGAAGACGGAGGATTGCTCAACAATCATGATGATACCTCTCTGTTAAGATTGTCACATACGTGCAGGAAATGATAAACCTAGTTCTATTTTAGCGGCTGAGAGTTAGTGCGTCAACGAAACGCAGGAGAAACAGGTTGCGCAGCCTGCTTGAAGCGACGAAAAAATACAATTAGAATTGGGTTCGTTGATATGTGAAACAGCTGTAACTGAAATGGACGAAAAGAATAACGTTTGACTGCAAACAACCCGCCTGTATAACAGGCGGGTTGTCGTTTTATTTTGCAACTCAGTCCCGGTACGGGTGTCTTTTTAATTCGGAAGCACGCAGTTTATGTTCTCTTCTCGCGGTGCTTCGCCAGCCAAGATTACCCATAAGGAAGTAGAGTTTCTTTGGAAAATTCATCTCAATCAATACATCCTGCGGCGCGGTAGTAGAATTTGAAAGAATGTCATCATACATTTGATCAAACACTGCGGTGATTGAGTCCATCGTAGAATGCATAAACGGCGCTTCCTTTGTGCCGAGCAGCATGCCGCCGCCACCGATTAAAAGGCTGAATCGATATTCTGCACCGACCGATTTTGAAAAGCTTTTTACGACACGTGCGGCTTCTTCGTTGATTTCCGGTTCTGGGAAGCCGCAGTTGATTACGGCGTAAATCTTCTTTGGCTTATTTTCGTCAATATGCTGTTTTGCATACGCAACATAGTCTTGCAAAAAGCGCATCAAAAGCCCCGGAAGACAGAAGAAGTATAGGGGGAATGTGAAAATCAATGCATCAGACGATAGCATTTTATGAAACGCAGCCTCGCAGTTATCGTGCAGGATGCTTGTACGTGCGTTCACACGATGCACTGCAATACCTTCACGGGCAATATGCTGTTGCTCAAGATCGGTAAAGTATTCCGAAAGAGTGTGGTCTTTGCGTGCTTTCGGGCTTCCACAGATCAATGTAATGGTTTTCGTTGTCTCGCTCACAGTAAACCTCCGATGCGTTCAGCTGGAATATTTCGGATCGTCTGTATCAACGTTTCGTCATCGCGGTATACGATGGCTTCCACGTTGCTGCGGTGTTTTTTTGTAATGTCGCAAAACAATTCCGTGTCGTCTTGTGATAGGTTTTCTCCATATCCGATCATGAGTTGCCGGGGATAATCACGATAACGGGGTGGATGCATGGTCGAACCGTCGGGACGCGTCATGAAAAACGGCAGCATATTCGGTAGCCAACGGTCGATTGCATCTTTAATATTTGCAGAAAATTGACCGAATACGACGGGGCTGAGATATACAACCAGATCGCTGTTGATGGCAATTCGGTTGATTTCACCGATTCCGTCGGAAACGATGCATTCGCCGGGCTTTTGCACCCAACATCCAAAACAGCCGCCACACGAGCGAAGCATGCCGCGGCTGATTACAGTATGAGAAACAGTGTATCCGGCGTTTTCTAACGTGGCGGCAGTTACACAATACAACTGTTTAAAAGTGCCGGTATGGTATTCGTCGTCCGATATGATATATGCTTGCATAAAGCAACCCACTTTCGTTTACACTTTACTTTAAAGGTAGTAAAGCAGCCATGTCCTATCAAGCAAAATATCGTTTGCAATGAAACTTCAAATAATATATAGAATGCGGTGCAATCCTTGTGCATCGAAGTCGGATACGGTATAATGTGTTGCAATATCGGAGGGAAAACTGCATGAGTGTTCAAGATTTGGCAAAGAAAGCAAAGGATGCTTCCGGCGCGCTGGCAATTACATCGACAAAGGTGCGCAACACCGCGTTGACGGCAATGGCGGACGCACTGGCTGCACACGCAGACGAAATTCTTGCAGCAAACGCATTGGATGTGAAAGCCGCAAAAGACAACGGCGTAAAATCGTCGTTTGTCGACCGTCTGACGCTGGATAAGAAGCGTATTGACGGCATGGCCAACGGTATGCGTAAGGTTGCGCTGCTCGCCGATCCAATCGGCAAAAGCGACTGCGTTATGACGCGTCCGAACGGACTGCGCATTGAAAAGCGCCGCGTACCGCTCGGGGTAATCGGCATTATCTATGAAGCGCGACCGAACGTTACGGCGGATGCGATCGCACTCTGCATCAAATCCGGAAACGCATGTGTCCTGCGCGGCGGGTCGGAAGCCGTCCGCTCCAACGCCGCCGTTTGCGACTGTCTGAACGAGGCGGCTATTCGAAACGGAATTCCCGATGGTGCGATTCAGCTGCTGCGTGATACCGATCGTGCCGCGGCTGGCGAAATGATGCGTCTCAACGGTTTGATCGACGTGTTGATTCCGCGCGGGGGCGCAGGATTGATTAAGAGTGTTGTTGCGCAGGCGACCGTACCCGTCATTGAAACCGGCGTCGGTGTTTGCCACGTATATATCGATGAAAGTGCAGATACAAAGATGGCGGCGGACATCATTGAAAACGCAAAATGTTCTCGGCCGTCCGTTTGTAATGCGGCGGAAACGCTGCTTGTTCATGCGTCTGCTGCAAGCGACGCGCTGCCTGCAATTGGCGAACGGTTAACAGCACGCGGCGTGGAACTGCGCTGCGATGAGCGCGCGAAGGCTCTGATTCCCGGCTCGATCGACGTAACTGAAAAAGACTGGTCGACCGAATACAACGATATGATCCTTTCGATAAAGGTCGTGGACGATATTGAAGAAGCTATTCGGCATATCCAAACCTATGGCACGCATCACAGCGATGCGATCGTAACGGAAAAATATGCCGAAGCGGAACGGTTTCTGAACGAGGTTGACTCCGCCGCGGTCTACGTCAACGCGTCGACGCGCTTTACCGATGGTGAAGAGTTTGGTTTTGGCGCTGAAATCGGCATCAGCACACAAAAACTGCACGCACGTGGTCCAATGGGACTTGACGAACTGACCACCGTGAAATACGCTGTCCGTGGGGACGGGCAAATTCGCTAACTGGAGATAAGATTTAAATGGCAATCAAACTCATCGCACTGGATATCGATGGAACGCTGACAAGCATAGCACAACAGGTCAGCGAGAAGAATCGCAGTGCGATTAAAGCGGCGATGGACGCAGGCGTCATCGTAACCATTGCAACCGGCAGAGGCTGCATCGCAACGCGTCCTATATGGAAACTGACGGACATTCACGGCCCGTCCATCCAATACGGTGGTGCAATGACGGTGGACGTTGATACGGAATCGATCATCACCATGCATGAACTCGACCCGGAGCTGATCAAGGAGGTATTGGATTTCTCTGCAGATATCGGCATCCATGCACAGATTTACGTTAATGACGTTGTTATTTTTGAAAAACCAAGCCCATTTGCGGAAAAATATATCAAACGACACACGCTTCCATACGAAATCGATCCGGACATCCGCAAAAAGACGTTTCGCAACGTTCCGAAAATTCTTGCGTTTTCCGAAGTTTCGCAGCAAGATGAAATGTTGGACGCTTTTCGTAAACAATTCAATGGCAAGGCACAGGTTTCACGCTCAATGCCGGGTTACATTGAAATTAACTGCATGAACACAACAAAAGGTACTGCACTGGCCGAGCTCGCAGGCAAGCTGGACATTGCGCAGGCTGATGTGGCGGCGGTTGGCGATAATTACCTTGATCAGGAGATGATTGAGTGGGCCGGTACCGGCGTATGCGTTGAAAACGGCGCGGAATCGGTCAAGCAAATGGCGGATTTAGTCATCCCGCATTGTGACGACGACGGCGTTGCATATTTCATTACACATTACGTGCTTTAAATCATATTTAAAGGATTACCGGACAGAAACTGAGGAGGACAGGGATTATGTATTCCATCGGTGTTGATATTGGGGGAAGTAAAATTGCAGTGGGCATTGTGGACGAGCAGATGCGGCTGGTCACAAAAAAAGCCCTGCCGTTTCCACACACGGGCGATCCAATTGATTCTGTGAAAGTCATCACAACATTGATCGACTCGCTTGTGGTTGAAAACAACCTGGATATAAAGGATGCCTGTAGTATCGGCCTCGCGGTTCCGGGCAGCATCGACTATAAGGAATGTAAAATCATCGACGCGCACAATCTGGATTACCATGATTTTCCGCTCGGGTCACTGATTATGGAGCGATATCCTGCGTGTGACATCTATGTGGAAAATGACGCGAACGCGGCTGCTCTTGGAGAATATTACTGCGGGGCGTTCCGTGGATATTCGTCCGGTCTTCTAATCACAATTGGAACGGGCATTGGCGGCGGACTTATTCTGAACGGTAAATTATTTATTGGCGGGATGAAAAACGGGTTTGAGTTTGGCCACGGCACACTGGTGTTCGGCGGAGAGCCCTGCACATGCGGTCATGACGGCTGTATAGAGGCATACTGTTCAGCGACGGCGCTTGTGCGCGAAGGTCGAAAAGCAGCGGACGCCCACCACGAAAGCATGATGTATACGCAAGCAAAAGGCGATCTGACGAAGATCAACGCGAAACTTGTTATGGATTGTGCCCGCGAAAAAGACGCAACGGCGATGGATATCTATCAGAAATTTACGGATTATCTCGGCGCCACGGCGTGCACAGCGATTGCACTGTTCGATCCGGAAGTCATCGCGTTTGGCGGCGGCGTCAGCAACGACGGTGAATTCTTGCTCAGTCCAATTCGCGAATACGCAAAGAAACATGCTTTCTTCCGTAAACACGCAAAAATCGTCGTTGCCGAAATGCGCAACGATGCGGGCATTGTCGGCGCGGCCATGCTGTTTAAACAAAAGCAAGTATAAAAGAATGGTCAAGCGGATTACAGACAAAGATGAAAAAGAAAGCATCGCTTCGGAAATTTTAAATGATTTGCCGGAGTGGTTCGGAATTCCGGAAAGCACCGCGCAATACGTACGCGAAAGCCGTGAAATGCCATTTTGGGCATGTTTTGACAAGCTGGAGCCAGTAGGCTTTATCGCACTAAAACAAACGAGCGACTATACGGCGGAAATATTCGTAACCGGTGTGAAAAAAAGAGCTCACAGGCAGGGGATTGGCAGAAAATTATTCGAGTCTTTTTACCAGTTCGCCAAAGAAGCCGGATACGAATTCATTCAGGTCAAGACCGTCGACGCCGGGCATTACGACGAATATGATCGTACGCGCTTTTTCTATGAGGAGCTTGGCTTTCGAAAGTTGGAAGTCTTTCCGGAACTTTGGGACACACACAATCCATGCCTTGTTATGATAATGTCAACCAAATAAAAAAAGCGCTGCGCGCTAATCAAAATATTGTATTGAGATATAGATAAGGAGCCAATTTCTTGGCTCCTTTACATTTCCCGTCCGTCAAGCCTTTCTGATGGTGCCCTATCCATCGGAAAGTAGTTATGAAGTTACGTAGTAGTTCGGTTACGCGGTTTAAGGAGGAAATCGGTAATGAAAAAACGAACATAACGGACGGAAACCCATATGCATTTTTTATTACAAGATCAGTATAGCATCGCAATTATGCAATTGCAAGCTTGAAAGCGTAACGGATTGTGTCAAATTTATTGCATATCTGTGAATGTTGGCGTAAAAACGGCGTTTGCCGAGTTACGCTGCTGAATCAAAATGTTGTGGAGGCCGATGGACAGAGCATACGAGATAGCCCGTTCATACTCGCGCGCGGTGATTTTTCGGTTCAATGGGAAGTCTGTTACATCCGTCTGCGGCGTAAACTGACTCATGAGCGAGATGTGCGTGCCGAGCGGGAAGTGCGTAACAATTTCATCCAGCACGCGGCGTGTATCGTCCACACAATTCGGCAGCACAAGATGACGGATCGCAAGTCCTTTTTGCGCTAAACCATCGTTCAACAAAATCAACCCTCCAACTTGCCGATACATTTCTTGTATCGCTGCAATCGCGACGGAATGATAGTCCGGTGCGTTTGAAAAGCGCGAGGACAGCGCAGCTGAAACATACTTGAAATCGGGCAGATAAATATCGACAAGTCCGTCTAGCATCCTTAGCGTTTCGACGAGCTCATATCCACTTGAATTATAGACGACGGGAATTTTCAATCCAGATGCTTTTGCACGGCGCAGGCTGTCCGCCACATGCGGCACATGCGGTGCTGCGGTGACAAGATTGATGTTATGCGCGCCTTGCGATTGTAGCGCAAGGTAGCTATCTGCCAGTTCGTCGGGTGTATAGATTATTCCAACGCTGCCATCCCGAATATCGTGATTCTGACAGTAGATACAGCCAAGATTGCATCCGGAGAAGAAAACCGTGCCGGAACCTTTTGAGCCGCTGATGAACGGTTCCTCCCAAAAGTGAAGCATGGTTTTTGCTACGCGTATATTGGTGTCGGCCCCGCAGAACCCAAACGAGACGGTGCGATCAAGGCCGCACCGTCTCGGACATAAAATACAATTTTCTGCTTTATTCGTCACTAGAAGACACGACGCGCATTTACGAAGTTACGCGTCCAGTATGCGGTTGAGATGCTGCTCTTGCGTACTTCGCCGGAGCTGGAAGACGCATGAATGAACGTTCCGCCGCCGGCATAGATGCCGGTGTGGCTCACACGGGTTGACGTATCATTCTTGAAGAACAGCAGGTCGCCTTTTTTCAAGTCGCTGATCGAGGTGATCTCCGTCCAGGAGCTAACGGCGGAAAAACCGGACGCGCTGTAGCGGCTTGTGCTGACGCCACAGGTGCGCAGGGAAAAGTATACAAGACCCGAGCAATCGAAGCCCTTTGACGGACTCTCTTCCGACCAGGAGTACGGATAGCCCAGCATTGCAGTCGCTACTGAGATCAAGCCGTCGGCACTGTAGGATGCACTGTAGGACGGCGTGCTGCCGGACGAACTGCTCGACGAAGACGAGCTCGAGCTGCTGTCCGTACTTGACGAGCTACTGGAACTGCTCGACGAGCTGCTGCTTGAGCTCGAAGAGCTGGATGAACTGCTCGATGAAGACGAAGTTGGCCTCTTTGTAGCTTTCGGTGTCGGAGACGGCGTCGGCGTAGGATCAATCTTCGGGCGTGCGTCCGGTGAATAGAGCAGGTCTCGATCGGAAACGTTAAAGACACCGTCCACGGAGAGATTGTTCTTTGTTTGGAATGCCCGCAGTGAGTCTTCGGTAGCAACGCCGAAATAACCGTTGATCTTGCTTTCGTAATAACCAAGTTCATTCAGGCGCGACTGCATGCTTTCAACATCGGTCCCGCTATCGCCAAGCTTGATTTCGTACGCGACGGCTTCATCGCTGAAAAGATATTCCTGCAGTTCGCTTGTGGCGATGCCGTCCATATCGTCGTCAATCGTTCGCTGAACAAGCGACACGGCGACCGTTGTAGCCGCATTATAATAGGTGCTTGGTTCGTCCGAATCCATATAACCAAGCTCAATCAGACGATTTTGCAGTTGCTGCACCGTCGGGTAATCATCGTCCTCCTGCAAAACAGTATATTGTGAAACAAGAACACCACTCGTCTGCTCAGCAGAGGGGGCGGGGGCTTCGTCCGCACAAACAGGAGCAAGTACGGCCGCTTCAAACGGAATCGGTGTCGGCGTGACAATGTCGGAATCGGGCTGCACAACGGCAACATAAACCGCATTTGCGCCCGAGAAATGATTGATGACGAGTGGAATCAGCACAAAACCGACAGCGGCTGCGCTTAGAATAGTCAATATCCATGTGCGGGCGGCGGCGGGGAAAAGACGACCACCCGAGCGTTTTTTACCTGAATTTAGGCGTGGAGGATTCAATCGTTACACCTCGAATAATTTCTGTGTGGATTCATCGATCACACGTTTATGATATCTGCTTTCATTATACCGACGATTTGTACGCTTGAGTTTGAACATTCTGCGAATTTGGCTATAGAATATTACATAAATTTGTACGACAGCGCCTTGATTTCGTCACCTTTTTTCACCGTGATCACACGCTTGTGCTTTTGCTTTTGCATGCGTGCTATGGTATGATTATTTGTCAAAATATTGGAGTAAAATGATGGCACTAATACACGCACAGGAACTGACAAAGAGCTTTGGTGAGCGGACGCTGTTTTCCAACGTTGCATTCGATGTGTTCGAACAGGATCATATCGGTCTCGTTGGTGTAAACGGATGCGGAAAAAGCACGCTTCTTCGTATGATCACAGGCGCCGAGCCGCACGACGGCACGGGCCAGTTTGCTGTTAATAAAAACGCAAATGTTGCGTTACTGGACCAGTCGCCCGATTGGTCGGAAGGCATGAGCCTGTATGACGCAGTGTTGGAAGCATCCGGCAAGTGGATGCAGATTGAACGCGAACTGCATGAGATTGCTGAACGCATTGAACAGAGCGATTCTGTTTACGACGCATTGATACGCAAACAAGCGGATTTACAGGAACGCTATCAGTCTGGCGGCGGGCTGACTTACCGCGCGCGGACGCGATCGACCCTGCTAGGCCTTGGCTTTTCGGAAGAACAGCTCACGCGTCCGGTTTCGGTTATGAGCGGCGGGCAAATGCGCAAAGCCGCGCTTGCGAAAATATTGATGTCCGATGCAGATTTGCTGCTTCTGGACGAGCCAACTAACCATTTGGACATTGCTTCATTGGAGTGGTTAGAAGCTTATTTGGCGGCGTTTCGCGGTGCGTATATCGTCATTTCGCATGATCGCTATTTTCTGGATAAGGTTTGCAACCGTGTGTTGGAACTGGAAAATGGAAGCATGCATCTGTACGCAGGCAATTATTCGCGTGCCATGGAAAAAAAGATGGACGAACGAGAGTTTGCTATGCGCAAGTATAAAAACTCACTGCGTGAAATCAAGCGTATAGAAGGTATTATCGAGCAACAGAAGCGTTGGAATCAGGCGCGCAACTATGTGACGATCGCATCCAAGCAAAAGCAAATTGAACGCATCAAAAGCACGCTGATCAAGCCGGAAGACGGACCGAACGCAATTCACTTTCATTTGCATGCGGATGCGTTAACGGCAAACGAAGTCGTTGTCTGCAAAGATCTTTCCAAAAGTTTTGATTCACAGGTGCTGTTCCAAAATCTTAACTTGCTTGTTCGACGGGACGAGCGAGTTTGCCTGCTTGGCGCAAACGGCTGCGGCAAGACAACGCTGTTAAAAATACTGACTAACAAGGTTGAGCCGGATACAGGCAGTTACAAGCTTGGCGCCAACGTACACGTTGGCTATTATGAGCAAGGCTCCGTCCGTCCAAACGACCCGCGGACGATTGTGGAAGCACTCAACGCAGCATTTCCGCGATATGATCAGCGACAGCTACGTAACATGCTCGGTTCGTTCCTGTTTCGCGGCGACGACGTGTTTAAGCGCGTCAGTGAACTCAGTGGCGGTGAATTCGCGCGCATCCAGTTGCTCAAACTAATGCTGTCCGGCAGCAACGTCCTCTTTTTGGACGAACCAACGAATCATCTGGATATTCCGTCCTGTGAAGCGCTGGAAGACACGCTGAACGAATACGGCGGAACGATGCTGATCGTCACGCACGACCGCTACCTTGCAAACCGCATCGCAGACCGCATCATCATCATGGACAACTACGGTATTCGCGAATTTGAAGGCGACTGGGATGCATACAAGGAATTCCTTGCGGAAAACACCGCACCGATGGAAAAGGAAACGGCGCAGCCGAAAAACAGCTATGTGCAGGCAAAGGAACGTAAAGCGGCGATCAACCGTGTAAAAGGTGCGTTAAAACGCGCGGAAGTTGATGTGAAAGAAGCGGAAGAAGCGCTCTCCGCGCTTGAAGAGCGGGCCTGCTCGCCGGAACTTGCAAGCGATTTTGAAAAAGCAAACGCTGTCTACGCCGAAATGGAAGCACAGCGACACCGTGTTGAAAAAAGCTATACCGAATGGGAGCAGGCTGAAGCGGAATATGCAAGCCTGCTGACGGAGGATGACGAGTAGTATGGATTATTCCAAATTTACCTTAGGGCTTCGATTTGCAATGACGAACGACGCAGACCTCACACCTGCCGATTGCTGGAATATCGTGTTTTCCGAAATTCCGGTTACGCATATTGACAAGGCACATCTCTTTGGCGCGATTGACGATATTGCAAAGGCGGAATCCGAGACGGCTTATGTTTGCATGTTTTCCAATATTCCACTCAGCGTGGGGAAAGAACTCTATGCGCAGCTGAAGAAAAAGCCGTACCTGCTCTCGTTTTTAACGATCTATAAACCGTTTATCCAAAATAATCGTGTCGAAAAGTGCAGTAATCCGGCTTATCTTGGCGAGGTGCAAGGAGATGGCACAGTGATGGGCGGCGATGTTGTGTTCGGCACAATGCGTTTTACAGGGACCGATCCGGAACTTTGCGAAAAGGCTAATGGATGCAAACGCATACTGATTGCACCAGACGCCTGGAAAGGCAAATTTACGTCTGCGGACGCGGTGCGTCATATGCTACGCTCAGCGGCGCGCAATATGCCGAAAGCAAGCATTCGAACACAGCTGATTGCAGACGGCGGGTGCGGCACGCTAGACGCACTTGTCTGCTCGGTTAACGGCAGATATATGCTTGGAACGATTGAAGAGCCGGACGGGACGAGAACGGATATTCGATATGGCATATTACCGAACGAAACGATCGTTATGGAGTCCGAAGCGCTGACCAAAGCACAGCTGCAG
Source organism: Christensenellaceae bacterium (assembly GCA_963667795.1). Taxonomy (GTDB): domain Bacteria; phylum Bacillota; class Clostridia; order Christensenellales; family CAG-138; genus UBA7703. The sequence goes on along the minus strand of OY764017.1, from coordinate 297,277 downwards.
CTTGCGCTGACTATGCCGCAGAATCGTGGATTTTATCATTATATACTGGGCGCTGGTGGTGGTGTTTTACCGGAGAACGTTCCGGACGGCATTTCTGCAACGGTACTTGGCAAACGGATTCCCGCCTCACGGAAAAACAGCTCACAAATCGAATACCGTAACGGTGCCGAGACCGTGCTGGATGTGTGCGAATTCGACTTTACACTGAAAAAGGCCGATTGGCTGATTGTGCTCACGCATATGCGGGACGAGAACGCATCCTTGCGGGACTCGACGACCGATACGCTGCTGTTCCATTGCAACGGACTAAAAAAACATACGGCAGTACTTGCATTCACGGACGACGGACGCTTTTTTGTGAAGTTCGACAACGACGCACCGAGACCGCTTTCAAGCTGCACGTTTGACGAAGCCGCCGATGAGATGTTCCGTTGCATTCAAACATTTCCTGTTGGAAGCCTGCCGTTTTTCTATCGTGTTCCGACGGCATTGCTGGGTAAAATGTAGACTTTTCTTAACAAATTCCGCACGGCGGGTGTAATTACGCAATGATACGCGTATACTTAAAAATATAGCAATAAAACAATTCGGAGGACGCCAATATTATGAGAATGGTTGATATTATTGAAAAGAAGGTCAGCTGTGAAGAACTTTCAACCGAAGAGATCCGCTTTGTGGTGGAAGGTTATGTTGACGGATCGATCCCCGATTATCAAATGTCGGCGCTTATGATGGCCATCGTGCTCAACGACATGAATGAGCGCGAGGCGGCGGATTTAACGCTCGCCATGGCACATTCCGGCGACACGGTCGATTTAAGCGATCTGCCTGGCATAAAAGTAGACAAACATTCGTCCGGCGGCGTCGGCGACACAACAACGTTAATCGTTGCGCCGCTTGTCGCGGCCTGCGGTGGTACAGTTGCGAAGATGTCCGGCCGCGGGCTGGCATTTTCCGGCGGTACGCTGGACAAGCTCGAATCGATTCCCGGCGTAAATATTGCCCAGCCCATCGACCGCTTTAAAGAGATCGTTCGTAAAACCGGCGTCTGCGTTATCGGGCAAACGGGCAACCTTGACCCGGCAGATAAAAAGATGTATGCGTTGCGCGACGTAACAGGCACGGTTCAAAGCGTGCCGCTGATCGCCGCAAGTATCATGAGTAAGAAACTTGCCGCGGGATCGGATGCGATCGTACTGGACGTTAAAGTCGGCAGCGGTGCATTTATGAAGACCGTGGACGACGCGCTCCATCTGGCCCGGCTGATGGTCAAGATGGGAAAAGTACTGCAGCGCGAGGTCGTTGCGGTCGTAACGGACATGAACCAGCCGCTCGGCCTTTCGGTCGGCAACGCGTTGGAAGCGCGCGAAGCAGTACAGCTGCTTTCCGGCATGGTTCCGCAAGGCGATGCGCTGTATGAAGTTTGCATGCTGCTTGGCATTCAGATGCTGCGGCTTTCAAAACTTGCAGAAACGGATGACGAAGCCCGCGCGAAACTGAAACATGCTATTGACAGCGGAAGTGGTCTTGAGAAACTGCGCGCAATGATCCATGAACTCGGCGGCGACGAAACACTGTTGACTCCGGAGGGTATGGACACGCTCTGCAATGTCAAGCAGCTGGTGCCGGTGCTTGCCGACAAAGGCGGACACATAATCGGCATGCAGGCGGAGTTGATCGGCCGTGCGGCACAGGTGCTTGGCGCGGGCCGCGCCACAAAAGCGGACGTGATCGACCCTGCGGTCGGCCTTGTCATGCATAAGCGCGTTGGTGACGCGATTGAAAAAGATGAAGCGATCTGCACGCTGTATGTCAACGACGATAAAGCGCTTGACGATGCAATCGAGACCATGAAGCAGGCGGTCGAAATCGGCGACATGCCGGACCACATCGCCCCGATGGTATACGACGTAATCCGATAATGACGGTAAAGCATGCCGGAAGAATAGAAATGACGCAAGTGGGGAGTACCAATTGAAACAGCTTATTGCAATCGACGGAAACAGCCTGATGCACCGTGCATTTTATGCGCTGCCGCCAATGACAACGCGGGAAGGATTTCCCACAAATGCGCTGCACGGTTTCCTTAGCATGCTCTTTAAGCTAACCGAGCGCAAGCCGGATTATCTGGTTGTTGCGTTCGATATGCACGGACCGACCTTCCGACACGAACAATATGAAGAATATAAGGCGGGACGCCGCGAAACGCCGGACGATCTCCGGTTGCAATTCCCCGTGCTTAAAGAACTGCTCAAAGAGATGGGTATTGCCGTTTGTGAAACGCCGAGGTACGAAGCCGACGACATCCTGGGTACGTTTGCAAAACGCTGTGAAAAAGAAGGCGTTGACGCGCTGCTTGTTACGGGTGATCGTGACGCCCTGCAGCTCATTGGCGAACATACACATGTTCTGCTGACCAAAAAAGGAATCAGCGACACCGTTGAATTTGACATAGATCTGCTGGAAGAAAACTACGGACTGGAGCCCGATCGCATGCGCGACCTTAAGGGTCTGATGGGCGATAATTCCGACAACATTCCCGGCATACCCGGCGTTGGTGAAAAAACAGCACTCAAGCTGCTTGCGCAGTATGGTACGATCGACAACGTACTTACACATGCGGATGAGATCAAAGGCAAACTCGGTGAAAAGGTGCGCGACAATGCTGACTCTGCGCGTATGAGCTATGAAATCGGCACCATCTGCACGGATGCGCCGGTTTCACTGTCGCTGGACGATTGCCGTTATCAAGAAGACGTTATGTCCGGTGGCCGCAAGAAACTGATCGAGCTTGAAATGCGCGGCATTGCTTCACGCCTACCGGGCGCAGAGGAAGCCGAACCGGAAGCACCGAAGTGCAAGGCGGAGCGTGTGGAAATTACATCAGCAGACGAGGTGGCTGATGCACTCGGCAATGCAAGTGATGTGCAGACGATCGCCGTTGAAGCAGGCGCAACAATTATGTTTGCGCTAAATGACAAACGCTATTACGAAATTGTTCAGGGTGCCGATTTATTCTCAACACCCGTTGACGAAGCCGCGATCTGGCAGGCACTGAAACCCGTTTTTGAAAACAAAAAAGCATTGGTGCTAGCGTTTGACACCAAGCGTTTGCGCCACATGCTGGATCGTTTCGGCATCTCGCTGAAAGCGCAGGTGTTCGACGCGATGATTTCGGATTACCTGCTGGATGCGACGCGGCCCGCGCCGTCGTTTACCGTGCTTTGCGAGCGGTTTGATCCGAACTGCAAACCGAACACGGCAATGTTGTTTATGCTCAAGGAGAGTATGATTCGGCGATTGGAGAAGGCGGGCATGTCCAAGCTCTATGAAGAAATGGAGCTGCCGCTTTCCTGCGTACTCTATGATATGGAGCGAATTGGTTTCTATGCCGATGAAGCAATCTTAAAAGACCTGCAGACGAAGTTCAACGGGCAGATAGAAGTCCTGGCAAAGCAGATATATGAATTGACAGGCGAAACGTTTAATATCCTTTCGCCAAAACAGCTCGGCGATGTGCTGTTCAATAAGCTGGGCCTGCCGACCGGGCGCAAGACGAAATCTGGATATTCCACGGATGCGGACACATTGGAATCGATTCGCGACCGGCATCCCTCCGTACCGCTCATTCTCGAATATCGCTTTATAACAAAGCTCAAAAGCACGTTCGTCGACGGACTTTTGAATGTGCGAAATCCTGATGACGGACGTGTGCGTACGCAGTTTAACCAGTGTATAACGGCAACGGGTCGGATATCCAGCACGGAGCCGAACCTTCAGAACATTCCGGTACGGACAAAGCAGGGCAGAGAGATACGAAAAGCATTTGTCGCTTCAGACGGGTACGTTCTGGTCGACGCAGATTATTCGCAGATTGAATTACGGCTTCTGGCACATATCAGCGGTGACGAAGGCATGATAGAAGCTTTTAACAGCGGTAAGGACATCCACAGAACGACGGCAAGCGAAGTGTTCAACGTCCCATTTGACGAAGTATCAGGCGAACTGAGAAACGCAGCAAAGGCAGTCAACTTCGGCATCGTTTACGGTATCAGCGACTTCGGCCTTGCACGCAATCTCGATATACCGGTGAAGCGGGCCAGCGAGTATATCAAACTCTATTTCGAGCGGTACCCTCGTGTCAAAGCGTATCTGGATGCGAGCATCGCATCCGCTAAAAAGACGGGGTATGCAACGACAATGTTCGACCGCAGGCGTGCTATGCCGGAATTAAAGAGCTCCAACTACAATACACGCTCATTCGGAGAACGGGTCGCCATGAACATGCCGATTCAGGGAACGGCTGCGGATATTATCAAGCTCGCGATGGTCAAGGTTTCAAAGGAACTCAAAGCACGTAACATGAAAGCAAAGCTGATATTACAAGTGCACGACGAATTAATTTTTGACACGCCAATTGATGAACGTGACACGGTCGTTTTGATGGTGCACGATTGCATGGAGCAAGTCATAAAGCTCAGCGTGCCGCTGGACGCGGACGTGAAGGTTGGGAAGAGCTGGTACGAAACCAAATGACGCGCGTGCAATGCAAGCACATCGGCTTGACTGGAGGCATCGGCTCCGGCAAAACGACCGCAGCGAATTATTTTACAGCACTGGGCGTTCCGGTCATCAGTGCGGATGAGATTTCACGCAATGCGTTAACAAAAGACGGCGCATGTTATGATCGCGTGATTGAAACGTTTGGCATGGATATTTTGCTTGACGACGGAACGATTGATCGCAAAGCTCTTGCAGACTTTATTTTTTCAGATCAGACGAAACGGCGCGCGTTGAACGAAATTGTGCACCCGTATGTGATTGCAACGATGTTTGAACGGGCAAATGCGTTACGCCAAGATCAAAAAAGCACAATTATTTTATTTGATGTGCCGCTACTGTTCGAGAGTGGAATGGATCGAGATATGGATGCAAACATCCTCGTTGTATGCGATGAAGAAACGCGTATACATCGTATAATGGATCGCGACGGAACAACGCGGAAACTGGCAAAAGCAAGAATTCAGTCGCAATTGCCCGAGGAAGAAAAACGCGCGCGCGCAGACTATATCCTGGACAATAATTTTTCACAGTCACACCTGAAGAAACAGGTGGCAGCGCTCTATAAAAAGCTAATGGAGTCCGCCAATGCAACAGACGTATAAACGAACGCATGCAACTCGTAAAAAACACAAAAACCACCGGCCCGGAGGATTGCAGATTGCAAGCATCGTACTGGGTTCGGTGATTTTTCTCTGCTGCGCGGCGTTTGGCGTATATTTGATCTACTTCGGAGGAGTACGAACTCGATCCGTATCTTGTGCAGTCCATTATGCGCTGCGAAAGCAGTAATGATTCGGACGCCGTCAGCGAGGTGGGCGCAATCGGCCTCATGCAGATCATGCCGGATACAGGAACATGGATTGCACACAAATTGGACATGGACGACGTGTATACCGAAGACATGTTATATGATCCTGAAACAAATATCGAGTTTGCGTGCTGGTATCTACGCTTCTTAACCGGCCGGTTCGACGGAAATGTTATGAAAATTGTCGCGGCTTATAACGCGGGCCACGGCAGCGTGGAAGACTGGCTGGAGGACGAGCGGTTTTCGTCAAACGGAGAACTCACCAGCATCCCGTTTGAGCAGACCGCGCGCTACTATGAAAAAGTTATGACTGCGTATGAAAACTATACGACGCTCTATCCCGAACTGTTTGTCACCGACACAACAAGTGCGGTTGAAGCAGGCTAGAAAGCGTGCTATACTGAATCATCTCAGGCAGGAGGAAATCATCTTTGCTGGAAATCTTTGTAGTTATTGCAATTCTGGTCGTCGATCAGATTAGTAAATATCTCGTTCAATTATACCTTTCGCCGGTCGGCTCATCGCTGCCGCTGATCGAAAGCGTATTTCATCTGACCAATGCGCACAATACCGGCGCGGCCTGGGGCATGCTGCCGGGTTTTCGCTGGATGTTCATCCCGCTGACCATTATCGTCTGCGGTATCGTCATTTTTATTCTGATTCGATTCCATAAAAAATTATGTGTCTTTTCACGCATCACGCTTGCACTGTTACTTGCCGGTGCGGTTGGGAATCTGATCGACCGTATTGCGTTGAGTTATGTGCGTGATATGTTCGATTTCCGCCTGATCAACTTCCCGGTGTTCAATATTGCGGACAGCTCACTGACCATCGGCTGCATCATGCTGGTCATAGACGCGCTGTTTTTAAAAGACCGCTCTATCTTTGAACGGGTAACATTCCAAAAAAGCGAAAAGAAAAAATCACTCGGCGACGGCAACGATGCCTGAACAGCAGACGGAAACAATCGTTTGCGACCGTTCACTCCGGCTTGATGCGTTCGTCGCGGCGGAGACGGAACTTTCGCGCACGCAGGCACAAAAACTGATTCGCGATGGTGTAATTACGCTCGATGGTAAAACAGTGAAGCCAAATGCAACGACGGCCCCCGGAGACGTCGTTGAAATTCAATATCCCGAACCGGTAGAATGCGACGTTTTGCCGGAGAATATTCCGCTGGACGTTCTGTATGAGGACAAAGACCTGCTTGTAGTGAATAAGCCGCAGGGCATGGTGGTTCATCCGGCGCCGGGACATCCAAGCGGCACGCTGGTCAACGCGCTTTTGTATCATATTGGTGATCTATCCGGTATCGGTGGAGAACTTCGCCCGGGCATCGTTCACCGCATCGACAAGATGACGTCAGGATTACTTGTGGTTGCAAAAAGCGACGCAGCGCATAAGGGATTGAGCGAACAATTTCGCGATCACAAGGCGCATAGAAGCTATATTGCGCTTGTGGACGGCAACATCAAACAGGATGGCGGAACGGTGGACGCGCCGATTGCGCGCCATCCGGTCGACCGCAAGAAAATGGCGATCGTGCCCGGCGGACGCGAAGCGGTCACGCATTGGCAGATTGTCGAACGATATGGACAGTACACACTGCTCCAGCTGGAGCTTGAAACGGGACGCACACACCAAATTCGCGTGCATTTGGCGTCCCTGCAGCATCCCGTAACGGGAGACGCGGTTTACGGCAGGATTAAACTGCCGTTTGGATTAAAGGGGCAGGCGCTGCACGGCTACCGGCTTACGTTTGTTCACCCACAAAGCGGTGAAACGATGCGTTTTTACGCACCACCGCCTGATTATTTTATGATTGCGCTTAAAAAGGCGGGCGGAGAACAGTCCGTCGAAGAATTGCTGAATGGTCTGAAAAGACTGGAAAATAAAGGAGAATAGTATGAAACGATCCTTCAAACTGTTTGCGCTGCTGGCTGCGCTTGTAATGCTTTTTAGTACGTTTGCAGGCTGCAAAATACCGGATAAAACGACCGAAACGCAAACCATCACCGTAGAGAGCGACAAAACCGCGACTACTCCGGAACCGACGACAACGCCGGAGCCGACATTTGCCGTGAGCGAGGATGCAGCCGCCGCGTTTGACGCGCTTGATCTGGAAGTTTTTTGCTGGTATGCAACGACGGATGGCTATACCTATCATATGTTTGTCGACGATCCGGAATCGTTCGGCATCAATCCCGCGACGGTTCCGATGACGCTTGGTGAATTTACCGAAGAGGATTCTATGCGTCTTGGTCTTGAGGCTGGTGTTTATTTAGAACAGCTGAACACGATTAACCGCGAGGAACTGCCGGAAGATATGCAGTTTTCCTACGATGTTTTGCAGCAGATTCTCGTCGATTTTTCGGAAGAGACAGAATTTGAATATATGTATGAGCCGCTGACCGAGTACAGCGGGATTCACGCAAATCTGCCGCTGTCGTTTGCATTGTTTGAACTCAAGGATACACAGGACATAGACGATTATCTGGCGCTGCTTGCCGACGTTCCACGCTATATGGGTCAGGTGTTGACCTATGAACAAAAGCGTGCGGAACTTGGATATTTCATGACCGAGAATGCACTGGATACGATTCTTGAAGCCATTAAGACGATCATTAACTCGCGTGACACGTCGTTTTTGTACGCAACGTTTAACGACGCGATCGATCAGCTGGATTTGACTGAAGAACAGGCACAGGCGTATAAGGATCAAAACGCAAGCTTGATAGCAAATGAGTTTATCGGCGCCTACGAAACACTGTACAACGGCATGGAAGCACTCCGAAAGAGCTGCCAAACCTATGAAGAAGCGGCGACTCTGACGGAAGCACAGAAGAGCTATTTTGAGTACAGCCTGCAAAGCGACGCTTGTAACTTCCTCAGCGTGGAAGAAACGCTTGAGATGCTGAAAGATGAGTTTTTCTATTTGCTTTACGACATCGTAACACTGCAAAACGAAAATCCCGACCTCTACAACATGAATCTCGAACTGACCAGTGGTGATATGGAAATCGATCTTGATTACCTCAAGAGTATCATGGCAACAATGCTGCCGGAACTGCCGGAGCACAACCTGCTTTTGACGGACGTTCCGGAGGAACTGGAAGACATGTTTTCGCCGGCGGCGTATGTCATCCCCGCACTGGACGACTGGAAAGACAACATTGTCTACATCAACACAGCGGTCGACGATCCGACACTGCTGTTGACGCTTGCACACGAGTGCTATCCGGGACACCTGTATCAGTATGTTTATCAGCGTAGCCTGGACAACATTTGCCGCATGCAAAAAGTCGTCAGCTTCGGTGGCTATGCCGAAGGCTGGGCGCAGTTTGCGGAATATCTCATCATGGAAAACCAGACGGAATACGACCACGACTACGTACAATTCCAGTTTGACTACAGCATGATGTTCAACGCGATCCTACCGGCGATGGTCAGCATTCTTGTTGATTATTACGGATATTCGGAAGCCGCGCTGGAGTCTTACCTCACGGGTATCGGCCTGGATGGCGAGCTGATTGCAAGTATCTATTATCCGATCGTTGTCGATCAACCGTACTACTTCTTTGAGTATGCAGTCGGTTACAGCCAGCTTGCGCAATTGTATCGCGACATTTCGACTGACCTTGGCGAGAGCTTTGATCTGGAAGCGTTTTTGGAGACTTATATGAACATGGGTCCCGGGTACTTTGGCATGATCAGAGAAAAGATGGACGTTTGGGCGGACAGCGTTATGGCTGAAGGTGCGTAACGCTTGACAAAAGCAACCAATTCAGCTAGACTGTCGACAACTGGATAACGATTATAAATGCTTGGAAGATGAGGAGTACGTTTCCGATTTTGCAGCAGAGAGGCCGCACATTTGGGCTGAAAGGCGGCTGGCAAAAGGAACGGAAGGTCGCATTGGAGCAGGGAACGCGAACGCAGGACTGTAAATAGTGTTCCACGAAAATTCCGCGTTAAGGACGTTTTGAGAGGAACGACGTGATGTGTCACCATTGCGCGTTCAACAAAGGTGGTACCGCGAACGTCCGCTTCGTCCTTTGGCGAGGCGGGCGTTTTATGATGAATTTCGATTTATGAAATCGCGAGGAAGGCAGGGGGAAGAACATGCATCCCGAAATGGAAAAAACGTACGATCACGCACGTGTGGAATCCACGCTCTATAAAAAGTGGGAACAAAACGGATATTTTCACGCGCGTCCCAATACCGGTAAGCCGCCATACACAATCGTAATTCCGCCACCCAACATTACAGGTAAGCTCCATATGGGTCACGCAATTGACGAGACGCTGCAGGACGTGCTGATCCGCTACAAGCGAATGAGCGGTTTTGAGACGCTTTGGATGCCTGGTACGGATCATGCATCCATTGCAACAGAAGTCAAAATTGTGGAACAGATGGCCAAAGAAGGCATCACGAAAAAAGATATTGGCCGTGAAGCGTTTTTGGAGCGTGCCTGGAAATGGCGTGAAGAATACGGCAGCACCATCGTCAAACAGCTGCGCTATCTCGGCTCCTCCTGCGACTGGGTGCGGGAACGTTTCACCATGGACGAAGGTTGCAGCAAGGCCGTGACCAAGGTGTTCGTGAGTCTGTACAACAAGGGACTCATTTACCGCGGCGACCGCATCATAAATTGGTGTCCCGATTGTAAAACGGCGCTTTCCGATGCGGAAGTTGAATATGAAGAACAAAACAGCAACCTTTGGCATGTGCGTTATGATGCGCCGGACAAGAGTTACTCCATTACGGTTGCAACCACGCGCCCCGAAACAATGCTTGGCGACACGGCGATTGCCGTGAACCCGGAGGACGAGCGCTACAAAGACATCATCGGGAAGACAGTTGTAATCCCCGCCGTGGGACGCGAAATTCCTATCGTTGCGGACGAGTACTGCGAAATGGAATTTGGCACAGGCGCCGTGAAGATCACGCCTGCACACGACCCGAACGATTTCGAAGTTGCACAACGGCAAAATTTGCCCGTCATGCGCGTGTTCACCGACAACGGCTACATCAACGAACTTGGCGGCAAGTTTGTCGGCATGGAACGCTTTGAGTGCCGCAAGGCCATCGTCAAGGAACTAGAAGAGCTTGGCGCATTGGTCAAGATTGAACCGTATGCGCACAATGTAGGCACCTGCTACCGCTGCCACACAACCATTGAACCGATCGTGTCCAAACAGTGGTTTGTGGACATGAAACCGCTGGCGGAACCCGCCATTGAAGCGGTGAAGGACGGCTCGGTCAAGTTTGTGCCGGAGCGTTTTGAAAAAACGTATTTTAACTGGATGGACAACATCCGCGACTGGTGTATTTCGCGTCAACTCTGGTGGGGACACCGGATTCCGGCGTATTACTGCGATGACTGCGGTGAAACTATTGTTTCGGAAACCGCGCCGACCGTCTGCCCGAAGTGCGGCGGAACGGTGCATCAGGACGAAGATGTGCTGGATACGTGGTTTTCCAGTGGCATGTGGCCGTTCTCGACGCTTGGCTATCCGGAAGAGACGGAAGAACTCAAGTATTTCTACCCGACGAATACGCTTGTGACCGGGTACGACATCATCTTTTTCTGGGTGGCGCGTATGATCGTGTTTGGCTACGAAGTCATGCACGAGCGCCCGTTTGAAACGGTGTATGTCCACGGCATCATGCGCGACAGCCAAGGCCGCAAGATGAGCAAATCTCTCGGCAACGGCATAGATCCGCTGGAAGTGATTGAAAAACACGGCGCGGATTCGCTGCGCTTCTCGCTGCTAGCGGGCAACTCCGCCGGTAACGACATGCGCTTCTACTGGGAAAAGGTGGAAGCCGCACGCAACTTCTGCAACAAGATCTACAACGCCTCCCGTTTCGTGCTCATGGGTACGGATGAAGACGCGGGAGAATTGCCGACCGCCGATAAGCTAGAAATTGCCGACCACTGGATACTGCATCGCCTCAACGAGGTTGTCGGGGAAGTGACGAAGAATCTCGACGGTTATGAGCTTGGTCTTGCTGCGCAAAAGATATACGACTTCATTTGGTCGGAATACTGCGACTGGTACATCGAGATTGCAAAATCGCGTCTGTACGGCGATAATAAAGACGAGAAAGCCGCGGTTTCTTCGGTGTTGATCCATGTGCTGAAAACGAGCTTGCAGCTGTTGCATCCGTTTATGCCGTTTATCACCGAGGAGATTTACACGAAACTTTGCGACGACGAGACGATTATGCTCTCTGATTGGCCGAAGCAGAACGACGCGTTTGTGTTTGACGCAGATTGTGCCCGCATGACGCTGATGATGGAACTCACGCGCTCGATTCGCAACCTCCGTGCAGAGATGAAAGTGCCGCCAGCACAGAAAATCAGCGCGCGCATTGTGGTTGCGCCGGAAGACGCGGCTGCATTTGAAACCATGACGGGATATCTCGGCAAACTTGCCGGTGTGGAAAACGTGAGTGTTTCCACTGAGACTGGAGAAATTCCCAAAAGCGATGTGCATGTCGTCTGCGAAGGTATCGAGGCTGTGATCCCGCTGGCTTCGCTGATCGATCCGGAAAAAGAGAAAGCGCGAATTAAAAAAGAAATCGAGCGTGTGTCGTCGGATATTGCACGTGCAAACGGCAAGTTGAACAATCAGGGCTTTGTGGCGAAAGCACCGGCGCACGTGGTTGAGGAAGAACGCAACAAGCTGGCTTTGGCGGAAGAGATGCTTGGCAAACTCCGCGAACGGCTGGAGGCATTGAACTAAGCTATACCTTTAGGAGTGGAATGATATGGATACGATCAAATTCGGCATCATCGGTGCGGGGAACATGGGGGAGGCGATCCTCCGTGGATTCGTTGCCAGCGGAAACGCAGCAAACACCGATATTTCTATCTACGATCCTTATACGGAAAAATGCAAGTTGCTGGAGAAGGAATGCGGCGTTCAAAGTTCAGACAGCATTGAAAAGCTGATCCAGTCCAACGATATTTTGTTGATTGCGATCAAGCCGAACGTATGTTCTCGTGTGTTTGCAGATTACAAAGAGCTTTTTGCAAACAAAGCCGTAATTTCAATTGCGGCGGGATGGGGAGGGGAGCGCCTGCGAAACGCGCTGCCCGACTCAACAAGAATTCTTCGTGTGATGCCGAACACGCCTGCGATGATCGGCGAGGGCATGATCGTGTTTGAATCCGGTGACTCGTTGACACAGGACGAACACGCGTTTACAGAAACGCTGTTTGCATCGGTTGGCGACGTCATAAGTGTCGAACCGAAACTAATGGACGCGGTAACGGCCGTCAGCGGCAGCGGACCGGCATATGTTTATATGTTCATTGAAGCGCTTGCCGACGGTGGCGTAAAAGCAGGTTTGCCGCGGAACGTCGCTCTCAAACTTGCGGCACAGACGGTAAAAGGTTCTGCCATGATGGTTTCCGAAACAGGCATCCATCCGGGAGAATTGAAAGATCGCGTATGTTCGCCGGGCGGCACGACAATAGAAGCGGTTGCGACCCTGGAGCAAAAAGGTTTACGCGGCACCGTGATTGCGGCAGTCGACGTATGCCGAGAAAAATCGGAAAAGATGAGTAAATAGTATATCATATATTATAATAGGTAAGAGGGGCCATGAAAAAGAAAGTTACAATCTATACGGACGGCGCGTGCTCCGGCAATCCGGGCCCAGGCGGCTGGGGCGCGATTTTGTTTTACAAAGGCCAGGCAAAAGAATTATCCGGCTTCGAACAGGACACTACGAACAATCGTATGGAGCTCAAGGCCGTAATCGAAGCGGTTCGGGCGCTGAAAGCTCCGTGTGAACTCAGTATCCATACGGACAGTGCATACGTTTGTAACGCGTTCAAGCAAGGTTGGCTGAACAACTGGTCACGTAACGGATGGAAAACCGCTTCTAAAAAGCCCGTAGAAAACCAAGACTTGTGGCGTGCACTGCTTGACGCACTCACAGAACACGATTATACGTTCATTAAAGTTAAAGGACATTCCGATAATCAATTCAATAACCGCTGCGACGAATTGGCGCGGCTTGCCATTAAACAGTATGTGCAGGCGTATTCGACAGACGATTAACACTTGGTTTAACTAAAATACCACTAACTATTCGTTAAACTTGTCTTTAACGAATAGTTATGATACAATTTTATATAAGAAATTCAGTAAAAACAGCCAGTCCCCTGTTGTATTTCAATGAAAAATTGCATTTAAAGAGGTGCGTTATTTTGACGAATACGTTTCAGTCGGAAAAATACAAAGATTACACAATGAAGATTCGCGCGTTGCTGCCGGAACTTCCGATGGTCTGCGGATCATTTTTTCGCAGCATCGAGAGTCAAACATCCGTGTTGACGCGCTACGCATATGCAGTCGATCTACGCGGATTCTTTCAGTTTGCAATCATGCAGGATGATCTGTTTCCAGGAAGGGATATCTCCTCCCTCACTGTAGTCGATCTAGAAAAGATTACAGCGTATCACATCGAACTCTATCTCAATAAAGTTTCATTATATGAAAAAGACGGTCGTGAGCTGATCAACAACCAGCAGGCAAAGGCAAGAAAACTTTCGACGTTGCGCTCATTTTTTAAGTTTTTGCATAAGCAGGAGTTGCTGCCGAACAATGTCGCCGCATTGGTCGATATTCCGAAGTTGCATGAAAAGGCGATTATCCGACTGGAACCAAACGAGGTTGCAGACCTGCTCGACCTTGCGGAAAACGGCGAAGGCCTCTCGGAACGGCAAAAGCAATATCACCAAATGACCAAGATACGGGACGTCGCAATCCTGACCCTATTTTTAGGCACCGGTATTCGCATCAGCGAGCTTGTCGGGATCGATCTAAACGATATTGACTTTGAAAACGATGCATTTGTCGTCACCAGAAAAGGTGGCAGCGAAGACATCCTCTCGTTTGGCGGCGAAGTACATCGTGCGCTGGCGGATTATTATAACCAGCGTACCGATCAAACACCGCTGCCCGGACATGAAAACGCGTTCTTTCTATCAATGCAGATGCGACGGATAACCGCGCGTGCCGTTGAAAATCTTGTTAAAAAGTATGCAAAACTTGCCGCACCGCTCAAGAAGATCACGCCGCACAAACTAAGGAGCACATATGGCACGATGCTCTATCATGAGACCGAGGATATCTACCTCGTTGCGGACGTGCTCGGTCACAAGGACGTCAATACGACACGGAAGCACTATGCCGCAACCAGTGAAGAGCACAAGCGAATTGCAGCGAAAAAGATAAAGCTGCGTGACGACTGATTCAGCGCTCAGTTATAAGTTCTGCGTCTTTTAGCACGGGAAGCATACATGCCGTAAAGCGTTTGAACATGCAGGCAGAGCCCTTCTTTCCAAGATTCATCAGCGTCCAATAGATACCCTTCCTCCATATCGGGAGTAAACGGGGCCTCTCTCTCAGGGCTAAGCTCATCCTCCAGAAAAACACCGGAAATTGGAATCTTCGCGTACGGTTTGTCTTCACTTTCCAGACACTTGAAGCAATTATCACAGATTTTCGTTGGATCGAGCATGCAAAGGTCATCGCATTCGCCGCAATCATTGCATGTTTTTTCCGGAAGTAAAACGCATTGTTTCACAAAAACTCACCATTCTTTCGAACATATGTTTGCAATATGCAAGAGTATATGTTATAATTTCCACAAAGTCAAGCCGTAACCATTGATGGAGGATGAATCCAATCATGAAAAAATTATCCGACCCGCAGCAGGTCATCCTTGATTATATGATCGCATATACAAAAGAGCACGCGTATCCCCCTTCTGTTCGAGAGATTTGTGCCGCCGTCGGGTTGAAATCGACAGCGACTGTGCATGCGCACTTGTGCAACCTTGAAAAACGCGGGCTGATCACAAGGGATTCCTCCAAGCAACGTGCCATTTTTATCAACACGGAGAATCTGCCGAATAACGACGACGCACAGCATTCCATCCCACTGGTTGGCCATGTTGCGGCCGGTCTGCCCATGCTTGCGGCGGAAAACATCGAGGACTCATTTCCTTTGCCTGATGTGCTGATGCACGGCAAAGAACCTGCGGAAGTTTATATGCTCCGCGTCCAAGGCGAAAGTATGAGGGACGCCGGTATTCGCGACGGCGACATCCTTGTTGTCAATCACAACTGCGCTTGTACAAATGGCGACATAGTCGTTGCTCGCGTACAAGGCGAGAGCGCTACGGTGAAACGCTTTTACAAGGAAAAAAGTCGTGTGCGTCTTCAACCGGAAAACGAACTCTTCGATCCGATTTACGTTGGATTTGACGAAGTTGAAATCTCCGGTAAAGTCATTGGCCTTCTCCGCTCCATATAGCGCTTATTGATTTACAAGCGTATCGCAGGCGAGCATAGCCGCAATACGCGCATGCGTATAGGTCAATGAACCTTGTACGTAGGCGGTGTATGGCGGACGAATTGGACCATCCGCGGAAAGTTCGGTTGTAGCCCCCTGAACAAACGTTCCCGCGGCCATGACGACCTGATCTTCATAGCCAGGCATATCCCACGGTTCCGGTGACACATAGCTGTCGACCGGAGCCGCTTTTTGTATGCTCTGGCAAAAACGCACAAGCGAATCCGCATCCGCAAACTGCACTGCCTGAATGATATCGGAGCGCATTGCGTCGCTCTTTGGCATCGTCGGTAAGCCAAGCAATTCGAACACGCGTGCAAACAGCGCCGCGCCTTTTACGCATTGTGCGGTGACGTGTGGCGCAAGAAATAATCCCTGATAAAACAAACGATAATCACCGGCATAAGAGCCAACTTCCCCGCCCATACCCGGCACAGTCAACCGCTGAGCTATGCGCTCTACCAATTCTTTTTTACCGGCAACGTACCCGCCGGTCGGCGCAATACCACCACCGGGATTCTTAATCAGTGATCCGGCGATTACATCCGCACCGTGTACAATCGGTTCGCTCGCCTCAACGAATTCCCCATAGCAATTGTCAACCAGGACGAAAGCGTTTGAAAATTGTTCGTGTGCAACGGCAAACGCCTGTTCCAAAGACTGCATGTTGAGTGCTTCCCGCCAGGCATACCCTCGAGAGCGCTGCGCAAAGATGACTTTTACAGAATCATCGTTTATTTTACGGAAGGACTCCAGATCAACGGCGCCATTTTCCAGCAAGTCGATTTTTTTGAAGGATACACCCATACGGCAAAGCGAATTCGGCGCATCACCGCGGTAGCCGATTGCTTCCACCAACGTATCATATGGTTCTCCCGTGATGGATAGGATTGTGTCCCCCGGCTCCACGAGTCCGGCAAGCGCGGTAAAAATTGCGTGGGTTCCGTTGACAAACTGCGGGCGAACCAATGCCGATTCCGCCTGCATTGATTTGGCGAACACGCGGTCCAGTGTGTCTCGACCGATGTCGTCATACCCATATCCGTTGGTCGGCGAAAAATGACGCGCGCTCACGCGTTCTTCCCAAAAAGCAGACAGAACGCGCTGCGAAACGGCCATCTCGATTGCGTCAATCCGACGAAACGCATCTTTGAGTGCGCTTTCCGCTTCCCATACAATTTCTCTTGCGTGATCGGTGATCTCTATCATAAAATCCATTTATCCTTTCATCCAGTCGGAGGCGGCTGTCGACAACTCCGTTAACATGTCGTCTTTAACTGCGTCATAATCGGTCACATCGTGCCAGTGGATACGCTTATCCCGTCTAAACCAGGTTAGTTGCCGTTTTGCGAAATGCCGCGTGTCCAGCTTGGTTTTTTCAATTGCTTCATCCAGCGTATACTCGCCCGAAAAATACGCGAAAAGCTGCCGGTAACCAATCGACTGCATCGCGGGTAATTTTGCGTCATACCCGGTGTTGTAGATTCGCTTTGTTTCTTCAAGCAGACCGTTTTTTATCATTCGATCGACGCGTAGATTGATCCGTTCATATAGTAGCTTCCGATCCATATCCAGTCCGATCATAAGCGGTTCACAAGGCGCGATATTTCCGGATTCATTGGTAAAATCGTTGCCATAGGATGACAGAGACTTTCCTGAACACGCGTATACTTCCAGCGCACGAACAACACGCTTTTTATCGTTGACATGCAGGCGTGCCGCCGTGATTGGGTCTACAGCGATCAGTCGATCAAATGCGTCTTGCGGATTGTTATCGTAAAGGGATTCCATCTCTTTACGAATTTCATCGTTACGTGGAATAGCAAACCCGAGTGGGAATGTCAGCGCGTTAACATACAGCCCGCTGCCGCCGACAATAATCGGCGTTTTTCCACGGGATGAAATATCGTTAATTGCCTGCAAAGCAAGCACGCGAAACCGGGAAACGGAAAACTCCGGCGTATCGATGGGAACGCAGTCGATCATATGATGCGTAATCCCCTGTCGTTCCTCAATCGTCGGTTTTGCCGAACCAATATCCATGCCAGTATAAACCTGCACAGAATCGACAGAGACGATCTCTCCGTTCGTCCGTTTAGCAAGTTCGATAGACGTTTCTGTTTTATGGCATGCGGTCGGGCCGACAATGCAGATAATTCTCTTATTAATCATGGTTATGGGATTCGCTTAAACATCTTTTCGATTTCCGTGTGTGTAAACCGTACGGCGATCGGCCTGCCATGCGGACAGGTCAAGAGTGATTCATTTTTCGAAATCTGTTCCAGTAAGCGACGTATTTCATCATGGCTCAGCCGCTCTCCAGCTTTGACTGCGTGTTTACAAGCGGACTGCGCCATTGCATTGTGGAACCATTCGTTCGTTCCGGCTTCGTCACCGTCGGAAAGATGCGCAAGCGCGTCGTGTAAAAAATCTCCTTTTAACGGGCTTCCATTCACTTGTGGAACGGCAAGCAGCGTTGCAGAGGTTTCGTTAATATCCGAGAAAACAAATCCAAACGACTCCAGCGCCGCTTTGTTTTCCATAAACAGATCATATTCCGAAGGTAGCAGACGGATATCTTCCGGTAAAAACAGCGTTTGGGAAACGACGGCCGCCCGGCGCGACATCAGCGCATCATAAAGCAAACGTTCATGCGCGGCATGTTGATCGATGCAATAGACGTTTTCGCCCTGCTGTACAAACCAATACGTATCGAACGCGCAACCAATGATGGCATACGGCTCCGCAAACGGAACGGCCTGCGCGTGCTTGAAAATTGGCTGCTGAAACGGCTGTGATGGCGCCTCTTTACGATCATACGGCAGCCGATAAGATGGAACGTTTGGCGATTGATAACTTTGTGTGTTCTCGCTTTCATGCAATGTTACGTCGCTTCTCGGCGGAGCAGAGCGCAATTCAACGTTTGGAATCGTCGACGGTTGTGTGAAAACCGGGTGTTTCGTTTGCGGTTCTGCGGTTTCGGACTCCAAGGTCGGCACATAGCTGCGAATCAGCGCTTCCGAACATGCGACGACAAGAGAACGTGCAACGCGCTGCTCATCTGTAAAACGGACTTCCAGCTTTGCGGGATGGACGTTGACATCCACCTCGGCATACGAGATTTGCATTTGAATCACAGCAAATGGGAAACGGCCACCCATCAGCCGGGTATTAAACGCACGAGATAGTGCGTTTGAAAGAGAATTGGCGCGGATAATGCGTCCATTCAATGTGATGGTTTGTCCGGATCGGTTTGCACGTGCTAGTTCCGGAGTTCCGATAAATCCGGAAATCTTCATGTATCCATCGTCGAATACAACGGGGAAAATCTGCTTTTCGGTGGCAATACCGTAAACAGAAAGGAGTGCATCTTTTAATTCACCGTTGCCCGACGAGCGATAGACAGTGCGTCCGTTATTGACAAGATGGACGGCGATCTCCGGTGCGGAAAGAATCAACCGCGCGGCATAGTCGCCGATACTTGCACTCTCGGCGCGTGCGCTTTTCATAAATTTTAATCGAGCGGGTACATTGTAAAAAAGGTTTTTTACCTCTATGCTAGTTCCACGCGTTCCTCCGATACGCCGATGCTCTTTCAACTCTCCGCCTTCATAGCGAATCAAAGTGCCGAGTTCGTCGTCCTCCGTGCACGTTTGCAACACAACACGTGCAACCGCAGTAATAGACGCCAGCGCTTCCCCGCGAAAGCCAAGCGAACGAATAGAAAACAGATCGTTTGCCGTCGAAATCTTGCTTGTCGCGTGTCTTAAAAATGCGGTTTCACAGTCCTCATCGGCAATGCCGGAGCCGTTGTCCGTAATGCGAATGGAGTCTATGCCTCCGTTTTGAATTTCAATTGTAACCGCCGTTGCACCCGCGTCGATCGCGTTTTCAACTAGTTCCTTCACAACGGACGACGGCCGGTCGACGACCTCGCCCGCGGCAATTTGGTTTGCAATATTGGGTGGCAGCACATGTACCTTCGGCATAAAATCAATCCCCTGTCTTCCGTTGGGTTCCATCAGTCTTGTTTTAGCATAGCATGAAGCGCGTATAACTGATTTAACGCTTCAAGCGGCGTGATATGGTCCACGTCCAGCTCTCGAACGATGCGCAGCGCACTTTCTTCATTGTCTTCATCCAGCAGCGATGCCTGCACGCTGGTTAGAACTTTTGCCGGTGTTACGTTACTGCGTGCGGCGATATCGGCAGATTCAAGCTTAACGAGAATTTCTTTTGCGCGTTCCAAAACTTCGTCCGGTAATCCTGCAAGCCGCGCGACTTGAATGCCAAAACTCTTGTCCGCTCCGCCACGTACGATTTTTCGCAAAAAGACGATGTCGTCGCCTATTTCGCGTACCGTCACGCGGAAATTCTTTACGCCTGCAAGCTCGCCTTCCAGCTCGGTCAGTTCGTGATAATGCGTCGCAAACAATGCCTTTGCGCCACAGCGTTTGGCGTCGGCAATGTATTCAAGGACGGACCAGGCGATGCTCAGACCGTCAAACGTGCTCGTTCCTCTGCCAATTTCGTCAAGAATGAGCAGGCTGTCCTTCGTCGCATTGTGCAGTATATTCGCGACTTCGCTCATTTCCACCATAAATGTGCTCTGACCGGATGATAAATCGTCACTGGCGCCGATGCGCGTGAAAATGCGGTCGACAATGGAAATGTCCGCTTCCTGCGTAGGTACGAACGAACCGATATGTGCCATGAGTGCAATCAGTGCAATCTGTCGCATATAGGTGCTCTTCCCCGCCATGTTTGGGCCGGTGATGATCAAAAGACGATTTTCATTGCGGTCAAGCAGAACGTCGTTTGGCACAAAAGGTTCTTTCAACGCACGCTCAATGACCGGATGACGGCCGTTTACGATGCGGACTTTTCCACTTTTATTTAACTTTGGCCTGCAATACCCGTTGTTGGACGCAACTTCGCCAAGAGAAACAAATGCGTCCAGTTCGGCAATCAACGCCCCATCGGTTTGCAGTCGCTCCGTGCTGGCAAGTAAAACTTCGCGTATACCGAGGAACAACTCGTACTCCAGCGCGATCAGGCGCTCTTTTGCGCCAAGGATTTTTTGTTCCATCTCCTTGAGTTCCGGTGTGATGAAGCGCTCGGCATTGGTCAGCGTCTGCTTACGCTCATAGTGATATGGAACAAGCTGAAGATAGGATTTTGTAACTTCTATGTAATATCCGAATACACGGTTATAACCAACACGCAGGTTCCTGATTTTCGTGTTTTCACGCTCGCTGGTTTCAAAACGGTCAAGCCAGTCCTGCGATCCGTCCGCAATGGTGCGCAGCTCGTCGACTTCCTGATGATAGCCGGTGCGGATAAAACCGCCTTCCTTTAATCCCGCCGGTGGTTCGTCCGTAATCGCGTTTTTCAGGAGTGAAAGAATGTCCTCCATCTCGTCCAACCGTTCGGAAATGCCATGCAGCGCCTCGCTTTTATTCTGCTTGAGAGTTTCTTTGATAAACGGAATGCGCTCCAGCGTTCGAGACAACGCAACACAGTCGCGCGCGTGTACCGTACCGTAGACAATTTTGCTGCAAAGCCGCTCGATGTCGTATACACCATGTAACAATTCCTGAATCTGTTTTCGCTCGGTCAACATGCTTGTTAACTCTTCAACAGCGTCAAGACGGCGGTTGATCGCTTCAACAGATTGCAGCGGGCGGTCGACCCAGTCGCGCAACATTCGCCCACCCATGCCTGTCTTTGCAGAATCCAGCAAGTTGATAAGCGTGTTTTTCTTGCTTGCACCAAAACGCAACGGCTGCGTCAACTCAAGGTTGCGCCGCGTCGTTGCGTCCAGAACCATGTAACTACTGCGATTAAGCAGCCGCATGCCATGGATGTGCGAAAGTGCGTTCTTCTGCGTTTCGTCAAGATAGCGCATCAGAGCACCCGCAGCGGAAACGGCATACGGCACGTTTTCTACGCCAAAACCTGCAAGCGATGCAACGCCGAAATGCCGGGTGAGCATATCTTTTGCGCTCTCAGGTAAAAACGCGTTTGCGCCGTATTGCTCAAGATAGTAAGAGGCGGTAATTTTTCGCGATAATATCTGTTGCAAAAACAACGATGGATCTGCGATGATCTCCCGCGGACGAATGCGTTCAAGTTCATCCATCAGACCGACCGAAGGCGTGTCACCGTCAAGCTGCAACAGATAGAATTCACCTGTTGAAACGTCCGCATATGCAAGACCGATCGCTTGATCACCAAGCGAAATGGATGCGATATAGCTATTCTGGTCGTCCTGGAGCATGCGCTCCTCAATGACCGTGCCGGGTGTTATTACGCGGATAACGTCGCGTTCAACAATTCCCTTTGCCTGGGACGGGTCTTCCATCTGCTCACAGACGGCAACTTTAAATCCTTTTTCGATCAGCTTGGCGATATAGTTATCGACCGCGTGGTACGGAACGCCGCACATGGGTGCGCGTTCGCTCATCCCACAGTCGCGACCGGTCAAAACCAGATCAAGTTCTTTTGAAGCCGACTTTGCGTCCTCAAAAAACATTTCATAAAAATCGCCGAGTCGAAAAAACAGCAGACAGTCGGGATATTTATCTTTCAGTTCCAGATACTGCCGCATCATCGGCGTCATGGTCGCTGGCATGTCGTCCTCCGCGTCAGTGTTTGCATCCGCCGCAGCTTTCGCAACTGCCGTCGCAGGATGCACTGCTGCTGGTTTCCCCGCCGATGCAGGCGTTAATTTCATCGTTTATCGCGGTCAGCACGCTTGAAAAAGAAGACTGCGCCGACATAAGCTCTACAAAAAGCGGGTTTTCCTGAAGCTGGTTTTCCAGCCGGTCGATATCATCGGTCAGGCGAAGCGCTTCGAGGTTATCGGTTTCATCCTCTGCAAGCACGGCGACGAGACGATCACGTTTTTCATTGAGTTCTTTGAGCAACACCGTAATAGCGTCGTCTTTTTCAACAGCGCTCTGCGCGGTTTTCATGCGGACAAATTCCGCAGATTGTGCGAGCGCGAGGCCCAGTTCCCTGGCTAGTTCAATCACTGATTATTTCCTCCATAACTCCCGTTAATGAGTTTTTGCGTACGCTGTTTACGCGCACTTCTACATATCGACCGACCAATTCCGGTTCTCCCGGAAAGTAGACCATCTTAAAATTTGTAAATTTTCCGTAGCATACGGGCTCTTTTCTCGTGTCACAATCTTCAACATGTACGATCCCGCTCTTTCCTATATAGCGCGCGTTGTTTTCGCGGGCTTTTACTTCCTGCACTTCGTTCAGTGTGCGCAAGCGCTCACGTTTGACCTGTTCTGATATCTGGTCTTCCATCTCCGCGGCACGCGTGCCTTTTCGCGGGGAATACTTGAACGTAAAAGCGGAAGCATAGCCGACGCTTTTAACAATATCAAGCGTTTCGGCGAAATCTTCATCCGTTTCTCCCGGGAAACCAACGATGATATCGGTTGTGAGTTCGACGTCGTCCATCGCCGCGCGCAGTTTCTCGACGATTTCAAGATAACGTTCACGCGTGTATTTACGGTTCATACGCTTTAGCACTGTGTTTGAGCCGGACTGCAACGGCAGGTGTACATGATGGCAAACATTTGGAAGCGTCGCCATTGCCTGAATCATACTATCGCTCAAGTCCTTTGGGTGTGACGTCATGAAACGAATGCGCTTTAATCCATCCACCTCGGAAACCATTTTAAGCAGACCGGCAAAGTCGATTCCGTCCAGGTCGTGGCCATAGGAATTCACATTCTGGCCAAGCAGCGTAATTTCACTGTAGCCTTCTTGAACGAGCTGCTGCGCTTCTTCAACGATGTGCTCCGCCGGACGCGAACGCTCTCTGCCGCGCACATACGGCACAATGCAATATGTGCAAAAGTTATCGCAGCCATAGTTGATATTGATAAACGCGTTGATCTTTCCTGTACGAATGCTTGGCAGATCGTCTTCTATGACGATATTGTCCTCTTCAATGGCGAGGGTTCTCTCCCCAGTTTCCGCATTTTCGATAAAACCCGGAAGTTTTGAAAGAAGGTTTGTTCCAAATACAATGCTGACATACGGGAACCGCCTAAACAGTTTCTGTGCAACGTCTTTTTGCTGCATCATACAGCCGAAGATGCCCAGAATCAGGTTCGGCTTTGCGTCCTTGAGGTCTTTCAGCGCGCCGATATTCCCGAATACGCGCTTTTCCGCATGGTCGCGTATGCAGCAAGTATTAAAGAGAATGACGTCAGCACTTTCTTTCTCGTCCGAGGGTGAATAACCGATCGATTCAAGCAGTCCTGCGGCGGTTTCACTGTCGCGTACGTTCATTTGGCAGCCGAACGTTTCTATATAGTACGTACCCTTTGCTTCGTTGCCGTTACTCGAAACAGGCGATTTTATATCCATTTTAAACACTCCAAACACTTTCGTTCCATTATAGCATAGATGACGACAATAAAATCAAAACGATGTGTGAGATTTTTGTAATTTGGATGTTGACATTTTATTTTGGCTGTTGTATATTATGAGGGTCGCGAAAAGCGGTGCGTATCATCTTCGGGGTGTAGCGCAGTCCGGTAGCGCACGTGCTTTGGGAGCATGGGGCCGGGGGTTCAAATCCCTTCACCCCGACCAAGATTTTGGCCCCGTGGTCAAGCGGTTAAGACACCGCCCTTTCACGGCGGTAACAGGAGTTCGATTCTCCTCGGGGTCACCATTTTCTTGTTTGATTCATGGGCTTGGGCCTTTAGCTCAGTTGGTCAGAGCGGTCGGCTCATAACCGATTGGTCCGGGGTTCGAGTCCCTGAAGGCCCACCATCCCCACTTTGTTTCCGAGTCGCAATCAGCTTGGCCCGGTAGTACAGTTGGTTAGTACGCCAGCCTGTCACGCTGGAGGTCAGGGGTTCGAGCCCCCTCCGGGTCGCCATTTATTTGCCTCGGTAGCTCAGCTGGTAGAGCAAGGGACTGAAAATCCCTGTGTCGGTGGTTCGACTCCACTCTGAGGCACCAGAACCTTGCTGGTGTAGCTCAATTGGCAGAGCAGCTGATTTGTAATCAGCAGGTTGCGGGTTCGAGTCCCATCACCAGCTCCATTGACAACTTCATACCAATTCTTCCCTACGTGGATGGGTTCCCGAGCGGCCAAAGGGAGCGGACTGTAAATCCGTTGTCACAGACTACGATGGTTCGAATCCATCCCCATCCACCACTTTTTCTGCGGGAATGGCGGAATTGGCAGACGCGCACGGTTCAGGTCCGTGTGAGGTCACACTCATGCAGGTTCAAGTCCTGTTTCCCGCACCAAAGTAATGACCGTCGGTTTTAAATCGACGGTCTTTTATTGTCATCAAACCATATTCATATTACTTGAAATAGAAGCATCACTGAATGGAAGCAAAACCTTGCTCCAGGTCGGCAAGGATGTCATCAATATGCTCCGTGCCGATCGAGAGTCGCACCGTAGTGGAATGGATGCCCGCTTTTTGCAATTGTTCCCGTGAAAGCTGCGCGTGGGTTGTTGAGGCTGGATGAATGACCAGCGATTTAACGTCCGCAACGTTGGCAAGCAGTGAAAACAACGCAAGCGACTCCGTGAATTTTTTTGCGCTCTGCGCAGAGCCCTTGATTTCAAAAGTAAAAATCGATCCGGCACCGTTTGGATAGTACTTGTCATAAAGATCTTTTTCTTTCCCGAATGTCAGCGACGGATGGTTGACTGTTTGAACCTGCGGATGCACGTTTAAAAACTGAACGACTTTCAGCGCGTTTTCAACGTGACGTTCAACGCGAAGCGAAAGCGTCTCCAATCCCTGCAGCAAAAGAAACGAGTTAAAGGGGCTGATCGTTGCGCCGGTATCCCGCAGAAGCGTTGTGCGGAGTTTTGTGATGTAAGCGAGCCGGCCCGCCGCCTGTGAAAAGACAATGCCGTGATAGGACGGGTTTGGCTCTGTCAATCCGGGAAATTTTTCGTTTTGTGTCCAGTCGAACTTTCCACCGTCAACGACCACTCCGCCCAGCACCGTGCCGTGTCCTCCAATAAATTTTGTCGCCGAATGGATGACAATATCCGCACCGTGCTCAATCGGTCTAAATAGATATGGCGTAGCAAAAGTGTTATCAACAATAACGGGAATACCGTTTCGATGTGCAATTTCAGAAACAGCTTCAAGATCAATGATATCGGAGTTTGGGTTGCCAAGCGATTCGAGAAAAACCGCCTTTGTATTCGACTGAATGGCCGCCTCAAAATTCTTTGGATCGCTTCCGTCGACAAACGTCGTCTCAATTCCCGATTCCATCAGAGTATTTGCGAAATAATTATATGTCCCGCCATATATCGTTGCGGAAGAAACGATATGATCTCCTGCTTTTGTTATGTTTCGCACCGCATACGAAATCGCTGCGGAACCGGACGCGGTCGCAAGCGCACCTTCCCCGCCTTCCAATGCGGCAATGCGCTTTTCGAATACATCCGTCGTTGGATTCGTTAGGCGCGTATAGATATTCCCGCCTTCAGTCAGGTCAAACCGACTCGCCGCCTGCTCGGAATTTGGAAAAACATATGATGTAGTTGCATAAATCGGAACCGCTCTTGCGTCGGTTGCCGGATCGGGTCTCTCCTGCCCTACGTGCAGTTGCAGCGTTTCAAATTTATAGTTTTTACTTAACATAATAAATTCCTTTCGTTACGAATATATACCATAGCGTATCAGTACCGGTGCATTCGTTGCCAATACAAATTCTCCCGCAAGTGGAATAATAATGTTTTCATGTTACACCTACAATATTAGTAGCTTTATGGGAATATAACACATATTTACCCACTTGGTCAATTGGTTTTTCTTTTAGTGAACTTCATCGTTATTACAGAATGAAAAAACAAGCATACGTTTTACACAATTCTTACCATGTGCTGTAAAATAGAATGACAATGTTAGTGAGCAATCCCGTTCAAGAACGACCGCCCCCAGATGATGTATAGTCTTTTCGGGTGATAGGAATATGGCTAAAAACTGTGAAAAAGTAGATGCCGTGCAGCGCATGCAGGATTACATCATGGCACATTATCAAGAAGAAATAACCCTGGAGGATTTGGCAAAGGCAGCCATGTATTCTCCTTGGCATGCCCTGCGCGCATTTTCGGAGCTGATTGGCAAAACGCCATTCGAGTATCTTCGCATGGTTCGGCTTTCGGAAGCGGCAAAGAAACTGCGCGACACCCAAAAAAGCGTCCTTGATATTGCGCTGGAGTCCGCGTTTGGATCTCACGAAGGATTTACAAAAGCGTTCTCCAAAGAATTCGCTATGTCGCCGCAAAAGTACAGGACCACTACCCCGCCGATCCGGCTTTTTTCCTATTATCCAATTCGGCATTACTACCATTCATTGGAGAGGAGAGAAATGATTATGTCTACCACCGTCGTATTTACTCAGGTTATCGAGCGGCCGAAACGCAAACTAGTATTGAAACGCGGAATCACAGCAACCGATTATTTCGAATATTGCGAAGAGGTTGGCTGCGACATTTGGGGCATCCTGGAAAGTATCAAAGGTGCGCTGCACGAATCAATCGGCGTTTGGCTCCCGAAGGGAATGCAAAAGTCAGGCACTTCGGAGTATTGTCAGGGGGTTGAAGTGCCGGTTGATTTCTCAGGTAAACTTCCCGACGGGTTCGATCTTGTTGATTTACCCGCTTGCAAGTACATGGTGTTCCACAGTGAACCATTCGAAGATGAGAACTTTATGGAAGTCATCAGCGCTGTATGGGATGCGATCGATCGCTACGATCCAAAGCATTTCGGATGGAACTGGGCACCGGAAGATGGCCCGCGGTTTCAACTTGCGCCAATCGGCAGCCGGGGTTATATAGAAGGCTTACCCGTAAGGGAGAGCAAAACGTAACATCTAAACCCTTGAAACACACCATGAAATAACTGGTTAGCAGCAGACCGATGAAATTTCGCCGGTCTGCTGTCTTTTTACCTTGCGGATAGTCTTCCAAAACATGAAGCGAGATTTGACAGTGAAAACTTTATATGTTAGATTACAAAAGTTATGCATATGCAAGTAGAATTATGCATTCGAACGTTAATCCAAAGAAAGAAAATAGGAAGTTGAAGAAAAAAACAAAAAAACATATTCATCATTATGTAACCCCTGTATTCTGGATATCGATCAGCATCGTCCTTGTTGTAGTGCTGCTGGGATCCATTTTTTCTGTAGAGTTTCAATCGATAACAGAACAAATTCGTAACTTCATCAGCAATTATTTAGGCTGGTATTATCTACTTTTGGTGGCCGGCATCGTACTTTTTTGCTTAATTGTTATCATAAGCCCGGTCAGTCAGATTCGCTTAGGCGAACCTGGCTCCAAGCCTGAGTATTCAAAATCTTCCTGGATTGCGATGCTGTTCTCCGCAGGCATGGGAATCGGTCTTGTGTTCTGGGGTGCGGCAGAACCTTTGTCTCACTATGCCGTTTCTGCTCCAAATGGTCAAATTGGTAGTCAGCAAGCGCTGGCAGACGCGTTTAAATTCTCTTTTTTCCATTGGGGCATTCATGCCTGGGCAGTTTACGCGGTGGTTGCCCTTGCCTTAGCATATTTCAAGTTTAGAAAACAAGAAAAATCTCTGATATCCGTTACACTAAAGCCTATTTTCGGGCAACATACAGACGGTGTGTTGGGACGGATTATCGACAGCATTACCACCTTCAGCACGGTTGTCGGTGTTGCAACAACGCTGGGCTTTGGTGCGGTTCAAATCAATGGCGGTTTAACGTATTTGTTTGGCATTCCAAAGAATTCATATGTACAGATTATAATCATTTCCGTTACAACGTTGTTTTTTATTATGTCTGCTCTCTCCGGGATCGGTAAAGGTGTTAGAATATTGTCCAATATAAATGCCGTTCTTGCCATCGGACTTTTGGCTATAGCAATTGTTGCCGGGCCATCTTTATTGATCATGAATACTTTCGTAGAAACACTGGGCAACTATTTGCAGGGATTCTTTGAAATGAGTTTTAGGACCGCAGCTTTCAGCACCGAGCTGCAGCCATGGATTCAAAAGTGGACCGTCTTTTATTGGGCGTGGTGGATTTCCTGGTCTCCGTTCGTAGGTGTATTCATCGCACGTATTTCAAAGGGACGCACGATCCGCGAGTTTTTGGCAAATGTTTTGCTGATTCCAACAGTCTTTTGTTTCTTATGGTTTTCTACGTTTGGCGCATTGTCGACAAATGTACAAAGCCAGGGTGTAGCTTTGAGCAGCCTTTCGGTTGAAGAAATGTTATTTGGCACGTTTAGCCATTATCCGCTTGGCACCGTACTTTCAATCATTGCTTTGCTCCTGGTTTTTATTTTCTTTATTACATCGGCTGATTCCGCAACGTTCGTGTTGGGAATGCTTTCCGAAAACGGCAGTTTAAATCCACATAACAAGGTTAAAATTCTCTGGGGTGTTTTGATTTCCGCAATTTCAGTGGTCTTGTTGATGGCTGGTGGCTTAAATGCACTGCAAAACATTTTGATTATCGTTGCTTTACCATTTTCTATTATCATACTACTCATTATGATATCTTTATTTATCGAGCTAAATCATGAAAAAAAGGAAATGGGATTGTATATCAAGCCGGAGACCTACCCTTCCAAAGGTGAGCCGTTTAAATCGTATGAAGATTGATAAAATATAAAGAAAACACATATAAGCGGATTATTGTAGCGAAACATCGCATTGTAAATATTAGAATTACTTAGTAAAAGGCCATTACTGCTCATTCCATTGAAATAGCACAAAATCGCCACCAGGAGTTTATCCTTCTGGTGGCTTGCTGATCTGCTTTCTTTGCGTGTCCATTTCCTTTTTCGCGTCATGTCTGCTATAATCTTTAGCTAATATACGTTTGATGTGCGGTGAATCATAATTGATCGCTGTGGATATTCGGGGGTAATGCTATTTATGAAATTCTCTTTTTATCGATGCGAAACGGATGACGTCGATACGCTTCGTGATTTTTTGTTTCGGGTTTTTCAGGACGCATACGACGGCATGATTGCACAATCGAGCATAGACGCTTATATGGAGAAATCGTTTGATGCGAACAGAATAAAAGCAGAGCTTTCCAATCCATGCTCCGCATTCTTTCTCCTTTCCATCGATGGAGTTTTAGCTGGATGCTTAAAAGTAAATGAAGCCTCTGCGCAAACGGATATCAACGACCCGCAATCGCTGGAAATTGAGAGGATTTATCTGGCCAAAGCGTTTCAAAACCAAGGACACGGAAGCATTCTTATGAACAAGGCCGTAGAGATTGCAAATCAACAAAAACTGAAATATGTCTGGCTTGGCGTTTGGGAAAACAACGCCAGGGCCTTGCGCTTCTACAAAAGAAACGGTTTTTATAAGATCGGGACGCACGGCTTTGTTATGGGCGAAGAGCAGCAGACGGACTACATCATGCGTAAAGATCTCTAGGTTTTACCTCGATGTGTTTCTCCAAATTTGTGATATGTTATTTTGTAGGCACTTACTATGAAACAGCGCAATCCCACTTTTTCAAGGACGGTGGTAAATAATGAAAAATTGCATTGTAACGACTGGAATAGTTCAATAAAGCAAAACACACACAGGAGGTTTTCATGACTATTCCAGATAAAAGAGTATATCCGCGCACGAATGATTTCACAACCGTGTACCTCAATGGCGTCGTTACCAATCCCAATATTATTGTCGGGGACTATACCATGTATAATGACTTTACGCGTGACCCCGCAGAATTTGAGAAAAATAACGTATTATATCAATACCCTGTTAACAAGGACAAATTGATCATCGGTAAATTCTGCTCGATTGCCTGCGGTGCGAAATTCATTTTTACAAGCGCAAACCATGCGATGGAATCTTTTTCAACCTATCCCTTCCCTATTTTCTTTGAAGAATGGGAATTGGACAAAATGCAGGTTACATCGGCCTGGGACAATAAGGGCGACATCGTTATTGGCAACGATGTATGGATCGGCTATGAGGCTGTCGTTATGCCCGGAGTGCATATTGGCGACGGGGCCATTATCGGCACAAGAGCCGTGGTAACAAAAGACGTTTCACCATATACAATCGTTGGCGGAGTACCCGCAAAGGAAATTCGAAAGCGGTTTGATGAACAAACGATAGAAACACTGCTGCGAATTCGATGGTGGAATTGGCCACATGAAAAGATACGTCAATCTTTACCCTTCATAACGAAAGGTGATATGGAAAGGTTAAAACAACTTTAAAGCGAATGGCGCATGTCTGCATCCTGCAGTCGTGCGCCTATAAAGGAATTTATTATGGAACTTTTTATTGTCGATGCATTTGCGAATAAAATATTTGAAGGAAATCAGGCGGGAGTCGTGCTGCTAAACGACAGCGAAGTGTTTCCCAAAGAAACGCTTATGCAGAAAATTGCAGCAGAGCTCAAACACTCGGAAACGGTTTTTGTGAAGAAAAGTGATTCGCATATATTCCAATTGCGGTATTTTACACCTGAAGGCGAAATCGCATTATGCGGTCACGCCACGGTTTCTGCGTTTACCGTTTTGCGAAACGAATGCGCAATTGGCGCCGGCTCGTTTTTTGCGGATACATCCGTCGGTCGGCTGAATATAGACGTTGAACCGAATTTAGTCTGGCTGGAAACGGCGCAAGGCAAGATTGAAAAGCACCTGGACGCCGAAGAATGTGCAAAGCTCTATTCGGCGTATGACTTAAGCACGCGCGATCAACCGGATGGTATGCGGGCATGCGTTGTCAATACTGGTCTGGCGGATATTTTGCTGCCGGTCAACAGCAAGGAAGCGCTTGATCACGCCGTGCAAAACCGCGAGGAGATCATTCGCATTTCCAAAGAACTTGCAGTAACCGGCGTTCATATGTTTCATTACGAGCCTTCTTTGCAGGCAACCGCCTATTGCAGGAACTTTGCTCCGCTCTTTGGAATCGACGAAGAATCTGCAACGGGTACGTCGAACGCTTCCCTAACCTACTATCTGAGCCTTCAAAACAAAATTAAGCCAAACGTAAAAAATACGTTCCTTCAGGGCGAGGCCATGGGTAAACCATCTGTCATTCTGAGCCGCATGAATGAGGACGGCGACATTTACATTGGCGGAAATGCCGTTATTTCAGTGAAAGGACAGTTTAATTTTTAAGTATTATGGACTTAACATTTCGATATGCACAGGAGTCGGACGTCTCCTTGATTCTACAATTCATCCGGGATTTGGCCGAATATGAAAAGATGCTGGATGAAGTGATCGCCACTGAAGAAAACTTGAAAGACTGGATTTTTGATCAGAAAAAA
Organism: Christensenellaceae bacterium; assembly: GCA_963667795.1. Classification (GTDB taxonomy): domain Bacteria; phylum Bacillota; class Clostridia; order Christensenellales; family CAG-138; genus UBA7703. Next base: position 265,194 of record OY764017.1, on the reverse strand, counting down.
GCGGAGGTCATCTTTGCAGTGGCCGACGGCGTAGAAGTTGGATTTGCGCTCTTTTTTCATAATTTTTCTACGTTTTTGGGCAAAGGCGGCATCTATCTTGAAGACTTGTTTGTAAAGCCGCAGTACAGAGGCTTTGGGTATGGCAAAGCAATCCTGAAAAGGCTGGCGCAAATCGCCGTTGAACGCGGCTGCGGCAGACTTGAGTGGTGGTGTCTGGATTGGAACAAACCGAGCATCGACTTCTATCTGTCGCTGGGAGCGCAACCAATGGATGATTGGACAGTCTATCGAATTGCAGGCGACGCCTTGAATAATATGGCTGGCAGCACACAAAAATGATAATATGTTTATAGGTTCGCCGTCTTCATCATCTTTGATTCATTCGTGCCGACTTTCATTTTTAGGGAGACTACCTTTATGAAGCAAAACAAGCCGGAAACAGTAGACGAATATATCGCCGCCGCTGCATCCCAAGCACAACCAATACTCAGTCAACTGCGTTTGATTATTCGCAAAGTTGTTCCAGACGCGAAAGAGATAATCAACTACGGCGTACCGTTCTACAAACACTTCGGTGAATTCGTAGGGTTTGCGGCATACAGCAAACACGTCAGCTTTGGTTACGGTAAAGATATCCTGCCGGATGAGCTGGAAAGCAAATTAAAGAAAAGCGGTTATCACCTTGGCAAAGGCACCATGCAAATTCAATTTAATCAAGACGTTCCCGAAGCGGAAATAAAGGAAATATTGCTTATAAAAGCACAAATCAACCAAGGAAGCCATCTTTGATAGCGCAGCTAAAGACGCCCCCTGCTAAGGAAAAAAGGCGTTAATCAATAAGAGGAAAGATGAATGGAACTGAAAACCATAGAAAAGAGTTTCGCGATCTGCAAAATTCAAGATTCATCACTGGTCAATTTTGACGCTGAATACTGTTTTTTATCGAAAACCGATGCGGAGCTTTCGCTGGTTTGTGCAGAGGAAGACATCCCGCCGAATGTAACGCATGTGGACAACGGCTGGAATGCTTTTCGAATTGAAGGGACACTTGATTTTTCTCTTATCGGCATTCTTTCAAGAATCTCTTCTCTGCTGGCCGAAAAGCAAATAGGCATTTTTGCAATATCAACGTACAACACCGATTATATCCTCACAAAGACCGAAAACTTTGAAAGAGCAATCGATGCTCTTGCAACATCGGGATACAAAATTTTAAAGTAACAAATATCAGGCCACCATATCGATGGAGGCCTGAGTGCCGAGAGGTAAGCTCCATTACAGATCGGCTTGGAAAACGGTATGCGTGTCCCTGCATAGATACTGCACTGCGGTGCGTCCCGTGGAAAGTGCAACAGGCAATCCGCCGGGTGCCGTCAGCCGTTGTCCGGCAAAATATAAGTTTTGTATGGAATCCGGCTTACAGGGATATGTTACGTTGCTCTGGCCTTTTTCCATCAGGGTCATCCAGGAGCCCTTGTAGGAGCCAAGATATCGCTCGTAAGTCAGCGGTGTTGCAACGTCCCAAACGGCGACCTTGTCTTTGATTTGCGGATATTGCTCGCAAAGCGCTCGAATATACGCCTGTGCCAGTTTGGCTTTTTCAGCCGCATAGGTTTCATTTTCCCGACATTCTTTCCAGAAATCGTAATTGTCACCCATGACCGCGGCGGTCAGCGCGGTGCATCCCCTCGGTGCATACCCGTCGTAGCGGGCATAGTTATTAAATCCAATCGCTTCTGCACGGATGTTGCCACATATAATCGGCTCTTTCGGAAGGAACGACGCGTTTTCCGGCAGTTCTGAAAGATCCGCCTCAACGCCAAGACAAATGTAAGTATTCAGCATCGGCTTTGTGTCTTGCCGCATCTGTTCTGCCCAGGGTTCGTGAATTGGTTCATCGAAAAACGTATCGATGGCGGAAAGCGTGTCTTTTGTAACGATGACAGCATCGGCATATTTCAGCTCGCCGCCGATGATCACTCCATCCGCCACACCGTTTGCAACCGAAACCTTATCAACCGTCGTTCCATAACGGAAGCTGCCACCGAGAGATTGAAACGTCTCCGCCATGCGCTGTGCCATGGCGAGTGAACCCCCGGCCGGATATCCGCCGTCGCCGGACGCCAGCGTTGCAATGGTGAATAGCAACCCGTTTGCCGCGTAATCCGGCCCGATGCTGTGCTGCAGCAGCATGCGAAGCAGTGGGCTTTGAAAGCGCATGCTGTATTCAGCAACGGTCATGTTTGAATAAAATCCCATTCGTGGAATAGCGGGCAGCATACCAAGAATCAGAGAAACAGGCATCTTTGATGCTTTTTTTACTTTTACGCCTTTTATGTCTGTCAGCGGCATTTGCACCTTGCTGAACTTTTTTATATCATGGCAAAGGCTTTCTATCTCCTGTTTGTCTTCAGGCGAAATCGACAAATAATGCTGTCGAAGCTGATCAACATCACGATACAAGCACGCCGTTTGCCCATTGTATTCAAACGTAAAAAATGGATCGCGGTTGTAGATCGGGACATTGTCGTTAAGCGCGCCGACCTCTCTCCAAAATTTGTTCAGTTGTGTTTTAGTTGACGAGCCGGTCAGCCAGTGCATGCCGCCCTCAAAGAGATAACCGCCGCGCCGCCAGCTGGTGGAAGCGCCACCGGGAATATTGTGGCTTTCATAAATCGTTACGTCAAACCCGCTTTGTGCAGCGTAAATGCCTGCGGCAAGTCCGGAGATTCCCGCGCCGACAATGATTACTTTCTTCATGCGTTTCCCCTCTTGTTTTTCATGGTTTATTTGCTTCGTATGATATCGACGATCCATTCGCTTTCAGGGCACGGTGCATCGCAAGATGTAGCATATTGTTCCGCAATTCCTTGTATGGCGCACCAAAATGCCAACGAAAGCGCCAACGGGTCACCCGATCGTATGGTTCCGTTTTGCTGCCCCTTTTCTATCAAACGTGCCGTTGGCGTGTAGACATCCAACCCACGTAAAATCTCTTTTGCTCCTGCAGGCACGTCTTCGCTGATTACCGCCTGCCCCATCAATACAAACATTTTCGCAATGAACGGCTGTGCCCTGATATATTCGATCAGCTGCTTCGCCGTCGCCTCAAAAAAAGCCAACGGTTCCAGTTCGGTCGGTGCCATAGTCTGCATCGGCCCGGAAACACCGTATCGAATCAGCTCTTCGTACAACGCCTCTTTTGATTCATAATAATGAAACATCAGCCCAACGCTCATGCCGACCCGTTCCGCAATGTCCTTAATCTTTGTTCCGGTAAATCCATTACGTATAAACAGATCCAAACCAGCAGAGAGTATCTCTTCTCTGCGTTGTTCTTTCTGGTCACTTCGTGTCGTCATTTTGTTGAACCTCTATTCATTGAACATATATTCAATATACTATCATATCAAATGCATCTGTCAACCCTGATTTTGTGTTTTGCAAAATTCAATCATACCGAACATCATATCAGCTCCGGCTTTACAAATGAAACGCTTGATACTAGTATGATAGTAACGTGTTTATTTCCAATGAAGGAGGCCTACGATGGACCGGATGCCTGTTTTGTTCGTCGGACATGGTTCCCCGATGAACGCAATTGAAGACAACCCGTTTTCGGAATACTGGAAATCACTGGCGGATAAGATTCCACGACCGAAAGCGATCCTCACTGTTTCCGCGCACTGGTTTACGCGCGGACTACGAGTTTGTGATGCTCCCCTGCCGCCATTGATCTACGATATGTACGGCTTTCCGGACGAATTATATCAGGTGCGTTATCCTGTCCACGGATCACATAAATACGCGCACATGACAAAAGATTTCATTGGCGAAAAAATTGAGATTGACAACAGCTGGGGTATCGACCACGGAACATGGTCAGTGTTGCGTCGTGTTTATCCGGGCGCAGAAATCCCCGTGTTCCAGATCAGCGTGAATGCGTCCGCTTCGGCGCAGGAACACTATGAGATTGGGCAAAAACTGCGCGCATTGCGCAATGAAGGCGTGCTAATTTTTGGCAGTGGTAATATTGTACATAATCTTTCACGCGTTAACTGGAACATGAGCGACGGTTATGCCTGGGCGGAAGATTTCGACGGATACATCAAGAAAAGCATACTTGCCGGGAACGACGATAACGTTATCAATTACCGCCGCGCGGGTTCTTCCGCATCCCACGCGTTCTATCTTCTGGATCATTATGCCCCGCTGTTATACGTGCTTGGCGCAAAGGATGAAGCTGACAGTGCAACCGTTTTTAACGATGCCTGCGTGCTCGGTTCCATGTCCATGACCAGTTATCTGTTCTCACAATAATTCGAATTTCAAAAAGGAGTGTTTGATATGAAGCAGCGAAAGATAAAGAAAACCGTTCGTGGACAGCGCGCGATCGACGGTGCGGGCGTGCACCTCGTTCGCGTAATCGGGAACCGTGACACGGCGGAGTTCGATCCGTTTTTGATGCTGGATTCGTTTGATTCAACCGATCCGGCGGACTACATTGCGGGATTCCCAACTCATCCGCACAGGGGAATCGAAACAATCACGTACCTCATTTCCGGCAAAATCGAGCACGAGGACAGTCTTGGCAACAAAGGAACAATTATTGCCGGAGAAAGTCAATGGATGACCGCGGGAAGCGGAATTTTACATCAGGAGATGCCGAAACCGTCCGCGCGCATGCTTGGTATACAGCTCTGGCTCAACCTTCCGCGTGCAGAAAAGATGACGGACCCTGCATACTTAACCATAACGAAGGACATGATCCCTCTTGTAGCAGAAAACAATGCCGAAGTTCGCGTGCTTTCCGGTCGTTACCATGGAGCAGGCGGCGCAAAGCCAGGGCATATTCAGGCAACGATACTGGACGTACATCTCACGCGCGGCGAGTCGATTGAACTGCAAACAAACCCGGACGAAGTCGTATTCGTATTCTTTATTGAGGGCGACGGCGTTATTGAAGATCAATTCATCCCGGAAAAGACAGCGGTGTTGTTCGACAGCGGAGATTTTGTAAAAATCTCTCCGGAACCGGATAAATGCGTACGGTTTCTATTCTTCTCCGGTAAACCTTTGCATGAACCGGTTGCCTGGGGCGGGCCGATTGTTATGAACACGCAACAGGAACTGCAGCTTGCGTTTGACGAATTGCGCAACGGAACGTTTATAAAGACCGTTTAACAAAAAATGTGATTTTGTCATACTCTGTATAGCACTATTCATGTTAGAATGAGTAAGCCAAAAGAAAAGAGGCGCTGATAAAATGAAGCGAACGAAAATAGTGGCGATCGTTGGATCGCTCAGAAAAGACTCCTATAACCGCCAACTTGCGTTGATTGCGAAAGACGTGATCGGCGACCGCGCGGATTTTGAACTACTGGACTATGCCGATGTTCCACTGATGAATCAGGATATCGAATATCCCGCTCCGGAGGCAGTAAAGCGTGTTCGTGACGCTGTGAAGTCCGCGGACGGCGTTTGGTTTTTTACCCCGGAATACAACCATTTCTTTTCCGGCGTGTTAAAGAATCTGATCGACTGGCTGTCGCGTCCGATCAGCGAGGAAGAACGACAGGTGCTTTCTAAAAAGCCGGCTGCTATCAGCGGCATTACACCCGGCATGACCGGAACAGCCAGCGCGCAGGACCATTTGGTCACACTGATCAGTCTGCTCAACATGAAGGTAATGAATGCGCCACGGCTTACGATTCCAAATGGGCAGAGTCAAACGGACGAAAACGGAAAGCTTACTTTGACAAACAGTCTCCCCTATCTGGAAAGACAGGCCAACGCTTTTTTGCGATTCATTCAGGATTAACAGTAAATTGATTTTGATAGATGGAGCAGCCGTTGAACGAAAAAAGAACAAATCAGAAAATAAAGGTGTTAAAAGACGGTCCATATCTTGTGACCGGCGGTATACCATTGTTCGAAAGCGTGATTACGCCGAAGGGCAACGGATATATCTATAAACCCGGACGAGCGCTTCCGCAGAAGGAGACATACACGCTTTGTCGCTGCGGACATACCAGTACACCGCCATTTTGCGACGGTTCACACGGAAGGCACGGCTTCGACGGAACGGAAACCGCCGATAAAAGCGCATATAGCAAACGCGCAACAAAGCTTGAAGGAGAAGGACTCGACCTTCTGGACGACGGGCGCTGCGCGTTTGCGCGGTTTTGTCACCGGGAAAACGGGGATGCATGGGAGCTTTCGGAAGATTCCGGCACCGCGTACAACAAGTCAGAGGCGATTATTGCCGCAAACGAATGTCCCGCGGGTCGACTGACTGCGGTTGAAAAAGACGGTACGATGCACGAACCCGAACTAGAACCTGCAATTGAAATTTTGCAGGATCCTGAAGAAGAAGTCAGTGCAGGCATTTTTGTTAAGGGTGGAATCCCAATCGAATCTTCAGACGGCACTACCTATGAAATTCGAAACCGGGTTGTCCTCTGCCGCTGTGGTTATTCAAAAAACAAGCCTTTTTGCGACATGCAGCATATCGTAGAAAGTTTTCATGATGAAAAATAGTTGTGTATTTTAGATGGAGGGATCAAGATGTCAAAGACGGTTTTGTTGGTTGTTGATGTTCAACAAGCACTGATCGACGCCAATCCTGTGCGCGAAGATGAGTTTCTCCTAAACTTAAAGATGCTGATCGACGCAGCGCATGTTTCCGGTATAGAGGTCGTATACATCCGCCATGACAGTGGCCCGAATGACGAACTGGAAGCTGGCTCGGACGGCTGGCAACTGCACGACTCATTGAAGCCGCGTGCTAACGAACGCATATTCGACAAAAACGTCAACAGCGCGTTTAACAACACAGGGCTTGATGCATACCTGAAAGGAAAAGGCATCGATCACATTGTACTGTGCGGTATGCAGACGGAGCACTGCATCGACACGACCTGCAAAGTCGCGTTTGAGCTTGGCTATGACGTTTTAATCCCGTCCGGCGGGACGACGACGTATACTAACCCCTTCCTTACCGGCGAAAAGCTGATCAACTTCTATGAACATATGATCTGGCACGAGCCGCTGGCAAGTGTAAGACCGATGGATGAAGTGATATCCACCATACGCGACAAAAAATGATTTGAATGCACTACGGCACCCCCTTTGCGGGGGTGCCGTTTGTCATGCTCGGTTGGATACAGCCGCACTCACATGAACACATTGACAACGCAACACCGCAAAACATATAATACGCACATATATAATACTGCGGATGATGTGTTGACCGCAGCAAAGGAGTTTTTGTGGAAGACACGTTTGTTCGCTTTGATATGCTTGCCTACCCGAAACGGCAAAAGTTACGGATGCTTGCCTGGCTAATCAGCTTTCCCGCGGTATGGCGGCACGGTGTTCGAATCACAAAGGTGCGTACGGCTGGACTCAAACCACCGTACGTCCTCTTGTGTAATCACAATGCATTTTTAGATTTCAAGGTTACGACGGCGGCCGTTTTTCCGCACAGGGCAAACTATGTTGTCGCAATAGACGGATTTACAGCACCGACGAAGGATGGATTCAAAAGTCGAGAAGGTCTCCTGCGTACAGTCGGCTGCATTTGCAAGCGTAAATTTACCAACGACGCCGTTCTTGTGCGGCAACTCAACCGTGTGACCAAAAACGGTGACATTGCCGTGCTGTATCCTGAGGCGCGCTATTCACTCTGCGGAACAAACGCAATCCTGCCGGAATCGCTTGGCAAACTTTGCAAACTTCTAAAAGTTCCTGTCGTCACGCTCATCATGAGCGGCCACCATGTCAATACTCCATTCTGGAATCTGAAAGATCGCGGCGTTTACCGGACAGAAGCGGTGATGACGCAGCTATTCACGGCAAAGGATCTTGCGGCAGCAAGTGTTGACGAGATTAACACGCAAATCGAGAAAGCCTTTACTTATGACGATTATGACTGGCAAAAAATTCGCGGCGTGCGGACTTCTTATAAGAAACGCGCTGAAGGGCTCCATAAGGTTTTGTATCAATGTCCCGCCTGCAAGGCCGAGTACAAGATGTCATCCGAAGGAGCACAGCTTCGTTGCGACGCATGCGACAAGAGCTGGACTATGCAGGAAGACGGCTCTCTGCTAGCCGACGACGGTAACACGGAATTTTCACATATACCGGATTGGTACGAGTGGGAACGCGAAAACGTGCGACAGGAAATCGAAAATGGAGCATATGGAATCACGTGCCCTGTTCGTGTCGAATCCCTGCCAAATGCGGACGGTTATGTTAGCCTTGGCAACGGCGTGATGACGCACGACCAAAACGGCTTCATAGTTCATGTAAACGGACCGTATGGCAAATTTGAAATGCATAAACCCGTGCAGTCGCTCTATTCATGCCATATCGAGTATAACTACCTGGGCAAATATGGTGATTGTGTGGATCTCAACACACTCGAAGACACCTGGTATTGCTACCCTTACGATTGTAACTTTGCCGTAACAAAATTTGCTTTGGCAACAGAGGAACTCTATAAGGCACATAAGCAAAAATCTATATAACACATAAAAATACGCCTTCACGACGAATTTTTATGTGTGACCAGGTCGAAACATTTCAATTTCATAGAGCGATTCATTAAGCACGTGTGCATTACCGGTTGCCCTGAATCCGTTTTTCTCATACACCCTGCGTGCAACTGCATTCGTGTTTAACACCCATAGTGTCGGAACGCCGGTACACTTCGCAATAGCGAATTGCAGCAGCAATGTTCCGTAGCCGTGCTGCTGTTTGTCCGGTAAAACATACAAATTTTCAATCAGGCTTCGCCAAACGGCAACAATGGCGATTGGTTCTTCTTCTGACAGCAAAAAAAGTTCTTTCCCCTGCCCCATTTCTTTGCGGAGATAAGCCGCCTGATGCTCCAGTGTGTGCAGCGCAATAAAGTCTGGAGTGCATAACGTTGCATGCGACGCTTGCCATGAAAGCGAATGAATCTTCGCCGCCTGTGGCAGCGTTTTTTCCGTGACCTGTTCTATCATGCGCTTTGGTCCTTAAATGTTGCGCAAAAGGCTTGAAGCAAAATATTCCGTGGCACCGTATCCCCCGGCTTTATTTGCAGCATGCCCTTGGGCGTGAAGCAATACGTTTTCAAATCGTCAAAATAGCCCGAAAGCGCTTTTGCTTCAATGTTGATATGGTTTTTGAACGGAATCAGCCGAACGAAGTGATCACCAACGTAATAACTCGGCAATTTTGCCCAGAGTTTTTCATCAATCGGCATATCTGTGCTCGACAAGATGATATACCTCAAACACATGAATAGCTCTTGAATCGGTGCGTCATGCTTATCAATATAATCTTGTATTGATTGATCCATTCTAACTGTCCCCACTAAACGATCTTAACGCCGAGCATAACGGCGATGTCGGCCGCTTGCAAAACGCCGATTTTCGCGCCATAGAGTTCGCGGAACGTATCCGAAACCATAATACCTGCAATGATGCAGTCCGACAGGTCAATGCCTTTCAACGCCGTCTTAAAGAAGTCCACACGGCTCAGGTCAACGTTGCTGAGCTTGAGTTTTTTAAAGCGGGACTCCGTAAAAAAAGCTTCCTTACAGAGACAATCCTTTAGCGTACAGCTGTCCCAAACCGATTTTGTAAAGTTTGCAAAACAAAACGAACTGTCGAAAAAATTGGATTCTTTTATATGGTTGCTGCTCATGTCCACTCCGTCGCCGCGACAGGATTCGATTGCACATTGCTTCCAATAACTCTCTGTAAAAGTGCAGTTTGAAAAATCGCATTTATTAAAGCGAACGTTATAAAAACCGGTTCGAAGAAACGTGCAGCTTTCAAACTTACAACCTTGAAATGTCACAAGTTTAAAATCCAGTTTGGAACAATCCATATCGGACAATGTTTCATTTTCAAACAAATCATTCTCGACCGGATCTTCCGTGTGTTTCGCCTCGTCTATTTGTTCCTTGAGCATGACACGCTCCTTTGCCATTGATTGTTCTATCTTACTACAGAAACACCGTTCTTGAAAGACCGTTGATTGCCAAAGAGTTCCGGCTGTTAACACAATTTCGTACAAAAAAACAAATCACTCATCGCTGAATGATTTGTTTTGGTACCCAGTAGGGGAGTCGAACCCCTGTTACCGCCGTGAGAGGGCAGCGTCCTAGGCCACTAGACGAACTGGGCGCGGTTGCAGGCAATATGATACAAAAAAAACGCGTCGATGTCAATAAGAATTTTTTCGATATAAGATATAAATTCTCTCTACCCCGCTAACACGTCAGTGAATAATATCGCTCGTACTCTTTCAAAGGTATATCAAGAACCTGGTTTATTTACAGCACTTGTGCGGCATGATAAAATATAAGTGTGCTTGATGAAAGCAAATTCCACATTTCCCCGACACATACAATCCACAAGAAAATAGCAGGAGGCACTTGATGAAGAGCAAAGATATTGGCAAATTCAAGGGTTGCTTATTCGGTGGCGCTGTTGGCGACGCATTGGGTTACGCAGTTGAATTTTTAAACATCGAGCAGATAAAAGAACAATATGGCGAAAACGGCATTACCGAAATTCAAATAGAAGACGGCTGCGCATGCGTCTCTGACGACACGCAGATGACGTTGTTTACAGCAAACGGAATCCTCGTAGCAGAGACTGCAAAGCGTCTTCTGGGCGACGAGAAGCCCTTGGAGCGCCATCTACATAATTCCTATATGGATTGGCACAAGACGCAACGCTTCGGTCGCAGCAAAGGCAAAGACGTAACAAGCTGGATTTATCATGTTCCCGCAATGCATTCCGTACGCGCGCCGGGTGGGACTTGCCTGCGTTCGCTTTCCAGCGGCGTGCTTGGCACAATGGAACATCCACTCAACTCAAGCAAAGGGTGCGGCGGTGTCATGCGTTGTGCACCGATCGGATTATTTTACGATAGGGCTCATTATCCGATCAAGTGGGTTGATTTAGCGGCTGCAAAATCGGCGGCGCTGACGCACGGGCATCAGCTCGGTTTCCTTTCCGCCGCGGCGATGGTACACATCATCAACCAGTGCGTTTACGGCGATTTTTCTGGTGAGAATGCTTTGGTTGATATTGCACAGGATTGCATTTTAGCGTTGAAATCCGAGTTCCATGCGTTTGAAAAGGTTGAAAAACTCAACACGTTGCTTGAACAGGCAATTGCCCTTTCAAATGAGGATATTGCACCGCAAAAGGCAATTGCACAGATCGGTGAAGGTTGGGTTGCGGAAGAAGCCGTTGCAATTTCACTCTACTGTGCGTTAAAATACAAAGGCGATTTTCGCGGCGCACTGGTTGCGGCGGTCAATCATAGCGGAGATTCCGACTCCACGGGTTCATTGACCGGCAATATCCTCGGTGCATATGCCGGATACGACAGCATCCCCGCGAGCATGCTTGAGAATCTCGAACTCTCTGATGTGCTAGAAACAATCACTGATGACCTTTATGCCCTTTGTGGAACGGAAGACAATGATGTTTGCTATTCAGAAAATTGGCAGCATAAATACATTAAGGCGGATTATAAACTAACATGAGTTTATAAAAAACCGAACCAACAGCCCTCCATGCGGACAACCGTTTTGCGTATAGCAGCGCTTGCTGCGGCACTGTTGGGACTTTTTTGGAAACAAAATACTGTTGGGCGACTATCCGAAAGTTGCGGTATTATGCGGGCTGCTCCTGATCGGCTTGCTACTACTATATCTCTATCGCCGAAAACTGTTTTCGAGAAGCGGAAAGACCCGAAAAACATTTCATGCTATAAACGTGCACAGTGAATCATTCTTCCGGACCCAGCCCGCGCAGTGTGCAGTTGCCGATCGCCTGCTTAATTTTCGCCGCGGTCTCGCGCACATATTCGGGTGCGTGTGCCTTTGGGTCGTCAGTGCTGCGCGGCCTGTATTGCTGCAAGTAGAAACGCTTGCAGCCTTTTACTATAAGCGCGGCGTCAACTGCATCTTCCGCCGTTAGCTGTGGCGCGAATGTCAGGCGATATTCGTGCGAAATCGTACTGTTTCGCAAAAGCGCAATGCTTTTTTGAAGCGCGTTTGCATCGACGTTCACCTGCGCAATAGTATCATATTTTTCAATCGGCGCTTTCACGTCCATAGCGACATAATCCAATAAATTCTTACTTAAAAGAGATTGAATGACGTTCGGCTTCGTACCGTTTGTATCCAGCTTGACGCGGTATCCCATTTCGCGCACGCGCAGAATGAACGGTTCAAGATTTTGCTGTAACGTCGGCTCTCCACCGGAGATTACGACGGCACCGAGCATACCGGCGCGCTTCTCCAAAAAAGTCAGTACGCTTTCTTCATCAATCACCTGCGTGTCTTTTTTTAGTATATGCGCGTTATGGCAGTATACACAATTGAAGTTGCAGTACGGCGTAAAGACGACTGCGCATATCTGTCCCGGATAATCGACAAACGAATTTTTTTGAAAGCCTGCAATTAGCAAGTTTGACCCTCCCTTAGTGTAACTATATTGAAAAATTGGAGACATGTCGCAAAGCACGTCTCCAATGACAGAATCAATTTTCCTTTGCAAGAAGTGCGCGATAATTTTAAATCACGAATTTTTTGCGCATGATGTATTCTTCCTTCTTGCCCGGGTTGTAATTTTGAACCGGGCGCAAGTAACCAACCACGCGCGACCAAACTTCCGCATCCTGTCCACAAGTCGGACATTGGAAATGTTCTCCGGCAATATAACCGTGTTCTTTGCAGATGGAGAACGTCGGCGTAATGGAGATATACGGCATTTTATATTTTTCAAACAACGTCCGAATCAACGTTTTTGTCGTTTCAATGTCTTCGATCCGTTCGCCGATATACAGGTGTTGCACCGTGCCGCCCGTGTAGAGGGACTGCAGTTCGTCCTGCAAGTCGCAGCATTCAAATATGTCGTCCGTGTACCCAACCGGCAGCTGTGAGGAGTTTGTGTACATCGGCTCTTCTATGCCGGACTGGATGATGTCAGGAAATTTTTCGTTGTCGAGCTTTGCAAGGCGATAGCTTGTACCTTCCGCAGGCGTTGCCTCAAGGTTGTAGCTATGCCCCGTTTCCTCCTGAAATTCGACCATAAGGTCACGTAGAAAGTTCATGATTTCCAGCGAGAACGCGAGCCCTTCAGGGCTGCCAATGTCCTTGCCGATGAAATTTAGGCAACACTCATTCATACCGACGAGACCTATCGTGTTGAAGTGGTTCGTCCAATATTCCCCGGTGCGTTCTTTCACACTTCTGAGATAATGCATTGAGTACGGATAGAGTCCTTGCTCGGTTTGCCGCTCAATGATCTTACGCTTGATTTCAAGGCTCGTTTTGCCGAGTGTAGCAATCTTTCCAAGGCGCTCAAAGAAATCTTCCTTGGATTTTGCAAGATAGCCGATGCGCGGCAGATTCACACTGTATACGCCGATGCTCCCCGTCATAGGATTGCTTCCGAATAGACCACCGCCACGCTTTCTCAATTCGCGCTTGTCGAGCCGCAGACGGCAACACATGGATACCGCATCTTCAGGGGACAAGTCAGAGTTGATGTAGTTTGCAAAATACGGGATGCCGTATTTGCAGGTGATGCGCATGAAGTCGTCAACGACGGGACTTTTCCAATCGAAATCCTTCGTGATATTGATGGTCGGAATCGGGAACGTGAAGACGCGGCCCTTTGCATCACCCTCCAGCATTACTGCACAGAATGCACGATTGAACAGATCCATCTGTTCCTGGAAGTCGCCGTAGGTCTTGTCCATATATTTCCCGCCAAGGATAACCGGTTCATCTTTAAGTGTGGACGGAACCTTGATGTCGAACGTGAGGTTCGAAAACGGGCACTGGAAGCCGACACGCGTTGGAACATTGATGTTGAAGACAAACTCCTGCAAGCACTGGCAGACCTGCTCAAATGTCATGTTGTCATAGTATACGAACGGTGCGCAATAGGTGTCGAACGAGCTCCATGCTTGCGCGCCAGCCGTTTCGCCCTGTGTTGTAAAGGTGGAGTTGACGATTTGTCCCAAAAATGAACGCATGTGTTTTGCGGGTTTGCTTTCCACCTTGCCTTCTACCCCGCCGAATCCGTCCGACAGGAGTTGGCGAAGGTCCCAACCGGCACAGTACGGGCCAAAGAATCCAAGGTCGTGGATGTGGGCGTCTCCGCTTTCATGAGCCTTGCAGATATCGATCGGATAAATCTCATACAGCCAATACTTTTTAGTAAATGATTCACGGACATAATTGTTCAGCCCATTTACGCTGCGCTGCATGTTGGCATTTTCCTTTACGCCCCAATCGCGATCATCCAGATAATCGCCGAACATATCGATGGTGGCGCCGATCAGCGCGTTGATTTCACGCGTACCGCGGCGTTTTTCACGATAAAGGATGTAGGCTTTGGCGGTCTTGGCGTGCCCCGCCTCAATTAACACTTTTTCTACAAGGTCCTGAACGCCTTCAACGTCCGGCGCAGATTTCGGGTACCGCTGCTCCGCAAGGCGAACGACCTCGTCTGTCAGCCGCTCGGACAGCGATTCGTCCGTGCCATTGACAGCCTGTGCAGCTTTCCAAATTGCATTTTTTATTTTTTCACGGTCAAAGTTTTCCCTCCGGCCGTCTCGCTTAATAATTTCCTGAAACATCTTTGTACGCCCTCCCTTTTTCGTGTCGCAGTATCAGTTTACTGGCAGGCATATTTTGTGTCAAGGGCGGTTGATGTATACTAGATATTGATATATTCGGTGGATAATCTGTGGATAATTCCTCAAAAAAGCGAGCCAAAAGTAAAAAACATGTAAAGTATGCGGGTTTTGGTGGTTCTTGCAACAGTCGAAATTTTTGAAATTATGTATAACGATTGCATGCCTTGAATTTTCATGAATTTTGTTTAAAAAGATTTCATATTTAAAAGGAAAACCGGACACAATATTTTGTATTACAGCGTCGTATTAATACCTACATATTGTGTTACAAATTAACAAAAACTGCTCATCTTGAAAAAGAAACACCGGCGCGACAGGAATGCGCGCCGGTGTCTGTATAGGAGGTATAGCTTACAGGTTAAATTGTTTTGCGATAAGCGAGACGATCTCCTGACCGATGCGCGCCTGTGCTTCTTTCGTTGACGCGCCGATGTGCGGCGTGCAGCTCACACGCGGATGCGAATACAGTGCTGCGTTCTTTGCAGGCTCTTCTGCAAAGACGTCCAGCCCTGCACCGAAGACCTTACCGCTCTCAAGCGCTTCCAAAAGCGCCTGTTCATCAACATTCGTTCCGCGTGAGGTGTTGATGATAACAACACCGTCCTTCATTTTTGCAAGCGTTTCCCTGCTGACCATCGGCTGTCCGGGCAGTGAAGGAACATGCAGAGAAATAATATCCGAGGAAGCAAGAAGTTCGTCCATTTCGACGTAACGCATGGTCTCGCATTCCAGTTCCGGAACCTTGTAAATATCATACGCAAGCACGTTCATTCCAAGCGCCTGACAGCGTTTGCCGAGTGCCTGGCCGATTCTACCGTATCCGACGATGCCGACAGTTTTTCCTGAGAGTTCAAAGCCGACATAGGCTTTCTTTTCCCACTTGCCTTCACGCATTGTGTGACCGGCAATGGAGATATGTCTTGCGACGGAGAGCATATGTGCAAGCGCAAGCTCCGCAACTGCGTCCGAGCTGGCGCGCGGTGTGTTGCACACGCTGATGCCGTGACCTTCTGCGCAAACTTTGTCGATGTTGTCGATGCCGACACCGGCACGAATAACAAGTTTGAGCTGACCGCTCACGCAGGCCGCGTCGATTTGCTGTTCACGTACTTTTGTTGCGCTGCGCACAACCAGTACGTCATAGTTTTTCACGGCTTCACAGAGCGCATCCTGATCATAATGCTGAACGTCTACCTGACATCCCTTGGCAATCAACGCGTCGATTGCGCTTTTGTCCATGCCGTCGCTGGCAAGAATTTTAATCATACTGTTCTCCTTCCATCCAAGCGGCTTACAGATGCTCGGCTTCGTACTTTTTGAGGAAATCGACGAGCGCGATCACGCCGTCCTTCGGCATTGCATTGTAAATTGAAGCGCGCAGGCCGCCAACACTCTTGTGTCCTTTGAGGTTGTCAAATCCGGCTGCTTTTGTCGCAGCAACGACTTCTGCGTCCAATTCCTTGCTCTCGGTGATAAAAGGAATATTCATCAGAGAGCGGCTGCCGGGTTCGACCGTGCCGGTGAACATCTTGCTGCCGTCCAGGAAATCATAAAGAACTTTCGCCTTATCTTCGTTCATGTGCTGCATAACTTCAAGACCACCGAGGTTTTTGAGATACTTAAACACCTTGCCGCAGACATAAATGCTCCAGCAGTTCGGCGTATTATACATGGAACCCGCTTTTGCATGCGTGTCGTAACGCATGTAGAGCGGCGTCCACGCGGGGAGATCCTCACGAATCAGGTCTTCACGGACGATCACGACGGTCATGCCGGCAGGCCCTACGTTCTTTTGAACGCCAGCGTAAATCATGCCGTAATCGCTGACGTTACAGGGCTTACTGAGGAACATGGACGACTGGTCGGATACCAGAATCTTACCCTTTGTATTCGGCAGCTTCGGATAGGTAGAGCCGTGAATGGTTTCATTTTCGCAAATATATACGTAATCGGCGTCGTCGTCGATCTGAAGATCGCTTCCGTCAGGAACGTACGTGTAGTTTTTATCCTCGCTTGACGCAATAACGTTCACGGTGCCATACTTCTTCGCTTCCGCAATGGCTTTTTTAGACCACGCGCCAGTTTGAATGTAGTCGGCTACGCCATTTTTCATGAGGTTGATCGGAATCATGGCAAACTGTAAAGTTGCGCCGCCCTGAATAAAGAGCACCTTGTAGTTGTCGGGAATCCCCATCAACTCGCGAAGGTCTGCTTCCGCTTCATCAATGATCGTTTGGAACACCTTGGAACGGTGCGACATTTCCATGACGGACATGCCGCTTCCCTTGTAGTTCAATGTCTCGGCCGCGATCTCTTCCAACACCTCAACGGGCATCGTCGCGGGACCGGCAGAAAAATTGTAAATCCGATCGTACTTCATACAACACGCTCCTAATAGATTTTTTCACTATAATATTTTTTTTTGAAAGCTAGCGACTACATTATAACCTTGAACGAAGTGTAATTCAACCTTCAATAAGGGAAAAAGGCGCTTTTTATAAAAATACTTTCAGCACATCAAATTTTAATTGTGAAAAAGTAAAACCTGCGTCCGGCTAATCCGAACGCAGGTTACAGAGACTGATTTGACAAATCTATCGCTCTTCACGAAAATATGCGGTGCCAAGACTGGCCGGAGGCTTATCCTCACGCTTCCTTCTGAGTGCGGAAACAACAAGCACCAGCACCGTAACAATATACGGCAGCATTTTAAAGATTTCCTGAGAACTTCTCGTAAGCCCCGGAATGTAGAAGAACAGCCAGAACAACGCGCCGAACAGGTAAGAGCCCCAAATTGTACGCCTCGGCTTCCATGTTGCGAAAATGACCAGTGCAACGGCAAGCCAGCCAAGTTTTTCTATGCTTCCATCCGTGGACCACGTGCCCTTAATATAGTCCATTGTGTAATACAGGCCGCCAAGTCCGGAAATACCGGCGCCAATGCAGGTGGCGAGGTATTTGTACTTGGAAACGCTAATGCCCGCCGCGTCCGCAGTGGCCGGGTTTTCGCCAACTGCACGCAGGTTCAGTCCGACGCTGGTCTTATTCAGGAACCAACTCATAACAAACGCGAGGATGACGGCCAGGTACGCCAAAAAACCGTATGAGAAGAATATTCTGCCGACTGCCCCCAAATGATCCGATAAAAACGGAATGTTCGTGCGGAATGCCCCGCTTGTCAGCGCAACGGAAATCTGGCCGACGCCCCCCGCCATCTTGTTGAGCGTACCACCGAAAAGGTTTGCAAAACCACCGCCAAAGATCGTCAATGTCAAGCCGGTAACGTTCTGATTGGCACGCAGGGTAATGGTCAGCACAGAGTAGATCAGTCCGCCAAACATTGCGGCGACGAAGGCTGCCAGCAGTGTCAAGATGACCGCGATAAAGGGCGAAGGATTTGCCGCGTTGTTTTCATACAGGAACGAAGCAATCAGACCCGCAATACCACCGAGATACATGATACCGGGAACACCCAGATTGAGATTGCCGGATTTTTCAGCAAGAATTTCGCCGACAGCACCAAACATGATGACCGTACCGAAAACGACGGCAGCCTGGATTAAAGAAACAATCTGTGTCATTGGTCGGCCTCCTTCTTTCCACCGCGGAAGCGGATTTTATAGTTGATGAAGAATTCGCTGCCGAGAATAAAGAACAGGATAATACCGGTAATCATTTCGGATACGAAGTCGTTCAGGTCGAACTGGGAAGCAATTTCAATTGCGCCCTTCTGCAGGAACACAAGCAACGCAGAGATCGCTATCATAACGAACGTGTTGAACTTTGCCAGCCACGCGACGATGATTGCGGTAAACCCACGACCGCCTGCCGTGCTGGTCGATATCGTGTGGCTTGCGCCTGCTACTGCGATGAATCCGGCGATACCACAGATTGCACCTGAGAGTGCCATCGTGCGAACGATGACTTTTTTAACGTTGATTGCAGCATAACGCGCGGTGTTCTCGCTTTCGCCGACGACCGCTATTTCGTAACCATGCTTGAAATAACGCAGATACAGGAACATAAGGACGGCCAGCGATAAAACGATGATTACATTGAGCGTGTACATCTGTCCAAATATCGTCGGGAACCATCCGGCTTTGGTCATTTGGTTAATGATGCCGACCGTGTTGGATCCGAATGGATTTTCCCACTTGGCGACAAAGAAACTCGTCAGCTGAATTGCAATGTAGTTCATCATCAGGGTAAAGAGCGTTTCGTTTGCGTTCCAGCGTGCCTTGAATACGGCGGGAATCGTTCCCCAAACGCCACCCGCGAGCATGCTGCCGACAAACATCATAATGAGCAGGATCGCTGTAGGGACTGACTTTCCAAGATAGATCATACATGCCGCAGCGGCGAGCCCGCCGGCAAGAATCTGACCTTCCGCACCGATGTTCCAAAATCGCATTTTAAACGCAGGCGCAAGACCAACAGCGATGCAGAGCAGCATCACGATATCGCGAATAGTAACCCAAATGCGCTTATTCGTTCCGAAGGCGCCTTTGAACATTGCCGCATAAACTTTCAGCGGGTTCAGCTTAGTTAAGGCGTAGATGATGATTGCGCAAACAATCAGTGCCAGCACCAGTCCAACCAGGCGCACGCCAAGTGATTTCCACAAC
Source organism: Christensenellaceae bacterium (assembly GCA_963667795.1). Taxonomy (GTDB): domain Bacteria; phylum Bacillota; class Clostridia; order Christensenellales; family CAG-138; genus UBA7703. The sequence continues at coordinate 245,842 of OY764017.1, read as the reverse complement.
GGCATACCGTCCCGCTTGGACATCCGGATGAACGGTTCGTGTGTATCATGCTCACGCTTCTTGCTCACGGTTCATCCCTCCTTCTTTCAAATAAGTCATCAGATAACCGACCTCATCTTTTGTCGTCTTTCTAGCATCTACGATATCGTTGATCTGTCCAGCACATAGAACCATGATCCGGTCGCACAGTTCAAGAAGAACATCAAGATCTTCTCCAACATAGATGACGGCCGCACCGCGTTTTTTCTGTTCGCTTAAAAGATGATAAATATTATAAGACGTGTTGATGTCGAGACCACGAACCGCATAAGCGGACATCAAGAGTTTCGGTTGCATAGAGATCTCTCGACCGACCAGAACCTTTTGTACGTTTCCGCCGGAAAGACGGCACACAGGCGTGCTCAGACCGGGTGTAACGACTTCCAGGTTCTTTACGACGGTCTCTGCCAACTCGCGGGGCTTTTTGCGGTCTGCAAACGGCCCATTCCCATCCTGGTAGCTTCGAAGCATCATGTTATCCGTCAAGTCCATGCTGCCGACAAGGCCCATGCCAAGACGGTCTTCCGGAACAAACGCAAGCGCGACACCAAGATTTTTAATGTCCAGCGGACGCATGCCGGAGAGTTCTTTTTCTTCCCCGTTCTCCGGTAAAAACTTGATCTTGCTGCAAGTTTGGCAATACTGCAATCCTGCAATGGCTTCCAGTAATTCTTTTTGACCGCTGCCGGAGATTCCCGCGATTCCCAGTATCTCCCCGCTGTATGCCGTGAAGCTCACGCCATTCAGCCGGTTAATACCATCCGAGTCACAAACGGTAAGATTTTCTACAACCAACCTTGGTTGCGGATCGATCGGCTCAGAGCGATCAATATCCAGAGAAACGGCGCGACCCACCATCATTTCAGTTAGCTTTTTCGCATCTGTTTCTGCAGTCGGAACATCGCCAATGAAATGACCCTTTCGCAGCACTGCAACACGGTCTGAAATCTCCAGAACCTCATGCAGTTTGTGCGTAATAATGATAATAGACTTGCCGTCCGCCTTCATATTGCGCATGACACAGAATAACTTCTGCGTTTCCTGCGGCGTCAGAACGGCGGTCGGTTCGTCCAAAATCAGAATATCCGCACCGCGATACAGAACCTTGACGATCTCAAGCGTCTGTTTTTCAGAGACGGACATGTCGTATACTTTCTTATCAGGATCTACGACGAACCCATAACGATCGCAGATATCCTTTACGGAAGCATGGACTCTTTTAAGATCTACCAAAGCAGATTCGTTCAGGCCGAGTATGATATTTTCCGCAGCCGTTAAAACATCGACTAGTTTGAAGTGCTGATGAATCATTCCGATATGCAGGGCAAATGCATCTTTCGGCGAAGCAATGGTAACTTCGTTTCCGTTGATGAAGATCTGGCCGCTGTCCGGGAAATAGATACCCGCCAGCATGTTCATGAGCGTGGTTTTCCCGCTGCCGTTTTCGCCGAGCAGCGATAGAATCTCGCCTCGCTTGATCTCGAGGCAGACTTTGTTGTTAGCGACTACCTCGCCGAATGTCTTCGTGATGTCGACCATTCGGATAGCTATTGTACTCTCCACACGCGTGATCCCTTCTATATTAGATTCAGACTTGCTTAAAATATTTTAGCATACAAGCGCGCACGGTGTAAACAAAAAGATGGAGTAATTAAAAAGAATGCATCATCAAAAGTACGAACTTGTGAAGAAAAAGCAACAAAAAGACGGGAGCAGTTGTTTGCTCCCGCCTTTTTTCATGCTAAATATTTTTTAGCTGAGTTCCGTGATGCCGTCAATGCGGAGACCGAAATACGGCGCACTGCGCAGTGTGGACTCATAGAAGATGCCGTCCGTGATGGCTTCGCCGGTATCGCCAACCCAGTCGTTATCGGTATCGATGGCAAGGTAGCTGGTGATGGTTTCGCCGCCAACGGTGAAGGTCGAGCAATCAAAGATATTCAGAGAACCGTCGATGATGGCCGCTTCAACTTCGGCAACTTTCTCGGCAGTGCCTTCGGCACAGCTCTCGCCCAAGGCGGAGATCATGTTCGCGCCGGTCGCATAACCTTCGGACCAATCGGTCGCGATGGCTTCGCCACTCAGAGCGCAGTTGAACGCATAGGTGTAGAATACACTCCAGTTGTTCTGTGCAGAGGTCAGGGCCGCTGTCGGCGCGACGCTCAGCATATCGATGTTGTAGCCAACGCAATACACGGACGATCCGGCATCCAGAGCGGTCTGGACAGCCGACGGAGCGCCGGTGGAGTCAGCATGCTGGCTGATAATGCAGCAGCCCTTCGACATGAGCGAATTCGCGGCTTCTGCTTCGGCAGTCGGGTCATACCAAGAGTTGGTATAGATGACGTCCATATGGGCATCGGCAACGACGCTCTGTACGCCAAGGAAGAACGCGGTGTAACCGCTAACCACTTCAGCATACGGGAATGCGCCGACATAGCCGATGTAAGGATTGGTCACGAGGCCCGCATCCATCATTTCCTTCAGCTTCATGCCGGCAACGACGCCGGACACATAGCGCGATTCGAAGGTATGTGTGAACGCATTTTTGAAGTTGTCGAGTCCGCTCAGGGCAGCCGTGTCACCGGTCATGGAAACGAACACCACGTCCGGAGTCTCGGAAGCGGCCTGCTGCATATAGGACTGATGGCCATAGCTGTCAGAGAAGATGTAATTGCATCCCTGTTCAACAAGGTCGATAGCCGTATCGTAGCAAGTTTCATCTTCGGAGATGTTGTACTTCCAGATGATATCCTCATCGGCAATACCAACATTCGCGGCGGCGGTCTTGATGCCTTCGATGTGCGCTGCGTCATAACCGGTGTTCTCGTCGTGTACGAGAATTACGCCGATCTTAACTGCGGGCGCCGCTACTTCTTCTTCGACAGTTGCTTCCGTAGCGGTTTCTTCCGTCGTTGCGGTTTCTTCCGTGGCGGCAGCATCCGATGCGGGTTCTTCCGTCGTCGTGCTTGCGCATGCGGCGAGCGAGAAGACCATCAAAGCGACTACAAACAGAGCAATGATCTTTTTCATGGTTTTCCTCCTGCTATTTTTGATTTATTGCAACACCGCGGAAACGATGAAACAACCAAGCGATTGATGACACTTATTGTAGCACCATTTGTTCGGTGAAACAACCTGAATTAATGTAATAACATCCACTTTTTATACAGATTATTACCAAATAGAACGAACAATCTGTATAAATATACAAGATAGTGTGTCAGTTTTTCCTTCGTTTGGCGCACGCGCGCGATTAGCCGGAGTATGATATTTTTTTCGTTTATTGAATCCTTCCGCTTGCCTCGAGCGCCTTGATGTCCGGGTCGCACTTGAACGGCTCACCCGCGGCAATCATGGCGTTTTTCACATCCTTAAGTCCGCTTCCGGTAGAAATGACTGTAACGCTTTCGTTTGATTTGATGACGCCTTCCGCGACCGCGCGTTTTAAACCCGCCGTAGCGGTAACGCCTGCGGGTTCGCCAAACACGCCTTCGGTGCGACCTAACAGCCGCATGGCGTCCAATATTTCGTCGTCTGAGACGGCGATCCAAGCGCCTTTGCTGTCGTGAACAGCGCGCTGTGCTTTTTTCGGGTTTCTCGGCACACCGACGGCGATGCTGTCGGCCAGCGTGTTCTCCGGCGTGGGTACCAGTTCCCCACCGCGCTTGTCGGCGTCGACAAACGGGCAGCATCCAGTGGATTGAACACCGAGAATTTTGGGGATGCGATCGATCATGCCAAGCTGCAATAGATCGTAAAATCCATTGTAAACGCCGCCGATGGTGCAGCCGTCGCCAACGGATACCGCAACCCAGTCGGTCGGATTCCAGTTGAGTTGTTCTGCAATCTCCAGTGCAACGGTCTTTTTGCCTTCCGTCAGGATCGGATTGATGCCCGCGTTTCTATTATAGAAGCCCCACTTTTCAATAGCAGCTTTGCTAAGTTCGAATGTTTGGCGATAATCGCCTTTGACGCTGATAACGTTGGCGCCAAAGATCAAAAGCTGTGCAACCTTACCCATCGGTGCGCGTTCCGGAACGAAAATAACCGTCTTTAAACCCATCCGCGCAGAATTGCCGGCCAGCGAACTGGCTGCGTTGCCGGTAGACGAACAGGAGATGGTGTTGTAGCCAAGCTCAATCGCCTTTGCAACGGCAACGCCGCTTGCGCGGTCTTTCAATGAGCCAGTCGGGTTTAAACCATCATCTTTAATATACAGTGTGTCCAAACCAAGTTGTTTGCCCAGTCGAAGCGAACGGTAGAGCGGCGTCCAGCCAATACGGAGAAAATCCTCAAGGCCTTCTCCTGCAAGCGGCATCAGCGCGCGATAGCGCCACATGCTGTTGTTCGTATCCTTCTTCAACGTTTCTTTTGAAAATACGGTCTTTATTTCAGTGTAATCATAAACGATATCCAGTATTCCCTTTTCTCCACAGGAGGGACACGTCATAAGTTCCGGGCCGAACGGATATTCTCTTCCGCAGATTGTACAGCGATAACCGGCAATGCGCTTCATATGGACACTCCAAATCTAAGTTTCATTGTTCAGTCAATTACGTTTCACTCTGGTTAAGCCAAAACAACTGACGAGTACATCATACCGCAACAATCTTAAAATGTACAGTAAAAAATAGCACTGAACAAAATTATTATGGCCGAAATATTTTTGTAAATCAAGCCTTCATCGTATTGCGTGTATCGGAAAGCGTATAGTATAATACCCTTGTAAACCTGTTGAAAACAGCTTGTTTTCATATTGTTTCCTAGTATTTATTATCTACACACTGAAAATTGTCACATAACATTGCATTTCGTGAAGGGGGATCCATAACTTATGTTGCTTATCGGAAATGGGAGACTTGTCACAAGAGACAACGGTTTGTTTATTGAAAACGGGGCGGTTGTTACAGACGGCTCACTGATTCAGGATATCGGAACAACTCAGGAAATGAAGGATAAATATCCGCAGGCGGAATTCATCGATGCTGACGGCGGCGTGATCATGCCCGGACTGATCAATACGCATAACCACATTTACAGCGCTTTTGCCCGTGGTCTTTCCATTAAGGGATATAATCCTCACGATTTCAACGACATTCTGGAAGGTATGTGGTGGAAAATTGACCGCCTGCTGACAAAAGAAAACGACAAACTGTCCGCATATGCCGTCTATGTAGATTCCATCAAAAACGGCGTAACGACCGTTTTTGACCATCACGCCAGCTATTATGATATTCCCAACAGTCTGGATACACTTGCCGACGCCGCAAAAGACCTCGGCGTTCGCACCTGCCTGTGCTATGAAGTGTCCGATCGTGACGGTGAAGAAAAAACGAAACAGTCCGTTCTGGAAAACGCACGCATGATCCAGCGTGCCCAGTCCGACGACAGCGACATGCTCAAGGGCATGATGGGTTTGCATGCTGCATTCACACTCTCCGACGAAACGCTTGCAATGTGCAAAGCGCATACACCGGATACGACCGGATTCCACATTCATGTTGCGGAAGGCCCCGGCGATCAAATCGACTCCCTTAAAAGGTACGGCAAGCGTATTGTCGAGCGGTTGTTTGAGCAAGGCATCCTCGGTGAAAAGACATTGGCAATCCATTGCGTGCACGTCAGCCCCGCTGAAATGCAACTGCTGAAGGAAACTGACACCATGGTCGTACACAATCCGGAATCTAACATGGGTAACGCCGTCGGCTGCGGCCCCGTTATCCGCCTGTTTAGTGAAGGTCTCCTCCTTGGCCTCGGCACCGACGGTTACACGAACGATATGATCGAGAGCTACAAGGTCGGCAACATCATTCACAAACACAACCTTTGCGACCCGACAGTAGCATGGGGCGAAATCCCCGCAATGCTGTTTGAAAACAACCCGAAGATTGCAGGGCGTTTCTTCAATAAGCCGCTCGGTATACTGAAAAAAGGCTCATATGCCGACGTGATCGTTACCGATTACGATCCGCTGACGCCGATGGACGGCAATAATGTCAACGGGCATATCCTCTTTGGAATGAACGGACGCAGTGTTGTAACCACCGTGTGCAATGGCAAAGTTCTCATGAAGGATCGCAAGGTACTTGTGGCCGATGAAAAATCGCTGATGAAAGAATGCCGCGCAAGCGCATCCAAACTGTGGGATTCGATTAACGGTTAACGGAAAGCAAAAAAGCTAGTTACTTATAATAGGTTACAGGAGGTTTGAAATGTCAGATCGTATGACCCCTATCCCGTTTGCGGATTTAATGAATTGGATAATCGAAGAGCGTAAACAAGGCAGTGTCTTCGGCATTCGCCGTGCGTTTTCAGCGCCAAAGGACAAGCGTCTCGACCTCTTCGGCGAACATCTCGAAACGCCGTTCGGTCCGGCGGCTGGCCCGCATACGCAATTGGCGCAAAATTTGATTGCCGCCTATTACGCGGGATGCCGTTTCTTTGAATTGAAGACGGTTCAAACGCTAGACGGCGAAGACCTGCCTGTTTCAAAACCCTGCATTCTCGCCGTTGACGAATGCTATAACGTCGAGTGGTCGACTGAACTGACCGTTCAGCAGGCGTTTGACGAGTATGTCAAAGCTTGGTTTGCCATCAAGCTCATGAGTTGGGAGTTCGACCTCGGCCGTCCAGACGGATTCATGTTCAATATGAGCGTTGGTTACAATTATGAAGGCATTACCAGCCCAAAGATCGACGCGTTCATCGAGGGGCTGAAAAACGCGTCTTCAACACCAATTTGGCAGGAATGCCGCGCCTGGACAAAGGAAAACCTCTCCCGCTTTACAAAGGTGGATGCAAAGTATGTCGATGGCGTTTCGCCGCGCATCTGCTCTTCCATCACACTCTCAACACTCCACGGCTGCCCGCCGGAGGAGATTGAGCGTATTTCGAGCTATCTTATCGAAACAAAGGAACTCAATACGTTTGTAAAATGCAATCCCACACTTCTGGGATATCAGTTTGCACGTAAAACCATGGACGACATGGGTTACGATTACCTTGTGTTCGATGATTTTCATTTCAACGATGACCTGCAGTATCGCGATGCAATCCCAATGTTCAAGCGGCTTGTTTCGCTTGCCGAAGGCAAAGGCGTAACTTTCGGCTTAAAGCTGACCAACACCTTCCCCGTCGGCATTGCCAGAGACGAACTGCCGGGTAGCGAGATGTACATGAGCGGTCGTTCGCTCTTCCCGTTGACGATTGAACTTGCGCACCGCATCAGCCATGAGTTTGATGGCAGAATGCGCCTGTCGTTCTCCGGCGGCGCGGACGTCAACAATATAGAAAGTTTGTTTGACGCGGGTATTTGGCCGATTACGCTTGCCACGACACTGCTCAAGCCGGGCGGATACCAGCGCGCCAAGCAGATTGCCGACGTGCTGTCCAAATGTGATTATGCACCGTTCGACGGCGTATCCGTCGGCAAGGTTGCTTATCTTGCACGCGACGCACGGACGGACGCACGACACACAAAACCGGTAAAACCTTTGCCAAACCGCAAGATTGACAGAAAAGTGCCGCTGACTGATTGCTTTATTGCGCCTTGCTCAAACGGCTGCCCGATCGAGCAGGACATCCCGGAATATGTCCGCCTTGTCGGTGACGGAAAGTACGCCGAGGCACTCACACTGATTTTAGAAAAGAATCCTTTGCCTTTCATCACCGGCAGAATTTGCACACATCACTGCATGGATAAATGTACGCGCGGATTCTATGAAGAGAGCGTTCATATTCGCGACTGCAAGCTGCTTGCCGCGCGCAGGGGGTTTGACAGTGTAATCGATACACTAAAACCGTCCGGCAAGTCAGAGGCCAGCGTCGCCGTTGTCGGTGGTGGTCCCGCGGGCATGGCCGCGGCTTACTTGCTCGGTCGACAGGGCGCAAAGGTAACGATTTTTGAGAAGCGCGACCAGCTGGGCGGTATCGTCCGTTATGTCATCCCCGGTTTCCGCATCGGTGATTTTGGCATCGATCACGATGTGGAACTGCTGAAGAAGATGGGTGCGGAGATTAAGACAGGTATCGCGGCTCCGTCCGTTGCAGAGCTTTTAAATAGTGGCTTTACACATGTCATTTTTGCAACCGGAGCATGGGCGCACGGCAATCTTAGCCTGGAAAAAGGCGAGAGTATGAATGTGCTTGATTTTCTCGAACAGTACAAGGCGGAAACGCTGCCCGACATCGGCGATCATGTCGTCGTTATTGGCGGCGGAAACACCGCAATGGACGCAGCACGCGCCGCCAAGCGCACCAAGGGCGTGTTGTCCAGTAAAATCGTATATCGGCGTACGCGTCGCTTTATGCCCGCCGACGAAGAAGAACTGCAGCTCGCGCTGGACGAAGGCGTTGAATTCGGCGAGTTGCTGACACCCGTCTCCCTCGAAAACGGCATGTTAACCTGCAAAAAGTGTACGCTCGGAAAGCTGGATGCAAGCGGCAGACCCGCCAGCATTGAAACAGACGAGCTTGTTACGATCCCCTGCACGTTATTGATCTCCGCAATCGGCGAAAAAGTCGAACCGTCGGACTTCACGAATAATGAAATAGAACTGACGGAACGTGGCAGAGTCAAGACGAGCAAAGACACGCTGGAAACCAGCCGGAAAAACGTGTTTGTCATCGGCGATGCGAACCGTGGCCCCGCGACAGTCGTGGAAGCCATTGCCGACGCGCGCAAGGTTGCAGATGCAATCGTTGGCCCGTATACCGTAACCATTCCCGAAGAGTCGAAGGCATGTGAAGGCAATTGTTTGCTGAAGCAGGGCTCCATCGCCGTTTACGACAGCGCAGGAAAAGAGACGGAACGCTGTCTTGCTTGCTCCACTGTCTGCGAATGCTGCGTTCAGGTTTGCCCGAATCGCGCGAACATTGCAATCAAGGTAGACGAAACAAGCATGCCGCAGATCATTCATGTAGACCGCATGTGTAACGAATGCGGCAACTGCACAGTGTTCTGCCCGTATGACAGCTCACCATACAAAGAAAAATTCACACTGTTTTCGACCGAAAAAGAGTTCGACGAAAGCGGTAACAAAGGATTCCTCGTGCTCGGCGGCGGAAAAATCAAACTCCGTCTTGACGATGTGTCCACCGTGCATCTCGGTAAAAACGAAATCGCACCCGATATCGAAAAAATCATCAATGCCGTCATTTGGGATTACAGCTACTTACTATAAAGCATATTGCTGGCGCTGTTTGCAAAGGCGGTGCCAAATATCTCAATACGCAGCTACACCTTAGCAAGGGGGAAAATCGATGTCCACTTTCACTGTCAACGGCAAAACCGTATCCGTTGAAAAGAATCAAAAACTAATCGTTTATCTGCGAGACACGCTGCAACTCACCAGCGTGAAAAACGGATGCTCGGAAGGCGCCTGCGGCACTTGCATGGTTCTTATAGACGGAAAGCCGATGAAATCCTGTGTTCAGAAAACCGACCGTCTGGAAGGTAAAAACATCGTCACCGTTGAAGGTTTGACGCCAAGAGAAAGAGATGTTTTTGCCTATGCATTTGCTGCGACCGGCGCCGTGCAGTGCGGGTTTTGCACGCCGGGCATGGTCATCAGTGCAAAAGGGCTGATCGATAAAAATCCCGATCCGACGCCGGAAGCAGTAAAAGATGCACTCAAGAACAATATTTGCCGCTGCACCGGCTATAAAAAGATAGAAGAAGCCGTATTACTCGCCGCAAAGCTGCTCCGCGAAAACGCAGAGGTTCCGCATGGTGATCTGCCCGGCACGCTTGGCCAAAGCATCCGAAGGATCGAAGCCGCCGAAAAAACGCTCGGCGAGGCGATGTACACCGACGATTTACATCTGGACGGTATGCTGATTGCGTCAGCGGTACGCAGCGCATATCCGCGCGCGCGCGTCCTTTCGATCGATATTGAAGATGCTAAGGACGTCGAAGGCGTCGTCGCAGTCTACACCGCCGAAGACGTGCCCGGTGCAAAAATCATCGGTCACCTGGTTCAGGATTACGACGTAATGATCCCCGTCGGAAAAACCACGCATTTTCTCGGCGATGCGCTTGCGCTTGTCGTAGCGGAAACAGATGAAGCGTTGGAGACGGGCAAAGCTGCCGTCAAGGTCGAATACGAGCCCCTCGACCCTATCCTCTCACCGGAAGAAGCCATGAAGGACGATGCAGAACGTGTTCATGCCGACCGCGAAAATCTGATGTCGTTCCAATCGGTAAAGCGCGGCAATCCCGATGAAGCAATCAAAAACAGTGCGCATGTCGTAACGAATCACTACAGTTTACCGTTTACAGATCATGCGTTTATGGAGCCGGAATGCGCGGTTGCAGAAATCGACGGTGACGGCGTACGCATCTACAGTGCGGATCAGGGAATTTACCAGACGCAGAAGGAATGCGCCGCAATGCTTGGACTCCCGCTGAGTAAAGTTCGCGTTTCAGCAATGATGGTCGGTGGGGGATTCGGTGGAAAAGAAGATATGAGCGTCCAGCACCACGCGGCGCTGGCATGCTATCTCACCAAACGGCCGGTAAAAGTTCGTTTTACTCGAGCGGAAAGCCTGCTGATCCATCCGAAGCGTCACGCGATGGAGATGGAGTTCACGACCGCTTGTGATGAATCGGGACAGCTCACAGGCATGCGTGCACGGCTTATCGCAGATACCGGTGCATATGCTTCCCTTGGTGGCCCTGTATTGCAGCGTGCATGCACGCATGCAGCCGGACCATATAATTATCAGAACGTCGATATCGAAGGTTACGCCTATTATACAAATAATCCTCCAGGCGGTGCTTTCCGCGGATTTGGCGTTACACAGAGCTGCTTTGCAACCGAGTGCAACCTCAATCAGCTTGCAGAATTGGTCGGTATGACTCCGTTTGAATTCCGTTATAAGAACGCAATTCGGCCTGGACAGATCCTGCCGAACGGGCAGATCGCGGACGATACCACCGCGTTGGTTGAAACGCTGGACGCCGTGCGCCCGATTATGGAGCGTAACCCGAAGGCAGGCATCGCATGCGCAATGAAAAACAGCGGTCTTGGCGTCGGTGTTCCGGACGTCGGCCGTTGCCGCATTGAAATCAAGGATGGAAAGCTGCACCTGCACTCATCCGCAGCCTGCATTGGACAAGGCATGGGAACCGTGCAGACACAGTATGTAAAAGAGATTACGGGATTGCCGCTGGAAAAAATCGTTTATCACACGCCGGATACTTCGGATAGCCCGAATGCGGGTAACACGACAGCGTCCCGTCAAACGCTCTTCACCGGTGAAGCAACCGTTCGTGCGGCTAATCAAGTCATGGAAGCACTGAAGGAAGCCGGTTCGCTCGAAGCGCTGGAAGGCAGAGACTTTCTCGGCGAGTATGAAGGCAAGACCGACCCTCTCGGTTCGGATAAACCCAATCCGGTTTCACACATCGCCTATGGCTATGCAACACACGTTGTTGAGCTGGACGAAGAAGGCCACCTGAAAAACGTGACAGCCGCGCACGATATTGGAAGACCGGTCAATCCAGTTGCTCTGGAAGGACAGATGGAAGGCGGCGTTGTCATGAGTCTCGGCTATGCGCTGACCGAAGATTTCCCGCTTGAAAACGGAAAACCACAGGTACGTTTCGGTACGCTAGGGCTGTTTAAATCCAGCGGCACGCCGAACATTGATTCCATTATCATCGGGAAAGCCGACAAGGACAATCTTGCATGCGGCGCGAAAGGCATCGGAGAAATCGCATCCATCCCAACCGCGCCCGCCGTGCAGCTTGCATATTATCTATATGATGGAAAATTCCGCACCAAGCTTCCGCTGGATGATACACCGTATAGCAAAAAGAAAAAATAATCCAATGATTTTCGGAGAATGCAGCCGTATATAAGACTTCCACATTTTCCGTTAACCGACGTCAATCACAACGGCGTCCTTGTTCCTCAAAAGAAGCGGTCTACTGCAAGCCGCTTCTTTCTTTCATGCAAGAATACAAGCTGAAAAAGCAAAAAAATCGTGACTTTAAAATCTCGCGGTTCTCCCATAATCCAATCGTATGGTATACTAAACAATAAAGTAAAAAAGGAGTGTTTTATGTTCAGAGATAAAGCGGGCAATATTGCAACGGGCAAAATTACGGTTTATGTTATCCTGCTGATACTCGTTGTCGCATTGCTTGGCAGCAGTGTTGTCGTGATCGATGCGGGTCATACGGGTGTTGTGCTAACCTTTGGGAAAGCCAGCCCTGTTGTTATGCAAGAGGGCATTCACCTGAAGGTTCCATTTGCACAGAAGATCATCACGATCAACAACCGGATCGTCAAAACCGAGGTCACAACGGAAGCGTTCAGCAAAGACTTGCAGACGGTTTCCACGGTGATTGCGGTGAATTACCACATCAGCCAAGATTCCAGCTCGGCCATCTATAAAGAAGTTGGACTGGGATACGATGATGTGCTTGTCGTGCCGGCAATCAACGAAGTATTGAAAGCCGTCACAGCCAACTACACGGCGCAGCAACTGGTCGGCAGTCGCGGCGACGTCAGCATTCTGCTGGACGAAGGTTTGAATGCCAAGTTGAATCCATACGGCATTTATGTCAACGGGTTAAATATCATCAACTGGGACTTCTCTGAGGAGTATATCACCGCTGTTGAAGCCAAACAGGTAGCAGAACAAAACCTGATAAAAACCCGTACCGAACAAGAGCAGGCACTTGTAATTGCCAACACTGAAGCGGAAAAAGAAGTCATTGCCGCTCAGGCGCAGGCGGACAAAATCAAGTTGCTCGCTGAAGCGAATGCGGAAAGCAACAGGGTCATCACGGAATCGCTCAGCGATATCCTGATCCGTTACGAGACTCTCCAGAAATGGAACGGCGAACTGCCGAAAGTCACGAGCGGAAGCGACACGCTGATCGATATCGGCCTTGGCAACTAACACCAAACGACTGCACAAAAAAAGACGGGGATATTCCCCGTCTTTTTTTACTTCTGTGTTATTTCCATATTGTCTTCTGCTATAGCTTTGTTTTTCCCGGTGAAAAACTTTTTCGTCAGCCAGTCATGCAGGTACGCTATGCCAAACGCCGCATATGGAAGCATCATTGGCACATAAATGATTGCATACTGCGATTTCGCCTCGAAAAGTGCATGATACAGCGCCGCGCCAAACAGGATGAGCGGAATAATCATGCGTTGTTCGTTGCGTTTTTCCCTTTGGAAGCATAGTACAATCAGGGTAATCGTCATCGAAACATAGACAAACTGCATCAGTTGATTGAAGTATGCGTTGATTGTATCGCTGGCTGTTCCCGTGCCAAGGCTTATTATGAAGCTTGACACTTCCCCGCTACGCTCCCCGGTATTAGCACTGCTCCAGATACATTGATACGCCGGTTCATTCCATTGGCTTGTCACTTTCTTATACATGAATGAAGCAAGGTATCTCGGCCTTGACGCAAACATGGTTAATTGTTCCTTCAAGTCCGCCTTGCTTTGCGAAAGCGCTTTTTCATAGTCCATGCCATTCTCTCTCAAAACATTCGTTGTATAACTGTTGAACCAGCCGCAGCAAAGAGACGATTCGCGAAATCCAGTTGTAAGCCAGGCCATCTGCGGCGTACCCTTGCCAAAGTCGGCGTCGACGCGGATTTCATATTGCTTTTGAACGAGCGTTGGCAGCAAAAACGTCAGTGCCGCCATGAGTGCGACAAATGCGAGTGTCAACGCTCTCTTGTTTCGCAGCGCGTAAACCAGCAGTATAGCAATTTCAGCAATCAGAACAATCAAAAAGTTTTTCTTTAGCAACACCGCAAGTGCAATCAGCGCTGCCGCGGGTATAAGCTGCCTCAGACGCTTTTGCTTCATCGCCTTTGCGACAAAATAAATGCTCCAGATTGACAATGTCATACCGGGGATTGTTCCGTACAGAAAAGTACTCAGCAGCATCGGCTGGATGCAAAGCCCAAGCAGGATTGCGGTAAGCAATTCTATTCGCGTATCATCAAAAAGAACTCTGGCCAGTTTTAAGACCGCAATATAGGCCACGCAAACCAGGATAACATTGCTCAATTGAAAAAGCGTAATTGCATTCGATCCGAACAAACGTAAAAAACCTTCCGCATAGAACAGATATCCGGTTTGAAACGGAAACACATAGAAATATGTGTTTTGCTTTAAAACACCTGTATTCCCCGTCACAAGCTGCTGTGCTGCGGTGATTATGCTTCTTGAATCCGCAACCGGCACGGCTTTTGAGGCAAGAACCCACCAGACGCCGATTGCAGCGGAACTTACGATTGCAATTGCGCTCACCAAAAGAACGGTACGGCGCTTTACATGAACACGCATTAACAGAACAGTCAGCGTGACAAGAATCAATAGAATTGCAAGGTTTACCAAAATATTGTCATTTAGAAACGAGACATGCTCACTGTTAGCTTCCGAATAACCAATGTCAACATGACATGTTTGTATCAGACTTACAATCGACAAAACTACGAAAGCGATCATTGACACCGCCGCAATAAACGCTTCGGAAAAATTGCTGAATCGCTCGTTGAATGCATGCGTTTTTTTCATAAAAGCTCCCGTCATTGTACCTTTTTCTTGTTAAGATATGCTTCTACTTCGCTCTTCACTCCATCTTGAAAGGAAAGCGGACTATAACCAAAATCGTTTGTAGCGTCATCATGCGGGTATGCTCGTGGTTCGACCAATCGTTGCACTTTTTCACGAAAATCGATCTTTGTAATTGAAAGCAGATACAGTCCCCAAGCGCCTGTGATTGCGAACCAATATGGAAAGGAAAGGAATCTGGCAGGCTTGCCAAGATACTTCGCAATGACCGAAAGCATATCCCGCAGATCGATCGATTCTCTGCCGGACAGCACGTAATCCTTGCCAATCGTGGCTTCGGTGAGCAACACGTCCGCATAGGCACGACCCAAATCCCGACGATGAACCGGCTGTAATGCAAAACACGCACCCGAAACGACCGGCATGATCGGGAAACGATCCATCATCGCGATAAATTTTACGACATTCTCGTCGTCCAGCCCGCCATAGATCATTGTCGGCCGCAGAATACTCAGAGCTACGCCTGTTTGCATGCACATACGTGTTATTGTTTCATCTATCTGCTCATACTCCGCGCTGGCAGACTTATATTTCGAGTAGACGCCTGTCGTATGGACGACTATAATGCGGCGGATGCCGGAGCGAATTGCAATGTTCACAACCCGTGCTGACGTATGGATGCCAACGATATGCAGCAGCGTGTCCGCACCACTCATCGTGTTTAGCAGCAGCGCTTCATCGTCAATCGACCCCATGCAAATTTCAATATTCAGTCCGCTTTCTTCAATAAATGTCGCTTTTTCTTTTGAGCGGACAATTGCACGGAATTGGCATTCGCTCAACTCGTCTTTTCGTTCTATCAATCGTTCGATGGTATATCGACCGGATTTTCCGGTTATGCCCGTCAGTACCGCAGTCATCTTCATAACATTCGTTCCTTTGTTCATCATACCAAAGCATTATATCATAGCCGGTTTATGTTTGTTACCGCTTTGCATGAAAAAAGCCCGCCAAACGGCAGGCTTGTCATGATACAGCTAAAACGCCTGTTGCTCAACCCAGTCGGCCAAAGTGTTCATTTCAGCGCTGCTGTCCGTGCGCAGACGTTCACTGAGCGGAAGTTTGCCATATGTGCAGCCGTTCAGTGCGTTTTGCACGCGCTCCGCGAGTGTATCGTCCATCGCGTCCGTATAACATGTTGCGGATGCGATCGTGCCGTTCTTTACATTTAGCAACAGTTCAAAGCAACCGAAATCCAAACGTGCTTCGAAAGAAACATTAAACGCAGGCGTAATGCCGAACCGCCAGTTCCATGAAGCGTAGCGTTCACGGATTGTGTTGAGTCGCTCAAGATCGACGGAAGTCGTGCTCTGTGGCTCCGCTTGCCCGTATTCTTCGGTAAACGCCTCGATCAGCGCCGTTTTCATCCGTTCAACATTGAGTTCCGGGTTTTGCAAGCCAAGATTCGTAACCCGACTCTTTACGCTCTTTACACCTTTGGATTCCAACTTTAGTTTGGACGGTGCAAGATAACGCGAGAGTTTTTCCATATCGGCAGAGATCAAAATCGTACCGTGATGGAGCGCAATGCCGCGTGAAAATTTAAACGCGTTGCCGGAGAATTTTTCCTGTGTGTTGGTCAGCACGAGATCGTTGCGACCGGTAAACGACGTATCGATGCCAAACTTCTTTGCCGCTTTTTGAACGACGGACAGCTGCCGCACAAGGTCGTAATCATCCTGCGGCAAAAGGAACGTGAAGTTGAGATTACCAAGGTCGTGGAAAACCGCACCACCGCCGGACGAACGCCGCGCGAGGAACCCGCCTTCTTTTTCAAGCAATTCAACGCGGCACTCATGCCATGCGTTTTGGTTGCGTCCGATGACGACCGTATGTTGATTCTGCCAGAGATAGAGAGTAGCGCCGTCGCCCTGCGTCTCGAAGAGCAATTCTTCGAGAGCAAGGTTTTCATACGGATCAACACAGTTTGTAACAAGAATACGGTTCATAGCATCGCGTTCCTTTACTGTTATTTTTTATTTACAGTTTGCAATGGAGGCTTTTGCCGCTTTCGCCACGTTCTCCGCCGTAAAACCAAATTCCTTGAAGAGGATCGGCGCGGGTGAAGATGCTCCGAAATGATCGAGACAGACGCACTGTCCGTCGAGGCCGACATAACGGTCCCAACTATACGATGAACCTGCTTCAACGGCAACACGTGCGCGCACATCATTCGGCAGTACGGACGCCTTGTACGCCGCGTCCTGCTCGTCAAACAGGTCGAGACACGGCATGGAAACGAGTCGGCACGAGACACCATCCGCTTCCAACAGGTCGGCAGCCTTGTAAATGAGCTCCACTTCGCTTCCGCTTGCCATCAATATCACATCCGGCTTGCCATTCTTTGCGTCGCGCAGGATATAGCCGCCGCGGCTGACGTCCTTGCCGGTCTCTGCGTATTGTGGGAGTCCCTGCCTGGTCAGCGCCATAACGGCCGGACGATTACCCTCGAACGCCTGAATATAACAGGCGGATGTTTCCTTTGCGTCCGCCGGACGGAACACTAGCGTGTCCGGCGTTGCGCGCAGCGACGCAAGCTGTTCGACGGGCTGATGTGTCGGACCGTCTTCGCCAACACCAATGCTGTCGTGCGTCATAACATAGACGACCGGTTGATGCATGATCGCCGAAAGCCGTAACGCGGGTTTGAGATAGTCCGTAAACACCATAAACGTGGCGCAGAACGCATGGAACCCGCCGTAAAGCTGGATGCCGTTGCTGATGCAGGCCATTGCGAATTCACGAATGCCGAAATGGATATTTGCTCCCGTACGATTGTCCGCCTCAAAGAAGCCCTTGCCTTTGAGCTCCGATTTGTTGGAGGGTGCAAGGTCGGCGCTTCCACCGAATAGGTTCGGCATGTACTCTGCAAAAACGTTGAGCACTTCCCCGCTTACGGCGCGGGTCGCCTTCTTATCAGTCGTACTCCAGAGACGCTCGTCCTTTTTTAACGATTCCGGCAACTTAGTTTCATGCCAGGCAACCCATTTTTCATAGAGCTCCGGATAAGTGGTTTTATACGACTCAAACATCGTGTCGTACGCTTTGTGCGCTTTCGTATAACCTTCCTGTAATTCATTGAAGTATGCGTATACCTCGTCCGGCACGGAAAAGGGTTCCTCCGTCCAGTTGTAGAATTCGCGCATCGCTTTGATGTTGTCTTCGCCAAGCGGTTCACCATGTGCGCTGGATTTGTTGGCTTTCGGCGTACCGTGTGCAATCTCGGTATGGACGATGATCAGTGACGGATGCGCTTTGTCCGCTTTTGCGGTGTCGATTGCGACTGCAACCGCGTTGATATCCTCGCCGTCCGGCAATTCCTGTACCTGCCAGCCATACGCTTCAAAGCGCTTGCCGACATCCTCCGTAAACGCGATACCGGTACTGCCTTCAATCGTGATCTGGTTGCGATCGTATAGAACGATCAACTTGCCAAGGCCGAGATGCCCTGCAAGCGACGCGGCTTCTGAAGCAACGCCTTCCATCAGGCAACCGTCACCTGTGAGCGCATAGGTATAGTTATCAACAACGGGATAACCGTCACGGTTGAATTCTGCGGCAAGTCGCGCTTCCGCCATCGCCATGCCGACCGCAGTCGAAATGCCCTGACCAAGCGGACCCGTGGTCGTTTCCACACCAACGGTATGCCCGAATTCCGGATGTCCCGGTGTTTTACTGCCCCACTGGCGGAAAGATTTTAACTCGTCAATCGACAAACCGTACCCAAAGAGGTGCAACAAAGAATATTCCAGCATGGAGGCATGTCCTGCCGATAGCACAAAACGGTCGCGTCCGACCCACTTCGGGTCTTTCGGATCATGCTTCATCTGTTTCCATAGTGTGTATGCCATAGGCGCCGAACCAATCGGCATGCCGGGATGTCCACTATTGGCTTTCTGCACTGCTTCCGCGGCGAGAAAACGAATGGTCGTAATGGCCTTTTTCTCTATTGGTTTCATTTATATTTAGTCCTTTCGCGAATTTATACATAAGGATGGCGACGAATATTATATCATATCCGCCGCCATAATTGAACGCTTAGATACCGCGCTTGTTTTCGCGTATCTGTTCCAATTCCGTGCAGTTATGCGTGCAAACATGCCCGCTCAGTGGCAGAATGCGCTCATGAATCGCGTCGACAATCCACTCCGGCTGCGGGAAGAATGCATCTTCAAGCTCGTGTGCGGGTGTAATCCAGTTCTTCGCACCGACGACAACCGGCGGCGCATCCAGATAATCAAACGCAAGCTCTGCAATGTTGCTGGCGAGGTTTCTCATAAAGCTGTTGCGTTCGCAGGCGTCGCCCGTTACGACAATGCACCCCGTCTTCTTGATGGACTCGATCACGGGTTCATAGTTGAACGGAACGAGCGAGCGAGCGTCGATGATCTCCGCAGACACGCCGTATTGTTCCTGCAGAATATCAGCGGCTTTCGTTGCGCGATACAAGGTCGCCCCAATTGACAGGATCGTAACGTCCTTGCCCTCACGCTTGATGTCCGGCTCGCCGAACGCAATTTCATATTCTGCTTCCGGAACGCCTTCCGTGTGGAACAGCTCGCTTACATCGTAGATACGTTGGCTTTCCAGGAAGATCACCGGATCGGTTCCGTTGAGCGCGGACTGCATGAGCCCTTTCGCATCGTAAGGCGTTGCCGGGAATACGACTTTCAATCCCGGAATATGCGCAACCAGAGCACCCCAGTCCTGTGAGTGTTGTGCACCATACTTTGAGCCAACGCTCATACGAAGCACGACCGGCATTTTGAGCATACCGGCACTCATAGCCTGCCATTTGCAAAGTTGGTTGAAGATTTCGTCGCCTGCGCGGCCTAAAAAGTCGCAGTACATCAATTCTGCAATCGCACGGCCGCCGCTCATGGCATAACCGATTGCCGCGCCGACGATACCTGCCTCCGCAATCGGCGTGTTGAACAGCCGGTGATACGGAATTGCTTCCGTCATGCCGCGGTAAACTGCGAACGCACCGCCCCAATCACGGACGTCTTCGCCAAACGCAGCAAGCGTCGGATCTTCATAAAACTTGTTGATGATCGGTTCAGCAAGACCGTCTCGCAGCTGGTACACGCGGTTCTTGCTGACGGGTTTCCCGTTTGCGTCAAGACCAAAGCGGGATTTCTTCGCAATCTGCTGCATGCGTGGACAATCTTCCTTTGGCAGCAGCACGTCCGGTTTGCGTTCCGAATCGAACGAGCGGACGGTCTGGTTTGAGAACATAAGGTTGCCAATATAATCGTTTTCTTTGCCAAACAGATCGATACGTGGAGAAACATTTTCGTCGATGGCAAGCTTCATGTTTCTGAGCATATTATCCTTAATCGCTGCCCAAATTGCATCAAGGTCTTCCTGCTTGCAAACCTTCGCCTCAATCAGCTGTTTGCCAAACGCAACGATGGAATCCTGTGCTTCCCATGCTTCAATTTCTTCCTTTGTGCGGTAGGTGCTTGAATCCGACGGGCTGTGACCGCTGAAGCGATAGGTTACCACATCCAACAGCACCGGTCCGTCTTTCTTTGCCAGCGGCAATTTGCGACGGTACGCGTCGATCACCGCCAGCGGGTTAAAGCCGTCCACACGTTCTGCATGCATGGCGGACGGGCAAACGCCCGCGGCAATTCGCGCGACCATATCGTATCCCATCGTTTCGCCGCGCGTCTGGCCGCCCATGCCGTAAAAATTGTCGTTGATGTTGAAGACGATTGGCATCGTTCCGCCATCCTCACCCCAAAGTGTCCGAACCTGATCCATTGCGGAAATCATCAGGCCTTCCCAAACGGGCCCGCACGCCATTGCGCCGTCGCCAATATTGCAAACGACCACACCCGGCTTTTTGTTGACCAGCTTATAAAGCGCCGCACCCGGAGCGATGCTTCCACTGCCACCGACGATTGCATTGTTCGGATAGATACCAAACGGCGTAAAGAACGCATGCATAGAGCCGCCAAGTCCCTGGTTGAAACCATTCTTCCGCGCAAACGTTTCGCACATCATACCGTACAGCAGGAAGTTGATGCCGACTTCCTTTACGGTTTTTCCGCTGTCCTTGATGACCGCGAGTGTGCGCCCGTCAAAGAAGCTTTCCATAATCTCCGTGAGTTTCTCATCGTCAAGAATCTGGATGGAACGCAAACCTTTTGCAAGGATTTCGCCGTGGCTTCTGTGCGAACCAAAGGTGTAATCATCAAGCTTTAATTCATATGCCGCACCGACATATGCAGCTTCCTGTCCGATGCCGAGGTGCGCCGGACCGGGATGGTTGTACTGCACGCCCTGATATTCATTCGTGGTTTTGATGAGGTTGAGCATGGTCTCAAACTCACGGATATAACACATATCGCGATAGATATGTAAAAACTCATCTTTGGTATAGTTTTTCTTTTCGTCTTTTACCGTGCCCTGATATTGGTTGACAGGAATCGACGGAAACGTCAGCGAATCCGGCTTACGCACAGCATTCGGATCGACATAGAGTTGCTTTGACATGGTTAAAAATCTCCTTTCGGCGGAATCATTCCGCACGATAAAATATAAAAGTTCTATTTTTCAAAAACGATTTTACGCCTGAAAAACCGCTTCGCGGATGATCTCGCCAACCGTCGGATGCGGGAACACGATCTCTTTTACTTCGTCAACCGTAAGGCCAAGTTCAATAAATGTGCCGACGGTCACGATAAACTCGCTTGCATAATTGCTCAACACCTGTGCGCCGAGAACTTTACGTGATCCGTTTTCAACAACGAGCTTCATAATTCCGTCGCCGCCTTCGTTTTCTGCAAGGTATCTACCGGAAAAACGCATCGGCAGCTTCACAATAGAAGCGTCCAGTCCCTTTGACTTTGCAGATGCTTCAGTTTCGCCAACGGCAGCCAACTCCGGATTGGTATACAGCACACCGGAAACCGCGCCATAGCGCATAACATCGCGTTTGCCGAGTATTGTGTTGACGGCAACTTCCGCTTCGCGGTACGCCGTATGTGCCAGCATAGATTTGCCATTCACGTCGCCCGCGGCATAAACTTCCGGCTGGTTCGTCTTCATTCTGTTGTCGGTAACGACCGCGCCACGTTCAGTGAGCACATGAATACTCTCCAAACCAATGTCCTTCGTGTTCGCTCTGCGTCCAATGGAAAGCAACACCTTGTCGCAGGTAATTTCGCTTGCCTGGCCGTCCTTTTCATAGCAGACGGCGTTGGCCTTTACTTCTGTTACCTTGGAAGAAAGCAGGAACGTTACTCCGCGCTTTTCAAATCCTTTTTTGAGGATTGCAACAAGATCGGTATCATTTTCACCGGCAATATGGTCGAGCATTTCTACGACCGTCACCTTGGTGCCGATTGATGTAAAATAACTTGCCAGCTCAAGGCCGATCACGCCGCCACCGATGACGACAAGGTGCTGTGGCTGTTCCGTAAGCTGAAGAATTTCACGGTTTGTGCAGACAAAGCCGGATGCAATACCGTCCTTTAATCCGGGAATCGGCGGAACCGCGGGAGACGAACCGGTTGCAATCAACAAGCGTTTTCCCGTGTACGTTTCTCCATTTGCGTCAATCGTATAACCATCTGTATTGCGCCCTGTGATAACGCCGCGACCGTCGACCAGCGTTACACCATTGGCCTTGAGCGCGGATTTCACACCTGACACAAGCGTCTTAACAACCTTGTTTTTTCTCGCGATGACCTTTGCGTGGTCAATCTCCAACCCGTTGGCCGTAACACCGTATTTTTCGCCGTGTGCCGCGCCGTCGAATAGCTTTGCTGAATACAGCAAAGTCTTCGTTGGGATACAACCTTCGTTCAGGCATACGCCGCCGACGCTGCGTTCTTCGATGCAGCATACGCTCAAACCTGCGTGGCCAGCGCGTTCGCTTGCCAGATATCCTGCGGGTCCGCCGCCGAGTACGATCAGATCAAATACCATTTTGTCCTCCTTAACCGATCAACAGCAGGTCGAAGTTTTCCAGCGCCCTCACAAGGTCTTTCAGGAATCGACTTGCAGGCGCGCCGTCTACTGCGCGGTGATCGTAGGTCAGCGAAAGTCCCATTGCGGGATATGTTGTAATCTGTCCGCCAACCGTGCGGACGCGCTCCGTGATGCAACAAACGCCCAGCAGCGAAACCTGCGGCGGGTTGATGACCGGCGTAAAGCTTTCGATTCCGTAAACGCCGACATTGCTGACCGTAAACGTACCGCCTTGCAATAAATCGGGATTGATGCTTCCGTCCTGCGCGGCTTTCACGAGTTGCTTGGACTCGGTTGCAATTTCCTTGAGAGACTTTGTGTCTGCATTGAACAGTGTCGGCACAAGAAGACCGCGTGGTGTATCGACCGCAATGCCGAGATGCACATGCTTGTAGAAACGCATCTTATCGCCAAGACAATGTGCGTTGAGCGACTCGTGCTGCATCAGGACGCGCGCAGCTGCATATAATATGATGTCGTTGATTGTGATTTTCGGTAATTCCATGCTTTCCGGCGCTGCTTTCAAGTGTGAACGGAACGCAAGAATCTGTGTGGCGTCAAACGATGTGTTGTGCGTAAGCTGTGCCATTTCGGACAAGCTCTGGTGCATCGTCTTTGCAATGACACGTCGCAGGTTCGGCATTTTGACTTCTTCATATGCAACGTCGGCTGGAGCAGAAACAGCGGTGTCAGCGGCAGCCTGCGTGGTTACGTTTCCAACATCTGCAGGCGTTATCCGTCCACCGAGGCCGGTACCGGTGCGCCCGTCCTCGGCAAGCGCAATCACATCCCGCTCAATCACTCTGCCATGCGGTCCGCTCGGCGTCGCTTCTATGGCGGTTACGCCAAGTTTTTGCGCGGTCATCTTTGCGCGTGGTGAAACGCCTTCCGCGCGATCGGCGGTTGCCGTTACAGTAGACGCTTCCTGCGTCGCCTGTTCCGCCTTCTTTGGCGCTTCTGCCGCAGTGGACGGCGCCGCGGCGTTACCTTCCGGTGCAAACTCGGCAAACGATTCGCCGGGATTCCCAATCACCGCAACATTCAGCAAAACGGGTACGTCGTCGTCCGCTTCGTAAAAAACGGCGAGTAATGTCCCGTCTACCTTTGCTTCCTCTTCAAATGTTGATTTATCTGTTTCGTAAGAGAATAATATATCTCCGACACGAACTGCATCGCCGACTTTCTTCTTCCACTCGGTGATGATACAGCTTTCTACCGACTGCCCCTGACGCGGCATAATGACCGGTGTTGCCATAAACTGCCTCCTTTTGCCTTGTAAATGTTAATATATTTCTTTATAGCGTTATTTTATATCATTTTGTGCATAACTGTCAATGAGATAGCGCAAATAAAAACGTCCGATCTACTGATTATCAGCACACCGAACGTTTGTAGGTTATTTATTAACAATTATGTGTTATCAGGAATCGCTTTTCAGGCAAATTATGCTCAACTTGGGCGTGTTCACAATTTTGCAAATGGAATCGCACTTTGCCATGAACAAGAAGAAGAGATTCTCCTTCACAACGCCGTTCAGACTTTCAAAATTCCCCTGTCCTTTGGATATCACAACGTCCGCATTATAAAAAGCGGATTGGAAGGATTCGCTCGTGCGGTGCAAAACAGTTCCCGACGAACCATCACCATTGTCGATGACGCGCGCTACGGTATTGAGTCCGACTTGCAGCGCGTCCTTCATTGTCGCGTCGTTCAACACAGGGCTTCCCTTTACCGCGCAGACAGGCTCAATTTGCGGGAATTCCGTTTTCAGGCATTCAATCATCAGCTTATCGAAAAGCACTTCTCCGGCATTGTCGCAAAGATATAACACATGCTTTGCCGTTTTCAGTGCCTTCCGCAGCGACACGCTGTCATCAAGCGCAAACGGTGTTTGTACAATCTGATCAATTTGACGGTTTTGCTCCTCAACAGTGATCGGGTGTTCAAGGCCATAATCTATCAAATTTCCTGCGATAGCATATTTCAGCGCCATAATAAACGAATCGTCGGCTGCAAGAATTGCTTCCCTGGAGCTTTGCTCCATCTTCATCGCTTCCGCGTTGCACATGGATTTGATGTCCGCGTAAGGATCGTCGTTATCGGAATTTTTCAGCAGTATTTTCCAAAGTTCAGCCATCGATTCCGGCGTGCAACCTTCGTAATCCGCGCGGCTCAAATACGCAAGCGTATCACGGATTGCGGTTTCCTTGTCGGCTTCGTTAAAGTCCAACATTCCGGTCACGGTCAAAACCTGAGATATAATACAGGACAAACATTCAAATTGTAATTTCATATCGAGTATTTTAATGGTAACTACGCTAAAAAGTCAATCCCATCAAACATACCCAATGATTAAATTTCAATCATGCCGCCCGCTTATCACAAATGCTTCAATCGCCTGCTGCGTGCCGCATTGATCGTAATCCCCTATCAGTTCACCCTTGTAATGATAGGCAACGCCATCGCGCTCATTGCGCTCAAGACAATTCATCAGTTCTTGTTCGCCGCGTTCATGAATCAGCCGGATGAACACTCTGACGCGTGGTTTTTGCAGCATCGGTTCCCCACAGGGAAACGTATCGCATTCCCAACATCCTTGTATGCCTTTTTCTCGGCAGCATTTTTGTATGTTGCACCAACCGCGCGAAATGCATCCACCGTTTCGACATCCCGCACAGTCTGCGTTTTCACTGCAAAGGCAGCAAGCAAGGCCGCAATATGCAAAACTCTTTTCTCGATTCATTTATTGTTCCATTCTAACGTCTATTTTGCTATCACGCTTTCAAGCGTGGTTTTCGCATCTTTACAAGCTCTTTGAATCGTCTTTGAGACGGCAAATCGTCCTTCAGCCCTTTTTTCAAAAATTGCTCGTCAAACGCCGCGGCTTCATCTTCGTCAATTTCGTAGGATTCGCCTTCAAAGAAGCGCCCTGCACAGTTTTTTAAAGCATCCGGCTTTAGTTCAATTGCAAGAAGCGCGTCTGCATAAAAATCATCCGCAGTTCCAATTTGAAACGATTCTGCGGGTGAAAACCCAAATCTACTATAGTAAATAGGATCACCATATATCAGTACGGCATCGAAGCCAAGCTCAGCCGCGCGATCCAGGGAATGTCGAATCAGCATACTCCCGACCCCTTGTCTTTGCATGAGCGGAGCAACGGAAACAGGACCGAACGTAATGACCGGGTGCTTTGTACCGTCGTCCCCTTCGACTATAGATTTGGCATACATGATGTTGCCTGCGATCTTTCCATTGTGCATGGCTACAAAGTCCAATTCCGGTATGAATGCGTTCGCGTTTCTTAAAACATGCACCAAATAATGTTCGTTGCATCCGGGTGCGTGAACGTTCCAAAAAGCATCTCTTGTAAGCGTCTCCACCGCTGTATAGTCTTCGGGCGTTTCAAGGCGCAAAACGATATCCAATCTCATCCATATCGCATCCTTTCTTATTATGGTCACACAGACGTCGTCTATGATTACATTAAGCATATCGCGCCAAAGCAAAACTTACAAGAAAACGTTATGCTATACTATTGCTTTGCACAGTTGACTCATTCAACCACAGCTTTTGCGCCTTGTTCCAGCGACGATAAATTGCGGCGGCAACCCAGCTGCGCGGCAGTAATGCGCCGAAAAAACTAAGCGTTCGATTCATAAAGCCGGGGATGTAAACGCGCTTCCCCCGCAAAACTCCGTTGATCGTGCGCTTGGCTACGATTTCCAGCGGATTCGTCGTAACCGCACCCCAGAAGCCCTGCGCTGCAATGCCCTGCATCGCCTGCTTTGTCGTAACCATTCCTCCCGGGCAAATGGCAAGGACGCGCACGTTTTTATCGCGCAACTCATAACCAAGCGCCACTGCAATATCCAGTAAAAACCGCTTTGAGGCGGCATAGGTCGCCTTCAATGGCATTGGATATAAGGAAGCAAGACTGGAAACAAACACCAATGAAAACCTGCGGTCTTCTGTTCGTCTTGACAACACCGCATGTGTGATACGCAGCGTCGCTTCGTTATTTAGAGACACGATTTGTACAATATCGTCTCGTTTGCGTTCTAAAAAGCCGCCTTCAAAATCAACTCCAGCTACGTTTAGGAGCATGTCAAATCGTATCCCATACCGGTCAACTATGGCAAGTAGTTCGTCGACGCTCTGTTCGTTTGTTAAATCGCAGGCCTTGGTCGTTACGCAGACGCCGAACCTACGCTCAAGCCCGGCCTTCAGCGCATCCAGTCCCTTTGCATTGATGTCGACCAGAAACAGATTATATCCACGTTTTCCGCATTCCATTGCAAAGGCGCGACCAAGCCCGCCGCTTGCGCCGGTGATTAAAACATTCATATTAAAGTATCCTTTCGTCATAACGTATCCCGCACAGCTTTTCGCTGAGCCGGAACAGACGCCCTGCGTTTTCCCAATCGACCTGCGTACTATAACGCGCAGGCCTACATGAATAATAGTACAGTCCCTCGGGTGCATGTTCCTGTTTGCACAAATACGCATATGTTTTTGCCGGAACATCCGGTGAAACGCCGTGCCGTTTTCGCGTATTCCAAACGAGCGAGACGATTCCACCGGTGCTTTTGCAGCCAATGTCCGTGCAAACAAGCCCCGGATCGACCGTATACGCACAAAGTCCCTGCCAGGAATAGCGGTCGTTCAGCGCTTTTGCAAACAATATGTTGCAAAGTTTCGATTGTTTGTAAGCCAAAAGCGGATGATACCCATGCTGAAACATTACATCATTCCAACGAATCCGCATGTGTTTATGTGATTCGCTTCCCGTCATGATGACGCGGCCCGACGCCTTTAATAAATAAGGCAACATGCGGTAAGTCATCAAAAATCCGGCAAGATGGTTGAGCGCAAATAGCTGTTCATATCCCTCTTCTGTGGTCGTATACCAACTTCTGGCACATCCGGCATTGTTGATGAGCGCAAATAATTGCCCTTCGCATTTCTGCTCAATAAAGCATGATATTTCGTCGCAAACGCGGTGCACTTCGCGCTGCTGCATTAAATCCGCCGTGAAGAACGTTACATCTACATTTGAATGTTGCATTTGAATCTCTTTTTTCGCGCGCTCACAACGCGCCGAGTCACGCCCTATGCCAATAATATTGAAGTTGTTTTTTGCCAATTCGAGTGCACTTGCCAAGCCGATGCCAGAAGTGGCGCCGGTGATTAAAATCGTATTCATATTCTTTCCTGCTATACTTTGTAGTTCTGGTACCAACAGCCCGTGAGCAGCTTAAACAAACCAACCGTATACATGCCAGAACCCCAACGAACCTGCCTGCAATGCAAGCACGATGTAGCCGACTACAAATAAAATGCCGAAAACGGCCAGCGAAAGCAGCAGCACGTTGCGTAACGCACGGCGGTTTTTCGGCTGAAACTGCGGACTTGTCGGTAACAACGGAAGCGTGGTTTCGGAAAGCATGTTTTTGCGCCAGCGTATGCTGGCCTTGACAATTTGCCTTAAAAACGCAAAACAATACACCGCAAGCACAAAGAACAACACGGCCAGCGCGATAAGGGAAACACCCAGGATGATTGCGCCGGAGTATGGCATGTTGGGAATCAGATTGGCAATGTTGAGCCGTCCCACCAGACACACGCCCGCTGTAGCAAATGCTACAGCCGCGCCAAAGACGCCGATGCCAAACGCAGCAAACACAAGATCAAGCGCGGTTTCCAGTATACCAAGCAGCGTTAGCCAGATTGTCAGAAAAACTTTCTTTCCCTTTCCGCCGGATTTTTGTTTCGTTTCGCCTGTGTCAAACTGTGCCGCAATCGTTGCAGGAGAACCAAGCTTTGCCGCGATCTCTTCTTCGGAATAACCATCTGCAAGTTTAAATGCAAAGTGTTGTTCGTATTCCAAGATGATTTCGTCTGTATCGTTTATATTTTGTTGTTTGAGTGCTTGTTTCAATTGTTCTAAATATTCTGTTTTTGTCATTTTGTTTCTTCCTCCAGTATGGATTCAATCGCTTTTGCAAATGCAAGGTATTCACACTTTTCGTTTACATAGGTTTCTTTTCCAAGTTTTGTCAATGAATAATACTTTCTCGGAGGACCGCCGCTTGCTTCGGAAAGAAAAGTCGTGACAAGTCCGTCGCTTTTTAGTTTCCGTAAAATTGGATATACCGTACCATCCGCAATGTCGATGCGGTTTGAAAGATATTCCGATATCTCGTATCCATAGCAGTCATGCCGCATTAGCAGCGACAGCACGCAAAGATCAAGGACACCCTTTTTATATTGTGTATTCATATGAACCTCCTGATATATTCCAATTAAAATATATCGTCTACTACTAGATATTAACCAGTAGTGTGAAAATTGTCAACCATTTTCCGAAAATTTCTCTTTCGGCTCCATTTTATGCGGCGGTCAACCTTTTTTAATATACAAAAAAAGTGCCTATAGCACAGGCGTTTTTACGATGTTCTGGTAAGTCGTAAACTAGCACATCGTTTGACTTAATTAAGTTGTTAGACTATAATACTATTATATTGAGTGGAAGTTTGTATTTTTTATGATGAAAGGATCATAGGAATGAATAGTATGGAGCTTTCGCCGCAGTATTTGAGAATTGCTCTGGACATTGCAGGACGAATTGCAGACGGAGAAATGAAAACCGGACAGCGTGTCTCCGGCCGTTCCCTGCTTGCATCCGAATATGGCGTATCGCCGGAAACGATCCGCAGAGCGCTCAAGCTGCTTGCCGACATGAAGGTTGTGTCGATCAAGGATAAAAGCGGTGTTTTTATTTTATCCGCAGACAACGCAAGACGGTATCTGAAGAACTTTGAAGGTTGGAATGAACAGATTGAGCTGCAAAAGAAACTGAAAGACCTTTTGCTTTCACACAATAAGCTCAACCGGGAAATCGCGGATGTTTATGCCGAAATTATCAAAGCGCAGGAGGCCGCGTCCCCTGCTATGAAGCCGGTGCCAAACTATGAGGTGCGCGTCTCAACCGATTCAGAACGAATCGGTATGAGTATTGGCACGCTAAAATTCTGGCAGTCGACCGGCGCGACGGTTATTGCGATTCGACGCGGACATAATGTAATTTTATCTCCCGGCCCATATGCCGAGCTGTACGGCGGCGACGTGATTGTTTTCGTTGGGGATGCGTCTACAGCCGCATTGGTCGAGCGTTTTTTAAACGGAAATACCGTTGAAAACGTGCAGGAGTTGAAGGAGGAAATGGATGATTCAATTTGAAAACGTGACGAAGCGTTACGGCGACGCCACAGTACTGGACAAAATTAGCTTCACGGTGGATCCGGGACAGTTTGCTGTTCTTATCGGACCTTCCGGCTGCGGAAAGACGACGACGCTAAAAACGATCAATCGTCTGATTGAACCTGACAGCGGTCATGTGCTGATCGACGGCGACGACACGGAAACGATCAATCGCGTTCAGCTTCGCCGCAGAATCGGTTACGTCATTCAGCAAATCGGCTTGTTCCCGAACATGACGGTTGCGCAGAATATCACCGTCGTTCCAAAGTTATTAAAATACGACAAAGAACGTTGCGACAAAATCGTGCATGAAATGCTTGAAATGGTCGACATGCCGTATGACCAGTATGCACACAAGTATCCGACGGAGATGTCCGGCGGACAGCAGCAGCGCATCGGCGTTTTGCGCGCGCTGGCGGCGTCGCCACCAATCGTTTTGATGGACGAACCGTTTGGTGCGCTCGACCCCATGACGCGCAGTTCCCTCCAGGATGAAATTATTCGCCTGCAAAAGAAACTGCACAAAACGATCGTTTTCGTTACGCACGACATGGAAGAAGCGTTGAGCCTTGCGGATGTGATCATCTTCATGGAGGATGGACATATCACGCAGATGGCGCCGCCGGAAGAAATGCTGAAAAACCCGGCGAACGAAACGGTAAAGAATTTTCTCGGAAAACATATTGCCGCAGCCGATCCTTCCACCCTCACGGCGGCCGACTTTATGAAAACGAACGTCGTCAAGGTCGATACGAAAAAAGGACTGCGCGCATGTACCGCGCTTATGATGCGCACCAACGTAGACTCTTTGATCGTAACGGACGAAGACGACCGTTATATCGGGACACTTTCCGTTGAAGATATTAAAAACTGCGGTTCCAATGACTGCAAGGTCATCGACCTTCTCAAAAGCGAACGTGAAACCTTCCGCACGACGGACGATGCAAAGCGTTGCTTCGATATGTTGCTTTCTACTAAGGCGAACTATGTAATCGTGCTGAATCCTGACGATACGGTTGCCGGGATTATTACGAAAACGAGTATTGCCAAAGCGCTTGCAGAACGGCTTTGGGGGTGACGAATTTGTCTTCATTCTCAAAATTGATCGATATGTACGGCATGTCGCTGCTGCGTAATGTCGGCATTCATCTCATGTATGTGTTAGCGTCGGTTTCAATTGGTTTCCTATTGGGGCTTACGGTTGGCATCCTGCTTTCACGTGCGCCGAAGTATTCCAGAATCGTCTTGCCGGTTTTGTCAATCTTCAATACGATTCCCGGCATTGTGTTTATTGGCGTATTGTTCCTGTATCTCGGCATGGTACCGATGACGGTTATCATCGCGCTTTCCATTTACGCGATGTTCCCGATTTTAAAAAACACATATGTAGGCATTACAAATGTTGAACAGCGATATGTTGAAGCTGCGCGCGGCTGCGGAATGAGCCGGAGGCAGATTTTATTCCGCGTTGAGCTTTCACTTGCAATGCCGACGATTATCGGCGGCCTTCGCATGGCGACAATCTACACGGTTAGTTGGACGGTGCTTGCCGCAATGATCGGGCTTGGCGGACTTGGTGAATTCATCTATCAGGGCATTAATATTAACCGCAATGATATGATTCTGCTTGGCGCGATTCCCGCCGCTATTCTTGCAATTTTACTCGGCGTTTTGATCGATGTCCTGCAGCGCAAGGTCACGCCACGCGGACTTCGGAAGGAGGCAAAATCCAAATGAGTTTTGATTTGGTTTTGGAACACCTTATGATGGTGATCGTTTCCGTACTCTGCTCCATCATCGTCGGACTGCCGCTTGGAATTGCGTCCTACTATTTCCCACGTGCACGAAAAACGATCCTATTCGTTTCGGACGTTTTGCAGACGGTTCCATCGCTGGCGCTGCTCGGTATCATTATGATCTTCGTCGGCGCAGGCAAAGCGACCGTTATCATCGGCATTACGCTCTATTCCCTGCTGCCGATCGTTCGTAACACCTATCTTGGATTGTCGGAAGTCAACCCGGGCGTCAAGGAAGCTGCGCGCGGCATGGGCATGAGTCGCATGTATCGTTTGTTTCGCGTAGAGCTGCCGTTGGCTTTCCCCGTTATGTTTACGGGTATCCGCATCGCTACGGTTAACGCAATTGGAACGATCGTATTCGCCGCATCCGTAGGCGGCGGCGGCCTTGGATCGATTATTTATAAAGGTATCCGTGTTATGAATGTAAAATGGATTGCCCTCGGCACACTTTCGCTGATGCTTATGGCGATTTTGTTTGACGTCATCATGGGTTTCATCGAAAAACGCTTGAACCAAAAGTTTTCCGGACCATCCGTCCGGGAAGTTGCGGAATGATCCCGAATCGGGACGTTACCACGGAAGAAAGGATGGAAAAATGAAAAAAAGAATTCTATCAATCGTACTCGCAACCCTGTTACTCGTATCCGTATTTGCTATGAGCGGCTGCTCTAAGAAAGCGGAAAACACGGAACTGACGCTTTATGAAGGCGACTATTCCGAAGTTACTCTGGCGCATTATCTGGTGAAATATCTGGTTGAGGATCAAACGGACCTCACGGTCAACGTAAAAGACCAAATGTCGCTGACCAACCAGTTCAAAGAAGCAACCGCGGACGAACCCGGCTGCGATATTTTGCTGAACTATGACGGCACACTGTTAAGCCAGTGGCTGCAAAAGGACGTCAGCGACGTTCCTGAGGGAACCAGCCTGTTTGATTATGTTAAACAAGGTATTCAGGAACAGTTTGGCGCCGTACTGCTCGGCAAAGTCGGCCTGAACAACACGTATGCCATCGCGGTCCTGCCTGAAACCGCCGAAACATACGGCCTTTCCACGGTCAGCGACCTCGTTCCGGTTTCATCGGAACTGACGTTCGGCGCGGAATCCAACTTCTTTGCGGAAGATTTCACGGATCGCTATTGGAGTTTTGTTGAGGCGTACGGTCTCACGTTCGCCGATTATTCGTCGATCGACATCAACCTCAAGTACACGGCAATTGCCAACAGCAACTTTGACGTGACCGAGGTTTACACCACCGACGGGTTGAACCGCAAATATAGCCTCGTTATTTTGACGGACGACCTCAACTTCTTCCCGCAATATAATGGCGTTTATGTAGTACGCGAAGGTCTGTTCGAAGACTTTGCCGAAACAGCGCCAAACCTTGAAGAAGTACTCAGCATGCTCACGGGAGCAATCAGTAGCGATGACATGGTCGGTATGACCTATGCCGTCGATGTTGAGGAACAGAGCCCGTCAACCGTTGCGCACGATTTCCTGCTTGGAAAAGGCCTGATCAGCGAATAATCGCTAATTAGACACCGTAAATCAGGAGGCGCGAAAGCGTCTCCTTTTTTCTGCAACACTCATCATGTAAACGCAAGATTTGTAATCGGTAAAACTTGCCATAAAACCGTACAAAACCGTTTTGCATGATGTATGATATCTAAATTATTAAATCTCAATCAAGGTACAAACTATGAGCGAAACCCTACTGCAATTTTACATCCGGCTTGCAAATGTCGGAACAAAATCATCTGTTGAAGAAATCATGCGTCATCTGAATAAAAGGATGTCTCTGGCCGAGTCAAAATTTATCGACTATGCATTGGGCACAGTTGAAACGGACGAAGGCTTGCGTACGATGGAATATTATTTATTTCACGGAACACAAATTCAACGAAATTACTGTGCGCTCTATTGGGGGCGCCGCGGCGAATATCTGTTGCTTCGGAAAGCCTACGATCAAGGTCTGATCGACGAAAAACAAGCTTTCTCAAGATAATTTTTCTAAAACAATTGAAAGCGTCTGGCTATACCAGCAAGATGTTTTCTTTTGGTGCGCCGCCAAGTTTATGAAAGATTGTTTTAAATACCGGTAACTTGAATTCAGCAATCCTGGCATGTTTCGGGCACGCCTGCACGCAGGCATAACACCGAAGACACTTCTTTTCTTCGATCATCAGTGTGCTTTGATCGATCGCACCGACCGGGCAACATTTCACGCAACCCCCGCATGCATTACAAACGTCGGGGTTCACGGAAGGCTGCCGGACGATGTGGCGAACACCGCTGTCCGGTAGTTTTGTCAAAATTCTTGGAAGCGTACATTCCGGTACGCTTACGATTTCCGTCTTATCGCAATCAAACTTTTGGCGAATCCTTTGTCCAAACTCCACCGCTTGGTTCAAGTCGTCGTCATCCGGTCGATTGAGCCCGACCGGCGCGTATGTGTCAGCATATGTGTGTTGCGCAACCAAAGCGGCGGCCGCAATCAACTGGAAATGATTCGACTTTGCAAACGACGCATATTGCTCCAAACTAACGCCAAATCCCATATTTCCGTATACGGCAATCCCGACAAACGGTCTTCCCTTTCCATCCATTTTTTCTAAACAGTCATATAAAAAATATGGTATGCGTTCCCCATAAACAGGGAGTGCTGCAAAGATCAAATCACAATCACTCAATTTATGATTCAAACGGTCCTGCTCAATCGTTATATCGGAGAAGGTCACATCACACTGCAAACCGTCCGCAATACTTCTCACTATTTTTCGGGTAGTTCCCGTTGCTGAAAAGTAAATAATCTCCGCTTTCATTCGTTACTCCCCACATATATCGTTATTGAAACCGACTTTTATGCCTCACTCGTTATATCATAAACAGCCGCAAAACCGAAGAAAATGAACAAAATTTCATGTTTCAAAATTTGTTATCGAAAAATTCAATATTAAAATATATTATTTTTACTTGCAATTGTCTTTCGAATCCGCTATAGTCTTCGCAAGGATTAAGCAAAGGCGCTGCCCGTATTTTACGGACAGCGCCTCTTCTTATATCCGTTTTTTATTTTGATGAGGATAAGAGGAGGTTAAGAAAATGACAGAAATCTTGGATGCGGTCAATGGGGTCGTATTTCCGGTATGGTTCCTGATCGGCGCAGCACTCGTGTTCTTTATGCAGGGTGGTTTCGCGATGGTCGAAACCGGCTTCACGCGAGCAAAGAACGCCGGCAACATTATCATGAAGAACCTGATGGACTTCTGCATCGGCACCGTCGTCTTCCTGGTGCTCGGCTTCAGCTTGATGATGTCGGAAAACTACCTGTTCGGCGTAATTGGTTTGCCGGATTTCCAGATCTTTACGAACTTTGCGGAATTTAACTTCTCAAGCTTCGTATTCAACCTGGTGTTCTGTGCCACAGCCGCCACAATCGTTTCCGGCGCAATGGCAGAGCGTACGAAATTTGCTTCTTACTGCATTTACAGCGCGCTCATCAGCATGGTCGTTTACCCGATTGAAGCCGGATGGGTTTGGAACTCTCAGGGCTGGCTCTTCAATCTTGGTTACATTGACTTCGCAGGTTCCTCGGCCATCCACATGGTCGGTGGTGTCACAGCCTTCATCGGCGCGGCGATCCTTGGACCCCGCATCGGTAAGTATGCAACCGACCCGAAGACGGGCAAAAAGAAGTCTCGTGCAATCCCCGGTCACTCCATTACGCTTGGCGCACTTGGTGTATTCGTCCTCTGGTTTGGTTGGTACGGCTTCAACGGTGCCGCCGCCTGGACGGTTGAGCAGTTGGGTTCCATCTTTCTGACCACAACCATCGCCCCGGGCGTTGCAACCGTGGTCACCATGGCGTTTACTTGGATCAAAAACGGCAAGCCGGATGTTTCCATGTCTCTTAACGGCGCTCTGGCCGGACTCGTTGCGATCACCGCTCCTTGTGCAAATGTTGACGCGCTGGGCGCAACCATCATCGGTGCAGTCGCCGGTATCCTTGTTGTTGTCGTAGTCGAGTTCATCGATTTTAAACTGCACATTGACGATCCCGTCGGCGCAGTCGCCGTTCACGGCGTAAACGGCATGTGGGGCACGCTTGCAGCCGGTCTGTTTGCAACGGAAACGGCTCCCGAATCCACAGTAAACGGTCTTTTCTACGGCGGCGGATTCCACCAGCTTGGTGTTCAGGCAATCGGCGTTCTCGCCATTACCGCATGGACCATTGTAACGATGTACCTTGGCTTTAAAGCCATCAAAGCGATCAACGGCCTGCGTGCCAGTGCTCAGGAAGAAATTCAAGGTCTCGACATGTGCGAACATGGCCTTGCCAGCAGCTATGCCGACTTCATGATCACCGTGCCCGCCGTGGACATCGGCGAAGCCGCTGTTGCAGCACCGGTCATTCCCGTTCCGCCGGAAGTTGCAGTTCCCGTCGAGAACAAGTCGCACCCCGGTGCGAGAATCTCGAAGGTCACCATCATCACCAACCAGAACAAGTTTGCTGGTTTACAGAAAGCGCTCGACGCAATCGGCATTACGGGCCTTACGGTCACAAATGTGCTCGGTTACGGTATGCAGAAAGGTCAGCTGCAGATGTATCGCGGCGTTCCGCTTGAAACCAAACTGCTGCCCAAGGTTCAAGTTGACATAGTCATCACCAAGATCCCGCTCGATCTGCTTGTTGACACCGTCAAGAGAGCGCTCTACACCGGCAACTGGGGCGATGGCAAGATCTTTATCTACGATGTTGAAAACGTCATCAAAGTCCGCACAGGCGAAGAAGGATACGACGCCCTGCAGGACGAAGGTGAATAAAAGCTTACCCCTACCCCGCTTCCTGTTGAAAACACTCGAATCGCATTTGCGGTTCGGGTGCTTTCCTTTTATATAGTCATAAATATATTTGATCTCGATTCGTGACGACCGGTGTATCATAAACAAAAACCAATTGGAGGAAAACATGCTACGTAGATTCCTAAGCCATATCGCTTTTATCCATGTATTGGTCGCTCTTGGGCTTTTTGCGCTTTGGGGGTTTCTTGCAGCCGGGCAGGTCATCCTTGCGTTATTGTGCGCTCTTTCGTTTTCCGGGGCTGTTTGCGGCGCCTTTATCCGAGTAATTGACGCGATAAGGAACAAATAAACAGTCCGCCGACTTCGAATCGGCAGACTGTTTTGTATGCCTTTATTTTGCTTTCAACTTGTAAAAACGAATCGAAAGCGAAATTGAAATGATGTTTACAAGGATGCTTGCTGCCACAACTATAAGCGTCAGCGCGGTCATTTCCAGTTAAATAGAGTCAATGTAACTGATCAACTTGTCTCCGCCAACCATAGCGGCTGCGGCTACGGCGGCAAGAAGAATAAAAAGCAGTATCCGTCCTTTTTCAACACCGATTCTAAACATAAAAGGTAAACTGGCGGCTAATATAATCGCTGCAACACATGCAAGGAATAAAATGGAAAGCAATCCCGACGCATCCGCCCCTGCATGCTGTATCATCGCCGTAATCACCTTCGCAGTCAGCGACAAAACGGCGGCCAAGCCAATACCGGCATATCCCAGGACATATTTACTTACAACAATTTGCCTTGGCGTATATGGCATCATCGCAGCCAGTGAATCCCATTTTGACCGTTCATCATATGCAAGTGCCGTAATCGGCAGCATAGCCGCATAAACAACTGCAAAACCCGCCGAATTTAAGCCCGGCATAACGGCAAATATCACAATCATGATCATAAAAATCCTTGTTTGCCGAATCAATGTATAAAAATCCTTTAGCAGAAGCGCACTCATTGTTCATTTTCTCCTTTCACGAGGAATAAAATTATGTTTTCAAGCGTTGTACGCTCCGATTTGGCAGCCTTTGGCATGCTGCTTCTCGGTAAAAGCACCTCAACACCATATTCGTTTTCTTTGTATCCAAGCACGTTCTGTCGTGGTAGCATGCGAAATTCTTCTTTCGAAAGCGCGACGACCGTAAATTTTTCGAGCAGACGATCTTTCTCCTCGCACAAAACCAGTTTTCCCTTGTGTATAAAGGCAATATAGTCGCAAATTTTTTCAAGATCGCTGACAATATGCGACGACAGCAAAATAGAGTGCGTTTCATCGCGGGTAAAGTCGTTAAAAATATCCAGTATCTCATCCCGTATGATCGGGTCCAAACCACTGGTCGCTTCATCAAGAACCAGTAACTTTGGATGGTGTGAAAGTGCAACCGAAATCGCGAGTTTCATTTTCATGCCGCGTGAAAAGTCTTTAAACGCCTTGTTTTCAGGCAGTGAAAGTTTGACCAGACTTCTGCTGTAATAATCGTCGTCCCAGTTACGGTATGTGCGCTTCATGATGGCGCCGACCTGCTTTGCCGTCATAACCTCCGGAAAATATGCTTCGTCGAGAACGATGCCTATATCGTTCTTAACTTCGTTGAACGCGACATCCTGATTGTCCACGCCAAGCACGCGCACAGTACCGCCGTCACGTCGAATTGCATTCATAATCATTTTGATCGTTGTCGTTTTTCCTGCTCCGTTTTCACCGACGAGGCCAAGGATACTGCCTTGCGGCAGTTGAAAACTAACGTCGCTCAACGAAAAACCGGGATATTGTTTCGTCAGATTGTTTACCTCAATTGCATTCATACAAACGGATCCTCCTCTAAAATTACGCGAAACATTTCAATCAACTCACCGTCGGCGAGGTTGCATGCCCGCGATAATTGCACAATTTGCTTCATATGTTCTTCAATATCACGCAAACGGCCTTCGCGTATCATCTCAACATTCTTTTCCGCAACATAGCAACCTTTTCCAGCGAGCGTATAAATAAATCCGTCTCGCTCAAGCTCGTCATACGCTCGTTTTGTTGTAATCACGCTGATGCGCAGATCCTTTGCAAGCGCGCGTATCGAAGGCAACGCATCGCCCGCGGACAGTTCTCCGGAAACGATGCAATCGCGCAATTGCAGATAAATTTGCTCATAGATTGGCTGATTACTCGTGTTGCTAATTAGGATGTTCAATCGATCAACTCCTTATACTGTATATATACAACATGCACAGTATAAACAGCTTTCGTTTACTTGTCAATACCGAATTCATATAAAAAGGAACCTGCGCTATCGCAGGTTCCCGATGGTATTTGTTTTTACTTTGCTTTGTTCCAGTCTATCAGCGCAATCTCCATATACACGGCGTCATATCCGGAATGCTCTGCATCCGTCGCAAGGTATTCCGGCATCTTCTTCTTTTGAAACCCCATCTTCTCATACAGCCGCAATGCTTTTGTGTTCTTCGGATTGGGGTCGACCCAAACACAGCGAGCGCCGTTTTGAAACGCCTGATCAATCGCATAGGAAAGCGCCACGCTTGCAATTCCTCTTCCCCGCGCTTTTTGAAACAGCTTGATGTCCATCGATCCCGCAAACGCGTGCTCTGCGTCGATACGATAGAACGCCTCGCCGCAGTAACCGAGCGTTTCCTCGTAGATCGAATAATGGTTGCGTTTTGGCCGGCCCGCTTCAATCCATTTCAGCCAGCGTTCCATCTGCTGCATCGTATAACCAAGTCCATTTGGAAAGCCTACAAATTTCATGACGTCCCCGTCGTTCCAGAGTGCCAATGTCTGCGCCAGATCGTCCTTGTCCGTCTGCCGTATCGTAATCGTTTGTTCGTTCAAGATAAAATCCTCCAATGCTTTATTAGAAGACTTATTTACGGTGCGTCCTCCAGACACGCGAATCGTTTTTCTTCATATCGAACCATCCTTTCTGGTTGTTATAATAAACCAATCATAGCAGTATTCGCGCGGTCGTTGCAAGCGGGTTAATAGTTTAAATAAAATGCAGAAAATCACAAGCATAAGCGGCGCGTTCCTTGCCGGTTAAATCACGAAATGCTAGAATAAAGAATAGACACCTGTGAAAATACCCAAATGTGACCGATTCTCGATTTCATTTAAGTTATCTGTAACCGCACGCCAGACATTTCAAAGGAGATGGATAAAATGTCAAAGATCAGTTCAATTAAAGCAAGAGAAATAATGGATTCCCGAGGAAATCCGACCATCGAAGTCGACGTTATACTCGAAAACGGTGTGGTTGGACGCGCTTCCGTTCCGTCCGGAGCATCGACCGGCGCGCGAGAAGCCGTTGAGCTGCGTGACAACGACAAAAAGCGTTACGGCGGCAAGGGCGTGCAAACCGTTGTGCGCAACATCG
This sequence comes from Christensenellaceae bacterium, assembly GCA_963667795.1. Lineage (GTDB taxonomy): Bacteria > Bacillota > Clostridia > Christensenellales > CAG-138 > UBA7703. The sequence continues at coordinate 205,908 of OY764017.1, read as the reverse complement.
TGAAAATCATTGCGCCAGCCTTAATAGGCGCAGATGTAACGGAGCAACGCAAAATCGACCACCTGATGATCGACCTTGACGGGACCAAGAACAAATCTCGCCTCGGTGCAAATGCACTGCTCGGCGTTTCGTTGGCAACGGCAAAAGCCGCGGCGAATGATCTGGGTGTTCCGCTCTATCGCTATCTTGGCGGTGCAAACGCCTGCGAACTGCCGCTGCCGATGATGAACATCCTCAATGGCGGAAAGCACGCGGACAACACGGTTGACGTTCAGGAATTTATGATCATGCCGATTGGTGCGGACCGTTTTTCGACCGCGCTGCGGATGTGTGCGGAAGTGTACCAAACGCTAAAGAAAGTCATCAAAGGCAAAGGCATGAGCACCGCCGTTGGCGACGAAGGCGGCTTTGCGCCAAACCTTGCCACCAATGAAGAAGCGCTGAAGCTGATCGTTGAAGCGATTGAAAAAGCCAATTATGTTCCCGGCGTAGATATCGCAATCGCGCTCGATACCGCCGCATCGGAATTGTACATGGACGGTAAATACGTATTCTCCGGCGAACAGATCACACGCACATCGGATGAAATGATTGCCATGTATGCCGACTGGATCGAAAAATATCCTATCGTTTCGCTGGAAGACGGACTCGCCGAGGACGACTGGGATGGTTGGAGCAAGTTGACCGTACAACTCGGCGGAAAAATCCAACTGGTCGGCGACGATATCTTCGTTACCAACCCCGCCATTCTCAGTGAAGGAATCAAGCGTAACATCGCCAACTCCATTCTGATCAAACTCAACCAGATCGGTACGCTGACCGAAACGTTGGAAACGATACAAATGGCACAGAAGGCAAACTACACTGCGGTTGTGTCGCACCGTTCCGGTGAAACCGAGGATACGACAATGGCCGACGTAGCCGTTGCGCTCAACGCCGGCCAAATCAAGAGTGGCGCGCCTTGCCGCAGCGAACGTATTGCAAAATACAATCAATTGCTCCGCATTGAAGAGGCTCTCGGCGACAGTGCGGTTTTTGGCGGTTCTTCCGCTTTCTACAGCGTGAAAAAGTAACCAATATACACCCTCGGATTTTGTCATACAGCCAGACCTTGAACGAATATAGGTTTGGCTGTATGACTACAATGGTTTGAATCTCGCAAATCCGTGCAGGAATTGCGAGGAGTCGAATGCCTCGATTACGTTATATTTGGAACAGGAGCTGAAACGGTGGAATGGATTGAACGCTTAAACGATGCGCTGCACTATATCGAAGAACATTTGGACGATTCATTTGACATTACACAGGCCGCAAAAATCGCGTGCTGCTCGTCCTATCATTTCCAGCGGGTCTTTACGTATGTTGCGGGCATCCCGCTGTCGGAATATGTTCGCCGCAGACGCATGAGCAGGGCCGCCGTCGAATTACAAAACGGTGCAAAGGTATTGGACACAGCGCTGAAGTACGGTTACGAATCACCCACGGCGTTCAACCGTGCGTTTCAAAGCATTCACGGGGTAACGTCGTCGCAGGCGAAAAAAAGCGGCGCCGTGCTCACGTCATTCCCGCCAATCAGCTTCCAAATTATAATTAAAGGGGAAGTTGCAATGAATTACAGAATCGAAAACAAGGACGCTTTCCGCATTGTCGGCGTGTCAAAGCCACTCTTTCAGGAGGTTGAAAAGAACTTTCAAGTCGTTCCGCAAATGTGGCAATCTGCCGCAGAAAACGGTACAGTAGCAGCACTGGCGGGCATGATGGACGCAACGCCGATGGGTGTACTTGGGGTCAGCGTTTGTAACGAGCCGGAGCAATGGCGGTATTACATCGCCGTGGCAAGCAGTAAGCCGATTGAGAAGCCTTTGGAGGATTGTATGATTCCCGCTGCGACATGGGCGATCTTTCCCGGGCAAGGCGCGATGCCGACCGCGATTCAGGAGCTTGAGAAGCGAATTGTAACGGAATGGCTCCCCACGTCCGGATATGAATATGCAAACGCACCGGATATCGAGGTTTACATCAACGCCGACCCGCAGAATTCACAATTTGAAGTTTGGATTCCAGTGGTGAAAAAGAGCTGATCGAGGATACAAATAGTAATAAAGAGAGATGCTGTTATGGTCTCTCTCTTTAATTTTGCGCTCGTAAAACTGTAACGTTTGATCTTTAATTCTCAGTAGCAATGTGCTTTCAAAATTGATTTTTGTTTGGAAAGCGTTATAATAGTTGTGATCATAAATCAATCTTAACTTTTAAACAATATCATAACGGGGTGGCAGGACAAATGCCTACTCCATCCTAAAGGAGCGGCAGAGATGAAACAATTATCGAAGAATCTATGGGCGTCTTTTCTTCTTTTGGGCCTCATGGGTCAGTTCGCGTGGACGATCGAAAACATGTATTTCAACGTTTTCCTTTACAACACGATTTCCACCGATCCCAGTTACATCGCGGCCATGGTTGCGGCGAGCGCCATCGTTGCAACGCTGGCCACCTTATTCATGGGATCTCTTTCCGATAAAGTTGGAAAGAGAAAGGTGTTCATCTGCACCGGCTACATCGTCTGGGGTATTTCTACGATGGCATTTGGCTTTATAAGCGTGCAGAATGCCGCAGCATGGTTCCCGGCGCTGAACGCTGTTGCAACGGCGGCGATCATGGTCGTTGCGCTGGACTGCGTCATGACTTTCTTCGGTTCCACAGCCAACGACGCCACGTTCAACGCCTATGTAACGGACGTTACGAACGATCAGAATCGCGGAAAAGTCGAATCGGTTCTGGCTGTTTTGCCGCTTATATCCATGCTGATTATTTTTGGCGGATTTGATTTTTTGACGAGTGAAGGTCGCTGGAGTCTGTTTTTCGGTATCTTCGGCTGTCTTGTAACGCTGACGGGTATTGTTTCGATTTTCCTTTTAAAGGACAGCCATGTCGAAACGAAAAATGAACCGTTTTGGAAGAATCTGATCGCCGGTTTTCGACCTGCCGTCATACGTGATAATCCAAACCTGTATTTAACACTCGCCACATTCTGTCTGTTTGCTTGTGCTGTACAGGTCTTCTTCCCCTACCTCATCATCTACATGCAGACTTACCTGCAAATTGATAACTACGCCATCGTGTTAGGCGTCGTTCTGCTCCTTGCCTCCGTCGTAAGCGTCGTAGGAGGACGGTTCATCGACCGGGTTGGTAAACTCAAATTCGTTCCACCGGCGGCTGTTGTCATGTTTGCTGGACTTCTCGGTATGTTCTTCGTCCGCAAGCCGATTGCCGTTATCATAGCGGGTACCGTCATGATGGGTGGTTACATGCTCGTCACAGCCGCTCTTTCGGCTACAATTCGCGACTTTACACCAATAGACAGGGTTGGTCAATTTCAGGGAATCCGTATGATTTTCGCGGTCATGCTGCCCATGATTATAGGCCCGTGGATCGGCGCGGCGGTGATCAAAAACAGCGGCAGCACTTATGTCGATCTGGGTATGATCAAGAACGTGCCGACGCCGGCTATCTTTCTGGCGTCCGCTGCTGTTCTTGTGCTCATAGTCATTCCACTCATCTTTTTGAAGCGGAGAGAAAAACAGGAAATTGTCGCAGTAAAATAAACTGACGCATACATCGACTATCTAACTCAAAGCGCAAGAAGCCGTGTTTTCAATGCAGCCACGGCTTTTTGTTTGTAAAGTAGTTGCTTTGGTTGAAAAAAGAGCCGAATTTGCTATAATCAATTGGAGCAAAGTATGCAGCAAAGAACACAAGCTACAAAAGGAAAGCACGAAAGAAAAATGATGAAACTACTGGTAATCAATCCCGGCTCTACTTCCACAAAACTCAGCCTATACGAAGATTCTGCCCTGCTTTTTGAAGAAAGTGAATTTCATGACGCCACAGTCTTGTTACAGTACCCCTCGGTGAACGACCAAGTTCCCTTCCGTAAACAGGTAATCTTGAATATGCTGCTGCGAAACGGCCATGCTCCCAAGGAAGTCGACGTATTTGTAGGTCGCGGCGGAAGCGCCTACCCCCAGCGCGCAGGCGTCATGCCGATTGACGAACGCCTCTACCGTGATACGCTGCATGCGGTTGGCGGCAGCGAACACGCGGCAAAGCTTGGCGTGCTGTTGGCTTATGAGTTATGCATGGAATACGGCGGAAAAATGTTTACGCTTAACCCTACCAACGTTGACGAACTTTGCGATTATGCGCGCATGACCGGCATCGCCGGTTTGTACCGCAATGCTCAAACACATGCTTTAAATCAAAAAGCAATAGCCGCTTACCATGCGAAAACTATGCAGAAGCGATATGAGGATTGCCGCTTTGTGGTTGCACACATTGACGGCGGCGTGACGATCAACGCCCACGACCGTGGGAAAATGGTGGATGGAACCGTTGGTTCAGGCGGAGACGGGCCTTACGCCCCTACCCGTATCGGCAGCGTACCTGTGCTCTCCCTGTTGGACTATATTGAGCAACATTCACTGGATGCGGTGCGACTTATGTGCTCGCGCGCAGGAGGGTTTGTCAGCCATTTCGGCACCTCCGACGCGGACAAAGTTCACCGTATGGTGGAAAATGGAGATCGAAAAGCAGTTTTGGTTTGGAACGCAATGATTTATCAAATCTGCAAGGAAATCGGAGCAATGAGCACCGTGCTCTGCGGCAGTGTGGACGGCATTTTGCTGACCGGCGGCCTTGTCCGTTTTGACGACATTGTGGAGGGTATCCGTAAACGCTGCGGATGGATTGCCGAAATCACCGTATACCCTGGGGAAATGGAGCAGGAAGAAATGGCCGGCCGTGCTGCGCGTTCTGCGCGGAGAAGAAGAAGCGCATACTTATACCGGAGAACCGGTGTGGAAGGGTTTTGATTTTTAAAATGAAATTACGCAGGTAACGGCATAAGAAAATTCGATAAAAATAAACCGTGTAATCAAATCGATTACACGGTTTATTTTGGCGGAGAAGGAGGGACTATCATTAGTGACCGTTATAAAAACGGTCACTAATATTCGATGGGAATCATCAAGGTATTCATAGGGCAGACATACCCGCAGTAAATCCTGCCGAAAATCAGAGCGATAACTAGGCTAACTCCGAACAACGCAAGCCAAAGTACTACTTTCCCATTTGCCAGGAGAAAGATAAAAGAGCGAGAAACAGTATGCGAATGATGTTGGTTATGTATTTCATGATAACATTTCCTCCTTGTTCAGAATAATTGCTTTTGATGGACACTTTTCAACAGATTCCTTGAGAGCCAGTATCGCTTCCTTCCCTTTGGGCATTTTCGTGACTACGGCTTTGTTTTGGTTCATTTCATAGAACTCCGGGAGGAGCTTAACGCAGAGACCACAACCGATGCAGTAATCTTCTTTAATCTCCAATGTTGCCGCCTTTTTGGAATCAACAGGTAAATCCTTCTTTTTTACAATCATGCCGGTGATATAAGCCATTATGAATATTGCGATAACCGTAAGTACCCATCTGATAATCATGAAATTTACACCAAGGAACTTCGCCTCGTTGGCAAGCATGGGAACTTTGATGACTGCCCAGGAGCTTAATATGATAACGATATTGGATATGCTTGCACCTTTCCCCAATAAAGTCTTGCTGATAGGAAATGCGGCGTAAATGGGACCGGCCGAGATACTCCCCAGTAATAGAGCAAGCAGGTTGCCTTTAAAGCCTGATTTTTCTCCAAATCCTCGCATGATCACTTCTTTCGGAACCAGCGCTTCAATCACAACGGTAAGCAAGAATATAACGGGCAGTACCTGAAGCATTTCAACCAGATAATAAACACTGTTGCCAACCGATTTCAATGCCTTGTCGGGTGATATAACTAATACCACAAGGTATACGAGTGCAACAAAAATTAGTAATTTATTCTTTTTCATTATTGACATAGCCTTCACAGAATCACCCCCATTGTTAGTGCGATCACAATCGCAAATCCAAAGCTAAGCGCGTTTCTGGTAAGCGCAAATTTGGTCCCAAACTCTTTCTTTTCGAGCGGGAAAGTTACAATTCCAACCATTGTGAGAGTTGTAAGAAATGCGACTGCCGGAACGATGCTTGCACCAACATCAACCAGAGACCCAACCAACGGAAACGCCACAAAAGCCGGTATAAGGGTAATGCTCCCGATAATCGCTGAAACAACTGTTGACACAAATGTGTTTGCCGAACCTAAAATTGATTTTATTGTTTCAGGCGGGATGAATGTCAGAACAAGTCCGATTAAAAATATGATGGCTATAATTTCACCTAACATATTTCCCATCATGCCCTTTGATTTTTTCATTGCAGCGAATGTTTTCTTCTTATCTTTTATGAGTGAAATAACGGTAAAAACAATCGCAATTATCCAAAACGCAATTGTAAGTATATCCATACTTGACCTCCTTCTATTGATATATCCTTATTATAAGGATATACTAAGCAAAAAGGTGTTACCAATGTAACACTTCGGGAGTGCGTTATGAAAAAATATTTAGAATTCATGCGACAGATTGACCTTATCAAATCAATAAATCCTGAAGAAATTGAGTCATACTTGTCTGAAGGAAGCTGTAATATAACTGAATATGGAAAAAACAATATTGTTCATTTTGTTGGGGAAGTCTGCTCAAAGCTTGAGATCATTCTCTCTGGAAAAGTGGTTATTGAGCGTATTGACGAGTCTGGCAATCTAATGACAATAGCGGATTTTTATGGCGGCGATGTCCTTGGCGGCAATCTAATGTTTTCTAAAAATCCATATTATCCGATGACCGTCACGGCCAAACATACTACATTGATTCTGGAGATAAACAAAACCCGATTATTTCAGCTGTTTTCAGATAATCATGACTTTTTAAAGAGCTATCTTGAATATGTATCGGACCACACGGTCATTCTTGGGGATAGGATTAAGCATTATGTGAACAGAACAATTCGTGAAAGTATCACAAGCTATCTGGATTATGAACACAAAAAGCAAAACTCAAATATAATCAAGCTTAGCATGACAAAAAAGGCATTAGCTGAAAGAATTGGCGTTCAAAGGACATCTTTATCCAGAGAACTTGCCAAAATGAGAGAGGACGGTTTAATAGAGTTTACACCTGTCTCCATTTCACTATTGTACAAATTCTTCAAATAAATAATATGGGTCTTCAACTATTTTATAGACAATTTGCTAAGCTACCTTCGCCAGCCGGCTTGTTTGTAATGATCTGAGATATTCCCTCGGCGACGCCGCTGCACCGGGGATCATAGCGCGCGTCATGCGACAGACACGCCCGATCACGACACAGCGCTATACGCATGCGGACGTGCAAGCGGTCCGCGATGTAGTCGATGGAATGCAAAACACCCCGCTCACTGTACCGCCCGAAAAATGTTTGTAATAGCGTTTGTAGTAGCAAGAAATTCTTACCTAGTTTGAGCACCTTATACCTATTTGTATTTTTAGCATAAAAAACGGGAAACGACCATGAATAGGGCGTTTCCCGCTGTTTTGGCGGAGAAGGAGGGATTCGAACCCTCGCGCCAGTTACCCCAGCCTACTCCCTTAGCAGGGGAGCCCCTTACAGCCAACTTGGGTACTTCTCCATATTCAATTCAGAAAGATGCTGGCGGAGAGAGAGGGATTTGAACCCCCGGTGCCTTTCAGCATCACCAGTTTTCAAGACTGGCTCCATAAACCACTCGGACATCTCTCCAAGATTGCACCTTAAGAAGTATAGCAAATTCATAGATGAATTGTCAACGTCTGAATCGATGCTTTTTATAAAGACGCTTCCGTCAACAAACGGTTAAAAATCCGTGACAAATTGGCAAATAGTAACGAATCGATTGCAAGGATGCGCTTCATTTTCTATAATATAAGAAAGAAACTTTTTTCTGTAATGCTTCATTAGGGGGATCAATAGTTGAAAAACACGCTTAAATCTTTGCTTGCGGTAACATTTGCCGCAGCTATGTTGCTGTTTTGCGCATGCAAAACAGTTTCTACGACAATCCTCAACACGGAATCAAAGATATTTTATGGCGGATGTCAGATTGAGACGACCGTTCGCGAACTCAGAGTGGACGGTGGCAAAACGACCGCGCGTATCCGATTTGTCAATCTTGGCGGTGATTCTCTTGAGTCCCTTGAAGCACTTGTCGAGTTTGTCGACGCGGATGGCAACACAATTGATTCCGATGTGCTGAGCCTTACGTTTGATACCGCTGTTGAAGCAGGCGAAAGTTTTAGCGAAACAGCCAAATGCGACAGCGACGATCAAATAGTCGATGTTGTCGTTACGGCATACAATCCTTGATCCTCAAGTGTTTATTCCCGCCTTTTTCGCTTGTGAATGCTGTAGCGATCGCTTAACGGAGTAACGCTTACCGTTTTTTACGAAGTTTGCGCCCGTCTGTTTAAACCGAAACGGCACGCCAGCTTCTACACACTGCCTGCGAATTTCCAGCACCCAGTCGTAATCACACATGCGTGCGTGTTCACCGGACTCCCCTCCCACCGTTACGTTTTCAACCCAGCTACCAAGATAATTGCTTAAGTCGATGCGCTCCAATAGTGGTTCGCATACGATTCCCTTATGCGCGATTGGTGTATCACGAAAGACCGGAAGCCGCTCATCCGCTTTTGCCTGGTTTTCAACCGTACAGCAGATTGAAACATTTTTATATCCGTCTCCCCAATCGTCCGGAATACATTCGTAAAAACGCGTAATTCGCTTTGTGATAAAAAAGAACGTGCAATCCGACCGTTCCCGTATCATCCGCCAAGCTTCGCGCCGCCACTCATCGGCGTCGTCCAAAAGAAAATCGGACGTAAAGCAGGTCCATATCATCGTTCCGGACGGTATCTTGTAGGAACCATCACGCGCATGCGCAATCGGCAGGTAAAACGCGTTAGTCTTGTGCACAATCCCAGCATCCATTCCATGCTTGTCGTCCATGCGGTATACGTAACAATTCCGGCACCCCGCGGACAGCTTGTGACAGCCGTGCCAGGGATTCCAGTTAACGCCACCAAGCACTATTTTGATTCCGTTTTGTGTTTTTGTTGTTTGCGTCATTATGGACTCACTGCGTTTTATATTGCGCCGTTTTGGTTCACATTTGTGTTTATTGACAATGCTATCATGGTACAGTATAATCGGCAAGCTGAAAGGAGCATGAACGATGAATGAATTTTTACAGGCGATAGAAAGTTTTGCACAAGGCTCCACCGTTTGGGTTTATCTTTTTATTTTCTTTGGAAAAATTTTCGAGGTGTCGTTTGGCACGCTGCGTATTGTTTTAATCAACCGCGGTGAACGCACAATCGGCTCTCTAATTGCAATTGTGGAGATCACGCTTTGGCTTGTTGTGGCCAGCAGTGTCTTAACCGGTTTTAGAGAGGATTTTTTAAAGGGCATCGCCTATGCACTTGCATTTGCCTGTGGCAATTACATCGGTTCCTGGCTGGATGAGCTGCTTGCATTCGGGCTTAGCTCCATGCAGGTCGTTCTGCCCGACATGGAGACGGCACAGAACATGGAGACTTGTCTGCGTGCCAAGGGTTTCGGCATTACGGCCCTAGACGTACACGGCAGGGATAACGACCGCGCAATGCTCCTGATGACGATGCAGAGAAAACGGATCCCTCAGGCCATGGCCATTTTGGAAGCGAACTGCCAAGGCGCGGTTGTGACGGTGACCGATATCAAGTCTCAACGCGGCGGATATTTGGAGCGTGCTGCAAAAGGCGGTCAGCTCCGAATAGGAAAATGAATCTAAGCCGACAGGATGCTAAGTCGCTATCTTGTCGGCTTTTCTTAGTTCTGCATGGATTTTATTTGCTCTGCAAGGCGCAGCGATAAAAGCAAATGCAGTGTCAAAGCCTGGTCGCTTTCCAGATTCAACGCGAATTGCGTGTGAATCCTTTCCAGCCTATACAAAAATGTGCTGCGGTGGATGAACAATGCGTTCGCTGTTTTCACCGCGTTGAAATGGTTCTTTACGTATTCTACGGTCGTTTCAAGATAATTCGTTTTATGTTCAATGTCGTATTGCACCATGCTCCAAACGGAACGCAGACAAATGAGTTCTATCGGCAACGCTTCCGTTGCCCGACCCATAATATAATCATCCGCCGCTTCCTCAAACTGCAGACAAGTCCGAGCTGGGTTAGACGCGATATTCAGCGCAAACTTTGCCTGGCTTAGTCGCTGTGGCAAAAATGAAAAGCCTTCGATCGGTCCGGATATTCCCACGCTGAGTTTTTCATTGTCCGCAAATTCATGTATCCTATTAATAACTCTATCAAAGTCTTGCTTATCGACTTTGATAACGGCAGTCAGTACCGGTTGATACAAAAACGCACAGCACGCTTCAATCGTGCTTTCCATGCGGTCACATATTGTATGGATTCGACCAGGGCGCATATCGCCGGACACGGTTTCTGCAGCAATCGTAAGATAGACTTCTTCTTTTACCCATCCGTGCTCAGATAGCAATGCAATCGCATCGTTTTCAGGCGACGTTTGATCCAGAAGCGCACGCAACTGCTGCTCGATATAATCGTTTTTTTTGTTTTGCCGCAGTGCACGCACGGAAATTTTATGCTCAGAAAGCATCATCTTTACAAGACCGGAGAGATTCTCAAAAACAACTTCGTCGCTTCCGTAAAACGGACGCTCCTTTGATGCGCAAAAGAGCATAAACCGCGCTCCTGCGGCAGAAAACCGTGCGCAAAGCAGCTCTGTACTCTCCGCCGCTTTCATGCGAAATGGTTTTCCGATTCTATTTTCGCCACATTCATCTTCCAACATTTTGTATGATGCCAAGAAGTAATCGGCGCTTAGCTCCGCATAGAAACGCTCCGCCCGTGCAACTGTGTGCCAGTTTTCATCACATAACCAAACTGGATTTTGCAACATTCCCTCCGCACTTTCCAGCAATTCTGTGCAATCGGACCCGATTTCCGCAATTTCCTTGAGCTTTTCATTCCATTCATCGAGGCGATCAAACAATCGCTGAACAAAGTTAAACAACAGCTGTCGGTCCGTCTGTTCCGGAAAAAAACAAATATCATACTGAAGCAACTCCTTCTCACCCGGCTTTCCGGCGCAGAGGAATAAAGGCTTCTCCGGACTATTAGAAACAATATTTGCCATTTGTCCTGCGGAACAGATATAAATACGCGTGCTGGTTCGCTTCGATCCCGGCTCTAAAAACAAAGGGCGATTGACCGATTCCAAAGGATGTCGGATGTTATCCTGCATCTGTGGATAGCGGTATTTTAGTTCACTTACAAGGAATTCTTTACGAATCATAGCTGTTTTGTATCTCCTTGCTACACATTGTAGGATGGAAAATTCGAATTGTCAATGTAATGTGGTATTTTCTTTTAAAACAATTTTTGATATGCTAGCAAAAAACTCAAAAGAGGTTTAATTTCATGTTCATTATCGGTGAAAAGCTGAACGGATTCATTCCTGCAGTTGGAAAAGCAATCAAAGCTCGCGACGAAGCGTTTTTAAAGGAGCTTACAATCGCGCAGGAAAATGCGGGCGCCGATTATCTTGACGTTTGTGCCGCCGTGGATAACGACGTTGAAGCCGAAACACTCAGTTGGATGATTCGCATCGTCGAGGAGAGCAGCACCCTGCCCGTCTGCATTGATTCGGCAAACCCGAACACCATCGCCACCGTCCTTCCGCAGTGTAAACGCAGCGGCATTGTCAATTCCGTATCGATGGAAAACGGCAAGATCGAGACGATTTTCCCTTTGATTGCGGACACTGACTGGAAATGCGTTGCGCTGCTTTGTTCCAACAGCGGCATTCCCGACTCCGTTGAGGATCGTATAAAGATATTTGAAGACATTCTGGATCAGGCGAAAGCCTATGGTATTTCGGAAGATCGTCTGTTCATCGATCCGATCGTTCGCACACTTTCAACGGATGAAACCGCACTGACCACCTTTGCCGAATGCACGCGCGAAATTCGCAAGCGCTCAAAAGCCGTGCATGTTGTCAGTGGTCTCTCAAACATTTCCTACGGCCTGCCCGCACGTACGCTGATCAACCATGCATTCCTGATCCTTGCAATGCAGTCCGGCATGGACAGTGCGATTCTCGATCCTACGGACCGCACAATGATCGGTTTGCTGCACGCAACGCAAGCACTGCTTGGCGAAGACGAATATTGCATGGATTACATCACAGCATTCCGTGAAAACCGCATTGGGCCGAAAAAACCCGACGAAACTGCATAAATTACTATATTTTATATATAATGCTGCTGTAATACGTGCTTTTTCGGCAGAATACCATTATAATCAAGCGAAGGAACGTTTTTGACGTCACCTTAAAGAACGTTTCAACAGCTTTGGAGGCTTAGCATGACGAAAATAGAAGAAATTGCTTCAGCAATCGAATCCGGAAAAATGAAAATTATATCCGACATGGTATTGGAAGCCGTTCAGTCGGGTGCCGATCCGATGGACATTTTAAATAACGGCATGATCACCGCCATGTCCGTCGTCGGCGAGCGGTTCAGTCGCGGCGAAGCGTTTGTGCCGGAAATGTTGATTTCGGCGCGCACAATGAAAAAAGGCGTTGAAACACTCAAGCCGTATCTTTCAAAAGGCGCGGCGGGCGCAAACGGCAAAGTGATTATCGGCACCGTGCACGGCGACATGCATGATATTGGCAAAAACCTTGTTGCAATGATGATTGAAAGTGCCGGCTTTGAAGTGATCGACCTTGGCATCGACGTTCCCGGCGACCGGTTTATTCAGAGCGTCCGTGAGAACGGCGACGTGCGAATCGTTGCACTGTCTACCCTGCTGACGACGACGATGCCCGCAATGAAAAACATTGTTGCTGATTTAAACAAGCTGGAAAATCGCGATTCATTCCATGTTATGGTTGGCGGCGCTCCGATTACGGAAGAATTTGCAAAGCAAATTGGCGCGGACGCCTACACGACCGACGCTGCAAGTGCGGCCAGCATGGCAAAATCGTTCGCTCCTGATTGCCAATCGTAATTGAAAGGCAACAATAATATGACGTATACCGTCCTGTTTCAACCTATGAATAAAAAGATAAACGTTCCATTTGGAACGTTTATTTCCGAAGCGGCGAAACAAGCGGGTGTGTTTATCGATTCGCCCTGCGGTGGTAACGGCACCTGCAAGAAATGCGCGGTAATTTTCGAAGCAAACGGCGAAACGAAAACCTTGCTCGCTTGCCAAACGAAAGTTTCTTCAGATTGTACCGTTCGTTTACAGGAGCAATCCAACGTTCGCACGCTAAACGACGGTTCGTCGCGCTATGCCGCGTTTGCGCCGTACGGCGAAGTGCGCAAGGATATTGACGGCGCCTGTTTCGCTGCATTTGACCTCGGCACAACGACGATTGTTTGCTACCTTTTGGATGCAGCCTCCGGCAACCAGCTTGCAGTTTCCGGCATTCAAAATCCACAGTCCGCATTTGGTGCGGATGTAATTGCGCGCGCGACCTATGCGCTAGAAAACGATTATCAGCCGCTGCGCGAAAGTGTTCAGAAGGCTTTGAACGACCTTCTTCAAACCGTATGCAACCAAGCCGGACGCAATACACAAAGCGTTGTTCTTGCAAGCGTTGTCGGCAATACAGTCATGCATCACCTACTGCTTGGTTATCCGGTCGACTCACTTGTACGCGCACCGTATCGACCATACAAAAGCGATCGGTTGCTCCTGCCTGCGCGTGCACTCAACCTGCATGCGCATAATTCCTGTGTCGTACTGATTCCCGCGATAATCGGCGGTTTTGTCGGTGCCGACACAATCGCCTGCCTTACGGCAACGGCATTCGATTCATTGCAGGAGCCGACGCTGATGCTGGACGTCGGTACAAACGGAGAGCTTGCGCTCACCGACGGTACGCGCTGTGTCAGCTGCTCCACCGCGGCAGGTCCTGCATTTGAGGGCGCTAATATCTCCTGCGGTATGCGCGCCAGCGCCGGAGCGATCGAGCACGCATGGTTCGTCGGAGATGAGCTGCAAATTGCCGTCATCGGCGACGCAGAGCCAAAGGGCATATGCGGCAGCGGACTGATCGAGCTGGCGGCGGCGCTTGTGAAATCGGGCATCATTGAAGAAAGCGGCCGATTTTCCAGCGATGATCGTTTCAAGGATCGTTTTACAACGGTTGCAGATGGCATGAAAGCCTTTATCGTTGCGGATGGATGTACACAGGTCGTTCTGACGCAAAAGGACGTCCGCGAACTTCAGCTTGGAAAAGCAGCTATGCGGGCAGGGATCGAAACATTATTGGATGAACTGTCGCTCACGCCGGAGCAGGTGAAACGGACGCTCCTTGCAGGTGCTTTCGGAAGCCATCTTTCCGCTGAAGCACTCTGCGACATCGGGCTCTTGCCGCCGGCGTTGGCAGACGGTGTTGAAAGCATCGGCAACGCCGCGGGCGAAGGCGCGAAACTTTATCTTAAAAACTTTGCGCTGTTTGAGCAAACCGCATTGCTTGCAAAACAAACGGACTATATCGAACTTACAATGTCTTCGGAGTTTACAGACCGTTATGTTGACGCCATGACATTTGAAAATGAATAAACAAAATCCTATAGGGACTGTGAATATGAAAATTATTGATACTATAAACGATCATACAACTCTTTCATTCGAGATTTTCCCGCCGAAAGCAGATAAACCGATTGAACCGCTGACGAACACGCTGAACCGGCTCTATGCGTTTCAACCCGATTTCATCAGCTGCACATACGGTGCTATGGGTTCCAACAAGGGCCGTAATCTTGAAGTAGTACAGAGTATTCAGGCCAGCGGTGCTTGCCAGGCGCTTTCGCACTACACCTGTATCGGCAACTCACGCGCGGACGTGGATCAGGCGCTGAGCGAATACTGCAACGCAGGTGTCTGCAACCTGCTTGCATTACGCGGAGATTACCCGGATGGTGTTGAAAAAACGCAGGGCGATTTTTCGCACGCAAACGAATTGATCGAATATGTTCTTGAGAAAGAGACTTCCTTCTGCATTGCCGGTGCATGTTATCCCGAAAAGCATCTGCTCGCCGATTCGTTTGACAGCGATATCGACGCGCTGCTGAAAAAGCAGGACGCTGGCGCTTCGTTTTTGATGTCACAGCTATGCTATGACGTTGAAAACTTTATGCGTTTCCGCGACCTTGCGCGAAAGCGTGGCGTAACATTGCCGATTGTCGTTGGTGTTTTACCGTTGCTCAAGCGCGACGGACTGATTCGAATGACGCTTAGCAACGGATGCTCTATCCCCGCGAAGGTTGCGGAACTCGTCGGCCGTTACGGCGGCAACGAAGATTCGTTCCGCGCAGCCGGACATAGCTTTACCGTCGATTTGATTCAGCGGTACTTATCCGAGGGCGTCGACGGAATTCACCTTTACACGCTAAACCGGTTTGAAGATGTTGCCGACATCGTCGTCAACGCCGGGTTAAGCCGCACGAAATGATGTGCGTTTTTCATTCGCATACTTTCCGTTTTCAGTACTTTACGTTATAATAGTAGAGTTGGCGAGGCAATGCAGAATGTTGCATTGCTTCATATGAACCGAACATGAAGTAGAGTAGGTATTGCGCGTCAAGTGGCAGTTGGATGGGAAGTCGCCGCTGCACGAAAAGCGCCAAACACGTTTGCGATGCAATACCGCGTCCGCTACTGCACAAAAGAGAACGTCTTCCCTCTTTGTTAAGACGTTGTGCATCCTGTGCAGCGCATCCAAAAAAGGAGGACTGTTTAATTATGAAACAGATTACGCCGAAAAGGCTTTCTCTGATGGCGATGCTTGTCGCATTGCAAATCGTTCTTTCCAAAATTCTAATGCTGCAATGGACGGATTCGATTCGTTTTAGCATCGACAGCGTACCGATTATTCTTGCTGGCGTTTGGTTTGGCCCGATTGCGGGCGGCATCGTCGGCGCACTCGGCGACCTTCTCGGTACGGTCCTGTTCCCTACAACAGGGGCTTATTATCCGCTTTTGACTGTCGCCTTCATGATAATCGGTGTCGTCGCCGGATTGCTTTCATATGCAGTAAAAACACGACCAGTCACCGTTCGTGCCGTTGCTTGCGTCATTCCCGCCGAACTGGCCGGATCATTTTTGTTCAAGAGCTTCGCATTGTGTACGCTATATGGACTCCCTTTTTCCACAATGTTGGGAATCCGCATACTGCCGGTCGCCATCATCATGGTTGTCGATTCATTGCTTGTCGGCGTTTTGGACAGAGTGCTCGGTGACATGGCAAAACGCGAAAATTTTTCTCGCAAAGCCAACTCAAATTCTGATGAAAACAGTGCTTTTATCAATCAATCTATGAATTATGAAGAAGCGCTGGACTATATTCATCATGTAACCTGGCGCGGAAGCCGACTTGGCCTGGAGCGTACGAACGAGTTGCTGTCCCGAATCGGGAATCCGCACCGCGCATTAAAGTTTATCCATGTTGCCGGCACCAATGGCAAGGGTTCGACCAGTGCGATGCTGGCGAATGTCCTGACGGCTGCAGGTTACCACGTCGGGCTATACACGTCTCCGTTTATCAATCATTTTAATGAGCGCATGCAGGTTGACGGTATTTCGATAACCAACGACGAACTTGCAGGAATCACATCCTACATTCGCCCGCACGCCGTCAAGATGGCAGATCATCCGACCGAATTCGAACTGATCACCGCCATTGCTTTTGAATACTTCCTTCGCCACAATGTCGATATCGTCGTGCTTGAGGTTGGCATGGGCGGTGAACTCGACTCCACAAACGTCATCGACACACCGGAACTGGCGATCATCACAAATATCGGACTCGACCACACGCGTGAGCTTGGACCGACAATCACAGACATTGCACGCGCCAAGGCGGGCATCATTAAGCCCGGCGGCGAAGTGCTCATTTACGATCAAAACGAAGAAGCAGACGCCATATTCCAAACTATTTGCAAAGCAAACGGAGCAAAACTGCATATAACCGATCACAGTCGGATCGGCGACATCTCACCTTCCCTGTCCGAATTGCGTTTTGCGTTTTCACCCTATGGCGAACTGACCTGCGGACTTGTCGGCAGTTATCAGGCGCACAACGCCGCGGTCGCCATTACCGCAATCGAAATTCTTCGCACAAAGGGTTGGACGATTCCTGACGATGTGTTGCAAACCGGTCTAGCGAGTGTTCGCTGGCCCGCCCGGTTTGAAGTGCTGCGGCAGGAGCCGGTGTTCATTGCCGACGGCGGGCACAATCCGCAAGGCGTGTCCGCTGCGGTCGAGAGCTTAAAGCAGCAATTTCCGGATCAAAAGATTACGTTTTTACTCGGCATCATGGCGGATAAGGACGTCGCACAGATGGTCGACCAAATCGGACCGATTGCAAACGTATTTTTTACCGTTACGCCAAACAATCCGCGTGCGATGCAGGCCGAGACGCTTGCGGAACTTCTGTCCGAACAAGGATTCACCGCAACGCCCTGCGACAGCGTCGCAGACGGTGTCGCAGCCGCAATTGAAAAAGCTGGTAAAAATGGCGTCGTTTGCGCGCTTGGTTCGCTTTATATGTTGGGCGACGTGCGCAGTGCGCTTGGCGCCGTATCCGATTAAACATTTGAGATACAGCTGAATGCTCTATACAACGGGAGGGACTGCATGGCATACGCTGACGAAAAAAAGAGCGATATAGAAATCGCACAGGCAACAAAGCTTCTACCGGTCTATAGAATTGCAGAATCGATCGGTGTACCAAGCGATCATCTGGAACCATATGGCCACTATAAAGCCAAGATCGACGGTTCGTTTCTGGAAAATAAACCGCAGCATAACGGAAAGCTGATTCTTGTGACCGCAATGACGCCAACGCCGGCGGGCGAAGGCAAAACAACGACGACTGTCGGATTGGCCGACGCACTGCGCGTCATCGGGAAACGCTCGATTGTCGCGCTGCGTGAACCGTCTCTCGGTCCGGTTTTTGGTATCAAAGGCGGCGCGGCCGGCGGCGGACATGCACAGGTTGTCCCGATGGAAGACATTAACTTGCACTTTACGGGTGATTTTCATGCGATCGGCGCGGCGAACAATCTGCTTGCCGCAATGCTGGACAACCACATCTACCAGGGCAACGCGCTGAATATTGATCCACGCAGGATCGTTTGGCGCAGATGCGTCGATATGAACGACCGGCAGTTGCGGTTTGTAGTGGACGGTCTCGGTGGTCGCGTTAACGGCGTGCCGCGCGAGGACGGCTATGACATTACCGTTGCCAGCGAAGTGATGGCGGTGCTTTGTCTCGCCGAAGGAATCGACGACCTGAAAGCCCGACTTTCCCGCATGATCGTAGGTTATACATACGATCGGCAGCCCGTTACCGCGGGTGATCTGCACGCTGTTGGAGCAATGGCGGCGTTGCTAAAAGACGCACTGAAACCAAATCTGGTACAAACGCTCGAGCATACGCCCGCGTTTGTTCACGGCGGACCGTTTGCAAACATTGCGCACGGCTGCAATTCGGTTTCAGCCACGCGCATGGCGCTTCGCCTTGCCGACTATTGCGTAACGGAGGCCGGATTCGGCGCAGATCTGGGCGCGGAAAAATTCTTCGATATCAAGTGCCGCGCTTCCGGGTTAAAGCCGGACGCCGTGGTCGTCGTTGCGACCGTTCGTGCGCTCAAGATGCACGGCGGCATTGATAAAACGGAGCTTGAAGCGGAAAATCTTGATGCGCTTGAAAAAGGATTGCCAAATCTTCTGCGCCATGTCGATAATATTAAAAACGTGTACTCTCTTCCCTGTGTCGTCGCCATCAATCGCTTCCCGTTTGATACGCAAGCCGAACTGAATCTTGTGGAGGCGCGGTGTCGCGATCTCGGCGTAAACGTTGCACTTTCAGAGGTTTGGGGAAACGGCGGCAAAGGCGGCGTCTCGCTTGCCGAAGAAGTCGTCCGGCTTTGCGAACAGCAAAACGCCTTCAGCTTTGCTTATAAAGCGGATGATACAATCGAACACAAGATCGAAGCGATCGTAAAGCGTGTTTATCGCGGCGAGTCCGTCGCATTCACGGCAGACGCAAAAAAGCAGATCGATATGCTTACTGTACTTGGTTATGATAAGCTGCCGGTTTGCATGGCAAAAACACAATATAGCTTTTCCGACGACGCATCGCAAAAAGGCGCGCCGGAAGGTTTCACCGTTACCGTTCGCAATGTGCGTGTGTCCGCTGGTGCCGGTTTCCTCGTTGTCCTCACCGGCGACATCATGACAATGCCGGGGCTGCCGAAAAAGCCGTCCGCCGAGCGCATTGACGTTGACGCATCCGGACGTATTTCAGGATTGTTTTAGGAGGTTGTTATGGCGTTTTACGAAGAAACTTTAGATTCTTTTTTAGCACAGCTTTCAACAAAGGCACCCGTGCCAGGCGGTGGTGGTGCAAGCGCGCTTGTCGGGGCTGTTGCGGCTTCGCTTTCGCATATGGTCGCCGCGTTGACGGTCGGCAAGCAAAAATATGCCGCGGTTGAAGACGAGATGCAGACGGTACTTGAACGCGCCGACGCGCTCCAAAAACGCTTTTTGAGCCTGATGGACGAAGACGCGGAAGCGTTTGCTCCACTTGCAAAGGCTTATCGCCTTCCGAAAGGAACGGATGCAGAAAAAACCGAGCGCGATAAAATCATGGAACTGGCACTGCGCAGCGCAGTCGAGCCACCGCTGAAAATCATGGAGACCTGCGGCGACGCACTGGATTTAATCTCCACATGTGCCGACAAAGGCTCCGTCATGGCTGTCAGCGACGCGGGTGTTGCTGCAACGCTCTGCCGCGCCGCTCTGGAAGGCGCAAGCCTGAACGTATTTATCAACACGAAGCCAATGCTGGAACGCGATTATGCGGAGGCAATCAATGTGCGTGCACGGCGCATGCTGAAACAATTTAGCGCGTCTGCGCAGGCAATCTACGAAAAAGTCGGAAAACAACTCGACGGATAAGAGGTTTACTATGGCAAGGCAGATATTAGGCGCACCGCTTGCACAGGCGCTTTCGGAGAATCTCCATCAAAAATGCAAATCACTGCAATGCTGCGGAATTAATCCGAAGCTTGCGATCATCCGCTTTGGCGAACAACCGGGTGATATTGCGTATGAACGCGGCATCATCAAAACATTCCAGCCGATCGGCATCGAAGTTGAGACGGTTTCCCTGTCCCCTGACGCACAGATCGAAGAACTGCTTTCCGTCATTCGCCGTTTGTCAAAGGATAGCGGCGTTCACGGTATTCTGCCGATGCGCCCGTTTCCACGGCATATCGACGATACACTGGCACGCAATGCGATTCCGCCCGAAAAAGATATGGACGGCGTTTGTGATGCTTCGCTGACCGGACTTTTCACCGACATTCAAACGGGTTATGCGCCGTGTACGGCACAGGCTTGCATGGCGTTACTTGAGCAGGAAAACGTGCAGCTGGACGGGTGCCGGGCAACGGTGATTGGCCGGAGTCTCGTAATCGGCAAACCGGTCGGCATGCTGCTGATGCAAAAAAACGCGACCGTCACCTATGCGCATTCGCACACGCGCGATCTGCCTTCCGTCACTCGTGACGCAGATGTATTAATCGTCGCCGCAGGCAAGCGCGGTCTCGTTGGAAAAGAACACGTTTCACCGAACCAAATCGTACTAGACGTCGGCATGCATTACAACGAAAACGGTAAGCTGACCGGCGATGTTAAATTCGACGAGGTTTCCGATATTGTCGCTGCCGTTACGCCCGCACGCGGTGGCGTCGGCTCTATAACAACCTGTATCCTCGCGAGTCACGTGGTGGAGTCCGCCGAGAAAAACCTTTCCTGAAAAACACACAATTCTTTACCGCACATCAAAAAAATCAAATCAGCTGAGAGGAAAAAAATTAAATGAATGTTTGTGTACTCATGGGTAGTCCACGCAAAAATGGAAACACAGCAGAGCTGGCTAAGCCGTTTTTAGAGGAACTTCGCACAGGCGGCGCCGACGTTACGTATTTGGAACTGGTTGATATGAACATTGCGCCCTGTAAGGGTTGCTATCACTGTCAAGATGTTCAGGACGGCTACGGATGCTGCCAGAAAGACGATATGCAACGCATTTCGGAGACCGTTCTAAATAGCGAATTGATCGTGCTTGCGACGCCGATTTACACATGGTTTTGCCCCGCTGAAATGAAGGCGATGCTCGATCGATTTTTTGCATTTGGAAAGTTTTATCGAACGACAAAAGGAAATCTGCTGAAGGGCAAGCAGATCTGCGTTCTTGCTACGCATGGCTACGACACAGCTTACGCAGCAGATCCGTTTGTAATCGGTCTCCAGCGGATGTGCGAACACTACTCCATGCGGTATAATGGTATGTACTCCGTGCGAGACATCGATGATCTTGCATCGTTCCAGACCAAGCAGGCCGTCGACGGCGCGCGTGACTTTGCAAGATATCTGCTTTCGATACAGTAACGCGTGAATCTCTGATGGAAAGGACGTCCTTTTAAAATGGCCGCACCGAAAAATGATAATGTAAAACAGCAAATTCTGAATGCGGCAATCAAACTGTTTCAGGAACAGCATGACGTTTCGCTTGCCGAGATAGCCAAAGGCGCAAACGTCAGTAAAGGCACGCTGTTTTACCATTACCGCAGCAAGGCGGAAATCTATCTTGACATCTGCGAACGGTACTGGAATAAGCTTTCGGACGATTTGCTCACCTGGGTTGACAATGCGGAAAAAGACACTTCCATTCCCCGCCTTGTTCGTTATACGTTTATACGCGGCGTTTTTGATGAAAGCGGCGCATTGAGACTGCGCCTATTCGTAGAGGCAATTTCCGGCGAAGAAGGCGCCGATATCAAGGAGCGCCTGAACGAACAATACGCCCTCTTTAAGAACATCTTGAAAGAACGCATCATTGAACGTTTACCCGGCGTGGACGGAGAGCAACTCGCCTGGCTGTTGCTGACTCTGGTCGACGGGCTTATGGTACAAAATACACTTCAAAATAAAAGCATCGATATTGACGCATTCATCGAATGGATGTCGGAAAATTTCTCGGATTTTCAGAAATAATATAAACTGAATTGCTGAAACGGTTATGGGCTTCCATAGCCTTTTTGTTTCAGCTTTCCATTCGCTTCTTGACAGTAGAAACGCGTAATGGTACGATAATCTTGTTAGTCGGTCGCTCGACCGACATGACACAAACAAACTGCACCGCTTCTTTGGAGTTATAAGAAAATGTCTTATTTGGAACGATTGAACTCAAAACTAAACGAACGCTTTCAGGGCCGTGTTACCGCGCGCGAAAACGACGGCTGTCTTGTTCTATCCGGTGAACTCGACCATTGGGACGATATTGTCGAGGCAGGCATGATGTCGGTGAACAAGCGCCGCTATGACGGTCTTGTCAACGATATTGTATTCACAGGCGCAACGATTCCGAAGATGAAACTTCCACCCCTGACAGATGATACGTTAAACGGCGACAGCCCGGACATCCTCATCATCGGCGGCGGTATCATTGGCTGCGCCATTGCGCGTGAGTGCGCCCGATACGACATCGACATATTGCTATGCGAAAAGGAACACGACGTGGCGCTGCAGGCGTCATCACGCAATGACGGCATGGTGCATCCGGGCGTAGACCTTATCCCAGGACAGTTCAAGCGGCGCTATAACATGCGCGGCAACCGCATGTATGACCGCGTTTGCAAAGAGCTGGACGTGCCGTTTTGCCGCAATGGTCAATACCTTTGTTTCCAGAAAAAATCTCATGCGTTTGCCGGTTTTATTGCGCAGCTATATTTCATGCTGATTGGACCGCATGCGCGTTTTTATGGTCCTCGTGCCTTCCGCAAGCGTGAGCCGCATATGTCCCGTGCCATCACTGGCGCGCTGTATTTCCCCGCCGCCGGAGTTGTTTCGCCGTATGGTTTAACCATCGCTTATGCGGAAAACGCCGTGGATAACGGCGTTCGGCTTTCACTCGACACCGCCATTCTCGGCATGCAGGTTAGAGAGGGTGAAATAACGTCCGTTCAAACAAACCGCGGGACGGTTTATCCAAAGGTTGTAATTAACGCGGCGGGCGTTTTTTGCGATGAGGTCGCAAACATGGCAAACGATCGGTTCTTCTCTATCCATCCGCGCCGCGGAACAAACACGATACTCGATCATAAATCCGCCGCGCGGATCAACACCATCGTGTCGTCGCTTGGAACATCTTCCACAAAGAAAAAGCACACAAAAGGCGGCGGTCTTGTGCGAACGATTGACGACAATGTGCTCGTCGGTCCGGACGCTGTTGAAACATACGAGCGGGAAAACTATGCGACGCACGCGGGCAGTCTTGCCGATGTATTTGAAAAGCAGGGACGTACCGATCCTGCGCTCAGCACGCGCGAAGCCATCACCTACTTCACCGGGGTTCGCGCGGCGACTTACGAAGAAGATTTTATCATTCAAAAGGGCAGGCGAACAAAAAACATCGTCCACGCCGCGGGTATTCAGTCGCCCGGTATCACCGCCGCGCCGGCAATCGCCGTCGACGTAGCCAAGATGGCGAAACAGCTGCTTGAAGCAAATAAGTCGATTCAAGCAAGAGCGTCGTTCAACCCGAATAGAAAAGGAATTCCGTATGTGAACGAGCTGATGGACGAAGAGCGCGACGCGTTGATTCGGCGCAATCCTGATTACGGTGAAATCGTTTGCCGCTGCGAGGAAATCAGCCGCGGCGAAGTGCTCGACGCGCTTCACAGGAGCGTTCCATGCGACACAGCCGACGGCGTTAAGCGTCGCGTCCGTCCCGGCATGGGTCGCTGCCAGGGCGGCTTCTGCGGGCCGCTCGTGCTACGCATCATCGCAGAAGAAAAAGACATTCCACCGGAGCAAGTTGAAAAGAGTGGCATTGGCAGCGAGCTGTTATGCTGTGACATCAAGGAGGTGACGGACAATGATTCCACTGCTTTGTTATGATGTTGCCGTTATCGGCGCGGGTCCCGCCGGACTCGCCGCCGCACTGGCCGCCGATCAGGAAGGCGCGTCCGTTTTGCTGATTGAGCGCGAAGTAAGGCTTGGCGGTATATTGAAACAATGCATTCACGACGGATTCGGCCTTGTCCGCTTTGGTGAAAAATTGTCAGGTCCGGAATATGCAGAACGATTTATCTCACGCCTTTCGGGAATCAATATTACCATAAGCACACTATCGTTCGTCAGCGGTATCGAACGAATTGGAGAAAATAATTACATCACACTGGTCACGCGCGACGGCATAAAGCGCGTGCAGACGCGTTCGCTTGTGCTGGCGACCGGCTGCCGTGAGCGCACGTCCCGACAGATTGGCGTGCACGGGCACCACTGTTCAGGTGTGTTTACCGCGGGCAGCGCACAGTATTACACCAATGTTCTCGGCAAATTGCCGACAAAGCGCTGTGTCATCCTCGGCAGCGGCGATATCGGCCTCATTATGGCGCGCAGACTGACACTGGAAGGCGCGCAGGTCGTCGGCGTATATGAAGCTAAACCGACGCCGAGTGGACTGACACGAAATATCAGCCAATGTTTGACGGATTTCGATATCCCACTTTATATCAGCAAAACCGTTACCCGCGTGTTTGGCGAACAGCGGCTCAGCGCCGTCGAGATTTCCGATGTAGACAATCATATGCAGCCCATAGCAGGTACGGAAATCATTATAGAATGCGACGCGCTGATTCTCTCCGTCGGCCTTATACCTGAAAACGAGCTTGCGGAGACACTGCACGTTCCGATCGACCCAAAAACAAAAGGCGCCGTCGTGGACGAAAACAATCAGTCGCTGATCAGCGGCGTGTTTGCCTGCGGAAACGCGCTTCATGTCAACGACCTGGTCGATTATGTTTCCGAAAGCGGTGAAACAGCCGGTAGAAAAGCCGCTGGACAGACGTATGCAAAACGTGACCTTGCCGTTGTTACGTGTGATCCTTCCCTGCTGTATGTCGTCCCGCAACGACTTGACCGCAATGTAGCGACCGCCGAACGCACATTCTACTTCCGTTCATATTGCGACATGGACAATGCTACGCTCTCCGTCACAAAAGGTGATCAAACGCTGTACACGAAGCACTACGCACATCTGCGTCCACCAGAGATGGAACGGTTGCGCCTGAAATTGACTAACGCTGAGTTGGCCGGGCCTTCCCCGCTGCTTTTTCATCTGGAGGGTACGAACCATGCATGATACAATCAATCAAACGAACCCTGCCGACGAACCCATTCGGGAGATTGTCTGTATCGTTTGCCCGAACGGTTGTCGCATGCAGTGCTATCCAGGTAGCGACGGCTACACGATCACCGGCAACAAATGCGGGCGTGGCATTGATTACGCAAAATCAGAACTGACGCGCCCGATGCGCACGCTTACATCCAGCGTAAAAACGATCTTTCCCGACGCGCCTGTCGTCAGTGTGCGAACCGACGGTGAAATCGAAAAAACAAAAATTCCGGACGTGTTGGCCGAACTGAAACAAGCGCTGGTCAAACGTCGCGTTAAAATTGGCGACGTTGTGATTCAAAATGTTTGCGGCGTCGGAGTGAATATCATCTGCACGACCGACCGTCTTGTGAACCCTTATTGATTCCCGGATTTTGAAAGGAGCGAATCATCATGTCCCACCCTTATAAAGATTTTGAACCCAATTGGGTACGCGGAGAATTCCCAAAGAACAGTTACCGTTCTGTTTTTAAGTGGGGTGACCCGCTGGAAATTAAGGTGCCCAGAGAATCTCTGTTTCGAATGATGAAAGCAAAGTTCGGCATGACCGACGCAGATTTTCAATCGTATACGGAGGATACCGGCTTTGATTCTGTTCAGTTTGACATCCCAATCATGTTGAAAAAGCAGGATATCGATGCGTTTCGTGCCATCGTCGGCGAAGACTTTGTCCGCACGGACGATTATGCACGGCTTTCCGTTGCGTATGGAAAAACAATGTATGATTTGCTCCGTTTGCGTAATAAAATCGTTGAAAACGTACCGGACGCGGTGCTCTACCCGGACACAAAAGAACAGATTGAACAGATTGTCGCTTACTGCGCAAAGCAAAAAATCCCCGTCTATGTTTACGGAGGCGGTTCTTCGGTTACGCGCGGCGTGGAGTGCGTAAAAGGCGGCGTTTC
This sequence comes from Christensenellaceae bacterium, assembly GCA_963667795.1. Lineage (GTDB taxonomy): Bacteria > Bacillota > Clostridia > Christensenellales > CAG-138 > UBA7703. Next base: position 179,711 of record OY764017.1, on the reverse strand, counting down.
ACTCGATCTTCGTTTGCGCTTCAACAAAGTCGTTTCATTTAATGAAATCGATCAGACCATCACTGTGGAAGCCGGTATGAGTGGCCCCAAGCTGGAACAAACGCTGAACGATGCGATCAAACTGTTTGGCGCAAAGCGCGCCTATACCTGCGGGCATTTTCCGCAGAGTTTCGAGTATTCATCAGTCGGCGGCTGGGTCGTTACCCGCGGCGCCGGACAAAACTCCACGTATTACGGCTGCATTTCCGACATTGTTCTTGCGCAGGAGTATGCAACGCCGATCGGCAACATTAAAACCGACCGCTACCCTCGCAAAGCCACAGGCAGCGACCTGGGACAAATCATGATGGGTGGCGAAGGTACCTACGGTGTTCTCACGCATGTAACGCTGAAAGTATTCCGCCACATGCCGGAAACGATCAAACGCTTTTCGTATATGTTCAAAGACTGGGAAACCGCGCAGACCGCCGCACGTGAAATCATGCAAAGCGAGGCAGGCTATCCATCCGTATTCAGGCTCTCCGATCCGGAAGAGACAAGCGTTATGCTGCATCTTTACGGCGTTATGGATTCACCCTTGAAGCATTTGTTCAAGCTCCGCAATTTTAAAGAAAACGAGATGTGCCTCTTCCTTGGTTTTACCAACGGCGAGAGAGGATTTTCTAAAAACTGCGCTCAAAACGTCCATCGTGTCTGCCGAAAGTTCGGCGGCATGAGCCTGACGGGTTATGTTACACGCAGCTGGGAAAAAGGCCGCTTTAACGACCCGTATATGCGCGACACGATGCAGGATTTCGGCATTGTAACAGACACAATGGAATGCACCGTCAACTGGAGCAATATGTCAGCGGTACACAGAGAGGTTCGCGCGTTTTGCAAGTCACGACCAAACACGATCTGCATGACGCACATGTCGCACGTTTATCCGCAGGGTGCAAACCTCTACTTTATCTTCATCATCAAGGAAAGCGACCCGGAAGCGTTTAAGGCGTATCATGCCGGTATACTCTCCGCCATTCAAAGATCCGGCGCGGCCATGAGTCACCATCACGGCATCGGCAAGATGTTCGCACCATGGCTGGAAGGTTCGGTCGGCAAAAATGAATATGACGTACTGCGCTCGCTTAAAAACCACTTTGATCCGGACAATATCATGAATCCAGGCGGAACGCTCGGATTTGATTTGAAGGAAAGTGAGAAGCACTTCCCCGGCAGTAACTAAAGTCATGACGCCATTCAACGCTCCGGTTCCACCCGGAGCGTGAGTTCTATTTTGAAATGCAATACGCAACAAGAGTTGTCCAAAGATTGATATGTGTTTTTGAATATGATACATTTAGATAAAGCAATTCTAAAACATTCACAAGGAGAAACGATATGCCGTATTTCATTACGGACGCGTGCATCGGCTGTACGGCCTGCGCGAAAAATTGCCCTGTCCTGGCCATTGATGGCAAGGCGAAAGAGCGCCATGTTGTAAACATCCGTCGCTGTGTATCCTGTGGTGTTTGCGGGCGCGTTTGCCCGAAAAATGCGGTTTTGGACGGTCACGGCAACCCGTGCACGAACGTGCCGCGCATAAAATGGAAAAAACCGGTCGTCGATACAAAACTGTGCAGCGCCTGCGGCATCTGCGTAACATGGTGTCGCGCAGATGCGCTTCGGATATCACCGCCTGCGTTCCATGGCGATATTCACGTGTTTGCCGAACTGTATCAGCCGAAAAAATGCATTGGATGCGGTCTCTGTGAAGAAAACTGTCCACTGAGCGCCATCACCATGCAGGAGGTGGAGAAATGAAACTCCCCGTTTATGCAATCATTGATCTAAATACAGGAAAAGCCGAGCGCTATGAAATCAGCAAAGCGCTATACAAAAACTACATTGGCGGCAAAACGCTTGGCGCTCGCCTTTTATATGACCTGACGCCCGCCGGTCTTGATCCACTCTCTGCCGAAGCCGTCGTTATCATCAACACAAGCCCTGCCAATGGCACCGGCGCGCCCAGTTCCAGCCGTTTTAACATGACATTTAAAAACGTGCTGACCGGCGGTATTGCCTCCAGCAATTGCGGCGGTCAGTTCGGCGTTTTGATGAAGCGTGCAGGTTACGACGGTATCATCATAAAAGGCAGCAGCGAATCTCCTTGCACGATCTCTATCATCGACGGTGAGATCACGATCTCCGATGCAAGCGAACTCTGGGGCAAAGATGCGGAAGAAACGCAGCAAGCATTCCCGAAAATTTACGGCACGCTCGTGATTGGCCCTGCGGGTGAGCATCTTGTACGTTATGCGTCCGCCGTTTCAGGCGAGCGCGTTGCTGGACGCTGCGGTGCAGGCGCAGTCCTCGGTGCAAAGAAGATCAAGGCGGTCGTTGCATACGGAACAAAGCGCCCGGAGATACACAATCGCAAGGGCTTCAACAAGTACGTAAAAAAATGGGTTAAATTTTTACGCAACCACCCGATGACGGGCGAGTCCCTGCCGAATTACGGCAGCGCGGGTCTCGTTAGTAAAGCAAATTCGACCAACGCGCTCCCCACCCACAATTTCAAATACGGGCATTCAAAGGACGCACACTATGTCAGCGGTGAAACGCTGAGCGAGCAATATTTACTGCGCAACAGCTCCTGCATTTCCTGTCCGATACGCTGTGAACGGCGCGTTATGGTCGACGGCAAAGACGTGAAAGGCCCGGAATACGAAACATGCGGATTCTTCGGCCCGAACATCGACGCAATCAGCATGGAGAATATGCTGAAGCTCAACTACCTTTGCGACATCCTCGGAATGGATACGATTTCGCTGGCTTCTACTATCGCCTTTGCAATGGAGCTGAAGGAAAACGGCGTTCGTGATTTCGGTGTGACGTTCGGCGATTCGGACAATTTATTCGAAGTTGTGAAAAAGATTGCCGTTCGTGAAGGTATTTACAGCGACCTTGCCAACGGCTCCAAATGGATGAGTGAAAAATATGGCGGCAAGGAATACGCCATGCACAGCAAAGGACTTGAAATGGCAAGCTATGAGCCGCGCCGCTCGGTCGGTATGGGTCTTGGTTACGCAACAAGCAACCGCGGCGGTTGCCATCTCAACGGCGGGTACCTCGCCCTGTTAGAGTCTGTGGGCGTGCTTGTGACCGATCCGCTTTCAACGTCCGCAAAGCCTGCGCTGACCGTGTTTTTACAGGATGCGCTGGAGGCAATTTCCGCCAGCGGGTTCTGCCTGTTCTCTGCACAGTCGTTTGTCCCGGCGATCTTCTTTAAGCTCGGCCCGCATCACCCGTTCACGCGCGCGGTTGGAAAGATTGCGACGCATCTGGGGCTTGGCGTTCGCCTGCTTCTCTGGATGATGCCGGTATTGCGATTCAACTCTGTTTATCTATTCCCGCACGCGGAGGCGCTGCGTCTGATTACCGGTCTTCCCTTTTACACCGGTTCGTTTGTGAAACTCGGTGAGCGTGGCTATAATATGGAGCGACAGTACAACATGCGTGAAGGTTTGACGAAAAAAGACGATTCCCTGCCGACCCGGCTGACCGATGTTCCGCAGGACCCGGATAATCCAAATACCGTCGTGCGGCTCGATAAAATGTTGCCCGTATACTATAAGGTGCGCGGTTGGAGCAAGGACGGCGCACCGACAAGGCGCGTACTGCGCAAGCTGAGGATTGAAACATGAAGACAATTCGTTATTATGCACCGTTGCGCGGCATCGTAAAAAAAGAAACGGAACCAACACAGGCTCAGAGTGTTAAAGACGTTTTGGATCAGATTAAGCTCGACTATGGCAAAGAAGCTTACAAGGCGGCAAAGAGGTCCTTAATCGTCATCAACGACGTCAGCATTGGACTGTCCGACGGAAAGAAAACCGCACTCAAAGACGGCGATACAATCGGATTTCTCCCGTTATGCGGCGGCGGCTAAAACGCATAAAACAGCGCATCCGTTTCTTTCTATTCTTATGTACAGCAAATTTTGTCGTAACTTTGCGCAATAGCTTCTCCAAGATGCCATGTTCTGTTTGTGAAAAAGTAAAACGTTGTGTGGTCGGAAATTGAATTAGTTCCGTCCACACAATATCATCATCTCGTCAACAAGCATTTTTCAACACTGAATACTCTTTGGTATCGGTGTTTTTCTTTACTCCTTTGGTTAGCATTGCTATTCAAAATACTTTTCGCGTTGTCTGCAATAAATTCGGTGTTTTACGAGACGGACAAATTACAATAGATTTATAGAGGATTGAAAATTATACAAAACGCACACATATATATTGTCAATAAAATAAAAACTATATTATGTATTAGTCGAGCAATATGCTACCGGTTGCACACCCCGTCCCAGAGGCCTTCAAAGCCCGTCAGAGCGCCGTGAAAGCCAATCATCTACTGTTTAGTGTGGATTGGTCATGTCTGTTGTAATGACCACGAAGAGCTTTTAAGACCGCCTGCGCTGAACAAGCGATTCGAAAAACAGCTACCAACGCAACAACTTTTCCATACGGGAGCGGCACAACGAGAGAAAGAACGAGATTTACTCCAATCCCGATATCGTTCCGGAACGCCAGCACCTGAATGTGCACTTCAAACGGTGCGCAGGCTCTTACACGCAAGCATTTGACCGCCTGGTGAGCGATGGGATGATCAGCACGCGAGGCTTGAAAGCCGATGCGGACGTATTCTGTGAGTTCGTGTTCGATGTAACACCGGTTATTTCGAGGAACACGGCGGATGGATATGCTTTTGCAAAAGATTTTTTGAGGAAGCTTATCGCATGGCGATCAGGGAGGCCGGTGACGAGCGATACATCCTGTCAACACAAGAAACGTAAAACGGAAGCGCCTCCCGATGTTCCGGAACATGTAATCGAGTCTTTGGCGCGCTGTGTCCTGCCGCTGATTCAAGCATATTATGATAGCGACGAAGGACAGCGGGAGTTTGCAGCGTGGAAAGCGGCAAAGGATACTAAGCTGGAATAAAAATACTGGAGAACTCTGAAGATGGGCTTGAGCGCAGCCGTGAATGCCATACTAAATAAGTGTTCTAGTATCTTTTCTTTCATTAAGCGCTGCTATCGTTTCCTCAGCCCAACTGTAGTCCATCATGTATTGTCCGAAATAACTATGTTCCTCATTTTCTTCTCCGCGTGTAAACATATAGTAGTCACATGTAAAATGCTCTATCATCACTCTCCGCATCCCGTTTTTGCTTTCCACCAGATGTTGTATGCCGTTTTTTTCCAGAATTATTTTTAGCTGCATGGCCGTTTGTCGATATTTGGCAAAGGCCTTTTTATTTGCTGGCAGGTCTTCCCATAAGCAACTGATCGCATCGATAGCCGAAAGGTATCCGCCTTTCCGGTCTATCAGCAATGCAAGTAATTCCTTCGCTTTCGGATAGTTAAAGTATACGGGCTTATTATTTATAAACACATCAAAGTGTCCAAACGTGCGAATGAATATTTCAGGATCGGCGTTGCCGGACACTTCAACCTCATACGTTACCTCTTCATTGATGATGCCTTCTATCATTTCATCCGAGGATACGCAAACATACTTCGCTTCACAACGCTTTGCAGAATGTAATGCCTCCGACACCTGCGTAATCAATTTTTTCTCATTGTCCTTATCGCCGCTCATGATAACGCAACCTATATGAACCGATGTTACCTTGTCTTCCCCGATCGGCCACTGAAGTGCTAAGGAAATGATGCGAAGCCGTTCTTCCATCACTGATTCGTTCTGCAGATCGGTCAAGCAAATCATGAACGTTCCGCCGAATGTTCTGCAGGCAAAGTCACCAGTTTGTAGCGCTGCATGAATCACCTGTCCTGATTTAATAATGATCTCATCGCCGAGTTCATACCCATAGCGTTCGTTGATCCACTTCAACGAATCAATTTCAATGCATGCTATCGCCTGAATCGTATGTCTTGTTCTATGTTCGCTTAAAAACTTCTGTAGTTTCTCTTCAAAGCTTCTTTTGTTCAACAGCTCTGTTAAATCATCAATATTGACTTGGTTCCATGCGGCGATTTCTTTGTTTTTCTGTTCATTGTAGTCAGACAGCGTCACGCTGGCAAAGCGCTGCTTTGTCGGTTCGTCGCAAATTGTAGTGATCGTCAGCTTCACCCAAATCGAGTTTTCGGATTTAGGGAAGGAATACTTGATTACAAAGTCTTTCCCAGATCGTGTGTAATTGTCTCTCTCAACATTCAACTCATTCGCTTCACGAAGAATAATCCCGATATCGCTCGAATCATCCAACTTATCACATATAAGCATAAGCGTTTCTAGAAACGTCTTTGCTTTTGGCGTCCCGTTTGAGCTGATGTCCGTGTCGGTACGTAGCCGTACTCCATCGTGCAAGTCAAACAACCCCGAATACAATGTGTTCGAACCGACGTTCAATGCATGCTGCGTTACTATGCTCGCGCGCGCAAGCGCAAATTGCTCCTGTTCTTTTTCTTTTTGAATGTCTTCCAGTCTTCCAAGTATGCGAAAGATCGATCCGTCCGCGCCTTCAAGGCTTACATAATAAAGCCGATACCATCTGAATTCATTGGAAGCTCTTTTCACATGTATATCCATCGTACCGCGTGTTGCCGTCTTTGCTAACCGGGTAAACAAATCGCGAACCATCTGAATTTCTTCAAATATCTGGCAATTCTCTAGAAGAATATGATTGAGTGGACCTGCGATTTTCTGTTCGCCCGTTTGTTTTTGCGAAAACACTTCATATGTTAGCACATCGTCAGTCGGATTATAGTCAAATACAATCCCATTCAATGCCTCTGCCAATATTCGATAACGTTCTTGTTTCCAAAGGTTCGCCTGGTTTTCCAAGACTTCTTGCGTTGCATCCGATATTGCAAGGTAAAGATGACTTGCAGATTGAACATGAGTCGCTCTAAAGATAATCCTTAACCAGAAAGGATTTCCATCTTGATGCGATTTTTTTACAAGGATCGTTTCACTATCCGTTCTTTTCTCTTGAATATAGCTCTTAAGCCGTTCCATCAATTCCGGATCCGTCAAATATCCGAGAGGCATTTCCGTTGAAAATCCTGATGCGTAATCGTTTCTGTTCATTCCGAACAACGCTCTAAGCTGATCGCTAAAAAATCCGGGTGTAATTTGTCCGTCTTGATAAACAAATAGAGCAACGCCGCATGGCAGAGATGTGATCATGTCTTCCATTTCGTCTTTTAACGCAACGATTTCCTTTGCCAATCTCACTTTGTCGTCAACATTAAGATAAACACCGAAATACATCGGCTCACCAAGCTCGTTTAACACGCGTTTTGCGGTGAGCTTTGTCCAGATATAGTCTCCTTGCTTTTTGCCGGCCCTAAATTCGATGTCAATGGTTTCTGCACCATTCAAAACCCCATGATAGGCCTTTTTCACTAGTTCAAGATCATCCGGATGAATGAGTTTGAAATCGACGTCCCCATAAAAATCTTCGCTTTGGAGCCCCAGTTCCTTTGGGAACCCTTCGCTCAGGAATGTATGCCGGATCCTCTGCCCATCGATTTCAAACATGCAGATACTTGCCGGAATGTTGGCAATCGTCGCGCGCAGCAGCCTTTGCTCTTCTATCTCCTCCGTAATATCCACAAGTGATAGCACAATAAACGCCCGCTGGTCTCCCCAGTGAAAAACGCTGCTCATAACTGAAACCCACCTTGACGGAGTGGCCTTCCCGATCTTCACCTTGGCTGGTTCGCACGTGAACGAACCCGAGCCGAGCAGTGAATAAACTGCTTGTTTAAGCGTGTCGCGGCTGTTTGGGTCTGCAAAAGCAAACGGGGCTTCGTCGAGCGCCGTTTTACATTCGGCTTTTGACATCGAAACACACTTCGTAAACGCTTCGTTAAAATAAATCAGATTCAGTTTCGCATCGCTCTGTTCAAAAATAACGACGCTAAACGGCATTGCATCAAAAAGTGAATTCAGCATTCGATCGATGGCATAGCTTTGCTTGTTCATACTCTTCAGCATGTGAAATTGCATGTTGCAAATCTGATACTGCTCATCGTTCTTTGTGCAAAGTGCCGCAAATCGAAAACGCATATCTTCAGACACATCGTCACCAAGCAATAAAAACCCTTCCACCAGGCATATTCCCTGACGAATCTGTTTCTCGTTCAGTTTCATGCTTTTGAGCCGGTGATTTTGAAAGTAATTCTTCGTTGCATATTCAAGAATAAACAAGACTGATAATTTACCGGTTGCGCTGACCATCTCAGAGTCACCGCTCCAAGTGATATCGTCCGTGAGGCAATGTAACAACACCTGTGTGTCGTGTGTATGATACAGCGCGTCAAAGAAGGCCTCACACACTTCGCATCCTGTCAAGTGATTATTCATCATCAGATTTACCCCCGTTTTTTCGTATGGCGTGTGTTTCGTATGCATGTCGCTCACATTTTTGCAGTGATTCAGGCGTTTTCACTGATGTCGTTTTGCGATTCTCTTATTTTCTCGTTGTATAATTTCTGTTTTTTATCGTTAAATATGAATTCTATTTGAATAAATCTTATATGCATTGTGAATTTTATACATCATCAAACGCCTAGTAAACGCGTAATAAACGTTAAATGAACACTTGATTCTTATAATTGAGTTACAGCCGCTACATTAATAAAAGAATTGTTCTCTGTCAGAAAATCCGTCTTTTATCTCACGTTAATTCCCTGTTTGTTTCGTGATATCTGTTCAAAATCTGTCAGGTTCAGCGAGTAGAAATCCCACAATCGTCATTCCTTTTATAACCTTAATCTAATACAAACACAATCTAAAAACAAGCGATCAATTTTTTTGGGGGTCAATATGAAACACAGGATTACAACCAGTACTTCAAAAAAAGTATCCTTATTTATTATCGTAATTGCGATTATGATGGTTATGAGCAGTGTCCCCTGGGCGCATTCTTCACTTGCGCTCACAGACGGACGCGCAAACGTTTTGCAAAGTGAGGAAACTGTAACCCAAACACCAAGCCCTGTAGTTGTCGAGGAGAGTGCGAATCCTGCTAGCGAACCTAGTCCATCCTTAGATACTACGCTGGATCCTGCTTTGGGAGGCTCCGCCACCCCGGAGAACACTGTTTCTGTCAGCGGTGAGAGCTCTTCCCCGGAAGTCACGCCGACTCCCGTTGCCGAAAGCACCAGTTCCCCGGAGGTGACTGAAGAAAGCCCCTCCAAAGAAGCTACGCCGACACCAGCTATCGTAAGCGAGTCCGAGCCGGAAATTGCAGCGGCGATCAACCAAAGCGGATATGCATATGTGTTGACAGCCGATGCAGACGCAAATGTGTTCTCCTCTTCCAGCTTGAGCTCCAGTTCGCTCATCGGAACCCTAGACGGTACCGGTCTCCCTCTTTGCGTGACAGAATATATCACGCGCGAAGACGCCAGTGCAGCCGTTCGCGTTTGGTTTGCGGACGAGAATGGTATTCAAAGCGGTTATATCGTTGAATATAAGCTTGAAAATTCTGTCCTAACGGAGGCGCAAGCGCTTAATGCTATGAGCGCTAAAGGTCTAGAACCCGTTTCGTGGTCGTATAACGGCACCTCGCCGACGTTGGCGATGCTGCCTTTTACCACGGTCGCGGATGACGCAACAGATATTGCACAAGAATCCTCCTCTCCTCCGGTTGTGCTCTATCAGGCGACCGTTGTGATGATCGATGATGATACGGTTGATTTGCTAGTGCTTCCGGATCGTGACAGTGACGTTGTCGGCACGGTGGCAAACGGGGATATTGTGTCCGTATATAGCGCGAATGGAGAGTGGAGTCTTGTCCTCACCGAAACCGGAGAGGAAGGTTATTTACTATCCTCATTATTAGTGCAGACGGAACAAACACCCGAACCTGAATCCACCGAAGCGATATTGCCGGCAGAAGCGCCTGCTTTGTTTGGCGCCGAGTCAGATGTAGGAATCAACCCGTTAGCGGACGCTATCGATCCATTGATTCTTTTCAACCTTTCGGCCGCCGGCGGGATTACCGAATTTCTCACCGGTAGGACTGCAACCCTGAATATGACGCTCGATATGTCAAGCGTCAGCACAAGTCTTTACAATGTAACCGCAAAGATCGTTTTCCCGACAGACTATGTTGAGAATGTTGGCGGTGAAATCGTTAGAGCCGGTGACTTATCTATCGCTACGGAATCCGTTGTCTTTGACTCGCCTTCTGCGGGTTATTGTACGGTTAGTTATCATTTTGCTGAATTGACCGGCGGAACGATTACGCTTGCCCCGATCACGATTCCTTCCAAAATAGGTCTCACACCGGATAACTATGAGTTGCCCGTGACCGCGACGCTTGTCGATGAAAATGACGAGGTGCTCATCACGGCTGATCCGGTTTCGTTCACATTTCAGGTGGAGGAACGCACAATTACGAAGCTAATGAACGGCTCCGTCAACGCGGATAATACGCTTGTATACGCTGGCGCCGCTGATCCCAACGACTCAAATCTGGTTGCATCCGATTCCGAGGTTGTAGTAAGTTTTACGTATACTGCAAACTGGGCTTTCTATTATAATTCTGACATCAACTGGAGCAACAACTACGGCGGACGCTTCGTTTCCGCACATGAAATCGTGGATACGCTGCCCGCGGGTGCGGTTTTTGACGCAAGCCTGAATCCAGGGTGGACCTATGATTCTGGAGCAAACACTGCGTCTTATACACTGCTTCTGCCAGATCTAAACAATGTTGTCCCTCCGACATTGAAGTTAAAATTCGCCGGAGCAGATATTCGAAACACCTATACAAACCGATTCGACGTGACAATGGTTCCTTTGGATGGGCAACCTTATGAGGATACGTTTACTTATTCGGACTCAATCAGCTTCCAACTGACAACCGCTCTTCCGGGAATTGTCCTGAGTAAATGGACGCATCGCCCGGTTGGCGATCCATATAGCCCGAATATAGCCGACTCTCTGGCAATCAAGCAAGGTGAGTTTCAATGGCGTATCAATTTTACAAATCCGGCTACATTAGATCTTGAAAATGTTGTTATCACTGACAGCGGACTGGACACCCGCCTATACATCACAAAAGTTCGTGTGGAGGGTTCGCTTTCCACGACCAGCGGCGGAACGGGTTCGTTTGAACTCATCGCTGTTGATTCCGGTGGGAATTCCACAACCGTTGCAACCAATGTTACTTGTGATGGGTCGCAAGCGGAAATTACCGTGCCCGCCAATACGCGTGGTTTTCAATGGAAAACAACTTCCGGCAGCACCATCAGCGGCGGAAATAGCATCGATATCTATCTGACAGTCAAGTTTGTCGATCCCGCTGGGACGCATTATACCGGCGATGTGTCTTTGGATCGTATGTGGAACGATGCATTCATAGATGCAAACTATATTGGAAGCACGCAAGTCTTTACAGCCAGCTCTATCCACAGCCAGCCTTATCAACTAGTTGAGTATAAGCCTGAGGTTACTTTATGGCTTGATGGTGGCTCGTCGGGTTTAGTTGCAGGAAACAATGCTGGCGTAATCTCCAATGTCGGTTCAATGTGGTCGCCCTGGCAGGTTGCTCTGGGAGATGAAGTCTATTTACAGAAACTGGTTGTTCTTCTTCCAAATGGATCAGAATACACAGGTGGCGGTAACAGCGATCGCAATCCAAACAACTCTGCGGGTGATCCGTTGTATGCCAATCCTGAGGCGCCTACGATAATCTATGATTACAAAGGAACAGGACAAACTGCGCTTATTTATGACTATGCGAATCCATTTATTGGTACAGGGACATCATCAGACGGGCACGGGCTATATATTGCGCTAAAAACGAGCGCAGCGATGGCGGAGGGCGCAAATTATGTTGATGCCTATCTGATTTGGTCCAATAATGAATCCGGCTCCGATCCAAGCGCTCAGACTATCTATCCGGCAACACACTTTGGAGGAAATACCGTCGTACAAGACACGCTGGATATCGATAACGACGGGGATACCACCGAACTGATCGATAAGTCTTCGGCTTTGATCAACATCATCCTGCCGCGAGAAGTGCTCTCGTCAAAGCAGGTGCAGGGTTCTTTGGATTCAACCTATCTGCTCAGCACCGGTACAACGCTGATTGGAGACAGCGCGAGCTATAAGCTGAACGTGACAAACAAGAGCATCCTCCCGCTCAGCCAGCTGACCGCGCTGGAGGTTTTACCGCGCGTTGGCGATACTTCCATTGTATCGGACGGTTCCGGCAACTACACATCGCGCGGATCGCAGTTTGACGTGTTTCTCTCCGGCCCCGTGACCGCGCCGAGCGGATTTACCGTTTATTACAACACCGCGGCACAAAGCGACTCTCCCGCTGCATATGCGGACGGGGGCGGCTGGGTCTCATCGGTGAGCGATTATTCCACCGTGCGCGGAATCAAGATTGTCATGGATTCCGGCGAAACACTTGATGTGGATGAATCCGTCAGCTTCATCGTCCCCGTGTTAGCGGACAACGACCCGACAATTGCGAATAATGCTTATGCCGTCAACTCGTTTGCCATCTCGTCAAACGGAGTGAATTATCTGGAATCGATTTCCCGAAACCTGCGCGTATTGAAATATCAATTAAGCGGCATTGCGTTTATCGATTCAAACAAAAACAGTCTCTACGAAATCGGGGAACCGCTCCTCCCCGGTATTACAGTCGAGTTGCTGGATTCTTCGGGTGATCCTGTTATCGGGCCGGACGGGCAACCGATTCAAGCCGTTACCGACGCAAACGGAGCCTATACGCTCGGTGCGTATGAGACAGGAACATATCGCGTTGGATTCATCATTCCAAGCGGGTATGCCATCACAGACCCGGGCGACGATACAAACACCAGCGCAGCTCATATCGTCGCCGGAGAGGTTTACACAGGTTTGTTCACCATCAGCAGCACCGACGATACGATCATTCGAAATGCCGGACTCTATGAAACGGTTGGCACAATTACGCTGAGCAAAACGCTGCAGCAGAATGATGGAACCGTGCTGACCGAAAAACGGGATTTCTCATACATCATACGAATCGACGGATCCCGGCTTGAAGGCTCCGCTGATGTAAACGGCTCCATCGTCCCCATCACAAATGGCGAACTCGCGATACAAAACAGCGACACTGTCACCATATTGGACGTCCCACTGGATGCAACCTATGAAATCACCGAACTAGCGTCTTATCTCGACGACTATGTTGTTTCGGTCTCACAAAACGGCGGGACCGCGAGCCAAACAAACATCGCTTCCGGAACAGTCGCGTCCGAGCAGTCGGTTGATTTCGTCAATCAGGAGCGCGCAATCGGAACATTGACCATTACAAAGGTACTTCTAGATGAGCGTGGCGACCCTGATTCATCCGCTCTGTCCTTCCCCGTCGTTGTAACCGGTCCAAGTTACCCAACCGGAAGTTCATTCACCCTTACAAATGGAACACCGCTCGTGATTGATAACCTGATTTACGGAACATATAGTGTTGCGGAGTCCGGCGCAGAAGCGTATACGGTCACAATCTCCGGCACGGCAACGCTTACTATTGACAATCAGGAAGGTCAAATCACAGTCACTAACGCCGAAATTCCTGTTCCGGTGTTTACCATCGAAAAAAGCACCACGCAGACCAATCTTCGGGCAGGCGAGGATGTAACCTATACGATTGTTGTACATAACACGGGCTTGGGCGGCGGCAACGACGTGGAGATCACGGAATATCTGCCATCCAATGCAAGCTTTAAGAGCGCGTCCACTTCCTCCGGAAGTTATAATTCCGCCTCAAACATCTGGAGCGCCGGCGATATTCCCGCGGGTGGCAGCGCAACGCTAACGCTCGTCTTAACAGTATCCGCTAGCGCGAAAGACGGTGATACGGTGTTGAACACCGTATCGGTCACGCACGAAGCCGGCAATCCCCTTGCTGATCCGCCGACGGACAGTGTAACGACGCCTGTCTCCGTCCCCGTACTATCCATTGTGAAAAACTCAACGCAATCGCAGGTGCGCGCCGGTGAAGACATTACCTATACCATTACCGTTACTAATAATGGGCCAGTAGACGCCAGCAATGTCCTCATAACCGAAACGCTTCCGACGAACGCTGCGTTCAAGAGCGCTTCGCCTTCCGACGGCACATATAATTCCATTAGCCGTGTTTGGAGCATCGACGCCCTTGATTCCGGCGATACAGCAACGCTTACCTTGGTGCTTACGACTTCAAACAGCGCTGTTGACGGCAGTACGGTTGTCAACACCGCGTCCATCACCAGTGAAAACGGGGTCACGCTCACCCCCGCTATTTCGGACAGCGAAACAACCCCCGTCCGCAATCCCATACTGATGATTGACAAGAACACCACGCAAACTTCCATCCGTCCGGGTGACGACATCACATATTCCATCCTCGTCAGCAATACGGGAACCGGCACGGCTTCAGCACTCACGGTGAGCGAGCTGCTTCCGGCAAATGCTTCCTTCAAGAGCGCATCTACCGCATTTGGAAGCTACAACACGTCCTCCAATATCTGGAGCATTGGTGATCTGGCTCCCGGCGCACAAGCGTTGTTAACGTTGGTTCTTACATCCTCGCCAACGGTTACGGAATCAGAGTCCGTGCTAAACACCGTCCAAGTAACGGAAGAAAACGGCATTACGCTGGTCAATCCGCCTTCTGATACTGTCGAAACCCCCGTATTGCTGCCGCACCTTGCAATCGTGAAAAGCACGACTCAGTCAAGCGTAAGGACTGGCGGTTCTCTCGTATATACCGTAACAGTTACAAACACAGGCCTGGTAGACGCAAAATCTGTTCAGGTATCCGAAATACTTCCAAGCAACGCTGTACTTCAGAGTGCGACCACAGCCTCCGGTAACTTCGCCACGGCAACAAATATTTGGAGCATCGGCGATATCGCAGCTAACAGCAGCGCGTTTATTACGCTGACCTTCTCAGTCGTGGACAGTGCTGTGAACGGAGACACCGTCACAAACACCGCGACAGTGATTTCCGAAAACAATCAGGCTCTAACCAATCCCCCAGCTTCAACAGTTGTTACGCCAGTGGCAAATCCAGTGCTGACCATTGACAAGAGCACGCAACAAACACTCGCACAGCCAAACGTAGACATTACCTATACCATTCGTGTCGGAAACACTGGCCTTGCAACGGCACGATCGGTCATGCTGGCTGAATCACTTCCGGCTAACGCGGTGTATAAGAGCGCAAGCGTCTCGAGCGGAACCTACAATGCGACAACGCACATCTGGTCCATCGGAGATATCGCCCCGAACGGAAGCGCGACCATGACGCTCGTGTTAACCGTTTCGTCCAGCGCTGCAAACGGAAGCACGATTACCAACACTGCAACCGTGACGCAGGAGAACGGAACCCCGCTATCCCCCGCCCCGTCGGATTCAGTAACGACGCCGGTTGTCATCGACGGGCAGTTGACCATCACCGATCGGGTGCTTACCTTCAGCGGCACGACTTCTACATCGACACGTACGTTTATCGTTCGCGTCACAGGCCCAAGCTATCCAAACGGACAGTTGTTTGAAGTCACAACTTCTTCGCCGCTGGTATTGACCGGCTTACTATACGGGCAATACACCGTTGAAGAGTTGAACGCATCGGGATACACCGTCACATACAGCGGTCCGACGACCATCAGTCAGGCGACACCATCCGGTACGATGGCAATCACCAATCAGGAACAGGATAAATCGTTGCCAGTAACAGGCGAAAGCAATGTGTATTTCTTCGTTTTCGGCGGGTTGATTATCGCCATCGGTTCTGTTGCGCTTATTCTGGCAAAGCGCCGTCAGCGCGACTATCTGTAAGAATCCTGTACAGGAGGGGTTGTTCTGCAACCCCTTCCCTATCCTTGCATCAACGTTGTATCAATTCAGCTCGTCTCACGGAAACGGAGGAATATTATGGCAAAAAAACACGCACACGGCGGCTTTTTATCTTTCTCAAAGATTTTGGCGTTAATCGTTATACTCATCGGCTGTTTCCTGTTTGTTCTGCCTCTTGCGTTGAAATTTGTGTTTCATCAGTCAGCACAAGAAATGATTTCTCAATTGGATAAAACATGCGCGTCCTCATCTGAAACAGATTTTCAGCCAGTCCAGATTGAGTTGCTTGAAGTCGCGGACCCGTATGATTATTCTGCCGAAGAACTGGAGCAAGCGCAGCGAGATCCAGGCGTCATTGATGATATTTCAGCAATTGTCGATCCCCTTCCTTCATTAGACGAAGCAGCATTATCAGAGCCGGAAATCGTCGTTCTTGGCGCCTCATCATCATCAGTATCTGATGAGCGCATAACCTATTTAATGGATATTCCATCCATCGATCTAGAGATTGCCGCCATTCGTTCGAGATCATTTTCAGATATGTATAATTGCATGCGACTCGGCGCCGCAATCTTTCCCAAAGCGCCAGATCTCAATGAAATCGGGAATGTTTGCATCAGTGCGCACCGTACCGGGTCGAAGGATTATTTTCGTCATCTTGATAATTTACAGATAGGCGATGTGGTATACCTTCGCTCAGATGACGCTGTTTATCAGTATGAAGTCGTAAAAACCGATATCATCGATTCTGATGATTGGTCAGTTACTGGTCAGACCCTTTATCCCACATTAACACTGCTCTCCTGCCAAGAATACCAAGGCGTAAGTAACGGTCAACGTATCATGGTACAGGCAGATTTAGTTGCCAAAAGTTGATTTTCAAATGTTCCAAACGTCAAAACACAAGCTAACCAATGGCAGTAAATTAATACAAAAGTAACAATTTGTGACAAGAAATCAAAGCAAGATATTATTGTGTTCCTAAAAAGCAAAACAAATACGTTATGAGGAAACTACTATATTAGGGTGTGTTTCTAAAGTCTAGAAGATGCAGTTTTGTTGAGTCAGCTTGCAGATTGAGGCGAAAAAAGCAGTAGCTCGTGGTGCTGCGTCGAGGCTTCTTAACAAAAATATGCAAGGTGATACAGGCAAAAACGCGCTTTGTGGATTTTAGAAGCGCTCCCTAAAGCAATTTTATATTTCATCAATGTCTTGCACTCTAAAATTACGACAGTTAATCAGTCGGATTTTTACTTTTCGCTTTTTGTTCCCTTTAATGCAGTTGTGAAGGAAAACAAACCCGTCGGTATTTTTTACCCGCACAATTTTCTTGCCAGATAAAATTATCTCGTTTTTCACAACGCGAATATTTTGATGCACTGGCGCCCGCACGCGCCCGTGCGTTTCAGGGAACACATCTATCGTATACGCGCCGCAACGCTCAAAACAATTATTCTCGATGAGAACATCTTGCACGCGCCCGCTTTCATACCAGCCTCTCGCATCATCCGCAATCAATACATTCGCCATCGGTAGCGCGTGAAAGCGGCTGTTTCGAATGACGCACTTGCCACGCGTAGAGAGTAACACGCCGCGCGTTGGGATGTGGCGGCAGGTGATATCGTCAATCATGACGTCGCAAGTCTTTGTTCTGTTTTCAATCACAAGCCCGCGCATATGCGGATCGACCGAATGGTCGAGTTTCAGGCGTGTTCGCAAAACATCAAGCTGCTCGGATGCAACTACCCTCGCCTCTCCCACCTTGGCAAGAGACGCCGGATCGACAAACTCAATTTCATCTCCCGCATCAAACGCGAGAAAGCCATATGTCTCGTGTTGTCGGAACGCAACCTCTATCTCGTCCCCCAGTACGCGCATCACACCAAAGTGAACCCCATGAACATTTATAACGTCGTCACGTGCGCCTTCAAAGCAGCAGCGGCGCACCTCAACAAGCCCCGTACACATGCAGGCGTGAATCATGTCCGCCGCAGCGCAAGTGGTGATACCGCGCGCTTCGTCCGGCAAAAAGTCGCAATCGAGCACGGATACATCCTTCGAAAGCTGTGCCGTAACGCCAAGGCCATGCATATATCGGACGATATTGTTTCGAAACGTCACTCCTTCCGATCGGTCGATGAATACTCCAACGCCATCACGAAATGGATTGGACAGTTGATACCGCAGACCCTTGCGAAACGCCGAAAACGGCAAGCATATGCGAATGCAGCCATTGGACAAGCGTCTTGCCGAAAGTTGTGGGGAGAACACACTGCCGCGGCGTCGGCTCATGGCGTTGATTCGTCGTGTTACGCCGCGCCGCGCATCACGCTCCTGCACGATGGTTTGTCCCGGAATAGAATCTAACGGCAATATCAGCCTGCCGTTTTTTACTGTGTATTCGCAATCTTCTACGGGCCGAATATCCACCCACAGTCTATTCCTCTTAACTACGTCAAACTCAAAAACGCTCGGGTGCACAAAGTTGAGCGTAAAACCTTGAACCGTAATGCGTTTGCACTCTTGTATCACAATCTCGCTCATTCGTCCGTCAAACCAGAGCGTCGTGCGATCTCCTGTGAGCGTCACATCCCCGGCATGTTCGATCAAAATCCCAATCTGTCGTGTCGGCGGCTCTCCAATTGGCACGGTGGTTGCGTTGGTGATGTAGATGTCACGCATAAAAGCAAGTTCCGGTCGAAAGAAGTAATCACCCGGCTCAAAGCGCAGTTCCAACGGTTCATTGACGGGCTTTTGCCGGATTGCCTCCCAAATCTCTCTTCCTGGATTGTCGCTCTTTCGAATCCAAACGATCATGTGTTTCCTTCTCCCAGTACGTTATATTTAAAGAATACAAGTTCAATTATAAACGCGGATGACCAACCGAAATCCCGCGCACCGAGGCCTTTACCGCTGCGGGAGTCATAGTATTCAAATATCGCGCTTGTTTCCGCCGCGCACCAATGCAGAATATGCTCCGTAAGCTCTAGCGCAAGAGGTGTGTATCCATACTGGTGTAGCCCCAAAATGACAAAATATGCCATGTTTAGCCAGGTCGGTCCACGCCAGTATTTGCCGGAACGATAGGCTCTGTCGCAATATGCAATCGTCGGCAGTCCCGGATAAAATGCATCTCTGTTCGCTGCGAGCAGCATCATCTTTTCCGCGTGTTCGCGAGAGGCGGTGCGCGTAAACAGCGGCACGAACGATGCGGGCGAGAGATGCCCGGTGAATCTCCGCAATACGCGGTTGTAGTCGCAATAACATCCACGCCGTTCGTCAAACAGCACGCGCTCTATGGTTGCTTCCAACGTGCTTTTGCGCTGAAGATACCTGCGCTGCTGCTCCGTTTTGTTCATTTTTCCGGCGATCTTCGCCATAGCGTCGTAAAACAGCACCATGTAGCCGTTTAGGTCTACCGCATAGCACCAATCAATTCGGTTTGGAAAGTCAAAGCGCGGTGTGTTGTCCCAGCCACTCTCCATCTTGCTCACACGATAGAAAAACAGCGTTCCATCGGAGCGTTCGCGTTCCCACCACGCCAGATTTTTCTCCAGATGCGGATAACACTGCGCAAGAAAAGTATCGTCCGGCGCGTGCTCACCCGCTTGCGAAATCGCCCATGCGAGCACCGGCGGTTTAGTGAAGCGGAATACGGCGTTCCCGTTAGCAAAGAGCACATCTGCTAGCTGCCCGTTTTCCAATTGGCGCGAAAAGAGAATACGCGCCTGATCCTGCGCCAGTTTCACGTCAAAGCGACTCACGGCGATCATGTGAAACGCGGCATCCCAGTTCCAAACGCCGGGATATGTCCGCGGCGAGGGCGCAATCCCGTGAAAGTTACCATAAGGCGGGAGGCCATCGGCGCCCGTAGTCTGGATAACATTATTGCGCAGTGTTTTTTCCGCGCGCTCAATCAAAAGGCGATCGCGCGCGTCCATTCCTTTCGTTTCAATCATGCGCGTTCTCCAAAGCGCGCGCCTTCCAGCCGAATCGTTTGAATCTCATACGGTCGGAACGAGAGCGCGGATAGATCTATGGGTGCCTCCGGCTCTTCCAGCAGATTACAGGCAACCGCGCGCTCATACATGACGCGTGTTTCCAGCGCCGTTGTCGTTTCGCGTCCAAGCGATTCGTAGAGGCGCAACACGAGCGCGTTGCCGTCCTCACTGCGTTTGATGGTCTCGAGTATCACGCCGGAGCTTGTGACCTGCGCCATGCTCTCAAACGGCGCATGCTCGCCTAGCAACAGCGGATAACCGAGGCGATACGCCTCCTCCACCGCATGCGTGTTGTCCTTGCCGACAGGGCAAAATGCGTAAGTGATCTCGTGCGTACCACGGTCTGCCTTGGGGTCGGGAAACACAGGCGCTCGCAATAGATCGAGGCTCATCAAACCTTTTTTCACGCGATAGCCGTATTTTACGTCACACAGGAGCGCAAACCCGCTGTTCCTCTGATGCGTGGAAGCCCAACGATGCGCGCAAACTTCAAACTGGGATCGTTCGTAGACACTCGTTTCCAATGTGGAGCGTTTCATTGCTCCAAACTGAATGCCGAAATCCGCCGTGTCCGAATAGTCCGCGGGATAAAAATCTGCGCGCAACATGCGGTGCGTTTCGTGCCAGTCGATCTTCGTCTCAACGCGAACCACGTCGCTGCCGCGTTCGAGCAGGATGCGCATTGTGATTGTCGATTTTCTCGTGTGATAGGTCTGCGTTCGAATCGCAAAAGGTCCATTGATTTCGCAAGCGGTCAATGTTGCCCGCAGCACGTGTCGCGGCTTTTTCATATAGTTCGGGTCGATGTTCCAGGCGTTGTATTCATCCGGAAAATGATCCCGATACAGCGTCAGGCGATTGAGCGGTCCTTTGGCGAGCTCTCTGCCTTGTGCGGTTTTGCAGGAGACGATCTCGCCATGTTGATCAAACCGAAGCGTGAGGATTCCGTTGGAAAGCATGTCCGTTTCGGCAATCAGTTCGCTGTAGTCTTCCTCGCACGAAAGCAGTTCACTTGCCGCATATGGCGCAACATCCGCCACATACCATCTGTTCTGATAACGCACGTGTTCGCGTCTTGCAAAAGGTGAAAGATTCACAGCCGTCGGCCTACTCCCGTCCAGCAGATATCGTTGCAGTAGGGATTTGAGCTGTGCCTCCATCTGCTCATATCGCGCGCACGACTCCTGATAGACCCGCCCAATGGACGAGCCGGGCAGGATATCGTGAAACTGATACAGCAGCGTCTCTTTCCAGAGCGTTTCGAGTTCGTTGTACGGATATGCAATCGAGTCCGCATGGAGCGCCGCCAGCGCTTCCGCCTCGTGCAAGAAGCGCTCCATCAAGCGATTGTGCCGCTTGGTTTCGCTCTGGGTGGTATAGGTACCCTGATGCACATCCAGATAGAGTTCACCCTTCCAAACTTTCTCAATTTGCTTTTCTCTCAGCCGGTCAAAGAAGTCGATCGCATGCTCCATCCGCACGCGCGGCAGCCCGGCGATATCCTTTTCTCGCCGTATGAGCTCCAGATGGCTCTCCTTGGGTCCTCCGCCGCCATCACCCGAGCCAAACACGAGGAGTGCGGTGTTCAGCGCTCGTTCGTCATACTGTTTCACGCCCCGCAGGAGTGCGTGCGGCCCCGCCGTGCTGTTGTAGGTCCCTTCCGGCGGCATGTGCACGAGCACGCGCGTGCCGTCCACGCCCTCCCACCAAAATGTACGATAAGGAAATTTGTAGATATGATTCCATGTCAGTTTAATGGTTGAAAAATACTCCATGCCGCACCCGCGCAAAATCTGCGGCAGATTGCCGTTGAAACCGAATGCATCCGGCAGCCAGCACATGCGCATCTGCTTACCGAACTCCTCCTGCGCAAAGCGTTTACCGTAAATCGCCTGTCGGATCAACGACTCTCCGCTGGTGATGTTACAATCGCACTCCACCCAAAATCCGCCCTGTAGTTCAATGCTCCCGCTCGCGATAGCCTGTTTCGTACGCTCGAAAAGCATGGGGTGTTGGTCTTTGATCCATTGCAGTTGCTGCGGCTGGCTGGTGCCAAATCGAACCCCATCATACCGATCGATATGATTCAGCGCAATGGACATCGTGCGTGCGGCTTTACGCATGGTTTCGCGCATCGGCCACATCCACGCAAGGTCGAGGTGTCCGTGTCCGATCGCGCTATAGATGAACTCACTCTGTCCTGTTTCTTCCAATATTGGACGCAGCGTTTCCCGCGCCCCGCATATGTTGCCTCGCCTAAAACGCGCAAACGACGCGCGCAAAGCGAGGGACAGCGCGCGTTTCTTTGCGCAATCCTTGACCGATGAAAAATAGAGCAACAGCGTGAAATAATCGTAGTAATACTCGTATGCCGCAGGATCACGCTCCGCGATATAAGCGCCTTTGAATGTCCCGCGCCCGAAGTCGCGAAAATCAAATCCGTTGTAGCCGCAATCCAACAGGCAGGAAACATCCTTGCCCGCAGACAAGCCCTGCAACTCGTCCACCAGCCGCCAACCCGCGCTGCGACGAACATCTCCGGCCGCCCAAACGCCAGTTACTGCGCCGAAAATTTCTCCCGCGGGCGAATAGATCTGCGCCTCGCCATTTAGGTCCAATAGCAGCACGGGATTCTTAGCGTTCTGCGGCACGCGTCCATTGAGGCGAATCCATGCGCAGGCGTGCAATCTTCCATAGTGTACTGTGCCTTTCACGCACAAAAAATCAAAACTTGGAAGTTCGGCAAATGGAATTGGCTCCGCACTCGACAGAATCTCCGCATTTAACTGCGTGATCACGCGATAGATTTTCCTGCGAATGGCAAAGAGATTGCCGTAGAGCACAGGATTCATCAATTGATATTCAATCATACAAACCGACCTCCTGAAGTTATGCGTGTGATGCACTCGAACAACAGCACAAAGTATTACTCGTATCCGTGCTCGCGCAAGGACGCGACGATCTGTTTTTCGCGGTATACGATTTGAATCAGAACCGTCGCGGTCAATAGGCAAGCACCGCTGACGATTGCAACCAGCGTAACCCCTGTGTGATTTTGCGCACTTTTACCGAGCAGCAGCAACGAAGGAATCACCAGCGCGGGAATGTTGCCGGGAATGGCGGTGATCAAACCGCCAGCCGCATTATATGCCGCCTCGTTTGGTATACCCGTCCGTACACAGTCTTCGCGTACGATCTCGTTGATGATCGCACCGGGCAGAATGCCCGTTACAGCGGAATAGATGGAAGCCAGTCCAACAATGACCCACGCAACGACAAGCTTATCAAGCGGTATCAGGTTTGGAAACGCAAACAACATCATACAAAACGACATGATGACCAACGAACCCATAAACACCGGCTTTTTCCCGGTCTTGCGCGTGACAATGTTCACGAGCGGATACAGCAGCAGCGAGATACCGATCAGAGCCGCGCCAAACGCGGTCATCATGTATTCCGGCAAACCGTAGTTGATGGTCACAAAATAGATCAGTCCTGTATTAAAAATCGCATCCCCCCAGGCGTACACCAGGTTGACGAGTGTATACCTCACATACAGTTTGTTTTGAAACGCAATCTTAAGTGCCGCACTCAGGTTGACACTTGAAGATATTCCTCTGCCGTATTTCTTCTCATCGACCACAGCAAATTGAAATACCGAAAGTATGCAGCCAAACGCAATCAGCAATAAAACGGTGATTCGAAACGCTTGTAGCGTCGTCATGCCGGAGTTGGTAAAACCATCCTTGATTAGAAACACAAGCTGAGAACCGATCAGATACCCAAGGATCCAACCGACCGAGCCAAACGTGCTAAACTGCATCATCGTCTTGCTGGTTGTTCCGAATTCCGGCGGAATCGCACCTGAAACACTGTTGAGACTCCGGAATGCATTCAAAAGAATCATCACGCCGAAGAGGTACCAGGCGTTGATCACGCTTGCGCCTTGCACCGGCGGCGTAAAAATCATATATGACAGCACTGCTATCGGCAAAAATGAAACAACAATAAACATCTTCCGTCGACCTAATTTGGAGCGGCTTCTGTCGCTCCAAGACGCGACAAAAGGACCGAGTATCGTCGGCAGCAGGTTTGCAATGAACATGATCACACCGAACACAGTGAAGCCCAATATAGTGTTCGTGGACAGATACTGTGGAAAATCCGCCTGACCGCTTTCGGGCGGAACATAGAAATACGTCGCAAGTCCGGCAAGTGTACCAATCAGCACATTACCCGCACCGCCAAGCGAATAGAGGATGATCCGCCAGAGCGGAAACTGCGGAATGCTAAAATTCTCTGCTTTCTTAGCGGCCGTTGTCTGATCGTGTTCCATTCTCTTCGTTCCCCTTCAGCAAATTATTGGATGATTTATGACACGAGACTGACCTGAACCGAGTCTCTATTTAGAAGTGTTTCACTGAAAATGTATTTTCCGTTTGATTCGACCAGGACGAGAATTTGTTTGCCCACGCGCTGCACTTCAATCGAAAACCGTGTTCCAAACGCACAGATATCGTATAGCGCCATGCGATCCCAGCTTTTCGGCAGCTGGGGCGTCAGGTCAAATTGACGGAATCCCGTCGGACGAATGCCAAACAAGCCTTCCGTGAAAACGCGGATAAAGAGCGCACTTTCCGCGGAAAGATGTTTCTGGTTTCCCTCCGGCCAGGCTTCAACCGCATAGGGAACGTGTTCCCCCAGCAGCCGCCGTTGCGCAAAGTGACTTAGCTTTTCCAGCGCGCGCTCTCGATCACCCGCCGCAAACGCGCCGCGCAGGGCGAATAGCGTCGCGCGGTCCCAGAAAGTGCTGCATCCCGCCTGCGTCCTGAGCCCATTCTCTGTCCAGAGGCGTTCACTCCAGAGCGCGCTTAGCGTTTCTTGCGCGCGGGTAAATATGCCGACCGTGAGCGGCACACAGATCCACGCGCGCAGCACATCGTTTTCCCGATAATACCGGTAGGTATCATAGCCTTCGACACGCGCTCCAAAAAACCGCTCAATCGCCGCGAACAGCGCAGCCGCCTCTACACGATATCGTTTTCTGATCTGTATATCTTTTTGCAATTCTTCCGCGAGATAAGCCGCGCTAAGCAGCGCGTCGTAAACCAGACAGCTCGTAAAGAGATTTGCGTTTCCGGAAGAAAAGCGGTTTTCCAGCTCATCCGAATCGCTTCTGATCACGCCTTGCTCATTTTTTTGTTTCAGCGAGTATTCGATGCCCCAAACAATTCCGTCCCAAAGGCGCTCCGCGACGGATCTATCCCCTCGCGCGAGCGCATAACGTGCGGCACCGTAAGCAAACATCGCGCCGTCGCCGCGATCCCCGGCTCCGTTCCAGCAGTCATCGCCTTGCGCAATAATGCTGCTCACGAGCGGACGTGAACAGGTGGCATCCATCCGTTCCTGAAAAAGACGATAACTGTTTTCAGCTTGCTCCAATCCCGCCGCGTAGCCGATAAACGGAAAAATAGGATTGGTATATTCGCACTGATCGTTCGTCCAGATTGCGGCATAAAACGATCCGCCGCCGGGCGCGTGCATCAGCCCGTTTTTCGTGCGAAATATACTCTCGCAGGAGCGAATTTTCGCAAATTCCATCGCCGCGTTCAAGGTGTGATCCGGCGTTTCCAGCCGCAGTTTCCCGCGTAAATCCAAAAGGAATGCACGCCGTTTTTTCTCTTCCTCCGGCGCGGAAAACGAAACCATTTGTCCTGCGCGCGCGGCATAGTAGGCAATAAAATACGTCAGTTGCTGCCCTTTTTTAAGTCGTATGTTATAGCGGGGCTGTTGATCGATCCGAATCACACCATCCGAATCCGAAACAGCCGCACTTAGTGTATATGATCCGTCCACGCCACGCGCGGCAGGCGTTACTCTTCGATAATGCGACGGTGTCACCGCGATAAGATGCTCTTTGTTGTCGCTTGCACGCAGCGTTACACGCTCTATCAACGCGGGTTGATCCATGGCTGGAAACAGCGCGCGCTCTATCTCAATGTCGTTCTCCGCTTCACCTCGGAGCGTCAGCATGCCGTCCAGCGTTGCGCTGATAACGTGCTCGCGCACCATGCGCTTGCCATCGATCATGATTTGTGGTTGCGACTGTTTTAAAAAATTATGGGATAGACTTCCACGCGTATCATTCGGGCGCATCCGCAGCAGCGGGAACACCACGTGCCGATGAACCCTTAACTTGCCTTCTGTCGATGCGCCATAGCTGATGATGGCGGAGCTGTAGAATCCGCTCATCTCTACATGATCGGCGTACGGCAAGCGCGTGTCGTTTCGTGCATTCCACAACAAAGATCCGTTTTCGCACAGCGTATGGCGGGCTGCCTCGTCCTTCGAGACGGACGCCGCACCGGTGTCGCACCATACGGGAAAATATGGCGGTTTCAGCAGGCAATCATTCCGCCAGCGAAAGTATCGATTGACTGCCGATAACAAGCGCTTCATCGCGCTTCCTCTCCCGGGCGCTTTTTCGTAGCGTTCAGCCGCAGTTTCTGTTCGCCAAAGTACTCCGATTCCACCGAAACAAGAATTTCTCCTTCTCCGGTACTCTTTACCCAGAACGCCGCGCTGCCGCCCAGAAGCGTAATTAACTCCGGCCCGATTCTCTCCCCAGCGCCGGAAACAAACACGCGCACCGCTTCGCTGGAATATGTCATCACCGCGCCAAACGAGTCTATATGCTCCATCGTGACGCGGCAGACATCATAGGTATCCCCTTCTTCGAGCTCCAGCGTATTTGCGGTAAGCCGCAATCCCGCGGTGGAAGACGCCCCTCGTCTGACCGACGCGACCAACACATCCCCTCGATATCCCTCAAACAGAAATTCGGTGGACTCACTACCCCAACCCGCAACATACCGCATGTAGAGATTGACCGCATCCTCATAGGAGTAATGATGTTTGAGCATGGCATACCCCATTGCGATCTTGTAACACAAAGGCAGCGACTTGTCGCCATATCGGGTGATTGCGGTAAACACACGCTTGATGCGCTCCGCATCCCGCTCGGACAATCCTTCGTTTCGAGCAAGCAAACCGCCAATAAAGTCCGTAATGACCACCGGCGGATGCGGAACGTTGGGATACCCCGCACGATCCGGCAGATAGGTTCCGATGTAATCTTCGTTCTTATAGAGGCGTACGCTGTCACAGTTGGTAAATACGTAAACGCAACCAAGGTCGGAGCTTGCGCGTTCGCCCTGATGCATGCCGGAAGCGACCTTCAACACAACCTCGGTATCCTGTTGGGAGCGGTATACGGCGGCCGCCGTTTTCGGCAGGCGGAACATGTCCGTCACGCCGTGATAGCAGATTTTGTCCCCGCTGCCGAAATCCTTGTGCGTGTTGTAGTCGCTCATGCACCAACCGATCGCGCCGGATATGCTGGGTGTGCCATACATCCGATCAAGCACGCGTAAATGCCGAAGCGCATGTTCCACACGCTTCTCCTCGCAGTCAAATTTTTTGGTTGGAAACATGTGTCCGTTGTGCTCAGTCACCAGATATGGTGCGTACGTGTTCGTAACTTCTGCCGGTTCTTTAAGCGGTTCGGTGATACCGTTGTGCAGAAAGTCGTTGTAAGTGTACACATCTTCCAATAGATGGCTGCCCTCAAAGTTGCGAACGCCGCCCGTCTGTCTCGTCGCGTCCAGCTGATGTGCAAGGACGTTTGTCGCTTCGTAAAACGCGTCGTCATCCTGCGATTCGTTGATACGCACCCCCCAAAGGACGATGCTTGGGTGATTCCAGTCGCGTGTGATCATCTCCTCCAGCACGGTCAATGCGTTCTTCTTCCACTCGTCCCCGCCGATGTGCTGCCAGCCAGGAATTTCCTCAAACACGAGCAGGCCTAGTTCGTCACAGCGATTGAGGAAGTGCCTGGACTGCGGATAGTGACTTGTGCGCACCAAATCGACGCCGAGCTCTCGCTTGAGCAGCTCCGCGTCGAACTCCTGCGCGCGCTTTGGCATGGCATAACCAACGTATGGATAGCTTTGGTGCCGGTTCAGCCCACGTAGTTTGCGCTTTTCGCCGTTGAGGTAAAATCCGTCCGGCATAAACTTTGCTTCGCGAAAACCAAACTTACACACATATTGATCCTGAATGGTTCCAATCGAAAGTGAAACCATCATTTCATAAAGATTCGGTTCGTCAATATCCCAAACACGCACTTCCCCCGCGTCAAAAGTCGCTTGCAGCGTTTGATCGCGTTGTCCGTTGAGTTGTACGGATAACTCAAACACTTCACCTTCGTCTTCCTCGTCCGCTCCATGCAGGGCAAATCGAAGCATTGCCTCGCCTGTTGCACCAATTCCGTTGTCGAGGTAGATATCCATGTCAACGCGCCAGCGTCCGTCCGTCTTCGTTGGCTTGACCTGCGCGTTTCTCACATGCACTTCATCCGTCTCTTCCAGCCAAACTTCACGGTAGATGCCGCCATAGGTGAGATAGTCGATCACATACCCAAACGGCGGGATATCGCTACGCTCGCGTGAATCCACGACGACGGCGAGCACGTGTTCTCCCGTCTTCAGCCTTTCCGTAAGTTCGCAGATAAACGGCGTATAACCGCCGATATGCTCTTGCAAGAATTTGCCATCGAGATAGACCTTCGCGGCGGTCATCACTCCTTCAAAGTGCAGGAATACGCGCTTTCCAATGCGCTCTCGCCATGTGAAATGCCTGCGATAGCAGCTCACAAACTGGCTATCCTTCTCGTCAAAATTGTTAAACGGCAACTCACGGTTTGTATGCGGCAGCCTCACCGAAAAAAAGGCTGATTCATCTATGTCCGGCTGCTCTGCCCCTTCGACGTAATACGGCACAAAAAGCCAACCATCATTGATTTGTTGTGAGTTTCTCATACAGATTCTCCCTCCGTTCGGGGCTCTTCTCACCGGATGTGTTTTGTTGTGATAGAGTTTGTTGTCAGTCGTGCCACACGTGTGGCTTCTCAGACATGATAATATACTTCCCGCTCTAATGTCAACGAGATAATTAGAAATTTAGATGTGCGATATCCCGATTGCCTTGAGCATTAGGTCGCGAAATAAACCTTCAAAATCGACGTCTTCGCAGTGCTCGTTTTTCAAATGGTTTCGCCGCAGTATCAACCGTTGAAACAGCGCAAAGAAACTCTGGGCAACGAAATGATACAGTTCTCCCGCGGAAGCCTCCGCATGGATTGACCCATCGGCGATCCCCTCTTCGATATAGCGGTATAACGGATCGTTTTCCGGACGAATGCTGTCGATAAATCGATGTGTCAGTCTGCTGTCCGGATACTCATTTTGAAAATAGCGATCAAACTCCGCCGTGAATTTGATCCAATCCTGGATTTTGTTCATCTCTACACGTGCGAAATACGCTCGTACATGCTCCGCTCCAGTACCCGGCTCATCTGGCGAAACCAGTGCGCCTAAATAGCGCTGAATACGGTCCATTACGATCATCTCCACCTCAAACGCAAGCAAGTCCTTCGTCGGAAAATAACGGTAAAGCGTTCGCCGGTTGATTTCACTATCCTTGGCGATATCAATCATTTGGGTTCTCTCTATACCATCTGCAATAAACCGGTTCTCCGCAACGCTCAAAATTCGTTCTTCCGTGCTCTTCTCGCCCACGTTTCATTCACCTCATGCTCATCAATATTCATCAATATAACACGCTTCCTGACGAACGGCAAACCTTCGATTGTGATCATCTAATAGCGCGGATTAAGAGGCGAAGTTTTACCATCATTCATATGGATACGGCACGAATGTCCAGTAACAGTGATCGTCGTCCGGGGTCTTTTCGCTGATGCACCCCATAGTCATGAGCTAACTGGCTGGCGACAAAGTGTGATTTTTATAGGCTTGCTTTTACGTGCACTTGTTCAGGTACCGGTCATCCGGTCGGAACCAGGGTGTTTTGAGTACTAGGGTATTTCGAGTTGCCTATTTTATAGATGCACCTAATCGAAATATAAAACAAACCCGAAGCCCTCACCGATCAATATCGGTTCAGAGTTCGGATTTGCTTTGTTTGGCGGAGAGAAAGGGATTCGAACCCTTGATACGGTTCCCCGTATACACGATTTCCAGTCGTGCGCCTTCGACCAGCTCAGCCATCTCTCCACAGCTTTGTTTGGACGCAATGAGTATAATACACGAATGCGCTAGATTTTGCAAGACCTTTTCTTTACTTCCGCATCCAATCAATTAATTCATATCCGCTGTCGCAATAGATGCCGGTCGATTTTGCATCTCGTTCATTATAGGAAACCGTCCGGTTTGCATTGTCGCCCTTTTGATAAATCACAAACGGGACAGGGTCGGAACAATGCGTTTTGATTGCAAGCGGCGTCGGATGGTCCGGCAGCAATAAGATGCGGTAATCTTCCCCGCTGCTTTCAAAGTATTCCATGACGGGACCCAGCACTTTTTCGTCGATCTGTTCAATTGAGTATATCTTCTCTTTCAGCTGGCCGTGATGGCCACATTCGTCCGGCGCTTCCATATGAATATAAACGTAGTCGATTCCTCTTGAAAACGCTTCAATCGCCGCATCCGCCTTGCCCATAAAGTTTGTTTCAAACGTACCGGTCGCTCCGTCTACCTTGATCACTTCCATCTCAGCGCAGCGGCCGATGCCTTGAATTAGGTCAACCGCTGAGATGACCGCGCCTTTCAGTCCGTTTTTTTTATAAAATGGCATAAGTGCCGGTTTTCTCCCCTCACCCCAGAACCAAACCGCGTTCGCGGGATTTTTCCCCGCGGCAATACGTGCAGTATTGATCGGGTGATCCTTGAGTAATTCAAATGCAGACTTCATCCAGTGCATCAAAAGCGCCTGATTCGCTCTGCGCGGCAGTTTTTCCTTTACCGGTTGACCGGAGATGTCGTGCGGAGGTGTTAGCTCTGCGCCGTCTTCGGCGTTGCGCAGCACAAGACAATGCCGATAGGAAAAACCGGGAGACAAATCCACGCCGTCGCTTTTCAGGCGTTCGTCTAGAAAGGAGACCAGCTCTTTTGCTTCTTCAGTTGATATTTCACCCGCGCTGTAGTCCTCCATGACGGTTTCTTCCAGCTTGTCGGAGCCGGAGAGCGTCACAAGATTACAACGATAGGTCACGTCGCTTTCGTCCAGTTGGATACCAAGGCTCATCGCCTCCAATGGTGAACGTCCAGTATAGTAGACGCGCGGATCGTACCCAAACACAGACAGATTTGCCGTATCGCTGCCCGGTTTCATGCCGTCCGGAACGGTCTTCACCAGCCCGAATGTTCCGGACTGGGCGAGTTTGTCCATATGCGGAATATTCGCCACGTCGAGTGGGGTTTTTCCGTCAAGTTCTTTGACCGGCCAATCGGCCATGCCGTCGCCTAAAATTACCGCGTATTTCATATGTTGCGTACTCCAAAGTATTGATACAGCGTGCACTGCATGCCGCCGTTGGTTAGCTTTCTTCGTTTGTCCGCGCGCAGACCGTAGACGCGCTCAAACTCCCGCATGCCGGAAAACACGCTGACGTTCCAGCCCGGGTATTGCGAAAACGCACGGCGCATCTGACGATACAGCCCCTTTACCTCGTCCTTGCTGAACAGCCGTTCGCCGTATGGCGGATTGCACACGATAAAACCGCTGGCCTGGCTTGCGGAAAAATCGCGAATGTCGCGCACCTGCCAGTCGCAGAATATGCCCGCTTTCTTGGCGTGTTTCTTGCAAAGGTCGATGCTGCGCGCGTCGATATCGAATCCGCTGATTTCAACGGTTCGA
Source organism: Christensenellaceae bacterium (assembly GCA_963667795.1). GTDB lineage: Bacteria > Bacillota > Clostridia > Christensenellales > CAG-138 > UBA7703. Next base: position 148,066 of record OY764017.1, on the reverse strand, counting down.
TTCAGCCTTGCGTCAACCGCATCCTGTCGTTCATCTGCAAACGGCCTGTGTTCCAAAAACCACCAGTTCTCTGCCGCAAAGGAACGCTTTAAACCAGGCGCAATGTTCTGCGCGATCATCGTCGCTTCGATCGGCATCGTGCCGGAACCGCACATCGGGTCGATCAGCGGCATGTCAGGCTTGTAGCGCGAAAGCAGTACAAGCGCCGCGCCGAGCGTTTCGGAAAGTGGCGCTGCAACGTTGAACGTTCGATACCCGCGACGCGATAACCCCGCACCGCAGCAATCCAGACATAGCGAAACCTGGTTGCGCAGAATGCCAACTTCTACGATGATCTCTTCTCCGCCTTCGGGAATCGTGTTCCGGTGATATCCGGTTTTCAGGCTTTCAATGATCGCTTTTTTCACGATGCTCTGGCAGTCGCTGACGGAAAACAATGTGCTTTTTGCAGATTTTCCCGTCACATGGATATTTGTATCCGGCTTTAAGTATTGCTTCCAATTTAACGCCTTTGTCTGATCGAACAGCGCTTCAAACGTCTCCGCTTCAAATTCCCCGACGACCATCAGTACACGCTCCGCCGTGCGCAGCCAGAGCAGTGCGCGCGCCATCTCCGCCTCGCCGCCTTCAAAGCTTACACGGGCGTCCTGCGTTTCCAGCACGTTGATATTCATATCGCGCAGCTGCCGCGTCACAAGTGACTCCAGGCCGAGCTTGCATGTTGCGTAAAATTTCATTCCGTCTCCTTCTGCGCTTTCGCGAACGGCTCCAGTTTTAAAATTGCGTTTCTCAGCCGTTGCTTTGTTACGCGGTACACTTCGCCGATTTCATCCTTTGCAATGTCTTCGCCGCAGTTTTTCCTGCCGAGGTATTCCAGCGCGGCCGCCATGCTGATCTCCTGTGCGGCACTCAGACGTGGATATTTTCCGTCCAGACTTTCAACATACCGTCGAAAGATCGCCGCGGCTTCGGTTGCACACTCTTCCCTGCAGCTGCCAAGCATAAACTGCATCATCAGCTGCAATACGTTCTCATACGGTGTGGGTACCTTGTAGTCCAGCTCCAGCGTACTCACGTGCCCGCTGATCCAGTGTCCGTTGATATACGCGTGGTAAGGCTCCTTTGCGCCCATGTTTTTGAGCATGCCGAACACTGCGCGTTTGAGATTGTCCGGCTGGTCTGTACGCAGCAGGAAGTCGCGCAGTATGCGCTCGGCATAAGCATCGCCAAAGGTGAACACAAGCGAGAGCATACTCCGTTTTACACGTGCGTCCGGCAGCGAAAGCGCCCAGGAAAGCAAATCCCGAAACGTGCTGTCGCCGACCCAGATTTGATAGAGTTCTTCTTTCGATTCCGCAAGCGCCCTGTTGATATGGTTCAGCCTTCGAAACGCTTCGCCAAACGGTATCTGGTACGGCACGCTCCAGCGGGTCGAAATACTCTTATGCGTCGTGCTGGCATTCTTACATTGATTCAGGTAATACCGCGCCACAGTATCGTGCGGGTCGATGCGCAAAAGCTTCTCATAATACATTTTCGCGCCGTCCGCATCGCCGCGCATAAAGCGCGCATAACCGGCTTTGTGTAACACATTCTCGTCGTATGGCATCACCCTCAAAAGCTTTGCGAGCGTCTTCTCTGCATCCTCATACAGCTCAAGGTCAAGTTGCAGCACCGCAACGCTGTGCAACTCCTCGGGCTCGTCCGTCTGGATGGAGGCGATGCGCTCAAGCCGCTCCATCGCCGCCGCTTTTTTGCCAGCGTCAAGTTCCGCAAGCGCCATCGTGCAATTTGCAAGAATGTCGTTGGGCTTGTCTTCCAATAGCTTATTTGCAATTGCTTCCGCGTCGCTCCTGCGATTGTCACAAAAATACGCGATGGCAAGTTGTTCCTGAATTTTCACCGAATCCGGCGACTGGCCAAGCCGAAACTCCAGCTCTTCAACTGCATAGCCGAGTTCGCCGCTCGCAAGCAGTGAGCGCGCAAAATGGCAGACGGCGTTGTCCTCATAATCGTCGTCCGACCGCAGTCCCGTCGCTTCATACATCGCCTCGTCGTCTTCGATCAGGTCGAGAAAATCTTCCGCATCCGCAGCAAACACTCCGTCCGGTTCCGCGTCCAGATAGTCTTCCAGACTGTCGGCCGCGCGGTCATAGTCCTGTAAACCGAAATAGTTGCAGGCAAGGCCAAAATAGCACTCCGGTGGAATCTCCTCATCCTTCGAGCACAACAGCAGCAAAATCCGGTTGCTTTCTTCATACCGCTGCATCTGGCTGAGAATTTCCGCCATCGCGATGGAGATTTCCGGGTCTTCCGGCGCGCGCTCATAGGCCTCGCGATATTTCGCAATCGCGGCGACCAGATCATTTTTCTCAAGCTCCTTTTCGCCGCGCCGTCTGTAGAACGAGGCGCTCTGCGTAAATGGAATCACTTTTCCCTTGGTGTTCGTCTTCATTCCGGTTTTATGGAAGCCGTATCCAACAGCTTCTCTAACTCTTCCTCTTTAAAATGGTACGTTTTGTCGCAGAAGCGGCAGCTTACCTCTGCGCCGTGGTCTTCATCAATCATGGCGCGCAGTTCCCTTGCGCCTGTTGCAATCAGAGCTCTCTCCACGCGCGCCTTCGAGCAGTCGCAACGGTATTGCGGTTCCCGTTCGGATACGATTTGCACATCGAACGCACCGAACACGTCCTCGAAAAACGCCTCAATCGTTTCACCATTGTCGAGCCGCGCAGAAAGTTTTGCAATTTCCGGCGCTTTTGATTGCAGCGCGTCAATAACATCACCCGGGCATCCCGGCAGCGGCTCGGCAAAAACGCCCGCCGCCGCGCGTACGTTCCCGTCTTCTGCGTCCATACGTACGCCAAGGTACACAAGCGCGGGCCGCTGAAGACTGGCTGCATAATATTGCGCAAAGTCGACCGCGATTTCACCCGAAACAAGGTTGCTCACGCCGACATACGGTTCCTTTAGTCCAAGATCGGTGATGACCGAAAGCTTGCCGCCGTGTCCAACATAACCGCCGACATCCAGCTTGCCCTCCGGCGTTGGGGGTAGTTCGATTTGTCCGTTTACCACGGAACCTTTGACTAAAAGGCCTGCATTGCCGGTGCAGATCATACTGCCCGCTGAGCCGTTACCTTTTATAATCGTCGAAATCTCGTCGTTATCGCTTTTTAAATCCGCTGCCATCATCGCCGTCATCATCAACTGACGACCAAGCGCCGCCGTTGCAACGCGTGAAAGCGCATGCAGCCGCTGTGCTTCACGGGTCAGTTCCGTTCCGCGGACGACCATTATGCGCAGCATGCCGTCGGCCGCCACACATTGCAGCAGCCGGTCTTTTTGTCGATTTGTTTCGTTCGCTTCCTTCATATCTCTCCATGACCAGCGCTTGCCGGTCCTTTCTTTGCTATCAATTGTATTCGTTCCGTTTTTGTCTCCGGCGTTCGATCAGTGAATGCATCAAATGCCGAAATTTCGTAAAAACCCGCTTTTTCAAGAGCGTTTGTCAACTCAGCCGCCGTATGCGCACGTTGAATATGCGTCTCATCAAAGCGTATATACCGTCCGGCTTTATCCGGCGTGAAAAAAGCAAGATTCATTTCCAGCAGGCGCGTCTGCGAGTCGAACACGTTCTGCCATAGATAGGTGCAGTCCTCTGCGTCTTCCCCAAACGTTTGACCACCGATCACGTGCTTCAGCTTGTACTCGCTCGAAACGTCGAACAGCAATACCCCGCCCGGTTTCAGCGCCGCATATGCGCTGCTGAAAAACAAAAACGCATCTTCAACCGACAGCAGGTAGTTCACGCCGTCACACGCGCAATTGATCACATCTGCGGGTTTATGCACTTGAAACGCACGGACGTCCTGCTGTACAAATGGAATATTTAACCCGTTTCTTCGGGCTTTTTGCTGCGCCACGGCAAGCATTTGCTCCGAACGGTCAATGCCGGTCAATCGATATCCAGCCTTCGCAAAGCGAAGCGTAAACGCGCCCGTTCCGCAGGCGCAATCGACGATAGAACCGTCTGCCGGCACGCCGTTTTCGCGCATCAATTCTAGCAGATATCCAGCCCATGCGTCGTAGTCGACGTCCGCCATCAGCCGGTCATAAAAACCGGCAAAACCGCAGTATTCCGAACCCATGCCGTCTCGCTGTCCTTCCTAATATATTTAGTTCTATATTTTACATCAGAATTCCATAACTAGCAAATATATACTCCTTTGGCGTTGATCTCATTTGACAAATCAATGAATATTTATTAAAATCAATCACATCAAACGAAAGGCAGACTTCTCTAACAGAGAACGCTGGTAACCACCATGAAACAGTACAAAATTGCAGTCGTCGGCGCCACTGGAATGGTCGGCAGAATGTTCCTCCGCGTACTAGAAGAGCGCAAACTCCCCGTATCGGAATATTACCTCTTCGCTTCCAAACGGAGCGCAGGCACTAAAATTGAGTTCATGGGGAAAACGCACACCGTCCGCGAACTGACCGAAGACGCATTCAAAGACCTTGGGGTCGATATTGCGCTATTTTCTGCAGGAGCAGGCACATCCAAGACCTTTGCGCCAATCGTGGCGGCTTCCGGTGCTGTCGCAATCGACAACTCCAGCTGCTGGCGCATGGACCCGGACGTCCCGCTTGTCGTGCCGGAAGTGAACCCGGACGCAATCCCGCAATATAAGAACAAAGGCATCATCGCCAACCCGAACTGCTCGACCATCCAGGCGATGGTCCCGCTGAAGCCGCTTGCTGAAAAATACGGCCTCAAACGCGTTGTTTATTCAACTTATCAGGCCGTGTCCGGCGCGGGTATGAAGGGTTATAAAGACCTCGAAAACGGTTTAAAGGGTGAACCGCCGCAAAAATTCCAGCACCAGATTGCCGGAAACTGTCTGCCGCATATCGACGTCTTCCTCGACAACGGTTATACAAAGGAAGAGCAGAAGATGATCGACGAAACCAAGAAAATCCTCTCACTGCCCGAACTGCGCGTAACGGCGACAACCGTCCGCGTCCCGGTTTACCACGGCCACAGCGAGAGCATCAACGTAGAAATGGAAAAACCGTTTGAACTCAGCGACGTACGCACGCTTTGGGAAGCCACAAACGGTCTTGTCGTACAGGACGATCCTGCGAACGACGTATACCCAATGGCGCTGACCGCTGCGGACACCGATCCTGTTTATGTCGGTCGTCTCCGCCGCGACTTCTCCATTGATAACGGCATCAACTTCTGGTGTGTTGCGGACAACATCCGCAAGGGCGCGGCAACCAACGCCGTACAGATTGCTCAAGAATTGATTCGTCAGTGGGAGGCGTAAACATTTATGTCCATCTTTCGCGGCTCCGCCGTTGCAATGGTCACACCGTTTCAAAACGGCTCGATCGATTTTACGGCCTATACCAGACTAATTGAACTGCAGATTGCGAACCATACGGACGCTATCGTTTGCTGCGCGACCACGGGTGAAAGCGCAACGCTCACGATGGACGAACACCTCAGCATCGTGCAGTTCGTCGTGGAACGTGTCAACGGGCGCGTACCCGTTATTGCCAGTACCGGCGGCAACAACACCGCCGAAGTCATTGAGTTGAGCAAATCCGCCGAAGCCATCGGCGTAGACGGTCTGCTCATCGTTTCGCCCTATTACAACAAAACCACCCAGCAAGGTTTGATTCGCCACTATTTTACGGTTGCGGACAGCGTCGATACGCCAATTCTCGTCTATAATGTCCCCGGCCGCACGGGTCTGAACATTCAGGCGCAAACGATGGCGGAGCTGTCCACGCATGATAATATTGTCGGCATCAAAGAAGCCAGCGGTAATATCGAACAGATTGTTAGCCTTGCTGCGCTTGCGCCGAAATGCGACATCTACTCTGGTAACGACGACCACGTCCTACCGGTGCTGAGCATCGGCGGCAAAGGCGTGATCTCCACAATTGCAAACGTTGTACCCGGCGAAATGCACGCCATGTGCGAAGCCTTCTTTAAAGGTGACTTTGCACTCGCACGCGATCTGCAACTACAGCTGATCCCGCTTTGGAAAGCGGCCTTCTGTGAAGTCAACCCCATCCCGGTAAAAACCATGATGGGTATGATGCAGCTCTGCGAGCCGGATGTACGGCTCCCGCTCGTTCAACCTTCACCTGCGGACAAGCGGTTGATCGAAGACACGCTCAAGGGTTACCAACTGATTTAACGACTACCTATTGGAGGGACTTATGATTTCTGTTTTGATCAACGGAATCTGCGGTCAAATGGGACGCGCCGTCTATGCTGCTTGTCAAGCGCAGAGCGGCGCTTTTTCCGTCGCCGCGGGTGTCGACGTATCCGGCTGTGATGCGTTCGACTTTCCCGTTTACCGCAATATGGACAGCGTAGAGGAATCGGTCGATATCATCATCGACTTCTCCATCCCCGCTTCCGTTCCGACCGTTCTGCGCTTTGCACAGTTAAAGAAGATTCCGGCTATCATCGGAACGACCGGCCTTGGCGAACGTGAACGCAAGCTCATCCGCGCCGCTTCCGAGCGCATCCCCGTTTTTCAAACGGGTAACATGTCGCTCGGCGTCAATCTCCAGCTGGAGTTGATTCAGTTGGCTTCTTCAACGCTTGGTGGTGCGTTTGACGTAGAGATCATTGAAACGCATCACCGCATGAAGGTGGACGCGCCCAGCGGCACCGCGCTGATGCTGGCAAACGCCGTATCGTCTGGCAGCGCTGACGATCCAGAGCTGGTCTATGGCCGTCATGAAAAGAACAAACGCCGCACACAGAACGAGATCGGCATCCATTCCATCCGTGGTGGAACGGTCGTCGGCGAGCATCAGGTACAGTTTATTGGAAATGACGAAATTATTGAAATCACGCATCGCGCGTTCAGCAAGCAGGTGTTTGCACAAGGTGCGCTGCGTGCCGCAAAGTTTTTAATCGGCAAGCAAGACGGCCTGTACAACATGAAAAACGTTGTCAATGAACACGATGTTGCATCCCGTCTGCTTTCGCTTGAGGACCAGGCGGTCGTCACGGTGCGCGCCGGTGCCGACGACATCTCACTGCCGTCCCGTATCTTTGACGCAATCGCCGACTGCGGCGTATTCGTCGATATGATCGCCTTCAGCGAGCAGGACGATCAGACGGTCAGCATAGGCTTCTCACTTGCCTCTACCGACCTGGTCGATGCACTTGGCGCACTCAACAGCCTGATACAAAGCGGCTGTGATTGTGCTGTACGCACGCGCGGCGACATGACGAAACTTACTCTGGAGGGCAGCGGCATGGCGCTGCAGCACGGCGTTGCATCCCGCCTGCTTTCCGCCCTGCGCAAAGCACATATCCATATATGGTTGATAACGACAAGCGAAACCCGCATCGAATTCTGTGTTGACGCAATCGACGCAATCCGTGCCGTTAAAGAAATTAAAGATCAGTTCCTGATCGGTTGATTTAAAAACAAACACCAAAAAAGCGCTTTCCGAAATGGAAAGCGCTTTTATTCATTCACAAATCCCGGTTTCGTTATCTTCCTTCTTTTTTCAGACGCTGCTCTTCACCGTGCAACAGTCGCTTGATATTGTCGATATGCCGCACATATATGATAAGTGCAAGCAAACCGGCAAGTATAACCATCGGGACATCCTGCGTCTTTAAAACCAGCGTGGCGATAAAAAATACCAGGATGCTCGCCAGTGACATCAGCGACACACGTCGGTTGAATGCAAGGATGATGGCACCGACCGCGATGGCGATGCCCGCACCCAACGGGAACGTGAGCAATGCGAGACTGCAGGACGAAGCAACCCCCTTGCCGCCGCGGAATCCGTCCAGCACCGGCCAGCAGTGCCCGACGACGACGAACAGCCCCGCAAGGTATCCGCCGTTCGTTCCACAGACGAGTTGTCCGATCACCACGCTGAGAAGCGCTTTTAAAAAGTCGCCCGCAAAGGTGATTGCGCCCGGGCCGTATCCGTACACGCGAACCATATTGGTACTGCCTGCGTTCCCACTGCCGTGGTTTCTTACATCGTCGTGATAATATGCTTTGCTGACGATGATTGCCGTTTGAATGTTGCCGAGGAAATATCCCGCGAGGACGCATACGATCGCCGTCCAGATGTTCATGTCCCAGAGTCCGTTAAAAAAAGTCATTGAGCCGCTTCCTTCTTTCTGTTGCGGAAGATCAACCGAATTGGCGTCCCCTCAAAACCAAACGATTTGCGGAAATAGTTTTCCAGATAGCGTTCATAAGAGAAGTGCAGGATTTCAGTATCGTTCACAAAGATGACGAATGTCGGCGGCTGGATCGTCGCCTGCGTTGCAAAATAGATTTTCAAGGTGCGCCCTTTATCGGACGGCGGTTCGTTCATCATGACGGCCTCGCCGACAGTGTCGTTGAGCTGTCCGGTCGGAATGCGGCGTCGACTCTGCTCGTAAACGGCGTCCACTGTCTCCATCACCTTGTTCACACGCTGTCCGGTTTTGGCCGAAATGAACAGCATTGGCACATAACTCATGAACACAAGATCGACCAGCAGGTCTTTTTTGTATTTATTGATCGTATTCGTGTCTTTTTCAATGACGTCCCATTTATTGACAATAAGCACACTCGCCTTACCCTCTTCATGCGCGTATCCCGCAATTCGGACGTCCTGCTCGCTGAGTCCTTCACTTGCGTCGCAGACGATGAGCACCACATCCGCGCGGCGTACCGCAGCGAGCGAGCGGATGACGCTGTAACGCTCGATGGTTTCATCCTCTACGCTGCGCTTTCTGCGAATGCCCGCGGTATCGACCAGCGTATATTCCTTCCCGTTCAGTGAAAACGGCGTGTCGATGGAATCGCGCGTCGTGCCGGGAATATTGCTTACAATCGTACGCTCTTCGCCAAGCAGCGCGTTAACAAGGCTGGACTTGCCAACGTTCGGCTTGCCGACGACGGCGATATTGACACGCTCCGTCTCGTCCGCCTCCAGATCTCTCGGAAAATCGTGCACAACTTCGTCCAGCAAATCACCAAGTCCAAGCCCCTGCGCAGCGGAGATCGTAATCGGATCGCCAAGGCCAAGCGAATAAAATTCGTACATGCTGTCTTCAAACTTCGGCGCATCGACCTTGTTTACCGCAAGCACGACAGGTTTGCTGGAGCGGCGCAGCAGCTCCGCAACATCCATGTCCGCGCTCGTCATACCCTCCCGTCCATCCACGATAAAGATGATCACGTCAGACGTTTCTATGGCAAGCTCCGCCTGTCTTCGCATTTGCGCGGCAATAACGTCCTCGTTTGCGGGCTCGATACCACCGGTATCGATCAATGTGAACGCATAGTTCAGCCACTCCGCATCCTGATAGATGCGGTCCCGGGTCACGCCCGGCGTATCTTCAACGATTGCAATGCGCCGCCCGACAAGCCGGTTAAACAACGTGGACTTTCCAACGTTCGGCCGCCCGACAATCGCCACCAGGGGTTTGTTCATTCTTTCTCTCCTGTTTCTTCAAATATCGTTTCAACCAACTCTTCACCCGTTGCAACGGGCAGAATGGTTGTGTTCAACGCTTTTTCAACTTCCTGCTTACTCATTCCATCCAAAAATACGTTTTCGTCCGCTTTCAGCATTGCCCGGGGAATTAAAAGTGCTTCACCGAAGTCTCGCCCTTTAAGCTGTTCAATCAAATCTCCGCCGGTCACAAGTCCGCCTACGGTGACGCTATCACCAAAGTAGTGATTTTCAATCGCCTGCGTTTCAATCGTGATTCCATATGGGATCAATCTTTGATACGCTTCCCGGCAAAATGGTTCCGCCGCAACGCCGCCCGCCATCAGGTAGCGCTTCGGCGTTTTCAGCGGTTTACGCTCTTCCAGCGCTTCTGTAATTTCACCCTCAAACAATCGGAGCAGTCCGACACCGTTTTCAATCTGCGGAAAATCCTCATACGCTTCATACGGCGGAAGCGTGCGGCTCGCCTGTGTATACCATTCGTCTGCAAGGAAGACATAGCGCGTGCCAAAACGCCCTAAAAACTCTTTTTGCCGCGCTTCTATTTCGTCGATCACTTCGTTTGCTTCCTCCGGCGTATACCGGCGGAGTTTCGTCAGCCCGTCGCGAAATTTTGTGAGGCCGACCGGCACAACGGCAATCGATTCCGCATACGGCCGCAATGCAGCGGTGTCGTCGATCGAGCGCCGCAGAACGTCTCCGTCGTTGAGTTCCGGGCAGAGCACGATCTGCAAATGAAAATGGATTTTTGCATCCGCAAGACGCTTCAGTTGCCGCATGATGTCACCCGCGTGCGGATTTTTCATCAGCTTGACGCGAACGTCCGGATCGCTTGCATGTAGCGAAATAAACAGCGGGCCTACTCGACGACGAATGATCCTGTCGATCTCCTTTTCGTCCAGGTTCGTCAGGGTCACATAGTTGCCCATGATAAAGGACATTCGCCAATCGTCGTCCTTTACATGCAGACTGGAACGCACGCCTTTGGGCATCTGATCGATAAAGCAAAACACACAGTGGTTTTTACAGGTACGCATGCGATCCATCAGGCTCGTTGCAAAGGACAGGCCCAGCGGTTCATAATCCATTTTTCGGATTCGTATGTTCCGTTCCAAGCCGTTTTTTGTCCTGATTTTCAGCTTTAACCGTTTGTTTGCGGAGAGGTGTTCATAGTCCACCAAATCGACAACCGGTTCACCATTTATCGAGAGCAGCGCATCGCCAATAACAAGACCGCCACGCTCAGCAGGAGAGCCCGGCAACACGTCGCTGATGGTCTGTTCCCAGCAATGCATACTTTCCATGGTGGCATTATAACACCCGCAACACAAAATGCCAAACCAAACGTTTTGGTTGCTTCATTATATATTATTGCTAAACGTGCAAAACCGGTTAAAACGGGCCTTGTACGCCTTGACGCTGTATATCCGCTTTGATAAAGTATGAGTTGGAAATTTATGCACTTCCATTCATACATTTCAATTCGAAAGCGAGGAGATTTCATCTTGAAAAAAGACGCATTCGTTCAAAAACTTGTCGATGAATACGGCAACTGGGTATGCAAAGAGGACAATGAAAACGCATTTGGCGGTTCCGGGCGCATGACCAATGAGCTGTACCCCTACGACCACATGTTTTCGCCGATCCGCGTAAACGCGGTTACGATTAAGAACCGCCTTGTCATGGCCCCGATGGGCAACATTGACATGTGCGAAGAGACCGGCCGTCCCAACGCAAAAATGCAGCAGTATTTCTTTGCGCGTGCAAAGGGCGGCGTCGGGCTCATCACAACCGGATTGATCCCGATCAGCCATGGTATCGACCACTCTATTACGGAACTCGGCCACCTCACCTATTTTCCGCGTATCGACCGCAGCCGCACGGTGTTCTCCGGTTGGCGTGACCTTGCGCAGGGTGTGCATAACTACGGCACGCGCCTGTTCATTCAGCTGACGCCCGGTCTTGGACGCGTCGGTAATCCGCAATGCCTGATTACACAGATGAAGTTCCCCGTTTCCGCATCACTGAATCCGAACTTCTATATTTCGGAAATTCCCTGCATGCCGCTTTCCGGCGGAAAACTCAAAAAGATCATTAAAAACGGCGGACAGGCCGCGGCGGACTCCAAGGCGGCAGGCATTGACGGCGTCTATCTGCATGGTCACGAAGGATATCTGCTCGAGCAGCTGACCAATCCCGCATTCAACCGCCGCAAACTCGGAAAGTATGCCGACTGGCAGCGTTTCGGCATCGACCTCGTAAAAGAGATCCGCAGGCGCGCAGGCGATCGTTACCCGATCATGTATCGTATCGACCTCTCCCTCGCCCTCAACGAAACCTATGGCGAAGACGGCATGAACATCAAGGCGCTGAAAAAATTCAAAAACGGACGCACGATCGAGCAGACGCTCGACTACATGCAAAACCTTGTCAAAGCGGGCGTCGACATGTTCGATGTGGATCTCGGCTGCTACGATAACTGGTGGCTGCCGCACCCGCCGGCAGGCATGCCCGCGGGCTGTTTCCTCGAAGTAAGCAAACTCGTAAAAGAACGCTTTGAGCAAAAGAAAGTGCTCAGCAACGCTGGCCTGCCCGTTCCTGTCGTTGCGGTTGGCAAGCTCGGTTACCCCGACCTTGCGGAAAAAGCGCTGCGCGACGACATGTGTGACATGGTCATGCTCGGCCGTCCGCTTCTTGCTGATCCGGAATGGCCGAACAAAGCGTATGCAGGTCAGATCGATAAGATTCGCCCGTGCATCGGCTGTCAGGAAGGGTGTATCAATGAGTTCGTCGAAGGCGGACACCCGCAGTGCGCCGTGAACCCGCGCACCGGTTTTGAGGAGATCATGCCGGAGGCTATCGCCCCCGCTGAAGTCAAGAAGAAGATCGCCGTTATCGGCGGCGGCCCGGCGGGCGTGTTGTTTGCCGTTATGGCTGCGCGCCGCGGACACAGCGTGGAACTTTTTGAAAAAACCGACCGCGTCGGCGGCAAAATCGTACCCGGTAGCGTACCGCGCATCAAGTACGATATTCAGAACTACCTGCATTATCTTGAGCGCGAGCTGAAGGCCGCGGAAAAAGCCTATGACCTGACCGCACATTTCAACACCGAAGTGACCAGCGATACGCTGAAAGACAAGCAATACGACGCGGTGATCTACGCCATCGGCACAAAGAGCGGGACGCCGCCGATCAAGGGGCTTGAGACGATAAAGCACGTGCAGGCGACAGACCTGCTCGTGGACGATAAGCTGCTGGACGGCGCGAAAAAAATCGTCGTTGTCGGTGGTGGCGTCGTCGGCTGTGAAACGGCATACTGGCTTGCATATGAAAAAGGTCTTGAAGTCAAGGTCGTTGAAATGCTGCCTTATTTCATGGAAGGCACCTGCACGGCAAACCGCGGACACATCATCCACTATCTTGAAAAACAGGGTGTGGAGCTCCTCAACTGCTCGATGGTCAAGGAGTTTGACGAAAAACACGTTGTCGTTGAGCGCAACATGCACAAGAATGTGCCGAATCCGTACAACACATGGCAGCCGATCCTGCCGGAAAACATCGAGAACCCGCTTGCGCCAAAAGTCGGGAAAGAGCCCCGGCGCGTCGAGCTGGACGCAGATCTGGTCGTACTCGCCATGGGTGGCAAGCCTGACGACACTGCCTTCCTCGAAGGGCAGAAGCTGATGGTTGCACCGGAGCTCTACAACATCGGCGACAGCTTCAGTGCAGGGCGCGTTCTGGAAGCCTGCCGCGCGGCATACGCGCTGGCAACCCGTATTTAAGGAGGCAAATCAATGGCAAATATGGTTTTAACGCCGGAACAGCAAGCCATTTTGGACGGTGCAAACGGCGAAGCCGCGGCCAAAGTCATGAAGACGCTGGTTATGTTCGGCGAAACCTTTGGCGCAGAAAAGATGGTGCCGGTTACGAGCGAATATGGGCATCTCGTGACGAGCTTTGGCCTGTCGGTCATGAAGCCGGTCTACGCGCTTGTGGATCAGCTGATTCAGGGCGGTGCTCTGTCCGGACAAAAATTCTCCGTTGACCCGCGTCCGCTGGACAATAATGTGCCAAGCAACCTGTTGCAAGACCTCGTGTTCAAGTTCATGTATTCCAAGCAGACTGACTACGAAGCGCAGCTGAATACCCTCGGTCTTCTCAATCCGGACGCATTCACCTGCACCTGCTATATGGACGAAGTCGGAAACAAACCCAACAAAGGCGACGTGCTCAGCTGGGCTGAAAGCAGCGCGGTCGTCTATGCAAACAGCGTGCTCGGTGCGCGCTGCAACCGGAATTCCGGCATTCTAGAACTCTTCGGCAGCGTTGTTGGATACGTCCCGTATTTCGGACTTTTGACCGACGAAGGACGCAAGGCGACCTGGATTGTGGAGATCAAGACGACCGAAAAGCCGGAAGCGCAAATTCTTGGCAGCGCAATCGGCATGAAGGTTATGGAAGACGTCCCCTACGTCAAGGGGCTGACCAAGTTCATCGGAACCGAGTTGAACGCGGACGCGACGGCGTACCTCAAGGACTTCGGTGCTGCGACCGCCAGCAACGGCGCTGTCGGGCTCTATCACATTGAGGGGCTCACGTCGGAAGCCGTCGATCTCGGTGAAAAACTGATTGCCGACGGCGCACAGACGTACGTAATCGACGACGCGGAGCTTGAGCGCGTGAAGAAGAGCTATCCCTGCATCTGGAAAGACCCGAATGCGACTCCAAAGCTCTGCTTTGTCGGCTGTCCGCATCTTTCCATCAAGCAGCTGCACGACTGGACAAACGCGCTGTCCGATGCGCTTGCAAACGAAGGCAAAAAGAAGGTCGCGATCCCGACGGTGTTCACCTCCGCGCTGGCGGTACAGGCGGAGTTTAAGAAAACGCCGGACTATCAAAAGTTGCTCGACATGGGCGTTGTGCTCTCTTACATTTGCCCGCTCATGTACATGAACAATCCGCTCTGCGGCAAACAGCCGGTGATTACGAACTCCAACAAGCTGCGCACCTATACCTCCGCGCGCTATCACACGGACGCCGAGATACTTGACATTCTTTCGAAAGGGGGCAACTGACATGCCGAAAACCTTTAAGGGCCGTCCGGTCGTTCCCGGAAACATAACGGCAAACGCGCTGGTTTCGCACAACGGCTTTAACACACTGGCGAGCTTTCAAAAGGCGCTGATGTTCAAGGACAAGGACGCGAAGTGCTCCGACCAGAACAACCCGGATATCTACGAAAAGCCGATGCACGGCGCGGCGCTCTGCCTGCCGCAGACCATCGGTTCGACCACGGGTGGTATGGTCATCTACTGTGCTGCGGCGCTCGGGCAGCAGCCCGCGTGCATGCTGTTCAGCCGGCCGATCGATTCGCTGGCCGCCGCGGGCGCAATCCTTGCGGACGTTTGGACGGACGTTTCCATGCCTGTTGTCGACGGTCTTGGTGAAGAGTTCCTCGCGGCCGTTCAGACCGGTGAAAAGGTGGAAGTAAAAGAAGACGGCACGGTCGTCGTCGGATAGAGCAATCATAAGCAACAAAAAGGAGCGGCAGTGATGTCGCTCCTTTTTTATAAAATAGCATAAATGCAAATATGTTATAATCTTTAAAAAACATGAGGTCCCGCTATGGTCTTTTTACGTGCAATCAAACAATCCGGACTGGGAGGCGACATAGAGCAATACCCCCTGTCGCTTCCGCAGATTGCCGCGATCGATCGGCTTTCGTTTGACACGCCGGTGACATTGATTGCAGGCGACAACGGTTCCGGCAAGACGACTCTGATAGAAATCGTCGCCGCGCTGACAAAAGCCTTGCGCATCGGGGACGATTCCGTCGATAAACGCGCGTACAGTGCATTTCTGTCCGCGTCCCGCGCATTCCGACCGGAATTTTCGCAGAAGCCGCAGAGAAGTTTCTTTTTCATCGCGGAAGATTTTACACGTTACATCGACGCACGTGAAGAACGCATGCGTGCCGAGCGCGCCGACCTGGAACGAATCGAGCGCGAGTACGCGGGACGTTCGTCGTATGCAAAGAGTCTGGCTACGTTACCGCATGCTTCCGGACTGCATGCAATGGAAACCATGTACTCGGACGAACTGTCCGAGCAGTCGCATGGCGAAGGATACATCGACTTTTTCGGTTCGCGACTAAAACCGCGTGGGCTGTATCTGATGGATGAGCCGGAAGGCGCACTGTCCTATTATAACCAGTTCGTGCTGATGAACATGATTGCGGACGCGGTCAAAAGCAATTGTCAGTTCATTATCTCAACGCATTCTCCCGTACTGCTTGCGTATCCGGATGCGTTACTGTATTCGTTTGCCGACGGAGGCATCCAAAAAGCCGAATACGACCGACTCGAAAGCATCTCATTCTTAAAAAGTTTCTTAGCGGAACCTGAGCGGTATCTGCGGCATCTGGGTTCGGACGATTGAGTGGGTTTATAGAACAAAGAACACGGCAACTGCCGTGTTCTTTGTTGCTAATCCTCAATTTCCAGCGGGAACGTCACGCTCCAGTTTCCGTCCACTCGCTTTTCAGCGTGGATAAAGTCGCCGAAAAGTGAATACTTCGACAATTCCTCTTGCGGGACGTCAAACGCATATTCTACGTGATCGGCCCGGAATCCACTGTTTGGATTGTTCGCAGTGTACCCGCCGCGGTAGATCATGTCCGCTTCTATCGTTTCTCCGTTTCCATTCTTTAAGCGCAGAAATGCATGGTCGTCATACAGATGTCGTCCGGGCGTATAGAGCTGAACGTGAAGCGTGCCGTCTACATAACCAAGCCCAGTAACGTCGAACCCATCGCTGGCTGAAAGCATCGTTTCACCGATAGCGAGCACATTGCCTTCGTATGGATCGGCCGATTCCACGTCCGGTGACGAATCAATTGCATCCCAGTCGATCGCCACCGGCAAATCAAACAGTTCGCTTTTGCCGGCGAGCAGTGTCGTCAGCGAAAACGTCACTTTCTCGCCCGCTATCACATCGGCTTCGTCCATGCTTTCAATCGTAATCAAAAACGTCGCCGTGTTCGTCGTTTCGTCGTAGTCAATCTGCTTGCAATAGCCGACGCTGTCGAAGCCGGTATTGATCTCATAACTGTCGTAGAGGTCGAGCGAACGATCCAACCGGTCGGACTCCAAATCGCGCACCGTGATCATCACGGAAGCTGAAGCGTCGTGGATATACGCGCTGACGACCTGCACTTCGATGCCTTGGTCGACGGACGTCAGCTCCACCGGTTTAAAAAACTGTGCCGTTTTCGGTGCGATCGCATACAGAAGCGCATAGACTTCGGACGGTTCCATAGCGAGTGCCGACGTTGTAATAACAAGGCACAACAGCACGACAGCCGCAGCTGTAACCAAGCGACCTGTCGTTCTTACAGCATGTTTCTTTTGTAATTCAACACCCGTTTTCTCTTCGAATTTGCTTTTTATATGAGCAAGGCTTTGTCTGTTGTAAGCTTGATTCTCCCGTTTCATTGACGCAAATCTCCTTCCGCGGATGTTAACTGCTCGCGCAAACGCGCTTTCGACCGATACAGCCTGTTTTCCACCTGTCTGATCGAGAGACCGAGTGCCATGGATATTTCTTTTGGCTTTTGCTGACACATATAGCGGCGCACAATGATCTCGCGATCCTGTTGCTCCAGCATATTTACTGACGATAGTAAATCATGTTGGATGACAATGCTTTCCGTATCATTGAAAATCCTCATGTTCTTCATCAACACAGTCTCGTCCAGCGGGGATTCGTTCCTTTTCACTGTCGCGCGATAGCGGTCGATCGCCCGGCTTCTTGCAACAAGACAAAGCCAGTTTTTCAGGCTCCCTTTTTGTTCGGAAAACCGATCGTGACTGCCCCAGAGGTAGACGAACGTATCTGCGACGCATTCCTCAATATCCTCTCTTGAGGCGACGTTGGTTAAAACCGCGGACACAATTTTCCAAAGCAACCGCGAATACGTTTCAATCGCCTCGGCGATTGCCTTATCATCGTGCTGGCTGATACCGGTAATCATCTGTTTGTCTGTCAAGAACGGTTCGTTCCTTTCTCTGTTGCATCGTCTCACTTTATAATACGATCTGAAATAGATAATTACTCATAAAATTTTAAATCTTATAGAAAAGAGCTCACAGATTGCTCCGCGTTCTCTTTGCACTTGTATTCGCAGTGATTCATACACCCCGCCCGCCATCTCAATACTTTTCTAAAAAGTATTATAAAAAGAGAGAACGCGGATTGCTCCGCGCTCTCTCTTTGTTTATGTTTGTGGCGATTAATACATGCCGCCCATGCCGCCCATGTCGGGGGCGCCTGCCGCTACCGGAGCCGGGGGTTCCGGAATATCGGTGACCAGGCTTTCGGTGGTCAGCACCATGGCTGCGACGGACGCCGCGTTCTGCAGCGCGCTTCTCGTAACCTTGGTCGGGTCGATGATGCCTTCGTCAGTCAGCATGCAGTAGGTGTCCTTCGCGGCGTTGTAGCCGTAACCGGCTTTATCTTCGCGGCGGACGTTCTCTACGATGACCGCACCGTCGAGGCCTGCGTTGATCGCAATCTGACGGATCGGCTCTTCCAGAGCGCGGAGGACGATGTTCACGCCCGTCTTGTAGTCGCCGGTGGCGTCCGCAA
Source organism: Christensenellaceae bacterium (assembly GCA_963667795.1). Lineage (GTDB taxonomy): Bacteria > Bacillota > Clostridia > Christensenellales > CAG-138 > UBA7703. Next base: position 129,907 of record OY764017.1, on the reverse strand, counting down.
CCAGCTTCTTGACGCGCGGGATCACGTTCAGCAACGCTACGCCGCCGCCGGGGACGATGCCCTCTTCCACGGCCGCACGGGTTGCTGACAGAGCGTCTTCAATGCGAAGCTTGAACTCCTTCATCTCGATCTCGGTGGCTGCGCCGACAGCGATGACGGCAACGCCGCCGGAGAGCTTGGCCAGACGTTCCTGGAGCTTCTCTTTGTCGTAATCGGAGGTGGTCTCCTCGATCTGCGCTTTGATGGATGCAACACGCGCTTTGATGGCTTCCGCTTCACCGGCGCCTTCAACGATGATGGTGTTGTCCTTGTCAACCTTGATCTGGCGGGCGGTGCCGAGCTGATCAAGCTGCGTTTCCTTGAGGTCCATACCGATTTCGGACGAAATCACTTCGCCGCCGGTGAGGATCGCGATATCCTGCAGCATTGCCTTGCGGCGGTCGCCGAATCCGGGCGCCTTGACTGCGATGCAGTTGAACGTGCCGCGGAGCTTGTTGAGAACCAGCGTGGTGAGCGCTTCGCCTTCAACATCTTCTGCAATGATGAGCAGTGAGCGGCTCTGCTGTGCCAGCTGCTGGAGCAGCGGCAGGATTTCCTGAACGTTGCCGATCTTTTTGTCCGTGATCAGAATGTAGGGATTGTCGAGAATGCCCTCCATCTTCTCGGTATCGGTCACCATGTATGCCGAAGCATAGCCGCGGTCGAACTGCATACCTTCGACAACGTTGAGTTCGGTCTTCATGGTCTTGCTTTCTTCAACGGTGATGACGCCGTCGTTGCCGACCTTCTCCATTGCGTCGGAGATGAGCTGGCCAACGGTTTCGTCGCCCGCGGAAATTGCGGCAACCTGTGCGATGGCGGTCTTGCTGCCAACGGGCTTGCTCATTTCCTTGAGGCCTTCAACCGCTTCTCTAACGGCTGCTTCGATACCGCGGCGCACGACCATCGGGTTTGCACCGGCTGCGACGTTTTTCATACCCTCGCGGACAATTGCCTGCGCAAGCAGGGTCGCCGTGGTGGTGCCATCGCCGGCTACATCGTTGGTCTTGGTCGCAACTTCTTTTACAAGCTGTGCACCCATATTTTCAAAGGGGTCTTTCAGCTCGACTTCTTTTGCAATGGTAACACCGTCGTTGGTGATCAGCGGCGCGCCATACTTTTTGTCCAAAACAACGTTGCGGCCTTTCGGTCCCAGCGTGATTTTAACGGTATTTGCAAGCTGATCGAGACCGGCTTCCAAAGATCTGCGGGCGTCTTCGCCGTATTTAATCTGTTTCGCCATAATTCCTTATGCCTCCTTGTCCATTATTCAACGATCGCGAGCACGTCGCTCTGCCGAACGATGAGGTATTCTTTGTCGTCAAGTTTGACTTCGGTTCCTGCGTACTTCGAGTAGATGACTTTGTCGCCTTCCTTGACGTACATTTTGACTTCCTTGCCGTCTACAACGCCGCCCGGTCCGACCGCTACGACTTCCGCCATCTGCGGTTTTTCCTTGGCGGCCGTGGGCAGGACGATACCGCCCTTGACGACTTCTTCGTTCTCGATGCTTACTACGACAACGCGATCTGCCAAAGGTTTCAGTTTCATACGATAAACGCCTCCTGTATATAATGTATTTACAATCGATTTGTTAGCACTCGAATCTGTTGAGTGCTAATCACGGTGTTCATTATATCACGTCTACCATTCAAGTCAACTTGAAAAATGCAACGAAAATGTGAAAAATAGCGCTTAAACCATATACCCTAGTGTTTTAGTATTGTTTTATCAATACGTCCGTGATACATTGTAGTAACAAAGCATCCGCTTTTTAATGGTGGGTGCATGTACAGAAAGCCATTTTTTTCAAAGGCATGTACATAAAATAAAAGAAGAAACATGGTGAATCACATGAAAGTATTAGATTTTACGATTCAAGGCATGCACTGTGCGGCGTGCTCCGCCGCGATTGAGCGGGTCGTCTCCCGTCAGGACGGCGTGGATGCGGTCAATGTTAATCTTGCAACAGAACGCATGCGCGTGCGCGGTGAAAATTTTTCAACGGACCTGATTCTTGAGGCGGTGAAAAAAGCCGGATACTCCGCCGAAGAATACCATTATTCCGACGCGGCAGACAAGGCTGAACGCGCACGTAAAGAGAAAGAACTGCGCAATCAGACGCGGCGCTCCATCATTGCATTGGTTTTTGCGACGCCGCTGTTTTATTTGTCCATGGCGCCGATGGTCGGCCTTTGGACACCGGTATCCATGGCAACGCAGCCGTTCCTATATGCGCTGCTGCAGATCATCTTTTTGATCCCCGTCGTCATTAGCGGTTTTGGCTTCTATACGCGCGGATACAACGCGCTGTTCCGGCTTCACCCCAACATGGACTCACTCGTCGCGGTCGGCACCAGCGCCGCGGTGTTTTTTAGCGCGTGGTCGTTTGTGCGGCTGATTCGCGGAGACGTGAGCGCCGTACATGAGATGTACTGGGAATCCGCCGGCGTGATCGTTGCGCTTGTACTTCTCGGCAAGCTCCTTGAAGCGCGCAGTAAACGACGCACGTTCGACGCGGTCGAGCGCATGATGGAACTCGCGCCCGACGAAGCAACCGTCATTCAGCCGGACGGTACGCAAAAGGTCGTACCCGCGTTGCTTTTAATGCCGGATGATCTCGTGCTGGTTCGCCCCGGCGAACGGGTTGCAGCCGACGGCGAAATCACCGAAGGCAATGCATCCGTGGACGAATCCATGCTTACGGGTGAAAGCATACCGGTGGATAAACACCTTGGCGATAAGGTCACCGGCGGCAGTGTTAATCAGAATGTTCCGTTTACCTTCCGTGTGGAACGTACCGGCGCGGACACGACGCTGTCCCAGATGATCCGCATGGTGGAAGAAGCACAGGGCGCCAAGGCGCCGATAGCACGGCTTGCCGACCGGATTTCAGCAGTATTCGTTCCGACGGTGTTTGGCATTGCGTTGGTAGCGGCGCTGATCTGGTTGATTTCGGGCGAGCCCGTTTCGTTCGCGCTGACGGTGTTTGTCTCCGTCGTGGTCATCGCCTGCCCGTGCGCGCTCGGTCTTGCAACGCCGACAGCCGTCATGGTCGGCACAGGCGTTGCCGCGAGTCACGGCATGCTGGTGAAAAGCGGCGAAACACTGGAATTGCTCAGCAAAGTCCGCGCCGTCGCCTTTGACAAAACGGGAACGCTCACGCGCGGCGAGCCGGTCGTAACCGATATATATGCCGTAGACGGAAATGAAGAAAAGCTGCTCTCCCTGCTTGCGGGCGTGGAGCAATACAGCGAGCATCCGCTGGCAAGAGCCATCATCGACCTCGCAAAAGAGCGCGGCGTGACCTATGCGCCAATAACAAACGTTCGTGCGGAAGCGGGTTTCGGCGTCAACGGCACCTTTGAAGGAAAAACGATCTGGGCAGGCAACGAAGCCTATCTGCGGCGTTGCAGCGTCCTGGCCCCCATGAAAGACCTGGAAGCCTTCCACGGCAAAACACTCGTGCACGTTGCGCTGGAGGACGACTATCTTGGTGCTGCCGCAATTGCGGATGTCGTGCGCGATGAAGCGGCGGCTGCGCTCAAGCGGCTCAGCGACGCAGGCGTGCATATCGCCATGATCACCGGCGACCGCGCGGACGTTGCGGACACCATTGGTGCGCAAATCGGCGTGAGCGACGTGCTTTCCGAGGTACGTCCTGAAAACAAAGCGGAAGCCGTAACGAAGCTGCAGGAAAAATACGGTGTTGTGGCAATGGTTGGCGACGGCGTGAACGATGCGCCTGCGCTGGCGACCGCCGATGTCGGCATCGCTGTCGGCGCGGGTACGGACGTTGCGCTTTCCAGCGCGGACATCGTGCTCATGCGCGACGATCTCAATGGCATTGCCGACGCGCTGAACATTGGCGAACTGACCGTAAAAACGATCAAGCAAAACCTGTTCTGGGCGTTCTTCTACAATGTCATCGGCATACCGATTGCGGCGGGTTTGCTCTTCGCGTTCGGCGGCCCCTTGCTCTCCCCCATGATCGCCGCGCTGGCCATGAGCCTGTCGTCGGTCACGGTTGTAACCAATGCTTTGCGCTTAAAACCGCGCGCCAACCGTGCAATTACTGAAAAATCAGCACTTTAGCGTGAATATCGGCAGAGAATTAAATTTTCTGCTTGCAATATAGGTGGCTGTATGCTAAACTTTCATCTGTTCGAGTGAAATTCGAGACTAATACAGGGGGTGAATTGTTTTGGCAAACATCAAGTCCGCCATCAAGCGTGTCAAGGTCACCGAAAAGCAGACCCTTCGCAACCGTGCGGCCAAGTCTGAAATGAAGACGACTATCCGCCGCTTCGACGAAGCTTTGCAGTCCGGCGACGCAACCGCAACAGATAAAGCGTATTTGACGGCCGTTAGCACGGTCGACCATGCCGCCGCAAAGGGCATGATCCACAAAAATGCCGCCGCACGCAAAAAAGCGCAGCTGGCAAAGAAGCGCACTGCAGCGCAGTAAAAAATCATACCCTGTACGTTTTAAAACGGACCTGCCCGATATCGGCAAGTCCGTTTTTTCTTGCTTTCCAGTGTGAAAGCGTCTAAAATAAAAGTGCTGATGGCAACAAGTCCCATCGCAAAAATTCGACTGCTGTGAGAGGTGCGTTTGATTATGGAGTCATATGTTTCCAAGTTGCAAAGCGAAGAGCTGGACGACGTGTTTACCGCCATTCTCAAGCTGAACGACGTATCGGAATGCTATCGCTTTTTTGAAGATATGTGTACCATCAACGAACTGCAGGCAATTGCACAGCGCTGGCAGGTTGCGCGCCAGCTTGACGCAGGTGTGACATATCAGGAGATTTCGCATAAATACAACGCCTCCACGGCGACCATCAGCCGTGTCAACCGCTGTCTTGAATACGGCGCGGGCGGTTATCGCCTGCTGCTGGATAGAACCCGTGAAACGGAGAAAAAATAACCCATGGCAATGGACGGCATCGCGCTTGGCGCGGTCATTTACGAATGCCGCACGCTCGTCGGCGGCAAAATAGATAAAGTACAGCAGCCGGAGAAAGACCTGCTGCTTCTTACTGTGCGCGCGTCTTCCGGCACACACCGGCTCTTGATCTGCACACACGCCGAAAACGGACGCATTCAACTGACAAACCGCACATACGACAATCCGATGCAGGCGCCTGCTTTTTGCATGCTGCTGCGCCGTCGTCTCGTTGGCGGACGGATCGAGTCGATCGGGCAAATCGGCGCCGACCGCGTCTGTGAAATTTCAATTTTAGCACGCAACGAACTCTTTGACGAAGTACGTTTGCGGTTGATGATCGAGCTGACCGGGAAACACGGCAACCTTGTTTTGCTTGAGCCAAGCGGTGCCATTGTCGATTGCGTCCGCCGCGTTTCCGCCTGCGACACGACCACGCGGATCCTTCTTCCCGGCTTTCCATACGAACCCGTCCCCACGCAAGACAAGCAAAACCCGTTTGAAGCGCCGGAAGATCGATTTGCAGACGCATTTTCATCCACAAACCCGGCTAAAACGTTGACGATTGCATTCGATGGCATATCGAAGCAGTCGGCAAACGCGCTGACCGCCGCGTTCCCTTCCTCAAAGACGCTTCACCACCTGTTTGCAACCATGCAAGCAGGCGCATATACCCCCTGCCTGTGTTTTGGAGACGGCGGCGAACCGCTTGCCGCACTTCCGTTTTTGCCAAACGGTATGTATGCGCGTGTTGAATCGTTCGACAGCATGAGTGCCGCGCTTGATCGTTACTACGCCGACCGCGATCTGCTTGTGCGCATCCGTCGGCACGGCGCATCGCTCCGGCACACGGTTTCCACCGCACTCAGCCGGGCACAGCATAAATACGCCGCGTTTTCCGATGCAATTCTGCAGACCGATGCTTATGAAGACGCGCGTATTACCGGGGAACTGATCCTTGCAAACCTGCATCTTGCCAAACCCGGCATGGACGAATTGGTCGTCGACGACTACTTTGTTGACCCGCCGCAAAAGCGCGCAATACGGCTCGATCCCGCCATGAGCGCGCAGGAAAACGCAAAGCGCTGCTTTAAGCAATACCGTAAGGGTAAGCTGAGCAAGGCCTATGCGGAATCACAGATCGACAGTCTGTCCGCGGAAATTGCGTATCTGGAAGGACAGCTGGAAAACATTGAAAAATGCGAAACACTGTATGAATTAAACGAAATCAAAGAAGAGCTGATTCGCGAACGGTATCTGCGGCCGGAAAAGAAACGCGCGCAGCGACCCGCGGTCAAGTCGTCCGATCCGATGCGGTTCGTTTCCAGTGACGGTATCACGATCTATGTTGGCAAAAACAACCGCCAGAACGACGCGCTGACGCTCAAGGATGCGCGCTCCGACAACATCTGGCTGCACGCAAAGAATATTCCCGGCTCGCATGTTATCATTGACTTCGACGGCGAACCACCGGAGCAGACGATCAGGGAAGCGGCAATGCTTGCAGCGTACTATTCGCAGGCGCGTGCGTCCAGCGGCGTTCCGGTCGATTACACACCGCGCAGATTCGTAAAAAAACCTTCCGGCGCAAGGCCGGGCATGGTGATCTACACCACCAACCGCACGCTATATGTGACACCCGACAGCGCCATAGTGCAAACACTGCGCAGCGAGAGCCGCGCATAGCAGCATTGCATTCGCGAATTTTGTCGTTGGATGTAAACCCTGCGCTGTCTTTGTGAACACTCTGTGGAGAATCGTTCGTTTTGCAGCGGGCAAGTTGCATAACCCCCCGCTATCTCGTATAATATTTCCATTCATAAAACTTTAAACATGCTTATAACAGGCATGGAACAAACTTTGACTCAGTACAGAAAAAACACAAAAAAGGAGATTTAGCGATTTGTCACGCATCGCACAAATGATACAAAACCCGCTGCAGTTGCTTTATGTGCTGCCGGCAATCCTCATCGGCATGACCGTTCACGAATGGGCGCATGCTTACGCGGCGTATCGCCTCGGCGACCCGACAGCCCGAAACCTCGGCCGCATGACACTCAATCCGCTGGCGCATTTTGACGTCTTCGGGTTTCTCATGCTGCTGCTCGTCGGTTTCGGTTGGGCAAAACCCGTCCCAATCAATCCGCGCAATTTTAAAAACTTCAAGCGGGACGACATCATCGTTTCACTCGCGGGTATCACGACGAACTTCATCGTCGCGTTCCTGTTCTCGTTCGTTTATGCCGCGGGTAGACTAAAGTGGGGACTTGACACGAATGCGGCGTTTGTTGACATTTTCAGTTCGATTATCATTATCAATCTTTCGTTAGCGCTGTTTAACCTGCTTCCGGTCTATCCGCTTGACGGGTCACATGTGTTGGAAAGCTTACTCGTTCGCAAGATTCCGCGCTTCTTCATGTTTATGCGCCAGTATGGCCAATGGGTATTGATCCTGCTGCTCATTTCCGGCGTTGTGATATCCGCGTTGTCGTTCCTGGTGAGCGGTATCTTTAATGGATTTGTAAGTTTTGCAGCCGGAATTATCAACCTGCTGTAATAGAAAGTTTCTATGGCATATTGCGTACAGCTAAAACAATTTGAAGGGCCGCTCGATCTGCTGCTGCATCTGATTGAAGAATCGGAGTTGGACGTCAAGGACATCTTCGTTTCCGAAATCACAGCGCAGTATCTTTCCTATATGGATCAGGTGGACGAGCTTGACATGGACACGGCAAGCGAGTTTTTGACCATGGCCGCTACGCTTCTATATATCAAATCCCGACAGCTTCTGCCGCGACCGCCAAAGGAAGACGAGACCGAAGAAGACCCGGAAGAATTGCTGATTCGACAACTGCGCGACTACAAGGCCTTTAAGGAAGCCAGCGAAAAACTCCGCGAACTGTTTGACGCGGCAAAGGGCAGCTTCGTACGCCTGCCGGAAGATGTTCCGCTTCCACCGAAGGAAGTCGCGCTGGACGGAACGAGCATGGACGGGCTGTTCTCTGCCTTCCTAGACATGCTGGAACGCAAAAGCGACCAGCCGGAGCATATCACCTCCCAGCATGTGAACCCCGACCGGTATACCGTTCGTTCACAGACGGGAAAAATTCGGACGATTTTACAGAGCAATGCAGCCGTTTCGTTTGAGGAACTTTTTGAAGACGACGCAAACAAGATGGAGATGATCGTCACGTTCATGGCGCTGCTGGAAATGATTGCGCGCGGCGAGATCCTGCTGCGGCAAAAAACGCCGTTTGCACCGATTCGCATCAGCGCGGACAAGCTGCTGCTCGACGACGAAACATACGAATACATGGATGAAGCCGAAGATTAAGATGTTTTAGATAACTTAGTAGATTAAGGTTTAGACAATATGGAAGATCGAACTCTGTTCAACAAAATCGAATGCATGCTTTTCGTCGCGGGCGATCCCGTGCCGATCAGCGAAATTGCGCGCGTGCTGGATTGTTCGCTTGCCGTCGCCAAAGGCGCACTCGGCGAACTGGAGCAGCTCTACTCCAGTGAAGGCCGCGGGATACAGCTGTTGGTCACTGCGGACACCGTGCAGCTGGTCAGCAACCGCGATTATCTGGACGAAATCAAGGAATTGCTCAACCCCGACGAAACCAAAAGTGTTTCACAGTCTCTCTTGGAAACGTTGGCCGTCATCGCCTATCGTCAGCCGGTCACGCGCTCGGACGTGGAGAAAGTGCGCGGCGTTCGCTGCGACTATGCGGTGACGCAGCTTGTCAAACTCGGTTTGATCGTCGAGGTCGGCCGGAAAGACGCAATCGGTCACCCGACGCTGTTTGGTACAACCGACAAGTTCCTGCGTCAGTTTGGCATCCATTCCGTGGACGAAATGCCGGACTACATGCACTACTCGCAGGAGATCGACGAGGAAAGCGAAGAAATACCGACCGTCTAATCCGTTGAAAAGCTTACTTTTTGATAAATAAACTAAGAACCTCCGATTTTTCGGAGGTTCTTTTTTACGCTTTGTGTTTAGTCCAGCGAAATCATCTTGACGTTGACGTCCGCGCCGTTGATTTCCAACAGCGCAAACGATGCGGCGTAGCCTTGCCGCGGCAGCGAAAGGCTGCCCGGGTTGATGATGAGCAGCGCGCCGTCCGCCTGCAACAGCGGCACATGTGTATGCCCGAAGAGCACTGCCGCGCATTGTTCCTGTTTCGCCTCGCGAATCAAGGGGCTCAGGTTATAGTAAGCGTCACCATGCACCAGTAAAAGTGAAGCATCCTCAACCTGTACGATTTTCTTTCTCGGCAGGTTGGAAAAATAGTCATTGTTGCCGCGCACGGCGACAAACGGCACGTCGAGTTTTTCCGCAATCATCTCCGCGTCGCTGCCATAATCGCCGAGGTGCAGCAGCATCTCTACCCCACCCGCTTTTTTTATTTTGTGCAGCGCGGCGGGCAGTCGCGTAAATCGCCCGTGCGTATCGCTGATCACGGCGACGCGCTTCATTCCGCTTCTTCCTTCAGCACTGCTTTTAGTTTTTCCAGTGCGCGCTTTCTGTGGCTTACGGAATTTTTTTCCTCCGCGGAAAGTTCAGCAAATGACTTTTCGAACGGCGGATAATAAAAATATGGATCGTAGCCAAAGCCGTTGCTCCCGTGCGACTCGGTCAAAAGGATGCCTTCCACAGTGCCCATTACACAAATGGTCGGCTTGCCGACGCGAGCCAGCGCAACGGCGGAAGCAAAACGGCAGGAGCGCTGTTCCCATGGAACGCCCGCCATGTCCGCCATAAGCTTTTTGTTGTTCTCGTTATCGTCGTGTCCTTTGCCGGCGTACCGTGCGCTGTATACGCCAGGTGCGCCGTCCAGCGCGTCCACGATCAGGCCGCTGTCGTCGGCAAGCGCCGCGGGAAAGCCGGACTCCGCTAAAACTTCCTCCGCTTTTTTTATCGCGTTGTCCTGAAAGGTTTCGCCATCCTCGACCACGTCGATATCGAGCCCCGCCTGCTTCATGGTCTGCATGTCCGGAAAATCCGAACCGAGAATCTCAAAGATTTCGCGCATCTTGTGCGCATTGTTGGTTGCAAGTATTAATTTCATGCCGCTATTGTAGCAAGATTTTATCGTCTCGTAAAGAAAATTGCAGTTGTTTTACGCGCTTGTAACGCGCTTTTTTCATCGTGCCGTCGTCTTGATACACGCGCACCGGCACATAACGGGTTCATGCACACGCAAGAGTATGATATAATGCATTGACCGAATCCAGGAGGACGATATGGATCTGACATTACTCAACGAAAAACAACGCGAGGCCGTTGAAACAACAGAAGGCCCGCTGCTCGTACTCGCAGGCGCAGGCAGCGGCAAAACGCGCGTTTTGACGCACCGCATTGCGTATTTGATAGAAGAAAAGCGCATCGCGCCATGGAATATACTTGCGCTTACGTTCACCAACAAGGCTGCGGGCGAAATGCGTGATCGCGTGGAAAACCTTGTCGGCGCAGGCGCGCACGACATGTGGGTTATGACGTTTCACTCCGCTTGCGCGCGCATACTGCGCAGTGAAATTCAGGCGCTTGGTTATGAAAAAACATTTGTCATCTATGATGACGCGGACCAACAGTCGCTATTGAAAAAAATTATAAAAGAACTCAACATCAACGATAAAATTTTCTCTGCGCGCGAGCTCTCCCACCGTATTTCCGACGCAAAGAACCATTCGCTCGACGCGTTGAGTTATCTGCGCGAATCCTATGTGCCAAAGGACGTTATCAACGTCTACATCGCGTATCAAAAGGCGCTAAAGCAGTGTAACGCACTGGACTTCGACGACCTTCTGCTCTATGTGATGCAGCTGTTTCTCCGCTTTCCGGACGTGCTGGAAAAATACCGCAACAAGTTCCGCTATATCCTGGTGGACGAATATCAGGACACGAACCTTGTTCAGTACAATATCGTCCGTATGCTTGCCGAACAGCACCAAAACCTCTGCGTTGTCGGCGACGACGATCAGAGTATCTATGGCTGGCGCGGCGCGGACATTCGCAATATTCTGGAGTTCGAAAAGGACTTTTCCGGCGCAACCGTCATCCGGCTGGAGCAAAACTACCGCTCGACCGAGGTTATTTTAAACGCCGCGAATATCGTCATCTCCAACAACCGCTCCCGCAAAAAGAAGGAGCTTTGGACGGACAAGCGCGGCGGCGCGCCGATTGACCTCTACGAAGCCATGGACGAGCGAGACGAGGCGAACCGCATCTGCAACCGGATCCTCGAAGGCGCGCGCTACGGCAGCCGACGCTACGACGATTATGCGATCCTCTACCGCACGCATGCGCAGAGCCGTATTCTTGAAATGTACCTCAAAAGCTACGACATTCCGTACAAGGTTTATGGTGGAACGTCGTTCTTCCAGCGTGCGGAGGTCAAGGATATCGTGGCATATCTGCGCCTGCTGCAAAACTCGGCAGACGACATTGCGTTTTTACGCGTCATCAACACGCCGCGCCGCGGCATCGGCAACACGTCGATCCAAGCGTTGCAAGATTTTGCCGCCGAAAGAAATTTGCCGCTGTTGCATTCGATCATGCAGCTGACGGCGGACGACCTGTCGCGCGTGCGCGACAAGTTTACATCCTTTGCCGAAATGCTGACGGACGTTTACATGCAGTTTGGCGACCGTTCGTTCCCGGAGGTTGTGGAATATCTGTTGGAGGTCATTGGTTACGACGCGTATCTGCGCGCCGACCGCAAGGAAAACTATGAAGCCCGCGCGGACATCGTCAACGAATTTGTCGGCTACATCCATGAGTTTACTGAAAGTTTGGATGAAACGCAGGTGGACGTGCTCTCCGCTTTTCTGGAAAACGTCGCGCTGTTTTCGGCGACGGACGATGTGGACGCGCAAAACGGCCGGGTTTCCATGATGACGCTGCACAGCGCCAAGGGGCTTGAGTTTCCAAACGTGTTTCTCTGCGGGCTGGAAGACGGGCTTTTCCCGTCCATGCAATCCATGTCCGACCCCGACAAACTGGAAGAAGAACGGCGGCTTTGTTATGTGGGCATTACGCGCGCAAAGGAAAAACTCTACCTCTCCAATGCAAAGCAACGCATGCTTTACGGCAAAATTTCGCCCGCGCTGCCATCGCGTTTCCTTGTGGAGCTTCAGGACGCATTACCTGAAGACGCAAAGCCTGCGCCGAAACCGTCAACGCCGAAAAAAGCGCCCCAGCAGGCGTTCGGCATCTCGATGCATACGCTTAAACCGCATTCCCGCAAAGCGGAACAACCCGCCGTCAGCCGTGACATGACAAAGCCGCAGCAATCGACGGCGCAGCAGAGCGCAAGCTACAGCGGTGGTCAGCGCGTACGGCACAAGTCGTTCGGCGACGGGACCGTCCTTTCGGTCAACGGCAGCGGCGCATCGTCTATTGTAGAGATTGCGTTTGATTCCGGTACGAATAAAAAGTTTGCGGCTGCGTATGCGCCGATTGAAGTAATTTAGTTTTATATTACTTTTTTTAGCAAAGTAATATAGGGGTGTTCGCGGCTGCGTATGCGCCGATTTAGTATTTTAGGCTAATAAAAGCGACTGGTAAGTCGTTGCAAAGAAACACGATCAACGCTCTATTTGATAAAAACGGAGGCATTCTTTTATGTCCACAAAACGACAGGAAGAATTAACGCAAACACTCGTCCGCTATGCGGAGGCGTATTATGACGCCGATAAGCCGCTGATTTCGGATGCCGAATATGATGCAATGTACGACGAGCTCGCCGCGCTGGAAAGAGAAAGCGGCGTTGTGCTGCCCGGCTCGCCGACGAAGCGCGTCGGCGCGAGCGCGGGCGCTTTTTTGCCGCACACGCATATCCGTCGTCTCTATAGTTTAGATAAAGTGCGCACAGAAGAGGCGCTGTCTGATTGGGTGAATAAAGCACTTGCCGCAGCTGATGGACAAACTATCGAATTCGGCCTCGAATATAAATTTGACGGCCTGACCGTCTGTCTCACCTATGAAGATGGCATCTTTACACAGGGTGCGACACGTGGCAACGGCGTCACCGGCGAAGGTGTGTACGACCAGCTTTTAACCATTCGCTCCATCCCGAAGACAATTCCGTTCAAGGGGAAAATGGAAGTGCAGGGCGAATGCATTATGAAACTCTCCGTTTTAGAGAAGTTTAACAGAACCAGCGACGAGCCGCTGAAAAACGCGCGCAACGCCGCAGCGGGCGCACTTCGAAATCTCGACCCGCGCGTAACGGCGAGCCGCAAGCTCGATATCTTTTGCTACAACGTCGGTTATATTGAAGGCAAAGAATTGACGAACCAGCGCGAAATGCTCGCGTTCCTCGCCGAAAACGGCTTCCCCGTCAGTCCGTACATCCGCTACTGCAAGGATGCACAGGAACTCAAAACCGAAATCGACGCGGCGGAACATACGCGCGGCACACTGGATTTTTTGATCGACGGCATGGTGATCAAGGTGACCGACTTTGCACTGCGTGAAGCATTGGGCGCGACCGAAAAATTCCCTCGCTGGGCAATGGCCTTTAAGTTTGCCGCCGAGGAAACAACCTCCGTGGTAGAAGAAGTGACCTGGGAAGTCGGGCGCACGGGCAAGCTCACGCCGCTTGCACATCTCACGCCCGTCGAACTCGCAGGCGCGACCATCAAGCGCGCAACGCTGAATAACTTTGACGACATACAGCGAAAGCGCGTCAAGATCGGCTCAAAGGTATTCATTCGCCGCAGCAACGACGTGATCCCCGAAATTCTTGGCGCGGTTCCGGACGATACCGCGACGCAGGTGATTGAAAAACCCACGCGCTGCCCGGAGTGCGGCGCGCATGTGGAAGAACGCGGTGCGCATATCTTCTGTACGAATTCGCTTTCCTGCAAGGCGCAGATCAAACTGCGCATTGCGCACTATGCCTCGCGGGACGCGATGGACATTGAATCGCTCAGCGACAAGACCGCCGCGCAGCTCATCGAAGCACTCAATATTTCGTCCATACCGGAGCTGTATACACTGACCTTCGACCAGCTTGTTGCGCTCGACCGTTTCGGCGCCAAGAAAGCACAGAATCTGCTGGATGCACTGGAAAACAGCAAGTCCCGCCCGCTCAGCGCGTTTTTATTCGCGCTCGGCATTCCAAACGTCGGAAGCAAGACGGCAAAAGACCTTGCAAAGAATTTCGGCACGCTCAAGGCCGTCCGCAACGCACGGCGCGACGAACTGCTTGCAATCCCTGACATCGGGGAAATCGTTGCCGACAGCATCCTTTCGTTCTTTGCCGATCCATCTATCGCCGCGCAGGTTGACGCGTTGCTTGCCGATGGCGTCTCCCCGCAGGAAGAACAGGCGGTGAGTCTTGATTCTCCGATCGCGGGCAAACCGTCGTCGTTACCGGCACGCTGCCGTCGCTCGGACGGCGTGAAGCCGAAGCACTCATCGAACAATATGGCGGCAAGGCGGCGGGCAGCGTCAGTAAAAAGACGGGCTTTGTGCTCTACGGCGAAAGCGCGGGCAGCAAGCTCGACAAAGCAAGAGAGTTGAACATTCCACTGTTGACGGAAGACGAATTTTTTAAACTCATTGGCAAAATCGACTGAATTTGAAATAATAAACACGATACTTTAATATTAATGGAAAAAATTACGAATGAATATGGAGAACGATACACATGATGCGGCTCGGTAAACTCGACAACGACGATCTTGAACGGCTGGTGCTCAAAAAGTTCCGGCGCGTTCGCCCGGAGCCGCTTTCCATGCCGACCATCGGCCAGGACTGCGCGACGCTCGATCTCGGCGGTGATCTCGCAGTGCTCAGCTGCGACCCGATCACGTCTGCGAGCATTGCGCACCTCGGGCGGCTGACCATCCACGTCAGCTGCAACGACGCGGCGGCCGCCGGTGCGGAGCCGGTCGGATTGCTGGTGACACTTTTGATGCCGCCGGATGGAACCATGGAGCAAATCGGCCGCATTGCGGACGATCTTTCCGCCGCGGCACAGCTTGCGGGCGTCGATATCCTTGGCGGACACACGGAAGTGACTGACGTGGTCACGCGTCCCGTGACCAGCGCGACGGTCGTTGCGCGCCAGCCGCGCGGAAACGCGCTGCGTGGTATGAAGTCCGGTGATGCAATCGTTTTGACCAAGTCTGCAGGCGTCGAAGGCACGACCATCATTGCCGAAGACTTTGCTCGTCTGCTGAGAGACATTCCCGCAGAAACGCTCACGTCTGCACGCGCATTTTCCGGTAAGCTGAGCATCGTACCCGAAAGCCGGATCGCCATGCAGTCCGGCGCGACCGCCATGCACGACGTAACCGAAGGCGGCGTCCTTGGCGCTGCCTGGGAGCTTGCATATGCCAACGGAGGTTCAGTCGAAATAGACTCGTCGAAGATCCCCGTATGTGCGGAAACCGCCGCACTTTGCAGCGCGCTTGATCTTGACCCGCTCCGCTTAATCGGCAGCGGAAGCCTGCTGATCGCCTGTGAAGACGGTGACACAATGGTGCGTGCGCTCACCTCGAACGGAATCGAAGCGTGCGTGATTGGAATGGCACAAAGTGGACAAATCAGTACCGTAGACGGACAACCGCTGGAAGAACCGCACGCGGACGAAATCTATCGCTTGTCGGATCGTGTCTGACATGCTATACTTTATAATTGCGACTTAGGGGGATTTTTCTTTATGTACAGCATGACCGGTTATGGCAAAGGCGCCGCGTCCGGAGACGGACGGGAACTGACGGTGGAACTCAAAAGTGTGAACCACCGTTATTTGGATGTCGGCATGCGTCTGCCCCGCCATCTTGCCTTTTTGGAAGACGGCGTACGCACCGCCCTTGGCGCAAGACTTTCGCGCGGACACGTTGACGTTTTCATCAACTATCGCAACTTACGCAGCGATGCGCGCGCGGTTGATATCGACGTTTCGCTGCTGACGGCATTCGTTTCCGCCGCACGTGCAGCAAACGAATCGCTTTCGCTTCGAGACGATCTCTCGCTGGCAAACGCGCTGCGTTTGCCGGACGTGACAAACATTCGCGAGGCGGACGAAGACACGGACGCGATTTTGGAGCTGCTGAAAACCGCAACGGACGCCGCAATCGATGTTCTGCTCACCATGCGTGAACAGGAAGGCGAACGCATGCGCACGTATCTTGCCGACTGCGCGGATACCGTGCTAACACTCACGGAGCAGATTGCCGTTCGTGCGCCGATCGTCGTTGAAGAATACAAGGCTAAGCTGGACGAACGGATTCAAACCCTGCTCGGCGCGGTCGAAGTCGACCGTACGCGACTTGCAACCGAGGTTGCAATCTTTGCCGACAAGGCCAGCATCGACGAGGAGATTTCCCGCCTGCGCAGCCACATTGTGCAGATGCGCGCTTTGCTGGATGCAGACGAGCCTGTCGGACGTAAACTCGATTTCGTGGTACAGGAAATGAACCGGGAATTCAACACCATTGGAAGCAAGGCCAACGACGGTGAGCTGACGACCCTCGTGCTCTCCGGCAAAGCGGAAATTGAAAAAATCCGCGAACAGGTGCAAAACATCGAATAGCGCTTAGAACGCTTTACCGGTAGCGCTGTATTTGTAAAATTTTGATTTATGTAAGGAGCAGACTTATGATGACGAACCTGCGACTTGTGAATATCGGCTTCGGCAACATCGTTTCGGCCGATCGCCTGATTGCGATCGTCAGCCCGGAATCCGCGCCGATCAAGCGCATTGTTCAGGAAGCACGCGAAAGCGGCCGCCTGATCGACGCAACCTGCGGAAGACGCACACGCGCCGTTGTCATTACCGACAGCGACCATGTGATCCTGTCCGCCATACAGCCGGAAACCATTGCAAACAGGCTTGACGCAAAAGCGGAAGAATCCAACGACTGATGATGAGAGGAGCAAACAAGATTCTATGAAACAGACCAGAAAAGGATTGCTGCTTGTCGTCTCCGGACCCGCAGGCGTTGGAAAAGGCTCTGTTAACAACGGATTAATCAAACGTAACCGCAACATTCGTATGTCCGTTTCGGCAACGACGCGTGCCCCGCGTCCCGGCGAAATCGACGGTGTACACTACTTCTTCAAAAGTGATGAAGAGTTTAAACGGATGATTGACGAAGGCGCATTTTTGGAATATATGTGCGTGTTCAACACACACTATTACGGAACGCCGAAAAGCTTTGTTGAACAGGAACTCAAGGAAGGCCGCAGCGTCATTCTGGAAATTGATGTTCAGGGTGCAATGCGTGTAAAGGAAGCATATCCGAACGCGGTGCTGATTTTCATTGCGCCGCCTTCCATGAGCGAACTTAAAACCCGTTTGATCGGACGCGGAACAGAGAACACGGAAGCCATTGAGCGCCGGTTCGCCACCGCCTATAAAGAACTGGACTATGTTGCAAAATATGATTATATCGTCGTAAACGATATCCTCGACCTCGCCATCGCGCGTGTCGAGCACATTCTATCGGCGGAGCGCTGCCGCAGCAGCCGCAACGGCGAACTGATCGAGAAATTGATAGGAGGCAGGAAAGAATTATGATGAATCTACCGTTGAACGAACTGATCGAGAAAGCAGGTTGCCGCTATATGCTGGTGACCGCCGTTGCGCAGAGAGCGCGCCAATTGCAATCGGATCCAGATGAGCTCGACGGGCGTAAGCCTGTTTCCGTAGCCGTAGACCAACTCTACCACGACGAGTTAAACCTGGAATATCCGAAGGAATTCTATCAGGAGTGACCGCCCGAACTTAACCGGGAGAACCATTCCCGTTTCCATACGAACGATATGAATTCTTGCCGAACCTGCTCCGGTTTTTTACCGTTGCGCCTTCGGCGTGCATAGGCCCGCTTGCGGGCTGTTTGCGGTTTTGGGAAAATTCCATTTTTCCCGTTCTCTGATTCAAAAGCAATCGCAGCAAACCGAACGAACCGGTCACAAGGAGGTGAACGGCATGGAACAATACGGCGAAGTGATTGTCGACATTGCGCACGCAAACGTCGACCGGTTGTTTACGTACCATGTCCCGCAGGACGTGCATGCCGTCGCCGGCAGTCATGTGCTCGTGCCGTTCGGCTCCGGCAATCGCCCGCGCGAAGGATTCGTGATCCGCGTGTTTGGCGAAAGTCAGCTTCCAAAGCGGGACGAATCGGAACCCGCGGTCGTTTACAAGAGCGTTCTGCGCGTGATTGAACCGTACCCGATTTTGACCGACGAGCAAATCGAGCTTGCATACTGGATGCAGCACAGCTACCACTGTCTTCTGGTGGATGCGCTCCGGTTGATGATTCCATCTCAGATGCGCGGCGGGCGTGTGCGCGAAAAAATCGAGCGCACCATCCAGCTTGCCGATCCCGCAAAGGCGGAGGAGCAGCTTACAGAAATGCTCGATAAAAGCGGCAAACCCCGTGCGCCGCGGCAGTATGAGGTGCTTGAACTGCTCAATAAAACCAAACTGGAGATGTCGGTGCACGATGTTTTGGCATATGTGCCGAATGCACAGAGTGCGATCTCCGCATTGATTAAAAAGGGTTATGTTGTGGAAGGCGGTCACGTCACATTCCGCCGTCCCGACTATGGTGATGCGGTGCCGGATAAAAACGTCACCCTCTCGCGTGAACAAAAGCACGCGGTGGACGCGATTATCGCCTCCATGATGGCAAAATCCGGCACGCTGTTGTTGCACGGCGTGACCGGCAGCGGCAAAACCGAAGTCTACATGCACGCCATCGAACAATGCCTGCAAGCAGGCAGACAGGCGATCATGCTTGTTCCGGAAATCTCGCTGACACCGCAGACCGTCGGGCTTTTCCGGGAACGCTTTTCCGATGGCATCGCGGTTTTGCACAGCCGTCTCTCCGCAGGTGAACGCTTTGACGAATGGCGGCGCATCCGCCTTGGCAGGGCGCGCGTGGCGGTCGGTGCACGCAGCGCGGTGTTCGCGCCGATGGAAAACGTCGGTCTCATCATTGTGGACGAGGAACACGAACCCAGTTATCAAAGCGAGGCGACCCCGCGCTACAGCGCGATCGAAGTTGCCTCCTACCGTGCAAAATCCTTCGGCGCGCCGCTGCTTCTCGGCAGCGCAACGCCTTCCCTATTGACTTACTTTCGCGCGCAGTCCGGTCGTTATACGTTACTCGAACTGCCGAATCGCGTGCAGAACCGCCCTCTGCCCGAAGTGGAGATTGTCGACATGCGGGAAGAGTTTATAGCAGGCAACAACGGCATTTTCAGTGGGAGGCTCGTCCAGTTACTCGGCGAGTGCGTTGAAAACGGCAGGCAGGCAATGCTCTTCCTCAACCGGCGCGGCTATTCGACGTTCGTTTCCTGCCGCTCCTGCGGATATGTTGTCGAGTGCGACAACTGCGACATCTCCATGACCTACCACAAGGGCGAAAATCGTCTGCGCTGTCATTTCTGCGGCGCGGCGAAGCCCCTGCCCCGTGTTTGCCCGCAGTGCGGAAAGTCGTTCATCAAGTATTTCGGCATCGGCACGGAGCAAGTGGAAGAACAGCTTCACGAGCTGTTTCCAAACACGGTCACACTCCGCATGGATACAGATACGATACGGACCAAGGATTCCATGCAGCATATGCTTTCATCGTTTGCCCGCGGCGAGGCGCAATTTCTCGTCGGCACACAGATGATTGCAAAGGGGCACGATTTCCCAAACGTTACGCTTGTAGGCGTCGTTGCGGCGGACGCAACGCTGCTGATCCCCGATTACCGCAGCACGGAACGTACGTTTCAGCTGCTAACCCAGGTTGCGGGGCGCGCAGGGCGCGATGAAAACCCCGGCCGCGTGGTGATACAGACGTATTCGCCCGCGCATCCAGCCATCCGCTTTGCAAAGGAGCACGACTACAAGAGTTTTTACCATTACGAACTTGAACAGCGCAAGAAAGCAGTCTTTCCGCCGTTTTCGCTGTTTACCCGCATCCTGTTTTCCGGGGACGACGACCAAACTTTGGCAAACGCCGTTTCGGACTATAGCGACAAACTTCACGCGGCGCTGCGTGAAACCCTTGGCGAAAGTGACGAGCGCATGATTTTGCTCTACAGCGTCTCGCCGTCGCCAATCAAACGGAAGCAGGGCGTCTATCGCTATCAAATACTGATCAAGTTGCTGCGCACGGCGCGCCTGAGCGACGCGATCCAAACGATTTATACGTTTGCCTCCGACCACCGCAACGAATTGTTTGCCATGGTCGAGGTAAACCCGCAGGATATGTTATGAAGAAAAAAACAAAGTCAACGCAGCCTGAGCATCGCAAGACCAACTGGAAGCTCGTCGGCGAAATCCTTACAGGATACCGCCGGTATCTGGTTTTTGCAACCATCAGCGTGCTGCTCTCAACGGCGTTTTCCTATGCCGTTCCATATGTTACGAGTTTTACCTTAGACTACGTGATTCAGGGAATCGACAGCACGATCCCCGCTTTCCTGCTGCCGGTTTTAGCAAAACTCGGCGGACGTGAATACTTCCTCAAAAATCTGTTCGTCTGCGGCGTCGCACTGTTTATGTTTACGGGCATGAACTGCCTGTTTACCTTTACGCGCCGCCAGAACGTAGCCTATGCCGCGGAAGGCATGGCAAAAAGCCTGCGCGACCGGCTTTATCGTCATCTGGAGGACGTGCCGTACGATTATCACAAACACGCCAGCACGGGTGACCTTGTACAGCGATGCACATCGGACGTGGACACCGTGCGCCGGTTCATTCAGGTGCAGCTCATGGAAATCGTCCGTACCCTCGTGATGTTTGTGTTCGCCGCGGCGGTCATGTTCACGGTCAACGTGAAGATGACGCTGATTTCGCTTGCGTTCATGCCGATACTGACCGTCAGCTCGTTCGTCTACTTCAAGTACGTGCGGCGGTACTTCACCGCCTCCGACGAAGCGGAAGGCGCGCTTTCGACCATGCTGCAGGAAAACCTGACCGGCATGCGCGTGGTACGCGCGTTTGGACAACAGAAGAGCGAGATTGAGAAGTTCACGACCCTCAACGCGTCGCATCGTGACAAAACCTACAAGCTCCTCAAGCTGCTTGCGTATTACTGGGGATTGTCCGACAGCGTCGGTTATCTGCAAATTGCATTGTCACTCTGCATGGGCGTTATCGCTGTCTATCACGGCACGTTCACGCTTGGTAACGTTGCGCTGTTTACGACCTATGTCGCCATGCTTACCTGGCCGGTGCGTCAACTCGGCCGCATCCTTGCCGACATGGGCAAGGCGTCGGTCTCGCTTGGTCGACTGGACGAAATCCTTTCCGTCCCGTTGGAAAAAGAGCCCGGAAAAGCGGAAACGCCCGACCTGATCGGCGACATTGTGTTTGACAAGGTATGCTTTGGCTACGATCGCTACAACGATGTGCTTGACGGGGTGAGCTTTACTGCAAAGCCCGGCCAGACCGTCGCCATCCTAGGCGCAACGGGTTCCGGAAAGACAAGTCTTGTGCAGCTGCTCCAGCGGCTGTACGTGCGCACCGCGGGTGAGATCACCATTGCCGGTGTGGACGTCAACGACATTGAGCATGGGTATCTACGGCGCAACATCGGCATCGTTTTACAGGAACCGTTCCTTTACTCAAGAACGATTCTTGAAAACATTCGCATCTGTGACCCCGGCGCAACAGACGAAGACGTTTATTGCGCAACGCGCACAGCCTGCGTACACGATGTGATCGAGTCGTTTGAAGAAGGCTACAACACGATCGTGGGCGAGCGCGGCGTGACCCTTTCCGGCGGCCAGCAGCAGCGCGTCGCCATTGCACGCACACTGATGCAAAAGGCGCCGATTTTGATCTTCGACGACTCGATGAGCGCCGTGGACTCGGAAACCGACGCTGCGATACGAAAGTCCCTGCTTGCACTCCGGCGCGACGGGATTACGTTCCTTATTTCACACAGGATCACGACGCTTCGCGAAGCAGACAACATCCTCGTGCTGGAAAACGGGCGCGTCACCCAGCAGGGCACCCACGAACAACTGCTTATGCAGGGCGGACTGTACCGGCGAATTGCCGAAATTCAGGACGCCGTTTCGGAAGGAGGCGAAGCCTAATGTATATGCCTGAAGAACAGGATTTCGCCGCAAAGAAGATCGACTGGAAAGTTTGGAAGCGTCTCTACCGTTATGCGCTCCAACACAAGCGACTGTTTGTTACTGTAATTGTCGCACTGTCTTTCGTTGCGGTATTCGATATATCGTACCCGTTGTTTACCAGCTATGCCGTGGATCATTTTGTTGTTCCAAAGACGATTGAAGGACTGGTTCCCTTTGCCATATTCTATGGAATCGTGATCCTGCTGCAGGGACTCGGCGTGATCACGTTCATTAAAAACGCGGGAAAACTGGAGATGAACATCTCCTACGCCATCCGTCAGGACGCGTTTAAGCGCCTGCAGGAGCTCTCGTTTTCGTTCTATGACCGCACCGCCGTGGGATACATTATGGCGCGTATGGTGTCGGACGTATCCAGACTCTCCGAAATGATCGCCTGGAGCCTTGTAGACGTGCTGTGGTCATTCCTCTATGCCGTCGGCTGCATCATAACGATGTTTGCGCTTTCCTGGAAACTGGCGTTGATTTCGTTGTGTGTCATTCCACCGCTGGCAATCGTGAGTATTCGCCTGCAAAAGCTTATGCTCAAGCACCAGCGCGAGGCTAGAAAACAAAACTCACGCATCACCGGTGCTTTTAACGAAGGCATTATGGGTGCTATGACGACCAAAACACTTGTGCGTGAAGAACAGAACGCTGTTGAGTTCCAGGGACTGACCGGTAAGATGCGCCGCGCGTCCATCAAGAGTGCGCTGGTTTCTGCGTCATTTTTCCCGATTATCATGTCCCTCGGCGCTATTGGAACAGGCCTTGCTCTGACATTCGGCGGCGCGGGCGTGATCACACCGGAGACGGCTTTTGTCGGTGCAATCACCGCGGGCACGTTGGTTGCGTTCATCTCATACTGCACGCAGCTTTTCGACCCGATTCAGCAGCTTGCGAACATCCTTGCCGAAATGCTGGGTTCGCAGGCTTCGGCGGAGCGCGTCATCACACTGATGGACACGAAACCCGATGTTGTGGACACGCCGGAGACGCTGAAAAAATATGGCGACACAATGCACGCGCTGACCGAAAACTGGGAGCCGATCAAAGGCGACGTTTATTTTGACCACGTGACGTTCCAGTACAAAAACGGCGAACGTGTGCTCAACGATTTTTCGTTGGATGTGAAGGCCGGACAGACCATCGCGCTCGTCGGTGAAACCGGCGCGGGTAAGAGTACCATTGTCAACCTGCTTTGCCGGTTTTATGAGCCGACGGAAGGCGCCATCATGATCGACGGTGTGGATTATCGCGAACGCACGCAACTTTGGCTGCAGTCCAGCCTCGGATACGTGCTGCAGGCGCCACATCTGTTTTCCGGAACGATCAAGGACAACATCCGCTTTGGCAAACCGGACGCAACGGACGAAGAAGTCCACGCGGCGGCGCGACTCGTCCATGCGGAGCCGTTCATCCTTGCGCAGGAAAACGGATACGACACCGACATCGGCGAAAGCGGCGCGCGGCTCTCCACGGGTCAAAAGCAACTGCTCTCGTTCGCGCGCGTGGTGCTGAAAGACCCGCGCATCTTCGTGCTGGACGAAGCGACAAGCTCCATCGACACCGAGACGGAACAGCTGATTCAAAACGCGATCACGCACATCCTAAAGGACCGCACGAGCTTCATCGTTGCCCACCGTCTCTCCACTATCCGTACCGCAGACCGCATTCTGGTCATCCGCGACGGCAGAATTCAGGAAAGCGGCACACATGCGGAGTTGCTTGAGAAGCGCGGCTATTACTACGACCTGTACACTCAGCAATTCTGCGCGGATCGAACCGCGGAATCGCTCGGCGGTTAAGAAACGGAGAACAGCGCATGATTGCGTATTCCTACTGGTCGCTTTTGATCGTCTGCCCGCTGGTGTTTCTCGCGGGGTTGATTGATGCGGTTGCGGGCGGCGGCGGTTTGATCTCTCTTCCGGCTTATCTGCTGGCGGGACTGCCGCCGCACAACGCGATTGCGACCAACAAACTCTCGTCCTGCATCGGTACGGTCGCCTCCACGGGCCGCTTTGTGAAAAACAAATGCGTTGACTGGCCGACGGCCGTGCCGTCCGCTGTGCTGGCGGTTCTCGGCGCGGTTGCGGGCGCAAATCTTGTACTTGGCATCAGCGATACTGTGATTCGCTACGTCATGCTGGTACTCATCCCGCTGCTGGCGTTCGTCGTGCTGAAAAAGCGCGATCTATCCGAGGTGAACGACGCGCCGGTCGGCCGCAGGAAACAGTTTGCAATCATCCTTGCCGCCGCGCTCGTCGTCGGTATGTACGATGGGTTTTACGGGCCCGGTACCGGTACGTTTTTACTGCTCGCCTACACGCAGCTTGCGCGGCTTCCGCTCCGGCTTGCCGCGGGCAATGTGAAAATCGCAAATCTTTCAAGCAATGTCGGCAGTCTGATTGTCTTTTTGATCAATGGACAGACGATCATCCCGCTGGGTTTGATTGCGGCGGTATTCTCCATCCTCGGGCACTTTACCGGTGCGGGGTTGCTGCTGAAAAACGGCGGTAAAATCGTGAAGCCGTTTATCCTTGTTGTACTTGGCCTGTTGTTTGTTCGGCTAATCTACGACCTTGCAATCACATGAGCGTAACAAATGCATCTTACGACCTAAAACAAAAACTGCACGGCATATGCCGCGCAGTTTTGTTTTAAAATGGATCGCTCTATCTATAGCGGATGTTGAATGTTCCAAAGGACACGTCGCCCTTGATTGCAAGGACTTCGCTAGCGTCGGAGTTTGCCGAGCCAAACGTTTGAACGGAGCCGAACGCCTTGTCCGAACGAACCAGCACCTTAAACGTCCGCGGGACGATCAGATCGCAGCTGCCGAACGATACGTCCATATCCAGAACCGCACCGTTCTTCACGTGCTTCACTTCCGTTAAATCCAGCACGCACTTACCGAATGACAAATCGATGTCCCCTCCACTCAGTTCATCCAGCACGAGCTTTCGGTCTTCGTCGCAAAACGAGCAGTCATAGTGCACAAAGCCGTCATCTTCCGTGTAGTCAATCACCTGCTTGCGGTCTCCTTTACAATATTCCTTCCACTTGCGGTTGCGTCTGTGCGGAAAGAAGCCTTCGAATATGATCGTCAGTCCCAACAAAACCAGTAGACTCGGCCAGATGATGCCCCAGGTCAGTACGACTGTAATGACGCCGAGATTGAACAATAGAAAATATGTTCCCAATGCGATAACTGCAAGGCTAAAGATTGAAAACCGCCGGATGCACCAGGACAAGCCAAGACCGATTATGACGGCCGGCCACACGATACCCCAAACACCAACCGACATGCCGCCGACGCGCTGCATTAAGAACGCAAGGCCCAGCACGATGATCAGCACAGCAAACCACATGCCGTCCTTTTTAAACCCACTGTCCCAATCAAATGAAAAGTTTTTATTGCC
The DNA here is from genome assembly GCA_963667795.1 of Christensenellaceae bacterium. Taxonomy (GTDB): domain Bacteria; phylum Bacillota; class Clostridia; order Christensenellales; family CAG-138; genus UBA7703. Next base: position 104,388 of record OY764017.1, on the reverse strand, counting down.
TTTCTTTTTATCCGACTGCGAATCGACAATGACTACGTGTGGCTCGATCGGTTTGACGCCGAGCAGTTCATCCGTCGTGACGCCAAGCACTTCCGCCAGCTTCGGCAGGATTGAGATATCCGGGCAGGAGACGTCGTTCTCCCATTTGCTGACCGCCTGGGCGGAAACGCCCATTTTTTCGGCAAGCTGTTCTTGTGTGTATCCTTTTTCTTTGCGAAGCTGCGATATGCGCTTCCCCATCGATTGTTGTTCCATTTATTTATCCCTCGCTTTCATGGTTTTATTATGCCATATCAAAAAAGCCTTGAACATAGCCTGTTTTTCGAGTTCACAATTTTGTATCAACCATCGGTAGAATCGGACTCAACCAGCAGATTTCTTTACACAAGGCCGCTTTTCGGTTACAATACCATTGGTTGAAAAAGGAGGATTTTACCTATGGCATTACGTACAATTCGCACGGACGACGATCCTTGTCTATATAAAGTTTGCAAACCCGTCACCAGGTTTGACGACAGGCTTGCAACGTTGGTCGAAGATTTATTTGAGACGATGAAGACCGCCGACGGCGCCGGTCTTGCCGCTCCGCAGATCGGCGTGCTGCGCCGTGTTGTTGTCATCGACGCGGGCGAAGGCCCCGTGGAGCTTATAAACCCGACTATTATTAAAAAGGAAGGTTTACAGCGCGGCTATGAAGGCTGTTTGTCGTTCCCCGGTAAATCGGGCTATGTTGAGCGTGCAGATCACGTGATCGTTGAAGGATTTGACCGCAAAGGGAAAAAGCATACATACGACACAAACGGTTTCTTTGCGCGTGCCGTTCAGCACGAGCTGGATCATCTCGACGGCGTTGTGTACTTAACTCGCGTCACCGAGCCGCCGGAGGATTTTGTTACGGAGGAAGAAGAGGAATGAAGATTGCCTTTCTCGGCACACCGGACTTTGCGCTCCCGTCGCTTGAAATGCTTTACAACAGCGGACACGAGCTGGCTGTGTTTACCCAACCGGACCGGCCTGTCGGGCGGCATGCAAAATTAACGCCGCCGCCGACAAAGGTTTTTGCGCTCCAACACGGTCTGCCGGTATATCAGTTTGAGAAAATCCGTCTGCCGGAAGGCGTTACCGCGCTGAAAGCATTTGCGCCCGACCTTATGGTCACTGCCGCGTTCGGGCAGATCCTTTCTGCCGAAAATCTTTTGATTCCAAAATTTGGCTGCATCAATGTACACGGTTCCCTGCTGCCAAAGTATCGCGGGGCGGCGCCGATTCAATGGGCGATTATAGACGGTGAAACCGAAACGGGGATCACGACCATGATGACCGACGTCGGCATGGACACCGGCGACATCCTTTTGACCGACTGTGTAACCATCGGCGAAGACGAGACCGCGGGCGAATTGTTCGACCACCTGGCCGTGCTCGGCGCGGAAACACTGCGCCGCACCATCGATGCGCTGACAGCAGGGACGCTGACACGCACACCGCAGGACGAGTCGCAGGCGACCAAATGCCCCATGCTGAAAAAAGAGCACGGTAAGTTGGACTTTAACCAAAGCACGCAGGCCGTACACAACCGTGTGCGCGGCACGAATCCCTGGCCGGGCGCGTTTGCGCTGTTCAACGGTGAACCGCTGAAAATCCACAAAACGCGCAGGACGGACGTTTCACTTGGCGACGCAGAAATCGGTATGCTCAGGCAGTCCGGCAAAGCAAGCCTGTTCGTCTGCTGCAAGGACGGCTGGCTGGAGATTTTGGAATTACAGGCCGCGGGCAGCAAACGCATGCTGGCCGCAGACTACCTCAAAGGACACGCAATGGAAGGAACGGTGCTTTCTTGAACGCCAGACGGCATGCGCTGAATGCGCTTTGCGACGTGACCGACCGCGGTGCATACGCGAACCTGCGCATTAAACAACTTTTTCACGACTTACCCGAGCGCGACGCAAAATATGCCGCCGCGCTCGTTTATACTGTGCTCGACCATCTGTTGACGGTCGATTATTATCTTTCCTATTTTGTAAAGGGTCGACAGAAGCCGATTATCCGTGGAATTCTACGGATGGGCGTCTGCGAGCTACTCTATCTTTCCACGCCGTCGCACGCCGCCGTTTCGGAATGTGTCCAATTGACAAAGGACGTCGGAAAAGGCGCGCTGTCCGGTTTTGTCAACGGCGTTTTGCGTCGAATCGACCGGGAACGCGATTCGCTTCCACCGCTTCCAAAAGAACCGTGTGAACGCCTGTCGGTCCAGTACAGCTATCCCGAATGGATCGTTGCCGAGTGGCTGCACGCGTTCGGTGAAGAACAAACGGAAGCGCTGCTTTCGCGCAAATCCGCGCCGATTGAAGTGCGTGCGCAGTATCCGTTTGCGCGGGATGAACTCAAGCAGGCGCTCCCCGTGGAGAGCCGCATCAACGAGCTGGATGAAAATTCACTTGCGCTCGCTTCGGGGTTCGACATTGCGTCTTCCCCGCTGTTTATCGAGGGTAAGTTCACCGTTATGGGGCAAAGCGCAATGCTTGCCTGCCGCGCGCTGGGCTACGTGAAAGGCAAACGCGTGTTGGACGCATGCGCCGCGCCGGGCGGTAAGAGCGCGTATATCGCAAGCCTGTGTGAAAACGACGTTTCGTTGACATGCCTTGAGCTGCACCCCCACCGCAAGGAACTGCTGGACAGAACGCTTGAGCGGCTGCATGTGCAGGCTGACACGCGCGTGTTTGACGCAACGGAGTTTGACCCGGATTATGAAAGCGCGTTTGACGCGGTTTTGATCGACGCGCCGTGCAGCGGCCTCGGCCTTTTAGGCGACAAGCCGGATATTCGCTACAGTAAGTCCGACGCTGATATCGACGCGCTTGTGCTGATTCAAGAGAAAATTCTCGACGTTTGCTGTCGATATGTCAAACCGGACGGTGTGCTTGTTTACGCAACCTGCACGATTTCCGCGCGCGAAAACGAGAAGAATGTGGAGTCGTTTTTATCGAAACATTCCGAATTCACATTGGAACAGATACCGCTGCCGTTGACAAACGGCGGTATGCTGCAATTACTGCCGCAGATACACGATACGGACGGATTTTTTATAGCGAGGATGCGCAGATGTATTTAGCCGATTTGAATTTAACGGAGCTTTCCGAGCTGCTTGCCGGCTGGGATGAACCCAAATACCGGGCCAAGCAGGTCTTTGCATGGCTGAACAAAGGCGCGCGTCCGGAAGAGATGACGAACGTCCCCGCCGCGCTGCGCGAAAAGCTGGCGGTGATTCCTTACGGCGGGGTCACGATTCAGCAAAAGTTCCTTTCCGCAAAGGACGGGACGGTCAAGTACCTCTTCCGCCTTGAGGATGAAAACCTTGTGGAAGGCGTACTGATGCGCTATCATTATGGTAATACGTTGTGCCTGTCCACACAGGTTGGCTGCAACATGGGTTGCAAATTCTGTGCGTCCACGCTGGAAGGCTGCGTGCGCGATTTACGTCCGGGCGAAATGCTCGGCCAGATTCACGCCGTGGAGCGCGACGAACCGCCAAAGGAAGCGGGACACCGCACGGTAACGAACCTTGTGCTCATGGGCAGCGGCGAACCGCTCGACAACTACGACAACGTCGTAAAGTTTTTAAACATGGCGACCGCGCAGGACGGCCTTCGCATCAGTCCGCGCAACATTTCGGTCTCAACCTGCGGCATCGTGCCGAAGATTGCAACCTTTATTGAAGACGCACCGCATGTGACGCTGTCAATTTCGCTGCACGCGCACGACGACGAAACGCGCACATCGCTGATGCCCGTAAACAAGGCATACCCGATCGACAGCGTGATCGCCGCGGCAAAGCATTATGCCGACGTGACCGGGCGGCGCGTTGTCTTTGAATATGCACTGATCGGTGGCGTGAACGCGAGTCTTGAGGATGCGGACGCACTGGCAAATAAACTCCGCGGCATTCTTTGCCACGTAAATTTAATCCCGCTCAATCCGGTTCCGGAACGGGGCCTGAATGGCGTCAGCCGCGCGGAAGCGGAACGCTTTAAAACCCGGCTGACCGAACGAAAGATATCCGCAACCGTACGCCGCGAAATGGGTACGGACATCGAAGGCGCATGCGGTCAGCTGCGCAGGAGGATTTTGCATGAAATACGCAGTGAAAACTGACATTGGACACCGCGCACATAACGAGGACAGCTATCTGCTTCCGCCGGACGGGTGCAGCACGTGCCTGTTCGCCGTTGCGGACGGTATGGGCGGGCACGCCGCGGGCGCACTTGCGAGCAAACTGCTTGTGGACGGGCTTTCTGCCAACCCCGGAAAGTTTAAACCCGACCGCGAAATCAAAGAACTGAAAAATATGATTGAGCGCATCAACCTCAACGTGTATGAGACGTCCGAAAACGACAAAACATTGCAGGGTATGGGCTCGACGCTGGTCTGCGCACTGATGCTCGGTGACAAGTACATCGCCGCGAATGTCGGCGACAGCCGACTCTACCACTACAACGGCGAAACCATCAAGCGCGTGACCACCGACCATTCATTTGTGGAGCAGCTTGTGATGCAGGGCGCAATCACGCGTGAAGAAGCACGCATACACCCGCAACGCAACATCATAACCCGCGCCATGGGCGTCTCGCCCACCGTCGATATCGACGTATTCGAACACGACTGGCACCCGGGCGACATTCTGTTGCTCTGCTCGGACGGACTGCACGGCCCTGTTGAGGAAGACGAAATCGTCTCCATCCTGCAATCCGGCCAAACGCTTGACGAAATGTGCGAGACGCTGACACAGTCCGCGCTGGACAACGGCGGCACAGACAACATTACGCTCATCCTCATCCAGTGCGAGGAGGACGAGCAGGCATGATTGCACAAGGAACGATAATCGGCCACAAATACCGGGTGATTGAACTGATTGGAACGGGCGGCATGGCGCACGTTTACCGCGCGTTTAATCTCATCAATCACAAGACCGTAGCTATAAAAATATTAAAAGACGAATTCCGCAACGATCAGGAGTTTTTGCGCAGGTTTGAGCGCGAGGCACGCGCAGTGCTGAACCTCAGCCACGACAACATTGTTCGCGCATACGACGTCGGCGAGATCGACGAACTCCCCTATATCGTTTTGGAATATATTGACGGCCGGACACTCAAGGAAATCCTTGTGGAAAACGGCCCCATGCCCCCGCGCATTGCCATCGCTTTGACGGTGCAGGTGCTCGACGCACTCAGTGCGGCACACAGTGCGGGCATCGTTCACCGGGACGTAAAACCGCAGAACGTGATCGTTATGCAAAACGGCAAGGTCAAGCTGATGGATTTCGGCATTGCACGTGAAGTGGACGCAAACACCGTTACCTTTACAGGATCGACCGTGCTCGGTTCCGTACATTATCTTTCACCCGAACAGGCAAAGGGTACGCCCGTTACCGCCGCAAGCGATTTGTACTCCACAGGCGTTGTGCTTTATGAGATGCTGACCGGGCACGTTCCGTTTGAGGGTGATAACTCCGTGGCGATCGCGCTCAAGCACATCAGCGAAATGCCCGCGCCGCCGATTGGGTTGAATTCAAAAATCCCCCCTGCTCTGAACGATGTGATCATGCGTTCGCTCAACAAAGACCTGAACCGTCGCTATTCTACTGCAAAGGAAATGAGCGCGCACCTGCGCCGCTCGTTAAAGGACCCAAACGGTGAATTCGCACGATTCGGCACTACAAACAAATCACAGCCGCAAAAAACAAACGGCAAAAAGAAACGTACACACGGCGCGATTAAAATCGGCATCACTGTCGCCGCGCTGGTTGCGGTGCTCATCGGCGTATTCATTGTTGTGCGCAGCGCTTACCAGTCGAGCTCGGAGAATTTTGAAGTCGTACCGACCATCACCGACCGCACGACCGCAGAAGCACGGCAGCGAGCTGAAAACTACGGGTTCACATTCGAGATTGAAAGCTATGAAAACAGCGACACAATCGCCAGCGGCAACGTGATTTCGCAATCGCCGGAAGCCGGAAGCAACGCGCTGCACGGCACCGTCATCTATGGTGTTGTCAGCCTTGGACCCGCCGCACCGACAGTGCCGAATTTACTTGGATTGTCTCCGGACGAAGCGGAGCGCGCGCTCGAAGAAAACGGGCTTGTGCTCGGTTCCGTTTCGTATCGTGTTTCGGAGATCGCCATTGGCTACGTCTGCGAACAGTCGATTGCACCGGAAACCGAGACCACCAGCGGACAGGTCGTCGATATCGTCGTCAGCGCATCGTCTGAAACGACGTTTGAAATGCCGTATGTTATGGACGATAAGCTGAACCTGATTCTCGACCAGCTCCGCATCGCCTCATTCAATAACGTCTATGTTCGTTATTCGTCGTCCGATATTGTGGAAGACGGCGTCGTCTTCTTGCAGGACCCGCTGCCGGATACACTGGTACTGCCGGAAACCGCTATAACGCTGACGGTTGCAGGTATGCCGGTATACGGTTATGAAGCGGACATTGCCTTCAACATTGACATTGAAAACAGCGGGACAAAAGTGCTCGCCGTTATGCAGGAGGCCTACAACGGGTTCGCCTATTACCGAATCCTCTATGAAGAGACGCTTGAAAAAGGCAGTAAGATTCCGATTTCGTTTACCGCCTATTCCGATACCGAGGGCATGCGCGAAATCATTCTGATCAGCGAAGGGCAGGAGCTCAAGCGACAGACATTTACGTTCATAGTGAAAGAATCCTGAGTATGACGAGTGTGATAGAGATGACGCGAAAACGCGTTTCAGCACAACTGAGGGTGTCTGCATGAAGCAAGGCCGGATCATAAAAGGCATTGGCGGGTTTTACGACGTGCTGACCAAAGAAAACGACGTCGTCACCTGCAAGGCACGCGGCCGATTCCGGAAGGAAGGCCTTGTCCCGATGGTCGGCGACCTCGTGGAAATCAGTATGCCCGAAACCGGATACGCCGCCATCGATGAAGTACTCCCCCGGCGCAATGCGCTTGTACGCCCCCCGGTTTCTAACATTGACCAACTCATTGTCGTAGCGGCGGCTTCTGCACCAAAGCCGGACTGGCTGCTCATCGACAAACTGCTGCTGCAGGCACATTCGCTCGGCATTGATCCGCTGATTGTGCTCAATAAAATTGATGATGGAGGTTCCGACGTCGTCTCCGGGTTTCAAAATGATTATTCCGCGTTCCGTACGCTGCTTGTCTCTTCCAAAACGGGTGAAGGACTCGATGCGCTTAAAGAAAACCTGTCCGACCGGATCTCCTGTTTTGCCGGGCAGTCCGCTGTTGGAAAATCTTCCATACTCAACGCGCTCTTCCCCGAAGAACTTGCGCTTGAAACCGGCGGCCTTGCCAAAAAGACTGCGCGCGGACGGCACACGACGCGCCGGGCGGAACTTTGGCCGCTGCTTGGCGGTGCTGTGCTCGATACACCGGGATTTTCGCTCCTGGAAATCGAAGAACTTTCCCAGCAGGAGCTGAATGAAAGTTATCCCGAATTTGGCGATGCGCCGAAAAACTGCCGCTTTGCCGGGTGCAGGCACTTGTCCGAGCCGGACTGTGTGGTGAAAGAATTGTTAAAAAACGGCAAGCTGTCGCAAGATCGATATGAACGTTATGCCGCAATTATTGAAGAAATCGAACAAAGGAGAAAACACCGTTATGATTAAAATTGCGCCTTCCATCCTTTCCGCGGATTTCTCCAGTCTTGGCCGCGATATCCGCGCGCTGGACGACTGGAAAGCCGACTGGGTCCACTTTGACGTGATGGACGGGCATTTTGTACCCAACCTGACGTTTGGGCCGATCGTCTGCTCGGCTATTCGACCACTGACAAAACTGCCGATCGACGTTCACCTCATGGTCAATGAACCGACACGGTTTTTCGATTGGTTCATCAAAGCCGGTGCGGACGTCATTACATTTCACGCCGAAGCGGAGCCGCACATGCACCGCGCGCTCCAGCACCTACACGAAAACGGCTTGAAAGGCGGCGTTGTGCTCAATCCCGGAACGCCCGCGGTCGCGGTCAAGGAGGTACTCCCCTACTGTGATCTCGTATTGGTGATGTCCGTCAATCCCGGATTAGGCGGGCAGAAATTCATACCGGAATCACTCGGAAAAATTGCAGAACTCCGGCAAATGATCAACGAACGCAACCTGAAAACCGAAATCGAAGTCGACGGCGGCGTCAACCCGGAAACAGCGAAACTCTGCATCGACGCGGGTGCGACGATTCTGGTTGCGGGCAGCGCGGTCTTTAAGGCCGACGACCCGAAGGATATGATCATGCAACTGCGCGGATAAGCCGTGTCGGAACAAAATTTTGCATCAAAAAAAGAGGTTCAATTATGAGCCTCTTTTGTGTTTTATGATTCGCTTTTCAGCAGTTCCCGCAGCAGCATTGCATACACGTCCTCGGAGTTGCTTTCCCAGTTTTGCCGGATCCGCTGCGCCATTTCGCGTGTAGCGACGCGCATGCCAAGCTCCATCACCGCGGCGTTGTCTTCCAGCGCGCGCAGTTGGACATAATATCCCCCTCCGCTGAGTTCCTCCATATCGGACACGATCTGCGTCTGCTGACGCATCTGATCCATGTTTTCACTCGCATACCGGTCCAGCTTGTCCCGCAGCGACACTGGAAGACTCTCCACAAACTGCTCCAGCAAATCGGTCCCGCGTACCGACACGCGATATCCCTGACCGAACGCATGCGGAACGGCGGCAAGAAAAGCGTCCTCCTCCAGCTCGTGCATGCAGCTTTCAAAGTCAAAGTAACTCATCGCGTCGTTTTCCACCATGGCGCGGTACAGCTGTTCGCGCGTCAAATCCAGCTTGCTCTGGCGCACATAGTACAGGATCGTCAGTTTGTTTTTTGTCATTCCCTGTGCAAAAAACGGCATCTGTTTCACCGCCTCTCCGGTTTGCCTATTTTCCGTATCGATCAATATTCAAGTTCTTTTGCAATCAACTTTGCCGCGTCCTCCACATAGCAGGCGCACGGTCGTCTATCGTAATAGTCTTTTGTCCGCTCTTCCGACACAGAGCCTTGCGTCGTCTCCACGTCCATCAGCAGGTCGCGACAGATGATGGATTGATTCTTTTCCCGAAACGATTCGGCAAGCTGCTGCACCTTTGCATACAGCGCATCCTTTTGCTGCTTGTCCTTCGGGTCGCTGTATCCGCTTGTAGCGCCCAAGACCGTAAACATGCTGCTGACAGCGCCGCATACTTCGCGCAGTCTTCCCATGCCGCCGCCAAAAGACGACGCAAGCCGCGCCGCCTGCTCTTTTGTCAAGCCCGTTTCGTCACAAAATGCAAGCAAAACAGACTGCGCACAGTTGTATCCCTCTTGAAAATATGTCTTTGCAAGTGTTCCTTTTTCTTCCGCCGTCATTTCCCTTGATTCCCTCTATTTGTATTCGCTTGTTGGATGATACCACAAAATATAGTTGTTTGTCCATTTTTGCGCGCGTGTTTTGCAGGAATTTTATCTTCGCTTTACAGCGCCGCCGCATAAAAAAACCTGCGCCCGTGCAAAGCACGGCGACGCAGGCTTTCACCGAATTATTTATCCAAATTTAGAGCAACTGAAACGACAGTATAATCTGTTCCAAATAGGAATACATGTCTGCGACCGCGTCGGACGTCATGGTAAAGGACATCACATACAGATCGGAGCCTTCAACAACAAGGAAATCGAACGTATACAGAGCATAGCCGCTGCGCGCCCACGAATAGGCAAACATCGCCATATCCTGTCCGTTTACTTCTTCAATGCCGCTGTCGATATACGCATAGTTCTCGTTGCCTTCCTCTTCCGTTTCCGTTATCCATTGCGCAAGCGCGGTTTCCGTCGTGTAACCGTATGCCGTGCCCTGATAAACGCCGATTATGCCGGAATTGAGGTCATCCTCGTTCGCAATTTCATATTCTTTCGGATAAACGAAAATTGAATACGAATCCGAAAGTTCACGCATGACCCAAGCGGATGGATAGTCTACCTGATATCCGCCGTCCTGACTAATATAGGTTGTCAGCTCATCGGTGGCTGTGCTTGCATCCGGTTCGGACGCATCCTGAACTTCGAAGCTGACGCTTGCGGCGGGTTCTGCTGCATCGTTGATAAACAGGTCGACGTGATACGTGCCCGCCGGTGCTTCACCGCCAATCGGTAGCGTCCCAAAGATATAGATATCGGTTTCGTCCTGTGGGTCGAAGGTGTAATTATCGATCACGGAGCCCGTGGTGTCATACCAGATATAACGGATGATCGTGTTTGCGTCGGCATTTCGCAGAACCGCGGAAACATACCAAGTGCCTGTCGACGGCACCACAGAGATCGTGTCTGCCGGAACCCCGCCTTCGTCCATGAAGGACGTCATGTGCGCTTCTTCCAAATAGGCCGATGATGTTTCTTCAACGCTGAATGATACCGTGGCGGCAGGTTCGTTCGAGTCGTCAATAAACAGGTCGACGGAATACGTGCCAGCCGGCGCTTCACCGTTAATCGGTAGCGTCCCAAAGATATAGATATCGGTTTTGCCCTGTGGGGCAAAGGTGTAATCCGAAATCACTGTGCCGTCGATATCATACCACACGTAGCGAATGATCGTGTCGTCCGTTGCACCGCGCAGTATCGCGGTGACATACCAAGTGCCTGTCGACGGCAGTACAGAGATCACGTCTACAGGGGAACCGTCTTCATCCAGCTCGGACGTCATGTGCGCTTCTTCCAAATAGGTCGGAACGGGTGTTACGCTGAACGTTACCGTTGCGTCGGGTTCTTCCCGGTCCTCAACGAAAAATTCAACCTTATAATCCCCCACGGGTAGAAACGACGTCGGTTCCAGACTGGAAATAATATAGCGGTTTGCAATATCTCCGCTGTCAATAGGGACCTTGTCAATCGGCTGTTCCCCGCCGGTCAGGTAAGTCCACACAGCCAGTATCTGCGTGTTGTCCGGTGCGTCCAGCAGTTTTGCCGCCGCATACAGGATGTCCGCATCTGCGGAAAATGTTGTGACTTCGGCACCCGGAACACCTTCGGAGTCGATTGTGTCCGTCATGTAAGCGTCTTCCACTTTTGCTGTCGTAAGATTGAAATTGCAACCAAATGCGGAAAACGCAAATAATACCGCAATAAAAACGTAAATAACTCGTTTTGAAAGTCTCATAAACGGCTCCTTTCTATTACTCGTTTCGTTGTAACAGCCCCCCTTCAAATGGCAAACGTCTATGGTAATGCTTGCTTGATGCGTATGCCACCGCAAGCGCCGGCCGTGAGCGCTATGCAAAAACTCCTTTCTAATTTATCGCTTTTCGATGTTTTAATTGTATCATAGTGTTCAAAAATATACTATTTTCTTTTACTTTGTTGCATAAAAAAAGCGCCACCGAATCATCCGTCAGCGCCGTTTCATATTCACCTTTTAAAATCGATTCAAATATGCCTGTGTATATGGACAGACTTCTATACATTTTCCGCAAAGCGTGACGCGCTTGCCGAGTTCACGCGCCGCAATCTCGCGCGCTTTCAGCCGGCAGTCCATCGCGTGGAAAAAGTCTTCCCGGTCTTTGTCAGTGCTCCACAGTTCGCCGGATATCGCACCCGCGGGGCAAGCGTTGGCGCAGGCCATGCACCCGCCGCACTTTGGTTCAATCATGCTCTCGCCGCAGTTGAGCGGCGCGTCCGTCAATACCGATGTAAGGCGAACCGCCGAGCCGTACCGGTCGGTCACAAACAGCGCGCTTTTGCCGATCCAGCCAAGTCCGGCATGCAGCGCAACGGTTTTATGCGGCATGATCGTTCGAAATATACCATATTCTTTCGTCGCCGATACGGTCTGCGGATAGGCGTTGTATCCCTTTGTTTGCAGATGCTCTGCGCAAAGGGTTGCAAGCGCGTCCAACTTGTCGTTGAGCGCATAGTATACGTTGTGATACTCCATCGTCGGTGCGTCCTTTATGCCACGCACAATTTCCGGCGGAATCGCAACCGCGATTGCAACACCTCGCCTATAGCGCGGGATATCATACGCTTCAATCTCAGAATCCTCGCTGCGCGGGAGAGTCTCCACATCCGCGTCATGATACAACCCGCCGATATCGGCAAAGCCGACAAGCGACGCACCGTTTTTCAGGAGCAAATTTCGTATTTCGTCGTTCATTGCGCTCGCTTCCTTAAATATTTTTCAGCGTTCGACAGCAATATAGACATCCATATATGAATCACCGTCTTTTTCATATTGTTTTTCAAAACAGGACAAATTCTCATTGTTTTCCTTGTGCTTGAGACCGTTAACTTCCATGTATCGCATCAGCGTCTTATATGCATTCGGAATCAATGAGAACGGCGCGCTAAGCGGTTCTTTTATTGTGATAACTGCATACCTATGATTTGCTTGCTTTATAATTTCCATGTCTGCGCTCATTGTATCAAAATGTGACGGCAAAATGCACGCGGCTGCATAGCCATGCATATGGTAAACATTGATTTGTTCCTACGATACAAATGGAAAATCCCATCCGATAATTTCCGGCTTCTTTATCCCGCAAGAGGTTGCCCAAGTTTTTACATGATTCATTGCATCGTCTTCCGGCGCTCCGCTGATTACAATGTATCTAATATATTGGAATGATGGTACGTTTTCCACTCGAATATTCGTATATGCGTCACTGTCCGAATTTATATTTCCCCGCAGCAATTCATCCAGAGAGCAAGAAAACAATTTGCACAGTGCAATAGCCGTTTCCATTTCAGGGAAAGCCGAATCCGTCTCCCATTTTGATATTGTCTGCCGGGATACCCCAATTTTCTCTGCCAAATTCTCTTGCGTCATACTCTCATGCATTTTTCTGAGGAACTGCAAATTCTGCCCAAAGCTCATTTCCTTATTCTCCTTTGCACTTAATGAAAATATTATGGCAAACGAAAAAATATATGTACACCAACTTGTATTCTCTCTTTTAACAAGTGTGCAACCTGAAGTTGCATACGCGAAGCATATTTCCTTAACTATACTATCAAAACGGCCTTGCTCGCAAAGCCGGCCGCTCAAACCGCCGACACAGCGGCGCTTTGTCCGCCGCTTACGCGGTGGTCGCGGCTTCAAGTCCCTTTCTAACATCTGACCAACAAAAAAACAACCGCCTTTCGGTGGTTGTTGTTTGTTGGTGCGGCAGATGGGACATCTTTGCTCATGTCAGACACGTTTGCTTGAACTCCGTTCTGCGCAAACGGTCTTATTCGCAAAGCCGGCCGCTCAAACCGCCGACACAGCGGCGCTTTGTCCGCCGCTTACGCGGTGGCCGCGGCTTCAAGTCCCTTCCTAACATCTCCGCAACAAAAAAAACAACCGCCTTTCGGTGGTTGTTGTTTGTTGGTGCGGCAGATGGGACTTGAACCCATACGCTCTCGCACACGCCCCTCAAACGTGCCTGTCTGCCAATTCCAGCACTGCCGCGCACCATGTAATTATAGCCGTATGGATATACATTGTCAATTCTTTTTGATAAATTCTTCCGCATATTTTTGACCGAAAATCACGATGTCTTTTTCAAGTTGTTGGCAGCATAGAAACACGTCCGGCAAGCTTTTAAAAACACCGAATTTGCACTATAATGAATGAAATGCTTTTTTGGAGAATATGATTGCATGTCTGATTTTACGGTTCTTTCTTCAATGCAAATTCCGGACGAAGTCGCCTTCTATATGAATTATACTTGGGTCACTTGGTGGGATATCCTGCTTTTTGCAGGCGTTGTCGGTTTTTTTCTGTTTTCGATTGTTTTATTGAAGCGTTCAGGCTTCGATAAAACGTCGGTTAACAATATCTCTATGATCGTATTGCTCTTCGGCCTGCTCGGTTCGCGCATCTATATGCTTGTTTCCAATGTGTTTTATTATGATTTTTCGCTTCACAGTCTGCTTTTGCTTTCTTCCACGACGTTTCACGCATTTGCGTTTATCGCGGGAGCTTTTGCCGGACTGCTCTACTATGCGCTCCGAAACCGGGAACTCTTTTTTCGCCTGACAGACGCGTTTGTGCCAGGCTTGATCGTCTTTCGCATGTTCGAACTTTGGGGCACGTTTTTCCGCGGAATTGGCGCGGGTGGCATCGTAACGAATCGCGCGCTGCAATGGTTCCCGTTTGCGGTCAAGGTTTCGTGGTACGGCGGTCCAGCGCTTATCTGTTACGCCGTGTTTTTCTATGAATTTTTGTGGTGCGCCGCACTGCTTGTGTATGCCTTTTACAAGCGCAAACACGCACGCTTTTCAGGCGATGTAACGCTATGGATCGGGATGCTGCTTTCAGCCGGAACCGTGTTTTTCGACTTGTTCCGCGAATTTAAATCCTACCTTTTGATGGGTGTCGCCGCTTCTACCATCGTCAGCTTCGTCGCGTTTCTTGCCGCGCTGTACTTGATTTCGTTTCAAAAACGTCTCGGTCGTCTGCCGTATCAACCCGTACCTGACGAGTCTGGCGAAGCGTAACACCCGCCGCCAATGTTTCTCACATTTTCGTGAATTCTCAATTTCGTTACACGCACAGCCGTAAAACGCGTTATAATAATGTAAAATATCAATTTGGAGGAAATCATGCGTCCGTTTTCTGTTTCACCGTTTGCCTCGGCCATGAAAATCCCCGGCCCGATTGCGTTTTCATTTTCCGGATATGAAGTGTATTGGTCCGGCATTCTTCTCGCCTTCGGTGTGATCATTGCGATTCTGATGGCGCAATGCGAAGTGCGGCGCAAAAAACTGCCACCCGATACGGCGGTCGACATCTGCCTGATCGGCATACCGCTCGGCGTGCTCGGCGCGCGGTTGTTTTATGTGTTCACAAACTTTCCGCTGTTTCGCGACGACCTCATCCGCATCCTGCATTTCTGGGACGGCGGGCTCTCCATCTATGGCGCGCTCATCGGCGTGATTGCCGGTATCGTAATCTATTCGCTCTCGAAAAAACTGCGCTTCTTCACGCTGACCGACCTGCTCGTGCCCGGTCTCTTGCTGACGCAGTCTTTCGCACTCTGGGGTGATTTTTTTGAACAGCGCGGCTTCGGCCCGCAGATTTCGTCTCGCGCGATGCAGTGGTTCCCGTTCGCCGTGCGAATTGAGGAGACGAATGCGATTCACGCAGCCGTTTTCTTTTATGAATTCCTCTGGTGTCTGCTCGTCCTCGCGGCGCTTTGGTTCCTTGTGCGTAAGCGCGCAAAACGCGACGGCGATATCACGCTGTGGTATCTTCTTTTGTACCCGATCGGACACATTGTGCTTTCGCTCATCCGCCAAAACAGCAATTATCTGTTCGGCGGCGTGCGTGTGACTGTGCTTGTCGACGCGGTCCTGATTGTGTTTGCGCTCGTTATGCTGATCCTACGCTGGAAAAAGCCCGCGCCGCAGCCGGAAGAAATCGAAAGCGAAACTGTCGACAACACGACAGACGAACCCAACGAAGAGGACAAGCCTGCCGAACCCGACACAGACGAAACCGCCGAGCCGGGTGAAGCCACCACAACAGAAGAAACCGAAAAAAAGATTCCCGAAACAAAACAGCCGGAACCGGAATCCACCAACACCGACAGCGAGGAACCGACCGGCAAGGAGGCATAACCAAATGCGAAATCTAACCATGATGACCGACCTGTACCAATTGACCATGATGTACGGCTACTACAAAGAGGGCATGCAAAACAACGAAGGCATCTTCGACCTGTTTTTCCGCCCGAAAGAAGACATTGTATACGCCGTTATGGCTGGTACGGAAAGCGTCATCCAATATATCAACAACCTGCACTTCACCAACGAAGATATTGCGTATCTGCGTTCACTGAACCTATTTGACGAGGATTTCCTCGCCTACCTGAAGGAAATGCGCTTCATCGGCGAACTGTACGCCATGCCGGAAGGAACGATCGTCTTTCCGTATGAGCCGCTTGTGCGCGTTCGCGCGCCGATTATGCAGGCACAGCTCATCGAAACCGCGATGCTAACCTTTGTGAATCATCAAACCCTGATTGCAACCAAAGCCAGCCGCATTTGCTATGCGGCAAACGGCGATTCGGTTCTGGAATTCGGATTGCGCCGTGCACAGGGTGCGGATGCAGGCATCTTCGGTGCACGCGCAGCTATCATCGGCGGCTGCAACGCAACGAGCAACGTGCTGACCGGTCAGCTGTTCGACATTCCTGTTTCCGGAACGCACGCCCATAGCTGGGTGATGAGTTTTCCGGACGAAATCAGCGCATTTCGCGCATATGCGCGCATTTTCCCGGATACGTGCCTGCTGCTGGTCGATACTTACGATACACTCAAAAGCGGTGTTCCGAATGCGATTAAAGTGTTCGACGAACTGCGCGCATCCGGCCACGAGCCGGTCGGCGTCCGCCTGGACAGCGGTGACCTTGCCTACCTGAGCAAAAAGACACGCAAAATGCTGGACGACGCAGGTTACCCAAAGGCGGTCATCGCCGCTTCCAGCGACTTGGATGAGTTTTTGATTCGCGATTTGAAAACGCAGGGATCTTGCATCAGCGTTTGGGGCGTCGGCACGCGGCTGATCACAAGCGAAGGCAACCCCGCACTCGGTGGCGTTTACAAGATGAGCGGCGAAGTCGTGAACGGCAAACTCGTACCGAAGATCAAGATTTCCGACAATCCGGCCAAGGTGACAAACCCCGGCTATAAGAAAGTCTTCCGCCTGTACGACAAGGACGGCATGGCGGTTGCCGATTTGATTGCGCTGAACGAAGAAACCATTGACGAGAGCAAGGCTCTGCGAATTTTTGATCCCGTGCAGACATATAAGAATATGACGCTGACGGATTTCACCGCGCGCGAACTGCTTGTGCCGATCTTTGTGGACGGCAAGCAGGTTTACGACTGTCCGGATATTCATCAGATTTCCGCATACGCAAAGAAAGAATTCGCCTCCATGTGGGACGAGTACAAGCGGCTTTTAATGCCGCACACATATAAGGTTGATCTTTCGGACGACCTATACGATCTGAAACAACGGCTCCTGCGCGATGCCATAGGGACCCGCAAATGAGACGCACGCTGTACATACTGCTTGCCGCCGGGCTTATCATGCTTTCGCTCCCATTCGCCGGCTGCGTGGACGACGAGCCGGTTCTTGCCGGCACGCCGACGCCCGCAGCGACGCCGACGCCGCTGCCCGACCCGTTTTCGGCGGAAATCACGGCGAAGCCGGAGCCGACCGACCTGCTTGGCAACGAAATGCTTTCCGACGATCACTACTGGCAGTATCTTTCGTTCGGCGAAATCCGTATTTACGAGTATGACGACGGAACGTTTCTGGACGGTCTTTGCGTCAATGCGTTTCCGCAGTCGCTCGACGGCCAGGTGGACATCGTTTATTATTCCGACGACGGCAAAATCTGCGGGATCGGTACGATTCACAATGCCGAAGGCGGCACGCTGCTGGAGACTGGAACAAACGCGATTTACGCCGAAATTCGGACGGACATCGACGTTACCATGATGGACTTCCAGCTGGAGGTAAAAACGACGTTTCAGCCGGTTACGGACGTTTCGGAATAGACTACACTTCACTAATTAAGCCGTTTTTTCAGGTGCTTTCCCTTGCGGGCCGTTGGTTCGATCCATTATACTAAATGCGGACTGATGGGTTCATAAATCAATAAAAATCTATGGAGGTATCTGCAAAATGGCTACGAAAAAAACGTTTCGACTGAACGCGCCGAAGAAAAAGACGTTCTGGATCGCATCCGCGATTGGCGCCCTCGGCGTCGTCCTCGGTATCGTCAGCATCTTCGTTCCCGGGCTGTTCCTTGCAATCGCCGTCCCCGTTCTGCTGGGCGCGGCATGGCTGCTGATTTCCCTCGGCTGCTTCATGAAGGGTCTGTAATCGCACCAGGAATATAACGCACATAAAAAGAACCGCAATTGCGGTTCTTTTTGATTGATCGTATTACAATTGTTCAAAACGCAGCATAAGCTGATGGATGAATCCGCTGTCCTGAGCCGGTTCTTGAACCATGCTCTCCAGTGGCGGGAATGCCGCAATAAAGTTTTTGTTGTAGCGTTTTCCGGTTTCAATGTCGATTTCAAAATGCGCCTGTAATCCCCAAACGCTTTTCCCCTTTAGCTTAAATCCCTGAATCGGACACGCGGGCGAATTTGCAATCACGTCGGCTATTTGGTCGTCAACCTTGCAAACGTCGTCAAAGTGGCTGACATAGCCCCAATAAGCGGCGCCTGTTTCGCCAAGCAGCGGATCGTCTTTTATGACTGTCACCTGCGTCCAGCCGAGCTCCGGTACGGCGGCTCTTTCCGAGCGGGCGCAGACCGCGTCCATACCGAACATCGCCTGCGCAAGCAATTGAAACCCGAAGCACACGGCAAGCACGTTTTTATTCTCCTCTACCGCCAGTTGCATCAGTGCCCGTTCTCTTTGCTGCCAGTCTGCGTTTTCCAGCGCGGACGGTATGCCGCCCGTAAACAAAACATGCGTATAACCGGTAAGATCGTCCGGCAGCGGGTCGTACACAGCCTTAACAATGTCCGTCGGCAGCGTTGTATAGCGCGCCCAGTCTTCCGCCGGGCGATAGCGTTCGTCCACCATGTTGTCGATCAGCAGCAGGCGTTTTCTCATTCGTGTATCCTCCATTATCGTGTTTATGCAATCTCCACGCCGTAATCGGCGTGCAGCGTCGTCTTCAGCGTTTTAAGAAATTTCTGTGCAATTGGCGTGAGCGGAACGCCGCGCCGCGTTACAAACCCGAGCGTGTATGGTGCACCGCCTTCCAGCAGCGGTGCGGCCAGCCGGTCGTCCAGCTCCAGCGGCATCAACCCGGTGCCGATGTTGTAGGCGTTCAGCCCAAGCATGAACGCGCCGCTGGTATATAAATCACTCACGTTCAGTATACGGTCTGCGCTCTTTTCCGGCAGGGTCGTTTCCTCGGCATAGGGAAAGAGCACGTTGTCCTTCTGCTCATAGATGATGCAAGGATACATTGATAGCTCTTCCTGCCGAACGGATTCGCGCTTTGCAAGTGGATGCAGCGCGCTCATAAAAACACGCGGCGTGCCGGAGAACAAAATCTCATACTGTAAGCCGTTGTCCTTGAGCGTACGCAGCATTTTGTGTTCGCCCGCCTTGCCGACAGACAGCACGCCGACGTCGTCGCGACAGGAAGCAACGCCCGCAAGTATGGACGTCGTCTCGGTTTCGCGCAGGTGAAAGCGATAGTTTTTCGCATCGTTTTCGCGAATCAGCGAAATCATCGCGCTGCCGACAAACGGATAATGCTGGGACGCAACAGAGAAAACCGCAGTGCGCCGCTGTGCGTCCGCAGTGAACGTCTCGCGAATGTTTTCCTCGCACTCAAGCATCTGCTGGGCGAGCTTGAGCAACTGCGCGCCGGGCATAGTCATCGTGACGCCCCGGTTGCTTCGCTCAAAAATCGTTACACCGAGTTCGGTTTCCAGATCCTTAATGATCGCGCTTATACTTGGCTGCGAAAGGTACAGCCGCTTTGCCGCCTTGCTGAACGACCCGCTTTCCGCAACCGCCACAACACACTTCATCTGCTGAAGATTCATGCTTTGCGCCTCCAATTCATCGTATCACAATCTTTTTTTCGCATCTATGCCGGTGATCGATTTCATTATAGCAATTTTATTGGCGTTTGGTATCAAATATCCTGATGACTGTCGTTATCAGCTATTCTGATGACAAAGGCCGTTTTATTGCGATAGCAAGACTATATATAAATCGATTGACGCGGTGCCTCGCTTCGTTTATGTTGTATTTGTAAGCAAATTTTGCATCTTTTTGATTTTACCGAACATACCGGAAAGGAGCCGAAGAAGGCATGAATAATCAGGAGCAGAACCTAAAGCGCGTTCTGGACACAAAAGACGTCATCGCCATGACCGTCGGTCTGATCATCGGCGCGGGCGTTATGACGCTGACCGGACTCGCGATTACGCGCACCGGCACGGGCGTTTCACTCGCATACCTGCTCAGCGCAGTGCTGACCGTCATCATCTCGCTGCCCGTTGCACAGCTGAGTTCCGCCGCGCCGTCGGCGGGTGCGTCCTATAAATATTCCAGCAGGCTGATCGGGTCAAAATGGGGATTCTTTTATATCATGACCTACATCCCGTCGTTCGTCTGCTTTTCCGTCTACGCGCTGGGCTTTGCGGAATACTTCGGCATCCTGTTCCCCGCTGTCGACCCGTACATTACGGCGATGGGTGTCCTGACGCTGTTTTTCATCATCAACCTGCTCGGTACACGGAACCTTTCCATCGTGCAGAACATCATCGTCATTTTGCTGTTGGTCACACTCGTGCTGTTCATCGGCTTCGGATTGTCCGAGGTGGACTACGCTGCGCTTGTCCAGCCGGAGAATCTCTTCCCCGACGGCGCAATGGGCATGGTGACCGCAGCGGCGCTGCTCAGCTTCGCCATGGCGGGCGGAACATTCATGGCGGGCATGGGTTCCGAAATGAAGAACCCCGGACGGGACATCCCGCTCGGCATCATTGCCGGGACGCTTGGCGTCGGCGTGATCTATGCGCTCATCGGCATCGTTGCAAGCGGCGTACTCCCCTGGCAGAGCGTGACGGACGCATCGCTTGCCGCCGTTGCGGAGCAGATCTTCCCAAAGGCGTTGTTCTACATCTTCATCATCGGCGGTGGCCTCGGCGCAACGGCCTCCACCATCAACGCGACCTACAGCTACGTAACAAAGCCGCTCATCTCCGCCTGTCAGGACGGCTGGCTGCCGGGTAAAATGGGTAAGGTAAACGCAAAAACCGGTATTCCCATTGCACTGTTGACGCTCTTCTGGATCATCGGTATGGTTCCGCTGATCTTCCGCATCCCGATTGCGACCGTTGCGGACCTTTGCTGCAGCACGGCACTGCTCGGCTGTTCTATCGTGCCGATAGCGCTGATCCGGATGATGAAAAAGCGCCCTGACCTTTACGAAAAGAGTATCTTCAAGCTGCCGAAAAAGTGGATCACACCGATCAGTATCGTCAGCATCATCCTCGCAATCTTTCAGGCATACGCGCTGCTTTCAACATTCTCCGGCATATTGCAGATTGTCGTTATTGCATATCTCGCCGTCATCATCCTGTTTGGCTTCCTGTTTGAAAAGAAAGTCCCCGTTGCGGACGATTTGACGAGCGAATTATAAAAGCACGTTTTGCAGCAAAAAGAACCGCCGTAGTAACGGCGGTTCTTTGCGTTCACTGCCTTTTTATCAGGCGAGACCGGAAACATACCATTTTCCGTTGATTTTCACCAACGGAATCTCCCTGACTTCTCCGGTTATTCCTTCATCGCCGTCCATCGTAACATCGTATTCTATGGTGACGATCGCGCTGTCACCATGGATCGTTTCACCGGTAATCCTGTAATCAATGTTATAGCCATAATAGGCGTCCATCATTGAAAACAGTGCCGGCGACATACCCGTCAACGTTTCTCCGCCCATCCCAAGCTGACCGCCCAAAAGTTCGGTGATGCCATTGAGCAATGCAGCCGAATCCGGATCCATGCAGTCGATCATTTTGTTGATGTCGCCGCGACTGAAAGCGTCCATATACGTTTTCGCAACGGCTCTCGGCGAGTTGCCGCAAGCCGTCAGGCATAAAGCAAGTACAAGCAAAACAGCAAGGCAAACGATGGTTTTCTTTCTCATAACGATTCCCCTTCCAACCTTGATCCGGTTCATATTCCAGCATGTGTTAGAGTGCGTTTCTTGAATCTTTTCGCTCCCTGTTCTATTTTATAGCGACCCAACCGGATAGCAAACGGAAGATTTGATCGAATTTTCGCGAAAAACCGGTGAATTCCCAAAATTTTGCCAAAGAGCCATAATAGTCCACAATAAAAGAACCGCCGTAGTAACGGCGGTTCTTTTTTATGCTGTTTGCAGTTTACAGTTTCTTGAGGAGGCCGGTTTCATCGTTGAACTCATTGATAAGCTCGTCGATTTCGTCCGCCTGATCGTGCACATCGGTCCAGTAGGTCTTGTCATACCACTGCTGGTTGATCTCTTCGTAGGTCTTGCCCTGCTGCTCAACCCAAGTGTAGTACTTGAGGTTGTGGATACGCTTGCGCGTCTCGTAGGTGAGCTCTTCCATGTTGTCCGTGCGGATGCCGTGCAGATGCTCCGCATAGTCCGCGGCAGCCATCGTTTCGGTGTAAGCGCCGTCGGCTTCTTCGAGTTCCGCGATGCGGCTGACGTACATTTCCGAAGAGTCGGTCAGTACGCTTGCGAGTACGTCGTGCTCGTTGAGCTCGTAGTACTTCGCCATCTTGATGCAGCACAGCAGGTTCGCGATGCCGGAGATGCCCATGAGCGGGAGCTTGTCAATGAAGTCCGCGGGGACGCCGACTTCGTCGACAAGGTACTTCTGACCGACCGGATCGTTGAAGAGCCGAAGCAGCTTCTGGCTGTCTTCATCGTCGATCGCGATGACCATGTCGGTGTTCTTCACATTGTGGATCCACGGCACATGCTTATCGCCAATGCCTTCGATGCGGTGTCCGCCGAAGCCGTTGTTCAACAGCGTCGGGCACTGCAGCGCTTCGCCGGCGGCGAGCTTGGCATGCGGATATTTTTCCTTGAGCAGGTCGCCCGCGGACATGGTGCCCGCGCTGCCGGAGGTGAAGGCCGCGCCGGCGAAGTTGTCACCATCGCGCTTGATCTCTTCATAAACCTCGGCCATGGCGTTACCGGTTACCTGATAGTGCCAAAGGACATTGCCCATTTCATCAAACTGGTTGAAGATGACGACATCGTTACGCGTTTTGCGCAGTTCCCACGTTTTGTCGAAGATTTCCTTAACGTTGGATTCGCAGCCCGGCGTGGCGATGATTTCGCCGGCGACGGTCTTGAGCCATTCGAAACGTTCACGGCTCATCTCAGCGGGCAGGATTGCGACGGAATCGCAAGCCAGCAATACGGAGTTGTATGCGCCGCCACGGCAGTAGTTGCCTGTGCTTGGCCAAACAGCTTTGTTAAACGTCGGGTCGAACTGTCCCGTGATCAAACGCGGAACGAGGCAGCCGAACGTTGCGCCAACCTTGTGGCAGCCGGTCGGGAACCATTTGCCGACGAGCATGAAGATGCGCGCCTTAACGCCGGTGAGTTCCTGCGGAACCTCAATGTAGTTCACCTTGCCGTACGTGCCGCCGCTCGCTTTGGGCTCGTTGTGCCAGGTGATACGGAACAGGTTCAGGGGATTGACGTCCCAAAGGCCGACGCTCTTGAGTTCTTCCTTAATTTTGTCCGGGATCAAATCCGGGTTGCGCATCTGCGCAAACGTCGGGATGATGATGCCCTTCTCACGCGCACGGTCTACGCAACGCTTGAGATTTTCTCGGTTGGTGGTCAAATCAATCATGTGCTTCGCTCCTATATAGAAATATTCGTTGATACAGCTATTTACCGCTATCAGCATACAACATCACATAGGGTTTGTAAACCCAAAACGTCCAGAAAATTGAAATATATTTATGTATTCTAATTATTTGTTTGGACAAAGACTGGAAATTTTTGCGCGATTTTACAATTTACAATTTTGTTCCGTTTTGAGGCGAAAATACAGCATATACGCATTATTCACCATACGCTTCTGCAAACGCAAGCAGCAGGTCGACGGCCTCGCCATAACTCTCTACTCCGCTTTGCTGCGCGTTGTGCTTGAGGTATACGTCGTTGCGCTTGTCCGCGCTTTCCTGCAGAGCACCGTCAAACGCGTCCCAGTAGGCGTCGTAGTCCTGCAAATCGCGCCAAATAGCACTGCCATAGACATCCGCCGCGGCGATGTAGCGCGCTGCATCGGTCTCATACAGCGCGTTGCCTGAGACAATCAACGCATAGATCAGCCCGGAATACTGCACATTTGGATCGTTGGAAGACATGCAAGCAAGATACGCCGTAAAGTCTGCCTCGTTTTCCGCTGCGATGCCTGTTTGATGCGCCATCTCGTGCGTTGCGGCCTGATACAATAAAAGCGGCGGCTGATCGACATTGACGTTCGGTTCTGCGGTCAGCCCGATGAACACACCGGAAATCCCCTGCCAGGACAACCCCCTCGACCAAAGCACGAACTTTGCGCGCGTCGCATGCCCGCTGAAAATCGGGAAACGGCCAGATAGCGCAACATACGCCTGCGGCAGTTCGTTGAAAATCTGCTGGCGGCTTCCCTGCGGCATGAACACACCGTTTCCGTCTTCATTCAGCGTTTCGCGCAATGTGGCTGCCTGCTGTGCCGTGTTGCGTACAAACGTTTCCAGCTCGTCCACGCTGCGCTCAGTGATGTTCAGCCCCATCCGCTCGCTCAGCGGCTGACGAAAATAGTTGAATCCCCACGTGACATAAAACAGGTTCAGTATGATCCCCGCCGTCAGCAGAAGCGCAGAGATGCTTTTTAATAAAAGTAGATAACCCCGCTTTCGAAGGAACATTTGCACAATTCGCGTGATCAGCAGCACCGCGGTAAACAAAACGAGCGCATACAAAATAAATTCCGCAATGGAGAAGGGCACGCACGATGTGACCGACGCGATTGCCCGGCGGATCGGCTGATAGACGCCTTCACTATATGTGGTTTCTACAAACGCCTGTTTGCCGGAGAGCAGGTTTGGCCAGCTTAGTCCGAGCGCGATCAGCGCCGCAGCGGGGATTGCCCGCTTGACTATGCTTTTTGGCGATACAGGCTGTTTTAATCTTTGTTTCATGGTTCCGATTATACCATCACGCCACCGATTTGGTAAACACGCGAAACCCGTTGCGGTATGCCGTGCGCTCTATGGCGAAACCGGACAATCCGTGGTAAAATACCCGCAGAGGTTTTATATGAAAGTTGGAATTTCAACCGCGAGCTATTTTAACAAGATGCAGATCGAGGACGCCGTGCTGGATATCGGCGCGCATCATGTGCCGCTATGCGAAGTGTTTCTCAATTCGTTTTCCGAGTATGAACCGGATTTTGTTGACATGCTTGCCGCCCGCATGAAAAGCGCTGGCCTGAAAGCCTTCAGCATTCACCCGATGAGCACGCAGTACGAGCCACAGCTCTTCTCCATCCATCCGCGTCAACATGACGACGCGTGGAAACTCTACGAACAGGTTTTAAAGGACGGGCAAACACTAGGCGCAACGCACTATGTCATGCACGGGCCTGCGCGTCTGTTCGGCGGGGTCAAAAATATCAGCCTGACGCGCATCGCGCCGATCATTGTCGAACTTGCAGAAATGGCGCATGGCTACGGCATACAGTTGACGCTGGAAAACGTGAGCTGGTGCATCTTTAATCAGCCGGACTTTGCCGCGCGACTTCTGGACGAAATCGGCACAAAGCCGCTGCGCTTTACGCTGGACGTCAAGCAGGCGATCCGCAGTGGATACGACCCGGTAGACTATATCAAAACCATCGGCGATTATATCGTTAACGTGCATCTTTGCGATGCAACGCGCCTGCCCAACGGTACGACGCGCTACGACATGCCGGGCTTTGGCGAATACAACTTTGAAAAGATGTTTGCGCGCCTTGCAGAACATCAGTATGACGGCCCCGCGTTCATTGAAGTGTACAGCGACATGTACGATTCCATCCCGACACTTTACATCAGCCGGGACCGCATGACACGCATGGCGCTCGCTTCCCCGCTGGCGGATACCTGAGCGCAGAAGTGCAGGCCTTTTACAGTTTGCCGCTTTTCTAAATATGGCGATATATGATAGTATATTATGATACCAATTGGAGGCTATAAATATGATGGAACGATACAGGGATGAATCCTGGCGCAGATCGATGCGCATCAAGCTGGACTTCAACAACATGATGTCCGACCAGCTTGGCAACCGCGGCATCTACCGCCGCGAGATAGAAGCAATGCAGCCGCAGATCGACGCGGCTTACGCTAACATGCGTGCAAAGCGCCCGATCATGCGCTGGCGTGAGCTGCCGTATAATCAGGAAGACGTGGTCAAGTCCATTCTGGAAACGGCGGACGGCATCCGCAATACATTTGAAAATTTCGTCGTGCTTGGCATCGGCGGCAGCGCGCTCGGCCCCATCGCCGTTCAGCAGGCACTCAACCACCTGCACTACAACGACCTGCCGAGCGAAAAGCGCAACGGTCCGCGCCTGTTTGTAGAAGACAACATTGACCCGGAGCGCATGGCGGCGCTGCTGGACGTGATCGACGTGGAAAAAACCGCGTTCAACGTTGTCAGTAAATCCGGCGGTACGTCTGAAACCATGTCCCAGTTGCTCATCATTTCCTCGCTGCTGCACGAAAAACTCGGCAAGGACATCAGCACACATTTAATCGCGACGACGGACGAATCCAAGGGCAACCTCATCAAAATCGCCCGCGCGGAAAACCTCAAGACATTTATCATTCCGGAAGGCGTCGGCGGACGTTTCTCCGAGCTCTGCCCCGTCGGTTTGCTGGCGGCCACCGTCTGCGGCATCGACATTCGCGAACTGCTTGCGGGTGCCGCCTACATGGACGAAGTGACCGAAAGCCAACGCGACGTTTGGACGAACCCGGCGTACATGTTTGCAACACTACAGGTCGCATCCATGCAGCGCGGCTGCAACATCAGCGTTATGATGCCGTATGCCGACTCACTTCGCTACATGTCCGACTGGTACGCCCAACTTTGGGCGGAATCCCTCGGCAAGCGCGTGGACTGGGACGGCAGCACCGTGAATGCGGGCCAAACGCCGGTTAAGAGCCTTGGCGTGACCGATCAGCATTCGCAGGTGCAGCTCTATACGGAAGGCCCGTTTGACAAGGTGCTCACCTTCCTCTCTGTCGACCGCTATCGCAGCGAAACCATGATCCGTGACGGTTATTTCGACGTGCCGGACGTTTCGTTCCTCTGCGGTCACACGCAAAACGAACTGATCGCCGCCGAGTTTAAGGCAACCGAATACGCCGTATCTAAGAGCGGACACCTCAACCATACGATCTTGATGCCGGAAGTCAACGCATTCACCGTCGGCCAGTTATTGTTCATGCTGGAGATGGCTACCGCATTTGCGGGCGAACTGCTCAACATCAACGCCTTTGACCAACCCGGCGTTGAGGAAGGCAAAAAAGCGACCTATGCCCTGCTGGGTAAGCAGGGTTACGATGAAAAGCGCACCGAGCTCGCGGCAATCGCCGAAAAGAGCGAGCGCTACATCGTCTGAATCGAATGACGGCGATTCGCGCGCTAACAAGCGCGGACAAACAAGAAGCAAAGGAAATTTGGGAGTTGCGTTTTCACGACTCCCTTTCCTTTACCGATTGGTTTTTCTCCGAGCGGTTCGCGCCGGAGACGTCGTTTTGTGCTGTCGAAAATGGACGCATTATCAGCATTGCACACGGCTCGCCCATGCATCTTCGCATTCGAAACGTCGACTTTTCCGCCATGATGGTGTCCGGCGTGGCGACGTTGCCCGGCTACGAAGGTCGCGGGCTGATGAAAGCCGTTATGTTCCGATTGCTGGAAAATTGCAGCCGGCTGAATGTTCCGCTGGCGTTTCACACGCCGTCGCACTTCTCCATCTATCGCTCCATTGGTGAATTCCCGTGTGCGGACGCGCTGTACTACACCTGCGTTGGTGATTCAGCTCGCGAGCCGGTTTGGGACAAAGTCCCGTCCGCTGCGGAGTTGCTTTCCGTGTACGAACGCGCCACCGCGCGCTACAGCGGGTGCGTCGTCCGCACGAAATCGTTCATGGAAAAACGAATCCATGATTTGCTGTGCGATGGCGGCGTTTGCCTGACGCACGCGACAGACGGCGTGCTCGACGGGTATCTCTTCGCCGCACCCGATGGTGACGTATACGCAAGCGAAGAAGCGCTCGCGCTCACGCCGGAAGCATACGCCGCACTGGTTTCGCGCCTGCCGGGCGGTTCCATCGTGAAACTTCCGCCGGACGTGGATTTGCCCGGAAAGCTCTATCCGCAGGGCGTAGTAATTCCGATTGACGTATCGTTTTTGCTCAAAAATCTGTGCGGAGATAAGCAATCGCTTTGCGTGCGCGTGACCGACAATATGCTGCCCTGGAACAACGGCGTGTTCGACGGCGCGGGTAATTTGCTCGACGTCGAACCAAAAGAAACGCTTTCTGCGGGCAGGCTGATGCAGTTTTTGTGCGGATATCTGCCGTACAAGGACGTGTTTTCGCAACTGACTTGCTTCTGCGCAGACGAGTATTGATCCTTTGGGGGTATTTATCGGATGTCCGAATTGATTGTTTTTGGTGATACAAACATCGGATCGACCAGCGATCTTTACCCCGCTGAGCACATTTTTGCTGCCATTCAAAAAGGCCGCGCCAAATGCGATGTCCTCAGCAATGATAATACGCTTAATGAAAACGACAGAAATTTGTTGACGCGCGCACGGATATTTCACTTCGGCTCATCTTTCCTAAGAAGGGAACCTTCCCGCTCGAAATTATACGAGGCAATTGATTTTTCCGTGGATAACGACACCATCATTTCGTATGCGCCGCGCATTGATCCGGCACAATGGCAATTGCTCGACGACAATCTTCGCATCCTGCGTTCGCCAATCGTCACAGCGGATATCCTGCAGGTTTTACCGGAAGAACTTTTGTTCCTTACGGGAGAATCGGAGCCGGAAGCTGCGGCGGAGGTTCTTGCCGATCAAGGGGTCCGGTTGATCTTCGTGATGCTGAACGATAACGTGTTGGTTCGATTCGGGCGTGAGCAGCGCGTGTTTCCTTCCGACGGAATATGCGACAGTGATGTGTTTTTCGGTGAAATCTTAGGCCGCATCGCAGATGATAAACGGCAGCTCAGACAAATTTCGTCCGATGATATCATGAAATGGACGGAATCCATAATCGAATTTTTTTTGCAAAACAAGATACGATGAATAGTAAGAATACCCATTTGCATAAACAAACGACCCGTCGAAACGGGTCGTTTGTCTTCGTTATTTCGTCACGCATTATGCGTTATAAAAGCTTTGCCGCCTCAAAATCGATAAACAGTTCCACATCAGGATGCAGCTGCAGCACGGAAGCCGGCACGTCCTCCGTCACCGGGCCGTACAGCGCGTCGCGAACGACCTCCGCTTTCTCTTCACCCTGTGCAAAAAACAGGATGGAGCGCGCGTTCATCACGGTTTTGATGCCCATGCTGACCGCCTGCTGCGGCACGTCGTTCAGCGAAGCAAAGAAGCGCGCGTTGGCTTCCCGCGTGGAACGCGAAAGATTCACAATATGCGTGATGGAGCCAAACGGCGTGCCCGGTTCGTTGAAACCGATGTGCCCGTTACGGCCGACGCCGAGCAGTTGCAGATCGATCCCACCGGCGGCATTGATAATATCGTCGTAGACAGTAACCGACTCATCCGTACAGTCAATGCCATTCGGTACATGTGTATTTTTGATCGAAATATCGATTTTTGAAAACAGATTCGCATTCATAAAGTAGCGGTAGGACTGCGGGTTGTCGCCTTCAAGTCCAACGTATTCGTCCAGATTGAACGTCGTCGCCTTTTGAAACGAAACATCCCCCGCCTGATAGCGTTCAATCAACTCCGCATACAGTTGCAGCGGCGTAGAACCTGTTGCAAAACCCAAAACCGCATCCGTTTTGCGTTTCAGCAACTGTACGTATCGCTCCGCTGCGCGCTGCGCCGCCTGCTGTGCTGTGCAAATGTGAATCTTCATGTCCTCTAGTGCCTCCCCCACGATTTCCTGTATCATTTTCTCTATAATAAGTATGATACATTTGAGGCGCAATTGTCAATCATTTGTACGGACAATATGTTCATTTTTTTGTCCCGTTTTGTTTTGCTTGTTGTTTCATAACATTTGTGTTAACATACATGTTAGTTAAGGAGGCTGGAAATCGAAAATGATGAACGAACGCATCACAAAGGTTCGCGATTACATTCAATCGCGCGGCGAAGTCAGCGTTTCGGAGCTGCAGAGCCTTTACGAAGGCTATTCTTCTATGACCGTCTGGCGCGACTTAAAGCAACTGGAAGAACAGGGCTGCATTCGGCGTGTGCACGGCGGCGTGATATCGACGCAGACTGCTGCGTTTCAGATTGAAGGCGTATACAGCAAGCGTGCGCGTGAAAACACGCGCGAAAAAATTGCGATTGCAAAAGCAGCCGTCGAGCTGATCCACCCCGGTCACGCGGTGTATCTGGACGCGGGCAGCACGCTGATGGCGGTTGCAAATCACATAGACAACGATCGCTACACCATTGTGACGAGCGGCGCGAATATCGCCATCGAACTTTCTCAGCGACACACCTGCGACGTGCTGCTTACCGGCGGGCAGATCAGCGAAAATACGCTTTCGTGCTCCGGCGCGCAGGCGGAAGCGTTTATCTCCAGCATCAATATCGACCTTGCGCTCATGGCGCCGTCCGGTTTTTCACTGAAAAACGGCTTTACGAGCGGCTCCCAGAGCGAGAGCATGCTCAAGCGCGCCGTCATTGCCAAAGCCGCGAAGGTCGTCGTCCTTATGGACCACAGCAAGCTCGGGCGTTCCCTGCCCTTTACGTTTGCAACCCTTGCCGATATTGACGTGCTCATCTGCGACAGTCAGCTGCCCGCAGACGTAAACGCACAAATTGAAGCAAGCGGCGTGGAGTGTGTCATTGCGGAAGCATGACTTGCTTTTCTCCCTTGCTTTTCTTAAATGAAAAGTAAGACAAAAGAACTTACATTATTCGTTTAAATAACTTTTTCGTAATTTTCAAAAATCCCTTTATTTTGCTTTTTTATGAAAAGCAAAGAAACAAGTCTTCATCATACGCAAAAGCGCCGGACTAAAAAATCCGGCGCTTGTTTTTCCATTCGCTTATGGTAAAACCAAGGAACGATCCAACTCGTTCTTTTCGTCTTCCATTAGAATCAATTCCGCAATTTGTTCGCCGACAAACCGCTGTCCGTCCTCGTTTAAATGCAGTCCGTCCTCGCAGATCATATCTTTTAAAAATCCGTTTTTGGCAAGGCAACGTTGCCGCAAATCGATCAGACGAATCTGAAACTCCCGCGCAACCTTTTCGACCAGCAGCGAGTACATCTCCTGATACCGATAGATCTGGTAGACGTCGCCAAGCCATTTTAAGATGTTGCCGCCGTTGAGTTTGTCGCCGACGAGAAACTTGAAGTATCGTTCCGCATCAATCGGCGGAAGTGTCATCAGCACAGGCTGAATGCCTTTTTGATAGAGCCACTGTACCATGTTCCGCAATGCCGCAAGATATTTTTCCGGCGGTGTTGCGGGTTCGTGCTTTGCCTCCGGATGCTCCGCAATCTCCGCCCAATTAAAATTGCAGTCGTTGCCGCCAAACTCGATCAACGCCGTATCGCAAACGATGCCGCTCTCTACGTCGTGCTCCATCATCTCCAGTCCCTGAGGGGCCGTGTAGCCAAACTTTGCACGGTTGACGACGGTGATGCCGAGTTTTTTGCCAACGACATCCGCCGCGGTCATCTTCGAATAACCGTGCCTGCGCCGTTCATTGTTCCAAACCACGCCTTTGGCGAGCGAATCGCCCCATATGACGACTGTTTCATTCGAATTTTGCGTCATGATCTCCAAACACCTCTTGCATTGCAATTTCTTAATTTATTATAACAATTTAAAATTCAATTCAGTGTTAATTTCCGTGTTACAAAACGAGCGAAATGTAACCTTTTTTAGACGTATTTACCATAATTGAACGGGCGGGTCAGGAACGGAGACCGGCGACAGGATGTTTTCATATAATGCGCTTTTTTTATGCGGCAAAAAACACCGCGCGGCATATGCCGCGCGGTGTTTTGTATGTGCTTTGACTTACTCTTTCTCTGCGAGTTTCTTGTATGCGTCGATGCGTTCCATGGCTTCTTTCTCGGAACGGGCGTAGAGCTCGTCCGCAACCTGCGGGAACGTTTTCTGCAGGGACTTGTAACGAACTTCGCCGAGGAGGAAATCTCTGTAGCTTCCCGTCGGGTCCTTGCTGTCCAGCGAGAACGGGTTCTGTCCTGCTTCCGCCAGATCCGGATTGAACCGGTACAGCGGCCAGTAACCGGATTCCACTGCCTTCTTTTCTTCCATCTGCGAGTGTCCCATGTTGATACCATGGTTGATGCAGGGAGCGTAGGCAATGATCAGGCTCGGTCCTTTGTAAGCTTCCGCTTCGTTGACGGCCTTGAGCAGCTGGTTCGGGTTTGCGCCCATGCTGACCTGTGCGACATAGACATAACCATAGGTCATCGCCATGCAGCCGAGGTCCTTCTTCTTGGTGCGCTTGCCGGCGGCTGCGAACTTGACGACCGACGACGTCGGTGTCGCTTTACTGGACTGACCGCCCGTGTTGGAATACAGCTCGGTATCCACAACCAGAACGTTGATGTCTTCGTCCATTGCCAGAACGTGGTCGAGTCCGCCGTAACCAATATCGTATGCCCAGCCGTCGCCACCGAATACCCAGATGGACTGCTTGGTCAAGAGGTCTGCGCTATCGATGATTTCTTTCGCCAGTTCGCAGGAACCTTGTTCCTTCTTGCTGAGCGCAAGGAGTTTTTCGCCTGCGGCGCGGGACGTATCCGCATCGTCTTTCCCGTCGAGCCATTCCTGACCGGCGGCCTTGATCGCTTCGGAAGCGTTGTCCGCCGCAACAAGTTTCGTCACAACGTCGACCAGACGGTTTCTGCGCTGCTTGTTGGCAAGCTGCATACCAAAGCCGAACTCCGCGTTGTCTTCAAACAGGGAGTTTGCCCATGCCGGACCCTGTCCCTTGTCGTTTACCGTGTACGGGCAGGTCGGTGCGCTGCCGCCGTAGATGGACGAGCAGCCCGTTGCGTTTGCAACGACCATGCGATCGCCAAAGAGCTGTGTGATCAGCTTGACATACGGTGTTTCGCCGCAGCCTGCGCATGCGCCGCTGAACTCGAAGAGCGGCTTTTTGAACTGGCTGCCCTTAACCGTTTTGGTGTTGAGTTCGAGGGCTTTTTCCGGAAGTTCTGCCGAATAATCCCAGTTTGCCGCTTCCTTTTCGATTGCGTCGGCCAGCGGACGGAATTCCAAAGCCTTGGTCTTCGCCGGGCAAACGTCAATGCAGTTGCCGCAGCCGGTGCAGTCGTACGGGCTGATCTGAATGCGGAACTCAAGTCCTTCAAATCCCTTGCCGACAGCCTTCTTGGTTTCAAACCCATCGGGCGCTTTCGCTTTTTCGTCTGCTGTGACCAGCACGGGGCGGATGACCGCATGCGGGCAGGCCAGCGCACACTGGTTGCACTGGATGCAGTTTTCGGGGATCCATTTCGGAACGTCGACAGCGATGCCGCGCTTTTCGTACTTGGTCGTGCCGGTCGGGACCGTGCCGTCTTTGCTCATCTGGGAGACGGGCAGCTTGTCGCCTTCCTGCGCGAGGATCGGTTGGATGTATTCCATGAAGTACTTGTCGTCCGTCGTCTTCATCGGAACTGCGCCTTCGGTGGCTTCTGCCCACGACGCCGGATACTTGATCTCTTCGATCGCGGTTGCGCCGATTTCGATGGCTTCCCAGTTCTTCTTGACAACTTCGTCGCCCTTCTTGCCGTAGGACTTCTTGGCGGCGGCCTTCATGTACTCGATCGCCTCTTCGGCGGGAATCACGTTCGCGAGCTTGAAGAACGCGGACTGCATGATCGTGTTGATACGACCGCCCATGCCGACTTCGCGGGCAAGCTTGATCGCGTCAATGTTGTAGAACTTCAGCTTCTTCTTGGCAATTGCCTGTTTCAAGGAAGCGGGCAGTTCGGTTTCCATCTCTTCCAGCGTCCAGGGGCTGTTGAGCAGGAACACGCCGCCTTCGCGGATGCCTTCGGCAACGGCGTAGCGCGTGACGTAAGACGGATTGTGGCAGGCGACGAAATCGGCGTTGTCGATCAGATACGGGCTCTGGATCGGCTTTTTGCCGAAGCGAAGGTGCGAAACCGTCAGACCGCCGGACTTCTTGGAGTCATAGGCGAAATAACCCTG
This sequence comes from Christensenellaceae bacterium, assembly GCA_963667795.1. Classification (GTDB taxonomy): domain Bacteria; phylum Bacillota; class Clostridia; order Christensenellales; family CAG-138; genus UBA7703. Next base: position 70,361 of record OY764017.1, on the reverse strand, counting down.
CGCATACATCGACGTGTGGTCGCCGATGATCTTGATGGAGTTTTTGTTTGCGCCGACCGTTCCGTCGGAACCCAGTCCGAAGAACTTGCAGGCGATGGTGCCTTCCGGCGCGGCGTTGACCTGACGACGGATCGACAAAGATGTGTTGGTCACATCGTCGACGATGCCGACGGTGTAATGGTTCTTCGGCTGCTTTTCTTCGAGGTTTGCGTACACGGAGTCAACCATGGACGGCGTGAACTCTTTGCTGCCGAGGCCGTAACGACCGCCGAACACTTCGATGTCCTTGTGGCCGGTTTCGATCAGTGCGTTCAGCACGTCCTGATACAGCGGCTCGCCAAGGGAACCCGGCTCCTTCGTACGATCGAGCACCGCAAGGCGCTTCACCGTCTTCGGCAGGGCTTCTACGAATTTTTCAGCTGCAAACGGACGATACAGGCGGACTTTGATCATGCCGAGTTTTGCGCCCTGTTTGTTGAGATATTCAACCGTTTCTTCAACGACGTCCGCGCCGCTGCCCATGACGACGATGACGTTCTCTGCGTCCGCCGCGCCGACATAGTCGAAGAGGTTGTATTTGCGTCCCGTGATCTTGCCGACTTCGTCCATGTAATGCTGAACGATACCGGGGATCGCTTCGTAATATTTGTTTCCGGCTTCGCGGCCCTGGAAGTAGATGTCCGGGTTCTGCGCGGTGCCGCCTTCATGCGGATGCTCCGGGTTGAGCGCACGGGCGCGGAATTCTTTGACCGCGTCGAAATCGAGCAGCTTGCCCATGTCTTCATAGTCGATCAGTTCGATCTTCTGCACTTCGTGAGAGGTGCGGAAACCATCGAAGAAGTGGACGAACGGAACGCTGCCCTTGATGGCGGACAGGTGCGTGACCAGCGCAAGGTCCATAACTTCCTGAACGGAAGCGGAAGCCAGCATGGCAAAACCGGTCTGGCGGCAGCTCATGACGTCCGAATGGTCGCCGAAAATCGACAGCGCGTGTCCCGCGATTGCACGGGCGCTTACGTGGAATACGCCGGGCAGTAATTCACCCGAAATCTTGTACATGTTGGGGATCATCAAAAGCAATCCCTGGGAAGCGGTGAACGTCGTCGTCAGCGCGCCGCCCTTGAGTGAGCCGTGCACGGCGCCGGCCGCGCCGCCTTCGCTCTGCATTTCCGCTACGCGGACCTGCTGTCCGAACAGGTTTGTTCTTCCGTTGGCCGCCCAATCATCAGCGACTTCCGCCATTGGGGAAGACGGTGTGATCGGGTAGATTGCCGCTACGTCAGAAAATGCATATGCAACATGTGACGCGGCGGTATTCCCGTCGATTGTCATGGTTTTTGCCATTTGGTTGTTGCCTCCTAAATGATGTGTATTAAATCGGGTCTTGTCCTGCTGGAAATGCCCAATAATTACCGACTATTATTATAGCTTTCATCGGCTGGAGTGTCAATCAATCCGAACTTAATAATGCAGGAATTCCGTCCATTTTCAGGTTTTTAAGCGCGTCAGATGCGTTGATATGCAGGAACGCCTGCATATCATACATTTTCGTATATTTTTTTCATTCTGTCATATTTTGTCCGTAATCACGTAAAAACAGACGGGAGTTTTCCCGTCTGAATCCGTTAAAAAAAGTCCCCGGATTGTTAAGGGCCGCAGCCCTTGACCCATTTTATCCGGCTGCATCGGTTGATCCGATGCAACGGATCGCCCACAGGGCGGCTTCTTCATGCGTTTTGCCGCCCGGGAGATCAAAGGTCGAGAGGCAAAACGCGGTTATCCCGTTGAAAAGCTTGCTTTTTGACGACATTAATGTCAGAAAAGCTTTTCTTTATACCGCTCCAGCACAAGCAGCAGCGGAAGCCCCAGCGCATAGCACGCGATGAGCTCCCCGACGGCGACATATGAGGCCGCCGCAAGATACGACACATCCACGCCGTAGACATACACAAGCAGCGCGCCGATGATGAACGCATTGAAGATCACAGGCGGCATGGGCGCAAGATATTTCGACACGCGGTTGCGCATCAAATAGGTGGCATAGGCCGCAAGCAGTGTGGCAAGGCTGCCGAACACGACGTCGTAAATCACCGCACCGGTCAGAAGATTTGCCGCGAGACACCCGATGAACAGCCCCGGCACCGCTGCGAAAGTGAAATACGGCAAAATACAAAGTGCTTCCGAAACGCGGCACTGCACAAGGCCGGACGAGATCGGCGCCAGAAAGATCGTCAAAAGCGCGTAAATCGCCGCAATGATTGCGCCGCGCACCAGATCCTTCACCGTCATTTTTCTCATGCTTTTCATAGCACCTCCAACAGGCGCGAGACTTCTTCCCTGCTTTCAGAGGCAAGATGCGCTTCATCGACGTTTTTCAGCGCGCCGCACTCGACGGTCATCTTTCCGTTGACCCAAACATAGTCCGCGGGCAAATGATAGCCGACGGTCCCGAAGAGGTTTGCCTCGTCCAGCTCGGCGCAGACCATCTCCACGCGGTCATAACGAATCGCGAACAGGTCCGCAGCACAGCCGGATGCAATCTGCCCGAGTTTGTCGCGGCCAAGTAATTTTGCACCGCCGCGCGTGGCAATTTTGAGCAGGTCATAGCCGCTCGGCGCGCGTTCCCCGCTGTTGAGCCGGTGCAGCAGGTATGCCGTGCGAATTTCTTCCATCAGGTTGGAGGCGTCGTTGCTTGCGCTGCCGTCCAGCGCAAGGCCGACCGGTACGCCAAGCTCCAGCATATCCGGAATGCGCGCAACGCCCGAACTGAGCTTCATGTTGGAGCACGGACAGTGCGCAACACCGGTTTGCGTTTCCGCAAGGAACTTGAGCTCTTCGGTGTTAAAGTGAATGCCGTGTGCATAAAATACATCACTGCCGACGAAGTCCAGGCTTTCCATATACGCCAGCGGACGCATGCCATAGGTCTCCATGGTAAAGCGCTCCTCGTCCCTGGTTTCGCAAAGATGTGTGTGCAGTTTCACACCGTAACTGCGCGCAAGCGCGGCGCTCTGCTTCATCAGCTCTCCCGTGACCGAAAACGGAGAGCACGGTGCAAGCACAACCTGCCGCATGGAATATGGCGAATCGTCGTGATACGTTTCGATGGCATAGCGACTGTCGTCGAGTATTTCGTCCGTCGTTTGCACAACGCTGTCCGGCGGCAGTCCGCCGTCCTTTTTCGAAAGACTCATGCTGCCGCGGGACGACACCATACGGATGCCGAGCTTGTCCGCGGCTTCAAACTGCGCGGCAAGCAAATCGCCCGCGCCGCGCGGGAAAACATAGTGATGGTCGAAGCAGGTCGTACAGCCGTATTTCATCATCTCCGCCATGCCGCAAAGCGAGCTTAAACGGACGGTCTTTGCGTTCAGGTTTGCCCAGATGCCGTAAAGCGCGGTCAGCCAGTCGAACAGCTCCAACCCCTGCACCTGCTTGAGATTGCGGGTGAAATATTGATAGAGGTGATGGTGCGTGTTGACAAGCCCCGGATAAAGGATCAGCGCGCTTGCGTCGATCGTTTCGTCTACATCCGCAGGGTTGAACGAGCCGGTGCCGACGATGACGCCGTCTTCCAATAATACGTCCGAACCGTGCAGAATGGTGTCGTTGTCGTCACAGGTAACGATGGTCCTTGCGTTTTTCAGCAGAGTCTTCATATGTGTCGCTCCTATTCGTTGCGCACTTGCGCGCCGGTGCCGTTATTAGGCGGGCCGCCATAAACGCCGATTATTTTGTGCGTTTACACGCCGGTATCATTATATGAAAAACCTTGCCAGTTGTACAGGTATTTGCTATACTGAATTGCTTTATAGTGTTGAAAAACGCACGATTTACCGCGTTTTTTGGCCGCAACGGCTTTGCTTTCGGCCACGCGCCCAAAGCAGCCGGAATAAATATTAATTGGAGTGAACAATGGCGTCGGAAACGATCATCCAACTGCTTAATATAGGCTTTCAGTATGCGGGTTCCGAGCGGCGCGCGCTGGAAAACGTCAGCCTGTCGATCAAAAAAGGCGAAGTCATCGCCATCGTCGGGCACAACGGCTCCGGCAAAAGCACACTTTGCAAAATGCTCAACGCGCTGCTGCTGCCCTGCGAAGGGAAAGTCACCGTCGACGGCATGGACACCATTGTCGAGCAGAACACGCTTGAAATTCGCCGCCGCGTCGGCATGGTGTTTCAAAACCCGGACAACCAGCTCGTCACCACCATCGTCGAGGAGGACGTCGGCTTCGGACCGGAAAACCTCGGCGTTGCACCCGCGGAGATTCGAAAGCGCGTCGACACGGCGCTGGGCGAGGTTGAAATGCGCGACTATGCCGATAAGGCGAGCCACGCGCTCTCCGGCGGACAGAAACAGCGCGTTGCAATCGCGGGCTTACTCGCCATGCAGCCGGAAGTGCTGGTTCTCGACGAAGCGACCGCGATGCTTGACCCGAAAGGCCGCGAAGAGGTACTCTCCACCGTTTTGCGCCTCAACAAGGAGCGCGGCATGACGGTCGTTATGATTACGCAATACATGGAAGAAGCGCTCGGGTGCGACCGGATATTCGTGCTTGCCGACGGCAAACTCGTCATGGAAGGCACGCCGCAGGAAGTGTTCAATGAGCGCGAAATGCTGTCATCCAGTCGACTGGACGCGCCTGCATATGTCAAGCTTCGCGATCAATTGCTCATCGCCGGGCTTCCCGTTTCACACGATGCGATGACATGTGAAGGCCTTGCCAATTCTTTGGCACAGGCATATAAAACCAAAACGGCTATCAATAAAAAGGAAACAAAGCATGCCGATTCAAATTGAAAAACTCAGCCACACCTATATGCCGGGGAGCGCGCTTGCCTACCCCGCGCTTTCGGATATCGATTTAACGATTGACGACGGGGAGTTCCTCGGCGTCATCGGGCACACCGGCTCAGGCAAAAGCACGATGATTCAACACCTCAACGGTCTGCTGCAGCCGACCGAAGGGCGCGTGCTGGTCGACGGACTGGACACGCAGGACAAAAAACTGCGCAAAAAAATCCGTTCGCTGGTTGGAATGGTGTTTCAGTATCCCGAATATCAGCTGTTTGAAGAGACCGTTGAAAAGGACGTTTCCTTCGGGCCGAAAAATATGGGGCTGGAAGACGACGATATTCACGAGCGCGTCTTTGAGGCACTGCGCCTTGTCGGCCTTCCGCCGGAACGCTTTGCCGAACAGTCGCCTTTTGAACTGTCCGGTGGTGAAAAGCGCCGCACGGCGCTGGCGGGTATCCTTGCTATGCGCCCGAAATATCTCGTTCTCGACGAGCCAATGGCGGGGCTCGATCCGCGCGGACGTGCGGAGATCCTCTCGCTGATCGAATCGCTGCGCAGCGAAAACGGCACGGGGATCATCATGGTTTCGCATTCCATGGACGACGTCGCCATGTATGCCGACCGCATCGCTGTGCTCGACCGCGGGCACTTGTATCTCGCGGGTCCGCCGGAGGAAGTTTTCTCTCACGGCGAAGAGCTTGTAAAAATGGGACTTAACCTGCCGCAGGCGACGCGCCTTGTCTACGCACTGCGTGCGCGCGGTGTTGAACTGGAGCATAACTATTACCGCATGGACGAACTATCGGATGCACTGATTCGGAGGTGGAACGCATGACGGCAAACATCACCCTCGGACAGTTTTTACCCGGCGACAGCGGCGTCCACCGCCTTGACCCGCGCACAAAAATCATGCTCATGGTACTCTACATCGTCATCGTCTTCATCGTAGATACCATGTGGGTTTATGTGCTGCCCACGCTTCTGCTCGTATTTATGTTCATCATGGCGCATGTTCCGGCCTCCTATTTCTTCTCGTCGCTCAAGCCGATGCGCTGGCTGCTGCTGTTCATGTTTATTATCAACCTTTTTTCCACCGCCGGCGAAACCGTTTGGTTGCAGTGGTGGATCATCCGCATCACGCAGGAAGCGACGCTCCGTGCTGTGTTCTTCACGCTCCGTCTTGTATTGTTGGTCGCAGGCACGTCGATCCTGACGCTGACGACCTCACCGATCATGCTCACCGACGGGCTTGAAAAGCTCATGTCGCCGCTGCGAAAAGTTCACTTCCCCGCACACGAACTTGCGATGATGATGACCATTGCGCTTCGCTTCATCCCAACGCTGATGGAAGAGACCGACCGTATACAAAAGGCGCAGATGGCGCGCGGCGCGGACTTTGAAAGCGGGAATATCATCCAGCGGGCCAAGAGCATGATTCCGATCCTCGTTCCCTTGTTCATTTCGGCTTTCCGGCGTGCAGACGAGCTTGCCATGGCCATGGAATCGCGCTGTTATCACGGCGGTGAAGGCAGAACGCGCATGCGTGAACTGCACTTCCATTGGGGCGATCTCACCGCAACGCTCATCTTCTGCGCAGTTCTCGCGGCGATTATCGTTTTGGAGCATCTGCCGGTATGAGCCGGCGCATCCGCATCATCGTTTCATACGACGGCACGGAGTATGTCGGTTGGCAGGTTCAGCCGAACGGCGTGTCCGTTCAGCAGCGGCTCAACGAGGCCTTGCACGACGTGACGGGTGAAACGATTCAGGTACACGGCTCCGGCCGCACCGACAGCGGCGTACACGCACGCGCACAGGTTGCGCACTTCGATACCGGCGCACGCATGCCCGCGGACAAGTTTGCAATCGCCATGAACATGCGGCTTCCGCGCGATATACGCGTGCTCTTTTCCGGCGAGGTCGATCCCGCCTTCCACTCCCGCTTTTCTGCAAAAAACAAAACGTACCGTTACACGATTCAGACCGGTTTGCACGCGGACGTGTTTACGCGAAACACCGCGCTGCATGTGCACACCCCGCTCGATTTTGACGCGATGCGGCTTGCCGCAAGAGACATTGTCGGCACACATGATTTTGCCGCGTTTATGTCGGCAGGCACGACGATTACAAGCACTGTTCGCACCGTCACGCGCTCCGAATGGACGCAAAACGGCGCGTATCTTTCCTATGACGTGAGCGCAAACGGCTTTTTATACAACATGGTGCGCATCCTTGTCGGAACGTTGCTGGACATTGGCTCCGGCAAACTCCCGCAGGACGCGATATGCCGCGCACTGCAAACCGAAGTGCGCACGGACGCGGGCGCAACCGCCCCGGCGCACGGATTAATGCTGATGCGCGTGCAATATGAAGATTTTGATACCGACGAGGTGCTCGCCCGATGAACAAAGCCTTTGAAACCTATATGCGCCTTGCGCTGGAGGAAGCGGATCTCGCCTTTCAGCAGGGTGAAGTTCCCGTCGGCGCGGTACTGGTCAAAAACGGCCGGATCGTCGCCCGCGCACACAATGAGTGTGAGCAAACAGGCGACGCAACTGCGCACGCGGAACTGTTGTGCCTGCGCCGCGCAATGGAAACACTCGGATTGCGACTGACGGACTGCACGCTGTATGTAACGCTGGAACCCTGCGCCATGTGCGCGGGCGCGTGCGTCAACGCAAAGCTGTCCCGCCTCGTATTCGGCGCGTTTGACAGCGTTGCCGGCTGCTGCGGTTCCAAGATGGATCTGACCGACCATTGCTTTTTGCACAGCGTCGAAACCTGGGGCGGCATACTGGAAAGCGAATGCAAAACACCGCTTTCGGCATTTTTTCAGCGGCTTCGCTGATAAATAACAAAAATTTGCATTTTCACTTCGTCATATTTGAATAAAGTTTCTCGTTTACCGTTGAGATCACAGCTCATCGTGGTATACTGAACTCAAGTTACGTATCGTTACAATTGAAAAGTCAATCATTCTATCATACGGGGGTATTTCGGGAATGGAGTTTTTACGACTGCTCGAAGGGATTCGAACGCCGTTTTTCAGCACGGTCTTTCAGTACATAACCTTATTTGGAGAAGAGACGCTGTTCATGGTCGTCGCCATGATCTTTTTCTGGTGCATCGATAAAAAGAGCGGTTACTTCCTCTTGTACATCAGCTTTCTGGGCGGCACGGTCAACCAGTTTTTAAAGCTGATCTTCTGTGTGCCGCGGCCATGGGTGCTCGATCCGGATTTCAAAATTGTAGAAAGCGCACGCGGCGCGGCGACGGGTTATTCGTTCCCCAGCGGACATACGCAGAGCGCGGCAGGCATGTTTTTCGGCATTGCGCGCTTCCGGCGCGAAGCATGGATTCGCATCGTGTGCGTTGCACTCGCGCTGCTGGTCGGCCTTTCGAGGATGTACCTCGGCGTGCACACGCCCGCGGACGTTTTAACGTCGCTTGGCGTTGCGCTGCTGCTGGTCATGGTCGCATATCCGCTGTTTTACCGTGCGTGGCGCGACACAAGGTGGCTCATCCTGCTCGTTGGCGCGTTGCTGCTCACCGGCATTGCACTGCTGATCTATGTTGAGTTTATGCCGCTGCCCTCGAACGCCATTGTGGAATTTTCGACCGACGGCGCAAAGACCGCATATGTGATGTTCGGCGCATCGCTCGGGTTGGCGCTCACGCTCTGGCTGGAGCCAAAGTACATCCGCTTCAGCGAAAAAGCCGTATGGTGGGCACAGATTCTCAAGGTTGTCGTCGGACTCGGCCTTGTCATCGCCGTGCGCATGTTCACAAAATCGCCGCTGGTTTCACTCTGCGGCGGGCACAACGTTGCGCATGCTATCCGTTACTTCTTGATGGTCTCCATCGGCGGCGTTGTCTGGCCGCTGACGTTCAAATTCTGGGGCGGTCTTGGGAAAAGCAAAACGTACTCCATGGAAGCTTAAATTAGAAACAAATGCAAACAAAAAGCGTTCTTTAATCCGAACGCTTTTTTTGTTTGTTTATTAGCGTGCGTTTCCAAAAGCATAATTCCGATTGGAAACACACTCTAAACAGTTATTTTTGTTTTATGCATACCTGCGTTATTGTCTGTGAAGAATCTTTACAATCCGATTATAAACAATATTTGAAAGCCAGATTGTGTTTCCGCCTGTTGTATTCACAAACTGAATGACAACCGTATCAATGTCCGCATGATAACGCGCGATACTGTAGTATCCCGGCAGCCAGCCTGTATGTTCATACGCATAAATAGACGCGTAGATAACCTGTTCATCTTCGTTTAGCAATGCGCCATCGTTCAAAGCTCTCAGAAATATACCAACATCCTGTGCCGTTGCAATCATCGATCCGCCCGGGACTGTAAAATCAAACTCTCTGGTATCATCATCGTACTGATACCAATACCCACTGACAACATCTTCCAAATCCACCGCGCCGAGAGAAAAATATGTATTTGTTAGCCCGAGAGGCGCTAAAATTTCCCTGTCTATATATTGCTGGTGACTGTATCCCAATACTTTATCAAGGATACGGCCAATCAACAGGTAATTTGTGTTGGAATAACGATAGCGCGCATTCGGCTTAAAATCCGATGGTTTATCCAATACCAGTTCTAAATTCTTGGTGATGTTATTTTGCGGAGTGAACCAGTCGAATCCATCCTGGTCAATGAAATCAGGAATGCCGCTGCGATGCTGCAGCATCATCCGCAGCGTAATCTGATCCGAATACTCAATTCGATCGGCAAGTTCAGGCAGGTAATCAGCAAGCGTATCGTCCAGCGATAAACTCTGGTTATTGGCCAATTTGGCGGCAGCGGCGGCCATATACAGCTTGCTGATGCTGGCAATTTTGAACAAGGCATGCGGATCGGCTTTCGCTTGCGCTGTTTTATTTTTCCAGCCGGCAGAATAAAATTCCGGCGCCTTGCCGGATTGATCAACATAAACGATCATGCCATCCAATCCATGATCCACAGCACTATCGATTTGCCCCTGCACCGTATCCGGTAATGGTGCCGCTGTCACCGATATGATATCCCAAGACATAGGCGTGAATACCATGGCGCAGCCTATCGCCACGAGGGGCGCAATGATTCTGAGTATTCGAACGATGCGTTTCTTTTTATTCATTTGGGATTACCTTTCTGAGCCGTCCGACGAAATGCTGTCCAACAATTCAGTATTGTATCCAATGTTTCAGTGAAGAATAAGCCGGTCGTTCATTCAATCATTCATCCCCTTGCAGGAGTCGCAGGACGAGAGACTAAAGGCAATTAACCCGTTAAAAGTCTACTTTTAGCGGAATCAACTATCGTATCGCCGCGCGGATGAGCAGCGCCACGACCAGAGTGACCGCCACGATGCCCGCATAGATCAAAAATACCCGTCGCGTGATGTGCTTTCTGTGCAGCTCCTGTTCCGGCGTTTCGTTTGCAACCGGGCCGGACTGTACGGCTTCCTCCAGCGTGTCCAGCGCACGGTCGAGCACAGAACGCTTCTGCGGCGGTTGCTGTATCTGCTGCGGCTGAATGGTTTGCGCCTTCTTCTCCGGTAAAACTGTGTTTGCTTCCTCTTGCGTCACATACGGGCAGGTTGCGCCCAGCTCCACGCAAGCAAGCGCATGGCGATATTCAAACACGTTGTTGAGCCTCTGCGCGCCGTCCTGATGCAGCATGCGCAGCAATAAATCGTAAAATTGCATCGGCACGTTCGGGTTCGGCGTGATGTCGTCCCCGTTGACGCGAAGACCGCTCATGGCTTCGTAGAGCGTGCGCCCGAGCGCATTGAGATCCATCCACGGCTCGGTGTCGTCCACCTCGTGCCGTGCGCGTAACCCTGCCTTTGCCGCGCCAAAGTCGATTAGCTTAATCGTGCCGTCGGTGCAAAGAAAGATCGACTGCGCGTTGATATCGTAATGCAGTGAATTCAGACTGTGCACGACCAGCAGCGCATCCGCCATGGAAGCGGCGATGAACATCGCCTCCTCCGGCGTGAGCCGACGGTGACGCAGTTTCAAATATCCTTCCAGCGTCACGCCTTCCAGCCGCTCCATCACAGCATAGGACGTCCCGTTTTCAAAAAATGCGTTGTATACGGTGACGACGTTGCAGCTGCCGCGCGCGTCCGTCAGCGCCAGGTGCTGGCGGTAAAACATTTCCGAGCCAAGGAAAAACAGCGCACCGCAGGCTTTGTTTTTCGGCGTGAGTCCGCCGTTTTCGGGTACGCGGTTTGCCAGCGCACAGGGAAAATATTCTTTGAGCGCAACGTCCATCTTCTGTTTTTCGTCGTGCGCTGCATATGTGATACCATACGTCCCGCGTGAAACGACGCCGTCGATGCGATAACGCCGATGCAGGACTGTGCCGACCGGCAGGATCTCCACCGGTGTCATGTCTTCCGCCTTTTGTGTGTTCATGCTTCCCGTTTTTTCGGGTGAAAACGCATTCGTCCCGAAAATCTCCCTTGTATCCCTATTTTTAAAAAATTCGCGCGTCAATAGCCGATTGCATTTGCAAACAACAGCAGCCCGCACGTAAGCGCAAGCACTGCAATTTGAATCTTCGCGCTCCATTTAAACCACTTGCCGTAACCGATACCGACGATGCCGAGCGAGATCAACAGCACCGGATTCGTCGGGTAAAACACATTTGAAAATCCGTCGCCAAACGCATACGCCAGCACGGAAATCTGACGCGAAATATTGCTTAAATCCGCAATCGGCGCAATCAGCGGCATGAGCAGAAACGCCTTTGCAGAGCCGCTTGCAATAAACAATTCCAGTATCAGTGCCAGCGCGTAGATCATCAGCACGACGACGCCCTTGCTCGCCGACTGTGTCAGCTGCACCGCAGAATACAACACCGTGTCGAGGATGTTGGACTCCACCATGGTATAACGGATGGAGTTCGCCATGAGGATGAGCAGCACGGCCGGCAGGATATTGAGCATACCCTTGCCGAAATGCTTGAGATAGTTTTTGCCGCCCATGCCGAAAACCAGAGACGACACGGTGCCCGCAAGCAGGAACACCAGCGCGATCAGCGGCATAATGATATCCTGCAAAAGCGGCACGAAGCTGGAGCATAGTATCATGAGGATGCCGCTGCCAAGAATGATTGCAAACCAGATGAGCGAGCGGTCTTTTTTATCGTTCTGGTGAAAATCGCCGCGCAGTGAAGCCCAGCGGTCGATCATTGCGGGGTCGTAGATCATCGAACGCTTCGGGTCTTTTTCGATCCGCTTTGCATACGGAATCAAAAACGCCAGCAGCAGGCCGTAGATCAGCACAAACGTCAAAAGCCGCATACCGATGCCGGAAAACATCGGCAATCCCGCAAGCTCCTGCGCGACGCCCACAGTGAACGGATTCAACACGCCGGTACTGAAGCCGAAGCCGACCGCCAGCAAGCTCATGCCAAGGCCGACCAGCGCGTCCCAACCGAGCGAATAAGCAAGCGCGACCGCAATCGGCACCAGCGGCACGCATTCTTCAAATGAACCGACGAACGCGCCGAGGCACATGAAAAACAGCGCGACGATCGGCAGCAGCAGGTATTTGCGGTTTTCCGAAAGCCGGTAGATGCGGTTGAACATATAGGAAAGCACGCCGCATTCGTCCATTGCGTTGAATGCGCCGCCGATGACGAGCAGGAACAGTATGATTGCGATGACCGTGAATCCCCCGTCGGAGCCGAGCGCAAGAAACGGTGAAAGCAACCATTCCCAGAACGGAATCCCGCCTTCCACCGTATGATATGTGCCGGAGACGATGGTTTCCGATCCGTCGACGACTGTGCGTTCATATGCGCCCGCGGGCAGCGCGAACGTCAGCGCATAAGTCAGCACCATCAGGACAAACAGGATGACAAGCGCCGTCATAAACGAGCGCATGCCGATGTTAAAGACTTTTCCGTTTTGTTGTTCCATTCCCAATTCCCCGTTCTTCGCTAAATTGCGGCGTTCCGCTCGCAACGGCATGCTTTTTTATCCGCTTTGCATCGCCGAAAACTTTTCAACAGTATACCATAGCGACACGAAAATGTTGCAGCATTTTCATAAATAAGTGCGCTTATGCGCGCGGGTACGGCAATAACGCCACGCTCCGGGGCATTTGTCGCCTTGATTCACATTTTAACGGTATTTGTCGAATTTATTCTTGCAAACGACCGGCCATTTGGTATAATAAACCTTACGTGAGGGAGTAGTTGGCGCAGTTTTGCGTTCCAAGTCAACATTGTAGCACGACGCAGCGGATTGCGTCTGGCTTGGATTTAATAACCAGACTCATGTACGACAGGTTGCTTGCCGTACATGGGTTTTTTTGATTTATTTGCGCGTTTTCACGCTTTTTTCCATGCGCGGACAAAATTTTACCCAACCGTCGAAACCACCAAAAACAGAGTGGAAAGGAATGTTGAACCAATCATGCAGCATTATCTGGAACAATCCGGCGCGGTCATACGCGCGGTATCAAGCACACCGGAGGGATTGAACGCGGCCGAGGCACAAAAGCGTCTTGCCGAAAACGGGCCGAACAAACTTGCCGAGGGTAAAAAGACGCCGCTGATCGCACGCTTTTTTGAGCAGATGAAGGATCCGATGATCCTCATTTTGCTCGTTGCAGCGGTCATTTCCGGCGTAACCGCCGCCATTGAAGGCGAAAGCTTTGCGGACGTGATCATCATCCTGACCGTCGTCATCATCAATGCCGTGCTCGGCGTCGTTCAGGAAAGCAAAGCCGAAAAAGCCATTGAGGCGCTCCAGCAGATGTCCGCCGCAACCTGCCGCGTGCTGCGCGACGGGGATATGACGCGCATTAAGACCGAAGACCTCGTCGTCGGCGACGTGGTGCTTCTTGAGGCGGGCGACGCGGTACCCGCGGACGCACGCGTGCTGGAAAGTGCGAGCATGCAGATTGAAGAGGCCGCGCTCACCGGCGAAAGTGTACCCGTAAGCAAGCGTGAAGACGCACTCTCGCTGGACGGCGCAAAGGATATATCGCTCGGCGACCGCAAAAACATGGTCTACATGGGCAGTACAGTCGTTTACGGCCGCGGCAAAGCTGTTGTCGTCGCAACGGGCATGCAGACAGAAATGGGCAAGATTGCAAGTGCGCTGTCCGAAGCAAAGGACGGACTCACCCCGCTGCAGATCAAGCTTGCCCAGCTTTCCAAAATCCTTACATGGCTCGTGCTCGGCATCTGCGTTGTAATCTTCGGCGTCAACATGCTGCGTTTCCACGGCACGGGAGAAAGCTATATCCTTGATTCATTCCTGATTGCGGTCAGTCTCGCGGTTGCCGCAATTCCGGAAGGGCTTGCCGCCGTGGTCACCATCGTGCTGTCCATCGGCGTGACCAATATGAGCAAGCGCAACGCGATTATTCGGAAACTCACCGCGGTTGAAACGCTCGGCTGCGCGCAGATCATCTGCTCCGACAAGACCGGCACACTCACTCAAAACCGCATGACCGTCGTCGAAACCTACAGCGAAGACAAAGCATTGCTTGCAAAGGCCATGGCGCTTTGCACGGACGCGGAGCTGGACGGCACAAAATGCGCCGTCGGCGAACCGACGGAGTGTGCGTTGGTCAACTTTGCCTATCAGGAAGGGCTGCCCAAAGCCGAACTGATTGAAAAAGAACCCCGCATCGACGAAGCGCCGTTCGACAGCAAGCGCAAGATGATGTCCACCGTGCATCAGGCGGCAGACGGCGTGTATCAGTACACCAAAGGCGCGCCGGACGAAGTGCTGAAAAAATGTACGTCCGTTATAAAGGACGGCAAGGTGCAGCCCATGACGGACGAAACGCGCGCCGACATTCTGCAAGCGAACACAAACATGGCGGGCCGTGCGCTGCGCGTGCTCTGCGCGGCAATGCGCCGCTATGACGCGCCGCCGAAGGACAACTCCCCCGCCGCACTGGAAGAAGAACTCACGTTCATCGGCCTTGTCGGTATGATCGATCCGGTCCGTCCGGAAGTCGTCGGCGCCATTCAGGAGTGCCGCGAGGCGGGCATCCGTCCGATCATGATCACGGGCGATCACAAGGAAACCGCCGTTGCAATCGCGCTCGGCCTCGGCATGATTAACGACGCTTCCGAGGCGATCACCGGTGCACAGCTGGACGAAATCGACGACGAAACCTACAAAAAAACCGTCGGCAACTACAGCGTCTATGCGCGCGTGCAGCCGGAGCACAAAGTGCGCATCGTCAACGCGTGGCGTGAAAACGGCTATGTCACCGCCATGACGGGCGACGGTGTGAACGACGCGCCAAGCATTAAGAGCGCGGACATCGGCGTGGGCATGGGCATCACCGGCACGGACGTGACCAAGAACGTTGCGGACATGGTGCTTGCCGACGATAACTTTGCAACCATCGTCAGCGCGGTGGAAGAAGGCCGCCGCATCTACGACAACATTCGTAAAGCGATTCAATTCCTGCTCTCCTCCAACATGAGCGAGGTGCTGAGCATCTTCTTTGCAACGCTGCTTGGCTTTATCATCCTAAAGCCCGTGCACCTGTTGTGGATCAACCTGATTACGGACTCGCTTCCGGCGCTTGCGCTCGGTACCGAGGCCGCGGAGGACAACCTCATGCAGCGCGAACCGCGCAGCACGTCCGACGGCATCTTTGCAGGCGGCGTGGGCTTTGACGTGGCGTATCAGGGCTTCCTCGTCACGGTTTTGACCATGGCGGCGTTCTTCATCGGCGAGCGTATACAAAACGGCGCATGGCTGATTGCAAACAGCACGGACGGTACGACCATGGCGTTTTTGACCATGAGCATGGCAGAGATCTTCCACAGCTTCAATATGCGTTCCCAGCGGCACAGCGTTTTCCGCATGCCGCGTCAGAACAAGTGGCTCTGGGGTGCGGCCGCGCTTTCGCTGCTTTTGACCACGGCGGTGCTGTATGTGCCGTTTTTGCGGACGGCGTTCAGCTTTGAGCACATCAGCGTGCTGGAGTATGCAATTGCAATGGCTCTGGCGCTCATGGTGATCCCGATCGTTGAACTCGTCAAGGCGATTCAGCGAGCGAACACGAGAAGAAAAAAGAAATAAGCTGAAATATAAAAGCAAGAGCACACCCGTAAACAGGTGTGCTCTTGCTTTTTACCATCCCAAGCTTTTTTGTGTATTATTCCTGCCGTGCAATATCGCTCAGCCCGAATATCTCAATCACGGTCTCAATTCCATCCATGATCTCCGACCGCGGAAAATTGCACGCTTCCAGTTCTTCATCGTCGAACTTATTGATCTTGCGGTAAAAGTCCAGCGCCAATTCCAGATGTTTCCGGTTGCCCGCGTCTATGCCGTCCAGCAGCAAATCCTCCGCTTCCCCAAGTTCCTTTTGTTCGATCAACGCATCCAGCTCGTCATACAGACGGTCTGTTTGCGTCGGGTTCGCCGCGTTTTCCTTTTGATATTTGATGACGCTGGTGTGAAACACGGTGTGCGCGATCAAATCGGTAATCAATTGGATTTTACGCAGCATCCAGTCCTGCTTGAAGACCATACGGTCAATGCTCCTTCCAAATCGAATGAATCCATACATTATAGCACGATGATGAACAAATGGAGCTATGGTGTTAAGAATTTTTTATTCCGGTGCCGGTTGCGTTTTACCCGTTGACACGCGGAAATATTATCGGTACGATTACATTAGTAGTATTAACTTTACGATTCTCACCAATTATCAACGAACGGAGATGAGCACCATCGGTAAATTCAAAGACTTCTTAAAAAACCTGGGCGCGGACGGAATGCAAACGCCTCCATCTGCCATTACCTTCGAGGATGCCGCGGTAAACGAAGACCTGACCAATCCGCAGCTGAAGGAACTCTTCACGCAGTGGAAGGGACAAAGCGGATACAATCAATCGACGCAGCTGCTGGAAGAAATTGCGATGCGCGCACGTTTCCTCTCCGCCGTCGCACCGCCAAAAGACGGCGAGCCCGCGGATGCGGCCGTTGGTCCGGACGTTGCGTTCCAAATGCTCTTTACGCAGGACAGCAAGCAGTATTACCCCGCCTTTACCGACCGGGACGAGCTGGCCAAGTGGGACCTTGTCTCCGCCGACACACGGACGCTGACGCTGACGTTTGACGATTATGCCGCAATGGTTCCGCAGAACCCGAAGGCGGACGGCGTTGTGATCAATCCGTTTGGAGAGTGTTTCGTTCTGGATAAAAAAATGCTGCGCCACATGCTGGCACAGAAGAATTATGCGATACGCAAGATTACGCCGTGGGCCGCGACTGACGGCAAGCGATAAACCGGCCCGGTGAATCGAACCGAACGCTGCAACAAAAGCATCCTTCTTTTGAAAGATGCTTTTTTTGATTGCCTTGCGCACTGCGTCAATCGTTCACTGCACGAGATCGCTTAATCCGAACAGTTCGATCACCGTGTTGATGCCGTCCATGATTTCCTCGCGCGGGAAATTGCATTCCGTCAGTTCCTCGTCGCTCAGGCGGTTGAGCTTCATGTAAAAGTCCAGCGCGAGTTCCAGATATTTCGGGTTGTCCGTGTCGATTTCGTCGTACAGCGCGTCCTCCGCTTCGTTGAGTTTCTTTTGCGCAATAAGCCTGTCCAGCTTTGTATAGAGCTGGTCGGTCTGCGTCGGGCTAACGACGTTTTCGTTTTCGTAGGCGATTGTGCTTTTGTGGAACACGGCCATGGAGATCATCTCGCCGATCATCTGAATCTGCCGCAGTATCCAGTCCTGCTTGTAGAACATGGGGTGGCTCCTTATTTCTTTTGGCGTGATGGTATGGGTACAGTATAGCACGAAACGAGTATAACTAGACTTACTATCAAAAACAGTGTTAAAATGTTTTATCAAACTTTTTCTAATCTATTTAAAGAGGCTTGCGTTTATGGAACAACACCAACTCAAGGCGAAAAACCCACACGTTCAAATTACACGTTCGCTTCTTCGTGCATTTTCCGAACGTACGGAAGATGGGAAACAGGTCTGGTACCTTGATTTCTCAGATTGGCAAATAAAACAGGCAAAAATCAACGAGCTTGGAACAAAGCCATTCTATTATTCTCAAGTTATGGAAGATTTTTTGTCGAAATATGTTGAAAACAAAGTCGGCGATCTCTTTGCGAAGCTCAGAGGGTTATCTAAATCAGGCAACTTGAATTCGTTCAAATTAAAAGATCAAGATATTAAAAACATACGAATTTTCTTTGCCTATTGTCTGTTGCGGGGGGATTCGATAAGAGCTTCTGCTAATAAACATTCGGTGTTCGCACAATTTATTGAGGGTGGCTACACTACCGAAAATATGCTCTGTATACCCCATCCTGCCGTCGATTATTTCAGCCATTACAATCCAGTTATATTTCTTAATCAAACAACCACCCAGTTGTTAATACCCTACTGTTGCATCTATACTGCCCCTCTCTATCTTTTTCCAAGTAAGCACCCGCGTTGGATTCTTCCAATATCGCCCAAATGCGCAGTGGTACTAGTTCATAAAGATGATCTTGATGATCATTCATCAAGTTACTACAAGATAGACGATTTGCATATTTTAAAATCTTTAAATATTCATGCGCTTCATGTCGAAAATAGGAGTAGCAATAACTTCATAGTTAGCAGCGAACGTGAGCTTACTGATATTCAGCAAGCCATTCTCCATGACGAAAAGCTTAGGAGAACGCTTAACATACAGATCCCATCATCAGACTAACAGAATTAGTTTTCTTATTGAAATATCATTTCACGCAAAAAGCATCCTTCTTTTGAAAGATGCTTTTTTTGATTGTCATGCGCACCCCGTCAATCGTTCACTGCACGAGATCGCTTAATCCGAACAGTTCGATCACCGTATTGACGCCGTCCATGATTTCCTCGCGCGGGAAATTGCATTCCGTCAGTTCCTCGTCGCTCAAGCGGTTGAGCTTCATGTAAAAGTCCAGCGCGAGTTCCAGATATTTCGGGTTGTCCGTGTCGATTTCGTCGTACAGCGCGTCCTCCGCTTCGTTGAGTTTCTTTTGCGCAACAAGCCTGTCCAGCTTTGTATAGAGCTGGTCGGTCTGCGTCGGGCTGACGACGTTTTCGTTTTCGTAAGCGATGGTACTTTTGTGGAACACGGCCATGGAGATCATCTCTCCGATCATCTGAATCTGCCGCAGTATCCAGTCCTGCTTGTAGAACATGTTGGCTCCTTTGGGGTTGGTTTCTGAGTTTTTTCTGCGCATTCAGTGCGTTCAATTCGAGCCACACCTCCGCGTTTTCGACAAACTAGTACATACATGCTAAGATAATATAGGATTTACTCGTACTAGAAAAGAGGTTGAAATGACTACTGTTCAATTAGGTATCGGCTTTGCTACTGGGCGAAAGGGGTTTCGAAAAGTCCTGACCGCTTATATGAAAAACTGGGCTGAAGCGAAAAAAAGTCTCCCGGCTGATTATAAAGTTAGCCTGAATCTGTTTGTAGCCTACGATACTGATTACAAAAAAACACAATCGACTGATTATACGAATTTGCCGCAGGAAATTGTAGACCAATTCGATTGTATCACGTTCTTGGGCTCAAAAAATGCGCTTAGGAGCATTGAACGCCTCGAACGCAGCGAACATTTTTCCAAGTCTGAATTACGGAGTGTGTTCAGCTCCGGGTATGCCGGAAAGCGAAACGCCATCCTGTTCGCGGCGATCGAAAGTCACATGGACTACCTGCTGTTTTTGGATGACGACGAATATCCGCTCGCTGTTACCAAAACGCGTAACGTATGCCTCTGGAGCGGCCAGCATGTATTGCTTTCGCACCTAATGGAAATTCCTAACGCAGACTATACTAACGGATATCATTGCGGCTATATTTCGCCCATTCCGCAATTGAATTTTACGGACCGCTTTACCGAGGATGATTTTCGGGTTTTCATCGAAGCGATCAGCAATGACATTATTAACTGGGACAGTATCAGACAATTGATGCGCTCCGGCGGCGTTACATATGCCTCTACCGATATATTGAAAACACAACAGTCGAATGAAGTGCCTGAGGTTGATTGCTGCAAATTTATTTCGGGAGCAAACCTGTGTATCAATCTGACGGATCCGTACAGAACGTTTCCATTTTTTAATCCGCCGGGCGCCCGCGGGGAGGACGCCTTCTTATCGACCATGCTGCACGAGCGTAAAGTGGAACGGATTCCATGTTACGCGTTCCACGACGGATTTTCGATCTATAAGCATATACTCAGCGGCGTGCTGCCCATTAAGCTGGCTCCGATCACAACTGAATCGAAAACGATTGTAAACAGGTTTCTTTCCGCTTGCGTCGGCTGGGTACGCTATAAACCCTTGCTGCTTTATATAACGCATCCCGACAGCTACGCTGAAACAATAGAGCAGATGCAGGAGACTCTTAATAGAGTTTTGCCAAAGCTCGCCGAATACTTTGACTGCGACGGCTTTTTGAACATTGCAGTCGAACTGGAAAAGTACAAAAGGAATGTTCCCAAACATTTTTCTCAATTCCAGCTTGCGCAAAAAACTTGGGTAAAAATTCTTGATTTAGTTGCAATTAAGCCGTAACAATCCCTAAACATAATAGGATGAATTAACAATTTTGTAAATGCTGCCGAGAATTTTTATAATTGCTCGCCAAAACCTGAAGCCAAAGAGTATTTTTAATAACGCCAAACAGACAAGAAGTATAGAATAACCAAAAAATGCCCCGCGGGGCATTTTTTGGTTATTCTTATTAAGTTTACAGGCTCGCTTTGCCGTCGCAGCCGAGCACGTCCGTGATCTTGTGGGCAACCATGTCCTTGATCGCCGCGCGCGCGGGTTTGAGATACTGGCGCGGGTCAAAGTGCGAAGGATTGTCGTTGAAGTACTTGCGGATCGTGCCGGTCATGGCAAGACGCAAATCGCTGTCGATGTTGATCTTGCAGACGGCCATTCCGGCAGCCTGGCGCAGCATCGGCTCGGGAACGCCGATTGCGTCCGGCATGTTGCCGCCGTTTTCGTTGATCATCTTCACGAATTCCGGAATGACGCTGCTGGCTCCGTGCAGAACGATCGGGAAACCGGGCAGACGCTTTTCAACTTCTTCGAGGATGTCGAAGCGAAGCTGCGGCTTGGTGCCGGGCTTGAACTTGTATGCGCCGTGGCTGGTGCCGATGGCGATTGCCAGCGAGTCCACGCCGGTGCGCGTTACAAAATCCTGCACCTGATCGGGGTCGGTGTAGCTGCCTTCGCCTTCGGCGACTTTCACGTCGTCCTCAACGCCTTCGAGACGGCCGAGTTCGCCTTCGACGACCACGCCGTGGTCATGCGCATACTCGACGACCTGACGGGTGAGCTTGACATTCTCTTCGTAGCCGTGGTGTGAACCGTCGATCATGACGGACGAGAAACCGCCATCGATGCAGCTCTTGCAGAGTTCAAAGGTATCGCCATGGTCGAGGTGTACGCAGATCGGCAGGTCCGTTTCGATACAGGCTGCTTCGATCAGCTTCATCAGATAGGTATGGTTGGCGTACTTACGCGCGCCGGAGCTTACCTGAAGGATCAAAGGCGCGCTGAGCTCCTTGGCCGCTTCGGTAATGCCCTGGATGATTTCCATGTTGTTTACGTTGAACGCGCCGATGGCGTATCCGCCTTCATAAGCGTCCTTAAACATCTTTGTGCTTGTTACGATAGGCATAATGACAGTCTCCTTTATTAAGGTTCTCTAGTTCTTTCGTTACGTATTCTATCACACGGGCGGATAATTGCAATCAAAAATTGCCTTTATACGTTGTTTTGACTATAATAATGACTGTGGCGGACGCTTTTTTTACGCATTCGCCCGTATCTGTCTGGATTCACAAGATTATTTGGAGGAATACATCATATGGACGAAACGAAGCAGCCACTGCTTTCCCTTGTCATCCCTGTTTTTAACGAACAGGAGGTTTTAAAGGATTCTTTTAACCGCATGGATGCGGCGATGCAAAAAACCGGCTGCGACTACGAGATCATCTATGTCAACGACGGCAGCCGCGACGGCACGATGAAAATCCTGCGCGAACTGGCAAGCGAGCACAAGCAGGTCAAGGTACTTTCGTTTTCACGAAACTTCGGACACCAGCTCGCCGTCACCTGCGGCATGGACGCGGCAAAAGGCGACGCGCTGATCATCATCGACGTGGATTTGCAGGACCCGCCGGAGCTGATTCCGCAGATGGTGAACATGTGGAAAGACGGCGCGGACATCGTCTACGGCAAGCGCCTGAAGCGCAAAGGCGAAACCTTCCTTAAAAAGCTGACGGCGGCGATGTATTATCGTCTGCTCGCCTGGATGAGCGCGTACCCCATCCCGCTCGACACCGGCGACTTCCGGCTCATCGGACGCAACGTTGCCGACCTGTTTTTGCAGATGCGCGAGCACAACCGTTTCCTTCGCGGCATGTCCGCGTGGATGGGCTACAACGCCGTGCCGATCGAATACGAGCGGCAGGAGCGCTTTGCCGGGCAGACCAAGTATACGCTTAAAAAGATGCTCAAGCTCGCAAGCGACGGCATCACCGGCTTTTCAGATAAACCGCTCACACTGCCGATGGGCTGCGGCATCGGGTTGATGGCGCTCTCCGGTCTCGGCCTGATCGCGCTGATCGTTTGTGCGTGCACCGTCGGCGCCGCCCCGTGGCTCTGGGCCGTGGACGGGATCGTTTTGATTCAGGGTATGAGCCTGTTTTTCATGGGTCTGCAGGGCATGTATATGGGACGCATGTATGACGAGTTAAAGGGCCGTCCGCTGTACATTGTGGGCGAAAAACTCAACCTCGATTGAAGAATTTTCGTTTTTTTGACCGCGCGCCCAAAAGAATGATACAATATTGTCGAATTGTGAGGTCGGCTAAGAAAGTTTGGCCTTGCGATTGACGAAATAATATTGTACAATATTTTGGGTTTTAAGGATAATATCGCTTATCAGGAACCCAGCGGTTATCCCGTCAAAAAATTGTTTTTGATGGTCCCAATAATGTATATCATGAAAAAGGAGAATATAGATATGGCAACAAAAGTAGGTATCAATGGATTCGGCCGTATCGGCCGCCTGGTTTTCCGTGCGTCCGTGACCAATCCCGCAATCGACGTAGTCGGCATCAACGACCCGTTCATCGATCTTGATTACATGGTTTACATGCTCAAGTACGACACCGTGCACGGTCACTTCCAGGGTGAAGTTTTCGTCAAGGGTGACAAGCTCGTCGTCAACGGCAAAGAAATCGCAGTTTATGCCTGCATGAATCCCGCGGAAATTCCGTGGAAAGACTGCGGCGCAGAGTACATTGTCGAGTCCACCGGCGTGTTCACGACCACTGAAAAGGCCAGCGCGCACTTCACCGGCGGCGCAAAGAAGGTCGTCATCTCCGCTCCGTCGGCAGATGCTCCGATGTTCGTTATGGGCGTCAACAACGACACCTACACCAAGGACATGAAGGTCGTTTCCAACGCGTCCTGCACAACCAACTGCCTCGCGCCTCTGGCGAAGGTCATCAACGACAACTTCGGCATCATCGAAGGGCTCATGACGACCGTTCACTCCATCACCGCGACGCAGAAGACCGTTGACGGTCCGTCCAAGAAGGACTGGCGCGGCGGCCGTGCGGCAGCGCATAACATCATCCCCAGCAGCACCGGCGCAGCCAAGGCAGTCGGCAAGGTCATCCCGTCGCTCAACGGCAAGCTCACCGGCATGGCGCTGCGCGTCCCGACGCCGGACGTGTCCGTCGTCGACCTGACCGTCCGCACCGAGAAGGCCGCTCCCTACGAAGAGATCAAGGCCGCCATGAAGGCCGCTTCCGAATCACCGGAATGGGCAGGCATCATCGGTTACACCGAGGACAAAGTTGTTTCTTCGGACTTCTATTCCGATCCGCGTACGTCGATCTTCGACGCAGGCGCAGGCATCGGCCTGAACGATCACTTTGTCAAGCTCGTCGCCTGGTATGACAACGAGTGGGGTTATTCCAACAAAGTGCTCGACCTCATCAGCCACATGGCGAAGGTCGACGCAAAATAAGCAATTCGCTTATCAAAAGGAACGCTACGGCGTTCCTTTTTTATTTCATTCGTGTTCAGTTTTCCATCCCGGAATATTTCGTGGACAGAATTAAGATTTTAGTGCAAAATAGTATTAAGACCACTAAAGCTAGTATTAGGAGCTAAAAATGATCGGAAGAATTCTTATCGGCCTCGGTGTGTTCCTTATAGTTGTACTTATTGGTGGAATTGTACAGATAGTTGATATTGCCAAGAAAACAAAGAGGCGAAATTTCATTGTTGGGTACGAAAAATATTTTATTGAATATGCGCAAAATAACGATCAGCAAATTTATGACAAACTGGTAAAGAATCTATATGAAGCTCAAACATATCTTGGTCGTTTTGGTTTTGTTTCAGGTTGTAAGCCATATGAAGCCCTGTATCGTGACAATGAACCAGTTTTAATCTTGCTCCATGATATAAAACAAGAGCGAAAATTGGGCTCTGATAAATCTGGATTTTATATTGATTTGATTCTTGACACTATAAAAATTGCAATAGGGAATTATGATTATGAGATTGATAAAGCGTGGAAGATAGTAAAGAATTTATTCCTTGATTTTTACAAGGGATTCAATTTTATTATTACATCACCCTTTATCGCATTAAGCTATATGTTTACTGGAAAGAACATGTTTTCCGGCGTAGTATCTAAACCAATTAGAAAATTAGGAAGAATAACTTCTTTCATCCTTCAAATGATCGGTGTTTCATCCGGTTTATTGACAATAATATTAGGATATAGTGATTTTGTTAATCTTGTAAAATCGTGGTTCTAGAAGCTCATTTACTATTTGAAAAGAGAGGGTGAATGATCATCTTCTTTTTTGTTTTGTTTTGCGGCTCAATTTATTGACGCAAAATCACCCGCATGTTACAGTTAATATGCTTATTTCTACATAAAAAATGTAATATGTTTTCGGCGGAGCGACCCCGCCCGAAAAACCGAAAGGCTAACCGAATGAAACGACCCTTCCCGACAATTCTACTGCTTTTTACCTTATTTGCGGCGTTTTGCCTCTCCGGCTGCGGCGCGTCGAATCAGCACGCAAAGGCGGTTCAGTCCGCCGTCGTCAACTACTCGGATTATTACATCGAGGTCAACAACCTTTTTGAGCAGGTGAAGGAACAATACAAACAGCTCGACAAACAGCAACCTGCCATCGACTACACGATTACCATCAACATACCGGATTATTCCAAAATCGATCTCAGCCAAATCGATTTTGTTGCACCCGCGCTCGATTATGCGACGATGAGCGCTTCGCAGTATCAAGCGGCGGCGGTCTATTCGCTGCGCAAGAGCCTTGAAAAATATGCATACGCCAATACGCTCCCGTCCTACATTCAGCTTCCGGTCGTGTTCAGCATGCATGAAGACGATGGCGATTTCTCGGCAACCCTGACGGGAACGAGCCGGAACACCATTCAAAAAACAGCGGACGCGATGGTGGAACCCCTGCTCGATTCCTTTGATTCCTATACGCAGAACGATCGTCTTGCAACGGTTGCGGACGCGCGCTTTCGCCTGCTGGACGAGTTGTTCGGCGAAGACTACATTGCGCAAAGCGGCGTTCAAAAGGTAACCGGCAACGGCGACGGCACATATGAACTGACCCTCGTCTACCCCGACCCCTATGACGTTTACGCCGCGCTTGCACAGCAGTATTACGCGTCCTTTAACCAGCCGTTTTACGGCGACGCGGTCACAGTTTCTCTCAGCACGGACGGAATTACAACCATCGACACGGCAAGTATGGCTACATCGACCAACCGCTTGACCATCGCGCTCGACGAAGCGAACGGAACTTGTACGCTCGTAAACGCATCCATCATCGAGTCCCAGCTTTCCGCGGCAAGGATGCAGTCCGAAACCGCAGCCGCACAACGCATCAACGAAGAATGGCGCGTACCGGAAGTTGACGTTCCGTCCAGCGGCACCGTGCTGGAGGGTAAAAGCAGCGGCAACGATATCGTGTTTGTTACCAGCAAGGACCTCGGCGCTTACTACTACGTCCGCTTTTACCTGCTGCCCGGCGACGACGCAAACGAAGAAGGCACATTCACGGCGGGCATGTTCATCGTGGGCGGCAAAAAAGCGACCATCCACCTGCCGTCGGGGTATTATCGTGTCTCCTGTTACATCGGCGACAGCTGGTATGGACTGGACGCGCTGTTCGGCCCGGATGCCACGTCCTTTGACAGCAGCAACGCCATCCGCTCCCGCAGCGGCTACATCAACACCATTTCATTTGAATAGACACACGCTTTCCCTCTACTCGCCCGACCTTTACGAAAGGAGCACAAAGATGATGCGCAAACGTTTGCGTATTCTGTTGACGCTGGCAATGCTTGCGATGCTCGGCTGTGCGCCCGCGGCCACGGACGACCCGGCTGCGCAAGCGGCGCAGGAACCGGCCACCGTTGCCGAAGCGACCGACGAACCGAAGCAGGCGGACTCCGCCGAAACGGCCGAAATTGAAACCGCCGCAGAACCGGCTGAATTCACCGTGAATAGTGCCGGCATTGTCGACGGCGTGATGGACGACGCGTTCGGCATGCGCGGCACGCAGCTGGACGGGTATGTGCCGACGCGCTCACTCCCGCTGACCATCGAGAACGTGCCGGACGGCACGGCCTGCCTTGCGCTGAGCATGATTGATCCCGACGGCGGCGACTGGGTGCACTGGCTTGCGGTCAACATCCCTGTCGGCGACATTGCGGAGAACGCAAGCGTCGAGTTTGCGGGATCGTTTGTACAGGGCCTGAACGACTTTCACACCGTCGGCTACGGCGGCCCGACTCCGCCGAGCGGTACGCACACGTATGTGATCACCGTGTATGCGCTTTCGGAGACTGCATCGCTGGCGGAAGGCTTCTCGCTGGACGCGTTTTTGCAGGCAATCGACGGAAAAGTGCTTGCCAGTGTGGAACTGACGGGAACATACGCGTCCTAATCATACTTTTTCTCTTGCTTTTCTTAAAAGCAAAGCAAGACAAAAGAACTGGTAACTTCCCAAATTCTGCTTGCGCGAACCATTGGGATTTGGGGTATAGTACATTTCCTTTCAAAACAAACCGCTTCCAGCAGCATTAAAAACGCCGGAGAATATGCATTGCGCGTACTCCGGCATTTGTTATTTAGAAGATTTTGTCAATTGTTACCATACTTATTAAAGGCATTTTTCGCAAATTCAACGGCCTGCCGCTTGGCATCGTCTGCAGTAACCTTTTTGAATCGTTTACCGCATTTTTCACAGGTGAATTCCAGCTTGTTCCCGCTTAGCAACTCCTCCATGGTATAGGGTACATCTACGTCCGCACTGCACTTTGGGCATTGTATTTTCATTTCAATCAGATTATTGCGTCGCATATCTTTACTTGTCCTTCCCGTTTTTTTCGATTATAACACTGCTCTCTCTTGTTGTCCATTGCGTTCAATGTTTTTAGAATTCCATTGAATAAATAAAAAGCACCGGAGTATTGACAGCTCTCGGTGCTTTCGAGCGCGCAAGCGCGGGATTTCATTCTCTTTTTTTCAAAATCACTTTAAAGACAGAAACGCGAATAACGGATAATGATCCGAATACGACGTCGGGATTGCGCGGGCGTTGAGCACCGTGATGTTCTTGGAAACGATGATGTTGTCAATCTGCGACATGTCGATACGTTTGTACGAATAGTCGTAAAATTTTGTGTCGGACGTGTTGATCACGCGATAATTTTTGAGGAACGCGGCAAATTCGTCTTCGCCCGCGTTGAAATCACCCGTCAATATCTTATATTTGTTTTCGTCCGCGTCCAAGATCGCCAGGACTTCTGCGAACTGCTTTTTGCGAATCGCCGCGGATTCATAGGAAAAATGCGTGTTGTAAACGGAAACGCGCGACCCGCCGATGACATAGACCACCTTTTGCAGGCAGCGCTGCTCCTTGTCGCCGCTGTAGATCTGCGTCACTTCCTGTTCGCCTATCGGCTCAAAGTGCGAAATCTGCCCGATGCCGTACTGTCCGCCGGAGGAATAGGAAATCGTCTCCGCAAAGGTCGTGTATCGTGCGGTACGTGTGCGCACAGAAAGAAGATTGTTCGTCTTGTCGTTTTTGTTGATGTAGACTTCCTGCACGCCGAGGATGTCCGGCTTTTGCGCCGCAATCAGCCAGCCCTGCATCACCAGATTGTTGTTGCCGCGCTTGATGTTCCATGTGCCGACGGTCAGTACACTGCGCACGAGATAGATGGAATAGCGCACCTTGCCGTTTACCTTGATGCGGATGGTTTTGCTGTTGCCGGAGTTGATTGTGTATTTTGCACTGGCGATGCCGGTCGAGCCTATGCTCACCTTTACGCCGTCGTTCGCGGTCGCCTTGATGACGACGGTGCTCTCCGTTGCGGTCAGAACATACCCGAATTCCGTCGGCGAGAACACGGGCGAAAGCGAGCCGCCGGAGACCTCGATTCCCGTGAGATACGTGTCGTCCACAGTGGCCTTGAGTTCTAAATATTTCGACGAAATGTAGCCTGTTGTGCCGTTAAAGTCGATCTCGTGCCATGCACCCGCGCAGTAGGCCTGCGTTACCGGAAACGTTGTCCCCAGCGCCGCAACGCCGATTTTTTTGGCGCGTGCCGACGCGCTTGCGCGGACGTTGACGTCGGTTTCGCAGTTGATGATCGTACCCGTGTAATCCTGCTGATAAGAGTCCAACGACGCGTCGATATTGACATACAGCCGGTTGACATAGCCGGTGCGGTTTGAGGTTTCAACATGATACCATTCGGAGTTGACATTGGTTTCGAGAATTTTAACAATCGTGCCTTCGTCCAGCCGGGTTAAAAGCTTTCCGGCCGTGGACGGCGCGGTTCGAAGCGCCACCCGATCACCGACGATCGTGCCGGTCGTGATAGACTCCGCGTGCGCGTTTTGCAGCGGCACAACCGCCGCAAGCAGCATGATGCATGCCATAAAAATTTCGACCAAACGTTTTTTCATGCGTACTCCTTTGCTATACACATCCGGCGAAATACAAGACGTGTACCACCCTTGAGTTTAGTGAATAAAGGACGGGATGACAAGCCGCATCCCGCCCAATTCACGAAAACGTTACATTGCATTCATCTGCGTTTCAGTCTTTTTTTACACGGTAGACGTTCGCCTCGTAAGGCTGCATCGCGTCGTCCTGCGCAAGGTAATTGGAAAAGACAAGTCCCATTTCGCCGTGCGCATGCGGTCGCTGGATCGTGCGCGCGCACAGGTTGACTTCGATATATAAGCGCTCTTCCCCGTCGTCGCGAAAATAGCAGAATACATCCTCTTTTTTCGCCTCAAACGGCTCAAACATACCGTACACCAGCGCGGTGTGCGCTTTGCGCAAATTGATCAGCGTGCGGTACGCATTCAAAACGGAGTTTTCGTCCTGCAACTGTAACTCCACGTTGCATTCGTCCTTGTCTCCAGCGCGAATCCACGGTTCATGCTCCGAAAACCCGCCGTAGTCTCCGCCGTTCCACTGCATCGGCGTGCGCGCGTGGTCGCGTGTGCCGCGCAGAACAATCTGCCACGCTTCGCTCTCGCTTGCGCCCCGTGAACGCATCTCGCTGAAGCGGTTGATGCTCTCGATATCGCGCAGTTCGGAGATATCCCGAAACGGCACGTTGACAGCGCCAAGCTCCTGCCCCTGATACAAAAAGACCGTTCCGCGCGCGGTCAACAGCAACACCGCAAGCAGCTTTGCAATCGCGTCGCGATACTCTTCACGCGTGTCGATTTTGGAAACCATGCGCGGGTTGTCGTGGTTCTCCACAAAGATGCTCGGCCAGGCATAGTTTGCATAATCCGATTCGTAATCGATGAAGCAGCTTTTCAGGTGGTTGAGATTATAGCGGTAGTCGTCGAACCGGCTTTTGCCGAGGTTTTCGAGATGGTCGAAGTTGAAAACCGTGTTCATCTCCTGCCGCTCGTCCGCAGTCAAAAGCTTATTCATCTCCGGCCCGGTGCCTGGCGTTTCGCCGACGGTGAACGCATCCTTGAAAGCGCGGATGCGCAGTTCGTGCAGGTATTCGTGCAGGCGGCTACCGTAAAAATAATGCTCGATTCCGGTGAAGCCAAGCAGGTCGCCAAGCGTGCCGTTGCCGTCGTTCAGCGAAGATTTGCTGATATAGTTGATCACGTCCAGCCGGAAGCCGTCCACGCCTTTGTCGCGCCAGAAGTCGATGATCGAGCAGACGTCGTCGCGGACGTTCTCGTTTTCCCAGTTGAGGTCGGGCTGCTTCTTGGAAAACAGGTGCAGATACCATTCGTCCCGCTCGTCCACCTTTTCCCAGGCGGAGCCGGAGAAAAACGACTTCCAGTTGTTCGGCGGCGTGTTTCCTTTGGACTTGCGCCAGATGTAATAGTCCCCGTGTTCCCCGTCCGGGTTTTTCACGGAATCGACGAACCATTCATGCTCGTCGGACGTGTGGTTGAGCACAAGGTCGAGGATCAGCCGCATATTGCGCGCGTGCAGTTCGCTTATCAACGTTTCAACGTCCGCCATCGTGCCGAATTCTTCCATGATGGCGCGATAATCACGCACATCGTAGCCGTTGTCGTCGTTCGGCGAATCGAAAATCGGCGAGAGCCAGAGCGCCGTTACGCCGAGAGAATGCAGATAGTCAAGCTTTTCGATGATGCCCGGTATGTCGCCGACGCCGTCGCCGTTTCCATCCATAAACGAACGCGGATAGATCTGGTAGACGACCGCTTCCTTCCACCATACTTTGTTGGAAGACGGCGAGATGGGCTTTGCACCCTCCTCCTGATTGAACAGATCGATCATGGTGTCGATGATCGTATCTGCATCCTGAATCGACTTGCCGGCGAATTTCGGAATTGCGGAGAGTTTCAGATTTTTGACCAGGGGGTTTAAAATGAGCGATTTGCTCACGCCCGCATACTGCACCAACCGCCCGATTACGTCGTGCGCGATGGGGTTTTTCAGCAGGTCTTTGACACGGCTGTCACGTGTGATCATGTTTGTTTTGTCCTCCAAAGCTATAAATAAGCTGTATTGAAGCTTGCGTGTGCCCGAATGTTTCGGTGCGTTTTTATTGTACCGCAGTGCTTGCGGCGTTGTCCACGGCTATGTTTACATGGAAAAATATGACGCCCGTTTTATAAAGTTTGATTTGTGCGGATCAATAAAATGCGATATATTGATTACAGATATTTCTTGTATTTTATCCTATTTTGCCTCAGCAGACATGACAGGAGTGTATTTTATATGTTCAGCGACGCAAAAAACGGTAGCGTAAAAATCGGAGATACTACGATGGACTATGTTTCATTTGGGCACGGTCCGAAAACGTTGGTTATGATCCCCGGCCTTGGCGACGCTCTAAAAACGGTGAAAGGCACCGCGCTTGTTATATCGATGATGTACCGGCGATATGCAACGGATTGCAAAGTCTATATTTTCAGTCGAAAAAACAAGCTGAATGAAGGATATTCGACAAGGGACATGGCGGCGGATCAGGCGGAGGCTATGAGAAGTCTCGGCATCGCAAAGGCCTTTGTGATGGGAATCTCCCAGGGCGGAATGATCGCACAGTATCTGGCCGTCGACTACCCGGAGCTGGTCGAAAAGCTCGTTTTGGCCGTAACGGTATCCCGCCCGAACGAAACGGTGAAAAACGTCGCCAGCGGATGGATCGAAATGGCGGAATCCGGCGACTACAAGAGCCTGATCATCGACACATCCGAAAGATCGTACAGCGAATCGTATCTTAAAAAAATGCGGTTTCTCTACCCCGTCCTCGTTTGCTTTGGCAAACCGAAAGATTTCAGCAGATTCCTGATTCAGGCCAACGCCTGTATGCGCCACGACGCGTATGACGAGCTTGACAAGGTCGCGTGCCCGACGCTCGTGATTGGCGGCGATAGCGACCGGGTTGTCGGCCCGGATGCGTCCGCAGAAATAGCCGATCGTATAAACGGCAGCAAGTTGAAGATTTACAAAGGCTTCGGGCACATGGCGTTTGAGGAAGCAAAAGACTTTCACGATCAGGTGATGCGTTTTCTGCTCGCGGCAGACGAATAAAAGTCGTTTATCATCCGTTGCAAAGATGCATTGTCAATTATTCATGATGCGTTCACGCTTCGATCCACTGCACTGTAGCGCCGCCGAAAACTTCCCCGGCTTTGCGTTCGACGCGCTTTTTGTCCCGCACGCCGATCTTATGAAACGGCTTGATCTCCAGTCGATTTCCGGTACGTTTCCAAATCGCCGAAACACTGCCGTTGAGCAGCACCGTTGGAAAGACGATGCCCGTGTTGTTATACACGCGCTTAACATGCTCCCGCGGCAAAAACGGGTTCTCCGTCTTGCGATAGCCAAGCAGCAGCGGATCGAACCCCGCGAGGAACACAACGTTCGGCATCTCCGCATTTTGCGGCAGCGATTGCCCCGCGGTGAAATATGTCTGCTTGCCGATGGTGAACGATTCACTTGCCGTGCGCTCCAAAACGGGCTTCAGTTCGCGCTGCGTCCTGCCGAAAAACGTCTGCGCGTCCCGCAGGCTCACCGGCGCATAGTGCAGCAAATAGCGGCGCATCATCGTTTCCAGCGCAATCTGTTCGTCCAGCGGTTCAAATGGCGTAAGCCTTGTAAACAGGCGGTTCGCGTCTGACGTATACGCGATTTCGCCATGTTCCGCCATGGCGCGGAACAGCCCGCCCCACGCATGGAAGAGGACGTCCTCCTCCGCACTCGAAAGGCCTTTTGCGTTGCAGAGCGATTTCAGCTCGTCCCGCGTTTTGTCGCCCTGCGCAAGCGAATCCAGCACGAGCTGTCGAAGCGACGCGCTTCGATCCGCGTCCACGCGCGCACTCATAAACGCCATCTGACCGAATTCTGTTTTACAGCCCGTGTGCAGCACAAGCGGGAGATCGTCTACCGCGTGCAGATGCAGCGTGCCGCGCAGCGTCCAGGTTTTGACATAGCGTGTGTAGTCCGGCTGCGTGTTTGCACGTATACGCAGTGCGTGCAGGGCATTTGCGCCGTACTGTGCCTGCAAGCCGATCATGCCGGAGACGACGCTTTTGTCGTCCGCCGGTCGAATCAAATATTGCGAAGACAGCCGCAAAATTTTGCGTTCGTTTTCATCCATAAGCAAAGATACCCCTGCCTGAGTTTACCACAGACGGCGCGCGGATTGCCAACGGTCGTCTGGTCGTCAGTTGGTCAGCCCGTAGCCTGTCGGGAACATGCATTCGTCCGTGCCGATCTGCTCCGTGGACGCGTACCATGGCATCGGCAGTGTGCCGGTGAACGTTTTCATCACTGTTATTCTCCTTTTCTCCCTGCTTGATCCTGTTACGACATGCTTTTCTTTTTTACAGTCTCTTACTGTATATCATAGCGCAAAACGCCACGCTGTCAACGGAAATCTGCCCGTTTTATGGGGTTTTTGCATGATTTTTACCGTTTTGCGGTGACAAAACGCGATCACCGGCCAAACGCTTTTTTACCGCTCGGCAGCCGGATCAATCCGCGCTGAAAACAGCGTTTTTTTAACATGCCAAAAAAGCGGACGAAGCCGTTCGTCCACACAAGGACCGAGGTTTTTGGCGAAATAAAAAGAGCGGACGAATCAACTTCGTCCGCTCTTAATGTTTTGATTGTTACTCGCCCGCGGCGACCTCGTAAACGCTGACCTGCTTTTTGCCGAGATGCTTGGTCTCGAAGCGGACAACACCGTCGACTTTCGCAAAGAGCGTGTCGTCCTTGCCCTTGCCAACGTTGGTGCCGGGATGGAAATGCGTCCCGCGCTGACGGACCAGAATGTTGCCGGCCAGAACGAACTGACCGTCCGCACGCTTGGGTCCAAGTCGCTTGGACTCGCTGTCACGTCCGTTACGGGACGAACCAACGCCTTTTTTATGCGCAAACAGCTGCAGATTCATCTTAAACATATCGTTACACCTCCCTGTGTCGAATTTTTAGGGAATTGCGATACGACTCTTTTATGGAGTTCAGCCCCGCTTCCATCGTTAAAAACAGAAGCTCGGCTTTTGTTTGCTGCTCCCCGTCCGTATCGCTGGAGAGGATGCAGGTAATTCCTGTTTCTTCGTCGACCGACCAGCTGAGCTGACGCTCATCCAGTCCGACAACGTCCGTTAACCCGAGAAGACACGTTTGCGTAAGCGCCGAAATTGCGCTGCAAACGATATCCTTCCCCGCTTCATCGTACTCCGCATGTCCGCCCGACAAAAAGCCGACCGTCCTGCCGTTTCGATGAAGCATCGTAACCGTCACCATTGTCCGTTACCCGATCGAGAGAATCTCGACTGTGGTATACGGCTGACGATGGCCGCGCTTTTTGCGGACGTTCTTCTTCGGCTTATACTTGAAAACGACGACCTTCTTGCCTTTGCCGTGTTCGAGTACTTTGCCGCGTACGACGACGCCTTCAAGAACGGGCTTGCCCACCTTGACGCCGCTGTCATCCGCAACCAACAACGTTTCAAATTCGACTTCGGCGTTTACATCGGATTCAAGTTTTTCGACCGAAATTTGGTCGCCAACTTCTACCTTGTACTGCTTACCACCGGTTTGAATGATTGCATACACGATAACTGCACCTCCTCATACCAGACTCGCCCGAACGCGGTGGGCACAAAAAACTTTTGCGCACACTTCGCTACCGCTTCGGAGCGGCTCACCGAAAGATAATATCACATGGAAACCCTGCCTGTCAATGCAGGATTTTGCAGTCTTTCTTTGCTTCGTTCACGCGTTTTTCCGCCAGCGGCCGCACCGAGAATTTTTCGATGTGCAGCGTCTGGTTGCTTCGGACATAATACGTGCCGCCTTCTTCCGGCGGAAAGATATTGCCGTGCTTCTTTTCAGCCGTTTCCATGGCTTCCACTACGTCGGGATGCGCCTCAATCAACATGCGCTTGTTGTTGGAGCCCTTGATGACCTGAACGGCCTGCTTGCGGATGCGCGCAATCATCGTTTCGGGTGAAAGCACCTTGGAATCGCCATTGCAGTACGGGCAAAGCTGCATGAGCGTATCCCCAATGCTGCGGCCGGTCTTTTTGCGCGTCATTTCCACAAGGCCGAGATGTGTAAAGCCGAACACGTGCGAACGCGTATGATCGTCCTTGAGCGCGTTTTTGAGCGTGTTGAGCACCAGCGTGCGGTTGGACTCTTTCTCCATATCGATGAAGTCGATGATGATGATGCCGCCGATATCGCGAAGACGGAGCTGCTTTGCAATCTCCTTTGCCGCCTCGCAATTGACGGATGTGATGGTCTTTTCCAGATTGTCCTTGCCGACGAACTTGCCGGAGTTGACGTCGATCGACGTCAGCGCTTCCGTCCGGTCGATGATGACATATCCACCGCTCTTGAGCCAAACCTTGCGAGAAAGCGCTTTTTCAATCTTGGTTTCCGTGTCGTATCGATCGAACAGCGCTTCGCTTTCCTTGAGCAGGATGCGCGCCTTGAGCTTTGGCGCCATAACGTCCGCAATTTCGCGAATCTCGTCGTAGGTCGTCTGATTGTTGACAAATACACGGTCGATGTCCTTCATGAGGAGGTCGCGAACCGTGCGCAGCAGCAGCGATTGCTCGGCATGCAGCAGCGCGGGCGCTTTCCGCTTGGCCGCTTTCTTTTCAATTTCGTGATAGAGGTTTACGATGCTCTCCAAATCCTCGGCAAACACGTCCTTGGGCTTTCCGGCCGACGCGGTGCGCACGATGACGCCCATGCCCTTCGGCTTGATCTCCGCGAGGATTTTGCGCAGTCTCTGGCGCTCTTCGTCCTTGTCGATGCGGCGCGAAACGCCGACATAGTCCATCGTCGGCATCAGCACCAGTGTGCGTCCCGCAAGCGTGATATGCGTGGTGACGCGCGCGCCCTTGGTGCCGACCGGGTCCTTTGCAACCTGCACCACGATCGTTTGCCCGGTCTTTAAAATATCCCGAATGTTGCGGTTGTCCGGCACCTGCTCAATCTCGTCGTCCGGATCGTCCGACATGACGATATCGCCCGCATACAAAAACGCGTTGCGCTCCAGCCCGATGTCCACAAACGCCGCCTGCATGCCGGGCAGCACGTTTTGCACCTTGCCTTTGTAGATGTTGCCGACCAGGCGCTGGCTTCCCTCCTGCTCGACATAGAGTTCCACGGGCGAACCGTCTTCGACAACGGCAACACGGGTGGAAAACCCGTTTGAATCCACCAGAATTTCCTTATTCATTTTTTACCTTCTCTTTCTTACTCCGAAGGCATACGCGGCAGCAGGCCATCTCCGGCAAAGAACATGCGCGCACGGTGAACACCGTACGTCGCCTGCGCATCCAAACGTTCGAGCAACGCGTCAATCACACTGTTGACACGCAGCCCGCCATCGGCTTGCAGTTTGCCGAGAACGCGGAGGACGGCAATCCCGTCCCCGACCTGTTCCACGGAGACCTCCAGAATATACGGACGCATGTCAACGGGGCGCACCCCTTTTTTCGTCCGCTTCTGAATGATGATTTCGCCCGAAAGCATGTCTTCGAGCGTGGTTTGCAGCAGTGTTTCATCAACTGCCGTAAAAAATTTCAATGTTATGCGGTATTCCGCCGCGCGCAGCTTCGCCGAAAGCGAACCGAAGCCTTCCGGCTCGACAAACGCATCCGAAACGGCCATGCCTTCCGGCATGGCGGCGTTGACGCGCTCGATAAACGCGTCCGGCGCAACGTCTTCGCTCAACTGCACCTCAAACCATTCGCACTCGCTGGACATTCCCGTCGCGGTCGCCGTTGCAAACGAAAGCTGCGGGTGCGGGTTGAACCCCTGCGAATACGCAAGGGGAATCCCCGCCCGGCGGAATGACCGCTGGAGTGTGCGCTGCACGTCCAGGTGCGAAATCATGGACAGCTCGTGTCCTTTATGATAAGCGGCAATCAGTTTCATATCGCGCTCCAAAGCATCCGTTGCAGTGTTCGCGGCAGTCGGGCGTGGTTTGTTCGCTCAACGCGCGCGTGTATTCCTTCTTTAAATAGTCTTTTGTGACCAGCATGTCTACAAAGTCCCATGGCAGCGGCTCGTCAAGAGCAAACGCCCGCTCGGCAAACTCCTTTTCGGAAAAGCCGTTTTCGGTGAACGCCTGCACCCATGCGTCCGGCTTGAAATGCTCCGTCCACGCGTCGAACCGGCACCCGAGCTCATATGCGCGTTTCAGCACATTTGCAAGCCGTCCGTCCCCGCGGGAAAACGCCGCCTCCAGCACGGACAGCAGCGAATAGTGGCACTTCAACTCCGCGCCGCGCACACCTTTGAGCGAAGCGCGCAAAAGCGCCTGCTTGCGCATGATGTCGTCGGGAGAAACCTGTGCGCACCACTGGAATGCCGTGAACGGCTTTGGCACAAACGTGGAAACGCTGACCGTCATGCGCAGTCCTTTGCCGCGCTTTTCCTTCGGCATTTCGTAAAACTGCCGGCTGATCTTTCGCGTAAGTTCCGCAATGCCTGTTACGTCCTCGTCGGTTTCGGTCGGCAGGCCGATCATGAAGTATAATTTCACGCCATTCCATCCGGCGGAAAACGCGTCCTGCGTTGCGCGCAGAATGTCGTCCTCGGTGACGTTTTTGTTGATCACGTCGCGCAGTCTTTGCGTGCCCGCCTCCGGCGCAAACGTCAGCCCCGCTTTTCGCACGGTCTGCATCACGCTTAAATCGTTTGCAAGCTCGCTGTCCACCCTGAGCGACGGCAGCGCCACGGAAACCTTGCCCTCCTGCATTTCGCGGATGATCTGCGGCACGAGCGTGTGCACCTCGGAATAATCCCCGGTGCTCAGACTCAACAGCGAAACCTCGTCGTATCCCGTGCAGGCGACCTGTTTTCTTGCAAGCTCCATCACGGTGCCGCTCTTTCGTTCGCGCACGGGACGATAGATGTACCCCGCCTGACAGAAGCGGCAGCCGCGCGTGCAGCCGCGCATGACTTCCAGCGCCACGCGGTCGTGCACAATATTGAGATACGGCACGATCGGCTCGCCGGTGAATTTCGCCGTGTCGAGGTCCTTTATGATGCGCCGGACGATCTTTGTCTCCGGTGTTTTCAGTGAAGGCACGTATATCCCGCGCACGGTGGAAAGCTCTTTTAACAGCTCCGCCTTGCTCTTACCGTCCGCCTTCGCTTTCTTATAGAATTCGACCAGCTCCAGCGTTATCTCTTCGCCGTCGCCGATGAGTACCGCGTCCATAAACGGCGCGATCGGTTCCGGATTGCAGGCGCAGGGACCGCCGCTGATGACAAGCGGGTCGTCTTCCCCGC
Source organism: Christensenellaceae bacterium (assembly GCA_963667795.1). GTDB lineage: Bacteria > Bacillota > Clostridia > Christensenellales > CAG-138 > UBA7703. Next base: position 32,186 of record OY764017.1, on the reverse strand, counting down.
GCTCGCACGCAAGCAGCGGGATGCCCGAAAGCTCCAGCATCTGCAAGATGTTGGTGTAACACATTTCGTATAAAAGCGAAAAGCCGAGGATATCGAAATTCCCCAGCGGGCGTTTCGTTTCAAGCGAAAACAGCGGTGCGTCTTCTTCGCGCAGCGCCTGTTCCATATCGGTCCAGGGCGCAAACGCGCGCTCGCACGCAACGCCGTCCATGTCGTTTAGTATGTGGTAGAGAATGCGCGAACCGAGGTGCGACATTCCGATTTCGTAAACATCCGGAAACAGCAAACCAAAGCGCACGTCCGCACGCTCCTTTACGATGCTGTTCCATTCCCCGCCGATATACCGCGCCGGTTTTTCAACGCGGGACAGCAGCCGGTTTAAAACCGCCTGATCCAAGTTTATCATCCGTTCCGTCCTGTAAAAAATTTTTATCGGCTCCCCGCGCTTTTTCAGCTGCATTCGGCCAAGTGAACGAATGGCGAAAAAGACGATTGTGCCGTAATAAAATCCGGGTTTCGGGCAGACGCGCAAATAGCGATATCCGTCCAATAAATAAGTTTATCATACGGAATGCATCCGGTCAAATACGATCCGTTACCAGCAGCCGCAGTGAAATTTTGCGTCGGGGTTTGAAAAATAACGGCAAAACGCGTATGATAGTGGCATCAAATCGTATGCACGGCGCAGCTGGTACGCTCGAAAGCCGCGCTCGCTTTGAAAAACCTCAGGTTTTTTGACAAACCGAATCTTAATCTTTAAAGGAACTATTTTTTTTATGCTGCTATTAAAGAACGGTACGATCCACTCCATGGCCGGCGAAGCGTTCACCGGCGATATCCTGATAAAAGACGGAAAAATCCACTCTCTCGGCAAAAACCTCTCCGCAAATGGCGCGGAGGAAATCGACCTTTCCGGCAAACTCGTCTTCCCCGGCTTTATCGACGCACACTGCCACATCGGCATGTGGGAAGACGGCATGGGCGAAGAAGGCTCCGACGGAAACGAGATGACCGACCCGATCACACCGCAGCTGCGCGCAATCGACGGATTAAACCCGTTCGACCCCTGCTTTAAGGAAGCGCGCGAGGCGGGCGTCACCACCGCCGTCACCGGCCCGGGCAGCGCAAACGTCATCGGCGGCCAGTTCGCCGCAATGAAGACCTGCGGCCGCTCGGTCGAGGAGATGATCCTCAAAGACCCGATCGCCATGAAAGCCGCGACCGGCGAAAACCCGAAGACCGTTTACGCCGAAAAGAAGGTCACGCCGACAACGCGCATGGCGATTGCTTCACTGTTTCGCGAAACACTGACCGACGCGCAGGAATATCAGAAAGACCTGAATTCCAAGTCGGAGGATAAAAAGCCCGACCGCGACATCGCCATGGAAGCGCTGCTTCCCGTGCTCGAACGCAAACTGACCATGAAAATCCACGCGCACCGTGCGGACGACATCCTCACCGCACTGCGCCTTGCAAAGGAATTCAACATCAAGGTCACCATCGACCACTGCACGGAAGGCTACATGATTACGGACGTACTCAAAGAACGGCTGGAAGCGCAGGGAGCGGGCATCATCATTGGGCCCTTGCTATCCGAGCGCAGCAAAATTGAGCTGAAAAACCTCACCTTCAAAGCGCCGCGCATTCTGGACGAAGCGGGCATCGAGTTTGCCATGATGACCGATCATCCGGTGATCCCGATTCAGTTTTTGCCTGTGCAGGCGGGTCTTGCCGTGCGCGAAGGGCTGAGCGAGGAAACCGCGCTGAAGTCCATCACCATCAACGCCGCAAAGATTGTCGGCATCGATGCGCGCGTCGGCTCGCTGGAAGCGGGCAAGGATGCGGACGTCGCCGTGTTTGACGCGCACCCGTTCGACTACCGCGCGCATTGCGTGATGACGCTGATCAACGGCAGGATCGTGCATGATGCGATCCGCACGGAGGCATAACGATCATGCGGCCGACATATGTTTCCGTTTCCTTAAAGAATATACGCCACAATATCGAGCTTATGCGCGCCCGGCTGAAGCCGGAGACGAAGTACCTCGCCGTGGTCAAGGCCAACGCATACGGCCACGGCATGGAAGCCGTTGCCAACTGCGCGGTGGAAGCGGGCGCTTCGTACCTCGGCGTTGCGTTTGCAGAGGAAGGCGTGCGCCTGCGCGAAAGCGGTATCCTTACGCCGATTTTGCTGCTTGGGGCAACCAACGAAGCGCACATGGACGACGTGATCGCATATGACCTCATCCCCGCCGTCTTCACGGTGGAAAAACTCCGGTTGCTGCAAGAGCACGCGGCAAAGCTGAACAAACCCTGCCGCATCCACTTCAAGGTGGACACCGGCATGAACCGCATCGGCTTTTCGGACGAGAGCGAATTCAAAAAAGCGCTTGCGCTGCTGAAAGACTGCCCGAACGTCAAGTTAGACGGACTGTTTACGCACTTTGCCGTTTCCGAACTGCCCGACCCGTCGTTTACAAAGCTGCAGGGCGAGCGGTTTCAACGGTTTATCGAATTGACGCACGCCGAGGGACTGCACCCGATCCTCCACGCGAGCAACAGCGCTGCTGCGCTGCATCTGCCGGAGTTGCAGTTTGACATGGTACGCGGCGGCATCGCCATGTACGGCTGTCATCCGATCGGGCACAGTGTTGCGGACGTGGATTTGCGTCCCGCGATGAGCTGGCACACGAACATTACGCACATCAAGCAGATCGGTGCACACGAAGGCGTCAGCTACGGGCTGAAATTCGTTTCCGACGGGCCGATGCGCGTCGGCACGCTTGCCGTCGGTTACGGCGACGGGTACAAGCGCTGTCTTTCCGGCAATGTGGACGTGCTCGTGCGCGGCAAACGCGCGCGGCAGATCGGCACCATCTGCATGGATCAGATGATGATCGACCTGACCAACATACCGGAAGCCGCGGTCGACGACGACGTTGTACTGCTCGGCACCCAGGGCGGCGAGAGCATCACCGCCGACGAGCTTGCCGACAAGGCCGGAACGATCAGCTACGAAATCTTATTGAGCGTTTCCGAGCGCGTGCCGCGCATCTACTCGAAATAACGGAGCATAACAAAAGCGCCCGCTGCCGCGGGCGTTTTGTTTGTCACGCTTTCTTGCATGGAGGCTCCGCCTCCAAACTCTCGTCAAAGGGAAGTCTCCCTTTGGAATTCCATTTTTACACGAAAAAAACTTGCTTATACCAAAGTGAAGTTCTTTTGCGTGCTTTTCTTGAAAGAATTCGGGGGCAATGATTGTGATGATTAGAATGGTATATCATCATCAAGCTTTTGCTGTTCGATATAATTTGAATTGAGTATGGACGTAGCGGCAGTATAAAACTGATCTAGAAATTCGGGGAGGGTTCGTTGAACTTCTTCAAACACGGATAGTGCTCCCTCTAGAGCGTGCATTGGGATCGGATTAATATCAACAACGTGATCACTTAATTCAAAAAGCACACTTGCGGGAAGTGAAGTTTCAAAAATATTGGCAGCTATAAGATCATGTAAATGCAAAAATACAACTTCAATGTATGTAGCATCAAACTTATGAGTAAGTGTAAAAGTTTTATTCCATTCTGGTTGGCCCCAATCACCTTCAACGGCAACACCACACAAATCATAGATCGCATCGTTAATCCTTGTTCGGAGTTGAGTTATATCAGGAAGTGGGCGAGCAATGGCGGAGCCTGCGCTCTCCGCTTCAGGCGAACATAACAGGGCGTTATAGAAGCTATTCTCCTTAATAGAAATTTCTTTCCCAGTGACTTCATGAAATTCTTGGCACAACGCCTCAGCGTTGTTTAAAAAACCTTTATCGTTAGTTACGAAAACAACCTCTGCTTCTCCGTTTTCTTTAAAATAGTCGAGCAAGGATAGCCAGATCAATGTATCCTTAAAACCTTTGTCACTGGCGTTATCGGCAGAAAGAAAGGGCGGAATCTTTTTGTAAACACGATCAAGTACTTGTTGAAAAAGACGCCCATTTTGATTATAAGGTATTATGTTCTCCCCAAATAGGTCGATATAGCCATTTTGTGTGATTTCCCGATCTCTCTTACTCGCAGTTTCGAACGGGATGCACTCTTCGATTTTCGCGACACCCTTATAGTCTTTTGTAAGCGTCGCTAAACTAGCATATTTTTTTTGAAGAGCAAGGTATTTCTGTGAAATACGTTCATCGATCGATACTTGAGTAACATATATGGTATATTCATCTAGGATATTACTAACCACTTCTGCTAGGTTTATGTTTTCGAGTATGAAATTCGTATCAAAAACAAAAGCTTTTTTTACGCTCACAATGCCACCCCCTGAACAAAATCACCTGCTGTTTTTTAGTATACTAGCTTTTCCGTCAATCAACAAATAGTAGTATTTATTTTAGTTAAGAAAAGTATGACGAAATCGTCTTTTGCACGGCGTCGATCACATCCCGCGCCATGAGCATGCGCGTGTTCAACAACTCCAGGGCCGTGTCCGCCGACGCGCCGAGCAAAAACGCGCCCGCGCTTGCCGCGTCCAGCGCAGTTAGCCCCTGTGCCAGCAACGCGGTGATGATGCCGGAGAGCACGTCCCCGCTGCCGCCTTTTGCAAGGCCGGGATTGCCGGACGTGTTCAAATGCGCGCATGTCCCGTTTGAAATGCACGTGGTAGCGCCCTTGAGCAGCACAACGCAGTTCCACTGCTTTGCATATTTCCGCGCGATCTCAAGCGGATCGCCCAGAATCGACTGTACGGTTTCACCGCAGAGCCGCGCCATCTCCGCCGGGTGCGGCGTGAGGATCACGTTTTCATGCAACAGGTTCAGCAATTCCTTTTTGTGTGAAATCTGGTTCAGCGCGTCCGCGTCCAGCACCAGCGGTATGCGTATTTCCAGCGCGCGCGCAATCAGCGGCGTAACGTCGCCTTCGCCAACGCCGCAGCCGATGCAAACAGCGTTCTTTTTTTCCAGCAGTGCAATCGCCGCATTGTTTGCCTCCGCGTCCCAGTCGCCAATCGCGTTGACGGCGGCCGCCATCGCCTCCGGCAAAAGCGAAAACGCGGGCTTGACCTTGCCAGGCACCGCAACGGTAAGCAGCCCCGCGCCGCTGCGCAGCGCCGCCCCCGCGCAAAGCAATGCCGCGCCGGTGTATTGCACGCTGCCGACGCATAGAAGCGCGCGTCCGTTGTCGCCTTTGTGTGCGTCCGTTTCACGCGGAGGGAGCATGTCCGCAACGTCGGTCTTTTCAATCAGCGCCGTGTCGAATCCGCCGTCGTCTTCCCCGCTCAGCGGCTGGACACGCACCTCCCCGCAAAGACTCCGCCCGGGAAAGAGCAGGTGCCCGCGCTTGAGGAACTCGAACGTGACCGTATGTTTTGCGCGCACCGCCGTGCCAAGTACCGTACCAGTCGTAGCATCCACGCCGGACGGGATATCCACCGCGACGACCGGCTTGCGCGAGACGTTGATGAACTCCGCCGTGTTATAAAAAATGCCGTCCAGCGGGCGCGAAAGCCCCGTGCCGAACATTGCGTCCACAACCACGCCGCAGTTTTCCAGCGCCTCGTCACGCATTTCGGGCAAAAAAACGACCCCGCAGTCCAGCGCGCGCAGATAGTTCGTCTTTGCGTCGCCTTTGAGCCTGTCGGGATCGCCGAGCAGCACGCCCGTGCAGTCGACCCCGCGCGAAACGAGCATGCGCAGCAGCGCGAATCCATCGCCGCCGTTGTTGCCGCCCGCGCAGATGACGAGTACGTGTTCGTTTGGATAGTGTTCCTTGAGCAATGCGTCCACACCGCGCGCGGCGCGTTCCATCCACTCCAGACTGTTTGCGCGTCCGTCGGCAAAGCGTTCGCCTTCATAGGCGCGCATTTCATCCGCGGTCACGACCCGTTTCATGTTTCGTCCCCTTCTTTCGGCAGCGCGGAAAGCGCCGCGCGCGCGTCGTCATAACCGTATCCACGCGACAGCAGCCGCCGCATGACCAACTCGTCCCGCTCGTCCGGCGGGAGCTTTGCATACTGGCGCGCGTATTTTTCCGCGACCAGCGCGGCGGAGCGCGTCTCCTGTTCATCGTCGACCAGCAGCAGTGCGTTTTCCATCGCGTCCTGTTCGATTTCGCGCTCAATGAGCTGCCTGCGCAGGTGCGCCCGGCTGACCGGCTTTGTGTTCAGCCGCGTTGTAACGAAATCCTCGGCATACGCTTTGTCATTTAGCAGGTTTAGATCCTTCAGCCGCTCCACGACTTCGTAGATTTCAACCTCGCCGAATTCACAGCGGTCGAGGTGGTGCTCAACCTCGCGCACCGTCCTTGCGCGCGCGCCCAAAAAGCGCAGCGCTTCGTCCATGGGTTTGCGCCCGGTCTGTTTGACCGATTTCGGTTTTGATATTGTTCGTCTCATAGCCGTATCATACCACATCCTTTTCTTGAAAGAAACGGACGCAAACGAACTTGCATTTCAGCTAATCTAAAGTAACTTTCCAATGCCAATTATATATGAAACGCAGCTTTGAAACGCTTTGTGAACAAACTTTGTATATTGGTGAACGGTTGCATTGAAAACTGAAACTTTCTCATGAACATTCTGTAACAATTCTGTCGAACCTTTCGCGCGGCGATGCATTCGACACACGAATCGGCTACAATAGGTAGTAATATCTAAAACAGGTATCGACTTCCCAAGGAGGAACGAACGCATGGATCAACGACGGCGCAAGCCGCGTCAAACCCCACGGCCGCCTGAGCAGCAGCCGCAGCAGGGACAGGAAGAATTTGAACAGGTCATCCTTGAACCCATCGAGGATCTTGGTCTTGATTCGCAAAGCGAACAGGAGCCCCTGTTTACCAGACGGAAAAAACGCGGTTCCACAAAACTGCTGATTTTAGCCGGCTGTCTTTTCCTGCTCGCCGTCATGATTCTGCTGTACTATTACATCAGCAATCAGCAGCGCATCGCCGCGGAAGCCGCCGCGCAGATCGCCGCCGAACAACTGCTGCGTGATCAGCAGGCGGAATACGATGCGTTTTTTAACGCAAACGTCTTTCTCGACGGCGTTACCGTCAACGGCGTGCCGATCGGCGGCATGACGAAGGACCAGGCTAAATTGACGCTCGCCGAGACCGAAGACTCCATTTCGTCGCTGGAGTCGGTTCAGCTGGTTTACGATAACAAGCTGCATATTCTCGATCTCACCGGCGTTACCGCAACGACCAATCTGGACCAGATATTAGACGAAGCATACAACCTCCGCAAGTCCTGCATGGATTACAACTCAATGCAGAAATTATTGGAGGAGATTGAAACCAACGGACGCGACTATACCCTGACCGTCAGCCTCGATTTCACATCGCTGACGAGCAGCGTCGCACAGCTTGCCGCCGAGGTCGATGTTGTGCCGGCAAACGCCAGCATCGCCAGCGTGGACGAAGAGAAACGCACAATCAATTTTAAGGACGGCGCCGTCGGGCTGACCGTTGAACAGGACGTGCTGATCGATCGCATTACGGACGCCGTGCTCAACGGCGTGACCACGCCGATCGACATCCCCGTCATCGAAACCGTTCCGGCCGTTACCGTGGCCGATCTGCAAGGCAAATATGTGCTGCGCGCCAGCGCGACGACAAGCTTTTCTTCCAGCACCAGTTCGCGCAAATACAATGTGCGCAAAGGCTGCGGGCTGATCAACGGCACAATATTGAAACCCGGCGAGGTTTTCTCCGCCAACGGCACGCTCGGTGAACGCAACAAGGCCAACGGATGGAAGGTTGCGCACGCCTATGTGCAGGGTACGGTTGAAGACCAGTACGGCGGCGGCGTTTGCCAGCTCTCCAGCACGCTGTACAATGCCATTGTCAAGGCCGATCTGGAGGTCGTGTACCGTCGCAACCACTCCATGCCGGTCACCTATATCGACAAGGGGCTTGACGCGACGATCAACTCCACCGGTAACATTATTGACTTTAAATTCAGCAACAACACCACCGGCGATATCGTCATATTCGGCTACACAACCGACAGCAACAAGCTCACGTTCGAAATATGGGGCCTGCCGTTTACCACGGACGAATACGACCAGATCAAGCTCACCAGCGAGCGCATCTCGACGGAGCGCCCGGACGGCGATCCGATCGAAAACATAGTGCCCGTCGGCACGGAAAAGGCGGACGGTTCCCTTATGGTCGCGGGCGAAACCTATACCGCCATTCCGGCGCGCACGGGCTATACCTACCAGTCCTACAAGAATTTCTATAAGGACGGCAAGTACGTGCGTAAGGAAAAACTTGCGCGCTCGACCTACAAGATGTATCAGGGTGAAATCTGGGTTTGCCTGCCGGACGAAACGCCGACACCGACACCGACGAGCGAGGTTACGCCAACACCGGTCGTAACGGCTTCCCCGTCGGTCACGACCCCGACGCCGACTCTTCCTCCCGACCCGACGCCTGAGCCGACACCTGAACCAACCGTTGCGCCGACGCCCGATCCGACACCCGATCCGACGGAACCGCCCGCGGACCCGTAAGATAACATTTCAGCAAGAAAAACGCATTTGCACCAGAGTGTGCAAATGCGTTTTTTTTAGTTTCACTCAGTCGTCGTTTTCATGCTCCGCGTCGTATCGTTCGCGCTCCAGCATCATGTATTGCAGTTGCTCTTTGTCCGCGGGTTTCTGCGGCGTTCCCATGCACGCGCTGCATGTTGTAAAACACTCCGGGCAGATACATCGACTGCCAAGTCCCTTTTCATCCTGTACCATGTACGCCCCGCAGTTCTGGCAGGAACAGCGCATCGTCATCGCCTCCTTTGCCGGTTTCTCCCGGCTCTTTACACCCATATCGTACCACATGCAGCGCCTTGCGGCAATCCAGTGCGCCGTGTCGAAATCGTCACGTTTCCACCATGGCAATTGCGTGTCAAGTGTGCTATAATCTCACCGTTATGAAAGCAATATTTCGTATTCCTTTTATTCCATATGTAAGGCGTTTTGCAAAGCGCGCGCTCGTCGCCGCGCTTGCACTGATCACGCCGTTTCTTTTTATGCCCGCTTCGTTTGCCGAAGGTGAAGGCTTTTCGCTTGGCGAATGTTCGGACGACGTGCTCCGCGCGGAAACGCGCCTGAGCGACCTCGGCTACATCACAACCGTGGTCAACGGCCTTTGGGAGCAAACCGACGCGGACGCGCTGAGCCGGTTTGCGCTGGTCAACGGCGTTGAAGCTTCCGATGCGCTCTCCACGCTTTTTGCGCCCGGTGCGCTCTTCCCGGTGAAGACCGTTTCTTCCGTTTTCCAGAGCGGGAGCGCGGGCTTTGTCATCGCGCGCGGTTCGCTGATGCCCTGGGACGAGGTTGTTACCCGCCTCGTCGTCGGCGAAAGCTACACCGTTACCAGCTGCTATTCCGGCATACAGCTGCACATGGATTGCGTCTCCGTCGCCGGTTACGCAAAGCTGCAGCCCGCGCTGGACTGGGATAACGCGACACTGCGCGGGTTCTTCTCCAGCGACAGCACATCGGAAAAACAACCGGTCATCGTTTCTATCGACGGCATCCTCGTCGCCGCGTCCATTCAAAAAGCACCGGTGACGACCGACGGCACACTGCCTGTTTACAGCGTATATTTCCACAGCTCCGTCTCGGGCATCAATGAAATTCCGGACGCGGAACACGAAAGCGTCGTTCAGATCGCGGCTGGGAATTAAGCTCACTTTTCTTAAAAGAACTCGCTTTTCTTAAAAGAAAAGTGGGACAAAAGAACTTACAGTTATACCAAAATCCAGAAAACTTCTATATGACTAAAGCAAGAGAGTGCATGTTACTGCACTCTCTTATTATGTGAAGTTTCTTTGGTTGCTTTCTTTTTAAAGAAAACAAGAGTCAAGTTTCTTTGGTTACTTTCTTTTTAAAGAAAGTAACGGAATCAGTTTGAACTGCGCTGCGAAATACCCTTGATGGACGAGAGCACCCAGTCGTGATCGGACAGCGTGACGACCGTGTCGCAATACGGGCACTTGCCGGAGTGGTTGATATCCAGCGGCGCGCCGCAGTTCGGACAGCTCACCTGCGTCATGGTCGGCTGGTCGAGCGTCTTTTTGTCCTTCTGGCGGATCATCTTCCAGTCGTAGACCATAAACAGTTCGCGCGTCTGGCTTCCGCTGACCACGTTTCCGGTGTTGTCGTCGGTCGTGTAATCGCAAATGCGCGTGGAGAGCCGCACGACCAGCACGTCGTTGTCGCCTTCCACAGCGTAACGCTGGATGCGCGTTTCCAGAACGGCGATGCGCTCCACATGGTTGGTGCGGTTGGCCTGAATGAGCGCCTGCAGCTGCCGCAGCATCTGGTTGTACAGGCTGTCGGTCATAAACGCACGCATCGGTTCCCACTTCTTGTCCTGCCATGCGTTTTGCATCTGCACATAGCGGTTGCCGACCTTTTCAAGGAACGCCTGTTCATTGAAGTTCGGGTCTTTCTGCTTCAGCGTTTCAAGCGGGAGCCCCGGTTCTTCACGCGCGGCCTGATACACATTCGTGCCGCCGCCGGAATGCTTGCTCTTGCGCATGCGCGACATCACAATAATCACGATAATGATCACAACGACATAGAGCAAACTGCCGCCAAGACAGCCGGAGTCGCCGGACGAATAGTACGTCCCGTCGTCGTCATAGGTGGAGCCGCTGCTCCAGGACGATCCGCTGTCCCAGCTGGAAGAGCCGCTGTCCCAATCGGAACTGCCCCAGTCGGAACCGCCGCCGCCCCAGTCCGTGTCGCCGGAAAAATTGCCCGCGTCCGCAAGCGAATATGCGCCGAGCATCAGGCAGCACAGCACCACGATGACCAGCGCCAGATACCGCTTGAATCGTTTCTTCATAGAAAATAGTCCCCCTGAACATGCATTCCTTTGGAATTGCACATAGTTTACTTCCTTATCATACCGTATTTTTTTTCCGTGGTAAACAGGCAGCCGGCGCTTTGCTTTTCTTTGCAGCAATTCAAAATAGATATAGGCGCAAATCACATATACGCAAAAATCAATATTGAAGCAAATATGATTTGAGATTATTCTTTTTTTACATCAATTCGCATTTAATTGAACAAGTACGTCCGGTTCATATAATGGATACTGGATAATGCAGTTTTCTGAAAAGAAAAGCAAAAGCGCTTCTCATTTCATTTAAAAAACTGGAACCGTCGCCAGACGAATTTATTTTGCAAAAAAGCGACCGTCGCCAGATAAAAAGGCAAACGGCCGCTTTGTTCGGAGTCTGATTTTTGCGCTATTCGTTGAGGTACAAAAGGTCGTATTCGCCTTCCTGCTCCGTCACCCGGACAACGCGCTCAACGTCCTTGTCCATACTCTCCAGCTTCGGATCGTCCGCCTTGTAACGCACGCAGGTGCCGCAGCTTGCGCTGAGACTGCGCGGAACGGGCGACAATCGCGCGCTCATGCCGTTTGCAACCAGCCTGCGCTGGGTGCGCATTGCCGCAAGATGTGTATGGAACGTTGCAATGTACTCGTTCATTTTTTCGCCAGTTTCAGGGTGTATTCGCCGCCCTGCTCGCTTGCTTCCACTTCATAGCCGCGCGAATTTGCAAACCGCGTGACGTTTTCCTTTGCCGCCACTGCGTCTACGAGAATGGTAATCTCGGCAGGCGCGCTCTTGATCGCCTTTTGCGCCATCACGACGGGTTCCGGACAGAGCAATCCTCTTGCATCGACTGTATCCATTGTTTTACGCCCTTTCTCTGTTGAGTAGTCCAATGACGGTCAGCACGACGAATCCCGCGACGACCGCGATCATGCCGTTCACCGTCGGGCCTGCGCCGGAGGACGCCAGACCGAAGTTGTGGCAGATCGCCGCGCCGACGAAGAAGCCGGTGATGGTGATTGCCGAATCCGTGTTGCCTTCACCCGCGAGGATGAGCTGGCGAAGCGGGCATCCACCGAGCATAACACTGCCCCAGCCGACAAGCGCCATGCCGAGGAAGTTCCACAGTCCGTCCGTATGCGCGACCGGCTGATCCGCAAAGGAAAGATGGAAGTTGCCGAGGATGATATTGCCGATGATCGTCGTAACGATGACAGCGAGGAAACCCCAGAGCATTGAGAAATCTTTGAACATCATCGCGTCGCGATTGCCCGCAACCGTGCAGAAGCGCGAACGCTGGGAAAGACCGCCGACGACGAGGCCGATGATAAGTGAGATAACGATGGGTGCATGCGCTGCGCCCGGGCCGCCTTCACTCCACGCAAACAGCGCCGGAGCCGCAACCGCAAGGATCATGATGGCAACAGCAACGACGGGAAGCGCTACGCCTTCCGTCATGCTCTGCGCATAGGCGCGCTTGAGTGTGAAACCGCCTTTGAGCCAGAGCGTGCCGACAAAGATACCCGCGATGAAACCAACCAGGCCGACAATCGCGTTGAGATCGCCGCCGCCGATGCGGAGCATCATGCGCAGCGGGCAGCCGAGGAACATCAGCGCGCCGATCATAACGACGACCGCGATGATGAACCGCGTCATCGGAGACGATCCGCCGCGCGGCTTGAATTCCTTGGACAGCATGGCGATTGCCATTGCGCCGATGATCATGCCGATGATTTCCGGCCGGACATACTGAACGACCCCTGCGGTATGCATTTTGGTGGCACCCGCTATATCACGGATAAAGCACGCGATACAGAAGCCCATGTTGCCCGGATTGCCGAGTGCGGTCAGCAAAACTGCGGCCGCGCCGATAACGACACCGGTCAGTATGACCCAAAAATTCCTTTTCTTCATGTGTGTTTCCCCAACCCTTTCTTTTTTCGAACCGAACGTCTTTGAATTGCGAGGCAGACTTGAAAGTTCGATTGAATTCGGATATACTCTAACATAGTAAAGCGTTGTATGCAAGTGAGGATAACGAAATTAATGAAAAATATTTTGCCGGACAAAATAATTTATCTGGATCAGGGTGCTACATCGCGCCCGAAAGCAAACGGCGTCGGCGAAGCGATGCGTTCTTACATTGAAGACGTTTGCGTCAACGTCAACCGTTCGACCTATGCTCCGGCGACGGATGCGGCCATTGTTGCGCTGGAAACACGCGAAATGCTCTGCAAACTGTTTGGTTTTTCCGATCCGACCTATGCTATTTTCACCCCGGGACAGACGTGGTCGCTGAACCTTTTGCTCAAGGGTTACCTCCGAACCGGCGACCACGTCCTCGTCAGCCCGCTGGAGCACAACGCCGTGATGCGCCCGCTCGTACAGCTGCTTGACCATGGGATCACGTTCGACCGCATTCCCATGTGCGGCGACGACGAGCTGGACCTCGACGCGGCGGAAGCACTTATAAAACCCAACACGAAACTCTGCGTGATGACACACGCTTCCAACATCAGCGGCACGGTGCTGCCGATTGCAAAAGTAAGCGAACTTTGCAAAAAGCACGGCATTGCATTCGTCATCGACGCGGCGCAGACCGGCGGGCATTATCCGCTGGATTTGACACAGGTGCATGCGGACGCGCTTTGCGTGCCCGGTCACAAAGGCCTGTGCGGACCGAGCGGCATCGGCGCGATGCTGCTGGATCGTGATTTTACCGAAAAGCTGGAACCGCTGGTCACCGGCGGCACGGGCAGCGACAGCCACACGGAAGTGCAGCCGGACTACATGCCCGACCGCTTTGAATCCGGCACGCCGAATTTGCCCGGTGTTTACGGGCTGCACGCGGCGCTGAGCGAGCTGCTCGCCGTCGGCGTGGACGCGCGGCGCGCACACGAAAAAGCACTGCTGGAGCGGTTTTTGGCCGGGCTGGACAAGCTGGACGGATTCCGCACAATCGGCACGCGCGACCTTGAGCGGCGCGTTGGCGTGGTCTCGTGCGATTTTACAAAGCTGGACAACGCGGACGTTGCCGACCGGCTGACGACCGACTACAACGTGCTCACCCGCTGCGGGCTGCACTGCGCGCCCAACGCACACAAAACCTACGGGACGTTCCCCGAAGGCACGGTGCGTTTCTCGTTCGGGTTTGCAAACTCTGCCGAGGAGATCGACGGCGCGCTGTTGGCGCTGAAAGAGATACTGGCGTAAGCCTTGCTTTTCTGCCGTACTTTCCTGAAGAAAGCAGGCAAAAGAACTTTATTTCCTCAATTTTCTGAAGAGAAAAGCAAGACAAAAAAACGTACAGCTATGTGCAGATGATCCACTGCAATAAAAAAGATGTATGATTAAAATTCCAAAAGAGCAGTGTGCAGAGAACCTATACCCCCCCCCCACTTCTTCTAACTCCCCTTGCTCTTGCGGAAAAAAACGCCTGGAGAAACCGGCCTCCGGGCGTTTTTCTGTGTTCGCGATATATTGCTTTTGCCGTTAAGCGTCCAGCGGCTTTACAAGCACCGTGTCGGCTCTGTCCGAATCGAACCCGGCGAGCGTATAGAGCGCCATGGTTTCGGAGTGGCGTATGTGCAGCGGTTCACCGTTTTCAGCGGAGAGCGCCTTGAGTTCGTCAATCTTGCTTACGCAGTTTTCCGGCTCGCCGACAAGCGCAAACCGGGACGTGAACGCGCCGTCGATTAGCACGTCCTCAAAAAACATGTCCCGCGGACGCACCCAGAAGCTGCAATCCCCGTATAGTTTTCGATACAGCACGAAAACTTCGCCGCCGTTTCCATCCTTTGCAAGGCAGAACGCCTCGTAATCGTTGCCCTTATAGTGCCGGTACTTCCCCGCTTGCATCCGCATAAAAAATCGCTCTCCCTTCTGCTTAATACAAATGTTTTACAGCATTCTAGCGCAAATTTCTTGCTTTTTCAACCTCACTTTTCTTCCTTACTTTTCTTTCTCACTTTTCTTAAAAGAAAAGTAAGACAAAAGAACTTTCGGTTAAACTGAGCATACCCAATAAAATAAAGCAAAAAAACAGAGAGTGTTGCAAAAAACACTCTCTATTCTTATAACTGTGTTTATACCAAATAGATCGCCTTGTCGCCTTTGGCGATGACCGTGCCGATGCGCTGGGCACTCGGTACGCTCGCCTTGAGGTCGCGCTCCAGTGCGTCCGCATCGCGCGGGTCGACCGCCACCAGCAGTCCGCCGGACGTCTGCGGATCATACAGCGAATCCCGCACCTTCAGCGGCAGATCGCCTTCGTCCACACTCGCTTCGGCAAACGCGCGGTTTCTGTAAACGCCCGCGGGCAGAAGCCCCATGTTTGCAAACTCCAGCACCTTTGGCAAAAAGTCCACCGCGCCGGTTTCGATGCGCGCGGATGCTTCCGAACCCTGCATCATCTCCAGCATGTGTCCCATCAGGCTGAATCCCGTCACGTCCGTGCAGGCGTGCACGCGATAATTCACAATGCTGTCCCGTGCGCTCTTGTTCAGCGTGGTCATCAGCTCAATCACCTTGTCCAGTTCGCCCGGCTCCAGCATCTCCGCCTTGCCTGCGGTGGTCAGGATGCCGACGCCCAGCGGCTTGGTCAAAAACAGCACGTCGCCTTCTTTAGCGCCGAGGTTTTTGAGCAGTTTGTCCGGATGCACAAATCCCGTGACTGCGAGGCCGTATTTCGGCACGTCGTCAAAGATGCTGTGTCCGCCGGTGATGATTGCGCCCGCCTCGAACGCCTTGCTGTAGCCGCCGCCGAGGATGCCGTGCACCGCCTCGGAATCCATCGTCTCCGGAATGCAAAGCAGATTGAGCGCCAGCTTCGGCTCGCCGCCCATGGCGTATACGTCCGAAAGCGCGTTGGTCGCCGCAACCTGTCCAAACGTGAACGGATCGTCCACGATCGGCGGGAAAAAGTCGACCGTCTGCACCAGCGCAAGTTCGTCGCTCACGCGGTAGACGGATGCGTCGTCCGAGCGGTCAAACCCGACCAGCAGGTTCGGGTCGGTATGCGTCGGCATATCGCCGAGTAATTGCGCCAAAACGCCCGCGCCGACCTTTGCGCCACAGCCCGCGCACTTGGAAAGTTTGGTCAGTTTTACTTTAGTCTCCATTCGTAACCTCTCTTATGAAGCTCATGCAGCACCGCCTCCAGCGCGCCTCCGCCGACGGCAAGTGCCTTGTCCGAAATCTTGTAACAGTGCGAAACATCACAGCGCGGGTCAACGTCCCCGCTCTTCATGCCTTCAAAAACGGTCAGATCGTCGGGCAAAATCCCGCGCAAAACGCCGCCGATTTTCGTGACCATCGGCTGACCGTCCACATATGCGCATACTTCGCCTTTCTGTACCTGATCGCCGATTTTTTTAACGCCCTTGAACACACCATCGCACGGCGCGCGCAAAATCCGCTCCAGCGTGAAGCCGCCGATATTGCCCGGCACGCCGGTGTTCGGGGCCGCCGCGCCTTCGTAATACGCGCGTCCAAGCGTGTGCCCGCGCATGGTCTCCACAACCGCGTGGCAATCCTCGCCCGCCGTAAATCCGGGGCCGACGCCGATGACGACGCTTGCATCTTCCATCTTCGTACCGAGGTTCTTTTTTGCAAGGATTGCATCGACCACCACCGCAGGGTTCAGCTTTTTCGCTTCCGTGCCGTCCGGGTCCGCAAGCACGGCGATTTTGCCGTCGCTAAGCAGCGCTTTTGCAGCCGCGGCGTCTTTGGCAAAGCCCGCCGTCACGTCCTCCACCTGGGTCGTACCGTTGATGATCGCTTCCGAAAAGCAGATCGTCCTGCGGATCGACGTCGGAATCGACAAATCGCTCATGACGATCGAAAACCCGCTTTTAAACAGACGGTATGCAACGCCCGTTGCAATGTCGCCCGCTCCGCGTACCCAAATGATCATGTTAAAAGTTCCTCGCTTTCACGAAATGGTATGTTGTCCGGCTTTGCCGAGCGCGGCGATCACCGTCCGCTCGACATTGCCCGTTTGCTGTAACTGTTTCGCGATTTTCAGCGCGGACGCTTGCCTTTGTGCATCGTCCGCTTTGTTCAGCAGCACGCAAAAGCGCATGCCGTTTGTTACCTGCTTTCTCAGCCCGTTCGGGTGGGAAAGCACCGTTGCAACGTCTTCCCCGCACACGATATCGTGCACGCTGTGTCCGGTCAGCGCCGCGTACAGCACCGGCCGAAACGCCGTCTCCTCCATGATTTTTCCCAAGCCGTCCAGCCCCGCAACAGCGATCACGAGATCTGTATGTTCCGGGATGACCGGCTCATGCATCGCGGGGGCCTTCAGCGGCAGCCTTCTCGCTCCGTCCGCTTCCACAAGCACATAGTCCGCAAGCGCAGCCAGTCTGTGCATCGGCAGTTCCGGTGCGGCCAGCTTTCCCTGTTTGGACGGTGTGCCAAGGCACACAACGTTCTCTTTTTGCAGAGCGGCACGGACGTCTGCCTCGCGAGCATTCGTCAATGTGTCCATACCGTCCGGCGGAAAGATATGCGTTGTGGTGGTCACGATCACGTGCCCGCCCGCATCGGAAAGTTCTTTTGCAAGGCGCAGCATCAGCGTCGTTTTTCCGCCGCCGCCGACAATTGCCGTTATGCCGCGGGGAACTTCGAACGCCTGAACGAGTGATTCGTTTTGTTGAAAGAAGATTGTTTGCATATGGAATCGTTGCGTTCTCCTGCAATGAGAATAGCACCGCGCGCCTATGCTGTCAAATGTCTTTGCCGGTCGGGTGCGTTGCTTTATTATACCAAACAACGACGCGCTTATAAAAGGAAAGACCCGCCTGCGGTTTGTCCGCGAGCGGGTCTTTGACCAACGTTATGAGACGGTTCAATCCTGATAAAACGCTTCGATCGCCTGCGCGAAGAACTCCGCCGCGCCGTCTCCGTATTGTTCGTCCAACGCCTGTCGGCATCGGCTGTTCCGGTAGGACTGCGCAACCGCCAGCATCAGTCCCGCTTCATCCTTCATCTGGCAGATCAGCTTCATGACGAACCCGTATTCGCCGATGATCTCCTTGACCGCAAACGAATGAATGTCGCAGTCGCGTTTTGCAATCAGCTTTTGACGGATCTTCTCCTCCCGCTCCTTGTAGCTTTCCAAAACGTCCCTGCTGATTGGATGTTCGAGCGTTGACAAATATGCTTCCTTGCCGCCGTACCAATCCATTACGATTGCATAGCGTTTTTGCATCTTCTCCGACGAAACGGCTTCTATATAGTGCTTCTTCCACTGGTCCGCGCCGCCGAATTCGCCGATGGCCGCTTCCCGCATTTCCTCCGTCATGCTCTCGAACATCAATTGGAACATATTTTCGATCTCTGTTTGCGTAAAAACTGCAGAATTCATTTGATCGTCTCCTTTCAGAATGTCGTCCATACCGGCGACCAGGCGCTTTATGCGCTCCAGCTTTGTCACCAGCATGTCTCTCTGCATCCGCAGAATCCGGTTTCGATCAAGAGACGGGCTTTCCAGGATCGCTTTGATTTTCTTCAAAGGGATATCGAACTCACGAAAGAATAGGATTTGCTGTAATGTTTCCAGGGCTTTATCGTCATAAAGCCGGTAGCCCGTTTCGCTTTTGTCCGTGGGCGGAAACAGTCCGATTTCGTCGTAATAGTGAAGCGTGCGCACGCTGACCCCGGTGAGATCCGATAGTTCCTTTACGGTTTTCATGTCGTCCGGCCTCCTGCTCTTGATAGGTCAACTATACGCTATTACGTTCCGTGATGGTCAATAGCTTTTTGCAAATTTCTTATGCGATTTCAAATTTATCATGATTTCGGCATAAAAAAACATATCCTCCGATTGACGGAAGATATGTCCTTATTTGGTACCCCCTCAGGGATTCGAACCCTGGACACCCTGATTAAGAGTCAGGTGCTCTAGCCAGCTGAGCTAAGGAGGCATATTAATTTTTTTTATATAGAATAATCTAAAGATTATTCTATATTTGAATCAGGCTTTCGCTTCCCGGCCTCTATGAAACAATCCACTGGATTATTTCATGACGAGGCTTCGAGCCGTCCTGAACCACAGTCCATTGAAAATGGGGCATTTCATACCCCATTTTCAATGGAGCGGGAAACGGGGCTCGAACCCGCCACCTCAGCCTTGGCAAGGCTGCGCTCTACCAAATGAGCTATTCCCGCATTTGCCGCATACCGACTGCGGCGGAACAAATTGGTACCCCCTCAGGGATTCGAACCCTGGACACCCTGATTAAGAGTCAGGTGCTCTAGCCAGCTGAGCTAAGGAGGCGCATGGTGGGCGCTTGGCAATATTCCGGCAAAAACCCGTGTTGCCAAAGCCCTATTTACAGCGATTTTGAGGACAAACAAAACGACCCGTCCCGCAAATCGCGGCAAGGTGTATTATAGGCATTTTTCGGGACATTGTCAACAAAGAAACGGCATGTTTTTTCATTCCGTGCCAATTTTTACGCGGCGTTCGTAATTTTACCGTATGTTTACCCGCAGACGTTTTCTTTTGTGCGAAAATGGTATATAGTACTGTTAGTACCGATATAAATGAACAAAACGTTTTATTGAGGAGGATCAGATAAAATGGAATCCAAATATTGCACCAACTGTGGAAAGCAGATTTTCGCGGGAGAATTTGTAGATTATCGCGGCTATTGCGGGGCGTGCGCGGCAAAGTCACCCTCGAACGCGGCAAAGTATTCCGAAAAAGACTGGCTGACGACGCTGCTGTTCAGCATCTTTTTAGGCTATCTCGGCATCCACCGCTTCTATGTCGGCAAGATCGGCACGGGCATCCTTTGGCTTTTGACGGGCGGCTGCCTCGGCATCGGCGCGCTCATCGACATCATCCTTGTGGCGACGGAGAGCTTTACCGACGAATTCGGGCTTGCAGTCGTACAGGACTCGCACAAGGGCATGCACTACGGCTACACGAGCACGACCTACACGACGACCGGCACGCAGGACGACGCGGTCACGCAGCTGGAGCGGCTGTCGAAGCTGCATGATTCCGGCGCAATCACGGACGAAGAGTTTGAGGCAAAGAAGGCCGTGCTGCTGGGGAAGATTCATTAAAGATTGTAATTAAAGGCCGCTTGCAGTTCAACTGTAGGCGGCCTTTAAATTGGTTCAGATTTTGGGTTCGTCTGGGATAATTTGGATGCTTTTATCTGAATCCATACTTAATATATTTGCTGATAGCTTCTCCACTATTATTCCGATTTCTTTTGCAAATAATCTATCCAACGCTTTTTCTGTTTCTTGTTCCCTGTAAGTGTTTTCTATTTGTTTTTTTAGCCATTTCATTGTATTATTACTATCCTCGTACTCTTGCTTTTTAGCAAAAAATGTATTCTTGTACTTCCGGCAAAAATATAAAACAAACTGAAATCTCGAACCCTTTTCAGAATTGTTGTAAAAATCAAAAATTGCTTCCGCCATTTCTCTATCAAAATAATAATTAGTATCGCTGTTGAAATCTATAATTTTTTGTTCGTTTCTCTCTGTATATGCCTTTACGAATTTATACTTATACTTAAGCAAATATCCATTGTTTGAAAAATCATCGAGCTTCTCATAAAGTGTTTTCTCTTCAGCATTAAGATTCTCGAACACACTGCTATCGAAAAAAGTATTAAATCGCTTACTCTCGAGCTCTTCTTTAATCGCTTCATCGATTCGTTTTTCCAGACCATCGATTAGCCTTGCATAATCAATATCGATCAGCGGTTTAATTTCGAGTTCACGGCAATTTACCAATCGCTTGAGTAAGTCCATATAGTCATTCAGTGATAAATCCCCCGAATATCCTCTTTTTAGTGCTTCATCAAAACCATCTTTGAGCTGTTCGTCCGTCAGCGAGAGCACGGGTGACATAAGTAAAATCTCAGATGGCGTGGCACTTCCCTTATCTTTCCCTAGGATTTGAACCTCTGCAATTATAGATTGCTCTTCCCACGTGCCATCTACTATCCAATCTAGAACGCTTGATAATACATGACGACTTTGAAAAGCAGTATACACTTCCCCCATTTGGGTTATTGGTAAAATGCATCCGTACCTTTCATGCTTTTCTAAATTGCCCCTCTTATGCTCAAATACCATACAAAGGTATGCTGAAAAAAAGTTTTCTGTCGCATCGTCTGATATTTTCTGATCCGAGGTTATTTTATACACACGCTCGAAGCCCTGCAAAGCGCATTTCAGACTTCGAATGTTTTCTGTTTTGCTTTCGATAAATATCTGTTCTATTAGGACTTTGCGATTCTCAAGAAACGCTTTGTATCCGACATTTTCATACTCTTGTTTTTCCACTATTTGCGCAATAATGCTTTTATAGTCTGGTTTAAGCCTTACTGTTCGTGAAACAACTTTTTCTTTCAATTCGTCATATTTGGACAAAGTTCTTTTCGCTTGTTTGTCGTCTTGCGTGTTTTTCGGTTCTTCCGCTTTTGTCTTGTCATCTGTTTTTGCGTGGCCGTTTGATTTTTTGATTTCTTCTTCATTGGCAATTATAATTGTCTTAATTTGATAATTTTCAACGAACTCATTAATGCATCCCAACAAATCCGCTGGAGGTAATTTTGAACGTTCGAGATCGTCAAATATTAATAGAACACTTTTCTTATTATACTTATTTTTTATATCACAAAAATCTGTAATATCTACTGATAACACAGCCCCAGCTGCCTGACCAGCTGGTTTGATAGCACCCCAAGTTTTTGCAGCAACTTTTGCAACAGTTGCTGCAACCTTGATTCCCTTTTCTTTGTTTTCGCGATCTTTTTTACTTTCATTTTTGCCCGATGGGATGCGAGCATAAAGTATATTTAATTTAACCTTACGCTTGATGGCTTCTAACGAATCTTCGCCAAACATTGACACTCTTACAATAATAAAGTTTTCTTTGATGCCCGGATAATTCCTAAGCTCATTTTCGATAAGATATGTTTTACCGCACCCCCATTTACCTGTAATTAAGAATGCACCAATTGTATTGGGTTCATTACAGTAATCCACGATTTCACCAATCGTATTCGTCTTTTTTGTCTCTTGTATTTCTTCTTTCCCCATATCCACCTCAACCAATCACCCGAACTGCCCTATTCCCATCAAGAAATCGTGTTTTCACACAATTATATGTAGTATATCATGATTGTGCAAAATTGGGTACGGCGTTTGGCGGCGAACCGCAAAAAAACGCCTTGCGGCGTTTTTTGTGTTGCTCACTTCGTCGGAATTATGCGCTCTCTCACTCTCCCCAGTACGCCAGCGCAAGCCGCTGACCCTGGTCGATCTTTGCCCACTGCTCCGTTTGCGTGAGTTCGTTTCCGCAGTCGCAGGAGGCAAAGCCGCACTGGTGCGACAGGTACAGTTTGTCCTTGCCGATGATGCGGGCCGCTTCATCGAGCATGTCAAGCGCGCGCGCCTCGTCGTCCGGCTCCCGCGTTTTGCTGGACAGCACGCCAAGCACCACCTCGACGTCCGGCCGGTTTGCAAACGCACGCAGCGCCTCCAGCGAACCCGCGCGCTCGTCGTCCCACTCCAGAAAGAACCGGTCGTAATGCAGTCGGCTGAAAAAGATGTCCGCAATCTTCAAATACGAGCCGCCGCCCATGTTGCGCGAATCGTAATTGCCGCGGCAGTTGTGCGTCCACATGGCAAGCCCGAGAGAATGGCCGTAGTCGATCAGCTCGTTGTTGATCTCCACAAACGCATCGGCAAGCGCCTGCACCGCGGCACGGTCGACCTGCTCGCCGGTGTACGGCGAATTCGGGTTGTCGTCGGCAAAAATCTGCCACAGACAGTCGTCAAACTGCAAAATCTTTCCGCCCGCTTCGGCATACTCCGAAACGAACTCCTTATACGCGCGGACAAGCCCGTCCTTCAGCGCGTCGGCCGTTGCATAGACCGAACCGCCGACGTTGTCCGACCACGAAAGCTCGCCGAAAATATGCGAAGGCGACGGGATGCAGAGCTTCGTTAGCCGGTCGCCCGCAAGCGCTTGCAATCGCTTGAACACGCGGATGAAATTGTGGTTTTTGCCGCCGAGTTCGTCCGTGATTTTCAGCCCGATATCGCGCCGGGTTTCATATTTGCCCGCGCCGTCCTTGTCGCGGAAGAAATACCCGTGCTCGGCGATGCGGCGCTGCACGCCGCGCAACCCCCACACGAAATCGAGATGCCAAAGCGACTTGGAATATTCGCCGTCGGTGAGCACGTCTATCCCGTGGTCGATCTGCTCCTGCACGATCGCGCGGGTCGCGTCCGCCTCGCAGGCTTCGTAACCGTCAAAGTCGTCGTAAAACGGATAGCTGATGTCGTCCCGGTGTTCGATTTTGTGTTTGTAACTTAGCAGCGCGACCGGCCGCAGCAGGCTGCCGACAAGTTGAAATCGTTTGCTCATGATTGTTCCCTCCTGAAAATAAAAAAGTGTCACGCGTTCCCTTGCGCTTACTCTATCGCATGCGCACCAGGTTCGGGTAACACCGTTATTCTCTGGCCGGATATAGCCTGTCCCTATACCCCGCCTTCCAGCGCCGCGCCATATGCCGTAACGACGCTGCGGAGATGGTCGAGGTAGAGCTGCGCTTGCCGCGTGAGCTGTGCCATGTTGTTGGAAATCCAGCCGATTTCGATGCGCTCGTCGACGTTTAGCGGCACGGCCACGATGTTTTCGCCGTTTAAGTCCGCGCTGACGATGCCGGTGGAGATGGTGTAGCCGTTCAGTCCGATCATCAGGTTAAAGATGGTCGCGCGGTCGCTGACCTTGATGCTCTTTTTGCTGTAGGCGGTGCTCAATATCTCCTCCGAAAAATGGAAGGAGTTGTATTCGCCCTGCTCAAAGCTCAGGCACGGATAGTCCGAAAGGTCGTTTAACGTGACGGACGGTTTTTGTGCCAGCGGGTTTGCGCTGCTGACGAATATGTGCGGTTTTGCAGTGAACAGCGGGTGGAACGTCAGGCCGTTTTTGCGCAAAATGCTGTCGATCACCTTTTGGTTGAATGTGTTTCGATAGAGGATGCCGAGCTCGCTGCGCAGGCTCTTCACGTCGTCTATGATTTCGTATGTGCGCGTTTCGCGCAGGGTGAATTCGTATTCGTCCGCGTCGCAGCGGCGCACCATTTCGACAAACGCGTTGATGGCGAACGCATAGTGCTGGGTCGAAATCGAGCACAGCCGCCGGGACGGTTTGCGGTTGACATAGCGCTGTTCGAGGAGATTTGTCTGCTCCACGACCTGCCGCGCATAGCCGAGGAACTCCGCGCCGTCGGGCGTGAGCACGATGCCGCGCGGCGTGCGCAAAAACAGCTCCACATTCAGTTCGCCTTCGAGTTCCTTCATGGCGCTGGACAGGCTCGGCTGCGACAAAAACAGCCGCTCCGCCGCCTTGTTGATGGACGCGCAGTCGACGACCTCGATAAAGTATTTGAGCTGTTGCAGCGTCATGATAAAAAGCACCCCGTTTACCGTTTGTTATGGTATTTTATCATTGTTTCGCGATAGCGGGCAATCGGTGAAAACGCGCTAAATATAGGAAAAACCCTCCCGCAGATTGTGGGAGGGAAATGCAAAACCGACAAGCAATGACTACAGTATAGTAAAATTCGCTTAAAGCTTGGTGCGTATATTATATTGTGCATGAGTATTGAGAAAGCTCACTGCATGTAGTAGAATTAACAATAGTTATACGTTTTATGTTTCATTCCGCTCATACTTGCGAAAGGATGCTTAAAGCCACATGCGAATCTTATCAATAGAGTATCAGAACCATTACTTGTTTGGAAATTGTACGATCGGTTTTTGTGATCAGGACGGCGCACCAATAGATACAATTATTTTAGCCGGTGAGAATGGTTGTGGAAAGACTACACTTCTTGATTCTATATATTATTGTTCGCTGCTTGCTTTTAAAATCACTAAAGAGGTAATTCCCATAAAAGCTGTTTACCATTTTCAATTATCAGAAGACGAAAGAGAATCAATGGTAAAGGTATGTGAAAAAATCCATATCGAAATTAGCAAAGATTTCACAGATGAACTGGTGATTATTACTGATCCGTCTTTAGTTCCTCCAAAGATTGTTTTGGTAAAATACGCAATCATTAATCCAGTAACCTCAGAAAAAAGCTATCGAGCGATCAGTCGTTTTTATGCACTCTTTGATGAAACAGCATTAAAGTTCGCCTTTTCCACCATATATTCAACAGTAGAAATAAATTATAATCCATCAGAGATACGAAGTGTTACCTCCCAGGACATTGACCGTCCGTATTCTGGTAGTTTGCGTAGTAGTAAAGACATAGCAACAGAAATCAAGCAATTACTCATTGATATCCAAACTCTTGATGCCACGGATTTGAATAATTGGGTTGGTTCTCATCCAAGAGAAGCACCGCCTTTATCAGTTGTTGATCAACGTATTGGTCGCTTTAAAAATGCCTTTTCTCGAGTATTCGAAGATATGAATTTTAAAAGAATAGCTACTACTGAAAAAGGAAAAGACGTAGTTTTTGAGAAAAACGGGCGCGAAGTTCCTATCGCTGCTTTAAGTTCCGGCGAAAAACAAATTGTCTTCCGTGGAGCCTTTCTGCTAAGCAATCAAAAAAATAGCAAAGGGCATATTATCCTCATTGACGAACCGGAAATCAGCATGCATCCGGTTTGGCAAAAGAAAATATTGCAATTCTACAAAGCGCTGTTTACCGAGGACGGCGTGCAAACATCTCAAATCATCGTTGCTACGCACTCTCCATTTATCATTCATAACCGTGAACGTTTTAATGACAAGGTTTTGGTATTTAAACGTGATGGCGCGAGCGTATCAATTGATACCAACCCTTCATATCCCGCCTGTGGCGAGGATAAGCTCATCGAAGCCGCATTTAATACGAATGAATTTTCCAGTGAACTCCCTATCGTGTTTGTTGAAGGTGATACGGATGAAAAATACCTCAAGAAGTATCTGGAACTTACAGGGCAAGAAGGAATTTTCGATGTAAGGTGGATTGGACATAATACAAATAAATCAGCGGAAAATACCGGAGATAAAGCATTAAGTAGTTGCTTGAAATTCGCACGAGCAAATCCCGAATGCTTTAGAAATCATGTAATTTTACTTTACGATTCAGACACGAATCATGAAAAATTCGATGAAGGTTTAATCCATTCGCGGACAATGCCATACAATGATAAAAATCTCCATTATAAAATCGGCGTAGAAAACATGTTAGCAATACCCGATGGATTTCAATATGATGATTTCATCTCTGAAAGCGATTCAACTGACAATTACGGTGTATCATCAAAAATTCGAAAATTAGACAAAAAAAAGCTCTGCGACCATATTTGCGATGATGATTTTCGAGCGCGTGTATTTTTAGCAAATATGTCGGATATAATAGACATACTGAAAGAATGTATAAAAACGTCCTAGCATTTCTATTTTTCCACTTACGCTTGAAATTAGTACAAAAAAAACGCCTCACGGCGTCTTTTTTTGTATCCCTGTTTTAAAGCTCCCCCTACAGAATCCGGCTCAAAAACTCCTTTGTGCGCTCGTTCTGCGGGTTGTTGTAAATGTCCTCCGGCGTGCCTTCCTCTACAATGCGGCCTGCGTCCATGTAGATGATGCGGTCGGCGACCTCGCGCGCAAAGCCCATCTCGTGGGTCACGACGATCATCGTCATGCCGTCCTTTGCAAGCTTTTTCATGACCTGCAGTACGTCCCCGACCAGTTCCGGGTCGAGCGCGCTCGTCGGTTCGTCAAACAGCATGATCTTCGGGTTCATCGCCAGCGCCCGCGCAATCGCCACGCGCTGCTTTTGCCCGCCGGAAATCATGGACGGATATACGTCCGCCTTTTCCAGCATATCGACCTTTTCCAGCATCTTCGTGCCGATAGCGCTCGCTTCGTCGCGGTTCATGCCCTTCACCTGCGTCAGCCCCTCGATCACGTTGCCCATGACCGTCATATGCGGGAACAGGTTGAAGTGCTGAAACACCATGCCGACCTCGCGCCGCACAAGATGCAGTTTCTTCGTCTTTGCGTTGACTTCTTTGCCGTCGATGCCGATCGTTCCGCTGCGCGGCTTTTCAAGAAAGTTGATGCACCGAAGCAGCGTGCTCTTGCCGGAGCCGCTGGCGCCGATGACGACCACGACCTCGCCCTGCTCGACCGTCAGGTTGATGTCGTCGATGACCTTATGCTTGCCATACCATTTATTCAAGTGCTTGACTTCAATCATCACTCCGCCTTGTTTCATATGCTTACACCGTCCTTGCTTCACTGACGCGCAGACGCTTTTCGATGCGGTTTGCAAAGAACGTCAGGATCGTCGTCATAATCAAATAATAAATCGCCGCAATCAGCAGCATCTCCATATAATGGAACGTGGACGAACCGAGCTGGCGCGCGTGCAGCAGCAGCTCCGGAACGGAGATTGCGCTTGCAAGCGACGAGTCCTTGAGCGCGATGATGAACTGATTGCTCAGCGGCGGCACCGCGCGCTTGAACGCCTGCGGGATGATGATGCGCCGCATTACCTTCGCCTGCGTCATGCCGAGCGAAATGCCCGCCTCGCGCTGGCCGCGGTCCACGGACTGGATCGCCCCGCGCAGAATCTCCGCGATGTATGCGCCGTTGTGCACGCCGAGCGCAAGCGCCGCGGCCGGCAGCTTGTCCAGCAATATGATGTTCGTAAAGCCGAGATACAGCAGCAGCAGCTGCAGCAGCAGCGGCGTACCCCGGATGATCCAGATATAAAACTTTGCGGGATAGTTGAGTATCGCCCATTTGGAAACGCGCAGCAACCCGAACACAAGCCCGAACCCAAGCCCGACGAGTATGCCGAATACCGTTACCTGCACCGTCATCCATGCATACGGCAGAAACGACGTGAAATAATCCGGTATGATGGAAAGATCCCATACGCTCATATACTTACCTCCTAAGAAAGGGGAATCTGCGCATCGGCGCAGACTCCCGCTCTGTTACCGATATCGTGTTTTCGTTATTTTACGGTGATATCCGCGCCAAACCAGTTGTCGCTGATTTCAGCAAGCGTGCCGTCATCGCGCATCTCCGCGAGGATCTCGTTGATCTTCGCAAGCAGCGTGTCGTCTTCCTGATTGATGGCGATGCCCATCGATTCAAGCCGCAAAATGTTGCCGGACAGCGTCAGGCTGTCGCCGCCGCTCATCTCGCTCATTGCCTTGACCGCAACCAGACGGTCGGTGATCACGCCGTCGATCCTGCCGTTGATGAGTTCCATCAGCGTCGCGTTGTCATCCTGATAGGTGCTGACTTCCGCGTTGAGTGCTTCCGCGTCGCCGACAAAGTTCGTGCCGGTGGTCACGCCGATGATCTTGCCCGCCATTTCGGACGGATCGGTGATGCCGGAGTCCGTGCGGACGACCAGCTGCGCGCCGGAGTAGTAGTACGGCGTTGTGAACGAAACGACCTCAAGCCGCTCGTCCGTGATAGCCATGCTGCCGAGGATGCCGTCGTAGCGCTTGTTGCGCAGGCCTTCGATCAGGCCGTCCCAGTCGCTGGTTACATAGTCCAGCTCAACGCCGAGGCGCGTTGCGATCTCGCGGCCGACGTCCACATCAAATCCGACAACATTGCCGTCCTCGTCAAAATAATTAAACGGTGGATATCCGCCGCTTCCAACAACCGTCAGTTTTCCGGCATCCAATACTCTCTGTAAACTGTCGCTTTCCTCCGTTGCCTTGCCGGCGCACGCCATCATCAATACAGACAGCGCCATAATGATCGCCAGCAGGATGCCAATCTTTCTTACTTTCATGTCAATCTCCTCCCTGTGGTTCTGGACAGATGCAAACATTTGGTCGCTTGCTTCTGCCAACTTACCTTATCATGATAGGTTGTTAGTTGTCAAACGCATCGACGCAAACTCACGCCGGACAACGCTTTAATACCCCCGATAGTACTGGCACTTCACGGGGTTTTAAAAAAATTGTGAACAGTGGTAAAAACTGTGTTTTTGCCTCAATTGCGCGCGCAAAAAAAACGCCTCTCGGCGTCTTTTCCGATCCCCCGCTCAATCCCTCACTTGATCCTGTGCCAAATCTCCAGCAGGGTTTCGGAATATTCGTCCTGTTTTTTCAACGTCTCTTCGATACCGTCCATTGCACAGCTGCCGAAATCGTCAAACGCAACCTTCGGCGACGCGCTGTGCTGAAATTTGATGTTTGCAAAGCCGTTGTCCTGCGAAGCGTCGAACAGCAGCGCCGTATCGCGCGCGCGAACCAAATATTCCCCGGCACGTGCAAGATCGCCCGCTTCGACAGACACGATGGCAAGCGAAACAAGAATCAGCACGCAATCCTTGTCGAGGTGCGAAATGCGTCCGGGAATCCGCAATCCATCGATCACCTTGTACACCCATTCCAGCACAGATGCGGCGGAATCCAAGTCGCCCTTGCTCACATAACTGTTCGTATATGCTATTGCAAGGCGCATCACATCCATCACTTGATCGAGCAGCGCGTCCGACAGGTACGGCAGCGCCTCGTCCGGCTGCTTTTTCTCCAACGCAAGTATAAATCCGATCATGCCGTCGTTGATGCCGCCCGCATTCCCCGCCTTGAGGATATCCAGCGCCTTGTCCGGCTTGTCAAGGCAGATATACACATTCGCCATTGCTTCCTTGATCGTCCGCTCGCTGATCTGATCGTCCGTATTCTGCCCGATCAGCTCGATTGAGCGTTCCCAAAGCGCAAGCGCCTTCTGGTTATACTTTTTTGTGCGGGTCTCAATGCCCGCCATGTTAAACATCTTGGCGCAGGCGTGGACCAGCTCAAAACTGTTCGGATATTTTTGCAGCGACTTGTCGGCCTCCGCTATCGCCTCGGAAAACCGCTTTTGATTGCGCAAGGATTTGATTGTCTCGATGCTGCGGCCAAGGTTTCCGCGCCGCCACTCGTAGCCCAGCAGGACATCGACGGAGGTTTCAAAATAGTCCGCCATCTCCACGATAATCGAAATGTCCGGTATCGACGCGCCGGATTCCCATTTGCTGACCGCGCCGATCGTCACGCCGAACGTTTCCGCGAGCTGCTCCTGCGTCATTTTGTGCTCCTTGCGCAGTGCGCGGATGTTTTCCGCAATTTTGATGTTCATTTTACTCCCTCTGTCTGCAGGCGGTTCGTCCGGCCTGCAAGCGGTCCGGCCGTGCCCGCGGGCTTTTTCGTTTTGGCGGGACGCTGTACGCGCATGTCCGCCGGTTGCAGATTGCAGCCGTGTTCGCGCCGGTACCAGTCCGCCGCTTCGCCGTGATAGTCGTCCGGACGGTCTTCATTGAATGCCCGAAACACGTCGTTTGCTTCCATCATATCCGTTGCGTAACGTTCAAAATCATTCAGCATTTCTTTTCGCCTCCCGATAGCGTTCGTCTTGTTTCTACTTGCATTATACGAAGCCGCACGCGGAAAGCGAATACACCGCTTGTATAGGCGGTAAAGTATTTTATTTACTGCTAGTATAGTTCGCAGTGGAGTTGCGCGCAAGTGGAACGGCGGATATGTTTAAAAAAAAGACGCCCCGCTTAGGGCGCCATTATGATGCATTGATCGCTTACGCTTCCCCGGTCTCCGCGTCCGCGTTTATTTGATTCTCCCTTTTCTTTTTCCCGACATTGCCGAGCGCCGACAAAACCCGCATAACGCCCGCCGCGGCAAGGATGATGAGCAGCACCATTGCGACATAGCGATAGCGCGTTTGAATCTCAATCAAGAGATATACGCCCATCTGCCCGAGTATGACCCAGATCAAAAGGTCGGTCGCTCCATTGTCTCTGCGGCGCAGGAGCACGCCGATCCACGCGAAGAGGAAAACCGCGGCGACATAAAGGAAATCCAGCAGTCGAAACGCGTTTGTGAGCGCATCCACTCGCTGCGTGCCGGATGGCTGTCCCGCAAACACCCAGTCAAACGACACGTCCTTCAGCATCCAAGTGCGCAGGATTTTCGTGTCCAGCAGCTCAAGCATGTCGTTTTGTGCCCAGCGCTCGCGAATCATTGCGATGCACACATCGTTTTGCTCATCGGCCGGATACGACCACACCGTACCCCAGTCGGACGCGCTGTAACTCCCCTGCGTTTCGGGATTCAGCCCGATGACAACCTTTGTGAGATAGCAGGAGCTTTGCGTCGATTCCGCGTCCAGCAGGCCCGCACGGATCAGCGCGCCGTTTGCCGCCGCATGCAGCCCGAAAAACGCGACCGCCAGCGCGGCGAGCGCAACGGCATAGCGCACCGGATTGCGTTTCTTAAACAACGCCGACACAAGCAGTGTGAGTAAAAACAGCGCGAACGCAATCTGCGTCGTCGCCGTGGACGGATGCGCATACTGACTGATCAGCAAAAACGCGCCGGAGAGTCCCGCAAACGCGGCGGCCTTCCAAAGCCTTTCGGATTCAACCGCCAGCAGCAGCACCATGATCGCCAGCAACGTAAACAGCACGGCGATGTGCTGGTTGGTCGTGACTTGTGCGTAAAAGATGTTCGCCGGATAGAGCGCAAACAGCAATCCTGCCAGCGGCGCGCTCCTGTTGTCGAGCCTGCGTGCGATCCAATAGATTGCGACGGCGGAAAGCGACGTGACGACGCACTGCGCCAGCTGGAAGCCGCGCACGCCCGTGCCGACGAGCCGCATCACAGAGCCGTTGATTACGCCAAGGCCCGCAAAATCCGGAATGTGGTAGCTTGCTGCTTTTTGTGCAATGAACGCGTAATCGCCGTTTGCAAACGCAACGCCCATCCGGTAATAATTGGAAAAATCGCTTGTCGGCACGTATTCCACCACCGAATAGACCGCCAGCCGCAGCGCAAGCGCAAGCGCGAAAATCCCGACAGACCACGCAATCGACTGCTGCCGGCCGCGCCTGTTTGCGCGCAAAATCAGCAGCAGTGCAATCGCAAAAACAGCCGCATACGCCAGCACGACCCAACCGAACAGCGGCGTATGAAACAATTCGTCTTTCACAATGTAGGAAAAGTATTTATAGCGAACAAGGATATACCCGACAAACAGCAAAAACGCGACGGAAAGAAACACGGACACACCGCGATGCAAGCTCTTTTCGCCATAATCCCTTTCCAGATGCCGCTGAATCGCGTTTCGCATGCGTCTTGCTCCCGTACTCTTATCACTTGTAGTATAAAAGTTTGCGCGTGTTGCGTCAAACCGTGGGGGAAAAGAAAAACCACCGCGCGGTTGGCGGTGGTCATGTTGTTTTGCTTTGTTTGAGCGTTTCAATCGTCTATAATCGTAATTCGATACAGCGTAAACCGGTCGTTTTCATAAA